>NZ_JBIVLZ010000001.1:2358-2999202 GCF_044752825.1 Microbacterium sp. NPDC088619 | reverse complement strand
CATTTGACAAGTGCACGCTGTTGAGTTCTCAAGGATCGGATGCTCCCACGACCCAGTCATCACAACCAGGCCCGAAGGGCAACTTCTCTATCTTATCTTCGCTGTTCCGGCTGTCAAATCGACACGCCGTGAAGCTCAGAACCAGATCTGCAGCTCGGGGCTCAAGGCCTCCGAGGCAACTTCACTAGCTTATCCGTTCCGGCGTCGCTGTCAAATTGACCGCTGTTCCGGTAGGAAGCTCCAGGTCAGACAGAAGTGTGTCTGCGATCTGCTCCGAGGAGCAGATCGAGTGGAGGTGGTTCTCCGCTTGAGGGGGGTGAAGCTCTCGGCCTCTCCGCTTCCCTGTGGGGCGAACAAGTAATAAGTTACGTGGGTTCCGGGGTTCCGGCAAATCCGGGCTGTCCGCCGGGCGTGTCGCCCGGCGGACGCGGGGTTCAGGCCCCCAGGACCAGCTTCAACTGCTCGACCGCCCAGTCGAGCTCGGTCGCCCGGATGACCAGCGGCGGTGCGATGCGGATCGTCTGGCCGTGCGTGTCCTTCACCAGCACCCCACGGTCGAGCAGCTTCTCGGCGATCTCGCGCCCCGTGCCCTTGGCGGGGTCGATGTCAACGCCTGCCCACAGGCCGGCGATGCGCACCTCGGTGACCCCATGACCCTTCAGCGGTTCGAGTGCCGCGGCGAGGTGAGCCCCGAGTGCACGAGCGCGCTCCTGGAACTCCCCCGACTCGAGCATCTCCACCACGCGCAGCCCCACGGCCGCGGCGAGCGGGTTGCCGCCGAACGTCGAGCCGTGCTCCCCCGGGCGGATGACTCCGAGCACATCGGCGTTGCCCACGACGGCGGACACCGGCAGGATTCCGCCACCCAGTGCCTTGCCCAGCAGGTACAGGTCGGGCACGACACCCTCGCGGTCGCAGGCGAAGGTCTCGCCGACGCGTCCGAGTCCGGATTGGATCTCGTCTGCGATGAACAGCACGTTCTTGTCGTCGCAGATCTCGCGGATGCGGCGCAGGTATCCCTCCGGCGGGATCACCACCCCGCCCTCCCCCTGGATCGGCTCGATCAGCACGGCGGCGGTGTCTTCGGTGATCGCGGCGGCGACGGCATCCGCATCCCCGTAGGGAACCACGTCGAAGCCCGGCGTATAGGGACCGAAGTCGGCTCGCGCCTGCTCGTCGTCGCTGAAGCTGACGATCGTGGTGGTGCGGCCGTGGAAGTTGCCGGCGGCGACGATGATCCGCGCCCGGCCCTCGGAGATGCCCTTGACGCGGTATCCCCAGGCGCGGGCGACCTTGATGCCCGTCTCGACCGCTTCGGCACCGGTGTTCATCGGCAGCACCATGTCCTTGCCGGCGAGCTTCGCGAGTGCCGCGGCGAACGGCTCGAGCCGATCGCTCTGGAACGCCCTGCTGACCAGCGTGACCCGACCGAGCTGCTCGGTGAGCGCCGCCACGAGAGCAGGATGCCGATGGCCGAAGTTCACCGCCGAGTAGGCGGCGAGGAGGTCGAGGTACCGCTTGCCCTCGACATCCGTCACCCAGGCACCGTCACCGCGTGCGATGTTGACCGGCAGCGGGTGATAGTTGTGGGCGACGTGCGGCTCGGCGGTCACCTCGGCGTCGACGCCGGCGTCGACGGCGGTCACGCGTCACCGCGCAGTTCGAGGGTGCAGCACTTGATGCCGCCGCCGCCGAGCAGCAGCTCGGACAGGTCGACCATGATCGGGTTGTAGCCGCGCTCGCGCAGCTGCTTCTCGAAGCCGAGCGCGCGCGGCGAGATGACCACGTTGTAGCCGTCGCTCGCCGAGTTGAGACCGAACACCGACCCGTCCTCGTCGGACACGAGGATCGCATCCGGGAAACGCTCCTCGAGGATCGCTCGGCTCGCATCGTCGAAGGCGCCGGGCAGATACGCGATGTTCGCGCGCTCGGGGCCGCCGTTCTCAACGCCCTGCACGGGGTCGAGCACCGCGATCGCGGTGTCGAGGTGATAGAACCGCGGGTCGACGAGGTTGAGAGACACGACCTCGCGACCGAACACCTCTCCGACCTCGCGGTGGCTGTCGCCGGTCGAGCGGAAGCCGGTGCCCGCGAGGATCACGTCGCCGACGAGCAGGAAGTCGCCCTCGCCCTCGTTGACCTCTTCGGGGATGACGGTGTCGTAGCCGGCACCGCGGAACCAGTCCGCGAACGCGGGGGCCTCACCCTGACGCTCGACGAAGCGGAACTTCGGCACGTACGCGCGGCCGTCGATCAGGAACCCGCCGTTGGCGGTGTAGACCATGTCGGGGTATCCGGCGAGCGGCTCGATCAGCTCGACCTCGTGACCGAGCTCGAGGTAGAGGTCGTGCAGCTTCTGCCACTGCTCGACAGCCCGAGCTGTGTCGGTCGGCTTCGTCGGCTCCATCCACGGGTTGATCGAGTAGTTCACCGTGAAGTGCGACGGCTTGCACATCAGATAGTGACGGTGGTGTGCGGTGCGGACCGGGGTTGCGGTCTCGGACGCCGGCGCAGTGGTTTCGACAGACATGGGGCTCCTCGAACGGATGCGGCGGACGCTGTCCAGGGGCCCGGCGGTCCTTCGACCCGCGTCGCTCGGTCAGAGTCGACGCCCGGGGGAAGATGCGACTCGGGCACGCCAGCATCCATTCTGTCATCCGCCCCTGAACGCCGCCAGAGCACCGCGCCTCGCGGTCAGGCCCCGTGCACGACGACCTTGCCCACGGTGTGGCCCGCCTCGAGGTGCGCGAGGGCGGCGCGTGCATCGTCGAAGGCGTACTCCCGCTCGACCACAGGCGTCATGCGGCCCTCCGCCGTGAGCTCGAGCAGCTTGGCGAGGACCTCGGGGCGCGGCGTCGCCGCCAACGGATGGATGCGGCGACTCGACCCGATCGACAGGAGCAGCGCCGTGAGTATGCGCGGTATCGGTCCGAGTACGTGCCCTCCGTTGCCTGCCACGAGCACCACCGAGCCGCCGGGCACGACGAGTCGCTGCAGCACGCGCAGGCCCATGCCTCCGGCGATGTCGATCACCGCGTCGAAGTGCCCGGCCGGCAGGTCGCCCAGCGGTGCAGTGCGGTGGTCGAGCGTGCGCACGGCGCCGAGGTGCTCGACGAGCCGGGAGTTGCGTTCGCCGCAGGTCGCCCAGACTTCGGCGCCGCGCAGCGCCGCGAGCTGCACCGCGAAGGTGCCGACTCCCCCGGAAGCACCGATCACGAGAACGCGTGGGACATGTCCGGCCACGCTGCCTCTGGCCGCGCGAAAGCCGATCCCCGCGCGGTCGAGGGCCTGCCAGGCGGTGCCGGCCGAGACCGGCAGGCAGGCAGCGGTCTCGGAGGTGACATCGGGCGGGATCGGCACGAGCCGGGCGGCGGGCACCGCGACATGCGATGCCAATCCTCCACCTCCGGTGACCTCACCGACGACACGCTCGCCGAGCTCGGCTCCGATCGCGCTCGGCCCCACGGCCACGACGGTGCCGGCGACCTCCATTCCGCGCACCGGATACTTCGGACGGGTCAGCCCGAAGATCGGGCGCACGAGCAGCGGGTCGCCGAGCATGAGTCGGACGTCGCCCGCGTGGAGCGCGGTCGCCTCGACGCGCAGCACGACCTCGCCGTGCCGAGGCACGGGAATGGGGATCTGCTCGAGCCGGAATCCGTCGGCCGAGCCGTAGGTCTCGCGACGCCACGCCGGCATCATCTCGGTCTGGTTCGTCGGGGTCTTGTCGGTCTCGGTCATGTCACACCTCCGTGCTGGTGGGTTGCGGATACTGGAACAGGTCATCGAGCCCCACGCCGAAGGCGCGGGCGATCTGGAATGCGAGCTCGAGCGACGGAGAGTACTTCTCCTGTTCGATCGCGATCAGCGTCTGCCTCGTCACGCCGATGCTGCGGGCGAGTTCGGCCTGGGTGAGCCCGGCTGCTTCGCGGTGGGCGCGGATGCGGTTGGAGACGAGTGTGGGCTTGACCATCAGACGAGTCCCCGTCGGTAGGCGACGACTCGCGCGACGCTGCCGACCATGGCCGAGACGGCGAACCCCGCGAACATGGTGTTGGCGATCCAGAAGACGTCGGCGCTCACCGCGCACAGCGCGATCACACCGAGGCCCGCGATCACGACGAAGGCCTGCTCCACCCGGCTGCCCATACGGCTGATGTCGCGGTCGCGGACATCGGACTTGCCGGCCCCGTCGGGATCCTTCGCGCCGGCGATCATTCCCCAGACGATGCTGAGCACGATCGTGGCGACGATGCCGAGACCGATCGTCCACAGCATGAGCGGGAACCAGTCGACATCGGTCACCGGTCCGCCGGCGGCCTGCTGCAGGACGATGACGACGTAGGCCCCGATCACGACCAGGCCCACGATGAGACCGGCCCAGGCGTTGCGCTCTTCGTAGACCATGATGCCTCCCATGTAAAAGATTCTTGACACGACAGTATGCCCGCGGCATCCGCTGTGTCAAGAATTCTTTACACGACGCGGTAGGCCGGCCCCCGTAGGCGGGGTCACTAACGCATCCCTCGTCGCGTGCGGGCGACCAGGTCAGATGACCGGGGCGCTCCAGTCGTCGGGGTTGCCGTAGCGGTGCGCGGTGATCGCGATCGCCTGCTCGTGCACGAACGGCAGCAGCTCGATGCGTCCGGCGGAGGTGACCTCGCCGTCGTACACCGCGAGGTCGGGGTCGCCGTCGACAGCCACCGCCAGCGCTCGGTGCAGCGCGGCCACCGAGTCGCGCGGTCCCACCAGGCGCGCCCTGCTCGGCCGCAGCTCGTCGTCGAGCGACTCGAGCGGCCCGTTCGAATCGTCGCCGCGCCGCCGCATCCGCTCGATCCATTCGTCGTCGGTCTCCATGTAGACCACGGCACCGAGTTCGCCGAGCGCGTGGCGCACCGCCGACGGCAGACCCACCGGGGTCGACAGCACGAATCCGGCCCCGGCGCGCACCGCGGCGACGACGACGCGCAGCAGCTCCTGCCATCCGGCATCCGCCGTGGCCCTGATCGCGACCGGCACAGGGCGGTAGCGGAACAGGTTTCGCTCGACGCCCAGGTGCGACACGTCTCTCACCTGCCCGAACTCCCTGTCCCAGGCGAGCGCATCCGAGAGCGCCGAACGACGCAGCCACTCGAACGCCTCGAAGCCGAGCGAGGGCTGTGCCGACTCGATGAGGTCGGTGATGCGCGAGTCGAGCCCGCGCAGATGCAGCGTGCTCGACACCGTGCCGGACCCGCTCGAACGCCAGGATCCGAGTCCGATCAGGTAGTTGGGTCCGCCCGCCTTGGCGCCGGGGCCGACCGACGAGCGCTTCCACCCGCCGAACGGCTGACGCTGCACGATCGCGCCGGTGATGCCGCGGTTCACATAGAGGTTGCCGGCCTGCACCCGATCGAGCCAGAGGGCGAGCTCGGCCGGATCCTGCGTGTGCAGCCCCGCCGTCAGGCCGTACTCGACAGCGTTCTGCAGCTCGATCGCCCGCTCCAGGGTCGGGGCATGCAAGACGCCCAGCACGGGCCCGAAGAACTCCTCGGTGTGGAACCGCGACCCCGGCTGCACCCCGACACGGATGCCCGGCCGCCAGAGTCGACCGGTGGGGTCATCGGCCGAGAGGGCAGGCTCGATCAGCCACTGCTCCTCGCCGTCGAGTTCGGTGAGCGCCCAGGCGAGCTTGCCCTCCGGCCGCTCGATCACAGGCCCGACCTCGGCCAGCGGATCGGTCGGCCAGCCGACATGCAGTGACCGGGTCGCATCGGCCAGCTGCCGGGCGAATCTCTTCGACCGCCCGACGGGGCCGACGAGGATCGCGAGCGACGCCGCCGAGCACTTCTGCCCCGCGTGCCCGAAGGCGCTGCGCACCAGATCGGCGACCGCGAGATCGAGATCCGCCGACGGGGTGATGATGATCGCGTTCTTGCCGCTGGTCTCGGCGAGCAGCGGAAGGTCGGGCCGCCACGAGCGGAACAGCGCGGCGGTCTCCCACGACCCGGTGAGGATGACGCGGTCGACCGCCTCGTGCGAGATCAGCTCGCGACCGAGGTCGCCCTCCTCGATGTCGACGAGCGCGAGCACATCACGCGGCACACCGACCTCCCACAGCGTCTCGGCGATGACGGCGGCGCAGCGACGCGATTGCGGGGCGGGCTTGAAGACGACTCCCGAGCCCGCGGCGAGCACGGCGAGCACGCCTCCGGCCGGGATGGCGAGAGGGAAGTTCCACGGCGGTGTGACGACGGTGACGCGCGCAGGCTCGAATGCGGCGCCGGCGACGGCATCCAGTTCTCTGGCCTTGGCTGCGTAATAGCGGGCGAAGTCGACGGCCTCACTGACCTCCACGTCGGCCTCGGCGAAGACCTTGCCGGTCTCGGAGGCGGCGACCTCGATCAGGTCTCCTCGTCGACCCTCGAGCGCGGCCGCGGCACGCAGCAGCACCTCGGCGCGTTCGGTGGCGGGGCGCGCGCCCCATAGGGCAGCGGCATCCCGCACTCCGGCGATCATGGTCTCGAGCGTGTCGGCATCGTCGACACGTGCCGCGTCGATCGTCGCGGTGCCGAGCGTCGAGCCGGCGATGCGCGAGTGGATCTCGCGTGCCCAATCGCGGTTGACCGGAAGCGACGGATCGCTGTCCGGAGTGTTCGCGAATCCGGGAGCACCGCCGGTCGCCTCGTCGAGCTCGCGCGGAGCGTAGACCGCCGTCTCGAGGAACGGCCCGCCGGTGTCCTCCGAGCCGCGCGAGATGCCGAGCACCGCCTGGGTCAGCCCCTCTTCGGGCGCGGGAGCCACGGGCACAGGGCGCATCGACTCGTGCACCGGCGCCATCCGATCCTGGCTGCGCAGCGCGCCCACCTGCAGCGTCGGCGACGTCGAGCGGTCGACGGCGTCGAGGAACCTGTCGCGCTCGCGCACGAAGAGCGACTCGTCGTCGCCGAGCCGGAACGCGGCGGAGAGGAAGTTGTCGCTCGACGCGTTCTCTTCGAGACGACGGACGAGATAGCTGATGGCCACATCGAACTCGCCCGGATTCACGACCGGCACGTAGAGCAGCACCTCGCCGACCTCGCGCGAGACGGCCTGCACCTGCCCCTGCGCCATGCCGAGCAGCATCTCGAACTCGATCGGCGGCTGGGTGTTCGCGACCGGAGTCGCCGCACCGGAGTCGAGGACACCAACCCCGCGCTCCCCCGCCAGCAACCACGCATAGGCGATGCCGAACAGATTGTGCCCCGCGACGCCCAGTCGCACCGCAGCGACGTTCTCGGGGCGAAGCGCCCAGTCGAGGCAGCGCAGATAGTTGGCGTCGGTGTCGAGCTTGGTGTCGTAGGTCGCCTGCGCCCATCCGTGCATCCGCGCCTCGACCCGCTCCATCGCGAGGTTGGCTCCCTTGACGAGTCGCACCTTGATGGGGGCGCCGCCATGGTCGACCCGTTCGCGGGCCCAGGCGGTGAGCTGCTGCAGGGCCGGCAGCGCGTCGGGGAGATAGGCCTGCAGCACGATGCCCGCCTCGAGACCGTCGAGGCGCGGATCCTCGAGGATGCGGGTGAACACCGCGATCGTCAGGTCGAGGTCGCGATACTCCTCCATGTCGAGATTGATGAAGGTGCGATCCGAGGCGGCCGTCAGATACAGCGGAAGCAGTCTCTCGACGACCGACTCGACGACCGACTCGAACGCCCACATCGAGATGTGGCTGACGATCGCCGACACCTTCACCGACACGTAGTCGACATCGGGGCGACGGATCAGCTCATGGATGCCGTCGAGCCTCCGCTGCGCCTCGTCCTCACCCAGCACCGCCTCGCCCAGCAGGTTGAGGTTGAGCCGAGCGCCCGATTCGCGGATCTTCGCGATGGCGGGCCCGAGCTTCGCGGGGCGGGCGTCGACCACCAGGTGACCGACCATGTCGCGCAGCACCCGACGAGCGATGGGCACCACGGGTGTCGGCAGCATCTGCGCCACGCCGCCGCCGATCCGCACAGCCGACCGCAGGTACCAGGGCAGGAAGTCGGGCACGATCGGGGCGATGCGGTGCAGCTGCGATGCTGCGGCGCTCAGGCTCTCGGGGCGCATGACGCCGTCGACGAATCCGAGTGTGAACGGCAGCCCGTTGGCATCCTGCAGGACGCCGGCGAGACGCTCTGCGGCCGGGTCGACATCGGCGGCCGCGGCCTCGATCACCCAGCGGCGGGCGAGCTCGACGGCGCGGTCCGCGAGTGAGACGGATTCTGGATCCGTGGAGGGCATCGGGTCGGCCATGAGCTCAGCCTAGGACTGCCGTGCTCGCCTGCCCGTGAACGACGGTCGCGTCGGGGGGTTCGGGTCGCAGTCCGTGCCGTCGATCGCGCGAACGCACGGCACGGGCAGGCGACCGGAACCCAGACGGAGCGCTCAGAGTGCGGCGATCATCTCGTCGTACCCGTCGCGGAAGGTCGGATACTCGAGGTCGCCGAGGAACTCCTGGAGCAGGCGCCCCTCGAGCACCGTCCCGCCGCCGACCTCCGGGTCGAGGTGCGGCGGCGTCTCGACTCCGAGGCGGGAGGCGATGTGCGCGACGACGTCTCCGAGCAGCACCGGCTCGCGGTCCACGGCATGGATCAGCGGTGGTGCGGAGTCGGCCCGCAGCATCGCCTCGAGCAGCCGGACGAGATCGGTCTCGTGGATGCGGTTGGTGCGACGGGTGTGGTCGACCGCCGCACCCTCGCGCACCCGCCGGATGAGGAAGTCTCGACCGGGGCCGTAGATGCCGGCCGGACGAACGATCCGCGCCCCGAACAGCTCCGTCGCCAGGTGCTCACCCTCGACCAGATCGCCGCCGCGCTCGCTCGACACGCGTGGTGCATCGCGCTCGGTCAGCGGCGTCTCACCGGGACGCCCCTCGAACACGCGCGTCGACGACACGAACACGACCCGCCCCGGCATCGACGGAAGGGCGTCGGCGAGCCCCCGCAGCGCCGGCGGATACACCGAGTCGCCCTCGGTGCTCGGCGGCAGCGTGATCACGACCGAGTCGAACCCGGGGAGCTCACGGTCGAGCGGATGCCGCAGATCGGCCTCGATGGTCGGGAAAGGCATGTCACCCCCGCTGCGTCGCATGGCCGTGACCTGTGAGCCCGCTGCGACGAGTCGCTCACCGAGGCGGATGCCGAGCTTGCCGCATCCGACCAGCAGCACGTCGCCCGGTGCTCGTGTCTCGAGACCCCATGGATCGGTCACGGCGTCAGTTCCAGACGCTCGGCGCCGGGGTGCGCACGGGAGGCAGGGCGGATGCCGCGGCCCAGTCGTGCACCCAGGGGTCGATCTCGGGCACGCCCTCCGGCTTGCCGACGGCGGCGAACAGCTCTTCGTTGCTGACCGTGCCGCCGGTGCGGCGCAGCATCCGCGATCGCACGATGACGCGGGCGTAGATCTCACCGCCGACGACCGCCCTGTGCTCCAGGAACACGGCCTTGTCGTCATGCCCGATGAACCGCGACTGCACCTCGAACCGCTGCCACAGCTGCAGCGACTTGCGGAATGTCACGGTCTCGCTCGAGACGACGGCGTACCAGCCGCGTTCGTTCATGGCGTCGAACAGCCCTGTGCGGATCAGCAGGTCCCACCGGCCGAGGTCGAAGAGCGACAGGTATCGGCCGTTGTTCATGTGACGGAGGATGTCGATGTCGGTCGGCAGCGTCGTCAGCCGGATGCTGCTGACCGATGCCGCGTCGAGCGTCTTGCCTCGCCGCACTCGACGGCGGGCGGAGAGGATCACGAGGAGAGTGCGCCAGATCACGTTCACGAGGACTGATCGTAGCCATCGACGAACGGATCGCGAACATCGTTGTGCGAACCCTCCACCGGCATATCGGCGCTGTGGGAACGCTTCCGCTCGATTTCCTGATCCCGGAGGCCGCGCGTAGAGTCACGATATGAGCGCCGAAGCCCAGCCTGAAGTCATTGTCCGTCCGGTCCGTGATGTGGATGCGGAAGCCCTTGGTCGTGTGCACGCGCAGTGCTGGCACGAGACCTACGACCACCTGATCAGCAAGGCCGCGCTCGAGAAGGTCTCACCCCGGCGCATGGCCGAACTATGGACGCATTGGGCCTCTCAGGGCCCCGAGTTTACGATGCGCGCTGCGCTCGTCGACGGCGAGATCGTCGGCTTCGTCGGCTCCGGTCCCGCCCGCGACAAGGACGCCCCGGCGTTCCGCGAGCTGTACTTCATCTACCTGCTCGACGCGTATCACTCCACCGGCATCGGCCAGAAGCTGTTCGATGCGGCGGTCGAGAAGGACGAGCCCCTCTACCTGTGGGTCGCGGAGGACAACCCCCGCGCGCACCGCTTCTATACCCGCAACGGGTTCTCACTCGACGGCGCCAGCCACACCGAGCCGTTCCTCGGCGAGACGCTCACCGAGGTGCGCTTCGTCCGCTGATTCCGCGTTCGCGACTCAGCATGAACGGCCCCCTGCCACCGGCAGGGGGCCGTTTCTCTGCGTCCGGCTGCAGTCCGTGCTGAAGACGGAGCCGGGTCAGCGCCCGGACACGCTGCCGAACAGCTTCGCGATCGGCGCGATGACGAGCGGGCGAGCCGCGACCCAGCCGATGGCGATCACCACCAGGGAGGCCACGAAGACCCAGAAGCCCGTCCAGCCGACGGCATCCGACGAGGCGTACATGTGGTTCAGGTTGCGCAGGAAGCCGGTGAGGAACACCAGGGCCACGTGCCCGATGATGAACACCACGAAGTAGATCATGACCGGGAAGTGCAGCGCACGGGCCCACTCGATCGGGTACGCCTTCGACAGTCGCTCCGCCTTCTTGGGCCACATGCCCGACATGCGGAACCCGGTCGCCGCCGCCAACGGGGCCGCGATGAACACGGTCACGAAGTAGGCCAGCTGCTGCAGGCTGTTGTAGTTCACCCAGCCGTGCTCGGTCGGCCAGTCGAACGACACGTACTGCAGCGCGGCCGACAGCGCGTTCGGGATGACCTCCCAGCTGGTCGGCACGATGCGCGCCCAGTGCCCGGTGACGAACAGCAGCACCACGAAGATCACGCCGTTGACCAGCCAGAGGATGTCGAGCGCCTGGTGGAACCAGATCGTCAGGCTGACCTTGCCCTTGGGGTCGTTGCGCGGGGTCCAGAAGGCGGTCGGCCGCTTCTCGTTGCGGATGCGCAGGCCCGAGCGGATGATCAGCACCATCAGGAACACGTTGAAGAAGTGCGCCCAGTTGGTCCACGGCGCGAACCCGGGCTCGACAGCGACGGCCGGCTCGTACTCTCCGGGGAAGGCGGCGAGGAAGTCCTGCATGAAGGGGAAACTCAGCAGGGCGCGCACCAAGGCCACGGCTGCGGCGGCCAGGATGCCGAGGGCCGCGGCCCCGAGCAGACCCGCGATCGCCTGGGTCCAGGAGGGCCGGGGACGGACGGATGCCGGAGCGGTCGCTGTGATGTGTCGGGGAGCGCTGCCGTTCCACACCGTGTGCGGGGACGGCAGCGGGATAGACGGGTCGCCGAGGGCAGGAGCCGTGCGGGTGGTGGCGACGCCGGTGGAGGGGGTCGCTGCGGGTGCGGTGGATGCTGCGGGGACTGTCGCTGTCGCTGTGGTGGCGACTGCGGGTGCGGGCGCGGCGGCCTCAGCGACCGGGGCCGCGACGGACTCTGCGGCTGACACCGGGACTGTGTCGGCCGGAGGCCAGGGTTCTCCGCCCGCGACGCGCGGGAGACCGCGTCGCACGGATCCCGCCGGGGCGGCAGCGCTCGCCGAAGCGTTCGCGGCAGGGGTCCCGTCGTCCAGTGGCTCGACGACCGATGCGGCCTCGACCGCGGGCGAAACGAGCGGTGCGGCCTCGACCGCGGGCGAAACGAGCGGTGCGGCCTCGTGCCGCTCGTCGAGCGAGGTTGCGGCCACCCCCGCGGCCGCCCCCGCCGTCGCCGTCGTCGACGCCGACCGAGATGGCACATGCTCTGCACCGCTCACGGCGGTATTCGCGGGAGGCCATGGCTCGCCGCCGGGCACACGCGGCAGACCACGGCGCAGCGCTGCCGCCCGGCCGGGCGAAAGCGAGACGACGGAGGACTGCTGCGCGCCGTCGGCAGGAGTGAGCGCGGCGTCTGCCGGTGCGGTTCGGGCGGGTTCCGCTGTGGCGGTCGGAGCCGGAGCGGCCGGAGCCGCATCGACACCGCCCCCATCGACGGCGATCTCTCCAGGAGGCCACGGTTCGCCGCCGGGCACGCGCGGGAGCCCGCGCCTGAGCATCCGCGTCGCCATGGCTACTTCTTCCGAGCCTCGAGGCCAGCGATCACCTGCGGGACGATCGTGAACAGGTCGCCGACGATCCCGAAGTCGGCGACGTCGAAGATCGGCGCCTCCGCGTCCTTGTTGATCGCGACGATGTTCTTCGCCGTCTGCATGCCCGCGCGGTGCTGGATCGCACCCGAGATGCCGAGCGCGACATAGAGCTGCGGCGATACCGAGACTCCGGTCTGACCGACCTGATGCGACTGCGGGATGTATCCGGCATCCACTGCGGCCCGCGATGCGCCGACGGCTGCGCCGAGCGCATCGGCGAGCTCCTCGACGAGCACGAACTTCTCCTTCGAGGCGAGTCCGCGGCCGCCCGAGACGACGCGGGTCGCGCCGCGCAGCTCGGGTCGAGACGACGTGGCCTCGACCGCTTCGACGGCGCCGACCGTGGCAGCGGCTGCCCCGGATGACGTCACAGCGAGCGCGTCGACGGTCGGTGACGCCACGGCGTCGACGCGCGCATCGACGGCCCCCTGACGCACGGTGATGACCGGGGCGCCGAACGTGGGAGCCGAGTCGGTGAGGTACGCCCCGCCGTAGACGGAGTGGTGCGCGACGATGCCCTCGTCGTCGCGAGAGACGCCGACGGCGTCGACCGACAGCGCCAGCTTCGCGCGCACCGCGAACCTTCCGGCGACATCGCGTCCGCTGATGGAGTTCGAGACGAGCACGGCATCCGGTCGCACCTGCTCGAAAGCTGCCTGCAGCGCGTCGACGATCGGCACCGTGAGGATCGTCTCGTCGGCGTCGGCCGTCAGCACGACGGATGCTCCCGCCGCGGCCACCTGCGCGGCGGCATCTGCGGATCCGCCGACGACCAGCGCGACCGGAGAGCCGACGGTCGCCGCCGCGCCGATCAGGGCGGCGGTGCTGCTGGCGGCGTTTCCTGCGGGGTCGAGGTCGACCAGGACGAGGATCGCGTTCTCGGGGTAGGTCATGTCACACCAGCCTGTTCTGCACGAGGAACTCGACCAGCTTCTCGGCCGCATCGCCTTCATCGACGATCTTCACACCGGCGGCGCGCGGCGGCTTCTCGGCGACGGAGGTCAGGATCGTGCGGGGAGCCGCAGCGGGGTCGGCCGAGACACCGAGGTCGTCGAGGGTCAGGACCTCGAGCGGCTTCTTCTTCGCCGCCATGATGCCCTTGAAGTTTGGGAAGCGCGCGTCGGGCAGCGCTTCGGTGATCGAGATGACGGCCGGGAGGGATGCCGAGATCGGCTGCGCTCCGGCATCCGCCCCTCGCGTGCCCGTGACGCCCTCGGCCGTGATCTCGACAGAGGTCAGCGCGGTCGCGTGCGCCCAGCCGAGGTGCTCGGCGATCATCGCGGGGATGACGCCGCCCGAGCCGTCGGTCGAGAGGTTGCCGGTGATCACCAGGTCTGGTTCGCCGCGGCGGATCGCGGCGGCCAGCGTCTCGGCCGTGAGCCCGAGGTCAGCGCCCGCGAGCTGCTCGTCGGCGATGTGCAAGGCAGATCCTGCGCCGATCGCCAGCGCCCGTCGCACCGATGCCGTCGAACCGCCGGGAGCCATCGCCACAGCGACGACCTCGGTGCCCTCGTTCTTGTCGGCGTGACTGAGAGCGACCTCGAGTGCTCGCTCGGTGATCTCATCGAGCACCACGTCGCCGGCACCGCGGTCGGCGAGGCCCGTCTCGAGGTTCAGCTTGCGATCGCCATAGGTGTCGGGCACCTCTTTGACCAGGACGAAGATCTTCATCGATTGCTCCTCACGACTGCCTTGATTCTAGTCCCTTGATACTGAGTCCCAACCATCGAGCGACTGAGACCCAGACGCCGTTCCGGTCGGCGCATCCCCGGAGTCCGGACCCGATGCCCTACCGTAGAACCGTGGTCCGACCCCGCCCTCTGCCTGTCGATCCGCTCGCTGAGGCGAAGCGGCAGTGGCTCGCGCACGGCTGGACGGATGCCGCCGACGGCATGACCGTCGTCACCTCGGTGATGCGGGCCCAGCAGCTGCTGCTCGCGAGAGTGGACGCCGCGCTGAAGCCGTTCGCGCTCAGCTTCGCCCGCTACGAGATGCTGCGGCTGCTGGCATTCAGCCGCTCGGGTCGCCTGCCGCTGTCGAGCGTGGTCGCGCGGCTCCAGGTGCACGCGACGACCGTCACCAGCACGGCCGAGCGCCTGGTGCGCGACGGGCTGATCGTGCGCGAGCCGCATCCGCACGACGGCCGTGCGGCCCTGCTCTCTCTGACGGACGCCGGCCGCGAACTCGTCGAACGCGCCACCTCCGCACTCAACGCCGATGTCTTCGCCGACCCCGGCGTGAGCAGGGAGGACGCGACCGAGCTCGTCGCGATCGTGGCGCGGATGCGCAAGGCGGCCGGAGACTTCAGCGACCCGAAGCCGCAGCCGGACGCGCTCTGACGTGGTCGAGTTCGTGCTGGAGCGCGTGATCGCCGCCCCGCGCGCCACGGTCTTCGCTCTGGCGCTCGACCCGGGGCTGCATCTGCGGTCGATGGCTCGATACGGCGAGACGATGGTCGAGGCTCCGGCGGGCGGCGTGTTCACCGAAGGATCGACCGTGACCTGGCGCGCGCGGCACTTCGGCATCCCGTTCCGGCTGCGCACGATCGTGTACGACGTCGACGCTCCACACGGGTTCCGCGATCGGCAGCTCTCAGGGCCCTTCGGCGCGTTCCTGCACGAGCATGTCTTCGAGGAGCATCCGCAGGGGACGCTGGCGCGCGACACGATCGTCTTCCACTCGCCGTTCGGTCCGATCGGGCGCCTCGTCGACCGCGTGTTCATGCGCGAGTACATGCGCACGCTGATCGAAGAGCGCAACGACCACCTGGCATCCGAGGCCGAGGGGCGCGGGCGTACACTGCCCGCATGAGCGAACTGCGCCTGCACACGATCCTCGAAGGCCGCGGCCCCGCCGCCGCGATCATCCTCACCGACGAGCAGGTCTCCTCGTTCGGTGCGGGGAAGACGTTCCCCGTCGCGGTGACGATCGATGGCCGCACCTCCCGTCTGCGCCTCGCCCGCATGGGAGGGCAGAACATGATCGGCTTCAGCAAAGCCGTCCGAGCCGAACTCGGGGTCGAGATCGACCAGGAGGTCGATGCCGCCATCCGTCTGGATTCCGCCGAGCGCGAGGTCGAGATCCCGCCCGCCCTCGCCGAAGCCCTGGGTGCCGACGCCGCACTGCGCACAGCCTTCGACGCCCTCTCGTACTCGGTGCGCAAGGAGCACGCCCGCACCGTGGCCGAGGCCAAGCAGGAGGCGACCCGCGACCGCCGCGTCGAGAAGATCGTCGAGGCGCTGCGCGGCTGAGGCACCCGCGCCGCTCCGGTTCTCCGGAGTTGTGGGGCGGAAGTCAGCGGTGCCGGAAGTCGGGCGCACGCTTCTCCCGGAAGGCCGACATGCCCTCCTTCTGGTCTTCGGTGTCGAACAGCTCGGCGAACGCGCGCTTCTCGTGGGCCAGACCGTCGGCGAGAGTCGTCTCCATCGCGGCATCGAGCGCGGCCTTCGCAGCGAACACCGACGGCAGCGACTTCGATGCGATCGTCTCGGCGAGCTTCGCGGCCTCGTCCAGCAGATCGGACGCCGGCACGACGCGCGATACGAGGCCGGAGCGTTCCGCCTCTTCGGCGCCCATGAACCGGCCGGTCAGCACGAGCTCGGCCGCCTTGTAGTACCCGACCGCTCGGATCAGGCGCTGCGTTCCGCCCATGCCGGGGATGACGCCGAGATTGATCTCGGGCTGACCGAACTTCGCGGTGTCGGCCGCCAGGATGATGTCGCACATCATCGCGAGCTCGCATCCTCCCCCGAGTGCGAAGCCCGAGACGGCGGCGATCAAAGGCGTGCGCACTGCCGCGAACTCGTGCCAGACGCCGAAGTGATCCGTCTCGACCATCTCGGCCGCCGACATGCCCTCCATCTCCTTGATGTCGGCGCCTGCGGCGAACGCCTTCTCGGACCCGGTGACGACGATCGCACCGACCCCGTCATCGAGATCGAAGGCCACGGCCGCGGCGGTGACCTCGTCGGCCAGGCGACTGTTCAGCGCGTTCAGCGCCTCGGGTCGATTGAGCGTGATCCACCCGACTCGTCCGCGCTGCTCGACCAGGATCGTCTCGTACTCGGTCATCGTGAGGGCCTCTCCGTCGTGGTCATCTCAGTATGTCGCGGGTGCGTCACGCGGACCCGTCCCGGATGTCGGTGATGATGCCCGAGAAGTCCCGCGCCGCGCCCTCGCCCGCGGCGAAGTCGGCATAGAGCTGCTGGGCGAGGCGCCCCATCTTCGCGTCGGTGGACGTCTGCTCGATCGCCTGCAGCGCGAGGCCGAGGTCCTTGGCCATCAGAGCCCCGGCGAATCCCGGCTGGTAGTCGCGGTTCGCGGGGCTCGTCGGCACCGGCCCCGGCACCGGGCAGTTCGTCGTGATCGACCAGCACTGACCGGACGCCTGCGAGACGACGTCGAAGAGCGCCTGATGCTCGAGTCCGAGCCGCTCCCCCAGCACGAACGCCTCGGCGACCGCGATCTGCGACACGGCCAGCACCATGTTGTTGCAGACTTTCGCCGCTTGCCCGAGCCCCGGACCGCCGCAGTGCACGATGCGCTTTCCCATGACCTCCAGCAGCGGCAGCGCCGCAGCGAAGTCCTCGTCCGTCCCGCCGACCATGAAGGCGAGTGTGCCGTTCTCCGCGCCCACGACTCCGCCCGAGACGGGGGCGTCGACGTTGCGATGCCCGGCGGCGAGCGCCAGCGCGTGCGCAGCGCGCGCTTCGTCGACCGCGATCGTCGACGACTCGATGAACAGCGTGTCCGGGCGAGCGGCGGCGAGCAGCTCGGTGCGGTACGCGTCGATCACATGCCTGCCCGCGGGGAACATCGTGATCACGACATCGGCCTCGGCGACGGCATCCGCTCCGCTGGCTGCGATCGGGATGCCGGCGGCCTGCGCCGCCTCGATCGCCGCCGGCACGAGGTCGAAGCCGTGCACCTCGTGCCCGGCCGCGACCAGGTTCTTCGCCATCGGCAGACCCATGTGGCCGAGTCCGAGGAACGCGACGCGGGTCTTCAGCGGCTCGGTCATGACGCGCTCCGCATCGACGCCGAGCCTGCCGGTCGCAGCATCTCGCGGCCGACGATCAGTCTCATGATCTCGTTCGTGCCTTCGAGGATCTGATGCACCCGCAGATCGCGGACGACCCGCTCGATGCCGTAGTCCTGCAGGTACCCGTAGCCGCCGTGCAGCTGCAGCGCCCGGTTGGCGACGTCGAATCCGGCATCCGTCGCGAAGCGCTTGGCCATGGCGCAGCGCATCGTCGCATCCGGAGCGTGCTCGTCGACCGCCAGCGCGCCGTCCCTGACCATGAGGCGAGCGGCCTGCAGGTCGGTGCGCATGTCGGCGATCGCGAACAGGATCGACTGCTTCTCGGCCAGCGGCTCGCCGAACGCCACGCGCTCGTGCACGTACTGCACCGCGCGGTCGAGTGCCCACTGAGCGCCGCCGAGCGAGCAGGCGGCGATGTTGAGGCGGCCGCCGTTGAGCGCCGACATCGCGATCGCGAAGCCCCTGCCCTCGTCGCCCAGCATTCCGGATGCCGGGATGCGCACGCCATCGAGGATGACCTGGCGGGTCGGCTGCGCGTGCCAGCCCATCTTCTTCTCGGGGGCGCCGAAACTCAGCCCGTCGGCGTCGCCCGGCACGAGGAACGCGCTGATGCCGCGCGCTCCCGGCTCGCCCGTGCGCGCCATGACCACGTAGACCGCGGCCTCGCCCGCGCCCGAGATGAACTGCTTCACACCCGTGAGCAGGTAGTCGTCTCCGTCCCGCACCGCGCTCGTCGCGACGTTCGCGGCATCCGATCCGACGCCCGGCTCGGTCAGGCAGTATCCGCCGAACTCCTGCATCGCGGTGAGCTCGGGCAGCCAACGGCCGCGCTGCGCGTCATCGCCGTACGTGTCGATCATCCAGACCACCATGTTGTGGATCGAGATGTACGCGGCGACGGCGGGGTCGCCCTTGGCGAGCTCCTCGAAGATCGCGACGGTGTCGGAGCGGCTGAGCCCTGTGCCGCCGAAGTCCTCGCGCACGTAGATGCCGCCGAGCCCGAGTTCGCCGGCCTTGCCGAGCGATTCCCGCGGAAAGATGTGCTTCTCGTCACGCTCGGCAGCGAACGGTGCGAGCTCGGTGTCGGCGAACTCGCGCACCGCGTCGAGAATCGCCTCGCGCTCTTCGGCGGTGGTGGTGACAGTGGTCATGGTCATCATGGTTCCTTGTGGATGTCGCGGCGGATCAGTGCATGGTCGGGATGACGAAGCTCGCGCCGTCACGGATGCCCGCCGACGGCCAGCGGCTCGTGACCGTCTTGGTCTTCGTGTAGAAGCGGAAGGCGTCGGCGCCGTGCTGGTTGAGGTCCCCGAACCCGCTGCGCTTCCACCCGCCGAACGTGTAATACGCGATCGGCACGGGGATCGGCACATTGACGCCGACCATCCCCACCTCGACCCGAGCGGCGAAGTCGCGGGCGGCATCGCCGTCGCGCGTGAAGATCGCCACGCCGTTGCCGTATTCGTGCTCGGATGCCATGCGCAGCGCCTCTTCGTAGTCGGCGGCGCGTGCGATCACGAGCACCGGTCCGAAGATCTCCTCACGGTAGATCGCCATGTCGGTGGTGACGTGGTCGAACAGCGTCGGCCCGAGGTAGAAGCCCTGCTCGTGCCCCTCGACGGTGAACCCGCGGCCGTCGGCGAGCAGCGTCGCGCCCTCGTCGACTCCCTGCTGGATGTATCCCTCGACCCGCTCGACGGCAGCCCGCGTGACCAGCGGCCCGTAGTCGACGTCGGCCGCGAGCGAGGGACCGATCCGCAGCTGTGCCACGCGCTCGGTGAGCTTGGCGGCGAGAGCATCCGCCGTCTCCTGCCCCACCGGCACTGCGACCGAGATCGCCATGCAGCGCTCGCCCGCCGAGCCGTAGCCCGAGCCGATGAGCGCATCGACGGCCAGGTCGAGGTCGGCATCGGGCATGACGATCATGTGGTTCTTGGCCCCGCCGAAGCACTGCGCCCGCTTGCCGTGCGCGGCTGCCGTCGAGTAGATGTACTCGGCGATCGGGGTCGAGCCGACGAAGCCGACGGCGCGGATGCGGTCGTCGGTCAGCAGCGCATCGACGGCCTCCTTGTCTCCGTGCACGACGTTGAGGACGCCGGCCGGAAGCCCTGCCTCGAGGAACAGCTCGGCGATGCGCACCGGCACCGAGGGGTCGCGCTCGCTGGGCTTGAGCACCACGGCGTTGCCGGCGGCGAGCGCGGGGCCCGCCTTCCACAGCGGGATCATGGCGGGGAAGTTGAAGGGGGTGATCGCGGCGACCACTCCGAGCGGCTGACGCATCGAGTAGACGTCGATCCCGGCTCCGGCACCAGTCGAGTACTCGCCCTTGAGCAGGTGCGGAGCGCCGGCGGAGAACTCGATGACCTCGAGTCCGCGCTGGATGTCGCCCTTCGCATCGTCGACGGTCTTGCCGTGCTCGCTCGCGAGCAGTTCGGCGAGCTCGGTCATCTCGCGCTGCACCAGATCGAGGAACCGCAGCAGCACCCGCGCGCGCTTCTGCGGGTTCGTCGCCGCCCACTCGATCTGAGCCGCCTCGGCGTTCGCGACGACCGCCGCGACCTCGTCGGCGGAGGCGAGCGGCACGCGCGCCTGCACCGATCCGGTGCTCGGGTCGAAGACGTCGGCGAAGCGTCCGCCGTCGGGGATGAGGTGCTTTCCGCCTACGAAATGGGGAATGGTACGAGTCATTGTGCGATGTCCCTTCGCGCCGTCGTTGGCACTATGACGATGGTACTTCGCCCCCCGCACATTTACTAGGGCGTCCTTGTAGTTGTCTGATCGGGGCCACGGAGAAAAGTTCTTGCTCGTCGGCGAGATCGCGATGTAGAGTCTGAAACGTTTTAAACACCTGAAACGTTTAAAGTCACGTTTCGGCCCTTCGACAATGAGGTTGATCATGGCACTCGCTGCTGACCAGGATCTGGTTCTCCACGCTCGCAACATCTCGCGCCGGTACGGCGCGGTCACGGCTCTCGCCGACGCATCGCTCACCCTGCGCCGCGGCGAGGTCATGGGTCTGGTCGGCGACAACGGCGCCGGCAAGTCGACACTGCTGAAGGTGCTCTCGGGCGCGGTGGTGCCGGACGGCGGCACCATCGAGGTCGAGGGCAAGCCGGTCGACTTCCGCCGCCCGACCGACGCCCTGGCCGCCGGCATCGAGACGGTCTACCAGGACCTGGCGCTCGTCGACACGATGTCGGCCGTGCAGAACGTGTACCTCGGTCGCGAAGAGCTGTCGAGCAATCCGATCCTCAAGGCGCTGAACATCGTGAACGACCGCGGCATGCGTGCCCGGTCGCGCGAGGTGCTCGCCGAGCTCGGCGTCGGCATCCAGTCGGTCAACGTGTCGGTCAAGGGCATGTCGGGCGGACAGCGGCAGTGCCTCGCGATCGCCCGCGCGCTGCTCTGGGGCCGCAGCATCGTGATCCTCGACGAGCCGACCGCGGCGCTCGGCGTGCGCGAGTCGCAGCAGGTGCTCGATCTCATCGGTCGCCTGCGCGAGCACGGAGTCAGCGTGATCCTCGTCAGCCACAACATGCAGCAGCTGCACACCGTCGCCGACCGCGTCACCGTCATGCGCCTCGGCCGGTCGGTCGCCGTGCGCGACATCGCCGACGTCACCGCGCAGGACATCGTCGGCCTCATCACCGGGGCACTCCCCGCAGACGTCCCCACTCCGGAGGACACCGAGACGCTCGTCAGCTGACGACCAGGCGTCACCACCCGCAAGAACCCGCACCACCCGAACACACCCGCACCACACCCACTCAAGAGGAGCACTGCAATGACGCATCACTCATCCCGCACCGCCCTGCGCCTGCTCGGCGCAGGCGTGGCACTCGTCTCGGCCATCGCGATGGTCGGCTGCGCCGATCAGGCATCCGGCGGATCCGGCGGCGGAGACGACGACACCTTCACCCTCGGCTTCGCCGTCGGCGGTCAGGCCGACGCCGACTGGCAGGACTACCAGGGCGACGTCGCCCAGGCACTCGCCGAGCAGCGCGGCTGGAAGTACGTCGAGCTCAGCAACGACGGCGACGAGGCCACCGCGGTGAAGAACGCCGACCTCTTCGTGCAGCAGGGCGTCGACGCCGTGATGATGTTCAACGGACGCCCCGAGGCGAACCCGGTCATCGCGAAGAAGTACTCGGATGCCGAGATCCCGGTCATCACGTTCGACATCGCCCAGGAGGGCTGGTACTTCGTCGGCATCGACAACGCCGCAGCCGGCACCGAGGGCGGCACGGCTCTCGGTGAGCTCGCCAAGAGCGAGTGGGACTGCGACGTCGACCTCGTCATCTCGGCGCAGGGCACCGCAGCCGGACAGATCGACACCTGGCGCACCGGCAACGCCGCGACGGCGATCGGCGAGGTCTGCCCCGACATCCCCGAGGACGCCTACGTCGCGTACGAGGCCGACGGCAACCTCACCACCTCGCTGCAGAACGCGCCGGGCGTCTTCGCGGCACACCCGGATGCCGAGAACATCCTCGTCGTCGGACTCAACGACCAGGCGGTCGTCGGCGCCCTGCAGGCGGCGACGCAGCTGGGCCGAGACGCCAACATCATGGGCTGGGGCCAGGACGGCGGCCTGATCACGGGCGACAACGTCGACCCGAACCTCGCCGGCAGCGTCATGTACTTCCTCGAGGGGTACGCGGCCTACGCCTTCCAGATCCTGGACGAGATCGCAGCCGGCGATGCGCCCGAGGTCAAGGACACGGGCGACGACGCAGCGGTGAGCGTGCAGCCGTGCGCCGTGACCCAGGAGCAGGCCGCCGCGATCCCCGGCATCGAGGAACGCGTCGCCGAGATCTCCCAGGCCGACGAGGGCACGACCCTCTACGACCTCTACTGCAAGAACTAACCGTTCCTCCCGGATCGGTCTCGAGAAGAACGAGACTCACATGACGACTCCCACCCTCACGGCCGATCCGGCCGCCCCGCGTTCGGGTGCGCGCACAGCGCGCCCGGACGCGGGGAGCCGCACCGCCCTGCGCGATGCGCTCACCATCGCCGCGGTCTGGTTCCTGCTCGCCGCGGCCACCACCATCGTCCGCCCGGACTTCCTCTCGACGCAGTCGCTGCTCGCCGTCACCTTCACGATGGCGATCTCGGGCGTCCTCTCGGTCGCGCAGGGCATCGTCGTCATCGGCGGCGGCCTGCTCGACCTCAGCCTGCCCGTCGCCCTGGTCGTCAGCGCCTGGGCCACCGTCACCCTCCTGGGTGCGGGGGTGCCCGACCTGCTCGCGGTGCTCTGCGGCATCGCCGCCGGCGGCGCCTGGGGCCTGTTGAACGGCCTGATCGTCGTCTACGGCAAGCTCAACCCGATCATCGTCACGCTCGCCACCGGCTTCGGCGGCCTCGCGATCATGATGATCGGATTCAAGTCGGCGCAGATCCCCTCGGGGTCGGCCCTCCGCGCCTTCGGGCTCGGTCAGTTCCTGGGCCTGCCGAACATCTTCTGGCCCATGCTCGTGATCCTCGTGCTCGCAGGACTCGCGATCACCTGGACGCGCTGGGGCCGACGCCTCACCGCCGTGGGCGGCAACGCCCAGGCCGCTCGCGCCCGCGGCGTCTCGCTGCGCCGCGTGCGGCTGGCGACGTTCTCGGGAGCAGGCGCCGTCGCCGGAGTCGCCGGCGTGCTGTTCGCCTCGGTCACCCCGAGCTTCACCCCCAACGCCGGGGCCAGCTATCAGCTCATCGTGATCGCCGCGGTGATCCTCGCGGGCATCAGCCTCTCGGGCGGCAAGGGCAACTTCCTGGTGCTGCTGCTCAGCGTCGGATTCCTCTCGACCATCCCGGTGTCGATCGCCTTCTTCGGGCTCCCGCCGGCGTTCGCGCTGATCTTCCAGGGCGCACTCCTCATCATCGCCGTCGGCATCGACGGCTTCCGCATCAAGAGAGGTGCACGATGACCACGGCATTCGCCCCGGCATCCGACGTGCAGACACCCCAGCCCCTGCTCCCCCGGGTGCTCTCGTACCTCAAAGGTCCCGTCGGCAGCATCGCGCTGATGCTCGCCGCCGTCGTCATCATCGGCGCCGTCGCCGTCGGACCGGCGTTCTTCTCGGCCTCCAACGTGCGCATCGTCGGCGTGGCGGTCGCGATCCCGCTCATCGTCGGCGTGCTCGCCTCGTTCGCCCTGCTCGCCGGCGTCGTCGACCTGTCGATCGGCTCGATGGTGGGCTTCGGCGCCGTGGCCTTCAACCAGCTCGTCGCCTCGGGCATCGACCCGTGGATGGCCGCGGGCGTGACCGTCCTCCTCGGAGTCGTCGTCGGCTCGATCAACGCGTTCGTGATAGTGGGTCTCGGTGCCGAACCGCTCGCCGTCACGCTGGGCATGCTGACGCTGCTGCGTGGAGTGTGCCAGGCGATCGTCGTACAGGCTCCGCCCACGACCCTGATCGAGCCGCTCTACGACGTCACGCAGGGCACCACCTTCGGCATCCCGACCCTGCTGCTCATGGGCGTGGGGCTCACCCTGGTGGCTGCAGGCGTGGTCTCGAAGACGCGCATCGGCCGCAAGGTCCAGGCCGTCGGCGGCGACCCCCGGGCCGCGCAGCGCGCCGGGATCTCGGTCGTCCGGGTGCGCACGGTCGCACTCATCGTGAGCGCGGTCGGTGCGGCGATCGGCGGCATCTTCTACGTGGGGCAGCTCGGCTCTGCATCCAACATCCTCGGCACCGGCCTGGAGTTCCAGATCTACGCGGCGCTGATGATCGGCGGATACTCGATCACACGAGGGGGCGTGGGCAACCCGATCGGCGCACTGCTCGGCCTGCTCGTCGTCGCGGGCATCACGAACATCCTGAACGTGAGCTTCATCGACCCGGACTACCTCGACCTCATCGTCGCGGTGATCCTGCTCGCCGCGGTGCTCGTCGACCGCTTCCGCGGTGGGGACGCGTTCGAGTGAGCGCGCACCCGCAGACGGCTCTCGAGAGCCGGATCCTGGGCCGCACCGGTCTCGCGGTCTCGCCGATCTGCATCGGCACCGCGGCCTGGGGCGTCTCCTCCCCCGTGCACGGTCTGACGGTTCCGGAGGAGGATGCGGTGCAGCTGACCCTCGCCGCCTTCGACAGCCCCGTGACGTTCATCGACACCTCGAACAACTACGGCGACGGCGAGAGTGAGCGCCGCATCGGCCTGGCCGTGCGTCGAGCCGGCGGTGTGCCCGACGGCTTCGTGATCCAGACCAAGCTCGACCGCGATCCCGAGACCGACTCGTTCGACCCCGACCGCATGCGCCGCTCGCTCGACGAGAGCCTCGACCGGCTCGGCATCGACCGGGTGCCGATCCTGCACCTGCACGACCCCGAGCACATCGGTTTCGAGGCCGCGATGGCGCCCGGTGGGCCCATCGAGGTGCTGCAGGCTCTGCGCGACGAGGGATATGCCGACTTCATCGGCATCTCAGGAGGGCCCGCACGGATGCTGACGCAGTTCGTCGAGACCGGCGTCTTCGACGTGCTGATCACGCACAACCGCGCGACGCTCGTCGACCGCACGGCCGATGCCCTGCTCGACGCCGCGGCCGCCGCCGGGATCGGCGTGGTCAACGCGGCGATCTACGGCGGGGGCATCCTGGCGAGCTGGCCCCGCACCTCCGACCGCTACCACTACGCACCCGCCGCGCCCGAGATGCTCGCGGCGATCGATGCGATGGGGGCGGCCTGCGAACGCCACGGGATCCCTCTGATCACCGCCGCCCTGCAGAGCTCGCTGCGCGATCCGCGCATCCACTCGACGGTGTGCGGGCTGGTGACCCCGGCGCAGCTCGACCAGACTGTCGGCATGGCCGAGACCGTCGTTCCCGACGCCCTCTGGGAAGAGCTCGAGGCCCTGCGACCGTCGAAGGAGACCTGGATCGATGACTGACCGCCCGGCCCTCCTCATCACCGGGGTCGGCGCGCACGCCGATCCGTGGCACGGCCTCGCTGCGACCAGCACGGCACTCGCGAGAGTGCTGGCAGAGCGGATGCCGGTGCACCGCATCGACACCGACGAGGTCGCGGGCGGCGCCGCACTGACGGATGCCGCGCTGATCGTCGTCAACATCAGCGGCGATCTCGCGACCGATGCCACTGCGGCGAGCGCGGTGCTCGATCCGCTGCTCGAGGCAGTCGCCTCCGGCATCCCGCTGCTCGCCGTGCACTCGTCGTCTCTCGCGTTCCGCGACGACCCGCGCTGGGCCGAGCTGCTGGGCGGGCGGTGGGTGCCAGGGGTGACGATGCATCCGCAGATCGGATGGAGCCTGGTGCAGCCGACCGCGCCGCTCGCGCCGTTCCGTGTCTACGACGAGCGCTATTCGCATCTCGAGATCGACTCGCGGTCAGAGCTGCGCGCGATCCACACCGACGACGGGATCACCCACCCTCTGGCCTGGTCGAGAGAGGGAACGGCCGGGCGCGGCGGAGTCGCGTATTCGGCACTCGGCCACGGCGTCGAGGCGTACCGCTCGGCGGGCACCCGCGCGCTCGTGCATGCGCTGGTCGACGAGCTGCTCGGTGCCGAGCACGCGCCGACCGAGCCGCGCGACGACGCCACAGCCTCGCACGACCTCGAGGCCACAGCCCTCGACTACGAGCTCATCGCGCTGGCGCCCCTCGGCACCGCCGTCACCTCGACGAGCTTCGCCGATCGCTTCGACGACGGCGAGCTGCTGGCATCCGGCTATCTGCTTCTCGAGCGGCTGCCCACCGGCGGCGGCGCGCTGCACAGCCACGGCCGCGAGGTCGGCCGACTCGCCTCGGTCGACCTCGGGCTGCATGTCGATCTGCCGGGTGCCGAGGTCGACGGACGGATGCTGCGGGCAGCCGATGCCGGCATCGTGCTCGTCGCCGAAGCCGGTGACTGGCAGCGCACGGGCGACGGATCTGCGATCCTGCTCGGGGACGAGTGGCGCGTCGTCGTGGTGCACGGCCCGGCGTCCGCCAAGCTCGACAATCGCGTCCGGCTGCTCGACGACCTGAGGGCACTGCCCGAGACGCAGAAGGAGCAGCATGCCTGACATCGGCCTGCGAGACGTCGCCGAGCGTGCGGGCGTCTCGATCGGCACCGTCTCGAACGCGCTCAACAGACCCGAGCTCGTATCCGAGGCCTCCGCGGCCCGCGTGGCCGCGGCGGTCGACGAGCTCGGCTACGTGCCCAACATCGCCGCCCGCCAGCTCAAGGCGGGCCGCAGCGATGCCATCGGGTTCTCGGTGATCAACATCACCAACCCGTTCTTCGCCGACCTCGCCTTCGGCGCGGAAGAGCAGGCGCTGACCGCCGGCTACTCGGTGATCGTCGGCAACGGCTTCGACTCGGCCGAGCGCGAATCTCGCTACCTCGACCTGTTCGAGCGGCAGCGGGTCGACGGGGTGCTCATCGCGCCCGTCGAGTACCACGAGGAGTATCTCGAGCGCTTCCGCCGCCGGGGGGTGCCGGTCGTGCTCGTCGATCAGCGGCATCCGCGGGGAGAGTTCTCCTCGGTCTCGGTCGACAACCGCCTCGGCGGGCGCATCGCGGCGCAGGCGCTGCTCGACGGCGGATGCCGACACCTGGCCTTCATCGGCGGACCCCGGTCGCGCGAGCAGATGCGCGAGCGTCTCGCGGGGCTGCATGAGGTGGCGGATGCCGCGGGCGTGCGCACCACGCTCATCGAGACGACCACCCTGAACACCGGACTCGGCCGCGAGATCGGCGAGCAGATCGCCGATCTGCCGGAGGCCGACCGCCCCGACGGCGTCTTCGCCGGTAACGACCACCTCGCCCTCGGACTGCTGCAGGGGCTCGTCGGACGGGGCCTGCGGGTGCCCGAGGACATCTCGCTCGTCGGCTACGACGACATCGAGTTCGCCGGCGCGGCGGTCGTGCCCCTGACCTCGGTGCGCCAGCCCGCCCGCGAGATGGGAGCCCGCGCGGTCGAGCTGCTCATGCACCACCTCGCAGGCTCCGACGAACCGATCGAAGCCCGCTTCGTGCCCGAGCTCGTCATGCGCGCCTCGACCCGCACCCGCTGACCTTCCCCACCACCCGGTCATCGACCTCGACGTCATCGACCACCGACCCAGGAGACCCATGCACTACGGCGCCGACTACAACCCCGAGCAGTGGCCACGAGAGGTGTGGCCCGACGACGTCCGGCTCATGCGTGAAGCGGGTGTCACGCTCGTGAGTCTCGGCATCTTCTCGTGGTCGCGCATCCAGCCGGCCGAGGGCGAGTTCGACTGGGAGTGGCTCGACGAGATCATCGGGCTGCTGCACGAGGGCGGTATCCAGGTCGACCTCGCCACCGCCACCGCCTCCCCTCCGCCGTGGGCCACGACCGCCTACCCCGAGATGCTTCCTCAGGATGCCGACGGCTCGACGTTCTGGCCGGGCAGCCGACAGGCGTTCGCCCCCTCGTCGCCCGTCTACCGCCGCCTGGCTTCGGAGCTGGTCACTGCTCTCGCGGAGCGCTATGCGCAGCATCCGGCCGTTGTGCTGTGGCACGTCAACAACGAGTACGGCTGCCACCTGCACTACGACTACTCCGACGCGGCGCGTGATGCCTTCCGGCTGTGGCTGCAGCGCAAGTACCAGACGATCGACGCCCTCAATCATGCGTGGGGCACCGACTTCTGGTCGCAGAGGTACACCGCGTTCGAGCAGATCGTGCCGCCGCGCAAGGCGCCGTACAGCATCAACCCGACGAGCGTGCTCGACTTCAAGCGCTTCACCTCCGACACCCTGCTCGAGCTCTATGTGATGGAGCGCGACATCATCCGCGCCTCGGGGGCGACCCAGCCGATCACCACGAACTTCATGGGTGCGTTCCCCCCGGCCGACTACTGGAAGTGGGCTGCGGAGGTCGACGTGATCAGCGACGACAACTACCCCGACCCCAACGACCCGGAGTCGTTCCGTGGGGCGGCCTTCGCTCGCGAGCTGATGCGCGGCCTCAAGCCCGGTGTGCCGTGGATCCTCACCGAGCAGTCGACGAACGCCCTGAACTGGCGACCGACCAACGCCCCGAAGGCGCCGGGCCAGATGGCGGCGATCAGCGCCCAGGCGGTGGGTCGAGGCGCCGACGGCATCATGTTCTTCCAGTGGCGCCAGTCGCGCCGCGGCAGCGAGAAGTTCCACTCGGCGATGGTGCCGCAGGCAGGGCTCGAGACGCGCACGTGGCGAGAGGTCGTCGAGCTCGGCGGACAGCTCGCCCAGCTTCCCGACCTCCCGGATGTCAGCTCGGGAGCCCGGATCGCCCTCGTGTTCGACTGGGAGAACTGGTGGGCCATCGACGGGCGCGACCACCCGATCGTGCTCGACTACCTCACACTCGCGCACCGCTGGTTCGCGGCGCTGCACCGTCAGAACCTCGCCGTCGACATCGTGAACACCACCAGCGACCTGAGCGCCTACTCGCTCGTCGTCGCGCCGCAGCAGTATCTGCTCAGCGACGAGGGCGCGGCGAACCTGACGTCGTACGTGCACCAGGGCGGCCACCTGTTCGTCTCCGCGTTCAGCGACGTCGTCGATCAGGACGACGCGTTCCGTGACGGCGGGTTCATCGTCTCGCTGCGCGACGCGGTCGGGGTCGCGCTCGAGGACTTCGGGGCACTCGTTCCTCCTGAGTCCGTGCGCTCGGCCGACTCGGCCGGAGAGGTCGCGAGCCACGCGGTGCCAGACGGCCCCGGCCAGTCGGAGGCTCCGCTCGACGGCCCCGCCGGCCGCATCGTCGGCCAGTACTTCGCCGAGGAGCTGCTCGTGCAGGATGCCGAGGTGCTCGGTCGCTTCACCGAGGGGCGCACCGCAGGTCGGGCGGCCTTCACCCGCAAGGCCTTCGGCGCAGGGCACGGCTACTACCTCGCCACGATCCCCGACGATTCCGGCATGACCGCGGTGCTGCGCTGGCTCGCGGCCGAGGCCGGAGTGACGGCCGAGATCGACGGGCTGCCCGAACACGTCGAGATCGCGCGCCGCGGCAGCATCCTCACCGTGATCAACCACAGCGCGGAGCCGTTCGCGGTCGAGGTGCCGGGCATCGATCTGCTCACGGCGTCGGCCGAGGCCCGTCGCGCGCTCGGCGCCTACGGGTGGGCATTCATCGACACGAGCGCGTCGCCGGACGCGCCCGATTCGCAGGATTCGGATTCGGATTCGCACTATTCGCAGGACTCGTAGAAGGAGAACAGCTGATGCAGTACACACGTCTCGGACGAGCTGGGGCGCGCGTGAGCCGCCTGGCTCTCGGCACCATGAACTTCGGTCCGGTGATCGACGAGGAGGCCTCGCGCGCCATCCTGGATCGCGCGGTCGAGGCCGGCATCGACTTCATCGACACCGCCGACGTGTACGGCGGCGGTCGGTGGGGCGACCACCCCGGACAGTCGGAGGAGATCCTCGGACGCTGGATGAAGGAGCGTGGCAACCGGGACGACCTGATCGTCGCGACCAAGGTGTTCGGCGTGATGGGCCCTCGATCGAACGATAGGGGCCTGTCGGCGGTGCATATCCGCGCGTCGGTCGACGACTCGCTGCGGCGGCTCGGCACCGACCACATCGACCTGTACCAGATGCACCACATCGATCGCGACGTGCCGCTCGACGAGACGCTCAGCGCCTTCGCGACGCTGCGCGAACAGGGCAAGATCGTCTACCTCGGCAGCTCGAACTTCGCCGGGTGGCACCTCGCGCGCGTGCACGAGATCGCCGCGGCCGCCGGCTACCCGGCCCCTGTCACAGAGCAGTCGCTGTACAACCTCACCGAGCGCACCGTCGAGCTCGAGGTCGTGCCCGCCGCGGAGCAGTACGGCATGGGACTGCTGCCCTGGTCGCCGCTCGCCAGCGGGCAGCTCGGCGGCGTGCTGCAGAAGACCGATCGCTCCCGCTCGAGCCTCGACGCGCTCGGCGACCGACGTCCTGCGATCGAACGCTACGAGGAGTTCTGCGCCGAGCTCGGCATCCGCCCCGGCGTCGTCGCGATCGCCTGGCTGCTGCACCAGCCGGTGGTGACCGCGCCCGTGATCGGCCCGCGGACGATCGATCAGCTCGACTCCGCCGTCGAGGCGCTCGACGTCGTGCTCGATGCCGACACCCTCGCCGAGCTCGACCGCATCTGGTCGGGTCCCGGCGGCACCGCCCCCGAGGCCTACGCCTGGTAGCACGCCCACACGAAGACCGGATGCCGAGGACATGCGCCCCGGCATCCGGTCTCGTCGTTCTAGTGCACGATCACGGGAAGGGGGAGTCGCATTCGTGAGTCCTGCCACGGTTCCGCGCCATCGAATCGCACCGTCAGCAGGTGGATCCCGCGATTGAGCTTCGGCACCGAGACAGTGACCCTGCCCCTGTCCGCCGCCGTCAGCTCGACCGTAGCGACGACCTTGCCGCGGTCGTGCACCGTCACCGTGCCCACCGGGGCGCTGTCGTCGTCGGCGGTGACCGTCACCTTCACCGTGGCACTCTTGCCCGCCTTCACCAGCACATCGGACGTGGCGCGCACCCGGGTGTCGATCGGCTGCACCTGGTCGTCGACGAGCACGGCGACCGAGCGAGCAGGGATCGTCACGGTGCCGGTCGCGGCATCCCATGTCGTGGTCTTGACCACCGCATCCGCTCCGTTCACCTGCGCCGGCGTCAGGGCGAACGACCGCCCAGCCAGGCCGGTCACCGACTGGGTGACGGGCGAGGGCGAGGAGTTGAACGCGACGAGTGCTCCGTCGAGCTCTGCATCGGCATCGGGACCCGCGAGGTCGTCGATCTGCATGAGGATCACGCCCGGCGTTGCGGCCGTGCCGCCATTCGGAAAGGTGACCTTCTGCTGGATCAGCTCGGCGGAGCCGAGGCGCAGCAGGTCGACCTCCTCGCGGACCCGCAGCAGATCGAGAGCGGATGCCTCGGCTGCCTCCATGTCGGCGGCAGCCGGCTTGAGCGCGGGATCGGCGAGCAGCGGGGCCATGATCGGCCACTTCTCTTCGTTGTCGGCTGCGGTCGGGAGTCCTGAGCCGAACGTCGAATCCTGCCCCGTCCAGTCGATGCGGTTGAACCAGTCGCCCGAGTTGTAGCTGTTGCGATCGAGGGACTTCGACCGCAGCAGCTCGGTGCCGGCGTGCCAGAACGACGGCGACTGAGAGAGCGTCACTGTCGCGAGCTCGAGCGTGTTCATGCGCACGCGGTCGGCCATCGGGGTGTCCACCGGCAGCTTGAGCACCGAGAGGTCGTAGAGCGTCTCGTTGTCGTGCGCGTCGACGTAGTTGATGACCTCGTCCGGCTGGTCGGCGTAGCCTGCCGCCGAGCCGCGATAGTCGATGGCCTCGCCTGCCGTGACCGCGCCGTCGCTCGTCGTGAACGAGAAGTCGCGCAGGTTGCCCGCGAGCCCGAGCTTGACCAGATCGGTCTCGTGCCCGAGGTCGGCGAGAGCCTGCTCGACGGTGCCGTTGATCGGATCGCCGTTCGGATCGGTGCCGAGACCGGTGCCGAAGCCCTGGCGGAACGTCGAGGAGGCGTCGACCGGGCTGCCGCCGTGCACGGCATCACGCAGCCGGTCATTGAACGTCCCGATGCCGGTGCCGCCGAGCTGGCCCTGCGTGGCCTGCTCGAACAGGGCGTTGTCGGCGACCTCGCCGAAGTCCCAGCCCTCGCCGTACAGATGGATCGCGGTTCCGTCGATGCCGTCCTTCTTCACCGTCAGCGCATCGAGCGCGTCACGGATCGCCTGCATGTTCGCTGTCGAGTGGTGCCCCATGAGGTCGAACCGGAAGCCGTCGACCTTGTAGTCGCGCGCCCAGGTCACGATCGAGTCGACCATCAGCTTCTGCGCGGCGAGGTGCTCGGTCGCGACGTTCTGGCAGCACGTCGAGGTCTCGACGCCGCCTGCCGCATTGAGCCGGTGGTAGTAGCCCGGAACCACCTGGTCGAGCACGGACTTCTCGGCCTGACCGGATGCCGCGGTGTGGTTGAACACCTCGTCGAGCACGACCTGCAGGTCCATGTCGTGCAGCGCACCGACCATCGAGCGGAACTCGCTGACCCTGGCCCCGCCGTCGGCGTCGACCGCATACGAGCCCTCGGGCGTCGAGTAGTGATACGGGTCGTAGCCCCAGTTGAATCCGTCGGCATCGGCGACCGCCTGTATGCACGCCTGCTGCGCCGGATCAGCGGGACCGAACGAGGCGAGGTCGCAGTCGGGCACCACCTGCGCCGCTCTGTCTTCCTCGATCGACGCGATGTCGAACGAGGGCAGCAGGTGCACGGTGTTGATTCCGGCATCCGCGAGCTGCTTCAGCTGGTCGGTTCCCGCGCTGTCGCGGGTGAAGGCCAGATAGGTGCCGCGCTCCGCGGCCGGAACCGTCTCGTCGCTGATCGAGAAGTCCCGGATGTGCAGCTCGTAGATCGCGCGGTCGACCGCGCGCTCGACGACCGGCGACTCGGCCTTCTGCCACTGCTTCGGCTGCCAGGCCTTGTCATCGAGATCGACGGCGACCGAACGCTGCGAGTTCAGCGTGAGGGCGGTCGAGTACGGGTCGGTGACCCGGTTGGTCTCGATCGCACCAGTGGTCGGGGCGTAGACGACGACCTCCCAGAGGTATTCGTCGCCCTTGAGGTCCTTCTTGCCCGTGACCGACCAGACACCGGATGCGGCATCCCACGTCGCCTCATGGCGCACGGGGTCACCCTCGGCACCGTCGTTCCAGGTGAGCAGCGTCGCGCTCTGCGCGGTCGGCGCCCACAACCGGAACGTCGGGTTCTTGCCCGAGAACGTCACACCCAGATCGACGTCGTCGAGTGCAGCGGCATAGATGTCGTCGAGCACTCCCGCGATCTGCACGCCGGTGAACGCCGTGAGCGTGCCCGCGGCGTCGCGCTGCGCGACCGCGAGCTGCGTGCGCAGCAGCGCGGCAGCATCGGCATCCGTCACCCGCAGGGCGAGGTAGCCGTCGAGCGCCGGGAATCGGGCGAGCTGCTCGTCGGTCAGGCCGCCCTCGATCACGTCGAGCGCGATCGGCTCTGCTCCTGCGACCTCGCCGTCGGCCACGGCGAGCGAGGCGTCTGCGGAGGAGTACAGCTGATAGGCCGCCTGGTCGACGGATCCGAGCGTGGCCGGCCACGCGATCGTCTCGGCATCGACCCAGTGCGCGCGCTGCTCACCGGCGCCGGGGAGCTGCGGGGTGTCGCTGACCTCGAGGACGTGCGTCGCCAGCGTGTAGCGGAACGCCGTCACCGTGCCCTCGGTGGCGCTGAACGAGATGTTCGCGCCGCCCGGTACTCCGTCGGCGCCGTAGTTCTCGGTCCAGCTCAGGCCGTGTGCGACCTTGAGCTCATAGGCGCCGGTCGGCAGATCCGCCGTCGAGAACTCGTAGACGCCGTCGCGATCGCCGTCTGCCATGAGGGTGCCGAGGCAGTCGGGCGACCAGTCGGCCGCGCAGCCGAGCTCGTCCTGCAGGGAGCCGGGCAGCGTCACGATGGGGCCGTCGGCCGTGGACTGCACGATGTTGGTGCGCGGGTCGAAGTAGAAGGTGATCGGCCCGCCCGGGTGGGTGAGCGTGACGTTCGCGCCGTCCGGAACGCCGTTCGCTCCGTAGTTGATCGCCCAGCTGCCGTTCACCGCGGCCTTGTACTCATAGTCGCCGGCCGGCAGATCGAACGTGCCGGCCCACACTCCGTCGGCGCGCAGGGTCAGCTTGGCCTTCTCGCATGCCGGGTCCCAGTCGCCCGCGCACCCCATCTCGGAGTTGAGGCTGCCGGGCACAGTCACCATGTCGATCGGCGACTCCGGCTCCTCGCCTGCCTCCAGCGTCACGGCGTTGCCGACCGACGCGTAGGTCGAGGCGGCGGCGTGATTGCCGGCGGCATCCGTCGTCACCGCCCGATACTCGAGGAGCGTGCCGTTCGCGAGATCGCGGATGTCGTGGAAGACGCGCGGATCCGTGTCCTCCGCCGTGCCGAGCGCCTGCCACTCGTCAGAGCCGACGACGCGCCAGGCGAAGCTGGTCTGCGCCCACTGGTCGGCGATGTCGGCCTGCACCGCGGACTGTCCGGTGACTCCGCCTCCGGCGGTCGGCGCGGACACCGAGACGGACGCCGCCTCGGCCGGCGCCGTGACGGTGGAGTCCGCCTTCCAGACCACGGCCGACAGCGCGGGCACCGTGATCGAGACGGCGGCACCGGCATCCGTGGTGAGCGGAGCGGCATCGCCGTAGAGCACCTCGTAGGACGCATCCGCGGTCAACGTCGCGAGGTCGACGGTCTGCGCGGTCGCAGCGTTGTTCACCGCGACCAGGTACTCGACCTTGTCGTCGGCATCGACCCGCGAGAAGGCGTAGACACCGGCGCCGGACGCCGCGTAGCGCTCGATCTGTGCGCCCTCGCCGAGAGCAGGGTTCGACTCACGGAGCTGGGACAGCGCGGCGATGTGCTCGTAGAGCGTGGCATCCGTCGCGAAGCGGTCGACGGAGCCGGCCTGCTCGCCGGTGATGAGGTTCTGGTTCGCGTACTCGGCGACCTGCGTGGCGAAGAGCGACTGCCGGGCGTCCTTGTCGCCGCCGGGACCGGTGAAGCCCTGCTCGTCGCCGTAGTAGATGACGGGCTGACCGCGGGTGAGGAACATGAGCTCATGCGCCAGCTCGTCGCGCGCCAGCGGAGCATCCGTCGACTGCAGGAAGGACCCGACCCTGCCCATGTCGTGGTTGCCGAGGAAGGTGGGCAGCGCCGTGGCCGACGAATCGGGGGTCGTGTAGCGGTCGTCGCCCGCGAACAGGGACTGCAGGCCCTTGGCCGAGTTGCCCGACGCATAGCTGACGGCGGACGACTGGAAGGTGAAGTCGAGGATCGAGTTCATGTCGGTGTCGCGCACGTAGGGGGCGAGCTTCACCGGGTCGGCGTCGTAGACCTCGCCGAACATGAAGAAGTCCTCGTTGCCCTGCTCATGCGCGTAGTCGAGGACGTCGGCGGTCCACTTCTCCCAGAACTCGAAGTTCACGTGCTTCACGGTGTCGATGCGGAAGCCGTCGATGCCGAGGTCGATCCACTTGTCGTACACCTCGACGAAGCCGTTGACGACCGTCGGGTGCTCGGTCATCAGGTCGTCGAGCCCGCTGAAGTCGCCGTATGTGACCGACTCCCCCGACCAGGTCGAGTCTCCGCGGTTGTGGTACAGCGTCGGGTCGTTCAGCCAGGCCGGCACCTTGACGTCGGCTTCGCTGTCGGCGACCACCGGCGTGTAGGGGAAGCTCGTCGCCGGGTCGAGCTCGGGGAAGCCGTCGGTGCCCGCGTGGTCGGCCGGATCGAACGCCGTGCCCGCGGCATCGGTGTAGGGGCTCGTCGCCTGGTCGATGTAGGAGTACTGGCCCTCGGCGTAGTCGATGACGTCGGCGGTGTGGTTCGTGATGATGTCGAAGTACACCTTGATGCCGCGGGCGTGCGCGTCGGCGATCAGCGCCTGCAGCTCCTCATTGGTGCCGAGGTGCGGGTCGATGCGCGTGAAGTCGGTGATCCAGTAGCCGTGGTACCCGGCCGAGGCGTTCGCCCCCTCGCCCTGCACCGGCTTGTTGGCGAAGCTCGGTGTCAGCCAGATCGCCGATGTGCCCAGCCCCTCGATGTAGTCGAGGTTGTCACGGATGCCCGCGATGTCGCCGCCCTGGTAGAAGCCCTTGTCCGTGGGGTCGAACCCGGTCGTGAGCCGGTCGCCCTCGAGGCCGCCCGTGTCGTTCGAGGTGTCGCCGTTCGCGAAGCGATCCGTCATCACGAAGTAGAACTGCTCGCCGGCACCGGCCTGGCGCGCCGGGCTCTTGATCAGCGCGTCGTCGTCGGCCGTGTAGCCGCCGCGCAGATCGGTCGCCTCGAGCCCCACCCGCTTGAGCGTGTCGTCGAAGGTGAAGCGGAGGGTCGTGGGGCCTGCGATCGTGAGGGGGATGTCGTCGGCGCCGCCGTCGAGCCCGTACGCCTCGTCCCAGCCGTCGTTCACGGCGACCTTGTACTGCCAGGTGCCGGCGGGGACCTCGAACTCGGCGGAGTAGATGCCCTCGGCGCCCGTGGGATCGAGCTCGGTCTCGGCGCAGTCGGGGGCCCAGTCGGCAGCGCAGCCGAGCTCGGACTGCAGCGAGCCGACAAGCGCAACCGTGCGGTCGGCAGCGGAGGCGGGCGAGCCGCCGAGGGCGCCGACCGCACCGAACCCCGAGACGACGAGGGCGGTGGCGGCGAGAAGGGCGAGCGGACGTGAGGCGGTCGTCTTCGACCGAGCCGGCTTGAACAAGTGATGCTCCCTGGGTGGCGGGCGGACACGACGACGTGTCCGAAGGCTTGCGAGTGAAGCTAGCAGGGCGTCGGGGCGAACTGCAAGCGCTTGCAGTAGTGCTTTAGCGAAAAGTCAGGGGTGTGCGAAACGCTGTTGGCCGAAAGTCGCAAGCGCTTCCAACACCGCGAACCTCGGGGGATGCGGATTTCTCGCCGCGTTCACCGCCCGGACACCTTCGCCGACTACAACTGCACATGCGCGGACACAGACTCAGACCGGATCGGGTAGTCACGTCATCCGCGCATACGGTGAGCGTCTGCTCCCGAAGAGACCCCCGCCGAATCGGGTCGGCGGGGGTCTTCTCTGTCTTGTGGGGGTGCGCCCCGTCATGCGGGGGTCTTCCCTGTCATGCGGGGGTCTTCCCTGTCATGCGGGGGTCTTCCCTGTCATGCGGGGGTCTTACCTGTCATGCGGGGGTGTGCCCTCGGTCGGCCGAACGCACGAGCTTCGGCCCGATTCCGCGCAGACGGCCGACGCAGGCGCGGGTGGCCGACGCAGCGCCGGACGCCGGGCCGAACGCGACCGCGCAACGGGCCGGATGCCGACTGCCGGATGCCGGGGGCCGGATGCCGGGGGCCGGATGCCGGGGCTACAGCCGCTCGATGATCGTGGCGTTCGCCATGCCGCCGCCCTCGCACATGGTCTGCAGTCCGAATCGCCCGTCCACCGCGTCGAGCTGGTCGATGAGGGTGCCGAGCAGGCGGGTGCCCGACGAGCCGAGGGCGTGCCCAAGGGCGATCGCTCCTCCCCTGGGGTTGAGCTTGGCGGCATCCGCCCCGAGCTCGGCGGCCCATGCGAGCGGCACCGATGCGAAAGCCTCATTGACCTCGTAGGCGTCGAGGTCGTCGATCGTGAGGCCAGTGCGCTCGAGGATTCGCCGGGTGGCGGGAATCGGCCCGGTGAGCATCATCAGTGGGTCGTCTCCGACCACCGTGAAGGCATGGAACCTCGCCCGCGGCGTGAGCCCCAGCGCCGCGGCGCGCTCGGCGCTCATCAGCAGCGCGGCCGAGGCGCCGTCGGTGAGCGGTGAGGAGTTGCCTGGCGTGATGCACCAGTCGACCTCGGGGAAGCGGGCGGCGAGCGCATCCGTGCGGAATGCCGGGTTCAGCCCCGCCAGCCCCTCGGCCGTCGTCCCGGCACGGACAGTCTCGTCGGCCACGGCATCCGGGGCCTCTGAGACCGGAAGGATCGTGCGGTCGAAGAAGCCGCCAGCCCAGGCCGCAGCCGCGCGTCGGTGCGATTCTGCCGCGTAGGCGTCGAGTGCGGCACGGTCGAGGTTCCAGTGCTGGGCGATGAGCTCGGCCGAGACGCCCTGGTTGACGAGCCCCTCGGGGTATCGCTCCCGCAGCCGGGGCGACATCGGGCTTCCGCCGACTGCGGACGACCCGAGCGGCACACGGCTCATCGACTCGACACCGCCGACGATGACCGCGTCGTACGCCCCGGCGATGATCCCCTGCGCGGCGAAATGCACCGCCTGCTGACTCGACCCGCACTGGCGGTCGATCGTCGTGGCGGGGATCGCCTCGTCGAAGCCCGCGGCGAGCACGGCCTGTCGGGCGATGTTCGACGACTGATCGCCCACCTGGCTCACGCAGCCGAGCAGCACGTCGTCGATCTGCCGCGATTCGAGGCCGCTGCGCTCGAGGATCGCGGCGAGCGCGCCCGCCGCCAGATCCACGGGATGCACACCCGACAGGGCACCGCCCGGCTTGCCCCGGCCTACGGGGGTGCGGACGACATCGATCAGGACGGCTTCGCTGCGCGTGCTCATGCCTCCTATTGTCACCCTGTCGCGGGGTGAGGGGCGGATGCCGCTTCGCTGCCCTGCACCAGCCTCGGCCATGCGCGCCCGCGACGGCCGAATTCCCGGCATCCGGCCTTCGCAGGCGCATTTGGCCTTCCGACGCACCCGGCCCGGCGTTCGGCCCTCCGGCATCCGGCATCCGGCATCCGGCACCCGCAGGCGCATTCGGCTTCCGACGCACCCAACACCCGGCATCCGGCACCCGGCCTCGCGCACCGTCAGAACCTCGGGATGCCGTCTTCGCGCGCGGCGAAACACGGCGGCCACCCCCGGCATCCGAAATACAATCGTTGGTGCGCCCGCACCCTGGCGCATCCCCCACCGTCGAGGCGCCCGTGATCCGGGCGGCCGCAGTCTCCGAGGACCCACCATGTCCAGTGAACCCATCACCGTCTCCATCCGCCGCGAACTCGACCCCGAGCATGTGGCCGAGGCCACCGCCTGGGTGCAGACCGGCGTGAATCTCGCCCATCGGTATCCGGGGTTCCTCGGATCCGGATGGGTGCGCGACGGCGAGGACTCGCACGTCTGGCACATGCTCTACCGGTTCTCCGACGAGAAGTCGCTCGTCGCCTGGGAGCAGTCCGGCGAGCGCGAGTGGTGGAAGTCGACCGGCGAGCAATTCGTGCGGAGCGAGCGCGTGCGGCGCCGGAGCGGCATCGAGGGCTGGTTCGACGAGCCGACCACCGACACCATCACCCTCCCCCGGGCCGACGGCTCGACGACCACCGTCGCGATGGTCAGCACTCCCCCGCGGTGGAAGCAGGCCGTATCGATCTGGCTCGGCTTCTTCCCCCTCAACCTCGCGTTCACCTATGCGATGAGCCCGATCCCCGGCTGGAACGAGCTGCCGATCTGGCTGCGGGTGCTCGCCACGACGGTCGTGCTGACGCCGATCATGACCTATTGGGTACTGCCGTGGGTCACTCGCACGCTGCGCCACTGGCTCAACCGCTGAGACGCCGGCTCTGCCGCATCGGGTCTGCCGCGCCTGCCGTGTGCGTGCGTGAGGTGCGTGCGTCCGTGAGGTGCGTGCGTCCCGTGAGTCGCGGCATCCGTCCGTCGCATCCGTCCGTCGCATCCGTCCGTCGCGTGCGTGCGTGGGTCGCGTGCGACCGTGAGGTGCAGCATCCGTCCGTCGCGTGCGTCCGTGCGGTGCGGCATCCGTCCGTCCGTCGCGTCCGTCGCGTGCGTCCGCCGCGCGAGCCGCTGCACATCTGTGAGGCCGCGGCAGTGCATCTGTGCGGGGTCAATACCGCACCTGAATCGCGGGATCCCGATGCGAAAGTGGCCCCGCACCGGCTTCCGGATGCGAAAGTGGCCCCGCACCGGAGTCCCGATGCGCACCTGACCCCGCCCCCGCCCCGCCCCACCGTTCAGAGGTCGGCGACGGCGACGCGCAGCGCACGCTCGACGACCGCGATGCCGTCGGACAATGGCCCCGGCCGCCGCACGAGGTGCAGGGTGTTGATCGGCGGATCCTCGGTCGGTCGCAGGTCGACGAGCCTCCCATCGGCGAGTTCGTCGGCGATCAGATAGGTCGGCAGGGCCGTGACGCCGGCACCAGCCACCGCAGCGGCAGCGAGCGCCCGCAGGTCCGGGAAGACGAGACCCGGTTCCCGGTCGAGACGGATGCCGAACACATGCCGCCAGTACCGTCGCACGATCGGCACATCCCGGTCGTACGCCAGCAGCGGCACCTGATCGAGCGCGTTCGGGGTGAGAGTCGGCGACGGTTCGATGCCTCGCGACGGAGAGGCCACGAGCGCGAACTCCTCATCGAAGAGCGGCATGCTGGGCAGTGTGCGCCCTCGAGGACGCACTGCCGAGACCACGAGGTCGAGGCTGCCGACCCTGAGCTGGTCGAGCAGATCATCGGCCAGGCCGGTCGTGACCGAGAGCGGCAGCCCGGCGGCGACCGCACTTGCGAGAGCGGGAGCCGCGATGCTGGCCAGGAACTCCCCCGCACCGCCGAGGCGCACGACCGGCGGTTCGACCGCCGGGTGAGAGCCGAGAGCATCCGCCAACGCGTCGAGCGGGCCGGCGAGCCGCGCGGCGAGCTCATCCGCGCGAGGCGTGGGCCGGATGCCGCGAGCATGGCGCACGAACAGCGGCTCACCGACGGTGGTCTCGAGCGACTGCAGCTGAGCGGTCACCGACGACTGTGCGAGTCCGAGAGCGCGCGCCGCCCCCGACACGGAGCCCGACCGGTGCGCGACGAGGAAGGTCCGCCACAGGGCGAGGTCCTGCAGCCCATCGAGATTCCGATTGCTCATATCGGCAATGTATCGGAATCGTTCCCCTGAGCTCACGGTTGTCCCGGATATCGCATCCGCACGGCATCCGCCGTCCGATCATTGGGAGCATTCATGTCATCCGTCCTCTTCGTCGTCACCGGCGCCCGCACCTGGACCCTGTCCGACGGCACAGAGCACCCCACCGGCTACTGGGCCGAAGAGCTGCTCGCCCCCTACCGTCTACTCACCGCCGCAGGGCACGAGGTCGTCTTTGCGACCCCGGGCGGTGTCGAGCCGGTCGCCGACGCGTCGAGCCTCGGCGAGGGCGATGCCGCGGCGCTCGCGCAGATTCCCGGGCTCAGCACTCCTCTGGTGCTCGCCGACGTCGACGGCGCCGACTACGCGGCGGTCTACTACCCCGGCGGCCACGGCCCCATGCAGGATCTCGCGGTGGACGCCGATTCGGCGGCACTCATCTCGGCGACCGTCGCCGCGGGACGTCCGCTCGCCGCGGTGTGCCACGGGCTCGCGGCTCTGTTGCCCGCCCGCGATGCCGCCGGCAAGTCGCTGGTCGCCGGACGGCGCATCACCGGCTTCTCCGACGAGGAGGAGCGCCTCGGAGGCCTCGCGGACCGCGCGCCATTCCTCCTCGAGACCTCGCTGCGCGACTTCGGTGCCGACGTCGAGGTCACGGACCCGTGGAGCGATCACACGATCGTCGACGGGCTGCTCATCACCGGCCAGAACCCGCAGTCCTCGGCATCCGCGGCCCGCGCTCTGCTCGCTGCTCTGGCCTGATCGGAGGGGCGCGGTCCGCACCCGCGCCGTCCGGCACCCGCACCCGCTCTCTCCTCCACGCGTGCGGGGTCAGTTGCGCACCGGAAACGCCCCATTCGGATGCCGAACTGACCCCGCATCCGATCCCTGGTGCCGAACTGACCCCGCATACGACCCCGGATGCCGAACTGACCCCACATCGGGGAGCGGATGCACTATCGACCCCGCACGCGACAGCATCCGCCCGCTCTCGCACGGCAGCACGCGTGCGGGGCCAGTTGCGCACCGGAAACGCCCCATTCGGATGCCGAACTGGCCCCGCATCCGATCCCCGGATGCCGGATGCCGAACTGACCCCGCATCGGGGAGCGGATGCACTATCGACCCCGCACGCGACAGCATCCGCCCGCTCTCGCACGACAGCACGCGTGCGGGGCCAGTTGCGCACCGGAAACGCCCTTTCCGGATGCCGAACTGACCCCACATCGGGTCCCGGATGCGAAACTGGCCCCGCATCGGGTCCCGGATGCCGAACTGGCCCCGCACAGGATCCCCGATGCCGAACTGACCCCGCATCGGCGCCACGACCGTGCCGCGAGCGACTCAGGCCGGCCGCCAAGACTCAGACGGCGGCGATACTCCAGGATGCCGCGTGCGTCGCGCCCGGTTCGAGCACGACAAGGTCGGTCCCGGAGTTGAACGCGTCGGGCGGGCAGGTCATGGGCTCGACCGCCAGGCCGATGCGATGGATCGCGTCGATCCCCGGGTTGTCGGCCGTGTGCACCTGCACCCACGGGCAGCGCTCGTCGAACGTCATCGCGACGCCGGTGCCGGCATCCGTCACCAGCCGCACCTCGGCGACACCGCCATCGCGGGCGAGCCCCGTGAAGGCGTGGTCGATGAACACGTCGCCGATCGGGCGCGCAGCGCGGAAGTCCCACTGCGGATGCTCGGCCACATCTTCGAGCGCCACGGGGCTCAACCGGTCATCCGTCACGGTCAGCACCTCGGATGCCGGCAGGGTGAGCGTCCAGTCATCCACCCGGCCGTCGGGACCGGCGACGAGATACGGATGCGGTCCGGTGCCCCAGGGCGCAGCATCCGCCCCGAGGTTGTGCGCCGTGACGGTCTGATGCAGGCCGTCGGCGTCGATGCGGTACTCGGTCTCGACCTCGACGCGGAACGGGTACCCCGTCTGCGGCTCGATCACGGCCGCGAGCACGACCCGGTCGTCGAGCACGAGGCGATCCTCGAACTCGGCCCACGAGAGCAGGCCGTGCAGCGCCTGGCCACGGGCCGGCTCGGTGAGTGCCAGCTGATGCTCGGCGCCACCGAACGTGTAGCGACCGTCGACGATGCGGTTGGGCCACGGCGCCAGGGTGGTGCCGCGGTATCCGGGCCGCACCTCGTCGGCCTCGAACGGCACGACCAGGTCGCGCCCGTCGAAGGTCAGCATGCGCAGCGAGGCTCCGACGCTCGCGATGACCGCCTCATAGCCGTGACCGGTGATGCGCAGCTGTCGGCCGGAGCGCGCACGCGCCGCGGTCGCGAGATCGACGGTGGCCGACGAGACGTCGGTCATCACAGCCCCTGTGCGAGTCGGTAGTACGCCTGGTTCCAGCGGACCTGCTTCTGGAACTCGGGGAGCGTCGTCTCGTCGTCGATCACGAGCAGCTCGACCTCTGCCATCTCGGCGAAGTCGCGGAAGGCCTCGAGCCCGACGGCGGTCGACATCACCGTGTGGTGCGCGGCACCCGCGGTCAGCCAGGCGGCGGCAGAGGTGTTGAAGTCGGGCTGCGGCTTCCAGACGGCGCGGCCGACAGGCAGCTTCGGCAGCGACTGGCGCGGCGGAACGTTCTCGACGACGTTCGCGGTGAGGCGGAACCGGTCGCGCATGTCGCTGAGGGCGACGACGATCGCGGGACCGGGGTCGGCGGTGAAGACCAGGCGCACCGGGTCGTCCTTGCCGCCGATGCCGAGCGGGTGGATCTCGAGCGTCGGCTTGGCAGTCGTGAGCGAGGGCGAGACCTCGAGCATGTGCGCCCCGAGGATCAGCTCATCGCCGGGAGTCATGTCGTAGGTGTAGTCCTCCATGAGGCTCGCGCCGCCGGGCAGTCCCGCGCCCATCACGTTGGCGACGCGCACGAGGATCGCCGTCTTCCAGTCGCCCTCGGCACCGAAGCCGTAGCCCTCGGCCATCAGACGCTGCACCGCGAGACCGGGCAGCTGCTTCAGCGCACCGAGGTCTTCGAACGAGGTGGTGAAGGCGCCGAAGCCGCCCTCCTCGAGGAACGTCCGCAGACCGATCTCGATCGCGGCCCCGTCGCGCAGCGACTGGTGGCGGTCGCCTCCGCGGCGCAGCTCCGGCACGACCTCGTAGAGCTCTTCGTACTCTGCCACGAGGGCGTCGATCTCGGAGTCGGATGCCGCGGCGACCGCATCCGCCAGATCGTTCACGCCCCAGGTGTTGACCTGCACGCCGAAGCGCAGCTCGGCCTCGGTCTTGTCGCCCTCGGTGACGGCGACGAAGCGCATGTTGTCGCCGAAGCGGGCGAGCTTGAGCGAACGGGATGCCGCGAGACCGGCGGCGGCCCGCTGCCAGGTCGCGATCTCCTGGCGAACGCGCGGGTCGCTCGCGTGGCCGACGACGGTCTTGCGGGGCACGCCGAGACGGGTCTGGATGTAGCCGAACTCGCGGTCGCCGTGCGCGGCCTGGTTCAGGTTCATGAAGTCGAAGTCGATGTCGGCCCACGGCAGTTCGACGTTCGCCTGCGTGTGCAGGTGGGCGAGCGGCTTCTGCAGCGCGTCGAGACCGGCGATCCACATCTTCGCGGGGCTGAACGTGTGCATCCACGCGATCAGACCGATGACCCTGTCGTCGGCGTTGGCCTCGAGCGCCGTGCGCTTGATGGCGGCGGCATCCGTCAGCACCGGCTTCCAGACGATGGTGACCGGAACCTCGCCGGCCTCGTCGAGGATGCGGGCGATCTCCTGCGACTGCTCGGCGACCTGCGCGAGCGTCTCGGGGCCGTAGAGGTGCTGGCTGCCGGTGAGGAACCAGACCTCGTAGCCGTCGAGCGAGGCGGAGAGCGGAGTGCGAGTCATGAGTGGTCCTTCGGTGTGGCGGGGAGAGTCAGAGGGAATCGACGGCGGCGGCTTCGACGGCGAGGCCTGCGCGGTAGCGGTCGAGGTAGGTGGTGAAGCCGGCGACGTCGGCGGGGTCGGGGTCGGCGACCGCGAGCGATGCCGAGGCGAAGACGTCGCGCTCGAGGTACTCGCCCAGCGACACCGAGTCGGCGTGGGCGAGGTACGACGCGAGCACCGCGATGCCCCACGCGCCGCCTTCCGAGGCGAGTTCGCCGACCGCGACCGGAGCGCCGAGGGCGCCAGCGAGGAATCGCTGCGCGACCCCGGCGGTGCGGAACATGCCACCGTGCGCGAACATGCGGTCGAGCTCGACGCCCTCGGCGGCGAGCACCTGCATCCCCAGTGCGAGCGTGCCGAACACGCCGTAGAGCTGCGAGCGCATGAAGTTCGCCAGCGTGAAGGCGCTGTCGGGCGTGCGCACGAACAGCGGTCGCCCCTCGGTGAGACCGGCGATCGGCTCGCCGGCGAGGTGGTTGTAGGCCAGCAGGCCCCCGGCATCCGCTTCTCCATCGAGAGCCTCGCGGAAGAGCGTGTCGAAGACGGCGTCATCGCTCAACGGCTGTCCGGCGGCGGCCGAGAACCGGGTGAAGAGCCCTGCCCAGGCGGCGAGCTCGCTGGCGCCGTTGTTGCAGTGCACCATCGCGACGGCGTCGCCCGCAGGAGTCGTCACGAGGTCGAGTTCGTGGTGCACCTCCGCCAGCGGGCGCTCGAGCACGACCATCGCGAAGATGCTCGTGCCCGCCGAGACGTTGCCGGTGCGCGGAGACACCGAGTTCGTCGCCACCATGCCGGTGCCGGCATCGCCCTCGGGCGGGCAGAGCGGGATGCCGGGCTTCAGCGCACCGGTCGGATCGAGGAGCGCCGCACCCTCGGCCGTGAGCGTTCCTGCCGCGGAGCCGGCGGGGAGGACTGTCGGGAGCAGCTCTCGTGCGCTCGCGGGAAGACGGTGTGCAGCGAGGGCGTCGTACGCCTGCAGCATCCGCTCGTCGTAGTCGCCGGACGCCGAGTCGATCGGGAACATGCCCGAGGCGTCGCCGACTCCGAGCACACGCTCGCCGGTCAGGCGCGTGTGCACGTAACCCGCGAGCGTGGTGACGAAGTCGAGCTGCGGCACATGCTCCTCGCCGTCGAGCACCGCCTGGTGCAGGTGGGCGATCGACCACCGCAGCGGGATGTTCACCCCGAGCAGATCGGTCAGCTCCGCCGCCGCAGCCCCCGTGTTGGTGTTGCGCCAGGTGCGGAACGGCGTGAGCAGCTCGCCCTGCGCGTCGAACGCGAGATACCCGTGCATCATGGCCGAGATGCCGATGGCGCCGAACGTCTCGGGGCGCACGCCATGACGCTCGTGCGCGTCCGCGACGAGACCGGCGTATGCCGCCTGCAGTCCGTTCCAGACCTCGTCGATCGCGTAGGTCCAGAGTCCGTCCTCGAGCCGGTTCTCCCACGCGAACGATCCGGTGGCGAGCACGTCGGTGGCGTTCGGACCGATCAGGCAGGCCTTGATGCGCGTCGAGCCGAGCTCGATGCCGAGGCTCGTGCGGCCGGCGGCGATGTCGTCGCGGGCGGTGGTCGCCTCGTTGCTCGGGGTGGGGGTCGTGTCGCTCATCGTCGGGCGTCCGAGTTCTGTCCGTAGACGTTCTGGTAGCGGGTGAAGAGGCTGTCGATCGCCTCCTGCGGAATCGGGATCAGCGGGCCGGCCTCACGGGCGTAGTGCACGGTGCGGGCCACGTCTTCGACCATGACGGCGGCCTTGACGGCATCCTTCGCGTCCACCCCGATGGTGAAGGGGCCATGGTTCTGCATCAGCACCGCGCGGCTGCGGTGGCCGGCGAGGGTCTGCACGATGCCGCGGCCGATCGAGTCGTCGCCGATGATCGCAAAGGGACCGACCGGGATCGGACCGCCGAACTCGTCGGCCATGGCCGTGATGACGCAGGGGATCTCCTCCCCGCGGGCGGCCCACGCGACGGCGAACGTCGAGTGCGTGTGCACGACTCCGCCGACCTCGGGCATGTGGCGGTAGACGTAGGCGTGGGCGGCAGTGTCGCTCGAGGGCGAGCGGTCGCTGCCGGGGGTTCCGGGGATCACGGCGCCGTCGAGGTCGCACAGGATCATGTTCTCGGGCGTGAGGTCGTCGTAGCTCACACCCGACGGCTTGATCACGAACAGGTCGGCGCCGGGCACGCGACCCGAGACGTTGCCGCCGGTCCAGACGATGAGTCCGTAGCGGACCAGTTCGCCGTGCAGACGGGCGACATCCTCGCGGACGGCCTGGATGGATGCGTCGATCTCAGGGGGGAAGACGTTCTCGTCAGAGAAAGCGGGGGCTTCGTTGCTCACGGGTACCTCAGGGTCGGCGGTGGTCACTGTGACCGGTCACAGAAGTGTGTCACGGAGGTCGGCGGACCGTCAAGACGCCGGCGCCCGCTCGGCGCCGCGGTGTGCGGGGCCACTTTCGCATCTCCCGTCTCCTGCGGGGTCACTTTCGCATCGGATACGGCGTATTCACATGCAGAACTGACCCCGCAGCGCGCCGCACGTGCAGAACTGACCCCGCAGCGTGCCGGCACGCACCGTGGCGCCGTTCAGCGCGGCGGCGCCACCGAGTCCCGCGTCACGAGCACGGGTGCCACCGGCGCGAGATCGGATGCCGCGGCTCCGGCACTGCCCGCCAGCACCGCCGCCACTGCACGACGCGCCAGCTCGCTGAAGTCCTGCCGCACGGTCGTGAGCTTCGGCCAGTAGTACGCGGCGTCGGGAGTGTCGTCGAAACCGACCACGCTGATGTCGCCCGGCACCGAGAGTCCGGCCTCCTGCAGACCACCGAGCAGCCCGAGCGCCATCTGGTCGTTCGCCGCGAAGACCGCCGTCACACCCGAGTCCCGCACGGCGCCAGCCGCCGCATAGCCCGATCCGGCGGTCCAGTCGCCCTCGATCACGGGGCCGGCGACGAGTCCACGGGCGGCGAGCTCGGCGGCGAACCCCTGCCTACGGGACTCGGCTTCGAGCCAGTCGGCCGGTCCGGCAAGGTGCGCGATGCGCGTGTGTCCGGCATCGGCGAGCGCTGAGACGGCGAGCCTGGCTCCGGCAGCCTGGTCGACCGAGAGGCCACGCGCACCCCGGTCGGCTGCATGGAGGGTCACGACGGGAACGCCGATGCGCACCTCGTCGAGTGCGTCGAGGGTGTGGGCGTGGGGCGCGACGACGACGATGCCCTCGACACCCTGCATCACGAGGTGGTCGACCGCGGCGACCACGGCATCCGCATCCCCCGCGTCCGCGAAGGCGGCGCTCAGCCAATAGCCGACCTCGCGGGCCGACGCCTCGAGCGCGGCGATACTGCGCGAGGGTCCGTAGTGCAGCGCGTCGGTGGCCAGCACTCCGAGGGTGCGGGAGCGCCGGGTGCCCAGCGCCCTCGCGGCGTTGTTCATGCGGTAGCCGAGCTCGGACATCGCGGCGAGCACCCGTTCGCGGGTCTCGGCAGCGACCTCGGGGTGGTCGTTCAGCACCCGCGACACCGTCTGGCGTGACACCCCCGCGCGCACGGCGACGTCGCGCACGCCGACGGTGCGGCGGGGCTCGCTGCTCGTGTCACTCACGCCGACGAGTGTATGCCGAGCGGCCCCGGCGCCTCGCCTTCGTGCCACTCTGGTGACATGCGCATCGCACTCACCGGATCATCGGGCAAGCTCGGCAGCGTCGTCGCGCGGGAACTCCGCGCCCACGGATACGAGGTCATCGGCATGGACGTCGCGGGCACTCGCGGCCCCGATTTCGTGCAGGTCGACCTCACGGATTACGGCCAGGTCGTGGATGCTTTCACCGCGGTCGGCGACCGACACGAGGGCATCGACGCCGTCGTGCATCTCGGTGCGATCCCCGCCCCCGGCATCCGCAGCGACGTGGCGACCTTCCACAACAACATGCCCGCCACGTTCAACGTCTTCTGGGCGGCGGTGCGACTCGGCATCCGCCGCATCGTCTACGCGTCGAGCGAGACCGTCCTCGGTCTGCCGTTCGATGTGCCGCCGCCCTACGTGCCGGTCGACGAGGACTACCCGGCGCGCCCCGAATCGGTCTACTCGCTGGTCAAGACGCTGGAGGAGCAGCTGGCGAGGGAGCTCGTGCGCTGGCACCCCGACCTGTCGATCACGGCGCTGCGGTTCTCGAACGTGATGAACCCCGAGGATTACGCCGAGTTCCCCGACTTCGACGCCGACGCTCTGCGCCGCAAGTGGAACCTGTGGGGGTACATCGACGCCCGCGACGGTGCGCAGGCGGTGGAGCGTGCGCTCGAGGTGGCGGCACCCGGGTTCGACAACTTCATCGTCGCGGCGGCCGACACGGTCATGTCGCGGCCGAACGCCGAGCTGCTCGCCGAGGTCTTCCCCGATGTGCCGGTCGCCCGCGAGTTCGGACCGAACGAGACGCTGCTGTCGATCGACAAGGCCCGCCGCATCCTGGGGTTCGACCCACAGCACTCCTGGCGCGACCACGCCTGACCCGACGACGACAGGGTGAGCGTCAGCGCCGGGCGATGGTCGATCCGCGGATCACGAGGCGCACCGGCAGGTGGTGCGTCCCCTCGCCGATGTCGATGCCGTCGATGGCGTCGAACACCCGCAACGCGGCTTGACGCCCGAGCTGCTGCAGGTTGGCGTCGATGCTGGTGAGCTCGGGTCGCGCGTTCGTGGCCAGCACTTCCCAGTTGTCGTAGCCGATCACCGCGAGGTCGTCCGGCACAGTGCGCCCGAGATCACGGGCGGAGTCGAGCACACCGCGAGCGATCTGGTCGGATCCGCAGAACACGGCGTCGATGTCCGGATGCCGCTGCAGCAGCATCGCTGCGGCGTCCCGACCCCAGTGCTCGGTCCACTCCGAGAACATCGGTTCGCCCACGAGTTCGAGCCCCGCCTCGCCGAGAGCTGCTCTGGCGCCGGCGAGACGATCTTGAGCTGCGGCATAGGTCGGGTCGCCCGAGATGTGCGCGATGCGCCGACGCCCGCAGGCGAGCAGGTGCTCGATCGCGAGACGCCCGCCGGCATAGTTGTCGGGAGTCAATGAGAGGTCGCGCGGGTCATCCGACGGGGCATACGCGTAGACCACGGGCACGGGGATCTCCTGCCCGAGCGAGGGGCGCGGATCCGTCTGACGGCCGACGACGATGATGCCGTCGACGCGACGGCTCAGCAGCTCGCGCAAGTGGTGCTGCTCCCGGATCGCATCACCTCGCGCATCGCAGAGGAACACGTTGATGCGGCCGGCGCCGAAGGCGTCTTCGGCCCCCATCAGGATCGGCAGCATGAAGCGGCCCTCGAGGTCACTCGTGAGCAGACCCACCGTGCCGGTGCGTCCGGCGAGCAGGCCTCGGGCCATGGCGTTGGGGGTGAAGGAGAGCTCGTCGGCGATCGCCCTCACCTTGGCTCGGGTCGCCGCCGACACATCGCCCCGATCGTTCAGCGCCTTCGAGGCGGTCGAGATCGACACCCCCGCGCGCGCGGCGACGTCGCTGAGGGTCACAGCCCGTGCTCCAGTCGTGTCGGTCATCCCACTCCCTGTTGCTGAAAGGTTATCGGAACAAGGGTTGACGACCCCGTCACAACCACGCTATACCTTTTCGAAAGGGTTTTCGTAGATTTCGAAAAGCCGATCGCACACCACTCCACTCCCGGCGCTGCACTGTCGAAGCGCCACACCGCACCCGCTCGAGGACGAGCCCAGAGGAGCCCCCGCCCATGAACACCACCCGCACACACGCCGCACGCCGGGCAGCAGCCGCCGTCATCGCTGCCGGCCTGCTCGTCGGCGGCCTCGCCGCCTGCGCACCGGCCGCCGACGAGGCGTCGAACGAACCCATTCCCGCCGAAGGCACGGATGACGGCACCACGCTGACGCTGTGGACCCGCGCGCCCATCGAGCGCCAGGCCAAGCTGCTCGTCGACGCCTACAACGACAGCCACGAGAACCAGGTCGAGCTGACAGTCGTGCCCAACGACGACTACGTCGCGAAGGTCGGCGCCGCCGCCGGATCCGACGGTCTGCCCGACCTCTTCGCCGCCGACATCGTCTACGTGCCCAACTGGGCGCAGCAGGGCCTGTTCCAGGACATGTCCGAGCAGATCGACGGTCTCGACTTCAAGGACGAGATCAACCCCGGGCACCTGTCGGCCGGCACGGTCGACGGCGCCGAGTACGTGCTGCCCTTCGCCCTCGACCTCTCGATGCTCTTCTGGAACAAGGAGCTGTTCGCCGAGGCGGGCCTCGACCCCGAGAAGGCACCCGCGACGCTCGAGGAGTTCGCCGAGGCGGCCATGGCCGTGCAGGCGTTGAACAAGCCCGACACCTACGGCACCGCGACGGGCCTCAACTGCGGTGGCTGCCTGGTCTTCACCTGGTTCCCCTCCATCTGGGCATCGGGCGACGAGGTCATGAGCGATGACGGCACCGAGTCCCTGCTCGACGGCGACTCGGCTCAGGCGGTCTACGACACGTGGGCAGAGCTGCAGGATGCCGGCGCGATCCTCCCCTCCTCGACGGATGAGGCCGGACCCACCTGGACCGCAGCATTCAGCGAGGGCAAGGTCGGTGTGATGCCGTTCCCTGCGACCCTGCTTCCCTCCCTCGAGTTCGACGCGGGAGTCGCCGGCATCCCCGGGGTGGACGGCGGCGCCTCGACGTTCGTCGGCGGCGACGGCATCGGCATCTCGAAGGACTCGAAGAAGGCGGCGCAGGCCTGGAACTTCCTCAACTGGATGATGTCCGAGGACGCTCAGGTCGAGGTGCTCGCCAAGGACGGCAACGCCGTGTCACGCGGTGACCTCGCCGACAACGAGTACGCGGCCGCCGACCCTCGGCTGGTCACGATCAACGAGGTCGCAGCCCAGGGCGACACCCCGGTGGCGCTGAACTTCCAGCAGGCGTTCAACGCTCCGGGCAGCCCGTGGCTCACGCTGGTCCGCAACGCGGTGCTGAACGGCGACGACTCCGTGCCGGCCGACAACGAGGAGATCACCGCGATCCTGTCGCAGTGATCCATCGCGGGGGCGGTGCCGCGCACCGCCCCCGCATCCGCTCATCAGTCCCCCGATCGAAAGAGAATCTGATGACCCAGGCCGCACCCCCGCTGCGTCGCCGCAGACCGCGCACCGCGTTCGGCGGCCCGGTGCAGGGCTGGCTCTACGCCGCCCCCACCGCGATCTTCGTCGCCCTGCTCTTCATCGTCCCGCTGGTGCTGGTGGTGCAGATGTCGGCATCCGACTGGCCGCTGCTGAGCGGCAATCAGGGCATCAACTTCCCCGAGAACTACGCGGATGCCGTCACGCACCGCCTCTTCTGGGACTCGATCCGCTTCACCCTGCTGTACACCCTCATCACGACCGTCATCCTGATCGGTCTCGGCCTCGGCCTGGCCCTGCTGGTGCAGGAGTCGACCCGATGGAAGGGGTTCCTGCGCACCGCGTTCCTGATCCCCAGTGCGCTCGGTCTGGCATCCGCCTCGCTGCTGTTCTACGTGCTCTACTCCCCCATCGCCGGGCCTTTCGCCGAGCTGATGAAGTCCTGGGGCATCACGTTCCTCGGCACACCGGAGGGCGCACTGTGGTCGACGATCTTCCTGATCGTCTGGCGCTATGCGGGCTTCTACATGCTGCTGATGCTGGTCGGCCTGCAGGGCATTCCGGACGACGTCTACGAAGCCGCCCGCATCGACGGCGCGAACCGGTGGCAGACGTTCCGCGACATCACGGTGCCGCTGCTCAAGCCGACGTTCGCCCTCACCACCGTGATGTGCGTGACCGGATCGCTGCTCGCGTTCGAGCAGTTCTACATCCTCACCAAGGGCGGCCCCGACAACAGCACCATGACCGTCGTGCAGCTGATCTACAACGTCGCGTTCCAGGGGCAGAACAGCCTCGGCATCGCCGGCGCCCTCTCGGTGATCGTGCTGCTCGCGCTCATCGTCATCAACGTCTTCCAGCTGCGCGCGTTCCGCCGCACGGATGAGAACTGAGCTGAGAGCTGAGAACCATGTCCCAGACCCTGACGCGCACCATCGTCGCGCCGAACCATCAGCCCACCGCGCCGCGGTACCGCTCGAAGGCCGCTCGCGTCGTCTTCGGCATCCCCTACTGGGTGTTCACCACCGCCCTCGCGGTGATCTTCCTCTACCCGCTCATCTGGACCGGCGTCTCATCCGTGAGCCCGATGGCGGGCACGAGCCAGACCGACGGCTGGGGCTTCGGCAACTACGCCGCCCTCGGCGAATACCAGGCCGGAATCTGGGTGTACCTCGGCAACTCGCTCTTCGTCTCGGTGCTCACCGTGGCTCTGACGCTGTTCATCTCACTGCTGGGCGGATACGCGTTCGCGCGCTTCTCATTCCCCGGCAAGAACGCGCTGTTCCTGCTGACCCTCGCGATCCTGATGGTGCCGTACGCGACGCTGCTCATCCCGCTCTACGTGATCCTCAACGCGGTCGGCCTGCAGAACTCGCTCGTCGGCGTCGCGCTCGTGATCACCATGTTCCAGCTGCCGTTCTCGATGTTCATGATGCGCATCTCATTCGAGTCGATCCCGAAGGAGATGGACGAGGCCGCGATGGTCGACGGATGCTCCAGCTGGGGCGCCCTGTGGCGGGTGCTGCTCCCGGCGGTCAAGCCGGGACTCGTCACGGTCGGGCTGTTCGCGTTCCTCACGGCGTGGAACGACTTCATGGCTCCGCTGATCCTCATCAACGACACCAATCGCATGACTCTGCCGCTCGCGGTGGCCAACCTCCGAGGGCAGGTGCAGGGCGTCGTCGACTACGGCGCCACCGAGGCGGGGGTCGTCGTGCTGGCGCTCCCCTGCATCCTGCTCTTCCTGATTCTGCAACGACACTACGTGCGGGGCTTCATGTCCGGCGCCTTCAAGGGATGACCATGTTCGACACCACCACACCTGCCGCTCCCGTGGTCCCCACCCGCGGCCGTCTGCGCCCCCTCGGACTCGACGAGGTGCGCATCACCGGAGGATTCTGGGGCGACCGCCAGGCCGTCAACGGCACTGCCACGCTCACGCACATCGAGTCGCGGCTCGAGTCGGAGGGGTGGCTGCCGAACTTCGACCTCGCCGCTGCCGGCACGCTTCCCGCCGGGCGCCGCGGGCGCGAGTTCGCCGATTCAGAGATCTACAAGTACCTCGAGGCGCTCGCGTGGGAGATCGGACGGACGGATGCCGCCGGCGACAGCGACCTCGAGCAGCGCTTCCGCCGCGTCGTCGACCGGGTCGCCGCCGCGCAGGAGCCCGACGGGTACCTCAACACGATGTTCGGCCGCGAGGGCCAGGACGAACGCTGGTCGGCGCTGCAGTGGGGGCACGAGCTCTACTGCCTCGGACACCTGTTCCAGGCGGCCGTCGCCCGGGTGCGCACGAGGCCGGAGGCCGACGACGGGCTGATCGACGTCGCCCGCCGCGCCGCAGACCTCGTCTGCCGCGAGTTCGGCCGCGACGGCCGGGACGCGATCTGCGGGCATGCCGAGGTCGAGGTCGGTCTCGCGGAGCTCGGCCGAGCGCTCAGCGAGCAGCGCTACATCGATCAGGCAGCGTTGTTCGTCGAACGGCACGGGCATGGGTCGCTGGGCGAGATCGAATGGGGGCGCAGCTACTTCCAGGACGACGTGTCGGTGCGCGAGGCCGAAGCGCTGCGCGGGCACTCCGTGCGGGCGAACTACCTCTCCTCAGCAGCGGCAGACGTGGCCGCCGAGCTGTCGGACGAGTCGCTGCTCGACTCCCTGCGCGCGCAGTGGGATCGCACGGTCGAGCGGCGCACCTATGTCACCGGCGGCCAGGGGTCGCATCACCAGGACGAGGCGTTCGGCGACGACTGGGAGCTGCCGCCGGATCGCGCCTACTCCGAGACCTGCGCCGGCATCGGGTCGATCATGTTCTCGTGGCGGCTGCTGCTCGCGACCGGTGAGGCGCAGTACGCCGATCTGATCGAGCGGACGCTCTTCAACGTCGTCGCGACCTCGCCGGGGTCGGATGGCCGCTCGTTCTTCTACGCCAACACGCTGCATCAGCGCACACCCGGTCTCCCGGCGGATCCGGATGCCACGTCGCCGCGTGCCTCGTCATCGCTGCGTGCGCCCTGGTTCGAGGTGTCATGCTGCCCGCCGAACGTGGCGCGCACCTTCGCCAGTCTCGCCGCCTATGTGGCCACCGCCGACGACGACGGCGTGCAGCTGCATCAGTACGCGCCGTCGACGGTGCGGACGACGCTGCCCGACGGGCGGGTCGTCGCGTTCGACGTGTCGACGAACTACCCCGCCGAGGGCGATGTGCGGGTCACGATCACCGAGGATGCCGAGTTCACGCTGACACTGCGCGTGCCGTCGTGGGCGTCAGGAGCGACGGTGCGCGTGCACAGCGGAGGCGAGGTCGCGGAGTCCCCTGCACCTGCGGGTGCGGTCGAGGTCACTCGTGCGTTCCGCGCAGGCGACATCGCCGAGCTGCACCTGCCGATCGTCGCGCGGGCCACGGCACCGCATCCGATGGTGGATGCCGTGCGGGGCAGCGTCGTGATCGAGCGCGGCCCCGAGGTGCTGGCGCTCGAGTCGATCGATCTCGGAGCCGATGTCGGTGACGCGATCGTTGCGGGCGAGCCCGTCGAGCGCGAGGGTCACGTGGTGCTGCCGGTGCGACACCGCTCGACCGGCGAGACACTCGACGCGCCCTTGATCGCCTATCACGACTGGGCTCGACGCGGTCCGTCGACCATGCGGGTCTGGATCCCGACGGTGTGATCAATCCGACTACAGTTCCATCGTCATTCGGCTGAATCCTCGATACGGAACTCGATGCCGACGGTCTCGTCCGGATCGGTGAAGCGGATCACTCCTGACGTGAACGCTCGTGAAAGAGAGGCGGGCTCCACACGGAAGCCGTCGTATGCAGCCTGCGAGAAGCGAAGCACGACTTCGGGATCATCAGGGTACGTGTCCCAGGTACCGATGCCAGCGAAGCCACCGGCATCGACATAGTCCAGCGGATTGAACGAAGCTCCGTGCATGACGAAGGTTCCATTCTCGTAGACAGTGAGCGTGCCGGTGTCCTCACCTACCGCCCGCCAGGTGCCGACGGGAGACGATATCTGCGGCGCGCACCCGGTGAGCGTAAGAACCACAGCGACGACTCCCCCAATAACAGCGATCATCCGCGGCGTTCGCAAGAGGGCACTCATGGATACACCGTTTCTGTCCACACGATCGTCTGGTGCTGCGACGCCCATTCGCCGCTGTCGGCTTCCGCGGCGAGCATCGAGGGGTGGACTATCGGGAGGTGCCCTCCTCCTGTGCCGGGGATGCGCGTCGCAGAGTCTATGGTCGTGTCGTTGTTGATCACATAGGTCACGTCGACACTTCCGTCGATGAGGGACTCGTCGACGAAAACCCTGAGTGTGTATGACCCGAGGAAGGATTCCGGCAGATTCCGGTCCCCCAGATGGAGATCGGCCACAGGGCCTGACATCGAACTCGTCGCGAGGTTGACGCCGTCGTTGATGAGAGTTGAAAAATTGTTGCTGATCTCTCTGTTGTAGTCCAGACCCGTGTCCGTGTTGAGGGAGAACTTCCCACTACGTAGGTCAGCCAGCACCTGCTCCCGCACGCTTTCGATGTGATCGCTCCTCATCAACGTCGACACGAACGGGTCGTCGGGACCGAGGGCCGCACCTCGGCCGAGGTCGCCTTTCCAGAATTGACCGAGCATCTCCATCACGCGCCTGTTGGCCCTGTCACGACGGGACCCCTCCGGACTCTCGGCGACGCAGCGCAGACCTCCCCATGCGACCGATGCCACGCGGCCCAGCAGACTCGCGAGGGTCTGATCCGCGGTCGCTCTATTCTCAGCGAGGCCGGTGAGTGCTTCCGTCGCGATCTTCGCATCCTTCTTCGCCTGCTGTTCCGCCTGGAGCCGATGCTCCATACCCGCGGCATCATTGTCGAACAGCCCGCCTTCACTCACCATGTCGAGGATCAGCTGCGCCGCCGCGAGGTCCTGTTTCAGCGGCTCGGCCCGCGCCGCGATCTCGGCGACAGCGTCGCCGTATTGGGTGACGGCTCGGCGGGCCGCATCCATCGCCTCAGCGGAATCCTCGAGGTCTCGCCGCAGACCAGCCACCCGCCCGCGGAAGGCGTCGGCACTCTCGCCTGTCCACGACGCATCGAGATCGCGCAGGATCGTGGTCACTGCACCGCGCGCGTCGGACAGATCGGAGGCCCGCAGTTCGGCCCATCGAGCGGCGAGCCCGCATGATCCGACATCGCCCGCGCCCGGATCAGACCACGTCCAGTTGGACGGCATCAGTCGTCCAGCGCGGCGACGTAGGCGGCGAGCGCATCGATGTGAGCCTGCTCGGCAGCGACGAAGTCGGAGGCGGTCTCGTCGACGGCGCCGGCGAGACCACGCGCGGCCCATTCGAGCGCGGTGACGGCGTCGCCCCAGCCGCGCGAGAACATCGATGCCGCCGACGTCACGAGATCGCTCCTCATCGGCGAGAGTTCCACGGCACTCGCCGATCCGCCGACAGCAAGGCCCTTCAGCGTTCTGGCCGTGCCCTGCATACCTTCATAGTCCACATGGATTGGTTGGCGCACGTTCCCCCCAAAGATCACCTGCCCTCACACTAGTGTCCTCATATGAGGCGAATACCGCTTCCCACGTGTTGTATTCCGATAAGCAAAACGAGGTTGCAGACCCTTCCCGGCACGCGAATGGCCGCCTGCCCATCGGACAGGCGGCCATCCACTCGATTTGGATGCGAACTACTCCCGTTTGCGCGTCACAGCGCGCTGCAGCAGCACGAACACGAGCAGGATGCCGCCGGTGATGATCGTGGTCATCTCGGGAGGGATGCCGCCGTCGCGGGTGATCAGCACGTTCATGAGACCGAGCACCAGCGCGCCGATGACCGACCCGAGCACGTAGCCGTACGCACCGGTCAGCACAGTGCCGCCGATCACCGCCGCGGCGATCGCGTCGAGCTCCCATCCGATGCCGGTGATGTTCTGCGCGGTGCCGAGTCGTGCGGTGTACAGCACGGCGGCGAGACCGGCCAGGCCACCGCTGATGACGTAGACGAGAACCTTGGTGCGCTGCACGGGAAGCCCCATCAGCAGCGCGGAGCTCTCGGATCCGCCGATCGCATAGACCGTCCGCCCCGTACGTGTGCGGTGCAGCACGAAGAACGCGGCAGCCACGACGATCACCGCGACGAGCACGGCGGGGGTGATCACGAGGTCGTTGACCTTGGGTCCGTCGATGATCTTCAGCTGTGTGCCGATCCATCGGATCGGCGATTCCTCGCCGAGTCGCTCGGGCTTGGTGCTGAGCAGCGAGGCCAGGCCGCGGCCCAGGAACATCATCGCCAACGTCGCGATGAACGGCTGCACGTCGAAGTACCTGATCAGCACGCCCGAGACGATGCCGAAGAGCACGCCGATGCCGATCATCGCGACGATCACGGCGAACGCATTCCATCCTTCGTTCGAGAGCATCACGCCGGCGACCGAGGAGACGGCGATGATCGACCCCACCGAGAGGTCGATGCCGCCCGTGAGGATCACGAAGGTCAGTGCGACGGCGAGCACGATGAGGTGCGCGTTGTTGATCAGCAGGTTCGACAGCGTGTTGAACTGCAGGATGCGGCCGTAGGCCACCTCGCCGAAGATCACCATGCCGACGAAGATGACGACCGAGGCGATCGTCGGCAGCACCGACGGATTCGCCGTGATCATGCGTCGCACGCGGTCGACGACGGTCTCGGTCGCCTGCGGAGCGGGGGTGGCGGTCACGACGCTCATGCGGACACCTCTTCCTTGGCGATGATCTGTTCGACCGGTCGAGCCTTGCGACGTGAACGGAACCAGCTGCGCACCCGCTGCGACTGCAGCAGGCACAGCACGACGATCACGATGGCCTTGAACGCCGGGGTCGCCGACGACGAGACCCCGAGGTACAGCACCGTCTTGTCGAGCGTGGCGATGAGCAGCGCTCCGACGAACGCGCCGCTGAGCGAGAACTTGCCGCCGGCGAGCGATGCACCGCCGATGACGACGGCGAGGATCGCGTCGAGTTCGAGCTGATACCCGGTGCGCGAGATGTCGACGGTCATGACGCTGCCGACCGACATGATGCCCGCGACGCCCGCGAGGATGCCGCTCATGATGTACGCCGTGAGCAGCAGACCCTTCGGCTTGATGCCCGCCATGCGGCTGGCCCGGGGGTTGATGCCGATCGCCTCGATCATGAGCCCGAGCGCACTGCGCCTGACGACCCAGCCGACGGCGATCACGATGAGCACGGCGAGAATGAACACCACCGGGATGCCGATCACGAAGCCGTTCGCGATCCAGCGGAACGCATCGTTCGACGCCGTGGTGTTCTGCCCTCCCGTGATCACCTTGGCGATGCCGCGACCCGCGAGCATCAGCACGAGGGTGGCGATGAACGGCTGCAGCCCGACATAGGCGACGAGCAGACCGTTGACCGCCCCGAGGATGCCGGTGATGACCAGCGCGAGTCCGACCGCGGCGAGCGCTGCGCCGAAGGAATCTCCTGCGGCGCTGAGGAACTCCATCGAGACGGCCCCGGCGACCGCCATGAGCGAACCGACCGACAGGTCGATGCCACCGGTGGCGATCACGAGCGACATCCCGATGGCGATCATCATGATCGGCGCCGCCTGGCGGAGGATGTCGATGAGGTTGCCGACGAGGTTGCCGTTGTTGGGGTTGATCGAGAGCGCGAGGTAGGTCGGGTCCTTGATCACGTTCAGGGCGAGCAGCGCGAAGATCGCGACGATTCCCCAGAAGAACGGCTTGTGGATCAGATCCCGCCAGATGGTGGTGCCGGCTGACGCGGTCATCGCGCTGCCTCCTTGTCGGTCGTGGGGGCGATGCTATCGGGCACGGCGCCGTCGGTGTCGTCGAGCGTCTCGGCGGCGGCCTCCACTCCGTGAGCGGCGATCACATCGACGATCACCTGCGCGGTGACATCGGGGCCGTTCTGGATCTCGCCGATCTTGCGGTGGTCCTTGAGCACGACGATCCGCTCGGAGAGACGGACGACCTCCTCGAGCTCGGAGGAGATGAACACCACGGCGACGCCGTCTTCGGCGAGCTCGGCCACCGCCTCCTGGATCTCGGCCTTCGCACCCACGTCGATGCCGCGTGTCGGCTCATCGAGGATCAGCAACTCGGGCTGTGTGGCGAGCCAGCGCCCGAGCAGCACCTTCTGCTGGTTGCCGCCCGAGAGGTTCTTGATCATCCGGTCGGGGTCGGCCGGTCGGACGTTGAACTGCGCGATGTAGCGGTCGACGATCGCATCCTGCTCCTTGCGGCTCATGGGACGCGCCCATCCGCGCTCCGCCTGCACGGCGAGGATGATGTTCTCGCGCACGGTCAGGTCTCCGATGATCCCCTCGTCGCGGCGGTTCTCGGTCGAGAAGGCGATCCGGCGAGGCAGCGCATCGGCGGGTGACCTGAGGTCGACCCGGCGTCCGTGCAGCTCGATCGTGCCTTCGTCGGTGCGGTCGGCACCATAGAGCAGTCGGGCGAGCTCGGTGCGCCCGGAGCCGAGCAGCCCGGCGAAGCCGATCACCTCGCCGGGGCGGATGTCGAGGTCGGTCGACTCGACCGCTCCGCGGCGTGCGATGCCGGATGCCGCGAGCAGCGGCTTCTCATCGGCCTCGCGCGGCGCGCGGCGGCGGTTGCCTCCGAGCGACGTGAGCGCATCGAGGTCCTTGCCGATCATCTTCGAGATGAGAGCGTGGCGGTCGAGGTCTCGGGTGAGGTACTCACCCTCGTACAGTCCGTTGCGCAGCACCGTCAGGCGGTCGCTGATCGCGTAGACCTGATCGAGGAAGTGCGAGACGAAGAGGATCGCGACCCCCTGGTCGCGCAGCGCGCGGATCACGGTGAAGAGGCCCTCGACCTCGGCGGCGTCGAGGCTGGAGGTCGGCTCGTCGAGGATGAGCACCTTGGCCTTGATCGCCATCGCGCGACTGATGGCGACGAGCTGCTGCAGCGCGATCGAGAGGGTCGAGAGCGGCCGGCGGGTGTCGAGGTGCCCCAGGCCGAGTCGGGAGAGGGCGTCGGTGGCGGCGCGGTGGGTGGCCGTCCAGTTGATGCCGAACACACCTCGCGTCTCATGACCGAGCATCACGTTCTCGCCGATCGAGAGGTTGGGGGCGAGGTTGACCTCCTGGTACACCGTCGAGATCCCGGCATCCTGCGCGTCGCCGGCGCCGCCGAAGCTGCGTTCCTGCCCGGCGACGACGATCGAGCCGGAGTCGATCCGGTAGACGCCCGTCAGGGCTTTGATCAGGGTCGACTTCCCTGCGCCGTTCTCACCCATGAGCGCGTGGACCTCGCCCTGGAACAGTCGGAAATCGACCTTGTCGAGGGCTTTCACGCCCGGGAACTCGATTGAGATCCCGCGCATCTCGACGATGGGCAGTGCTTCGTTCATCGCTGTCTCTCCGTCTGCAGAGCCCGGGTGGCGCAGTGCTCCTGCCCCACCCGGGCTCGCTGCCGGATCACTCCGGCGTCGGGTTCGGTGCTCGGTCAGTACTTGCGGTCGGCGAGCACGGCCTGGGCCGCCTCTGCCGAGTCGAACGCCTCACTGGGGACGACGATGTACGACTCGACGTCCTCGCCGGCGAGTGTCTTCTCGACGACCTCCATCGCGGTCTCCCCGAACAGCGGGTTGTACTCGTGCACGTAGCTGAGCTGACCGTCGGCGAGCGCCTGCATGGCATTCTTCGTGCCGTCGATCGTGGCGATCTTGACGTCTTCACCGACGACGAGTCCGGCCTCTTCCGCAGCCTGCGCGGCGCCGAGTCCCATCTCGTCGTTCTGGGCGAACACGAGCTGGATGTCGTTGTTCGAGGACTTCAGCATCGTCTCGAACACGCTCTTGCCCTCTTCCGCCGACCAGTTCGCGGTCTGCGCGTCGAGCTTCGTGAGCGACGAGTCGCCGAGGCCCTCGTCGAAGCCCGTGTTGCGCTCGTTCACGACGCCGACTCCGGCCGGCCCCTCGAGCACGACGTAGTTGCCGCCGTCGGGGAACGTGGCCGCAGCCCACGTGCCGACCTCCTTGGCGACCTCGACGTTGTCGGGCGCGATGCGGGTGACGTACAGGCTGTCGTCGTCGGGCTCGATGCCGCGGTCGAGCAGGATCACGGGGATCTCCGCCTCCTGCGCACGCTTGAGCGAGTCCTCCCAGCCCGAGGCCTCGGTCGCCGACAGCAGGATCACGTCGACGCCCTCATCGACGAACGACGTGAACGCGTCGATCTGCGACTTCTGGTCGAGGTTGGTGGCGGGGGCGTACTTGAGCTCGTATCCGGCTTCCTCCGTGAAGGTGTCCTGGATGTTCTGCTCGTTCGCCTCGCGCCAGGCGCCTTCAGGGCCGACGGCCACGAAGCCGACGGTGGTGACGTCATCGGACCCGCCGCTCCCCTCGCCCGAGTCACCGGACGAGCAGGCCGCCAGGCCGATGGTGAGTGCGCCGACTGCTGCCAGGCCGAACGCGACGCGGATGCGCTTCTTCGCGGACATTTCTTCTCCTCTTTGAGATGCCGGTGGTCACTCCGGCAGTGGCGGACCAGTCATGGTCCTGTCGTGATTGCAGGACAGCTGCTTCGCATGTCCTGCGGTGATGTTACCGGGAACAATTTGCGGAACACAAGACTTCGTTACCAAATCGCGCAGTTCAGAGTCGGGCGATGTTGTTACCGATCACAGTTCGGCGCTGTGACTCAGTTCGGCGGCGATCATCTCGACCACCGTGTCGACGGTCACGCCCGGACCGTTGCTGAGCTCGCCGATCTTCTCGCGGTCCTTCAGCACGATGATGCGATCGCTCAGCCGCACGACCTCTTCGAGCTCCGACGAGATGAACACGACTGCCACTCCGTCTCCGGCGAGCTGACTGATGCGGCGCTGCACGTCGACCTTCGCCGCGATGTCGATCCCGCGGGTGGGCTCGTCGAGGATCAGCACGTGCGGGCGCACGGCCAGCGCACGAGCGAGAAGCACCTTCTGCTGCGTTCCCCCCGACAGGAGGCCGACCGGACGGTCGAGATCCGCAGGGTCGAGATGCAGGGCCTCGACGTAGGTCTCCACGAGCCCTCTCGATTCTGCGTGCGACAGAGGACGAGTCCATCCGCGCAGCGCCTGCAGCGAGAGGATGATGTTCTCGCGAGCCGAGAGTTCGCCGATGATGCCCTGGGTGCCGCGATTCTCGGCCGACAGCGCGATGCGATGCCGCAGCGCCGCCGACGGACTCCGCAGCTGCACCCGTTCGCCGTCGACCCAGAGCTCCCCGCTGTCGGTGCGGACCGAACCGCTGAGCAGCGAGGCGAGCTCGGTGCGGCCCGACCCCCGGAGCCCCGCCAGCCCCACGATCTCACCCCTCTGGATCTCGACGTCCATCCGCTCCAGCTCGCCGCGTCGACCGACGCCGGACGCCTGCATCGCCGGTTCCCCGTCGTATGCATAGTGATGGGCCTTGCGCTCCGAGCCGAGTGCTCTCAGGCTGTCGATGTCCTTGCCGAGCATCTGGGAGATCAGGTCTGCACGATCGAGGTCGCGGGTCGCGTACTCCCCCACGCGTCGACCGCTGCGCAGCACGGTCATGCGGTCGCTGATCGCGAACGCCTGTTCGAGGAAGTGCGAGATGAACAGGATCGCGACCCCCCGCTGCCGCAGACCCCGGATGACCCGCATCAGGGTGGCGACCTCTGCGACGTCGAGGCTCGACGTGGGTTCGTCGAGGATCAGCACCCTCGGGTCGTCGACGACCGCCCGAGCGAGCGCGACCAGCTGCTTCTGCGCCGGCGTCAGCAGCGCCAGCGGGGTCTTCGGGTCGAGATCGTCGAGCCCGAGCCTCGCCAGTGCCTCGGCGGCATCCGCTCTGGTCCTGCGCCAGTCGATGCCGAACCGGCCGCGACGCTCTCGCCCGAGCATCACGTTCTCGGCCACGCTGAGGTTGGGACTCAGCTGCGCCTCCTGGAACACCGTCGCGATGCCGGCCGCTCTGCTGTCGGCCACTCCGGAGAAGCGCCGCGGCTCGCCGTCGACGACCACCACGCCCACATCGGGCGAGAGCGTGCCGGTGATCACCGCGACGAGTGTCGACTTGCCCGCGGCGTTCTCCCCCATCACGGCGTGCACCTCGCCGGGGAACAAGCGGAAGTCGACGCCGTCGAGCGCGCGCACACCGGGGAACTCGACCGTGATGCCCTCGAGCCGCACCACCGGCTCGGGACCACGGTCGGGTGTCATCGCACCTCCCTGGGTGCGGCGGACGATGCGCGGGCGACGAGCTCGGTCGGGATCCGGGTGAGCGTGGGGATGTCGCGACCCTCGATGGCCGCGCGCAGCATCTCGACCACCGCGACCCCCAGCGCTCCGAAGTCCTGACGGACCGTCGTGAGCGGAGGAATGAAGTGGCGCGCGAGCGGGATGTCGTCGAACCCGACCACGCTGAGGTCTCTGGGCACCTCGAAGCCCCTGTCGTGCAGCCCGTGGATCAGCCCCATCGCCATGTCGTCGTTGGCGGCGAAGATCGCCGTGTAGTCCGGCAGCCGCGTGAGACCCTTCGCGAAGTCGTAGGCGAAGTCGGCCGACCAGTCTCCGACGACGATGGGCCGCTCACGGATGCCCCACGACTTGGCCCTCGTGTGGAAGGCGCGCTCCCTGGCTCGCGCGTCGAGCCAGTCCAGCGGACCGGAGAGATGCAGGATGTCGCGATGCCCGAGAGCGACGAGGTGGTCGACCACCGACGTCGTGCCGGCGTGCTGGTCGATCGACACCGTCAGGAACGTCGGATCAGCGTCGGCCTTGACGACGAGCATGGGAACCGTGATGGCGATGCGTCGCAGAGCCGCGACGGACGACGAACGGGGCGCGATCACGCAGAGCGCGTCGACCCCCTGCGTCACGAGGTGGTCGACCGCCTCCTGCGGAGACAGCGGGTCGCCTTCGTGCAGAGCGATCGGTGTGACCGAGTACCCGGTCGCACGCGCGGAGAGCTCTACGGCCCGCAGGATGCTGGTCGGACCGTGCGCCACGGCACTCTCGACGATCACGCCGATGCGCCGGGTGCGCTGGGTCGCGAGGGCCCTGGCGACGAGATTCGGGCGGTAGTCGAGCTCTTCGATCGCCTCGAGGACGCGGCGCTTCGTGTCGGGCTTGATGTTCGGGTGATCGTTGAGAACACGCGACACCGTCATGTGCGAGACGCCAGCGATGGTCGCGACCTGACGGATGTTGGGCTTGTCTGAGCCGACGTTCGCCATGCACACCTCCGTCGGCCGAGCCTCGGAGAATGTTACCGAGAACAACCGGGGTGGTGCAATGGATCCTCTCTAGAGCCCGAGGCGCTCGAGGTACGGGTTGACCAGCCGGCGCTCGGGGTCGAACCGGGCGGCGAGCGCGGCGAAGTCGTCCCACCGCGAGTAGCGCGAACGCACCTCGGCGGCGTCGAGGGTGAACACCTTGCCCCAGTGCGGGCGGGCTGTCTCGGGCAGCGCAGCCTCGAGCGTGGGCAGGAACTCTCGCACCGCCGCCTCGTCGGGCTTCCAGGTGAAGTGGATGCCGACGGCATCCGTGCCTTGCGATGAGCTGAGCCAGAGGTAGTCGGGGGCGACCGTGCGGATCTCGTTCACGAGCAGCAGCGGCGCGATCTGGCCCGCGAGTGTACGGACGGCCTGGATCGCGGCGACCGCATCGGCCCGTGGCACGAGGTATTCGCTCTGGATCTCGGCGCCGGCCGAGGGCGTGAACTCGAGCTTGAAGTGCGCGAGCCGCTCGAACCAGGGCCCGGGCACGCCGAGCTGCTCGGTGCAGGCGACAGGATCGACGCCGATGATCGGATGCCGCTTCGTCGTCGCCGGCTCCGCACCCAGCCGGGCGAACAGGTCGGCGCGAGTGTTCTCCCGCGCCTCCGGCTGGCGCTGCTTGACCCAGATCTGGTCGGCGAAGTCGGTGTGCTCCCAACGCGAGAAGATGCTGACGCTCGTGCCGATGCTCGTGACCTCGTCGAAGTCGGCGAGGATCGCATCCCACGAGGGGCGCTCGAACACGTGCTGGGCGACGTCGTAGGCGGGCTCGACGTCGAGCGTGACGTCGACCACCGCTCCCAGAGCGCCGAGGCTGACGACCGCGCCGTCGAAGTCGTCGTCGCCGCGGGAGAGCGTGCGTGTCTCGCCTGCCGGGGTGATGATGGTCAGAGCGCGCACGGCGGAGGCCAGCGACCCCGTGGCGTCGCCGGAGCCGTGCGTGCCCGTCGCGACCGCGCCGGCGATCGAGATGTGAGGCAGCGAGGCGAGGTTCGCGAGCGCGAGGCCCTCCGCGTCGAGCAGCGGAGCGAGGTCACCGTAGCGCAGCCCTCCCGAGACACGCACCGCGTCGCGCGCCTCGGCGACCTCGAAGACGACGGGCAGCCGGTCGAGGGCGATGAGCACCCCGTCGGTGTCGGCGATGTCGTTGAAGCAGTGCCGCGATCCGAGGATCCGCACGGCGCCGCCCCGGGCGAGCAGCTCGCGCAGCTCGCCGATCGAGGCGGGGTGCTCGACGGCGGATGCGCGGTAGGTGAGGTTGCCGGCCCAGTTGCGTTCGATGGTCATCGGGCCATAGTAGCCAGCGGGTGCGGACATGCGCCGACGCCGCGACGCGCCCGAGCGGAGCCATGGATAGGCTGACCGGATGACAGCGATGCCGCCGCCGCGCGCGACGATGAAGGACGTCGCCGCGCTCGCGGGCGTCTCGCCCAAGACCGTCTCGAACGTCGTCACCGGCACCGTCGCCGTGCGCGAGGAGACCAGGCTCAGGGTCGAGGCGGCGATGACGCAGCTCGACTTCGTGCCGAACCTGAACGCCCGGGGGCTCCGCAAAGGCCGCTCGAACATCATCGCGGTGGCCCTGCCCGATCTCGCCACCGCGTTCTCGGCCGAGCTCATGCACCGCATCGTCGACGCCGCGCATGAACGCGGCCTGGCCGTGCAGATCGAGGAGACCGCGACCGACCCCGAGCGAGAGAGGGAGCTCGTGTCCCGCGCTCGGGCGCACCTGGTCGACGGTCTGATCCTGAACCCGATCCGTCTGGAAGACAGCGTGCTGAAGTACGCCGACCGGCTGCCCCCTCTCGTCGTGCTCGGCGAGGTCGAGCAGAACAGGGCCGACCATGTGCGCATCGACAGCCGGCGAGCCGCAGCCGATGTGACCCGGCACGTGCTGTCTCGCGGGGCGACGCGCATCGCCGTGATCGGCGCCGACGACGACCCGTCGGACGCGACGGCGACGGGCCGCCTGCGCCTCGAGGGCGTGCACGACGCGCTGCGAGAGGCGGGCATCCCCCGCGACACCGCCAGGGAGATCAATCCGATGCCGTGGTCGATGACCGGCGGGGCGGATGGCGTGCAGATCCTGTTCCGGCGGGGCGTCGCGTTCGACGCGATCATCGCCTTCACCGACTCTCTCGCGCTCGGCGCGCTGCACGCGCTGCACGACCACGGGGTGAGCGTGCCGGACGACGTGATCGTGACGGGCTTCGACGACGTGGAGTTCTCGCGCTACACGTCTCCGTCGCTCACGACGATCGCCTTCGACCGTCGCGCTTTCGCCGACGCGGCCCTCACGCTGCTCGAGTCGCGCATGGACGACCGCACCGCTCCCCCGCGAGCGCTCACCCTCTCGCATCATCTGCTCGAGCGCGACAGCACCCGCGGCCGACCGCGCGGCCACCGCCCCTGACTCTCCCTCTCGCCCACGGCAGCAGAGTCGCTCTTGCGCCGACGATTACATCGATGTAATGATGGGCCGACCCCGCCCGCTGTCACGAAGGAGTGACGATGACGCCCCCGCTCGATCTGTCTCGGCGGCAGTTCCTGACTGCCGCCTCCGTCACAGCCGCCGCGGCGCTGCTCGCGGGCTGCGCCCCCGGCACCGTCCCCGGTTCGAACGCCACGACCCTGCAGTTCTGGCACCTGCTCTCCGGTGGCGACGGCGTGACCATGTCGCAGCTGCTCGACACCGCGAACGCGGCGCAGAGCGACTACCGCATCCGCCCCACCGTGCTCGCCTGGGGCACTCCGTACTACACGAAGCTCGCCATGGCAGGCGCCGGCGGTCGTGCCCCCGACGTCGCGATCATGCACGCGACGCGCACGGTCGGCTGGGCGCCGGGCGGCCTGCTCGACACCTGGGACCTCGACCGGCTCGCCGATCTCGGCGTCGACGCGTCGACGTTCCCGAAGCCGATCTGGGAGAAGGGCTTCGTCGGCAAGGACATGTACAGCGTCGCGCTCGACGCGCATCCCTTCGTCGCGATGTTCAACACCGACATCTGCGACGCCGCCGGCGTGCTCGACAGCGACGGACGCCTGCAGGAGACGTCGTCTCCTGACGAGTTCCTCGACCAGCTGCGCGCCATCGGCGGCCAGGCCGAAGGGCACGCGCTCTCGTACGGCTACCTCGGCGACGGCGCCCAGATGTGGCGCCTCTTCTATACGTTCTATTCGCAGCACGGCAGTGCGATGGAGCTGCCGGCCGGCGGCAAGGCAGTGATCGACAAGGACGCCGCGGTCGAGTCGCTCACCCTCATGCGCACGCTGCTCGACGGGGAGATCGCGCTCGCGCAGGCCGATTACGGCAGCGCGGTGGCCGAGTTCGCCACCGGCAAGAGCGGGATGCTGTTCACCGGCGTCTGGGAGCTGCGCACCATGCAGGCGGCCGAGCTGCCGCTGGACGCGACGATGATCCCCACCCTGTTCGGCACGCCGGCGGTCTACGCCGACTCGCACTCGTTCGTGCTGCCGCACCAGACCAACGCCGATCCCGCCAAGCGCGACCTGACCTACCGGTTCGTCGCCGACATGCTCAAGGGCTCGTTCGGCTGGGCCGAGGCCGGGCACATCCCCGCATTCCTGCCGGTCACCGAGTCGCCCGAGTACGCCGACCTGATTCCCCAGGCCAACTACGCCGAGGCCGCGCAGCACGTCGTCTACGACCCCACCGCGTGGTTCACCGGCTCAGGATCGAGTTTCCAGGGCGAGTTCGGCGCCGCCGTGCAGGGAGTGCTGCTCTCGGGCGACGATCCAGCCGCGGCCATCGACCGGTTCGAGGCTCGCGTCAACACACTCCTCCGGCAGCCCAACCCGGCAGACCCCGAGGGGACGTTCGCATCATGACCACCGCAACGGACTCCACCCGCACCATCGTCACCGGCTCGAAGTCGGCCGTTCCCGCTCGACGCGCCGGCTCCCGCAACCGAGAGCAGCTCATCAGCTGGGCGTTCCTCGCTCCCTTCCTTCTCGCGTTCGTGCTGTTCCTCGCCTGGCCGATCGTGCATGGCATCATCCTCAGCTTCACCGACCAGTCCCTCACGGGAGCAGGCGGATCGTTCATCGGCTTCGCGAACTACGCCGAGGCACTCACCGATCCCAAGATGTGGCAGTCGATGGGCAACACGGTGTGGTTCACGCTGCTGTCGACCGTGCCGCTCGTCGTGATCGCGCTGCTCATGGCGGCACTCGTCGACCGCGGCCTCCCCGGCCAGTGGCTGTGGCGGCTGTCGTTCTTCATGCCCTATCTGCTCGCCTCGACCGTGATCTCGCAGATCTGGGTCTGGATCTTCAACCCGCAGATCGGCGCGGCGAACAACATCCTCGAGTTCTTCGGTCTAGAGCCGCTCGCCTGGCTGCAGAACCCCGACACCAACATGCTGTCGATCGTCATCGCCACCATCTGGTGGACGGTCGGATTCAACTTCCTGCTCTATCTCGCCGCGATGCAGAACATCCCACCGCAGCAGTACGAGGCCGCCTCGCTCGACGGCGCGGGCCCGTGGCGGCAGTTCTGGTCGATCACGCTCCCCCAGCTCGGCCCCGCGACCGTGCTGATCCTGATCCTGCAGATCCTGGCGTCTCTGAAGCTCTTCGATCAGGCATACCAGATGCTCGGCGGCGTCGCGAGCGACACCACCCGCTCGATCGTCCAGTACATCTACGAAGCAGGATTCGTCAGCTACCGATTCGGCTACTCGGCCGCGATCTCCTATGTGTTCTTCGCTCTCATCGTCATCATCGGCGTCGCGCAGGCTCTGATCATGCGCCGCCGGAAGGAGTCGCAGCTGTGATGTCCACCGCCACACTCACCGAGACCATCACCACGACCAAGCCGGCGCGCGCCCGCCGCTCGCACCTGCCGGGTCAGAAGCCGTTCGGAGCGCTGCGAATCAGCGCCCTCGTCGTCCTGATCATCCTCGCGATCGGCTGGCTGCTGCCGTTCCTCTGGGCGGTCGCGACGGCGTTCAAGACCGAGACGGATGCCGCCAGCGGCGACCCGTCATGGATCGGCGCCTCGGGCCCGACCGTCGAGGCCTTCACGGCGATCCTGTCGCAGGGGAACGTCTACACGTGGGCGTTCAACAGCCTCTGGACGTCGGTCGCGGTGACCCTGATCACCCTTACGATCTCCGCGCTGGCCGCCTACGCGTTCTCCCGGCTCGACTTCACCGGCCGCAAGTGGCTGTTCGTCGCGATCATCGCCTCGATCGTCGTGCCACCGCAGGTGCTCATCATCCCGCTGTTCTACGAGATGCTCGCGTTCAACATGATCGACACCTACTGGGGTCTGATCCTGCCTCAGGTGGTCACCCCCGCGATGGTGTTCATCCTGAAGCGCTTCTTCGACGCGATCCCGATCGAGCTCGAAGACGCGGCCCGCGTCGACGGCGCCAGCCGCCTGCGCATCTTCTGGTCGATCGTGCTGCCGCTCTCGCGGCCGATCCTGGCATCCGTCGCGATCTTCGTCTTCATCGGCGCCTGGAACAACTTCCTCTGGCCGTTCCTCGTCATCAACGACACCACCCTGATGACGCTGCCGGTCGGCCTGCAGACGGTGATCAGCGCCTACGGCGTGCAGTACGCCCAGGTCATGGCGCAGGCCGTGCTCGCGGCGCTTCCCCTGATCATCGTGTTCATCGTCTTCCAGAAGCAGATCGTCAAGGGCGTCGCGACCAGCGGCTTCGGCGGTCAGTAGTCCCCACCCGGCTCGAGAGCCAGAACCTAGGAGAGCAATGTCTCAGGCCCGCATCACCATCGATCGCGACTTCACCATCGCCGACGTCCCCCGGAGGCTCTTCGGGTCGTTCGTCGAGCACATGGGGCGCTGCGTGTACACCGGCATCTACGAGCCGGGGCACCCGCAGGCCGACGAGCGCGGCTTCCGCCAGGACGTGCTCGCCCTGGTGAAGGAGATGGGTCCGACCGTGGTCCGCTACCCGGGCGGCAACTTCGTCTCGGGGTACCGCTGGGAAGACGGGGTCGGCCCGGTCGAAGACCGCCCCGTGCGCATCGACGGGGCATGGCACACGATCGAGACGAATGCGTTCGGCCTGCACGAGTTCATGGACTGGGCGAAGGAGGCCGACGTCGAGGTCATGGAGGCGATCAACCTCGGCACCCGCGGCGTCGAAGAGGCACGGTCGCTCGTCGAATACGCCAACCACCCCGGTGGCACCTACTGGTCGGACCTTCGTCGCAAGAACGGTGCCGAGCGGCCGTTCGACATCAAGCTGTGGTGCCTGGGCAACGAGCTCGACGGCCCCTGGCAGATCGGCGGCAAGACCGCGACCGAGTACGGCCGCCTCGCGCAGGAGTCGGCCAAGGCGATGAAGCTCGTCGACCCGACGATCGAACTCGTCGCGGTCGGCTCGTCGGCCCGGTCGATGCCGACGTTCGGCACGTGGGAGCACACCGTGCTCACGCACGCCTACGACGAGGTGGACTTCGTCTCGATGCACGCCTACTACCAGGAGCACGACGGCGACGCCGAGTCGTTCCTCGCGGAGTCGGTCGACATGGATGCGTTCATCGACGGCGTCATCGCGACGATCGACGCCGTCAAGGCCGCGGGCAAGCACACCAAGCAGGTCGACATCTCGTTCGACGAGTGGAACGTGTGGGATCAGCGCACGTTCAACGACGTCGAGTCGGTCGAGATCGCTAAGGCGGGGTGGAAGAAGCACCCGCGGCTGATCGAAGACACCTACAACGTGACGGATGCCGTCGTCGTCGGCACCCTGCTCAACAGCCTGCTACGTCACGGCGACCGCGTGAAGATCGCCAACCAGGCGCAGCTCGTCAACGTGATCGCGCCGATCCGCTCGGAGGAGAACGGTCCGGCCTGGCGCCAGACGAGCTTCTGGCCCTTCGAGCGCATGGCGCGCCTCGCGAAGGGCCGCATCCTGCGCCTCGCGGTGTCGGCACCGCAGATCGAGACGAAGCGCTACGGCGGGGTCGACTCGGTCGACGCCGCAGCCACGTGGGATGAGGAGACCGGCCGCGTCGTCGTGTTCGTCGCCAACCGCTCTCTCGACGAGGAGAGCGACCTGACCGTCGAGCTGCGCGGCCTCACGGGACTCCGCGTCGTGAACGCCGAGACCCTCACGATCCCCGAGGGAGGCGACCGCAAGACCGCGAACCTCGAGACCACGCAGGATGCCGTGCACATGGTGCCGCTCGCAGCCGCCGAGGTCGTCGACGGCGCGGTGCGAGCGATGCTCCCGCCGCTGTCGTGGTCGGTGATCGAGCTGGCCTGACCGCCGGAATCGAATCGCTCATCTGACCCGTTTCTTCGGAACACCGGGCAGATGGGCGATTCGACGGCCGGACGGCGGTCGATCAGTCCGCCGAGTCGTCGGCCGGCCACTCGACGTGCGGCCAGCCGTCCTCCCAGGTGATCGGCAGCAGGCCGAGCGTCGCGACACCGTCTGCACGGCCGTCGTAATAGTGGAACGCGAGCGCGCCGTCAGACACCGACTGCCCGCCCGGTCCGATGCGATCGCCGTCTGTGGCGAGCACGACGGTGCCGCCGTCGTCGAGCAGAGCACCCCCGTCGGCATCCAGATAGGGTCCGCCGACCGATGTCGACCGGCCGACGATGATCTCGTACGTACTGTCGACACCGCGGCAGCAGAAACCACGAGACGCGAACAGATAGAAGGCCCCGTCGTGCGCGACGATGTACGGCGCCTCGATCGCGTTCTCCATCAGCCCGCGATCGGCGAGGCGCAGAGGCTCGTCCTCGTCGGCCCGCAGACCGCTCGGCCACGACAGCTGCACCATGCGGATGCCCGAGGAGAACGAGCCGAAGGCCATCCAGGGCACGCCCTCCTCGTCTTCGACGATCCCGGGATCGATCGCGTTGAAGTCGGTGCCTGCGGACGCGATGACCTCTCCGCGGTCGACCCATTCGTACTCGGGGTCGTCGGGGTCCAGCGTGGTGTTGGTCGCGAGAGCGATCACCGACGTGTTCGCTCCGAAGGTCGATGCCGAGTAATAGAGGTACCAGGTGCCGTCGTGCTCATACAGCTCGGGCGCCCAGAGGTTGTCCACCCCCGGCACCGCCTCCGACAGCCATGCGGGCTTCTCCGCCCATACCTCGCCGACGTACTCCCAGTCGATGCCGTCGTCGGATCGACGGATCTGCACGTTGCCGTCGCCGATCTGCCCGTTGCCGGTGGAGTAGACGAATGCCTCGTCACCGTCACTCACATAGGCGGGGTCGTGCACGAACACGTCGCCCGAGAGCGCGGCCGCCGGCTCTGCCGCGGGCGGCGCCGCCGCGCAGCCGGCCAGCGCCGCCGCGAAGATGAAGACTGCGGCGGCACCGACCGGGCGCGCGGGGCGGATCATGCTGCTCAACCGAGGGCGAGAGCCGACCACGAGACCGGAGGCAGTGTGACCGTGAGCACCCCGTCCGCGATCACCGCACCGTCGAGGTTCTTCAACCCGACGCGCTCCTGATCCGCGAGCGTGTTCTTGGCGTACACGTCGTCGTCCCACACGGTGACGGCCTCGTCGATGCGCGTCGCACCGAGCTCCGAGACCGCGATGCTGACCTCGATCGCCTCGGTCTGGCTGCGGTTCACGAGGAACACCGCCGATGCCGTGCCGTCGGTCGTCACCACCGAGTCGACGAGCGGAGCGGATCCGTGCACCGCCGTCTCATAGGTCGGCACGTCGATGCGCGGCCGGACGATCTCGCCCTTCGCGAGTCTCGACGTCACCGAGAACGGGAAGAACGTCGTCTGACGCCAGGCGGCGCCGCCGGGCTCGGTCATGATGGGGGCGATGACGTTGACGAGCTGCGCGAGCGAGGCCGACGCCACGCGATCGTGGTTCTTGAGCAGGGTGATGAGCAGATTGCCGAGCACGACCGCGTCCGCCACCGAATACACGTCCTCGAGCTGACGCGGCGCGACGCGCCACTCGTCGTTGACCTCGTCGGACGCCTGGTGCTCGTCGAGGTACCAGATGTTCCACTCGTCGAAGGAGAGCTTGATCTTCTTCGACGACTTGAGCTTGTTGCCGACGTGGTCGGCGGTGGAGACCACGGTCTCGATGAAGTACTGCATGTCCAGCGATGAAGCCAGGTACGACGCGAGATCGCCGCCGCGCTCCTGGTAGTACGCGTGGCAGGAGATGAAGTCGACGTGCTCGTAGGCGTGCTCGAGCACCGTGCGCTCCCAGTCGCCGAACGTCGGCATCGACGATCCCGACGACCCGCAGACGACCAGCTCGAGGTCCTTGTCGGCCGCCTTCATCGCCTGGGCGGTGCGGGCGGCGATCTTGCCGTAGTCGTCGGCCGTCATGTAGCCGGTCTGCCAGGGGCCGTCCATCTCGTTGCCGAGGCACCACATGCGGATGCCGTGCGGCTCGACGGTGCCGTTCGCGATGCGCTGGTCGCTGAGCGCGGTTCCCGACGGGTGGTTGCAGTACTCGAGCAGGTCGAGGGCCGCCTCGATTCCGCGGGTCCCCAGGTTCACTGCCATCATGAGCTCCGAGCCGGTGAGCGCGAGCCACCGCGAGAACTCGTCGACGCCGACCTGGTTGGTCTCGAGCGAGTGCCAGGCGAGGTCACGGCGCACCGGCCGCTGGTCCCGCGGCCCCACGGAGTCCTCCCAGCGGAAGCCCGATACGAAGTTGCCTCCGGGGTAGCGGATCGTGGTCGATCCCAGCTCGCGCACGAGCTCGACGACATCGAGACGGAAGCCGTCTTCGTTCGCGGTCGGATGCCCCGGCTCGTAGATGCCGTCGTAGACGCAGCGGCCGAGGTGTTCGACGAACGAGCCGAAGATGCGTCGATCGATCGTCGCGACGACCGCCTCACGGTCGATGGAGATGCGTGCCTTGGTCACAGGGTTTCCTTCTCTGGTACGGGCCGGCTCGGCGAGTCGGCGAGGGGGTCGGTGAGTGGGGACGAGCACTGCGGTGTTCAGCGCAGCGCGTCCGCGGACTGCGGATCGCGAGCATCGATCGTCGCCAGGCGTCGATCGATCAGGCGCACCGCGATGGCGAGGGGAAGAGAGGCGCCGATGAGGGGGACGACGACGGGGAAGACCCCGGCGATCACCACGAAGGCGACGAGGACGACGAGCACACCGGCGCCCGTGACGGGAGAGGTGAGCGGAATGGTCAACGCGTAGCGCAGCACGGCGACGGGGGTGTCGCGGTAGCGCACGAGCAGAGTGGCGCAGACGATCCACATCAGCAGCACCGCGAGCGCGACGGCCGTGGTCAGCGCGGTGAGCACGGCGGCCAAGGGGCCGTCGAGCCGCGGGAGCACCAGGGCGTCGGCGGCGAGCAGCACGCCAGCGAGGAGGAGCGGACCGCCTGTCAGGTTGGCCCGCACGAACGACTCCCGGTACGCGCGGAGGAACCGTCGCACCGTGCCGGTCTCGGAGGCGTCACCGGGGAGCAGCACCGTTGCGGCGGCCACGCTCGCGGGCATCAGCCCGAGGATCCCGAGGCCGGCGACGACGCCGGCCACGCAGAGCAGGTTCACCAGCACCAGTGTGCACACCGCCTGCAGCACCTGCATGACCCGGCCGGTCCAGCCGAGCCCCACCTGCGCGTCGGCGCTCACGATCGCACCGCCTGAGAACCGCTCCAGACCACGCCGTGCGCGTCGATGCCGCTGAAGGCGAGCACCGTGCACTCGGCGACGGGATCCCAGGCGCCGAACACGACGGCGTCGAGAACGACTGCCTCGGCGTCGGCGGTCATGCCCGCGCCGTCGCTCGCGCCGTCATCGTCGGACAGCCTCAGGATCAACGACGCTGCGACGGGTTCGCCGTCGGACGACAGCACTGACTCGCAGCGCACCCGTCTGGAGTCGACCATCGTCGACACCTCGGGAGCGAAGCGCACGGCATCCCACTCCCCTGCGACGGGCTCGGCCACGGCCAGCCGCTCGGTGCCGAGTCCGGCGAACGGATGCGGCGACACGACGGGCCATCCCGATGCGGTCCAGTGCACGCGCCGCACCTGCGCCTCGTGCTGAGCGGGGTCGTCGGCGAAGCGCACGTGGTGCACCATGAAGGTCGCGTCTCCGTCATGGAAGATCGAGTTGTGTCCCGGCGCGATGAGGCCGGTGCCGTCGGGGAACCGCAGGCCACCCAGGATCTTCGTGCCCACGACGAGGGCCTCGGCGTCTGACGGAGAGGTCAGGTCCCGTCCCTGCTGATCCCGATAGGGGCCCGTGATCTCGTCTGCCACGCCGACCCGCACGCTGTACGTGTCGACCAGCGAATCGAACGAGACGAACAGCACGTACCGGTCCTCCTGATCGCGGTGCAGCACGTAGGCGCCCTCGATCGCGCCGTCGACGCTGCGGGGCCGGCGCGCGATCAGCACACCGGGCTCGTCGCGGAGGCGAAGACCCGTCTCGCGCGACAGCTCCACAGCGTGGATGCCGCCGAAGAACGACCCGTAGAGCATCCACGGCGAGCCCGCCCTGTCGAGGATGACGGCCGCGTCGATCGCGTTGAACCCGTCGCGATCGTGACGGGTGGCGATCACTATGCCGCGGTCGACCCACGGACCCGCGAGATCGGTCGCCGTCGCCAGCCCGATGGCCGAGGTGCGGGACCCGAAGGTCGACGCCGAGTAGTACATGTGCCACCGCGGCGAGCCGTCCGCCGTGGGCCAGCGGACGACCTCGGGGGCCCACAGCCCCGAGGCCCCGCTCCACTCCTGCGCCTGATCGGGCACTCCGTCGAGCGCGGTGCCCCGATAGGTCCACTCCACCAGATCGGGCGAGGTGCGCACGTGAGCTCCGGCCGGAACTCGATCGGCACCGGCCACGGCATCCGTGGAGAACATGTACCAGAGCCCGTCATCCCCGCGGACGACGGTCGGGTCGTGCGCGTGCCTGGCACCCCAGGTCGAGGTGTCGATATCGATGTCGATGTCGGCGTGCATGTCAGCCCTTCGCTCCGGTCAGCGCCACGGATTCGATGATCTGCTTCTGGAACACCACGAACACGGTGAGCACCGGGATCAGCGCGATGAAGGACGCCGCCATGATCAGCGGGTAGTCGGTCTGGCTCGCGTAGGTGGCGTTGAAGCTCGCGATCACGAGCTGCAGGGTCTGACGCTCCGGGGTGTTCAGGTAGATGATCGGCGCGAGGTAGTCGTTCCACACCGCCATGAACCAGAGGATGAACTGCGCGGCGATCGCCGGCCGGATCGCCGGGAAGATGAGCGTCCCGAAGATCCGCAGATAGCCGGCGCCGTCGAGCTTCGCAGCCTCGATGATCGAGTCGGGCACCGAGTCGAGATACTGGCGCAGGAAGAAGATCATGACGATGTTGCCGAAGATCCCGGGCAGGATCAGGGGCCAGAGCGTATCGACGAGTCCGGCGTTCGCGAACATCGTGAACTGCGGGATCATGATCGTCGGGAACGGGATCATGATGGCGGCGAGCAGCGACAGGAACACGACGTTCTTGAACGGCAGGCGCATCTTCGCGAACGCGAACGCCGCGATCGCCGAGCTGACGGTGCCGACGATCGTGACGCTCACGGACACGATGAGGCTGTTCACGATGCCGCTGGCGAGCGGACCGGCGGACCACACCCGGATGTAGTTCTCCCACTGCACCGGATCGGGGATCCACTGCGGCGGCAGCGAGAAGACCGCCTCCTTGGTCTTGAGGGAGGTGCTGAAGGTCCACAGCAGCGGCGCGATCATGATGACGCCGCCGAGGGAGAGCACGGCGAAGAGGATCGCGTCGACGGCACGGCGTCGGGTCGTGCGCGATCGCCCGGTGGTGATGCCGTTGCCGGTGGGGCGGCCCACGCCTCCGCGGAGCTGACGACGACGACGGGCGGTGGGGACGGTGACCGCGACGGTATCGTCGGCGGTGTCGGTCAGGAGCTGGTTCATGATGGGCCTCAGTCGATCGAGAACTGGAAGCGGCGGTTGATCCGGAACTGGATCGCGGTGATCACGAAGACCAGGAGTCCGAGCACCACCGACATCGCGGTGGCGTAGCCCATCTGCAGGTAGTTGAATGCCTTCTGCCAGATGTACCAGACGATGGATGCCGTCGAGAACTCGGGGCCGCCGGTCGGGGTCATGATGTTGATCTCGATGAAGATCTGGGCTCCGCCGATGATGCTGGTCACGACGAGGAAGAACGTCACCGGGCTCAGCATCGGGATCGTGATGTGGCGGAACTGCTGGAATGCGTTCGCCCCGTCGATGGCCGCGGCCTCGTACAGGTGCCTGGGCACCGACTGCAGCGCTGCGAGGTACAGCAGCATCGAGAAGCCGAGCCCCTTCCACACCGACATGATGATGATCGCGGGCTTCGCGGTGTCGGCGTTCTGCAACCAGTTGGGGCCGTCGATGCCGAAGATCGCGAGCACCTGGTTGATGAGCCCGAAGTCGCCGTTGTACGCCCACTGCCAGAGGATCGCGACGGCGGCGAGAGACGAGATCACCGGCACGTAGTAGACGGTGCGGAAGAACGTCGTGCCGCGCATCTTGCGGTTGAGCGCGAGCGCGAGCAGCAGTGACAGGACGAGTCCGATCGGGATGCCGATCATCATGAACACGGTGTTGCCCATCGCCTGCCAGAAGTACGGGTCGGCGAACATCTCGGCGTAGTTGTCGAGACCGTTGAAGACCGGGTCGCTCAGGCCGTTCCATTTGGTGAACGAGGCGTAGAACGAGAACAGCAGCGGATAGGCGATGAAGATCAGGAAGCCGAGCACGGGGATCGCGACGAACGCGGCCGCGACGAGATGTTCACGGCGGTGCAGTCGGGATCGACGGGATGTCGTCGTCGACATGGTCACCTCTTCTCAGAGAACGGGAGCGGATGTGGTCAGGGGCTCTGCGGGGCCGCGCACATGCGCGGCCCCGCAGGACGGTCAGCCGATGCCGGCGTCGGCGTTGGCCTTGTCGAGCAGCTCCTGCATGCGCGGCTGCACCTCGGCGAGGTAGTCGGCGGCGGTCTGCTTGCCGTCGAGCACCGGCTGGATGTTCTTGAAGAGCTCGTCGTACCACTCGGCGCTGTAGGTCGTGTTGGCGGGCAGGGCGCGGCCGTCCTGGTTGACGATGTCGAGGAACTCCTGCTTGTTGGCGGGCGGCAGCGTCGCGGATGCCACCCACGTGTCTGCCATGTCCTTGAGGTTGGGCACCTGCACGCCGGCGTCGACGAGCGACTGCTGCGCGGTCTCGTCGGTGGAGAGATAGATCGCGAGCTTCGTGGCGAGATCCGCGTTCTTGGACGATTCGGCGACGGCGATGCCGAGGGTGCCGACCCAGGTGGCGGTCTCGCCGGTCGAGCCGACCGGATACGGGATCAGGTCCCAGTCGAAGTCGAGCGTCTCGTAGGTGGGCACGTCCCACGGCCCGACGGGGAAGAAGCCGATGTCGCCCTGCATCCACCGCTGGTAGGTGTCGAGGGTCTGCGCGTCGGTGACCGACGGCGTCACCTGCGCGACGTTCTGCATGTCGGCGAAGAACTGCAGGGCCTCGGCGAACTCGGGGCTGTCGACGGTGACCTCGGTGCGGTCGTCGTTCAGCCAGTCACCGCCGTTCGACCAGACGAAGGACTGCAGGTTCCACTGCACGTTGAGGCCCGTGCCCCATTGGTCGAGGACGCCGTCGCCGTCGGTGTCGAGCGTCAGCTTCTTGGCGACGTCGATGAACTCGTCCCACGTGTAGGGGTCGTCGACCGAGGGCAGCGGGATGCCGGCCGCCTCGAACATGGTCTTGTTGTAGCCGAACGAGAATGGCCCCACGTCCTTGGGCATCGCGTAGATCGCGCCCTCGCCCATGAGCTTGCCGTCGAAGCGGTAGCTGTCGACGCCGTACTGCCAGACGTTGTCGAGGTCGACCGTGGCCTCGACCTCTTTCGTGATGTCCTTGATGATCCCGGACTTCACGTACGCCTGCACGCTGCCGGGATCGACGTAGAACACGTCGGGGATCTGCTTGCCGGTGATCGCCGCCTTGAGCTTGGTGCTGTACTCGTCGGCCGTCGTCATGATGATCTTCACCGTGACGTCGTTGTCCTTCTCGAACTGCTCGATCGCTGCGGTGTACGCGGCCTTCTCGGCATCGCTGCCGCGGAACATGAAAGTGAGCGTGTCGCTGTCGCCCCCTGCGGCCGTGCCGCTCGAGCATCCGGTGATGGTTGCCGTGGCGAGGGCGATAACGCCGGCGACGGCCAGGATCCGTGACTTCATTGTGCTGTGATTCCTCTCGGGAAGTGACTTCGATGTCGTCGCTCAGCTGCTGCGCTGGAGCGGTCCCACTCGTTTACAACGTTGTAGTAAACGTTGTAGAAGACATTGTGACTCGATTGGCCGGAACTGTCAATCGCCAATTCCGGAGGCGTACGGCCGAGTCGGATCAGGCCGAGGGGGCGGATTCCCGCTCGAGGATGCGGTAGTCCGCGAGGAGGGTCCTGGCCGGGGCGTCGGCATCCCCCGCGATCCGCGCGAGCAGGGTCGACACCGCGGTCTTCGCGATCCACGCGCGCCCGGGGTCGACCGTAGTCAGCGAGGGGATCGAATAGGCGGCCTCGTCCAGCCCGTCGAAGCCGACCACGGCGATGTCATCGGGCACACGGCGCCCCGACTCCTGGAGAACGCGCATGGCGCCGAGCGCGAGCGTGTCGTTCAACCCGAACACCGCGTCGAACTCGCCCCCGCGGGCGAGGAGCTCGCGCATCGAGTCCGCACCGTTCGCGCGGTGCCACAGGGTCGTGTACCCGATGATCGTCTCGTCGTAGGCGATGCCCGCCGCCTCCAGCGCCTCACGGTAGCCCTGCAGCCGCAGCGCCGCCGAGCCGAGGACCTCGCCCTCGTGCGCACCCACCACCGCGATGCGGCGACGCCCCTGCGAGAGGAGATGCTCGGTCGCGGCACGCGCCGCCTCGACATTGCGCATGGTGACGTGATCGGTCGGACCGTCGAAGATGCGCTCGCCGAGGAGCACCAGGGGGAACGAGACATCGAGAGCCGCGGCGTCCTCCTGCCCCATGCCGAGCGGGCTGAAGATCAGCCCGTCGGTCAGTTTGAGTCGGGGGCTGCGCAGCAGATCGAGCTCGCGGATGCGGTCGGCACCCGTCTGCTCGACGAGGACCACGACGCCGGCCGCCTCCGCCTCCTGGATCACGAGCGCGGCGAGCTCGGCGAAGTACGGCAGACCCAGGTCGGGCAGGGCGAGGGCGATGGCCCCCGTGCGCCCCGAGCGCAGATTGCGCGCCGTGAGGTTCGGCGTGTAGCCGAGCTCGGCGATCGCGGCCTCGACCTTCTCACGAGTGGCCGGGCGGATGTGCGGATAGTCGTTGATGACGTTCGACACCGTCTTGATCGACACCTCGGCCAGGCGTGCCACATCGTGCAACGTCACCGCCATGGCGCCTCCCGGATCCCTTCGGCTCACCGTTGCAGAAACGCTGATTCACCGCGAGATCACCCTACACAGAACGCGGGTCCCGCGGCATTCGCCACGGGACCCGCGTTGCTTCTCGATCTTCAGTCAGCGGCGCCTTCCGGCGTCACCGACGGGTGATCAGCGTGTTCAGCTCTCCATCGTCTGGCGACGACGGAAGACCAGCAGCAGTCCACCCGACAGCAGCGCGAGCGCGATGGCTGCGGCGGAGAGCGGGACGAGCATGTCGGCACCGGTCACGGCGAGTCCGCCGTCACCGGGTGCGGCTGCACCACCGTCACCGGGAGCAGCGCCGCCACCACCGGCGACCGGTGCGGCGAGAACCGCGAACGCCAGATCGGTCGGAGCCGACGAGACGCCGTCGACGACCTGCGTCGCCGACACCGTGTACGTGCCCGACTCGAGAGCCGCGCCGAACTGGACGCTCCATGCGCCGTCCTCGACCGTGGCCGTGAACGTGCCGCTCGCGGCGGCGAAGGCGCCCGCGAGGGCCGCCGTGTTCGCGGATGCCGGCTCAGCGCCGTTGAGCTTCACCGTGACGGTCGCGCCGTCGATGCCCGTGCCGGCGAGCCCTGAGGGGCCGTCGTTGTGGGCGAACTCCGCACCGTTCGCGACCGAGGTCACGGCCGGCGAGACGGGGCGGACGGCGAACGTCGACGTGGCCTCAGGCGAGACCTCGCCGTCGCGGGTCTGCGTCACGACGACGCTGTGCTCGCCGTACCCGAAGGTGAGTCCGTCGACGGTCCAGGAACCGTCTGCGGCGACCTCGGTCGTGCCGAGCACGTCGTCGGTCTCGGCGTCCGTCACCGTGATGCCGGTGGTCGGCAGGCCGGTGCCGCTGATCGCGGTGACGGCCTCGGTGACCGTCGAGCGGTCAGCCGGCGAGGTGATGACCGGTGCGACGAGCGGAGCAGGCACCACGGTCACGTCGATCGAGACGGTCTCGGAAGAGCTGAAGCCGGTGCGCGCACGGACCGAGATGGTCTGCTCACCGAGCTCGACAGGGCCGACGACCGAGAAGGCGCCGTCCACGACGTCGACCGTCTGGTCTGCGCCGAAGCCGCTGACCGTGACCTTGGCCGCTCCGGGAGCGGTTCCGGTGATGGCCGTTCCGGGCTGCACCTCTGCACCGTCGGTCGGGCTCGTGATGACCGGAGCGTCGAGGTCGAGCGCGACCTGGTAGCCGTTGGTCTTGGGCAGAGCGGTCACGAGCGATGCCGCCCAGGTGAACTGCTCTTCGGTCTCTGTCGCCTCGGATCCACCGCTGATGAGGCCGACGGCCGCATTGCCCTGGATGACCGCGCCGCCGGAGTCGCCGGGAGCCGCGGGAGTGTTGCTCGAGAAGCCCTGAACCCAGTGGCCGTCGATGCTCGCCCATCCGTCGAGGATGTCGTCGCCGTCGACCACACCGGTGGTGAAGCCGGTGGTGCGACCGCTCTTGTTGACCTCGCCGAGCGCCGGGGCGGCGACGGACTTGATCTCGATGACGCTGTCGGCGAGCGAGCTCAGCGAGTCACCGGCCGTGGTCCAGTCGGTGACCGCGGGAACCGGGTTCCAGCCGGCGGCCTCGTCGATGTCGATGACCGAGATGTCGGTCGCGGTGGTGTCGCCGTTCGAGCCGAGGCCTCCGTCGCCGCCGCCGAACTGGGCGAAGCCGAACGTGCCGAGCAGCTCGATCGACGCGGGGAGTGAGGGGGATCCGCCGACTGCCGGCTCGTCACCGGGAACGGTGAGAGTGGTGTCGGTGAGCGGTGCGCCGCTCTCGTCGAAGGCGCAGTGTCCGGCGCTGAGGAGCGCAGGGTCACCGGTGGGCGTGAATGCGGCGAAGCCCACGGAGCACGACCAGGCGTTGCTTCCGGGCTCGCCGGCGACGAAGCTCTCGAGGTCGGGGCTGACCGACAGGTAGCCCTGTCCGCCGACGACGTCACCCTCGTCGAAAGCCGAGAGCACGCGGTCGACCGTGACGACGGCCGGGTCGGTGAGGCGGGCCTTGGCCGCGACATCGTCGATCGCTTCGCCGCTGGTCGGGCTGTCGGAGGTGACGACGACGACGCCTCCACCGTTTGCGTTCGTGCCGAAGGCGACGACCTCGACGCCCTGCTCGGCAGCCTTCTTGGTCGCCTCGACGACCTCTGCGTCCGGAGCGTCCTGAACGGGGGCTTCGGTCGTGGTCGGAGCCGGAGTCGGCTCGGCGTCATCCTGCGCGAACGCCGCAGGCGCTCCCAGGAAGAGGCCCGAGAGGGCGAGGGTGGTGGCGGCCGTCAACGCCAATGGGCGTCGGCCTGTCACTCTGTGCTTCATGTGATGTATGTCCTTGCTGGTCACGGATCGTCAGTCAGTTTCATCTCCGGCAGTGTGCGATGCACACAGAACCGTTCGCCTCCCGGTGGAGGCGTGAACTGCGACGCTGGCCCCCCGACAAGCAGGATCCTGTCCGTCGGGACGAACAGGGATCTCTAGAAGAGTACCCAGTAAATCCACAGAATGGGGAAATTGTTTACCGGAATTTCACCGCTTGACCTGGACGTCCGGTGTGGGGTAAACGCGCCCGCGTTGCGTCATCCGGATGCGGGATCGGTCAGCTCCGGCCGGATCACGCGCGCCATTGCGTTCGCAGGCGGCACCGTTAGCATGGCCAGCATGAGCACCCACCGCAGAGCACGAAACCTCGTCGGCCTCGCGATGCTGGGAGCCTTCGCCCTGATGGGCGCGGCCTGCGCGACGGGCGCCCCGAGCGGCGCACCGACCTCGAGCGGCGATCCCACGGGCGAAGACAACGCCATCGTCGAGAAGCTCGTCGGCCTGTGGGGCGACGACGCCTCGGGCCAGCCGCACCTGGAGTTCACCGCCGACGGAGAGGTGCACGGCAGCGATGGCTGCAACGGCATCACGACGACCTATTCGGTGAACGGCGACCGCGTCGACCTCGCCCGATTCGCCTCGACGCTGAAGGCCTGCCCCGGCGTCGACGACTGGATGCGGGGCGTTCGTGCCGTGGAGATCGACGGCGACGTCCTCGTGATCAAGGACGCGTCGGGCGCGGAGCTGGGGAACCTCACTCGCGCGAGCTGATCATCTCCGCCGCGGCGAGTGCGGCGTGCGATCGAACCCGACCCGGGTGCACTGACCCGGGCCGGCGCCCCGGTCAGCCTTCGACGTGCCGCTCGTCGACACCGTCGTAGAGAGACAGCGGACGGATCAGCGCGTTGGCGCCGGCCTGCTCGATCACGTGTGCCGTCCACCCCGTCACCCGTGCCGCCACGAACAGGGGCGTGAAGGTGAGGGTGTCGAAGCCGATCAGGTTGTAGGCGGGTCCGGACGGATAGTCGAGGTTCGGGTAGATGCCCTTGCGGGCGACGAACTCCGACTCGAGGGCGTCGTACAGCTCGGCCACCTCGGCGCGGTCGTAGTGCTCGACGAGCGTGTCGAGCGCGGCCTTCATGGTGGGCACACGCGAGTCGCCGCTCTTGTAGACGCGGTGGCCGAAGCCCATGATCTTGCGCTTCTCGGCCAGAGCCGCATCCAGCCAGGGCACCACGTTCGACGCCTCGCCGATCTCGTCGAAGATGTGCAGCACGGCCTCGTTCGCGCCGCCGTGCAGCGGCCCCTTGAGCGCACCGATCGCACCGACCACGGCTGAGTAGAGATCGCTGAGCGTCGACGTGATCACCCGGGCCGTGAACGTCGAGGCGTTGAACGAGTGCTCCGCATACAGGATCATCGAACGGTTGAACGCATCGACGACCACCGGATCGGGCTCTTCGCCGAACGTCATCCAGAGGAAGTTCGCCGAGTAGTCGAGGTCTTCGCGGGGTGCGATCGGCTCCTGACCACGACGGCGGCGCTGCCCGTAGGCGACGATCGCCGGCAGGGCCGCGAACAGGCGGATGCTGCGCTCGAGGTTCTGCTCGGGGCTGCCACCGGCATCCAGCACCGACCCGCCCGCGTTCGTGTCGGAGGCGCCGAGCAGGCTGACGGCCGTGCGCACCTCGTCCATCGGGTGAGCCTCGACGGGCACCAGGTCGATCGCCGTCTTGACGTTCTCGGCGAGCGCTCGATGCTCGCGCTCGGTCGCACGGAATGCGGCCAGCTGCGCGGCATCCGGCAGCTCCCCATGCCAGAGCAGGTAGGCGACCGCCTCGAACGACTGGGTCGCCGCGAGCTCCTGCACGGGGTAACCGCGGTAGAGCAGGCTGTTCGTCTCGGGGTTGACCTTCGAGATCGCGGTCGTATCGACGACGACCCCGGCGAGGCCCTTCTTGATGTCCGGCTCGGTCATGCTCACTCCTTCGTGACGGTGAAGCCTGCGACGCCCGAGTCGAACTGCGTGTAGGACTCGTAGTCGATCAGGTCGTAGAGATCTGCACGGTGCTGCATCTCACCGAGCTTCGAGGTGAGCTGCCCCTCCTCGCCCAGCGTATCGAGCGCACGACCGGCCGCGCCCATCGCGATGCGCAGCAGCGACACCGGCCAGATGACCATGTTGACGCCGGCATCCCGCAACTGGTCGACCGAGAACAGGTCGCTCTTGCCGAACTCCGTCATGTTGGCGAGGATCGGCACGTCGAGTGCGTTCGCCACCGCCTCGAATTCGGCGAGCGAGCGCATCGCCTCGGGGAAGACGGCATCGGCTCCGGCATCCACCAGCGCCTTGGCGCGGTCGATCGCCGAGTCCAGTCCTTCGACCGCGCGGATGTCGGTGCGGGCCATGATCAGGAAGTTCGGGTCACGGCGTGCATCTGCGGCCGCTCGGATGCGGCGGATCGCGGTGCTCTCGTCGACGACGCTCTTGCCGTCGAGATGCCCGCAGCGCTTCGGGTTGATCTGGTCCTCGATGTGGGTGCCGGCGAGACCGGCGTCCTCGAGCTCCTGGATCGTGCGGGCGACGTTCATCGGCTCACCGAAGCCGGTGTCGGCGTCGACGATCGCGGGGATGTCGGTCATCCGCGCGATCTGCTTGGCACGGCCGGCGACCTCGGTCAGGGTGGTGAGACCGATGTCGGGCACCCCGAGGTCGGCAGAGAGCACAGCGCCCGAGATGTAGACCCCGTCGAAGCCCTTCTGCTCGATGAGTCGGGCGCTCAGCGGATTGAAGGCGCCCGGGAACCGCAGCAGCTCACCGCTCGCGAGCCGCTCACGGAACAGGCGGCGCTTCTCGGCCGGGGTGACGTGGGAGTAGAGCATCAGAACAGGCCCTTCGGGGCGTCGGCGCCCTCGAGCAGACCGGGCTTCGCGATGATCGACAGCTCGCCGACCTCGGCGGCCGTCAGCTCGGGCAGACGCTGCACGAGCGCGAGGAAGCGCTCGATCTCGGCCGGCTCGAGCACCGGCTCGGCCAGCAGGCGGAACTTCGCGATGTAGTTGTCGCGCGCGAACGGACGGGCGCCGAGCGGATGCGCATCGGCGACGGCGATCTCGTCGACGACGGTGGTGCCGTCGGCGAGGCGGAATTCGACGCGACCGCCGAACGCCTTCACGTCGGGGTCTTCGGAGTGGTAGCGGCGCGTCCACTCGGCATCCTCGGCCGTGGTGATCTTGTGCCACAGCGCGACCGTGTCCTCGCGACCGGCCCGCTCGGGGGTGTACGAGTCGACGTGGTGCCAGCCGCCGTCCTGCAGCGCGACGGCGAAGATGTACGGGATCGAGTGGTCGAGCGTCTCGCGCGATGCCGTGGGGTCGTACTTCTGCGGGTCGTTCGCTCCCGAGCCGATCACGTAGTGGGTGTGATGGCTGGTGTGCAGCACGATGGCCTCGATGTTCGCGGGGTCGCGCAGCGCCGGATTCTCGGTGCCGAGCTTGCGGGCGAGGTCGATCCACGCCTGCGCCTGGTACTCGGCCGAGTGCTCCTTCGTGTACGAGTCCAGGATCGCGCGCTTCGCCTCGCCCGCGGCGGGCAGCGGCACCTCGTAGGCGGCGTCCTTGCCGTCGAGCATCCAGGCGATCACACCGTCTTCGCCCTCATAGATCGGGGCGGGGCTGGTCTGGCCGCGCATCGCCCGGTCGACGGCCTCGACCGCGAGCTTGCCGGCGAAGGCCGGGGCGTGCGCCTTCCAGGTCGAGATCTCGCCCTTGCGGCTCTGACGGGTCGCGGTGGTGGTGTGCAGTCCCTGGCCGACGGCCTGGTAGATCGTCTCGACGTCGAGGCCGAGCAGGGTGCCGATGCCGGCGGCGGCCGACGGGCCGAGGTGCGCGACGTGGTCGATCTTGTGCTTGTGCAGGCAGATCGCGCGCACGAGGTCCATCTGGATCTCGTAGCCGGTGGCGATGCCGCGCAGCAGCGCGCGACCGTCGGCCTGCACGTGCTGGGCGACCGCGAGGATCGGCGGGATGTTGTCGCCCGGGTGGGAGTACTCGGCCGCGAGGAACGTGTCGTGATAGTCGAGCTCGCGCACGGCCACGCCGTTGGCCCAGGCCGCCCACTCGGGGCTCGTGCGGTGATCGAGCGCCGCGCCGAAGACCGTGGCCCCGATGCCGCCGGTCGAGACGGGGTGGCTGAACGCCTGGGCGCGGGCCGCGTTGATGGGGCCGCGGGTGAGGGATGCCGCCGCGACCGACGCGTTGTCGATGATGCGGTTGATGATCATGTCGGTGACGTCCTGCTCGACCTCGACCGGGTCGGCGGCGACCTCGGCGATCTTCCAGGCGAGCTGGTCTTCGCGGGCGAGGTTCTCATCGCTGCGGTGGACGCGGACGTGGTGGGTGACGGTCATTTCACACCTTCTGGGTTGGCTGTCAGGGAGTCGAGGATGCCGGCGAGCGCGTTGTGCAGATGCACGTGCGTGGCATGAGCGGCGAGGTCGCCGTCTCGGGCGCCGAGGGCTGCGGCGATCGTGCGGTGCTCTGCGGCGGAGGCCGCGAGACGGTCGGGCTTGTCGCGGGCCATCCGGCGCACCCGCACGAGGTGGGTGCGCACGGTGCGCAGCGCCGAGGCGATGTAGTCGTTGTCGACCGCGGCGTCGAGCGCCGCGTCGAAGCGGGCGATGAGGGCGTAGTACGCGTCGCGCCCCTCAACCGCGGCGAGGTCGACGTGCGCGAACTCGTCGGCGAGCGCGGCGAAGAGATCGGCGTCTCCTCGCTGGGCGGCGAGACGGGCGGAGGTCTCCTCGAGCGCGCGGCGGATCTCGAACAGTGCGCGGATGTCGTCGGCATCCAGGTCTGCGACCACCGTGACCCGCGGGGACTGCTGCACGACCAGGCCGTCGGCCGCCAGGCGTCGGAGCGCCTCGCGCATCGGAGTGCGACTGATGCCGAGGCGGGCGGCCTGCTCGACCTCGCCCAGCACGAAGCCGGCGGGGAGGGCGCCCGACTGGATCTCCTCCAGCAGTGCCGCGTGGGCTCGATCACTCGCGCTGATGCGATCGGCGACGGAGCTCATTCCCTTAGTGTATACACAAATACACGAGGTCGGTCATTCGGGCGAGCTCTGAGTGCCTCACGTATACATTGAGCTACCGCTGCGGCAGCTCCACGGCATCCGGCACCGGCTCGACGAACTCGGCCGGCCGCGGCTCGCCGAGCTTCACGACGACCACGCCGACCAGCACGAGCGCTCCGCCGAGGGCCTGCAGAAGGTCGGGCAGCTGACCGAGCAGCAGCCAGCCGAAGAGCAGTGCGGCGACCACTTCGGAGAGAGCGACGAACGACGCGAGGCGGGAGCCGAGCATCCGGGTCGAGGCGATGCCGAGCACGTACGCGAGGGCCGTTGCGATGAGCCCGATCGCGAGCACCGGCACGAACCACGGCACGGTGCCGAAGCGGTAGGTGATGTCGTCGGTCGTCCAGGCGATGGGCAGGATGCCGACGAGGCCCGCGACCGTCAGTGCGATCGCGCCGAGCAGCAGCCCGCCCCCGGCGAGCGCGATCGGAGGCAGTCCGGTGTCAGCCTTGGCCGAGAGCAGGAAGTACGTCGCGGCACCCACCATCGCGGCGAGCGCCCAGAGGATGCCGGCGACGTTGACCTCGGCCCCGGTGAGGATGTCGAGCATCAGCACGAGACCGACGAAGGCGATGGCGGCGCCGATCACGCTGCGGCGGCTCGGGCGCTCGCCGCGACGGAGCCACAACCACAGGATCACGGCGATCGGCGCGGTGTACTCGATGAGCAGCGCGAGGCCGACGTCCATCACGGCGACGGCCTGGAAGTAGCAGAGCTGCGTGGCGGTCACGGCGAGCAGACCGTAGGCGGCGACCATCCCGGCGTTCTTGCGGAGCACTCCCCACCGCCCGCGCAGCGACAGGATCGTGGGCACGAGCAGCACGAGGGCGGCGACCCAGACCCGCGCGGTCACCGCAGCGCCGGGAGTCCAGCCCGCGTCGATCAGCCCCCGAGCCCAGGCGCCGGACATGCCGAACGCGAAGGCCGCGCCGATCGCCAGCGGCAGACCGAAGCGCACGCCCAGCGCCGTGACGTCATTTGCAACCTTGCTCATGACAGGTGACGCTACTCGTGCACGATGTAAGGTGTCAACATGAACTTCACCGATGACACGGAAGAGACCCTCCGTGCTGCCGTCTGGCTCGTGAACTCTGCGGAGGACCCCGACACCCTCGAGACGCTCGCCGACTACGACGCGTTCCTCGCGAACTTCGCCTATTCGGGTCGACTCGACCGTGACGAGGCCGAACTCGGCGGGCTGCGAGCCCTGCGTCCGCGGCTGCGCACCATGCTGCTCGCACCCCGAGACGAGATGGCCGAGCACGTCAACGCCGCGCTCGCCGAAGCGCATCTGGCTCCGAGGCTGGTGCGCCACGACGACGTCGACTGGCACCTGCACGCCGTCGCGGACGAGCGCCCCCTGCCCGAGCGCGTGCTGATCGAGACGGCCATGGCACTGATCGACGTCATCCGCGCCGATGAGGGGTCGCGCATCTCGATCTGCGCCGACGACACCTGCCAGGCACTCGCCCTCGATCTGTCTCGCAACCGCTCCAAGCGCTTCTGCTCGACGACCTGCACGAACCGCAACGCCGTGGCCGCATATCGCGCGCGGCGCGCGAGCGCCTGAGCCCTGCGCCGTCGCCCGACCGGGCCTGAGCCGATGCGCCCTCGGCGTCGTCCGCAGCCCCGCCTGATATCAGGCGAACCGCGCCGGATCAGGAGGATCTCCGCAGGATGCTCCTGATCTCGGCACACGCTCATGATCTCGGCCGGGTACCCTCGGTGACCGATGAGCATCTCCCCCTCCCCCTACGACATCTGGTTCGCCGACGCCGAGTTCGACGCGAGCTACGGCCACACACTGAGCACGCTCCGCGCGATCGCTCCGGTCGCCGCACCCGACGGATTCGCCGAACGGTGGCGGGGCTGGCGGCAGCAGGCGAAGACGGTGGATGCCGCACCCACCGTGCTGTCCACAGAGAGCGTCCACGGACGGCGGGTGTCGATCATCGAGCACGCCGGGGTCGACGGCATCCGGCTGCGCGCCTGGCTCGTTGAGCCCGTCTCGTCGCCCGCGCGCGTCGGTGTCGTGCACAGCCACGGCTACGGCGGACGGGATGCGGTCGACCTCGCTCGCATACCCGACGATGCGGCCGCGATCTTCCCCGTCGCCCGAGGGCTGCCCACGCTGAACACGGGCGTCGGCGCCCCCGCACGCCAGGCCGAGCATGTGCTGGCCGGGATCGAGAGCCCGGACTCGTACGTGCTCGGCCTCTGCGCCCGAGACCTCTGGCTCGCCGCGGATGCTCTCACCACCCTCGTCGGCCCCCTGCCCCTCTATTACGTCGGCGAGAGCTTCGGCGGTGGCATCGGCGCCCTCGCCCTGCCGTGGGACGACCGCTACGTCGGGGCGACCCTCATCGTGCCGAGCTTCGGACAGTACGACGAGCGCCTCGCCGTGCACTGCGTCGGCAGCGGCGAGACCGTGCGCGACCACGTCGCTGCCCATCCGGAGGCCCGCGAAGTGCTGCGCCTGTTCGACGCCTCGACAGCCCTCGGCTTCGCCCGCATCCCGGTGCGCGTCGAGGCGGCGATGTGGGACCCGTACGTGCCGCCGCCCGGACAGTTCGGCGTCGCGAACGCGGCTCGGATGCTCGAACTCGCCGTCCTCCCCGCGGGCCACGCCGACTATCCGGGGGCCGGGGAAGTGGCGGCCGGGGCGGTCCGCGACGGCAGGTCCCACCTCGCACGCGCGCTGCGCGCGGCATCCTGAGATCAGGAGAAGGCGACGAGATCAGGATGATTCTCGCCCTTCTCTCCTGATTCGCGTCGATCCTCCTGATCTCGCGTCCCGGCAACGGCCCCGCACCCCGCGCCCACGCCCGCGCGCTCACCCCCGCGCATCGGAGCACTGGACGCCACTTGTCATAACAGGTACACTCAGCTTGTCATTACAGGTTGCGCAGCGCCGCAGCATCCGCCCAAGGAGCACCGATGCCCCAGTTCCACACGCCCCCGATCTCCCCGATGGCGATCGCGTTCGACGCCGAGAACCTCACTCTCTCGCCCGAAGGGCCCACCCTGACGCGGCGCATGTCCGACCTCGAGGGCCTGTTCCTCGACGCGGAGGCCTGGGCCTCGGCATCCGCCGGGGAGAACCCCGTGGTCTACACCGTCACCAGCTCGCCCGTGCCCGAGATCGACCGCGAACTGCCGCAGTCGATCACGACGATCATGCCCGGCGACACGTCCGGTGAGCTCTGGATGACGAAGGGGCACCAGCATCCGAACCACCAGGGCGAGATCTACCTCGCGCTGAAGGGACGCGGCGGCCTGCTGATGTTCGACGGCGAGCGCACCGAATGGCTCGACATGCTGCCCGGCACCATCGGCTACATCCCGCCAGGGTGGGCGCACCGCTCAGTGAACACGGGGGACGAACCGTATGCGTTCCTCGCCGTGTATCCGGGCGGCGCCGGCCACGACTACGGCTGGGTGCTCGAGCACGGGATGGGCTCACGCGCCTACCGCTCGGCCGAGGGCGTCGACCTGCGCCCCTATTCCGCGACCCCCTCCGCGGAATAGGGGTCGGCCATGCTGATCGCGCACGACCTGGGGACGACCGGCGACAAGGCGTCCTTGCACCATGACGACGGCCGTCTCGTCACGTCGGTCACGGTCCCCTACCCGGCCCACTTCGCCGCCGGCGGCATCGCCGAGCAGGACCCGGCGGACTGGTGGAATGCCGTCGTCTCGGCGACCCGGCAGCTGCTGTCGCGGGCGGGCATCGCCCCCGAGACCGTCGGCGGCCTCGTCGTGAGCGGCCAGATGATGGGCACGGTGCTGCTCGACGCGCACGGCGATCCGGTGCGGCCCGCGATCATCTGGGCCGATACCCGCTCGGGCGCGCAGACCCGCGCGCTGGAAGAGCGCCTCGGCGTCGAAGCCGCCTACCGCGTGCTCGGCCACCGCCTGAACCCCACCTACTCGCTCGAGAAGATCATGTGGGTGCGCGACAACGAGCCTGATGTCTGGGCTCGCGTGCGCCACTTCTGCGTCGCCAAGGACTACATCGTCTACCGGCTCACCGGGCACCTCGCGACCGAGCGCTCCGACGCCTCCGGCACGAACGCCTACGACCAGGTGCACGGCACCTGGTCGGCCGACGTTCTCGCCGCCGCCGGACTCGACGCCGCGCTCTTCCCCGAGATCCTCGAATCGACGGCCGTCGCGGGCTCCCTCACGACCGAGTCTGCGGACGCGCTCGGGCTGTCGGCATCCGTCCGCGTGGTCATGGGCGGCGGAGACGGCCCGCTCGCCGCGGTGGGCTCGGGCATCGTCGCCCCCGCAGACGGCGCCTACGTGTGCCTGGGCACGTCGTCGTGGATCTCGTTCGCGAGCCTCGCTCCGCTGCACGATCCGCAGATGCGCACCATGACGTTCGACAACGTCGTGCCCGGCTCGTTCGTGCCGACCGCGACCATGCAGGCCGGCGGCGCATCGGTGCAGTGGATCGCCGAGGCGCTCTCCCCCGACCCCGCCCACCCCGACACCGCGCGGCTGACGGCCGAGGCCGGCGGCGACCTCGACACCGAAGACCTCTACTTCCTCCCCTACCTGCTCGGCGAGCGCTCTCCCCTGTGGGACCCGCACGCGCGCGGAGCCTTCGTCGGCCTCGGCCGTCACCACACCCGCGCGCACCTGACCCACGCCGTGCTCGAGGGCGTGGCCTACAACCTGCTCACCTGCATCCAGGCGTTCCGCGAATCCGGAGCCTCCATCGACCGCATCGACGCAGTCGGCGGCGGAGCGCAGAGCGACGCGTGGCTCAGCATCCTCGCCGATGTCTGGGGAGTTCCGATCCGCCGCCGCACGATCGTCGAAGAGGCCAACAGCCTCGGCGCCGCGGTCACCGGCGCGGTCGGCCTCGGCCTCGCCGACTTCTCGGCGGCGAGGGCGCTCAGCGAGGTGACGGCGGAGTTCACTCCGGATGCCGGTCGGCACGCCGTCCACGCGCAGCGGCACGCCCGCTTCGTCGACGCCTACACCGCGCTCGAGCCGTGGTTCGCCCAGGCACCCGCCACGCGGGACGCCTGATGGGAGTCATCCTCGCCACCAGCCGCTCGTTCTCCGACGGCGATCTCGACCTCGTCGGGCGGGCCACGGCGGCCGGCCACCAGATCGTCCGTGGACCCGCGCACCACGGGCTCACCGAGCTCGCGCCGCTGCTCGCCGCGGCTGAGGGATGGATCGCCGGCACGGGACCTGTGACCGACGAGCATCTCGCCGCCGCACCGAACCTTCGGGTCGTAGCCCGCTACGGCGTCGGCACCGAGGCGGTCGATCTCTCTGCGGCGCTGCGGCGCGGAATCCCGGTGACGAACACCCCCGGCGCGAATGCGGATGCCGTCGCCGACCACACCGTCGGACTCATGCTCGCGGCCCTCCGGTTCATCCCCGACGGCGACCGCCGTGTGCGCATCGGCGACTGGAGCGTGCGCCGCGGCCGCGAACTCGGAGCCGCCACGGTCGGCGTCGTGGGCTTCGGCCGGATCGGCCAGGGCGTCGCCCGACGCCTCAGCGGCTTCGGCGCCCGAGTGCTCGCCACCGATCCGTTCCTCCCTGCCGACGTCATCGCCGCGCGAGGGGCCGAGCCGGTCGACCTCGATGAGCTGTTCCGCACCGCCGACCTGATCACCCTGCATGCCCCCGGCGGCCAGACGCTGGTCGATGCCGCCAGACTCGACAGCATCCGTCCGGGAATGATCCTGGTGAACACCGCCCGCCCTGACCTCGTCGACGAGCACGCGCTGGCGCAGGCCCTGCACGACGGACGCCTCGGCGGATACGCCGCCGACACCCTGAACGGCGACACGGCAGCGAGCGCGAGCCCGCTGCTCGCCGACGACCTCGCCGACCGCGTGACCGTCACCCCGCACCTCGGTGCGCAGACCACGCAGGCCGTCGACAACATGGGGTCGATGTCTCTCGACGACGTGCTCGCCGTGCTGGCGGGCACAGCACCCGCCCACCCTGTCTCTCCCCGACCCTGAAGGACCAGGCTATGACCCTCACCGAGACCCCCGCGACCACGACCGGCGGCTACATGGGCTTCGTCGGCGTGAGCACCGGCTCGTCGTCGATCATGAAGGTGTTCCCGAAGTGGGCCGAGGTGCTGGGGCTCCCCACCGAGAACCTCATCGGGCACGACCTGCCGATGGATGCCACCCCTGAGCAGTATGTCTCGATGGTCGAGCAGATCCGCGACGACCCGCACCACCGGGGCGCTCTCGTCACGACGCACAAGATGAACGTCTTCGCCGCGGCATCCGGCCTGTTCGACGAGCTCGACCCGTTCGCCGTCTCGTGCTCCGAGATCTCGAGCATCTCGAAGCGGGGCGATCACCTGATCGGTCGCGCGAAAGACCCGCTCACCGTCGACCTCGCACTGAACGACTTCCTCCCGACCGACCACTTCGGGCGCACGGGGGCCGAGGTCGTGATCCTCGGCGCCGGCGGTTCGGGCACGGCGCTCAGCTGGGCGCTGGCGGAGAGAGCGGATGCTCCGGCGAAGATCACCGTCACCGCCCGCGACGACGACAAGCTCGATCACCTGCGCGAGGTGCACCGCCAGCACGGCACTCGCGACGGTCTGATCACGTACGTGCGCACCGACACGGTGCAGGATGCCGCGGCCATCGTCGCCTCGGCTCCCGCGGGGTCGCTGATCGTGAACGCCACGGGACTCGGCAAGGACCGCCCCGGCTCCCCGTTGCCCGACGACGTCGCGTTCCCCGATGGCGCGTGGGTGTGGGAGTTCAACTATCGAGGGTCGCTCGAGTTCCTGCACCAGGCACGAGCGCAGGAGGCCGCGCGCGGGCTGCACGTGATCGACGGCTGGCGCTACTTCATCCACGGCTGGTCGCAGGTCGTCGCCGACGTGTTCGAGATCGACCTCACCCCCGAGATCGTCGAGCGGCTCGCCGAGGCTGCCGAATCGGTGCGCTGATGCCCGTCGTGCGCACGGTGCTCGGCGACATCGACCCGGCCCAGCTCGGGGCGACGGACTATCACGAGCACCTCTTCCAGATCTCGCCGCTGCTGGTGGGCGACGAGCTCGACGACGAAGACCTCTCCGGGCAGGAGGCCGCCCTGCTCAAGGCCAGCGGCTTCGCGGCGATGGTGGATGCGACGCCGTTCGGGCTCGGGCGCGACCCGGAGGGCGTCGCACGGATCAGCGCCGGCACCGGGATGCGCGTCGTCGCGACGACCGGCCGCCACCGCGAGGCGCACTACGGCGATGACCATCCGATGCAGGTGTGGAGCGCCGAGCGTCTGACCGAGCTGTTCGTCGCCGAGGTGACGCTCGGGATGTTGGTCGACGACGCGCTGGTGTTCGAGACTCCCGACGTCCCCCTGGCCGCAGCTCCGGATGGATCACCGGTGCGCGCCGGGATGCTGAAAGCCGGCGTCGGCTACTGGAGCATCAGCTCCTTCGAGCGCACGACCCTGCTCGCGGTCGCCGCGGCGCATCGGGAGACGGGAGCACCGGTGATGGTGCACCTGGAGTTCTGCACCGCCACGCACGAGGTGCTCGACGTGCTCGAGGCCGAGGGCGTCGCATCCGATCGCGTCGTGCTCGCGCACGCCGATCGCGATCCGGATGCCGGACTGCACGCCTCCCTCGCCGAGCGCGGCGCGTACCTGGGATACGACGGCTTCGCCCGCCCGCGCACCCGGTCGGATGCCGAGCTGCTGGCCCTCACCGAGCGGGTCGTCGAGCTCGGCGCGGCCGACCGCATCCTGCTCGGCGGCGACGTCGCCCGACGGACCCGGTACATCTCCTACGGCGGCATGCCCGGACTCGCCTACCTCGGCGAGCGCTACCTGCCGCGCTTGCGGTCCGCCGTGGGCGACGACGCCGTCGAGCGGATGCTGGTCGCGAACCCGGCGCGCCTGCTCACCCTGTCGCCCTGATCCCGCATCGCCTGCCCCGCATCCCGCATCCTGCATCCCGTATCCATCCCGAGGAGCCCTCATGGCCGAGCCGACCATTTTGCACGCCGTGTTTACCGCACGCCCCGAGAAGGGCGACGAGGTCGCCGCACTGCTCCGCGATTTCGCCGAGGTCGTGCGAGCCGAAGATGGCAACGTCGTGTTCGATGCGACGCGCCTCGTCGATGACCCCGACCGGTTCTTCGTCTACGAGGTCTATCGCGACGAGGCGGCCTTCCGGGCGCACATCGCAGCCCCGGCCGGGGTCCCGTTCAACGAGGCGCTGCAGCAGCTGATCGTCGAGCCGTCGTCGATCCTGACCTTCCTCCGCCGGATCTGACGACGCCGCGCGCTCCCCTCCCCGGCATCCGCCCCTCACACCTGCAGCCCCTCACACCTGCATGCCCAGAACACACCTGCATGCCGATTCCCCGCGTCTGGGCCTGCATCCGCGATCTGAGCATGCACCTGTGCGCCGAGGCCTCACCCGCACCCCTCCCGCATCCACCCCTCACACCTGCAGCCCCTCACACCTGCATGCTCAGAACACACCTGCATGCCGATTCCCCGCGTCTGGGCCTGCATCCGTGATCTGAGCATGCAGCCGTGCACGGATGCCGCCAGCCCCCGGCCACCCGGCACACAGAAAACCACCCGGCACGCAGAAGCCCCGGGCACACAGAAAGCCCCCCGCCCGAAGGCGAGGGGCTTCTGCGATCTCAGCGGGTCACTCGTAGAGGACGGCTGCGATCTTCTCATCCTCGAGGTTCGTGCTGTCGTACCAGTACGAACCCGTGTCGTAGAACTCGTCGACGGTGTCGCCGTTGGCTGCGTCGTATGCCGCCTGGACGACCTGCGCGCCGATGCCGATCGGGTCCTGCGTGATGGCGCCGGCCATCGTGCCGTCCTTGATCGCGTTGATCTGGGCCGCTCCCGAGTCGAAGCCGACGATCGTGATCTTGCCCTTCTCGAGACCGAGCTCGTTCACGGCGTTCACGACGCCGATGGCCGAACCCTCGTTGGTGCCGTAGATGCCCTTGAGGTCGGGGTGGGCGGCGATCAGCGTCTTGGCGATGTCGGCCGACTTCAGGTGGTCGCCGTCGCCGTACTGGATGTCGACGATGTCGATGTCGGGGAAGTCGGCTTCCATCTTCTCGACGAAGCCGTCACGACGCTCGACACCGGTCGAGTTGATCTGCGAGTGGCCGACGATCGCGACCTCGCCCTCGCCGCCGATCAGCTCTGCCATGTGCTCTGCAGCCAGCGCGCCGGCGACCTTGCTGTCGGTCGCGGCCAGGCTGAGCCCGACGTCGCCGTTGCAGGGAGCGTCGAAGTACACGACAGGGATGTCCTTCGACTTCGCCTGCTCGAGCGGGGCGACACAGGCCTCGGGGTCCAGCGCTGCGTATGCGATGGCATCCGGGTTCTTGTCGATGGCGCTGGTGAGCATCTCGAGCTGCTGGGCGATCTCGGTCTCGGCGGCGGGGCCTTCGAACGTGATCTTCACGCCGAGCTCGTCTGCCTTCTCCTGAGCGCCCTGCTTGACGGCCTGCCAGAACTGGTGCTGGAAGCCCTTCGAGACGAGCGCGATGTACATCTCACCGTCGCCGCTCGATCCGTCGGTGCCGCCGCCTTCTTCGATGACGTCACCGCCGCCTGCGCACCCCGCGAAGACGAGGGCGGATGCGGCCACGAGTGCCGCGAATGCGGTCTTCTTGCCGAATTTCATGGAAACTCCATTGTTCTCTGTGTGGTGGTGGGGGGATAGGTCGAGTGGGTCAGGTGCGCTGCCGGTTGCGCAGCGAGTCGAGGAACACGGCCAGCAGCACGACGACGCCGACGACGATGTTCTGCCATTCCGACTGGATCGACATGATGCGCAGGCCGTTGACGAGCACGCTCATGATCAGCGCGCCGATGACGGTGCCGAGGATCGACCCTCGTCCGCCGAGCAGGGAGGTGCCGCCGATGATCACCGCGGCGATCGCCTGCAGCTCGTAGCCGGTGCCGATCTGGGGCTGCGCCGAGTCGAGCCGGGCGGCGATCACGATGCCCGCGATACCGGTGAAGGCGCCGGCGAACATGTAGATGAGGATCGTCCAGCGGCGGGTGTTGACGCCCGACAGGCGGGTCGCCTCCTCGTTCGAGCCGATCGCGAACGTGTAGCGACCGAGCAGCGTCTTCGACAGCACGAGGAAGGCGACGATCGCGAGAGCCGCGGTGATGAGCACCGCGTTCGGGATGCCGGGGATGATCACGCCGAGCGCGATCTTCTTGAAGTCGGGAGCCGAGGTCGAGAAGTAGATCGGGGCGACGTTCGAGATGACGAGGGCGAGACCGCCGGCGATCATCATCATCGCGAGCGTCGCGATGAACGGCGGGAGTCGGAGGAACGTGATGTTCACGCCGTTCACCAGGCCCATCAGCACACCGGTGAGGATGCCGCCGATGACGCCGACCCAGACCGGAAGGCCCATGTTCGTGACGATGACACCCGTCATCACCGCGCACAGCGCCATGCCGGTTCCGATCGACAGGTCGATGCCGCCGGTGATGATGACGAACGTGGTGCCGAGGGCGAGGATGCCGATGACCGCCGTCGAGAGCAGCACCGTGGCGATGTTGCTGAACGTGAAGAAGTTGGGGCTGGCGATCGAGAAGAACAGCACCAGCACGATCAGCGTGCCGAAGGCGAGCGACTGCTGGAGCTGACGCTTCAGGAACGCTCCGACATCGCGCTTGTCGGTGTTCTCATCGAGCGCGGTCTGGATGATCGTCGTCGTAGACGATCCGGGCTGCTGCGGAGCGCTCATCAGTCTTCCTCTCCGTGGGCTGCGAGTTGCATGATCTTCTCCTGGCTGGCTTCCTCGTTGCGGAGGGTGCCGGTGACGCGTCCGTTCGCGAAGACCGCGATGCGGTTCGCGACGCGGAGGATCTCCGGAAGTTCCGACGAGATGACGATGATGGATTTGCCCTGGTCAGCGAGCTGCTGCATCAGGCGGTAGATCTCTTCCTTCGCGCCGACGTCGATGCCTCGCGTCGGCTCGTCGAAGATGAGGATGTCGCAGTCGCGCATCAGCCACCGGGCGATGACGACCTTCTGCTGGTTTCCTCCCGAGAGCAGCTTCACGACCTGGTTCACCGAGGGCGTCTTGACCCTCAGCTGCTGCACGTACTCCTTGGTGCGGCTCTTGGCCTTGCTGTCGCCCATCCACCCGATGCCGTTGGCATACGAGCCGAGCGAGGCGAGCACGGTGTTGAAGGTCACGTCCTGCTCGAGCATCAGGCCGAGCAGCTTGCGGTCCTCCGAGAGGTAGCCGAGGCCGTGCTTCACGGCATCCGCCGGCTGTGCGATGCGCACCGGTCGTCCGCTGATCGAGATCGTGCCCGCATCCCGGTGGTCGGCGCCGATGATGGCCCGCGCGGTCTCGGTGCGCCCGGCACCCATGAGGCCTGCGAATCCGAGGATCTCGCCCTTGTGCAATTGGAACGACACGTCTTTGAGCAGGCTCTTGGTCGAGAGCCCCTGCACGTCGAGCACGATCGGATCGTTGGCGTGCTCGCGGGCCTCGGGGCGGGTTCCCTCGTCGATCACGCGTCCGACCATCATCTCGATGATCTTCGGGATGCTGACCTCTGACTTGTCCAGTGATCCGATGTATGTGCCATCGCGCAGCACCGTGACCCGGTCCGCCAGGCGCCGCAGCTCGTCCATGCGGTGCGAGATGTAGACGATTCCGGTGCCGGTCGCCCGCAGCTGCTCGATGAGCACGAACAGGGTCTCGGTCTCGGAGTCGGTGAGTGCCGAGGTCGGCTCGTCCATGATGAGCACCTTGGCGTTGAACGAGAGAGCCTTGGCGATCTCGACCATCTGCTGCTCGGCCACGGTGAGCTCACCCACGAGCTGCCGTGGGTTGAGCCGGATGCCGAGGCGATCGAGCAGCTCGGCAGTCTGCGTGTTGAGCTTGCGCTCCGACAGGAAGGGCCCCGTGGTGGGCTCGCGTCCCACGTAGATGTTCTGCGCCACGGTGAGGTCGGGCATCAGGTTGAGTTCCTGGTGGATGATCGTGATGCCGAGCTGCTGCGCCTGCAGCGGGCTGGTGAGCTCGACCTCCTGGCCCTCGAACGTGATCGTGCCCTCGTCCTTGGTGTAGATCCCGGAGAGGATCTTCATCAGAGTCGACTTGCCCGCGCCGTTCTCGCCCACGAGCACCAGCACTTCGCCGGCCCGCACCTCGAGGTGCACGTCCTTGAGAGCCTGCACACCGGGGAATCCCTTGCTGATCCCCTCGACTCTGAGAATGGGGTCACTCATGTGCTCACCTGCTTCCTTGAAGGTCGAAATGCGATATTCCAGTCGAGCCTGGAAACATCGGATCAATTCTGCGTCCTGCGCCCCACCCTGCGCAAGTTGTATCTAAATGTAACTAAGACTTCTCCGGATGGGAAGACCTGTAATAACAAGTTGGCAACAGGTCGCCCGATCCGGTGATCGGGCCCACTCAGTGCAGCCGGATCGAGTCGACCGCGACGAGCTTGTCGCGGATGTAGGCGTTGGCGTGTGCGCCGAGTTCGACGTTGTCGGTCCACAGGTTGCGCCAGATGCCGAGCATCCGGCTGAGGTCGGGCGCGACGACCGCCGACGAGAACGACTCGAACACGATCGGACCGTCGTAGCCGATGCGGCCTAGCGCCTTGAAGAAGTTGTCGAAGTCGACGGTTCCCGTGCCGAGATAGCCGCGGTGGCTCTCGCCGATGTGCACGTAGCGGAGGGCGGGAGCCGCATCGAGGACCGGCGCGAACATATCCGACTCCTCGATGTTCATGTGGTACGTGTCGAGATGGATGCCCAGGTTCGGCCGGTCCACCTCCGCGAGGTAGGCGAGCGCTTGCCGTGCGGTGTTCAGCACATTCGTCTCGTAGCGGTTGACCACCTCGAGTGAGACCGAGATGCCGCGCTCGGCGGCGTGGTCGGCGACCCGGGCGATCGTGCGGCGACTGCTCTCGAGCCCCTCGGGGGTGACCGGGTCCATGTACTTCTGCATCGCGCTGTAGATCACGCCGCAGAAGTGATGCCCGCCGAGATCGGCGAGCACGTCGACCGCCTTGAGCAGCAGAGCCTCCCCCGCGGCCACCACAGCAGGGTCGGAGCTGGTGACGTCGGTCGCACCCGACAGCCCGAGCGAGGCGCTGACGGCGAGGTCGTGCTCTTCGAGGGCATCCTTCGCGGCGGCCACATCGAACGTGAAGGGATCCATCAGCGGGAACTCGATCAGGTCGAACCCCGCCGCCTTGGTCTTCTCGACGGAGAGGCGGATGCCGTCGGCGTCGAAGCGTCCGGTCCAGACGAGCCCGTGGCATCCGATGTTCATGAGACCTCTCGGAGACGGGTGTGGGGCACCATCGCCTCTGCAATTTGGCACGTGCCAAGTCTGCGTTCAGGTCACGGTACGCGGGGTCGGATGACCGTGTCAAGAACTTTCTTGGCACGTGCCAATCCCTCGGCTACTGTGGATCCGTCAGCGCCGCGCGGGCGAGCAGCCACGCTCGCACAATCGCGCACCGCGCAGTCGACAGGGAGCTCCATGCCAGCCAGCGTCAAAGACGTCGCCGCCCTCGCCGGGGTCTCCTCCTCGACCGTGTCGAACTACCTCAACCACCCGCATGTGCTGGGCGAGGCGAGCGCAGCGAAGGTCAGGGACGCGATCGAGCAGCTCGGCTACGTGCCCAACGAATCGGCACGGCAGCTGCGCGCGGGGTCGAGCAAGGCGCTCGCGCTGATCCTCCTCGACGCCTGGCTTCCGTACTTCCACGAGCTCTCGCGCGGGGTCGAAGATGTCGCCCGCGAGGAAGGCTGGTCGCTCTTCTTCAGCAACAGCAACCGCGACGCCTCTCTCGAGCGCCGCAACATCGACATGTTCGAGGCGCACCGGGTACAGGGCATCGTCATCTACCCGCTCGAAGACGTGGTGCCCCGGCTCGAACAGCTCGCCGACCGCGGCATCCGCTCGGTGGTGGTCGGGCCCATCCCCGATTCCCCGACCGTCGGCTCCGTCCTCTTCGACGACCGCGGCGGCGGGCGTCTCGCCGGTGAGCACCTGCTGTCGATCGGACGCCGCAGGATCCTGTTCCTGGGCGCCCCGAGCGTCAGCCAGTCGAACGACCGGCTCCTCGGGCTGCGCGACGCCGTCACCGCGTCGGACGCCGCGGTCACGGTGCTCGATGTGCCGCACCTGACGACCGAGGACGGCCTCGACGTCGGCGCGCGGATCGCCGAGATGCCCGCGGCCGAACGGCCCGACGCGATCTTCGCCGCGAACGACATGGTGGCGATCGGCGTGCTCACCCAGCTGCTGCGCCGGAGCATCCGCGTGCCCGAGGAGATCGCGCTGGTCGGCTTCGACGATGTCGCACAGGCCCACCAGAGCGTCGTGCCGTTGACGAGCGTGCGGCAGCCCGGGTACGAGATCGGCCGCGCTGCGGGTGCCGCGCTGATCCGTCAGCTCTCCGACCCCACGGCCGAGCTCCCCGCGCCGACGCCGTTCGCCGCCGAGCTCGTGGTCCGCGAGTCGACCGTCGGGCGCTGACCCGCCGCCCCTGGCTCAGGCCGGGATCAGCCCTTCAGCAGCGAGCTCAGCCCACAGGGCGCCGGGAATCTCGAGCGCCGCGTACTCGGAGTTCTGGCGCAGCTGCGCCGGACGACTTCCTCCGACCACCACCGAGCGCACCACATCGGACTGCAGCGGGAACTGGATCGCCGCGGCGGGCAGCGGCACGTCGTGCTCGGCGCACACCCGGGCGATGCGCAGCAGCCGTTCCCAGAGCTCGTCGGGCAGCTGGCCGTACTCGTACCGGCCGTCCCGACGGGGTTCGTCCGACGCCAGCAATCCCGAGTTGAAGACCGACGCCGCGACGATCCCCGTTCCGGTCTCGCGGCAGGCCGGCAGCACGTCAGCCGCTGCGGGCTGCTCGAGCAGCGTGTACCGACCGGCGACCATGACCAGGTCGAGGTCTGCGGCGCGCACGGACGCGGCGAGCGCCTCCGACACCATCGACCCGATTCCGACGGCGGTCACCTCGCTGTCGGCCCGCAGCTGCTCGAGCGCCGGCAGCGCCTCCGCGAGTGCGAGGTCGAGGTCGTGGCGCTCGGGGTCGTGCAGGTAGAGCAGGTCGATCCGATCGATGCCGAGGCGCTCGCGCGACTCGTCGAGACTGGCGCGGATCCCCGATGCCGAGAAGTCCCACACGCGCTGCAGGTCGTCGGGCACGTGGAAGTCGTTCGCGGTGTCGAGGCCGCCGTCGTGGTCGGGGTTCGGCCGCAGCAGCCTTCCGACCTTGGTCGACAGCACGTACTCATCGCGCGGCTTGGTCTGCAGGAACGCCCCGAGGCGACGCTCCGAGAGCCCGAGGCCATAGTGCGGAGCGGTGTCGAAGTAGCGGATGCCGCTGTCCCACGCCGCATCCAGCACGGCCCACGATTCGTCGTCGCTCAGCGCGCGGAAGAGGTTGCCGACGTTCGCGGCGCCGTACCCGAGCGAGGGAACCGCCAGAGCATCAGACCCCGACATGCTGCCCCGTCCAGGTGTAGGCGGCGATGCTCTCGGCCTTCATCTCCATGCCCGAACCCGGCACGGTCGGCGCCATGTACGAGCCGCCCTGGATGTCGGTGGGGATCACGAAGTGCTCGTGCAGGTGGTCGACGAACTCGATCATCCGTCCCTCACGCGTGCCGGTGACGGCGACGAAGTCGAACATCGACAGGTGCTGCACGGCCTCGCACAGTCCGACACCACCGGCGTGCGGGCACACCGGCACACCGAACTTCGCGGCCAGCAGCAGGTTGGCGATGTTCTCGTTGACCCCCGCGACACGCACGGCGTCGATCTGCATGACCGAGATCGCTTCGGCCTGCAGCAGCTGCTTGAAGATCACGCGGTTCTGGGCGTGCTCGCCGGTCGCGACGCGAATGGGCGCGACTCCCCTGGCGATCTCGGCGTGACCGAGCACATCGTCGGGGCTGGTGGGCTCCTCGATCCAGGCGGGGTGGAACTCGGCGAGCGCGTTGACCCACTCGATCGCCTCCGACACCTCCCACCGCTGGTTCGCGTCGATCGCGATGGGGAAGTCTGGTCCGCAGACCTCGCGCGCCTTGCGGAACCGGCGGATGTCGTCGTCAAGGTCGGCGCCGACCTTGAGCTTGATCTGCGTGAAGCCGTCGGCCATCGCCTCGCGAGCCAGGCGCTCGAGCTTCTCGTCGGAGTAGCCGAGCCAGCCGGGACTGGTCGTGTAACCCGGATATCCGGTGGCCAGCAGCTCCCGCTCGCGCTCGAGGCGCCCGGGTTCGGCGGCGCGCAGGATCTCGAGGGCATCCTCGGGCGTCAGCGCATTGGTGAGGTAGCGGAAGTCGACGAGGCCCACGAGCTCCTCCGGCGTCATCCTCGCCAGCAGCTGCCAGAGCGGCAGACCGGCGCGTTTGGCCTTGATGTCCCAGAGCGCGTTGACGACCGCGCCGATGGCCATGTGCATCACGCCCTTCTCGGGGCCGAGCCAGCGCAGCTGCGAGTCGCCGATGATGTCGCGGAACGTCGTGCCCATGTCGTCCAGCAGCGGCTCGATCTCGCGACCGACGAGGTGCCCGGCGAGCGCGTCTATCGCGGCGACCTGCACGTCGTTGCCGCGGCCGATCGTGAAGACGAAGGCGTGGCCGTCGATGCCGTCTTCAGCATCCGTGCGCACGATCACGTATGCAGCGGAGTAGTCGGGGTCGGGGTTCATGGCATCCGACCCGTCCAGACTCAGCGACGTGGGGAAGCGGATGTCGGTCGTGTCGAGGGCGACGATGCGGCTCACGGGGTCCTCTCGTGCACGGGGTGGGGATTCGTGCGGATCTCTTGGAGTGTAAACATCCGATGTCTATACTGTCAACGAGACGGGCCACCACGGCGCGCCCTCAGCAGCACAGAATCCCCCGCGGTCAGGAGAGACATGAAGTTCGCACGGCTAGGCACTCCCGGCGCCGAGATCCCCGTCCTCGTCGAAGGCGAGCGCTACCTCGATCTGAGGTCGGTGACATCCGATGTGAACGGTGACTTCCTCGCCACCGACTTTCGCGCACGGATCGACGCCGCTCGCGCCGCCGACGAGCTGCCTGTGCTCGAGGACGCTGCTGCGATGCGCATCGGAGCGCCGATCGCCCGCCCCAGCGTCGTCATCTGCATCGGTCAGAACTACGCCGCCCACGCCCGCGAGTCGGGCTCCGAGCCGCCGACCGTGCCGATCATGTTCCTGAAGACCCCGAACACGGTCGTCGGCCCGAACGATGCCGTCACGATCCCCCGCGGCAGCGAGAAGACCGACTGGGAGGTCGAGCTCGGCATCGTCATCGGCGCCCGCGCCGCCTACCTGGATTCGCCCGAGGATGCCGACGCACACATCGCCGGCTACGTCACCGCGAACGACGTCTCGGAGCGCGCCTTCCAGATGGAGGTCTCGGGCGGGCAGTGGTCGAAGGGCAAGATCGCGCCCGGCTTCAACCCGACCGGCCCGTGGCTGGTCACCCCCGACGAGGTCGACGTCGACGACCTGCAGCTGCGCAGCTGGGTCAACGGCGAGACCCGTCAGGACTCGAACACGAACGACATGATCTTCGACGTGCGCGTGATCGTGCACCACCTGTCGCAGTACGTCACCCTCGAGCCCGGCGATCTGATCCTCACCGGCACCCCGCAGGGTGTCGCATTCGGGGGCAAGTTCCCCTACCTGAAGGCGGGCGACGTGGTCGAGATCGAGATCGAAGGACTCGGGCATCAGCGCCAGGAGTTCGTGGCATGGGAGGCACAGAAGTGACCAGGACACTCGACGGACTCGTCGCGATCGTCACGGGCGGAGCATCCGGAATCGGCGCGGCCGTCGCCGCCCGCCTGCACGCCGATGGAGCTCAGATCGCGGTGCTCGACCGCGACACCTCAGGAGCGGACGCCGCCTTCGCCGCGTTCACGGCCGACGTGTCCGACCGTGCATCGGTGGATGCCGCCGTCGCGGCCGTCGCCGAGAGGTTCGGCCGCATCGACATCGTGGTGAACAACGCCGGCGTCGGCGCGCAGGGTGACATCAGCGCCAACGATGACGACGAGTGGGCCCGGGTGCTCTCGATCAACGTCACCGGCATCGCTCGCGTCACCTCGGCGGCGCTGCCGTGGCTCAAGAAGTCGCCGAGTGCGGCCGTCTGCAACACGGCATCCATCGCCTCGACCACCGGTCTGCCCCAGCGCGCGCTCTACAGCGCGTCGAAGGGTGCCGTCTCCGCTCTGACGCGAGCCATGGCCGCCGATCACCTGCGCGACGGCATCCGCGTCAACGCCGTGAACCCCGGCACCGCCGACACCCCCTGGGTCGGACGCCTGCTCGACTCTGCCGACGATCCGGCCGCCGAGCGGGCCGCCCTCGAGGCCCGCCAGCCGCACGGCCGTCTGGTCTCGCCCGACGAGGTCGCCGCGGCTGTCGCCTACCTGGTGAGCCCCGCCGCCGGATCCACCACCGGCACCTTCATCGAGGTCGACGGCGGCATGGCGCAGCTGCGCCTCCGCCCCGCCGGCAGCTGAGCGCGTCGGCCTCCACCCCGGTCCCGGTCCCGGTCCCGGACAGCACAGCAGGCCCCGATTCGCACACGATCCTCGGCAGTTCGTGTGCTGTTCGGGGCTCGGTGTGCACGCCGTGACAGCCGGGGCGTGAGGAGCGCCCGCTACTCGCGGTCGCCGCGCAACCACCCCAGGAACCCGCGCCGCGGCCGCTCCTCCCGAGCATCCTCGCGCGGGGGCCTGGCGCCCACGCGGTAGAACTCCTCAGCGTTGCGCCACATGAGGGCGTCGACGTCGTGCCCGCGGCGCTCGGCCCAGCCGCTCACGGCATCCGCCCACCGGCTGCGCGCCGTCGGCTGGTACATCGGGGATCCGTCTTCGTTCGCATACGGATCATCCGCCTCGGCGGGGCCGATGACCGAGACCGGCCAGTCGCTCCCCCACATGAGCCGCTCGACCCCGAACGCGTCGGCTGCGGCGTCGAGGAACGGATGCAGCTGCTCGGCCGACCAGTCGCCGCCGGCCTCCGCCGGGAGCCCCGACAGCTTGCACCACACGTTCGGATGCCGTGCGAGGTCGTCGAGGTCGCGCACCCATTCCATCGTCGGTGCCACCGGAGCATCCGCGGTGCCGACCGTCGGCTTGCCGAGATGATCGAGCACAATCCGCAGTTCGGGCACCGCTCCCGCGAGACGAGCGATCTCCGGAAGCTGCGAGGCGCGCACGCATGCGTCGAAGGCCCACTCGCGCGCGGCGACCTCGCGTGCCCCCGTCACGAACGCGGCCGACACCGCGAGTCCGTCGGGCTCGCCCTGCAGGTTGTGCCGCACTCCGACCACGAGCGGCTCGGCGGCGAGGCCCTCGAGGTGCGCTGTGGTGTCGGTGCCGCGGTCGAGGCGGGCGCCGGCGACGATTCCGACCACCCCGACCCGATCAGCCAGGCCCGCGACCCAGCGCACCTCGTCGAGGAAGTCGTCCTCGATGGTCTCGGCCTGCACGAAGACCGCCCGCTCGGAGGTTGCCCGCCCTATTCGCGCATGCTCGATCTCGGTCGCACCGAACAGCCAGCCGAGGGGGCCTTCGAGCCAGATGTAGTGCAGAAGCTCGGGATCCCAGAGGTGCAGGTGCGAATCGAGTACGCGCATGCCCCCATCCTGCCGCAGACATCCGATGAATGGCTAGGATGACGCCATGGCTGTGACTGACGACGCGATCGAGAAGATCAAGGCGATGATCGTGTCGGGCGAGCTCGCCCCCGGCGATCGCCTCCCTCCCGAGAAGGAGCTGTCCGAGCGACTCGGGCTCTCTCGCAACTCGATGCGCGAGGCGGTGAAAGCGCTCGAGGTGATCCGCGTGCTCGACGTGCGCCGCGGCGACGGCACCTACGTGACGAGCCTCGAACCCCACCTGCTGCTCGAGGCGATCTCGTTCGTGGTCGACATGCACGACGACGATTCGATGCTCGAGATCTTCGCAGTGCGACGGATGCTGGAGTCGCAGGCGACCGGTCTCGCGGCCACCCTCGGCACCGACGAGGCGATCGCCGACCTCGACCGCGAGGTCGAGTCCATCGACCCCACCGTCAGCGTCGAAGCGCTCGTCGAGCACGACATCCGCTTCCACCGCGAGATCGCCGGGATGGCGGGCAACGCCTATCTCGCCAGCCTCATCGAGCACCTGAGCAGCCAGACCGTGCGTGCCCGCGTGTGGCGAGGTCTCACCGAGGGCGGGGCGGTCGAACGCACCCTGTCGGAGCACCGGGCCATCGCCGAGGCGATCGCGCGGCACGATTCGGGCCTCGCGACCTCGCTCGCCACCGCGCACATCGCCGGGGTCGAGCGGTGGCTGCGCCAGGCGGCATCCGCCTGACGCCGCGTCGTCCTTCTCGGCCGCGCGCACGTCCCTCGGAGCTTCCCTCCACGCTCGCGTCACCCGGCCCTTGCCGGCACGTTCGGCCAGACGCGCTTCGCTCGGCCGTATCCGTGACGTCGGGCCGCATCTGGCACGTCTGGCCGACGCTGGACCACCCGATCGAATCCCGCCTCAGGCCCCGAGCCGCCCCATGGCCGCGTCGAACTCGGCCGCCGAGCTGTCGCTGATCTCGTGGAACAGCACCTGCTCGATCACGTCGGGGGCTGCGGTGAAGTACGGCACCCCCGCGAGCCGCAGACCCGTGATGTCGTCGGGTGAGCGCAGGCTGGCCGCGAGCACGTTCGACTCGCTGCCCGCACAGACCCCCTGCATGCGGGCGATCACGGCATCCCCGTCGATGCCGGCATCCCGCATCCGTCCGAGGTAGGGAGCGATGTACTGCGCGCCGATCGAGGCGCAGGCCAGTGCCTGCGCGACCGAATAGACGGCGGTGACGAGCACGGTCGCGCCGTCGGCCACCAGAGCGGATGCCGCGGCGAAGCCGTCGCGCGTCGCGGGGACCTTCACGACCACCCTGTCGCCGAGCGCCCGGATGCCCTCGGCGTTGCGCAGGAACGATGCGGTGTCGCCGCCCCACGTCTGGAAGAAGATCTCCCGGGCGCCTTCACTCGACCAGCGCGCATAGAGGTCGGGGATCTCGGCGGCGGTGCGTCCACCCCGCTCGAGGATCGTGGGGTTGGACGTGACGCCGTGCACGACCCCCGCCGCGAGGAGGGAGGCGACGCGATCGACGTCCGCGCTGTCGACATAGAGACGGGGGGCCAGCGCGGTCATCGGGTCTCCTTGTGCACAACCTGTCGTTACAGGTTCGGATTCGGCTAATGTAATGACAGCCGCGGAGGATGTCAAAGCACCCCGCATCGACGACGATCAGGAGTGCCATGACAGCCGCCACCTCGCCCGATCGCACCGGCGTCGTCATCGTCGGCAGTGTGACCGCAGACGTGACGACCTTCTCGACCCGACTCCCCGCCCGCGGCGAGACCATCCTCGGCGACGAGTTCACCCTCATGCTCGGCGGCAAGGGCGCGAACCAGGCGGTCGCCGCCGGACGCTCCGGAGCACGCACGAGCTTCGTCGGATGCGTCGGCGACGACCTCTTCCACGACCTCGTCGTCGACGGGCTGAGCGAGGCAGGCGTCGACCTCGCGCACCTGCGCACGGTGCCCGGGCCGACGGGCATCGCGCACATCCGCGTCGACGCCTCGGCGCAGAACGACATCGTGATGGTGCCGCTCGCCAACGCCGCTCTCAGCACCGAGCAGATCGATGCGGCGCTCGCGGCCCTCGCGCCGACCACGTCGGTGCTCCTGACTCAGCTCGAGACGCCGTCGGCGCTCACCGCGCACATCACGTCGCGCGGACGCGAGCACGGCATGACCGTCATCCTCGACCCGGCACCCGCCGCTCCTCTCGACGACGCGGTCTGGGCGAGCATCGACATCGTCACTCCGAACGAGACCGAGGCGTCGGTGCTCAGCGGCATCGAGGTGACGGATGCCGCCTCAGCCGCGCTCGCAGGACGCTGGTTCCTCGACCGCGGTGTCGGTGCGGCCGTGATCACGCTCGCAGGACAGGGATCCTGCGTCGTGACGGCGGCCGGAGCATCCGTCATCCCACCGTTCCCGGTCGAGGCCGTCGACACGACCGCCGCGGGCGACGCCTACGCCGGGTATCTCGGTGCTGCACTGGCGAACGGCCTCGAGCTGACGGATGCCGTGCGCATCGCCACCGCGGCCGGCGCCCTCGCCGTCACGAAGCAGGGCGCATCGCCGAGCCTGCCGCTGCGAGCCGAGGTCGATGCATTCCTGGCCGCACGAGAAGCCCACTGACATCCTCCGAGGAGACACCATGCGCAAGACAGCGACGACCATCAACCCCGCCCTCTCGCGCGTCATCAGCGAGACCGGCCACACCGATCTGCTGGTGGTGACCGATGCGGGGCTGCCGATTCCGCCGGGGTCCGAGCGCATCGACCTCGCGTACCGCCCCGGGGCGCCGGCGTTCTTCGACGTGCTCGACACCGTGCTGGCCGAGCTCGTCGTCGAGGGAGCGACCGTGTCGGAAGAGGTCGCCGACAAGAGCCCGGAGGTCCTCGCCGCACTGCGCGAGCGCTTCGCCGACCAGGACTTCGAGATCGAGCTCATCCCGCACGTCGAGTTCAAGAAGCTGACGCACTCGGCGCGCGCGTTCGTGCGCTCGGGCGAGTTCACTCCGTATGCCAACGTGATCCTGCATGCGGGAGTGGCGTACTGAGATGAACGACACGATCGACCGCCACTCCGCGGCACCCATGTACGACCAGCTGCGTCAGCTGATCATCGAGGGCATCTCGCGAGACGGCCTGCAGCCGGGCGACCCGCTGCCCGGCGAGCACCGTCTGTGCGAGCGCTACGGCATCTCCCGCACCGTCGTGCGCCAGGCGCTGGCCCAGCTCGAGCACGAGGGGCTCGTCGAGCGGGTCAAGGGCAAGGGCACGTTCGTCTCGCGTCCGCGCACGAGTGAGAGCCTCGTGCACACGCTGGTCGGGCTCTACGACGACGTCGAGCGCCGCGGCGGACACGTGCACAGCGACGTGCTGCGGCACGAGCAGACGCTCGCCGACGACGAGATCGCGGCGGCGCTCGAGGTCGAGGTCGGCACGCCCGTCGTGGTGCTCGATCGCCTCCGTCACGTCGACGGCGAGCCGTGGTCGCTCTCCACGACCTGGATGCCGGATGCCGTCGGCGGCGTCACGCTCGGCGTCGACCTGTCGGAGCGATCGCTGTATCGCCTGCTGTCCGATCACGACATCGTGGCGACCAGCGGCGTCCGCTCGGCCGAGGCCACAGTCGCGACCCACGAGCAGGCGCAGCATCTCGGTGTGAGCGCCGGCTCGGCGCTGCTGCGGCTGCGCAGCGTGAGTCGTTCCGCCGACGGCATCCCGATCGAGTATTTCGTGGCCCACCACCGTGGTGACCGCTCGCGCTTCGAGTTCCAACTGCAGCAGGAGCAGTCGCAGGCGTCGCTGCTGCACGTCGACGGCGACGGCGGCACGTCCCGCGCCGGCACCGTCAGCTGAACAGGCGAGCCGGACGAGCCGGACGAGCCGGGCGAGTCGGCCGAGGCCGCTAGCCTGAAGCGGAGCACGCGTCGCACCGGGTGACGCGAGCAGGGGGGCAACACGATGGTCGACGACGCGCACGCGACAGGGGCGGATCCCGATCCGGTCATCCCCCCGCCTCCCGCTGCGCCGCCCGCCGGCGCCGGGTCATCCGTGCCGCTCGCGCCGCCGGTGGGTGGCCCTGCGGCACCTCCGCTCCCTCCCTACGCGGTCGGCTCGCAGCCCGCTTCCCCGGCGGGCCCTCCCGCACCTCCGCTGCCTCCCTACGCCTCGGTTCCGCAGCCAGGGCAGCATCCGTCGCAGTATCCCGCAGCGCAGCCAGGTGGGTATCCGGCTCCGCAACCGGGCCGGTTCCCGACGGGGCAGCAGTCATCTGCACCCTACGGAGGGGCATACCCGTACCCCTCCGCGCCCCCGAGCCCTCCTTCGCGCTCGGGCAGGACCCTCGGCATCGTGATCGCGGCGGTCGCCGCGTTCGTGCTGATCATCGTCGTCGGTGTCGGCGTGGCCGTGACCCTGCTGCTGAGTTCGCGTACCGAACCGGCGACCGCGCCGCCGGACACGACCATCACGGAAGAGCCCGCAGCTCCCTCCGCCCCACCGCAGAACGAGTCGGATTCCGATTCCGACGGCTCCGGTGACTCCGATGCGTCGGGCATCGAGGCGACGCTGCAGGCGAAGATCGACGAGTACAAGCGACTGCGCGACAGCGGCGCACTGTGGGAGAGCATCCCCGACAACGACTTCAACCGCACCGCCGTCTCGGCCTTCCTCTACCTCCTCACCGACATGAAGGTCGCGACGCTCTGGGGCGCCGACGAGGCGCAGGCGCAGGAGTACGAGGAGCGGATGGCGATGCTCGAGGAGCGCCTGCTCGCCCAGCAGCCGCTCGGCGACGACATCAAGATCTCTCTCGAAGACAAGGTCTTCACCTACGACGGCGAGACGGGCGAGGGCGGCTACACCGACAGGTAGACGGGCGTTACGCTCGAAGGATGAGCGACTGGACCAGCACCGCGATCGCCCTGCTGGAAGCCGACGCGAACCGCAGCGCAGACACGCATCTGCATCTGTTCCCTCTGCCGCCCGAGTGGGGCATCGATCTGTATCTGAAAGACGAGTCGGTGCACCCCACCGGTTCGCTCAAGCACCGTCTCGCCCGCTCGCTGATCCTGTACGGACTCGTCAACGGCCGCATCACCGAGGACTCGACGCTCGTGGAGTCCTCGAGCGGATCCACCGCCGTCTCCGAGGCGTACTTCGCGCGGATGCTGGGGCTGCCGTTCGTCACCGTCGTGCCGCGGTCGACCAGCCAGGAGAAGATCGACCTCATCGAGTTCTACGGCGGGCGCTGCCATTTCGTCGACCGCGCCGAGGACATGTCGCCCGAGGCGCAGCGTCTTGCGTCCGAATGCCACGGGCACTATCTCGACCAGTTCACGTTCGCCGAGCGCGCCACCGACTGGCGAGGCAACAACAACATCGCCGAGAGCGTCTTCAGCCAGCTGTCGCAGGAGCGGCATCCGATCCCCCGCTGGATCGTGGTGGGTGCGGGCACCGGCGGCACGAGCGCGACCTTCGGCCGGTACGTCAAGTACCGCCGCCACGAGACGCAGATCGCGGTCGTCGACCCCGAGGGCTCGGCGTTCTACGACGGCTGGGCCGGAACCGTCGATCCACCCGTCGGGCGCCCGAGTCGCATCGAGGGCATCGGCCGACCGCGCGTCGAGGCATCGTTCGTGCCGAGCGTGATCGACGAGATGATCCGTGTTCCCGATGCGGGCTCGATCGCCGCGATCCGGATGCTGCGCGAGCGCACCCTGCACCTGGCCGGCGGCTCGACCGGCACGAACCTCTACGGGGCGTTCCAGCTGATCGCGCGCATGCGCGCCGCCGGGGAGACAGGCAGCATCGTCACCCTGATCTGCGACAGCGGCATCCGCTATGCGGGCACGTACTTCAACGACGAGTGGGTCGCCGGGCAGGGCTGGGATCTCGCCCCGCATCGCGCGCGCCTCGACCACTTCCTCGACACCGGCGTCTGGGTCGACTGAGCAGCGTTCAGTTTCCATGACTCCGGAGATCCGGACAGGTCACCTCGGAGAACACGCTTCCTCGGGACCGAGCGACACCGATATCCGGAGTTGTGGCACGTCGCGCGCCGAGACCCTCCGGCTACGCTGGCCGCATGACTACTCTCATCCTCACTGTCGCGGGTGCTGATCGCCCCGGTCTCGTCGCTGCCGTCGCCGATGTCGTCGATGCCCATGGCGGCAACTGGGAGAACAGCTCGCTGGCCGAACTCGCCGGAACCTTCGCCGGCGTGATCGAGGTGTCGGTCGCCGCGGAGCGCACAGCCGAACTGCAGGATGCGTTGCGCGGCCTGCAGGGGCAGGGCCTGCTGACCCTCGCCGTGCTGACCGGTTCTGCGGCAGATGCCGACGCCGAGGATCAGGTTCTCGAGATCCGGGTGCTCGGCAACGACCGCTCGGGCATCGTCCGCGAGGTGTCGAACGTGCTGAGCGCGCATGACCTGAGCATCGAAGAGCTGGCGACCGAGACCCGGGATGCCGCGATGGCCGGGGGACGCCTGTTCGAGGCGTCGGTGATCGCCCGGGTTCCCTCATCAGTCGATCTCGACGCCCTGCGCCATGACCTGGAGCGGATCGCCACCGAGATCCAGGTCGACATCACCCTCGCCTGACCGCGGCGTCCCCTCCGCCCGATACGCACACAGCGCCCCGCACGGCCCCCGAGGCGACCGCAAGCCTGTGCAGACCGAGGCGAACTGTGCAGAACGGGCGAGATGAGACGGCGATCGTCGTCACTCAGGGCGATCGACGGACGACCCTTCGGCGCGCATATCCGTCTCGGTGTACCGCCGTACCCAGTACTCGGTCTGTGCCACATGAGCGGATGCCGCAGCGGATGCCGCGACCGGATCCGCGGCGGCGAGTCCGCGAAGGATAGCCCGGTGCCCCGCGTCCGAGTGCAGCTTGAGCTCGGCGGCGTCGCCGGCATCGGGAATCCGATACGCCCGCGATCGTGAGCGCAGCACGTCGATCAGGCTGGTGAGCGCGTCGTTGCCGGCGACCTCCGAGATGGTCATGTGGAAGGCGTGGTCGAGGCGCGAGTGGTCTTCGAAGTCGTCGCTCGCCTCGATCTCGTCGAGCACACCGCTGAGCTCCTCGATCGTCGCGGAGTCGATGCGCGCGGCGGCGAGCGCGGCGGCGTGCGGCTCGAGCACCCGGCGCAGCTCCGTCAGTTCGAGCACTCCCGCCATCGGCAGCAGCCCGACCGTCAGCGAGAGGCTGCCGATCAGGTCGGCGGCGCGAAGTTCGCTCACGTAGCTGCCGGAGCCGTGGCGGGTCTCGAGCACCCCGAGTGCGGCCAGCATGCGGATGGCTTCGCGCAGCGATCCTCGCGAGACGCCCAGCATCTCGCACAGCTCGCCCTCGCTGGGCAGACGGTCGCCGGGGCGCAGCGCGCCGTCGGCGATCAGCGCACGCAGCCCGTGCAGAGCCGTATCCAAAGCGCTCATCGTGATCCTCTCTGACACCGGCCACTCCCCTGCGAGTCTGTCTGACGCGCGCTCTTCATCAAATTCGTATGACAACTATGTTTCATCTTTGCCTTTCCATAGCCATATCGGAACCTCTGTGGCAAAGTTGTGCAACAACTCCCCCACTGCACCGACGAGGACCGATGCCCGCACCACTCTTCCCCGCACCGCTCACGCTGAACTCCGGCATCCGAGCCCGTGATGCGTGGCCGCTCGATCCCGACGTGATCCACCTGAACCACGGCTCGTTCGGCGCGGTCCCCACCGCGGTCGTCGAGCAGCAGGATGCGCTGCGGCGCCGGGCCGACCTCAGCCCGGTCGAGTGGTTCCCGCGCATCGCCGAGCGAGTGCGCGCCGCCCGCGAGAGCACCGCCCCCTTCCTCGGCGCCCACGCCGAAGACAGCGTCTTCGTGCCGAACGCGTCGGCCGCCGCCACCGTCGTCTACAACGCGATGCACCTCGAGCACGGCGACGAGATCCTCGTCACCGACCAGGGCTACGGCGCGATCACGATGGGCGCGCAGCGCCTGGCCCGCCGCTTCGGAGCATCCGTCCGCGCCGTCGAGCTGCCATTGCTCGCCTCCGACGACGAGGTCGTGCAGCGCTTCGCCGACGCGCTCACCCCGAGCACCCGCCTGATCGTGGTCGACCAGATCACCTCGCCCACCGCCCGCATGCTGCCCACCCGCCGCATCGCCGAGCTCGCCGCCGAGCGCGGCATCCGCACGCTCGTCGACGGCGCCCACGCCCCCGGTCTCGTCGCCGACGCCGCGGCAGTCGCCGGCGGGGACTGGTGGTTCGGCAACCTGCACAAATGGCCGTGCGCCCCGCGCGGCTCGGCACTGCTGGTCACGAACGCACCCGACCGCGACGACCTGTGGCCGCTCATCGACTCGTGGTCGGCGAACGAGCCCTACCCCGAGCGCTTCGACACCCAGGGCACGATCGACGCGACGACCTATCTTGCGACTCCGGCCTCGATCGAGTTCATCGAGGCCGAGTTCGGCTGGCACAACGCCCGCCGGGCGATGGCGGAGATGGCGGATGCCGGAGCCGAGATCATCGCCGAGGGTCTGCGCCCCTATGGCGACGAAGACCCCCTGACGCCACTGCCCTCCCCCGTGCCGTCGATGCGGCTCGTGCGCCTGCCGCTCGGACTCGGCTCCACCCGTGAAGAGGCCGACGCTCTGCGCATGGATCTGCTCGACGAGACCGGCGTCGAGACCGCGTTCACCAGCTTCCGAGGCATCGGCTACTTCCGCCTGTCGGCGCACCTCTACACCGAGGCCTCGGACTTCGAGGCCTTCGTCGAGCGCTGCATCCCGCAGATCCTCCGCCGAGCCGGCATCCGCACCCCCGACTCGATCATCGTCTCCTGACCCGACCACCCACTCCACCCACCACCCGACCCACAACCATCACCAACTGAGAGGCACCTCGTGAAGAAGAACAGAATCTTGACGACCGCCGCGGGAATCGGCACCGTCGCCGCACTCGCGCTCACCGGCTGTTCCGCAGGCGGCGGCGACTCCGCCGACGGCACGGTCACCCTGCAGATGGTCGAGAGCCTGACCAACCCTGCACGCACCGACCTGCTCCGCGGGCTCCTCGACGACTTCGAGAAGGAGAACCCCGACATCAAGGTCACGCTGGTCTCGCCGCCGACCGAGCAGGCCGACGCGAAGATCCAGCAGATGCTGCAGTCGGGCAAGGGCGTCGACGTGCTCGAGGTGCGCGACATCACCGTCGGCCCGTTCGCGAACAACGGCTGGCTGCACGACATCTCGGGCGACCTCGAGAAGTGGGACGGCTGGGACGCCCTGACCGACAACGCGCAGGCCGCGTCGGTGGCCACCGACGGCAAGAGCTACTTCGTGCCGTACGGCTTCTACGGCCTGTCGCTCTTCTACCGCACCGACCTGGTCGAGGAGGCGGGCTTCGACGGCCCGCCGCACAGCTGGAAGGACCTGCTCGAGCAGGCCAGCGCCATCCAGGATCCCTCGAACAACATCTACGGCTACGCGTTCCGCGGCGGTGCGAACGCGAACAGCAACGTCGTCGCCGCGATCGAGGCGTACACGATCGACGGCCTCGACGTCGATGACGCGTTCCTGATGGAGGACGGCTCGACGATCTTCGCCGCCCCCGAGGCGCAGGAGGCCGTCGACGACTACTTCGACCTGTTCAAGGAGGCCTCGCCGCCTTCCGCCGTCTCGTGGGGCTACCCCGAGATGGTCGCCGGCTTCACCAACGGCACCACGGCGTTCCTGCTGCAGGACCCCGAGGTCATCGCCACCGTGCAGGACTCGTCGCTGACCGAGGACCAGTGGGACACCGCTCCGCTGCTCGTCGGCCCCTCGGGCAAGGCCGCACAGCCGCTGGCCGTCGCCGGCTGGGGCGTCGCCGAGAACAGCGAGCACCAGGATGCCGCGGTCAAGCTCGTCGAGTTCCTCTCGTCGGCCGAGCCCGCGACCGAGTTCGCACAGGCCAACAGCCTCGTGCCGATCATCTCGGAGGCCGCAGACGACGAGTTCTACTCGTCCGGCCCGTGGACGAGCTACGTCACGATGACCGAAGACCCCGAGACGTACGTCAACGTCAAGCAGCCTCGTGGCGTCAGCTGGTGGACCGAGTGGATCCAGAAGTCCGACCAGGACGTGCAGAACGTGCTGCTCGGCAACATGTCGACCAGCGAGCTGCTCGAGTCGTGGGACACGTTCTGGACCGAGAAGTACGCTGCGGAAAAGGGCTGATCCGTGACCCGGACCACACTCGAAGGGGGCTCCGTCGGCACCGCCGGCGGGGCCTCCCCGGCATCCCGCCGGCGCCGCCCCTTCCGTGGCCGCCACGCGCTGACGCTGCTGGCCTTCATGGCCCCGGCGATCGTGTTCGTGTGCTGGTTCACCTACTGGCCCATGCTGCAGGGCGCACGCATGGCCTTCCACGACTGGAACCTGTGGGATCTCACCTCGACCCCGTGGGTGGGCTTCGACAACTTCCTCACCGTCTTCCAGGACCCGGCTTTCCCGGTCGTCGCCTGGAACTCCGTCCTCTGGGTCGTCGGCTCACTCGTGCCGCAGCTCGTGATCGGCTTCCTGATCGCCCTCGCGCTGCGCAAGCGGTTCCGCTTCCGCGGGCTCTACCAGGCGCTCGTGTTCTTCCCGTGGGCCGTCTCCGGCTTCCTGATCGGCATGCTGTTCCGCTGGATGTTCAACGCCGAGTTCGGCGTCGTCAACGACCTGCTCATGAAGGCGGGCCTGATCGACGCCCCGCTCCCCTGGCTGGCGGATCCGAAGCTCGCGATGTTCGCGGTCATCGTGGCGAACATCTGGTACGGCGTGACGTTCTTCGCGATCATGATCCTCGCAGCGCTCCAGTCGGTGCCTGACGAGATGCTCGAGGCCGCCAGCCTCGACGGTGCAGGCAAGGTGCGCCAGCTGTTCTCGATCATCATCCCGTACATCTCGATGACGCTGCTGCTGACGATCCTGCTGCGCATCATCTGGATCTTCAACTTCCCCGACATCATCTACGCGATGACGAACGGCGGGCCGGCGAACCAGACGCACATCATCACCACGTGGATGATCAACTACACACAGCAGGGCAACTACGGCATCGCGAGCGCGATCGGGCTCATCGTGGTCGCGTTCCTGTTCGTGTTCTGCGCGTTCTACCTGATGGCGATGCGGAAGGTGCAGCGATGACCATCACCGGCACAACAGTCACCGAGACCCGGCGTCTCACCGTTCCCGACATCGCGAAGGCACCCCGCCCGAAGCGCACGGTGTCGGTCGGCGGCGTCGTGCGCGTCGTCGGACTCGCCCTCTGGCTCGTCGTCACGCTGTTCCCGCTGTACTGGATCGCGCTGACGTCGTTCAAGTCGCCGGGCACGATCAACTCGTTCCCGATCGAGTACTGGCCGTCAGAGCCCTCGTTCGACAACTACGTCAGCCTGTTCCAGCAGAGCTCGTTCGGGGTCTTCCTCGCGAACTCCGCGATCGTGGCCACGATCGCGGGCGCGGTGGCGACGCTGATCGCGCTGCTCAGTGCCTACGTGATCGCCCGGTTCGAGTTCCGCGGCAAGGGAACGGTGCTGGTCGCGTTCCTGCTCACGCAGATGATCCCGGCGTTCATCGCGCTCGGGCCGCTGTACTCGATGATGACCGACCTGGGCCTGGTCGACACCAAGCCCGGCCTGATCCTCGTGTACATCGCGGTCTGCATCCCGTTCTCCACGGTCATGCTCCGCGGCTTCTTCGAGAATGTCCCCGACGCGCTCGAAGAGGCGGCGATGATCGACGGATGCTCGCGCTTCGGCGCCCTGTTCCGCGTGCTCGTCCCGGTGATGACCCCGGGCATCATCGCGGCGTTCATCTTCAACTTCGTCAACTGCTGGAACGAGCTGTTCCTGTCGGTCGTGCTGATGAACACCGATGCCAACCGCACGGTGCCGTCGGCGCTGAACGGCTTCATCTCGACATTCAACATCGACTGGGGCTCGATGAGCGCCGCAGCCGTGCTGACGATCCTGCCGACCATGGTGATGTTCGCTCTCGCGAGCCGCTGGATCGTGCAGGGGCTGACAGCCGGGGCCGTCAAGGAGTAGGCGCTCCGGCGCATGACGAAGGCCGCCGTTCGGGAGGAACGGCGGCCTTCGTCATGCGGCGGTCAGACCAGGCGCGCCTTCGGCGAGACCGAGTACGTGGCCTCGGCGTCGCGGTTGACCGTGTCGCCCAGCGCGGCGTCGATCGCAGCGAGCGTGTCGGCGTCGAGCGTCACACCAGAGGCTTTGACCGTGTCGGCGAGCTGCTCGGGGCGCGAGGCGCCGACCAGGGCCGCCGCGACGTTCGGGTTCTGCAGCACCCATGCGATCGCGAGCTGCGGCATCGACAGGCCCGCCTCTTCGGCGATCGGCTTGAGCTTCTGCACCGCGGTGAGGATGTCATCCTGCAGGAAGCTCTTGATGAACTCCGAGCCGCTGTGCGGGTCGGTCGCACGGGAGCCCTCGGGCACCGGCTGGCCGGGCAGGTACTTGCCCGACAGGACGCCCTGGGCCATCGGCGACCAGACGATCTGCGAGATGCCGAGTTCTTCGGACGCCGGCACGACCTTGCCCTCGATCACGCGGTGCAGCATGGAGTACTGCGGCTGGTTCGAGATGAGCTGCACGCCGAGCTGCTTCGCGAGCGCATGACCGTCGCGCAGCTGCTCCGCCGTCCACTCCGAGACGCCGATGTAGAGCGCCTTGCCCTGACGGACCACATCGGCGAACGCCTGGAACGTCTCCTCCAGCGGGGTCTCGTAGTCGAAGCGGTGCGCCTGGTAGAGGTCGACGTAGTCCGTGCCGAGTCGCGTGAGCGAGCCGTTGATCGACTCGAGGATGTGCTTGCGGCTCAGTCCGGTGTCGTTCGGGCCCTTGGGACCTGTGGGGAAGTAGACCTTCGTGAAGATCTCGAGCCCTTCGCGGCGCTGTCCTTCGAGGGCCTTGCCGAGCACGACCTCCGCGGCGGTGTTCGCATAGGTGTCTGCCGTGTCGAATGTGGTGATGCCGGCGTCGAGCGCCGCGTGCACCGTCTTGACAGCGGCGTCGTCGCCGACCTGCGAAGCGTGCGTGACCCAGTTGCCGTAGGTGATCTCAGAGACCTTGAGACCGCTGTTGCCGAGATAGCGATAGTTGACCATGCGACAACGCTACCGGCCGTCGCCGACACCGGGGCCCGATCACCGTGACCGGTCTCAGAACAGCAGGTGTCAGGAGCGGGCTCACGCTAGCGGCGGTCGCCGAGAGCATCCCGATACTCCCGCCACGCGACACCGAGGCGGCGCACCCCTTCCGTCAGGACCTCGTCGGGCGCCGTGAACGGGATGCGAATGTGGTCGTCCGGCAGGACGGATGCCGCGAACGCCGCGCTTCCGGCGATAGACACCCCGTGCACGGCGGCGATCCTGGCGAAGGCGCTGGCCGACCCCACTGGCAGCGCCGCCCAGAGTGAGAGTCCACCGCGAGGCTCGGCCCAGCGCCAGTCGGGCACGTGCTCGGCCAGCAGCGACCGCACGAGCCTCAGACGCTCACCGTGGATGCGGCTGGTCGCGGTACGCAGATCGACCGCCCTCGCCAGCAGGTCGAGGGCGAGGAGCTGACCAGGCACACTCGTCGACTGGTCGGCGAGCTGTCGCGCCGCGCGCAGTCTGCGCACCAGAACGGGGTCGGCCCGCAGCCAGCCGATCCGCAGACCAGCCCACGCCCACTTCGACACCGACTCGACGACGATGATCGGGGCATCGGCACGTTCCGCCGCCAGCGTCGGAGGCACGACGCCGTCGAATGAGATGCCCGCGACCACCCTGTCTTCGATGACGGGCACGCCGTATTGCGCGGCCAGTTCGGCCACACGATGTCGTGTGTCCGCAGGAAGTCGTGTGCCGGTGGGGTTCTGGTGGTGCGGGTTCAGCGCGATGGCGACGGGCCGCAGCCGGGCGATCGCGACCTCGAGCGCATCGACATCGAGCCCGTCATCCCCCATCGGGATGCCGTGCACGATGCCTCCGCGAAGACCGACCGAGTCGGTGACGCCCGGCCACGTCACCTCCTCGGCGAGGACCACATCGCCGGGGCTGACCAGCGCATTGATCACCAGGCTGATCGCCTGCTGCGCGCCGTGGGTCACCAGGATCTGCTCGCGCGTGGTCGGCGTGCCCTCCGCACCGTACATCTCGGCGATCAGCTCGCGGAGCGCCGGCAGTCCGGCGGGGTCGGTCTCGGGGAGCAGCGCGAGTTCGAGCCGCGGCTGGTGCTCGCGGATCAGCTGGACGGCGAGATCGGAGAGCTGCGGCACGGTGCGCAGCAGATCGATCGCGTTCGGTGACGCCGAGAAGAGCGCCTCTCCACGCCCCGGTCGCTGCACCGACGCGATCGCCGGCGTCGCGATTCCGGTGACGCGCGTGCCGCTGCCCTGGCGGCGGTCGACGAGTCCCCGCTCGGCGAGGTCCGCGTAGGCCGCGACGACCGTCCCCCGCGACACCGCGCTCGCTGCGGCGAACGCGCGCTCCGCCGGAAGCCGGTCGCCCGCTCGCAGTTCGCCACCCGAGATGAGGGCGGCCACGCCCTCGGACAGCCGCGCCGCCAGGGTGCCCTCTCCCTGCGTCCATCGACCGAGTCGAGCAGCCAGGCCCTCCGCCGACACCTCGCCCGCCCGCACGAGCGGCGCGAGGGGCGCGAACCCCTCGTCCGATCGTTGGGCCACTGGCCCGCCATTGGCTCTGTCGATGACGCTCATGGCATCCGATTCTGGACCAATGACCCAGCCAATCGCCATCGAACCTCAGGATCTTGAACCAATATCGCCCGATTGGACCATCAGCGAGCTCGTCGCGTGGCTCTCAGAGGACTCACGCCAGCATGACCCGGCGCTCCGCGGGTCGCTGATGCGCGTCGAGACAGCGCTGACCGGCGCCACCTGGAAGGGTGAGCCGTCGACGGTCGCACTGATCCGCTCACTCGCCGCCGCTGTGCACACGCAGGGCGATCTCCGGATCATCGACGTGCTCTCCCCGTCGTCGCGGATCTCGAGACCCGTCGAGCAGGTGCGGATCCGCGACCTCGCGGCACGCCTGCCGCGCCGCGTGGCCTGAGACGATCCAACCGGAAGGTCAGACCCGGGGCTCGACCAGCTGCTCCTGCTCCGCGAGCGTCTGAGCCTGCGCACGCTTCTCCGCGAGCTCGCGCTCCTCGGCCTGCGCCCGCTCCTGCGCCGCCTGCTCGGCCTCCTTGCGCTCGGCCCGCGTCTGCGGTTCGCCTGATCCGGCATCCGCCTGGATCCCCTGGGACTGCACGGTCACGATCGCCGCACGGTCGCGGAAGCCCTCGGCCGTGACCTTGTCGAGTGCGACCTGCCTGCGGATCGCGGCGGCCTTCTCGTAGAGCGACGGGTCGCCGTAGGAGGTGAGCACCTTCACGAGCACCGGAAGCAACTCGATCATGAAGAACAGCGCGGCGATCAGGATGTGCGCCCACAGGATCGTCGGCTCCTTCTCGCTCAGCCGGTTGAGTCCGCTGATCTGGCTCAGCAGACCGATCGCTCCCGCATTGCCGGACGCCACGGATTCGGCCCGTGCGTTGTACGCGTCGAGCGCGGCGTCATAGCTGTCGCGCGCGGCGGGCAGCTGCGACTGCGCCTCCTCGCGGTTCTGCGCCTCCGACGTGCTGGTGTTCTCCTTCGCGGCGGTGCCTGCCGCGGCGAGCTCCTCGTTGGCGGTGCGCAGCTGCGCGGCGAGCGCATCGTAGGTCTGCTGCGCCTCGGCGAGCTGGGCCTGGGCGGCATCGGAGCTCGCGCCCTCGCCGTTCACGCCGGTGCACCCGGGAACCGTGCCTGCACCTTCACCCGTGAGCTCGCACTGGTACAGAATGCGCGCCTGGTCGATGACGGCCTGCTGGTCTGTCATCTTGGTGGTCAGATCGTCGACCGTCGCCTGAGCGGCGGATTCGCTCGCCGACGACGAGTCGGTGCCGGCCACGACGCCGGTGGCCGCCTGGTTCTCGAGCGTGGCGACCCGATCGGATGCCGCGTCGAGCGCCTTCTTCTCGGGGCCCGTCTCCAGAGCCTCCTGGTCGGATTGCGCCTGCGTGATGTTCGTCGCGGCGACCTCGCGAGCGATGTCGTTGTGGAAGATCTGCAGCACGAGCGGCTCGGCGACGACGAAGCCGATGATCGCCGCCATGATCACACGCGGGATCGCGAGCCCGATGAGCTTCCAGACGTTGCGCGTCGACGTCATGGTCGAGGTCAGGAATCGGTCGAGGTTGAAGATGATCAGCGCCCACACGACCGCCAGCGGCACGGCCAGCCAGATCGCAGCCTGCACTCCGGTGGTCAGCGCGAACAGCATCGAGATCGCCGAGACCAGCGCGGTGCCGGCGAGCACGAAGAACATCTGCACAAAACGAGGGGTCTCGCCGGGAACCCGGTCGAGGATCTCGCCGTCGGCACCACCGAGGATCGCGAGCTTGCGAAGACGCGAACCCGGCACGCGCGGCGCACGCTCACGCGGCTGGCGACGGGGCTTCGGCTCGCGCACGGGCTCGGCGGGTGCCGTGGCATCCTGCCCGCCCTCTGCGTCCGGCGTGGGGTCGACCGACTCCGGCGCCTGCAGATCGGCGCCGGTGGGCTCGTACGCACGCAGGAAGTCGAGGTCGTCCGTGTCAGCGTTCGGGTCGCTGTCGAGGATGATCCGACCCTGCGAATCGAACCGTCCGGGGCGGTGAGCGGAATAGGGCATTCCGACAATCTACGAAAGGTCGCCTGTGGAAAACGTGCACGAACCCTGTGTTTCCGCCTCTGCAGGGCCGCTCGCACGCGTCTGACGGTCAGCTCGGGAGCATGCGGGAGAGCGCATCGGCACCAGCGGCGAGCGCGTCATCGAGCGTGAAATGTCCGGCTGCGCACAGCGTCGCGAGGCCATGCACGAGGCCCCACACGCCGGTGACGCTCTGTTCGTCTAGCCCGGCGGAGACGGATGCTGCAGACAGCAGCTCTTCGAGCTCGGCGATCAGCGGCGCCATGGTCTCGCTCGGCTCGCCGGGGATGCACACCGTGGGGTCGTAGATCACGTCGAAGCCGTTCGGATGCTCGACCGCGTAGCGGATGTACGCGGCACCGCCCTCGATCACCGCGGATGCCGGGTCGGGTGCCGCCGCGATCGCGTCACGCACTGCGGCCACGAGGTCGGCCATGCTCCGCTCGGCGAGCACCTTGAGCAATCCCCGACGGTCGGAGAAGTGGTGGTACGGCGCGTTGTGGCTCACATCGGCAGCGCGCGCGACCTCGCGCAGGCTGATCTCGCCCGCGGGTTTATCGGCGAGCAGCTGCATCGCGGCGGCCTCGAGGGCGTGGGGGAGATCGCCGTGGTGATATCCCGATCGAGAACTTGACACAAGCAACATTGTTGCCTATCTTGACAGTGTCCACCAGTTCTTGACACTGTCAACATAGGAGTCCTCATGTCTTCCGCGCTGATCATCGACGGCCACCCCGACGCCCGCTCCCTCACCGCCGAGCTCGCCCGGCGCTATGCCGCAGCGCACGGAGATGCGCGCATCCTCGCTCTGCGCGATCTCGAGTTCGATCCGTCACTGCGCTTCGGCTACCGCCAGCGCATGGAGCTCGAGCCCGACCTGATCGACGCCAAGCGCGCCCTCGCCGAGGCCGCCACGGTCGTGGTGTTCACGCCGCTCTGGTGGGGTTCGGTGCCCGCGCTGCTCAAGGGCTTCTTCGATCGGGCGCTGCTGCCGCAGCAGGAGTACCGCTACTCGAAGCTCGGGCTCGTCGAGGGACTGCTGCCCGCGCGCAACGGTCGGCTGTTCCTGCTCGGCGACACCCCGTGGTTCCTCACGCCCTTCACCGGTCTGCCTGCGCAGACGCACGTCGCCCGTGGGACGCTGCGGTTCTGCGGCGTCCGCTCAGTGCGCACCACCCGGATGCTGGGCGTCAAGGATGCGAGCCCCGAGCGCATCGCCTCATGGCTGAGTCGCGCCGAGTCCCTGGGCCGCCGAGACGGCGTCCGCGACAGATCGCCGCGCAACCCCTCCGGGCCCGCGGAGCGTCAGGAGTCTCAGGCCATGGCGGCGGACGCCGCCTCATCCTCGGTCGTCGCGACGAGCTGACCGCAGGCTCCGTCGATCTCCTTGCCGCGGGTGTCGCGGAGGGTCGTCGGGATGCCGGCGTCATTGAGTCGGCGCACGAACTCGTTCTGGGCCTCACGGGTCGACGAGGTCCAGATCGAGCCGGGGGTCGGGTTCAACGGGATCGGGTTCACGTGCACCCACCCGCGCCCACGCTCATTGAGCTTGTCGGCCAGCAGGTCGGCGCGCCACGCGTGGTCGTTCATGTCCTTGATCAAGGCGTACTCGATCGAGACGCGGCGACCCGTCTTCTCGTAGTAGTAGCGGGCGGCGTCGAGTGCCTCGTCGACCTTCCAGCGCGAGTTGACCGGAATCAGCTCGTCGCGCAGGTGGTCGTCGGGTGCGTGGAGCGAGAGCGCGAAGGTGACGGGGATCCCCTCGTCGGCGAGCTTCTTGATCGCCGGCACGAGACCGACCGTCGACACCGTGATGCCGCGAGCACTCATGCCGAGACCGTCGGGCTGAGGTGCGACCATCGAGCGCACGGCATCCATCACGCGCTTGTAGTTGGCGAGCGGCTCACCCATGCCCATGAAGACGATGTTCGAGACGCGCTCCATCGAGTGGTCGTCGGACTTCTTGCCGCCCAGACCGCCCTCGGCGATCAGCCGGTTGGCGCGCACGATCTGCTCGATGATCTCAGCGGTCGACATGTTGCGCGTGAGGCCCGCCTGGCCGGTGGCGCAGAAGGGGCAGTTCATGCCGCATCCGGCCTGCGACGACACGCACAGCGTGATGCGGCCGGGGTAGCGCATGAGCACCGACTCGACCAGGGCGCCGTCGTGCAGACGCCACAGGAACTTGATCGTGTCCCCGCGGTCGGTCTCGAGGCGACGCACCTCGGTGAGCAGCGGCGGCAGCATGCCCGCGACGAGCTGCTCGCGGGTGTCGGCGGGCAGGTCGGTCATCTCGGCGGCGTCCGACGTGTAGTGCCGGAAGTAGTGGGTCGAGAGCTGCTTCGCGCGGAATCCGGGCAGGCCGAGCTCCTTGACCTTCTCGACGCGCTCCGCGGGCGTGAGGTCGGCGAGGTGCACCGGCGGCTTGCCGCGCTTGGGGCTCGCGAACTGCAGCAGCGGACGCCCCTCGGCATCCTTCTGCTGGGTCCAACCCTCGGTCGCAGGGCGAACCTGCGCAGTGCCGGTGGAACGGACGGCCCCCGAACGGGACGACGCGGGTGCCGTGGCGGGGCGCGTCTCGCGCGTGCGGGGAGTCTCGGTCATATCTCCAGGGTACGCGGTGCCGGGTGGGAAGGCCCTGGGGCGGCGGCACGCGCATCCCTAGACTGAGCGAATGGACATCATCATCGCTGTCGGCGCGGTCATCGCAGCTGTCGTCGTGGGCGTGGTGATCGTCGGCGCCGCACTGCGGTCGATGCGCCCCCAGCCCCCCGAGCCCCACGTGTTCACCCCGTCGCCGACGATGGCTCGCTCGGTGGCCTCCACGTCGACGTCGACCGCTTCGGCGTCTCAGCTGACTCCCGCGGCGATCGCCGAGATCGACCGGCTCGTCGCAGCCGGACACAAGATCAACGCCATCAAGCTCTACCGGCAGCACACCGGTGTGCGCCTGCAGGAGGCCAAGGATCGGATCGACCACTGGTCGGTCAGCACCACGGCTCCGCATCTCGCGGCCGTGTCGAACGCCTCGGCGGTGCACTCGTCGATCACCGCGACGCCGTCGTCGGTGCGTGGAGCGCTCGGCACGCCTGTCGCCTCGGAGGTCGATCGACTCGTGTCCGCCGACCAGAAGATCCAGGCGATCAAGCTCGTGAGGGAACACACGGGGCTGGGCCTCAGGGAATCGAAGGACGTCGTCGAGGCCTGGCCGCGCCCACGCCAGTTGTAGTTACAGGTTGCGGTCGGAGAGAATGGGTGGGATCCCCCCACTGAAGGAGCTCCGATGCCCGACCGTCTCGCCCGTGCCCGCGCCACCGGTGTCCTCGCCGTGCTCCGCGCGCCCTCGCCCGAGCTCGCCCTCGAGGCATCAGAGGCCATCATCCGCGGCGGTGTGACCGGCATCGAGGTCACCTTCTCGACCCCCGACGCCCCCGCGGTGATCCGTGAGCTGATCGCCCGCCACGGCGACGCCGCGTACATCGGCGCCGGCACCGTCACCACCGCCGAGCAGGCCGCGCTCGCAGCCGACGCCGGCGCGGAGTTCCTCGTCAGCCCCGGCACCCTTCCCCCACTCACACGCGCGATGCTCGACACCGGCCGCGTCGTGATGACCGGCGCCATGACCCCCACAGAGGTCATGGGCGCGCTCGAACTGGGCGTCGACGTGGTCAAGATCTTCCCCGCCTCGCTCGGCGGCCCCTCGTATCTCGGCGCGCTGCGCGGGCCCTTCCCCGACGCCCCGCTGATGCCGACCGGCGGAGTCAGCCCCGACAACCTCGCCGAGTGGTTCCGGGCCGGAGCCGTCGCCGTCGGTGCCGGCGGCGACCTCGCCAACGGCGCATCGCTCGCGGCCTCCGACTGGGCCGACATCGAGCAGCGCTCGGCTCGCTTCGCTGCAGCACTCGCCGCCAGCCGCGGCTGACTCAGACGATGACCCGGTGATCGAACTCGCACCCCTCGCGTGGGCGGCGCTCGGCCTCGCCGCCGTCACGATCGGCATCTCGAAGACCGCGCTGCCCGGCGGCAGCATCCTGGCGATCGCCCTGTTCGCGACCGTGCTGCCCGCGCGCACGTCGACCGCGGCGATGCTCCTGCTGCTCATCGTCGGCGACGTGTTCGCGCTCATCACCTACCGCCGCCACGCGCACTGGCCGACCCTGCTGCGCCTTGCTCCGGCAGTGATCGCCGGCCTCGTCGCCGGGTTCGCGTTCCTCGCGCTCGCGGGCGACGGGATAGTCCGGCGCGCGATCGGCGTGATCCTGCTCGCGATGATCGCGGTGACACTGTGGCGGCGATGGAGGCAGAACAGGGCGGATGCCGTGGCCCCCGCGCCCGGCGGCATCGTGCTCTCGGGCGTCTACGGCACGCTCGGCGGGTTCACCACCATGGTCGCGAACGCCGGCGGACCGGTCATGTCGATGTACTTCCTCGCGACCCGCACACCGGTGCAGGTGTTCCTCGGCACCTCGGCCTGGTTCTTCGCGATCATCAACCTCGTGAAGATCCCGTTCCTCGCGGGCCTCGGCCTGTTCGAGGGGCACGTGCTGCTGATGGATGCCGTGCTGGCGCCGCTCGTCGTGATCGGTGCACTCGTCGGCATTCGCCTCGCGAAGCGGATGAACCAGGTGCTGTTCGACCGCATCGTGATCGTGCTGACGATCGCCGGGGCCGTCTACCTGCTGTTCTGACCCGCGATCCCTCGGGAAAACCCAGACGTAAGGCGGTCAATCCGGCGCGTCGTCGAACGACGCGCTGTGCCCGGCGCATCCCGTCTCCGTTCTCCGAGCGGCGATCCCGCCTCAGTCGAGGAAGATGTCGGGGAACAGCCGGTCATCGGGCGTTCCCGGCACGGCGGCGTACTTCGAGAAGTCGGTCACTCCATCGGCCTCGAGCACGTCCTCGACGATGAGCGTCTGGCCCGTATACTCCGCCGCAGGCTTGAGCAGCACCGCATAGGCGGCGTCGGCGTAGATGTCGGGCGTCCGGCTCGCGGCCATGACCTTGTCGCCGCCGAGCAGGTTCTGCACCGCGGCGGTCGCGATCGTCGTGCGCGGCCACAGCGTGTTCGCGGCGATGCCGTCACGAGCGAACTCCGCGGCGAGACCGAGGGTCACCATCGTCATGCCGAACTTCGCGAGCGTGTATCCGGTGTGCGCCCCGAGCCACTTCGGCGTGGGGTTCAGAGGCGGAGACAGCGACAGGATGTGCGGGTTCTCGGCATCCTTGAGGATCGGCACGGCCGCGCGCGAAAGCATGAAGGTTCCCCGCACGTTCACGTCCTGCATGAGGTCGTACTTCTTCGCGCCGAGGTCGAGCGAGCGCGACAGGTCGATGACGCTGGCGTTGTTGATGACGATGTCGATGCCGCCGAACTCGCCCTGCGTCTTCATCACGGCCTCTGTGATGTCGTCGTCGTCGCGCACGTCGCCGACGATCGGCAGCGCCTGGCCGCCGGCTGCCCTGATCTGCTCCGCCGCCGAGTGCACGGTGCCTTCGAGCTTCGGATGCGGGGTGTCGGTCTTCGCCAGCATCGCGATGTTCGCGCCGTCTGCCGCGGCGCGCAGCGCGATCGCGAGGCCGATGCCGCGGCTTCCGCCGGACATGAGGATGGTCTTGCCTGCCAGTGACATGGATGCTCCTTGAAGCGTGGGGCTTGGGTCTACTTCGGGGCCATGCGGATGGCGCCGTCGAGGCGGATCGTCTCTCCGTTGAGGTAGCCGTTCTCGACGATCTGCTGCACGAGGGCGGCGTATTCGTCGGGGCGTCCGAGGCGAGAGGGGAACGGCACCTGCTGGCCGAGCGAGTCCTGCGCCACCTGGGGCAGACCCATCAGCATCGGTGTCTCCATGATGCCCGGGGCGATGGTGCAGACGCGGATGCCGTGACGGGCGAGCTCGCGCGCCACCGGAAGGGTCATCGCGTGCACGCCGCCCTTCGAGGCGGAGTATGCGGGCTGACCGATCTGACCGTCGAAGGCCGCCACGCTGGCGGTGTTCACGATGACACCGCGGTCACCGCCATCGGTCGGGTCGTTCTTCGCGATCACGGCCGATGCCTGCGAGAGCACATTGAAGGTGCCGACGAGGTTGATGCGCACGATGCGCTCGAAGTCGGCGAGCACCGCGGGGTTGCCCTCGCGGTCGAGCACCTTGGCCGGCGGGGCGATACCCGCGCAGTTCACCACGATGCGCAGCGGCGCCGCCGCCTGCGCGGCGGCCACGGCCGCGGCGGCATCCTCAGCGCTCGTGACATCGCCGCCCGCGAAGACCCCGCCGAGCTCTTCGGCGATCGCGGCTCCGGCCGACGACGGCAGGTCGAGAATCGTGACGACAGCGCCTGCGGCAGCGAGCGTCCGTGCGGTGGCGAGGCCCAGACCGGACGCACCGCCGGTGATGAGAGCACTCGAGCCCTGGATCTGCATGCGGTTCTCCTTCGAAACGTGTGCGACTCAGTGTCAGTTTAGCTGATTCCGAGTGTCAGTCGACACGTCGAGAGTGCGGCTCCCCTCGACAGTGCCGTTCCCGAGCCTACGCCGCGCACGCCGAAGGGGCGGAGCCGTGACGGCCCCGCCCCTTCGGAACGACGTGCGAGATCAGACCTCGATCTGCGCGGCGATGCCCTTCAGCTTGTGACGAGCGAGCGCGAGGTTCGCCGACGCGCGGTTGAGCACGAGGTAGATGAAGAGACCGCTTGCACCCGTCGCGTTGAGCACGTTGATCAGGTGATACTGCGAGCTCAGGGTGATGAGGATGTCGTCGATCTCGTCGGTGACCCCGAGGTCTCGCATGGTGGCGAGCTTGGCACGCACGACGTTCGAGTTGCCGGCCGCGGCGATCCCCAGGTCGAATGAGGGATTGCCGCCCTGGGCGAGTGCCATTCCGCTGCCGTAGTCGACGATCGCGGCGCCGGTGGCGCCCTCGATGGCCAGCAGCTGCTGCAGGGCGTCGTCAAGTGAACTCATGTTGTACTGCTCCTCATTGGTGATGCGTGTGCTCTGGACGCTGTCATCGGGCGCGGAGACCTGTGCGTCGCCGCTCCAGATCCACTCGACGAACTGGTCGAGATCCCGCTCGCCCGGCTCCTGCGACGAGATCGCCGGAGCCTTCGGCAGCTCGACCGCGTCAGCGTGAGCAGCGTCGGCACCGGGCGCCGTGGGTGAAGAGGCGTCGGCATCACTGCCGTGACGCCGCCACCACTGCGACCGAGACGAAACGCGCACGAAGACCTCTGGTGTGTCGAGTGGGATGATGGTGCGGCCGCCGACGGCGACCGGGACTGAGACTAACCTCGTCCGGCCCGCCAGAACCGGAAAAATACATGCATTCCGATATACGTTCGAACACGAGGTGAGCGACCCATGAGCATCCCTTCGGCAACAACCGATATCCCGCCCACCGTGCGGTCGCTGGCTGCGGGCGCCGCGCTGACGCCGGTGTGGCTGAACGGCATCGGCGGGCTCACCTTCCGCACCGACGACGGTCGCTACATCAAATGGGGGCCGCACGACGCCGAGGCGAACATGCGCGACGAGGCGGAGCGGATGCGGTGGGCGCGCCGCTGGATCACTGTTCCCGAGGTGATCGATCAGGGCTCGGACGACACGCACGAATGGCTCGTCACCGTCGCTCTGCCCGGTCACAGCGCCGTGGACGAGCGGTGGGCCGATGACCCCCGCACCTCGGTGCGCGCAGTCGGTGGCGCCCTGCGGACGATGCACGACTCGCTGCCGGTCGAGCAGTGCCCCTGGATGTGGGACCCCGCGTGGCGGATCGCGAACGCCGAAGAACGCGGCGTCACCGTGCCCGCCGAGCTGCTCGACCTTCCGCCCGTCGACACACTCGTGGTGTGCCACGGCGACGCGTGCATGCCGAACACGCTGCTCGACGACGCCGGTCGACCGGTCGCACATGTCGACCTCGCCGCACTCGGCGTCGCCGACCGCTGGGCCGACATCGCCGTGGCCTCGATGAGCACCCGGTGGAACTTCGGCCCAGGGTGGGAGGACGTGCTCATCGAGGCCTACGGCGCCGCCCCCGATCGGGAGCGGCTCGAGTACTACCGCCGACTCTGGAACGAGACCTGAGCCTCAGCCCTTCGACGCAGCGGCGTCCTGAGCGGCGCCGCCGTCGGCATCCTCGTACAGAACCACCCGGATCTCGGCGATCCGACGGCGGTCGACGGCGGTGACTCGGATCGTCGCGCCGGGCACCTCGACCGAGTCGCCGACCACCGCGAGGCGTCCGAGCATCTCGGTCACGAACCCGGCGACCGTGTCCGACGCACCTCGGGGCAGGGCGATGCCGGTGATCTCGGCGAAGTCCTGCAGGTTGAGACGTCCGTCGAGTGCGCCGCCGGCATCCGTCATCCGGTCTTCCGTGTCGTACTCGTCGAAGATCTCGCCGACGACCTCCTCGACGAGGTCCTCGAGGGTCACGATGCCGTCGGTTCCGCCGTACTCGTCGACGACCACCGCGATCTGGTGCCCCGCGGCCCGCATGCGGGTCAGAGTCGGCAGCACCCCGGCCGTCGACGGCACGTACTCGACGGGACGCATGAGTCCGAGCACCTGACGCGACGCGTCGTCGGCTGCCGCCTCGAAGAGATCGCGCACGTGCACGAAGCCCACGATGTCGTCAAGCGAGGCGTCGACCACGGGATAGCGCGAGAACGGCAGCTCTCTGACCTGCGCGATGGCCTCTGTCAGGGTCGCCGTGCCGTCGAGGGCGACGACCTCGGGGCGAGGCCGCATGACCTCGCTCACCTGGCGGCCCCGCAGCGACAGCACGTCGTCGAGGATTCGGCGCTCCTCGTCGGGGAGGCTCTGGTGGGTCGCGACGATGTCGCGCAGCTCCTCCTCGCTGAGCTCGTCCGCCGCTTTGTTCGGATCGCCGCCGAGCAGACGCACGACCGCGTTCGTCGACACCGAGAGCAGCCAGATGACCGGCCGCATGACGGTGGCGAAGCCGTCGAGCACCGGCGCGACGGCATACGCGAACTGTGCGTTGCGCTGAATCGCGAGGCGCTTGGGCACGAGTTCGCCGAGCACGAGCGAGAGGTACGCGATCACCAGCGTCAGCAGCACCGTCGCCAGCGTCAGTGCCAGCGGGGCCGCGACTCCGAGGTTCTCGAGCAGCGGGGCGACAGACGGGGCGATCGATGTCGCTCCATACGCCGCTGATGCGAAGCCGGCGACCGTCACGCCGATCTGCACGGCGGAGAGGAAGGTGTTGGGATTGCGGGCGAGGCCCGCGACCTTCTCACCGCGCTTGCCCCGAGCCGCGATCGCATTGATCTGGCTCTCGCGCAGGGTGACGAGCGCCATCTCGGTCGCGGCGAACACGCCACCGACGAGCACGAAGACGAACACCAGGGCGATGTTCACCGCGAGGTCGCCCATCAGCGGGTCACCTCACGAGGTGCGGGGGTGCCCGAGGTCGTTCGGGCGCCGGGTCTGTCGGGGTCTGCGGACGCGTCGGAGCGGCGCGACTGATTCACGAGTGTTCCTTCTGGGTGTCGGTGGTGAGGGATGCAGAGGTCGAGGAGGTGTCGTCGAGCGCGTCGCGCCTGTCGTCGCGCCGCGTCTTCATGAGGCTGGCGATGGTGGCGACCGCGATGGTCGCGCCGATGAAGACCAGCGAGAACCAGATCGGTATCTCGGGAGCCCACAGCATCGGCTCGCCGCCGTTGATGAACGGCAGCTCGTTGACGTGCATCGCGTGCAGCACGAGCTTGACGCCGATGAAGGCGAGGATCACCGCGAGGCCCTGAGCCAGGTACACGAGGCGCTGCAGCAGACCGCCGATGAGGAAGTACAGCTGGCGCAGACCCATCAGCGCGAAGGCGTTGGCCGTGAAGACGATGTAGGCCTCTTCGGTCAGACCGTAGATCGCGGGGATCGAGTCGACCGCGAAGATCAGGTCGACGAAGCCGATCGCGATGATCACGAGGAACATCGGAGTGAAGAAGCGCTTGCCGTCCCGCTGCACGGTCAGGCGGTCGCCGTTGTACTCGTCGCTCACCGGAAGGATGCGGCGCACGAAGCGCATGAATCGGCCGTTGGCCGGGTTGTGGTCGCCCTGCGCGAATGCCTGGCGGTACGCGAGGAACAGCAGCAGGGCGCCGAAGAGGTAGAAGATCCAGGAGAAGTTCTCGATCAGCGTGGCGCCGAGGGCGATGAACCCACCGCGCATGATCAGAGCGATCACGATGCCGATCATCAGCACCTTCTGCTGATAGATGCGCGGTACCGCAAAGCCGGTCATCACGATCAGGAAGACGAAGAGGTTGTCGATCGACAACGCCTTCTCCGTCAGGTACCCGGCGAAGTACTCGCCGCCGTACGTCCAGCCCGAGACCGTGCCGATGCCGACGCCGAAGAGCAGCGCCAGACCGATGTAGAACGCCGACCAGCGGGCGGACTCGCCGATCGTGGGCTCATGGGGCTTTCGCACGTGCGCGAAGAACTCGTACACGAAGAAGGCGATCGTGACGGCGATCGTGATGATCCACACGAGGGGGGTGATGTTCAAGGAGGTCTCCAGAAGACGAGGCGTGACGATGTCGACGCCAAGGTCTTCTCCATTCTCGAGAACGAGAACCGGGGACCCGGGATGCAGGGACATCCGTAATGACGAGCCGCCCGTGGTGGAGTACTCCCCTTGGGTTCACTCGATGCTAGCGAATACACCGGCATTCCACCTTTGAGGAAGCTGAGTGGATGCTGCGCGTCCGTCGCGTCCCGTCGCCTCAGGCGGTCGGCCCGAGGATGAAGTTCCAGGCGCCGGTGAGCACGGCCGCGCCGATCGCCATCACCGGGATCACCGCCGCCACGGCGACGAGCACCGAGTCTCGTCGATCCCACCTCGACTTCCGCGCCCACGAGCGTCGACCGGTGCCGCCGAAGCCGCGGGCCTCCATCGCGGTGGCCAGCGAGGATCCGCGACGGATCGCCAGCACGAACAGCGCGAAGGCCATGCCGAACGCTCGTCGCACCCGCCCCTCGTCGGCCACGCCACGAGCCCTCCGAGCGAGCGCCAGTGCGCGCCAGTCATCGACGAGCAGGCCCAGCATGCGCATCCCGGCGAGCGCGCCGACGACGAACCGAGCAGGCAGCTTGACCCGCTGCGCAAGGTCGTCGGCGAGATCGGTGGGGTCGACCGTGATGAACAGCACCACGGCAGGCAGTCCGATCGCGAGGACTCGCACGGCGGTCGCGGCGGCGAGGGTGAGCGACCCGTCGCTGATGCGCATGACCAGCCATTCGAAGTGCACCGTGCCGCTGGTCGCACCGTAGAGCGCGATCGTGACCGCGCTCAGCGGCGCGGCGACCCACAGCACGGCGGTGCGGGTCCAGAACTCCCTAGCGCGCAGGCCCGCGAGGAGGAGCAGCGGGATCTCGAGCAGCAGGGCGACGGATGCCGAGACGACGTCGATCGTCAACACGAGCGGCAGGGCGATGAGCAGCGCGGCTGTGAGCTTGGCGAGCGCGGAACGCGGAGCGATCGGCCCCGGACGATCGACGCGGGCGGTCAGCGGATCGATCACGATGCGCTCACCTCGATGCGGCGGGCGTGCAGGGCCTCGAGCACGGCCTCGTCGTGACTGATCGCGACGATCCCCGTGCCCTCGTCGCGCAGGCGTGCGATCAGGCCGACGAGCTCGGCCCAGGTCGTCGCGTCCTGACCGAAGGTGGGTTCGTCGAGCACCAGCATCCGGGGACGTGTGGCGAGGGCCGCCGCGACCGTGAGCCGCCGCTTCTCCCCTCCCGACAGCGTGTAGGGATTCGCGCCGGAAAGGGATGTGAGCCGAAGCCGTTCGAGCAGATCGTCGACGCGGACGGCGATCTCGGCTTCGGGCAGTTTGAGTGCTCTCGGGCCGACCGACAGCTCCTCTCGCACCGTCTTGGCGAGCAGCTGGTGCTCGGGAGTCTGCATGACCGACGCGATGCGCGTGAGCAGGGCGCGCGACGACCAGCGGAACGGGTCGGGTTTCTCGCCGGCGGCGAGAGAGGGCAGGGCAGACACTCGTCCGCTCTCGGCCGGGATGAGCCCCGCGAGCGTGAGGCCGAGGGTCGACTTACCGGCCCCGTTCGCCCCTGTCACGCCGAGCACTTCGCCCGCGCGCACCTCGACATCGAACGGACCGGCGACCGCGAGCCCGCGCCGCCGCGCGACCGTGAGTCCGCGCGCCTCGAGCAGCGTCTCTCCCGGCGTGTGCGCCGGGGCGGGCGGAACGGCGGGCGGGTGGCCGGGAACCCACACACCGGATGCCGCGAGCTCGGCCCCTCGCGCGCCGAGCACCTGCTCAGGACTCCCGTCCGCCAGGACGAGCGTGCCCTCCGGGTCCGCGCCGAGCACGATCACGCGGGTGACGAGCGGCAGCCAGACGTCGATGCGGTGTTCGATCACCACGAGGGTGGCGCCGGTGGCGTCGAGGGCCGCGGCGACGGCATCCCGCACGTCCCGCACCCCCTCGGGGTCGAGGTTCGCCGTCGGCTCGTCGAGCAGGATGGCGCCCGGTCGCATCGCCAGCACGCCGGCGAGGGCGAGACGCTGCTTCTGGCCCCCGGACAGCGCAGCCGTCGACCGATCGAGCGCGACGTCCAGCTCGACGGCATCCAGCGCCGCCCGCACGCGCTGCCAGATCTCGTCGCGCGGGACCCCGAGGTTCTCGCAGCCGAAGGCGACGTCGTCGCCGACCCTGGCGAGGATCGTCTGGGTGTCGGGGTCCTGCAGCACCATGCCGACTCGACCGCGCGCCTCGGTGGGCGGCACGCCGTCGACGAGCAGCCGTCCATGCGTCTCGCCCTCGTCAGCGCCGCCGAGCACCCCTCCGAATCCCTGCAGCAGAGTGGACTTGCCGGAACCCGAGGCGCCCAGCAGCAGCACCCGTTCGCCGGGTTCGATGCGCAGAGCGATGTCGCGCACCGCCCAGCGCAGTCGCGTCGCGTACCGCCACCCCCAGCCGAGCGCTTCGAGGGTGGCGGGCGTCGTGGGCGAACTCACACCCGTGCGGTGACCTCGCGGCCGGCGGCGAACCGGCTGAGGGCGCCCGTGGCTGCGAGTCCCCGGGCGATCAACCACGCTCCGAGCCCGGCGATGATCGCACCCGAGATGGTCGTCGAGACGATGTACACGCTGGTGAAGAGCGTGTCGGCCCCGGCGTACCAGAGGATGCGGTCGTTGATGCCGCACGCGAGTCCCGCGCCGGCACCCGCCAGCATCGCGACAGGCAGACGCCAGACGCCGTAGAGGAAGACGAGGAAGATCAGCTCGGCGCCGAGACCCTGCACGAGTCCCGAGACGATCGTGAGCGGACCCCACGCGTTGCCGACGAGGGCCGAGATGATCGCGGCCACCAGTTCGGTGTAGAGCGCGGCACCCGGTTTGCGGATGATCAGCCCTCCGAGCACGCCCGCGATGAGCCAGGGGCCTGCGAGCAGACCCTGCACGCCGGGGAGCAACGGTGTCAGGATGCTGCTCGGCACCTCGTAGCCGACGTTCCAGAGCAGGAAGATCAGTGCGCACGCGACGGCGATGACACTGGCGACGACGATGTCGACGACCCGCCAGCGCCAGAGCTCAGGGCGACCGAGGCCCCTCGAGGCGCGCGAGACGGATGCGGATTCCGTGGTGGATCCGGACGTGGATGTACTCATCAGTGACTCCTCCCTGCGCTGGCATTACCCAGATCAGGTTCGACGGTCGAAGCGCGATTCGCTCCCTCTCAGCCCGGCTCGCCGGACTCCCGTGGTTGTTCTGACGATCTTACCCAGTGCCGACACTCGCGTCTGCTCCTGTTGCAGCGACACGGAACTCTGCGCGAGTTCGGTACCGTGAGGAGGTGACCGCTCCTGACTCCGCCGAGGCCACCGCCTCCGCCGTTCCTGCGGGCGACGCGTCGACGCCCGATGCGTCAGCGCTCGATGCATCAGCGCCTGCCGCTGCGGTGCCTGATGCGTCAGCCGCCGCTGGTTCAGCATCCGATGTGTCAGCCGCTGGTTCAGCATCCGACTCGTCGGGCGCCGCTGGTGCAGCGGCGACGCTGCCGGATGCAGTCGACCCGTCGGCCGTCATGACGGACGCGTCACCCGAATCCGCCGTCTACGACGACGCCTCTGCGGCGGCCGCCGGTGAGCCGGCTACCGATACTCTCGAGACCGCTCCCGACGCGCAGTGGGCAGAGGGCACCAGCGGCGGGACGCCGCTGACATGGGTCGACGCGGTCGAAGTCGCTCGGCACCCGGCGACCGAGGCGCTCGATGACGCACCTGCCGCAGCGCGCGGCGACGCCCTTCTGACCGGAGCGCACCTGCGCCCGGCGATCGCCCGCCCCGGCGTGCTCGTCCCGCTCGGCGTGCTCGTCGGCCTGCTCGGCACCTACGTGGGGTCGGCCATGCTGTGGCCCTTGCACGAGGTGCCGCCGACCGTGCAGGCGGCGGAGCTCGGCACGACCGCCGCGCCCGCAGCCGCGATCACCTGGCCCGCTCAGGGAAGTGCGGCCGTGGGAATCGGCGGTATCGGCACGACCTCGTCGTCGCTCGATGCGGCGGCGATCGCGAGCGTCACCAAGGTCGTCTCGAGTCTGATGGTGCTCGATCGGATGCCCCTCGCCGAGGGCGAGCAGGGCCCCGAGTTCTCGTTCACCCGGGCCGACAACCTGGCGTACTGGGACTACCGCCGCTCCGACCAGTCGGCACTCGACGTGCCGGTGGGCGGCACGCTCACGGAGTTCCAGCTCCTGCAGGGAACGCTGCTCGGTTCGGCGAACAACTACATCGATCGTCTCTCGCAGGAGATCTGGGGCGCCCCGTCGGCGTTCACCGCTGCGGCGGAAGTGTGGCTGCGTGACCGCGGCCTCGACGACATCACGATCGTGACCCCGTCAGGGTTCGACGACCGCAACAGGGCCACGCCCGAGTCGCTCGTCGCACTGGCCGAGCTGGCGATGCAGAACCCGGTGTTCGCCGGAATCGTCGGCACCCCGTCTGTCGACCTTCCGGGCGCAGGCACTGTGGTGAACACGAACGGAATGCTGGTGGATCCTGGCGTGGTCGGCGTCAAGACGGGGACCCTGGGTGACAGTTGGAATCTGCTGACCGCGAAGGTCATCACCCTCGACGACACGACCGTGCACCTCTTTGCGTCCGTGCTCGGACAGGCCGACGATGAGCAGCGCCTCGCCGAGACCCGTTCGCTGTTCTCTCAGGTGGAGACGGCGCTCGAGCAGCAGGCTCCCGCTGTCGCGGCCGGCACTGTCGTCGGCACCGTCACGACACCGTGGGGCGCGACCGCCGACATCGTCACCGATGCCGACGCCGACATCGTGTTGTGGAACGGCGCGACGGCCGAGGCCTCGACAGATTTCGCCCTCGGGGACAACCGCGAATCGGGCGATGCGGTCGGCACGATGACGAGCACCGGGCCGTTGAACACGGTGACGACCTCGCTGTCGCTCGCGGACGACGTCGATGCCCCGAGCCCGTGGTGGCGCCTGACCCACCCGCTCGAACTCCTCGGCATCACCGCAGCTCAACGCTGACGCTGACGCTGACGCTGACGCTGACGCTGACGCTGACGCTGACGCTGACGCTGACGCTGACGCTGACGACAGCAGAATGCCCCACCTCCGAATGAACGGAGGCGGGGCATTCTGCTGTCGTGTCTCGTGCGGATCGCGACGCGCGCGGATCAGGCCCTGTGTCCCCCGTCATCCGAACGCTCGACGACCGACTGGGCGGCCGCAGCCTCAGCGGCGGGAACCTGCGCCCCCACCGAGACCCCGAGCTGTGCCGCCGCGCCCGCTTCTTCGGCGTCGCCGCTCACGACGACAGGAGTCGAGCCCGTGAGGGCGTCCTCTGCGTCGATGTCGGTCGCCGCCTGCTCGAACTGCGACTGGTAGAGGCGCCAGTACGCCCCCTGAGCCGTGATGAGCTCGTCGTGCGTGCCCTTCTCGACGATGTCACCGTGCTCCATCACGAGGATGAGGTCGGCGTCGCGGATCGTCGACAGACGGTGAGCGATCACGAACGAGGTGCGTCCCTGTCGCAGCGCCGCCATCGCGTGCTGCAGCAGCACCTCGGTGCGGGTGTCGACCGCCGACGTCGCCTCGTCGAGGATCAGGATCGACGGCTGAGCGACGAACGCTCGCGCGATCGTGATCAGCTGACGTTCGCCCGCGGAGACGTTGGACGCGTCCTCATCGAGCACCGTGTCGTAGCCCTCGGGGAGGGAGCGCACGAAGCGATCGACGTACGTCGCCTTCGCCGCCTCGAGAACCTCTTCGTCGGTCGCCGTCGAGCGTCCGTACCGGATGTTCTCTCGGATGCTGCCGGCGAACAGCCACGGGTCCTGCAGCACCATGCCTGTACGTGAACGCAGCTGCTCGCGCGTGACCTCGGAGATGTCCTGACCGTCGAGCAGGATCCGCCCGCCGTTCAGTTCGTAGAACCGCATGATGAGGTTGACCAGCGTCGTCTTGCCCGCGCCGGTCGGACCGACGATCGCGACCGTCTGGCCGGGCTCGACCCGGAACGAGAGATCGGTGATGAGCGGCCGCTCGGGAGTGTACGAGAACGCGACGTTCTCGAATTCCACGACGCCCTTGCCATCGGCGAGCTTCGGAGCATCAGCGGCATCGGCCTCCTGCTCTTCGGTGTCGAGCAGTTCGAACACCCGCTCGGCAGACGCCGTTCCGGACTGCACGACCGCGGCCATGCCACCGAGCTCCGACAGCGGCTGCGTGAACTGCTGTGAGTACTGGATGAACGCCTGCACGTCACCGAGACGCAGCTGTCCGCTCGCGACCATGAGACCGCCGAGCACAGCGATGCCCACATAGGTGAGGCTGCCGACGAAGGTCATCGCCGGCATGATGATGCCGGAGAGGAACTGCGCCTTGAAGCTCGCCTGGAACAGCTCCTCGTTCTCGTCCTTGAACTTCTCGAGCGCATCCTGCTCACGACCGAAGACCTTGACCAGCGCGTGGCCGGAGAAGGCCTCTTCGACGCGGGCGTTCAGACGGCCGACCTTGCGCCACTGCGTGCCGAAGGCCTTCTGCGACCGAGGACCGATGACACCGAAGATCACGCCCATGAGGGGCAGCGCGACCAGCGCGACGAGAGCCAGCTGCCACGAGATCGAGAACATCAGCACCAGCACGCCGACGACCGTGAGCACGGCAGTGATCGCACCGGACAGCGATTGCTGCATCGTCTGCGTGATGTTGTCGATGTCGTTGGTCACGCGCGAGATCAGGTCGCCGCGCTGCACCTTGTCGAAATACGACAGGGGCAGGCGGTTGATCTTCGCCTCGACCTCTTCGCGCAGGCGCCACATGGTGCGGACCATGATGACGTTGATCACATAGCCCTGGAGCCAGCTGAGGAAGGCGGCGGTGACGTAGATCGCCAGCACGGCGATGATGATCCACCGCAGCGCGTCGAAGTCGACGCCGTCACCGACTCGGAAGCTGCCGAGGGCGGCGACCTGGTTGGCGAAGTCGTCCTGCCCGCCCTGACGGAGTGCGGCGACGACGTCGTCCTGCGAGGTGCCAGCGGGGAACCCGGGGAAGTCGCCGTTCGCCTGCGCGAGCTGCACCGAGATGAAGCCCTTGTAGATGAGGTTCGTGGCCTCGCCGAGCACCTTCGGCGCGGCGACCGTCAGCACGACGCCGACGGCGCCGGCGATCGACACGAGGATGAACCACACGGCCGACGGCTTGAGCAACCCGATCATCCGGCTGAAGCTCTTGCCGAAGTTGTCGGCCTTGCCCGGTGCGACGCTGTCCCAGCCGCCGCCGTCCTGACGCGCCTTCTCGGCGAGTTCGGCTTCGTACTTCTCTTCTTCGGTCAGTTCGGGCTCGACCGTGGTGGTCGCGGCCGTGGCTTTGGCCTTGGACGCGCGACCGCGGCGGGTCTGCGGAGGGTTCTGCTCGCTCATGCGTCCACCCCCAGCTGCGATTCGACGATCTCTCGGTAGGTGGTGCTCGTCTCGAGGAGCTCCTCGTGCGTGCCGACGCCGACCATGGTGCCCCCTTCGAGCACGACGATGCGATTCGCATCGGTGATGGATGAGACGCGCTGCGCGACCACGATCTTCGTCACGTGCGGCAGCTCACGCCACAGGGCCTGCCTCAATCGGGCGTCGGTGGTGAGGTCGAGAGCCGAGAACGAGTCGTCGAACACCAGGATCTGCGGCTGACGGACGATCGCGCGGGCGATCGCCAGACGCTGACGCTGACCACCCGAGACGTTCGTGCCGCCCTGGGTGATGCGCGATTCGAGGCCCTGCGGCATCTCCTCGACGAAGTCACGGCCCTGAGCGATCTCGAGGGCGTGCCAGAGCTCTTCGTCGGTCGCGTCCTCTCTGCCGTAGCGGAGGTTCGATGCCACCGTGCCGGTGAAGAGGAACGGACGCTGCGGAACCAGACCGATCGTCGCCCACAGCGACTCGACGTCCGCTTCGCGGACATCGGCACCGCCGACGAAGACGGCTCCGCCCGAGACGTCGAAGAGTCGCGGGATCAACGACACGAGTGTCGTCTTGCCTGCGCCGGTCGAACCCACGATCGCGACCGTCTCGCCGGGCTCTGCCGCGAAGCTGATGCCCTTGAGCACGGGAGAATCGGCCCCGGGGTAGGTGAACTCGACCTCGTCGAAGGCGACCGAGCCGGGGGTCGGGAAGTCGGTGACACCGTTCGCCGGGCGCTGCATGCTCGACTGCGTCTCGAGGACCTCGCCGATGCGCTCGGCGGAGACCGCGGCGCGCGGGATCATGATCGCCATGAAGCTGGCCATGATCACACCGCCCATGATCTGACCGATGTACTGCATGAAGGCGAAGATCGTGCCGACCTGCACCGTGCCGCTGTTGACCTCGATGCCGCCGAACCACACGACCGCCACGATCGTGACGTTGAGGATGAGCATGAACAGCGGGAACAGCAGGACGAACAGCGAGCCGACCTTGCGGCCGACCACCATGATGTCGGTGTTGGCGCCGCGGAAGCGCTCTTCCTCGATGCTCTCCCGGACGAAGGCACGCACCACGCGCACACCGGTGAGCTGCTCGCGCAGCACGCGGTTCACGGTGTCGAGCTTGCCCTGGTAGCTGCGGAACAGCGGGACCATGCGGCTGACGACGAGCCCGGCGACGATCAGCAGCAGCGGCACGGACACCGCGATGAGCCAGCTCAGACCGATGTTCGTCTGCACGGCGAAGATGATGCCGCCGATCGCGAGCAGCGGCGCGGTGACGAGCATGGTGGCGCCCATCATCGCGAGCATCTGCACCTGCTGCACGTCGTTCGTGTTGCGGGTGATGAGGGAGCCGGCGCCGAACTGCGACACCTCCCGCTCGGAGAACCCGCTGACCTTGGCGAAGACGTCGGCACGGATGTCCCGGCCCGCGCCCATCGACGCGCGGGCCGCGAAGTAGGTCGCGATGACCGAGGCGATGATCTGCCCGAGCGAGACGGCGAGCATGAAGAGGCCGGTGCGCCAGATGTAGGCGGTGTCGGACTGGGCGACGCCCTTGTTGATGATGTCTTCGTTGAGGCGCGGGAGATAGAGGGTGGCGAGCGCGCTGGCGAACTGGAAGACCAGGACGGCCACGAGCAGCCACTTATAGCGGGCGAGATAACGGAGGAGGATTTTTCCCAGCACAGGCGGACTTTCTAGGAAGGATGAATCGGCGGATCTCCCGACGGGCGGACGCAGGCCGACGATCACGCACTTGCAAGAGTGGCACGAACTCCGGACATTCGTATCCCCCTGCAGGCGGACCTTCGCTCACAGCGAACCATTTAGCCTACGGCCAGCGGTTTATGCACCGCGACGAACAACCGCAGATATATCGAAATGCCTCAGAAGAGGGAGCGTTCGGGCGTGAAATCCCGAGCGTCGGCACCAGCGTCCGACGGGAGTTCGGCGATGGTCGCCGGGTTCCACTTCGGGTTGCGGTCCTTGTCGACGAGCTGGGCGCGGATCCCCTCGACGAGATCGGGGTGCCGCGTGACGAACCACATCACGCGGCGGTACTCGCCCTCGAGAGCGGCTCGCAGGTTCGGAAGCCGACGCGCCTCCCTGACGGCGTCGAGGGTGACGGCGAGTCCGGTCGGCGCCAGGCTCTCGAGCAGGTCGGCCGTCGTCGCGGCATCCGCGCCCTCCTCCGCACGCAGTCGCGACACGATCTCCGCGATCGTGTCGGCAGAGAACGCGCGGTCGATCCACTCGCGTGAAGCCGGCAGCGCAGACGGCTCAGGCGTCTCGTCGAACAGCAGCACGATCTCGGCCGGCCCCGTCGGGTCGGCGCGATAGGCGAGCGCCTCGCGGAGCGCATCGAGCCGATCGGACGGCACGAAGTGATCGGCGAAGCCGAGCAGCACGGCATCCGCGCCGTTCATCGTCGCGCCGGTGAGTCCGAAGTACTCGCCGAACCGGCCGGGCATGCGACCCAGCAGCCACGTGCCGCCGACATCGGGAGTGAAGCCGATCCGCGTCTCGGGCATCGCGAGCTTGGAACGTTCGGTGACGATGCGGATGGCGGCGTGCCCCGAGAGTCCGACGCCTCCGCCCATCGTGATGCCGTCGGCGATCGTGACGACCGGCTTCGAGTACTCGGCGATCATCGCGTTCAGCGCGTACTCCGCGCCGAAGAACTCCGCCGTCTCATCGGCTCGACCAGCGACGATCTGCTCGTGCAGCGCCCGCACGTCTCCACCGGCGCACATCCCGCGCTCGCCCTCGCCGTCGATCACCACGATCTGCACATCTGTGTCGTCGCGCCACCGCTCTAGCGCCTGGGTGAGCTGCTGGATCATGTCGACATCGAGCGCATTTATCGCTTCCGGCCGGTTCAGGGTCAGTCGGCCGAGGGCTCCTTCGGTGCGGACGAGGACCCGGGGAGCGGCGCTGGATTCGGTCACGGGTGCCAGGCTACCCCGTGGACGGACTCTTGCATCCGGACGTGTTTGTAGGGTAAATGCACGATCCTGCGGCTTTTCCGGCAGGATAGACAGAACTGCCCACTGCAACGAGAGGTCGCAGATGCCCGACGGACAGGTGCTCGAGTTCACGCACGTCACGAAGCGCTTCAACGACGTGACGGCGGTGTCCGATTTCTCCGCGCGGGTCGAGCCCGGTGTCGTGACCGCTTTCCTCGGCCCGAACGGGGCCGGCAAGACCACCACCCTGCGCATCCTCCTCGGGCAGGTGCGCGCCACGAGCGGCACCGCCACGATCGGGGGGATCGCGCATCCGGAGCTCCGCCACCCGCTGCGCACGATCGGCTCCGTCCTGGAGGAGACCGCGTACCGCCCTCGCCGCTCGGCCTCGCGCCAGCTGACGATCGCGGCCAAGGCCAACGGCATCCCGCTCGCGCGCGTCGACGAGGTCCTCTCGCTGGTCGGTCTCGAGCACGAGGCCGACGGGCGCATCGGCAGCTTCTCGCTCGGAATGCGTCAGCGCCTGAGCGTGGCGCACGCGCTGCTGGGCGACCCCGGCGCTCTGGTCTTCGACGAACCGGCGAACGGCCTCGACCCGGAGGGCATCCGCTGGATCCGCCTCCTCCTGCGCCGTCTCGCCGACGAGGGCCGCACGGTTCTCGTCTCGTCGCATGTGCTGAGCGAGATCGAGCAGGTCGCAGACCACGTGCTCGTGCTCTCGAAGGGCCAGCTCGTGCTCTCGAGCGGCATCGAGAAGCTCGCCGACCCCGCTGCGGGATCGGTCGTGGTCGACGCGGTGGACCGCGCCGCCCTCAGATCTGCACTGTCGGCTGCGGGGCTCGAGGTCGAGGTGCTCCGCTCCGGCCTGACCGTTCGCGGCAGCAATGCGGGAGCGGTCGGTGCCATCGCGGCGTCAGCCGGCATCGCCCTCGCAACCCTGGTGCAGCGCGGCCCCACTCTCGAGGACGTCTTCATCGAGCTCGTCCGCGGCGGCAGACTCGCGCCGCAGGCCATCACCGCGGCGCCCGTCGCGGATTCGGCAGCGCCGGCCGCGGATACCGCAGTGCCTGTCGCGGATTCGGCAGCGCCGGTGGCGGATACGGCAGCGCCGGTCGCAGGAATCCCAGCCGCAGCCGATGCGCCGGATGTCGATTCCGTCGGACCCGACTCCGGCCCTGCCGATTCCGATGTCCCCGATTCTGATGTCCCCGATTCCGACGCCGACGCATCGGTCGCCTCCGACTCCGGAGTCTCAGAGTCCGACGCCGACGCGTCCGAAGCCGCGCGCGCCGAGGCTGACGCGGCGGATGCCGAGGCCGACGACGCGGCGGATGCTGCGGATGCCGCTCGCGATGTCGAGTACGCCGCGGCAGAGCTCGGCTACGCAGCGGATGCCTCGGATGCGAACGACGCAGAGGATGCGGCCGACGTCGCCTCGGAGGCAGCGCATGCGGGCGGCGAAGATGCCCCCGGTGACCACGATTCCGCCGGCGGATCGACCGAGCCGGAAGCTCCCACGGATGCTGAGCCGGAGACCGGGCGGCCTTCGTTCGACGACATCCTGTTCGGCACCACACCTGCCGACGGGGCCGACGCTCACGTCGCCGAGCACACCGATGCACAGGTCGCCCCATACACCGGCGCGCACGTAGGCGATGACACCGACGTGCCCGCGCATGAGGACGGCGACGACGAGCACTCCGGAGTCGAGTTCTTCGCCGAAGTGAACGAAACCGAAGCGTCGGACGACACCCCGTCGAGCGACGACGACCCTCGTTCGGCGGCCGTCACCTCGATGCTCGCCGCCGCGGCGCGCGCCTACTACGAGGACGAGCCCAAGGACTATCCGCTCGGAGACGCCGACGCTTCATCAGAGGCCGAGGCCGATGCCGATGCCGACGCAGATGCCGATGCCGATGCCGATGCCGACGCTGCTTCGGAAGTGAACGGCGGTCACGAGGAGCAGCACGACGGCGGACACCACGACGGCGAGCATCATGAGCAGCACGACGGCGGACACCACGATGGTGAGCACCACGAGCAGCGCGACGGCGGACACCACGATGGTGAGCACCACGAGCAGCGCGACGGCGAAAACCATGATGCCGAGAACCACGAGCAGCGCGAGCACAACGAAGGCCAGCAGCACGAGCACGGCGAGGGCGAGCACGACCGGTCCTGAGGCCGCGCCTGCCCCTGCGGGCCCGATGCGAACGCCCTCCGCGCCGTAAGGCTGCGGAGGGCGTCGCTCGTTCTCGAGTCGCTCAGGCGGGCCGTGGACGGATCACCGGACGGCGACTGCCCTTCGACACCGGCGTGGGCGACGTCGCCACGATCTCCTCGACGTCGGCCGGCTCGTCCGACACGTCGAGTCGGAGCGCCTGCGTCAATGCGAGGCCGTGCCTCGTCGTGAGGATCAGTCGGCGGTACTGCGCGTCACCGGACAGGTCGATGACCACGCTGGGACGCCGGCGGCGGATGAGGACGAAGTCGACGCTGCCCGCAGCCTTCCACGTTCCTGCGGCGAGCACACCGGGGATGTGCGTTCCCGGGTTCGGCACACCGCGCAACCAGGTCCACGCGTCGTCGATCAGCTGGACCTTGGTGATGGTGTCGCGCACGAGCCGCACGTTGTCACGGTGGAAGCTCGCCGCACGCTCGATCGGCGAGAGCACGATCTCGAGTTGCGTCTGGTCCAGCAGCAACGTCACCATGCGTCCAGTCTGCCAGCGGCACCCTTCCAGATGTCTGTGTCTTGCTCACAGGAAGGCAACGATCCGTTGTCGGTTCCCACGATTCCACCCCTCTTCCATTCCGATGTTCTGCTCGACCTTCGAACAAATCTACTAGACTCAGAGCATGACATCCGCCAGCGACAACGGTCTCGAGCAGCGCAGGGAGCTGCTCGATTCGTGGGTCGAGAAGCGGCGACAGATCGCCAGCCTCGAGGCCGAGGCTTCCGATCTTCTCGCCGAGCGGATGCGGCTGTGCGGGTCGGACTCCGATGAGAACCCGTTCCACCGCGACGCGATCCACAGATCGATGATCGCGGAGTACTCCGCGGCGGGGCGCCTGACCCAGGGCAGCGTCGAGTACGCCTTCACCGACGCCGGCTTCCTCGGCTCCAGCCATCCGCGCGTGCGCGAGGCATTCCGGCGCGGCACCATCACCGGTGCGCACGTCCGAGAGATCGTGCGAGCCGCCGGAGTCGTGCGCGAGGCGGTGAACAACGGCCGAGCGGATGCCGACGTGCTGCCTCTGTACGACACCGTCGCCGTCATCGTCGCCGAGCGCGAGACCGCTGCGCGCACACGCGTGCATCTGCGCGAGCTGGCAGCGGTGCTGTCGGGCTCGACGACCACCGAGCGCCATGCGCGAGCAAAGTCCGAGCGCACCGTCACCGTTCGCCCCGCAGGAGACGGACTCTCCGTTCTCACGGTCGTGCTCCCCGAGCATCTCGCCACGGCGATCCTCGATCGCCTCACCCAGCTCGCGCACGCCGTCATCAAGGCTCGGCAAGACCGCGAGCCGCTGCTCGAGCCGATCGATGACGGCGAGCATCCGATCTACCCGGAGGACATCGCGCACGACGATCCGTCACGAGACGACTACGCGATCTTCGGCGAGGCGACGTTCACAACCGACCCCACAGGCCCCGCCGTGGAGCAGATCCCGGCAGACACGCGCACGATCGATCAGGTGCGCGCCGACCTGCTGATCGACCTCCTGCTCGCCTCAGATCCGAGCGCCGCCAACGGCTCGGGCCTCGACAACATCCAGGGGCGCATCCACGTCACGGTTGCCGCCACCACTCTCGCAGGGTGCGATGATCACTCCGCCCAGCTCGATGGGCACGGCCCGCTTCACCCCGACGTGGCACGCGACCTCGCGGGCCGCAACGGCGGTTGGTCACGGTTGTTCCTCGATCCGACCGGCCTGGTCGTCGAGACCGACACTTACAAGCCCACCGAGCCGATGCGACGGTTCCTTCGGGCCCGAGACCAGCACTGCCGATTCCCTGGATGCAGAATGCCGGTCCATCGCTGTCAGATCGACCACACGTTCGATCATGCGGAGGGAGGGCGGACCGAGATTCGCAACCTCGCCCACCTGTGCGCGCGCCATCACTCCCTCAAGCATCCCGATGTCGCCGACGACCACAGGTGGACGGCACAGCAGCTCCCCGACGGCACGATCAGCCCACTCGGCCGGACCTACACGGACGCACCACGACGGCGAGTGATGTTCGTCTGAGCGAGGCGCCCTCGCTGAGCTGAACTCAAACGCGTTCGTCTGAGCTGAACTCCTACGGTGAGCGATGCTCGGCAGAGAGCCCGTCGGGTGTCGACGGTCGGATGGGGGCTCAGACGCCTGCCTGCGCCGCAGCGCGGGCAGCGATGGGCAGAGCCGCCTCGATGCGCTGCAGCTCTTCCTCGCCATGCGCCGCGGTCAGGAACCAGGCCTCGAACACGCTCGGCGGCAGCGCGACTCCCTGCTCGCGCATCGCGTGGAAGAACGGTGCGTACCGGAACGATTCCTGCGCCTGCGCCTCGACATATGTCCGGGGCGCCGACGCTCGGAACGACGCGCTGAACAGGCTTCCTGCGTGGGCCACGGAATGCGTGACGCCGGCATCCGTCAGAGCAGCATCCAGTGCACCCGCGACGCGAGCGGCGGCCGCATCGACCGTCGCATAGACCTCCGGGGTCGCGAGCTTCAAAGTCTTCAGGCCAGCAGCGACCGAGAGCGGGTTACCCGAGAGGGTGCCTGCCTGATAGACCGGGCCGAGGGGGGCCAAGAGGTCCATGACCGCAGCGCGGCCACCGAGGGCGGCCAGCGGCATACCTCCGCCGACGACCTTGCCGAAGGTGAAGATGTCGGGCAGATAGTCCTCGCCGGTCGCGGCCTGCAGCCCCCAGAAGCCTGCGGGGTGCACACGGAAGCCCGTCAGCACCTCATCGAGGATCAGCAGAGCACCGTGAGCGTGTGCGGTCTCGGCCAGCAGTCGGTTGAACCCCGGCAGCGGCGGGACCACACCCATGTTCGCGGCCGCGGCCTCGACGATCACCGCGGCGATGCGCGGGCCGTGCTCGGCGAAGACGGCCCCGAGTGCGTCGGGGTCGTTGTAGTCGATCACGAGGGTCTGCGCGGCGATCGGCGCGGGGACCCCCGCAGAGCCGGGCAGAGCGAGGGTTGCGACTCCCGAACCGGCCGCGGCGAGGAGGCCGTCGGAGTGCCCGTGGTAGTGGCCGGCGAACTTGACCAGCAGGTCACGACCGGTGGCACCGCGGGCAAGGCGGATGGCGGTCATCGTGGCTTCGGTGCCGGTCGACACGAGCCGCACACGTTCGACGGGCCGGATCTCGCCGAACCGCACGCGGTCTGCGATCAGCTGAGCGAGCTCCACCTCGCCCTCCGTCGGGGCACCGAACGAGAGCCCTCGAGTCGCGGCCTCCTGCACGGCGGCCACCACCTCGGGCTGCGCATGACCGAGCAGCGCGGGGCCCCAGGACGCGACCAGGTCGACGTACTCGGTGCCCGCGGCATCCGTCACCCTCGCGCCTGTGGCCGAGGCGAGGAAGCGCGGCGTGCCGCCGACGGAACCGTACGCGCGCACCGGCGAGTTCACACCGCCCGGGATCACCGTGCGGGCAGCGGAGAACAGGTCGTCATTGCGGTCGGTCACAGCACACTCCTCAGCGATGCGCGGAACTCTCCCGCCATCACTCCCAGGCTAGTCCGCAGACCTGAAGGAGGGACTCAGACGAGCACCCCCGAACGGAGGAAGCGCGATCAGGACCGCAGCCAGCGCGCGGCCTCGGTCGCCCAGTAGGTCAGAACGACATCAGCGCCCGCACGCCGGATCGACAGCAGGGACTCGAGGATAGAGGCGCGGCGGTCGATCCAGCCGTTCGCCGCGGCGGCCTCGATCATCGCGTACTCTCCCGACACCTGGTATGCCCACACCGGAATATGAACGGTGTCGCGCACCTCGCGCAGAACGTCGAGGAAGGCCATGGCGGGCTTGACCATGACGATGTCGGCCCCCTCCTCCTCATCGACGACAGCCTCGCGCACGCCCTCGCGGCGGTTGCCCGGGTCGAGCTGATAGGTGCGACGATCACCCTTCAGCTGCGAGTCGACGGCCTCTCGGAACGGCCCGTAGAACGCACTCGCGTACTTCGCTGCGTAGGCGAGCAGCAACGTGTCCGTGAAACCCTCGGAATCGAGCGCCGCGCGGATGACAGCTACCTGCCCGTCCATCATTCCCGACAGGCCGAGCAGCTGAGAGCCGGCACGGGCCTGAGCCAGCGCCATCGACGCGTAGCGCTCGAGCGTCGCGTCATTGTCGACGGTGCCATCGGCCGCGAGCACGCCGCAGTGGCCGTGGTCGGTGAACTCGTCGAGGCACAGGTCGGTCTGCACGACGAGGGCGTCGCCGACCTCGGCCGCGAGGGCCTCGGTGGCCACGTTCAGAATGCCCTTCGAGTCGTCTGCACCCGAGCCCTCAGCGTCTCTGACGGACGGAACTCCGAACAGCATCACGCCCCCGACGCCAGCCTCGGCCGCCTCGGTCGCGGCGGCCCGCAGAGAGTCGAGCGAATGCTGCGCGACCCCGGGCATCGATCCGATGGGGACGGACTCTGTGAGCCCTTCGCGCACGAACAGCGGAAGCACCAGCTGTCGCGGTTCGAGAGAGGTCTCCCGTACCAGGCCGCGGACGGCAGGCGACTGCCTCAGGCGCCGCAGCCGGACATCGGGAAAGCTCACGGCGCCAGCTCGTCCGCCGCGTGCGGGAGGGTGAAGCTCGACACGGCATCGATGAGCGCGTCGACCGTCTGACGATCGGCGACGACCGTGATCGGAAGACCCGCCCTGTCAGCATCCTTCGCGGTCCGCGGACCGATCGCAGCCAGCAGCGTCTCATCCGGGATCAGGGGGAACTGCTCGCGCACCTGCTCGGCGACCGAACCGCTCGTGATCAGGATCGCGTTGATGCGTCCGTTCTCGACGTCGCGCTTGATGCGGTCGGTGACCGGCACTCCGACTGTCCGGTAGGCGACGACGCTGTCGACGTCGTGACCCGCCTCCTGCAGAAGGACGCTGAGCACGGGCTTCGCGATCTCGCTGCGCAGCGCCAGGATGCGACGCGGCTCCGCCTCGAGGGCGATGAGCTGCTCGGCCATGCCCGCCGCCGAGTTGTCTTCGTCCGGCACCATCGCGACTTCGTACCCGACCGCCTGCAGCGCGGCGGCGGTCGTCTCGCCGACTGCTGCGATCTTCGTACGACGCGGCACCACCGCGCGGTGCGCGAACATCACGTCGACGGTTGTCGCGCTCGTCACTGTCAGCCAGTCGTACTCACCGGCAGCGAGCCGGGTGAGCGCCACGTCGAGCGCAGCCTGGTCGGTGGTGGCCGCGAAGTTGATCAGCGGCGCGACGACGGGCACTGCTCCGCGGGAACGCAGACTGGCGGCGACGCCGTCGCCCCACGGGCCTCCGCGGGGTACGAGGATGCGCCAGCCGTCCAGCGGTCGGTCCTGCTTCGAATTGGTCATGATGAGGAATGCTCTCGGGAGACGAGGTCGGCCGCCCCTTGCTCGAGCAGCCGATGGGCGACAGACAACCCGAACTCGCGTGCTGCGTGCATCGGGTCTGCACCACCGGCAGCATCCGCTCCATTGCCGCTGCCGTTCCGACGAATATACTCCCCGTTCAGAGTCTCCGTGACGTCGAGGCCGATCCGGCGCCCACCGTCGGTCGAGTAGACGACCGTCCTGACGCGGATCTCGTCGCCGTCCACGACCGCGTGAGCGGCCATCGGCGCCTGGCATCCGGAGTCGAGTCCTTCCAGGACTCCTCGTTCGACCGTGATGGCCAGACGGGTGTCCCGATCGTCGAGCTCCGCAAGGGCGGCGAGCAGCTCAGCCGGAGCGTCGGAGCGGGTCTCGACCGCGAGCGAACCCTGGCCCGGTGCGGTCGGCCACTCGGACAGCCCCAGCTCCTCGCGACGCAGCGGCGAGTCGCTTCCGAGGCGTGACAGGCCGGCGGCAGCGAGGATGACGGCATCCAGCTCGCCTGATGCGACCCGCTGCAGACGTGAGTCGACGTTGCCGCGGATGTCGACGACCTCCGCGTGAGGAGCCCTGCGGTGCACCTGGGCGATGCGGCGGGGAGACCCGGTTCCGACCTTGCTGCCCGAGCGCAGCTGGTGCAGCGGCGTGCCTCCGCGAGTGATCGCGACATCACGAGCGTCTTCGCGCACCGGGGTGGCCGCGATGAACAGACCCTCGGGGATCGCCGTGGGCAGGTCCTTCAGGGAATGCACGAGGAAATCGCACTCCCCGGCGAGCAGCGCCTCGCGCAGGCGGGTGGCGAAGATGCCCTGGCCGCCGATCTCCGACAGCGACGCTCGATTCGTGTCGCCTTCACTGGTGATCGGCACGAGCTCGACGCGACGCCCGGAGATCTTCTCGAGCGCGGTGGCGACATGACCGGACTGCGCCTGCGCCAGCGCGCTGCGGCGGGTGCCCAGACGGATCGGGACGGCTGTGTGACTCTGAGTGCTCATCGTCGGCCTACTGCAGCACGTCCGCGATCTCGTCGAACCGGAGGCGACGGCCCGTGTAGAACGGGATCTCCTCCTTCACGTACAGACGCGCGTCGGTGTAGCGCAGGTCACGCATGAGGTCGACCAGCTCGGTGACGTCGTCGGCTTCGAGCGGCAGGATCCACTCGTAGTCGCCCAGTGCGAACGCGGCGACGGTGTTGGCGATGACCCCCTTGAAGGCGGCACCCTTGCGACCGTGGTCGGCGAGCATCTTGCGACGCTCCTCCTCCGGCGCGAGATACCACTCGGGCGTGCGGACGAACGGGTACAGGCACAGCCAGTCCTTGGGCTCGACCCCCCGCAGGAATCCCGGCACGTGCGCGCGATTGAACTCGGCATCGCGGTGCACGCCCATGACGTTCCAGACGGGCAGCAGAGTGCGCAGCAGCTCGGTGCGGCGCAGGCGCCGCAGGGCCTTCTGCAGGTCTTCCGCCGTGTCGCCGTGCAGCCACACCAGCAGGTCGGCGTCGGCCTTCAGACCGGAGACGTCGTAGAAGCCGCGGACCGTGACGCCGGAGTCCTCGATGTAGGAGACGATCGTCTCGAGCTCCGTGGAGTCGGACTCGGTGACCGCCACATCGGGGTTCCGTCGCCAGACGGCCCAGAGGGTGAAACCGGACGGGTTCTCTTCGCGTGCGTCGGACATGGATCCAGTCTGCCCCCTTTGTGAACCACTCGCGAACGCGAGTCAGGATGCGGGGATTCGCCTCCGGTCAGCGAGAGAGCGCACGGGCGATCGCCCAGACGGCTCCGCCCACGATGACGGCGATTCCCACCGCTCCGGCGATCGCCGCTGCAGGGTTGCGGTCGGCGAAGACCCGTGCCTTCGCGGCGGCGCGCTTCGATGCCTTGTCGATCCGTCGAGGGAAGTTGCCCTTGACCTCGATGGCCGCGAGCGCCGCCTTGAGCTCGGCGCGGGCGGACTGCACCGGATCGACGATCCCTGCAGGAACGGCCGTCTTGGGCAGCGGCCTCGTGATGTCAGTGTTCGTCATAGCCGGCTTCCTTCACGAGTCTGATGTCCTCGCCCACCGCCTGAGCGGGGTTCTTGCGAGCGAGCACCTTGCGGAACTTCAGGATGCCGAGCAGCGCGAACAGCAGCACGGCGAGGATCAGGATTCCGAACACTGCCAGTGCGGACAGCCATACCGGCCACCACGACGACAGCCCGGCGATCGCGAAGACCAGGATCACGGGCACGGCCCAGAACAGGAAGAAGAGCGCGACGAGGAACCAGACGGAGCCGATCCCCGCGTCCTTCGCGGTCTTCGAGATCCACGTCTTGGCCGCGTTGATCTCGGCCTTGACGAGGCTGCTGATGAGCTCCGGAAGATCGCCGATCAGGGACAGCAGGCTGTCTTCGGCACGGTCGCGGTATCCGCGGGGCATGTCAGCTGCCAGACTTCGCGGCGGTGGAGCGCGGGGATGCCGGCTTCTTGGCCGCGGGCTTCTTCGCGTCGTCCTTCTTGGCGGCGTCCTTGACCTCGTCGACGGCGTCTTCGGTGGCGTCGACGATGTCGTCGGCGGCCTTGCGTCCTGCCGCGACAGCCGAGTCGAGTCGCTGACCGGCGGTCTTGTCGCCGCCGCTGGCGGACTTGACGACCTTCTGCACGCCGGTCCAGATCGCACCGGGCACTGCTGCAGCCTTGTCGCCGACGTAGCCCTTGACCTTGACGACCTGCTCCTGCACGGGGTCGAGGTTCCAGACCTTCAGCCACTGCGTCTTGATCTGCTCGTACCGCTCGCGCCCTGCACGGGTTCCGAGCACGTATCCCACGCCGATTCCTACGACGAGTCCGATCTTCCCCTTCATGGGGTCTCCTCACGTTGTTCCGGTGTGAACGCCTGGGGCGAACCGACGGCACGGAGCCGCCTGCCAGGTGTCCAGCGTAGCCCCGTATGCCGATTTCGGCATCTGTCAGGCAGAGGGTTGACAGCAGAGCGACTTTCGGGTTCGCCTCACGGAGCGCGTGACGCTCGTCCCCGCGCGATCGAACGGAGTCCTGAGACGCGCGCGTCAGTCCCAGAGCAGCGAACGCCGCAGCCGGTCGGCTTCTTCTCGCGCGTCGGGGATCACCTGCGCCAGTCCGGTGCCGGCGAGCCAGGCGCCGACCACTGCAAGGCCGGGAACGGCCTGAATGGCCTGCCGAGCCGCCTCGCGCCGCTCGCCGGAGCCGATGATCGAAGCGGGCTGCGACTGGACGAAGCGCGAACGGTGCGCGCCGACGAGATCGCTGCCGGCGAGCGGGACGCCGAGCAGAGCGGATGCTTCGCGGAGTGCGAGGCGCGCAGCCGCGTCGTCATCGAGGGCTGCGGTCGCGGCCGGTTCTCCCTGAGCACCGAACGAGACGCGCACCAGGTGCCGATCGCCTGCGGCGGCCCGAAGCCACTCCCATTTCGCCGTCGAGTGTGTGAGCGCCTTCGCGGTGTGGCTGCCGGGGACCGTCAGCACCCCCGTGCCCCGAGGTGCGCCCTGCAATGCCGAGGCCTGGAGCAGAAGCGTGACGATCTCGATCTCCGGCGCATCCGCCGCCGTGGTCTTCGCGAGTGCAGGGGCGACGTTCTCGAGCAGACGTCGAGCGGCCGTTTCCGATGTACCCAGCACGACGCCGTCGGCGGTGAACTCGAGCACCTCCGTGGTCGGATCCGCCTCGGCATCCGACTCGACGAGCGACTCGGCGAGCGTCTTCCCTTCGGCGCGCAGGGTCCAGTTCGCACCGGACCGTGCGATCTCGGTCACCCGGACGCCGGTGCGGACCACGCCGCCGAGCTTCTCGATGTCGGCGACCAGCGCCTCGATCAGCACCATCATGCCGCCGGCGAGGCCCTCGACGGCCGCACCGGGCGCCTGCGCCGCAGCGGCCTGCGATGCGCGCGCCGCGCTCTCGTCACGCAGAGCCTGCACAGCGCCCGACAGTGAACCGACGCGCGTGAGGGCGGCGTTGAGCCCGGGTGCCGCGACGTCGACGTCGACGTCGTCGGGCGACGCGGAGTACACGCCCGTCGTCACCGGAGCCACCAGCCGGTCGCGCACCTTGACGCCCATGCGCGAGGACACCAGCTTGCCGAGGCTGTGTCTGTGTCCGATCGTCAGAGGCGGCCGCACGCGGTCGAGGTAGGCACGCCACACCCCCGACCAGCCGATGATGCGACGCACGTCATCTTGGAACGGGTTGCTCGGGATGCCGAGGATCCCACCGACCGGCAGCGGTGCGGCCCCGACGCCGGGGATGCCGGCGAGCCAGGCACTGCCGGCTGCGGGGGCGACGATGCGATCGGTGAGGTCGAGTTCGGCGAGGAGCGCGCGCACGCGCCCGCCCCTGGTCGCGTAGCTCTCCGCCCCCGCGTCCACGACGACGCCGTCGATCTCAGCCTGACGGATCGCGCCGCCGACCGCATCCGACCCCTCGAGCACGGTGACGCGCATGCCGACCTTCACGCATTCGCGTGCCGCGATGAGCCCCCCGACGCCACCCCCGACGACGACGATGTGGCGCGTGGCCGCGCGGGCTGCCAGAGACGCGGACTCGGCTCGGGACGACTCACGGTTCGCGGGATTAGACGACATGCGTCAATCCTTTCATCCGCGACCCTGATGCCTCACCGGTTGCGACCGGGTAAACCGGAGTCGCGCTTGCGCACCTCGCGGAGCACGATCTGCTCGGGGCACACCGTCGAGAGGAAGTCGCCGACCGAGAGCGCGAGACGCTCGCCGACGAGTGAGTAGAGGATGCGGTTCGCATCGCGACGCTCGCTGACGAGGCCCGCCTGACGCAGCACGCTCAGGTGACGCGAGATCGTGGGACCGCTCGCCGCGAACCGCGACGCGATCTCACCCGCCGCGAGCTCGCCGTCCTTGAGATCCTGCAGGATCTGGCGGCGCGTCGGGTGGGCCAATGCCGCGAAGATGTCCGACGCGCTGTCTGTCATGTTCGCAATATAGCACTCGTGCTAGATAGCATCTCGCGGCCGAGGTTCCGACACCGGAGCGGACGCCTCAAGCGGTCAGATCGAGTGCACCAGCTCGACGATGCGGGTGAGCTGATCGGGGTCGGTCTCGGGCGGAACGCCGTGCCCGAGGTTGACGATGTGGCCTCTGGCCGCACGCCCGCGCTCGACCACGTCGCGCACGTGCGCCTCGAGGACCGGCCACGGCGCCGAGAGCAGCGCCGGGTCGATGTTGCCCTGCACCGAGACGTCAGGCCCGAGGATCGCGGCGGCCTCATCGAGAGGCAGACGCCAGTCGACGCCGACACCGTCGGCGATGCCGTCGAGCCGCATGTCGTCGAGGAACGGACCTGTGCCCACACCGAAGTGGATGCTCGGGACCCCGATCGCGTCGAGGGCGACGCGAGAGTGCGGTGCGACGAACGCGCGGTAGTCGGCGGTGCTCAGCGATCCCGCCCACGAGTCGAACAGCTGCACGACGGATGCTCCGGCGTCGCGCTGGATCTCGAGGAAGCGGCGCGAGACCTGGGCCAGCCAGCCGGCCAGCCGGTTCCAGGACTCCGGATCCGCGTGCATCATGGCCCGCGCCCGCAGGTGCTCCTTCGACGGACCGCCCTCGACGAGGTAGGCGGCGAGAGTGAACGGAGCCCCCGCGAACCCGATCAGAGGGGTGTCGCCGAGCTCCGCCGTGACGATGCCGACAGCCTCGGCGATCGCGGTGCCGTCAAGCGAGAGCGGGTCGATCGCCGTGATGCGGTCGACGTCTGCCGCCGAGCGCACGGGGTTCGCGAACACCGGACCGCGGCCGGGCTCGATCTCGACCTCGACGCCGGCGAGACGCAGCGGGATGACGATGTCGCTGAAGAACACCGCCGCATCGACGCCGTGACGGCGCACCGGCTGCAGCGTGATCTCGGCCGCGAGGTCGGGGGTGAGGCAGGCGTCCAGCATCCGCGTTCCGACCCGCAGCTCGCGGTACTCGGGCAGCGATCGGCCTGCCTGGCGCATGAACCACACGGGGGCATGCTCAGGTCGGGGGCCGGTGAGGGCGCGCAGCAGCGGAGCGTCGGAGAGGGGCATGCGTCCATCCTCCCATCCACCCCTGGGCCGACCTGCATGAAGCCTCAGGTAGACTCGAAAGGTGCTGCTGGTTGTCACGGCGAGTCACAAGACCGCCCCCTTCGAATTGCTCGAACGCCTGAGCCGCACCCCCGATGACGTCGCCTCCACGGTTGTGGACATGGCGACCTGCGTGCAGGGTGCGGTGGTTCTTGCTACCTGCAACCGCTTCGAGGCCTACGTCGAGATGGACGAGCCCGTCACGGCGGCAGGCGCGATCGGCGTCGAGGCGGTGCTCGAGGCCGTCGAGTCGTCGACCGGCATCCGCGCGTCCGAGCTCGACGGCGCGTACGAAGTGCACTCCGGCCGTCGGGTCGCGGAGCACCTCTTCTCGGTCGCCTCGGGACTCGAGTCCGTCGTCTCCGGCGAGGGTGAGATCGCAGGGCAAGTGCGCCGCGCTCTGAAGTCCGCCCGCAAGGAGGGCACCACCTCCCCCGAGCTCGAGCGCCTGTTCCAGCGGGCCAGCCAGGCGCAGCGCAAGGTCAAGAACGTCACGGCCCTCGGCCGAGCCGGGCGGTCGCTCGTGCGCCTCGCCCTCGAACTCGCCGACAGCCGCATCGTCGACTGGTCGGCCGAGCGCGTGCTGCTCGTCGGCACCGGTGCCTACGCAGCCGTCACGCTCGCGACACTGCGCGAACGGGGCGCCGTCAACATCTCGGTGTACTCGCCCTCGGGTCGCGCGGAGAAGTTCGCCGCGAAGCACGGCATCCGTCCGGTCTCCGCAGAGGACTACGCCCGCGTCGCCTCGCGATCGAGCCTGCTCATCACCTGCACGACGGCGACCGCTCCGGTGCTGACTCCCGAGCACCTGCAGGCTCCGACCGGCATCGCCCCCGAGGGCTGCCCCGTCACGTCGCACAACCAGATGGTCGTCGACCTCGGCATGCCGCGCAACGTCGACCCCGCGGTCGCCGCGCTCGAAGGCGTCACCCTCCTCGATCTCGAGACCATCAGCCTGCACGCGCCGCTCGAGGAGCTGCAGGCGACGGATGCCGCGCGCACCGTGGTGCGCGAAGCCGCAGACACTTTCCACGTCGTCGGCAGCCGACAGAGCGTCACCCCCTCGGTGGTCGCGCTGCGGTCGCACATGTTCGCGCTGCTCGAGTCCGAGATCGCCCGAGCCCGCGCCAGGGGCGACGACGACGGCAAGGTCGAGCAGGCCCTGCGCCACCTGACCGGCGTGCTCCTGCACGTGCCGACGACCCGGGCGCACGAGCTGGCCGCCACCGGACGCGCCGACGAGTTCGCCGCGGCGCTGTCGACGCTGTACGGCATCGAGCCGATCGAGCCCGCCGTCGCGTCGGACGCAGACGACGCAGCGACCGCCTGAGCCTCGCTTCTTCTGCACGCGAGCCCGTCGAAGGCTCTTCTCCACCATGCACGCGAGAGGCAGGACGGTCCCCCACGAGACCCCTCCCGTGCTTCATATCGTCGAACCCATGACAGTGTCGATCTCTCGGCGCAGACTGGGAGAATGCTCGTGGACCCGAACCTGATCGGCATCATCATCGCCCTCTTCGGCGTGACCGCCACCACGCTCGGCGGCGTCTCCCGAATGCTCGCACGGCAGGCCAAGGGGCTGGACGTGCGTTTCGACAAGATCGATGAGCGGTTCGACAGGGTCGATGATCGGTTCGACAAGGTCGATGAGCGGTTCGCGAAGGTCGAAGGCGACATCGCCGAACTCAGGGTCGAACTCAAAGGCGACATCGCCGAACTCCGTACCGAACTCAGGACGGAGATCGCCGACGTCAAGACCGAGCTCAAGGCCGACATCGCCGACGTCCGAGTCTCGATCGCGCGCCTCGAGGGTCCGCTGCCGAAGCTCCAGCGCATCTGATCCCACCAGAGCCCGGGCGGGGAACAGACCGGGGTGCCAGACTGGACGCATGGCCCTTCACATCACCGGAGACACCGCCGCTGACACTCTACTCACCGACAATCCGCTCGCACTGCTGGTCGGGATGCTGCTCGACCAGCAGGTCCCGATGGAGACGGCGTTCGCCGGTCCGCTCAAGATCGAGCAGCGCACCGGAGCGACCGACGCCACCACGATCGCCTCGATGGACCCTGACGAGTTCCTCGAGGCATTCACGCAGACACCGGCTGTCCATCGGTTCCCCGGCTCCATGGCCACTCGCGTGCAGACCCTGTGCCAGGAGATCGTCGATCGATGGGGCGGAGACGCCTCGGCGATCTGGACCGAAGGCGATCCGTCCGGCGCCGAGGTTCTGAAGCGACTCAAGGCGCTCCCGGGGTTCGGCGAGCAGAAGGCGAAGATCTTCCTCGCCCTGCTCGGCAAGCAGTACGGCTTCACCGGCACGGGATGGCGAGAGGCGGCCGGAGACTACGGCACCGACGGTTCCTACCGCAGCGTCGCCGACATCGTGTCACCCGAGTCGCTCACCAAGGTGCGCGAGCACAAGAAGGCCATGAAAGCCGCGGCGAAGGCCAAGGCATGAACCCCACCGGCGACGACGTCGCTGGACTCATCGCCCGCTCCACGCCGGCGATTCGCCGTCGGGATGCCGAGACCCTGACCGCTGTGATGCAGGAGATCACCGGCCGCGACCCGCAGACCTGGGGCACGATCATCGGATTCGGCAGCTGCCACTACAGGTATCCGACGGGCACGGAGGGCGACAGCGGTCTGCTCGGCTTCGCCCCGCGCAAGGCGGCGACGACGATCTACCTGTTCGACGGCGTCGACGCCCACGTCGAGGCCCTGGAGAAGCTCGGCCCGCACAGCACGGGCGTCGGATGCCTCTACATCAAGGATCTCGAGAAGATCGACCTCGACGTGCTCCGCGGCATCCTCGAGCGATCGTTGGCCTGGGTCGAGGCGGGCGGCACCGATCAGGTGCAGCTGACCGTCACCGGCTGACGCGAGAGGCCCGCCGTCCTCTCGGACAGCGGGCCTCTCGTTCGGATCGTCCGAGTGTCAGGCGCCCTTGAGACGCTCAGCCAGGTACTCGTGCAGCTCGTCGATCGAGACGCGCTCCTGCGCCATGGTGTCGCGGTCACGCACGGTGACGGCGCGGTCATCGAGCGAGTCGAAGTCGATGGTGACGCAGAACGGCGTGCCGATCTCATCCTGTCGGCGGTAACGGCGACCGATCGCCCCTGCGTCGTCGAAGTCGACGGCCCAGGAGCTGCGCAGCGTGTCGGCGACCTCGCGAGCGAGCGGCGACAGGCGCTCGTTGCGGCTCAGCGGCAGCACGGCGGCCTTCACGGGGGCGAGGCGCGGGTCGAGCTTGAGCACGGTGCGCACGTCGGTGCCGCCCTTGGCGTTCGGCACCTCCTCTTCGCGGTACGCGTCGACGAGGAACGCCATCATGGCGCGCGTGAGGCCGAACGACGGCTCGATCACGTACGGCGTGTAACGGTCGCCCGTCGCCTGGTCGAAGTAGGTGAGGCTCTGGCCCGACGCCTCGCTGTGGCTCGACAGGTCGTAGTCCGTGCGGTTGGCGACGCCCATGAGCTCGCCCCACTCCTTGCCCGTGAAGCCGAAGCGGTACTCGACGTCGATGGTGCCGGCGGAGTAGTGCGCGCGGTCGTCTTCGGGAACGTCGAACTGACGCATGTTCTCGGGATCGATCCCGAGGTCGATGAACCAGTTCCAGCATGCCTCGACCCAGTGCTCGAACCACTGCTGCGCGTCTGCGGGCGGCGTGAAGAACTCGATCTCCATCTGCTCGAACTCGCGCGTGCGGAAGATGAAGTTGCCGGGGGTGATCTCGTTGCGGAACGCCTTGCCTACCTGGCCGATGCCGAACGGCGGCTTCTTGCGACTGGCCGTGAGCACATTCGAGAAGTTCACGAAGATGCCCTGTGCCGTCTCAGGGCGGAGGAAGTAGAGGCCGGACTCGTCGTCGACGACGCCGAGGTACGTCTTCACGAGACCCGAGAACGACTTCGGTTCGGTGTACTGGCCCTTGGTGCCGCAGTTGGGGCACGGCACGTCGGCGAGGCCGTTCTCTGCCTTGCGGCCCTTGCGCGCCTCGAAGTCCTCGATCAGAGTGTCGGCACGGAAGCGCTTGTGGCAGCTCAGGCACTCGACCAGCGGGTCGGTGAAGGTGGCGACGTGACCCGACGCCTCCCACACCCGCTTGGGCAGGATGATGCTGGAGTCGAGACCCACCATGTCGCCGCGTCCGCGCACGAACGTCTGCCACCACTGGCGGCGGATGTTCTCCTTGAGCTCGGTGCCGAGGGGCCCGTAGTCCCACGCGGACCGCGAACCGCCGTAGATCTCACCCGCCTGGAAGACGAACCCGCGGTGGCGGGCAAGGGCGATGACCTTGTCAAGACGGGACTGTTCGGCCACGGTGGCTCCAATGGTCGGCGGTGGGAAAGCCCGTGATCACGGGCACGTCAATCTTATCCGCGACCTGTTCGCGTCAGGACCCCGGCCGGGTCGGGGCTGAGCCCTCAGGAGGTGAAGAGGTAGCCCTTGTCGACGTCGAATCCCGAGAGCGTCAGGCCGCTGCCCAGCAGGCCCTCCATCTGCGCGCGCAGACGCGTGCGCCATTCGTGCGCAACCTCCGGGTCCTCGACGCGGATCGTCTCGATGTCCGACGGGATCTCGAGCGTCTCGACGACCGCATCGGATGCCGGGGGCTTGGCGATGTCTGCGAGCGCCCATTCGACATCGAGCCGGTCGCTCTCGTCTCCTGCGTCCCCTCCACCGAAGATGCCGTAGCGGTTCACCGAATACCCGGTCACGCGGGCACCGAGAACCGTGAGGAAGAAGTGCGCGTTGCGGGCGACGAGCGGATCGAACGTCCAGGTGATGCGACCGACATCGCGTGAGAACGCCCACTGGCGCTGGTGCTCCTTGAGCTCTCGTCCCCAGCCGCGTCCGCGGTACTCGGGCAGCAGCGCCGTGATGTGCGAGTGCATCGCCCGGCGTCCGGGGGCGCCGAAGAAGGCGATCGAGGCTCCGACCATCCTCTCTTCGCCGCTCTCGGCATCGAAGAGTCCGACCACGTAGTTGCCCGACTGCTGCAGAGCTCGCAGAGTGCCGGCGTCGATCACGCGCTCGGGGCCGCGGATGGAGTCGAGCAGGCCCTGCGCGGCGATGATGAGTTCAACGGTGTCCAGATCACGGATGGTTCGCACGCCCCCAGTCTGCCCCTCCGGTCGCAGATATCGGAATCGAACACGGCTGGTCAGGCGCGCGAGCGCTCCGGGAAGGCCGTACCTCCTCCGGCCGCGAGGGATGTGGCGACGATCTCGAGGAACTCGTTCATCATCTCGACGGTCATCTCGAGGAGCATCCCGTCCCAGTAGGAGAGCACGGCTCCTCGCCCCTGCATCATCCCGGCCGGACGTGCGAATGCCCAGAGGTGAAGGTGCGCCGAGCCGTCGTTGAACCTGCTGAAGTGGCACCGCGCGACACCGGGGATGCTCTTCACCGCCTCCGAGATCCGCTGCATCAACGGCCCGAGTGCGGCGAGGACCTCGACGGGAGCGTCTTCGAGCAGCCAGTGCTCGCGCGGGGCGATCGCCCCGATGAAAGGAAGCCCGCCCGGCTCCCAGCCGGCTCGCACCTGCCACAGATCGTCGTGCCAGATCGTGTGCTCGTCGGGCTTGCACGATCCGCAGTTCTCCGGGTCGAGCTCACCGCTGCGCGGCTTCTCGGGCACGAGCATCGGCTCGAGCGGGCGCATGACGACCGACTCGTAGGCGTTGGCCGACCCGTGCGTCATCCACGAGCCATCGGGTCGCTCTCCGTAGACGAGCCTGCGGTGGAAGGGGCTGTCGGCAGGGTGCTGTTCGAGATCGACGCTCATCCCCATATCGAACCATGTCGCGACCGGGCGTACCGTGGAGGAATGGCAACCAGCGACACGACCGCCGAGAAATCCGACACCCGGTTCTTCGGGCAGCCCTGGGCGCTCGTCCACATCTTCGGCGTCGAGATGTGGGAGCGGTTCAGCTTCTACGGCATGCAGGGCATCCTGCTCATCTATCTGTACTTCTCGGTCACCGAGGGCGGACTCGGACTCTCCCAGGCCGTCGCAGGCGGGATCGTCGGCGCCTACGGAGGGTCTGTCTACCTCTCGACGATCCTCGGTGCGTGGATCGCCGACCGGATGCTGGGCTCGGAACGTGTGCTGTTCATCAGCGCCATCGTCATCGTCGCAGGTCACGTCGCTCTCGCGCTTCTCCCTGGATTCATCGGCGTCGGGGTGGGCCTCGTGCTCGTCGCCCTCGGCTCGGGCGGGCTCAAGGCGAACGCGACCTCGGTGGTCGGCACTCTCTACAGCGCAGACGACACCCGCCGGGATGCCGGCTTCTCGTTGTTCTACCTCGGCATCAACCTCGGCGCCTTCCTGGGCCCGATCCTCACCGGCATCCTGCAGTCCTCCCTCGGATTCCACTACGGATTCGGTCTCGCCGCGATCGGCATGACGTTCGGACTCGTGCAGTATTCGTTCGGCCGGAAGGCGCTGCCGGACGAGGCACGACGCGTGCCGAACCCCCTGCCGTCGTCGCGCTATCCGCTCGTCGCGATCATCGCGGTCGCCGCCCTCGCACTCGTCGCGGTGCTGGTGCTCATCGGCGTGATCAGGGCAGACAACCTGGCCGACATCGTGATCATCGGAACGATCGTCGCGACGGTGGCGTACTTCGCAGTCATCCTCAGCAGCCGCCGGATCGATGCCACCGAGCGTTCACGCGTGTGGGGGTTCCTGCCCCTCTTCGTCACGAGCGTCGCCTTCTGGTCGCTCTACCAGCAGCAGTTCACCGTGCTCACGGTCTACTCCGACGAGAGGCTCGACCGCAACATCTTCGGATTCGAGATGCCCGTCTCCTGGGTGCAGTCGATCAATCCGGTGTTCATCATCATCCTGTCCGGCGTCTTCGCGGCGATCTGGACCCGCCTCGGCCGCCGCCAGCCCTCGACTCCGGTCAAGTTCGCACTGGGCGCGATGATCATGGGGGCGGCGTTCCTGCTGTTCCTGCCGTTCGCGGGCGGTGGCCCCAACTCCACGCCGTTGATCGCGATCGTCGGCATCCTGTTCGTGTTCACGGTCGCCGAGCTGCTGATCTCGCCGGTGGGCCTGTCCGTGACCACGAAGCTCGCGCCGAAGGTGTTCCACACGCAGATGGTGGCGCTGTTCTTCCTGTCGATCGCGCTGGGCACCGCGATCTCGGGCTGGCTCGTCCAGTTCTACGACCCGAAGAACGAGGTGCCCTACTTCTCTGTCCTCGGGGCGATCGCGATCGTGGTCGGCCTCGGCCTCCTCTTCGCCGTGAAGCCGGTGCTGCGGCTCATGAAGGGCGTGAGCTGACGAGCGCAGTACGCGGGCTCGCGCCTCGGGTGTCTCAGACGCCGATAGCCTGAAGCGATGGGAGAGAACGATGATCGCGCGCGCAGAAGACTCTCCCGAAGATCACCGAAGTGGGCGATCGTCGCGGTGCTGGCCTTCGCCGGCCTCTGCTCGTCGTTCATGTTCACGCTGGTCGTGCCGCTGCAAGCCGAGCTCCCTCACCTGCTGAACGCGTCCAGGGAAGACACCACCTGGGTCGTCACGATCACGCTGCTCGTCGCCGCGGTCGCCACCCCGATCTCGGGCCGACTGGGCGACATGTACGGCAAGCGCCGTGTCGTGATCGTGCTGCTCGGGCTCCTGATCCTCGGCTCGCTGATCGCCGCGCTCTCGGGCTCGATCGTCGGCGTGATCATCGGGCGTGCGCTGCAGGGTGCGGTCACGGGCGTGGTTCCGCTGGGCATCGCGATCATGCGCGACGTCCTGCCGCCCGAGCGTCTGGGCACCGCCGTCGCGCTGATGAGCGCCACGATGGGGGTGGGCGGAGCGATCGGGATGCCGGTGGCCGCCCTGCTCGCGGTGAACGCCGACTGGCACTGGCTGTTCTGGCTCGCCGCAGCTCTCGGCGTCATCGGCCTCGCTCTCGTGCTGCTCGTGATCCCCGAGGACGTGCTGCGATTCCCCGGACGCCTCGATGTGGTCGGTGCGATCGGACTCGCGATCGGCCTCACCGGCATCCTGCTGTTCGTGTCGCGCGGTGCCGAGTGGGGCTGGACGGCCCCGCTGACCCTGACGTGCATCATCGGCGGTGTGGGTGTGCTGCTGGTCTGGGGCTGGTATCAGCTGCGCACGAAGGATCCGCTGCTCGACCTGCGCGTCGCCGCGCGCCCCGCCGTGCTCTTCACCAACATCGCCGCGATCGGCATGGGCTTCGCCCTCTTCGCCTCGAACGTGACGTTCCCGCAGCTGCTCGAGGGCCCCGTCGCCTCAGGCGCCGGCTTCGGACTCGACATGGTGTCTGCCGCACTCGTGATCATGCCGGCGGGTCTCGTGATGATGGTGATCTCGCCGCTGTCGGGCTGGCTCGAGCGCACCGTCGGACCTCGCCCCCTGTTCACCGTGGGGGCCGGCGCGATCGTGCTCGCCTACGTGTTCGTGCTGCTCTGGTCGAGCGAGGTGTGGCATATCCTCGTCGGCAACCTGCTGATCGGCGTCGGCATCGGCTTCACCTTCGCCGCGATGCCGATGATCATCATGCGGTCGGTGCCGGCGAACGAGACGGGCGCATCGAACGGACTCAACGCGCTGTTCCGCTCAGTCGGCACATCGAGCGCCTCCGCAGTGATGGGCGGGGTGCTCGCCGCCATGAGCGTCGACGTCGGCGGGGTCTCCGTGCCCACGAGGGCGGCGTTCGATCTGTGCTTCTGGCTGGCGATCGCGGCCGGCATTATCGCCCTCGTCCTGTCGCTCTTCATCCCTCGACAGCGTTCGACCGAGCAGCATCCCTCTCTTCCGGGGTGACCGCCGCCCGGACCAGGGTCAGAGCACCCGCGGGTCCGGGTCCGTCGGCGACGGAGCCCTCAGTCGGTCGGGGGCCGGCCAGGAGAGCACGTGCTGCTGCGAGGGCGGACGGGAGACGTCACCGAAGTCGTCGACCTTCACGACGATGCGTCCGGGTGCACCGTCTTCATCCGCGGTGACCTCGACGATGCGGACCCGCAACGGACCGCCGCCTTCGCCGTCGAGCACCCACGGGTCAGCGAGCCACGAGATGCCCCGCTCCTCCAGAGCGGCCTCGGCATCGAGCCACTCGGTCGGCCCGGACACCGTGCGCCCGAGGATGTCGACCGGCACCCACGCCTCGCCGTCGGGGTGGATCCAGCCGAGCAACTCGCCGTCGTCGCGGCGATGCGGAGTCCAGTCTGTGCGGGGCATCCCCCGATGCTAACCGGGGCCGACGCGCGATCGACGTGACGCGTGCACGATCGGCGTGACGAGTGCGCCTCAGTGGGTGTACTCCATGAGCTCGACGCCGAGCACACGGAAGGCATCGTGTGCACGCAGCCGGTGGGTGATCGACAGGTCGTCGAAGCAGACGATCAACGAGTAGGCGACACCCGCTCGCGGCCCGCCGAGGACTCCCGCCTCTGCGCGCACACCGCGATCGCGGCCGGTCTTGTTGATGAAGAGCAGGCCATGGGCGTCATGGTCGTGAGCGAAGGGATCGAGGCCGGTCGAGGCTGCCACCAGGCTCAGGTCCTGGTTCAGGCTCAGCCACTCGGACACCTGAGCACTCACCGAGGCGCCTACCACCTGCGAGTTCACGAGTGCCGAGAAGAGCCCGGCGAACTCCCGCGCTGAGCCCACCGCGACCTGGGGTGCGTCGTCGGGCCCGCGCTCGTCGCGGAACCGATCGAGAAGGGCAGTGCGGCGAAGCCCGAGGGTCTCGATGCGCTCACGCACGCGATCGTGACCGACCCGCTGCAGCAGAGCGTTGACCGCGATCGGATCACCAGCTGTCGCCGCGAGCACGGCGAGGTCTTCGAGCGGCAGGGCGGGCGCGTGCAGGTGTCGCCAGAGCCCCGAGGTCGACACCGGTTCGACGGCCGTGCGCTCCACGATCTCGAGCGGGTCGAGGGTGCCGGCATCGAACGCTGCCGCCACCTCGATGAGCAGCGGTACGACGCCGAGCCCGGCGACCGGCATGGTCACGTGGTCATCCCCCGACAGGACGTGCGTGTGGCTGTCGAGATCGACGACATGCACCGACACCTGCGCGCCCGCGTCCGCGAGCTGCTCGAGTGCCCGCAGCGTCGACGTGAACGATCGACGCCCCGTGGCGGCACGACGCGGCAGGCGTCGGCTGGGCCGCTGAGAGCGGCGCAGCGAGGCCAGTGGCGGGCCGTCGGCAGGCTCGGAAGCACCCACGCGTGATCCTTAATAGGGGGGTTGGATTGGCGGGATGCTGCGGTGTCCATCCGCCGCAGCACGGATATCGTAACCCCGTCAGGTGAGGATGCCCTACATACTCCGGTATACGGTCATCAGATCGTCATTCAGGAGACAGCAGGGCACCCGTCGGGGCCCACTCGGCTAGGCGGGACGACTCACCAGATCGTCACTCGCGACTCCTCCGGGAGCCACAGCGCGTCGGATTCGGCGACGTCGAACGCCTCGTAGAAGGCGTCGATGTTGCGGACGATCTGATTGCAGCGGAACTCGTTCGGCGAGTGAGGGTCGATCGTGAGCAGTCGCAGCGTCTCGGCGTCGCGGCTCTTCTGCTGCCAGACCTGCGCCCACGACAGCAGCAGGCGCTGCACGCCCGTGTAGCCGTCGATGACCGGAGCCTCTTCGCCGCCGAGCGCGATCTCGTACGCCCGGAGCGCGATGCCGAGGCCGCCCAGGTCTCCGATGTTCTCACCGATCGTGAGGGCGCCGTTCACGTGGTGCTCGGCGTCGAGGCCTTCCGGCACGAGCTCGTCGTACTGCGCGATCAGGGCCTTGGTGCGCTGCTCGAACGCCGTGCGATCCGCATCCGTCCACCAGTCCTCGAGCTTGCCGTCACCGTCGTAGCGGCTGCCCTGGTCGTCGAACCCGTGACCGATCTCATGGCCGATGACCGCGCCGATCCCGCCGTAGTTGGCAGCCGCATCGCGTGACGCGTCGAAGAACGGGTACTGCAGGATCGCCGCCGGGAACACGATCTCGTTCATCGAGGGGTTGTAGTAGGCGTTGACCATCTGTGGCGGCATGTGCCACTCGTCCCGGTCGATCGGCTTGCCGACCTTGGCGACGTTGCGGTCGTGCTCGAAGATCGCCGCGCGCCGCACGTTGCCGAACAGGTCGGCGCGGTCGATCTCGAGGCTGGAGTAGTCGCGCCAGACGGCGGGGTGCCCGATCTTCGGCGTGAACGAGTCGAGCTTGGCGAGCGCCCGCTCGCGCGTCTCGGCGGTCATCCACTCGAGGTCGGTGATGCTCTGCCGGTAGGCCTCGATGAGGTTCGCGACCAGCTCGTCCATCGCGGCCTTCGCCGTCGGCGGGTAGTGCCGCTCGACGTACACCTTGCCGATCGCCTCGCTCAGCGCGCCCTCCGTCACCGAGACGCCGCGCTTCCAGCGCTCGCGGATCGAGGGGACGCCGGTGAGCTCGGTGCCGTAGAACGAGAAGTTCTCCTGCACGAAGTCGTCGGTCAGATACGGAGCCGCGGCGTGGACGACCTGAGCGCGCAGCCAGGCCTTCCAGTCGTCGAGGCGCTCGGGGCTGAGCAGCGATCCGAGCCCTTCGAGGAAGCTCGGCTGCGAGACCACGACCTCGGCGAAGGCCTCAGGGTGCTCGGGCGCGACGGAATCGCGCCACGGCTCGAGGTCGACACCGGCGAGCTCCTGGATCTCGCCCCACGTCTTGAGGTTGTAGGTGGCGACGGCGTCTCGGCTTCGCACGTTGTCCCAGTGGTGGCCGGCGAGCTCGGTCTCGAGGGCGATCGAGCGGTCGGCCTGGCCTGCGGCATCCGCGATGCCGGCGAGCGTCAGCAGGCGCTCGAGGTGCGTGCGGTACGCCGCTCGCGTCTCGGTGAAGGTGTCGAGTCGGAAGTAGCTCTCGTCGGGCAGCGACAGGCCGGACTGCACGATCACCGGAAGGTAGCGCTCAGGGTTTCCGGGGTCGCCGTCGACGTAGAACCCGATCAGGTGCGCCCGACCGTCGCGGTCGTAGGCGCCGACCGTGCGCAGGAATGCGGGGATGTCGTCGATCGCCTCGATCTCGGCGAGGCTCTCGGCGAGCGGAGCGACGCCGGCCGCGGCGATGCGCTCGGTGTCCATGAAGCTCGCGAACAGGTCGCCGATCTTGCGGGCGAGGGTGCCGGGCTCGGCATCCTGCGACTCCTCGATGATCGTCCTGACGTCTTTCTCGGCCTGCTCGGCGAGCAGATGGAACGAGCCCCAACGCGCCTTGTCGCCGGGGATCTCGGTGCGCGCGAGCCAGGCGCCGTTGACATGACGATAGAGGTCGTCCTGCGGGCGGATGTCGGAACTGAACTCGGAGGTCTCAAGGCCAGAGGGAAGCACGTCGGTCATGCCGACCAGCCTATGCGTCGCTCCGACATTCGGGAGGAATCGGCTGGAGGCCCCCGACGTATTCAGCCTCGGCGACGGATGCCGAAGCGGTGCTTGCGCGGGTGAATCGGCTCCGGCGTCGAACGGGCGGCCAGGCGCGCCGCTCGACGCTCCGTCCACGCGGCGACCTCGGCATCGATGTCGCGAGGACTCGTCACGACGGGCGGTCCGCCCTGCAGCTGCCGTCGAGCCTCGATGACCCGTCGGTTGAAGTCCTCGAGCACCGCCCGCACGTCGGACTCGCGACCGAGCAGGTCGAGCTGGTCGTCGAGCTCGCGGTCCTCGGTGCGCAGCAGGATGGCCGGCGGGCCGAGTCCCGTGAGGTTCTCCTGCTCGATCTTGCGCCGGATCCACCAGTCCGGGTCGTGGTGAGTGCCGAGACCCTCGAGCGGCTTGCCGGCGCCGGGGAGATCGTCGAAGTCGCCCCGGCGGATCGCCACCTGGATCGCCGTCTCGATGAACGCCGCCCGGTCTGTGGCTGCGGCGATGCCGGGGGCCGTGCCGGATTCGGCGTCGTCCTCACCGTCGCTCTCGCTCTGCTGCCGCGCGCGGTACCTGGCCGCGGCCTCGCGTGGATCCGTCATGATGCACCTCCGTCGCATCCGATTGCTCCAGGGTACGACGGCGTGCGCGGAGCCGGCGATCGCTCTGTCGGCACCAGCCCATAGGCTCGGAGGATGACCGAGCGCACTCTCAACCGTGAGATCCTGCGCCTCGCCGTCCCCGCCCTCGGCGCGCTGATGGCCGAACCCGCGTTCCTCATCGTCGACGCCGCCCTGGTCGGGCATCTCGGCACGACGCCGCTGGCGGGCCTCGGCATCGCGGGAGCAGTGCTGCAGACGATCGTCGGGCTCATGGTCTTCCTCGCCTACTCGACGACCCCGGCTGTCGCGAGGCTGTTCGGAGCCGGCCGGCCCGGCGAGGCCGTCTCGGTCGGCATCAACGGCATGTGGCTGGCGCTGGCGATCGGTGCCGTGCTCGCCGCCGCTGGAGCCGTGGCCTCGCCATGGCTCGTGTCGCTGTTCGGCGCGAGCGACGCCGTGGCCGCCGATGCCAACGCCTATCTGGTCGTCTCGATGTGGGGTCTCCCCGCGATGCTCATCGTGTTCGCCGCGACCGGACTGCTCCGCGGGATGCAGGACACCATGACCCCCCTGTGGATCGCGGGAATCGGATTCGGCGCGAACGCTCTGCTCAACGTGCTGTTCATCTACGGGCTGGGATGGGGCATCGCCGGATCGGCGGCCGGCACGGTCGTCGCCCAGTGGGGCATGGTCGGCGCGTACGTGCTGGTGATCCGGCGCCTCGCGGCGACGCACGACGCGTCGCTGATGGCGCAGCGGGCGGGCATGGGCAGCACCGCGCGTTCGGGCGGCTGGCTGTTCCTGCGCACGGTGAGCCTGCGGGCCGCGCTGCTGGCCACCGTCGCCGTCGCGACGGGAATCGGCACCGACGAGCTCGCCGGCTGGCAGATCGTCTTCACCATCTTCTCGGCGGCGGCGTTCGCACTGGATGCTCTCGCGATCGCGGCCCAGGCGCTGATCGGCAAAGAACTCGGCGCGGGCGACGAACGGCAGGTGCACCGAGTGCTCAGACGCACGGTCGCCTGGGGCGTGTGGTTCGGCGTCGCGGTAGGGGCGCTCATCGCGGCGCTGTCGGGCGTGCTCGGCATCGTGTTCACCGGCGACCCGGCAGTCGCAGCGCTCGTGCAGCCGGCCCTCCTGATCCTCGCGGTCGCCCAGCCGATCGCCGGTGTGGTCTTCGTGCTCGACGGCGTGCTCATGGGGGCGAACGACGCGCGCTACCTCGCGCTCGCGGGCGCGCTCAACCTCCTGCCCTTCCTGCCTGCGCTGTGGATCATCGCCGCGACGGGGGTCGACGGCGCCGCCGGTCTGATCTGGCTCTCGGTCGCGTTCTTCGGCGTCTACCTGCTGGCACGACTCGGCACCCTCGGATGGCGCGTGCGATCAGGGCGCTGGGTCACGGCGGGCGTCTGAGACTGACCTGTCAGGGGACCTGCTAGGGGATCAGGCGTTCTCGAGCTCCGCGATCACGATCTTCTTCATGTGCATGAGCGCCTGGATCTGCTCCGGGCGCTGCTGCAGCAGATCGAGGCCTGCGGGCACGACCTGCCAGCTGACCCCGAACCTGTCCTTGCACCAGCCGCACGCCTCCGACTCCGGCACGGCCGAGAGCGCCTGCCAGTAGTGGTCGATCTCGGCCTGATCCGCACAGCCGATCACGAACGAGATCGACTCGTTGAAGGCGAACTCAGGGCCTCCGTCGAGGCATCCGAACGGCGAGCCGTTCAGCGTGAAGTCGCCGTTGAGCACCTTGCCGCTCATGCCCTCGAAATGTCGATCGAGCGATTCGTCGGGGTAGAGCACCACCTGGTCGATCGACGAGTTCGGGAACACCGAGACGTAGTACTCCATCGCCTCCTGCGCACGACCGTCGAACCAGAGGAACGGGCGGATGGGACTGAGCTCTGCCATGGCGACCTCCTCAGATCGGCACTCACGCTACGCCCGAGCAGGCGCCGTGTCGAGAGGGTTCGCGCACGCCGTCAGCCCGCGTATCTCCGGCACCACTCGTACATGATCACGGCGGCGGCCGCGCTCGCATTGATCGACCGGGTGGAGCCGTACTGCGTGATCTCGATGTGGGCGGATGCTGCGGCGAGCGCGGCATCCGACAGCCCCGGGCCCTCCTGACCGAACAGCAGCACGCAGCGCTGCGGCAGGTCGGCGCGGTCGACCGGCACCGCGCCGTCGACGTTGTCGACCGCGATGATCGGCAACCCCTCCGCCGCGGCCCAGGCGGTGAAGGTCTCGACGTCTTCGTGGTGCACGACGTGCTGATAGCGGTCGGTGACCATCGCACCCCGCTTGTTCCAGCGGCGCCGTCCGATGATGTGCACGGTGTCGGCGAGGAACGCGTTCGCGCTGCGCACGATAGACCCGATGTTCATGTCGTGCTGCCAGTTCTCGATGGCGACGTGGAACGGATGCCGCCTGGTGTCGAGGTCGGCGACGATCGCGTCCATCCGCCAGTAGCGGTAGCGATCGATCACGTTGCGCGTGTCGCCGACGGCCAGCAGCTCAGGGTCGTAACGCTCGTCCGCGGGCCATTCCGCCTCACCTCCGGGCCACGGCCCTACTCCGTAGCCGGGCTGCGCCGACGATCCGCCTGTCTCCGCTGCATCCGCGGGCGCCTGCTCTTCCATTCCGCCAGGCTATCCGCCGCGCACCGCACAACATATTTAGGTGTGCCGAAAAATCCGCTACGATTTCGGTATGCCTAAAAATCCCACCCTCGAGACGTCGGCGTCTGGCGCTCGCGCCACCGCGCCCCGCAGCCTCTGGCTTCTCGGACCCGCGCTGGTGGCCGGAGTCGCCTACCTCGATCCGGGCAACGTCGCGAGCAACATGACCGCAGGCGCCCAGTACGGATACCTGCTGGTGTGGGTCGTGGTCGCCGGCAACATCATGGCGTGGCTGATCCAATACCTCTCCGCCAAGCTCGGAGTCGTCACCGGACAGAGCCTCCCCGAAGTGCTGGGAACACGACTGAAGAACCCCTGGGCCCGACGCGCCTACTGGCTGCAGGCCGAGCTCGTCGCCATGGCGACCGATCTGGCGGAGGTCATCGGCGGAGCGGTGGCGCTCTACCTGCTGTTCGACATACCGCTGCTGCTCGGAGGGATCATCACCGGCGCCGTGTCGATGATCCTGCTGGCAGTGCAGAGTCGCCGCGGCCCCCGCCCCTTCGAGTTCGTGATCATCGCGCTCATGGCGATCATCACCGTGGGCTTCATCGCCGGCCTGTTCGTCGCTCCCCCAGACGCAGGGAGCATCGTCGGCGGCCTCGTCCCCCGCTTCGAAGGAACCGGGTCGGTGCTGCTCGCCGCATCCATCCTCGGGGCCACGATCATGCCCCATGCGATCTACGCGCACTCGTCGCTCACCCGAGACCGCTTCGGCTCGACGACGACCGATGCGCCGGCCGAGGCCGTGCGCACGGAGACCTCGCGCATCCGTCGCCTGCTCACCGCGACCCGCTGGGACGTCTCGATCGCGATGGTGATCGCGGGCACGGTGAACCTCGGCATCCTGCTGCTCGCGGCCGCCAACCTGGCCGGTGTCGAGGGCACCGACTCGCTCGAAGGAGCGCACGCCGCACTCGCCGCCGGGCTCGGCCCTGTCGTCGCGACGTTCTTCGCGGTCGGGCTGCTGGCCTCGGGACTCGCCTCGACCTCGGTGGGCGCGTATGCCGGAGCCGAGATCATGCACGGACTGCTGCACGTGCGCATCCCGTTGCTCGCGCGACGACTGGTGACCTTGATCCCCGCACTCGTGATCCTCGGCATCGGCTTCGATCCCACGCTGGCGCTCGTGCTCAGCCAGGTCGTGCTCTCGTTCGGCATCCCGTTCGCCCTGATCCCACTCATCGCGCTCACGGCTCAGCGCCGCACGCTCGGCGTCTGGGCGAACCGGGCATGGACGACGGCGGCCGGCATCATCGCGTCCGTCCTGCTCATCGCTCTCAACGGCGCCCTGCTCTGGCTGGTGCTGACCGGCGCCTGAAGCGGCAGCCCGTCGGACAGACACGCACCCGGGCACAGAACCGCCCCGAGCCGGCACGGGAAGAGTCGGCTCGGGGCGGCGTCCTGTCACCGCGCGGTCAACGAGAGCGGAGGGTCTCCGTCCACTGCGAGGTCGCGCCGTCGGCGATACGGTAGCCGGCATCCGGCACCGCGACCACGGTCACCACTCCGGTGACGCGCACCTTTCCGTTGCGCGCCTCGACCTTCTCGCCGTTCACGTAGTACGTGATGCCTTTCACGTTCGTCGGCACCTTCACCTCGTCGCGAGACGTGCCCGGCTTGTCGGTGAAGGTCGGCGCCTTCGGCGTCGTCGGGGCGGTCAGCACCGGCACTTTCGACCAGTCGACATCGCTCGCGAGGTAGAACGAGGTGTACGCCGGCTGGTTGTAGGTCGTCTGCTGACGCGCAGTCTCAGCCCGGTACTGCACATCGTGCATGAGGGTCGTGAGCTTGTGCGCGGTGGGTTCGGTCGTGGTGAAGAATCGCAGCGCGCTCGAATCCGCCGTGCGCACCAGCAGCTCCTCGCGCCAGTCGCCCAGCACGTCGGCGACGAGCGACGGGTTGCCCTTCGTGCCGTTGTTGGTGAGCGTCCCGGTCGCGGTGAGCACCGGTCCTCGGGCCCAGTCGTCGATGGTCGGCGTCTGGTCGCCGCTGCCGTTGACCAGCTGCGTCGTCAGGTCACCCGCCCAGCGGATCGACATGTTCGTTCCTGGCGTCTCCGCCTGCAGCACCTCGCCGGTCGCGCTGAGCAGACCGCTGCCCTCGGTGCCGCCGGGCATGCTCGACCACACCTCGATCCCCGGCACGTCTGGACGCACGTCGCCGATCATCGCCCGGCCCGTGTCGCGACCGGAGTATGCACCGAACAGCGACTCTCCCGTCGCGGCGTCGCGCATCACCGACCCGTAGGGCGCATAGGTGCCGCCCTCGTGCGCCGTCCAGATCTCCACACCGGGGCGACCCGGATCGATGTCGGTCACGTGCATCGCGTCTCCGTGCCCGAGTCGCACAGTCGCGCCGGGGTCGGCACTGCCCTCCGGCAGCACGTCGAACGAGCTGTAGAGCAGGCTGCCGTCGTCGTCGATCGTCGCCGATCCGTAGACCAGCTCCTGCCTGCCGTCGCCGTCGACGTCGGCGAAGCTCAGCGAGTGATCGCCCTGCGTCGTGATGGTGCCGAACTCGGGATCGGTACCGTCGCGGCCGTGCGGGGAGTCGTTGAACGGGTTCGACAGGGGCACGTGACCGCTGTCGATATCCCAGCGAGCCTTGAGTCGCTTGCCGTCCCAGTCGAAGGCGGCGACAGTCGTGCGCGTGTAGTACCCGCGGGCGAACACCGCAGACGGATGCTCTCCGTCGAGGTACCCGACACCGGAGAGGAAGCGGTCGACACGGTTGCCCGGTTCGATGCGCGACATCGCGTAGTCGCCCCACAGCAGACCGTCGTCGCCGCGCTCGGTCGGATACGGGATCGTCTGCAGCTCCTTGCCCGTCGCGCTGTCGAAGACCGTGAGGTACTCGGGCCCGTCGATGATGAAGCCCTCGAACTCGCGCAGCAGGTTGCGCGCGCTGCGGCTCGGCGCATACACGTCGATGAAGGTGGTCGCGAGCTCCTGAGCCGCCTCCTGCGACAGCGGGTACTCGTGCGAGACCGGCATGCCCCACGCTTCTTCGAGAGTCGCCGGCCACTGACCCGACACGACCTCCTCGCGGTCGCTCCAGCCGAGGAACATGTCGATCAGGTGCGCCTCGTAGTCGGCGGCGCTGAGGCGATAGTCGTCATCATTCGAGTAGCCGGCCTTGCGGTCGGCCTTGGGCAGGGTGATGTACGACTCGCTCGCGACGGTGCCGTCGGCGGAGTACTGCACGGACTTGGTCCCGGGGGCCGTCTTCAGCATGGTCTCGGACCGACCGTCCCCGTCGAAGTCGTAGACGAGGAACTGCGTGTAGTGCGCTCCGGCACGGATGTTCACGCCGAGATCGAGACGGTTCAGCAGGGTGCCGTCGAGCTCGTAGGTGTCGAGGTAGACGGGGCCGGTGTAGCCGCGCTGCGAGACGTCCTTCGAGTTCGAGGGGTCCCATTTCACGACGTACTCGTATTGCCCGTCACCGTCGACGTCGCCGACCGACACGTCGTTGGCCGAGTAGGTGTAGGCCTCGCCCTTCGGCGTGACGCCGTCTGCCGGCTTCTGCAGCGGAAGGTCGTGGTGGCCCTCGGACCACGCGGTGACGGGTGCCGAGGCGGACGCCGTCAGCTCGACGCCGTTCACCACCGGCACCACGGAGTACTGCGACGTGGCCGTGCCGTCGGCATCCGCGTAGTTCGTGCTGTCGGTGACCGTGGCGAGCTTCGTGCCGTCGCGATAGACCGCGAAGTCGGTGCCGGCGAGCCCGGTGTCGGTCGCCCCGCTCACCTCGGTGGCGAGGAGTCTCCAGCTGAGGAAGACCCCGTCGGCAGTCGACACGGCGACGAGACCGCGGTCGAGCGCCTCGAGCTGAGGCGTCTTCGGACCGGAATCATGGCGACCGGTCGCAGGTGCCGCGAGTGAGGCTGCGGTCGCCGTCTGCGCGCCTCCCACGAGGAGACAGCCGGCGGCGGCCACCGCCACGACGGCGCGGAACGATTGGTGTCGGATATTCATCGTCGAAATCCTTCTCTGGGCGTGAAGCCCGCTCGGATAGCGTTTTCCCGTGCCCGGTCGAAGCTACCCGCAGAGCTCGTCCCCCGTCAAGGAATCCCGCCCGATTGACACGATTCACAGCGTGCATGGCGGACTCTCCGGACGGTTAGGCTCGAAGGATGTCTGCCGAAACCGCGCGCCGCAACGTCCGCATCCTCACCTGGATCGGCATCGCGACCGGTGTGATCGGCGGGCTCCTCGTAGCGTTCCCCACGGTGCTGCCCTTCGGCGGCCCCTGGGTGCAGCTCGCCCTCGGCATCGCGACCCTCGTGCTGGCCTTCCGCGCGCGCAAGATCGGCATCGCCGAGATCGAAGGGTTCGACGGTCGTCTCTCGCTCTTCGCCGCGCTGCTCGGCTTCCTGATCATCTTCTTCGCAGGGCAGGTCGCTTTCGGCATCCTCGTCGACGTGGCCAACCCCTGAACACGACCACTCCCCTGATCTAGGCTGAACCCGTGGCATCCCCTGCAGCAGACGACTACCTGAAGACCGTCTACGCGCACACCGAATGGCAGGACGCTCCGATCACCCCCTCGGTGCTCGCGGCGAAGCTCGGCATCGCCCCCTCATCGGTGACCGAGATGGTCAAGAAGCTGGCCGCCGCCGGGCTCGTCTCGCACGTGCCCTACGGCGCGGTGCGACTGACGGATGCCGGCACGCAGCGCGCCCTGGCGATGGTGCGTCGCCACCGCCTGATCGAGACCTGGCTCGTGCAGGAGTTCGACTACGGGTGGGACGAGGTGCATGACGAGGCCGAGGTGCTCGAGCACACGATCAGCGATCGCCTGCTCGAGGGCATCGACGCGCGCCTCGGGCGGCCGCGGTTCGACCCGCACGGCGACGCGATCCCCGATGCAGCGGGCGTCGTCGAGCGTGAGCCCTTCGTTCTCCTCGCTGATGCGCCCGCCGGCCACACCGGACGCGTGCTGCGCGTCGACGACCGGGACCCCGAGCTGCTCAGAGCTCTCGAGGCGGCGGGCGTCGCCGTCGCGGCGAACATCACGACCACGCCCTCGGGCATCGAGCTCGAGGGAACCGAGACCGAGCTGCCCGACGGCGCCGCACAGGTCGTCTGGCTCAGCGCCTGAGAACCTCGTCAGATCCTGACACCTGCCCGTAACCGCCGCCGCATAGGCTGTGCACATGGCACATCGCGACAACATCGAATGCTGGCTGACCGACATGGACGGCGTTCTCGTGCACGAGAACGACGCCATCCCGGGAGCATCCGAGCTGCTCGCGGGGTGGGAGCAGAACGACATCCCCTACCTGGTGCTGACGAACAACTCGATCTTCACGGCGCGTGACCTGTCGGCCCGCCTCCGCGCAAGCGGGCTCATCGTGCCCGAGGAGCGGATCTGGACCTCGGCGCTCGCGACGGCCGACTTCCTCGCCCAGCAGCTGCCCGGTGGTTCGGCGTTCGTGATCGGCGAGGCGGGCATCCTCACCGCCCTGCACGAGGCCGGCTTCATCATGACCGAGACGAACCCCGACTTCGTGGTCGTCGGCGAGACGCGCAACTACTCGTTCGAAGCGATCACCAAGGCGATCCGGCTCATCATCAAGGGTGCGCGCTTCATCGTCACGAACCCCGACGCGACCGGACCGTCGGCCGACGGCGTGATGCCGGCGACGGGCGCGATCGCCGCCCTGATCACCAAGGCCACGGGCAAGGAGCCGTACGTCGTCGGCAAGCCGAACCCGATGATGTTCCGCTCGGCGCTCAACAAGATCGGCGCGCACTCGAAGAAGACCGGAATGATCGGCGACCGCATGGACACCGACATCATCGCCGGCATCGAGGCGGGGCTGCACACCGTGCTCGTCATGACGGGCATCAGCGACGAGGCCGAGGTCGAGAAGTACCCGTTCCGCCCCGACGAGATCGTCGACTCGGTCGCCGATCTGCTGCCGACGGTCACCGAGTCGATCCCGACGCTCGACGAAGACTGACATGGGCGCGCTCGACGAAGGAGAGCGGGTCGTCGCAGCGGATGCAGCCGCCTGGCGCGCCTGGCTCGAGGAGCACCACGAGCGCACCTCCGGTGTCTGGCTTCTGAGTGTGCGGGGCAGCCGAGCGGGCGGCGTCGGCTACGACGATGCCGTACGTCAGGCGCTGTGCTTCGGCTGGATCGACGGCCCCGTACGCACCTTCGACGACGCGACGGTCGGCCAGTGGTTCTCTCCCCGTCGGCGCGGCAGCGGGTGGGCGGCGACGAACAAGGCCCGACTGATCGACCTCGAGGCCGCCGGCATGCTCGCACCCGCCGGGATGCGCGTGCTCGAGTCCGCGAAGGCCGACGGGTCGTGGACGCTGCTCGACGGCCCCGAGGCGGGGATCGAGCCGCCGGAGCTGACCGAAGCGCTGGATGCGGTTCCGGCCGCACGAGCGCACTGGGACGCTTTCCCGAAGTCGGTCAAGAAGTTCGGCCTGACGCATATCGCCATGGCCAAGCGTGCAGAGACGCGATCCGCCCGGATCGCGAAGATCGTGGCGGATGCCACCGAGGGGAAGCGCCCATGAACCAGTCCGACCTGCTGTTCCTGGTCATCTTCCTGATCCTCCTCAGCACCCTCACCGTGTTCATCGTGCAGTTCGTCCGCTCACGCCGCCGGGGCGGCGAGGGCGACGGTCGCGCCGGCTGGTGGGAAGGCCCCTGGGACGACGACGACCGCAAGCGCTGACCGGCGCTTCGCACTCGGCTCGGATCAGCGCAGCGTCAGGGTGCGCACGCGCTCGACGGGGTCGGGCATCCGCAGCGGCCCGGCACCCGGCGTGATCGTGCCGAGGATGCGGGGCTCGCGAGCTCCGGTTCCGCCCGGCGTCACTCCGGCCACACCGTGCATGGTGCACCACCCGATCAGAGCGAACAGGATCGCCTCTTTGCTGTCGACGGGGGCACCGAGCTCATCGGCGAGCACGACCTCGATGTCAGGGAGCGCATCACGCAGACCCTGCATGATCAGCGGGTTGTGGCATCCGCCACCCGAGACGGCAAGGAAGCGGATGCCGGCGGCACGCACGTCCCCGGCCACCGTGCGCACGGTGAGTTCGGTGAGGGTGCGCACGAGGTCCTCCGCTGCGATGTCGGGCCGCACCCGGTCGACGTGGCCGCGCACATAGTCGAGGTGGAAGTGCTCCTTGCCCGTGCTCTTCGGGGCGGCCAGTGCGTAATACGGATCGGCGAGGAGCGCGGTCAGCAGTGCCGCATCGACGGTCCCGGTGCGGGCGATCGCAGCATCCGCGTCGTACCCGCGCTCGTTCAGCTCCTCCGCGACGACGACAGCGTCGACCAGCGCGTTCGCCGGGCCGATGTCGTACGCCGAGAGGCCGTCGGGGCCCACGACGGTCATGTTCGCGATGCCGCCGAGGTTGACGGCCGCCGAGACTCCCGCCCGGCCGCGCAGCAGCAGTTCGTCGAGGAAGGACACGAGCGGAGCGCCGTGGCCGCCGGCAGTGATGTCGCGGATGCGGACGTCAGAGACGACCGGCGCGCCCACCCGCTCGGCGATCCATGCCGGCTGTCCGATCTGCAGCGTGCCGAGCGCGTGGCCATCGGCGACCCAGTGGAAGACGGTCTGGCCGTGCGTGCACACGGCATCCACTCCCCCGACCGCGTCGGATGCTGCGGCGGCGACCTCGGCGAAGGCCTGCCCGATCAGAGTGTCGAGCTCGCAGACCTCGGCGAGGGTCGTGGGCGCCGGCGGCAGCGCCGCGACGAGCCGGGCCCGCAGTGCGGGAGCGTAAGGAACGCTGTCCTCGTGCAGGACGGTGCCCTGCAGGTCTCCGTCCTTCTCGACGAAGTCCACGACCGTGACGTCGATGCCGTCGTGTGAGGTGCCCGAGAGCAGTCCGAGTACGCGCATGCGTGTTCCTTCCGTCGCCTGCTACGAGCGTAGGGCCGATTTGTTAGGGAGGCGAACGGAACGAGGGTGCTCTTCTGCACGATCACCTTCTGCAACGCGTTTTACACGCCGGCCGGTGAAGCGCGTGCATGCCGACAGCCCCCTCCGACGGCTACGTAGCATTCTGCGAGACCCCACCCTCCACCCGCAGAATGGGAGCATGTTCGTGTCCGCAGAGATCATCGCGATCGTCCTCAGTGCAGTGGGACTCCTTCTGACCCTGGGCGGCACCATGGTCGCGGGCTTCGCCTGGTGCGTCCGCAGATCCGACCGCGTCGAGGAGAGACTCGGCGCTCGCATCGACGGAGTCGAGGAGAGACTCGGCGCCCGTATCGATGCGGTCGCCGCCGACACGACCGAACTCAAGATCGCGATGGCCCGCATCGAAGGGCCGCAGCGCCACCTGATCGTTGCGGCCCGCTGACCTGGTCCGCGCCGGCGACTCAGCGTAAGACGAGCGCCGCGGCGCCGATGAGCGGCCCCTCGTCGCCGAGGCCCGAGCGCACAACCCGTGTGCGGCGGGAGTACTCGTGCGCGGCGCTCGCGGTGAGCGCCTGCTGCACGAGGTCGATGTAGTCCGTAGACACGCGCGAGAATCCGCCGCCGATCGCGACCATGTCGAGGTCGACCAGGGTCGCCGCGTCAGCGAGAGCCTCGCCGACGGCCTTCGCCGAGCGCTCGATCGCGGCACGGGCGATGGTGTCGCCCGCGGCGGCATCCCGCGCCAGGTCCTCGCCGGTCGCGCCCGTCCAGCCCTGTGTCTGCGCCCACGCGGCGCTCGCGGGTCCGGAGGCGATCTCCTCGAGGGTGAGCCCGCCTTCGCGACGCACCTGTCCGAGATGCCCGGCGTTGCCGGTGGCGCCGGGGATGTACGCGCCGTTGACGACGAACCCTCCCCCGACACCCGTCGAGACGACGATCGACAGGGAGGAACGGGCATCCTTGGTGGCACCGAGCCAGGACTCGGCGAGCGCGAGCGCACCTCCGTCGTGGCCGAAGACAGTGGGCAGCGCGCGTCCGAGGATTCCGGAGGCGGTGGAGCGCACCGCCTCCGCGAGACCGTACCCGCGGGCTGCAGGCATGTTCACGGGGAGGATCTGTCCGACGTTCCGGTCGATCGGACCAGCACTGCCGATGCCGGCGCCGATGAGTTCGGCGTCGTCGGGGAGCCGGGAGAGAGCGTGGGCGATCACGGTCGCGATCGCCTCGTCGAGGGACGCGGGAGTGGCGTCGCGGCCCGTCGCCCGGCGGCTGCGGCTTCCCCGCGCGAGCATGCCGTCATCGCCGACGAGCGCGGCCTCCATCTTGGTGCCGCCGACGTCGACGGCCAGGGCGTAGCGGGTCACTGGGGGTCGAGTCCGAGGTCGTCGAGGTCGAAGGCGGCGCGCCATTCGAGGCCCTCGGCTTCGATCGCGGCCTGCGCGCCGGTCTTGCGGTCGACGATCACGGCGACGGCGACGATCTCGGCGCCCTCCTTGCGCAGCGCCTCGACGGCCTTGAGCGCGGACTGACCCGTGGTCGAGGTGTCTTCGAGCACCACGACGCGCTTGCCCTCGACGTCGGCGCCCTCGATCTGGCGGCCCCGGCCGTGGTCCTTCGGCTCCTTGCGCACCACGAAAGCGTCGAGCGGCTTGTCGGCGGCGACCGAGGCGTGCAGCACCGAGTTCGCGATGGGGTCGGCCCCGAGGGTCAGGCCGCCGACCGCGACGACGTCGAGGTCGCCGATCAGGTCGAGCATGATGCGGCCGATCGCGGGAGCCGCGCGGTGGTCGAGGGTGAGCTTGCGCATGTCGACGTAGTACGTCGCCTTCTTGCCGCTCGAGAGGGTGAAGTCTCCGTGGAACACCGCCTCGTCCTTGATCAGGTCGAGGAGGGTCTGGCGGTCTGCGTCGAGTGCGGTCACGGCATCCAGTGTAGGAGGCAAGCCCTAGGCTTGACGCATGCGCTTGGCCACCTGGAACGTCAACTCCATCCGCACCCGTGTCACACGCACCGTCGAGTTCGCCGTCAGAGAAGACATCGACGTGCTGGCGATGCAGGAGATCAAGTGCAAACCCGAGCAGTTCCCGTACGGCCCGTTCGAAGAAGCCGGGTACCACGTCGAGGTGCACGGACTGAATCAGTGGAACGGCGTCGCGATCGCGAGCCGCCTGCCGATCACCGACGTGCGCACGGCGTTCGACGGCATGCCGGGCTTTGCCAAGGGCCATGAGGGACCGGATGCGCCGCTCGAAGCGCGCGCTCTGGGCGTGCTCGTCGACGGCGTGCGGGTGTGGAGCCTGTATGTGCCGAACGGCCGCTCGCTCGACGACCCGCACTACACCTACAAGCTGCACTGGCTCGAGGCTCTCAAGCAGTCGACCGCGGCAGAGCTCGCCGCGAATCCCGATCTGCCGCTCGCTTTGGTCGGCGATTTCAACATCATCCCGTTCGACGCCGACAATGGCGACCCCGACATCGTCGAGGGTGTTTCGACGCACGTCTCGCCGCAGGAGCGCCAGGCCTTCTTCGCGTTCGGCGACGCAGGAGTCACTGACGTCGTGCGCCCGCTGCTTCCCGAGGGCTTCACCTACTGGGACTACCAGCGCCTCAAGTTCCCGCGCAACGAGGGCGTGCGCATCGACTTCATCCTCGGCTCGAAGACGCTGGCGGATGCGGTCACCGGCGCATCGATCCACCGCGACGAGCGCAAGGGCGAGCAGCCCAGCGATCACGTTCCCGTGGTCGTCGAGTTCGACCTCGGCAACGCCGACGAAGACGACGATGACCTGCCGATGATTTTCTCCTGATTCCCGTGCCCCTCCGGCTGATCGCCACCGATCTCGACGGGACCCTGCTCGACTCCTCGTCCTCCGTCACGCGGCGCACCCGCGCGGCCCTCGACGCGGCGCGGGCACGCGGCATCCATGTCGTTCCGGTGACGGCCCGTCAGCCGATCGGCCTGCGCGCGCTCGCTGGTGATGCGGGGTTCGACGGCTGGGCGCTGTGCAGCAACGGCGCCTATGCGACGCACCTCGACGACGGGCGGATGCTGTTCGCCGAGGAGCTTCCGGCAGAGACGATCCGCACCCTGGCCGAGGCGCTGCGCGCCAGCATCCCCGGGCTGCTCTTCGCGAGCGTGCGTGAGGGCGGCGAGACGTTCGTCGCGCAGCACGGCTATGCCGAGATCGCCGACCTAGCCGACCACAAGCGCGATCCGCGCACGATGGGCGGCGTCGAGCTCGATCATGTGCTGGCCGCCCCCAGCCTCAAGCTCGTGATCCGGCATCCGGAACTCGCCCCGACGGCGTTGTTCGACGCGCTGCGCGACCTCGGGCTGACCGGCTTCGAGGCGACGCTCTCGGGCGCCCCGTTCGTCGAGGTCATGGCCGAGGGCGTGACCAAGGCCACGGGGCTCGCTCGCCTCTGCGAGCACCTCGAGATCGACCGCCGCGACGTCATCGCCTTCGGCGACGCCCTCAACGACGTCGAGATGCTGCGCTGGGCGGGTCACGGTGTGGCGATGGCCGGCGCGGCAGACGTCGTGCAGGACGCCGCGGATGAGACGACCACCTCGAACGACGACGACGGGGTGGCGAGGGTGATCGAGCGGATGCTCGGCTGACTCGCCGAGCCGATCAGTCCTCGAACGTCCCCACCTCGGGCACCTGATCCGTCCGTCCGTAGCGCAGCAGCATCACACCGCCATCGTCCGCGACCGGGGGCTCGAGCAGCCGCAGCACCGACGGCATCGCGCCGTCGTCGAAGACCTTCTTGCCTGTGCCGAGCAGGATCGGATACACCCAGAGGTTGAGCTCGTCGAACAGCCCCTCGGCCAGCAGTGAGTGGGCGAGATCGATGCTGCCGATCACGTGCACCTCGTCGTGCCGCGCCCGCATCGCGGCGACCTCCGCGGCGAGATCGTCTCCGACGCGGACGCTGCCCTTCCACGACAGGTCGACGTCGGCATCCCGTGTCGCCACATACTTCGGCACACGGTCGAAGAGCCTGCCGATCTCCCCCGACGGGCCGTCGGTGTGATGCGGCCAGTACGCGGCGAAGATGTCGTAGGTGCGGCGCCCGAGCAGCAGCGCGTCGAGCCCCTGCATCCCCCGCTGCACCTGGGGTCCGAGCCCGGACGACGGGTACCCCGCCTGCCAGCCGCTGAACTCGAAGCCTCCGGACGGATCCTCGTCGATGCCGCCCGGCCCTTGCGCGACGCCGTCGAGGGTCATGAAGAGGTCGATCAGAATGCGTCCGGTCATTCGAGTGCTCCTTCGCACGAGAGATCCTGCACGACGACACCCCTCACAGTAGGCGCTCAGGGCAAGTCGCGGGAGGGCGTCTGGTCGGTGGGTGCCGGCACCTCCGCGCCCCAGCGTCCGAGCGCCTCGATCGCCTCCTTCAGCGCGACACCTCGCTCGGTGAGGGCATAGGCACGCGTGTTGTGGCGCAGGGGCAGCCGGCTCAGCACCCCCGCCGCTTCGAGCTCGCGCAGACGGGTCGCGAGGATGTTCGTCGGCACCCCGAGATCGCGCTGCAGGTCGCCGTATCTCAGCGGCTCGTCGAGCAGCTTCTCGACGATCAGCAGAGCCCAGCGGGCTCCGACGATGTCGAGGGCAGAGGCGAGGTCGCTCACGAGGCCGCGTCGGAGTCCGGCTTCATCCAGAAGGGCGAGTAGTGGTATCCGTCAGGATCGTCGAACTGGCGCTGATACATGAACGAGTAGTCGTCGGTGTCGCCGACCCGCCCGCCGGCCGCCGCGGCACGCTCGACGAGCTCATCCACGGCCTCGCGGCTGCCGAGATCGAACGAGACAGTGACCTTCGAGGGCGTGTCGGGGCCGCCGATCACGTCTTCCGTGCCGCCGACGCTCGCATACATCTCGCGGCTGCCGAGCATGACGTACTGCTCGGGCGCGATCGCGAAGCACGACACGTTGTGATCGGACATCTCCGTGTTGAGGGTCCAGCCGAGGGCGGTGTAGAACGCTGTGGCCCGGTCGACGCTCTCGACGGGGCAGGTGATGAAGAGGCTCATGCGCTAACACTTGCAAAATACAAGTGTGGCGTCAAGACCCTCCGCGGCGGCAGCACGATCCCCCGTGCGGGGGATGCCGCATCATCCGCCCCGGCTCTACGGTGGGGGAATGCCTGCAGCGCCGTTCACCCGCATCCCCAGCGTCCGCGAGCAGCGCGGCGATCTCGTGCTCGCTGCGGTGATGTTCGTCGGCGCGGTCCTGAGCGCCGCGCTCTCGACAGTGGCCGAGATCTACGGCGACACCAGGGCGGAGCCGTGGACGGCGCTGGTCTATGCGGTCGCCGTCACCGCGCCGCTCGCCGTGCGACGCCGCTGGCCCGCGCAGGTCGCGATCGCCGTCTGCGTCGCGTACTTCCTCGCGATCTCTTTCCAGGTGCCCGAGATCTATGTCGGCAACATCGCGATGTTCGTGTCGCTGTACACGGTGGGCGCCTGGATGAACAACCGTCGAGCCGCGATGATCGTGCGCGTCTCGATCATCGTCGGCATGTTCGTCTGGCTGATCATCACGATGTACCGACAGACCATCGAGGAGGCCGACAAGGCCGACGTGGCGGCCGGTCTCCTCTCGCCCTACCTCGCCTTCATGCTCATCCAGCTGCTGCTGAACGTGCTGTACTTCGGCGGCGCCTACTACTTCGGCGAGCGCTCATGGCTCGCCGCGCAGGAGCGCGCGGTGCTCGAGCAGCGCACGGCCGAGCTCGAGCAGGAGCGCGAGGTGACGGCAGCGCAGGCCGTCGCACTCGATCGGGTGCGCATCGCCCGCGAGCTGCACGACGTCGTCGCGCATCACGTGTCGGTGATGGGTGTGCAGGCGGGCGCCGCCCGGCTCGTGATCGATCAGGACCCCGAGAAGTCCAAGAGCATCCTGAGCGGCATCGAAGGCTCGGCGCGCGATGCGATCCATGAGCTGCGGCAGCTGCTCGAGACCCTGCGAACCCCTGGTGGCGAGACGACGGATGTCGCCTCGACGGTGACCCTCGACGACATCCGATCTCTGGTCGACGCGTCGTCCGAGGCGGGGCTGCCCACCGACTATGCGGTGATCGGCACCCCGAAGCCCGTGCCCTCGCTCGTCGCCGTGAATCTGTACCGCATCGCCCAGGAGTCGCTCACGAACGCGCGCCGCCACGCCGGCATCGGCGCCACCGCCGACGTGCGAGTGCGCTACGACGACGACAGTGTCGAGGTCGAGGTCGTCAACACCGGCCGCGCCGTGGCAGTGCTGCGCCCCGGGCTCGGCCAGCTCGGCATGCGCGAGCGCGCAGCCGCATCCGGAGGAACACTCGACGTCGCTCCGCGTCCGGCGGGAGGGCTGCGCGTGCGGGCACGCGTTCCGCTGGCCGGCACCGGTGCCGCGCAGACCGAGGCGGTCGAACCGCTGATCGAGACGAGCACCACCTCATGAGCCAGACCGACGCGCCGATCCGAGTCCTGCTCGTCGACGACCACGCGATGCTGCGTGCCGGATTCCGGACGATCCTCGACACGCAACCCTACATCACGGTGGTCGGAGAGGCGGCGACCGGCGCCGAAGCGGTGGCGCAGGCATCGGCTCTTCACCCCGACGTGATCACGATGGACGTGCAGATGCCCGACATGGACGGCATCGAGGCCACCAGGCGGATCGTCGCCGACCCCGGTGTCGGCGCGGCCATCGCCATCGTGACGACGTTCGATCGCGACGACTACCTCTACCAGGCGCTGGATGCCGGAGCGAGCGGCTTTCTGCTCAAGAACGCCGGCGCAGAGGATCTCATCGCGGCGGTCCGTGCACTCGCGGCGGGCGACGGGATGCTGGCGCCCGAGGTGACGCGCCGGGTGCTGGCTCGATTCACGACGGCGTCCGCACCGGCATCCGCGCCGGCATCGTCACCGACCGTCGCGCCGGCGCAGGTCACCCCGCCCGTGCTGCTCGACCCGCTCACCGACCGCGAGGCCGAGGTGCTCGCGCTCCTGGCTGACGCCCGCAGCAACGCCGAGATCGCCGCAGCCCTGTTCATCGGAGAGGCGACCGTGAAGACGCACGTCTCACGCATCCTGCAGAAGCTCGGTGCGCGCGACCGCGTGCAGGCCGTCGTGCTCGCGCACCGGATGGGTCTCACGTAACGCCGACCCCGATACTCTCGGATCCATGCCCGAAGCCGCACCTCTCTCCCGACCGGTCCTGGCCGGGGTGGTCACCGCACTGGTCGGATTCACGAGTTCGTTCGCCGTCGTGCTCACGGGTCTCGGCGCCGTGGGGGCCACGCCCGCGCAGGCGGCCAGCGGGCTGCTCGCCGTCAGCCTCACGATGGGACTCGCCTGCATCGTGCTCGCCTGGCGGTATCGGATGCCGATCACGGTCGCCTGGTCGACCCCCGGCGCAGCCCTGCTCGCCGCGACCGGAGTGGTCGACGGCGGATGGTCGGCCGCCGTCGGGGCTTTCCTCGTCGCGGCCGCGCTCATCCTGCTCACGGCGCTCTGGCCGGCACTCGGAGCGCTGATCGCACGCATCCCGCCGTCGATCGCGCAGGCGATGCTCGCCGGAGTGCTGCTGCCCCTGTGTCTCGCACCGATCACCGGACTCGTGGCGAACCCGTGGGGCGTGGTTCCCGTCGTGCTGACGTGGCTGGTCTTCGCACGCCTCGCGCCGCGGTGGGCCGTGCCGCTCGCCTTCGTCGCCGCAGCGGTCGTGGTGGCGGTCTCGCTGATCCAGGAACGCTCAGCAGTCGACGCCGGGCTCCTGGTGCCCAGGATCGAGCTCACCGCCCCGACCTTCACGGTCGGCGCCCTGGTCGGTCTGGCGCTGCCGCTGTTCATCGTCACGATGGCCTCGCAGAACGTGCCGGGGATCGCCATCATGCGCAGCTTCGGCTACGAGGTTCCCTGGCGACCCTCGATGCTCGTGACGGGTGTCGGAACCGCGCTCGGCGCGACGGCCGGTGGCCATGCCATCAACCTCGCGGCGATCAGCGCAGCCCTCGCCGCCTCACCCGACGCCGACCCCGATCCGAAGCGCCGCTGGGTCGCCGGGGTCTCGACCGGTGTCTCGTACCTGGTGCTCGGGGGCTTCTCTGCGGCCTTCGCGACGCTGGTGCTGCTGGCTCCCGAGGCGGTGATCCCCGCGGTGGCAGGGCTCGCGCTGTTCGCGGCCTTCGGGTCTTCCGTGCAGCAGGCGATCGACGATCCCGGCGAGCGCATCCCCGCGGTCGTGACCTTCCTGGTCGCGGCATCCGGCATCGCGGTGCTGGGAGTCAGCGCAGCGTTCTGGGCTCTCGTCGCGGGCCTCGTCGTGCGCACGGTGCTGCACGCCGGGCGTCGCTGACACCGCACGATCCTGACACCGCACGGTCCTGACACCGCACGGAGTGCCCTCGGCTACCGTGGACGCGTGACAGTTCCCACGCCTGCTCCTGCGCCGTCGGCCGGCGCGCCAGCCGGATTCTTCGACGCACGCGCGCTGCTCGACCCGGTTAACCCCGCCGAGGTCGATGCCTTCGCCCGAGCGCAGCGCGCGGCCAACCCCCTGTCGGCCGGCCGGATCGTCGCGTGGGTGGTCGCCGGATTCGCGCTGCTGTGCGTGATGCCGGTGCTCGCGATCATGATCCTCGGGCTCGGCTACGCGCTCGGCCAGGAGGCCGGGGTCGCCATCGCCGCCCTCGTCGGTCTCGTGCTTCTCGCAGGACTCGTCGTCGGCATCGTGATGCTCGTGCGCCGCAGCATCCGCCTGCGCAATCTCACCCGGTTCCGCCTCGCGCGCTTCGCCGGTGCGAACGCGATGAGCTACATCGAGAGGATCGACGCCCCACCGCTGCCCGGCATGATCTTCTCGTCGGGATCGAGCCGCATGTCGACCGACGTGCTGCGTGGGGTCGAACCGCGTTTCGTCGAGTTCGGCAACTACCAGTACACGACGAGCAACGGCAAGCAGTCGACGACCCATCGCTGGGGGTACGTCGCGGTGAAGCTCGACGTGCCGCTGCCGAACATCGTCCTCGACGCCCTCGGCAACAACACCCTCGGCAGCACCCTCGCGTCGGCGTTCAGAAACGACCAGCGGCTCTCGCTCGAGGGAGATTTCGACCGGTACTTCTCCCTGTACTGTCCGACCGGATACGAGGTGGACGCCCTGTATCTGTTCACCCCCGATGTCATGGCGCGGTTCATCGACCACGCGGCGCAGCTCGACGTCGAGATCGTCGATGACTGGCTCTTCCTCTATTCACGTCGCAGCCTCTCGACGCTCGACCCCGCGACGTGGGCGTGGCTCTTCGGCGCGGTCGGGGCACTGCTCACGAAGCTCGATCAGTGGGCGCGCTGGCGCGACGACCGGCTGCGGCTCGCCGCCCAGCATCCCGGGTTCGCCCAGACATCAGCGCCCGCTGCGGGTTCCGCGCCGGCCGCCGCCCCGGCGCTGCCGTTCGCGGCTCCGCCGGGGATGCTGACGCCTCCGCCCATCGGCGTCGCGCCGCCCGGTCAGCGCCTGAAGCGACGCAGCCCCTGGCTGATCGTCGCCATCATCCTCGGCGTCACGTTCGTCGTCACCATGGCGCCGTTCGCGCTCGGGATCTTCTCGGTCCTGTTCCTGCGCTGAGCGCCTCGCCGTCTTCCGCTCTCCCCCGCTCTCCCCCGCACTCTCCCGCACTCCCCCGCACGGCTGACTGCCGGCCACGCGGGACACTCGCAGATCCCCCTCACAGATCCGCCACAGGGGGGATGCCGAGGCCGAGCACCGCGCCATAGCGTGAGGTCATGACCACAGGAAAGCTCGTACTCACCGGCATCACCAAGAGCTACGGCTCTCGGCGCGTGCTCGACGACGTCTCGTTCGAGGTGTCCCCCGGGCGCCTCACCGGGTTCGTCGGCGGCAACGGCGCCGGCAAGACCACGACCATGCGCATCGTCCTCGGGCTTCTCAGCTCCGACGGCGGACGCGTCGAGCTCGACGGCACACCGCTCACCGGCGCCGACCGCCGCCTCTTCGGGTACATGCCCGAGGAGCGTGGCCTGTATCCGAAGATGAAGGTGCTCGACCAGATCGTGTACCTCGCCCGTCTGCACGGCTTCAGCAAGACGGATGCCACGACGCGAGCCACGGCACTGCTCACCGAGCTCGGGCTCGAAGAGCGCCTGAACGACACGATCGAGTCGCTCTCGCTCGGCAACCAGCAGCGCGCGCAGATCGCCGCAGCGCTCGTGCACGACCCCGAGGTGCTGATCCTCGACGAGCCGTTCTCGGGTCTCGACCCGCTCGCGGTCGACGCGGTCGCGTCGGTGCTGCAGGCGAGCGCCGCGAAGGGCGCGTCGATCCTGTTCTCGTCGCACCAGCTCGACGTCGTGGAGCGGCTCTGCGACGACCTCGTGATCCTCGCCGGCGGCACGATCCGCGCGTCCGGCTCCCGTGACGGGCTGCGCGCACAGCATGCCGGAAGCCGGTACGAACTCGTCTCGGCCGGGGATGCCGGCTGGCTGCGCGCCGAGCCCGGCGTCACCGTGGTCGACTTCGAGGGCGGCTACGCCCTGTTCGACGCCGACACCGTCGACACCGCCCAGCGCGTGCTGCGCACCGCCGTCGAACGCGGCGATGTCGCGAGCTTCGCACCCAAGCATCCGTCCCTCGCCCAGATCTTCAAGGAGGTCATCCAGTGAGCACCTCGCACACCACCGGCTCGACGTCGCAGGCATCGCTGATCTGGCTCGTCGCCGAGCGCGAGATCGGCTCGAAGCTGCGCAGCAAGGCCTTCCTGATCTCCACCGGCATCCTGCTGCTCATCGCCCTCGCCGGCATCGTGATCGGCGGCTTCGCGAGCAAGAACACCGATGCGATGCCCGTGGCCGTGACCTCGGAGACGGCATCCGTCGTGTCGGCCCTGCCCGCCGTCGAGATCACCGAGGTGGCGGACCAGGCCGCGGCCGAAGAGCTCGTGCGTTCCGAGAAGGTCGATGCCGCGGTCCTCCCCGGCGACGGCGCGACCGGGTTCACCGTGATCGCTCTCAAGGACGCTCCGACCAGTCTCGTGTCGGCGCTCTCGCAGGCGCCGGACATCGAGATCCTCGAGCCGGCCACGACGAACCCGCTGCTGCGATACTTCATCGCGATCGCCTTCGGCATCGTGTTCATGGGTGCGGCCGCGACCTTCGGCGGCACGATCGCCCAGAGCGTCGTCGAAGAGAAGCAGACCCGCGTCGTCGAGATCCTGCTGTCGACCATCTCGGCGCGCACGCTGCTCGCTGGAAAGGTCATCGGCAACACGATCCTCGCGATGGGTCAGATCCTCGCCCTGGCCGCGGTCGCGACGATCGGGCTGATAGCCACCGGCCAACGCGAGGTGCTGTCGACGCTCGGCGCCCCGATCATCTGGTTCGCCGTGTTCTTCCTGTTCGGGTTCATCCTGCTCGCGGCGCTGTTCGCCGCCGCCGCATCGATGGTCTCGCGTCAGGAGGACATCGGCTCGACCACGACCCCCATCACGATGCTGATCATGGCTCCGTACGTGCTCGTGATCATCTTCAACGACAACCCGCTGGTGCTGACGATCATGTCGTACGTGCCGTTCTCGGCTCCGGTCGGCATGCCCATGCGACTGTTCGTGGGCGAGGCGCAGTGGTGGGAGCCGCTGCTCAGCCTGGTGATCCTGCTCGCCAGCTGCGTCGCGGCGATCATCATCGGCGCGAAGATCTACGAGAACTCGCTGCTGCGCATGGGCAGCAGAGTCAAGCTCGGCGAGGCGCTGCGCGGCTGACCGCAGAGACCCCCTCCATCGACAAGGCCCCACCCCGCAGACATCTGCGGGGTGGGGCCTCGTCGTCAAGCGGGGCGCGAGCAGGGTCAGAGCAGGCCGTCCGACAGGGCGGTGGGGTTTCCGAACCGGTGGTTGGTGATCGACACGGCCTGCTCGTGCAGGAAAGGCAGCATCTCGACGCGGCCCGCGCCCGTGACGGCATGCGACCACACGGCGACATCGGGTGTTCCGCCGAGTGCCTCGAACAGAGCGGATGCGTCGCCACCGACGAGGCGCACCCGCTGCCAGCTGTGCTCGGCCTTCGCCGCAGCCTTGGCGAAGCGCTTGACCCAGGTCGCATCCTTCTCGTTCGTCACGGCGACACCCTGGGCACGCAGCGCCTTCTCCACCCGAGAAGGCAGAGCCGATGCCGACACCGTGAACGGGCTGCCGCTGCGCAGAGCCGCAGCGATCACACGGATGCCGTCGGCGAGCGGAGCGTCCTCCGCGATGCGCACGTCGGCCGCGACCGGACGGTAACGGAACACGTTGCGCTCGACCCCGAGGCCCGACTTGTCGCTGACGGCGCCGAACTCGTCGACCCAGGCGCGCTCGTCGGACGCGGCCGCGCGGTGCAGCCATTCGATCTCGACGGCACCGAGGTCGGAGCCGGCCGCGCTGAGCACCGCGTCGACAGCGGAGTTCACCGCTGCTCCGGGCGCCGCTGCGGGGAGCTCGGCCGGAGCCCACTCGCCGAGACCGAACAGGTAGTTCGGCCCACCGGCCTTGGCACCCGCACCGACGGCCGACCGCTTCCAGCCGCCGAAGGGCTGACGCTGCACGATCGCCCCGGTGATGCCGCGGTTGACGTAGAGGTTTCCAGCCTCGACGCGGTCGAGCCAGGTCGCCACCTCGTCGGAGTCGAGCGAATGGATGCCGGCGGTGAGGCCGTAGTCCACGGCGTTCTGCAGGCGGATCGCCTCGTCGAGGTCCTTCGCGTGCATGATGCCGAGCACGGGTCCGAAGAACTCGGTGAGGTGCGTGGTCGACCCCGGTGCGACGCCGATCTTGACGCCGGGCGTCCACTGCTTGCCCTCGTCGTCGAGCTTCTTCGGCTCGACGAGCCAGCGCTCGCCCCTCTCGAGGGTCGTCAGCGCGGTGAGCAGCTTGCCGTTCGCCGGCTCGATGATCGGCCCCATCTGGGTGGCCGGGTCCTCGGGCAGACCGACGCGCATCGAGGTGACGGCATCTACCAGCTGACGCTCGAACCGCTTCGAATCGGCGACCGAGCCGACGAGGATCGCGAGAGACGCCGCCGAGCACTTCTGACCGGCGTGGCCGAACGCGCTGCGCGCGACGTCGGCGGCCGCGAGGTCGAGGTCGGCCGACGGCGTGACGATGATCGCGTTCTTGCCGCTGGTCTCGGCGAGCAGCGGCAGGTCGGAGCGGAACGAGCGGAACAGCTGCGCCGTCTCATACGCACCGGTGAGGATCACGCGATCCACCTCGGGGCTCGCGACCAGGCGCGTGCCGAGGTCGCGGTCGGCGAGGTCGACCAGTGCGAGCAGGTCGCGCGGCACTCCGGCAGCCCACAGCGCCTCGACCATGACCGCGCCGCAGCGCTGCGTCAGCTTGGCGGGCTTGATGATCACGCCGGAGCCCGAGGCGAGACCCGCGAGCACGCCGCCGGCCGGGATCGCCACCGGGAAGTTCCACGGCGGGGTTACGACGGTCACCTTCGACGGCACGAACTCGGCGCCGGAGATGTTCTCGAGGTCGAGGGCGCGCTCGGCGTAGTAGTGCGCGAAGTCGATCGCCTCCGAGACCTCGGGGTCGGCCTCGGCGATGGTCTTGCCCGCCTCGTGCGCCATGATCTCGATCAGCTGACCGCGCCGTGCGGCCAGCTCATCACCGGCCCGGTGCAGCACGGCGGCGCGCTCGGCGGCGGGCAGCGCGGCCCATCGAGTGGCGGCGGCGGATGCGGCGGCGAAGATGCCGTCGAGCTCGTCGGTCGTCTCGACCTTGGCGAGGGCGATCGAGTCGAGACCGAGCGTCGAGTCCACGGAGCGCGCGAGGATCTCGCGACCCCAGGCACGGTTCGCGGCGATCGCCGGGTCGCTGTCGGGCTGGTTCTCGAAGCCGGCGGTGGCGGCATCCGTCTGTGCTGCCGCCTCAGCGGCACGGTCCTGCACGCGATTCGACGAGGGCACGGAACGGTCGGCCTCGAGACCTGCCAGTGAACGCTCGAAGCGCTCGCGCTCGCGGGTCAGCAGCGCGGGGTCCGAGGCCAGCTCGAACACGGCCGACATGAAGTTCTCGGGGCTGGCGTTCTCTTCGAGACGGCGCACGAGGTAGGCGATGGCCACGTCGAACTCGGCCGGGTTCACGACGGGTGTGTAGAGCAGCAGCCGACCGACGTCCTTGCGGACGGCTTCTGCCTGGCCCGTCGCCATGCCGAGCAGCATCTCGTACTCGACGGCATGGGTCACTCCGCGCGCCTGGGCGAGCAGCCAGGTGTACGCGATGTCGAAGAGGTTGTGTCCCGCGACGCCGATGCGCACGGCATCCAGTCGCTCCGGGGTCATCGACCAGTCGAGCACACGCTTGTAGTTCGTGTCGGAATCCTGCTTGGTGCCGTAGGTGGCGAGCGGCCAGCCGTGCACCTTGGAGTCGACCTCTTCCATCGCGAGGTTCGCGCCCTTGACGACGCGGACCTTGATCGGTGCTCCGCCCTTCGCCCGACGGGCGGCAGCCCACTCCTGCAGCTGCTGCATCGCGCCGAGGGCGTCGGGCAGGTAGGCCTGCAGCACGATGCCGGCCTCGAGGTTCTCGAGACCCGGCTGGTCGAGGATGCTGGTGAACGCCGCGATCGTCAGGTCGAGGTCGCGGAACTCCTCCATGTCGAGGTTGATGAACTTGGTCTTGCCCGCGGCCTCCGAGCTCGCTGCGAGCTCATAGAGCGGCGTGAGCTTCTCGACCACGTCGGCCACGGCCTCGTCGAACGACCACATCGAGAGCTGGCTGACGACGCTGGAGACCTTGATCGACACGTAGTCGACGTCCTTGCGGGCGAGGAAGTCGTAAGTGCCCTGCAGGCGTCGACCGGCCTCGCGCTCACCGAGCACGGCCTCGCCGAGCAGGTTGAGGTTCAGGCGGTTTCCGCTCTTGCGCAGCTTCGCGATCGCGGGGCCCAGCTTCGACGGCGTCGCGTCGAGCACGAGGTGCCCCACCATCGCACGCAGCACGCGGCGCGAGATCGGCACGACGACGCCGGGCAGCTTCGGCGCCCAGAAGCCGCCGGCTTTGATGGCGGCCCGCAGGTATCCGGGCAGCAGCGAGGGGGTGATGTCCGAGAGGTCGGCGAGCGCGCGGCCGGCGACGCTGAGGTCTTCCGGACGCATCACGCCGTCGACGAATCCGACGGTGAAGGCGAGCCCGTTGGGGTCCTTGAGGACTTCGGACAGGCGCTGCGCGGCGGGCTCGACGGGGTGCGTCTCGCTCTCGGTGAGCCAGCGCTGCACGAGGGCCGCGACCTCTTCGGTGCGCGGCGTCGTGTCGGGGGTGGTGGTGTCGGCGGCGACAGTCATCGGGGAACCTTCCAGGGGGATCGCACACCCGGGTACGTGTGCGGCTCGATCATTGTCAGGCGCGCGAGTAGGCTACGTCTATCAACCGATTCGCGAGCTTTCTGTTCAGTCAGAGTGAACGATCCGCGTCATCGAGAAAGAGAGCCGATGCTCGACGTCAACCGCCTGCGGATGCTGGTCGAGCTGTCTCGTCGCGGAACCCTCTCTGCCGTCGCCGACGCCCTCTCCTACAGCAAGGCCTCGGTGTCTCAGCAGCTCAGCGCGCTCGAGCGCGACGTCGGCGTCCCCTTGCTGCGCCGGGTCGGACGCGGGGTGCAGTTCACCCCGCAGGGCAACGTGCTCGTGGCGGAGGCCATCGGCATCCTCGATCAGCTCGAGCACGCCGAGGTGGCTGTCGCGGAGTCTCTGACCGAGGTGACCGGAACGGTGCACATCGCCGTCTTCCAGTCCACGGCGCACTCCCTGCTGCCGGGTGCGCTCAACGCGCTGCGCGAGCAGCATCCGGCCCTCCGCGTCGAGGTGACCGAGAGCGACCCCGAGACCGGGCTCGTGGGCGTGTCGAGCCGCGACTTCGACCTGATCCTCGCCGAGCAGTACCCCGGCCGCACCCGCCCGATCCATGCCGACCTCGACAGGGTGGTGCTCGTGCACGACTCGATCGCCCTGGCCCGGCAGCCGGGCACGCGGGAGACGGCGGATGCGGTCGCGGCTCTGTGGTCGACGAGAGACGAGCCCTGGGTGCTCGAGCCCGCAGGCACCGCGTCGCGGGCATGGGCCGAGCAGCTGTGCCGCACCGCCGGGTTCGAACCCGATGTGCGCTTCGAGGTCGCCGACCTCACCGCGCACGTGCGTCTGATCCGCGCGGGCCTCGCCGTCGGCCTGCTGCCCGAACTCGTGTGGGCGGGCGAGGCCCCCACCGTGGCACTCACGTCCCTGCCGGACGAGCCGCGTCGGGAGATCTTCTCCTCGGCTCGACGGGTGTCCGCGGCAGCGCCGTCGATCCGGGCCGTGCGGCGAGCGCTCGCGTCCGCCGCCTCCCGCAACCTGCTCGACTGACGCCCGCCGCCTGCGTCATCGACGTTCAGACGATGTCACGCGACGTCATCGGGAATATGCATTCACATGCATCTGTTGAGATCCTCGTACCCGGACGAAGGAGTCCGATCGACTCCTTTCCGAAAGGCACTTCCGTGAGCACTCCCGTGATCGACCGCACCGCCCCCACCGAGCACCCCGTCCTCGACGTCCTCGCCGGGCGCTGGAGCCCCCGCGCCTACGACGCCGAGAACACGATCGACGACGCCAAGCTGAACGCCGCCCTCGAGGCCGCGCGCTGGTCGCCGTCGGCCTACAACCTGCAGCCGTGGCGCTTCATCGTCGCTCGTCGCGGCACCGCGCTGTTCGATCAGGTCGTCGACTCGCTGGTCGAGTTCAACCAGCTCTGGGCCTCGAAGGCGTCGGCGCTCGTCGTCGCGATCGCCGAGACCGAGTCCGAAGAGGGCAAGGCCATCAGCCACGCGGTCTACGACCTCGGCCAGGCTGTGGCGCACTTCTCGGTGCAGGCGCACCACGAGGGTCTCCTCGTGCACCAGATGAGCGGCTTCGACCCCGAGGTCATCCGCGAGTTCGCCGACCTGTCGCCGAGATTCTCCGCCATCACCGTGATCGCCGTCGGCGAGTACGGCGACGCCGCCGGTCTTCCCGAGGGCCTCCAGCAGGGTGAGACCGCACCGCGCGTGCGCCGCCCGATCGGCGAGACGGTCATCCTCAGCGCCTGACGTTGCAGTCGCTCCCATCAGGGAGCACACAAGAGGGGCGGATGCGACAGCATCCGCCCCTCTTGTCGTATCCGGTCCTACTCGTCGAGCAGCTCGGCTTCGATCACCTCGTCGTCGTCTCCGGAACCGAGGTCGGGCTCGGGTTCAGGCGAGGTCGACGTCAGCACCAGTCCGGCGCGGTCGACCGCGACATCGACCCTCACCAGGTCGCCGTCGTGCACCCCGCCGGAGAGCAGCGCGGTGGCCAGCTTGTTCTGCACCTCGGTCTGGATGAGGCGCCGCAGCGGGCGGGCGCCGAACATCGGGTCGTAGCCGCGTTCGGCGAGCCACGACCGGGCATCGGGCGTGACCGCCAGGGTGAGCCGCCGATCGCGCAGGCGATCGTGCAGCTGATCGATCGACAGCTCGACGATCTGGGCCAGGTCGTCCTGACTGAGCGCCGAGAACATCACGATGTCGTCGAGACGGTTGAGGAACTCGGGCCGGAACGCCTGGTGCACGAGGGCCATCACCTGCTCGCGCTTCTCGTCGGGCGACAGCGTCGGGTCGATGAGGATCGGCGAACCGAGGTTCGACGTCAGGATCAGGATGACGTTCGTGAAATCGACCGTTCGCCCCTGGCCGTCGGTCAGACGACCGTCGTCGAGAACCTGCAGCAGCACGTCGAACACCTCGGGGTGCGCCTTCTCGACCTCGTCGAGCAGCACGACGCTGTACGGACGCCGCCGCACCGCCTCGGTGAGCTGCCCGCCCTGCTCGTAGCCGACGTATCCGGGAGGGGCGCCGACGAGACGGGAGACCGAGTGCTTCTCGCCGTACTCCGACATGTCGATGCGCACCATGGCGCGCTCGTCGTCGAACAGGAAGTCGGCCAGGGCCTTCGCCAGCTCGGTCTTCCCGACACCGGTCGGCCCGAGGAACAGGAACGATCCGGTCGGGCGACCGGGGTCGCTGATGCCCGCACGCGAACGTCGGACCGCGTCGGACACCGCCTTGACGGCGTCCTTCTGCCCGATGAGGCGCTTGCCGAGCTCGGATTCGAGGTGCAGCAGCCGCTCGCTCTCGCCCTGCAGCAGGCGGCCGACGGGGATGCCGGTCCACGCGGCGATCACGGCGGCGATGTCCTCGTCGGTGACCTGCTCGTTGACCATGCGCCCCTCGGTCGAGACCGTGGCCTCGGCCTGCTCGGCTTCGGCGATGTCGCGCTCGAGGCGCTTGATCGTCTCGTACTCCAGCTTCGAGGCACGGGTGTAGTCGGCCTCTCGCATGGCGAGGTCGCGCTGCGTGATCGCGTCGTCGAGCTGCTTCTTGAGGTCGCCGACCCGGTTCAGGCCCTGGCGCTCGCGCGCCCAGCGGGCTTCGAGCTCGGCCAGCTGCGCCTCCATGCCCACGAGCTGCTCGCGAAGAGCCGCGAGTCGCTCCTTCGACGCGGCATCCTTCTCGCGCTTGAGAGCGAGCTCTTCGAGCTTCATGCGGTCGACCTGACGCTTGAGCTGGTCGATCTCGACGGGAGAGGAGTCGATCTCCATCTTGAGCCGAGACATCGACTCGTCGATCAGGTCGATCGCCTTGTCGGGAAGCTGCCGCGCGGGCAGATAGCGGTTCGACAGCGCTGCGGCGGCGACCAGTGCGCTGTCGGCGATCGTCACCCCGTGGTGCGCCTCGTACCGTCCCTTGAGGCCTCGGAGGATCGCGATGGTGTCCTCGACCGTGGGCTCGCCGACGTAGACCTGCTGGAAGCGACGCTCGAGCGCGGCATCCTTCTCGATGAACTCGCGGTACTCGTTGAGAGTCGTCGCGCCGATCAGCCGCAGCTCGCCCCTGGCCAGCATGGGCTTGAGCATGTTCGACGCCGCCACCGAGCCTTCGCCACCGCCGGCGCCCATCAGCACGTGCAGCTCGTCGATGAAGGTGATGATCTGCCCATCGGACTCGGTGATCTCTTTGAGCACGCTCTTCAGCCGCTCCTCGAACTGTCCGCGGTACATGGCTCCGGCGACGAGAGCCGAGATGTCGAGCGACACCAGCTCCTTGTCCTTGAGCGACTCGGCGACGTCGCCGGCGACGATGCGCTGAGCGAGCCCCTCGACCACGGCCGTCTTTCCGACGCCGGGCTCGCCGATCAGCACGGGGTTGTTCTTCGTGCGTCGGGTGAGCACCTGGCTGACTCGACGGATCTCGCTGTCTCGCCCGATCACGGGGTCGAGCTTGCCCTGTCGGGCGCGGTCGGTGAGGTTGATGCCGAACTGCTCGAGGGCGGACTGCTGGTCGTCGTTCTGCGTGCTCTGTGGGCTGGCCATGTGCTCCTCCTGGGAAGACTCCTTCTGATCGAGATCCACAAAGTTGAGTGGACTTGACTCAAGTTTAGCGCATTGTGCGCACGGCATCCAGAATCGCTCGTGCGACCTCGTGCTTCGAGCCTGACGCGGATGCCACGACAGCGCCACCCCCTCCGACGATCTCGACCGCGTTGTCGCGCTTCTCGAAGCCGTGGTCGGCATTCGCGAGGTTGACCGCGAGCAGGTCGACGCCCTTGCGCTCCCTCTTGCGGCGAGCACGCTCGCGACGCTCGGCAGGATCCTCCGAGGTCTCGGCGGCGAAGGCGACGATCGTCTGACCCTGCGGCGCGCGACCATCGGCGCGGGCGCCGGCGAGGGCGGCGACGACATCCTCGTTCTCGACGAGGTCGAGGTGCGTGAGCACGCCCTGCTCCTTCGTCAGCTTGTGCTCCGACACCGTCGCAGGGCGGTAGTCGGCGACAGCCGCCGCCATGATCACGATGTCGGCCCCCGGCGCGGCCTCCTTCATGGCGTGGGCGAGCTCTGCCGCGGTCGCGACCGGGACGACGCGGATGGACGGATGCCGAGCGTCGCCCAGCACATCGGCCGAGATGTTCGCCGCGACCACCGTCACCTCCGCACCACGCGCTGCGGCATCCGCGGCGAGCGCGACGCCCTGCCGACCACTCGACCGGTTGCCGAGGAACCGCACGGGGTCGATGGGCTCTCGCGTGCCACCCGCAGAGACGACCACCTGGAGCCCCTCGAGATCGCGCGGCGCGAGCAGGGCGAGGGCCGCCTCGAAGATCTGCTCGGGTTCAGACATGCGGCCGGGTCCGCTGTCGCCGCCGGCGAGCTCGCCGTCGGCCGGCCCGACGAGGTGCACCCCACGGGATCTCAACGTCGCGATGTTCGCCTGCGTGGCGGCGTTGCGCCACATCTCGGCATGCATCGCCGGGGCCAGCAGCACCGGCGCCTCGGTGGCGAGCAGCGTGGTGCCGAGCAGGTCGTCGGCGATTCCCGCGGTGATCTTCGCGATCGAGTTGGCCGTCGCGGGGGCGACGATCACGAGATCGGCCCCCTGGCCCAGCGCGACGTGTCGCACCCGGGCGACGTCGTCGTGCACGCTGGTCGTGACGGGATGCCGGCTGAGCGCCTCCCACGTGGGCGTGCCGACGAATCGGAGTGCGTCCTCGGTCGGCACGACGGTCACATCGTGCCCCGCCTTCGTCAGCAGACGCACCAGGTGCACTGTCTTGTATGCGGCGATGCCACCCGTAACCCCGACGACGATGTTCACGGTTCGATTCTGCCCCAGCATCCGAGGCCGCGGGCCCGAGACTGCTCGACCCACTTCTAGACTGGATCCCGTGTGCACCGTGGTGATCGATGTGGCCGGCCCCGAGACCGCGCGGCTGCTCGCGGTGCGAGACGAAGACCCGCAGCGCGAGTGGGATGCCCTCGGCGAGTGGTGGCCCGATGCCTACCCCGGCGTCTCGGGCATCCGCGACCGGCGGGCGGGCGGCGCCTGGCTCGCGGTGAACGCCGCCGAGCGGCGACTCGCAGTGCTGCTGAACCGCGCCGACGTCGTCGATCTCGCGGCAGACGTCGCCGTCTCACGCGGTGCGCTCGCCCTCGAATCGGTCATGGGACGCTCCCCGGTGGCTCCACTTCCCATGCACGGCTTCAACCTGCTCGAGGTGCGGCCGGAGGGAGCGCGCGTGCTGAGCTGGGACGGCGCAGAGCTGCGCGAGACGGCCCTCGGCGACGGTATCCACATGATCGCGCACGACGACCTCGACGACCTCGACACTCCCCGGATCGCGGCGTGGCTCCCCGAGTTCCGCGCTCTGGGCGCGACCGGCGACAGCATTGACTGGACCGGCGAATGGACATCGCTGCTCGCCTCCTCCGCTCGGCTCGACCCTGAAGACGATCGGGCGATCATCCGCGACAACCGTCCGCACGGTTATCCGACCCAGTCGCTGCTGTACTGCACCGCGGCCGTCACCCCCGACGGGGCCGACGTCGACTACCGCGCACTCCCGAGCCCAGGGCACTGGAACCACTGAGCGCACCACGCCGCATGAGGCGGCCGAGCGGTCAGGCGGCCGACGACTCCGTCTCGTCCGCGCACGAGAAGCGCGCGCGGTAGGCCGTCGGGGTGGTGCCGAGCACCCGCGAGAAGTTCTGCCGCAGCACGGCCGCCGAACCGAAGCCGCACTCGTCGGCGATCTGCTCGAGCGACAGATCGCTGCGCTCGAGCATCCGCTGGGCGTGCAGCACGCGCTGTCGCGCGAGCCAGGCCGCGGGAGTCGCGCCGTACTCCGCCTTGAAGCGACGGGCGAAGGTGCGGGGAGACATGAGCGCGCGCGCGGCGAGCTGATCGACGCCCAGGTCGTCGCGCAGGTGCTCGACGGCCCAGTCAGCGACAGCGGCGAGGGAGTCGTTCTGGGCGACCGGGATCGGGCGGTCGATGAACTGCGCCTGGCCGCCGTCGCGCTGCGGCGGAACCACCATGCGGCGGGCGATGCGATTGGTGAGCTCGGCGCCGAGCTCGATGCGCAGCAGGTGCAGGCAGGCGTCGATGCCGGCTGCCGTGCCGGCGCTCGTGATGATCCGGTCGTCCTGCACGAACAGCACGTCGGGGTCGATGTCGATCTCGGGATACATCTCAGCCATCACCTCGGAGTACATCCAGTGCGTGGTCGCGCGGCGCCCGTCGAGCACACCCGCCGCGCCGAGGATGAACGAGGCACTGCAGATGGTCAGCACCCAGGCCCCCCGCGCCACCGCGTCGCGTGCGACCTCGAGCAGCAGCGGATCGATCTGCGTCCAGTACTCGCGAGGAACGGGGCAGAAGATGACGAGGTCGGCCTCGTACGCGAACGACAGATCGTGCTCGACGTTGATCGAGAATCCCAGCTTCGACTTCACGACGCCAGGATGCGGAGCGATGACGCGGAAGTCGAAGTTCGGCACCCCGTCGTTCGACCGGTCGAGGCCGAACGCCTCGCACGCGAGCCCGAACTCGAACGGCGCGAAGCCGTCTTGGACGATGCAGGCGACGGTCTTCATCATGGCGTTCTCCCGGTTTGGCAGTTTTCCTACGAGCAGAGTCTATTCTGCCACTCGTGGCAGATCAAGAGGGATCGTAGCGTTTCTGCCATGATCCTCATCATCGCACTCATCGCCCTGGCCGTGTGGGCCGCCGTCGCGACCATCATCGAACTCCGGCGCGACGGACACAGACGCGTTCCCACCGACTGGTCCCGCGTCGCCGATCGCGACGCCCTCGACCGAGCGGAGACCGGGCGCGTCTATCGCTGAACGGGAGCGGAATCTCCCCGTGCGGCGACGCGCGCGGCTACGCTCGTGTGCATGAGCGAGCCCCAGCAGCCTCCTGCGCAGCCACACGGAACTCCCCCGGACTACGCGGGCTCGCACCATCCGGCGCAGCCGGCACCACAGCAGCCGCACCCGTATCCACAGCAGCAGCCGCAACCGCCGCATCCGCCGCAGCCGCCGTACGACCGACAGCCGCACCCCGGACAGCCCTATCCCGGACAGCCCTATCCCGGGCAGCCGTATGGAGGGCAGCCGTATGGAGGACAGCCGTATGGAGGACAGCCGTACCCGGGTGAGCAGCGTCCGCCCCAGCCCGGAGCGGGCCTCGGGCGCACCGCCTTCCTTCTCGCTCTGGTCTCTCTCGCGATCGGGCTTGTCGTCACGCTGTCGTACCCTCTGATGTTCCGGATGACGGGCGACCCCTCCGCCATCGGCGCGTTCTCAGCGATCGGCAACGGACTCGTGCTGGTCGTCGCCGTCGTCGGACTCATCCTCGGCCTGATGTCGGTGCGACGACCGGGGCCGCAGATCCTCGCGGGCATCGCGATCGGAATCACCGCATCGGAGCTCGTCGGAATCGTCATCTCGTGGGTGTCGAATCTCTTCTACGCGCTTCCTTTCTGACCGTCCGGAGAATCGATGAGCGACCAGCAGCAGAACCCAGAGGTCCCCCAGGATTCGGGCCAGCCTCGGGATGGCGGACAGGCCCCGCATCCCTCTCCGAGCCAGCCGTACCCTGCGCAGCCCCAGCCGGCCGCGCACCAGGCCCCGCCGCCCGCGCAGCCCGGCCAGCCCTACGCGCAAACCGGCCAGCCGTATACGTACCCGGGTCAGCCGCACGCACAACCCGGCCAGCCCTACGGACAACCGGGCCAGCCCTACGGAGTCGCGACGCCGCCGTCCCCATCAGGTCAGACAGCACCGCGGCCGGGAAGCCTCGGCCTCACCGCGTTGATCGTGGCAGTGAGCGCCGCGGTCATGGGGCTCTTCTTCCAGATCGTCACCCCGTTCATGTACATGAGCGTCGGCTACCAGTTCGTCGAGCTGCTGTCGAACCTCGTGAATCTCATTGTGCTGGCCGGTGCAGGTGCCGGTCTGGTGCTCGGCCTCATCGCGGTTCGGCGCCCGGCACCCCACCTGCTCGCGGCGATCGCGATCGGCGTCGGCGGCAGCACCGTCGTCGGCACCCTCATCTCGTGGGTGTCGAACCTGTTCTACTACTTCGGGTTCTGAGCGCGAGACTCAGCCGCGAGCACGCGCTCGTAGACCTCGATCATCGCGGCGGTGCGCGACGACTGACGGAACGACTCCGAGACTTCGCGCATGGGCTGAGGTGCGACGCCGGCAGCGATGTCGGATGCCGCGCGGCGCAGGGACTCGACGAGACCCGCCCGTCGCTGGTCCTCGGTGCCTGACGCGCCCGGGACAGCCCAGAGACCGCCTCCCAGTTCCGCGGCGATGTCGGGGTCGCTGATCACCGACGGCGTGCCGAGGGTCGCCGCCTCGAACGGCGTCATCCCCTGCGTCTCGAAGCCGATCGACGTCTGCACGAGCGCGTCAGCGGCGGCGATTCGCGCCAGCGTGTCGGGATAGCTGAGCTTGCCGGCGAACCGCACGTGCGGAAGCCCCGCCACGACCTTCTCGGCCGCGGCTCGCTGGGCGCCTCCGCCGATGATCTCGAGATCGGCGTCGATGCCGGATTCGACGAAGGCCTCGAGGAACGGAAGCAGCCGCTTCTCGGGGCTCATGCGTCCGAGCCAGACGAAACGAGGCCGCCCCGGTTCACGCTCGCCGGGTGCAGCGGCGAGCGTCGCGTCGCGGATGTCGTCGTCGATGCCGTTCCAGACCACATCGACGGGACTGAACACGCCATGCTCTTCGAGGCGCCGCGCGAAGTGGGTGGAGGGCGCGGTCACCGCCGAGGCACCGCCGGCGATCCCGCGCAGGAACGCCCACCCGTCACTGCCGCCGATCGTCGGCACCGCCCCCGCGAGCGCACGGCGCCGCCAGACGTTCAACACCGAGAGAACCGGTCCATGCAGCGGGGTGACCGCGGCGATTCCGACATCGACGCGGTTGTGCATGGTGTGCACGACGGGGATGCCGTGGCGGGCCGCATACCGGTGGCCGATGAAGGCGCCCCAGAAGTCGGCCTGCACATGCACCAGGTCGACCGGCGGACGGTGCGTCATCGCACGGTCGAGCGCACGGTCCGTGGCGCGTCCGGGCCAGCTCATCGAGTACTCGCGGTCGGCGGTGATCGGCACGGACGGCAGATCGACGTTCGACGGGTGGGCGATCCGCGGGGCGCGGCTTCCGTGCATCGTCGGCGCGACGACGGTGACCGTGTGGCCGGCGCGCTCCAGGAACTCCCGCTGCAGCCGCATCGACACCTGGGCTCCGCCGAGGGAGTCCAGGTGCTGATCCCCGAAGAAGACGATGTGCATGACGCGCGTCGTCACTCGGGAAGCGGCTCGTCGCGATACAGCGCCTCGAACGTGTCGAGTGTGCGGTTGATGTCGTGGATCGCGACGCCGTCGAGCGATGCCTGCTGCATCCGCGCATACTCTCCCGGCGATGCGGTGAGCACGTCGGTCAGCCGCTCGGCGAGGACATCCGCGTTGCCGGGCTCGAACAGAAAGCCGTTCTCGCCGTCGTGCACGAGGTGCGGCAGCGCGACGGCATCCGCGGCGACGATCGGCAGCGCCGAGGCCATCGCCTCCATGGTCGCGATCGACTGCAGCTCGGCGATCGAGGCGATCGTGAAGACGGAGGCGCGCGACAGCAGCGCACGAAGCTCCTCGTCGCTCGTGCGGCCGTGGAACGTCACCCGATCGGCGAGGCCGAGCTGATGCGAGAGATTCTCGAGCTGCTTGCGCTGGTCGCCACCGCCGACGATGTCGAAGGTCGCCTCGAGCGCCGGGTCGAGCTTCGTGATCGCCTCGAGGATGACCTCGACCTGCTTCTCCGCAGTCAGACGTCCGACGAAGATGATGCGATTCTTCTCACGAGGGGCGATCACGGGCGTGTACTGCGTGCGATCGATGCCGCAGCTGACGGGGATCACGTTCTCGACGGCGACGGTCCGCTCGAGGAAGTCGGCGGCGCGACGTGTCGGTGTGGTGATCGCGCGCGTCAGGGCGAAGGTGCGCTTCGCGTCGCCCCATGCCCAGCGCAGCACGAGGTCGTCGACGAACTTGGGCATCGTCGTGTGGTCGAGGATGTTCTCGGCCATCACGTGGTTCGTGGCGATCACCGGGATGCCGCGCTCGTGCGCGATGCGGGCGAGCCCCCGACCGATCACGATGTGCGACTGGATGTGCACGACGTCGGGCTGCACGGTGTCGAAGATCTTGCGGGCGTAGTGCTTCACGCGCCACGGCCACACGAACCGCAGCCAGTCGTGCGGAGCCCAGCGCACCGAGGGCAGTCGGTGCAGGGTCATCGGCTCGCCCTCGATGACCTCCGTCCGCGGCGCAGCACGGCGGTAGACCAGGTTCGGGGCGACGACATGCACGTCGTGGCCGCGCTGCACGAGGCCGGCGGCGAGGCGCTCGGCGAAGCGGGCGGCACCGTTGATGTCGGGGGCGAAGGTGTCGCATCCGATCAGGATGCGAAGCGGACGCTGCCCGGAGTCGGGGGCGACGTCGGGAGCGCTCGTCGGATCGGAGGTAGAGGAGGACATTCTGCCTTACGGTACGGCGGTCAAAGAGCCCGATCGGGCGCTCGCCACTCTACCCGAGGGGCCTGATCCGACCGTTGAGGCATACCGGCATCCCTCAGCCTCACCCCCTAGCGTGGAGGAATGCGACTGACTGCCGACGCCGACCCCCGGATGTGGATCCCCGTCACCGATTCGCTCGGCTGGAAGGGGCGACGGCACCGCAAGGCGGCCATCAGGATGCTGCTGGGGCAGGTGAACTCGGCGATCGGCGTCACCGAACGCCCCGGTTCGCGGATCGGCGCGTGGGCGATGAGCCAGGCGGCCCCGATGCTGATGCGCCGGGCGGACGGCCGTGTGCTCGTGTGGACCTGGAAGGCCGATCCGGAGCTGGTCGTCGCGATGGCGACCGTGCAGGCGCTGACCCCTCAGGTGCGGGTGGCTCGCGCCTCGATGCCGATGGACTACGACGACACGGTGTCGTTCTCGAGTCGGTGGTTGGGTGCGGGCGAGAAGCTCGTCGTGGCGATGCCGCCATCACCCGCGTCTCCGCCGTTCGTCACGTACACCTGGGACACCGGCACGCACCTGGTGACACTGACCGCGATGTGCAGTGACCGCGAGCGCTTCGGCACGCTCGACGGTGCGCTCGATGACCTCGCGCGCAGCATCCGGGTCGCCGATGAGGTCACCGGCGGCGAGTCGCCTGAGGTCCTGAGGCTCGACCCGGCCTGACCCCGCCTGGGTGTGCGTCGTTCCCGACCGGGTGCGCGTCGGCCCCATCCGGGCGTGCGTCGTCTTCGCCCGGGCGTGCTCAGACGCGAAGCAAGGTGCGGGGAACCCGAGAGGGTGCCGGCAGGCTGAGCCGTGGTGTGCGCCATCGCTGGTCGGGGTCCCACCATGCCGGTCCCCGCACCTGGGGAAGGCCGGCGTTCATTCGGATCTCCCACCCCGAGGTGCCGAGGGATCGGTGATGCCACCAGCACAACGGCACACCGTTGTCCGTGTGGGTCGGTCCGCCGCGTGAGTGTTCGGTCACGTGGTGGATCTCGCACCATGACGCGGGGACGTGGCATCCGGGGATCAGGCATTCCTTGTCGCGGGCGATGATCGCGCGGCGTTGATGCACGGTGAAGATCCGGTCGGTGGTCGTGATGCCGATGATCCGGCCCTCATCCATGAGCACGCGCTGGATCGCTCCGGAGCACGCGACCTGCGCCGCAACGGACACCGGGACGTGGGCACCGGAGCCCGGGATCGTCGCCCACCCTCCATTGCCACTCGCTTCGGAGGCAGTGCCTCCGAAGGCGGCGCCCGTGGCGTGGGCCGCGAGGTCTTTCGCGTCGACTTTGACGACAAGGACGGGCGATGCGCCGCCGAGGGTGGGCATGTCCTTGTGCCGGGCAGCGATTCCGAGCGCTGCCGTCAGGGCGTCGTGGCGCTTCTGCGCCGCGGTGCGGTCATCGAGCACGCACCGCGGATCGGAGTTGAACGGATCAGGCTCCTCCGGATCGGCCGCCATGTCTGCGCCAGCCCCAGCGCGCGAAAAGTCGGTGTCGCGAGACTCGGTATCCGGAGAATCGGTGTCGGCATCGGTGCCCCCGCTCGGTGTGAAGAACACGCCGGGCATCGGCGGCCCCTCGCCCTTGGGATTGAGGATCGCGTCCATGATGAGCTGCAACTGGGCAGCGGCATCCGGGGTCAGGTATCCGCGGATCACGTGCATGCCGTCTTTCAACTGGCCGATCATGATCCCCCGACGACGCCGCGCATCCTCGTCCTTCGGCTCTTCACCATCGGGGTCGAACATCGATGCGAGATCCTCCGCCAGGGCCTTCAGATCCTGCGTGGTCGGTGACGGACCGGCCACATCCTCGTCAGCACTCGGGTCTTCGTCGGGTCCCGCGTCGAGGCCGTGACCGCGTGCACACCCCGCCAACGCGACATCCGCCGCCAACCGCTGATCGACCGTGAGGCGATCCCAGACCTTCTCGATCGGCCCCGTCGCCGCCAAGAACCCCGCGACGCCGACTACCCCGTCGAGCAGGGCCAGCCGCATCTCCGACCACCGCGCCGGCATCCTCTCGCCCGCCAGACTCATCGGCCGCCGCACGAGGTCGACCACTTTGTCGACCCGGGTCGCGCCTCGCACATCGACGCCCACCGTGCGTTGCAGCAGCTCATTCATCCCCCGGCATCCCGCCGAATGCGGAAAGTCACCCGCATCCCCCGTCGCTACGGTCTCAACGATCACGGCCTCGACCCGTCGGAACGCCGCCCCCGCACCCTGCAGGACCGTGACCCGCTCCGCATCCGACAACCCCGCGAGCCCGTCGCCGGACAGCACCGCATCGAGGTCGGCGATGACCCGATCCAGAAGCTCCGCGGTGCTGTTCATACCCCCTAGTCAACCGAGGGCCACCGACATTCGAGACCCGAAATCACCCCTATTTACCCCAGTTCAACGACATATTCCAATCTCCCAATACAACGCAGAAGGGTCGCACCCCGGCAGCGAGGGACCCCCAACTAGTGAACACAGGTAACAATGTAGTAGCATCACAATTATGGAACCGCTCTTCGTCGACCGACTGCTGCAGATCGCCGACCTCTTCCAGAGGGACATGGCCCGCGCCTTCGACGGCACCGGCCTCACGACTGCCCGCGTGCACCTGCTGTGGGTCCTGCAGCATGCTGGCCCGTCGACCCAGCAGGCTCTCGCGCAGCTCTGCGAAGTCAGTCCTCGCAACATCACCGGCCTCGTCGACGCTCTCGAGAAGTCGGGACATGTCCGCCGCACGCCGCACCCCAGCGATCGACGCGCAGTACTGGTCGAGTTGACGGAAGCCGCGACCCACACGATGGCGCGGATGCAGGAAGAGCACGAACAGCTCAATGCGACCCTTCTGGCCGCGATCGCTCCGAGAGACCGCGCCGCGGTCGAGCGAGGCCTGTCGGCCGTCGCCGCACACCTCGAACACCTCGTGACCACCGCGGCAACCTCCGCCCCTGAAGACGCGCGCGCGACCACCACCCCCGAGGGCACGCCATGACCGAGCAGCTCCACTCGACCGCTCCCACCCCGACCCCGATCGCGCGCACACTCGACTTCCTCCATCGCGCATGGGTCGCCGAGCTTCGCGTCTACTCGAGCATCGCGCGGGCGATCGCCCGCCGCCCCGCAGTCCCGAAGGGCGGCACGGGGATCGGCTATCACCGCCCCGTGCTCACGGTGCTGTTCATCTTCATCGGTCTCTCCGCGGTGGAGATCCCGATCCTCGACCTCATCGTGCATCAGTGGCCCGCCGTGCGCATCCCTCTGCTGGTGCTCGGGATCTGGGGTGTCACCTGGATGGTCGGCCTCCTGTGCGCGATGCTCATGCGGCCGCACGCCGTGGGGCCTGACGGCGTGCGCGTGCGCAGCGGACTCGAGCTCGACGTGCCGATCGGCTGGTCCGACATCGCGTCGATCGCGATCAGCCGTCGGGTCGACGAGCCCAAGCAGCCGCGGGTCATCGGTTCGGAGTACGCCGAGCGGATGCAGGACAAGACCAACATCGAGATCGAGCTCGAACGCCCGGTCGCGATCCGACTTCCCGGTCTCGCGCCGAAGGGCGGGACGCATCAGGTCGATCGCATCCGGCTGTGGGCGGATGATCCTCGCGCCTTCCTCGACGCCTCACGACCGTTCCTGACCGCGGCCTGATCAGTCGAGGCCGCGCTCGGCGAGCCACTGCTTCGCGACGAGCACCGGGGCGCGCACGAGCCACGCATCCGCGATGATCTCGGCCAGCCGGTCTCGATCCACCACGTCGAGCTGCACGAGCAGGCCCGGGTACCCGTCGAAGTGCGGAATCGAGAACAGCCCCTCGGGCTCTGCGGCGAGAAGCGCCGTCTTCTCTTCGAGGCTCGCGACGCGCACGCCCAGCACCGGCCCGTCGGGCCATTCGAGTCCGAGATCGGAAAGCTGCCGCAGGTCGACCTTGCTCGGCCCGCGCACCCAGGCGATCTGTCCGCTCGGCAGCCGCCAGGACGGCTCGCCCGTGTGACCGCTTACGCGCTCGGTCACACCGGGCAGCGCGAGAGCGATCTCACGGACGTCGTCGACGGTCGCCATCCGCCCATCGTCCTCCCGTGAGGCTGCGGCCACAATGGCCGACTCAGCTCGCCGCCCCCGGATGTCGTCAGCGCGAGTCGCGCTTCGCCTGTCTGCGAGCGCCCTGGGCGCGAGTGGACGCGTCTCGCTTCACTCCTCCGGTCGTCTGCTGATGCTCCCGCATGCGACCGCCGGACACTCCCTCGTCGAGCGGTGTGTCAGACGAGGGACCGCTCCACTTGCCCTCACGGGCGCGGGCCAGTCTCTCGTCCTTGAGTGCCTCCGCCTCCTCGTGCGCCACTCGAGCGAGCTCGGCGCTGATGATCGAGAGCGCCTCCTCGAAGACGTAGGCCCGGCCCCGGGCCTTGTCGGAGCCGGCCGCCGCAGCACCTCGCCCGCCAGCCTGCTCGACCCGCTCTGCCGCACCGCGCCGATAGTTCGTCGTGTGCTTGTTGCGTGCCCGCCTGACACGTTTGTGCAGCGCCAGCAGGCCGTCTTCATCCAGCTCTGCCAACCGGTCTGGTTCGAGCTCTCGGATGAGGTCTCGTTCCTTGTCCTTCAGAACCCACAGGTACTGCTCCATCTCGTGCTCCTTCGCTCGAGGCTCCCCATCGCCGGTCGTGCAACCGAGTATGCAGGCGGAGGCGACTCTCCGCCAGAGGTTCTGTTGCGCGCGGGGAGTCGAGAGAATGGAGCCTCAGCGCACGACGCGCAGCGTGCGCACCTCGAACGGCCGCAGACGCAGCTCTCCGCCCACGCGACCGTCGTCCAGCGCGTCCTCGATCAGGGAGACCTCGCGGATCTCCTGGTGCTCGAAGCCGGCATCCAGCGACCCGACCGCACGACGCCCGAGCGCCTCGTAGAGGCGCACGATCACGTCGCCCGACCCGTCGTCGGCGAGCTTCACACCCGAGATCACGATGCCCTCGCCGTCGACGGTCACGAGCGGTGCGACCTCGCGAGCGCCGCGCACCAGCGTCGGCAGCGAGTTGAGCCGGATGCCTTCGGCGGTGGCGATCGCGGCATCCGCGCCGACCACGAAGCCGACCTCGATCTGGTGGGGGCCGTGATCGGTGTCGGGGTCGGGGAACCGCGGCGCCCGCAGCAGCGAGAGTCGCACCGTGGTCGTCACGGCATCATCCGACACGTCCCTCGAGGTGTCGTAGCCGTAGATCGAGTCGTTGACGAGCGCGACACCGAAGTCCTGCTCGCGCACCAGCACGAAGCGGTGCATCGAGGTCTCGAACTTCGCCGCCTCCCAGCTCGTGTTCGTGTGCGTCACGCGTGACTGATAGCCGAACTGCGTCTCGGCCTCGGTGTGGGTGGCCTGGATGTCGAGAGGGAACGCGAGCTTGAGGAGCTTCTCGGTCTCGTGCCAGTCGATGTCGTTGCGCAGCAGCACGGTGCGTGAACCCGGTGCGAGGGTGATCGTCTGCACGATCGTCGACTCGGAGAACGAGCGCGTCACCTCCACCGAGGCGGTGCCGTCGACGACGGATGCCGAGATCGAGTCGACCGCGGTGAGGTCGACGACGCTGTTGCGGTAGTACTTGTCGATGTCCCAGGCGTCCCACATGTTGGGGAAGTCCTGGTGCAGCTGGAACAGGTTCGCCGCGCGCCCCTCAGGCACCGCCTCGCGACCCGACGCCTTGTCGACCGCCGAGACGATCAGACCCTCGGCGGAGATCAGCACGGAGACCATCTCGTTCTCGAGGCGCCATCCGCCGTCTTCGCCGGAGAGCAGGACGGATGCCGCGGCCGACGCCTCGACGAAGCCGGCGCCGAGCGCCCGGCCGTCGCCGACGCCGACGGAGGTTGGCACGAAGCGCAGCTCGCGGTCTCCCTCGCCCGCCAGCGAGCGGCGGGCGGCATCGGCGATGTCACGCGCGTCGGACAGCACGTTCGAGAGCACCTCGACGGCCTCACGGTGCACCCACGCGATCGACGTGCCCGGCAGGATGTCGTGGAACTCGTGCAGCAGCACGGTCTCCCACAGGCGGTCGAACTCGGCCTGCGGGTATGCGGCGCCGGTGCGCACGGCATCCGTCGCGGCCCACAGCTCGGCCTCGACGAGCGCATGCTCGGCCCAGCGGTGCAGCGCCTTCGTGGCGTGCTGGCTGGTGAGGGTGCCGCGGTGGAGCTCGAGGTAGAGCTCGCCCACCCACACGGCCGGGTTCGGCAGCTCGGCGCGGGCAGCGTCGAAGAAGTCGTCGGGGTGCTCCCAGACGACGCGCGCGCTGCCCTCGAGGTTCTCGAGGCGCTTCGCCTTGCCGGTCATCTCGCGGGTGGTTCCGCCGCCGCCGTCGCCCCAGCCCACCGGAGCGATCGACCGCGAGGTCACCCGGTTCTCCTTGAACTGACGCGAGGCCTTGGCGACCTCCATGCCGCTCAGCTGCGAGTTGTAGGTGTCCATCGACGGGAAATGAGTGAAGACCTGCGACCCGTCGATCCCCTCCCAGAGGAAGGAGTGGTGCGGGAAGACGTTCTGCTGGTTCCACGAGATCTTCTGCGTGAAGAACCACTCGAACCCGGCGCGGCGCATGAGCTGCGGGAGGGCGGGCGAGTAGCCGAAGCTGTCGGGCAGCCAGACGCCCTTCGACCGGATGCCGAACTCTCGCTCGAAGAAGCGCTGTCCGTACGAGAACTGGCGCACGAGCGACTCGCCTGAGGGCATCACGGTGTCGGATTCGACCCACATGCCGCCGAGCGGCAGGAAGCGCCCCTCAGCGACGGCCGCCTTGACGCGCGAGTAGACCTCGGGGCGGTGCTCCTTCAACCACGCGTACTGCTGCGCGCTCGACATGCCGTAGAGGAAGTCCGGCTGCTCGTCGATCAGCGTCGTCATCGACGACGTGGTGCGGGCGACCTTGCGGATGGTCTCGCGCACCGGCCACAGCCAGGCGGAGTCGATGTGCGCGTGCCCGATCGCCGAGATGCGGTGCGCGCTGGCCTCGGCAGGCGCCGCGAGCGCGGGTGCGAGTCGGGCTCTGGCATCGGAGGCGGTCTCGACGATGCGCTGCAGATCGAGCACGTCGAGGGCGTCGTCCATGGCCTGCAGGATCTGCATGCGTCTGGGCGAGGTCGCCGGCAGCTCTGCCTGGAGTTCGAACAGCACCTCGAGGTCGAGGGACAGCTCGAAGACCTCCTGCTCGAAGACGGCGAGGTCGATGCGGCGGGTGCGGTAGAGCGGCTCGCGGGAGGACGTGCGGACGTCGCCCTCCTGCGTGGGCAGGAAGGGGTGGTAGTCGAGCAGCACCGGGTTGGCTGCCGCTTCGAGATAGAGCTCCACCGGCTCGTCCCCGTGCGCGTCCTCGGTGATCGGCAGCCACTGGTTGCGCGGGTTGATGCTCTTGACCGGGCTGCCGTCAGGCCGGTAGACGAGCGCCTCGCACTGGAACCCCGGCATGTTGATGTCGAATCCGAGGTCGATGACGGCCTCGACGCGACGGCCGGACCATTCGGCGGGCACGCGACCGGTGAGCTTGAACCAGGTCGTCGACCAGGCAGGGCCCCACATGCTCGGCACGGATGCCGGGGCGAAGTCGAGAGCGAGCCCGTCGGCGGGGCTGATCGGCTCACCGGGGATCTCGTTGACCTCGACGGCGAGAGGCACGGAGGCGGAGTGGACTGCCGGGCGGATGCGCTCGTCGAGCACCCGCTTGACGCGTCCGACGGTGAGCGAGGTGTCGTCATGCATGGTCTGATTCTCCGGGCTCGACGGTGAGAGGGGGACTGACTCGCGCCCAGAGTCGGGCGGTTGCCGACAATGCTATCGGATTTACTAAAGCGATCTAGTAGAACCGGCGCGAACCGTGTCCGGCGGCTTCCGAGCGGCTAAACCGATCAAGTAGTGTGAGCGCATGACCTCGGGCAAACGCGTCACCATCGCGGACATCGCGCGTATGGCCGGAGTCTCACCCGGTGCCGTGTCTTTCGCACTCAACGGCCGCCCCGGCGTGAGCGACGAGACCCGCCAGCGGATCCTGGCGATCGTCGAGGAGAACCACTGGCAGCCGAGCTCGGCCGCGCGGGCACTGGTCGGCGCTCGGGCCAACACGGTCGGCTTCGCGCTCGCACGCCCCGCCCGCTCGCTCGGATCCGAGGCCTTCTTCACCGATCTCATCGCCGGCATCGAGTCACGTCTCTCCGAGAGCAAGGTGAGCCTCCAGCTGCGCCTGGTCAGCGACATCGCGGAAGAGATGGAGGTGCACCGTCAGTGGCGGTCGTCGAACCAGGTCGACGGCATCATCATGATCGACCCTCGTGACGACGACCCTCGCAGCGATCGCATCGCGGCACTCGACGCCCGGGCAGTGCTGATCGGGTCGAAGCCGTCGCCCGAGGGTGCGGTGCCCAGTGTCTGGATCGCCGACGACGAGGTGGCCGAGACGCTGTTCTCCTACCTCGCCGCCCTGGGCCACACGCGCATCGCCTACGTCGCGGGTCCCGCCGAACTCGAGCACACCCGACTGCGCGCCGAGGTGCTCGATCGCATGGCGGCCGACGGCATCTCGGGCGAGGTGATCACCACGGACTTCTCCCCCGCCAGGGCATCAGCCGTCACACGCTCCCAGCTGTCGGGTCGCCTGCGCCCGACGGCGATCGTCTACGACAATGACGTGATGGCCGTCGCCGGCCTGCGCGTCGCTCAGGAGATGGGCCGCGCGGTGCCCCGCGACGTCTCGATCGCGTCCTTCGACGACTCGGTGATCGCCGGCCTGATCAATCCGTCGATCACCGCGATGACCCGCGACACGTTCGAGCTCGGCGAGCAGGCCGCGACGCTGCTGCTGCAGCAGATCGTCGCCGCGATCAACCTGCCCAGCGCGCAGGGCCCCACACCCACTCTCACCGCCCGCGAGAGCACTGCTCCGCCGGCGGCAGCATCCTGACGACGGTTCTCCGGCGTCCTGCGACGACGTCTTCAGCCGCCGACGACGGTGTTGACGGAGCCGTAGGGGTCGACACCGCTCGTCGACAGATCAGGGCGGATGAGCCGACGGATGCCGCGCGCGGCGAGCGCCGAGTCCTCGCTCGCGGTGTGCGACGTCACGAACGCGGGATCGAGGCCGTCCCCGCACGCGTCCACCCAAGCTTGGAACACCGCGCCGCCGGGGCTGAGGGCCGCCCGGCTCGCCGGCACCTCACGCTCGTCGACCTCGATCACGATCGCCGTCTCGCGCTCGGGCGCCGCGGTGCGCTCGCGGAGTTCCGGGATCAGCTCGGCGAACCGACGGCCGATGGGCTTGGCGGCGCCGCTCTGATCGATCAGGCCGAGCGAGTACTCCAGCTCGGGGAAGTCGCCGAGATCCCGGCTCACGTCGTGCGAGCACCACCAGGTCACGCCCCAGAGGTTCTCGGTGCGCACCGCCGATCGCAGGGTCGCCTCGAGGAAGCCGGGCATCTCGCTCTCGTCGAGGCAGTTCGACGGCGCACCCACCTCCTGCAGCCACACCGGCCGGTCCAGATCGGTCGCGAAGGCGCGGGACAGCTCGATGAGGTACTCGGCGTGCCGGTCCGCGGCGATCGACCGGCCGCCGTACCGCTGCGCGGTGCCGTTGAAGATCCACGAGTGGATCGTGGTCATCTCTCCCAGGCGGGAGGCATGCGCGGGGGTGAATCCGTGCCCGTCCATGTACCAGACCGCGTCGTATTCGCTGTGGACGTGCGAGAGACCGGGCGCTGCTCCCTCCGCCGCGGCGAGCAGCGACTCGATCCAGTGCCCCGCCTCGTCGGTCGTGACCGGCCACGGAGAAGGGTGGGTGTGCGCCGAGAACTGATTCGTCTCGTTGCCCAGCGTCAGACCGAGGAAGTTCGGGGCGTCGCGCAGGGCGCCGGCGAGCGTCTGCACGAGGTCGACCTGGCCGCTGAGCGCCTTCGGATCGGTGAACATGTTGCGGTCGTGCCAGGTGTAGAGCCAGGACGGCACGAAGTCGAAGCTCGAGAGGTGTCCTTGGATCACGTCGACGCTGGCATCGAGGTCGAACTCCGCCGCGATGTCGATCATGGCGCGGACATCGTCGATCGCCTTCGTGCGGATGAGCGTGCGGTTCGGCTGCAGCACCGTCCACAGAGGGAACACCCTGACGTGATCGAGCCCGAGCTCGGCGAGCGCCGCGAAGTCGCGCCGCACATCATCGGGTGTGAAGTCGAGCCAGGAGTGCATCCAGTCCTTCGACGGCGTGTAGTTCGCCCCGAATCTCAGGCGAGCATCGAGAGCGCGGCGCTGCGTCATGTGTCCGGACCTTTCCGACAGAGCCCTCCGACGAGGACATGTCGCACCACTATAACGCTTGAGCAACAAGCCGCCACCCGGAATACCGCGACTTGTCCATGGGCCGAGCGTCGAGACCTTGACAGAGACCGCATCCGATGGTTTCATCTGCTAAAGCGTTGTAGTCCGCTCAGTGGACACCGCCAATCGCCCGCCTCGAGGAAGAAGCACGATGAAAGTTCCCGCACGCATTGTCGCTCTGGCAACATTCACGATCGGCGCCATGGCGCTCGCCGGCTGCACCGGAGGGGGCACCACATCGGGTGCCGCCGGTCCGATCGACACCTCCGGCGAGCTGAGCGGAACCATCCAGTTCCAGACCTGGTCGCTGAAGAACGAGAAGTTCACCCCCTACTTCGAAGACCTGATCGACGCGTTCGAGAAGGAGCACCCCGATGTCACCGTCGAGTGGCTCGACCAGCCGGGCGACGGCTACCAGGAGAAGATCCTGAGCCAGGCGAATGCGGACACCCTGCCGGACGTGCTGAACCTGCCGCCGGACATCGCCTATCCGCTGGTCGCGGCCGGCAAGCTGGTCGACCTCGAGACGGCCGATCCGGATCTGAAGTCGGGTTACAACGCCGGAGCGTGGGACGCCTACAGCCAGTACCCCGGCGTCGAGGGCACCTACGGCCTGCCGTGGTACCTCTCGAGCGACGCCTCGTGGTGGAACCTCGCTCAGCTCGCCCCGTTCGGCGTCACGGAGGAGAACCTTCCCACGACCGTCGACGAGCTGCTGACCCTCGCGAAGGACGTCGCCACCGAGTCCGGCGGCAAGGTGCAGCTGCTGTCGTCGATCCCCGCGCTCGACACGTTCACGTCGGCGGGCATGGAGGTCATCAACGATGAGGGCGAGTTCGACTTCAACACCGACGAAGCCGCAGCGATCATCGAGAAGTATGCCGACGCCTACGCGGCCGGAGCGATGCCCGCCGAGGCCCTGACCGGCGACTACGGCGGAAACGCCGAGGCGTACATCCAGGAGAAGGTCGCGTTCACCACCGGCGGCACGGGATTCACCACCGACCTCGCCAAGGATGCACCCGCACTGCTCGAGAACACCGTCGCCACCCAGCGACTCGGCATCCCGCCGCTCTACGTGCAGGGGCTCAACATCTCGGCCGACTCCGACAACAAGGAGGCCGCGCTCGCGTTCGCCGAGTTCGCGACGAACGAGGAGAACCAGGTCGCGTTCTCGTCGCTCGCCGTCGGCACGGCCCCCGGCACGTCCTCCGGTGGTGACGCCGTCGTCGAGAACATCTCATCGACGATCACCGACGAGAAGCAGCTCACCGCCATCGACACCGTGTTCACCGCCATGCAGGACGCCAAGGCCATCCCGTTCCAGTGGACCTCCGACATGGCGACGTACATGACCCAGCAGATCGCGCTCGCCGTCAACGGCGAGGCCGACGCGCAGGAGCAGCTCGACAAGATCGTCGAGTACGCCAACGCGAACCGCGTGGACCAGTGAGCATGAGCGCGGACACCAGCATCCGGAGCGGAAGCCGGAGAGGGCGGAAGACCATCACGTCGCACCGGTGGTTCACGCCGTGGCTTCTCCTCGGCCCCGCCGTCATCTGGGTGCTGGTGTTCGCGCTCTGGCCGTTCCTCAACACCGTCTTCCTGAGCTTCACCGACGCGCGCCCCCTGCGCACACCCGAGTTCGTCGGCGGGGCGAACTACGAGCGGATGTTCGGCGACGAGATGTTCTGGAACGCCCTCACCACGTGCATCATCTACGTGGTGGTCTGCGTGCCTCTGCTGACAATCCTCCCGCTGCTGCTGGCGCTGCTCGTGCAGAAGAAGCTGCCGGGTATCGCGTTCTTCCGCACCACCTTCTACTTCCCCGTCATCGCCTCGGTGGTCGTGGTCGCACTCATCTGGACCTGGCTGTTCGACAGCCGCGGCATCATCAACCAGACGCTCGAGTTCCTCGGACTCGTCGACAAGCCCATGGCCTTCCTCGTCGATCGCTGGCTGCTGCTCGGCTGCGCGATCCTGCTCACGGTCTGGAAGGGCCTCGGCTACTACATGGTCGTGTACCTCGCCGCCCTCGGCAACGTCGGCAAGGAGCTGCACGAGGCGGCGATGCTCGACGGTGCGGGCTCGTTCCGTCGCTTCCTGTCCGTGACGATCCCCTCGGTGCGTGGCGCCATGCTCCTCATCGCGGTGCTCATAGCGGTATCTGCGATGAGGGTGTTCGCCGAGCTCGATGTGCTCTCCAAGAGCACGGGCGGGCCCGGGGGCTACGACATGTCGCTGGTGATGCTGATCCGTCAGGTCGGCTCCGGCCTGAACGGCAACATCGGCTACGCCTCGGCGATCAGCGTCGCGCTGTTCCTCCTCACCCTCATCCCGCTGGCCGCGATCGCGTTCATGAATCGCGAGAAGAAGGCGAAGGTCTCCGCATGAGCACGCTCACTCCGCCGCGCATCGACGACGACCGTCGACCCGACGATCGGCCGGCGACGCCCACGCGCGAACCCATCTTCCGCCGCCGCGGCTCCGGCGACTTCAGCAAGCCGACGCTCGGCGGACTCATCGGCCGCTACGCGCTCCTGCTGTTCGTGCTGGTGATCGTCATCGGTCCGTTCCTGTGGCAGCTCTCGACCTCGTTCAAGGGCCCGCAGGAGAACATCTACTCGTTCCCGCCGAACCTGATCCCCCGCGAGCCGACCCTGCAGAACTACGTCACGGTCGCCGAGATCGTGCCGGTCTACCTCTACGCCTGGCACTCGCTGCTCGTGTCGGTCGGCACGGTGCTCAGCAACGTGATCCTCGCGACGTTCGCGGGCTACGCCCTCGGATGCATGCGGTTCCGCGGCAAGTGGATCGTGATGGCCATCCTGCTCTCGACCCTGCTCTTCCCCGGCGAGGTCACCGTGACCAGCAACTTCCTCACGATCCGCGCCCTGGGACTCGCCGACACCCTGTGGGGCGTGTTCCTGCCCGGTGCGATCAGCGCCATGAACGTACTGCTCGTCGCCACCGCCTGCCGGATGATCCCGAAGGATGTGCTGGATGCTGCGACGGTCGACGGCGCCACCACCTGGCAGCGCATCCGCCACATCGTGTGGCCCAACATCCGCGGCATGGTCTCGGTGGTCGCGATCTTCGCCTTCATCGGCGCCTGGGACGACTACCTCTGGCCGCTCATCGTGCTCTCCGACCCGTCGAAGTACACCCTGACCGTCGGCATGGCCTATCTGAACAGCAGCTTCTCGGTCGATCCTCGTCTGATCGCGGCCGGCACCATGATCGCTCTCGTGCCGATCGTCATCATGTTCTCGTTCACGCAGCGGTTCTTCTTCAAGGGTGTGCAGGAGGGCGCGGTCAAGGGGTGAGCACCGTGCACCTCGCGCCCGCCGACGGGCCGGCCGATCCTCCATCGTCCCGCCCTCGGGCGGGCGTGATCGCCGGCCAGGTCTTCGCCTTCGCGTTCGACCCCTCGGCGGGCGAACAGCGGATCGATGTCCCCGGACTCACGGACATCCCCGTCACGCCCGACACCGTGCTGCACTGGGCGTTCTACGCCGACGGCAGCGAGGCGACCCTCGCCCCGCATGCGGCGCTCGCGGTGACGGTCGATGTGCGCAGCGCCGATGGCTCCAGGCTCGGCGAGATGGCCGCCGTGCGTGATCGGTACGACTTCGCCGTCACCCCCGATGCCCAGTTCGCGGCACGCTGGAGCCTGCCGGAGCAGTGGAACGCCGACACCGTGTCGCTCGCCCCGCTGCGGTCGAGGTCGAACACGCCTGTCACCGTCGAGCTCGTCTTCGGCGCCGGATCCCTGGCGAACGAGGCGAATCTCCCCCCACGCGTCAGCGGGTTCGTGCAGTGCACCGTCGAGGAGATGCCGGCACTGCCTTCTGCGGCCGAGCTTCCGCCGGTCGAACGCGTGGACACCCGGCGAGGCACGCACTCCGGGCCACGCTTCTCCCGCGGCAACACCATCCCCGCAGTCGCCGTTCCGCACGGCTTCACGTTCGTCACTCCGGCCACCGACGCGTCGGATACCCGCTGGCCGTACCGCCCCAGCATCCACGACGACCCCGCGGGGAGACGTCTCGAGGCACTGCAGTTCTCGCATCAACCGAGCCCGTGGATCGGCGACCGCTCGGTGCTCCAGCTCATGCCGTTCGACGGGCGTCCGGCGTCCGGCCGTGCGGACCGTCGACGCTGGATCACCCCCGGAACCGAGCGCGCACGGCCGCATGAATACGCCGTCGACCTCGGCGGACTGCGCGTGGAGATGACCGCGACCTCGCACGCCGCCGCCTTCCGGGTGCATGGAGCCGACGCCGACGCGGCCATCGGCTTCGTGATCGATCAGCCGACCGACGAGGGCCGACTCGACTGGACCGATGCCGGGGGCTTCGAGGGATGGACGCCCGAGGGCACCGAGGACTGGGGCAACGCTCCGCGCTGCTACTTCGTCGGCACGGTGCTGCACGGCGAGGGCGGAGAGGAGCCGGGCCCGCGTGGCCCGCTCGACGACGCCGGGCGGGGGCGGGTCGCCGGCTACGTCGGCGGGCGCGGTTCGCTCGAGGTGCGAGTGGCGGTCTCGTTCGTGTCGGTGGATCAGGCCAGACGCAGCCTCGCGCTCGAAGCCCCGGCAGAGGTGTCCTACGAAGAGCTGCGGGCGGCGTCCGCGGCATCATGGAACCGCGTGATCGGACGCGTGACCATCCCTCCCCTTCCCGCGGCGGAGGCTCCGTATCGACGGCTTGCCGACGAGGAGAATCGAGGTCGGATCGCCGCGGCCCTGCACCGGATGCACCTCTATCCGAACACTGCGGCCGAGAACACGGGAACCGCGGATGCGCCGCTCCCTGGGTTCGCCGACGTCTTCGCGGCCCGAGAGCCGTTCGGCGAACGCGCCACCGTCGCCCCGCTCGTCAGCGGCGAGCTCGTGGTGAACAACGGCTACTGGGACACCTACCGCACCGAGTGGCCCGCGCTCGCGATGCTCGACCCCGCGCTGACCGGCAGGTTGCTCGACGGCCAGCTCGCCCAGTATCGGCGCGGCGGGTGGATGGCCCGGTGGAGCGCTCCGGGATACGTCGACAGCATGGTGGGAACGTCGAGCGACCAGATCTTCGCCGATGCCGCACGGTGGGGAGTGGAGTTCGATCACCCGGAGGCGTTCGAGAGCGGCTGGCGCAATGCCTGCGAGCCAGGACCCGACGCGCTGCGTGGCCGCAAGGGCATCGCCCGTGGGCGCTTCACCGGATTCATCTCCTCCGACGTGCCGGAGGGCATGAGCTGGACCATCGAGAACGCCGTGAGCGATGCCGCGCTGGGCCGGTTCGCCACGCAGCTCGCTGCCGACGCAGAGCTCGACGCGGACTCAGCTCAGGATGCCGCGCGCTACCGATCCTTCGCCCGATACTTCGCCAACCGGGCCCTGTCGTACCGCACGCTGTTCGATGCGGACTCCGGGTTCCTCCGCGGCAAGGACGCGACGGGCGCCTTCGCCGCGGACTTCGACCCGCGCATCTGGGGCGGCGACAACGTCGAGACGAACGCCTGGGGCATGTCGGTCGGCGCCGTGCATGACGGAACCGGACTCGCGGCGCTGCATGGTGGCCGCAGTTCCTTCGGTCAGCACCTCGACGCCCTCTTCACCGAACCCGAGACTGCCGATGAGCGATTCGGCGGGGCGTACGGCACGGTGATCCATGAGCAGCGGGAGGCACGCGCCCTGCGCTCGGGCATGTGCGCGATCTCGAATCAGCCCGCGCACCACATCCCCTTCATGTACGCGTTCAGCGACCGACCGTGGCGCACGGCAGCGATCGTGCACGACCTGGCCGGCCGCCTCTTCGCAGGCGCCCACATCGGCCAGGGCTTCCCCGGCGACGAGGACAACGGCGAGATGAGCGCATGGTGGCTGTGGGCTGCCCTCGGGCTCTACCCGCTCGAGCTCGCGTCGGGAGTGCTGCGGATCGGGTCTCCCCTCTTCGACGACGTCCGCGTCGATCGCGCAGACGGCCGCTCGCTGCGGATCCGCTCTCATCGCCGCGAGCCGGGAGCGCATGTGCTGCAGCGCGCCCGGCTCGACGGCGTCGATCTTGCGCTGGCCGAGCTGCCCATCGGCGCTCTCGTCGGCGACGCCGACCTCGAGCTGGTCTTCGGCACCGACCCATCGGATGCCCTCGAGCGGGGCGAGCACTCACCGGCCGATGCCGCGACCTGGCGCCGCGACCTGACGGCCGCCGGCGGAGACGGGATCGCGTCCGCATCCGTCGTAGACGCCGGGCGTCTCTTCGACGACGGAGATCCGTCGGGGTCTGACGGCGTCACCCTGGCAGCCGGCGAATGGGCGGGGTGGCGCTTCGCCGAGTCCCGCGCCGTCAGCGACGTCACCGTGACGATGATCGCCGCGGCCTCCTCGGCATGCCTGCGGTGGGAGGTCCTCGATCCGGACGGGAACTGGTGCGCAGCGCCGACCACGCACGACGCAGACCTCCCGGCCGACCGGACCACCCCGTTCGAGCTGGTGTCACGGGTCGTGACCCCGGCGATCCGCGTGCGGGCGGAGGTCGGGGTCACGATCCGTCAGATCGAGGTCTTCGACCTCGGGTGATGGCCTCGAGCGCGGGTCGTCACTTCGACAGGACGAACGAGAGCTCGGTGACGTTGCCGGCGACGTCGACCACCTGCAGCGTGTTCGCCCCCGCGACCGCGCCGAACGCGCCGGGCTTCACGAAGTTCAGGTCGCTCCACGCGTTGTCCGAGAGGTCCTTGGCGACCCCGTTCACCGAGAGCCTGTCGATCTTCCCCTCGTCGTAGAGCTTGTAGCTCACGCGCTGATAGGTGCCGTCCTGCTTGCTCTTCGTGAACTGGGCTCCCTCTTTCACCGTGACGGTCGGAGGTGTCGTGTCGCGGGGTGCCGCGCGGTACTCCGTCGCCTCGCCCTTCAGCGCTTCGGTGATGCCCGAGAGATACGCCGACTGGTCTGCCGCGGTGAGGTTGTAGGCGACATAGACCCCGTAGCCGTCAGACACCGTCCGCGTCGCGAAGTCGGCTGCCGTCGCGGCGCTCGTCGCCGAGAGGTCGATCGCGGCCGCTCCGAGTCGCGTCCTGTCTTCGAGCCCGCTCACGGTGGGAGCGTCGTACGTCGGGTAGTACGGGTTCCAGGCGTAGTCGAGCACGCCGACGGCGTCGAACAGCGTGAAGTTGGTCGTCGTGTACGTCGGACCGATCGCGTACAGGCTGATGATCTTGTCGGGGCCGAGTCGATCGCGCAGCGCCGTTGCCAGCCATCCGAACGACTGCGGGTTCGGCTGCGGGGTTCCGTTCGCGCCGTACTCGCTCCACTCGTCGTCGAAGTCGATGCCGTCGAGACCGTAGGTCGTCACGGCGTCGGCGAGCTGTGCGGCGAACGCATCGGCCTGCGCATACGAGGTGAAGTTCGCGAACCCGGCGCCCTGGTGGTTGCCGAGCACCGAGAGCAGCACCTTGGTGCCCTTCGCCTGCACCGGTCGGATCTGCGTCTCCGCATCGTCGAGCGTCTCGGTGACGCGCTCGTTGAAGTGCAGGTACGCCTTCTCGCCGTCGTAGTTGATGTTGGCGGCGAAGATCATCGCCATGTCGATGGCTGCGTCTCCGGACTCGGCGAGCGTGTAATCCGCCACGTTGGCTAAATCGTTCGAGTTCACCTCGACGTAGACGGCGAGCTTCGGATCGGTCGGCTCCGAGGTCTCGGCGGCGGCTCCCATCGAACCGGCGAGAATGCCCGCAGCAGCTGTGGCGAGAACACCCAGCCCGGCGATGCCCCTTCGCAGTCGGTGATTCCTGACATTCTGGTTCATCACTGATCGTCTCCTTCGGCGTCGTTGTCGAATCAGGTCGCGTCGTCACGACCTGCCGCCGACTATAGCGCTTAAGTGGAAAGACGGGAAGGAACGGAAGAAGGGGCGGATGCCGCAGCATCCGCCCCTTCTCGACCCGCTGGAGTCAGCCGATCAGATCGCGACGTCTCCGACCAGGTTGACCTTGATGCCCATGCCGGCGAACATCGCCGCTTTCGCGATGAGGGCCTTGTCGGCCGTCTCGGCATCCGGTGCGTAGACGAGCTGCGCGTGGTTGGCCTTGTGGCGGGCCATGAACTGGTCGCGCGAGACGCCGTGCAGCACCACGTGCGCGATCGGCCACTCGGGGTTCGTCGCATCCTTGCGCCGCTGGGTCTCCTCGGCCGGCAGCTCGACGACCGATGCCCGGAAGATGTCGGCCTGCAGGATGCCGTCGGCGATGAACACACGCGACAGCACGATCTCGCCCGGCTTCGAGACGCCGTTGATCGTCGCGCCGCCGGCGGGGAAGAAGACATGGCCCTGGCGCCATCCCTCAGCGTTCTGCCACCCGCCGAGGTGCGACGCCGGCACCGAGCCGGAGATCTCGTAGACCCAGACGAACTGCCCGTCGAAGTCCTCGCCCCAGCGCACGTCGTGCAGGGTGTTGTCGGGCACGAGGCCCATCGCGCGCCAGACCCGATCGGTGACCAGCGCGTCGACTGCGACGCCCTCGTCGGCCTCGTTGAAGTGCGGGAACGCGCGGCCTTCGTGCAGCACCCGTGAGCCATCGCGCGAGGTGACGGGCGGGCGCTCGGTCGAGTTCAGGATGCCCTCGGCGAGGTCGGATGCCGGAACCAGGTCCTTCAGGCCCTGCTGATATTGGATGCCGACCGCGTCGAGCCCGAAGTCGTCGGCGATGCGGAGGGCGGCGATGTACATCTTCAGCTGCCACTGCACCTGCTCGCGGGTCAGCTCGGTCTCGGCATCCGCGCCGTACCGGAACGTCATGCCGGCGTCGATCAGCCAGTCGTAGGCGGCATCGGCCTCGTCGTCGCCGACTTCGAGCATCTCGGCATACAGAGCCGACTGCGAGAGGCGCTCCTTGTAGATGCCCGTCCTGTTGAGCAGCTCGTCGTCGAAGATCGCGTTGTACATGCCCATGCAGCCCTCGTCGAAGACGCCGATGATGGCCTTCTCGGCGAGGAGGTCGGCGGCGAGCGCCTCGCCCAGCGCCTTCTCGGGGCTGTCGGGCAGCGCGGGCAGTGGACGCACGTGCGAGGCGTCATGGGTGATCGCGCCGGTCTCGGTCCACTCCCTGATGCCGGCGGTGAACCAGTCGTCGGTGAAGTCGACCGACCAGATCGTCGCGTAGGGCTTGTCCATCTTGGTGAGGCCGGCGTTCAGGCCGAGGAGTCCGACGAGGCCGGGCCAGTCGCCCGCGAAGTTCGCGACGGTGAGGATGGGGCCCTCGTGCGTGCGCAGACCGGCGAGCACGTGGTGCGAGTACTGCCACACGGCCTCCGCGACGATGAGCGGAGCATCCGTGGGGATGTTCTTGAAGACCTCGAGGCCCATGCGCTGGCTCGAGATGAAGCCGTGCCCTGTGGCGGGGTCGACGTCGTTGGCGCGGATGACGGTCCAGCCGAGCTCCTCGAACACGCCGGTGACGCCCGCTTCGAGCTCGACCTGCACGGGCCAGCCGCCGGTGTTCGCAGCCTCGCGCAGGTCACCGGAGGCGATCAGGTACGCGGTCTTCGGCGCGGATGCCGGTCGGGATGCCGTGGTCGGCAGGGTGTAGGTCATAACTCGCGTCCTCCTTGATCGCACGTGTGCTGCAACCCTACGCGAAATCGATTTCATCGCGCAAGCAGTGCTGCTCATGATCGCTTCTGCACCGTTCGACATGCGCCCGGGTTGTACCCGATGTGCGGACACTCCGGCATACAGCACCGACAGGCGGTGACATCCTGATCCCCTCGACGAACAATGGGGGTATGGAATTGAGCGATCCGCAGGCCTGGACGATGATCGGCATCTTCGCCACCGCGATGCTCGGAGGCATGACCCTCATGACCACGCAGTTCAATCGGGTGCTGCGCGCCGAGATCGGAGGCCTGCGCAGCGAGATGCACGGCGAGATCGGAGGCCTGCGCAGCGAGATGCGCGCCGGCTTCGAGGTCGTGAATGTGCGGCTGGACTCCCTCGACACGCGACTGACCCGCGTCGAGGGCAAGGTCGATGACCTCGACACCGAGCTCACCAATCTCGCCACGCGATTCTGGCGGTCGCAGTAGGACCGAGTGGCGTGCGCGTCAGCGCGTGACAGTCAGCCCGGCGCTGGCGGGCTGGACCTCACTCGGCAGCACCACTGTGCGTGACGGCCCGCGGTCTCCGCCGATGCGCTCGAGCAGCATCCGCGCGGCCCTGACTCCCATCTCACGGGCCGGCAGTCGCACGACCGTCACTGCGGTCGGCGAGAGCGTCGTGAACGGCAGCGAGCCGATCACCGCGACGCCCACCCGCGGTGGCGTCAGGCCGTGTTCCGTCAGAACCTGTATCGCACCCACGCCGATCAGATTGTTGCCGGCCACCACCGCATCGGGGCGTTCCGGCAGCGCGAGCAGCTCCTCCATGGCGACCCTCCCCCCGTCGACGCGGAACGTCGAGAAGCGCAGCAGCTCGTCGGCGTCGACGCCGGGGGCCCCGGCCGCGAGCGCCGCACGCCAGCCCGCTGCGCGCTCCGCAGCGGTGTCGATCCCCTCGGGTCCGCCGATGTATGCGATCCTGCGGAATCCGGCGGCGAGAAGCCCCTCGGTGGCCGACGCTCCCGCGTCGCGGTTGGCCATCACGACGCCGTCGATGTCGTAGACGGTGTGCCGGTCGACGGCGACGACGGGGCGCCCCGTGTCGAGGATGCCGTCGAGCCTCGTGCGCTCGGATGCCGGGGCGATGATCACTCCGGACATGTGCTCCGAGATCGCGATCTGCAGGTAGGCCGCCTCCTTCTCGAGCTGCGAGTCGGAGTTGCAGAGCACGACCGAGTACCCGGCCTCCGAGGCGACGTCCTCGACGCCTCTGGCCATCTCGGTGAAGTACGGGTTCTCGATGTCGGGGATCACGAGGCCGATGACCTCGGAACTCTGCCTTCGCAGGTTGCGAGCGGTCCGGTTGGGCGTGAAGCGCAGCTGCTCGGCGGCTCGGCGCACCGCGTCGACCTTCTCGGCAGAGACGCTGGTGCCGTTGAACACCCGCGAGACGGTGGCCGGCGACACCTGCGCGAGTCGAGCGACATCGTAGATCGTGGCCATCGGCACACTGTAACCGGTTTCACGACGATCGGCGAGAGGCGGGCGAGAGCCGCCGCCGGCCGGTCAGTCGGCGAGCATCCGGTCCCGCACCTGACGCCGCAGCACCTTGCCGATGAGCGAGCGGGGAAGCTCGTCCACGACGACGATGCGCTTGGGCACCTTGTAGGGCGTGAGCCTCGTGCGACAGAAGTCGCGCAGCGCGCCGGCATCGAGGGTAGCACCCTCTCGGAGCACGATCGCGGCGGCAATCTCCTCCCCACCGCTCGACCGCGGCAGGCCGACGACTGCGGCCGCGACCACGTCGGGATGCGCCTCGAGGGCGTCCTCCACCTCGGTGGGCGACACGTTGAACCCGCCGGTGATGATGAGCTCCTTGAGGCGGTCGACGATCGTGACGAAGCCGTCAGCCGAGACCTCGGCGATGTCGCCGGTGCGCAGCCATCCGTCGGCGAGCAGGACGTCGGCGGTGTCGCCCGGGCGGCGCCAGTACCCCTGGAACACCTGAGGGCCGCGGATGAGCAGTTCGCCGCGGTCGCCGACGGGCACGTCGACCTCGGTGTCCGACGGGTCCACGACGCGGATCTCGGTGCTCGGGAACGGCACTCCGACGGTGCCGGGACGCCTGCTCCTGCCCATCGGATTGCCGAGCGCGACGGGCGAGCTCTCGGTCATGCCGTAGCCCTCGACGAGCAGGCCGCCGGTCGCCTCCTCCCACCGCTGCACGGTCGCGACCGGAAGACTCATCGCCCCCGAGATCGCGAAGCGGACGGTGGAGAGGTCGATGGTCCCGCGCGATGCGGCACGCGCGAGCTGGTCGTAGATGGGCGGGACCGCGGGCAGGAACGTCGGCGGACTGGTGCGTGCAGCCTTCGTCACGAGGCCGAGGTCGAACGTCGGGAACAGCACGAGCTTGGCGCCGATACTCATGGCGAAGGTGAGGCACAGCGTCATGCCGTAGGCGTGGAACAGCGGGAGCACTCCGTAGAACGTCTCCTCGCCGTCGACGAGACCCGGCACCCACGCCCGGCCCTGCATCGCGTTGGCGCGAAGATTCTCGTGCGTGAGGATCGCTCCCTTCGGCGTGCCCGTGGTTCCGCTCGTGTACTGCAGCAGCGCCGTGTCACTCAGCGCCGGACCCTCGACCTTGCGCGACAGAGCCCGATGGTCGACCAGCTTCTTCCAGGCCACCGCTCGCCGTGCTCTGGGGGTGGCCGTCAGCTTCGCGCGTGCTGCGCGCGCCTTCGGGAGGGGCAGACGCAGCAGCATCCGCTGGGAGGCCGGCATCGCCTCGGTGAGGTCGACGCTCACGATGTGCTCGACACGGAGATCCGCGGGGAACTCGGCGATCGTGTCGACGGTCTTGTCCCAGACGATCGCGACCTTGGCTCCGTGGTCTTCGAACTGGTGCCGCAACTCCCTCGTCGTATAGAGCGGGTTGTGCTCGACGACGATGGCACCGAGGCGGAGCGCGGCGTAGAAGGCCACCACATGCTGCGGGCAGTTCGGCAGCACGAGCGCGACCCGGTCGCCCTTGTGCACACCCAGCCGCCGCAGCCCCTCGGCAGCGCGCAGGATCTGGTCGCCGAGCTCGCGATAGGTCGTGACCGCGCCGAAGAACTCCAGTGCCGGCCGACGGCCGAACGTGGCGATGCTCGCCGACATCATCTCCGGCAGCGTCTGCGTCGGGGCATCGATCTCAGCGGGCACACCGTCCGCATAGGAGTCGAGCCATGGCCGGGATTCATACGGGGAGGCGGGCATGGTTCCATCCTGCCCCGATCGGCTGTGAGCCGCCCTCGGAACCGCGGCGCAGAGCTGCGTCTACCGGTGCGCCGCCACGACCCGTGCGACCGCCTCGCGCTCGGCATCCGTCGGCTCGGCGATGGCCATGCGGCAGTGCGTGTCCACGACGTCCAGCACGCGATACGCCTCTTTCATGCGCGCCATGTCTCCGCCGATGAGCGAGACGACATCGTCGACGGCGGCCTGGGCTGCGGCGACGGCGTCGGCATCGCCCGAGCGGCCGGCATCGGCCAGCGCGCGGAACGGCTTGGGGGTGACGGAGGAGACCCCGGAGACCACGCCCTGCGCGCCCACCTCGACCGCAGCGATCAGGTCGCGGTCAGCGCCGGTGTAGAGGTCGAAGTCGGCGGGCACTGCGGCACGGTAGGCGGCGATCTCCTCGAGCGACAGCTCGCTGATCTTCGCGCCGACGACGTTGGGCAGCTCGGCGAGGCGGGCGAGCAGCTCGACCGAGACCGGGTTGCCGCTGCGTGCCGGGTAGATGTAGACGTACAGTCGGCCATCTCCGATCGCTCCCGACAGCGCCGCGAAGTACTCGAAGATCGACTCGTCCGTGGCCTTGAGGTAGTACGGCGTGAGGGCGGCGAACTCGGTCGCTCCGAGGCCCTTCGCGATCTCGACCAGTCGCAGCGCCTCGAACGTGCTCGGCTGCCCCACGTGCACGACGACCCGCATCCGGTGCTGCAACTCGGCCAGCGCCGCCTCGACGATCGCGGCGAACTCGGTCGCATCGACGGCGGGGAACTCCCCCGTGGTGCCGAGGATGAACGCGCCCTCGTTGCCCGATTCGGCGACGAAGCGGAAGATCGCTCGCGATCCCTCGAGGTCGAGAGCGCCGTCGCTGTGGAAGGCGGTCGGCACGGCGGTGAGGATGTCGTAGCGGGTCACTTCTCGTTCTCCTTGGGGTTCTTGCGGGTTCTGCGCGGGCGCCTCGCGGGGGCCTGGACATTGCGGACGGTCGACGTGAGCAGGTCGGGGTCGGCTGCGAGCTCGCCGTGCGCCTTCTCGATCTGCTCGCGGCTCTCGGCCTTCAGGATCGAGTCCTCGAGTGATGCGCGTTCGGCGCGGGGCGTGCGGGCAGCGCGGATCGCGGGCATCACGATCGACAGCACGGCGAGCGCGAGCAGCACGATCGCGATCGGGCTCACCACCTCGAAGAACGGACGCGTCGGGAGGATCGCCAGCGTTCGGGCGAGGTTCTCCTCGGCGAGCGGACCGAGCAGCAGGCCGAGCACGATGGGCCCTGCCGGCACCTGCATCCGCTTCAGCAGCACTCCGATCACACCGAAGACGAGCATCGTGACGACGGTCGAGAGGCTGTTCGAGGTCGCATACGTGCCGATGATGCAGAAGATCAGGATGCCGCTCCACAGGTACGGCTGCGGCACGTCGAGCAGCTTCACCATGCCCTTCATGCGCACGAGGCTCAGCCCCAGCGACAGCAGGGTCGCGACGAGCATGATGCCGACGATCGAGACCACGAGGTCGGGGCGGTTCGTGAACAGCGTGGGCCCGGGGGTGATGCCCCAGATGATCATCGAGCCGATCATCACGGCCATCACCGAGTCGCCGGGGATGCCGAGCGCCATGGTGGTCGTGAGAGATCCGCCGAGCGTGGCGCTGGATGCGGTGTCGGAGGCGGCGACGCCTTCGATCGATCCCTTGCCGAACATCTCCGGGTGCTTCGACGCCTTGCGAGCTCGCTCCCAGCCGATGAGGCCGGCGATGTCGCCGCCGGCGGCCGGGATGAGCCCGACGCCGAGTCCGACCGCGCCGCCGACGGCGGTGGCTCGTCCGCTCTGCTTCAGCTCCGAGCGGTTCGGCCACCAGCGACCGAGGCTCGAGATGGGGCGCACGTTGCTCTTGCGATAGGTGAGCAGCTGGTCGAAGAGCTCGGCGATGCCGAACAGCCCGATGATCACGGCGATGAAGTTGACGCCCTCGACCAGCTCGAGCACTCCGAAGGTGAAGCGCTGGTCAGCCGTCGCGGCATACGTTCCGACAGTGCCGAGCATGAGGCCGAAGAGACCGGCGAGGATGCCCTTGAGCATCGACTTCGACGAGATGCCGATCATGATCGAGATTCCGAAGACGACCAGAGCGAAGAGCTCGGGCGACTTGAAGTAGTCGCGGGCGAAGCTGGCGATCGGCACTGCGGCGACCGCGAAGAGCACGAGAGAGGCGAGGATGCCGACGGCCGACACGATCGCCGAGATCGTGAGCGCGAGTCCTGCCCTCCCCTGCTTCGCCATCGGATAGCCGTCGAGCGTCGTCGCGATCGAGGCGGGTGTGCCAGGGGTGTTGATGAGGATCGACGGCACCCGGTCGCCGAAGTTCGCGGCCACGTAGATCGTGAGCAGCACGGCGAGCCCCTGGACGGGTTCGAGGGTGAGCGTGAAACCGGCGGCGAGCGCCACGGCCATGGTCGCGGTGATGCCGGGGAAGGCTCCGACCATGAAGCCGAGCAGGAGCCCGACGAGCATGTAGAGCAGGATCGAGATGTCGAGGAGCGAGTTCAGCCCCTCCATGAGCGCGTTCACAGCGGGATCCTCAGGAGCATGCCGAACACGACGTAGACGAACGCCGTGACGGAGACGGAGTAGATGATCAGGCTCAGCCAGCGGCGGTGCCCGTAGAGGAGCATGAGAGCGGCCATCAGCACGGCTGCGGCGACGGGGAAGACCTCGATGCGATAGCCGAAGAGGATGACGGAGCCCAGCGACCAGACCGCGATGAAGGCGCCGGCGATCGCGAGAGTGGCGACGACGCGGACCATGCCACCCGGCTGGATGCGGTCGAGGTCTTCGCGACCGGGAGCGGGGCGGGTGACCGCCAGGGCCAGGATCGCGAGCGAGATGACGACCGCTGTGACGGCGATGACCATGGGCCAGAAGCGTGCGTCGATCTGGCCGGGCAGCGCCTCCCGACGCAGGGGGATCTGCGTGGCCAGGAAGAGGTAACCGGCGCTGAATGCCAGGGCGACGAATCCGAAGGCGATCTCGAGCGGTCGCGAGGGGGGCGCTCCCTGGTGAGCGTCCTGCTCGACCGAAGGAGTTACATCGGCGTGGGACATGGTGCTCCTTCTCTGGTCTGACGATCGGTGTCCGACTGCGGGGTCGACGGTTCGGCCGACCCCGCAGCCCGGCCGGGTCAGCCCAGGAGGTCCTTGAACAGGTCGAACTGCTCGTCGACGAACGTCGTCCACTCGGCGGAGTCGCGGTAGACCACGAGGTTGCCGGCGTCCTTCTGGAACTGCTGGTAGGTGTCGGACTCGACGGCCTCCTTGACGGCCGCCTCGAGTTCGCTCTTCACATCGTCCGGCAGGCCCTTCGGGGCGTAGATGCCGCCCCAGCCGCCGAACACGACGTCTTCGCCGATCGCCTCGTCGGCCGTCGGCACGTCCTCCGCGTCGGGGTGGCGCTCATCGTTCAGGACGGCGAGGATGCGCACGGCTTCGCCCTGCGCGAGAGCCTCGCCCAGGCCGGACACCGCCGCGACGGTCTCACCGGATGCGGCGGCCGCGACGGCCGTGGCTCCACCGTCATAGGGCACCGGGGTGAAGGCGGCATCGGTCGCGTCGCCGAGACCGATCGTCGCGGCCTCCCAGATCGAACCGGCGCCGGAGTTCGCGACGGTGACCGCACCGGACTTCGCCTGCGCGACGAGGTCTTCGAGCGACTCGATGCCGCTGTTCGCGCCGACCGTGACGACGCCGGGGGCGAGCATGATCTGCCCCAGCAGGTCGAAGTCCTCGGGCAGCACGTTCGCGCTCTGCGTGGTGTTGAGCATCGCGATCTCGACGGGAGCGAAGCCGATGACGTAGCCGTCGGGGTCCTGCGCGCCGACGTACTCCATCGCCAGGGCGCCTGCGGCACCCGGCATGTTCTCGGGGATCAAGCTGACGCCGAGGATGCCCTCGAGCTCGGTGGCGAGCGCACGCGACGACAGGTCGGATCCACCGCCTGGGTTCGCCTGGATGATCAGGCGGATGTCGTTCTCGGGAAAGGCGGATTCCGCATCTTCACCCTCTTCGACCTTCGTGCAGGCCGACAGGACGAGAGCGGTGGCGGCGACGGCCGCGAGTGCGGCGGCGGCACGGGTGATGCGCTTGCGGGGCATCTTTGCTCCTCTACGTGGGTCGACCTTGTTGTCGACGCTCTGACCGTAGCAGTGTTGACTGTTAACAGTCAACACCGTTGGCTTCGAGACTTCCGCTTGTCTCGCTGTCGCCACCACACTCCAAGATGCCAGTATGAGAGCAGCTACGAGGGGAGCGGAGCAATGTTCGACGAGCTCAGAAGACAGCAGGCGTTGGAGGAACTCGGGATCCTGGACACCCCCCGGGATGAACGAGTCGATCGAGTGGCCAGGCTGGCCCAGCAGATGTTCGGCGTGCCGATGGTGAGCGTCTCTCTGCTCGACGGCGATCGCCAGTGGCGCAAATCCGAGATCGGCCTCGGCGGCGACGAGGCACCCCGACAGGATTCCTTCTGCGACTACACGGTCGGTCAGGACCGCACGGTCGTGGTCGAGGATGCCAGCGCGACCGAGATCTTCGCCACGAACCCGTTCGTGGTCGGCGACCCCCATCTCCGGTTCTACGCCGGGCATCCGCTCCACGCGCCAGGCGGCGAACCCGTCGGCACTCTGTGCGTGCTCGACACCGAACCGCACTCGTTCTCGGAGGCGGAGCGCGCCCTGCTCCGAGACCTCGCATTCTGGGTGCAGAGCGAGATCGCGGCAGACGTCGAGCTCGATCAGGCCACCCTCATCCAGAGCGCACTGCGACCGCACTCGCTCCCCACCGTCGCCGGTTACACGATCGCGGGCGGCGGCGCCTCGCGCGGGCGCCTGGCGGGAGACTTCTACGATCTGCGCCTGCACGGCGAGGCGCTGCGCATCACCCTCGCGGACGCGATGGGCAAGGGCACCGGCCCCGCCATCGTCGCGGCCGGGGTGCGTGCATCTCTGCGCACAGCCCCCGAACGCAGCATCGCCGAGGCGATCGCCGATGCCGACCGGATCCTCGAGGAGGATCTCTCGGAGACGACGATGTTCGTCACGGCCGTCCACGCCGAGCTGCAGCCCCAGACCGGCGACCTGGAGGTGATCGACGCGGGACACAGCCTGGCGTTCATCCTCCGCCGCGACGGCTCGTGGGAGCACCTCCGTTCGACCGGACTCCCCCTCGGGATGGGCGCGGCACTGCCCGACCAGGATCCTCGGGAGTCCCGCCGCACCCGCCTCGAGCCCGGCGACGCCTTCGTCTGCTGCAGCGACGGGCTGCTCGACGTGCTCGACGCCGATGACCCGTTCGCCCATGTGGCCCGAGTGCTCGACACCCTCGGCCCCGACGGGGCGATCGAGGAGGCGCTGGGACTCATCTCGGACGACCGGGCCACCGACGACATCACCGTGATCGTCGTGAGGCGCGACGCATGACCGCACGCTTCGCTGCGATCCGCATCATCGCCGTCCTGTCGGTGCTGCTCGGGGTGAACTACGTCGCCTGGCGCTGGCTCGAATCGGTGAACTGGTCGGCGTGGTGGATCGCCGTGCCCCTGGTGATCGCAGAGACCTACAGTCTGATCGACACCTTCCTCTTCTGTCTCACGATGTGGCGGGCCAAGGAACGCCCGGCCCCGGTATCCCCACCCCAGGGCACTGTCGACGTGTTCATCGCGACCTACAACGAGCCGATCGAGCTCGTGATGACGACGGCACGCGCCGCGCGGGGGATCGCGTATCCCCACACGACCTGGATCCTCGACGACGGCGCGCGTCCCGAACTCGAGCAGGCCGCCCGCGAGGCGGACATCGGCTACCTCACCCGCTCGGACGACTGGACCGGAAAGCCCCGTCACGCGAAGGCGGGCAACCTCAATGCCGCACTGTTCGAGACAGACGGAGAGTTCCTCCTCATCCTCGACGCCGACCAGATCCCCGACCCGCTGATCCTGCACCGCACGCTGGGGTACTTCGCCGATGACCCCGAGGTCGCGGTCGTGCAGACGCCGCAGTGGTTCGTCAACGTCGACGAGGCCGACCCGCTCGGCAGCCAGGCACCGCTGTTCTACGGTCCGATCCAGCAGGGCAAGGACGGCTGGAACGCCGCCTTCTTCTGCGGCTCGAACGCCGTGCTCCGCCGCGACGCCCTGATGCAGCTGGGGATCATCGGCTACGTGCGCGAGGTGACCGACACCGCGGCCCGCGCGCTGCGCACCTCTGAGACCCTGATCGAGAAGGAGATGCGCTCGGCATCCGACCCGGAACTCCGCCGGGAGCTGTACTCCCTGCACCTGTCGATCGGCCGCGCCCGGCGCGATCTGGCCGCCGGCGCCCCTGTGCGCGAGATCGCGGATGCCGTGTCGGCGGCCGTGCGCAACGCCTCGGTGATCCTCGTCGCCAAGGATCTCGCCGGCATCAGAGCCGATCTCGCCGAGCTCGGATCCCTGCCGATCGCGCACGACGCACAGCTCGACGCCATCGTCGTCGACGAGGCGGGCCTGACGGCGCTGGCCGAGTCCGACCTCTCTCCCATCACGGCGCTCGATGCCGTCGCAGCCCTGCTCGACGCCCTGCGCCTCGACCGCGGCGACGAGGCACAGCCGATCCTCCCCCTGGCGACGATCTCGGTGACGGAGGACATGGCCACGGCGATGCAGCTGCACTCGCTCGGCTGGCGCAGCGTCTACCATCACGAGATCCTCGCCCAGGGACTCGCACCCGAAGACCTGCGCACGATGCTGACGCAGCGACTGCGCTGGGCCCAAGGCACGCTGCAGGTCATGTTGCGCGACAACCCGCTCGCGAAGCGCGGGCTGTCGATCGGCCAGCGACTGATGTACTTCGCCACGATGTGGAGCTATCTGTCGGGGTTCGCCGCCGTCATCTATCTCACGGCGCCGGTCGTCTATCTCGTGTTCGGGGTGCTGCCCGTCACCGCCTGGTCGGTCGACTTCTTCGTCCGGTTCCTGCCGTACTTCCTGGTCAATCAGCTGCTCTTCCTCGTCGTCGCCAAAGGACTCAGAACCTGGCGCGGACAGCAGTACTCCCTCGCGCTGTTCCCGGTCTGGATCCGCGCATGCTGGACCGCCGTCGCGAACGTGGTCTTCGGCCGCCCCCTCTCCTTTGCGGTGACGCGCAAGGACGGACGCGATCCGCGAGGGGTGCCGTGGGGTCAGATCTGGCCGCAGCTGACCGCGATCGTCGTGCTCAGCGTGGCGCTCGTGATCGGCGTGACCCGGGTCATCATCGGCACGGGCGACGGAACGGGCACTCTCGTCAACACGGTGTGGGTGCTGTACGACCTCGTCGTGCTCAGCGTCATCATCCAAGCCGCTCGCTACCGCGGACCGGCCCGAATCCTCGAGGAGGAGAACCATGGATCTCAGCACTGACGTCAGGGACGGCTTCGCCGTGATCGCCCTGTCCGGCCGCCTGACGGCGACGGGTGCACCGCTGCTGCGCAAGGCGGTGAACGATCTCGTCGCCGCCGGCGACTCGAAGATCGTCATCGACATGGCCGAACTGCAGTTCGTCGACTCGTCGGGGCTCGGCGCTCTCGTCGGCGGGCTGAAGAGCGCCAGGGTCGCAGGCGGCGATCTGCGCATCGCGACAGTGCCCGAGGCTGTGCGGACGGTGCTGCACCTGACGAACCTCGACCGGGTCCTCCTCGACCACCCCACGCCTGAGACGGCGTTCGATGGGCACTGACCGGCACACCGCGCATGTGGCGGGCCTGGCCGGGCCCGCCTTCGTCGAGCATGTCCTCGACGCCCTGGACGCGCTGTGGGAGGCGGCCCCGCACGTGACCCCCGAGGACCGGACGCTGTTCGCGCTGGCGGTCAGCGAGGTGTCGACGAACATCGCCAGCCATGGTGAAGCGGCGGGCGAACCGGATGCCGGCATCACCGTCGAGGTCGACATCGAGGTGAGCTCCGACGCTCTCGTCGCGACCTTCGTCGACACGGCAGATCCGGCCAGGATCGACTGGGATGCGGTGACGATGCCCGGCGTCGACAGCGAGAGCGGACGCGGTCTGGCACTGTCCACGGCTGTACTCGACGACTTCGAGCACAGCGGTGACGCGACCGGCAACACCTGGGTGCTGCGGCGTCGCCTCACCCCTCGGGCCTGATCCCGGGTGCTGCCGCTACGGCAACGGGCAGTCAGGCAGGCCGGTCGGCCAGCTCGCTGAGCATCCGATCGCGCGCGCCGTCGAGATGGGCGGTGAGCACTGCCGCCGCCTCCTCGGGCGTGCCTGAGCGCATCACGTCCATGAGCTTCATGTGGTCGTCGGATGACTCGTGAAGGTCGTCGTCGTGATTGATGGTCACCTCGAGAAGCGACGCGAAGGTCGGCAGGTACTGACTCCACGCCCCCTGCAGTCGCGGGTGGTCGGCGAGGACGTAGATCTCCGAGTGGAACTCGAGGTCGGCGGCGACGAACGCCGCGTGGTCCCCCCTGTCGGCGGCCTGGCTCATGCGATCGACCGTGGCCGCCATCGCTGCCCACCGTGCGTCGTCGTCGACTCTCATCGCGCGCGAGAGCGCGAGCTGCTCGAGAGCGCCCCGCAGACTGTAGAGCTGATCGACGTCGTCCTGCGAGAGCCCGGTGATGTAGACGCCGCGCGGGCGCTGCACCTCGACGAGCTTCTCGAAGCTGAGCTGGGTGAGTGCGTCGCGGATCGGGCCCCTGCTCACCGAGAACTCCTCGGCGAGCGCCTCCTCGGTGATGCGCGCACCGGGCGAGAGCTCGCCTCGGACGATGCGCTGACGCAGGACCTGCGCCACCTGCGCGCCGAGGGACTCTCCGCGCTTGACGGTCTGTGTCACGGTGACCTCCTGTTAACTGTTGACAGGATACACACCGGAGAGGGAGCGCCCCGTGGGGCGCTCCCTCGTGCCCTCAGCTGAGCCAGGCGGGAACCCGGCCGCGCAGGAACGCACCGTCGAGTGAGAACCGTCCGGCACCGGTGAGCGCGAGAGCCAGCGCGGCCGCGCCGAGCACGGCGACGAACTCGTATCCGCCCTCGCCGACCCAGAGCCCGGCGGCGAGGTGCACGAGGACCAGGGCCACGACCATGTCGATCGCGAGCAGGATGCCGGCCAGGCGGGTGAAGAGGCCGAGCACCAGCAGGATGCCGCCGATCAGCTCGACGAAGGCGACGAAGGGGGCGGCGATCTCGGGCATCGGCACCCCCATGCCCGCGAAGCTGCCGATGGTGCCGGGGATCGTGTATTCGAAGATCTTCTGCGCTCCGTGAGCGGCGAAGACGGCGCCGACCACGACGCGCAGGACCAGGAGTCCCAGCGAGGCGGCGGCAGAGGGGGCGGTGGTGTTCGTCATGAGGAGGTGTTCCTTCGTGGCAGGACACCGCGCGCCAGGCGCGGAGCAGGGGCTATCCCTGCTCATCACGCTATTGAGGGGACTTTTCCGTCTCCTGAGCGCGGGTCTCCGTAACCCCTCTCGGTTCCGCCTTCCGTAGACTCGCCGGATGGGAGATGCGCCGTCTGGACGACGATGCGCACCGCCGGGAAGGGGCACGAGGCGAGAGTGAGGGCACGATCGGCGTTCGGCGTGCTGCGCTTGGCCACGGCCGCAGTGTGCACCGTGGCGCTCGTGCACCGACTGTTCTGGGGGCTGAGCTCCCGCACGATCGCGGGGGAGAATTTCTTCGCGTACCTGACCGTCCAGTCCAACTGCGCGCTGGTGGCCGTGCTGCTGATCGGTGCGGTGCTCGCCTTCATCCGGGCCACGGATCCTCGCTGGTTCACCGTGGCTCTGGCTCTCGTGCTGACCTGGACCATCACGGCAGGGCTCGCCTTCGCGCTGATCGTCTGGCAGGCGGGACTCCGCGGTATCCGCGTCGACGTGCCCTGGTCTGATCAGGTGCTGCACTTCTGGCTGCCGGCGTGCACCGCCATCGCCTGGGTGCTCACACCCGGACACCGCGGCGTGCCGTGGTGGGTGGTGCCCACGGCCCTCTCCTTCCCGCTCGCGTGGGGCGGCGTCACGATGTGGCGCGGGCCGTCGGTGGGTTGGTATCCGTACTACCTCCTCGACCCGAGACAGGTGTCAGGGCCCCCGGAGTTCCTGCTCACCAGCGGGGTGGCCCTGGCGATCTTCGCGCTCGTCGCGACGTCGATCGTGCTCGTCAGTCGGATGCGACGACGTGGCCAGGAGCGGCCGGAGGTCTGAGCGCGCTGCGGCCGGCGCGAGTCAGGCCGGTGCGGTGAGGAACGGCGCGAGCGAGGCGATCGCCGCCTCGAGCGTCTTCTGCTCACTCATCTCGGCGAACGTGGCTGCCGCTTCTCCGCCGACGATGCCCACCACGATGTTCTCACCCGTGGTCGGTGCGAGGTTGATCCAGGTGCGGATCAGCGCATCGCCGCCGACCACGTGCCAGAGCATCGCCTCGGAATCAGCGGCTGCAGCATCGCCTTCGGCCTCGCCTTCGCCGTCGGGAGCCGACACGATCAGCGGATCGTCGAAGCGCAGCCAGACCGTCTCGATACGTCCCATCTCGAGCTCGGCGATGGCACCACGATGACCGAAAGGCAGCGCAGGCGAGAACTCCAGTCCCTCGCCCTTCAGAACGCCGAGCGGCACCGTGATGAGCACGCGGTCGAACGACAGCGATTCTCCGGAGGCGATGCCGAGGCTGACGCCCGCCTCGTCGTAGGCCACGCGACTGACGGGCGACGAGAGGCTCAGCTTCGCACCCTCGAGAAGCTCGTCGATGGCCGGGGTCAGGTCGCCGAGAGGCGCCATCATCTCGTCGACGGGGAGCCGCGGCGGGAACCACGTCGATTCGTCGGAGGCGTCGGCCCCTGAAGCGGCCGAGATCGAGGCGAGGAGTGCGGCGAGTCCCGGCTCTTCGGGATCAGCGCCCGCAGCCGTCAGCGCCTCCTCCAGAGAGGTGTCCGTCGGCCCCTGCTGGGCGGTGGCGATCGCCGCCTGCACCGGTTCGATCGACACCGGCTCGACGTCCTCGCCGGTGCCGGTGTCGGTATCGGTGGATCGCCACAGCGCACCCGCGATCGGAACCATGCGGATGTCGAGAGTGTTGAGGGTGTCGAGCAGGACATCGTCGGACGACCCGAGCAGCCATCCGCCCAGCTGAGCCGGGAAGGGCCAGGCCTTGTCATCCACGACAGAGTGGACGCGCCCGCCGACGCGGTCGCGCGCCTCGAACACCGTGACCTGCAGCCCCTCAGCGACGAGTCGGGCGGCGGCCGCGGCACCGGCGAGACCCGCGCCGACGATCGCGACGCGCTCACCGGTGTCGGCGGCTCGCAGAAGCTCATCGGCGGCCCGATCTCCGGATCGGAGCGCGGCGGCGATCGTGCCCGGCGCCTCGACGTCGGTCGCCTCCCCGGCGATGAAGAGCCGGTCGTCGATCGGCTCGGCCAGCGCCTCGCGGGCGCTCGCCTGCGTGCCGACCGGGGTGAAGCTCGCGGCACCGAGCGCGTAGGGGTCAGTCGTCCACGCGCTGCGGGCGAACGCCGCGGGGGTGATCGCGCCGGCGGTCGGCTTCGGGGTGGGCGAACCGTCGGGCGTGGGGGACGGAGCCGGCTCAGGCGTGCAGGAGGCCAGCAGGACTCCCAGGACGCCGGCTCCGGCGCCAATCAGCAGTGTGCGACGCGTCATCCTCATCGTGTCGCAACGATACCGCGCGCGGATGGATGACGCGTGCGGCGACCTCTGTGAGGTGCCGGCTCCGAGTATCAGCCGCGTCCGCTACCGGGGTGCCAGAGCACGACCTCGGCCGAGCGACGGATGCGGCGACCGCTGGGCATCGGGGTGACGCCGGCGGATCCTGCGGCGAACACGCGCATGCCGGGGCGGTTCTCACGCTCGGCGCGCAGTGCGGCATCGAGCTCGGCCACGCGGCGGCGCAGCATCCGGTTCTCGTCTTCGAGGTCGAGAACACGCGCGATCGCCGGGAGGCTCACGCCTTCGGACGACAGCTGGGCGACCTCGCGGAGCTGTTCGATGTTGCGGGTCGAATAGCGACGAGAGCCGCCGGAGGTGCGACCGGGCACCACGAGTCCGATGCGGTCGTACTGCCGCAGCGTCTGCGGGTGAAGACCCGAGAGCTGGGCGGCGACGGCGATCGCGAACACCGGGGTGTCGGCATCCATGTGCTGGTCAGCCATGTTCCCTCACCTCTTCCTCGGTGTTCGCGTTCGTCATCGTGCCTGCTGCGGGCTTCTCTACCGGCGGGCCTTGGCCATGAGGTCGGCACGCGGGTTCTCTGCGGGCTCGAGCGACTGGAACTTCTCCAGCGCCTCTCGAGCGGCGTCGTCGAGGTGCGACGGCACCGCGATCTGCAGCTCGGCGAGCAGGTCGCCCGTGCCCTTCGACGTGGTGACGCCGCGGCCCTTGACGCGCAGCACCCGCCCGGAGGGGGTGCCGGGTGCGACGCGGAGCTTGACCGTGTCGCCGCTGAGCGTAGGAACCTCGATCGTCGCCCCGAGCGCCGCCTCGGTGAAGGTCACCGGCACGACCACACGCAGGTTCAGCCCTTCGCGGGTGAACACCGGATGCGGTCGCACCGCGATCTGCACCACCACGTCGCCGTTCTCTCCGCCGTCGGGAGAAGGGCGTCCGCGTCCGCGGAGCCTGATCTTCTGCCCGTCAGCGACGCCGGCGGGGATCTTCACCTTGAACGGCTTGCCGTCGTCGCCTTGGAGCGAGATCGTCTCGCCCTGCACGGCCGTGGCGAAGTCGAGCGTGGTGCGCGCCGTGACATCGGCCCCCTTCTGAGGGCCGCCGAAGCCGCGGTATCCGCCGGAGGTCTGCCCGAAACGGCCGGAGCCGAACGAGCCACCCTGACCCTGATTGAACATCGCGAAGATGTCCTCGAAGTCGGCGGACTGCTGCTGCCCGCGCCCCTGCTGCCCGAACCGGCTGAAGACGTCTTCGAAGCCGCCCGCGCTCGAACCGCCCGCCGTGAAGCGTGCGCCCGAACCCATGGCGCGGATCTCGTCGTACTCCTTGCGCTGTTCGGCATCCGAGAGCACCGAGTACGCCTCGCTGACCTCTTTGAACTTCGCCTCCGCCTTCGCATCACCCTGATTGGAGTCGGGGTGGTACTTGCGAGCGAGCTTGCGGTACGTCTTCTTGAGATCAGCGTCGCTGACGTCCTTCGAGACCCCGAGGGTCTTGTAGAAGTCCTTGTCGAACCAGTCCTGGCTAGCCATCGATCACCTACTCCGCAGGTACGGCGACGACGACCTTCGCGGGACGCAGCTCGACATCACCGAGGCGGTAACCCACCTCGACGACCTCGAGCACCGTGGTCTTGTCGACGCCCGGGGTGGGCTGTTGGAAGATCGCCTCGTGGCGCTGCGGGTCGAATTCCTCGCCCTTCTCGCCGTAGGAGACGACGCCGAGACGCTCGACGATCACCCGCACCTTGCCGGCGATCACGGCGAAGGGAGTGCCCTCGACGAGATCACCGTGCTGGGCCGCGCGATCGAGATCGTCGAGCACGGGGATGAGGCCCTTCGCGGCCTCGCCCTTCGCGCGCTCGATCTCGACCTGACGCTGCTCTTCGGTGCGTCGGCGGTAGTTGGCGTACTCGGCCTGGAGTCGCTTGAGGTCGTTCAGCAGCGCGTTCTCGGCGTCCGCGATCGCGGTATCCCCCGCAGCGGCCTCAGCCGTCTGGTCGGCGTTCAGGATGTCGTCGATCGTGAAGTCCGCGTCGTCAGAGCCCTCCGCAGCCCGGGCCTCGTCAGAGTCCGGGTTGTGCGGCGCGGGGCCGGATGCCTGAGCATCCGACCCCTCGCTGTGACCTTCGGCGGGCTCAGGAACCTGATTGTCGTCGAAGTTCTTGTCCGTCATGATTACTTCTTCTCGTCCTCGTCGTCGACGACCTCGGCGTCGATGACGTCCTCGTCAGAGGAGGCGTCGTCGGCCGGGGCCTCGCCCGCAGCGTCGGCGCTCGGGGCGCCTTCGGTCTGGGACTGCGCGTAGATGGCTTCGCCGATCTTGCCCTGCGACTGGTTCAGCTTGTCGAACGCGGTCTTCACGGCCTCGTCGTCTTCGCTGGCCAGAGCCGTCTTGAGAGCGTCGACATCGGCCTTGACCTCGGTCTTCACGTCCTCGGGCAGCTTGTCGTCGTTCTCGGTGATCAGCTTCTCGATCGAGTACGCGAGCGTCTCGGCCTGGTTGCGGACCTCGGCGGCCTCACGGCGCGCCTTGTCCTCAGCCGCGTGCTCCTCGGCCTCGCGCACCATGCGCTCGATGTCTTCCTTCGACAGCGACGAGCCGCCGGAGATGACGATCGACTTCTCGGTGCCCGTGCCCTTGTCCTTGGCGGACACGTGTACGATGCCGTTGGCGTCGATGTCGAACGTGACCTCGATCTGCGGGATGCCACGGGGAGCCGGGGCGATTCCGGTGAGCTCGAACGTTCCCAGCGGCTTGTTGTCGCGGGTGAAGTCGCGCTCGCCCTGGAAGACCTGGATCGCGACGGACGGCTGGTTGTCGTCTGCCGTGGTGAAGGTCTCGCTGCGCTTGGTCGGGATGGCCGTGTTGCGCTCGATGAGCTTGGTCATCATGCCGCCCTTGGTCTCGATGCCGAGGCTGAGGGGGGTGACGTCGATGAGCAGAACGTCCTTGCGCTCGCCCTTGAGGACACCGGCCTGGAGGGCCGCACCCACGGCGACGACCTCATCGGGGTTGACGCCCTTGTTGGCCTCCTTGCCGGTCTCGCGCTTGACGAGCTCGGCGACGGCGGGCATGCGGGTCGATCCACCCACGAGCACGATGTGATCGATGTCGGCGACCTTGATGCCGGCTTCGCGGATGACGTCCTCGAACGGCTTCTTGGTGCGGTCGAGCAGGTCCTTCGTCAGGTCCTCGAACTTCGCGCGGGTGATGGTCTCGCTCAGCGACACCGGGCCCGACTCGGTCAGCGACAGGTACGGGAGGTTGATGCTGGTCGAGGTCGAGGAGGAGAGCTCCTTCTTGGCCTGCTCCGCAGCCTCCTTGAGACGCTGCAGGGCGATCTTGTCACCCGAGACGTCGACGCCCGTGGTCTCCTTGAACTGCTTGATCAGGTGGTCGACGAGACGCTGGTCCCAGTCGTCACCGCCGAGGCGGTTGTCGCCCGCGGTGGAGCGCACCTGGATGGTCGAGAAGTCGTCGTCCTTGCCCACCTCGAGCAGCGAGACGTCGAACGTTCCACCACCCAGGTCGAAGACCAGGATGAGCTCGTCTTCCTTGCCCTTGTCGAGGCCGTAGGCCAGGGCGGCTGCGGTCGGCTCGTTGATGATGCGCAGGACGTTGAGGCCCGAGATCTCGCCGGCCTCCTTGGTGGCCTGACGCTCGGCATCGTTGAAGTACGCGGGGACGGTGATGACCGCATCGGTCACCGTGTCACCCAGGTAGGACTCGGCGTCGCGCTTGAGCTTCTGGAGGATGCGCGCGGAGATCTCCTGCGGCGTCCACTTCTTGCCGTCGACGTCGAACGTCCAGTCGGTGCCCATGTGGCGCTTGACGGATGCGATGGTGCGGTCGACGTTCGTGACGGCCTGGCGCTTCGCGGTCTCACCGACGAGCACCTCGCCGTCCTTCGTGAATGCGACGACCGAGGGGGTGGTGCGGAAGCCCTCGGCATTGGCGATGACCTTCGGCTCGCCACCCTCGAGGACGCTGACGACGGAGTTCGTCGTACCGAGGTCGATTCCAACAGCACGTGCCATGTGATTCTCCTTAGTTGCTGAGGTTGATAGTGGTCTGGAAATCCGGGGCGATCAGGGAAACCTGAGTCGCGATGGCTCAACTGTACTCCGACTCCCGAACACTGTCAAATAAAGTTGATACGTGGCGGCTCAACTTTGAATTCGGTGCCGATCTCCCGCCACCGGAGCACCCCCGCACATCCGCACCTGCGTCGAGGCGAGGTCCCCGAAACACCGCCGTCACACGGCTCACCTAGAGTCCCTGCATGAGCCGTCCCATCCTCCTCGCCGTGTCGCACGGCACCTCGGATGCCGAAGGAGCGCGCGCCATCGCCGACCTGGTCGGCGCCGTCGCCGCAGCGATGCCCGAGGTCGAGGTGCGCAGCGCCTTCGTCGATGTGCAGCAGCCCGACGCCGCAGATCTCTTGCCCACGATCGATGGCCCCGTCGTGATAGTTCCACTGCTGCTCTCGCGCGGATTCCACGTGCATCACGACCTGCACGGGATGGCGGCGAAGAAGCCGGATGCCGTGGTCAGCGCCCCGCTGGGACCCGACCCGCGTCTCGCCGAGGTGCTCGCGGACCGCCTGGCCGAGGCAGCCACACCGACACCCACCGAGACAGACGGAGCTGTGGTGCTCGCCGTCGCGGGCTCGCGCGACCCCGCATCGCTCACGGATGCCGAAGCGATGGCGTCCCTCCTCTCTCTCCGTCTCGGCAGGAGGATCGAGCTCGCCTACCTGGCCGCGCGCGAACCCGACCTGCCCCACGCGCTGCGCGAGCACCCCGACGCGGTCGTCTCGACATACCTGCTCGCCCGCGGCTTCTTCTTCGACCTCACCACGAGGCAGGCACCAGGGCGACGCGTCACCACTCCCCTGCTCGACGGTACGACCGTGCCGCAGCCGCTGATCGATCTGATCGTCGCGCGCTACGAGGAGGCCTCGGCACAGCTGCACGCCGCCCCGACTCCCGAAGCCGCACAGTCGTGATGGCGGGCACGGTCACCCTGGTCGGAGCAGGACCCGGCGATGCCGGCCTGCTGACTCTGCGCGGGCTGCGCGCCCTGCAGCAGGCGGATGTGATCGTGGCCGACCGCCTCGGAGCCCGCGCCGTGCTCGCGCAGCTCGCCGGAGAAGGAGTGCAGCTCGATGCCGAGGTCATCGACGTCGGCAAGCTCCCCGGCCATCACCCGGTGCCGCAGGACGGCATCAACGAGCTGCTCGTCTCGCTCGCCCAGCAGGGCCGTCATGTGGTGCGACTCAAGGGCGGCGACCCCTTCGTCTTCGGGCGAGGGCGCGAGGAGCAGCTGTTCTGCGAAGCGGCCGGCATCACCGTCGAGGTCATCCCGGGCGTCACGAGCGCAGTGGCGGTACCGGGCATCGCCGGCATCCCCCTGACACAGCGCGGCGTCGCCGAGACATTCACCGTCGCGAGCGCGCACGACCAGATCGAGACGCTCGGGGGCGGGCGCGACCACACCGTCGTGCTGCTGATGGGCGTGAACACGCTCGGGCATTCCGCGCACGTGCTCGCGGCAGGTGAACGCGGCGCCGACTGCCCCGTCGCGATCATCGAAGACGGCTTCGGTGAGCGCCAGCGGGTCACGGTCGGCACCCTCGGCACGATCGCCCACCTCGCCGCGGCTCAACAGGTGCGATCCCCCGCGGTCGTCGTGGTCGGCGACGTGGTCGCGCTCAGCCCGCACGCCGGGATCAGCCCGCACGCCGCGCTCAGCCCGCACGCCGAGATCAGCCCGAGTTAGGCGACCCTCAGTCAAGAGGTGGCAGACTGTCGTCAGCGGACCGATTCTCGCCCGATGAGCGCGTCCGTCGGCGGCGCCGCCATGGTCGGCGCATCCGCGTCTGCCACACGGAGGCGACCGCTCTTCTCCCGGGAGCGCGAATGACTGACACGGACACCTACGACGTGCTCGTGATCGGCGGCGGTCCGGCCGGACTGTCGGCCGCCCTCAACCTCGGCCGTTCGCTCATGCGCGTGCTCGTGGTCGACGCCGACCGCCCGCGCAATGCCGCCACCCTGAACTCCCACGGGTTCCTCACGCGCGACGGAGTGCCCCCGCACGAGCTGCGACGCATCGCCCGCGACGAGCTCGCCGCCTACCCGAACATCGAGATGCGCACGCGCGTGAGGGTGCTCGAGCTGGCGAGGTCGAACGCGGGCGGCGAGATGGACGCCGACGGGCAGCCGCCTCGGTTCACGGCATCCATCGGTCGCAAGGATCCGACCGACACCGTCACCGCGCACTCGGTGCTGCTCGCCACCGGGCTTCGCGAGACCCTCCCCGACGTGCCCAACCTGCGCGGCTTCTACGGCATCAGTCTGTTCAGCTGCGCGGCCTGCGACGCGTGGGAGCTGCGCGGGCGGCGACTCGCGCTCATCGGCACGACGGATGACCTCGCCGACCGCGCCCGACTCATCGCCCGCTGGACCGAGGATCTCACCGTCTTCACGCACGGCGCAGACACCGTCACGGCCGAAGAGGAGGCCGAGCTCGCCGTGGCGGGAGTCGCGGTCGTCCGCTGTCCGATCTCCGAACTCGTCGGTGATCGCGGCCGCATCGAGGCGATCGGACTCGACGACGGGACCGTCATCGAGGTCGACGGCGGCTTCGTGCGACCGGAGTGGGAGACCGATCTGTCGTTCCTGCGCGACTTCGCGCCCTCGGTCGACGACGACGGTCACCTCATCACGGACCGCTCGGGCCGCACAGACGTCCCCGGCCTGTATGCGGCCGGCGATGCGGCGATCCCCGGCCCGCAGCAGCTCATCGTCGCCGCCGGTGCAGGTGCGAGGGTCGCCTCGGTGATGGTGCAGGACGCCGTCGGCATCGCTTCAGCACACTGAACGCCCCCGCGAAACCCCCCTCTCGGCTCCCTGGCCCGCGACTATGCTGACCGGCATGACGCGCATCTCGCAGGCCCCGCCGCTGGTCCGCCTCGCCGCCCTCTCGGTGGTCGCGCTGGCCATGCTGCCGCTCAGCGGCTGCCTGTACGCGCAGATCCCCGTGAACGTGCCGGACGGCGACGGACCGGATCCCTCCCCCACAGCCATCCCCTCGGAGGAGCCATCCGGCGATCTGCCCTCGACGATGACCTTCGCAGACGGCGCCGACATCCCCGCCGAAGCGTACATCCAGTGGGGCGACGGCCTCATCGCCGACGACGGCTGGAAGATCATCAAGCCCGACGACGGCAACGGCGGGTGGACCTACGGCACGATCGACGACACGTGCACCGCGCAGTTCTGGCAGGGTCTGATCCCCGATGTACCGACGGTCGCGGGCGATGACAGCGTCAGCTCGGATGCCATGCTCGCCGTCATCCTCGGCGAAGCGGATGCCGCTGCGATCACACCGCTCTCGACGACCGGGTCCTTCAGCTATCAGGTCGGCGGCAACTCCGACGTCGAGAACCGACAGGTCGTGGGCGAGGAGGCCGACCGCCAGTGGGCGATGGCCGCACGGGCCTTCACCGCGACGGGGGTCGGGCTCTACGTGATCGTCGACTGCACCGGGGGCGACATGCAGGCCACGATGGCCGAGGTCATCGACAAGAACGCCGTCGTCATCCAGTGACGCCGGCCGCCCGGCATCCGCTCTGCCGAGGTCGGGCGGAGGTCACTTGCCGCCGGGCGGGCCGACGAGCAGCAGGATCACGTACAGCGCGACGATGCCGACCGCGAGCAGAATCGCCAGAACCCAGGGGCGGCGCAGGAACCAGCGCATGAGCCGGTCGTGCCAGCGCGCATCACGCGGGTCCTGCGTCTGGTCCACGCGCCACTCGCCGGCCAGTCGTCCCGTGCGGTGCAGCCAGATCTCCATCGGGATCGTCGCGTAGGGAACGATGGCACTGGCCACGGCCAGGACCGCGACCCCGAGGTGCCAGCGCTGATTGAGCGCGACGAGCACGGCGGTCGCCGCGTACGCGAGGAACACGAACCCGTGGATGCCACCGCCCACCGTGACGACGATTCCCGGCGCACCTGCCGCACGGGCGATGATCGCCGAGATCAGGATGGTCCAGGTGATCGCCTCCGCGATCGCGAGAACTCGGAACAGGCGGTCGGGTGTGCGGAACACGGGACTCCTCGGGTGGGGGTCCGTCCAGCGTATCCGGAATACCTATGCGCTCCCGGGCGTTGCCGAAGGCATGGTGACCGTCGACTCCGCAGCCCTCGGGCACGTGCTCGACTCCGTCGACCTCCGCGTCGGCATCGCCCGACGAGCGCCTCTCGCCGCCGGAGGGATCCTGCCGATCCCCGCGGGCTCCGCCACCCTCGTCTACATCGCGGCGGGCTCGGTGCACGGGCATCCGCCGCTGACCACCGGATGCCGCCTCGACGTCGACCGCGCAGCGCAGATCATCGCAGTGGACGATCGACCGCTGCACGCGAACCTGGTCGCCGGAGATGCGTTCCTGACGCTCGGCCGCGCGTCGATCGCCCTCGAAGCCGACGCGGTCACCGACCTCGTCGTCGTCGACCTGGAGTTCTCGGACAGTGCCGCGATGATCGCCGCGCTTCTTCCCGACCCGATCACCGTCATGTCGTTCGCCGCTCTGGAACCTGCGGCAGCCGCCCTCGCCGGGAGCATGGGACCCACCGATCCCGCCACGTGCCCGTCGCGCCAGGGCGACCCGGTGATCTGCCGGATGATGGCGCAGACCGTGCTGCTCTCGGTGATCCGCGCGTGGGCCGCGAACGGCTGCGCCCCCGCCGGCTGGCCGTCCGTGTCGAATGACCCGTTCCTCGACCGCGTCGTCGAGGCGATCCATGAGCAGCCCGGCCGCGACTGGACGGTCGAACGCCTCGCGAGCGTCGGCGCGATGTCCCGGTCGGTGTTCGCCGAGCGATTCCGCAGCGCGATCGGCCGCTCGCCCTCCGACTACGTCACCGAGGTGCGCGTCGACGCGGCGAAGCGGATGCTGAGCGAGGGGCGCTCGGTCAGCGAGACGTCACGCGAGCTGGGCTACGCCTCCGACGAGGGGTTCAGCCGCGCGTTCCGCCGCCGCACGGGGATGACCCCGTCGACCTGGCGCGCATCGCGGCTCGCCCCCGTCCCGGCGTAGAAGTCCGCCTCAGGCGAGCTTCGCCGCCGCGACGCTCCTGCGGTTCGACATCCCGAAGAGCACAGCGCCCACCAGCAGCGAGACCGCCCCGAGCACGTAGACGAACTCCACATCGAGGGTGTCGACGAGCAGTCCGCCGACTCCGGCCGCGATCGTGATCGCTCCCTGGAATCCCACGACGACGAGGCTGCCGCCTGCCTCGAGCCGGTCGGGCGTGCGGTGCCCCACCCACGTGTTGATCACGAGCAGCCACGACGAGAAGAAGAAGCCCCAGACGAGCACGACGATCCCGATGCCGAGGACCGAGCCCGACAGGAAGATCATCGACAGCACTGACACGGCGATCACCAGCGGGGCGAACACGGCGAAGAACCCGAAGGTGCGGTCGATGAAGAACCCGAGTCCGAGGTTGCCGGCGAGGCCGCCGAGCCCGAACAGGGCGAGGAGCAGGATGATCGTCGACGGCTCGATCTCGGGGATGCGCTCGAGCGCGAGCCGCACGTACGTGTAGGCGAGGAAGTGGCCCAGCACGACGAGCACGTGCCCGACCATGCCGAGCCCGATGCCCGGGCGGCGCACGGTGTCGACGAGGAGGCGGATGCTGGCCCCCTGCTCGGCCGGGACCGACGGGAGCATGAGTCGCAGCGCAACGGCCAACAGCACCATGAGCACACCGGCGATGGCGAACACGGTCTGCCAGTCGACGATCTCGCTGAGCATCACGCCGAGCGGCACGCCGGCGACCGTGGCGAGGGAGACGCCGGCGGAGGTGAACATGACGCCGCGGCCGAGGTGCTCCGGTCCTGCCAGGCGCACGGCGACCGTGATCGACATCGCCCAGAAGGCGCTGATCGCGGCGCCCAGCAGGAACCGCGCGAGAAGCACGATGATCAGGTTCGGCGCGATCGCGACGATGAGGTTCGACACCGCTGCGGCGAGCGCCATCCAGACGAGCAGCGAACGCCGGTCGAGACGGGGGAAGATCAGCCCGACCGTCGGCGCGACGATCAAGCCCACGAGCGCGGTGACCGTGACGGTCTGCCCTGCCTGACCCGGGGTCACCCCCAGCGCGTCGGCCATCTCGGTGAGCACGCCGTTGGGCAGGAACTCGGCCGTGACGAGCAGGAAGCCCATCAGCATCAGCACGATGAGTCCGCCATAGCGGATGCCCTCGGTGCGGGCGGTCGTCACAGGTACGGGCGCGGTCGTCGTCATGCTTCCACGCTCGCAGGTGTCGGCGGCGCTCGCCCGACGCGGCGTCCACGGCATCCGACCATTCGTCCGGACCGGGTCCGGACGGCACCAGATGGGGTCTTTACAGCATCCGCCCGCACCCCCTAGGCTCGACGACGCGCCGGGGTTCTCCCGGAAGGCCAGAGCGAGAGGAGTGGATGACATGAACACCGTCTCTGTCGTGCCCCTCGCCGACATCCTTCCTCTCGAGGCCGCTCGCTCCTGATCCGCGCGTGGCCTCCGTCTCTCGGAGCCACATCGTGTCTGATCTCTTCGCTTCTTCCGAAGCATCCACATCCACCACTTCTTCCCTCTTCGACGCATCTCCTTTCGAGTCCGTCCCCACCTTCGCCGACGTCGAACCCGGTGAGCACCAGCGCTGGACCACCTGGCCGGCGATCACTCCGACAGAGCGTGGGCCGCTGCCGTGGCCCGAGTGGGTCGTGACGAGCGCCGGTGCACTCGACACCGAGCTCGGCATCCTGAAGACAGGCAAGGAGGCAGACGTGTTCCTGCTCGAGCGCGCGGTGCCGGACGACCCGGAGCAGCGCACGCTCCTCGCCGCCAAGCGCTACCGCGACACCGACCACAGCAGCTTCCACCGCTCGGGCGTCTATACCGAGGGCCGCACCACGCGGAACACCCGCGATGCACGCGCACTCGCCAAGAAGTCCGGCCATGGCCGAGCGGTCGCCGCCCTGCAGTGGTCGTTCGCCGAGTTCGATGCGCTGAGCCGCATGTGGGAGCTCGGTGCGCCGGTGCCCTACCCGGTGCAGGTCAACGGCACCGAGCTGCTCATGGAGTTCATCGGCGACTCGAGCGGGGTCGCCGCACCCCGACTCGCCGCGGTGCGCAGCGACCCCGTCGAGCTGGCCGGTCTGTACGACCAGATCGTCGACCTCATGCGGATCTTCGCCGCGGCGGGGTTCGCGCACGGCGACCTCTCGGCATACAACCTGCTCGTGCATGAGGGGCGGGTGCGCGTGATCGACCTGCCGCAGATCGTCGACATCATCGCCAATCCCCAGGGTCTCGACCTGCTGCACCGCGACTGCGTCAACATCTGCGATTGGTTCGCGCGGCGACGGGTCGAGTGCGATGCGGAAGAGCTCTTCGCGGAGATGCTCGCCGCGTCGTATGCGTGAGGTTCACGCCATCCGCATCGCGGCATCGAGCAGGTCGACGAGCGGCCGAGGCATCCGCTCGACCGGCAACGCATCGATGATGTCCGCCGAGAATCGGGCCTTCCGGCCTGCGGCGGTGCCTGCGAACCGGTGCAGTTGCTCGTCGATGGTCCGTGCGCGCTGCGCGGGCTGCTCCTGGAACACCTGGAATCGTGCGAGTTCACCCCGAGCCGCGAGCGTCTCGAGCAAGAGCTCCGGACCTGCCGCGGCGATCACCTCGTCCTCGAGGTCGCGCGAGCAGCCGAAGAAGCCGCCGTCGCTCGGTGCCGCGCCGTCGGCGATGACGCCGAGATCCATGAGGATCTTCGCGACGTAGTCTCCCTCGGCCGCGTCGTACAGACCGAGGATGCGCGGAGCATCCGACTCCGCACGCATCGCGGCCAGACGCTTGCGCAGGTTGGTGATGCCGTCGAGATCGACGAGATCGAGGCCCGCGATGTCGGTCCGACGGCGGCGCGCGAGGGCGACGAAGGCGAGGCTGTCGCTGCGGCCTTCGAACAGAACCACGGTGCGAGGCACCGCCCGCGTCGTCGACATGCCTCGACCCTAGCCCGCGGCGCGCCGTCACCCTCCGTTCACCGTGCGCCGCCAGACTTCGAGCATGAGCGAATCCCCGCAGAGCGGCGCGGTGCCCGAGCCCGCCGCCACTGCCAACAGCGGCGCGGTCGGAGTCATCGGCCTCGACCTGCGCGGCGAGACACCGGCCCCCAAGAAGCAGGTCTACTCGTGGGCGCTGTGGGACTGGGCGACGCAGCCCTTCAACACCGTCATCCTGACCTTCATCTTCACCGCGCTGTACCTCACGACCGAGGCGTTCCTGCCGGCGTCGATCGCGGGTCTCGACGCGAAGGATCCGATCCGCGAAGCCGCCGAGGCGGACCTCGCCTCGGGTCTGGGCCTCGGGTCGACGATCGCCGGAATCGCGATCCTCCTGATCGCGCCGGTGCTCGGCCAGCGGGCGGATGCCGCGGGGCGGCAGAAGCTCTGGCTCGGGATCGGCACAGGGGCGCTCATCGCGTGCATGCTCGGCCTGTGGTTCGTCGAGCCGACGCCGACACTGTTCTGGCTCGGCGTGGCGCTGATCTCGGCGGGCTCCGTGTTCGGCGAGATCGCCGCCGTCAACTCGAACGCGATGCTCATCGGGATCGCGAATCCGAAGACCGTCGGGCGCATCTCCGGCCTCGGCTGGGGATTCGGCTACATCGGCGGCATCATCGCGCTCGTCCTCGTCGTCGTCTTCTACATGCTCGACTGGTTCGGCCTGCCGGACGACGGGGGTCTGCCGTTCCGCATCATCGCCGTCGGCTGCGCGATCTGGGCGATCGTCTTCTCCATCCCGATCTTCCTCAACGTGCCGGAGCCCTCGCTCGGCCGCCCCGAACGCAAGGTCGGCTTCTTCGCGTCCTACGGGCTGCTCGTGAAGGACGTCGCCGGCCTGTACCGCAACCCCGACACCCGTCAGACGTTCTGGTTCCTGCTGTCGAGCGCGGTGTTCCGCGACGGACTCGGCGGCGTCTTCGCGTTCGGCGCGGTCATCGCCAGCCAGGTGTTCGACTTCGAATTCCTCGACCTCGTGATCTTCGGCATCGCGGCGAACCTCATCGCGGGCGTCTCGACGATCATCGCCGGCCGCTACGACGACCGATTCGGTCCGAAGCGGATCATCCTCCTCTCGCTCGCCGCCATGGTGATCGCCGGCCTCGCCGTGTTCTTCCTGGTGGATGCCGGCACGATCGTGTTCTGGATCGGCGGTCTGGTGCTCTGCGCGTTCGTCGGCCCCGCCCAGGCCGCGTCGCGGTCGTTCCTCGCCCGCATCACCCCGGCCGGGCGCGAGGGCGAGATCTTCGGCCTCTACGCCACGACCGGGCGGGCGGCGAGCTGGATGGCATCCGGCGCGTGGACCCTGCTGATCGTGCTCTCGGGGTCGACGTCCTACGGCATCCTGGGCATCGTCCTGGTGCTGATCGCCGGCTTCCTGCTGCTGCTGCCGGTCAAGGCCACGCAGAACGTCTGAGCGATCGGTTGCGCCGACCCTGTCGGTGATCGAGGAGTAGCCTGACCGCGTGACGGTCATCATCGCCTTCCTCGCCAACATCCTCGTCGCGATCGCCAAGACCGTCGCGGCGGTGCTCACGTCGTCGGCCTCGATGGTGGCGGAGGCGGCGCATTCGTGGGCGGATGCCGGCAACGAGATTTTCCTGCTCATCGCCGACCGGCGGGGTGCGCGGGCGAAGGATGAGCGGCATCCGCTCGGGTACGGACGCGCGGCGTTCGTGTGGTCATTGATCGCGGCGTTCGGGATCTTCACCGCCGGCTCGGTCGTGTCGATCATGCACGGCGTGCAGGAGCTCTCCGAGACCGGCCCGGTCGAGAGCCCCGGGGTCGCGTACGCCGTGCTCGGCATCGCCTTCGTGCTCGAGGGAGCCTCGTTCACGCAGGCGATGGTGAAGTCGCGACGGTTGGCGCGTGAGCGGGGATCGTCGACCTGGGACTATGTGCTCGACACCAGCGACACGACACTGCGGGCGGTGTTCTTCGAGGACATGGCCGCCCTGATCGGGCTGGTGATCGCTGCCGGTGCGATCGCGATGCACCAGGTCACCGGGATCGCTGCGTGGGATGCCGTGGGATCGATACTCGTCGGGGTCCTGCTGGGCGTGGTCGCGATCATTCTGATCGGGCGCAACATCGCATTCCTCGTGGGCTCGAACGCGTCCCCCGCGCTCCGTGACCGCGTGGGGCGCGCACTGCTCTCTTCCCCGCAGATCCAGCGGCTCACGTATCTGCACATCGAGTACGTGGGGCCGAACCGGCTCTTCATCGTCGCCGAGGTCGACCTGGCCGGCGACGCGCGTGAACACGATGTGGCCCGGAGCCTGCGCGCGATCGAGCAGCAGATCGAGGCGCACGAGGTCGTCGAGACCGTGGTGCTGTCGCTGTCCGTCGACGATGAGGAGTCGCTGGAGTTCGCCGAGATCGCCTGAACCTCCTGCTCTTCCTTCCTCCCTACCTCGATGCCGGGTCATCCGGCGCGGGCGAGGGTCGACTCTTCCGGAAGACTCAGCCGCGGGGTGTGCCATTGCTGTGCCGGATCCCACCATCGCGGCCCTCGCACTTGCGGAATGCCGTCGTTCATCCGGATCTCCCACCCCGACGTGCCCAGACTTCGGTGGTGCCACCAGCACAACGGCACACCGTTATCCGTATGCGTCGGCCCGCCCCTGGCGTGCTCGGTGACATGGTGGATCTCGCACCACGACGCCGACACGTGACACCCGGGGATCAGACATTCCTTATCGCGCGCGACGATCGCCCGGCGTTGATGCACGGTGAACACCCGATCTGTGGTCGTGATCCCGATGATCCGACCCTCATCCATGAGCACCCGCTGGATGGTCCCCGAGCATCCGACATGTGAGGCGACGCTCACCGGCACCTGCCCCCACGCACCGCTGACGCTCGCGCGCCCGGTGCCGTTCTCAAGGTCCTTCGCGTCTACCGTCACGACCAGGGTCGGACCCGCACCGCCTAGCGAGGGCATGTCTCGGTGGCGGGCTGCGATCGCCAATGCCGCGGCGAGAGCGTCATGTCGCTTCTGCGCCGCCGTGCGGTCATCGATGACGTTGCGCGGATCGGAGTTGTACGGATCATCTGCGGCATCGCCCTCGTCGGTGCCGCCCCCGTCGGCATCGCCCTGGCCGGTACCGCTCTGGTCGGTGCCGCTCTGGTCGGCATCACCCTCGTCGGCATTCCCCTCCCCCTGCGTGAACACCACGCCCGGCATCGGCGGACTGTCGCCCTTGGGGTTGTTCTGCGCATCGAGGATCAGCTCCAATTGCGCGGCGACCTCGGGCGTCAGATATCCCTTGATCGAGCGCAGTCCGTCACGCACCCGGCCGAGGGTTATGCCCCGTCGGCGCGCAGGCTCGTCGCCGGGCTCGTCTCCATCAGGGTCGAGCAGAGCGGCCAACGTCTCTGCGAGGAGCTTCAGCTCGTCGAGCGTGGGCGCCGGGCCCTGGAGCTCTGCCTCGGGGCCGGCCTCGGGGTCAGGTCTGATTCCCCGCGCCGCCCGCGCCAGGCAGATGTCTGCGTCGAGCCGATCATCGACGCTGATGCGATGCGACACCTTCTCGATCGGCTCGGTCGCGGCCAACATCCCCGCGACTCCGATCGCACCGTCGAGCATCGCCTCTCGCAGCGCCGGCCACCGAGCGGGCAGTCGATCGCCGGATACCAGGTTCACACTGCGCCGCACCAGTCCGACGACGTTCCCGACGCGCATCGCCCCGCGCACATCTGTCAGCAGCGTGCGCTGCAGCAGCTCGCTCTGCGTGCGGCATCCGGTGGAATGGGGGAACTCCACCGCATCCCCCGTCGCGATCGTCTCGATCACCACGGCCTCGACCCGCCGGAACGCCGCACCAGCCGCCTGCAGCACGTGCACCCGTTCTGCATCGGACAACCCGGCGAGTGCATCATCGGACAATACTCGATCGAGGTCGGAGACGACCTGATCGACGAGGGCGCGAGTGCGGGATGACATGGCCCCATCCAACTCGGGGCCACCGACATTCAGACCGCAGAATCGAGCACTTTTCGACCAGATCAGAAGCATATTCCGGAACACCGGCTGAGCATTCTGGAACACCGGTGAGCGATCACGGAACCCGGGTGAGCGATCACGGAACCCGGCGGGTGATCGCGGAACAGCGTCGGCTGATCGCGCACCACCGACGGCGCAGCCACGAGCCCACCACCGGCCGAGCCCATCACCGGCCGACCCCACTCACCGATCGCCCCCACTCACCGGCGGCAGCGCACCCCTGCGCGGAGTCAGCTCTCCCAGTTGTCGGCGAGCTTGTTCAACAGCGTCGCGAGCTGATCGCGCTCCTCGTCGGTGAACGCCGCGAGCGCCTTTCCCAGCGCCTCTCGTCGCTCGCCCCGCATCCCGCGGGCGATCTTCCGCCCCTCGTCGGTCAGCGCGATCCGCGTGCGTCGCGCATCGTCGGGGTCCGCCTCCCGGCGCACGAATCCGTGTGCGACTCCCTGCTGCACGAGCCGCGACGCCCGCGGCTGGTCGACGCCGATCGCCGCGCCGAGATCGCTGACGCTGAGCGCGGTGGATGCCGCGGCGAGCGCCTCGAGCATCCGCATGCGAGCCGGGCCACCGAAGCGCCCCGAAGGGTCGTTCATCCACGGGGGCATGCCAGGGTGCCCAGAGTGCCCGTGCCCGTGCTCGTGCCCGTGAGACCCGCGGTCAGATTGGTCGGAATGACCGGAGTCGTCGGAGTGGTCGGAATGCGCGTCCCCGTGCCACGGATGTGGCCCGCCCATGCCTCGCGGGCCGCGCCCGCGCTCGCCAGGCCGTCGCCCACGCAGGCGGGACAGGGCGCGGGCGATGGCCTCGGTGGGGTCGTTCTCTGCGGCGCTCACACATCGATTTTACATGCGACTTGACATGGATCAGTACTGCATGTCACACTACATATACATGCATAGTGACAAGCACATGTTCCATGACATCTAAGGACTTCACCCATGAACACCTCTGACACTCAGAACACAGACAGCACCTCCCGCCCCTTCCGCTACTGGCTGAAGGCCGTCGACCGCCTCATGGCGGCCGAGTTCGACTCTGCCTTCGAGGGCGAGCACGCCAGCCGCCGCGACTGGCGGATCCTCAACGTCATCGATGGCACCGCGCCCGCCCGTCGTCCCCTGAACTCCCACAAGCTGCACGACCTCGTCGAGCGCGGCTGGGTCGTCGCCGACGGCGACGGCTGGACGCTCACCGACGACGGCCGAACGGCCAAGGAACGCCTCGGCAGCATCGTCGACGGCATCCGCGCGAAGGTCACCGACGCCGTGAGCCCGGACGACCTCGAGACCACGCTGGCCTCGCTCGAGCAGATCGCCCGAGCCTTCGGCTGGGACGAGGAGACTCCGCTCCCCCGCGGACGCGGTCGTCGCCACGGCTTCGGCCGACACGGCTTCGGCCCCGGGTTCGGCCCGGGGCGCGGTTTCGGCCGCCGCCACGGACACCCGTTCGGACGCGGTCGCGGCTTCGCACCCGGGTTCGGCTCCGAACACGGAGCGGATGCCGAGCTCGACGGCCATGACTGCGGACACCGCGGACACCCCGGGCACGACCGCTTCGCGGAGGCACGCGCAGACCACGGTCACGGCCGCGCAGATCACGGTCACCGCCACGGCGGTCACGAACACGGCCACGGCGGTCGCGAACACGGCGACGTCAGTAACGAGCACGGCCATCGCCGCTGCGAGCACGGTCGCCACGGAGCGCCGCGCCACGGCGAGCACCGCGTAGCCCGGGCAGCTCAGCACGCCTACGAGCGCGGCTTCGATGCCGGCTTCTCCCGGGGTCGCGACGCCTGACGGCATCCGATCATCGAGAACGCCCCGTCTGACTCAGGTCAGGCGGGGCGTTTCTGCCTGCTCCGCACGGTTCGTTCCGCTGCGTGGCCACATCCGCATCCGAGAACTCGGAGACCGATCCGTTTTCGACCCCGCTCGACGTCCCGAACGCTCTATCGACTCCGCAGATCCTCTGCGCGAAGCAGCCTGGCTGCTCCGAGTATCTCGACCCCGAGCAGGTGACCGTCACGATCGAAGTCGAGGATCAGCTCGCCCTGCAGATCGTCCGGCAGCGGCACCGGCACCTGCCGTGACGCCTCACCAGGGCGGATCGGTCGCCCGATCGTCGCATACGCGGCGTCGACCTCGGAGTCGTATCGCAGATCACCCATGCCACGGCACCCCGGTGCCAGCGGCGATCGTCTCGGACCCACCGGCCGGCAGCGCGAACGACACCGTCGTGCCGAGGTAGATCGCCCCGGCGATCGCCGCCCCGAGCAGGACGAGGAGGAACGCGAAGATCACGAACGTCAGCGCACCGTATCCGCCCGATGTCGGCGCCTCGGGTGCCACCGACGGCTGCGCCCAGTCGTCGGCCACAGGAGCCGGCTGATCTCCCGTGAGGATCGCCGGCTTCGGCCGTGATCGGCGCGTCGACGGGAGCATCGCCTCCGGGGGAGGCGGCGGGATCACCGCATCCGGAATCGCAGACTCCGACGGAGGCGGCGGAATCACCGCATCCGGAATCGCAGACTCCGACGGAGGCGGCGGAATCACCGCATCCGGAATCGCAGACTCCGACGGAGGCGGCGGAATCAGCCCCTCCGGGATCGGGATCTCGGGCGGAGGCGGCGGGATGACAGCTTCCTCCGGTCGGATGTACGGATCTCTGCTGTCACCGCTCATGTCAGCCCCCTACGGCTCCGACGTCGGTCGTGCCGACGTCCGTCTTGTGGAAGTTCTGGAACGAGCGGGATGCCGTCGGCCCTCGCTGCCCCTGATAGCGATTGCCGTACGGGCCGGAGCCATACGGGTTCTCGGCCGGCGAGGTCAGCCGGAAGAAGCAGAGCTGCCCGATCTTCATGCCCGGCCACAGCTTGATCGGCAGCGTCGCGACATTCGCGAGCTCGAGCGTGACGTGCCCGGTGAAGCCGGGGTCGATGAAGCCGGCGGTCGAGTGCGTGATGAGGCCGAGGCGACCGAGCGACGACTTGCCCTCGAGGCGTGCCGCGATGTCATCCGCCAGCGAGACCTGCTCGAAGGTCGCGCCGAGCGCGAACTCGCCGGGGTGCAGGATGAACGGCTCATCGGGGTCGACCTCGATCAGCCGAGTCAGCTCGGGCTGATCGACCGACGGGTCGATAAACGGGTATTTGTGATTGTCGAACAGGCGGAAGTAGCGGTCCAGGCGCACGTCGATGCTCGACGGCTGGATCATCTCCGGCTCGTGCGGATCCAGCCCGATGTGGCCGGATGCGAGTTCTGCTCTGATGTCGCGGTCGCTGAGAAGCACGGCCCCAGCCTAGTCACCACACGCCGCCGACACTTTGGCCATGACCGACAGGGCAGGTAGGCTTGCGTTCACCCGCTCCTCGGATGCGAGTACGGGGCTGTAGTTCAATGGCAGAACTTCTGCTTCCCAAGCAGATAGCGCGGGTTCGATTCCCGTCAGCCCCTCCACACAGTTATCCCCAGGTCAGCGCACCTTTCTTTCGCTGGATTCTCGCGCTCCCTGGGCATCCCAGGCGCTTGGCGTGCCAGAGACGTGCCACTAGCACCGTTGCCAGCCGCCTCCAGCCCGCCGTAGCGTGCTAGAAGTGAGCATCGATCCGCACCTTCCAGAACCCACCACGGCAACCGTCACACGCACCAATTCTGGGTGGGTCGCGCGCATCTACGGTGCAGACACCCTCTTGATGACAGAGACACCACTGGCATGGGGTGGAGTCGATTTCTACTCCGACGGGCTCGATGCAGTGGCGCGTGCCCACGCCATTCCTGACGGCTACGCCTCCAAGGGCGCACAAGGGTGGGATAAGACGCCTGACGGCTCATATTCCGCTGTCCTGCACCGGCTCGACCTCCGGATGACTCTGTGATCATCCCCGCGGCGAACACTGCGGCTCAGGCCACGGCAATAGACCCGACTCTGCTCGCGTTTCTTACGATCTTCGGCGCGGCGGGTGTTACCGCAGTTGCTGGAGCGGGCCTTGCGATCTGGCAGTCACGTCGCGACCACGCGCGCTGGGTGCGCGAGCGGCGGTACGAAGGGCTTACGCGTATCCTCGCACTGGCGGACCACTACGCTCGCCATCGGGCGGACGGCTCCGAGATGATGGCGCGCTCCGACGAACTCCAGGTCGAGCACGCATTAGGCGATCCTTCAGCCGCCGATAGCCTGCGCGTCCTCGGGGAAAATATGGCGCGGAATCTGGAGCAGGTAGGTCCGATTCACGACGAGATGACCGACGTGGCCGCGACTCTCGAAATCATCGGGCCGAATGACGTACTGGAGGCCCTGAACGCCTATACCGACACCTTCCCGGGTGATGATCCTGACGCGACCGAGCGCGCCAAGGATGCATTCGTGATCGCCGCGCGCAAAGCACTTCGAATCAAGGCGTAGAAGCCCGCCTACAGGCCCGGCATCTCCAGCCGGATCACGGCTTCGAGGCCAGCACTTCGAGAGCCTAGATGCGCATTCAGCGCTGGTCCCGCGAGAGCGTCCATGGCTTCCGCCAGGACCGCGTTCCGCTCCTCCGCGGCGTGCTGGTAGATAAGCGCGGCGCGTGCAGTGCGGTGCCCTGCACTGGCCATAAGTTCCCGGGTGGTCCCTCCAGCCTGGGCGGCCGCGGCGAGTCCTGCATGTCGGAGGTCGTGCACGTGAAACTGCCCCGCGCGCCCCAGCCCGACATACGCGCCGCAAACGGTGCCTCACCACAGCACTCGGCGCTATGATGCGAAAACCACCCACAACGAAAGAGTGCGCAATGTCGACCCAACCAGCGACGCTTCCCAACGTGCCCGCCCTTCCGCTCACCGACTACGCGACGTACCGCAACCTTGCTCTCGGCGTGATCGAATCCGCCTATCCGAGTGCGCTTCCTGAATATTTCGCACCGAAGCCGACGTCCGGCTCGGTGAACTTCACGGCCGCCTGATGCCCGTCTGGAACCGACTGCTCGCAGAGTTCGATGCCGTTCCTCCGGAGCAGAGGGGGCAGTGGATCACCAACCAGTTCGCTACGTGGCTGGGAAAGGTGTCAGCACTCCGCAAGGACAAGAACGTGATCATCTATGGCTCAGCGTTCTTGCAGAAGCAGGACGTTCCAGCGTCGTTCGTGAGCATCACCCACGAGGACCTCAACGGACTGATGGCGGTGATTAAGGGGATGGAGTTCGAGAAGGGCCTCACTCTCATCCTCCACACACCTGGCGGCGTGACTAACGCCACAGAGTCACTCGTCGACTACCTCCACGCGAAGTTCCCGTCAATCGAGGTGATCGTTCCGACCTTCGCTATGTCGGCTGGAACCATGATCTCGATGGCCGCGGATCGAATCGTCATGGGACATCACAGCCAGTTGGGGCCGATCGACCCACAGATCCCGACCGTTGCGGGGCGCAGTTACTCTGCCCAGACCATCGTTGACCAGTTCGACGCGGCCAAGGCGGACATTGCGCGCGACCCTATCTTCGCCCACGCCTGGGCTCCCATTCTCGCTAGCCTGGGGCCCGGCTTGCTGAAGGAGTCCAGCAACGCGCTGGCCTACTCAGAGAAGATGGTCGCGAACTGGCTCGAGAACTACATGCTGGCGGGGGACGCCGACGCTTCAACGAGGGCGGCGGAGATCGCTAAGTATTTCGCTGACAACTCGCACCATAAATCGCACGGTCGGCGGATCGGGCGGGATGAAGCGGCCGCGCAGGGCCTGGTGATCGAGGAACTCGAAACGAACCAGGACCTCCAAGAGGCCGTGCTAACCGTCTACCATCTGATGACGATCTGGTTCGAGCAGACGAACTTCACCAAGATGATCTGGGGCACGACGGGGAACCAGTGGCTCAAGAACTGGGGCGGAACCGCATAGGGACCTAGGTCCCAGGCTTCTCTAGTCGGAGGACGGCTTCTAGTCTCGGGGCGTGCGTGCCAATGACCGATCCGGTGAGAACGTCCATGGCACCCGCGAGGACCGCACTCCGCTCCTCCGCCGCGTGCTGGTAGATGAGCGCCGCGCGAGCGGTCCGGTGACCGGCACGCGCCATGAGTTCGCGCGTCGTGCCCCCGGCCTGGGCGGCCAGCGTGAGCCCGGCGTGCCGGAGATCATGGACGTGAAACTGCCCTAGCCCGACGCCGCGGGCCGCTTTCCGCCAGGCATGGCTCAGGGCGTTTCCGGTGATGGCCTCGCCGTCCCGGCGGGGGAACATGGGGGACTTGGGGAATCCGGTCGTGCTGGCCAGATGCGCCTCGACCTCAGCGGCGATGCTCGGCGGGAGCACCACCGTGCGGGCCTCCCCTGTCTTCGTGGGGGTGATGGTGCCCTGACCTCGAACGTAGATGCGCTGGCGCTCGACTCGCACGGCCCCGTTGGCGTAGTCGCCGCGCTGGAGCGCTTCCAACTCCCCGACCCGCAGGTGTGCTCCGAAGGCCACACGGATAGGCAGGTGCCACTTCTCCGGCATGGCCCCGACGATGGCGGCCAGGTGCTCCGGCGAGAGGTACGGGCGCTCCGGGTCGTTGACCTGCCCGGCTCCTTCGATCTGGCAGGGGTTCTCGCTAATGAGCCGGTCCTTCACGGCGGCATTCAGGATCGTGCGGAGGAGGCTGTACGCCTGGCGGAGTCGGGCCTCTCCGGTGGCCCCGGGGCGGTTCTTCACCGCCTTCGCCAGCACCTTTCGGGTGCGGGTGTACCAGGCGCGCACGTCTGCCGGGGTGATGGCGGACAGTGCACGGTCATGGAGCCCGGCGAGGGGGCCGGTCAGCAGGTCCTCGTACAGCGCCTGGGTCTTGGCGGCGAGGCGTCCACGGGTGCGACCGTTTGCCACCCACTCCGCGGCGTAGGGGCCAAAGGGCTGGAGCCCGGCACGGTGGTCTCGGTAAGTGCCGCGCATCCGGTCCGCGCGAACCCCGGCGATGTGGTCCAGTGCCTCACGCTTCGTGGGGAAGGTGGTGGGGGCGGTCATGGGCCGCCCGGCGGGGTCTGGATAGCGGGCTTGCCACCTGCCGGAGGGCAGTTGCCGGGTGCTCCCGAACGCCTGTCGATTGGCCTTCTGCCGCCGCTCTGCCATGACTCTCCCCGCTCGGTCCAGGTGGTGACACCTTGTAACTAAAGTCCAGTTCAGAGGACTTTTTGAGTTTGCAACCTCAGCATACCCCGTGTTACCGTCGGGTCCCACAGGGAAGCGCCACCGACGACGCGACCGCCATCCAGGAAGGACCTGGGCTAGCCACCGCTAACCCGAAAGGACCTCCTGATGATCACCGCGATACCGAGCACCAGTGCCGCCACCCTGGCACGCATCCGTGAGACCCGGCCCGCGTTCCTGAAGGTCCCGGACGTGGCGATCCTCCTGGAGTGCCACCCCAGCAACGTCTACAAGATGGTGGCCAACGGCACCCTCCCGGCCCAGCGGTTCGGCAAGGCCATCCGCATCAGCACAGTCGCGTTCCTGGCCTTCATCGACGGCGAGGGCTGAGGTGACTACCGCCAGGGGCGAGAACACCGGACGGGCCAGCACCTACCGCGGCGCGCACGAGGCCCTTGTTCAGGCCCGCGGCTCCGCAGTAGGCCGCTCCTGCCATGGGTGCGGTCTACCGGCGAGAGGGTGGATGAGGATCGGCCCGGCAACGCACATAGGCCGGAACTCACATGGGAAGCGGGTGAAATGGTCCACCGACCTGAGCGCCTACGCCCCCGGGTGCGCCCGGTGCAACGCCCGCGCCGATCACGGCGGCTCACTGGTGCTCTGTCCCCGTAAACATGTGCGGGCGGCATGGGGCACCACCCCGAAGGGCGAGTGCCGCGGGTGCGTGCGTGAGCGCCGCCGGAGGCTCTGATGGGGTTCGCGACCCTGGACCGCATGAAGGAAGCGCTCCTCTCAGCGCCCGTATCCCCACTGGAGCGAATCGTGCTCCTCGACATGGCCGTGGCCGTCCAAGACGGCGCTCCGACCTACACGTGGGGGCATGACCGGCTGGCGCTGGCGCTGGGCCGTGAGCCGGGGCTGAAAGCGACCAAGAGCGCCCTGGAGCGCGTGCTGTCCGCACTCACCAGCCGCGGGCTCATCGTCCGCACGGGAGCGGCACACCGCGGCCGCCATGCGGAGTATCGGCTGGCCGTCCTGGACCTGAAAGGGCCCCGGTCTGAGCGAGGCCCATTCGTCGCGGACCCTGCCGAGAAAGGGCCCCGGTTTGAGGGAGAAAGGGCCCCGGTTTTCCCGGTAAAGGGCCCCGCTCAGACCGGGGCCCCACTACCTGTATCACTACCTGTTCCACTACTTGGTAATGGTCACCGCACGCGGCGACCGACCGAAAAGGTTGCTCCGCCTTCAGCCAAACAGCGTGCACACCTCGCCGACCTCCGCGCCGCACTCGAAGGGCTGGAGACGGAGCAAGAGCGCGTCACAGGACCGGCCAGCGCCCAGGAGGCGGATGACCTTATTGGCCTCTACCGCGCTGAGGCCCACCGGCGAGCGCACAACGGCGAGCCCTTCGATTGCCCCATCACCGAACTGTCGCCGGATGCACGGCGCTACTACGAGGGCCGTGGACTCGCGGACCTATTCCCCGACCCCTGGGTCACTGAACGAGAGGAGACGGCATGAGCGCCGACACCATCACCATCGCCCGCGAGGAGGTCGCGGCGCTGCCCGGCCTCCCTGTGCCGGATCTACCGCCGGACGTGGACCTCGCCGAGTACGCCCTCGGTGACACCGTGCGGCCGCGCCGCCATATGAAGCGCCTGGATCGACTGACCCGCCGCGCCGAAGCATTCATGCTCCACCGGACAGGTGTGGCCATGACCACCATCGCCATGCAGATGGACGTGCACCCGAAGACGGTGCAGCGGTGGATTCGGGAGGAGGTTCAGCGCATCCCGGAGGAGGAGGCGGACGCTATCCGCACCCTCGAACTGGCCCGCCTCGACGCCATCCTGGTCCCGCAGATGCGCCTGGCCCTCGCTGGTGATGGGTTCGCGGTGGACCGGGTGCTGAGGATCATGGACCGCCGCGCGAAGTACCTCGGCCTGGACAACGCCAAGCCAGGCGGCTTCGAGCAGGTAGGCGCGCTCCTCGACCGGCTGGTCATGGGGGAATGACCATGGTCTACGCGCCCCGCCGCCCCAGCGCCATCGGCAACGCCACCCGGTCGAAGCGAGAAGCCCTGCCGGGATACCAGGCCGCGATGGATTCCATCCCGGTGCACCATGCGGACGCCATCCGGGCCTACATCGCGAGCCTCCACCAGGAGGCGGCCGTCCAGCGCACCGCCGCCGCACGTGCACGTGCCGCCCTGGAGTCCCGAGCACAGGACGACGGAGACGCCGCTGACCGCCCTCGACCTGACCCCCTCTCCAACCCCTCGCCCACCACGGGCAACCTCAACCGACAAGGAGCACAAGCATGACCCGCACCGACCTCACCACCACCGCTGTCCAGGCCCGCCGGGACCTCGCGGCCGCCGCCACCCTCAGGGACACTCACCTGACACCGGAAGGGCTACGAGCCCGCCAGCGCGCCGACGTGGACCGCATCCGCACCACCGTGCGCGCCGCCATCCCAGCGATCCCCGAGGCACCTGACCGGGGGCTGGTCCTGGACACCCTCCGCCCGCAGACCGCGGACGACCACGCCGCCCTCAGCCGGGAGCGGGAGAAGGTCCACGCCCTCGTCTACGCCGGACAGGACCCCTCTCAGGGCTTCGAGCGTGAGCCGGGCATGCGCCTCCAGGACGTGATCGCCCGGGCGGACCGCACCCGCCTGGCGGCCATCCTGGACGATCTGGAAGTCATGCCGCACCTGCTGGTGCACGACGACCGGGATCGGCTCCTCGCCGCGTACGAGGGCCTCGTCTGGGAACGCCTCACTCAGGTGGACCCGGCGGCGCTTGCTATCGCTGAGCAGGAGAGCGCCGCGGCTGAGCCCGCCGCGTGGGCCGCGGTCCTCACGGACCTGGCGGACACGGGGGACCTCACTCCGGAGTCGCTGGCACTCCTGCATAACGCTGACCTCGACGCCTATCGCCTCCTGGTGGACGGGGACCGGGTGCACATCGACGTGCCCGGCTCGCAGTCCGCCATCCCGTCCATGCTGGCGGGCGTGGACAGCGCTACCGCGTAGCGGGAGTCGCGCACGGGCGGTCCGGGTTCCATGGCGGTGGCCGGACCGCCCTTCTTCGTCCGCGGAGCGGCCCTCTGCGCCCCGCTGACGGCCGACAGCGCGTCTCGTGCTTCACGGTGAGTCGAGCGCTCACCAGGGCCTCTACGGGCCGCAGAGGGTCATGCAGTTCTGGTGGAGATAGCGCCTCTGACCGGGTGGAAACCCTGGGGCGACCGGTTTAGGGGACACACCGTAACCACCTCTCCCGAGCGGCGGGGCGCACTCCACCCCCGCCGCCCCACGGAGCCAGACGCAACCCCATGTAGGAACGTTCTGCCGCCCCCTCCAACGCTCGGTGTCTGGCGTCGTTGTCCACAGCCTCACGGCGGAGCACTGGAGCCGTCCAACAGGCACCGCGGCGTGCCAGATTCGTGCCATTAGAGGGGGGTACGTGCCACCAACCGGGGGTACTGGACGGTAAGCCCACCTCCGGAGAGTGCGCGGTTCCGCGGACCGGAGAAGGGCCGCTACCTGCTTCCCAAGCAGATAGCGCGGGTTCGATTCCCGTCAGCCCCTCCACAACCCGCGCCGCTCTCGGCGCAGAGCGCAGAGCGCAGAACGAAGAGCCCGAGACTCTACCCAGTCCCGGGGCCCCGTCGCTCATGCTGGTCTTCTCCATTCCGGTATCCCGGCATGCGAACGTGCTGCGCGATGGGCGAGGGGCGGCCGGGAACATAGCATCGGTTTCGCGACGGCACCCTCTTCTTGGATGCGAAGGCGAACACATGATTGATGTTCACGACGACGGCAGACGCGAATCTCGACCCGCAGTCCATGGCCTGCAACGTCCGCGGTTGATGACTGTCCTCGATCGAGGACACGCCCTGGTGCTGATCAGCGGCCCTGCCGGAGGCGGCAAGTCAGTTCTGCTCAGCCAGTGGGCCGGAGCACAACCACGTCGTGGCATCGGAGCGATCCGCATCGCCTTCGAGGGCCAGCTCGCAGATGAGAATCAGATGCTCCGCAGCGCTTTCGCGCAGCTGCTCGCGCTCGATCTCGTACAGGACAGGGCGAAGGCGACAGCAGTGCTTCGTGGGTTCGAGAGCATCCGGGACAGGTTCGGTGCGGTCCGAGCGGCGTTCGCCGAACTCACGGGTCCGTGCGTGCTGGTGATCGACAACGCGGAACGCGCGGATGAGGCGCGCTGGCTTCACCTGTGCGTGTCGTTGCTCGAGGTCGCACCAGCTCTTCGAATCGTGGTTGCAACCCGACGATCGCTGACGACGGACGGCTTGCGGACGTTGGCATCCATCGACTCTGCAGTCATCGGTCCGGGGCAGCTGCTGTTCACCCCTGACGAGGCCCGCGAAGTGTTCGAGAGCGTATCGGGCGTGCCGGCGCCTCCTGACGGCCTGGGTGAGATCGCCGCACTGCCGCTGTCTGCTCGGTTGCTGGGCCTGGCGCACGTGATGAGAAGAGGACAGCTCGACTTCGTCACCTCCGAGCGCGAGCAGGTGGCGGATGCTCTGCTGTCGACCCTCGTGAGCGAGCGCGTGTCGCCGGAGTTCCGCGAGTTCCTTGTCAAGACGGCTGTTCCTACCGCCGTGACGGCCGATGTCGCGGCACGCCTGGGATGGCCAGACGATGCTTCAGAGCACCTTGAACGTGCCGAGTACTTCGGACTGGGCATGTGGGAGTCCGGCGAAGCCGGGCCCTCGTTCGCGTACACCCCCGCGCTTCGCGATGCGCTCCTGCGGGCATTCGATCAGGCTCCTGTCGAGACCACCGCGCAGGTTCGCCGCACCGTCGCGCTCTGGGCATTCGAGCATCGGCGCCCGCTCGAGGCGCTGTCGAACGCGCTGAAAGCGAAGGACTACGCCCTCGCGTCGCGACTCGGGCGCAAGGCCTGGTTCGTGCTCGCGCGGACCTGCGCCGCGGATGTCGTTCAGCTGCTGCACGAGCAGGGCCCTGCAGTCCTCGTCAGATATCCGATCCTCTCCACCATCATGGCTCTCGTCCTCACCCAGCTGGGGCACCGGGTGCGTGCTTTCGCATACTTTCACAGCGCTGCGATGAGGCTGCACGGCCGGTCGTCCGACGACGATCTGGTCGAACGCTTCTGGACCCTGACGGTGCAGTCGCTGGCCGAACGCTTCTCCGGTCGATTCCACCGCGCGGGGGCGACAGCGTTCCTGGTGACTCGGACTTTTGACGCGATGACTCCTGTGCAGCGCGAGAGCTGCGACGGGGCTACCGCGCTACTGCTCAGCAGCTGCGGACTGAGCCTCCTCTTCGCGGGGCACCCGGATGACGCGGTCTCCGTGCTCGAGCAGGGAATGACCATGCACGTCGACGATGCGGTGACGATCTTCGAGAACGGTGTCACACTGCGCATTCCCGACGACGACGGCGGGTGGTACCACTGCGCTTCGACACTCGCCGCAGTGCACGCGGTCCACGGAAGACTGTCGGACGCTCGTCGCGTTCTCGATGAGATCGACGCCGCCGACCCACCCGTCGCGTGGAGAGTCGACCTCTTCGGCATCATGGAGCAGGTCGCACGCGCCCACATCGCCGTGGCAGATGGTGACGTTGCGCTCGCCCGAGAGCGGATCGACAGCGTGGCGCACTGGGTCGGATCCACCGAGCTGTGGCCGTTCATCGTTCACACCCAGAGCGTCGTGTCTCTGCATTCCGGGCGAACGACCGACGCGCTTCTCGTGTTGTCCCGCGCACTGGGCCGTAACGCGAACTCCACGACGTCGGAATACGCCATGAAGTTCGTCTGGGCCGCACGCGCCGCTGCCGAGCTCGCGTCCGGCAGTCGCACGGCGGCCGAGCGAACCCTCGAGGAGCTCCCCGACTGGGCAGCCGAGCGTCACGCCCTCACGGCCCTCGCCATGCTGCTCGCGGGCGACTTCGGCGGAGCGCTGGTGAGTGCACAGGCGCTCGACTCCGACCATGGTGAGGAACCCCTTCGCTCCGGCTGGAGACCGCTCGCACTGCTCATCGCAGGCGTCGCCGCGGGCCGGCTCGGCAAGAGCGGAGCCGCAGCGACAGCACTCGCGCATGCGACTGCACTCATGCGGGAGGAACACACTCTGGCGCCATTGGCGATGATCCGTCGAGAGGATCTGCTCGTCGCCCGTGAACTCTGCGACGAGAGAGGTCGCGCGATCGTCGACGCTCACCTTTCAGGCCGCACGGATGACATCTTCCCTCCGCTCGAGGCTGCGGTGTCGCTCACCGCGAGGGAACGCGCGGTGATGCGAGAACTCAGCAAGACCGCCTCGACTGCCGATATCGCGAAGGCCCTGTTCGTCTCTCCGAACACGGTCAAGGTGCAACGGCGAAGCGTGTACCGAAAACTCGGAGTCTCGACCCGGGAGCAGGCTCTGCTTCGCGCAGCCGAACTCGGGATCCTGACCCGAGGTTCCGAGGGCGCAGGAAACTGAAGAAGAGAATGAGGCGTACGGCAGGCCTGGGGTGCGCGCCATACGCCTCATGGTCGAAGCACCGCGAGGTTCGTCCTCGCCGGGGGCCCGAACCGACCACTGATCACGCTAGATGGGCTCACTCGCCTTCGCCGGGCTCAGCAGCGGAGCCGCCATCGTTAACCCTCGTCTTCACCCTCTGTCATCGCGCTCGTCCGCATGACCCGACGCGGCCGGGATTCGTCGACCATGTCTGCTGACCCGGTGACATCTAGGCTGGAGTCTCAGCACCACCCGGGGGGGGGACAGCATGGCGAATCGCGCGCGACGATGGATTGCGACCGGAGCAGCACTGGCCGCCATGTCGACTGCAGCAGTGGTACCGAGCGCGGCAGCCGCGCAGGACTTCTCGGCCGGCGGGCCGAACTGGTACATGGACGCGATGAAGATCGCGCCGATCCACGACGCCGGAATCACCGGCGAGGGCGTGACCATCGCCGTGCTCGACGGGGGCCTCTACCTCGACGCGCTGACGCTGCAGGGTGCCGATATCGAGGTTCCCGACTTCGATGGATGCCCGGACCCTCTCGACTACGCACCCACCCAGTACACGCAGTTGCAGCATGGCACCGCGGTGACCTCTCTCATCGTCGGCAACGGCACCTCTGAAAGCGGTGAAGGGCCTCGGGGCATCGCACCTGACGTTCACATCCTGTACTACGGGATGCTCCAGGGCGCAGCCAACGAGGCGCGCGACTGCGAAGCGTTCTACAGCGACGTGCTGGACGACGCCGTTGCCCGCGGTGCAGACATCGTCACGATGTCCGGCGGGTACTCGTTCCTTCACCAGGAGATCTCCCAGCCGACATACGACAGTGTCACGAAGGCGCTGCAGGCAGGGGTCGTCGTCATCGGGGCACTCCCCAACAACGACAGCACCTCGGTGCACGTGCTCAACACGACCAACGGTGTGCTCAACGTCGCGTCCGTGGACGCGACGGCGGCTCCGGCGAAGAAGAAGTATTCGGAGGAGAACATGACTGACCCGAACACCGACGTCGTCGCACCCGGCATTCAGGTCGCCGGGATCGGTTTCAACGACACATGGGGCATGACCGCCTGGAATGGCAACTCCGCAGCCGCACCTCTCGTCGCCGGCCTCGTCGCGCTGGGCATGCAGAAGTGGCCGGACGCGACCCCGGAGCAGCTGATGCAGTCCCTCATCCGCAACACCGGCTCGACGCCGCACGAGCTCGAATGGTCCGCGACCTTCGGACACGGCGTCGTCAACGCCACCCGATTCATCGCCGAAGACCCGACCCAGTACCCGGACGAGAGCCCGCTGTTCACCGACGAGCAGTTCCCCACGTTCGACGAGGTGTACAACCCGCCGTCGCCGACCCCCACACCGGAGCCGGTCGAACGACCGCAGTCGCAGCTGCCGATGGTGCTGGTGAGCCTCGCTCTCGTGGTGCTCCTCGCGCTCGCCGCCCTCGCCGGCGTCATCATCCTCATCGTGTTCGTCGTGAAGCGCAGCCGTCGGGTGCCTGACGACAGCTGACGCTCCGTCTGCCGTCCGCATCCCATCCGATTCCCCGCGGGCTCCGAACAGGAGCAGATGGGCCCGTTCTCGCGCGCCCGAGAGGAGTTCCGATGATCGAGTCATCGACCCCGCCGCTTGCCGACCTCGACGGGTATCGCAACGTCACCGACCTGCTGGCCGCGCGCGCCTCCGTCGCGCCGGATCACGTCGCCTTCGAGGTCAAAGGCGCGGATGCTCGAGGCCCGTGGCGCCCGATCACGACTCGGGAGTTCCTCAACCAGGTGCGCGCTCTGGCGAAGGGCTTCATCGCCCAGGGCGTGCGCCCCGGTGATCCGATCGCGATCATGGCGGCGACACGCTACGAGTGGGCCGTCGCCGACCTCGCGTCCTGGTTCGCCGGCGCCGTGGTCGTGCCGATCTACGAGACGTCGTCGCCGTCGCAGGTGAACGCCATCGTCGCTGACGCCGGCGTGCGCCTGGCGATCGGCGGCACCACGGAGCACGCGGTGCTTCTGCAGGCGGCGCTGACGCAGACGGAACGGATCACGCTCGGGGCATGGACGATGGATGCCGCAGCATCCGGCACTCTCTCCGACCTGGTCGCGCGTGGCGTCGAGGTCACCGACGACGAGCTCGACGCCCGCAGGACCTCGGCCACGCAGGACGACCCCGCGACCATCGTCTACACCTCCGGCACGACGGGCGAGCCCAAGGGTGTCGTGCTCACGCACCGGAACTTCCTCGGTCAGGTGCTCAACATCGCCGCCGCCTACCGCGAGATCGTGAACGAAGGCGGCAACACCGTCATCTTCCTGCCACTCGCCCATGTGCTGGCCCGCGGCCTGCAGCTGATCTGCCTGGCCAGCGGCATGCGCATCGCGCACCTCTCCGACCCGTCGACCGTCGTCGCCACACTCGACACACTGCGTCCGACGTTCCTCGTCGTCGTGCCCCGGGTGCTGGAGAAGATCCAGGCCGCCGCTGCCGCGAAAGCCGCCGACAAGGGGCTCACGAAAGTATGGGCGCGAGCCCGTGCGACGGCGATCGCCTGGGGCCGCCGCGCCGAACAGGTCGACGCCGGCCGGCGAACCACGAGGAACCGCGGACTCGCCCTGCGCCACCGCCTCTTCGACGCGCTGTTCTATCGACGCCTCCGCACCGTGATGGGCGGACGAGTCGGATACATCCTCTCCGGAGGAGCAGCTCTCGAGAGCGACCTCTCGCTCTTCTTCCGCGGCATCGGCGTGCCCGTCATCGAGGGCTACGGACTCACCGAGACGACCGCGCCGCTCACCGGCAATCTGCCCGGCCGCATCGCCTCCGGCAGCGTCGGCTCGCCGCTCCCCGGTCTCACGGTGCGCATCAGCGACGAGGGCGAAGTGCTCGCTCGCGGCGTCGGCGTCTTCGCCGGGTATCGCAATCCGGCCCACGACGAGGACGCCTTCGTGGACGGCTTCTTCCGCACCGGTGACCTCGGGCGGCTCGACGACCAGGGCCGGCTCATTCTCGAAGGCCGACTCAAAGATGTGATCGTCACCTCGAACGGCAAGACGATCGTCCCCACGCGCTGGGAGCGGTCCGTCGAAGCAGACCCACTGGTCTCGCATGCGGTGATGGTCGGCGAGAGCAAGCCGTACCTCTCGGCCCTTCTGGTTCTCGATCCCGAGCAGACGAAGGCGTGGGCGGATGCCGAAGGCGTCGACATCCCCATGCCCCCGCAGCCCGACATCCGCGAGGTCACCGACCCCGCGCTTCGCGCCCACCTGCAGCGTGCCGTCGACGCCGCGAACGCGCTCGTGGCACGCAGCGAGCAGGTGCGTCGCTTCAGCGTGGTCTTCGCCGACCTCGAGGACCGCGGGCTGGTCACACCCACCATGAAACTCAAGCGGAGCGTGGTGCTCGACCGCGCCGGCGCCACCGTCGAAGACCTGTACCTCTGAGAACCGGAAAGAACACCATGTCCTCCCCCACCCCCACGAAGCCCAAGTCCTCGCGCGCCTCGCTCATCGCGATCATCGTCGCGCTCGTCATCGGAGCCCTCGTCGCACTCGCCGGCAGCCAGGGCGGCGCGACGCTCGGCAGCATCCCGCTGTTCGCCCTCGCTGTCGCCGCGGCGTACGCGATCCAGATCCTCGCCTTCATCCCGGCGATCATCCTGCGCACCGAGCGGTTCTTCGACCTCACCGGCAGCCTGACGTTCCTCGCGATCTCCCTGGCCCTCGTGCTGCTGACGCCCTTGCCGGACGCCCGCAGCTGGATCCTCGCGGCGATGGTGATCCTGTGGGCCGCGCGTCTCGGGTCGTTCCTCGCCATGCGCGTGCACAGGGCCGGATCCGACGGACGGTTCGACGAGATCAAGGGCTCCCCCGTGCGCTTCCTGCAGGTGTGGGTGATCCAGGGCGCCTGGGTGTCGATCACCGCGGCAGCGGCCTGGATCGCGATCAGCACGGATGCCGCATCGCGAGCGCCCATCGGGTGGCTGACCGTCGTGGGGATCGTCGTGTGGCTGCTCGGCATGACGATCGAGATCGTCGCCGACGCGCAGAAGTCGGCGTTCCGCGCCGACCCTGCCAACAAGGACGAGTTCATCCGCACCGGACTGTGGTCGAGGTCGCGTCACCCCAACTACTTCGGCGAGATCGTCATCTGGGTCGGTGTCTTCCTCACTGCGGCACCGGTGCTCGCCGGATGGCAGTGGGTCGCGATCCTGTCGCCGCTCTTCGTCATCCTGTTGCTCACACGGGTCAGCGGCATCCCGCTGCTCGAGGCTCGCGCCGAGAAGAAGTGGGGCGACCGCGCCGACTACATCGAGTACCGCGAGAACACGCCCGCGCTGATCCCGCGGCTCACCCGGCCGGCCGTTCGGGAGACTGCGGCATAGGCGCTGAGTGACGCCGTCTCACCCGACGAGCGGCCCTCCGACCTTCCAGTATCCGAGGAAGGACACGCGGTCCTTCGCGATCCCCACCTCAGCCGTGAGGTGGCGTCGGATGCGTGTGGTGACGCCCGATTCGCCCGCCAGCCACACATAGAGCTCGGCATCATCGCGCAGCGTGCCCTGCCGCGCGTCGACCCATTCCCGCAGTGCGCGCTCGACGCCTGCGTCGTCACCGGTCCCTCGAGGGACGACATGGATGCGCGCGTTGTCGGGAGCATCCGCCGAGACGATGTCATCGGCGGGGTCGTCGCACTCGAGGAAGACGTCGGCATGCGAGTCGAGCGACAGCGAGGCGAGGATGCCGCTCACGGCCGGGAACGCCGTCTCATCGGCGACCAGCAGGAAGTGCCGCGCTTCGCCCGGCTGCCAGTGCAGGCCGTACCCGGTCCACCCCATACGGGCGTCCGGCCCGTTGACCACGAGATGATCACCGGGCACGGCCGCGGCCGCCCACGCGGAGGCCGGTCCTGCCGGTTCATGCAGGTAGAAGTCGATGTCGATCTCGCAGGCATCCGCCCTGATCGCCGCTGGCGTGTAGGTACGGAGCACGTTCCGCTCGTCTTCCGGCAGTGCACGCCAGCGGGTGTACCAGTCGGAGGGATGCGGGGTGGGTTCGTCGAGCAGCCCGAAGTCCGCGATGCTGCCGTCGGGCAGGGGCAGCACGACCTTGATCCGCTGGTCCGTGCCCCAGGCGGCGAAGTTCCGCAGGCTCTCTCCGGCGAGCGTCAGCCGGACGAACCGCGGGCTGAGCATCGCGCGCCTGCGCACCTCGACGGGGAACGCGCTGTACGCCCACGGCCGCTCGGCATCCACGGACCCGCTCACGATCGCACTCCCCCGTGGGCGGAGCGGCCGACCGAGGGTGCGGATCCGCGCAGCGGCACCACGAGAGGCCCGCCCGTGACCGGATCTGCGATGACGACGTTCTCAAGACCGAAGACCTCATGCACGCGCTCGCTCGTGATCACCTCGTGCGGCGGCCCCTCGGCGACGATGCGTCCATCGCGCATGGCGATGATGTGCGTCGCGTACCGCGCCGCGTGATTGAGGTCGTGCAGCACCGCCACGAGCGTGCGGCCCTGCGCGTTGAGGTGCGCGAACAGTTCCATGAGCTCCACCTGATGCGCGACATCGAGGAAAGTGGTCGGCTCGTCGAGCAGCAGCAGATCGGTCTCCTGCGCGAGCACCATCGCCACCCACACGCGTTGGCGCTGGCCACCCGAGAGCGCGTCGACCGGACGCGCCGCCAGGTCGGCGGTCCCGGTAGCCTCCAGCGCATGCTGAACGGCCCGCTCATCGGCATCCGACCACTGCCGCATCAGGTTCTGATGCGGATAGCGCCCCCGCGCGACCAGATCGGCGACCGTGATCCCATCGGGAGCCGTCGCGCTCTGCGGCAGCAGCCCGAGCCTGCGGGCGACCTCCTTCGCCGGGTACGAGCCGATCGTCTGCCCGTCGAGCACGACACGTCCGCCCGACGGAGCGAGCAGTCGCGACAGACCTCGAAGAAGCGTCGACTTGCCGCACGCGTTCGGGCCGATGATGACGGTGAAACCGCCGTCTGGCACCGCGACAGACAGCTCGCGCACGATCTCGGTGCGGTCGTACGACAGGCTGATCGCCTCGGCCGACAATCGCGACGCGGCGGTCTCGGTGGACGGGAGACGTTCGGGCGAGGACGGGATTTCAGGCACGGCGGCGGATCTCCAGGATGATCATGAGAACGAGGTAGGCGCCGCCGACGGACACGGTGACGACGCCGACGGGCAGTGATGTGGGCAGCACGTGCTGCGCGATGAGGTCGGCGCCGAGCAGCAGCACCCCGCCGAAGAGGCCCGAGAGCACGAGCGACAAGTGCGGGGTGCGGGCGACGAGGCGCGCGATCTGGGGCGCGGCGAGGGCCACGAACGCGACGGGTCCAGCGACCGTGGTCGCCGCGGCGACGAGCGCGACACCGATGAGCAGCGCCCCGGCGCGGATCGCTCCCGGTCGTACACCGGTCGATGCCGCCATGTCGTCGCCGAGACCGAGCTGGCGCAGCCGCGGCACGAGCATGACCGCGGCGACGACGAACGGCAGAGCGCTCGCGAGAGCCCCCGCGAGCGGCCCGGCGGTGACGCCGTTCAATGATCCGGTTCCCCAGGCCGAGGCGAACATCGCCGTCTCGAGCTCGATCTGCAGCAGCATCCACGTGTTCAGAGAGGCGAGGATCGCCGAGACTCCGATCCCGACCACGATCAGGCGGAACCCCTGCACCCCGCCGCGGGCGGATAGCAGCCAGATCACCGCGGCCGTGACGAATCCGCCGAGGAGTGATCCGACGGTCAGCACCGGCCAACTGCCTGACACGAGCACCAGTGCGAGCAGCATCCCGGTGAATGCGCCGTTGGAAAGTCCGAGGATGTCGGGGCTCGCGAGCGGGTTGCGCGTCACGGTCTGGAACAGCGCGCCCGCGATGCCCAGAAGAGCGCCGACCGTGACCGCGGCGAGCGCCCTCGGGAGTCGCCACTCGATCACGACCGTGCGGTCCATGGCGTCTCCGCCCCCGAGCAGGGTCTGCATCACCTGCTGCGGCGTCAGCGGATAGGCACCGAGTGCCAGAGCGAGCACGGCCAGCACGCAGAGGACGCCGACGGCGACCACGCCCGCGACGACACTGCGCTGACGCACCGGCATCCGCAGGGGACCCGCGCGAAGGATCCACCGGCGGTACCCGACGTCGGTGAGCGCGGTCACTCGCGACTCGCTCACAGCGCACTCGCCGTGCGGCGGCGTGCCAGCACGATCAGCACAGGAGCCCCGACGAACGCCGCCACGATGCCGACCGGCACCTCGGCCGGGGCGATGATGATGCGACCCAGAACGTCGGCAAGAAGGAGGATGACCGGCGCCAGCACGGCGGAGAGCGGCAAGATGACGCGCTGATCCACGCCGAAGGTCCAGCGGATCACGTGGGGCACCATCAGGCCGATGAAAGAGATCGGACCGGCCAGGGCGGTGGCGGCACCGGCCAGCAGGGTGACGGCGGCGATGACACCGACGCGGATGCCCACGACGTTGGCGCCCTGCGCGCGGGCGACATCTTCACCGAGGCCGATGGCATTCAGTCCCGGGGCGAGCAGCAGCGCGAGCACCAGCCCCGCGACCACGAACGGGAGCACCGGCAGGATGACGTCGAAGCCGCGGCCGAGAAGCGACCCGGCATTCCAACTGCGCATGGAGTCGAAGGCCTCGGGGTCGCTCAGCGACAGCCCGGTGGTGATGCCCGAGAGCACGGCCCCGAGCGCGACGCCGGCGAGCGTGAGCCGCAGCGGGTCGGCGGGGCCGCGTCCCGAGGATCCGATCAGGTAGACGGCCACCGTGACCACGAGCGCGCCGAGGAATGCGAGCCACACGAACTGCGACACATCGCGCAGACCGAGAAAGGTGACGCCCAGCGCGACGGCGAGCGCGGCACCGGCGTTGACGCCGAGAATGCCGGGATCGGCGAGCGGATTGCGGGTGAAGGCCTGGATCAATGCACCAGCCACCCCCAGCGCGACGCCGGCCACAAGGCCCGTGACGGTGCGGGGGATGCGCAGATCGAACACGATGTAGTCGGTCTCGGGGGTTCCGCCGCCCTGCAGCGTCGCCCACACCGCCTGCGGGGAGAGCGGGTTCGCGCCGACCGTGAGAGAGAGCAGGACGGCCAGCGTGAGGGCGACCAGGAGGCCGATCGTTCCTCCGACCGCGCGCAGGCCGCGGTGCGGAGAACGTCGACGCCGCGTGAGCGGCGCCGACGTCTCGGTCAGGGAGAGAGCGGTCAACGGCTCGCTTCGAGGTACGTCTCGATGTCGTCGAGCACGGCCTGCGCGCCCTTGGGCCCGACACCCGACACCCAGTAGCTCGTGTCGACCGGGGTCACCGACGGGAAGGCGTCAGCGTTCTGGGTGATCGCTGCGGGGATCTCGGAGGCGTCATCGAGGTCGGTCACGGTGACGAACACGTGATCAGCCTGTGCCGAAAGGATGTTCTCCGGCGAGAGGTCGGCCTGCAGCCCGTCGGCCCAGTCCTGCTCGGGGATCGTGAACCCGGCGCACTCGAGCAGGCTGCCCGAGAACGAGACCGGCCCGTAGAGGCTGAGCGTCGTCTCGTCCCGCGGACGGATCAGCTGCGCGGTCTGACCGTCGACGTCGTATTCGTCTGCCAGAGCCTCGCAGCGCTCGTCGACAGCCTCCAACAGGTCGGCGACCTCGCTCTCACGGCCCAGCGCCTCGCCGATGAGCAGCGCGTTGTCCCGCCACGGGTCAGCCTGAGTCTCGATGAACACGGTGGGTGCGATCGCCGCGAGCTGCTCGTAGAGCTCGGAGTGCCGCGCCTCGGTGCCGAGGATCAGGTCGGGCTTGAGGGCCGCGATCGCCTCGAGATCGGGCTCCGGCACGGTGCCGACGGGCTCGACGCCGTCCGCACCGAGGTAGGCCGGTGCCCCCGTGACGTTGCTGGCGACCGCGCTGCCCACCGGTTCGATGCCGACGGCGACCGCAGTGTCGAGCTCGAGCGGCTCCAGCGTCACCACGCGCTGCGGGTCATCAGGGACGGCCGTCGTGCCGCGGGCGTGCTCGACCTCGTGCGTGTCGGAGGATTCGGCGGGTTCGTCGGTGGCGGCGGTGGGGTCGGCGGCGCAGCCGGCGAGCAGGAGCAGTGCGCAAGTCGAGGCGGCGAGGGCTGCGGAGGCGCGGCGACGGAGGCGGGAGGGCATGGTGAATGACCTTTCGGGACCGGGAGGGGGACGACACCGAGACGATCGGTGTTGGTTAGGCAACCCTAACAGGAACCCCGGCGCCGGTGCCGTGCGGGGTGAGTCGCTCAGAGCACGTCGGCGATGACCTCGAACGTGCGCTCAGGGTCTTCCAGTTGCATGTCGTGATGAATGCCGGCGATCCGGCGGATCTCCCACCCCTCCCGCTCGAGCGCCTCGGCCATCGCGTCCGGCAGCACAGCGGGAGACTCGTCGGAGAGCACGATCGTCGACGGCACAGCGGGCGGCGCGATCGTGACGGGATGGAAGGCCACCTCGCGGAACACCCCGATCGCCATCTTCGAGTCGAACAGCTGCTGACTCTTCTTCATCGAGGAGCGGATGCTCTCGGGATACGCCGCACGCTGGGCGGCACTGCGGCGCGACTGACGCAGCCCGACGACCCCGAGGGTGAGGGCGGGGATCGCCCAGAAGGCGCGGCCGGCGAAGCCGGTGGTGGGCAGTGCGAGCCCGAAACCGGGGTCGAGGTAGATCGCGCGCTGGGGGCGCAGACGCTCGACGGCACGGACGAGGACCGCACCTCCGAGTGAGTGCCCCATCACACTGTGCAGGCCCTGCGGAAGAGACTCCACGACGTCGTCGGCGATCTCGGCGAGCCCGTACGAGGGTGCCCGGTCACTGCGCCCGTGCCCGCGGAGGTCGACCGTCGTGACCGTGTACCGCCCCGTGGACAGCATCCGTTCGATCAGCGGCTGCCAGGCCGTGCCGTCAGCGCCGAGACCGTGGATGAGTCCGACGTGGCGTTCGCCCGTGCCGGCCGTCGTGGTGTGAAGGTGCATTCCGTCATTCTGCCCGAGCAGCGCGTTTGGCCTGCTGGAAGACGCGGATCGCCTCGTACCTCTCGGCCGACCGCGCCTGTCGCTTCTCCCGCTGTTCGTCGCGGTTCTTCGGGGGTGCCGTCGTCACGAGACCGTCGAGCAGTTGCCGCACCGAGCGCTCGATCTCGGCGACAGCTCGGTCGAACACTTCCTGGTTCGCCCGCGACGGCGCGTTGGCGCCCGAGATCTTGCGCACGAACTGCACGGCGGCCTCGTGGCACTCGACGTCGGTCGCCGGCGGCTCGAGATTGTTCAGGGGAATGATGTTGCGGCACATGCCTGTCAGGCTAGATCGCTGAGCGCCGGAGTCAAGAGGCTGTCGCGGCACGACGACCTCCGCCCCATCCTTTCGACCAGCTCCGCCCCTACTCGTCCGGGTGGTCAGCCGCGGGCGATGGCGGCCAGTTCGACGCGCGACGCGACGCCGGACTTGCGCAGCAGGTTCGACACGTGGAACTTCACCGTGTTCTCGCTCACATTCAGCGTCTCGGCGATCTCGCGGTTGCGACGCCCCGCGGCCACCAGGCGAAGAACGTCGCGCTCGCGGGGGCTCGCGTCGATCGCATCCGGCAGTTCGCCGGGTTCGGCGGGCGGATCGAGAGGCAGGCGGATGCCGACCTCCGACCCCCATCCGGGCGTCGAGGCCACCGACAGGTCGCCAGAAAGTGCAGAGACCTGCTCGGCGATCGGGCGAAGTGCGTCGTCGTGCGTCGTCAGGTCTCCCCGGCCGTCATCGCGGATCGCGATCAGCAGGTTCAGTCCGTCGCAGTCCCATTGGATGCGCACTCGTCTCGTCTCTCCGCGGTCGACGATCGCCAGCACGGTGCTTCGGACGATCGACCGCGCCGAGTGTGCGATCACCCCGGGGAGTGCCCGTCCGTTGGCCGGCGGCTCGACGAACTGCACGTCGAGCTCGCTGTAGCGCACCAGCGGGCGCAGGTCGCCGCGCAGACGCTCGAAGGCGCCCGTCACCGGCTCGAGTCCTGCTCCCTGCTCGTCGTTGAGCGTCCGGAGTCCGACCAGCGCGCCGGCCGCGACATCGACCGCGATCGTGCGAGCCGCCCGGTCGTCGAGCCTTTGCGAGCGCAGCGTCGCGAGCAGCGATTCGAGGGTGAGGGCGTAGCGGTCCCGCTGCTCGGCGAGAGCGAGCGCATGGTCTGCGGCCAGTCGGCGTGAGGCCGCCGGGCCCACTTGCTCTTCGATGCTCATGAACACCTACTCTATCCGGCCCCCTTCCTTCGGGTAGGTGGAACGGTCCCGAGGCAGGAGCGCCCGAGGGGCGAGCGCTCGCGAGAGTGGAGACATGCCTCTCACCGCCACGATCTCGCCCGGCGCCGCCATCTCCCTCATCGCGAACGAGCTGCTCCGCGTCTCGGAGCGCACCAGCGTCGCGAACGCGCATCAGCTCATCGACCTGGCAGACCTCGTCGCCGATGCCCGGCGCGTCTTCCTGCTCGGCGCCGGACGCTCAGGGCTCGCCCTGCGCATGACGGCGATGCGCCTCATGCACCTCGGGCTCGACGTGCACGTGGTCGGCGACACCACCACTCCGGCTATCGAGGCCGACGATCTGCTGCTGACGGCGAGCGGGTCGGGAACCACCGAATCGATCGTGCGAGCCGCGCAGCGCGCCTCGTCGGTCGGGGCGCGCATCGGCGCGCTCACGACCGCGGAGACCTCGCCCCTGTCGGAGCTCGCCGACGTCGTCGTGCGAGTGCCTGCCGCTCAGAAGCTGGACCGCACGGCCGATGCCTCGCACCAGTACGCCGCGAGCCTGTTCGAGCAAGCCGTCGTCGTCATCGGCGACGGACTCTTCCACGCGCTCTGGCAGCGCCAGGGCACCAGCGCCGACGACCTCTGGCCGCGCCACGCGAACCTCGAATGAGCGGCCGCCGCCCCACCATCCACCCCGCAGAACGAACGGAACACTCATGAAACTGCAGTTCGCCATCGACACGCTCAGCACCGAGAAGGCCCTCGAACTCGCCGCCGCCGCGGCCGCGCACGTCGACATCCTCGAGCTCGGCACCCCGCTGATCAAGAGCGAGGGCCTCTCGGCGATCACCGCCCTCAAGAACGCCCACCCCGACAAGGTGATCTTCGCCGACCTCAAGACCATGGATGCCGGTGAGCTCGAGGCCGACATCGCCTTCGGCGCGGGTGCGGATCTCGTGACGGTGCTCGGTGTGGCCGACGACAGCACGATCACCGGCGCGGTGAAGGCCGCGAAGAAGCACGGCAAGGGCATCGTCGTCGACCTGATCGGCGTGGCCGACAAGCCCGCCCGCGCGCAGCAGGTCATCGGCCTCGGCGCAGAGTTCGTCGAGATGCACGCGGGTCTCGACGAGCAGGCGCAGGACGGCTACTCGCTCGACAGCCTGCTCACCGACGGCAGGGCATCCGGCGTCGCCTTCTCGGTGGCCGGTGGAGTGAATGCCGCGAGCATCGCCGCCGTGCAGGCGTCCGGCGCGCAGGTCGCCGTCGCCGGCAGCGCGATCTACAGCGCCGACAACGTCGGTGACGCCGCAGCCGCGCTGCGTGCCGCGATCAGCTGACGACTGCAGAGCGAGGGGCCGACCGGTGATTCCGGTCGGCCCCTCTGCGCGTGGACCCGCCACGACGTCTCCGGCCGTCTCTTCGAGCGAGGACGAACACACGCCGGCGGCGCCGCTCTAGACGACCCTCGCCGTCACCAGCAGGTACTCCCACGGCATCGTCCCGGCGTCGAGGTGCTTCTCGCCGAGCGCGACCAGCGCAGCATCCAGTTCCCCGCGCCGCTGCTCGTCGTCACCCACCGCACGATAGGCGGCAGCCGTCGGCCCGTAGAAGTCGCGGAAGAAATCGCGGAACTCTGCTCCAGACGCGAATCGGTCGACGGCCAACTTCCGACGCTCCATCGACAGATCGGTCACGCGATCTCCGAGAAGGTCGCGCACGTGCTGCTCGTCACCCCACAGCGGCGGCGGCTGCACTCCCGCGGGAGGGGCGGGGACGAACTGCTTCAGTGTGGCGAACAGTTGACCGACGAACCCCTCCGGCGTCCAGTTGATCAATGCCAGCCTGCCGCCTGGGCGCACGACCCGGGTCAGCTCGCTCGCTGCGACCTCGTGGTGGGGCGCGAACATGACGCCGACGCACGACAGCACCGCGTCGAACGAGTCGTCGGCGTAGGGCAGCGCCTCGGCATCCGCCTCCTCGAATGCGAGCTCGACGCCCTGACGCGCGGCATCCTTCCTGCCGATCTCGAGCAGCTCGGGGGTGAGGTCGCTGGCGACGACGGATGCTCCGGCACGAGCGGCCTCGATCGACGCGTTGCCGGTGCCGGCGGCGACGTCGAGCACCCGGTCGCCCGGCCCGACGCCGCTCTCTGCGACGAGCACGCGACCGAGTTCGGGGATCACCTCACGTGCGACGGCGGCATAGTCGCCGAGCGCCCAGACGACTCTGTGCTTCGCCTTCAGCGCGCGATCGGCTTCGGCCTGAAGATCGGTGGTGGTGATGTTCATGATGGGCTCCTCTGCCTTGTGCTCCTCACGCTACGAAGCCCCCGCAGACCGCTCTAGTATCGGATCTGTACCGGGTCTATCGTGAGGCTCGTGGGCGCCCCCTATTACCAGTTCTGCCCCGTCGCCAAGGCGATGGAGCTGCTGGACGAGCGATGGACGATGCTCCTGCTGCGCGAGCTGCTGCTCGGCACCGAGCACTTCAACGACCTGCGCCGCGGCCTCCCCCGCATGTCGCCCACTCTGCTGTCGCATCGGCTCGACCAGCTGCAGCGCGCCGGGCTGATCGAGCGGATCGCCCAGGGCGCCGACGTCCGCTACGTGCTCACCCCGGCGGGTGCCGAGCTGCGGCCGGTCGTCGAGCAGCTCTCGGCATGGGGCGTGCGATGGATCGGCGAGCTCGGCGACGCCGATCTCGACCCCAAGCTGCTGCTCTGGGACATGCATCGCAACATCGACCACGAGACCGTTCCGGAAGCGCGCACGGTGATCGCACTGCACTTCACCGATGCGAGCCCGGCGCAGCGACGGTGGTGGCTCGTGATCCACGACGGCGACGCCGACGTCTGCGATGCCGACCCCGGCTACGACGTGTCGGTCGAGGTGCGGTGCACCCTGCGGGCCCTGACCCGGTTCTGGCGCGGCGACATCGAATGGACGACGCTGCTTCTCGCTGAAGAGGCCACGGCCACGGGCCCGAGTCACCTGCGGCGAGCGCTGCCGTCGTGGTTCACGCGGCCGGGTTATGCAGCGGTGCCGAGGGCGGGTGCGCCAGTGCTGGCTTCGGCGGGCGGCGGCGTGCGCGCCGCATCTCCCGTCGCCTAGTCAGAGCCGCTGTCGAGGAACACCCTGACCCGATCGCCGTCGAGCACGAACTGCAGCGCCGTGCCCGAAGGGTAACGGTCGACGAGTTCGCCCGGGCTCTCGCCATCGATCGGCATCACGAAGGCCGCCGGGAACGACCCCACACTGCACGTCCCGTAGATCCGGCCGCTGGTATACGACGATCCGTCGGGATCCGACTCCGGCGGCACGTCCTCCGTCGGGGTGGCGTTGAGGCAGCGACTCTCCGACGAACGGTCACCCGACTCCGAGACCCACCCGGCGGTCGCGAAGAGCGTCAGGCCGTAGAACTCGACCGCCGCGACATCCTCCTCTGCTCCGAACCAGCCGGGTGGCACGGCTCCGGTGCGGGTCAACTCGAGCGTCGCGATCTGCGGCGCCTGCGCGGATGCCGAGAACATGGGGATCGACACGAGCGTGTAGGTGATCGCCGCCGCGATCACCGCGGTCACCACGACCGATGCCGCCCAGAGCAGCGCCTGGCGTCGCGCGGTCCAGCCGAATCGCCCGGAGGTCTCGGGCGCAGCACCCTCGTCGTCCCAGAGGGAGTCCTCGTCCCACCCCTCGCCACGGTCGGAGCGGGCGGCGTCGCCCTCGGCAGCGGGTGCGGGGCTCGGCTCGGGAGTCGACCGGGCGTGTTCCCGCCTGACGGGTGCCGCCATGCGCGCCGACTCCAGCTCCTGCAGTCGGCGCATCGCGGCGGGATCCGACGCGATGTCGGCACGGGGCCCGTAGGCGCGGGCGCGCAGCTCGCGCAGTTCATCGTCGGCTGTGGCGTCCATCCCCGGCATCGTCTCACGACAAGGGGGCACAGACCTCGGGCTTGCACCTGCGCGTCACGTCCCGCTCGAGAGCACCCTCGCGTTCAGCCTCCGCTGCCAGTCGCGGAGCGTCCACATCGGATGGTGCGGAGCGGCGTTCGAGCACGGCACGACTCCCCAGACCCCGGCGCGGAGCGCAGCATCCACGCCGCATTCGGCGAACTCGAGCCCGTACTCGCTCTCTTCGTACCAGGCGTTCAGGGGCGTGTAGCCAAGCCACCCCTCGCCGATCACGGCGGGCACCTGTCGCCAGTGCGCCCACGCTGCGACCGCCGCGACCCGCGACTCGATCTCGCGACGCATCATCAGCCGATAGGGGGCGGCGTGCTCGTCGAGCCAGGCATCCCACAGCCCCGGATCCACCCAGTCGTAGCCGTAGATCATCTGGTCGGTGACGACCGTGGCGCGCAGCTTCCACTCGGCGGGTCGCCCGTACTCGGCGGGGGTGGGAGCACCATCGACGAGCAGCGACCGCAGCATCGCATTCGGGAACCCCTCCGACTGCTCGGACCGGATGTCGATGAGCTGCTGCAGCGCGTCGAGCACGCCGTAGCTGTAGACGTGGAACTGCGCCGCCCCGAGAGCATCCGACACCTGGTGCATCGCCAGGTGCGGCGGCTTGCCGTAGCTCGCGGTGATGAGCAGATCAGGATGCTGCTGTCGCAGCCCCGCGAGTGCCCGCTCACCCGAGCCGGTCAGCGCCGGGAGGATCGAGAAGTCCACCTCGTTGTGCAGCTCGACGAGTGCGATCTGCGAGCGTAGCCCGAGATCCGTCACCCAGTCGATGAGCCGGTCCCACGCGGCGGCAAGGTGGTCGTACCGCTCGGCGAGAGGCACCGCGTCGATCGCCTCGAACCATCTCGACGACCGCGCGAAGCTCGGGGACTGCTGATACTCCCAGCTCGCGAAGATCACGACGAGTCCGTGCCGCTTCGCCGCCTCCAACAGCTGACGCAGACGATCGAGCAGATCGATCCGATAGCCGCCCGGCACGTCGTACCAGCGGGTGCCCCGGCCGTAGCAGCTACCGTCGAGAGCTGCGCCGAGCCCCTCGATCTCGAGGTCTCGCGAGAGGTCCGACAGCTCGGGGTGGCCGAACAGCAGCAGCGGGGCGGCGCAGATGCGGATGCAGTTGTAGCCGAGATCCGCAGCGTCTGCGCAGGCCCGGTCGAGATCCGCATAGGGCTCGCCCTCCCCCGCCCTCGTGTACCAGGAGAAGTCCCAGAGCGTGATCGACAGCCGCGCGGGCAGATGCGCGGGCACACCGAGCGGCATCGGCCCGCCGGCATCCGACTCATGTCCGGTGCCCAGGTAACGCTCGGTCATCGCCGGGCTCCCTCGTCAGTCGTCATGGCTCCCCCGGGTGAACAGCAGCAGCTCGGGAAGGCTCGTCGCGAAGTAGTCCGTCTCGCCCGACTCGTGGCGTGCCACGGGCGGCGTGTACGGGCTGCGGGCCTCGCCGAGGTTCGACGGCGGGTCGGCCGTCGGCAGGCCGAGCGCCGCCAGGGTCGCATCCCACGCGGCGAGCGCCTCGCCTTCGCCGCCCTCCCACGGCCGGAACTCGCGTCCGGTGAGGATCGCGTAGGCCCGTGTGGCCTCGCCGACGGCCAGCAGCAGCCGCACATAGGCGATCGCGAAGTCGTCGCGCGTCAGCACGAGCGCTTCGAGCGGTCGCAGGCGCTCGTATCGCGTGGCGTCGTCGTGCCCCAGACGCGCGGCCAGCTGGTCCTGCTCGTATCGCAGACGGGCGTCGCCGGGCGCTGCGTCGACCGCCTGCTCGTACAGGGCCCAGGCGCGGTCGTCATCGTGCGTGACCGAGTAGGCGGCGAGCGCCGCATCGCGCAGCAGCACGGGGTGACGCAGGCCGAGTTCGATCGCCGCATCCCACTCGGCCGCAGCCTCGGTGCGCCTGCCCGACGCGTAGAGCAGGGTTCCGCGCAGCATCCGGGCCGTGGCGTCGTCGGGTTCGGCGGCGACCGCCCGGTCGAGGGCGTCGAGCGCGTCGAGTCCCGACGGGAAGGCCCAGGTGAGATCGGCTTCGCGCGCCCGGTGCCGGTGCGCGGCGGCCTCGGCCGACCGCCCCTCCGCGTCGAGGATCGCCGCCGCGAGATAGTGGGCGATCGGACCGAGGTTGCCGCTCGGCGTCACCGCGGCCGACTGCACCCGGGCCAGCAGCAGCAGAGCGGATGCCGCGTCGCCGGCGTCGCGCACCTCCAGCGCCACGTCGAGCAGGATCCCGGTGTCGTGGATCTCGTGCCCGGCCAGGAACCGGATCGTGGCCGCGAGGGGGTCGGCGTCGAGAGCACGGTCGAGCACCCGCTGCGCCTCTGCGTCGCGTCCGGAGCGGCGGAGCAGGATCGCCCGCAGCGCGATGCGCCGCGGGTCGTGCGCGGCGACCTCGTCGAGCTCGTCGAGCACGCGCGTCGCGGCGCGATCCTGGCCCTGGTGCGCGAGCGACTGGGCGAGTGCGAACCCGGCGGCCGCGGTCCACGCGCCATCCCACCCTGCCTTTCCGAACGCCTGCTGCGCCTCGACCACGTGGCCGAGGCGGGACTGCACGAGACCGAGCAGATAGAAGGCTTCGGCATCGACCGGGTTCGCGTTGCGTCGGGTCAGGCGGGCGACAGCCGCGCGGACGTGAGCGAGGGCGTCTTCGTGGTGCCCCTGTCGGTACAGCCGGTCGGCCACCGCCAGGTTGGTGCGGGCATCGCCCGGATCCCGTTCGAGCGCAGCACGCCAGTAGGGCATCGGCGACCGGGTCGGATGCCGGTACTGGCTGAGGTGCAGACCGGTGAGGTACAGCTCTTCGACCGACTCGGTGGCCTCGGGCGACGGCGGCTCCTCGGCGACCCAGGGCTCCTCGGAATCGACCACCGTCGGCGCCCACCGCACCAGCACGCGCCCGCCGGCGTCGAGCACCCGCACCTCGAGGTCCCCGTCGTGGCCGTGGCCGCGCGTGCGGACGACTGCCGGCACACCAGGATCCAGGTCGACGGCGTGAGTCTCGACCGTCTCGCCCGCGGACTCGACCAGCACCCTCGCACCGGGACGGCGGGCGGTCGCCGCGACCGAGACGACCAGGTCGTCGCCGTCGCGATCGATGTGCACCGCGGCATCCGGTGTCGCCTGATGCACGACCCCGATCGCGGGCACCGGGTACCAGTACTGCGTGAAGGTCTTCGTCTCGCCCGGCAGCAGCCACGAGAAGTCCGGCTGGTTGTCGGTGTAGACGCCCGCCATCAGCTCGACGTAGGGGCCGTCGAGGTCGGTCAGCTGCGCGTCCCACGCATGACCGAAGGCCGCATCGCCCCAGGTCCACATCTTCTTGCCCGGCGACACCCGGCGCTCGGCCCAGTGCACGAACCCGGCCCCTGCCGCGTGGTCGTAGCCGCCGAAGAAGTCCTGCTGCGAGTCGACGATCATGTACGACGTCGGCACGGGGATGTTGCGGTACCAGTCGATCCGATCGGCGCCGGGGGTCTCCGCCGCGCGAGCCGGGTAGTCGACGCCGTAGTACGGGCGATCCGCCGCCGGGAACGAGGTGAGCGCGCGGCGGGCGTGATCGGCCACGTGGCGCACGTCCTCGGGAAAGAACGCCTGGTAGTCGTCATGCACTCGGGCCGCGACGTTCGCCCACCAGAGGAAGCTCTGGCGCTCCTTCGTGCGGTTGTGCAGCCGCACCGCGAGCTCGACCACCGAGCTGCCCGGCCGCAGGCGCACGCCGTGCTGCGCCGACATGCGGGCGAACGGATCGTGGTCGTGGCACCAGAGGGTGACCGTGCCGTCGTCGTCGGTCTCGATGCTCGTCTCGACCTGCAGGCAGGTGGCGGGTCGGTGGTGCTGCGGCCAGTTGAACTCGACACCACCGCTGATCCACGGGCCCGCGAGACCCACGAGAGCCGGCTTGATGACGTTGTTGCGGTAGAAGAAGTCGTAGCCGGTGACCTTGTCGTACCCGACGTGGATGCGCCCGCCGAGCTCGGGCAGCACGACGAGGCGCACGTACTCGTTCTCGAGGTGAACGGCGTCCCACTCGCGCGGAGTCGGCTGATGGTCGACGCTCTCGATGAAGGGGATCGGATACACCGCTCCGCTCGACCCCTGGTAGACCCGGCGATCGAGGAACATCGGATACGGGCTCGGCACCCCGGTCTCGTAGGTCGCGATCGTGAGCGGTTCACGCCAGGCCACGGGCCGACCGGCCTCGAGGGTCGGCCGCAGCCTCTGCGGCACCTCGGGAAGCTCGATCGTCATGATTCTCCTCGGACTCGGCGGGCCACGTCGGCCGCTCTTCGAGGCTAGGAGCGCTGCAGCACCCTGGGTATGGTGAGAACGAGGGATGACATGGACGAAACGACGTATCGCAGCATCGCCCCGCACTCGCCGGACACCGCCGCGCGCGCGGAGGGATTCGCCGATCAGCGACTCTGCGTGGTGCCGCGCCCCCAGGTCGAGCACACGCTCGCCGCGCCCGTCACCCGGCGCCTCACCGTCACCGACGCGGGCCTGTTCCCCCATGCCGCGGGCCACCTGCGCCAGCGCCTGCGAGGGGCGTCCGAGACGATCGTGCTGGTCTGCGTCGGCGGCGCGGGCGTCGTGACGTTCGGTGGCGACGAGTACGCGCTTAGCCCCGGCACGAGCATCGCGATCCCCGCAGGCACCCCGCACGAGTACCGCAGCTCCGATCGCGACCCATGGACGATCTGGTGGCTGCACGTGCGAGGGACGGATGCGGCAGAGCTGACGACTCCGCCGGGCGCCTCCCGTCTGGTGCGGCTGCGCGCGGTCGATCGGGTGGTGGCGCTGTTCGATGAGCTCGTCACACTGCTCGAGCGTCGCATCTCGCCCGCGCACCTGCTGGCGGCATCCGGCATCGCCTGGAATCTGCTCACGCGCATCACGGTCGACAGCACGCTGCCCGCCGAGGGCTCCCCGCTCGAGCGGGCGATGCGCTACCTCGAGACGCGCATCGACGGCAGCATCCAGGTCGCAGACCTCGCGGCCCTCGTCGGGCTGTCGCCCTCGCACCTGAGCGCGCTGTTCCGTCAGACGACCGGCAGCGGGCCGGTGGCCTTCCACACCTCGCTCAAGATGGGCAGGGCGCGGGCGCTGCTCGACACCACCGGTCTGTCGGTCGCCGAGATCGCCGCGGCGGTGGGCTACGCCGATCCGCTGTACTTCTCGCGGCAGTTCCGCCGAGTGCACGACGTGAGCCCCACGACCTACCGCGCCCAGCACAAGGGCTGAGCGCACGCGTCACGGGGTCGTGCGCACCCGCGCATACCGGCGCACGAGCACGGCCGCCGCATCGACCCGCAGCACCGGATCGGCGGCCGTCGGCCGGACGCGGGGGTCGACGTGCACGGGAGACGCGGGATCCCAGGCGAATGCCTCGAGACGGATCGGATGCTCGGCCAGCAGATCGCGATAGGCGGTGAGGTCGACCTCGAGCGGCCGCCCCGACCAGAACTGATCGGCGATCAGCCGGTCGCCGATGTGCAGACGGATGACGTCGCCGACCCAGTCGAGCCGCAGCACCACCTGCTCGGCATCGACGCCGATCCCGCTCGGGATGAGCATCTCGACCGCCGAGGCCTCGGCGAAGTCGGCCTCCGTCGGGGCGCTCACGCGCGATGCCGGGCCGCCGACCCTCGGGGCGAACACGGGCACTGCCGGGAAGACCGGCGGCACCAGATCGTGATGAGCATCTGCCGCCTCGACCACCGTCCGTCGGAACTCGACACCGGCTCGGTCGGCGCGCTCGGCCAGAACGAGCATGTCCGCATCGGCATCCTGCCTCTCGGCCACGAAGTCCGTGTCGTCGAACCAGCCGCCGTGCGGCCAGATCACCACGCTGTCGATTCCGTCCACGGGGCCCCACCAGACGGCATCCGCGGTGGCGCTGTCGAGGATCACGAAAGTCGTGCGGCCGACCTGCACCCGACAGTCGACGCCGGGAGCCGAGTCGGGGCGGATCACGAGTCGCCCGTCATCGTTCACCGTCGTGCTCGCTCCCCGCACGACGGGCGGTGCGACGTCGTCGACCTGGATCTCGACCTCGATGCCGTCGCTCGCCGCCAGGACCACCACCTCGTGGTCGCCGAGGCGGATCTCGGTGATCGGCTGCGCCGTCGCGCTCACGGCGGACAGGCCTCCGAGGGGCTGGCGGATCGGCCAGAAGAAGGAGGACCCTGAGGGCACGGTGATCGGGTCGCTCGGGATGCGCACCGCCCCGTCGCGTCCGCCGATCTCGAACTTCACGGCCTCGACCGCATCGAGCGGCGAGAGTGCGGGCTGGTGGGTGTTGACGAACAGGAATCCTCGGTGGCCGTCGCCGCGCACCGACCAGCGCAGGCCGCCCGGATCCGACGGCCCGATGCGCGCCGGGCAGGTCGCGAGCCGATCGCCGAACGCCGTGAGGAACAGGTGCTGGCGTCGCAGCTGGTGAAAGTGCGGGCGCTGCGTGCCCGCGGCGCCGATCGGCGCGAAGAAGTCGTAGTCGCGCACGGGGACGTCGTTCGGATACCCGGTCGCCTGCGACTCCTGCGTCGTCGAGAGCGCCCCCTCGAAGTGGAGTCCGCCGTGGAACATGTAGTAGCCCTGCCAGGCCGATCCGCTGCCGAGCTTGGTCAGCGCGAGCGCGGCGACATCCTGCGCGTCGACGAGCGGGCGACGGTGATAGGCGGTCGCCATACCGCTGCCCAGTTCGCAGGTCGCATAGGGCCAGGCGTCGCTCGTGCCGCGGTCGCCGGCCGCATCGACGTCGACGGGAGCGGCGCGCAGGTCGGCTCCGACCGAGAGGTCGTCCCGCACGTCGCTGAACGTGAAGTGCTGTCGCCCGAACTCCGGCCACCCGGTGTCGGACTCCTCCCAGAACCCGTCGGCGTACCCCGCATACACGGGCAGGAAGCGACCCTGCGGCAGGCGAGCGCCACCCCACCCGGTGGCCGTGAAGAGGCTGGCGACGAGGCCGACCGATTCGGCGATCGTGCGCAGCGTCGACAGGTGCTGCGGCTGGTCGTACAGTTCGTTCTCGATCTGGATGCCGATGATCGGCGCATCCGGAGCCTCGGCACGGTGCACGAGATCGGCCACCTGGCCGGCGATCGCGGCGTACCAGCGATTCGCCACCTCGAGATAGGCGGGGTCGTCAGTGCGATGCGCGATGTCGCGCGCCTGCAGCCAGTCGGGGAACCCGCCGTTGCGCGTCTCGCCGTGCGCCCAGGGACCGATCCGCAGCACGACATCGAGGCCGACCCGATCGGCGATCTGCACGAACGCCCGCAGGTCGCGATCACCGTCCCAGCGGAACTCGCCCTCGACCTCCTCGTGCGCCAGCCAGAAGACGTACGTCGCGAGCACGTCGATGCCGCCGGCTCGCATCTTGCGCAGCTCGCGTTCCCACACCTCGCGACGATCGCGCACGAAGTGGTACTCCCCCATCACCGGGATCCACGGCCTGCCGTCTCGGCTCAGATACCGGTCGGTCACCTCGATGCGACGAGAAAGGTCGGCACCGTCGCCGAGGTCGAGGGCCGCGGGCACCGGTGCGGTCGGTCGCGGAAGATGGACGCGGTATCGCGCCTCGGCAGAAGTCGTCGTCGAGGAGGTCATCACTCGACCGTACGCATGCGCGCGGAGCGAGCGACAGGGGCGAAGCGACGGAATGGCTGGAGAGAACGACGGACGCTGTCGGCCGGCCGTCCCCACGCGCAGCGACGGGCGGGTGGAGCGTGACACCGCTCCACCCGCCCGTCGGGGGTCTCAGTTCTTGAACGCGTCCTTGACGTTCTCGCCGGCCTTCTTGGCGTCGGCCTTGACCTGGTCGGCCTTGCCTTCGGCAGCGAGCTTGTCGTTGTCGGTCGCGTTGCCGATCGCTTCCTTCGCCTTGCCGGCGATGTCCTGAGCGGCATTCTTGATCTTGTCATCGAGTCCCATGAGGAGCTCCTTTCGTGAGGGTGATCGTGACGACGGGAGGATTCCCGGCGTCTTATCGTCGTTGCAGTACGCGACCGACGATAAGTCTCTGGTTCACGACAGACGACGCTGATCGTGGGCGAGACGCGCACGCAGGCCGGTGTGGACAGAGACATAGGTCTCGGTGTCGCGCCCGGTCAGGGTGGCGAGGTTGGTGAGCAGCCGATCGACATGGTCGACCAGCTCTCGGGGGTCGGTGTTCTGCCGAGGCGTGACCGCGACGTGCAGCACCGGCTGGTGGCGGATGTCGTTCGCCGTGACCTGCGCCGAGAGGATCTCACCGCGGGTGGCGAGCGAGTTCTTCACGGCATCCGAGACGAACGACTCCGTGACGGTGACCCGCCCGAGGGGGTTCTGTGCTCCGGTCGAGCGGAACGCGGTCTTCGACCGGCGACCTGCGACGCTGGTGAGCGCGAGGATCAGGAGCACGATCACGACGAGGATCGCCGCGACCGCGCCGATGCCGATCCACGAGAGGCTGCCGCCCGCGATCGCCGTGGCGGCGATCGCCTGGTCGAGCCAGGAGCGCGCCCCCTCGCCGCCCGACGTCCAGATGTCGGTCGCGGTGGGCCAGCTCATGACGGCGATGCCGAGCGCTCCGAGACCGAGGAAGAGCAGGCCGATGATGAGCAGCAGGGTGCGGTTCAGCGCACGGTTGGTGTTGTTCACAGCTCGTCTTCCTTCTCGTTCGGACGCTCGACCCGCACCCTGGTGCGGACGCTGCGCGTCAGGCGGTAGGTCTGCAACTCGGCCTCGGCGGCCGACTGCACCGCATTCCTGTCGAGCGGGATGCCCGCTCCCGGGCGCACGGTGACGTCGACGCTGCGATGGCCGACCCCGACCGTGATGCTGTCGCGAGCCAGGCCCGTCTCCTCGGAGAGGTGCTGAGCGAGAGCGCTGGCGATCACGCCGTTGTCGACCACGACCGCACGGTCACCGGACTCGAGGGTGTGCTTGGACAGACGGCCCGGGGTGATGGCCAGGACCACGAAGATGATCCCGATCAGAGCCAGCACGACGCTGCCCGCGATCACGAGCCCCGCCGGCTGGGCGGTGGGCAGGCCCACCAGCCATCCGCCGGCGGCGGCGGGTCCGAGCAGGAGGGCCGGCTGGGCAGCGAGGCTCAGCACGATCTCGAGCCCGATGTACGCCAGGGCGAGGATGAGGAGGACGACCGCGACGAACATCGCGACAGTGCGCGGTGAATGCGTCTCGCGTCGGACGACGCGACGCAGAACTGGTGTGCTCATCGCACTCGTCTCCTCTCTGGGATGGTGGCACCGGTGATGGTGAGGGTGATGCGGGTGACGTCGCGTCCGAGAAGGCCGGCCAGACGCTGCTGCAACTGCTCCTGCAGCTGACGGGCACGGTCGAGCACGGGGACGGTCTGGGCGATCGCGGCGGTGTCGTCGAGATCGGGGATCGGCAGCGGCGTCGCGATGCGCACCGCTATCCCTCCGGGGTGTTCGGCGACATCGACCTTCACGTCACCACGCGGCACACCGATCAGGGTTGCGGACGCCTGTTCGGTGACCGTGCGGTAGACGCGCTCTTTCACGTCGATGCGCCCAGGGACGGTGGTCTCTCCGGTGGCGACTCGCGAGGAGCCGCCACCGGTGGCGAGGTTCTGGTCGATGCGCATCAGGAGGTGCGCCGCCCCGTGAACGCGTCTGCGAGACCGCGGACGTCGAGCTTGCCGGAGGCGATCCGGCCGATGATCGCGCCGATGCCTGCGAACAGGGCCATGAGGAGGAAGCCCCAGAACCCGAACAGCAGAGCGGCAAGGGCCAGGAGCGCTCCGATCAGCGCGCCGGTGGTGGTGGGGGTCATGAGACTCGCGACTCCTCGTTCTCGTTGCTGTCGTCGCCGGGCACGTGCACGTCGTTGACCTCGACGTTGACCTCGACGACCTCGAGGCCCACGAGGCGGCTGATCGCACCGGCGACGGCGGCGCGGACGTTGCTCGCGACCTCCTGGATGGGCGCGGGGTACTCGACGACGATCGTCAGGTCTGCGGCGGCCTGGGTCTCGCCGACCTCGACCTTGACGCCCTGAGAGAGGTCGGTCGCGTTGACGGCGTCACGGATCGCGCCGAAGGCGCGGGCTCCGCCGCCGCCGAGTGCGAACACGCCGGGAACCTCACGCGCGGCGATGCCGGCGACCTTGGCCACCACTCCATCGGCGATCGTGGTCTTGCCCGCGGCGTCCGAGTCTGCGGGGATGCGCGACGTCGAGAAGCTCGAGCTGCGGTCGACCCGCGAGGCGGATGCGGCCGGCTTCGGCGCTGCGGAGGTCTGCGACAGCTCCTTCTCGGCGGGGCTGGTGGGGGTGTTCTGGTCCTGAGTTGCCATGTCGATTCCTTTGCCTGAAGCGGATGCCGGCTGCGAGACCGATCCGATCTCACCGGGAGCGTGTTGGTCGCTCACAGATAGGACGAGTGAGGGTGCGCATTCGTCACAGATTCGTCGCGAAGGCACGCCCCGTGGCGGCGGGTGCCCGCACGAGCGGGCCCGAGCCGTGCCGATGTCGGCGGGATTCGCGCGACGGTTGACCGCTCCCGGTCTGGCCGGCTCCGCCCTCGACCGCGAGGATTGTCGGATGAACCGCGATTCGCCCGCCACTGCCCTGCTCGTCATCGACGCCCAGGAGTCCTTCCGCCAGCGGCCCGACGAGTGGGCGTCCACCGCCAACCCGGGTGCCATCGACAACATCTCGCAGCTCGTCGCCCACGCACGGCGTGTGGGAGACGCGGTCGTGTGGGTCACGCACTCCGAGCCCGCCAGCGGAGGGGTGTTCGACCCGGCCAACGGATTCGTCCGAGTGATGTCAGATCTCGATCCGCAGAGCGACGAGATCGCCGTGACCAAGACCACCGTCAACGCGTTCACCTCGACCGACCTCGAGGATCAGCTCCGGCGCCTCGGCGTCGGACGGCTCGTCGTCTGCGGCATCCGCACCGAGCAGTGCTGCGAGACGACGGCTCGGATGGCGGCCGACCTCGGATTCACGGTGGAGTTCGTGACGGATGCCACGACGACCTCGGCGATCGAGGCGAACGACGGACTCGCTGCCGTCTCGGGCGACGCGATCATGCAGCGCACCGAGAGCATCCTCGCCGCACGCGGATTCGCGACCGTCATCCGCACGGCCGACCGGGTGGGTGTCTCGGCCTAGGTTGGAGGGCATGGCCTCCCCGCTCGCGCTCCCCGACCTCGCCGGCCGCACGATCATCGTGACAGGGGCGAACGCCGGCATCGGCTATTGGTGCGCCGAGATCCTCGCCCGGCACGGCGCCAGGGTGCTGCTCGGATGCCGGTCGGCGGAGCGCGCCCAGGTCGCGGTGTCGTCGATCCGCGCGCAGGTGCCCGACGCCGACCTCGATGTCGTACCGGTCGATCTCGGGTCGCTCTCGAGCATCGCCACCGCCGCGGCATCCGTCGGAGAGCGCCTCGACGCGGTGATCTGCAACGCCGGAGTGAAAGCCGCGGATCGCAGCGCCCGCACCGCCGACGGCCTCGACCTGATGGTGGGCACGAACTTCATCGGGCACTTCGCGCTGCTCGCGCAGCTCGGTGACGTGCTCGCCGACGACGCGCGGGTCGTGGCGGTGGGGTCGCTGGCTCACCGTTTCGCCGAGATCGCCCCCGCTACGCTCTCTCAGCCGTGGACCGGACCCTCGCTGCGCCAGTACGGTCGATCGAAGGCCGCCCTGATGGCATTCGCGTTCGAGCTGAACCGCCGGTGGCGGGGCACGGCGCGTTCCGCGCTGTGCGCGCATCCCGGGTATGCGGTCGACCCCCTCACACCGCACCGCGACGGCCTCGCCGACGTGTCGGGAGCGGGGCGGGCTCTCGCTGCGCTGAGCCGCCCGCTCGTGCAGGGCAAGGATGCCGGGGCCGCGCCGATCGTCCACGCGGCGGTCGCGGCAGATGCCACCGGCGGCGACTACTGGGGCCCCGGCGGGCTGCTGGAGTTCCGCGGGGCACCGAAGCGGGTCTCCGCCAGTGAGCAGGTGCGCTCGGTCGACGTCGGGGCCGAACTGTGGGCCGTCGCAGAGCACGCGGCCGACGTCCGCTTCAGGATCTGACGGGCGCGGCGTCGGTGCGGCTCAGTCCGCCTCGAGCACGTAGGCGCCGGAGGCGTCGGTGAACATCGCGGTCTGGCCGGGCTTCGCCTCCCGCACGAAGCCGGAGACCCACGGGAAGCGAGCGAGGAACGAGTCGACCGACCACACCTCATGGTTGGAGGAATCGTTCATGTAGGCCTCTGACTCGAGCCCGGTGACGGATTGCAGGTCGCGCCCCGTGAAGGTGACCCATCGCGGCGGATGCTCGGCGTGCAGCTTCGAGAGGAAGACCGGCGCGTTGCCGGCAAGTCCAGGGGCTGAGACCGAGTCGTCTCGTGTGACGTCGAGCAGGGCGTCGACGGATCCTGCCGCGGCGACCAGTGCGTCCCACCCCTGGGCAGATGCGAACGCCGCCTCGGCATCCGTCAGCATCCGGAGAGTGCGCACATGGCCGATCAGGGTGCCGTCGTCCGATCGCACCTCGTCGAACGATGCGCCCCAGCGCGACGGACTCACCATGATCGCCGAGATGCGGGTGCCGGCGAGGAACGGCTCGCTGTTTCGCCAGGGAGCGCCGGTCGGGGGCACGCGCCTGTTCGTCGCGATGTCGTCGCAGACGATACCCAGCGCGATGCGAGCCGCACCCTGCTGGCCGTCCAGCACTTCGACGGCCAGCTCGACGCGCTCACCCGAGTCGGTGGGCATCAGCGACGCCCCCGACGTCATGATCGTGATGGGTCCGCCCGGCGGGCTCTTCTCGACCACGCGGATCGCACCGCCGATGCGGTCTTCCCAGGCGACGGGATCGGCGCCGAGCGAATCGAAGACGTGTCGGGGAAACTCCATGCCATCGGTCATCGCCCCAGTCTCACAGGCCTCCGTCGACGGTCGCAACGGCAGCCGACCCTCGAGGCCGAACGCGCTCCTAGGCTGGGCGCATGATCTCTGAACCCCAGGACGCCGCATCGAGGCGGGTCGTGTTCCGCCGCTTCGGCGGACCGGAGGTGCTCGAGATCGACACGAGACCGGTTCCCCTGCCGGGGCGCGACGAGGTGCGCGTCCGAGTCGTCGCTGCGGGAGTGAACCCCGTCGATTGGAAGCTCTTCAGCGGTCGACCGATGCACGATCCGTACGAGCGCTCGCTGCCCTCCGGCAACGGATACGACTTCGCGGGAACCATCGACGAGGTCGGATCCGACGTCGAGGGCTGGCGCCTCGGCGATCGCGTCTTCGGCGGTCTCCGCTTCCACGCGCAGGCCGACCACCTGGTGATCGATCCGACGCTTCTGGTGCGGGTTCCCGATCGGCTGCCCCTCGTCATCGCGGGCGCGCTCAACGTGGTCGGACGCACCGCCGTGGCGAGCGTCGAGTCGCAGAACATCGGGCCCGACGACGTGGTGCTCGTGAGCGGGGCAGCCGGAGGCGTCGGCATCCTGACCGCGCAGCTGTGCGTCTTGCGCGGCGCGAGCGTGCTCGGCTCCGCGAGCCCTCGCAATCACGAGCTGCTGAGGCGACTGGGCATCCATCCCCTCGCATACGGGGAGGGGATGGCGGACGACCTCCGCACCGCCGCCCCCGCCGGGCCGACCGTCGTGCTCGACACGGTCGGCCACGGCACCGTCGATCTCGCGCTCGCGCTCGGCGTTCCGCCCGAGCGCATCAACACGGTCGCCGACTACGAGGCTCGCACGCGGCATCCGGTGCGGGGCGTCGGCGGATCGGCCGCCGGCACAGCAGAGCTCGCGATGATCGCGGAGCTGCTGGCCGACGGCACGATCGAGCTGCCGATCGACTCGGTGCACCCGCTCGAGAGCGTCCGTGCCGCGTACGCCCGATCCATCGAGGGTCATGCGACCGGCAAGATCGTGGTCGTGACCGACGCGAAGGCCGTCTAGGCGGCGTCGGCCGCCCTGGCGGGGATCTCGTCGATCGATCGATACACGGGCAGACCGCGCTCGAGTGCGATCTCGACGTCCTTGTCGGCGCCGGCGGAATCGCCGGGCAGCCGCAGCACGGCATCGCAGTGCTGCAGCAGTCGGTGGGCGGTCTCGTACATGACGTCGCCGTCGGCGGCATCCGTCTCGGACATGCCGCGGAGGATCGGCAGGGCGACCCATTCGCCGATCATCGGCACGTGACCGAGGCGATGGATGGGTGCCGCCGCCTCTTCGAGTCGTTCGAGGTTGCGGGCGATGAGGACGGGATCGCCGCCGGTTCCCGAGCGATAGGGGCCGGCGATCAGAATCAGAAGTGGAGTTGTCATGGAGAAGACTGTAACGTTAACCGTGCAAGAACGTGCAACTTCGTGAATGAACAAGGTTCTGAGGAGTCGGATGCTGGGTGCGCAGCGCAAAGACCATCTGCGGGAGATCCTGCGCAGACACGGCCGCGTGGTGGCGAAGGATGTCGCCGCCGATCTCGGCGTCTCGGAGGACTCCATACGCCGCGACCTCCGCGAACTCGCCGATGCCGGTGAGATGGTGCGGGTCTACGGCGGCGCTCTGCCGATTCCACCGGCCGACCGCCCCGTCGACCAGCGGGCCGCGCTCGCGACCGAGAGCAAGGAGCGAGTCGCCCGCCGCGCCGTCGAGGTGATCTCGCCGGGTGCGACGATCGTGCTGGACGCCGGCACCACGACTCTCGCGATGGCCCGGATGCTGCCGCACGGCGCCGAGCTGACCGTGATCACACCCAGCCCGGCGATCGCCCTCGCGGCCGCAGAGCACTCCGATGCCCGCATCGTGATCATCGGCGGAGAGCTCGCTCGCTTCTCGATGGTGACGAGCGGCCCGCTCGCCATGGAGGCGATGCAGCATCTCGCGGCCGATCTCTTCTTCGTGGGTGCCACCGGCATCGATCCAGAGCGCGGCCTGACCACCGGCAACCTCGACGACGCCGCCACCAAACGTGCGATCGCCGCCCGCAGCACGCAGACCTATGTGCTCGGCAGCGAAGAGAAGATCGGCGCGACCTCGCGGTATCCGGTGCTCGACCTCGACGCGGTCGCCGGTGTCGTCGTCGACCCCCTCGACCCGAACCCCGTGATCGAGGAGCTCGCGGTGCGCGTGGCCGTCCTGCGCTGACCGCTCGTCAGGCAGGCACCGCCGACCGCCCGTCAGGTGATGGTCGTCGCCACGATCGTCGGGGTCATGATGGCCACCATTGCAGCGGCGATCGCGTCGTTGACGGCCTTGGCGACGGCGTCCCCCGCCGGTGACCCTGCGGTGAGCTGCTCGATCCGCTTCTTGAGGTCTCGCGCCGACAGCCCGCCGCATTCTTCACGCAGGATCGCATGCGCGGAGTTCAGGTTCTGCAGGATCGACAGCAGCGCCAGATCGGCCTGGGTCGGAGCCCCGGTTCCGGCGAGGACCGCGGCGAGCCGCGAGCGCAGCGCCTGCTCGGGCGTGGAGTCGGATTCGGGAGTGCGCGCCGCCCCCCAGCCGAAGAACCCGCGCTCTCCGCGAACGAGCACACCCTGCACGACGAGCGACTCGACCACGACCTCCAGCGGATCGAGCTTGGGCCGGACGACGAGCGACTGCAGTCGTTTGCCGCGCAGCGGCACGAGGCGCTGCAGCGTCGTGTCGAGGATCGGATTGCCGGTCGGCTCGGTCGACACGATCTCGACGACCGGGTTCTTCTCGCTCGACACCGATACGCGACCGTGCAGGGCGAGGTCGACGATGACGGCGGCGACCTCGCCGTAGAGGCGGTTCACACTCACCGCGCTCTCGACGCGGCCATCGGGCCGGAGAAGCAGCATATGGAGTTCTTCGACGATCAGCATGCATCCACGCTATGACGGGATCTCGCGGCTCGACATCCCCCGGACGGATGACTTCGGATGCCGGAGTGCGACCGGAACAGCAGCGCACCGACGCACGAACGCCGCGCCCCCGGAGAAGACGCGGCGTTCGAGGGAGAGTGTTACGCGCCGATCTTCTTCGCGTCGTCCGCGTTGAGCACGCGGAAGAGCAGGGCCGCGATGACTGCACCGACCACGGGGGCGACGATGTAGAGCCACAGCGACGCCCAGTCGAAGTATCCGCCGACCGAGAGGCCGAGGGCCACTGCCGGGTTGAAGCCGCCGCCGGAGATCGAGCCGACGGTCGCCGCCCCGACGAACACCGTGGCGCCGATCGCGAGACCGTAGAACGAGTTGCCCTCGGTGTCCTTCGAAGTCGCGGTGTTGAGCACGACCCAGACGAGGATCAGCGTGAAGAGAGCCTCGACGAAGAACGCGGGACCCACCTCGACGACCATGGCCTCGCCACCGGCGGGCCACACGGCGAAGCTGACCAGTGCGGCGAGCGCGCCGCCGACGAACTGCGCCACGAGATAGGCGATGAAGTCGACGACGCTGAGGCCGCCGCGAAGGAAGACGCCGACGGAGACCGCCGGGTTGAGGTGAGCGCCCGAGATGTGACCCGTCGAGAAGACGAGCACGGCGAGCGTGAAACCGATCGCGAGCGGGGTCAGCGGGCTCTCGCTGTTGACCGCTGCGATGATCGTGAGGACGAAGAGGAAGGTGGCGATCGCTTCGGCGAGCGCCTTGCGTGGAGTACCGGACATGAGAGTGCTCTTTTCTGAGAGGTGATGGAAGGCGACCCCCGTCCGCCTGCGCACTCCAGCCGACGCACCCTCCGTTGCGCCCCCGAATATAGCGACAGCGGCCACGACAGCTCGCTCGACGCGCGGTCTCCCTGTGAAACCGCTGAGTGGCATATCGGGCCCTGTCAACCCCGTCGCCACCGCGACGGGGTATCCGTACGGTGCCAGGATGACCTCCGACGCCCCCACGTCGCACGCGGAGCCCACCCGCCTGCGACGCGCCATCACCGGCCCTCTTCTGTTCGCCTTCATCCTCGGCGACGTGCTCGGCGCCGGGATCTACGCGCTGATGGGAGTCCTCTCCGAGAAGGTCGGCGGGATGCTGTGGGCGCCGTTGCTGCTCGCCCTGCTGCTCGCCCTGCTGACCGCGGGTTCGTACGCCGAACTCGTCACCAAGTACCCGCGCGCGGGCGGGGCGTCGGTCTTCGCAGAGCGCGCCTTCCACAGCCCGATCGTGTCGTTCCTGGTCGGATTCAGCATGCTCGCGGCGGGCGTGACGAGCGCTGCCGGTCTGGCGATCGCCTTCGCCGGCGACTATCTGGGCACGTTCTTCGACCTGCCGACCATCCCCGTCGCGATCGTCTTCCTCGCCATCGTCGGAGCGCTCAACGCCCGCGGCATCCGCGAGTCGCTCGGCGCGAATCTGGTGATGACGGCGATCGAGCTGAGCGGACTCGTGATCGTCATCGTCGTGGTGGGCATGTTCGTCGCGGGTGGCGGCGGCGACGCCTCCCGGCTCACTCAGACACCGGAGGGGACTCCCGTCGCCGTGGCCGTTCTCGGTGGGGCGGTCATCGCGTACTACTCCTTCGTCGGTTTCGAGACCTCGGCGAACATGATCGAAGAGGTCAAGGATCCGCGGCGCACCTACCCCCGAGCGCTCTTCGGCGCCCTCTTCACCGCCGGAGCGGTGTACGTGCTGGTGGGCGTCGCGAGCTCGATCGCGCTGCCGGCATCCGAGCTGCAGGAGTCGAGCGGCCCGCTGCTCTCGGTCGTCGAGGCCGCGGGCGCCAGCATCCCGTCGTGGCTGTTCAGCCTGATCGCGCTGATCGCCGTCGCCAACGGCGCACTGCTGACGATGATCATGGTCAGCCGTCTGACCTACGGGATGGCCGAGCAGAACCTGTTGCCCGCGGTGCTCGGTCGGGTGCTTCCGAAGCGCAAGACCCCCTGGGTGGCGATCCTCACCACCACCCTCGTCGCGATGGGCCTGACGCTGGTCGGAGACCTGGCGACGCTCGCCGAGACCGTCGTGCTGCTGCTGCTGATCGTCTTCCTCAGTGTCAACGTCTCGGTGCTCGTGCTGCGACGCGACCGAGTGGAGCACGACCACTTCCGCATCTGGACGGTCATCCCGGTGCTGGGCATCGCGTCGTGCATCCTGCTGCTGACCCAGCAGCGTCCCATCGTCTGGCTGTTCGGTGCGATCCTGCTGGCGGTCGGCGGCCTCCTCTACCTGCTCACCCGCTGGGGCCGACACCGCACCGCGAGCCGCGGCAGTGACACAGACCCCTCATCCACCACCACGAAGGAGAACCATGAGCACGCCTGACATCACCCCCGACGCCGACGACGCGATGAGCAGCGAGGAGAAGCGTCACGACCAGCTGACCTCGGCCCCGGACGCGACCGAAGCCGACGCCGCGCCTCGCATCGAGGTCTCGGAGCACGACGGCAACACCCGCATCGACATCGTCCCGGATGCTGCGGTGCGCCCCGGCCCCGGTCCTGGAGTCGAGACCGACGACGAACCCGGTCGGTGATCGGCGCCGGGCGCAGTCCCCGCTCGGCCCGCCCCACAGGAATGCCGATATATCACAGGTGATCGCTGGAAAGCAACCTCTGCGCGTAGGCTGACGACGAGGTCGCTTCTTCGACCTCGAGGCCGGCGGCCCGGATGTCGTCACCACAGTCGGGGGGAAGCCATGAGCGTCACCGCAGATCAGGGCACTGACACGAGGTCTGACGCCGAGCTCGCCGACGCGACCCGCGACGGCGACGCTCAGGCGTTCGCCGTGCTGTGGCAGCGGCACTCCGAGGCAGGGCTGCGTGCGGCCCGTGCGGTGACCCGCTCGATCGACCCGGACGACCTCGTCAGCGAGGCCTTCACGAAGACCTTCAGCGCGATGCAGAACGGGGGCGGACCGACCGACGGCTTCCGCGCCTATCTGTATGCCGCCATTCGCAACGCTGCGGCGACATGGGGCGGCAAGCAGAAGGACATCCCCATCGAGTTCATCGAGGAGATCCCGGACGAGGGTCCCGATGCGATCGAGCAGCTGTCGGACAAGACGATGCTCGCCGCCGCCTTCAAGAACCTGCCCGAGAACCACCGCACACTGCTCTGGTATCTCGAGGTCGAGGGCATGAAGCCGCGAGAGATCGCGCCGCTGATGGGGCTCACCCCGAACGCCGTATCCGCCCTCGCCCTGCGCGCACGAGACGGATTCCGTCACGCGTGGCTCGACGCGCTCATCGCCGATCCCTCCCGTCCCGAAGAGTGTCGCTGGGCGTGCGGGCGACTCGTTCGCCGCACCCGCCGACCGGTCAGTCGACACGAGCGTCCGCGTCTCGAGACCCATCTCGAGGGGTGCGCCGGTTGCACGATCATCGCTCGAGACGTCGACACGGCCTCGTCGAAGCTGCGTGCGGTGCTCCTGCCCCTCGCGCTCGGCAGCGCCGGCGCCGCGGCCTATGCGGCGCTCGAACCCGGTGCCGCCGCGAGCGCAGCCGTCATCGGACCATCGGCCGCCCTGCGATCCCGGCGAGTCCTCACCATCGGGATCGCCGCGGGCAGCGCGGTCGCACTCGCGGCCACGGTCGCAGTGGCGATCGCCGCCCCCTGGACGCAGCCCCTCCCGGGCGCCGACCGCGGCGAAGCCTCCGGACCCGTCGCCCACCCCGTCGACCCGACGCCCGGTGCGCCATCCTCGACGCAGGTCGACACTCCTCCGACGCCGCCGCCCGTGTCCCCCCCTGCACCGCCGCTCGTTCCCGCTCCCGTCGAGCCCACCCTCGAGCCGATCGTCGACACGACCTCGCCGACCTCGCCTGACCGCGAGGTTCCGTCATCGGAGAGTCCGCCGGCGACTCCGCCGGCCGCAGCGATTCCCCCGGTGGGCATTCCCCCGGCCGGGAAGCCGCCCGTCGATACCCCGCCCGTCGATACCCCACCGGTCGAAACCCCGTACGCGTTCGGCCTCGAGCCGGACGGATGGGACACGAGCAACCCGCTGGCGGTCTCTGCGCGCGGCACCGGCATCCCCGGAAGCACGGTCGCCATGCTCGACGAGCTCGGCGCAGTCGTCGCCGAGGTGCTCGTCGACGATGAGGGCGTCTTCGTGATCACGGTCGCGGGCGACGACCTCCGGCAGGGCATGATCCTCACCGCGCAGCACACGTCGCCCGCCGGCGACGTCGAGCTCAGCGAGCCGATAGGCCCCCTCTCGTTCCCGGTGCCGGTCATCTCCGGCGGGCAGTCGCGCATCCACCTCGACGGGGCGGATGCCGACGCCGACGGCGAGCGGGACGACGCGCTCGTCACCCTCGAGGGGATTCCGGGCGGATGGGTGCAGGTCGCCGTCGACGGCGTCGTGAACCCTCATCTCATCGCCATCGACGAGGTGACCTCCGACGACTACATCCCCGACATCCACCTCGGATTCCACCTGCTGACCCTGCGCTACGTCGATGTGGAGTCGGGCCGCACGGGACCCGGCGCCGAGTACGCCGTGGTCGTCACCCCCGGCGGCAAGTGACCACCGAGGCACGGATCCGACTGGCATATCGGTTGCGTCGTAAGGAACGGGCGTCTTCGGCGTCTTTATAGTGGGACACGAAATCGGCCCTGGGGACCTGAGCCGACTTCGTGTCCGGGTGCTCGCGATCCCCCCTACGGGAGGCGTCACTCGCGGGTGGGGCTGCTCCCCAGTCCCACCCGCATTCTTTCTCGAGGCTGAGAGGGCTACAGCCAGCCCTTGCGCTTGAACGCCCAGTAGAGACCGGCACCCATGCCGACCATCAGAGCGACCGCCATGGGGTATCCGAGCGTCCAATGCAGCTCGGGCATGTGGTCGAAGTTCATGCCGTAGACCGTGCCGACGAGCGTCGGGGCGAACAGGATCGCCGCCCACCCCGAGATCTTCTTGACCTCGTCGTTCTGCCGGATGCTCAGCTCGGTCATCCGCCGCATCTCCTCGTTCTGCCGCCGCGCCACGATCGTGGACTCGACGGTCAGGGCGTTGTCGAGCACCGTGCGGAAGGTGTTCGCCCGCTCCGAGACACGGAGGGTGTGGTCGAGCACATCGCGCAGATAGCGCTGCAGCTCTTCGTCGACCTGGTACTTCGCCGATCCGCGCAGCAGCGAGTCGAGCATCCCGGCCAGCGGCTGCACCGCCCGCTGGAAGTCGATGACCTCACGGCCGAGCTCGTAGATGCGCTGCGTGGCATCGACCTCGTCCTCGAAGAGCTGGCTCTCGATCTCGTCGATGTCGTTCTCGAGGCCGGCGAGCACCGGTGCGTACTCATCGACGACCTCGTCGAGGATCGCGTAGAGCACGGCCTCAGGGCCGAGCTTCAGCAGCCCCGGGTCGTCTTCGAGGCGGCGACGAACGCGTCCGAGGTCGGGCGACTCCGCGTGACGGATGGTCACCACGAAGTCCCGCCCCACGAGCACGTGGATCTCGCCGAACTCGACCTCCTCCGCCGCATCCAGATACCGTGCGGAGCGCAGCACCATGAACAGCACCTCGCCGTAGCGCTCGAGCTTCGAGCGCTGGTGACCGGCCAGCGCGTCCTCCACGACGAGAGCATGGATGCCGAACTCGTCGGCGACCTCGCGGATCTCGGCTTCACTCGGCCGGTACAGGCCGATCCAGCTCATGCCGCCGCGCTCGCGCAGCACCTCGAACGTCTCACTGAGGCTGCGCGGATTCTCGGTGCGGATGCCGTCGACATAGATCGCGTTGTCGATGATCGCCATCGGCGTTCCCTCCATCGGTCGGCCGCGGATCGATCGTCCGCCTCCGAGATCAGCCGGCGGGCGGTGCGACGCAGGGGATCGCGGAATCAGTGATCTCCTGGTGGTACTGCTCGGCCGTGAACGGCAGTCCGAACTCGGGAGCCGTCTCGCCCGCAGCTGCGGGAGCCTTCGACGCGATCGCGGCGAGCTCCCATGCCAGGAACATCGCGGTCAGCCCGCCGGTCGTCGAGTCGTTCAGCGACACCGCGACCGTGAAGCCGGACTCAGGATCGGAGAACGCCGACGTCTGGTATCCGGGAGTCCAGCCCGACTGTCCGACCATCGATCCGACGAGCAGGGCTCCTCCGGTGGCCTGGAACCATGAGGGCGCCTCGGGGCTCTGCGGCAGCGGGGCACCGAAGCGGTTCGGCTCGTCCTTCGTCCGCAGCTTCTGCGCGGCCTCGGCCTGGGCGTACCGGCCGAGGTCCTCGATGGTCGACACGACGCCGGAGTCGGTGTACCCCGTGCTCGATGACAGCGTGGTGATGTCGGTCGGAGCCGCGCAGTTGTATCCGCCTTCGATCGGCGTCAGGTAGTGCCCGTTCATGACCGGACCGGTCGAGGGCGCAGCCGCGGCCGGCGAGGGCAGCGATGTGTCGGCGAGACCGAGCGGCTGGGCCACGTACTCGGCGATCAGCTCGGATGCCGTATGGCCCGATGCCCGCTCGAGCGCGAGTCCGAGCAGCAGGTATCCGGCGTCGGAGTTGGTGTAGGTCGTCTTCGGCGTGGCGCGCGGGGCACCGAGGCCGTAGGACGCGAGTTCGAGCGGCGCCCACACGCGCTCCGGCGTGGTGAGCCAGGCAGCCTGCGCGGTCGCCTCTGACGAGCCGGCTCCACTCGTGCTGTTGCACAGGTCGAGGAGCGTGATCCCCTGCATGTCTGCGACGCCCGAGACGTAGTCGGTCACGGAGTCGTCGAGTTCGACCACACCCTCGTCTGCGAGGCCGTAGAGGACGTCGCACGTCATGAGCCGCGTCATGTCCGCGATGCGGAAGGCCATGTCAGTGCTGACCTCCTGGTCAGAGCCGGGCCCCTGCGTGCCGACGCCGGTGACCCAGCTGCCGCTCCACGGAGCCCATACGCCCACGACAGCACCCGAGGCACCCGACGCGGCGAGCGCGTTGGCGACGGCTGCCTCCATCGCGGCGACGGTGTCGTCGGGCAGCGAACCCTCGACCTGGGACGGCGGCTCGTAGCTGAACTCCGGCTCGGCGGTGCAGCCGGTGAGGAAGAGCCCGAGCACGGCGACGCCGGCCGCTGCTGCGCGGAACGTGCGCGACGAGAGAAGCTGCATGAAAGGGGACCCCCGGAAGACGTGTCTCCCGAGTCTAGAACGCCGTTCCTGAAAGAAGGCATCGCCGAGGCCCCTTTAGGGTGATCAGCATGCCCCACATCTTCGAGGCCGACGTCGTCTCGGCCATCCTGCGCCACATGAACGGCGACCACACCGATGACAATCTGCTCATCACACGCGCCTTCTCGTCGGCCGAGGGCGATGAGATCACCGACGCCGTGATGACGGACCTCGACGGCGACGGCGGTGTCTGGGAGGTCACCCGCTCGGGGGCCGCCTCCGAGTTGCGCATCGCGTGGCCCTCCGGTCCGATCACCGAGCGACCCGCTGTGCGTCGCGAGGTCGTCGCACTCTACGACCTCGCGTGCGAGAAGCTCGGGGTCGAGCCGCGCCCGCACGCGTGACGCTCTGAGATATCGGGGTTTCGCTCGAGGTTAGGCAACCCTTACACTTGGCACATGTCCGAGATCCTCTCCTTCTCCGCAGCCCTCCGTGAGCGCTCCTCCGGTTCGCACTCGCGCAGCGAGGGTGCCGGCTTCATGTCAGACCTGCTCAAGGGCGAGGGCTCGCGCGAGGACTACATCGCGCTCGTGGCACAGCACTACTTCATCTACGAGGCCCTCGAGAGCGCGGGCGAGCGGATGCGCCGCGACCCCGTCGCATCCGTCTTCATCAGCGACAAGCTGACCCGCCTGCCCGCTCTCGAGGCCGATCTCGAGTTCCTTCTCGGTGCCGGCTGGCGCGACGAGATCGTCGCACTGCCCACCACGCAGCGCTACGTCGAGCGCATCCGCCAGGTCGGCGCGACCTGGGCCGGAGGCTTCGTCGCGCACCACTACACGCGCTACCTCGGCGACCTCTCGGGCGGCATCTTCATCGGGCGGGTGATGGCCCGCCGCTTCGGCTTCGAGACCAACGGCATCGGGTTCTACCTGTTCGACGACATCGCCGACCCGTCTGCGTTCAAGGACGTCTACCGCGAGCAGCTCGACGCAGCCCCGTGGGACGACGCCGAGCGCGAGCGCGTGATCGACGAGGTGCTCCTCGCCTACCGGTTCAACACCGAGCTGTTCGAAGACCTCGACCGCGCGCGCGTCGCCGCCTGAGACCGCTCAGGCCTTCCCGACCTCGGGCGTGGTCGCCGCGAGCCAGGCGTCGCGCATGAAACGGCGCACATCCTCGTCGACCCGGATGTCACTCGGGCGCAGCGCCCTCGACAGGTAGAGCCCGTCGAGCGACGTGAGCCGAGACAGCGCGACGTAGGTCTGCCCCGGTGCGAACGCGCCGGACCCCAGGTCGATGATGGCGCGATCGTACGTCTTGCCCTGCGACTTGTGGATCGTGACCGCCCAGGCGAGGCGCAGCGGGAACTGCGTGAACTCGGCGACGACGTCACGGGAGAGCTTCTTCGTGCTCGGCTCGTAGGAATAGCGGAAGCGCTCCCAGACCGCAGGATCGACGTCGACCTCATCACCGTCGATCTCGACGCGCACGGTCTCGCCGAGGATCCGCACCACCGTGCCGATCGTGCCGTTCACCCACCTCGGCGGCTCACCCGACATCGAGGTGTCGTTGCGGAGGAACATCACCTGCGCACCGATCTTCAGCTTCAGTTCCGACTCGGCAGGCAACGACGCCTCGCCGCGTCCGAACTCACCGCTCACCTCGGCCTTCGCGGTCTGCTCCTTGCCCGGCAGCGCCGCGAGGTGCCGGCTGTTGATGGTGTTCACGATGTCGTTCCGCGTGGCGAGCGTGATCATCGGCACCTCCCCCGGCTCAGGATCGGGGGGCGTGCGTGCGCCCTGCGCGTTCAGCACACCTGCGATCTCGGCGGTGACCCGGCCGTACCGCACCGCGTTCAGCATCGCCTTGAAGCCGTCGTCCGACTGCCTGTGGATCTGCACGAGTTCGCGCACGTGCAGCTCCGCGCGGGTGTCTACCGCGAAGAGGCCCTCTTCCTCCTCGGGCGCCTCCCCACCGGCGGCGCCGGCCCAGACCTTGGCGTCGAAGAACCAGAACGAGCGGTAGTGGTCCTTCACATAGCGCAGTTCGTCACCGCGCGGCGGCACGGGCGCCAGCTGATACGGGTCGCCGAACATCACGATCTGCACTCCGCCGAACGGGATGCCGCGCTTGCCCCTCGCCTGCCGGAGCGAACGGTCGATCGCGTCCATCAGGTCGGCGTTGACCATCGAGATCTCGTCGATCACAAGCGTCTCGATCGCGTTGAGGATGCGCCGCGTGTTGTCGTTCTGGTCGATGTCCGAGTCGCCGATCAGACCGATCGGCAGCCGGAACAGCGAGTGGATCGTCTGACCCTCGACATTCAGGGCGGCGACTCCGGTCGGTGCGCAGATCGCGATCTGCTTCTTCGTGTTCCACGAGAAGTACTGCAACAGGGTCGACTTGCCGGTGCCGGCCCGACCGGTGATGAAGACGTGCTCGCTGGTGTCCTCGATCAGCCGGAACAGCTCTTGCTGCTCTTCGGACAGGGCGGGAAGCGACACGGATCTCTCACACGGACGAAGGCGGGAATGCACGGTGGCATCGTGCCTCCCCATGCTACGCGGCGCCGCCGCCCGGCATCCGACGGACACAGCGATCGGATGCCGACGCACACCGACTCACGCACGGCGTCGTCCCAGGCCGCACTTCTAGACTGACGCCATGCAGCAGGTCGAGACGAAGGCGCCCCGGCGCTCGCGCCTCGTTGCCGACCTCGCGATGCTCGCGGTGGTCGGACTCGTGCTCGTCGCCGCGCTCGGCGCAGGCGGGATGACCCTCTACCAGCAGTTCTACGGACCCTCGGCCTTCGTCGTGCGGTATCTCGATCTGCTCTCCGAGGGGCGAGCGGCCGATGCCCTTCGGGTGCCCGGTGTCGCGATCGACCGGGAGACGCTCGAGGTCGCAGGCATCGGAGCTACGGCGTCGGAGGCCCTGCTGCGCCACTCGGCCCTCGCCCCGCTCACAGACGTCGAGGTGCTGTCGGAGAAGCCCGACGACGCCGGCAAGACCGAGGTGACCGTCTCGTTCAAGGCCAGCGGCCACACCGGAACCACCACCTTCACCGTCGAGCAGGACGGCTGGGCCGGGGTCACCCCGAACTGGCGCTTCACGACGAGCCCTCTCGCCGTGGTCGAGCTCACGCTGCGAGGCGCGGATCAGTTCGCCGTCAACGGCTTCGAGATGGACCGCCGCCAGGTGTCGGCCGCCGGTGCGCAGGCCGCTCCCCTCGATCCCCTGCCGCTGCTGGTCTTCACGCCGGGCCTCTATTCGGTGACCGTCGACACGGCGATCGCCGACTCCGAGGGCGTCGGAGTCCTCGCGGACACCCCGCTCGCCACCACCCCCGTCGACGTGCAGACCGAGCCCACCCCCGACTTCGTCGCCGTGGTGCAGCAGCGTGTCGAGGAGTTCCTCACGGAATGCACCACGCAGGAGGTGCTGCAGCCGACCGCATGCCCGTTCGGCCTCGAGGTCTACAACCGCCTCGCCTCGCTGCCGAAGTGGTCGATCACGGCGCAGCCCCGGGTGAGCGTCGTTCCTGATGGCGGGCACTGGAAGATCCCCCCGACGGATGCGGTCGCGCACGTCGAGGTCGAGATCCGCTCTCTCTTCGACGGCTCCGTCCAGGAGGTGTCCGAAGACGTCCCGTTCCAGGTCAACGGATCGATCACGATCCTTCCGGACGGAAAGGTGTCGATCCGAGTCGGGTCTCCCGACGAGGAGACGACGGGCTGAGAGCCCGTGGTCAGCGCGCTTCGCGCTCGGCCTGACGCAGGTCGCGCTCTGCGAGGGCCGCGAGCTTCTCGTTGTACTCCTCGAGCTCGGCCTCGCCCGTGCGATCGGCATGCCGGTCGCGGCGCTTCTGCAGCTTCGTGTCGCTGCGGCTCCACTGGATCGCCACCGTGATCGCGAGGATCAGGGTCGGGATCTCACCGATCGACCACGCGATGCCGCCGCCGATGTACTGGTCTTCGATCGGTGTCGGGCCCCACGTGCGCCCCATCGATCCGAACCAGTCGGCGACCATGAGCCCCTCCTGCATCATGATCGCGACGCCGAAGAAGGCGTGCATGGCCATGATCGCGATCAGGGTGATCAGGCGACCGGGGTAGGGCAGACGGTACGGCACGGGGTCCGCGCCGACCAGGCTCAGCACGAACAGGTATCCGGAGATGAGGAAGTGCGCGACCATCCACTCGTGGCCGAGGTGCTCGAACATCGACCAGCGCACGAGGTCGGTGAAGTAGAAGGCCCACAGCGACAGGATGAAGATGCCGGCAGCGACGAACGGGTGGGTGACGACCTTCGAGAACGGCGAGTGCACCGCCCACATGATCCATTCGCGGCCGCCACGGGTGCCGTCGTCGCGCTTGTGGATCGCACGGAGCGCCAGTGTGACCGGCGCCCCCGAGACCAGCAGCAGCGGGATCGCCATCGACAGCATCATGTGACCCAGCATGTGCACGCTGAAGAGGTACTCCTGGTAGGCGTTGATCGGGCCGCCCGTGACCCACAGCAGCATCAGCATGCCCAGCACCCAGAAGACGGTGCGGTGGATCGGCCAGCGATCGCCGCGCAGTCGCAGGCGGCGCACCCCTGCGAGGTAGAAGAAGAGGCCGAACCCGGCGGCGACCAGCCAGAGCACGTCGATGTCCCACGCCGTGAACCAGCGATCGATCGTGAACTCGGGAGGCAGGGGTGAGCGGGTGAGGTTCTCGGCCGGCGTCTGCACGAACGCGGCCTCCTCGCCCGTGGGCGGCGGCGTGCGCGCGAGCGCGGCGGCGGCACCTGACGCCAGGCCCATCAGTGCGACCTCGCAGAGCACCAGCATCCAGAACCAGCGCGCCGCACCGGCTCCCTCCAGACGAGGGATCAGACGGATGCGGTACCAGGCGCCGAGCAGACCCATGCCCACCAGGAGCACGACCTTCGCGAGCAGGATCGTGCCGTAGGGCGTCCAGAGCTGGGAGATGTCGCCGAAGGAGACGATGGAACGCGCCAGGCCCGAGATCGCGACGACCGCGAAGGCGGCGATCGCGAGGCTGGAGTAGCGGCTGACCAGCCGCGCGGTGCCCACGCCCGAACGGTCGCGCAGGATGACGACGAGCAGCAGCCCACCGAGCCACACCGCCGCGCCGATCGTGTGCAGGAGGATCGAGTTCACGGCGATGTTGTGGCCGGCGAGCTCACCGGAGTGGCCCTGGGTGGCCAGCGGAAGGAAGGATGCCGCCGCGAGGATCGCTGTGATCAGGGTGGGCGTCCACGTGCGCCAGGCGAACGCGAGCACGGTGATCACCGAGCCCATGATGGTGGTGATCAGCCACGACTGACCGAGCGGCAGCTGCAGCAGGAATCGTCCGAGCTGCTCGCCGAACTCACGTTCGGCGCTGAGCTGCGGGTTGAAGGCCGCCATGAACGTGAAGAATCCGCTGATGCCGGCGGTGACCGTGAAGACGGCCGCGCCCGCGGAGGCCGCGTTGAGGGCCGTGTCGAACGACCTCTCCTCACTGCGCAGCGCGAACAGCGCCAGCACGAGAGAGCCCAGCATCGCCGCGGCCGCGATGTTCATCACGAGCTTGACGATGGGGGTGGCCCAGCGCACGAAAGGACCCGGATCCTGCAGCAGCAGCGGCGCCGCGCCTCCGCCGATCAGGAGGGCGATGAGCACGCCGATCAGTCCGGTCGCGAGCAGGATTCCGATTCCGCCCGCGCGATACGCGGAGCGGTTAGGGGTCTGCACGGCGCGGGCACTCACCCCTCAAGCCTAAGCCGCGGAACCGGAGTGGGAGCACGAAGGCCGCCCCCGACGGATCGGGAGCGGCCTTCGAAGAGGTGCAGTCTTACTTGACGGCAGCCTTGAGCTTGGAACCAGCGGTCACCTTGACGCGGTGGCCGGCCGGGATCTTGATCTCGGCGCCGGTCTGCGGGTTGCGGCCCGTGCGAGCTGCGGTTGCGACCTGCTCGAACGAGATCCAGCCCGGGATCGAGACCTTGCTGCCCTTGGCAACAGCGTCGGAGACCGAGGAGAACAGCGCGTCGAGGACACCCGAGACGGTGGCCTGGCTCTGGCCGGTGGCAGAAGCGATGCTCGCGACGAGCTCGGTCTTGGTGATGGACTTGTCAGCCATGTCATCCTCCAGCGACGAGGTTCCCGTCGCATCGTTGGTGTTCGAAGGGCGACTGCCCTCCGTTGGTCGAGTGACCGCCTTGAATGTACCAACCACCGCCCACATTTCCGCGTCATTTCGCGGGTTTTGGGGTTTTGGGCGGCGTGTCGTGGTGCAGAAGTGACGAATGTGACTCGTGTGGCGTCCGACCGAGTCAGGCGGACAGCCGCGGGAATCCGCTGAAAAGCCGCTCAGCTGCGGCGGTGAGAGGCGATCACCGCGCGGGCGGTGCGCGCGAAGGCCGGCGTGACGCGCTCGTCTCCATCGAGGTAGCCGCCGACGAGCGCTGCATCCCGCAGGAGGACGAGGGATGCCGCGACATCAGCGGGGCGCTCGAGACCCGCCTGCTCGGCGACGGCCTGCAGGGTGAAGCGGAACCACTCCCGGTGCTCATCGATCAGCACACGGACGGCACCGTCGGCATCCGGATACTCCGCAGCTGCGTTGATGAACGGGCAGCCCCGCGTGTGCCGGAGGCGGATGTCGGCGGCGATGCCCTCGATCACCGCGTCGACCAGCTGCGCCGGATCCGTGACCTCCGCTCCTGCCTGGGCGAACAGCGCCCGGAGCATCTCGTCTTCGTTGCGCAGGTACGCGAGGACCAGATTCTCCTTGCCGCCGAACTGCTTGTAGAGCGTGGCCCTGGTGACCCCGGCCTCATCGATGATGCGATCGACGCCGACCGCGTGGATCCCCTCTTCATAGAAGAGCCTGGTCGCGCTGTCGATCAGTCGGGTGCGGGCGGCGCTCGGACGCTTCGGTGCGTCGGCGGTCGTCGTGGTGCGAGTCGTGGTGTTCATGGTGATCCCTCTCATCGTGTCATCCGGATCGAGCAATCCGGACCGCGACTTCGGATTTTCGGGAATAGGTTGCGGTAGATAGAACGTTCGGTCTACTATCACCCTAACGCACTCGCATACGGCGGGGGCAGGGACAGGAGAAGAAACCATGAACAGCACCGAGAAGCTCCCGATCGTCCTGATCCACGGACTCTGGATGACGCCGAAGAGCTGGAGCACGTGGGCCGAGCGCTTCCGCGCCCAGGGCCACGAGGTGATCATCCCCGGGTGGCCCGGCATCGACGACCGCTCGGTCGAAGACATCCGCCGCGATCCGTCGGCACTCGAGGGCGTCGGCCTGAAGCAGATCGCCGACCACTACGAGCGCATCATCCGCACCCTCCCGGTGAAACCGATCATCATGGGCCATTCGTTCGGCGGGGTGCTCACGCAGATGCTCGCCGACCGCGGACTCGGTGCCGCCTACGTGGGCGTCGCCCCCGGACAGACCGCCGGCGTCACCGCCCTCCCCCTCTCGACCCTCTGGACCGGAACGCCGATCCTCTCCAACCCCTTCGGGCGCAACGGCGCCAAGCCGCTGTCGAAGCGCCACTTCCACTTCACGTTCGGCAACGACCTCTCGCGCGCGGCATCCGATGCCCTCTGGGAGGAGTACGCCGTGAACTCCTACAACCGGGTCTTCTTCGAAGGCGTGACCTCGGTGCTCAATGAGAAGGGCGGAGTCACCCACGTCGACTACGCACGCGCCGACCGCGCCCCGCTGCTGCTGATCGCCGGTCAGATCGACCACGTGGTGCCGCCGACCATCGTCCGCGCGATCGAGAAGAAGTATCGCTCCACCGGCAGCCCCGCCATCGTGGACTACAAGGAGTATGCCGGCCGCACCCACCGCCTCGTCAGCCAGGACGGCTGGGAGGAGATCGCCGACTACGCCCTCACCTGGGCGGTGGCGCACGCGACAGCATCCGTCTGATGCGCGGGGGGCCGCATCCCCTCGCACCGCCTCCCCTCGCACTGACTCCCCTCGTCGCACCGCGCCCCCTCGCGCTGCACCCCCTCGCACTGCACCCCCTCGCACCGCGCCCCCTCGCACTGACTCCCCTCGTCGCACCGCGCCCCCTCGCGCTGCACCCCTCGCACTGCACCCCGTTAGGCGGACATGTCCGTGTTGGGCGGATTCCTGGGCCGGGATCCTCCTCCCCACAGGGCAATCTCCGCCCGACGGGGCGCGCCCGAGTCGCCGAGTCACGCCGCAACGTGAAGGCGCTGAGCGATGGCGGTCAGGATCCTGTTCTGCACGGCAGGCCATTCGTTGATGAGCTGGTGGTAGCTGATCCGCATCACGTGATAGCCGCGCACCGTGAGCTCTGCATCATGTTCGATGTCGCTCGACCGCTGGGGCCCGACGTGATGCCCGCCGTCGATCTGAATGACGAGTCGGTCTCCCACCAGGAAGTCGACGTGATGCCCGAACACCCAGACCTGCGGGGTGATCGGCACATCGAGCCATCGGAGCCTCGTGCGGAAGACCGTCTCGGTTCCTGCATCCGCGAAGGGTCGCGCATCCTCCAGCAGCCTTCTCGCCGCAGGCGGTAGCGGAGCCCTTGAGAGGACATCCACATCGACCAGGCGCTGTCGAAGCGCGGACTCCCACGTCGCGAGCGCGTCCTCGTGCGACTGGCAGCGGGCGACGAGAACCAGCGCGTTCTCGACGGAATCCTCGAGCCGATCGGGATCGCGCGGGAAGAGCGGACTGCTCCAGTGCACAACGCCGCGGACGGTGTTCGCGTGACCCGACTTCGCCGGTGCTGCCACGTGCGGCTCACCGGTCGACGTGACCCACAGACCCTTCCGTTTGGCCAACGTGATGCAGCTGAGCACGACGCCGCGCTTGGCAGCCGCAAGGAGCATCGGATCAGCATCACGGAGTGCCACCCAACCTCGGCACACCGAGATGACCGCCCCACTCCGGACGGCTCGCTTCACGTCGTACTCCGTGGCTCCTGATCGGCGCAGCGTTCGGATTCGGGCGATTCCTTGCCGCTCGGCCAGTGCGGGTACGACATCCATCCGTCGATCATGCCCAGCCCGCGGCATCCTCCGTGGCCGCTGCGTGGTGAGATCCCACCGGAAGGGGGGAACATCAAGATTGCGCCGCATGTGCAGGAGCACCCGTCCGGCGGAGAACACGTCGTCGGGAGGAGAACACCCCGTAGGGCGGAAGATGCTGCGCCAGAAGTCCGCCCCACAAGGAGAAGTCCGCCCCACGGGGCGCTGCGGATGCGGGGAGCGGATGCGGGAGCGGATGCGGGAGCGGATGCCGGGAGCGGATGCGGGGACGGCGCTGCGAAGGAGCGGATACCGCGGCATACCCCCGAACACAGCGAAAGGGGCGAGGATCCGAAGATCCTCGCCCCTTCAGGCTTGTCTGCTGAGACTTACCAGCTGGACTTGGTGACACCGGGCAGCTCGCCACGGTGTGCCATGTCACGGAAGCGGACGCGCGAGACGCCGAACTTCGTGAGGACACCGCGGGGGCGGCCGTCGATGACGTCGCGCGAACGCACGCGAGCCGGCGACGCGTTGCGCGGCAGCTTCTGCAGGCCGACGCGTGCGGCCTCGCGGGCCTCGTCGGTGGCGTTCGGGTCGACGAGGGTCTTCTTCAGCTCGGCGCGACGCTCTGCGTAACGCTCGACGATGACCTTGCGCTGCTCGTTGCGAGCGATCTTGCTCTTCTTAGCCATTGATCAACGCTCCTCTCGGAATTCGACGTGCTGACGGATGACCGGGTCGTACTTCTTGAGCACGAGGCGGTCGGGGGTGTTGCGGCGGTTCTTCTTGGTCACGTACGTGTAGCCCGTACCTGCCGTCGAACGCAGCTTGATGATCGGACGTACGTCCTGAGCCTTCTTGGCCATTAGAGCTTCACACCCTTCGCCTGGAGGTCCTTGACCACGTTCTCGATGCCACGGACATCGATCACCTTGATGCCCTTGGCGGACACGTTGAGCGTGATCTTACGACCGAGCGAAGCGACGAAATAGGTCTTCTTCTGCACGTTCGGGTCGAAGCGGCGCTTCGTCCGGCGGTGCGAGTGCGAGACGTTGTGACCGAAGCCGGGAACAGCTCCGGTCACCTGGCACACTGCTGCCATGATGGTGACTCCTTCTATACCGTGAGGCCGGACGGCCTCACCCAAGATCCCTTGTCTGCGCGCCACCCCGCACCGCCGATTTCTCGGCCGAAGAAGGGGGAGCACGCGAACTACGCACAGGAGTGTGCGCAGACAAAGAGTCAGTTTAGCACGGGCATGGCTCAGATTCGCACAGCCTCGAGCAGCAGCGCAGCGCCGGGAGCCAGCAGCGGCAGTGGCACTCCGACCGACTCGAAGAACGCTCCCGTGGCCTGGATCCCGGCATCCGTCCATCCGGGGCCTGCCACCTGATGGCGCGACACCGCACCGAGGTCCTCCCGCACGCGCAGCCGATACCGCTCCCCCGCCTGCAGCCCGGGAATACGGGTGCGCGGAGTGAAGCCGTCGACCGACGCGCCCAGCCGCACCCAGGCGAACACGCCCCGCGAACCGTCGGCCGCGACGACGCCGTGCAGCAGGGTCTCGTCGTCGACTTCATCGCTGCGCACCGTGACACCCGAGTGCAGCAGCGGCCGAAGCTCGCGATACAGCGCGGTCCAGCGAGCCAGCGCCGCGCGCTCGTCGTGGGTGCATCCGGTGATGTCCCACTCGATGCCGGCGTGGCCGAACAGCGCGGTCGTCATGCGGAACGGCAGGGATGCCGCGCGGTGCGTGGTCTCGGCGATCGGCGGACCCACGTGCGATCCGACGAGCTCGGGCGGCACGAGCGTGCCCGTCCAGCGCTGGATGCGCTGACGCTCGACCGGGTCGTTGGAGTCCGAGGCCCACACGCGCTGCGTGCGCTGCAGCACCCCGAGGTCGACCCGGGCGCCGCCGCTCGCACACGATTCGATCTCCAGCGACGGATGCCGTTCGTGCAGCGCGTCGAGCAGCGCGTAGAAGGCGGTGGTCTGCGCATGCACCGATGCGCGGCCCGTGTGCGGCGACACCGCCGCGTGCAGGTCCCGGTTGTGGTCCCACTTGATGAAGTCGATGCCGACCTCGGAGACCAGGGCATCGAGGCGCTCGAGCAGGTAGGCAGCGGCATCCGGGTTCGCGAGGTCGAGCACCTTCTGGTGCCGCCAGGTGGGCGAGTCGGGAGACGCCTGCAGCACCCAGTCCGGATGCTGCGCGGCGAGGTCGGACACCGGGTTGACCATCTCCGGCTCGAACCAGAGCCCGAACTGCATGCCGAGTCCGTGCACGTGCTCGGCGAGCGGTCGCAGGCCGTCGGGCCACTTGGCGTCGTCGATGAACCAGTCCCCCAGGCCCGACCGGTCATCGGGTCGGCCGCGGAACCAGCCGTCGTCGAGCACGAAGCGCTCGACGCCGACGGAGGCCGCGGCCTCGGCGAGCGCGATGATCTTCGCCGGGTCGTGGTCGAAGTACACCGCCTCCCACGTGTTGAGCACGAGCGGGCGCGGCGTCGTGGGGTGCGCGGAGAACGCGCGCACGGTCTGATGCAGACGGGCGGACACCGAGTCGAGGCCGCTCTCGCCGTAGGTGAGGAACACCCGAGGCGACACGTAGGTCTCACCGGCCGCGAGCCGGATCTCTCCGGGCAGCAGCAGCTCTCCCCCACCGAGCACGGCCCCGTGCACGCCGGCGCCTTCGGGCAGCCGCTCGACGCCGACCTCGAGGTCGCCGCTCCACGCGACGTGCGCGGTCCACAGTTCGCCCCGACGGAAGCCGAACCCGTCGGTGCCGACCGCGGTCAGGTAGGGCGCGTCATGCCCGCCACGGCCGCGGCGAACCTGACGCAGGTGCGCTCCGTGGCGCAGAGCGCCCCGTTGCGGGTGACGCTCGCCGGTCCAGCGTCCGGTGTGATCGAGCACCTCGGTCGCGTGGGCAGGAACAGGCAGCAGGATGCGCGCGGCCAGCAGATCCAGCGGCCCAGCACCGTCAGCGGTGCTCGTCACCGATACCTGCGCGGTCAGCACGCCGAAGGGATCCAGGTCGAGCTCGAGCACCACGGATGCACCGGCAGCGGCATCTGCGAACTCTGCCCGCAGCGATGTCGCCGTCGCCTCCCACCCGACCGACCGCAGCAACGGGGCGCTGTGCAGGCCCCCGCGATGCCAGGCGAGAGCCGGGGCACCCGACCACCCGTCGGCCTCGACGGCCAGCAGCGGGAAGGTGCGCGGCGCGTCGAACGAGCTGAACGTGACCGAGCCGGTCGACGAGGCCGAGAGCGCATCGAGATCGGCGGCGTCGAGCGTCGCGCCCCAGTGCAGCAGGCGCGCCGTGGTCGTGTCGATGACGACGCTCACGCCGCCGGAGGTCAGATGGACGAGTTCGCTCATTGCTGCTCCAGACGGATCACAGACGAAAAGGGAGGCCCGCCCGTGAGCATACGGGCGGGCCTCCGGGAGGTGTTACTCCTTGACGGGGATCGACGCGGCCTTGAGCGCGTCGACGGTCGCCGTCTGGCCCTTCTCGATCGCGTCGAGCAGCGTGCCGCTGCCCGAGACCGCGGCCTTGAACCCATCGGACACGTCCGAGTAGGTCTGGGTCATGGTCGGGCCCCACGCGAAGTCGGGCGAGACCTGGGTGGCGGCGTCGGCGAAGACGTCGTAGATCTTCTGTCCGCCGTAGAACTCCACGCCCTCGGCGTAGACCGGGAGCTCGAGGCCGGCGGTGGTGGCCGGGTAGAGGTTGGCCGCCTCGGCGAGCGCGGTCAGCGCCTCATCCGACGTGTTGAGCCAGAGCGCGAACTTCGTCGCCTCGTAGAGGTGCTCGCTGCCCTTGAGGACCGCGGTCGACGAGCCGCCCCAGTTGCCGGCGGCGGATCCGCCCTCTTCCCACTGCGGGAGGGGTGCGACAGCCCAGTTGCCCGCCGTGTCGGGCGCGCCGCTCGAGATCGAGTTGGCGCCCCAGACGGCGGAGTTCCAGGTCCAGACCTGACCGGAGTTGTAGGCGTTGTTCCACTCGTCGGTCCAGGCGGGAACCGTCGCGACGAGGTCGTCGTCGAGCATGCTCTGCCAGAAGTCCGCGACCGTGGTGGTGGCGTCATCGGCCAGCGAGACCGTCCAGCCCTCGTCGTCGCTCGAGAACCACTGAGCGCCGTCCTGCCACGCGAAGCCCGCGAACTGGTTGATGTCCGACTGCGAGAAGTTGGTGATGTATCCGCCGAGGTCGCGGATCTTCACGGCGGCCTCACGGTACTCGTCCCACGTGGTGGGGATCTCGATGCCGTTCTGCTCGAACAGGTCGGCGCGGTAGAACAGCCCCATGGGGCCGGTGTCCTGCGGCACGCCGTAGACACCCTCGGTGCCCAGCGTCACCTGACCCCAGGCCCAGTCGACGAACTGGTCTTCTGCGGCCACGACGTCCTCGCAGGCGCTGAGGTCTTCGAGGCCGTCCTGCACCAGGAAGTTCGGCAGCGCGTCGTACTCGATCTGGCCGAGGTCGGGAGCGTCGCCCGCCTTGATCTGGTTGAAGAAGTTCTGGTAGGTGCCGCCGTTGCCGTTGGGGCCGGTCTGCACGTCGACCTGGATCTCGGGGTTGGCGTCGTTCCAGATCTTCACGACGTCTTCGATGCCGGGGATCCAGGAGGTGAACTCGAGCGTGACGTCTCCGTCGGCCGGGGTGCACGAGGCTGCGGCGTCGCCGCCGGTGCCTGAGCTGTCTCCGCCGGATGCCGAGCAACCGGCGAGCGCGAACGCCGAGATGGCGATGACAGCGGCTGCCTTCATCTTCGAATGCTGCATTTCGATCCTTTCGTGGATGCGATGGGGGTGGTGCGGGTGTGTGGTGCGGGTGGTGCGGAGCCGTCCGGTCGGTCCGGTCGGCTGCCTGCTCACTTCAGGGCGCCGGCGCCCAGTCCGTTGCGCCAGAAGCGCTGGAGCAGGAGGAAGGTGACGATCAGCGGGATGACCGACAGCAGAGCGCCGATCAGCACGAGACCGCGGAGTTCTGGCAGCTGGTTCAGCTGGTTGTTCCAGTTGTAGAGACCGAAGACGACCGGGAAGAGGTCTTCGGATCGGAGCATGATCATCGGCAGGAAGAAGTTGTTCCAGATGGCCACGAACTGGAAGAGGAACATCGTCACCAGCGCCGGGGTCATCAGGCGGATGCTGACGGTGAAGAACGTGCGGATCTCACCCGCGCCGTCGAGTCGACTCGCCTCGAGCAGTTCGTCGGGCACGGAGGAGGCGGCGAAGATCCGCGCCAGGTAGACCCCGAACGGACTCACGATCGAGGGCAGGAAGACCGACCAGAACGTGTTGGTCAGCTGCGCCTGGCTGAAGATCAGGAACAGGGGCAGCGCGAGCGCGGTGGCGGGCACGAGCACCCCGCCGAGCACGATGTCGAACATCAGGTCGCGGCCCGGGAACCGGTACTTCGCCAGGGCGTAGCCGGCCATGGCGGCGAGGAGCGTCGCGATGGCCCCGCCGAGTGCCGCATAGAGCACCGAGTTCATCAGCCAGCGCAGGTACACGCCGTCGCGGTAGGCGAACAGCTCGGCGATGTTGTCGAGCAGATGGAAGTCGGCGAACCACAGTGGAGCGGTGGTCAGGATGTCACCGGTCTCCTTGCTCGACGCGACGAGCAGCCACCACAGCGGCAGCAGGAAGTAGACCGTGAACACGGCCATGATCAGCATGGCGCCGGTGCGGGAGATGCCCGATTCGCGAGGGCCCTTGCCCCGTGGGGCCTTTTCGCGCGAGCCCCGACCGGGGGCGACGATCGTCATGGTGCTCATGCGTTCTGCTCCTTGCGCTGCATGTACTTCATGAATCCGAACGACAGCACGAAGGTCGTCACGGCGAGCACAACTGAGAAGGCGGCCGCCAGATTGGTGTTCGGGATGGATGCCGTGGCGTACACGGTCATGTTCGGGGTGAACGTGCTCGTCACCGCCGAGCTGAACGACCGGAAGACCTGGGGCTCGGCGAGCAGCTGCAGCGTGCCGATGATCGAGAAGATCGCGGTCATCACGATCGCCGGGCGAACCAGCGGGATCTTGATCGACCACGCGATGCGCCACTGACCGGCGCCGTCGAGGATCGCCGCCTCATACAGCTCCTGCGGGATCGACAGCAGCGCCGAGTAGATGATCAGCATGTTGTAGCCGACGTAGACCCAGGTGACGACGTTCGCGATCGACCACAGCACGAGGTCGGCGCCGAGGAAGTCGATGTTCTTCGTGATGGCGGTGAACGGCGACAGGTTGGGCGAGAACAGCGAGCCCCACATGATCGCGGCGATGACGCCCGGCACCGCGTACGGCACGAAGAACGCGAGGCGGAAGAAGCGCTTGCCCCGCACGAGCGGCGAATCGAGCAGCAGCGCGAACAGCAGGGCGAGGCCGAGCATGACCGGCACCTGCACGACGCCGAAGGTCAGCATCCGCCCCATCGAGCTCCAGAACGCCTCGTTCTGGAAGACGAGCACGTACTGGGCGAAGCCGCCGAACACCTGCTCGGCCTTGCCGAACGTGCCGTCACGCTCGACCACGAGCAGCGACTGCCAGAACGCGTACGCGATCGGCACGACGTAGAACAGCGCGAACAGCACGCCGAAGGGCACGATGAGGAACGCGATGGCGCCCTTGTGCGGAATCCGTCGGCGGCGGCCCGGCGCTCGGGGCGCTGAGGCGACCGCCGGAGCGGTGAGCGTGGTGGTCATACATCCTCCTTGATGATGCGGACCGCCCCGGCCGGCACGAGTCCGGTGGAGGGGGCGTCGGTGACGAGGTCATGGCCCGTGGCCGCGATCTCGACATCGGTCGATCCGTGGTTGATGACGAACAGGAACGAACCGGCGTCGCCGGTGCGGCGCACGATCTCGACGTCGCGGTCGGCGCCGGGTGTCGGGGCGACTCCCGCCGATGCGGCGAGCTGCGCGACCAGTCGGCGGTAGTCGTCGCGGGCGGGCTGTGTCCCCAGGAACCAGGCCTCGCCGGCACCCGCCGCGCGGCGGGTGATCGCGGGTCGGCCGGCGGCGGGCCCATCGACGAACGAGGCGACGACCTCGGCATCCGTCGTCTTGAGCCGTTCGCTCCAGATCGTGCCCGTCGTGCCGTCGCTGAGGGTGACGGACTCGTCTGGGCGGAGCGGTGCGAACTCCTCCGACCGGATCCCGAGCAGCTCGCGGAACGCTCCGGGGTAGCCGCCGGTGCGCACCCGGTCTTGCTCGTCGACGATGCCGCTGTAGAAGGTGATGAGAGCCGTGGCACCGTTCTCGACCGCGCGGGCGATCGCCGCAGCATCCGCATCGCTGATGAGGTGCAGGGCGGGCACGATCAGCAGACGGTAGCCGTCGAGCTCTGCGCCCGGGCGCACGACATCGGTGGTGATGCCGGCATCCGCCAGCGCCGCGTGGGCGGCATGCACCTGGCCGAGGTAGGTGAGCGCCTCGCTCGGCCGACCCTCGTTCTCGGTGGCCCACCAGCTGTCCCAGGAGAAGAACAGTGCGGCGTCGGCGGCGACGCGGGTGCCCGCGACCTCGCCGAGACGCTCGAGCAGCGCGCCGAGCTCGACGACCTCGCGCCACTGGTCGGAGTCCTCGCCCGCATGCGGCACGAGGGCCGTGTGGTACTTCTCCGCGCCCTGGGTCGACGCGCGCCACTGGAAGAAGCAGATGCCGTCGGCGCCGCGGGCGATGTGCGCGGCGATGTTGCGCTGCATCTCGCCCGGGGCCTTGGCGAGGTTGTACGGCTGCCAGTTCACGGCGCCGGTCGAGGTCTCCATGAGCAGCCAGGGTGCGCCCTGCGCGAGGCCGCGGGTGAGGTCGGCGGCGAACGAGAGCTCGCCTCGTGCATCGTCGAGGCGGCGGTCGAGGTAGTGATCGTTGGCGATCAGGTCCATGTCCCCCGCCCACGTCCAGTAGTCGAGGTTGCGGATGTGCGCGGTGACCATGAAGTTGGTCGTGACCGGCAGATCGCTGCGATCGCGCAGGATCGCAGCCTCGGCACGGTAGAGCGAGAGCTGCTCGTCGGAGCTGAAGCGCTGGAAGTCGAGGATCTGACCGGGATTCCGCAGCGACAGGGCCTGGGCGGGCACGCGCACGTCGTCGAAGTCGCTGTACCGCTGGCTCCAGAACGTGGTGCCCCACGCGCGGTTCAGCGCCTCGATGTCGGCGTAGCGCTCACGCAGCCAGCCGCGGAACGCCTCGGCGCTCGTGTCGCAGTAGCAGAGCGCGTTGTGGCAGCCCAGCTCGTTCGACACGTGCCAGAGCGACACGGCGGGGTGGTCGCCGTAGCGTTCGACGACGCGGGTGACGACCTCGGCGGCGTAGGCGCGGAAGACGGGCGAGCTCGGGCAGTAGCCCTGGCGGCCGCCCTGGTGGAAGACGGTGCCGTCCTCGCCGACCGGGAGGATCTCGGGATGCTGCGCGGTGACCCAGGGCGCGGGAGAAGCGGTGCCGGTGCCGAGGTTGATGCGGATGCCACCCTCGTGCAGCAGCGCGATGATCTCGTCGAGCGCGGTGAAGTCCCACACGCCCTCTGCGGGGTTGATCGACGACCAGCCGAAGATGTTGATCGCCACGAGTCCGACGCCGGCCTGCTGCATGAGCCGCACGTCGTCGGGCCAGACGCTGCGGTCCCACTGCTCGGGGTTGTAGTCGCATCCGAAGACGAGGCCGCGCCCTGCGGAGAGGGTGGCGATGCGGTCGGACACAGCGGCGGCCATCGGTGACGCTCCTTTGCGGATCATGTGTGCACGTGCACAGCTCGTGTCACGAAGACGACGACCGGGATTTCTGTGAACGTGCACACATCGTCGCACGACGTGGCGAATCCCGTCAAGTCGCGGTCGCTAGGCTGTCGATCATGAGTACTTCCGCCCGCCGTCGCAGCACCGTGCACGATGTCGCGCGCGTCGCCGGAGTCTCCAGGGGAACCGTCAGCCGCGTGATCAACGGCGGCTACGTGTCGGACGCCGCGCGCACCGCGATCGAAGAGGCGATCCGCGAGGTCGGCTACGTGCCGAACACCGCCGCCCAGAACCTCGTGCGACAGCGCACCCAGGCCATCGCGTTCATCGTGCACGAGCCGCACGCGCTGTTCCTCGAAGACCCCAACATCGGCGCGATCATGCTCGGCACGAACGAGACTCTCTCCGAGGCGGACTACCAGATGGTCTGCCTCGTGGTCGACTCGGTGCGAGACACCGAACGCGTCGCGCGATACCTCAACGGCGGGTTCGTCGACGGCGCTGTGATCGTCTCGGCCCGAGCGCAGGATCCGATCACCAAGGCCGTGATGCGACTCGACCTGCCTGTCGCCTACGTCGGCCACCCACCCGACGTCGATGCCGCCTGGGTCGGCGTCGACAACCGCGGCGCCGCGCAGGCCGTCACCTCACGTCTGCTGGCGACCGGTCGCACGAGGGTCGGCATGATCGCCGCCGCCCTCGACCGAGACTCGGGCACCGACCGCCTGGCGGGCTTCACCGAGGCTCTCGGCGACGCCTTCGACCCCGACCTCGTCGAAGAGGTGCCGCTGTACTCCTACGCCGACGGCGCCGCGGCGATGACGCGTCTGCTCGACCGCGCCCCCGACATCGACGGTGTCTTCGCCGCATCCGACGCGGTCGCGGCCGGCGCGATGTGGGCGCTCCGCGAAGCCGGACGCCGTGTGCCCGACGACGTGGGCGTCGTGGGCTTCGACAACAGCAGCTGGGCGACGCGCACCACGCCGCTGCTCTCGACCGTCGACCAGCCGGCCGAAGGGCTGGGTGCCGCGGCCGCGGCATCCGTCCTCGCGCAGCTGCGGGACGATCAGCGCCCGCGCGAGGGCATCATGCTGCCGACGCCGGTGGTGTGGAGAGACTCGGCCTGACCCGGGCTCAGGCGCGGTCGAGGGACTCGGCCTGAGCGCCCCTCCCCCAGCGGAACGGCGAGACCGTCGGGTCGCCGGCGATCCAGAAGCGCCAGGGGAACGCCGCGGTGCCGGCGATGCCAGCCACGCCCACTCGCGGGCCGGTCGCCACATCGGCGACCGGCACGTCGCGCAGCCACAGCTCCGCGCGGGCGCCCTCGAACTCCTCGCCCGTGACCGCATCGATGCCGTCGTGGATCGGATGCCGCAGCCCCACCGCCTGGCCGAATCTGCCGGGCCCCTTGGCGAGGTCGCGCAGTGCCGTTGCCGTCAGCGGGGTGTTCGCGCGACGGCGCACGGCGACGGCATCCGCCCCGTGCACGACCTCGCCCGCGCGCAGCAGGATTCCTCCGGCCTGACCCTCCGACCCCGAGACCACATTCACGCACGAGTGGATGCCGTGGCTCAGGTAGACGTACAGATGCCCCGGCTCGCCCCACATCGTCGCATTGCGTGCGGTGCGGCCCATGCGGGCGTGAGAGCCCGGATCGGCCTCCGGTCCGGTGCCCTGGCCGTGATACGCCTCGACCTCGGTGAGCCGGAGGCGCACCTCGGAACCCGCGACGACCGTCCGCAGCTCTGCGCCGAGCAGCAGTGGCGCGACCTCGACCGGCAACGCGCTCAGCTCGGCGCGGGTCGCTCGGTGCAGGGCATCCGTCGGCATGGGCTCAGAACTGCGGCGCCGTCTGGCACCACGAGGCGTCGAAGCCGGTGAGGGCCACGATCTCGTCGCCCGTGCGCAGGTCGAGCAGGTGCGTCTCGAGGTTCTCGGGCAGCGGCAGGCGCATCTGGTCGTAGGGGTTGTCGGCGAGATCCGGCGCGATCACGACCGCGGCGTACTGACCGCTGGGCGACGCGCAGGCCTGCAGGATCGAGTCGGTCGAATCGACCTCGACGAGGGGCGTCGCCGCGCCCTCGTCGTCGACGCGGACGACGGCCTGGCCGATGGGCAGCCCGCTCTCATCGCGCGAGACGACGTGGCGCAGCGTGCCGCCGGGGAATGGGGTGATCGTCATCGCGGAGCCGTAGTCGGGAGTCGATGCCGCGAGCGGCACCTCCGAGCCGTCGGTGAGGTTCAGCTCGACCACCGAGCCGTCGAGTCGCTCGACTATCGCCGTGTAGGTGCCGCGCGAGATGCCCTGAATGGTCGTCGCCAGTCCGAGGGACTGCACCCCGGCGTCGGTCGTGCGATCGACCAGCGAGAGCGCACCGTCGAAGTCGATGAAGAGCATGGCCGCACTGTCGGGCACGAACTGCCAGACGAAGACGTTCGCCTCCTTGTCACCGACCTCGGTGACCACAGGCTCGTCATCGCCGCTGAGCGACTGCGTGACGAGCACGCTCGCCCGCCCCTCGGTGTCGGTGAGCTTCTTGTCGGAGTAGCTGTAGCCGACCAGGCCGCCGCGGTCGGACACCTGGATCGCGCCCACATACCCGACGCCGGGCAGCGTCAGTTCGCGCGGATTCCTGCCGTCGCGGTCCATCACGAGCAGCTTCGAGCCCTCGTCCTCCTCGACCGAGACGACGAGCTGCGATGAGGTCGCGCGGAAGTCGTTGATCTTGTCGGCCGCGAAGACGGGCTGCGCCTGCTCGCCGGTCAGGTCTGTGCGGAAGATCTGATCGTCACCGTCGGCGTCTCGGCGCAGCAGGAAGATGTTCGAAGCCGGAGTCGAGAAGCTCGTCGAGAGCGTGGCGCTGGGGCCGCCTCCGGCGCCCACCGCATCGGCGATGTTCACGGTGTACTCGGTGTCGTCGTCGAGCGGAACGGTGAAGCGGATGCCGATGCCACGCCCCGCCGCATCCAGCGTGAACGGCACGGCCGGTTCGACTGTGACCTGCGACTCGTCGATCGCCGCCAGCGACTGGTTCGCCGTGAGGATGACGCGGCTGCCCGAGGTCTCGATCGCCTCGGTCGGATTCACCTGCACGTCGGTGATGCGCGGACCCTGCGTGAGGCTGACGACGCCGAGTCCTGCGCCGACGAGCACCAGGATGCCGAGGACGGCGCCGAGCGCCAGCAGGAAGCGGCGGTCGCTCGAGGCCGCGGGCTTCTCGGACTTCGGCGCACTGGCGGGCTTCGGCGTCTTCGCGGGCTTCTCGGGCTTCGAAGACTTCGCGGCCTCAGATGCCTTCGCGGGCTTCGGCGTCTTCTCTGGCTTCGGCGTCTTCTCCGGCTTCGGCGGCTTCGCGCGCTTCGGCCTCTTGTCGGCCCTCGGTTTCTCGAGCGCGGGGGCCGCGTCGTCCGTCGTGGAACGAGCAGGGGGCACATAGTCGGCCGAGGAGTGAGCCGCGAACGTGGTCGTCGAGTCGGCATCCGGCGGGACGAAGGTCGAACGCGTCGGACGCACATCACCCGTCGCGCGATCCGCGGGTGATGCCCCGCCTGTCGAGCGCACCGCAGGTGAGGCGATACGCGGGTCCGTCGCGGGAGACGTGTCGTCTCGGTCGGCCCCGCCACCCTCGCTCGGCGAGGGAGACGCAGCTGCCGCCTCGGCCTCGCGGGCGGCACGCAGCTCGGCCCGGGTGCGCGGCACCGCCGGCTCGTCGGGGCGCTCGTCGTCAGTACTCATACGGATCCGAAGGCTCGTCGATCGCGGTGACGGTGGTCGGTTCGACGTGCAGCGATCCGTCGGCATCCGCCTTGACCGTGCCCTCGACCTCGACCCACTGGCCGGTGTCGAACTCTCCGGCGTCGATCGTCACCGGCAGGGTCGCCGGCTGGGCATCGATCACGCAGTGCGTGATGACCAGGCGCGTGAGGTTCACGCCGTCGGCATCCGTCGGGGTGACGAAGCCGGTCAACGTGACCGTCTTGCCGTCGTAGGCCGCGGTGTTGGTCGCCGTCGAGAACACGCTCGCCCAGTCGCCCACGCCGAAGGTCGCGGTGTCGGCGACTCCGAGGGTCACGTCGTCGGCACCCGCGAACAGGGCGGTCTGCTCGCCCACACGCGACATCGCGAGTTCGACCGACAGCGACGCGGGAGGCAGCACGAGTGCGGCGATCACGACGCCGGACGCCACGACTCCGCCGGTCACGGTGCCGGCGAGGGCGAGAGAGCGGCGGGGCGAAGCCGCGGCATCCGCCTCGTGGCTCTCACCATGGTCGTGGCCGTGATCGCCCTCTTCGCCGAGCGGCAGCGTGCACGACCAGATCGCGCCCGCGAGGGTCACGACGGCGGCGGCGCACGCGAACCACACCGATTCGGGACTGATGTAGAGGTTCAGTCGTCCGGTCAGACCGAGTCCGAGAGTGACGACCGAGATGACGGTGGCGAGGCCGATGCCCAGCCAGCGGGTGCCGAGGGCACGGGCGCGCGAAGGCACCTGCGGCGCCTGCGAGGAGTGCTCAGACAAAGACGTTCACCCCGATCCCGATCGCGAAGGCGGCGAACACGACCACGCCGACGATGCCGACGAGGGTGCGGGTGGTGAAGGTCGTGCGCATCAGCGCGAGCATCTTGACGTCGACCAGCGGGCCGACGAGCAGGAACGCCACGAGGGCGCCCGACGAGAACGTCGAGGCGAACGAGAGCGCGAAGAACGCGTCGACGTTCGAGCAGATCGCGACGGTCATCGCGAGCGCCATCATCGCGAGGATCGACAGCACCGGGTTCGAGCCGATGGCCAGCAGCACCTCGCGCGGGATCAGCACCTGCACGGCTCCGGCGAGCGCCGAGCCGATCACCAGCGCGGGCATGACCGCGCGCAGCTCGACGAGGAACTGGGTGAGGCTGCGGCGCATCGGCGTGCCGTGCTCGTGGGTGACGCGGTCGCAGGTGTCGATGAAGCGCTGCGTGAGCAGAGAGTCGGGCGAGGGGTGGCGGCTGTAGATCCAGCCGATCAGGTTGGCGATCAGGTATCCGCCGATCAGACGGGCGACCAGGATGCCGTCGTCGAAGCCGAACGCCGCGTGCGTGGTGAGGATCACGATCGGATTCACGATCGGCGCGGCGATCAGGAAGGTCAGCGCCTCGGCCGGCGCGAGTCCCCGCATCATCAGACCGCGGGCGAACGGCACGTTGCCGCACTCGCACACGGGGATCAGCATGCCCAGCAGCGACAGCACGGCACGGCGGGCCCATGCGCGCTTCGGCAGCCAGCGGTGGATCACGTCGGCGGGCAGCCATACCTGCACGACGATCGAGAGCAGCACACCGAGGATCACGAACGGCAGCGCCTCGATGAGCACGCTCAGCGCGAGGGTCAGGCCGTCCTGGGCTCTGTCAGGGAGGCTGGCGGTGAACAGGGTCGGCAGGAACCGGTCGACCAGGAACAGGGCCGCCACGATCACGGCGCCGAGCGCCACCCCGATCCACGGCGAGCGCGGCGATCGGGTGGGACGGTGCGAGTGCATCGTCCGTGGAGCGGCCTGGGTGGTCACGCGTTCGCTGCCTCTTCGGCATCGCGCTTGTTGGTGCACGAGGCACACAGCCCGAAGATGTCGACGACGTGTGCGGCATCCGTGAATCCGTGCAGAGCGGCGGTGCGGTGCGCCCACTGCTCGACGTCGGTGGCCTCGATCTCGACGGTGAGTCCGCAGTTGCGGCAGATCAGGTGATGGTGGTGGCCCTGGGTCGTGCAGGCGCGGTAGAGCGCCTCGCCCTCGGGGCTCTGCAGCGAGTCGGCATCGCCCGCGGCTGCGAGTCCGGCCAACGCGCGGTAGACCGTGGCGAGGCCGATGCCGGTGTTGTCGTCACGCAGCGAGGCATGCAGGTTCTGCGCGCTGACGAACCCTCGCGCGTCGGCGAGGGCTTCGCGCACGCGATCGCGCTGCCAGGTGTTCCGCTGAGCCATACCCACGATTCTAGGCGCGCCCCCCTTGCCGGGCCCTGGGAAGGTCAGGCCCGCACTCGTCGCACACCGCCGCGGGCACGCTGGATGATCCAGCACACGACGTAGATCGTGAACGACAGCGTCGTGATGTACGGGCTCACCGGCAGCGTGCCGGCGAGCGCGAGCAGGATGCCGCCGACGGCCGACACGAAACCGAACAGCGCAGCGAGCAGCGGCACCGCGACCGGCCCGGCGGAGATGCGCATCGCAGCGGCCGCAGGAGTCACGAGCAGCGCCATCACGAGCAGCGCGCCGATGATGTGCACGCTGACCGCGACGATCAGCCCGAGCAGCACCATGAACAGCAGGCTCACGGCACGCGTGGGCACGCCGCGGGCGGCGGCCGACTCGGGGTCGAGCGAGTCGAAGCGCAACGGGTTCCACATGAGCAGCAGCCCGAGCAGCACGACGATGCTGATGCCGAGCAGCCAGCCGAGGTCGGGGCTCGACACAGAGACGATCTGCCCGGTGAGCAGACTGAAGCGGTTGGCGCTGCGGCCGTCGTAGAGCGAGAGGAACAGGATGCCGAGGCCGAGGCCGAACGGCATCAGCACGCCGACGATCGAGTTGCGGTCGCGGGCCTTGGCCCCGAGGATGCCGATCAGGATCGCCGCGACGAGTGCGCCGCCGAGCGAGCCGACCACCACGCTGCCGCCGAACAGCAGCGCCGCGGCAGCACCCGCGAAAGAGAGCTCGCTGACCCCGTGCACGGCGAATGCGAGGTCGCGCTGCATCACGAAGACGCCGATGAGTCCGCCGACGATCCCGAGCACCGCTCCGGCGATGATCGAGTTCGCGAGCAGGGCGACGAGCTCGCCGTAATCCTGGAACGAGAAGACGTCGCTCCAGTCGACCGCGGGGACCATGCCGGTGATGACGTTCATGCGGCACCTCCGTGGTCGTGATCGTGCGCGTGCTCGTGGTGGGGCTCGGCATCCGGCACCCCGACGACGACCAACCGGTCGCCCGCCCGCAGCACGAACACCGGGGTGCCGTAGAGCTCGGTGAGCACGCGCGTCTGCAGCACCTCTTCGGGGGTGCCGAGCACGAACCGACCGCCCGCGATGTAGAGGATGCGGTCGACACGGCCGAGGATCGGGTTGATGTCGTGCGTCACGAACAGCACGGCGGCGCGGCGATCGCGGCGCTGACGGTCGATGATGTCGGTGATGGCGACCTGGTTCGCGAGGTCGAGGTTCGACAGCGGCTCGTCGCACAGCAGCAGATCCGGCTCGTCGGCGAGGGCCTGCCCCACCCGCAGTCGCTGCTGCTCTCCGCCCGAGAGCAGGCCGACGCGGCGCTCGGCGTAGTGGGCGGCTCCGACCGAGGCCAGCAGCTGGTCGACCTTGGCCTTGTCGCCGCGGTGCGGAACAGGGAAGCCGAAACGGCTGCCCTGCACGCCCAGCGCGACGAGATCGCGGGCACGCATGCTCGTGTCGGGGGCGAGCGAACGCTGCTGCGGGATGTACCCGATGCGCGGATTGCCCTTGCGCACCGGTTCGCCCGCGACGCTGATCTCGCCGGCCGACAGAGGCTGCAGGCCCAGGATGCTGCGCAGCAGCGTCGTCTTGCCCGATCCAGACGGACCGAGCACGGCGATGAACTCGCCGGGGTCGACCGTGAGGTTCAACCCCGACCACAGCTCCCGGTCACCGCGCTGGAGGGCGGCTCCGCGCACCTCGAGCACCGGGTTCGACTTCTCGGCTCCTGCCCGCGCGTCGGCGGCGGCGCTCACGACTGCAGCGCGTCGGCGAGGCTCTGGATCGCGTCACTCATCCACTCAGAGTACGACGATCCTTCGGGCAGCAGCTCCGTGAAGGCGACGAGCGGGATGCCGGCATCCGTCGCGGCGTCCTCGACGCGCTGCGTCTCGGCTCCGCCGGTCTGCGCGTTCGTGAGCACGGCCGCCACATCGCCGCCTTCGACGACGTTGAGGGTGTCGAGCAGTGTGGCGGGCGCGACATCGCTGCCCTCCTCGACCGCCTCCGCGAAGCCCTCGGGGGTGACGTCGGTGAGCCCGGCGGCTGCGGCGAGGTATCCGGGCAGCGGCTCGGTGATGATCACGTTCGCACCGGCGGCGTCCGTCTTGAGCGTCTCGAGGTCGGCCTCGAAGCCCTCGAGGTCGGTGACGATCTCCTCGGCGTTGGCGGTGAACTCCGCCTCGCCGTCGGGGTCGATGGTGGCGAGCTCTTCGGCGATCGCCTCGACGACGTGGATCATCGTGTGCGGGTCGAACCAGACGTGCTCGTTGAAGCCCTCGATGTGGTTGTGTCCCTCGTGACCCTCTTCACCTTCGGCATGGTCGTGATCGTGCTCCGCCTCGGCCTCGTCATCCGAGTGCTCGTGGCCCTCGTTGCCGGGGAAGTCGTGCGAGAACTCGACGGCGCTGACCACGTGCACGTCCTCGGCGTCCTGCAGCAGGGTGTCGATGAAGCCGTCGTAGCCGCCGCCGTTCTCGATCACGAGGTCGGCCTTCTGCACGGTCAGGCGGTCGCGGGCCGAGGCCTCGTACGAGTGGGGGTCCTGGGTCGCCGAGGTGATGATCGATGTCACGTCGACGCGGTCTCCGCCGATCTGCTCTGCGAGCGAACCGTAGACGTTGGTGCTCGCGGCGACCGTGACCGCGCCGCCGCCGCCCTCTCCCGCTGCGGGAGTGGTGGAGCATCCGGCCAGCGAGAGTGCGGCGACGGATGCGATGGCGAGGGCGACGAGCGGCTTCTTCATGCTCTCACTCTAAACGCTAATGAGAACCATTATCAAATTGGCGGGGAGTTGGGGTGACGTTCGCGACCGTCTGCGGGACCGAAGCACGGATGCAGGACGAGAAACCGTGTTCTCGTCCTGCATCCGTACTCTCTTCCCGCAAACGACTCCCTGCGAACGACTCAGTGCGACCGACTCAGCCGATCAGGCCCGGCGCGATCCACACGGTCGAGTCGCCGGGAACGGTGCTGTCGACGACCGTGCCGAGCACGACGTCTGCGGCATCCGCTCCGAGGTCGAACGGCTCTGAACCGAAGTTCGTCACGATCTGCCAGCCGTTCGGGCGGGCGAAGCGCAGCACATCCGGACGCCCGGTCTCGATCCACTCCAGGCTCTCCTCCGTCTGCAGTTCGTGGCGCAGGCGCAGCGCCTCGCGATAGAGCGCGAGCGTCGACGAGGGGTCGCCCTCCTCGACATCGACCGCGTACTCCGCGAACCACTCGGGCTGAGGCAGATGAGCATCGCCCGATCCGAATCCGAACGACGGACCGGATGCCGTCCACGGCAGCGGCACGCGGCATCCGTCCCGTCCCAGACCGTCGAAGACGGCACCGCGGAAGAACGCCGGGTCCTGACGCTGCTCGGGCGCGACCTCGGCGACCTCGTGCAGCCCCAGCTCCTCTCCCTGATAGAGGTAGGTGCTGCCGGGCAGGCCGAGCAGCAGCAGCGTGGCAGCGTGCGCCCGACGCAGTCCGGCCTCGCGGTCGAGCTGATCCTCCGGCCCACCCTCGGCGACCCACTCGACGCCCTGCTTGACTCCCGTGCGACCGGCCAGCGGAGCGAGCCCGTATCGCGTCGCGTGACGCGTCACGTCGTGGTTCGACAGCACCCACGTGGTCGACGAACCCGTCGCCTCCGACTGCGCGAGGTTGTCGGTGATGATCGTGCGGAACTGCGTCGCGTCGAAATCCGCGACGAGGAGGTCGAAGTTGAACGCCTGTCCGAGGCCCTCGGCCGACGCGTACTTCGCCCGACGCTCGGGCGTGCTGACCCACGCCTCGGCTACGGCCGTGCGAGGCGGGTCGTATTCATTGAAGACCCGACGCCACTCGGCGTACACCTCGTGCACGTCGTCGCGGTCGTGCAGCGGGTGGTTTCCGTCGTGCGGCAGCAGTTCGAGCTCGGCGGTGCTCGGCAGCGGCTCGGCCAGATCCTTCGTGAGCATGTGCGCGACATCGATGCGGAAGCCGTCGACCCCACGGTCCGACCAGAAGCGCAGGGTCTTCAAGAAGTCCTCGCGCACCTCGGGGTGATCCCAGTTGAGATCGGGCTGCTCGGGGGCGAAGCTGTGCAGGAACCACTGCCCGTCGTCGACCCGTTCCCAGGCCGAGCCGCCGAACGCGGCGGTCCAGTCGGTCGGGGGCTCCGAGCCGTCTGGCCCCGATCCCTCGCGGAAGATGTACCGCTCGCGAGCCGCCGAACCGCGACCTGCGGCGAGCGCCTCCTGGAACCACTCGTGCAGATCCGACGAGTGGTTCGGCACGATGTCGACGACCACGCGGATGCCGCGTTCGTGCAGAGCGGCGACCATCTCGTCGAAGTCCTCGAGCGTGCCCAGGCGCGGGTCGACGTTGCGATAGTCGGCGACGTCATACCCTCCGTCGGCCAGCGCCGACGGATAGAACGGGCTGAGCCACACGGCATCGATGCCGAGGTCGCGCAGGTAGTCGGCCCGCGAGACGATGCCCGGGATGTCGCCGAGTCCGTCTCCGTTCGCATCCGCGAAGCTGCGGGGGTAGATCTGATACACGGCGGCCTGCCGCCACCATGCTGCCGTCGTGTCGTCGCGGGTCTCGGTGAGAAGCGCATCGGTCATGAGGGGTATTGCTCCTTCGTGTTGCGGTCTGCGGTGTGTGACGTATCAGCGCGTGTCGCGCATCAGCCCTTGACGGCGCCCTGCGTGACGCCTTCCATGACGAAGCGCTGCGTGAACAGGTATGCCAGGATCGCCGGGGCCATCGCCATCAGGTACGAGGCGAACGACACGTTGTAGTTGTTGCTGAACTGGGTCTGGAAGAGGTTCTGCCGCACAGGCAGCGTCTGCATGGCCGGGTCCGAGATGATCAACGACGGCATCATGAAGTCGTTCCAGGCGTACAGGAACGCGAAGATGCCGACCGTCGCACTCATCGGCGCGAGCAGCGGGAAGATCAGCTGCCAGAACGTCTGCCACGTGGTGGCGCCGTCGATGCGGGCGCTCTCTTCGAGCTCGATCGGGATCGACCGGAGGAACGCGGTGAACAGCAGCACGCTGAAGCTCAGCTGGAACATCGTCGCGAGGATGATCACGCCGAACGGGTTGTCGAGTCCGACCCAGCCGGTGAGCTGGATCTGCGGCAGAGCGACGACCGGGAACGGGATGAACATCGCAGCCAGCAGGTAGAAGAACGAGTAGCGGAACAGGCGGTGGTCCCAGTTGCGAACGATCGCATAAGACGCGAACGCAGCGAGCACGATGGTCGCGATGACCGTTCCGGCCGTGACCAGCAGGGAGATGCCGGCGCCGACCGGGAACTTCGTGAGGTTCCACGCCTCGACGAACCCGTCGATGCTGAACGGAGCCGGCAGCGAGAAGGCGTTGCCGTCGACAGCCTGACCGGTGGTCTTGAAGGCCATCGAGATCGTCACGTAGAGCGGCAGCAGCACGGTCACGGCGCAGAGGATCAGGATGATCGTGCCCGACCAGTTGACGCGCTCCATGCGGACGCGCGGCTTCTTGCCCGTGGTGGGGATGGTGGTGAGTGTCTGCGTCGACATCAGAGTGCGTTCCTTCCGCGGGTCAGCGAGAGCTGCAGCAGGGAGATGAGCACGGCGACGATGAAGAAGATCGTCGCGTTGGCCATCTGGTAGGCGTAGTCGCCGCCGTTGAATCCCGCGATGATCGTCATCGCGACGCTGCGGGTGGATGTGCCGGGTCCGCCGTTGGTGAGTCCGACGATGATGTCGTAGGCGTTCAGGAAGCCCTTGAAGCCGAGGATCACGTTGATCACCACGTACCCCGCGACGAGCGGAAGCGTGATGCGCAACAGCTGCTGCCTCTTGTTCGCGCCGTCGATGCTCGCCGCCTCATAGACCTCGCCCGGCACCGAGAGCAGACCTGCGATGTAGATCAGCAGCGTGCCGGGAACCGCCTGCCATGCGGTCACGATCACGATCGCGACCCAGGCGAGATCGGGGTTCGCGAGAAGGCTGGTGGACAGCCACGGGATGCCGGTGGCCGCGCCCGCCGCCGGGATGGAGTTGGAGAACAGGAAGTTGAAGACGTAGGCGATGATGATGCCCGAGATCACCATCGGGATCACGAAGATCGTGCGGAGCCCCGTCTTGAAGCGGATGCGGGACGTGAGCCCGACCGCGAGCATGAAGGCGACCACATTCACGACGATCACCGTGGCGATCGAGAAGCCGAACGTGAACAGGTAGCTCTGCAGGATGGCCGGGTCGCTGAACATCGCGATGTAGTTCGTCAGCCCGTTGAAGCTCCACTCGCCGATGCCGATGGAGTCGGTGAAGCTGAAGAAGATGCCCATGACCCCGGGCACCGTGATCGCGAGCGTGAAGATCACGAGGGTCGGCAGCAGGAACAGGTAGTAGATCGGCTCGACCTTGCGAGCGCGGCGCCCCAGCTTGCGGGTGCCTCCTGTGACGATCGCCGTCGTGTCGGTCGTCGGAGTGTTCGGCTTGGTGATGTTCGATGCGGCGGGAGTCGCCGCGGGATCGGGCAGAGCGGTGTTCGTCATGGCGTGGACTCCTCTGTCTCGCCGGATGCTGAGTCCTCGCCGGAGGCGTTGTCCTGGGTCGACGGGATGGGAGCGCGGAATGCGATCCTGGCCCAGTCGGCATCCATGGTGCGCAACGTGGAGGTGGTGGACGCGCCGAGCACCATCGCCTGCGCGTAGTTGAAGACCGGAAGGGTGCGGGGCACGAGCACCGAGGGGCCCTGGTAGATCTGCCCGTTGTCGTAGTACTCGACCATGCCCTCGACCCGCGGGTCGTCGGGAGCCGGAGCATCGTCCGTCGGGGTGAAGCCGAGCTGCGAGGCGTTGTACTCCTCGATGTGCTCGGGCAGGAACAGGTACTCGAGGAAGTCGCGTGCGGCCTCCTGATGCTGCGATCCCTCGGGGATCATCGCTGCGAGGTCCATGTTGACGCGCACACCGAGGTCGGCAGGGTCGTCGGTCATCGGCAGCGGGAAGGTGCCGAGTTCGAGGTCGGGCGCGGTCTTCTCGATCTCGCTGAAGGCCCACGGTCCCTGCAGGTACATCGCGGCCTCGCCCTTGCCGAAGGCGAGGTTGCCGTCGCCGTAGCCTCGGCTCGCGGCATCCGCGTTGGTGTAGTTCTTCACCAGGGTCATCATGCGGTCCATGGGCTCGGCGAAGTCGTTCTCGAACGAGACCTCCGAGTCGGGCCCGACCTCGGTGCCCTCTTCGGCGAGAGTGTCGAAGAAGTCGATCACGTCGACCGAACCACCGGCGGTGTAGTCGTACCAGCCCTGAGCGACCGTCCAGTCGTCCTTGAAGGTGGCGTAGAACGGGTCGATCCCCGCCTCCTTGAGCTGGTCGCACACGGCGAGGAGCTCGTCCCAGGTCTGCGGGACCTCGAGCCCCTGCTGCTCGAAGATCTCCCTGTTGTAGATGACCGAGGCCCCCATCACGGAGTACGGCAATGCGCTCGTGCGGCCCTCGCATGAGCCGTACTGCTCCATGAGCGGCTGCAGGTCGTCGCGGATGGTCGATGCCGCCTCCGTCTCCGAGAGATCGGTGAGCGCGCAGCGCTGCACGAACCGGGCGATCTCGTAGTTGTAGTTGGCGAGCATGATGTCGGGCGGGTTGCCCCGCACGAAGCTGGCCGAGACGACGTCGACTCCCGAGGTGTCGATCTCGACGCGCACCTTGTCCTGCGAGGAGTTGTACTGCGCGACGAGCTCGGTCATGAACTCGATCGCCTCACGTTTGCTGAACGTGAAGCGGATGGTCTCGGTCCCGCCGGCTGTCGAGCAGCCGGTCAGCGCGGCGCCGACCAGGGCGAGCGCGGCAGCTCCGGCGACGAGCCGGGCCGGGCGTGGTGGTTTCACAGACACCGTTGTCCTTTCGTCCGGTAGATACGCAGACTAAATCTAGTGAGCGAATTTACTTCGATGAACGGTACTCTCTCATCTGGACGAGAGTGAGGTCAAGGCCCGTGACAGAAGTCTCCGCAGGTCTGGGCACCGGGCGAGCCAGCGTCGGCGCAATCCTCGACTTCGCGTGGGCGGCCGGAGAGTTCACCGCCACCGAGGCGATGGCGAGCACCTCGCTGACCCGCTCCACCGCGATCGACGGCATCGACACTCTCGTCGACGCCGGGGTTCTGCGTGAGCTCCCGAACGCCCGCGTCGCCGGCAGCTACCGCGCAGGGCGCCCCGCGCGGCGCTTCGTGCTGTCATCCGACCTCGGCGTCGTCGTCGGGGTGGATGCCGGAGACACCCACCTCGCTGTCACGATCTCGGACCCGCTCGAGCGCACCCTCGTGCACCACCGCACAGATCTCGACCCGACCCAGTCCGCAGCCGCCCGGCGCGCGACGATCCTCGGGCAGATGCAGCTCGCGGTCGACGAAGCAGGAGTCCCGCGAGACACGATCCTCGCGATCTGCGTCGGAGTGGCCGCTCCCGTCAACCGCGCAGGCATCTCGCCCCCGCACCCCGAGGGCTTCTGGGAGCGCACGAATCCGGGACTCGCCGAGGCTCTGGCCGACTGGGCGCCCGTCGTCGAGATCAAGAACGACGCTCAGCTCGCCGCGATCGCCGAGGGCTCGACGGGGTCTGCGGTCGGATGCCGTGACTATGTCGCCCTGCTCGCCAGCGAACGGTTCGGCGGTGGTGTCGTCATCGACGGCCATGTGCTGCACGGTGCGCACGGCGGAGTCGGCGAGGGCGTGGTGTTCGACCACATCATCGGGGTCGGGTCGGCCTTCGGCCTGCGCTACGCGCTGCAGGACCAGGTGCGCGCGGGCGTCGAGAGCGGCGAGATCTCGTCGGAATCCGCGATCGGTCGGCTCGCGCGCGAGGACCGCGTCGACCCTCGCGTCGTGCTGACCGCCGCGTCCGCCGGCGATGCCGATGCGCTGCTCGCGACCGCGCGCGTGGGCGCGACCCTCGCTCGAGTCGTCGGCGTGCTGGGCAGCATGTACGACCCGGCGCGCGTGATCGTCTGCGGCGGGGTCGCCGAGAGCATCGCCCCCGTGCTCACGGCCGCACGCGAGGTGCTGCCGACCCAGCTGCACCTGCCGGCGCCCGAGATCCTCGCCTCGACGCTCGGCGCCGAGGTCGTGTCGATCGGCGCCGTCGCGACGGCGCGCCGTGCCGCCCGCGAGGTGGCCGTGCCGCTGCTCGCGGAGCGGCGCCTCAGCGCGGTCAGCTGAGACCCGTGCGAGAGCCTGAGCTGCACCGATCCCCCTCGGCGATCGAACTGCTCCTCGACCCGGCTGCCGAAGCCGCGATCCGGGCCGAGTGGGATGCACTCGCCGCGCGCGGCCTGTCGAGCCTCGCGGGGCACACGTCGGCGAGCAACCGCCCTCACATCACACTGGTCGCGCGCGTCGACCTGCCACCGCCCGGCCAGGATGTCTTCGCCGGCATCCGTTCGTTCCCGATCACGCTCGGTGCTCCCCTGCTCTTCGGCTCCGGGGATCGTCGCGTGCTGGCCCGCAGCATCGTGCCCAGTCCAGAGCTGATCGGCCTCCGAGAGACGATCCTCGCCGCCGTCGGGCCGGGCGCGGATGCCCCGCACACCGCATCGGGCGAGTGGATGCCGCACGTCGCCCTCGCCCGCCGGTTGCGGGTCGCTGACCTCGCGCAGGCGCTGGATCTCGTCGGCGGCGATATCCATGCTCACGCGCACTGCGTGCGGCACTGGGACCCCGACGCCGCGCAGATCACTGCTCTCGCGGAGCTGCGCCAGGCGTAGTCGGGCGACCCTCACGGATCAGCGTCAGCCCCAATGAGGTGAGGGGAACGAGTCGCGTCGCACGCGCGCGGCGGCATCCTGCAGGGCCCTGCCGTCAGCTTTCGAGACAGTCGCGCATGTCATTCCACGCGGCGGTCAGGGCATCATCCAGCAGGAGTTCGGCGGGCCCTTCCAGCCATCGGACCATCGCGAGGTCGAAGCACGTCACGGCGAGAGCCGCCAGCGTATGCGACCGCCGGGGATCGATGCCGCGACCGCGCAGCGACTCTTCGATGGCACGACCGAGGTGATGACTCTGCAGAAGCTCGCGCTCGTGCAACGCGGGCTCGCTGCGGATGATGGCGCGCCGACGCGCGATGGTCCGACGCCAGCCCTGAAGCTCGCGGCACGCGGCCGAGAGGCCCGCCCGCACCGTAGCGGCCCCGCCGCTCTCCGGCGGGACGGACTCGATGAACTCGCGCACAGCCTGAGGGAACTCGCGGTCTCTGAGGAACAGGACGTCGCGCTTGTCGGAGAAGTGACGGAAGAACGTCCGCGTCGTCAGCCCTGCCTCCGCGGCGATCTGCGGAACCGTCGTTCCCGCGTATCCCTGGCGTTCGAACAGGAGCATCGCCGCAGCTTCGAGCCGCAGCGCGGCATCGGGTGACCATCTGGGCATGCATCCATGATGACACGACGTGCCGTAAGGTGAGCTGTAACGACACGAGATGTCATCAAATGTGAGGAACGGATCAGAATGCGAGACAACACGGCTGCGTGGATCGACGCCCCCTACGCCGACCTGACCGTCCGGGGCGCGCCGATGCCGACGCCCGGGCCGGGTCAGCTGCTGGTCGAGACGCGGGCGGTGGCCGTGAACCCCCTGGACGCGATCATCCAGTCGAACGGCACGGTCATGTACGGGTGGCTGCGGTACCCCGTGGTCCTCGGCGAGGACATCGCAGGCGTCGTCGTCGAGACCGGCGCCGACGTGACCGATTTCGCAGTGGGCGATCGCGTCGTGGCATACGCGATGGGCTTGGAGAAGGGCAGGGATGCCGTCTCCGAGAGCGGCTTCCAGAGCTACGTCGCCGTCGACGCGAGCCTCGCTGCCGCTCTGCCCGAGACGATGGCCTTCGGAGACGCCGCGGTACTCCCCCTGGCTGTGTCCACCGCCGCAGCCGGCCTGTTCGAGACCGATCAGCTCGGGCTGGACTTCTCCACCCTCGGCGCTTCGGAGCCCCGCGACGAGGTCGTCGTGGTGTGGGGCGGCGCGACCGCCGTCGGAGGCAACGCCATCCAGCTCGCCCGAGCGGCGGGGTACCGCGTGATCACGACGGCCTCAGCCGGCAACCACGAGCGGATGATGCAGCTGGGGGCGGAGGCGGCGTTCGACTACCGCGACCCGGACGCCGTCGACCGGATCATCGAAGCCGTGAAGGGCTCGGTCGTGGCGGGAATCCTGGCGGTCGCCGTGGGGTCGGCGGAGCCGTGCCTGAGGATCGCGCGCGCGACCGGCGCCACGAGGATCTCGATGGCGAGCCCGCCGGTGTCGTTCTACGATCAGCCCCGCCGACGCGGCCTCTCGCTGACTCGCATGCGACTCGTCCTGCGCCTCGGAACACGAACGGCGCTTCTGCAGCTGCGAAGCCGCATCCACGGCATCCGGGCCTCGTTCATCTGGGGAAGCGCCATCGCGGCCTCTCCCGTCGGACCGGCGATCTGGCAGAAGTATCTCCCCGTCGCTCTCGCCTCGGGGAGACAAACGCCCTACCCGGACGCACGGATCGCGGGGACCGGCCTCCCCGCGGTGCAAGGAGCGATCGACACACTGCGTCGCGGCGTATCCGCTCAGAAGCTCGTCATCACCCTCGACCCGACACAGACGGAGTCGTAGCGGTACTGGTGACCGCTCCCCCATGGGTCGGCCGCAGGGATCCCCGCGCACGCGGGGCTCCCTGCGGGAAAGTCCACCGTCAGCAGTGACTCACAGCATCACTCCACGAGCAGTGCGGGCTCCTCGAGCACGGACGCCACGTCGGCGATGAAACGGCTCATGCCATCGCCGTCGATCACGCGGTGGTCGAACGACCCGGCGACCGTGGTGACCCAACGGGGGCGCACCTCGCCGTCGACGACCCACGGCTTCTGGCTGATCGTGCCCATGGCCACGATTCCTGCCTCGCCGGGGTTGATGATCGGCGTGCCGGCATCCATCCCGAACACACCGATGTTGGTGATCGTGATCGTGCCGCCCTGCTGGTCGGCGGGACTCGTCTTGCCTTCGCGGGCGGTGAGCGTGAGGCGGTTCAGCGCGCGGGCGAGGTCCTTCATGCTGAGGTCCTGCGCGTCCTTGATGTTGGGCACGAGCAGGCCGCGGGGAGTCGCCGCGGCGATGCCGAGGTTCACGTAGTGGCGCACGGCGATCTCGGCGCCGCCCTCGGTCTCGATCCAGGCCGCGTTGACCATCGGGGTGCGACGAGCGGCCCAGATCACGGCACGAGCCATGATCAGGAGCGGCGAGACGCGGATGTCGGCGTAGTCGGGCGATGCCTTGAGCCGCTTGACGAGCTCCATCGTGCGGCTCGCATCGATCTCCTTCCACACGGTGACGTGCGGGGCGGAGTAGGCGCTCTGCACCATCGCCGACGACGTGGCCTTGCGCACGCCCTTGACGGGGATCGACTCGGTGCGGTCGTCGCTGGCAGAAGAGGCGGATGCCGGGGCCGGCGACAGACCGCGGGCGAGGCCCGCCGGAGCGCTCTGCGGCGCGGGCACGGTCTCCTCGCGCACGGCACCCCACTCGGGAGTCTCGATGTTGCGGAACACGCTGGCCTGCGAGGCATGGGTCATGACGTCGTCGCGGGTCACCTCGCCGTCTGCGCCGGTCGGTGTGACCGTCGTGAGATCGACCCCCAGGTCGCGGGCGAGCTTGCGGATCGGCGGCTTCGCGATGACACCGACCGAAGAGCGCACCGGGCGCTCGGCCGGACGCTTGCGCCGCGAGGTGGCACCGCCGCCCGTGCCGTAGCCGACGAGCACCGAGCCGCCGCCCTCTTCGGGAGCGGGCGCTTCGGCGGTGGCGATCTTGCCGGGTCCGGCGTCGTCCCGAGCATCCGTCACGAACGTGATGATCGGGGATCCGACCTCGACCGTCGCGCCCTCGGCGGCGAGCAGCTCGCCGACGACTCCCGCGTGCGGCGAGGGCAGCTCGACGAGCGACTTGGCCGTCTCGATCTCGCAGATGACGTCGTTGATGGCGACGGTGTCACCCGGCGCGACCTTCCACGCCACGATCTCGGCCTCGGTCAGGCCCTCCCCCACGTCGGGGAGGTTGAAGTTCTGCGTGCTCATGTTCGGTCCTTCCGGAACGGTGAGATCAGGTGAGATCAGTAGGCCAGCGAGCGATCGACGGCTTCGAGGATGCGGTCGGCATCAGGGAGGTAGGTGCCCTCGAGCTTCGCGGGCGGGAACGGGGTGTCGTACCCCGAGACCCGCAGCACAGGGGCCTCGAGTGCATAGAAGGCGCGCTCCATGACGGTGGCGGCGATCTCGCTGCCGATGCTGACGAACCCCTGCGCCTCCTGGGCATAGACCATGCGTCCGGTCTTGCGCACCGAACTCAGGATCGGCTCGTAGTCGACCGGCGACAACGAACGCACGTCGACGACCTCGCAGCTGGTGCCCTCGGCCTCGGCGAGCGCCGCGGCCTGCAGCAGCGTCGTGACCATGGCGCCGTGTCCGACGAGGGTGACGTCGGAGCCCGTGCGCACGACGCGGGACGAGTGCAGCGGGGCGGCCGACGCGTCGAGCTCGACCTCGCCCTTCTGCCAGTAGCGGCTCTTGGGCTCCATGAAGATCACCGGGTCGTTCGACGCGATGGCCTCCTGGATCATCCAGTACGCATCGTTCGGGGTCGATGGCGAGACCACCCGCAGCCCTGGAGTGTGCGCGAAGTACGCCTCCGGACTCTCCTGGTGGTGCTCGACGGCGCCGATGTGTCCGCCATAGGGGATGCGGATGACGATCGGCAGGCTCAGCTTGCCCTCGTGTCGGTTGGTGAGCTTGGCCAGTTGGGTCGTGATCTGGTCGAACGCGGGGAACACGAAGCCGTCGAACTGGATCTCGATCACCGGGCGGAACCCGGTCATCGCGAGCCCGATCGCCGTGCCGACGATCCCCGACTCCGCGAGGGGAGTGTCGAGCACTCGTCGGTCGCCGAAATCACGCTGCAGGTGCTCGGTCACGCGGAAGACGCCGCCGAGCTTTCCGATGTCCTCGCCCATGAGCAGGACCTTGGGGTCGTCCTCCATGGCCCGGCGCAGGCCGGAGTTGAGCGCCTTGCTGAGGGGCATCGTCTCGAGGGTCACTTGCTGTCTCCTTCGAATGACGCTTCGTATCGCCCGTGCCATGCCTTCTGCTCCGCGATGAGCGGATGCGGGTCGCTGTACACGTGGTCGAACATCAGGTCTGCGGTGGGCGATCCGAGCTCGACGCTGCGTGAGCGCAGATCCTCGGCGGCGTCGGCCGCCTCGGCATCCACATCGGCGAAGAACTGCCCTGCTGCTCCCCTGTTCTCGAGGAACGCCCGCATGCGATCGATCGGGTCGCGCTGTGCCCACGACTGCTCTTCGTCCGAGCCGCGATACTTCGTGGGGTCGTCGCTGGTGGTGTGCGCTCCGAGGCGGTAGGTCACCGCTTCGATCGCGCGAGGGCCCTTGCCGCTGCGGGCCTCGTCGAGGGCCACTCGCGAGACGGCGTAGCTGGCGAGGACGTCGTTGCCGTCGACGCGGACGCTGGGGATGCCGTAGCCGGCGCTGCGCTCGACGAGCGGCACCCGCGACTGCGTCGCGACGGGCACGGAGATCGCCCAGTGGTTGTTCTGCAGGAAGAACACGGTCGGAGCCTGGTAGCTCGCGGCGAACACCATCGCCTCGTGCACGTCGCCCTGGCTCGATGCGCCGTCGCCGTAGTAGACGATGACGGCTTCGTCCTTGTCGACGTCGCCGGTGCCGGACCGGCCGTCGAAGTTCAGCCCCATCGCATATCCGGCCGCGTGCAGGACCTGCGAGCCGAGCACGAGAGTGTAGAGACGGGTGTTGCCGTTCTTCGGGTCCGTCGGATCCCAGCCGCCGTGCGAGACGCCGCGCATGAGCTTGATGATGTCGACCGGGTCGACTCCGCGGATGCGGGTGACGGCGTGCTCGCGATACGAGGGGAAGAGTGTGTCCTGCGCGCGGGCTGCGCGGGCCGAACCGACCTGGGCGGCCTCCTGGCCGCGGCTCGGCGGCCACAGCGCGAGCTGGCCCTGACGCTGCAGGTTGGTCGCCTGGGTGTCGATGGCGCGGATGACCACCATGTCGCGGTAGAACTGCTCGAGCTCGGCGTCGCCGATCGCCTCGATCAACGACAGATACTGCTCTGCAGCCGGACTCGGCGTGAAGCGGCCGTCCTGATCCAGGACGCGGACGAGTTCAGTCTCTGACGGGGTCACGAATGCCACGCTACCGCCGTGCGCATGCTCGGGCACGCATACCTAGGACGTCCTCGTAACTGTCGGGAAACCGGAGAACAGCCCGCCCGCCGCGAGTCAGAGCTGGGTCGCGGCGACCTCGAGAACGCGATCGACGGATGCTTCTTCACCGACCGAGATGCGGATGCCGTCGCCCGGGAACGGGCGCACGATGAGGTCGGCGGACGCGAAGGCCGCGGCGACGTCGACCGTGCGCTCGCCGGTGGGCAGCCAGATGAAGTTGGCCTGGCTGTCGGGAACGTCCCAGCCCTGCCTGCGCAGGCCCTCGACCAGGCGGGTGCGGCGCTCGACGATCACTGCGACACGCTCCAGCAGCTCCGACTCGGCATCGAGGCTCGCGATGGCGGCGTTCTCGGCCGCCGAGGTCACGGAGAGCGGGATGCCGGTGGTGCGCGCGGCGTCGAGGACCTTCTCGTTGCCGATCGCGTATCCGATGCGCAGCCCGGCGAGCCCGTAGGCCTTCGAGAAGGTGCGCAGCACCACGACGTTCGGATGCCGTTCGAAGACCCGCTCTGCGAGGCCATCGACCGCACCGGGGGCGGTGACGAACTCGGCGTAGGCCTCGTCGAGGACGATCAGCACGTCGGCGGGGACCCGCTCGACGAACGTCGCGAACTCGTCGCTCGTGATGATCGGCCCGGTCGGGTTGTTCGGAGTGCACAGGATGACCGCGCGGGTGCGCTCGGTCACGGCATCGGCCATCGCGTCGAGGTCGTGGCGGGAGTCGGCGGTGAGAGGCACCTGCACCCCGGTCGCACCGGCGACGAGCGGCAGACTCGGGTAGGCCTCGAACGAGCGCCACGCATAGACGACCTCGTCGCCGACCGATGCGGTGGCGAGGATCAGCTGATGGAGGATCGAGACGCTGCCCGCGGCGACGTGCACCTGCTCGGGAGCGACGGCGTAGCGAATCCCCAGCCGCTCGCGCAGCCGGCCGGCCGTGGCGTCCGGGTAGCGGTTGATCGGCGTCGTGTGCTGCAGCGCCGCGGCGACCGAGGGAAGCGGCTCGAACGGGTTCTCGTTGCTCGACAGCTTGTAGGCGTCGGGGCCCGCCTGCTTGCCCTGTCGGTACGGCGCCAGGGCGGCGATGGCGGGGCGGATGCGCGGCAGGATCGGGTCGGTCACAAGGATGAGTCTAGATTCCGCAGCCCCTCTGGCACCGATCCCGAGGCGGTAGTACCATTTTGGTATGGCGATGACGGTGCGACTCCCGGAAGAACTCGACGCGCGGCTCGACGAGATCGCGCGCTCACGGCACACCTCGAAGCACGCGATCCTGATCGAGGCGGCGACCAGATTCGCGAACACCGAGACGAAGACGGAGCGCGTCCTCTCGATCGCCGACGAGGTAGCCGAACGATATGCGGACACTCTCACGCGGCTCGAAGACGCCTGATCCGTGGCCGAGTACGTCGAGCCGGAGCAGGCGCTCGCCCTGATCACGAAACTCGGCCTTCGCGTGCGCGACGAAGGGCTGCTGTTCTCCGCACTCGCTCGTCCCGCAGCCAGCATGTTCGGAGCAGATGCCTATATGTCTTTCGAGGCCAAGGCCGCGGCGCTCATCAGCTCAGTCGCTCAGAATCGCTCTCTCTTCGATGGGAACAAGCGACTCTCGCTGTACGTGACCTTCATCTTTATCCGCCTCAACGGATACGAGTTGACCTTCAGCAACGACGAGGCGTTCGACTTCGTGCTCGACGTCGCGCAGAGTCGGATCGATCTCGACGAGATCGCCGCCGTGATCAGAGCACACATTCGATAGCGAGCGAGCGATGTCGGACTGACTTCCCGCGGAGCGCATGGAAGACTGGACGGACTATGCGCTTCATCATCCGAGTCGTCGTCAACGCGTTCGCCCTGTGGGTCGTGACGCTGATCCCCGCGCTGCAGGTGCAGATCAAGGCGTTCGCGCCGGGCGAGACCCTGCAGCTGGTGCTGACCCTGCTCGCGGTCGCCGCGATCTTCGCGCTCGTGAACACCTTCATCGGGACGGTGGTGAAGATCGTCGCGTTCCCGCTGTACATCATCACCCTCGGCCTCATCGGCTTCGTGATCAACGGGTTCCTGCTGTGGCTCACCGCCTGGATCACGAGCGGCTTCGGCTGGGGTCTCACGGTCGGCAGCTTCTGGTGGGGCGTACTGGCCGCGCTCATCATCTCGCTGATCAACGGCGTCTTCGGCTTCATCCTGCGCCCGCAGAGCAAGAAGCAGCGCCGGGACTGACGGGTGGCCCCGCGCATCGCCCGCGCATAGGTCACTCGACGCGCTCCGCCTGATACTCGGTGCGCTCGATCACCTCGGCGGCGTCGAGTTCTCTCCAGAACTCGTCCACCGCGTCGATCCGGGGATCGCTCGAGGCATCAACCGCCTCCGCGGTCTCGATGTACGTGTCGAGGTGGTGCGCGTCGACCACGAAGTCCTCAAGGGTGTCGCCCGGGTTTCCCTGGGCCGAGACGACGACGCTGTCGGCTGATCCGGTGCCCTCGGGTGACCCGCCTCCGGCCAGCGCGGGGACGGGATCGTCGGAGTGCCGGAACTGGATGATGGTCTGATCGTCGTCGAGGGTCGGTTCGACCGGGCTCCCCGCCGTGACCTGCATCTGCACGTCGAACTCGCTCTCCATCGCGAGGTGCGCGGCGATCATCCCCGACTGGGAGTGCGCGACGACGTCGACCTCGTCGCCGGGCTCGGCGCCCGCCGCTCTGAGAGCCTCGAGAGTCGCCTGATACGACGCTGATGCCTTCCCCGAGTACAGCTCGAGATTGGACTTCGAGTCCCACGGCTGCTTCCCTCCCCATCCGACGCTCTGCGTTCCCTCGAGATAGGCGACGAACTTCGTGGTGCCGTCGGCGAAGGAGTACTTCTCGACGGCGACCTGCGCCCCCGCTGTGGCCGCCATGCGTCCGAAGGCCCCCGCCATGCTCGACGGCGCACCCTGGGGCGACGACGTCTTCACCGGCGAGACCGAGACGGGGTCGGCCTTGCCCTGCAGCCTCTCGCCGGGGAGCACCTTGCCGAACCCCGAGAACACCCCCACGAGTGCCGCGGTCCAGAAGACCTGGTCATACAGGGCGGGCGTCACGATGTTGCCCGTGAGGCCCTCGAAACGGCTGGCGCGCCACTGGGCGATGAGCTCGTCAGCCAGCGCGGAGACCCTCTCATCCGACGCGGCAAGGCGATCAGCCCGCAGTGTGAGGCGTTGCGCCGTGCTCGGATCGGTCTGCGCGAGCATCTCGGCCTCGGCTCGCAACTCGACGTACTCGTAGGCATCGGCCATGAGCAGGGTGGAGCCGGCGGTCTCCTGGCATTCCGAGTGCAGGCGAGCCACGTGCTGACCCGATGCCCACAGCCCGACGGTGTCGACGCGAGCGGTGAACCCCGGGGTGTCGACGATGATCCGATGCGCGCGCAGGATCGCGGAGCGCGCATCGTCGTAGCGCGATGCGACCTCGTCGATGCGTCTGGCGACGTCGCGCAGCACGTCGGGGTCGACCGAGATCGCTCCGCCATGATCGATCGTGAGCCCGGTCATGAGACGTCGATCCGCTCGGCCTCGGACTCTCGGCTGCGCATCTCGGAGGCTTCGACGCGACTGGCATGCCGAAGCTCCTCGAGAGAGTCCTGCATCGCACGCACTCCATCGGAGTGCCAGTCGGTGTCGGGGGCGAGGAGAGCGAGCGATGCGCGGGCGCCGTCGAGCGCGTCGACGGCGCTGCGGATGGCGGCCAGGACCTGGGCTTTCGCCCACGCGGTCTCAGCCGCACCGGACTGCGCGAGTGCAAAGGAGTACATGCGCCCAGCATCCGTGATCGGCGCCCAGCGCCGAGCGCTGGAGGCCCGCGTTCGCAGGCATCGTGGGGAGTTCGCGTCAGCGCGACCATCGTGCAGAACGGGTGCGTCACGCCCGGCCCGGGATCCCCGGCATCGCGCGATCGGCCTCCGACCGGCAGAATAGGACGGTGACATCCCCGGATCCCTTCCGCGTGATCTTCGTGTGCACGGGGAACATCTGCCGCTCTCCGATGGCAGAGGTGGTGTTCCGCGATCTCGCGGAGCGACAGGGCCTCGGCTCGAAGATCGTCTCGCGCAGCGCGGGCACCGGTGATTGGCATCTCGGCGAACGGGCCGATCATCGCACGCTCGATTCGCTCGCCCGCCGCGGCTACGACGGCTCGCAGCATCGCGCGAAGCAGTTCACCTTCGCCTCCTTCTCGGAGAACGACCTGGTCGTGGCGCTCGACCGCACGCACGAACGCATCCTGCGCGAATGGGCGCACGACGAAGACGAAGAGGGCAAGGTCACCCTGCTGCTCGCGTTCGACCCCGATGCCCGGAGCCAGGACGTGCCCGACCCCTACTACGCCGGCGCTGAGATGTTCGATTCGGTGCTCGGTATGATTGAGACCGCGACTCGCGGGCTGTTCCGCCAGCTCGAGCCGGCTCTCCGCCAGCCCCGCACGCCCCGCACTCCCGGGGCCCGATCAGGAGGACTCCCCTGACTTTCCAGCCTTCGCTCCCGCCCCAGCCCCTGAGCCCCCTCGACGGTCGCTACCGCAGCGCCGTCACCGGCCTCGCCGACTTCCTCTCGGAGGCGGGCCTGAACCGCGCCAGGGTCGAGGTCGAGGTGGAATGGCTGATCGCTCTCACCGACCGCTCGCTCTTCGAGACGAGCCCGCTGTCGGCTGCCGGCAAAGAGCGCCTGCGCGCCCTCTACCGCGACTTCGGACAGGCCGAGATCGACTGGCTCGCCGAGAAGGAAGCCGTCACCCAGCACGACGTGAAGGCCATCGAGTACCTGGTTCGCGATCGCCTCTCGACCCTGGGCCTCGACTCGATCGCCGAGCTCACCCACTTCGCCTGCACGAGCGAGGACATCAACTCGGCCTCGTACGCGCTCACCGTGAAGCGCGCGGTCGAAGAGGTCTGGCTCCCGGGTCTCGACGTCGTGATCGCCAAGCTCCGCGAGCTGGCCGCCGAGCACGCCGATGCCGCGATGCTCTCGCGCACCCACGGCCAGCCGGCCACCCCGTCGACCATGGGCAAGGAGCTCGCCGTCTTCGCATGGCGTCTCGAGCGCGTGCGCGCGCAGATCGCGGCATCCGACTACCTCGCCAAGTTCTCGGGTGCGACGGGCACCTGGTCTGCGCATATCGCGGCCGACCCCGACGCCGACTGGCCCACCATCTCCCGCGAGTACATCGAGGGCCTGGGCCTCGGCTTCAACCTGCTGACCACGCAGATCGAATCGCACGACTGGCAGGTCGAGCTCTACGACCGGGTGCGTCACGCGGGCGGGATCCTGCACAACCTCGCGACCGACATCTGGACCTACATCTCGCTCGGCTACTTCGCGCAGATCCCCGTCGCCGGTGCGACCGGATCTTCGACGATGCCGCACAAGATCAACCCGATCCGGTTCGAGAACGCCGAGGCGAACCTGGAGATCTCGGGGGCGCTGCTCGCATCCCTCGGCCAGACCCTCGTCACCAGCCGCCTGCAGCGCGACCTCACCGACTCGACCACGCAGCGCAACATCGGCGTCGCGTTCGGACACTCGCTGCTCGCGATCGACAACCTGCGCCGCGGCCTCAACGCCATCTCGCTCTCTCGCGACGTGCTCCTCGCCGACCTCGACGTGAACTGGGAGGTTCTCGCCGAGGCGATCCAGACCGTCATCCGCGCCGAGGTCGTCGCCGGCCGCTCGTCGATCACCGACCCCTACGCGCTGCTCAAGGAGCTCACCCGTGGGCACCGCGTCGGCGCCGCGGACCTGGCGGCCTTCGTCGATGGGCTCGAGATCGGGGATGCCGCGAAGCAGCGCCTGCTCGCGCTGACTCCCGCCTCGTACACCGGCATCGCCGAGCAGCTCGCGAAGTAGGCGCGAACGCGCGGGTGCCGCTGAGGCATCCGCTCGTTTGTGCGGGGCCACAAGCGCACCGCACGCGCGATGCGGGGCCACAAACGCACCGCAAACGGGCGGATCAGATGCGAAACTGACCCCGCAGCGAAGCGACCCCGCACGACACTGACCCGGCGCCGGGTCGCGAACGCCCCTCGCGCTACGGGCGAGGTTCTCCGGAGTGCGCGCCGGCGGGGTCTCGGGGCATGAACGCCGCAGCGATCAGCGTCAGCACGGCCACCACTGCGGCGGCGATGAACACCCAGACGGATGCCGAGATGATGGTCGCCGGATCATCCGGCCCCGCGCCCTCCGCGATGACCGAGTTCGAGATCGCGCCGAACACCGCTACTCCGAGCGCGCTGCCGGCCGACCTGGCGAAAGCGTTCATGCCGGTCACGGCACCGCGCTCACCCCATCCGACCGAGGCCTGAGCCGCGATCAGCGTCGGGGCGGCGCTCCATCCCAGGCCGAATCCGAGCACGAAAGCCACCGCCGCGATCGAGAACGGATTGGGCCAGGGCGACACCAGCGCGAGAGCGACAGCCGCGACAGCCGTGATCGACATGCCGGTGAGCGCCGTGCGCCGGAACCCGATCCGCATGTACAGCCGGCCCGCGTTCGCCGCGGCGAGCGGCCAGCCGAGGGTGAGCGCCGCGACCGCCAGCCCCGACAGCAGTGGAGCGATGCCGATGGAGCCCTCGAGGTAGGCGGGCGCGAAGCTCGTGACCCCGGTCATCAGGGCGCCGATGCCGAGCGAGACGATGGTCGTCGTGAGGATGAGCGGCCTCGCCGCCAGGCGCAGGTCGACGATCGGCTCGGCGGCACGACGCTCGACGAGTCCGAAAGCCACGAGCGCGGCCGCACCCAGCCCGAAGCAGACGGCGCTGGGGATCGAGAGCCATGCCCAGGCGTTGCCTCCCTCGAGCATCCCCAGGATCAGGCCCGTGAGTCCGACGGTCAGCAGCACGGCTCCTGCATAGTCGATGCGATGACGCTGCGTCTGCTTCTCCTCCTGATATCGCCGCAGCAGCATCCATCCCGCGATCAGACACAGCGGGATGTTGACCCAGAAGATCCACCGCCATGCGTCGAGCTGGGCGAAGATGCCGCCGAGGGCAGGGCCGACGACCGACGAGATCGCCCAGACCGATGCGATGTATCCCTGCACCTTCGCGCGCTCGGCGACTGTGTAGATGTCTCCGACGATCGTCATCGACATGGGCGCCACTGCACCTGCGCCGAGGCCCTGGATGATGCGGAAGATGATCAGGGACGTCATGCTCCAGGCGAAGCCCGAGAGCACGGAGCCGAGCAGGAACAGTGCGATTCCGAGCAGGATGATCGGCTTGCGTCCGACGGTGTCGGCGAACCGCGAGTAGATCGGCACGCTGACCGCCTGAGCGAGCAGGTAGACGGAGAACAGCCAGGGGAACTGCTGATAGCTGCCGAGGTCGCGGACGATGCTGGGAACGGCAGTCGCGAGGATCGTCGCGTCGATCGCGATCAGGCCGGTGGCGAGCATGAGCGCCCCGAGCACCGGGCCGCGTTTCGACCTGAGTCCGATGGAGGCGCGGTCGATCGAGGCAGTCACTTCAGGGTCAAGCCGTCGACGCCCTGGACTATTCCGGTCGGATCCGAGAAGTCCAGGATCACGTCAGGACGAGGACGTGCGGCCCGGCTTGTCGGAGTCCGGTTCGTCTGCCGTCTCGGGGTCGAAGAGCACAGGGCGGTCGACCGTCTTGGCGACCTCGGCGGGGTCGACCACGAGGATCAGCATCGCCAGGAACAGCAGCGTCACGATGAACGCGCCACCGCCGACGACGAGTCCGAGCGCGATCGGGGTCAGGCCCTCGTACGTGCCGCTCGCGATCGCATTGTTGACGCGGGCGGTGAACGCCCCGGTCGACACGAGCGTGACGATCGCGGCGAAGATGCCGCACGCGGCAGCGATGCCCAGCAGGTGCAGAGGGCGCAGGATGTCGCGCCGGGTGGGCTTCTCGTCGCTCATCGCTCTCCTCCGTGCCCGGCGGGGGCCGGGTCGTTCTCGGTCACGCGACCCTCGGCGACGGCATCTGCTCGCTTCGGCGTGAGTCCGGCGATGCCGAGGAAGACGGCAACGACCGCCGCGTATCCGCCGAACATGCCGACGCCGAGGATGATGCCGGTGAGTTCGAATGCACCCGCGCCGTCGATCGCGTAGGGCTGCACGAAGCCCGCAGGGATCGCGATCAGCAGCACGGCCAGCAGCAGCCCGAACACCCCGAGGGTGATCGAATCGCGTGCATTCGGCTCTCCTGCTCTGCGCGCACGCAGCCCGACGACGAGTTCGAGGATTCCGGTCGTCACCGACCAGGCGATCACGACGACGAAGAAGAGGTCCTCGGTTCGCCATGCGGGCACGCCTGCGGTCATTCCGGCGGCGAAGCTGAGCAGTGCGAAGACGACGGAGGGCCAGCGCTGACCGGCCGGATAGACGAGCCAGGCGGCGACGATCATCACGAGACCGGTCGTGAGCACGAACCCGCTGAAGACGGAGAGACCGACGGCCGCCGAGTGATCGGGCGAGAAGGTGATCATCACGGCTGCGGCGGCGGCGAAGAGCGCGCGCAGCAGCTGAAGGTGACGCACGGTGAACGCGCGGGCAGGGGCAGACATGAAGATCGAGAATCCTCCGGGGGTGTTACCCCCAGTCTACGCGGGGGCGCTGAGTGGGCGCCGACACCGGAGAGGTGTTCGCGGGGCCCGATGGATCTCCCCAGATCGATCATCAGGCCCCGCGACAGAACGCAGCGACGGGGGCGACACTGCGTCAGGCCGAGTGGTCGCGAGGTCGGGCACCCTGCTCACGACTGCTCAGCCGATAGACCCCAGAAATAGCACCTCGTCCCCTACGCGATGCCAGTGTGGTCGTAAGCTCACTCTAGAACGCGATTCTTCACATACCGGAGGGGGTGCTGTGATGAGCATGGAAAGTGGCATTCGCCGATATGCCGATGTATTCGCAGCGTCCTTCCGAGACGCGATCAATGCACGTGGATTGACCCTCGCCCGGCTGCACGAGCAGCTGCGCGCTCGCGGCAACAGCGTGTCGATGGCGACGCTCAGCTACTGGCGATCCGGAGCGCGCCGTCCCGAAGGAGCCCAGTCGATGGCCGCCCTCGGCGACATCGAGCAGCTTCTGCACCTCGAGCCCGGCTCGCTCACCGCTCTGCTCGGCACGACGAACCGCACAGGACCCCTCGGCCCCAATCTGTTCCCCCTCGACGAGCAGGAACTCGAGGAGGCCGTCAAACAGGCGTTCGCCGCCCTCGGCGCCGAGTACCCAGACACCTCGCGTGAGCTCACGACGCACTCCGTGACGGACGTGGATGCCGCCGGCAACGTGTCGTACTCGATCACCCGCAGCATCGTGCAGTCGACCGTCGGGACGGTCGCGTCGATCCCGTTCCTCGAGATGACGCCGGGCATCAGCACGCCCGCACCCTTCATCGAGGCTGTGGCCGGGGGACGGATCTCCGCGCGCTACTCGCATCCGAACGGCGAGGTGCACGGCGTCCTGTTCGAGCTCGACGTGCCACTGACCGCGCCGGGCACCGCGATGGTGGAGTGGTCGGTCGCCTACCCGCCCGACTATCCACCGCAACGGGAGACGGGTCACGCCGTCGCCCGGCAGTGCCGAGAGCTGCTGGTATGGACGCGGTTCCACCCCGACGCACTGCCCGACCGCATCGAGGAGCGCGTCGAGACCCCGGATGGCTCGAAGCTCACCGAGCTGTCTCTGGAGGGCCGCACGTCAGTGCACCAGGTGCGACGCGCGTTCGGCCCGGGGCTGCTCGGCGTCGCCTGGAGCTATGCGGACGGCGCTGACCCCCGGCACCTGACCCCCGGGACCTGACCGCTCAGCCCGGCTGATCGCCGACGGCGACAGGGCGGCCGGGAGTGTTCGACCACTGGCTCCACGAGCCGGGGAAGACCTTCGCCTCGATTCCGATCTCGTCGAGGACCAGAGCGGTGTGCGCTGCGGTGATGCCCGAGCCGCAGTAGGCCGCGACGGGTGTGCCCTCGGTCACCCCGACGGCCGCGAAGGTCGCCTGGAGGGTGTGCATATCGAGGATCCGGCCCTCGGCATCGAGATGAGCGGCCATCGGGACGTTGAGCGCTCCGGGGATGTGGCCCGCAATGGGATCCAGGGGCTCGTGCTCTCCGCGATAGCGATCGGGAGCGCGCACATCGAGCAGCACGCCGCCGTCGGCGAACGAGGCGGCCTCGTCGATCGAGATCGCATCGCCGCCGATCTCGTCGAGGACCACATCGCCCGGCGCCGCCTGCACATCGTCGTCAGCGACCGGGAGGCCCGCGGCCGTCCACGCGCGGATGCCGCCGTCGAGCACGCGCACATCGACTCCGCCCTGGCGCAGCAGCCACCAGGCTCGCGACGCGCTGAGCCCCTTCGCGTCGTCGTACGCGACGACGACATCGCCCTGATTGGCACCCCATCGACGCGCGGCGTCCTGAAGTGTCTGGGTGGAGGGCAGCGGATGACGGCCCTCCGACGGCTCTCCGTGAGTGGCCAGCTCGGTCGCGAGCGGCACGAAGACCGCCCCGGGAATGTGCCCTGCGAGATAGTCGGCGTAGCCGTCCGGCCGATCGAGTCGCCACCGCACGTCGATCACACGAACGGGAGTCTCGGACTTCAGCAGGTCATCCAGTTCGACGGCGCTCACGAAATTGCTCATGAGGCGAGGCTATCGAGACGACGTTCGAATCCCGCACCCGGCTCTGTTCCGTCGACGCATCGGACCGTCGGCGTGATTCGAAACGCGGGCGCGCGCGGCGCTAGGCTCAACCAGGCCGCGTCGAGAAAGGACAGCATGTCCACTCGATTCCGCTTCATGGGCCTGCGTCGGCAGGAGGTCGCCCTCATCGCGGTGACCGCGGTGTGGGGCAGCACGTTCCTGCTCGTGCACTGGGCGATGCAGCACTCGGGCCCGTGGTTCTTCGTCGGCATCCGGTTCCTGATCGCCGGGCTGATCAGCGTCGTCATCTTCCGCCGGGCGCTGCGTGGCATCCGCTGGCGCGACATCGGCGCCGGCGTCGCGATCGGCGTGATGATCTATCTGGGATACGGGCTGCAGACCGTCGGACTGCAGACCATCGACTCGAGCACCTCGGCCTTCATCACGGCGATGTACATTCCGCTCGTGCCGCTCGCGCAGTGGGCCGTGTTCCGCAAGCGACCACCGGCCATGGCGTTCGTGGGAGCCGCTCTCGCGTTCCTGGGGCTGCTGTTCATCGCCGGCCCCGACGCCTTCGCGCTCACCCTCGGATCCGGCGAGATCCTGACGCTCATCAGCACGCTGCCGATCGCAGCGGAGATCATCCTGATCAGCGTCTTCGCCGGCAGGATCGACCTCGGCCGGATCACCATCGTCCAGCTCCTCACCGCGGGACTCCTCGGCATTCTGACCATGCCGGTGGTCGGAGAGGGACTGCCCGAGTTCTCCTGGATCTGGGTCGGCTGCGCGGTCGGACTCGGGGCGGCGAGCTGCATCATCCAGCTCACGATGAACTGGGCCCAGAAGTCGGTCTCGCCGACCCGGGCCACGATCATCTACGCGGGCGAGCCGGTCTGGGCCGCCGTGATCGGGCGCATCGCCGGCGAGCGCCTGCCCGTCGCCGCGCTGATCGGCGGAGCGCTCGTCGTGCTCGGCATCCTGGCCAGTGAGCTCACACTCGTCCGCCGCCGCCCGTCCGAGTAGCAGACAACGGGAATATCGGTGACGTGGGCGCGTTGCACCCCACATGATTGAAACTTCAACCGTCGTTCCGGTCGCCACCGAGCGGACGCGGGTGCGCGTGCCGATGCGCTTCGCCGACGGATTCTCCACCACGGCGGATGTCGTCACGTTCGACGGTCTGATCGACGGACGCGAGCACCTGCTGCTCGGCCTCGGCGACTGGAGGGCCGCCATGGACCGGGCGTCGGACGGCGGGGATGCCCCTCTCGTGCGACCGCACAGCGAGTGCCTCACGGGCGACGTGTTCGGCTCGGAACGCTGCGACTGCGGACCGCAGCTGCGCGAGGCCGTCGAGCGCATCGCCGACGAGGGCGGCTTCCTTCTCTACCTGCGCCAGGAGGGCCGGGGCATCGGCCTCTACGCCAAGCTCGACGCCTACGCGCTGCAGGATGCCGGGCTCGACACGTATGAGGCGAATGTCGCTCTCGGTCGCGGTGAGGACGAGCGCGACTACACGATCGCGGCGCAGATGCTGCAGACGCTCGGCGTCGACAGCATCCGCCTGCTGAGCAACAACCCCGACAAGGCGGCACAGCTCGAGGCGCTCGGCATCCGCGTCACCGAACAGGTGCGCACCGGCGTGCACCTGTCGGACGCGAACCACCGCTACCTCGAGGCCAAGCGCGACCACACCTCGCACACGCTCGACCTGTCTGCCGCGTGATGAGCACTGGCGTGATGACCGAGCGTGGGGTCAAGGACCGGCGCCTCGACGACGCCGAGATGCAGACGTGGCTGCCGACCATCCGCTTCGTACAGCTGCTGCCTCAGTTGCTCGACCGCACTCTGAAGGCCGAGACGGGACTCAAGCACTCGCACTACGCGATCCTCGTGACGCTGGCCGGGCAGGGCGATCGGGCGATCCCGATGACCGAGCTGGCGCAGATCGCCGGGCTCAGCCGCTCACGCCTCAGCCACGCGATCGACTCGCTCGAAGAACGCGGCTGGGTGACGCGCACTTCGTGCAGCACTGACAAGCGCACGCTGACGGCTGCGCTGACCGATGCCGGCCGGGAGCTGCTCCGCGCCGCGGCGCCCGTTCACGTGGCGCAGATCCGTCAGCTGATCCTCGATCCGCTCACCGCCGACGAGCGGGAGCAGCTCGGCACGATCCTCACCAAGCTGCTCCCCGGAGTCGCCGCCGCGCTCTAGGGCCGATCAGCGCCTTCGCGGTGCGATGCGGGTCACGCTTCGGGGATCTCCCGGCCGAAGGTCTCGAGCGTGACGTCCTCGGGCTCGGGGCCGCGTCGCACACCCGTGTCGAGGGCGTCGATCGCACCGAGCTGGTCGGCCGTGAGCTCGAAGTCGAACACATCGAAGTTCTCGGCGATGCGGGCGGGGCGCACCGACTTCGGCAGCGCGGATCGGCCCTGCTGCAGGTGCCAGCGCAGCATCACCTGTGCCGGCGACTTGCCGTGCTCGGCGGCGATAGCCGTGAGGGTCTCGTCGTCGAAGACGGATGCGCCGTTCGGGCGGTACGCCGTGATGCCGCCGATGGGCGACCACGCCTGCGTGACGATGCCGGCTGCGGCATCCGCCTGCTGCACCTCGCGCTGCTGGAAGTACGGGTGCACCTCGATCTGGTTGAGCGAGGGCACGATGCTCGTCTCGGCTGCCAGCTTCTCGAGGTGCTCGACCATGAAGTTGCTGACGCCGATCGCGCGCACCCGACCGTCGGCGAGCAGGGTCTCGAGTGCCTTGTAGGCGCCGAGCGTGAGGTCGAAGCGGGTGGGCAGAGCCTGGTGCAGGATCAGCAGGTCGAGCTGATCGACGCCGAGCTTTCCGGTCGACTTCTCGAACGCGTGCAGCGTCTCGTCATAGCCGAAGTCGCTGATCCAGACCTTGGTCTCGACGAAGATCTCGTCGCGCGGGATGCCGGTGCGGCGGATCGCCTCGCCGACCTCGCGCTCGTTTCCATACGCGGCCGCGGTGTCGATCAGGCGGTAGCCCGTCTCGATGGCTGTGCTGACGGCATCGACGGTCTCTTCCGGAGCGGCCTGGAAGACGCCGAAGCCGAGGGCGGGCATCTCGATGCCGTTGTTGAGTGTGATGTTCATGGTCATACCTCCAGTGTGCGCGCGGGTGAAATGGTGAGGGAGTGCCCACCAGTACCTCCCTCCGCGGGCCGAGGGGGCGTACCGTCGAAGCCATGGACACCCGCAGCGAGGTGCGCGAGTTCCTCTCCACGAGGCGCGCACGCATCACCCCAGACCAGGCGGGCCTCCCCGCATTCGGCGGCAACCGCCGGGTGCCGGGACTCCGCCGAGAAGAGGTGTCGCTGCTCGCCGGCGTCAGCGTCGACTACTACACGCGTCTCGAGCGGGGCGATCTGTCCGGCGTCTCCGACAGCGTGCTCGATTCGCTCGCCCGCGCCCTGCAGCTGGACGAGGCCGAGACCGCCCACCTGTTCGACCTCGCTCGTGCGGCGAACGCGTCGCCCGTCGCCCGCAAGCCTCGCAAGAAGGTCGAGGTGCTGCGCCCCAGCATCCTGCGCCTGCTCGACGCGATGACCGAGGCGCCGGCGATCGTGCGCAACAACTACTTCGACTACCTCGCCGCCAATGCGCTGGGCCGTGCTCTCTACGCGCCGCTCTTCACCACCGCGGTGCCGAACAGCGCTCGATTCGCCTTCCTCGACCCGGCCGCCCAGGAGTTCTATCCCGAGTGGGAGCGCAACACCCAGGAGCTCGTCGCCGCGATGCGCGGTGAGGCCGGACGAAACCCGTACGACCGCAAGCTCACCGATCTCGTGGGCGAGCTGTCGACCCGCAGCGAGCGATTCCGCACCCTGTGGGCCGCGCACAACGTGCGATTCCACCGCAGCGGCGTCAAGCGCATCAACCACCCGGTCGTCGGTGAGATGGAACTGACCTACGAGGCGTTCGAGCTGCCTGCCGACCCGGGCCTGCAGATGTCGACGTACACGGCGGAGCCCGGGTCTGCCTCGGAGGAGAAGCTGCGGATGCTGGCGAGCTGGGCGGCGACGGATGCGGCCGTCGCCGCGTCGGAGACCGTGACGTCGGAGCGCACGGAAGCCTGAGCGCGACGATTCTGCTCTGAGCAGAACCGCTCGAACCCCGCCCTGACGGCGGATTATCGTGAGGCATGGCCGACCTCGTCCCGTTCTCCCGTGCACCTCGTCCCGCTCGTCCCGCTCGTCCGCGGCCGTTCGACCCGGAACCGCTGTGGCGCCACATGCTGGGCGATCAGCTGCGACGCCGACGACATGCCCGCGACGAGACGCTGACCGAGACCGCAGACAACGCCGGGGTCTCGCCGCAGTATCTCTCGGAGGTCGAACGAGGACTCAAGGAACCGTCGAGCGAGATGATCGCTGCGATCGCCGGAGCCCTCGACACCTCGCTCGTCGAGCTGACGAGCGCCGTGGCCGCCGAGCTGCGTCAGGCCGCGGCGGCTCCGGCATCCGCTGCGGTGTCTGTCACTCGCGGGGCCTTCGCCCTCGCCGCCTGACAGGGCCCCTCTTCCGTCGGTCTGTCCGTCTGCAGGACCCCCGGCAGTCAGACGGCCCGCTCCCCCAGCACGGTGTCTATCAGTCCGTACTCCAGGGCGGCGGATGCCGTGAAGACGCGATCCCGGTCGGTGTCTGCGCGCAGCTCGCTCAGCGAGCGACCGCTGTGCCGGGCGAGGATCGACTCCATGTCCGCCCGCACCCGCACGACCTCGTCCGCCGCGAGGATCAGATCGGGGATCGCCCCTCGGGACTGCCCGGCGGGCTGATGCAGCACGATACGGGCATGGGCGAGCGCGGCTCGCTGACCCGGCGATCCGGCCGCGACGAGCAGCGCCGCCGGCCCGATCGCCTGGCCGACGCACGTCGTAGCGACGGCGGGGCGGATGTGCTGCATCGTGTCGTAGATCGCCAGCGCCGCCCCCGGGTCGCCGCCTTCGCTGTTGATGTAGAACTGCACGCCCGCGTCCTGGCTGTCGGCGTCGAGGTGCAGCAGCTGCGCGATCAGCGCATTGGCGACTCCCGCGTCGATGCCGGTGCCGAGATAGATGACCCGCTCGGCGAGCAGATGCGAGTACACGTCCATCACCCGTTCACCCCGCGGATGCTGCGCGATGACGTTCGGGATCGTGTAGCCGCTCATGCGCTCGCCCCCAGTCCGACGCGAGCACGTCGCCGGGGCATGAGATCGACGAGCGAGTCGACGATCTCGTCGATGAACCCGTAGTCCTTCGCCTTTTCGGCGGTGTACCAGCGGTCGTGCAGCGAATCCTCGAAGATGCGCTCCACGGGCTGACCGGTGTCGGCGGCGATGAGTCCGAGGACCGTGTCGCGCATGTGCCGGAGGTCGTCGGCCTGCGTCTCCAGCTCGCCCGCGGAGCCGCCGATCCCGGCAGAGCCCTGATGCATGAGGATGCGGGCGTGCGGCAGCGCCCGGCGCTTGCCCTTCGCCCCCGCCGAGAGCAGGAACTGCCCGGCGCTGCACGCGAGTCCGAGCGCGAGGGTCGACACGTCGTTCGGCACCAGCGTCATGAGGTCGCGGATCGCGAGCATCGACGGCACGGAGCCGCCGGGCGAGTGGATCCAGAGGGCGATGTCGGTCGTCGGATCCTCCGCCGACAGGCTCAGCAGCTGCGTCATGAGCAGCGTGCCGTTGTCGTCGTCGAGGGCGCCGTCGAGCACGAGGACGCGCTCGTGGAACAGGGCCCGTCTGGCCTCGGGTCCGAATTGCGGGATGGGGGTCTCTTCACTCATGGCCCCAGCATTCGCCGCCTCGATCCACCGCGGCGGGTATCCGCTCGAGGCAGATCAGCCCACAGCAGATCGAGCCGGCACGCTCTCGTAACACCCCCGACTCACGGGGCTTCTACCCTCGAAGCATGGCGAAACAGCAGACACCCGAGTGGCAGTGGTCCGAAGACGGCATCAACTTCCGCACCCGCAAATGGGTGAAGCCGGAGGATCTCAACGCGAACGGATCGCTGTTCGGCGGCAGCCTGCTGAAGTGGATCGACGAGGAGGCGGCGATCTACGCGATCGTGCAGCTGGGCAACTACCGCGCGGTGACCAAGCACATCTCGGAGATCAACTTCGAGGCCTCGGCCGTGCAGGGCGACCTGATCGAGATCGGCCTGCAGGCGACCCACTTCGGCACCACGTCTCTGACCATGCGCGCCGTCGCCCGCAACATGATCACCCGCAAGCGCATCCTCACGATCGAGAAGATCGTGTTCGTGAGCCTCGACGAAGACGGCCTGCCCACCCCGCACGGATACAAGGAGATCACCTACAACCGCGATCGGATGCCGACGGAGCGCATCGCCACCGGCACGATCCGGCTGCCCTAGGGTCTGGTCAGCCGCTCAGCCGACGTCATCGCGGCGACGGGCGTTCCCGCCCGCGACAGCGCAGCGAACGCCTGCGCGAGGTCGGCGATGAGGTCGTCGACGTTCTCGAGACCGATCGACAGTCGCAGCACATCGGCATCAGGGCGCGCCTCTGCGGGCACGGGTCGGTGAGTGAGAGCGGCCGGATGCTGGATCAGCGAATCGACGCCGCCCAGCGACACGGCGTGCGTGAACAGCGTCGTCGACGAGGTCACAGCGGATGCCGCGGCATACCCACCCTGCATACGCATCGCGATCATGGCGCCGGTGCCCCGCATCTGACGCTCGATGATGCCCTCGGGGTCGTCGTCGAGCCCGGGGTAGAAGACCTCGGCGATCTCAGGTCGGTCGATCAGCCACTGCACGATGCGACGAGCGCTCTCCTGCTGCGCCCGCATGCGCACCGGAAGGGTCGTGAGTCCACGGTGCAGCAGGTACGCACCGAGCGGGTGCAGCAGACCACCCGTCACGGCTCTCACCCGGCGGAGCGCCTCTGCGGTCTGCTCGTCGCAGGCCACCACGCCCGCGATCACATCGCCGTGCCCGCCGAGGTACTTCGTGGCACTGTGCAGCGACATGACCGCGCCGTGGTCGATGGGGTTCTGCAGCACGGGCGTGGCGAAGGTGTTGTCGACGACCACCGGCACGCCTCCCGCCTGCGCCACCACCGCAGCGATGTCGGCGATGTCGAGGGTCGGGTTGGCGGGGGTCTCGACCACCACGAGTCCCGTGTCGGGGCGGATGGACGCGGCGACCTCGGCGGGGTGGCAGTACGTCGTCTCCACACCCAGCAGACCGGAGCCGAGCAGGTGATCGGTGCCGCCGTAGAGCGGTCGCACCGCGACCACGTGGTTCTTGCCCGCCGCGGGGCCGTGCGCGAGGATCACCGCTGTCATCGCCGCCATGCCCGATGCGAAGGCGACCGCGGCCTCGGCGTGCTCGAGCTCGGCGAGGGCATCTTCGAACCGCGCCACGGTGGGGTTCCAGAGTCGCGCGTAGACCATGCTGCCGTCTGCGGGCGGCCGGCCACCCGTCGCCATCGCCTCGTACGAGTCGCCTCCGCGCTCGATGTCAGGCAGCGGGTTGGTCGTCGACAGGTCGATCGGCAGCGCGTGGACTCCGAGTGCCTCGAGGTCGGAACGCCCGCTGTGCACGGCGACGGTGTCTGGATGCAACGGTGCAGTCATGCCTGCCACGTTGCCCGAATCGCGATCGATGCGCAGAAGTTCGACAGCATCCGTCGCATTCTGGGCCGTTCTCGATATTCTGAGCAACAGGACGACCGCGAGGAGGTGCGGGCACTGGCGAAAGCACCACTCGACGAGGTCGATCTCGAGATCCTCGCCGTGCTCACCCGCGACGCCGAGGTCACGAACAAGGCGCTCGCGCACGGACTCGGTCTCGCGGAGTCGACATGCGCCCATCGCGTGCGCGCCCTGCGCGAGCGCAGGATCATCCGAGACACCCGCATCCGGGTCGACGGGGCGGCTCTCGGTCTGCCTCTCCAGGCGATCATCAAGGTGCGCCTCGCGAATCACACGGGCCCCAAGGTCACCGCGCTCTTCGACGCGCTCGCGAGCATCCCGAGGGTGCTGCAGGTGTTCCACGTCGCGGGCGTCGACGACTTCCTCGTGCACGTCGCCGTGGAGGATGCCACCGCCCTGCGCGACATCGTGCTGGAGCACATCACGATCCACCCCGTTGTGCGCGGCACCGAGACGCAGCTGGTGTTCGAACTCCGCGACGGTGCGGGCCTGCTCGCGCGCTGAGCGGATCGTGGGCGAGGATGGACACGTCTGCCGAGCAAGGGAGCCCAGAATGAGCCGCAGCGCCACCGCAGCCACGACCGCGATCAGAGAGATGCGCGACTTCCTGTTCGCGAATGCGACGGACTACGCCGCGGCGCGCGAAGGGTTCGTCTGGCCGACGCCCACCGAGTTCAACTTCGCGCTCGAGTGGTTCGACGTCGTCGCCGCCGAGACACCCGACCGCCCGGCCGTGCAGATCGTCTCGGCCGACCTCAGCCTCGAATCGTGGACGTACGGCCAGCTGTCGGCCCGCTCGGACCAGGTCGCGGCCTGGCTGACCGGTCTCGGCATCCGACGAGGCGACCACGTCATCGTGATGCTCGGCAACACCATCGAGCTGTGGGAGGTGATGCTCGCGATCACCAAGGTCGGCGCGGTGTCGATCCCGACCTCGACCCTGCTCTCGGCATCCGATCTGGCCTATCGCGTCGAGCACGGTCGGGCCCGCGCGATCGTCACGCTCGGCAGCCTCTCCGAGCGCATCGACGACATCGACGCCGACGTGCTGCGCATCGGGGTGGGCGACGGCATCCCGGCCGAGTGGGTTCGGTTCGACGACTCGGCCGACGCGCCGACGACGTTCGCGCCGGATGCCGCGACACCCGCCGACGACACGGCCCTGCTCTACTTCACCAGTGGCACGACCAATCGCCCGAAGCTCGTGCAGCACACGCACGTCTCGTATCCGATCGGACACCTGTCGACCATGTGGTGGCTGGGTGTGCGACCCGATGACGTGCATCTCAACATCTCGTCACCCGGGTGGGCGAAGCACGCCTGGTCGAGCTTCTACTCGCCTTTCCTCGCCGAGGCCACGGTGTTCGTCTACAACTACGACCGGTTCGACGCGAACACCCTGATGCAGGTCATGGACACGCACCACGTCTCGACGTTCTGCGCTCCGCCGACGGTGTGGCGGATGCTGATCCAGGCCGACCTCGCGCGGCTCACCCACCCGCCGCGCGAACTGGTCGGAGCCGGCGAGCCGCTGAACCCCGAGGTCATCGACCGGGTGCGCGAGGCCTGGGGCGGCACGATCCGCGACGGCTTCGGCCAGACCGAGATGACGGCCTGCGTCGGCAACTCCCCCGGTCAGATCGTCAAGGTCGGATCCATGGGACGCCCGCTGCCGGGATATCCCGTCGTGCTGCTCGACCCCGCCACCGGAGAGATCGGCGAGCACGAGGGCGAGATCGCGCTCGACCTCGCCGACCCTCCGGTCGGACTCATGGCCGGATACTACGACGACCCGGTCAAGACCGCCGAGTCCCGCGTCGGCGGCTATCACCACACCGGTGACATCGCTCAGCGGGATGCCGACGGGTATCTCACGTACATCGGGCGCGCAGACGATGTGTTCAAAGCCTCCGACTACAAGATCTCGCCGTTCGAGCTCGAGTCGGTGCTGCTGGAGCACGACCTCGTGATCGAGGCGGCGGTGATCCCGAGTCCCGACCCCACCCGACTCTCGGTTCCGAAGGCCTACGTGTGCCTGCGCCCTGACGCGGTCGACGCCGAAGCAGACGCCGCCCGATCGATCTTCGCGTACGCCCACGACCGGCTGTCGTCGCACCTGTGGGTGCGGATCATCGAGTTCGTTCCCGAGCTGCCCAAGACGATCTCGGGAAAGATCCGCCGCGTGGAGCTGCGCGCCAGAGAGGCCGACCGCGTGACCTCGGGTGATGAGGCCGGACAGCACCGCGACCGCGACTACCGGTGACCGGGCCTCAGCCTGCGAGTGCGGGCTGGCTGCCCGTGCTCGGCGCTTTCGCACCGCGCGGCACGGCAATAGGCTCCGGCGCATCGATGAGCGCCTGAACGCGTGCGGCTCGGGCGGATTCACGTGCCGGCTCACCGGCGTTGACGATCCCTCGCACGACGCCTCCGATCACCAGCATCGCGACGAGCACGATGCCGGACACCAGCAGCGGCGTCCACTGATTGGCGAACGACGCCGTGGAGCTGAGCATCGCGCTCGGAATCCACAGGCCCACCGCTCCGCCGGCGAGACCAGCCGCTCCGCGCATGATCGCGACTCCTGCGACCAGCGCGCACAGCGCTGCGAGCACGGCCCCCGCCACTCCGATCGGCACCAGAATCGATGCCAGTTCGCTTGCCACCCTTGACGATGTCATCACGACCCCCCGGTCCGCGGAATCTCCGCATGACCAACATTACGAAGTGTCGGCATGCCGGGCATCCATCTCAAGGATGATGTTCTGCAACCGTGACGAGCTGTTCAGCGGCGCGTCAACCGCGCGAAACGCGACGTCTTCACCACCCGCACCGGCTGGGTGACGACCGCATCGACGACCATCGAGCCGTCGGTAGGCCCGATGATCGCCATCGCCGAGGTCTCGGTGGCCTCGATCGGGTCGATGGGCATGCGGGCGAGCGACCGGTGAGCGCGCACATAGGCCGGCACCAGCAGCACGATCGCACCGAGCCAGGCGAGAGGGTTGCTGAGCGCGACGCCCTCGAAGCCGATCATCGCGCCGAGCACGATGGCGGCGCCCACGCGCATCACCAGCTCGATCACACCGGTGACCGTCGGCACGAGGGTGTGCCCGAGGCCCTGCAGCGCACCGCGCAGCACGAACAGCACGCCGAGCGCCCAGTAGCCGCATCCGTTGATGATCAGCATGAGGTGCGCGAGTTCGACGACGTCATCCGCGGCGGCACCGTCGCCGACGAACAGCCGCACCAGGGGCGCACCGAACGCGATGATGACGACACCGAGCGCGATGCCGGCGGCGATCGCCATCCAGGTGCCCTCGACGACACCGCGGCGGATGCGGTCGGGGCGACGACCTCCCAGGTTCTGCGCCGTGTACATCGACGAGGCAAGGCCGAGCGACGAGAGGAACGCCACGGCGAGACCGTCGACGCGCGATGCCGTCGTGTAGGCGGCGACGGCCTCGGAGCCGAGCGTGTTGAGCGCCACCTGAACGACGAGCGTGCCGATCGCGATGATCGACGCCTGGAACCCCATCGGCAGCCCGAGACGCAGGTGCTCCCTGAAGTCGTCGCGGGTGATGCGCCAGTCGGCACGACGCAGGTGCAGCATCGGCAGTCGGCGGCGCACGAACTCGAGGCACAGCGCGACCGATACGGCCTGGGCCACGACCGTCGCGAGCGCCGCGCCGCCCACGCCCCAGTCGAGCGGACCGACCATGAGGACCACGAGGCCGACATTGAGCGCACACGACACCGTGAGGAAGATCAGCGGCGTGCGCGAGTCGCCGATCGCGCGGATGATCGCCGAGAGGTAGTTGAAGAACATCGTCGCGCTGGCGCCGATGAAGCTGATCTGCGTGAAGACCGTCGCCTCCGGCATGAGCTCGGCCGGCGTCTGCAGCAGGGCGAGCGTGGGCGCGGCGATCAGCGGCGCGACGATCGTGAGCACCACGCTCGTGATGCCGGTCAGGATCACGCCCGTCGCGACCGAACGGCGCACTGCCGCGCCGTCGCCCGCGCCGAACGCCTGCGCGATCGGAATCGCGAAACCGCTGGTCAGGCCCCAGGCGAAGCCGATCAGCAGGAACAGCAGGCTGCCGGTCGCGCCGACCGCGGCGAGGGATTCGACGCCGAGATGCCGGCCGACGACGACGGCATCGGCGAACTGGTACATCTGCTGCACGACGTTGCCGAGCAGCAGGGGGATCGAGAACGACAGGATGACACGCCACGGGCGGCCCGTGGTGAGAGAGGTGGCCATGATGGGAGCGGCTCGCAGAACTGGGGGATGATCGGGGGTCGAACCAGGATATCGAATCGATTCGGTTAATTGCCATCCCCGATCGGCCATTACGGTCGGAAGGATGCCGCAGCGGGACGCGGCACCCGACACCGGAGGTTCGAGCGATGACGACAGAGAGAACACGGGGATCCGTCGGAGAGGACGGCACCGTCGACGGCGACGACCAGCACCTCAAGAGAGCCCTGAGCAACCGCCACATCTAGCTGCTCGCGATCGGCGGAGCGATCGGCACCGGCCTGTTCATGGGCAGCGGCAAGACGATCTCGGTCGCCGGCCCCTCGGTCATCTTCGTCTACATGATCATCGGCTTCATGCTGTTCTTCGTCATGCGGGCGATGGGCGAGCTGCTGCTCTCGAACCTCAAGTACAAGTCGTTCAGCGACTTCGCGAGCGACCTGCTCGGCCCGTGGGCCGGCTTCTTCACCGGGTGGACGTACTGGTTCTGCTGGGTCGTCACCGGTGTCGCCGACGTGATCGCGATCGCCGGATACTCGGATGCGCTGATCCCCGGCATCCCGTTGTGGATCCCGGGCGTCCTCGTGATCGTCATCCTGCTCGCACTCAACCTGCCCACCGTCGCCGCCTTCGGCGAGATGGAGTTCTGGTTCGCGCTCATCAAGATCATCGCGATCGTCGCGCTCATCGTCACGGGTCTCGTGATGATCTTCACGGGCTTCCAGCACGATGCCGGAACCGCCAGCTTCAGCAACCTGTGGGACCACGGCGGCATGTTCCCCCATGGCTTCATGGGCTTCGTCGCCGGATTCCAGATCGCCGTGTTCGCGTTCGTCGGCGTCGAGCTCGTCGGCACCGCCGCGGCCGAGACCAAAGACCCCGAGAAGAACCTGCCCAAGGCCATCAACGCGATCCCGATCCGCATCCTGCTCTTCTACGTGGGCGCGCTCATCATCCTGATGGCTGTCACCCCGTGGACCGAGTACGTCGCGGGCGAGAGCCCGTTCATCGCGATGTTCGCCCTCGCGGGTCTCGGCATCGCCGCGACCGTCGTGAACCTGGTCGTGCTGACCTCGGCCATGTCGAGCGCCAACTCGGGCATCTACTCGACCTCGCGCATGGTGTTCGGGCTCGCGCAGGACGGCGATGCGCCCCGACTCTTCGGCCGCCTGTCGAAGCGCCGAGTGCCGCAGAACGCACTGTTCCTGTCGTGCATCCTGCTGCTCTCGGGCGTCGTGCTGCTCTACGCGGGCAAGGACATCGGCACCGCCTTCGACATGGTGACCACGGTCTCGGCCGTGTGCTTCATGTTCGTGTGGACGATCTTCCTGTGCAGCTACCTCGTCTACCGCCGTCGGCGGCCGGAGAAGGTGGCAGCGTCGAAGTTCCGGATGCCGGGCGGCGTCTTCATGGTCTACGTGGTGCTCGCGTTCTTCGTGTTCATCCTCTGGGCGCTCACGACGCAGCCCGACACCCTCACCGCGCTGCTCGTGACGCCGATCTGGTTCGTGCTGCTGCTCGTCGCCTGGCTGTTCGTGCGCAGGTCGCAGAATCACCTGAGCCGCCACGCGGCGCACATCGCGTACCTGCGAGACGAGGCGGCCGAGTAGCCCGAGTCGACTGAGAGGGGTTCCGACAGCCCCTCCCTCATCGTCGCCGGCGCGCGTAGCGTCGGGCCTGACGAAAGGACATCTGATGCACACTCGCACACTCGGACAGGGCCTCGAGGTCTCGGCAGTCGGTCTCGGCTGCATGGGAATGTCGCAGAGCTACGGGCCGAACCCGGGCACCCGCGACGAGATGATCGGCGTGCTGAGGTCGGCCCTCGACCTCGGCGTCACCTTCTTCGACACCGCGGAGGTCTACGGCCCCTATGTGAACGAGGAGCTGGTCGGCGAGGCTCTGGAGCCGATCCGCGACCAGGTCGTCATCGCGACGAAGTTCGGCTGGCGCATCGAAGACGGCAAGAGCGTCGGACTCGACAGCCGGCCAGAGCAGATCCGTCGCGTCGCCGAGGAGTCGCTCCGGCGCCTGCGCACCGACGTGATCGACCTCTTCTACCAGCACCGTGTCGACCCGGACGTGCCGATCGAAGACGTCGCCGGCACAGTGGCAGAGCTCATCGCCGAGGGCAAGGTGCGGCACTTCGGGCTCTCAGAAGCCTCGGCGTCGACCATCCGCCGCGCGCACGCCGTGCAGCCCGTCACGGCGCTGCAGAGCGAGTACTCGCTGTGGACTCGCGACCCAGAGGCAGAGGTGCTGCCGATGCTCGGCGAACTCGGCATCGGGTTCGTGCCGTTCAGCCCGCTCGGCAAAGGCTTCCTCACCGGCACCGTCGACCGCAGCACCTCATTCGCGGAGGGCGACATCCGCGGCACGATCCCGCGTTTCAGCGAAGAGAACCGCGCCGCCAATGAGGCCCTGGTCGCTCATGTCGCCTCGCTCGCCGCAGCGAAGGACGCCTCGCCCGGTCAGATCGCCCTCGCCTGGCTGCTCGCCCGGGAACCGTGGATCGTGCCGATCCCCGGAACCCGCCGCACCTCTCGCATCGCCGAGAACGCAGGCGCGACCGCTGTGGCACTGTCGGCCGACGAGGTCGCCGATCTCGATCAGCTCGCCGAGCGCGTCGGCGTGCAGGGAGACCGGTACAACCCGCAGCAGATGTCGTTCGTGGACCGTTGAGCAGGCGTCGGCGCTGGGTAGTCTGAGGCGGATGACTCCGCCCCGCAGCTACCCGGCCACGATCGCCGCCCCTGTGGAGCACGAGATCGTCATCAAGAAGTCGCGGTTCATCGCGACGGTCGAACCCGTCGGCTCGGTCGACGACGCGGACGCCGTGATCTCCCGCCTGCGCAAGAAGTGGTGGGATGCGCGACACAACTGCAGCGCGATGGTCACCGGGCTGCTCGGCGATCAGGCGCGGTCGTCTGATGACGGCGAACCCTCGGGCACCGCGGGAGTGCCGATGCTCGAGGTGCTGCGCCGGCGGGAGCTGACCGACGTCGTGGCTGTCGTCACCCGCTACTTCGGCGGCGTGAAGCTCGGCGCCGGCGGACTCGTGCGCGCTTACTCTTCGGCGGTGTCCGAGGCTCTCGATCATGCCGCCCTCGTGCGCCGGCAGTCGCTCACACAGGTGACGATCGACGTCGCGCACGCTGATGCCGGTCGTTTCGACAACCTCCTCCGCGACTGGGCAGGCCACCACGGCGCGACTCTCGGCGAGCCCCGCTATGCCGCAGCGGCGACGCTCGAGCTGTGGGTGCCCGTGGATGAGCTCGCCCGCCTCGCCGATGACCTCGCCGCGGCATCCGCCGGTTCCGTCGCGCCGGTGATCGGCGTCGAGCGCATCGTCGACGTGCCGGCCTGACCCCGGCGGGCACCCCCGGCTGATCCACAACAGCATCCGGATATTCTGGATGCCGCGATCTCGGAAGGAGAGCGATGTTCGACAGCCCGCTCTCGGCTTCTGCCTACGAGATCCTCGGTGTGGACCCGTCCGTCGACGACGGTGAGCTGCGGCGCGCGTATCGCCTTCGGCTGCGCCAGACCCACCCGGACACCGGCGGAGACTCCGCGGTGTTCATCCAGGTGCAGCGCGCGTGGGAGCTGATCGGCACGCCCGAGGGCCGCGCCGCCTATGACCGCCGCTCCGGGGCGCACCCCGGCATCCCCGCCGAACCGGAGTGGAACGGCTGGCGCCCGCAGACCGCGACGAGGACGGATACGCGCCCTCGCGCTCGCTCGTACGGGCATCCCGGTGGGTGGCGCCGCGAGCGCTACCTGGTGCTCATCCGCGAGTGGGCGGGCCGTGGCGTCGAGGTGCCCGACCCCTACGATCCCGCGCTCGTGCGCTCGGCCCCGCGCGACCTTCGACGCCTGCTCGCCGATGCCCTCGCCGAAGAGGCGACCGCCCGCACGGTGAGCGCCCTCGGCATGGGCTTCACGGTGTGGCACGACGTCGCCACAGGAGCGGATGCCGACGACAAGCTCGACCATGTCGTGCTCAGCCCGTCCGGCCTCTACGGCATCATGTCGGAGGACTTCGGCGGAGTGGTGGGCTTCCGGCGAGGCGAGATCACCGGCCCGAGCCTCGGCACCCGCGCACCCGTCACCGCGGCTCTCGCGCGCATGCGCACCGTCGCCAAGGCCGCCCGCGTGAAGTTCGGCGGACTCATCCTGGTGCTCCCCGACGACGATCTGGCCCAGGCCGTCACGCCGCTGGGCAGCAGCCGCGGCGTTCCCGTCGTCGTCGTGCGGCGCAGCGCGCTCTCGATGGTGCTGCGCCAGGGAGTCCCCGGCGCACGCGCGATCGGCGGCAACGAGCTGTTCGACGTGCGCACACGGCTGCAGCAGACGGTCACCTTCGTCTGACTCGGGACAGCGCGGCATCTCGACCTCGGATGCCGTCGAGCCGAACCTCTTGACCCGCATCGTCAAACCGGTTTACACTCGCATCACCCGCAGTCATCAAACCGGTTAAACCGCCCGGGGAGGCTGCGGTCCCATCGACGTTCCACGAGGAGGTGGCATGAGCCGCACGACGATCGCCGACGTCGCCCGCGAGGCCGGCGTCACCAAGGCCACCGTCTCGCACGCGATGAGCGGCAAGCGGCCCATCTCCGACGACACCAGGGCCAAAGTGCTCGCGGCCGCAGAGAAACTGAACTGGGTGCCGAGCCAGAGCGCCCGCGCGCTGGCCACGCAGAAGGCCAATGCGATCGCCGTGGTGCTGGCCCGCGACCCCGAGGTCATCGCCAACGACTCGTTCTTCCCCGCGTTCATCGCGGGCGTCGAGTCGGTGCTGGCCGAGACCGAGACGGCCCTGATCCTGCAGGTCGTTCCCGATCGGGCGGCCGAAGAGCGCGCCTATCGGTCGCTCAGCCACGGCCGGGCCGATGGCGCCCTGCTGCTCGATCTGCGCAACGAGGACTGGCGCGTGCCGCTGCTCGAAGAACTCGACCTGCCGTCGGTGCTGGTCGGCGCCTACGAGCAGCCGACTCGGTTCTCGTGCGTGCGCACTGACGACGACGCACCCGTTCGCGAGATCATCGCCCACCTGCGCGCCGAGGGGCACGAACGCATCGCCCACGTCTCAGGACCGCTCGACTACGTGCACTCGCGAGCGCGCGCTGATGCCTACATCGACGCCGTCGGTGGCGACACCCTGCTGCGCGAGGGCGACTTCACCGCCGCGAGCGGACGAGCGCGCACCGCCGAGCTGCTCGCGCTGCCCGATCGCCCGACGGCCATCCTGTATTCGAACGACACCATGGCGATCGCCGGACTGTCGTTCGCACGGTCGAGCGGCCTCAGCATCCCCCGCGATCTCGCGATCGCGGGCTTCGATGACGACCACCTGTCGGCCCACCTCTCCCCCGCACTCACGAGCGTCTCGTCGGGCCCGGCCGCGCGAGGTCGCGCGGCCGCCCGCCTGCTGCAGGCCGACATCCTCGGCGCCGAGCCGCGCACAGAGGTCGTGGACTGCAACGTCGTGCACTTCCGGGAGAGCACAGCCCGCTAGACGATCACCCGAACCATCGCGTCAAGGAGGACAACATGAAGAAGAAGATCCGCGCAGCAGCGCTCTTGGGAGCCGTCGCGCTCGTCGCCACCGGATGCTCGAGCGGAGGCGGAGGCGGCGGCGCCTCGGCCGAAGGCACCGGCTCCATCGACATCTGGCTGTCGAACAACGAGCAGGAGGTCGCCTGGGGCACCGCCGTCGTCGACGCCTGGAACGCCGAGCACCCCGACGAGAAGGTCAACGCCCAGGAGATCCCCGCCGGCTCATCGTCGGAAGAGGCGATCACCGCGGCCATCACCGCCGGCACCGCCCCATGCCTCGTCTACAACGTGGCTCCGGCCGCCGTGTCGGGCTGGGTCAAGCAGGGTGGCCTCGTCGACCTCAACACGATGGAGGGCGGCAGCGACTACATCAGCGAGCGCGGCGGCGACGTCGAGTCGTATGCGACCGACGGCAGCTTCTACCAACTGCCGTGGAAGTCGAACCCGGTGATGGTCATGTACAACAAGGCGCTCTTCGAGGCCGCGGGCATCGACCCCGAAGACCCGCAGATGGCGTCGTACGACGACTTCCTCGCGGGCTCCAGGGCGATCGTCGAATCCGGGGTGCAGAGCGCGATCTGGCCGGCGCCGACGAGCGAGTTCTACCAGCCGTGGTTCGACTTCTACCCGCTCTACCTCGCCGAGACGGACGGCACGATGCTGGTCGAAGACGGCAAGGCGACGGTCGACTCGGATGCCGGGCGCGAGGTCGCCGAGTTCTGGAAGACCTTCTACGACGAGAAGCTCTCGCCCAACGAGGCGTCGACCGACGACGCGATGTCTGCCGGCACGACCGCGATGCAGCTCGCCGGCCCCTGGGCCATCCCGTCGTACGCCGAGACCGTGGACGTCGGGTTCATGCCCGTGCCGACGAGCGACGGCCGCGAGAACCCGACCACCTTCGCCGACTCGAAGAGCGTGTCGATGTTCACCGCGTGCGAGAACCAGGGCACCGCGTGGGAGTTCCTGAAGTTCTCGACGAGCGTCGAGAGCGACGGGCAGCTGCTCGAGGCCACCGGCCAGATGCCGATGCGCACCGACCTCACCGAGACCTACGCCGACTACTTCGACGCGAACCCGAACTACGTGGCGTTCGCCGAGCAGGCCGAGGCGACGGCCGATGTGCCCAGCATCCCGAACTCCGTGGAGGCCTGGCAGGCGTTCCGCGACGAGTACTCCGCCGCCGTGATCTTCGGCAAGGAGTCGGTCGACGACTTCCTGAAGAACGCCACGACGAAGATCGACGACCTCGTCGCCGAGTGATGAGCCCGTCATGACGCTCCGAGACGACGCCGTCGCGGACGTGGCCGGGGGCACTGCAGCCCCGGCCCCGTCCGCGGGCCGGCCACCGAGGGCGCGGTTGCGCACCCGACTCCTGGGTGCGCAACCGATCGGCGGCCTGTTCGCCCTGCCGTACCTGGTCTTCGTGCTGGCGATCTTCGCGTTCCCGCTGGGATTCGCGGTCTACATCGCCTTCCACGACTACTTCTTCACCGCCCCCAACGTCGAGGTCGAGCGACCGTTCGTGGGCTTCGACAACTTCGTCACCGTGCTCACCGACCCGAGAGTGCTCGGTTCGTTCCGCAACACCCTGATCTTCCTCGTCATCAACGTGCCGCTCACCGCCGTGCTCTCGCTCGTGCTCGCAGCGGCGCTGAACACCGGCATCCGCTGGGTCGCCGCCTACCGGGTGGCGTTCTACGTGCCGTACCTGACGGCCAGCGTCTCGCTCGTCGGAGTCTGGATGCTGCTGTTCTCCGGCAACGGTCTGATCAACACCATCCTCGGGCCGCTCGCCCCTGATCCGTCGTGGCTGGTGAACAGCGGTCTCGCGATGCCGATGATCGCTCTGTATGTGACCTGGAAGCAGCTGGGGTTCTACATCCTGCTGTACCTCGCAGCGCTGCAGAACGTTCCGAAAGAGCTCTACGAATCGGCCGAGACCGACGGCGCCGGAGCCTTCTCGCGCTTCTGGAACGTCACCGTGCCCGGCGTGCGCAGCGCCACCACGCTCGTGCTGATCCTGTCGATCATCACCGGTGCCAACCTCTTCACCGAGCCGTACCTGCTGACGAACGGCGGCGGCCCCGACGGCGCCTCCTCGACACCCGTGCTGCTGATCTATCAGCTGGGCATCCAGCAGCAGAATCCCGACACCGCGGCAGCGATCGGCATGATCCTCGTGATCCTGGTCGGCATGCTGTCGCTCGCCGCCAACCGCGCAACCAGGGAGCGATGACCATGAGACGCACGCGTTCACTGCCCCGCATCCTGAGTCTGATCCTGCTCACGGTCGCGGCCATCGGCTTCGCCTTCCCGTTCTACTTCATGCTGGTCGGCGCGTTCCAGGAGAACCCGACGAACTCGCCGAACGAGCTCTTCCCGACGAGCGGATGGACGGTCGACAACTTCGTCGCGATCGACTCCCGCATCGACCTCGCGGGCTCCCTGCTCAACTCGCTGATCTTCACGGCCGGAGTGCTGCTGGGCACCGTGGTGTTCGGCCTGCTCGCCGGGTATGCGATCGCGCGACTCGACTTCCGCGGCCGAGGCGTCATCTGGGTGCTCATGCTGCTCGTGCAGATGGTGCCGTTCCAGCTGCTGATGATCCCGCTCTACGTGCAGATCACCCGCAACTACGGGCTCGGCGACTCGTACATGGGCATGATCCTGCCGTTCCTCATCAACACGACGGCGGTGTTCATCTTCGTGCAGTTCTTCAAGGCGCTGCCTGTGGAGATCTTCGAGGCCGCGCGCATCGACGGCGCCGGCGAGATCCGACTGCTGACCTCCGTCGCGATCCCGCTGATCAAGCCGGTGCTCGTGACCGTCGTGCTGGTCACCTTCATCGGCCCGTGGAACGAGTTCCTCTGGCCGTTCCTCATCACGAAGGACGCGTCGCTGCAGCCGCTCGCCGTCTCTCTCGCCAACTACATCTCGAACGTCGCGCAGTCGACGGCGAACCCCAACGGCGCGATCCTCGCGGGTGCCACGGCACTGGCGTTCCCCGTCGTGATCCTGTTCATCGTCTTCCAGCGCTTCTTCCGAGCCACCGACCTCGGCGCGGCCGTCAAGGGCTAGCCGCTCCCTCCCCAGAATCCCCGAAAGGACCCCCATGTTCACCGGAGCATCCTTCCCCCTCGGCCCGTTCGTCCCCTACGAGGGCAACCCCATCCTGCGCCCGAAAGGCGACAGCTGGGAGTCGGCCAACCTCTACAACCCGGCCGCGCTCGTCGACGGCGACGAGGTCGTGCTGCTCTACCGCGCGCACGCAGACGACATCGTGTCGCACATCGGCATCGCTCGATCGAGCGACGGCCTGAACTTCACCAGGGAGGACGCTCCGATCCTCTCCCCCTCCGAGGACTACGAGCGGTTCGGATGCGAGGATCCACGCATCGCGCTGATCGACGGCACCTACTACCTCACCTACACGGGCTGGGATCGACGCAGCGCGCAGCTGTGCCTCGCGACCTCGACCGACCTGCGCACCTGGACCAAGCACGGTCCGCTGTTCGACGACTTCGACACGTTCAAGACCATGGACCCCCGCGGGTTCAACTGGTCGAAGGCCGGTGTCATCGTGCCCACGATGATGCACGGGAAGTGGTGGATGTACTTCGGCGAGGGGGCGATCTACTGGGCGACCAGCGACGATCTCATCCACTGGACGCCGGGCACCGCCGACACCGAGCCGATGTACTCGCCGACGCCAGGCACCTGGGACGAAGCCCTCGTCGAGATCGGCACCTCACCCGTGCTCGCCGACAACGGACTGCTCGTCTTCCTCACCAACGGGGCGACCAGGACCGTGCACGACGACGGCTCGGTCGACGTCGACTACCGCTGCGGTCAGATCGCGATCGACCCCGATGAGCCGACGAAGGTCATCGCTCGCCTGCAGGAGCCGTGGCTGCGGCCGCAGACCTTCGAGGACATGAACGGTCTGGTGTCGAACGTGACCTTCGTGGAGGGGCTCGTGAAGTTCCAGGACAAGTGGTTCGCGTACTACGGGCAGTCCGACACGACGCTGGCCGTCGCCATCCACGACCCCGCCCAGCCGTGGGGTCGTGCACTGCGGGATGCCGGCGAGGAGTGATGACATGGGCATCTCGCGTCGCACGTTCCTGACCGCTGCCGCTACGACCTCCGCACTCGCACTGCTCCCGCTCGATCCGGCCGGAGCTCACGCCTCGGCATCCACTGCCGGTCTGCCTCTCGGGTCTCTGCCCACGAGCGCGGGTGCCGGTGCGGGTGCGGGTGCGGGTGCGCGACTCACGAACCTCGCACACCTGCGCTTTCTGCTCGCGGAGGTGCCCGTCGTGGCGAGCGCCACGCACACGACGTTCGGCATCGAGGCGTCACCGCGCGTGCTCGCGCCGTGGACGTATGCCGACACCGACGGCGCGGGAGGATTCCGCCCGGTGGGTGGCGGCACTCGCGACGCCGTGACCGGGTACTGGACGCAGGGTGCCTACAACGCGGATGACATCGCGCGAGCCGCGATCGTGTTCCTGCGCGCGTGGAAGGCGACGGGCGACGTGCAGAGCCGCGACGAGGCACGCGATGTGCTGCGGTCGCTGGCCTTCTTGCAGACGACGAGCGGTCCGAATGCCGGGCGCGTGGTGCTGTGGCAGCAGGAGGACGGCACGCTGAACCCGAGCGCGATCCCCGTCGAGCTGCCTGACCCGTCGGACTCCGCCGAGTCGTATTGGCTGGCGCGCACGGTGTGGGCGTTCGGCGAGGGCTATGCCGCGTTCCGCCGGGAGGATGCGGAGTTCGCGGCCTTCCTGCTCTCGCGGCTGCATCTGGCTCTCGATGCGCTCGGTCGCGAGTCGCTGTCGCGCGCCGGGCAGTGGGTGCGCAGCGACGGACGCGACCTGCCCGCCTGGTTGATCGCCGGCGGAGCGGATGCCACGGCCGAGGCCATGCTCGGACTCGCCGCCGCGACCGAAGCCGGAGACGCACGGAGTCGCGCGGCCCTGCAGACATATGGCGAAGGGGTGGCGGCGATGGCCACCGATCCCGCGAAGGGCTGGCCGTTCGGTGCCGTGCTGCCGTGGACCGGTTCGCTCGGGTTCTGGCACGCCTGGGGCGCGGCCGCTCCCGAGGCTCTCGCTCGCGCCGGTGCGCTGCTGCGACATCGAGGGTGGAAGGCCGCGGCCATCGCGGATGCCGGCACCTTCACCCCGCAGGTGCTCGCCTCAGGCGGACCGCACAACGCGTGGGCGCCGTTGCCGGCCGAGGCCCAGATCGCGTACGGCGCGCATGGTCGCGTCGCGGCGGCAGTGCAGGCGGCATCCGTCGGCGGTGAAGGGCTGCGCGTGCTCGCGGGGCTCGCCGCCGGGTGGTTCTTCGGCGCGAACACCGCAGGCATCCCGGTCTACGACCCCGCCACCGGCGTGACGTTCGACGGCGTCGAGACCGACGGACGGGTGAATCGCAACTCCGGGGCCGAATCCACGATCCATGGTCTCCTCACGATGCTGCTGCTCGATGCGAACCGGGACATCGCCCGGATCGCGACGTCGATCACCGGACTGTCGTCGTTCTCGGGGCTGCGGGTGATCGATGCCGAGAACGCTCGGCTCTCGGCGGGCTGCGTGGTCGTGCGCCCCGAGGGCGGCGCGTGGATCGGCGAGGGCAACCTCTCGGGTGGCGCGTACGTGCGGGTTCCCTCGGGCGAATCCGTCGAGTTCGACGTGACCGAGGCCTCCGGCATCCTGCATGGTCTCGTCTGGAGACAGGCGGCAGATGCGGGCGAAGCGGTGTGGGAGGTGTTCCGCGGCCGCCGGCGTGTGTGGAGCACTCGCACGCCCGCGGGTGGCACCGGCGATCGTGGCCTCACCGAGGCTGACGGGATGCTGGTGCCGCAGCTGCTCGGTGGCGACCTGCCCGCCGAGACCGTGACCGTGCGCTGCACGAGCACCGGCGACCTGCGGCTCGATGCTCTGGTGATCCAGCCGGCCGTCGCGAACGCGGTGTACTCGACGACCTCCGGCGCGGCGGTGCTCTATGCGAACGGGACCCGCCGGGATCAGCGGGTCGCTGCGCTCGCACCAGGCTCCGGACGGGCCTACGAGGCAGACGGATCGCAGCGCGGCCAGGCCGTGGGCAGCGGGAAGGTGCGGGTGCGCGGCGGAGGATTCACGATCACCCGGTGACCGGGCCCCCGACGTCGGACTACGGTTGCGGTGTGCCTGCGCTCCCCCTGTACGACCAGCTGCCCGACCGCCCCGCGCCCGACAACCCCTCGGGAAAGCTCGTGCTGCTGCGGCACGGCGAGACCGAGTGGTCGAGGGCCGGCCTGCACACGGGTCTCACGGACATCCCGCTCACGGCGCGGGGCGAGGACCTCGCCCGCGGCGCCGGACAGCTGGTCGCGGACTACGACTTCTCGCTCGTGCTGTGCTCGCCCCTCGAACGCGCCCGGCGCACGGCCGAGCTCGCCGGACTCCACGCCGAGGTCGATCCGCTGCTCGTCGAGTGGGACTACGGCGGATACGAGGGTCGCACGACGAAGGACATCCGCGAGGAGCTCGGCTACGACTGGAGCGCGTTCACCCACGGAGTGATCCGCGGTGCGACGCCGGGCGAGACCGTCGAGGAGGTCGCGGCCCGCGCATCCCGCGTGCTCACCCGAGTCCTGCCCGCACTCGCCGAGGGCGATGTGGCGCTGGTCGCGCACGGCCACTTCCTCCGCATCCTCACCGCGGTCTACCTGCGGCTCGCTCCGCGCTTCGGCGCGCAGATCACGCTGGATGCCGGATCGGTGTCGGTGCTGAGCTTCTACCGCGAGCAGCCGGCGATCCTGACGTGGAACTACGGGCTCGAGCTGCCCCTCGTGCCCTCGGAGTCCTGACCGCGTCAGTGGCTCCAGACGGCCGCGTGCTCAGGGCGTCGCGACGAGCGACAGCGCGTGGACGGTGGGCGCGCCCTCGAGAGCGAGCTCGAATCGCACTCCGGTGCGAGCGGTCGTGACGTCGAAGGCGATCGTCTCGTCGGCGCACACGATCGGCTCCGACGGAGATTCCTCGTCCAGTTCGCTGGTCGTGAGCGTGATGGTGCCGTCCCCCCTGCAGGCGAACTGAGCCTGGTACGACCCCGGCGCGAGTGACGTGAAGGTCGTCACGTCGTTGGCGGAGCTGTTCTCGCTCATCCATCCGGAGAAGCCGAAGATGTACCCGTCGGCGTCCGGGCCAGGGACAGCTGTCTTCGCCCAGTCGGCGATCTCGTCGACAGGCACGGGGAGCAGCGCTTCATCGGAACTGGCGTCCGGAGTCGCGGTCGACGCGGGGCTCGACGCCGAGGCGGAGGGCGACGGGGATCCCTTGCCCGACCCTGAGGGTTCGTCACTGCATCCGGCGAGCGCGACGCCCGCCATCAGGATCAGTCCCACTGTCACCGCTCTTCTCGTAGACATCCCTTCACGCTACGTGCGCGTGTGCAGGATGCAACCCGCGCGGCCGACACGCAATTCTTTTGAGTTACTCAAAATAAACGGTAGAGTCGAGGCATGGAGACAGAACTCGACTCGGCACTTCGCGGTGCCGGGCTGCGCGCGACCGCGGGCCGCGTCGCCGTTCTCGAGGCACTGGAATCCATGGCCCACACGGATGCGGAGCGGGTCTTCCGCGCCGTGTCCGAAGTGCTGCCGACGACGTCGATCCAGTCGGTGCACAACATCCTCGCGGACCTGACGACGGCGGGCCTGCTCCGTCGGATCGAACCGGCAGGCTCCGCGGCGCTCTACGAACGGCGCATCGACGACAACCATCACCACATCGTGTGCACCCAGTGCGGCGCCATCGGCGATGTGGACTGCGTCGTCGGCGAAGCGCCGTGCCTCACCCCGTCTTCGGCGGGGGGATTCACCGTCCAGACAGCCGAAGTGACCTTCTGGGGCCTGTGCCCCAGTTGCCAGAACGCCGCGCAGTAGCATCCGACGTCCGATCCCGGGCACCCGGGGTGATCGTCGTGCCTGTGCGCAGAAGGAGAAGAACATGACCGACCCATCGACCACCACCCAGACGGGTACTCCCGTCGCGAGCGACGCGCACTCGCTCACCGTCGGAGCAGACGGCCCCACCGTCCTGCACGACCGCTACCTCGTCGAGAAGCTCGCGTCGTTCAACCGCGAGCGCGTGCCGGAGCGCAACCCCCACGCCAAGGGCGGCGGGGCCTTCGGAACCTTCACCGTCACCGAGGACGTGTCGGCGTACACTCGCGCCGCGGCCTTCCAGCCCGGCGCTCAGAGCGAGACGCTGCTGCGCTTCTCGTCGGTCGCCGGCGAGCAGGGTTCGCCCGACACCTGGCGCGACGTGCGCGGCTTCGCGCTGCGCTTCTACACGCCCGAGGGCAACCTCGACATCGTCGGCAACAACACCCCGACCTTCTTCCTGCGCGACGCCATGAAGTTCCCCGACTTCATCCACTCGCAGAAGCGTCTCGGCGACTCGGGTCTGCGCGACGCCGACATGCAGTGGGACTTCTGGACCCTCTCCCCCGAGTCCGCCCACCAGGTCACGTACCTGATGGGAGACCGCGGCCTGCCGCGCAGCTGGCGCCACATGAACGGCTACGGCTCGCACACCTACCAGTGGGTCAACGCCGCAGGCGAGCGCTTCTGGGTGCAGTATCACTTCCTGTCGAAGCAGGGCGTCGAGGCGATGAGCGCCGACGAGGCCGAGAAGCTCGCAGGGTCGGATGCCGACTACTACCGTCGCGACCTGTTCGACGCGATCGCGAGCGGCGACGCCCCCTCGTGGGATGTCTACGTGCAGGTCATGCCCTACGAAGAGGGCAAGACCTACCGCTTCAACCCGTTCGACCTGACGAAGACCTGGTCGAAGAAGGACTACCCGCGCATCAAGGTCGGCACGTTCACGCTCGACCGCAACCCGCAGAACTTCTTCGCCGAGATCGAGCAGGCCGCCTTCTCGCCCGGCAACCAGGTTCCCGGCACCGGCATCTCGCCGGACAAGATGCTCATGGCTCGCGTGTTCGCCTACTCGGACGCCCAGCGGTACCGCATCGGAGCGAACTACAACCAGCTGCCGGTCAACCAGCCGCACGCGGCCGAGGTGCGCAACTACATGCACGAGGGCCAGATGCAGTACAAGTTCAACCCGGCCGAGCACCGCGTCTACACGCCGAACTCGTACGGTCCTGCCGGTGGCCCGACGGCCGACCCGGCCGCGGGTATCGAGGCGAGCTGGGAGTCGGATGGCGAGCTGATCCGTGCCGCGGCGACCCTGCACCTCGACGACGACGACTTCGGTCAGGCGGGCACGCTCTACCGCACGGTCTTCGACGACGAGCAGCGCGCGCGCTTCCTCGAGACGCTGACCGGCCAGGGTCAGGGCATCACGATCGACGCGATCCGCGAGCGGTTCTTCCAGTACTGGACGAACGTCGACGCCTCGCTCGGCGACGCCCTGCGCGCTCGCTTCTGAGTCGCATCCGCTGACGACCGAGACCCACCGTCCCCTCGGGGCCGGTGGGTCTCGGCGTATCCAGGCTTCATCAGGGGAGCACAATGGATGCCGTGGCTGTTCCCCTCTCCGACCTGACCCAGATGCCCGAACCGCAACAGGTGCATGCCGCCGATGGCACTCGCCTCGCGACGTACACGTGGGGCGAGTTCGACGCCCCGGTGGCGGTGATCGTGCACGGTTTCGCGTCGAGCGCCCGTGACACCTGGGTGCTCACGGGGTGGGTCCGCGAGCTCACCAAGTCCGGGTATCGGGTGCTCGCGCTCGACCAGCGCGGCCATGGCCTCAGTGAGAAGCCGCATCAGGCCGACGCCTATGGCATCCGCACGCTGGCCACCGATGTCGAGACGGTCATGGACACGTACCTGGTCGACGAAGCCGTGTACATCGGATACTCGCTCGGAGCACGGGTCGGCTGGGAGGTCGTGCGTGACCTGCCGCACCGGATCGGCCGTGCCGTGCTCGGCGGGGTGCCCGACGGCATCCCTCTCGCCCGGCTCGATCTCGATCAGGTGCGCGCATACCTGGCGGACGGCACGCCCGTGTCGGATCCGACGACGCAGAACTACATCACACTGACCGAGCGCGTGCCCGGCAACGACCTCGGCGCGCTGGTGGCGCTGGCCGAGGGGATGCGGTCGTCACGGACGATCGACCCCGATCCGTCGAACGCCCCGGCGAGCCCGATCCTGTTCGCGACAGGGTCGAAGGACGCGATCATCGAGGGCTCACGGGCCCTGGCATCTGCTGCCCCACAGGGGCGGTTCTTCGAGATCCCGGAACGCAACCACTTCAACGCCCCGGGATCTCGCGCCTTCAAGGAAGCCGCGTTGGCATTCCTGTCGGAGAGCTGAACCCGGTCAGACCGTCGCGCTCTGCTCGCGCTTCGGCAGCACCCATCCCGCGCGCGGGAAGTGGCAGGTGTAGCCGTTCGGGTACTTGATCAGGTAATCCTGGTGCTCCTCTTCGGCCTGCCAGAAGGGGCCCGCGGGCTCGATCGTGGTCACGGCCTTGCCCGGCCACAGGCCTGAGGCGTCGACGTCGGCGATGGTGTCGCGCGCGACGGCCTCCTGTTCGGGGCTGAGCGGGAAGATCGCCGAGCGGTAGCTCGAGCCGATGTCGTTGCCCTGACGGTCCTTGGTCGACGGGTCGTGGATCTGGAAGAAGAACGCGAGGATGTCGCGATAGGTCGTCTTGGTGGGGTCGAAGACGATCTCGACCGCCTCGGCGTGACCCGGGTGATTGCGATAGGTGGCGTGGTCGTTCTGCCCACCGGTGTAGCCGACACGCGTGTCGAGCACGCCCGGCTGGCGGCGGATGAGGTCTTCCATGCCCCAGAAGCAGCCGCCGGCGAGCACGGCGGTCTCAGCTCCGGGGGTGCGGGTGATGGTTCCGTTGTCGGTCATGACTGCTCCTCAGAGGTGGGGGTGGTGGGGAAGAGGTGACGGTAGCGACCGTACCCCTCATCTTCCAGGCTGTCAGCCGGGATGAACCGCAGGGCGGCCGAGTTCATGCAGTATCGGAGCCCGCCGGCGTCGCGGGGTCCGTCGTCGAAGACGTGCCCGAGGTGGCTGTCGGCGCCGGTGGATCGCGCCTCGGTGCGCTTCATCCAGAGCTTGCGGTCGGTGCGCGTGGTCACGGCATCGGCTTCGATGGGCTTGGTGAAGCTCGGCCATCCGGTGCCGCTGTCGAACTTGTCGGTCGATGCGAACAGCGGCTGGCCCGAGACGACGTCGACGTAGATGCCGTCGTCGTGGGTGTTCCAGTACGCGTTGCGGAATGGCGGCTCGGTGGCGTCCTCCTGCGTCACCTCGTACTGCAGGTGCGTGAGGTCGCTGACGGCCCCGGGGGTCTTGCTGTACTCGTTCGACATGATCTGACTCCTTGTCCGACGCGGCTGGCTGCAGCGTCATAGAGAAGAACCAGGGGGACGCCGGTTTTGGTCCCGCAGGACTGTGAGCGGGCTGTGAGTTTGTGCGCAGTCGATAGAGTTGCTCCGCTACATACACAACAGGGAGACGCACATGTCGGTTGGACTGCTCGCCGTCGTCGATGACATCCTCAGCGCGGCGATGAAGGCCTCGGCGAAAGCCGCGGGCGTCGTGATCGACGATGCCGCGGTGACCCCGCAGTACGTTCAGGGCATCACGCCCGCACGCGAGCTGCCGGTGGTCGCGAAGATCGCTCTGGGATCTCTCGCCAACAAGTTCGTGATCATCATTCCGATCGCACTGCTTCTCACAGCGTTCGCGCCGTGGGTGCTGCCGTACCTGCTGATCCTGGGTGGCGCGTACCTCTGCTTCGAGGGCGCCGAGAAGGTGCTCGAGTGGTTCGGTGTGCAGCATGGTCACGCCGACGAGAGCGACCGCAACGAGAACAAGCTCGTCTGGGGTGCCGTGCGGACCGACCTGATCCTGTCGACCGAGATCATGCTGATCTCGCTGGCGAACCTCGAGGCCGGTCTCGACATCTGGACCACCCTCGCCATCCTCGCCGTGATCGCGCTGCTCATGACCGGCGTCGTCTACGGCGCCGTGGCGCTGCTCGTGAAGATCGATGACATCGGCCTGAAGATGGCGAAGAACCCCTCGAAGCGCGTGCGCCACACCGGCATGCGAATCGTGCGATCGATGCCGGCGGTCTTCCGCTTCATCAGCATCCTCGGCACCGTCGCGATGCTGTGGGTCGGTGGGCATCTGCTGCTCGTGAACCTCGGTGAGGTGGGGGTGCACTTCGGCGCCGACATCCTGCACGGCATCGAGCATGCTCTTGAGCCTCTCGGCGGGGTCATCGTCTGGATCGGCGACACCCTGTTCTCGGCCATCGCCGGCCTGATCGCCGGCCTGATCATCGTCGGGATCATCCTGGGAATCGGTCGCCTGATCGGCAAGAAGCCGAACTTCCACGAGGGCGAGGAATCGCCCGCCGACGTGCACGTCTGACACGGGCGCTGCAGAACCGGCCTCAGGCCGCGATGTCATAGCGCGCCCTGCCTCCGAGGCGCGGCGTCCTCTCGAGATCGATGCTCCGAGGTGGGATGAGCCACACTCGCGCGGCGCGACCGACCCCGTCGATGCGGATATCCCACCCGTTGTCGTGGATGCGGTGGTGACACGACTCGCACAGCAGCACGCCGTTGTTCAGGTCGGTGGGTCCGGTGTCTCGCTGCCACCACCTGATGTGATGCGCCTTCGTCATCTGCGGCGGGAGACCGCACATCACGCATCCGCCGTCTCGCTCGACGAGCGCCAATCGCTGTGCGCGAGTGAAGAGCCGCTTCTCTCGGCCCCAGTCCAGGATCTCCCCCACTGATCCGAGGACCACGGGGATGATGCCGCCACCCGCGGCCATCCGACGGCAGGTGCTGACGCTTACGGGCTGGTCGCTGCCGTCGATCGTCGCGCTGCCCTCGCCTGAGGTGAGCTGATCGAGGTTCACGCGCACCACCACGGTCGCACCCGATGCAGGCATACCGCCGTTGTCGCAGGCGATCGCGTGCTCGCAGATGGCGGTCAGCGCATCGGCCTGGATCATCGCGACCGAACGGCGATCGGCATCCGGCGCGTCGGGGTCTGTCGCGGTGATCCGCGACTGAAACGAAGCCGCCACATATGCCTGGATCGCGGCCTTGATCGGCGCCCCCGATGCGATGTCGGTCTGCAGGACGAGGTGAAGCGAACCATCGCGCTCGAACATCGTCAGGGAACGACGGTCGCGAGCCTCGCGCTCTTTGGGTGCGATGCCGTCGGGGTCGAGCCAGGCTTCGGCACGGGACACCAGCTTGCCGACGTCGCCGAGGGACATGCCTGCCGCCCGGTCGACGAGCAGACGCTCGGCCTCTTCGACCCGGGCCGACCCCACCTTGAGCCGGATACGCTCGAGCAGGCTGACGATGAGCGCCGCAGCAGCCACAGAGATGTCCCCCGCGGCGAGCGCTGCCGCCAACACGGGATACTTCGCGGGCAGCACCTCGCCCAGCAGGTCGGTGCGCGACGCTGCAGCCTGACCGACCGTGATGAGGCGCTTCGCGTCTCCCGGCGCCCCGCCGGTCGTCGCTGCGATCATCGTCGCCGCGCTCCGGTAGCCCTGCTGTTTCGCGAGCCCGTCCGAGCCCAGTTCCGGTCGTGATTCGTGCGCGATCGCGGCGGCGAGTTCTGCGTGGAGCCCGTCGAGGCAGCGCTGCGCCTGGCTCACCGCACGGTGCGCATCGAGCAGTTCGCGGCGAGACAGATCGCAGCCTCTCTCGGCATCCGCCCATGCGTCGCCGAGGCGCTCGACGGCCGCGAGGATCGGAGACAGACGGGGATTCGGCATGTCTCCAGTTTAGAAGATATGTTCGAATCTCGGTCGGTATGCCGCCATACGATCGATGGCTATGCCTGCTCCCCACGGGCGTGATCCTCACTGCCCAGCCACTCGTCGAACGTGACCTCCCCCTGCAGAGCATCGGCCCCGCCGCGCAGCGACCCCGACGCGAGCCCTTTCCCGTACGCGCCGGGCAACCGCACCCCCAGCACCCGCCGCCGCACCCCGTCGAAAGCCAGCTGTCGCCTCGCCACATCCACGAGAACCTCATCACGCGGCCCGACCAGATCGCGCGCACGCCCCACTGCCGCACCCGAGGCGACACGCACCAGATGCGCACCGACCTCGCGCGCCGCCACGGGGCGCATCAGCAGCTTCGGCATGACCGCCACGGGCCCGGACATCCCCGACAGCAGCTGTCCCGCGAACTCGTGGAACTGCGCCGCCCGAGCGATGGTGAACGGCACCGAGCCCGCAGCCACCGCGCGCTCCTGCGCGAGCTTGCCCGCGTAGTAGGAGGAGTCGATCCCGTCGATCCCCACGATCGACAGCGCGACATGATGCCCGACACCAGCGGCGTGCTCTGCGGCGAGCAGGTTCCTGGTCGCCGTCTCGAAGAACCCGATCGCCTTCGCGGCCGACAGGGTGGTCGTGTTCGTGACGTCGACGACAGCATCCACACCCTGCAGCGCGTCGGCGAGTCCGGCACCGGTGATCACGTCAGCGCCGGCCGAACGCGAGAGCACGACAACGTCGTGGCCCGCATCCCGCGCCGCCTCGACGGCATACCGACCCACCACTCCCGTGCCCCCTGCGACTGCGATCCTCATGCGACTCCCTCTCCACTCCGGCGGCGCGCATGCGCACCCCGCGTGCGCCCACCGCCCACCGTCTGAAAGAGATGACGAGACGGCGCCCGGGAATGTGAGGCCTCACACCTCGCAGCCCTGCGTCGTCATATCCTGCGAGGGCACGACACCACGAGCACAACACCATGAGCCCACCACCAGCACAACATCACCAGCGCAACACCTCGCGCCCGACCTCGCGAACGCACCACCCGGAGGAGATCCCCATGGATGACGACCTGGACGACGTCTTCCGCGAGCGTCGCCGCCTGCTCGCCCTCGGCTATCGGATGACCGGCACGCTGGCGGATGCTGAGGATGTCGTGCAGGAGACGTACCTGCGCTGGTACCGGCTCACCGAGGCCGAGCGCGAGGCGATCGCGAACCCGCCAGGCTGGCTCACCACCGTCGCAGGACGCGTCGCCCTCGATCTTCTGGGTTCCGCTCGGCGCAGGAGAGAGCAGTACGTCGGGCCGTGGCTGCCGGAGCCCGTTCCGGCCGAGCTCTTCTCGGGCGCGATCGGATCGCGCACGGCATCCACACCCGAGGATCCCCTCGATCGCGTCACTCTCGACGACGATGTCTCGACCGCGCTGCTCGTCGTGCTCGAGGCGATGACTCCGGCTGAGCGCGTGGCCTTCGTGCTGCACGACGTCTTCGCCGTGCCGTTCGACGAGATCGCCGAGGCCGTGGGCCGTTCCTCTGCCGCAGTGCGGCAGCTCGCGGCATCCGCTCGTCGTCACGTGCGCGAGAACCGGGCGACCGCCGTGCCCCGCGCCGAGCATGACCGCGTGGTGCGTGCCTTCCAGCAGGCGACGCGCACGGGCGAAGTCGCCCCGCTGCTGAAGTTCCTGGCACCCGAGGTCGAACTGCGCAGCGACGGAGGCGGCGTGGTCAGCGCAGCACGCAACGTCGTGAGCGGCGCCGACAACGTCGCGCGCTTCCTGCTCGGGATCGCAGCCAAGAACCCGCATTTCACCGCCGAGGAGTGGCAGCTCGGCGACGGTCTCGGCCTGGTGTTCCGCGACGGAGAGAAGGTGCACTCGGTCATGAACCTGCATGTCGAGGCGGGTGCGATCACCCAGCTCTGGATCGTGCTCTCGCCCGCGAAGCTCAGCTACTGGAATCCCACGCCGCAGCGACCGGCGGAGTGAGCGCCGAGGTTCAGCTGTCAGCGGCTCGAGCCAGCGTCGCCCGACACACCATCGCCCGACAACCCATCGCCCGACACACCATCGCCCGACAACCCGTCGCCTGACAGCGCTTCGGCGACGGCGTCAGCCGCGATCTCGACGAGCCGCTGATCGCTCTTCTCCTCATGCGCCGTGATCGTGACGACCGCATCCGCAGCATCGTCGATGAAGACGTACTGTCCATACCGCCCGTCCAGACGCCAGCCGTTGTGCGGCCCACGCCAGGCGGCGAGGCCATAGGAGGAGTAGAGGCCGCCCGCCCCCGACGAGACCCACTCGGAATGCATCCGATCGATCCAGCGCTCCGACACGATGGACTGCTCCCCGAACCGGCCCCCATCACGAAGCACGCGCCCGATCCGAGCCAGTTCCTCGGTGCGGAGCTCCAGCCCGCTTCCGCCCACGATCCATCCGAGCGGACATCTCAACCATTGCGGATTGTGGATGCCGAGCGGCTGGAACAGTCGGGGCATCAGCCACTCCCGCACATCGCCGACGGCAGCCCCGAGCATTCTCATGGCGACGTAGGTGCTGGCATCCGAGTACTGAAAGCGCTCCCCCGCACCTCGGCTCGGGCGAGAGAGCATCTCGACGGCGAGGTCGGGCCAAGGCACCTCCTGGTCGCCGAACCACTCGAAATCGATCCCGCTCGTCATCGTGAGGAGATGCCGGAGCGTCACCCGTTCGACACCAGCGCCGCGCTCGGGCACCGCCAGGACATCGACGGCTCGGGTATCGAGCGACAGGACGCCCTCGTCGATGGCGATCCCCGCCGCGAGTGCGCTCACCCCCTTGGACACCGAATACAGGTTCACCCGATCGTCGCTGCGCCAGCGATGCCGGGCTGATTCGTGACCGACGAGCACATGAAGTCCGTATGCACCCAGCTGCTCGTCGTCGATCGCACGGACGATGCGGTCGCGAACCGCTTCAGCGAGAGACATGACGCCAGTCTCCCGCATCCCCACCCCGGCATCCTGCTACCGTCGTCCAGTGCGCACCCGAGCGCAGATGCAGGAGACCCCGATGAGCGACCACCAGATCCGGGATGCCGAGACCGCCGACCTCGAAGCGATCACGGCGATCCACAACGACGCGGTGCTGAACACCACCGCCATCTGGAACGAAGAGGCGGTCACCGTCGAGGATCGCGCCGGCTGGCTCGCGGAGCGCACCGGCCGCGGCTACCCGGTGCTCGTCGCGGTCGATGACACCGGCGTACTGGGTTACGCGACGTTCGGCGACTGGCGCCCGCACAGCGGCTACCGCCACACGGTCGAGCACTCGGTCTATGTGCGCGACGGTCAGCGCGGCCGAGGCATCGGCAAGGCCCTGATGATCGAGCTCATCCACCGAGCCCGCAGCCTCGGCAAGCACGTCATGGTCGCGGCGATCGAGAGCAGCAACACCGGGTCGATCATCATGCACAAGCGCCTCGACTTCATGCAGGTCGGGCGGATGCCGCAGGTCGGCGCCAAGTTCGACCGCTGGCTCGACCTCACCTTCCTGCAGCTGGTTCTCGACGAGCGCCCGTTCCCCGACGAGATCCGATGAACGCCCTTCTCTGGCTCGCAGACGCCTTCAACTCGCAGTGGGTGCTGCCAGGCGGTCAGGTGCTGCTGATCCGCGAAGTGGTGGGCAACGCGTTCGGCCTCGCCAGCGCTCTCGGCGGCATGCAGCGCAAGATCTGGGCGTGGCCCGTCGGCATCGTCGGCAACCTGCTGCTGCTCACGGTCTTCCTCGGGTCCATCCTCAACCCCGACCACGAGCTCCCGCATCTGCTCGGGCAGGCCGGCCGTCAGGTCATGTTCATCATCGTGGCGATCTACGGCTGGGTGCGGTGGCGTCAGGCGGCCTCGAACGGCGGGCGGGTGACCCCGCGATGGGCGCCGAACAGCGCCCGAATCGGCCTGGTGCTGGTGATGGTGATCGGCACGATCGCGCTGACCCCGCTGTTCCGAGCCCTCGGCTCGTGGGAGCCGGTGTGGGCCGACGCGTGGACCTTCGTCGGATCGCTGCTCGCCACCTACGGCATGGCCAAGGGGTGGACCGAGTTCTGGCTCATCTGGATCGCCGTAGACGTGGTGGGCGTTCCGCTGCTGTTCAGCTCGGGCTTCTACGCCACCGGATTCATGTACGTGTTCTACGGCGTCTTCACCGCGGTCGGGTTCGTGGTCTGGTGCCGAGCACAGGCGAACGAGAAACCCCAGGTCGACACGATCATGCCCGATCCGCGGCCCATCACCTCCACGATGAAGACCGTGGACGGCGAGCGGGACTGATCCGGGACTCGACCGACGAGGACACCGGACGGGCACACCGGTCACTACGGGACTACGGTGGGCGCATGCCGATCGAGCGGTCGCGGTTCGCTGTCACTCCGGTGGTGGCGGCGATGGTCGCGCTGGCGCTCGTGCTCGCCGTCACGGCGACCGCATACGGCTACCACCGCGACGAGCTGTACTTCCGGATGCTCGACCCCGCGTGGGGCTATGTCGATCAGCCTCCGCTGACTCCCCTGATCGCCACCGCGGCGGCGGCGATCTTCGGCGACACCGTGGTGGCCGGCCGCATCATGAGCGGCCTCTTCGCCATCGCATCCGTCGTGATCCTCACACTGATCACGCGAGAGGTGGGCGGTGGACGGCTCGCACAGGCGCTGACCGCCTGGGGCATGGCCGGGGCCTCGATGACGCTCGCCTTCGGCCATGTGCTCCTGACCGCCAGCCTCGACCTGGTCATCTGGCCTGCTGCGCTGCTGTTCGCACTCCGAGCGACGCTCCGCGACGACGGCCGCTGGTGGCTCGCCGTCGGCGCGATCGTCGGCATCAGCGCTCTCAACAAGCTGCTCGTGGTCGCGTTGCTCATCGGCATCGCCACCGGGCTCGCGGTGTTCGGTCCTCGGCGGTGGTTCCGGTCGGGCTGGTTATGGGGTGCCGTGGCGCTGTGCGCGATGCTCGCCCTGCCCAGCATCCTCTACCAGTCGCTCGACGGCTGGCCACAGCTCGCCATGGGAGCTGCCCTCGGCGAGAACAACGCCGACGAGGTGCGGATCATGATGTGGCCGTTCTTGATCCTCATGGTCGGGCCGGTGCTCGCGATCTGGTGGGTGGTCGCACTGATCTCGCTCTTCCGTCGACCCGAATGGCGGCCGATCCGCTGGATCTCGGTCACTTTCGCCGTGATGGTCGTCTTCGTCTTCGCTGCGGGGGCGCAGTTCTACTACACGTTCGGCGTGCTCTCGGTGCTGGTGGCGATCGGGTCGGCCCCTGTCGCCGACTGGGCCCGCACGCGCGGACGGCGCGCGCTTCTCTTCGCGGCGATCGCCATCAACAGCATCGGATGCGCGCTGACGTCGCTCCCCCTCCTCCCGGTCGAGGCCTTCGGCGCGAGCGGCCTGGCGGCGGTCAACGCGAGCTCTGCCGATCAGGTGGGGTGGGAACGCTACGTCGAACAGATCGAGACCGCGGTCGGAGACTCGGAGGCGGATGCGATCATCACCGCGAACTATGGCGAAGCGGGCGCGCTCGACCGGTTCGGGGTCGATCTGCCACCGATCACGAGCGGACACAACGCGCTCTGGGACGCGGGCCCTCCTCCGCGGGATGCCACGACAGTCGTGGTCGTCGGCGACTTCGGCCCCGCACTCGAGGCGCACTTCGAGACCTGCACCGTCGTCGGCGTGCTCGAGAACGGCGTCGGGGTCGAGAACGAGGAGCAGGGTGTGCCGATCCGCGTGTGCACGGACCCGGTGGCGTCGTGGGTCGAGCTGTGGCCGCAGTTCCGACACCTCGACTGAGCAGCATCCGTCTGCCGACTCGCTGCCCGAATGTGTCGGCACGTGTCGCGGAGGCTGGCCTCAGCGCGGCCCAGGAGTTTTGCTAGTCCCCATGACTCGCCAGATCCGCTTCAACGCCTTCGACATGAACTGCGTCGCCCACCAGTCGTCCGGTCTGTGGCGGCATCCGGACGACCGCTCGCGTCAGTACAACACCATCTCGTACTGGACGGACCTCGCGAAGCTGCTCGAGAGCGCGACCTTCGACGGCATCTTCATCGCCGACGTGCTCGGCACCTATGACGTCTACGGCGGCACGAACGAGGCGGCGATCCGCAACGGCGCACAGGTGCCGGTCAACGACCCGATCCTGCTCGTGAGTGCGATGGCCGCCGTCACCGAGCACCTCGGATTCGGCATCACCGCGGGCACCGCGTTCGAGCATCCGTACCCGTTCGCCCGTCGACTGAGCACCCTCGACCACCTGACCAACGGACGCGTCGGATGGAACGTCGTGACCGGCTACCTCCCCAGCGCCGCGCGCAACATGGGCCAGCAGGATCAGCTCGCGCACGACGACCGCTACGACCACGCCGACGAGTACGTCGAGGTGCTCTACAAGCTGTGGGAGGGATCGTGGGAAGACGACGCGGTCGTCGAGGACCGTGAGCGCGGCATCTTCACCGACCCGTCGAAGGTGCACCCGATCGGCCACGAGGGCAAGCACTTCAGCGTTCCCGGCATCCACATCTCCGAGCCTTCGCCGCAGCGAACGCCCGTGATCTACCAGGCCGGCGCCAGCCCGCGCGGCGTGCGCTTCGCGTCGGAGAACGCCGAGGCGATCTTCGTCGCCGCGCCCTCGAAAGAGGTGCTCGCCGGCACGGTCAAGCGCATCCGCGATGCGCTCGAGGATGCCGGGCGCGACCGCTACGACGCGAAGATCTACACGCTGCTCACCGTGATCACGGGGGCCACCAGCGCGGATGCCGCGGCGAAGCACGCCGAGTACCTGTCGTATGCGAGCCCCGAGGGCGCGCTGACCTTCATGTCGGGCTGGATGGGCGTCGACCTGTCGCAGTACGCCGAGGACGAGCCGGTCGGCAACGTCGAGTCGAACGCGATCCAGTCAGTGCTGCAGCACCTGAAGGAGGAGGCCGATCTGGGGCGCGAGTGGACCGTCGGCGACTTCGGCCGCCACAACGCGATCGGCGGCCTCGGCCCCACCATCGTGGGCTCGGGCGTCGAGATCGCCGACGAGCTGCAGTCCTGGGTCGAGGAGACCGACATCGACGGGTTCAACCTCGCCTACGCGGTCACCCCCGGCACCTGGCAGGACGTGATCGAGCACGTCATCCCGGTGCTCCGTGAGCGCGGCGTCTATCCGAACGAGTACACGCCGGGCACGCTGCGCAACAAGCTGCAGGGCAAGGGCGACCGTGTGCAGGACACGCATCGCGCCGCGCGATACCGGATCGGAGCGAACGCCCCGGTCGCCTGATCAGCGGCGCGCGCGTGATCAGCGGCGGCGGGCCCCTCAGTCGGCCTTCGAGCTGAACATCCCGCGCAGCACGAGGAACACCACGACCGCGACGACGGCGACGATCGCGAGCTTCGCGATGAACCACAGGATCGAGAACAGCGCGCTGACGATCCACCAGGCGATCACCACGGCGAGGATGACGCCGACGATGGTCCAGAGCGAGTTCTTGTTCATGGTTCCAGCCTAGGCGGCGCGGCGACGTCACAGATCCGGAGGCTGCGACGTCAGTACTGAGGAGGCGCAACCGCGCCCATCAGTGAAGGAGACGACGTGTCGCACGTGAACATCGGCAAGATCTACGCAGCCCCGTACCAGGCGATGCTGGAGTTCGCCGGAAGAGCCGCAGAGGCAGGGGCGGATGCCGGACTCTCGCCGCTGCTCGTCGAACTCGTCAAGGTGCGCGCATCGCAGCTCAACGGCTGCGCCTTCTGCCTCAAGATGCACTGCGCAGATGCGGTCAAGGCCGGAGAGACCGCCGACCGGCTGGCGGTGCTCGCCGGGTGGTGGGAATCGCAGTACTTCTCGGCCGAGGAGCAGGCGGCCCTGCAGATCGCGGAGAACGTGACGATGATCGGCGACCACGGACGCCTCGCCGACCGAGGGGTCGCCGTCGAGGGGGTGCTGACCGAGAAGCAGATCGCGGCCGTGACCTGGCTCACGGTCGTCATCAACAGCTGGAACCGCATCGCGATCAGCAGTCAGTACCCCGTGCACGCCTGATCCGGCGGCATCACACGGAGAGGGCGGATGCCGCGGCATCCGCCCTTCCGCATCGGATGCGTCGGCGTCAAGTCCCTTCTCGGGCGGCGGATCGGGGGCGAGACTGCGAGCATGTCTGCACCGGCCATCACTCCGTCCGCCCTTCTCGGCATCGCCGCCCGTGGCCCGCTCAGCGACGGCATCATGCGTCGACTGACCGGAGACGAGATCGACGACCTCGGCGCCCGGGCCGAGGCCGCACTCGCCACCAGTGACGACGTCGTGAGCGACGACGACATCCAGCTCGCACTCTTCGTGCTGTACGCCTCGTCGTACGGATCGCTGCCGGAGCTCGATCCGACCCTCGAGTGGGATCCGGGCCTGGTCGCCACCCGAGCGCTCCTCGAGCAGGTCTTCGAGCGCGCACTGCGGGCGACCGTGCCGACCCCCGAGCTGCCGGAACCGACCGTGGATGCCGTCGGACGAGCCCTCTTCGCCCTCGCCGAGGCCGACACGGGGCCGAGCCTGTCGCGCTACGTCGCGAAGAAGGCGACCGACGAGCAGATGCACGAGTTCTTCATGCAGCGCTCGATCTACACGCTGCGCGAGGCAGACCCGCACTCGTGGGCCATCCCCCGTCTGACCGGTCGTCCCAAGGCGGCGCTCGTCGAGATCCAGTCCGATGAATACGGCGGAGGGCGTCCCGACCGCGTGCACGCGACGATCTTCGCCAGGGCGATGCGTGGCGCGGGCCTCGACGACAGCTACGGCGCCTACGTCGACGACGTGCCGGCGATCACGCTCGCGTCCCTCAACATGATGTCGATGTTCGGCCTCAACCGGCGTCTCGTCGGAGCGATCGTCGGACACCTCGCCGCGTTCGAGATGACCTCGTCGATCCCCAACCGCCTGTACGCCGATGGCCTGCGACGCCTCGGCTTCACCGAGGACGTCACCGACTACTTCGACGAGCACGTCGAGGCGGATGCCGTGCACGAGCAGATCGCCGCGCGCGACCTCGCAGGCGGGCTGGCCGAGGACCGGCCCGACCTGCTGTCCGACATCATGTTCGGCGCCGCTGCGTGCCTGACGGTCGACGGCTGGGCGGCCGGTCACATGCTCGACTCCTGGACCCGCGGAGAGACCTCGCTGCGAGAGCGGGTCACCCGATGAGCGCCTCGGAGGATGCCGTCACGATCACGGCCTACCCCGACGGTCCGCTGCTGGTGCGCGGCGCGGCGGTGCTCGAGACCTCCGACGGCGAGCCGATCGAGGTGAAGCGCCGCACGGTCGCGCTCTGCCGCTGCGGCCTCTCGACGATCAAGCCGTTCTGCGACGGCACGCACAAGGCGGCAGGGTTCCGTACCGACGCCTGACGTCCGGTCCCGCCGTGCCTGTCGGCGGTCGTGATCAGTGCCCCTCGGCCGGCAGGCATCCGCCGTCCATGATGACGCCGCCGATCTCGACGGTGAAGACGTCGGCCGACACTTCACCGAAGATGCATCCGCCCTCAGGTGCGGCCACCCCGAATGCGACCGCGCGCTCGTCGCCGATCGTCTGGATATCGGTGAGGCCGGCGTCGGCGAACACTTCCTCCACAGCCGCGACCGACAGGCCGCCCGAGGTGCGGAGCCTCTCGAGACCGGCGCGCACCGACTGGGCCGGCTTCTCGGCGGCTTCGCGGCTCTCGTCGGCGAGGTCCACCCGGTCGCGGTAGCGCTCATTCTGCGCCATCGCGTTGTCCGGGTCGTAGGGCGCGCACTCCGGCGGCAGTTCGACGCCCTCGACCTGCGGGCATGCCGCCGTGGGGGTGGGCGTCGGTGATTCGGTCGGTGCTGCGCCCAACGGCCCGCTGGTCGCGGTCGCGCATCCCGCGAGCACTGTCGTCGTGGCGAGCAGTGTCAACGTCGCAAGGACGAGAGGCAGACGCGCGCCTCTCGACCCGTCCCCCCGGATTCCGGTCATGACCTCATGCAACCACAGGCGACGGACGGCGCCAACCGGGTGCGCGCCAAGTCGTGGCCCCGGGAGGAGATCTGCGCCCCGGGAGGAGCATCTGCGGCGATCGGTCCTTCCGAGGCGCAGTTCTCCTCCTGCGGCGCAGGCACGATGCGGCTACGAGGCGCGACGACCCCGCTTCAGCGCGGATTCAGCGTGCGCCCGCCACACTGGAGGAATGCGGATCCTGGTGGTTGACGACGAGGTGCGATTGGCCGACGCCGTACGCCGGGGACTCGAGGCCGAGGGCTTCGCGGTCGACGTGGCGAACAACGGCGTCGACGGGCTCTGGCGTGCGCGCGAGACCCGGTACGACGCGATCGTGCTCGACCTGATGATGCCCGGGATGAGCGGCTGGAAGGTCTGCGAGGCGTTGCGCGCCGAGGAGAACTGGACGCCTGTGCTCATGCTCACCGCGAAGGACGGCGAGTGGGATCAGGTCGAAGCCCTCGAGACAGGGGCCGACGACTATGTGACGAAGCCGTTCTCGTTCGCGATCCTCGTCGCCCGCATCCGCGCTCTGGTGCGTCGTGGCGCGGTCGCACGCCCCGCGGTCCTCGAAGCCGGAGACCTGAAGCTCGATCCGTCGTCGCACCACGTCTGGCGCGGCGAGACCCAGATCACGCTGACGGCCCGCGAGTTCGCCGTGCTCGAGCACCTGATGCGACACCGCGGTCAGGTGCTGTCGAAGCGCGCCCTGATCGAGGGGGTCTGGGACGACGACTTCGACGGCGACCCGAACATCGTCGAGGTGTACGTCGGGCACCTGCGCCGCAAGCTCGACAAGCCCTTCGGTCGCGAGGCGATCGAGACGATCCGCGGTGCCGGCTATCGATTGGCGGCAGACGGTGGCTAGTCGCGGATGGCGGTCGGTACGCGGCCGCACGACTCTCGGCGCGACTCTCGTCGTGGCCGTCGCGCTGCTCATCGGGGCGTTCTCGTTCTACGGCATCCTGAGCTCCAGCATCCACGCCAGCGCCGAGCGCGCGGCGGAGCAGAGGCTCGACGAGCTCGCCGGGCGATTCGACGGCCCCGGAGGCGGACCCGGCGGCGAGCGCGGCGTCGACTCGCTCGACGACGAGATCGTGCAGATCATCGGCGAGGACGGCGCGGTCAAGGCCGCCAGCGAGGACGCCCGCGACGAGCTCGGCTCCACCGCACTCCCTCTCTCCGACCACGCCGGCACCATGACGATCGGCGGCGAGCCCATGCTCGTCGTCTCGGACGATCTCGACGACGACGAGACCCTCGTGCTGGCGGTGTCGATCGAAGACGGGGTCGAGACGCTGTCGACCGTCGCCGTGCTGCTGACCGTGGCCGTGCCGCTGCTGCTGCTGCTCGTCGCCATCACCACCTGGCTCGTCGTCGGGCGTGCACTCCGGCCGGTGACCCGCATCCGTCAGGAGGTCGACGGCATCACCGCCGAGCATCTGCACAGGCGGGTCGAGGTGCCGCCGTCGTCCGACGAGATCGCGGCGCTCGCGACCACCATGAACCGGATGCTCGATCGCCTCGACGCGTCTGCCACGGCTCAGCGCCGCTTCGTCTCGGATGCGTCGCACGAGCTGCGGTCACCGCTCGCGACGATCCGCCAGCACGCCGAGCTCGCGCAGGCGCATCCGGCCACGACGAGCATCGGCGAGCTCGCAGAGGTCGTCTCGGACGAGGGTCTGCGGCTGCAGGGCATCGTCGAGTCGCTGCTTCTGCTCGCCCGGCTCGACGAGGGCGGCGGCACGCATGACGAGGCGATCGACCTCGACGACCTCGCCCTGGGTGAGGTGCGTCGACTGCGCTCGCGGGGCATCGAGGTCGACGGCTCCGGCATCCGTGCAGCGCGCGTCGAGGGCGATCCGCGCCTGCTGGGTCAGCTGCTGCGCAATCTCGCCGACAACGCTGCGCGACACAGTGCAGCACGGGTCGCGATCAGCGTCATTCCGCAGGACTCGTGGGTGTTCGTGACCGTCGAGGACGACGGCTCCGGCGTGCCGGCCGACGAGCGCGATCGCATCTTCGAGCGCTTCGTGCGGCTCGACGAGGCGCGCAGTCGGGATGCCGGCGGCAGCGGTCTCGGCCTCGCGATCGTGCAGGGCATCGCGGCGGCCACCGGCGGAACCGTGTCGGTCGACAGCTCCCGCTGGGGCGGCGCGCGGTTCGTGGTGACTCTGCCCCTGTCAGCCTGACCCGGACGCGATCCCGCGAGAGCAGTGCATCGCCGCATGCGAGCATGGTGGATATGCAGACCCCCATGATCGACTACCTTGACGTGCTGCTCGAGTCGTGCGGAGAGGATGCGGGTGAGGTCGCCTCGTACATCCCCGAGCTCGCGCATGCCGATCCCGACCGCCTCGCCATCGCCGTCGCGACGCTCGACGGGGAGGTCTATGTCGCCGGGGATGCGGACGTGGAGTTCACGATCCAGTCGATCTCGAAGCCGTTCACCTACGCGCTCGCGATCGCCGATCAGGGTCTCGAGACGGTGCTCGAGCACATCGACGTCGAGCCGTCGGGCGACGCCTTCAACGAGATCTCGCTCGAGCGCGAGACCGGTCGGCCGCGCAACCCGATGATCAACGCGGGCGCCCTCGCCTCGCACGCTCTCGTGCGGGGCGAGAAGGCCGATGACCGCGTCGAGCGCATCCTCGACCTCTACAGCCGTCTCGCCGGACGCGAACTCTCGATCGCCGAGGACGTGTTCGAGTCCGAGCTGTCGGCCGCCGACCGCAACATGGCCCTCGCCTACATGCTGCGCACGGTCGGCACCCTCGACGCCGACCCCGCCGACGTCGTGCGTGGATACACACGGCAGTGCTCGGTGTCGGTCACGGTGCGCGACCTCGCCCGCATGGGGTCGGTGCTCGCCGCCGGGGGCCGCACGCCCGACGGCGACCAGGTGATCGACCCGGCCATCAACCGGCAGGTGCTCAGCGTCATGACGACCTGCGGCATGTACGACTCGGCGGGCGACTGGCTGACCTCGGTCGGGATCCCCGCCAAGAGCGGCGTGGCCGGAGGCCTGATGGGCGTGCTGCCGGGGCAGGTCGGCATCGCCGTGTTCTCGCCGCGCCTCGACCCGCACGGCAACAGCACGCGCGGCGTGCGCATGTTCGAGCGGATGAACCACGACCTCGGCCTGCACCTGATGACCTCGACCGACACCGCCCGCTCGGTGTCGCGGCGGGTCGAGCATGACGGTGCGACCGTGCACGAGATCGCGGGCGACCTGCACTTCATGGAGGCGGAGCGCGTGCTGCGCGGCTTCGCCGAGGAACCTGCCGGCGAGGAACCTGTGATCGTCGACCTCGACCGCGTGCAACGGGCCAACGACATCGCCAAGCGGATGCTGCTCGAGGGCGTCCGTCGCCTGCACCTCGACGGTCACGACGTGCGGATCGTCGACCCGTGGGGTGTGCTCGGCAGTGCCGAGACCGGGTCGGGCGAGCTCGTGCACGGCGAGCAGGCGCACGGCGGGTATGTGCCCGCATCCTTCTCCGACGTGGCGAGCGCGGTGCGCGGCTGACCCGGCGGTCGCCGTCTTCCTGCCCCGATCCTGTCTGCAGGACCGATTCCGGCGGACACTCCCCCTGTCCCGGCCGTCTGCAGGACCGATTCCGGCGGATACTCCCCCTGTCCCGGCCGTTTGCAGGACCGAAGCACGGATGCAGGACCAGACACGGGTTTTCATCCTGCATCCGTGCCCGGGTCCTGCAGGCGGTAGATGGACACCGACCCGGGGCGAGCGCGGTGCGCGGCTGACGACCGCAGTCCTTTCCTGAAGGGGGCTTCAGGACGCTTCAGGGTGGCTTCAGCACTGTCGCGAGAGCATCGAGACATGAACGACAAGAACCCGACCCCCGACCAGACGCCCGAGAACCCGTCCGCGAACTCGACTCCGCCGGCACCCCCCGCACCCCCTGCGCCGACGCCGGCCCATGACGCCGAGACCGTGCCCGTCGCACCGCTCGCCGCTGACCCGGGCGCTCCGGCAGCCGCTCCCGCAGCCCCGGCGAAGCGCGGACGCAAGCGCGCACTGCTGATCGGCGGCGGAATCGCGGCCGCGCTGGTTCTCGCCGGCGGCGGCGTCGCCATCGGCGCCGCGATCGGCGACGATCTCGGTGACGACGACGACCGCCCCTCGGTCTCCGACGGCCCCCGCGGAGACGACGCCGACAATGGCGGACAGCCCGGCGACGACCGGGATGACAGCGATGACGGCGACCAGCAGGGCGCACCTCAGGGCGGCGGACCCGTGACCGGGATCGGGACCGACTCGGCCGACGAGCTCGTGGAGATCGCGGATGCCGCTCGCGGCGCAGCCGACGGAGATGTCACCTCGATCGACGCGAAGCGCGACGGCACCTGGGAGGTGCAGCTGACCGCGGCGAACGGCAGCGAGACCGAGGTGCGGGTGGATGCGGACTTGACCGCCACCGTGATCTCCACCGAGCAGGACGACGACGACACGGCCCCCACTCACACACTCGACGAGGCGGCCATCCGCGCCCTCGTCGACGCGGCACTGGCTGAGGCCGACGGCATGATCACCGACCTCGACGCCGACAACGACGATGTGAGCCCCTACGACGCGTCGGTGCTCACGAGCGACCGCCGCTCGATCGACATCGACTTCAGCGCCGACTACGCCGTCGTCGGCACCGACATCGACGACTGAGCGACCAGCGTCGTTCCTCGAGCCGCCGGCCCCACGGGGTCGGCGGCTCGACGCATTTCAGACGGGTTCGGTGCTTTCGCATCATGATCCGTTCACCGCGCGGTCTCTCTAGGTGGGTACGGTCTCGATCGCAGACCGAAGATGCTGTCGTCAGGGGATTCCATGCCGGTCACGGTGCACACGTACTTCTACACCCCCGCGCGGGCGGACTCCGTCGTGCGGGTGCTGCAGCAGCTCACGACGGAGCTGAAGCACGTCGAGTGGCGAGTATCCGATCAGCGTTCCGTGGCGTTCAGCACACGACGGACGCTGTTCGAGGGGCCGGCCGATGTGAGGGTCGTCGCGACCCCGATGACCTCGGGCGGGTCGGACGTGAGGATCGCTCTGCAGTCGCCCACACGTCGGCGGACGACCTCGAAGGCCGCAGATCGGCTCAGCGAACGGATCCAGCGGGCGCTCGGCGGACCACGTCGCCGCACTCGGTCGCGCGGATCGACGCTGATCAATTCGGAGTCGAGGCGAGCCAGACGTAGCCGAACGGCGCGATGCGAAGTCCCTCGTGAAGCGCACCGGTGAGCAGATCGATGCCACTCAGCGAGGGCAGGTCGACCGTCGAATCGCTGACGTTCACCACCGCGGTCACCTCGTCGCGTGTGCCCGCCGCCCTGTGGATCACGAGCACTCGATCATCGAGCGATTCGACCTGCTGTGACGCGAACGGCGAGAACGCGGGGGTTCTCCGGCGCACGGAGAGCATCGCCCGCACCCCGTCGAGCATGCCCGATCTGCGATCCGAAACCTTCAGCTCGTCGCGCAGGCGGTCGGCGTCGAGCACCTCGCGGTTGATGCGTCTGGCTATGTCACTCTCCTGCACCCCCGCGTGATCCTGCTCGGAGCCGAACAGCGAGTGGTGGTAGATCGCGGGCACTCCCACCACCGACAGCAGGATTGCGTGGGCGGCAAGGCCGCGCACGACAGCCGATGCGTCCGGTTCGTCATCCTGAGGGTCGACCAGCGCCTCGAGGTAGTTGGTGTTGAGCTCGTAGACGCCTTCAGTGCCGTCAGGGCGACGCGCCATCGACACCCGGCCGCCCCGGGCGAGCGTGCGGTCCACGAGCAGTGCGCGATCACCGTCGGTGAGCAGTCCCTCTGTGGGGCGCAGCCCGATTCCGTCATGGCTGGCCAAGAAGTTGAACCAGGTCGCGGTCCCGCTCACCGGCCCCACACGGCTGGCCCACTCTGCGAGAGCGGTCGCCCGGCCTGTCACGAACGCATGCAGCACCAGCGGTGGCAAGGCGAACTGGTAGACCATGTTCGCCTCGTCACCTCCGTCGCCGAAGTAGGTGATGTTGTCGGAATGGGGCACGTTGGTCTCCGTGAGCAGCATCGTGCCCGGCGCCAGTTCGTCGACGAGCGCACGCCAGATGCGGATGATCACGTGAGTCTGCGTCAGATGGATGCAGCTGGTGCCCGACTGCTTCCACAGGTAGCCGATCGCGTCGAGGCGCACGGTCGTCGCTCCGTGAGCGAGGTATCCGAGGAGGATGTCGGTGAGCTCCAGCAAGACCGCGGGAGTGCTCGGATCGACGTCGACCTGGTCAGGCCCGAAGGTCGTCCACGCCCGGGCCGTCGAGCCGTCCGATCGCCTGTACTCGTGCACGAGAGGGGTGGTTCGCGGTCGCACGACGTGCGAGACATCGAAGTCGGGGCCCGGGTCGAGGAAGTATCCGGCGTATCGCTCGTCCCGATCCAGCCAGCGCTGGAACCAGTGCGATGAGCTCGAGATGTGGTTGGCGACGAAGTCCAGGGCGAGGGCGTACTCCTCGCGCAGATCGGCGACATCGTGCCACGTGCCCAGCGCCGGGTTCACCTCCCGGTGGTCGAGCACTCCGAAGCCGTCATCCGAGGTCCACGGGTAGATGGGCAGCAGGTGCACGTCGCTGATGACGTCGCCGATGTGCTCCCTCAGCACTCCCGCGAGAGTGCGGAGCGGCGCTTCGCCGGCCCTGCGGAAGGAGTCGCCGTAGGTGATCAGGTAGGCGGTGCTCTCATCCGGTCGCGCCTTCGCCGCCGGCGACAGTCGATCACGCCAGGTCTCGGCGAGATCGAGCAGGGCGGCGACCACCTCGGGTGCGGCATCCGGGTAGAGCTGCTCGACGAGAGGAGTCAGACGCTGCTCGAGCTGAACCATGGTCCTCATGCCACCGACTCCTTCAGAAGCTCGCGGACGATCTGCATGCCGCGGGCATCGAGACCCTCTATGCGATCAGAGAACCCGCGGATTCCCGGAGCATCGAGAACCACGTCGGCCCACTCCTCCCTGAGGACGAATTCGGGTCGCGCGACCAGGCAGTCGGGGTCGTTCACCCAGAAACGACCGTGCTGCCATGACCTCGCTTCGAGCGACATCCGCCCTCGGAGACCCTGCGAGCCGTCTTCTCCGCCCTCGTGGAAGGTGTCGCCCGACACCCGCATCGCGTCGACGAGCCCGACGCTCGGCAGGATCGGTGCACCGCAGCCCAGGAGGAAGGCGTCGTCGCCGAGCGTGTCTCGGATCAGTTCGAGCCCGGAGCGGTACGCCGAGATCGGCGTGGCCTCCGCATCCCAACGCGCCCCCGGGATCGCGCCGGAGTAGAGGAAGTCGAGCTTGACGTAATCGATCCCGAGATCGCGGATGTCGGCGAACACCCGCGCGAGGTACTCGCGCACGCCCGGATGCGTCAAGTCGAGGCCACGGAGATCGTCGCCCCAGTTGCGCCCCGCATCGCCCACGAGCCAGTCCGGGTGCTCCCGGGCGACGGTCGAGCGGGCGCCGACCGAGAAGGGCGCGGCCCAGATGCCCGCGCGGCGCCCGCTCTCGCGAATCGCGTCGACCGCGGCCGGGAGAGACCCGAATCGCGGGTGGGGCGCTGTCCACTCGCCGGTGCCCAGGCTCCAGCCGTCGTCGATCTGCACCACGTCGACGTCGAGCCCCCGATCGTCGATCGCTCGGAGGTTCTCGAACACGTCTGCGTCCTGCACCTCTTCGAAGTACTCGTACCAGGTGCACCACACGCGAGGTGACCGAGCGGCGGTCCTGGCACCGGCGGCTGCGCCGAATCGCTCGCCGAACGCGGCGAGCGCAGCGAGGCCCGCGCCGTCACCGCCCTCATCCGCAGTCCACGACGAGACATCGGCGACATCGCCGACCGCGTCCACGATCACCCGGTCGCCATGCCGGCGGGCGCGCAGTGTCGGAACCTCGCAGCGGGCGTCGAGCGTGCCGAAGACGCGAGCGGGAGCGCCGTCGCCCGGATCGACCACGAGAAGACCCTCGCCCTGCGCGGCATCCGTCGCCACTTCGACCCCCGGACGGAAGCGCATGGCGTGCTGCCACGGCTCTTGGGGCCGGTGGATCGTGTCGCCCTGCGCCTGCCAGGTGGTCGGACTCCAACTCTGCCAGCCCTCCGCGTACACCCGGGCGCCAGGCCCGACAGGGATCTCATCGAGGACGGTCACTGTGCTCCACTCCGCCCGGTGAGGGCTGTCGTCAGTTCGAGATCGTGCGGGCGCACGGGCGCCCCGCCGAGTTCGGCGGATTCGACGGCGGCGAAGGTGGCGCGCACCGTCGCCACGACGTGGTCGGCGGAGTTCTCGGGCTCCCGCCCCTCATCGATCGCGCACTGCAGCTCGCCCATCGCACCGGCGAAGCCGTCGGTGAACCATTGACCGTCGAGGGCGAGCTCGGTGCTCTCTCCGTCGGTCTCCAGCACCAGCCGGTCGGATCCGAGCAGGATGCTGCCGCGGAGGGTTCCGCGCGTGCCGTGGATCCAGAAGGGGCATCCTCCGGCGTCGGTGCGGGCGCTGCCGACGATGCGGATCGACGCGCTCGCCCCCGTCGAGGTCTGCATCCGCACGTCGGCACCCCAGGGATTCCTGGCGGCCGACGGCTGATCGGGCACGCGGTGGTCGCGTGCGGCGATCTCGACGACTCGGGCGCCCTCGAGCCAGCAGCGGGTGATGTCGAGCCAGTGCACGAGGTAGTCATTCAGGAGCATGTGCGGCACATCGTCGAACGACGTGCCGACCAGCGGAGGAAGAGGTTTGTCGTGCAGATGCGTCACACCGACCACGTCTCCGATCCGACCCTCGCGGATCAGCAGCGAGGCGAGACGCCACGCCGGAGCCCACCGCGCGTTCTGATTCACCGCCACGCGGATCCCGCGGGAGCGCGCGTCGGCGAGCACCTCGAGCAGGCGCGGCAGATCGGCGGGGTCGCTGATCAGAGGCTTCTGTGCGAGGACGTGCTTTCCCGCCGCCACCGCGGCGGCGATCAGCTCGACGCGACCGGTCGGCCCGGTCGCCAGATCCACCACCTCGACGCGCGGGTCGGCGAGCAGAGCGTCGACCGACGCGTGCACGGTTCCGACCTCGAAGTCTGCGGCGAGCGCCTCCGCGGCGGCGCGCGTGCGCGAGGCGACGGCCACGACCGGAAGGCCCCAGGTGCGGTATGCCGGGAGGTGCGCGCTGCGGGCGATGGCGCCTGCACCGATGATGCCGATCGCGCGACGCCGCTCCGGGAAGCGCGGACGATGGTCGGGGATGCCGTTCACAGGACTCGCTCGGGCGCGGCGTCGAAACGGAGCACGGCCTGCAGGATCGCGGGGTCGCCCTCGTCGAGTCGCTCGAAGACGCCGGCGACGTCGGTCGCGGGCACGATGTCGGAGACGAGGGCCGCCGCATCCACCGATCCGTCGAAGATGAGCGACATGACCGTTCGCACGAGGCGAGACTGGTCCCATCGGCCGCCGAGTGCGGCGGGCACTCCCGAGATCTGGCTGGCGACGATCCGCACCCGATTGTGGTGGAACTCCTCCCCCAGTCGGAGGTGGGCTGCACCGCCCTGGTAGAAGCCGGAAGCCGCGACGAGACCCTCCGTCACCACGCACCTGATCGCCTCGTGCAGGGCCCGATCGGTGCCGGACAGCTCGATCGCGCTGTCGGCGCCGCCGCCCGTGAGCTCTCGGATCAGTGCGCCCGCGCCGCCGGGGCGCAGTGCGTCGACCGTGTGGATCGCGCCGAACACCTCGGCCATGGCCAGGCGGGTCGAGAGTGTGTCCACGGCGGTGACGCGACCACCCGCGAGGGTGCCGAGGCGTGTCGCGAGAAGCCCGATCACGCCCTGGCCGAACACAGCGACCTGCTCGCCGAGCCGCACGTCGGCAGCGAGGACGGCGTTCAGCGCGATGGCCCCGACGCGGGCGAACGTGCCGAGCACAGGGTCGGCCCCGTCAGGAACAAGGCGTCCCGCGACCGTGGACGCCGGGACGACGGCGTCACTGCGGTGCCCCCAGATGCCGTGCACCACGTCTCCGGCCCGCACTCCGCTCACGTCGTCCGCGACCTCGGTCACCTCGCCGACCTCGGAGTATCCCCAGCCCGAGACCGGGTAGCCGAAACTGGGCTCGCCCGGTACGAAGAGCCGCAGGTCGGAGTCCCACGTGGAGGTGAGATACGGGTTGGTTCCGCGGTAGGCGGTGAGCTCGGTGCCGGCCGAGATGCCCGAGTACCAGGTGGAGATCCGCACGCTTCCGGGTGTGAGCGGCTGCGGCGCGATCTCGACCAGCTCGACCTCTCGGACGGCGGAGAACTGCACGACGTGGGGCACGGGGGGCCTTCTTTCCAGCGGAGACTCAGCCCTTCTCCGCACCGGCGGTGAGGCCTCCGACGAGGAGCCGCTCGGAGGCGAAGAAGAGAAGGATGATGGGCAGGGTGAGGATCACGGATCCGGCCATGAGCACCGTGGTGGGGACCTCGATGCTCCCGGAGAGCTGCGAGAGGCCGAGCGAGACCGTCCACGAATCGCGCTTCTCGACGAGGAACAGCAGCGCGAAGAGGAACTCGTTCCACGCGATCATGAAGATGAACAGGCCGTTCGAGACGATCGCGGGCATGGCGAGCGGGATGCTGACTCTGCGCATGATCTGGAACCGGGTGCAGCCGTCGAGCGCCGCAGCCTCCTCGAGCGACACAGGGATCGTCGCGAAGTAGTTGCGCAGCGTGTAGATCGACACCGCCGCAACCTGCGACACGTAGACGATCAGGAGTCCGACGAGGGACCCGCGCAGGCCGATCTGGGTGAAGAACACGAACAGCGGCACCGCCAGCAGGATCGCGGGGAAGAAGTACACCGCCAGGAACAGTCCGGAGACCTGTCGGCGTCCGAAGAACGCCAGCCTGCTGACGGCGTACGAGCCGGGGATCGACACCAGGAGCGTCAGCACCACGGTCGCGAGCGCGACCAGCAGCGAGTTGCGCATGAAGACGATGAAGCCCTGCCCCCCGGCGTCGACGGGTGCGAGGACGTCGAGGTAGGTCGAGAAGTCGAGCTCCTCGATCGTGATCCACAGAGCGCCCGGGTTCTGCAGCAGCGAGTCGAGTGACCTGAAGCTCAGGAGCACATGTAGTAGAACGGCACGACGGCGGCGAGCACCAGCAGCACGATCACGATCGGTCGCAGGATGCCGAACAGCCCGTTCTCGAATCGATCGCGGTCGAATCCGCTCCTCGCGCGCCTGGTTCCGGTGGCGGCGTCGGTCGAAGCGCTCATGCCTGTTCCTCCTGTCGGCCGAAGATCTTGAGATAGACACCGACGAGCACGGCCAGAATCGCCGCGAGAACCAGGGCCTGAGCCGCCGCGGCGCCGATGTCACCGCGAGCCGTGAGCAGGTCGAACACCCGCACCGAGACGACCTCGGTGCCGGCTCCGCCACCGGTGAGCAGGTAGATGTCGTCGAAGTTGTTGAATGTCCAGATGAACCGCAGCACGCAGAGAACGGCGATCGTCGGAAGCAGCTGGGGAAGGAGGATGTGCCGGAAGCGCTGCGTGGGCGTCGCGCCATCGACCCTGGCGGCCTCATCGAGCACGCCGGGCACCGCCTCGAGGCGTGCAGTGAGGAACAGGAAGGCGAACGGGAACGAGCGCCAGGCCTCGAACAGGATGACGGTGATGAGCGCCATGGGCAGCTCCACCTGCCAGCCGAAGATGCTCACGGGCAGGGCGCGGTCTGAGAGGAACGCGATCGGCTCCTCCCATCCGAGCACGGTGGTGCCGAACCAGTTCACGATGCCGAACTGGGGATTGAGCATGGTCGACCACACGAAAGTGGCGGCGACGACAGGGGCGACGTACGGCAGCAGCAGCGACGCACGCACGAGACCGCGTCCGCGGAACGGCTTGCGCAGGGCGAGAGCCGCGGCGAGGCCGATGCCGATCGCCAGCGCGGTGCCGCACACGGCGTAGACGATCGTGGTCCACAGGGCGCTGAAGAACCCGGGTGACGTCAAGACGTCGATGAAGTTGTCGAGGGTGTAGTCGCCGATGATGCCGGTGCCGCGGATGTTGATCAGGCGGACGTCCTGGAAAGCGAGGGAGATCGCCCAGATGATCGGGAGGACCACGGCCACCAGGATGATGACGAACGTCGGCGAGATGAGCAGGAGTCCGGCGCGGTTCTCCTCCCGGGTGTGCCTCGAGCCGCGCCGCGGCTTCGCGGCCACGCTCGTTCTGCGCGGGGTGGTGCCGGGCTCGGGGCTCGGTGCCCCGAGCCCGGATCCCTCGACGACTCTGCTCACTTCAGCGACTCTGCGATCGAGCGCACGGTCTCCGCGGCGGTCGAGGCGGCGTCCGTCGGGTCCCCGCCCTGGGCGACGTCGCTCACCGCCGTCGCTACGGGGAGCTCGCCCTGCAGCGCGCCGAGCAGCGAGCCCTGTCCCTGGGTGATGCCCCAGCGAGCGAGATCCTCGGGACCGGAGGCGACGGCCTCGAGAACCTCAGGCGTGTAGAAGTCGGACAACGGCGCCTTGGTGTCTACACCGGCGGGCAGCGTGGCCCACATGTCGGAGAAGCGCGTCGGCTCTTCGGGTGTCCCGGTGCGGACGGGTACCTTGCCCTCGGGGGCGATGGCGATCCAGGGCTCGTAGCCGTCGCTCATCATGTACTCGACGAACGACTGCGAGGCGTCGGTGTTCGCACCCTCGGTGATCGTCCACGAGGTGATCTCGCCGAACTGCGCCGCGGCGTCGGCATCGGGTCCGGCGATCGAGGTGACCACGCCGGTGTTGGCTGCGAGGAAGGCCGGGTCTGCGAGGCATTCGGGGCACGACGGCTTGGCATCCTCACGCAGGCCCGCCAGCTCGTCGAGCACGAAGCTCGACCAGATGAACATGGCGGCGTCTCCGGCGAAGTACGTCGCGCGGGTCGTATCGACGTCCTGCGCACCCGGCACCGAATAGTCTCCGGTCAGCTCGCCGTAGAACTCGAACGCGCCCACGCAGGCGTCGGAGTCGAGTTCGACGTCGCCGTCTTCGTTCACGAGCTCGCATCCGTTGCCGAGCGCGATCTGCTCGAAGGTCTGCTCCGTGAAGGCGTCTCCCGGGGCAGTGGCGCCGACGAAGCCGGCGATCTCCGGCGAGTCGAGGGTCTTCGCCGCTTCGAGGATCGACTCGTAGGAGTCGGGGGCGTCCAGGCCCGCGGCCTCGAAGAGATCGGTGCGGTAGAAGAGCATCTGGGTCCACGATTCGCTCGGGATCGCCAGGCTGGTGTCGCCGTCGGAGGTCAGCGCGAGCGCGTTCTCGGAGAACGTCGTGGCGTCGAGCGCGTCGATCGTCGCCGCCACCGCATCCGTGTCGACGAACTCATTGGCAGACAGCGTGCGCACCTGAGGCAGCGAGATGCCGCCGATCACGTCCGGCAGGTCACCTGCTGCGGCAGACGAGGTGATGAGCTGGGCGAACTGGTCTTCGGCGACCGAGACGACCTCGACCTCGATGCCGGTCTCCTCGGTGAACGCGTCGACGATCTCCTGCGTCGCCGCCACCCGATCGGGGAGGTCCTCCTGCAGCCAGAAGGTGATGCCGGCATCGCCGCCCTCGTCGTCTCCGGAACTCGTGCATCCGGTGAGGGCGAGCGCCGTCACGCACACCGCGGCCATTGCTGCTGCTGTCGCACGGGTATTCACTATGCGCCTCCTTGCGCTGGAAATGCAGGACAGAGCCGTCGGGGCGACTCCCATTAAGACTAAAAGCTAGACATAAGTCGCCTAGCTGTCAAGCATTAAGCTGAACTCGTCGTCAGGAGGTTCGATGTCCGGTCCCGGTGAAGTCCTCGATCTCATCAGAGAGCGCCGTGCGGTCACGCGCGGCGACGTGCTCGATGTGACCGGAATGTCACGGATGACCGTCGCCACGCGCATCGACGCGTTGCTCGATGCAGGGCTCATCATCGAGTCGGGAACCGAGAAGGTCACATCTGGTCGACCATCGCGGCGCCTCGAGTTCAACACCGCGCACGCACACATCATCGCCGCCAACGTCGACACCACGCACACCACCGTGGCCCTGACCGACCTGGCCGGTCGCGTGACCGCGGAGGACCGCATCGAGGTCGCCGTCGCCGACGGGCCCGACGTCACCCTCAACGCGATCGCCGAGCATGCGAAGCGGCTCCTGTCGCGTGCCGGCATCAAGCGGGAGGACGTGGCGGCGATCGCGCTCAGCATCCCCGGTCCGGTCGATCCCGATACCGAGCGCCCTTCCCAGCCCCCGATCATGCCCGGATGGGACGCCTATCCGATCCCCGATCATCTGCACGACGCACTCGGAGTCCCGGTGCTCGTCTCGAATGACGCCGATGCCGCCGCCCTCGGCGAGCAGCGCGCCGCACATCCCGACTCGCGGTCGCTGTGCTTCATCAAGGTGTCGTCCGGAATCGGCACGGGCATCGTGCTGGGCGGCAGGGCCTACCGCGGCGCCGATGGAGGTGCGGGCGACATCGGTCATGTGAAGATCGCCGGGCACGACGACCTCCTGTGCCAGTGCGGCGCACACGGGTGCCTCGCCGCAGCGGCATCCGGCCGCGCCGTCGCCAGAGCTCTCTCCGAGCTCGGCAAGCCCGCCTCATCGGCATCCGACGTCGGCACCTACCTCGCCGACGGCGACCCCGATGCGGCACGCCTCACTCAGGCAGCCGGTCGAGTGATCGGCGAGGTCGTCGCGACGGTCGTCTCGCTCCTCAATCCGTCCGAAGTCGTGCTCGGCGGGATGCTGGCGTCGCCGCCATTGCTGGCCGGCGTGCGCGAGACCCTCTACCCCCGCTCGCTCCCCCGCGCCACCCGGCACCTGAGCATCAGCCAGTCGACACTGGGCGAGAGGGCGACGGCCGTGGGCCTCGCCGCGATGGTCGTCGAGCGGGAGTACTCGGCGTCGGCGGTCAACGCGGCGCTCGCTCGCGGCTGAGCGGAGCCGGATACCATCGGAGTCATGACGAATTCCGGCCGTATCGACGATGTCTCCATCGGCGGCGAGATGATCCGCCTCGGGCAGTTCCTGAAGTACTCGGGTCTGCTCGACTCAGGCGGCAACGCCAAGGAGGTCGTGATCGACGGGTTCGTGAAGGTCAACGATGAGGTCGATCGTCGCCGAGGCCGTCAGCTGCACGACGGCGACCTGGTCACCTTCGAGGGCCGCACCGTCCGCGTGCGCCCCTGACGCCGCCCGCCGCCTGCCGCGGTCATCGCCGCGTCGCGTAGCGGAGGAACATCACCCCGCTGCTGAAGCGCCGATCGTCGAGCAGTTCGAGATCGACGTGCACATCGCCGGGGAAGAACGGCTTGCCGCCGCCGACGATCCCGGGGCCGATGAACAGACCGAACTCGTCGACCAGGCCCGCGCGGATCGCCTCGGCCGCAAGCGTCGGCCCGTCGACCGTGAGGTCTCTGTCGGACTCGGCCTTCCACCGTTCGATCGTCTCAGGGTCGAAGGTCCGCTCGAGCCGCGTGCGCTCGCTCGACACCTCGGTGAGAGTCTTCGAGAAGACGACCTTGTCGGCCGCCTGCCAGACCCGTGCGTAGTCGATGCCGACCTGCGGCTGATCGGGCTCGAGGTGGGCGGTCTCCCAATAGACCATCGTCTCGTACATGCGTCGGCCGTACAGATACGTGCCGACATCGGCGAACTGCCGGTTGATGAAGTCGTGCAGCTCTTCATCGAGCGCCCAGTCGAACCCTCCATGGGGCCCGCTGACGTACCCGTCGAGTGACGTGATCATGGAGTAGACGAGTCGGGCCATGCGGCGAGGCTACTCCGGGCGCCCGGGGCTGGTCGACCCCTTCGCCTCGCCCTCTCGGGAGGAGATCACCCGTTCGGGAGGAGGAATTCCGCGCATCTCTCCTCCCTACCCGGAGATCTCCTCCTCACGCGACCTCGGTCAGTCCCGAGACTCGCACTAGCGACCTGACTGCCGAGACGCAAGGCGCTGGCCCACATCTCCGCCTCGGCGCAGGCTGGGGACATACCCCAGACCGACGACCGAGAGGACACATCATGTCTCGCGACCAGTACACCTTCGTCAACCCGGCCGAGCTGTATTCCGACATCGAGCCCGAGAAGCAGCACATGCCAGAACCCGGACTCGACGCCGATCTCGCACCGAAGGCCGACCTGGGCGAGGAGAGCTACCGTGGCACCGGCCGTCTCACCGGTCGCAAGGCTCTCATCACCGGCGGCGACTCGGGCATCGGTGCGGCGACCGCGATCGCCTTCGCTCGCGAAGGCGCAGATGTGGCGCTCTCGTACCTGCCAGAAGAGGAAGAGGATGCTGCGCGCATCGCCGGCATCCTTCGCGATGCAGGCGCGACCGTGGCGCAGATCCCCGGCGATCTGCGGGATCCCGAGTACTGCCGCACTCTCGTCGCAGAGGCGGTCGGGGCTCTCGGCGGTCTCGACATCCTCGTCAACAACGGCGGCAAGCAGGTCTACCAGGAGTCTCTGACCGACATCACGGACGAGCAGTTCGACGACACCTTCAAGACGAACGTCTACGCGATGTTCTGGATCACGAAGGCGGCGCTGCCGCACCTCCCGGCCGGTTCGACGATCATCAACACCACGTCGATCCAGGCGTACTCCCCGTCGGGAATCCTCGTCGACTACGCGTCGACCAAGGCCACGATCAACGCGTTCACCAAGGGCCTCGCCGAGCAGCTCGCACCGAAGGGCATCCGCGTGAACGCCGTGGCTCCGGGCCCGATCTGGACGCCGCTGCAGCCGAGCGACGGACAGCCGCAGGAGAAGCTCCCGGAGTTCGGGGAGGACACGCCTCTCGGCCGCATGGGACAGCCCGCCGAACTGGCACCCGCCTACGTGTTCCTCGCCTCGGCCGAGTCGAGCTACGTCGCGGGCGAGACGCTCAACGTCAACGGCGGCATGCCCACCCCGTGAGTCGCTGATCGCGAACGCCCCCTCCCGAATCGATCGGGAGGGGGCGTTCCGCTTTCGGCAGCCCTGGGAGATGTCGGTGGAACGAGGCAATATGGCGGTATGCCAGACGGATACGACCCCGACTTCCTCCCGACACGGGTTCCCCTCCCCCGGCCGGCGCAGGATGCGACAGAACTGACGTATCCGCGTTTCTCCGTACTGCTGGACGCCGCCCGGCGGCTGGCTGCGGTGACCGGCGTGAACATCGACGGAGCGCTGCTCCGCGAGCTGCCCCGCACCGGCGAGTGGCGGCTCGATCCCCGGGTCGACGCCGGCCTGCAGACCGGGCCCGAGGTGTACGCGCGCAACGACCTCGACCGCGGCCACCTCGTGCGGCGTCGCGACCCCGGCTGGGGCGATGTCGACGATGCCAGATCGGCCACCGAGGCGACGTTCTTCTACACGAACGCCGCCCCGCAGGCAGCCGGCTTCAATCAGTCGAAAGAACTCTGGCTCGGGCTCGAAGACCACGTGATCGAGTATGCCGAGGCGACCGATCAGCGCCTCTCGGTCTTCACCGCTCCTGTGCTGGGCGACGATGACCCGCCGTATCGCGGCATCCGCATCCCCGTCCGGTTCTGGAAGATCGCGGCGTGGCAGGGGGACGAGGGCCTGTCCGCCACCGCGTTCGTGCTCGACCAGTCCGAACTCGTCGACACCTCCGACGGCCTGCTCGCCGCGCCGCCATTGGGTGCCTTCCGCACGTTCCAGGTGCCGATCGCCGAGATCGCTCGAGCCACGGGGCTCGACGTGGGGCCGTTGCTCGACGCCGACGTGCTCGCCCAGCGCAGCGCCCGATCGACGGAGTGGCGGCCGCTCGCCTCCGCATCCGACATCATGCTCTAGCCGTCTAGCCGTCGAGCCGTGAGCGAATGGATGAACGCCGCCACGATCCGGGGAGGAAGAAGTCGCGATCGGGGAGGAATGCGACTCTGTGGCGGCGTTCGCGCGGATGATCCGCGGTGATCCGACTGGGTGATCGAACCCTCCAACAATCTCTCGCACCGCGTGCCCGCGCCCGGAGATCGGGCCGGATTCCGAGCCGCAGCGGCGGTCTTCGGTGCCGATCCCTGACCTTTCAGTGGCGCGGAGCGACCGACGCAGTAGTGCCGTGTGCGGCGCACTCGCTGACGAGGATGCTACGCCGCGTTCTTCAGCACCACATGCTCGAGTGGCGGAAGACGGCACGGCGCTGCATACAGCACTTGCGGTCACGCAGGGGTTGCCTGCAGCCGTGAGAAATCAATGGCTGTCTCCCAGCGGTTCAGCAGTGGTCCGCGCGGATCTCAGTGGCCGCCCGTCGCCGTTGCGTAGCCCGAACGGGGGCGCCTGCAGGGTCCGAGACGATCATGCTCAGTACTCACGACCCCGCTACTGCCCTGCGCCTCTCATCCCGCGGATCATCACCGAGCGGTACGCAAGCTGCTCGGTCGGTCCGCGTACCATGCCGCATTCGAGGCAGCATCCGCTCGGTCGTGCGGAAGGCTCTCTGTGAGGAGCAGCAGCGTCGGCTCGCCATTGTGTCTATCCCGTCTCGGGTCCTGGAGTGTACGTTTTGCAGAGGAACAGCGCGTGAGGAAGCGGGATCTCATGGTGGTCGGTCGCGAAGAGAGTCTCGCTGCAGCAGTGGACCTCATTCAGGCGGGTGTCAGCGTCGATGTCGTCGGCAGCCGCGGTTCCGGTCGCAGCGCATTCCTCACAGCGCTGCGCGCCAGGGTCGAGCAGGACGAGTGGACGGTCGTCTCCGTGCGTGGGATCGCTTCACTGCGCCAGCATCCTCTCGCCGCGCTGCACCTCGCCGGGATCGGCGCCACCCCGGGGCAGCGGCCGGGACCGAACCTCCACGAGACGGCCGACTCGCTGCGCCAGGCGCTCCGCGCGTCCCGCTCGGTGCTGTTCCTCGACGACTGGGACGACCTCGACGAGTCGTCATGGGGCGTCTCGGAGTCGGTGCGACGCGAGTACGGGGTTCCGATCGTCCTCTCGCGCCTGCAGGGCCTTCGTGCCAGGCACACTCCGAGCGGGCTCCCCGCGTCGACTCTCGAGCCCTCGTATGTGATCGACATGACTCCGCTGCGATTCGAAGAGCTCGAGACGGCGCTCGAGACGTATCTCGCGCACCCGATCGAAGCGAGCACGATGAGCCGGGTGTTCGCGAAGTCGGGTGGAAACATCGGCCTCGCCCTGAGCCTGGTGGACGCGACCGTCCGCGAGCAGCGGCTCGTCCTGCGCGGCGGCGAGTGGACGGCGACGCGCGACCTGTGGAGCAGTGGGCTTCGAGCGGTGCTGGAGGCCCACCTCGAGAGCCTCGACGATGCGACTCGCGACGCGCTCGAGATCATCGCGATCGTCGGGGTCGCCGATATCGACACGGCGAGTCAGCTCGTCGACTGGAGCACCCTCGAGCTGCTCGAGGAGCGACGGATGATCACCTTCATCCCCAGCGGCGACCGTCAGCTCGTCGCCGTGATGCCGCCCCTGTTGGTCGAGTTCTTCCGGCATGAGCCGCTGACAGCGCGACGCACCCGACTCACGAGTCAGATCGTCCGTCAGCTGAGCACCCCGGAGTCGGTGTGGTCGGTTCTCACCGACCAGCAGTCGTCCCCGACCGCGGCGGGTGGTCAGGACGCCCTGTTCGTCAGGCTGCTGCAGGAGCGCGCCCGCGCACGCCGCATCGTCACGGCCGCCGAGTGGGAGGCCAACCCGACCGCCGCGAGCGCCGTGCGTTACATCCGCGCACTCATGCACACGCACACGGCGAAGGTGCGAGACGTGATCGCCGAGGTCCTCTCGTCTCCTGCCGCCCGCACAGGCGACGACGCCAGTCGCGCCGAGTTCGCCGCGCTCAAGGCCGAGTGGACCGCCTACGTCGACGACGACCTGAACGGGGCCGTCGTGCAGTTGCAGGAAGCCGCTCCGACCGTGGGGACCCATGCCGGGATGCTGAGGGCAGCAGAGGTGCAGCTGCTCGGGAACCTCGACACGGTGCCCGCCGACTTCGGCAATCGGCTCGAGGTCTCCGACGAGCTGCCGGTGACGGTGAAGCTGGCCATGTTCGAGACTCAGATGAGCGTGCTGGTCAGCCTCGGTCGTTTCTCCGATGCGTTGCGCGTCTTCGGTCTCATCGAGGCTCTCGACAATGAAGAGCAGAGGCACACGCCCCGGGTGCTCCTCGGAATGGCGCTCTTCGGTCAGGGCGACCCCGACGCAGCTCTCGACGTGCTGCAACGCGGATTCGATGAGGCCCACGGATACCTCGACATCGACGCGGTTCGGGCCTTCGGCACCGCCGCGTCCGTGTGCCATCTGGCAGCAGGGGATCATGCCGCCGTCGACGAGCTGCTCGAGGTGATCTTCTCTGCAGGAGAGCCCTCGCCTCTACCTCCGGGAGTGCAGCTCTCGCTGCTCGCGGTGGCCGCCGTGGTCGCGATCCGGCGGGGGCAGGTGGCGACCGGTGAGCGGCTGGCCGCCGACCTGGAGCAGCTCGGCGCTGAAGACGGCCCCCTGCCCGGGCAGAGCGGGGCGTGGCCCCAAGTGCAGCTGCTCGCGTTCGACGGGAGCAGCGAGAAGGCAGCGGAACTGCTCGCACGGTCCGGCAACGCTCTCTGGAATCGTGGAGCACGGGTCGCGGGGCTCACCGCCGAGCTCTCGGCAGTCGAGCTCGACCCGACGCAGGCCCGACTGGCCGTCGCGATGGCACATGCGAAGGAACTCCCGGAGGCGGCGGGATTGGCCGCGCACGCTGTGTTCGTGAGCGCCCTGGTGCAGCGCGACCCTCAGGCGATGCTCGACGTCGCAGATGAACTGGACGTTCGCGGGCTCGCCGGCACGGCTCTCTCCGCCTGCCGCTTCGCGCGGGCCTGGTTCGCAGAGAGCGGAGACGAGTCCGGACAGCGGAATGCCGTCGAACGCGAGGAACAGATCCGTGCGCGTCACCCCGGGAAACACTACGACCTCGCACGGTTCGGAGCGACGGCCGTCACCCTCACTGACCGCGAGAAGGAGGTGGGGCGCCTCGCCGCGGGCGGGCTCGCCAACGCCGAGATCGCCTCCCGGCTCGTGCTGAGTGTGCGCACGGTCGAGAGCCACATGCATCGGATCATGCGCAAGCTCGACGTCTCGAACCGCAGGGAGCTGCGCCGTCACGCCGAAGCGCTGAACTGATCGGCGACCGGCACCGATCGGCGGCATACCGGTCGACAATAGGGCTTGTGCGCTGAGGTCGGTGGTGTCACGCTTGCGTCACAGCTCTGTCGCGCTGTAACGCGACAGCTGGGGTGCCGCCCATTGACGGCATCGGATGGGGCGCCCTTTCTGCCGCCTCCCCCGTGGTGGGGGCGTCCCGTCCTCTCCCGGCTCAGAGTTCTGTGGGAAATCCCGGCAGGCCGTCGATACTCAGTGCGTTGCGGGAGGCGCGGTACTCGGCCATGCCGTCCTCGCCCTTCTTCTCCGCCTGAAGGCGCAGCAGGTCGCGTTCGCCCTTCACCTCCATGACCGGCACACCCCATCCGCACGAGTCGCTGATGCGCGTGACGTTCACCGTGATGACGGCTCTGGTGCTCGGGTGCTCAGGATGCCGCGAGGCCACCTCGTCGAAGCCGGGCTGTCCAGGCAGGAAGACCTCGCCCCGACCATGCAGCCGAACGATGCGGGGACGGATGTCGACCGAGGTGAACATGAGACACACGCGGCCGTTCTCCCGGATGTGCGCGATCGTCTCGATGCCGCTGCCGGTGTAGTCGACCCAGCCGACCCGATGCTCGTCGAGAACCGAGAACGAGTCATGGCCGCGGGGCGACATGTTGACGTGTCCCTCCGCCCCGAGGGGCGCTGTCGCCACGAACCACAGGGGTTGCTTCTCGATCCACTGCGTCAGGTTCTGGTCGATGGAATCGAAGACTTTGGCCACGATCGAAGGCTACCCCTGCGGCGTCCGCGTCCGTCGCCCCGGCGGCGAGGGACTGCTTCGCCGGTCCGCCGCAGACGGCACACTCATCGAGCACGCGGAGACCGGGGACCGACCGACTCGGGTGCAGGAACCGCTCAGATATGTCCGCGCGGACGCGACGGTTCCTGGCCCCGATCAGATGAAATGTCCACGTTCGGCGGCAGTTGGCGGCAAGCGATTTGTCCATCTCGAGGCTCGCTCGGAGGGTACGCCAGACACGGTAGGTTTCACGTATGGCGAAGAACCGGAAGAGCGAACAGCAGATCGCTGTCTTCGGAGAGAGCGGCAGCGGCAAGACCGTCCTGGCCTCATCGTTCTGTGGTGCGACGCAGCAAAAGGCATGCAAGGAGTACTACTGATGAGCGGGCTCGAACCACTCATCGCTTCCGGATTTACCGCCGCTGGGAAGGCTGCCCCGGCGGCTGTGGGACGGCTCGCCGCCGCGATCGGGCTGAAGCTCGCGAAGTCGTGGACATGGCGATGGCGAGTTGCCCGTGACGTAAGACGACAGACTGGGTCCACATTTCCGGCCAAGCGCTACCGAGCGTGGCTGAAGGGCGTGGCGGGAAGAGATCTCCGGAGACCGATTGGCGAAGCGGGTGCAGAGCTGACCGTCACTCTCGATGAGGCACTGTCGGGTGACAAGTCCTGGTCCGTGCGGGACGACCGGCACTCGGTTGCACTCATGCTTGTCCAGGCGACGTATCTTGCCGCCGTGGCCCTTTCAGAGCCCGGAGACGCGGCGCTATTGCAAGAAACATGGGCGCAGGCTCGTCATGACGAGCTACTTGGGCATGTGGCTCAGAAGGCTTCAGGACGACCGCTTCTCAGCCGCGAAGATCGTGGCGCATTGCTCTTGACTGAGTCATCGGCGCGGCGTCGGCGCAGACTGGCTGCGCTCGGCGTCTCGGAGGACCGCGTCACCAATGCACTAGACCTCCTCAACTCGAACACCCCCGTAATCAAGCCTGGAAATCTCTTGATTGTCGTCGGCTCGTTCGGCGCTGGCAAGTCAGAGTTGGCGGAGGCTTGGATCCGCCAACGCATCGGCGACTATGAGGGCGGTTCGTCACTCTCAGTACCCGTGTGGCTCCACGCTAGCGATCTGGGCCACCGACCTCTTGATGAGAGCCTGTCTCATCACGCGAAGCTCGATGAACCCTGCGCAATTGTAGTCGACGGGCTCGACGAGGTTGACGGTCAGGTCGCAGCTCGGATCGTAGAACGCGTGGGAGTGTTCGTCGAGACAAACGCCCAGTCGGTCGCGCTTCTTACGTCCCGGCATGGCGTGCTTCCCAAATCAGATGAGCAGCAGCCGTGGGACGGAGTGACTGCGGATCAAGCTCGCCTACTGATCGAGGCGGTATCTGGCACGAGCCATGCAACCTGGGACTGGAATCCGATGCTCATCGAATCGGTGAGGCGGCCATTCTTCGCGATCGGGGCGGGAGTTCTGCTCGCAGAGGGGGCACGCCCCTCTAGCCAGGCTGACCTCGTTCGACGGCTGGTCGAACTAGCCCTCGCGATGCCTTCGTCTGCTTCGGTATCAGTACAAGACTCCGAGCTGTATCAGCTCCTGGTCCAGGCCGCAGTAGCGCTCGTCACAAACGGTGGGACCTCGGACAGTCTTACGTTTCAGGAGCGTCAGAAGATTCGGACGACCCGCCTCATCACGGGTTCAGACAGTTGCGCTGAGTTCACCTTGCCCATCTTCCAGCAGTGGTTCGCTGCACAAGCCTTGCTGTCTCAGGATGGGCTCTTGACCGAGGCAATATCCGGTCCAAGTTCTTTCGACCGATGGCGCTGGTCGATGTCGATAGCTGGGCTGTCGGCGCCCACCGCAGATGCATTCGACGCATTCGCTCAGACCATCCTGCAAGCCAACCCGGGTGCCGCTGCCTGGGTTCTCGAACAAGTCTCGTCTGCCCGCGGCTGGCCTAACAGGAAGGCAAATCAGTTTGTCGACCCCTCCACAGCCGGTGCGCGGATCCTCCACGCCACGCGAATGTGGATCAATGCCACCGGTGTCTAAGCCGCCAAGTTGTTCCCAGTTAGACACCCGGGTCAGCCGATCTCTCTTCGCATATCGGTTCATGGTGGCACTGTCGGCACTGTCTGGGACAGCATCGCGCCGACGACTGACACCGTGACGTACCTTGACGGTAACTTGAAAGTTCCTCACGATGGCACGTGGACCGTGTATGAGGAAGGCGGAGCGATTCAAGGCCATGAGTGGCCCTGGGCGCGCCAACAGGATCGCGTTGCGAAAGGAATGGCGAAGGCGCTCGAATCAACCTACAGATTGGGACCTGTCGGCGGTATCTGGCACAACGAGTCTCGATACCGTCTCGCACGGGTCATCGCCAACGATCAATCGTTTATGTTCAAACCGCTCGATCGACTGACCATCGCGACGGCTGTAGACGCCCTTCTCGCAGGAGTGGATGATCCACGCGATACTCAATTTTCCCTAAACCGGGAACTTCTTGATGGAGCGGATTTGGTGGACCTCGCCTCATGGCTTAGGAGCCTCCCCGACCCATTCCTCTTTCGCTCCGTGCCTGCGCCCGACCAGGACCCCCAGACAGGGTGGGTGTGGAGCGTGTACTCCGACGCCCAGCTGCTGCGCTTCGTAGCGGAAGCGTACGGGCAAGCGTGCACCGCATATGATGAAGCCCGCAGCGCGGCTTTCCTAGACTTCGACTGGTCGATGGGTACGGCCACGCCGGGTCAATTCGGAGTGGTGGCCGCCGTAGACCCCGGGGATCATACCGATGGCCTAAGCGGTTCCCCCTCGCTAACTATGAGCGTGGTGCCGCTCTCTGTCGTCGAAGCGGAATCGACACGATTCGGCGACTCGGCCCGATTCTCAAGCAATCGGAGGTCGCTGGTTGTTGCTCGGTCAAGTTTCGGACCGCTCGACGACCCTGATGCTGAGCACGACTATTTCATGAGCCTTGCCGAGCGAGGTTCGATATCGAACCTCGCTCCCTTCGGACACCGATCGGTCGTCCATCGCGTCCTGGATCTTACATCCCATCCACGCCCCGCGACCGAGATCGCACTTGAATGGATCTGGGACGACTTGCAGAGGGTGAAGCTCGCACACGGCGCACGCCCTATGCTCCGTTGACGCTGTCCTGGATCGTTTGTCGGAACCGAGAGTCGACTCGCGTTCTCGCCGGTCGCTCGACCGAAATATCCACGTGGGAACACCGTGGATATTTCATCTGCGAAACGGAAATTTCCAACTAGTCCCTACACCTCAGTCGTAGTCGCGGTGCAGCAGGATCACCATGTCGGCGTCCTGCTCGATCGAACCGGACTCGCGCAGGTCGCTGATCGCGGGCTTCTTGTCGGTGCGCTGCTCGGGACCACGGTTCAGTTGCGACAGTGCGATGACGGGAACCTGCAGCTCCTTGGCGATGAGCTTGAGGCTTCGGGAGAACTCCGAGACCTCCTGCTGACGCGACTCGACACGCTTGCCCGACGTCATCAGCTGCAGGTAGTCGATGATGACCATCCGCAGCCCCTCGCGCTGCTTGAGTCGACGGCACTTCGCGCGGATCTCGACGAGCGTCATGTTCGGGCTGTCATCGATGTAGAGCGGAGCAAACCGAAGGCTCAGGTGCGCGAGCCCGTTGCCGGACAGGACTACTTCGCTAGTCGACTACGGACGGCCCGTTCGGTGAGCACGGTGAGATAGTCGGTGACTTTGCTGTTCGAGATCTTCCCGAGTTCCTCGACGGCGAGCGACGAGATGTGCTCATTCTCGACGTCGGGATAGCGCTCGGCCAGTCGGTTGGTGACTTGCTTCACGATCTCTTGAGGGTCGATGTTTGTCGCCACAGCAGCATCGTATGACGAACGCCCTGCTCACACTAGAGCTGAGCGTGGGTTGCGATGCTCAGTTGAAGTCGCCGCCCGGGGCCATGTCCATGAAGCGCGAGTAGTGACCCTGGAAGGCCACGGTGATGGTCGCCGTCGGGCCGTTACGGTGCTTGGCCACGATCAGGTCGGCCTCACCCGGACGCACGTCCTTGTCGTAGACCGAGTCGCGGTGCAGCAGGATCACCATGTCGGCGTCCTGCTCGATCGAACCGGACTCACGCAGGTCGCTGATCGCGGGCTTCTTGTCGGTGCGCTGCTCGGGACCACGGTTCAGTTGCGACAGTGCGATGACGGGAACCTGCAGCTCCTTGGCGATGAGCTTGAGGCTTCGGGAGAACTCCGAGACCTCCTGCTGACGCGACTCGACGCGCTTGCCCGACGTCATCAGCTGCAGGTAGTCGATGATGACCATCCGCAGCCCCTCGCGCTGCTTGAGTCGACGGCACTTCGCGCGGATCTCGACGAGCGTCATGTTCGGGCTGTCATCGATGTAGAGGGGAGCATCGTTGATGCGTCCTCGTGTGGCGGCGACGGTGGTCCAGTCCCGGGGGTCGAGGTTTCCCTTTCGCATGTTCTGCAGCGGGATCTGCCCCTCGGCGCTCAGCAGACGCATGGCGATCTCGCTCTTGCCCATCTCGAGCGAGAAGAAGACGGAGGGGATGTTGTGACCGATGGATGCCGAGCGGGCGAAGTCGAGCGCGAGCGTCGACTTACCCATCGCAGGACGCGCGGCGACGACGATCATCTGCCCGCCGTGAAGGCCGTTGGTCAGCTCGTCGAGCTCTTTGAAGCCTGTCGGAACGCCGGTCATCGATCCGTCGCGGCCGCTGGCGGCCTCGATCTCCTCGAGCGCGGCGTCGACGGCGATCTGCAGCGGCACATAGTCTTCCGCGGTCTCAGAGCCGGTGATCGAGTAGATCTCGGCCTGCGCGTTGTTGACGATGTCGGTCGCGTCGCCCTGCCCGTCGTAACCGAGCTGCACGATGCGGGTCCCCGCGTCCACGAGACGGCGCAGGATGGCACGCTCCGACACGATGCCCGCGTAATAGCCGGCGTTCGCCGCAGTGGGGACGATCGAGGTGAGCGTGTGCAGATAGTCGGCTCCGCCGGCACGGCTCAGCTCGCCCGTCTTGATGAGCTCGTCGGTGACGGCGACGACGTCGGTCGGCTCGCCGTGCGAGTAGAGCGACAGGATCGCCTCGAAGATGAGCTCATGCTTGGGGATGTAGAAGTCGGCGCCCTTGAGCGTCTCGATCACATCGGCGACAGCATCCTTCGAGAGGAGCATTCCGCCCAGCGCGCTCTGTTCGGCGAGCGTGTCGTGCGGGGGCGTGCGCTCTGGTGGGCGCTTGCCCCCGAGGCGCTCCTCTGAGATGTCGGCGATCGACACGCTGCTCCCTTCGATGCGACGTTCTTCCGGTGTGCTCGGTGCCGACTGCGTCGGTCACTCGATGCGATTCAGCTCGAGAAGGACCGTTCGCACAGCAAACCAGGCACTTCCGACATCGGGTCGCTGCACCACGCTACGAGCGGGGGTTTTCGGTCGCAACACGCCCTGTGGATAACTTTGTGGAAAGAGTGCGAACAAGTCCGGAGAGTCTGTGCAGAACGCATGTGGATAACTCGGTGGACTACCTGGATACCGACTTCTATTTTTGCTTCTGAACTGGCATTTAGAGTTTCCCCACCCTGTGGATGAGAACGTGCTTCAACCGGGCCTTGAAGGTTCATCGAATCCGAGTCGGGATGTGTACAACCTGGGGAAAGTCAAGCCGAGATTCAACCGGGCGCGTCACACTGCGCAACCCTCCGAAATGTGGGCGAGATGTCATCGTTTTCGAGCGGAACCCTCTAGACATCGCGATATACCGGGAGTATCGTCACCGGCAATCGACGCGGTGTGCGTCGACGACGAACGATGGCTCTCGGGGGAGGGAAGTCGACGTGAACGCTCAGGAAACCCGGCGCGGCCTACCGGCTGTCGCCCTCTGGGGTGGCCTGGGCGCGGTCGCGTGGGCTGCGATCACGATCTTGACTGGAGGGGCGTCTGCGAGCGCGGACGACGGCTCGAACGATTCGCTGCTCGACGGCGTCTCCTCCGTCGTGAGCGAGACGGTCGAATCGGTCGAAGACACCGTGACGGCAGCGACCTCGCCGATCGTGGTGCCGGTCGCACCCGTCGTCACCCAGGTCGTGGCCCCGGCAGTCACCCAGGTGGTCGAGCCGGTCGTCACCCACGTCGTCGAGCCCGCCGTCGCGCAGGTCGTCGAGCCGGTCGTCGCGCAGGTCGTCGAGCCGGCCGTCGCGCAGGTCGTCGAGCCGGTGCAGCAGGTGGCTCAGCCGACCGTGGAACACGTCGCGGAGACGATCGCGCAGGTTCCGGTCGTCGGCCCGGCGACGTCGCCGATCGTCGACATCGTCGCCGACACCACCGAGGCCGTCGCCACTCCTGTGACCGATCTGGTCGACGGATCCCCGGTGGCGCCGATCGTGACACCCGTGACGGACCTGATCGCAGGGCTGCCGATCGTCGGAGCTGTGACCGACGATCTCGGAGTGCCCGCGGTGATCGACGTGGTCGTCGGAGTCGTCGATAGGACGACACCGATCGTCGGCGGGGTCATCGACAACACCGTGCCGCCGATTGTTCCGGGCGTCACGCCCACTCGGCCAGGCATTGCCGCATCCGAGCCGGACTCCGATCCCGTCGGAGCGATCCCGCTCGGCTTCAGCCCTGCAGGAGCGATCTCTGCGGCAGCCGATGCACGAACAGGCCTCCACTCCCCTGCGGTCGCGCGCCTTCAGCCCGTCGACCCGGCAGCATCCGGCCTCCAGCCGGCAGCACCCATCGCTGTGCCCGCCACGTCTGCGCCGGCATCCGATGACCGGCACTCACCTTCGTCACCGCCCTCGGGTGCTCCCGCGGCTCCCTCTTCCTCCGCCGGTTCGAGCGGAGCCTCCTCACTCTCTCCCGCGCACCTCAGCGACGCGGGTCTTGTTGCGTTCCGTGCTGTGGAGCGCACTCCCGGTGCACCCGACGACGTCCTGCCGACGTCTCAGGTCGCCGACACCGACGTCTCTCCTGACTGACGGGTTGTCCGGTCGTTCCTCGTGAACGACAGATGCCGTGCTGCGCGCGCACATGCTCTTCGCGTGCACCCATCCAGACACACCCAACTCCAGTCAGGAGAAGAACATCATGCGTACATACATCAAGCGGGCCCTGTGGGGCACGCTTCTCGCCGGCGGGATCACCCTGCTCGGCGCAACAGCCGCCAACGCGGCAGACACCTCAGGAGAAGACGGTCTGCTCTCGGGCACCCAGGCGGATACCGCGATCACGGCGCCCGTCACGATCGTCGACAACGCCGTCTCACTGCTCGGAGATTCTTCCGCGCAGCAGGCACCGGCACCGGCATCAGCGCCCGCACCGGCCCCGGCACCCGCGCCGGCACCAGCGCCCGCACCGGCCCCCACCACGAGCGGCGAATCCGGCACGGCGTCCGGCACCCAGGCCGTCGTGGACGTCGTCGTGCCCGTCACGGTGACCGGCAACGCGATCACCGTGCTCGGCGACTCGTCCAGCGAGTCGGCGGCGCCGGCCGAGGCTCCCCAGGCACCGGCCCCCGCCCCCGCTCCGGCGATCACGACGAACGGCGATGACGGTCTGCTGTCGGGCACCCAGGCTCTGATTCAGGTCGACGCTCCGGTCACCGTGTCGGGCAACTCCGTCGCAGTACTCGGCGACAGCGAGACCCTCGGACAGGATGCCGCAGCACCGGCGCCCGCGAGCGACAGCGCAGCCGGATCCGCGGAGCCGTCCACCTCTGGCGACGACGGCATCGGAAGCGGCACCCAGGTCACCGCACCCGTCACCGCACCGGTCACCATCGGCGGCAACGCGATCTCCGTCATCGGAGACAGCGAGAGCGCCGGCGACACCGGCACCACCTCACCCACCACGGGAAGCCCTAGCCCCGGCAGCACCACCACCGGTGACGACGGAATCCTCGGCGGCACCCAGGTCACCGCGCCCGTGACCGCTCCGATCACCGCCGCCGGCAACGCGATCTCCGTGATCGGAGACAGCGAGTCGACGAGCGGAACCGGCTCGACCGGAACCACCGGGGGAACCCCGACCACCGGCAGCACCACCACCGGTGACGACGGAATCCTCGGCGGCACCCAGGTCACGGCGCCCGTGACCCTTCCGATCACGGTCGGCGGCAACGCCATCTCCGTGATCGGGGAGAGCACGGCGACGGTGCCTGCGGCCGATCCGGGCACGGACCCGGGAACCGACCCCGGCGCCGACCCCGGCACGGACCCTGGGACCGACCCCGGGACGGACCCTGGAACCGACCCGGGCACGAACCCGGGAACCGACCCCGGAACCGACCCGGGCACGAACCCTGGAATCGACCCCGGAACTGACCCCGGATTCAATCCCGGCACGAGTCCCGGCGCAGTGGCGGGAACCGGCACCGACGCCGGCACGACCGAGCCCGCGGCCTCTGTCGCACGCGGCGCTGCCGTGACGGCATCCGCGCCGGCAGAGGGACTCGCTGCCACCGGTGACTCCACCTCGCTCGGCTTCGCAGTCCTCGCCGCGCTGCTGCTGCTTCTCGGAGCAGGGGTGCTGCGCCGTCGCCCCACGACGGCCTAGCCGCAGACCCCGGCGGTGACGTCATCCTCGGGGGAGGAGATGCGTCACCGTCGGTGTGCGGATCCCGTGATGCCTTGAGCAGGGTCCCCAGCCCTGCCCGCGTCTGCGATGCCGCACAACTCACGGATGCTCCGCGTCCCCAGCGCGGGGCATCCGTCGTGCCCGGAATCCGAGGGAAAGCGCTGCGGATCGGCCGGGCACGATACGCCTAGAATCTCTGGGGGGAGGTCATCATGCAGGTCGATTACGGTCAAATGGCGCTCGCGTCGCAGGTGCTGCGGAGGCAGCAGGACACGCACACTCGAGCGGTCGCCGACTACATCCAGCGCTACGGCATACTCACGCCATCGGACACAGGAATCGTCATGCTTCCGTTCACCGGTGTCTCGCTGATGGTCGCGATGCTCGGGGTGCAGGCGGCGGAGACATTCGGGCAGGTCTGCGCGCTGGCGGCCGATCGGGTCGACGATGCCGCGCGCTCGTACGAAGCTCATGAACAGCAGGCCCATCAGGCCGCGCAGCAGCTGATGCAGCAGATCGGCCTGAGCCTGCCTCCGTATCAGAGCCCTCTGTCGTCCTCGCCCACGCTCGGCGCAGCCGGTTCTGCGGCGGATGCCGACCACGGCGCACCGGAATCCAATCTCCTCGTGGAGATCGTCGAGACACCGGGAACACTGTCGGACGGCGTCACCGACCTCTACGAGAACGCGACCTCCCGCATCGACGGATGGACGGGAGCCGGTTCGGTGAGCGAGCGATCGGATGCGTCGTCGTGGCTGGTCGCCCCGAACGCCACGAAGAGCGAGATCGAGAACATGCGCTGGGGCGCCGGGCCGATCCTGGGCGGTGTCGACTGGCTCATCGAGCAGCTCATCGGCATGAGCCTGCTCGAGGACGTCATCATGAAGCCGTTCGCCGGAGACTGGACGGGCATCGAGGAGGTGCAGCAGGCGTGGACCCATGTCGGGGAGGCGATGCGCGCGATCTCCGACAACGGCGCCGGCCTCGCCGAGACGGCCACCTTCTGGGAGGGCGATGCCGGGACCGCCTATCAGGGCGGGATGACGGCGATCGGACTCGGGGCCTTCGGACTGGGAAGCGTGGCCGATACCGTCGCCGGTCTCGTCGGCCAGCTGGTCCTGGCGTCGAAGACCGCGGCGGCGACCATCGGCTTCGCGATCAACCAGCTCTCGCAGACGCTCCTTCGCATGGCGGTGGAAGCGACCGTCCCCATCGCCGGGTGGATCGTCGCCGCCGCAGAGGGCGCTCTCGCCGCAACCAAGATCTTCGGAGTCATCCGCCTGATCTACTCCATCATCAACATCATCTACGACGTGATCGAGAGCGTCGTGTCGGCCCGCGCCCAGTTGGCGGAGAACCTTCTCCGACTCGAGGATCTCGCTCAGGTCCTCCTTCACACCACGAGGAAGTACGCATGATCTCTGCGAACGACCCTGCTGCGTGGCGGGAGCGACTCGCCGCAGTCCGATCGGAGCTCGATGCGCTCTTCCCTCCCGGGGAGGCGGAAGACGCGGACGAGGCCTTCGCCGCGCAGGCACGCGCGGGAGCGCTGGGCCGCGAATGGCAGGTGCTGCAGGGCCGGATCGATCTGAACCTCACGACGCGCGAAGCCGTGCTCTCGGGGGAAGACGACTCGGTCGAGGCCGCCTTCGTGAGGGAGACCGGAGCCCGACAGTCGGAAGCGCTCGTCGAAGCCCTGCGACGCACCGCACCGGGCGATCCGCGTGATCCCGGAGCAGAACTGCGTGCTCTGCACGCGGAGACGACCGAACGCGGTGCACGCATCGATGCGATGCTGCGCGACATGGCGGCACGTGAGAGGCGGATCTGATGGCAGTCCTCAAGGCCGAGCCCACGCAGATCACTGCCCTGGCGGCGGAGATCTCCTCGGGCAGCGCGCAGATCAGCGCGGCACTCGCCCGGTTGGAGTCCATGTCCGACGACCTCTCCCACCGCTGGAGTGGTGAAGCCCAGTCGGCCTATGCCGCAGCGCATCGCCGGTGGACGAGCCAGATGATCGAGCTCGCCGCCATCGCGAAGGCCGCCGGCGAGCTGGCGGACGAATGGTCGACGGGGCTGCGCGACCTCGAACGGTCGCTCGCTCAGGGGTGGCCGCGGTGACTGAGGATCCGCGCCGTCTGCGGTGGGCGGTCAACGGCGCACGGACGTTTCGCATTCCGGCTGATGCGGCCGATGTCGCCCTGGTCGAGGTCGATCGCGCGCTGCAGGCCGCCCATTTCCGTGCAGAGACGCCGGGTGCCGAGGCGGGAGTGCAGCGGGTCTACAGACGCGGATCGGTTGTCGGTGATGTCCTGATCGGCGGCAGCGGACTCTCCACCTTCACGACCAGGCTCGGTCCGCTGTCTGCCCGAGGCGTGGCCGTCACCTGGATCGGCGCGGTCGACGCGCACTTCAGCCGCGTGATCGTCTCGCTCGTCGCCGGATCCCACGTCGGAGGAGATTTCGTGGACGGGGTCGACGACGCCGTGGGCGCTCTCGTCTCCCGCGGCGTCCCGGTCGAGGACGAAGGGTGGTCACGGTCCGTCGACGTCGATCAGACGCTGCCGGCGAATCCCCGACGCGCCGCTGAGCTCGGACTCACCCGCTAGCCGACGTCACCAGAACGATCTCGGCCGGCCGCTCACGCAGAACGCCCCCTGTCCCGAAGGACAGGGGGCGTTCGAGAGCGTCGCGCCTTACTTGGCGGCGACGACCTGCAGCGTGATGACTGCGGTCACGTCGTCGTGAAGACGAACCGTGGCCTCGTGCTCACCGGTCGTCTTGATCGCCGACGGGATGTGCACCTTGCGCTTGTCGATCGAGCCGAGACCCGCGGCTGCAACAGCATCCGCGATGTGATCGGTCTTGACCGAACCGAAGAGGCGACCCTCGTTGCCGGCCTTGACGGCCAGGCGCACCTTGGTGGCCTCGAGGGAGTTCTTCAGTGCCACGGCCTCGTCGCGGTCGTGGATCGCGCGCGCCTGACGAGCAGCCTGGATCGAAGCGACCTGCTTTTCGCCACCGCGGGTCCACGCCGTAGCGAAGCCCTTGGGGATGAGGTAGTTGCGGGCGAACCCGTTCTTGACCTCGACCACGTCACCAGCGCTACCAAGCCCGGCGACCTCGTTCGTGAGAATCAGCTTTGCCATCTCGTTACCCCTTACCGGCCGGCGCCAGCGTAGGGCAGGAGTGCCATTTCGCGTGCGTTCTTGATCGCGGTGGCGATCAGACGCTGCTCCTGCACCGAAACACCGGTGATACGACGGGCGCGGATCTTGCCACGCTCCGAGACGAACTTGCGGAGGGTGGAGACATCCTTGTAATCGATGACTCCGACCCGGATCGACTTCGCGGGAGCGGTGGGCTTGCCACCCTTCCGCGGCTTGCGGCGGTCGCCGCTAGACTTTCCAGCCATTGTTTTTCCTTAATGATGAGACGGATGCCGAAGCATCCGGAGATCCTGTTTCAGAAGGGGGTGTCGTCACCGAAGCTGCCCGGAGTGCTCCAGGCATCTGCGCTGGTCGACGAGCCGGGCGTTGACCACGGCTCCTCCGACACCTGCTGCTGCTGTGCGGGGCGCGACTGTCCGCCGCCACCGCCGCCGCCACCGGTCGACGCCGCACGGGTGACCTGCGCGGTCGCGTACCGAAGCGAGGGGCCGATCTCGTCGACCTCCAGCTCGATAGCGGTGCGCTGGTTGCCCTCGCGGTCCTGGTAGGAACGCTGACGCAGACGGCCCTGCGCCATGACGCGCATGCCCTTGGTCAGCGAACCCGCCACGTGCTCGGCGAACTCGCGCCAGACCGACGCACGGAGGAACAGCGCTTCGCCGTCCTTCCACTCGTTGGCGGCGCGGTCGAAGTTCCGAGGCGTCGAAGCGATGGTGAAGTTCGCCACCGGCAGTCCGTTCTGCGTGTAGCGCAGCTCGGGGTCGGCCGTGAGGTTGCCCACCACGGTGATGACTGTTTCGCCGGCCATCGGACTCAGGCCTTCGCAGCCTTGGCGGCCTTGCGAGCAGCCTTCTCTTCGGAGCGCTTCGCTTCGAACGCGACCATCGCCTGAGCTTCCTCAGAACGGAGGACCTTGGTGCGCATGATCTGCTCGTTCAGCTTCAGCTGACGGTCGAGCTCCTGCGTGGCCTCGCTGGTAGCGGTGAAGTTGACGACGGCGTAGATGCCCTCGTTCTTCTTCTGGATCTCGTAAGCCAGACGGCGCTTACCCCAGATGTCGACCTTGTCAATCGAGCCACCATCGTTGGTGATGACCTTCAGGAACTTGTCGAGCGTCGGGGCGACCGTGCGCTCGTCGATCTCGGGGGTCAGAATGACCATGAGTTCGTACTGGTGCGTCACTTACCCACCTCCTTCGGACTAGAACGGCTTCCGGGACGTTCCCGGAAGCAGGAGGGTGTGTGAACGTCATCCGCCGAGCCGCCCGAGTGGGCGCCTGATGGCAGACAACCTTGACAGTCTAGCGGAGAAACCTTCGGTATGCCTCCACGGACTGGCAGTGCGACTTGGCATGCTGGAATGCGTGTGCGCTGACACTCAGTGCTCACGCGACCGAAGGGGGAACGCCATGCGCGTCAACAAGTGGGGGGTTGGCATCGTCCTGACCGCCACCGTACTGCTCACCGGGTGCACCGCGGGTGCCGAGGAGCCCGCCGAAGAAGAGCCCACCGCGGCGGCGGAGGAGACCACCGCGCCCGAGTCCGACTGCCCTGAGCTGGCCGAAGGCGCGACCGTGGACGGCACCGCGCTCGGCGCCTGCATCACCGAGGCGATGACCGACACGGCCGGATACCAGGCCAAGACGTCGATCCTGGGCATGGACACCACCGCCCGCTACAACCCCAAGACGGATGCCGTCGAGACGATCACGCCCATGGGGTCGCTGATCCTGATCGGCGACGACGCATGGGTCAAGACGCCCACGAGCGAGTGGCAGGTCGCCGACCCCAACTCGAGCGACCCGATGATCGCCGCGCTCAGCAGCGGTGCGGCGACGGCCGCCGGCACCGACCCGGCCACGGCCGCGGGCGCCCTCACCGGCGAGTTCACCGTCACCGGCACCGGCAGCCGCCTGGGCCAGGACGTGTACCTGGTGAGCGGCACGTCCGAGGCACAGGGCGTCCCGGTCGACGTGGTGTTCGAGGTCACCGACGACTACGTGGTGCTGGCGACGACCGGCAGCACCGAGGCCGCGGGCCAGATGATCGAGACCTCGCTCGAGATCACCGAGTGGGACGTCGAGCAGGACATCGTCGCACCTCTCTGATCCACGAGCGGATGCTGCGGGCCGGGGCGATCGCCTCGGCCCGCAGTGCGTTTCTAGGCTCCTGGCGCAGCATCCGCTCGGGTGCCCTCTCGGGGCCTGCTCGGGCCGCCCTCTCGGCTGCCCGCTCGGGAGGAGAACTCCCCGTTGGGAGGAGAACTCCCCGTCGGGAGGAGTCTCAGGCTCGGTATGTCCTCCCCAGAGGGAGATCTCCTCCCCAGGTGCGGGCGCGACGGCCTCAGCCCGATTCACCCGGTACCGCGGGAGGCGCCCGTCATGCTGAGGCGTCGGCGATACGCCGGTCGACCTCAGCGAGCTCGGCTCGGATCTGGGCCAACGATCGCGGGGTGAATCGCCGCACCTGCATGTCGAGGATCGCCTGGGCCGCGTCGTCGCTCACATCGAAAGCCTCGGCCACGGCCACCACCGCCGATGCGATGTCCCCGGGGGTATCTGCGCAGATCCGCAGCAGTTCCTCGGGCCGTTCGAGAGCGACGACGTACGCCGCGATGATCTCCCGACGCTTTCGCAGATTGCCACGATCCTCAGCCATGGGGCCACCCTACGACGTGGGGCTGCACCGATATCTCATTCGCAGCGTTGTGCGGCCCCACCCTGCTGGGCGGAGAACTCCCCGATGGGCGGAGGCTAGACACCGCAGGATCCGCCCAACACGGTGAAGTCAGCCCAACACGGTGAAGTCAGCCCAACACGGCGAAGTCAGCCCCACACGGCGAAGCCAGACCGACCAGCCGAGTGGCTGCAGACCGCGGACGCGGGCGAACAGACGACGCGCGCGTCAGTCGATGACGGGTGCGACCTCAGACCAGACGATGCGCTCGTTCGTCGACGGCGCGACCGGGATGCGGCCGGCTCCGTCGGGCTCCGGGATCGCCGCGAGCAGCGCCTGAGTGTACGGATGCTGCGGCGCAGACCACACGCGATCGGTGGCGCCCGCTTCGAGCACCCGTCCGGCGAACATCACGAAGGTGCGGTCGGCGATGCGCCGGACGACGGCGAGGTCGTGCGAGATGAACAGCATCCCCGCGCCGGCCTCGGCGACCAGGTCTCGCATGAGACCGGCGACGCTCGTCTGAGTCGATGCGTCCAGAGCCGAGATCGGCTCGTCGGCGACGAGCAGCGACGGTCGAGCCGCGAGCGCACGGGCGATCGCGAGCCGCTGCTTCTGTCCACCCGAGAACTGGTGCGGGAAGCGCGTGGCGACCTCAGTCGGAAGCCCGACCCGTTCGAGCCACTCGGCGACGGTCGATCCTTCGGCGCCGCGAGCGCGCGCGGTGGCGATGCCGTCAGCGATCTGGTCGCCCACGCGGCGCCGCGGGTTGAGCGACGTCGACGGATCCTGGAACACCATCTGGATGCCGGTGAGAGCGAGGTCGCGTCGACGGATGCCGAGCGGCTTCACGTGCTCGCCCCGGAAGCGCACCTCTCCCCCGGCGAGCTTCTCGATGCCGACGACCGCGCGAGCGAGGCTCGACTTGCCGCTGCCCGACTCGCCCACGAGCGCGACCGTCTCTCCGGGGGCGACGGTCAGCGAGACTCCGTCGACGGCGACCACCGGCGGGCTTCCGGGGTAGCGCACGACCACGCCCTGCGCGTCGAGGACGGCGATCTCACTCATCTCTGGCCTCCTCTTCAGCATCCGTCAGCACCGGATCCGACAGCACCGGATCGAGCAGAGCGGGATCCGCATCCGCGATCGCGAGCTTCGACCCGGGCAGCGCCGCGAGCAGCGTGCGGGTGTATTCGTGCTGAGGGTCGCGGAACAGCGTCTCGCGGTCGGCCCGCTCGACGATCTGCCCGTTCTTCATCACGGCGACCTCGTCGGCGATCGCACTCATGACACCCAGATCGTGCGTGACGAGCAGCACCGCGAGGTTGCGCTCGGTCGCGAGGTCGCGCAGCAGCCGGAGGATGCCGGCCTGCACCGTGACATCGAGCGCGGTGGTCGGCTCATCGGCCAGCAGCACCTCGGGGTCGCACGCGAGAGCGCAGGCGATCGCGATGCGCTGGCGCTGACCGCCCGAGAACTGGTGCGGGTAGCGCTTGAGCGCGGCATCCGGGTTGGGCACCTGCACGGTCTCGAGCAGCTCGACGGCCCTCGCCGTGGCCGCGGCGCCCCGAAGGCCGAGGTGCACGCGCATGTGGTCGGTGAGCTGCCGACCGATCGGCAGCTGCGGGTGCAGCGACGCCGACGGGTCCTGGAAGATCATGGCGATGCGCTTGCCCCGGATGCGGTTGAGGGCGCGACGGCGCATGCCGACCAGCTCCTCCCCCGCGAGCGTGATGGATCCGCCGGTGCGCGCCTGCCGGGGCAGGAGCCCGAGCACGGCGAGCGACGTGAGCGTCTTGCCCGATCCGGATTCGCCGGCGAGACCGTGGATGCGCCCGGCCTCGAGGTCGAGAGAGATGCCGTGCACGAGCGGACGGCCGATGTCGATCGTCAGGTCGCGGATGCTCAGAGCACTCATGCTGCCGCTCCCTTCGCGGAGGCCACATGCTCGGCCTGCTTCTCGTGCGTGACCTCGGCCGTCGGGTCGAGGATGTCGCGCATCGCGTCACCCAGGAAGTTGAAGGCGAGCACCACGGTCAGGATCGCCAGTCCCGGGAAGACCCCGAGCCACCACGCGTCGAAGTTCTGCATCGCCGCGGAGATCATGGATCCCCACTCCGCGGTCGGCGGCTGCGCGCCGAGGCCGAGGAACGAGAGGCCCGAGAGCAGCAGGATCGCGGCTCCGATGTCGAGCGTCGCGAGCACCAGCACGGGGCCGGCGATGTTCGGCAGGATGTCGATGAACAGGGTCCGCAGCGGCGAATGGCCGAGCAGACGACCGGCGATCACGTAGTTCTGCCCGCGGAGTCCGAGCACGATGCTGCGAGTGACGCGTGAGTACTGCGGCCACGAGACGACGATCGCCGCGATCACCGCGTTGAACAGCGACGGTCCGAGGGATGCCGCCACCACCATCGCGAGGATGACGGTCGGGAACGCCATGAACAGGTCGGTGATGCGCATCAACGTCTCATCGACCCAGCCGCCGAAGTAGCCGGCGACGGCACCGATCACGGTGCCGATGATCATCGCGGCGATCACGAGCATGAGGGCGAGCGGAAGGCTCACGGTCGCACCCGTCATCAGGCGCGAGAAGATGTCGCGGCCGTTGCCGTCGGTGCCGAGCAGCGTGTCGATGCCCGGCGCCTGCAGTCGCGGGAGCACCTGGGCATTGGGGCCGTAGGGCACCCACCACTGGGCGGTGAACGCGACGATGATCCACGCGCCCGCGATCACGGTGCCGATCACGCCGAGAGGCGTGCGCCACGCGCGGGGCCAGCGGAACCGGAACCGCCAGGGGCCGGATGCCGAGTCGATGCGGCTCATGCGATCCTCACTCTCGGGTCGAGGACGCCGTAGAGCAGATCGACGACGAAGTTGATGAGGAGGTAGATGAATCCGACCACGAGGCCGACGCCCATAATGCCGGGGAGGTCGAGGTTCGCCGCCGAGTTGTAGGCGTAGGTGCCCAGGCCGGGCCACGCGAACACCGATTCGACGAGCACGGTGCCCGAGAGCAGCGACCCGAACGCGACGCCCACGACGGTGAGGATCGGGAGGGATGCTCCGCGGAGCACGTAGTCGAGGATCACGCGCATCGCCGGGAGGCCCTTCGCCCTGGCCGCGCGCACGTAGTCACTGCCGAGCACCTCGAGCACCGAGGTGCGGATGAAGCGGGTGAGCAGTCCGATCGTGACGAGCGAGAGCACCATCACCGGGAGGGCGAGGTGGGCGAGCGCATCGGCGAACCCGACGCCGTCGCCGTTGAGGAGGTAGTCGACCGTGTAGAGCCCGGTGATGCGGGGCGGCGGGGTGATCGACGGCGAGATGCGACCGGATCCGGGCGCGATCCGCAGCTCGAGGAAGAACACGTAGAAGCTGACGAGGGCGAGCCAGAAGGTCGGCACGCTGAGGCCGATCAGCGTCACGATGCGGATGACCTGGTCGGTGACGAGTCCCCGGCGGTAGGCCGCGAGCGTCCCGAGCACCACACTCACCGCGAGGCTGAGGATGATGGCGCCGATCGCGATCTCGATCGTCGCCGGCACCGCGGTGGCCAGGTCGCTGGTGACCGGGCGACCGGTCACCAGCGACGTGCCGAGGTCTCCGCGGAGGAGGTTCCCCATGTAGATGAAGTACTGCACGAACAGCGGCTGATCGAGGCCCTGGGCCTTGATGAACGCCTCGCGCGTCTCGGGATTCTGCGATGCTCCCTCGCCCAGTGCCGCCGACACGGGGTCGCCGGGCACGAGGTTCGTCAGCGCGAAGGTCACGATCGTGACCCCCACGAGCAGGAGCAGCGAAGTGCCGATCCGGCGCAGCAGGTATCCGACGAGCGGCGACCTGCGACGCTGTGCTTGCCGCCGCACGGCCACCGTCGTCATGAGTCAGCCCCGAATCAGCCGGCGGGCGTGATCTCGGCGATGTCCATCTCCCACACCGAGTTGTACACGGCGCCGGTGACGGCATCCGCCGTGGCGATGTTGCGACCGGGGACGATCAGCGGAACGAAGGGACCCTCGGTCTGCATCGCCTCGGCGAACGAGGTGAAGGCCTCGCTGCGCTGGGCCTCATCGGTCGCGGCCGCGGCGCCTGCTGCGATGCCCGCGATCTCGGGGTTGGCCTCAGCCGCCCATCCGGCGCGCAGACCGACCTTCAGTCCGGGAGCGAAGGGCAGGAAGTTCGCGGAGTCGGCGTAGTCCGGTCCCCAGAACCACAGGCCGAAGCCCTCGGTGCCGTTGACGTACGCGTCGAGCTCGGTGGCGAACGGGGCAGGCGCGAGTTCGACGGCGATGCCGGCATCCTCGAGCTGGGCCTGCACGCGCTCGGCGAGCGGGGTGAACTCCACGCCGCCGACCGGGTAGTCGTTCGGGAACTGCAGCTTCAGGGTCTGACCCGTGTAGCCGGCTTCCGCCAGGGCGGCCTTCGACTTCTCGAGGTCCTGCTCCACACCGCTGTCGAGGGCGCCCTCGAATCCGGGCGGGATGACGCCGGTCGCCTGAACGGCGCCGGCACCCGCGAGCTCGAGCAGCGCGTCGTAGTCGAGGGCGTAGCGGATCGCCTCAGCGATCTTGACGTTCGCGAGCTCACCAGCGACGGCCTCGGACTGGTTGAGCAGCAGGAAGATGGTCTGACCCGACGGCACGGACTCGACGTTCAGTCCGTCGCCGAGGCCCGAGACCTGGTCGCCGTTGAGGTCCATGGCGACCATCGAGTCGCCGCCCTTGAGGTTCGCGAGCTGGGTGGCGCTCTCCGAGACGTTGCGCACGACGACGCGACCGTAGGCGGCCTCCTCGTCACCGTTGTACTCGTCGCTCTTGGTGAGCACGACCTGCGAGGAGAGGTCGAGCGTGTCGAGCACGAACGGGCCGGAACCGGCGGAGGTGCCGTCGAGGAACTCCTGCGCGCTGTCGGTGCCGTCGATCGTTCCGCCGTTCTCGATCACGACGTCGGAGTTGACGATGCCGAGTGCCGGGTTGGCGAGGATCGCGGGGAGCTGCAGGAGCGGCGTCTCAGAGACGATCGAGACCGTCTTCTCGTCGACCTCGGTGATGGTCAGGCCGCCCAGGAGGAAGTTCGGCTTGGCATCGGTCATGCCCTGGATGCGCTGCAGGGTGAAGACGACGTCCTTCGCCTCGATCGGCGAGCCGTCGGAGAAGACGCGGTCGCCCTCGAGCGTGAAGGTGAACTCGGTCGCCTCGTCGTTCTGCTCCCACGACGCGAGGCCGGGGACGGGGGTCGAGACGTCCGAGCCCTCGAAGTCGACAAGGGTCTCATAGAGCGCCTTGGCGATCATGTTGCCGGTCGGGTCGTAGGTGTGACCCGGGTCAGCTGTCTCGATCGAGAACGCGGTGTCGATGACCAGCGAGTCGGAACCGGAGGATTCTCCCCCGTTGTTCGCCGAGTTGCCACCGGAGCAACCGGCGAGAGCGAAGAGCGCGACGGCTCCGATCGCGATGACGGACGTGCTGCGACGTGACGACATATGGGCCTCCAGGGGCGAGGAGTTTCATCGGGTTCGGTCGACGCCGGGTGGACGACCGGTGATCAGATTCGCATTGTATGGGACTATGTGTCCAGCAAGAATGCAGACGCCATCACAGTCTGTCCAAGACCCCGCCCGTGAGGAGCATTGTGTCCACCAAGAGCGACGAAGCCACGAGGCAATCTGGACGAAGTGCCGCCCCATTGGACGACATCGGATACAGAATCCTCGAGACACTGCGTGATAACGGTCGCATCTCGATCGCCGCACTGGCCGAGACCGTGGGGATCTCCCGCGCGAACGCCTACACGCGCGTCGAGACGCTGATGCAGGACGGCGTCATCACCGGGTTCAGCGCCCGGGTCGACCAGTCCAAGGCCGGGCTGTCGATCGGGGCGCTCGTCTTCGTCACGGTGCACCCGCAGGCCTGGGCGTCGTTCCGCGAGAGCGTGCTCGAGATGCCCGATGTCGAGTGGTGCGCCATCACCACGGGCGAGCACGACGCCATGCTGCTGATCCGCGCCGTCGACGTGAGCGGCGTGCACGAGTTCACGACCGGCGTCATCGCGCAGCTTCCGGAGGTGCGCACCGTCGTCAGCGTGGTCGTGCTCGACGAGGTGATCCGCAGGTCGTTCCTGCTGCCGAGCGACCTGCCGGAGCGCGACCTGGCGACACCGCTGGGCATGACTCGGTGGACACCCGCGACGCCGGGTCGCGACATGCTCCCGCCGCGCTGATCAGGCGGCTGCGGCCTCTTCGCAGACGCTCAGCTGCGGCAGGCCGTGCATCTCGTAGTGCTCGACGAGTCGGATGCGACCGTCATCGGTGAGCTCGAGCCGGCTCTCGCCGTCTCCGGTCACCACGGCGCCGTCTGAGACGAGCACGTGCACGAACGACACCCAGATGGTGTCGCCGGTGCGGGTGCCGACGAAGCGTCCGAAGGTCACGGTGTCACCGGAGTAGTCCCCCCAGATCGCCCCGTCCTTCTCCCAGTAGACGAACTCGCTGGGCGACTCGGGGTCGACAGCCGAGGTGGTCGAGGAGACCATCCGGAACCGGCGGCCGTCGAGCGAGGGAATGGTTGCAGTCGTGCTCACCCTCCGATTATGGAGGGCACTCCTGGGTGCGCTGAAGCCGCCCCGGCAAGCGTCTTCCCGGCCCACTCGCGGAGCAGACCGGGCGAGACGAAACAGCCGCAGGCCCCGACGCCCGCGGCGTTTCGTCTGACGCTATTCGAGGTCGAGTCGAAGGAGTTCGGGCAGGTGCGCGGTCTCGGCGCGCACCGCGAGCAGGAAGTCGGAGTAGTCAGGCGTCATCTGCACCCGCCCGGATCCGAGCACGTGCGTCGAGGGTCTGCCTGCCGCTCGCTCGAACTTGACGCGCCTGACGGGATAGCCGGTGGGGGTCAGCCAGATGCGGGTCAGCTGGGCGAACGGCAGATCGACATCATCGAGCCGGATGCCGTGGTGGCTGACCTCGATGCGGGCGGGGATCGCCTTCAGCACGCGCCGGCGCAGAACGGCCCCGATCGCGAGGCCGATGCCGGCGAGGCCCGCGAACGGAACCATCAGCACGAGTGCCGAGAGCTCGCTGTCGAGAAAACCGGGCGATGCGGCGACGATGGCGACCGCCACTGCGGCCACGAGCGAGACCGCTGCTCCGATCGCGAGCCCTGAAGCGAGGCGCCGCTCGCCAGAGGAATCGACCGTGAAGGATGACGGAAGCTGTGCCCTGGCGCGCGCCGCCTCGACGGGATCCGCCACGGGTGGGTGCGCGATCGGGTTGAGCATCGCCATCAGGTCGTTGAAGGTCGAGCGTGTGAAACCGGCCAGCTCGACGGTGATCTCGCGACCGCTCGTGTAGATGATCAGCGCGCGGGTGATGCCGCTGCGGAGTCCGTTCGTGCGGTGCTCGGTGATCTTCGATCGGAAGCCGGTGGTGGCCCGGTCGTACACCTCACGGTTGCCGGCACGACCCACTTCGACGCTGTCAGATCGCACGACGACTCGCGTGTTCCGCAGCCAGAAGATCGACGCGAACACGACGAGGGTCAACGCGATCGCCACCACCAGCACGATCGTTCCGCGTGTCGAGATGTCCATCCGGCGCGGAAGGAACTGGGGCAGGATGAACAGCGCCGCGGCCGACAGCGCGGCCGACACCACCACTGCGCTCACCACCGCGCGCGCCGGGTGACGGCGGAAGACCCGCTCGTCCGGCACCACAGAGACCCCACCGACCATCAGACGCCCTCCCGAACATCGTTCAGCGCGACGGCCGACTTCGGCGATCCGCGCACCCCTCCGCATATTCTGGCCCCTCCGCCGCGCGAGCAGGTGAACCGATATCTCGCAGGTACCGTGGGTCGCATGCACTGGATGTCTGACACCTCGGCCGGCGACTGGCTGCGCGAGCGACTCGACGACCCATGGAACGCGACGATGCACTCCGTCGTGCCCCATGGCTTCCCGGCCTACGCCCGCATCCTGCATCCCGGCATCGTGCGCTCTCTCCCCGACCGGCCAGTGCCGACCTACGACGAGTACGACGCCATGTCCGAGGCGGAGCGGCAGGCTGTCCTCGATCAGTTCATCGATGAGCCTGCGACCTGGGCCGAGACGGCATCCGCCTTCGGCACGACTCTGCATCCCCTGGCGCAGTGGCAGCGCATAGTGCGCACTCCGATGGACGGGGACTGGAATCTCCGGCTCTCCCCCGACGGTCGAGAGTTCACGGCCCCGATCGAGGGCGATCTGACGCCCGAGATGCTCTCATCCATCGCGTCGCTTCTGGTCGACCACACGACGACTCCGGATGCCGGCTTCGCGGCGCTCTGGGAAGGTCGAGGCGGTCTGGTCGGCCACATGGGGCACGGCCCTTCCCGCGCGTTCCTCACCTTCAGTGACGAGCCGAATCACCAGGCGATGCTCGATCGCAGCGTGAAGGATCCGTTCAACAACGTGTTCCGCAAGCAGACCTGGCAGGAGGGCATCCTGTCGCGTGAGGTCTCGGAGGGGCCGCGGTTGCAGCTGCTGAACCGCGATCACGTGCTGTTCCGAGGCGCGGTGAGCGACTTCGCCCGCGCGGACTGGATTCTCGACGTGCCGTGGCGCGACCGACCGGGCGAGGAGCACGGGTTCGCTCCGTCAGCGCAGAGCCCCGCGATCCTGTGGCCCGACGACCACGCCTGGGTGATGGTGAGCGAGATCGACTACGACTCGACGATCGTCGCAGGGTCTGCCGAGCTGGTCGCCGCGATCTGCGCCGATCAGCGGCTCGAGGCGTTCCCGATCCCCGAGAATGCCGAACTGACCTGGGATTCCGACGAGGTGAACCGATGACCGCACCGCAGCCGGCCCCATCGTTCGACGCCCGCCCGCTCACCGATCCCGTCGATCCACGGGCCGTCAGCGCCTTCAACACCGAGCTCCGCTCGCGGGGCGCGACGGGCCTCTCGGCCACGACGATCATTGCGGTCGTGGTCTTCGGCCTCGTGTTCGTCGTCGCCTTGACGTTCGTCGGGGCGACCATGGCCTCGCTGTTCACCGATCGGGGATCATCCTCGTTCGTCGGCCTCGGCATCCTCGCGGCGGCGGGTGTCGGGATCACGATCGCCGTCCTGGGCTTGCGACGCTCCCGCGTCGCGCGGTACCGGCTCGACGCCTTCGCCAGGGCGAACGGCATGGCGTATGAGGCCAAGGTCGCGAACCCTGCCCTGCCGGGCATGCTGTTCGGCCTCGGTCGCTCCCGCGAGGCCACCGATCTCGTGCGCGGCACGCAGCCCCGCTTCGTCGAGTTCGGCAACTACCAGTACACGACCGGATCGGGTAAGAACTCGACCACCCACCGCTGGGGCTATGTCGCCGTCAAGCTCGACGTTCCGCTGCCCAACATCGTGCTCGACGCCAAGGGCAACAACGGATTCGGGTCGAACCTGCCCGCGTCGTTCCAGAAGGAGCAGCGCCTTTCACTGGAGGGCGACTTCGACCAGTACTTCACGCTGTACTGCCCCGAGGGCTACGAACGCGACGCCCTCTATCTGTTCACGCCCGACATCATGGCGCGGTTCATCGACAACGCCGCCGAGCTCGACGTCGAGATCGTCGACGACTGGCTCTTCCTCTACACGCAACGCAGGGCCTCGACGCTCGACCCGGCGACCTGGGCGTGGCTGTTCGGCGCAGTGGGAGCCGTGATCACCAAGCTCGACCAGTGGGAGCGCTGGCGAGACGAGCGGCTGCTGCTCGAGAACCCGACGGCGGCCGCGGCCGCTTCGTCGAGAGTCGCACCGCAGTCAGCGAGCGAGCGGCTTCCGTTCGCTCCGCCGGCCGGTCTGCTCTCGCCACCGCCGGGCGTCGCGCACGAAGGGCGCAGGCTGAAGCGCAGCTTCCAGTGGGTGCCGATCGTCTTCGTGATCGGATTCGCGCTGTTCTGGTTCTGGTCCAGATCGTTCTGAGCGCGACCCCCGAGGGCGGGTTGTGGGGGTGGGTGCTGACTGGGGATCAGCGTTCCCACCCCATCCCCCCTCGGGATCAGAAGGAGATCTGACACTCCCTCCGCAGGACGGTCGAACCGTCCGTACGCGCGGGTCAGCTGGGGACTGACGACTCTGCGCGTATATGAGTAATGGTATACCGGCATACGTTGCATTCCGTTGCGTGGAAGAGACTCGACCGAACACGTTGCATCGCGTCCGAAAACGTGCGGAATGAGGGCCTGCAGCCTCATTCCCCTGCGGCATTCGTGCATGCTCGAGAAAGCCCCTCCGGCGTGGGGTCGCGCATTACCTCGGGTGACGGAGTCGGCCCCACCCGCACCTGCATGCAAGAGAATGGAAGGTGATGTCTGAACGCGAAGAGCACACCCACTGGCAGGCCGAGCGCCGCGCCTCCGTCACCTCGGCGACCGGAAACCTCGCCCTGATCGAAACCCGCTGGACGGGCGAGGCCCCCGATCTGGACGCCGAGCAGCAGGCGGCATCCGACACGGTGACCGTGACGCCGATCCAGCGCACGAACATCGAGACCGGCGAGGCAGAGCACGGAGTGCGCCTGTGGGATGCCGATGCACCCGCGATCCGCGCCTTCGATCGCATCGACACCTACGACTACGACCCCGCGTGGGTGCTCGAAGGACACTTCACCCCGGTGTCCGGCGATCGCCGCGTCTCGTTCGAGCACATCCGTGACAACGGCGGCACGCGCGAACTCGTCGTCCCCGGCGACATCCACTTCGAGCTCGACGGCCACGAGTACGACCTGGCCGCCTTCGACGACGGCGGCACGCTGCTGCTCGTGTTCGGCGACCAGACCAACGGCTCCGAGACCTACGGGTCGGGTCGCTTCCTGTTCGTCGAGCTGCGCGACGACGAGGGAACCGTGGTGCTCGACTTCAACCGCGCCTTCGTGCCGCCCTGCGGATTCAGCGCCCAGTACAACTGCCCGCTGCCGCCGGCATCCAACCGCTTCCCCCTGCCTATCCGAGCAGGCGAGAAGAACGTCGTCTTCCGCGACGGCTTCGACATCTACGCGGCGTGACGCCGCACACCCTCACCCTGGGAGCACTCATGAGAAGAACCCGAATCCTCGGCGCGCTCGGCGCCGTCGCGACGCTCGCCCTCGTGGCCGGCTGCGCCTCGGGAGCCACCGACGACACCTCGAGCGAAGACGCCACGATCTTCATCGGGTCGCTGTACGAGCCGACCAACCTGAGCAACACCCAGGGCGGCGGCCAGGGCGTGACCGAGACCCTGACCGGCAACGTCTATGAAGGCCTCTACCGCCTGACCGACGACGGCGAGGTCGAGCCGCTTCTCGCCGAGGACGCCCAGGTGTCTGACGACGGGCTCACCTACACGATCACGCTGCGCGACGACGTGACGTTCCACTCGGGCGACCCGCTCACCTCCGCCGACGTGAAGTCGAGCATCGAGGCCGTCACCGCCGAGGACTCGGTCTCGGCCCGCAAGTCGAGCTTCAAGACCATCGCCGACATCGCGACGCCCGACGACCAGACGGTCGTCTTCACGCTGTCGCAGCGGTCGATCTCGTTCCTCTACAACCTCAGCTACGTCTGGGTCGTGAACGACGAGGCCGGTGACATCACCGGCACGGAGGACGGCACCGGACCCTACACGCTCGACGAGTGGAAGAAGGGGTCGACCCTGACGCTCGAGCGCTGGGACGACTACTGGGGCGAGCCCGCCAAGAACGCCGAGGTCGTCTACACCTACTTCACCGACGCCACGGCCGAGAACAACGCTCTGGTCACGGGCGAGATCGACGTGATCACCAGCGTGCAGAGCCCCGACTCACTCACGCAGTTCGACTCCGACGACTACGTCGTCAGCGAGGGCACCTCGACCACGAAGGAGCTGCTCGCGTTCAACGACCGCGTCGCCCCGTTCGACAACGCTCTCGTGCGCAAGGCGATCTACTCGGCGATCGACACCGAGAAGCTCCTGGAGTCCATCTGGGGCGACTACGGCACGCTCATCGGCTCGATGGTGCCGCCGACCGACCCCTGGTACGAGGACCTCACGAAGGTGAACCCGTACGACGTCGAGCTCTCGAAGGATCTGCTCACGCAGGCCGGCTACGCCGACGGCTTCACGTTCACGCTCGACACCCCGAGCTACGACCCGCACCCCGCTGTGGCGGAGTTCCTGCAGTCGCAGCTCGCCGAGGTCGGCATCACCGTCGAGATCAACACGATCAGCGCCGACGAGTGGTACACGAAAGTGTTCAAGGAGCAGGACTTCGAGGCCACCCTGCAGGAGCACGTGAACGACCGCGACGTGGTCTGGTACGGAAACCCCGACTTCTACTGGGGCTACAACGACGCCGACGTGCAGCAGTGGGTCGCCGAGGCCGAGCAGGCCGCCACGACCGACGAGCAGACCGCTCTGCTGAAGCAGGTCAACGAGAAGATCGCCGAGGATGCCGCGAGCGTATGGTTGTACCTCTACCCGCAGATCGTGGTCGCCTCGAGCGACCTCAGCGGGTACCCGGTCAACGGCCTGAACTCGCAGTTCTTCGCCTACGACATCGTCAAGTCCTGACGCGCGAGGGGGATGCCGCGCGTCGGCATCCCCCTCCTCATCCTGAACAGTCATGCTCGCTTATCTGATCCGCCGTCTCGCCTTCCTCGTGGTGTCGCTCGTCGTCGCGATGATCGCGATCTTCGTGCTGCTCCGTCTGCTTCCGGGCGACCCGGCGAACGCACTGCTCTCGGTGAACGCGACCCCCGAGCAGATCGCCGCGGCCCGCGCGCAGGTCGGCTCCGACCAGCCCCTGCTGCAGCAGTTCACGACCTGGGCCGGTCAGCTGCTGCGCTTCGATCTCGGCGAGTCCTTCCTGAGCTCGCGTCCGGTCGGCCCCGACATCGCCGACCGTCTCGCCGTGACGCTGCCGCTCACGCTCCTCGCGTTCACCGCAGCCCTGCTCGTCTCGCTCGTGATCGGCATCACCGCCGCCGTGAAGTCCGACCGCTGGTACGGCATCGCGCTCTCGGGCTTCGCGCAGCTGGGCGTGGCCGTGCCCGTCTTCTGGGTCGGCGTCGTGCTGGTCTGGGTCTTCGCACTCGGGCTCGGCCTGCTGCCCTCCGGCGGTTTCCCGCGCGACGACTGGGAGGATCCGGCGGATGCGCTGCGCTCGCTCGCACTGCCCATCACCACGATCGTGATCGTGATGAGCGCCTCCCTCAGCCGCTACGTGCGCTCCGCCACCCTCGACGTGATCGGCAGCGATTACCTCCGCACCGCCCGCGCCGGCGGCTCGGGGATGGGTGAGGCCCTGCTGCGGCATGGAGTGCGCAACGGCGCAGTGCCCGTCGTCGCGATCCTCGGCATCGAGCTGTCGACGACGCTGCTCGGCGCGGTCGTCGTCGAGAGCGTCTTCACTCTTCCCGGACTCGGCAGCCTGCTGCTGTCGGCCATCGAACAGCACGACTTCCAGGTGATCCAAGGCGTCCTCGTCGTCAGCACGCTCTTCGTGCTGCTCGTCGGATTCGCCGCCGATATCGTGCAGCGACTGATCGATCCGCGCCTGCGCACGAGCGTCTCGGGCAACCGATGAGCCGCGTCGCCGAGCAGCTGGTCACCGGCTCCGTCCCCGTGCGGAGGCGTCCGAAGGCGACCCTGCTCATCGGACTCGTGCTCACCGGCGCCATCGTGCTCATCGCCCTGGTATCGCTGTTCTGGTTGCCCTATCCGCTCGCCGACACCAGCGGCAGTCGCCTCGAAGGACCCAGCGGCCTGCACCTGCTCGGCACCGATCGACTCGGCCGCGATCTGCTCTCGCAACTCATGTGGGGCGCGCGGATCGCGCTCATCGTCGGCGCCTTCTCGGTCGCGATCGCCGCCGTGCTCGGCACGATCGTCGGCCTCCTGGCCGCGTTCTCCCGCCCCTGGGTCGACGACACGCTCTCCGCGGGCCTCGACGTCGTCATCGCGTTCCCGGTGCTGCTGCTCGCGATGCTCGTCGTCGCCGTGCAGGGCGCCTCGCTCTGGTCGGCGGTGCTCGCGATCGGCCTCGCGATGTCGGCTGTCGTCGCGCGGCTCACCCGCATCCTGTCGCGGCGCGTGCTGCAGGAGCAGTTCGTCACCGCCGCTCGCACCAGCGGCACCGGCGTGCTCGGCATCGTGTTCCAGCATGTGCTGCCCAACATCGCCCCGACCCTCGCCGTCAGCCTCGCGCTGCAGTTCGGGGCAGCTGTGCTCGCCGAGGCGAGCCTGTCGTACCTCGGTCTCGGCGCCCCGCCGCCCAACGCCTCGTGGGGTCGGATGCTGCAGGAAGCACAGGGCACCGTGCTCACCGCCCCCGTCGGAGCGATCGCCCCTGGCATCGCCATCATCGCCCTCGTGCTGGGAGTCAACTTCCTCGCCGACGGCCTGCGCGACCTCGCCGACCCGACCCGCAGGAGGAGCCGATGAGCATCCTCGACGTCGCCGGCCTCACCGTGCGTTCAGCATCCGGCGCACTCGTGCGCGATGTCTCGTTCTCGCTCGCACCGGGTGAGCGCCTGGGCCTGATCGGCGAATCCGGATCGGGCAAGTCGCTCACCTCGCTCGCGGTGACCGGGCTGCTGCCCGACGCTCTGCACGCATCCGGTTCGGTGCTGCTCGACGGGCACCAGGTCGTCGGAACTCGGGATGCCGACCTCCGCCCGCTCCGTGGACCCGTCGCGCAGATCGTGTTCCAGGAGCCGCTCACCGCGCTCGACCCTCTGATGCGGGTCGGCAGGCAGATCGCCGAGCCGCTGCGTCGTCATCTCGGCCTGCGCGGAGCCGAGCTGCGCTCCGCGGTGGCGACCGCGCTCGACGAGGTGGCGCTGTCGGAGCCGCGGTTCGCGCGCGCCTACCCGCACGAACTCTCGGGGGGTCAGCGTCAGCGGGTGGCGATCGCGATCGCCCTCGCCGCGCGTCCTCAGCTGCTCATCGCCGATGAGCCGACGACGGCCCTCGATGTCACGGTGCAGGATGCTGTGCTCGCCCTGCTCGAGCGCCTCGTCGCCGAGCGCGGCATGGCGCTGCTGTTCATCAGTCACGACCTCGCCGTCGTGTCGCGCATGGTCGATCGCATCGTCGTCCTGCGCGATGGTCTGGTCGTCGAGGAGGGTGCCGTGGCAGAGGTGCTGCGGCATCCGACGGAGCCGTACACGCGGATGCTGGTCGACAGCGCTCGGGCACTCGACGCGTTCCTCGACACCGCGGAGGGTGAGCGATGAGCCTTCTCGAGCTGCGAGGCGCCGGCTTCGCCTACGGATCCCAGCGGGTGCTCGACGATGTCTCGCTGAGCCTCGACGAGGGTGAGTCGCTCGGCCTCGTCGGCGAATCCGGCGCTGGCAAGTCGACGATCCTCCGGCTGCTGCTCGGTCTCGCAGGGCCGCGCGACGGGCAGGTGCTGTTCGACGGCGAGCCCCTGTCGCTACGGGACCGCTCGCAGATGCGCCGCTTCCGCGCGAGCGTGCAGCCGGTGTTCCAAGATCCCTACTCGTCGCTCGACCCCCGCCAGCGGATCGACCGCATCATCGGCGAACCGCTGCGGTCACTGCGCCTGGCATCCGGTGCCGACGCCCAGCGTCGCATCGCCGAGGCCCTCGAATCCGTCGGGCTTCCCGCCGACACCGCCCGCCGCCACCCTCACGAGTTCTCGGGCGGGCAGCGTCAGCGCATCGCCATCGCCCGCGCCGTGGTCTCGCGCCCTCGCGTGCTGCTCGCCGACGAGCCGGTCAGCGCGCTCGACGTCACGACCCGCGTGCAGGTGCTCGAGCTGCTCGACCGACTGCGTCGCGAGAACGGCCTGTCACTCGTGATGGTGTCGCACGACCTGACCGCCATCGCCTCGGCGTGCGACCGGACGGTCGTGCTGCAGAACGGTCGCGTCGTCGAGCAGGGCGCCACGGCATCCGTGCTGCACGCCCCCCAGGACCCCTACACCCGCGCGCTGGTCGACGCCGTTCCGCGCCTCCCCCGCTGAGTTCCGTTCAGGCGAGGCTCGAAAGAATTCTGTTCTGCCCTGACTCGGCTAGCCAAAATCGAGTTGGTGCCTGTCATGAGCCATACGTGAAGCACCGATGTCGTGCATGTTTTCTTCGGCCCACTTCTTCATCTCGAAGACGATGGGGAGCAGCGAGCGTCCTCGCGATGTCAGTTCGTAGTCGGTTCGTATGGGGGTTGTTACCGTGATGCGCCGCGAGATCAGGCCGTCGCGTTCTAGCGAGCGCAGTGTCGAAGTGAGCATCTTCTGGCTAGCGCCCGGGATGGTCTTCCTGAGGTTGCTGTGGCGCTGCGGGCCTTCTACCAAAGCCAATATGACCAACGTGACCCATTTGCTACTGATCGCTTCAAGAAGTTGACCTGCTGGGCACAGCGCTAAGGAAGCGTTGTAGTCCTTCTGTGCTTCGTTGCGCTTTTGTTCAGCGGTGTATGTCATCTACTAAGGGCCTTTTCGGGGGAGACTCGATCTTCCACACGGGAGATCCTATGCGGTCTCCCGCTACTCGCGAACCAGTCTCGCGAGGCACTTTGAAGTTCCTTAGGCACAGAATAGTGCGCCCTTACGACGTATGAGGAAATCAGCCAGGATCGTCTACGAGGCACAACATGCCCTCTTCCTAGAGCTTCGGAAGGAAGCCCCATGACTACCCTCCTCCACATCAACGCTTCTCCTCGCTACGTCCACAGCGACTCACTTGCTCTGGCCCGATACTTCATCGATTCTGTTCAGGATTCCACGCAGGACAGCTTCGAGGTGGACACCCTGAATCTCTTCGACGATGGAGTGCTACCTGTTTTTGGTCGGACGGCGGCAGCCGCCAAGATGGCAGTGTTCTCTGGCCAGGAGCAGACGACGGAACAGATCGTTGCGTGGCAGTCTGCGCGCGCGGTGTTTGACCAGTTCGCGGCCGCAGACGCGTACGTCTTCAACATTCCGATGTGGAACTCGGGTGTGCCGTATGCGCTGAAGCAGTGGATTGATATCATCACCCAGCCCGGTTGGAGTTTTGGCTTCGACCCGGAGAAGGGCTATCGAGGCTTGATGGAAGGCAAGCATGCACTCGCCATTCACACCAGCGGTGTTTATGCGCCGGGCGTGCCAGCTGCCTTCGGCTCCGATTTCAGCAGCACGTTCTTCGCTGACTGGCTGAACTTTGTGGGCATCCATGATGCTACTCATGTTCGTTTCGCTCCCACCGTCGTGAACGGAGATGTGGACGGCACACGCAAGGCTGCTGAATCAGAGCTATCCGAGGCAGTGACCGCGTTCGCCAGCAAGCTCGACGCAATTGGGAATCTCCAGTTGGCGAACAGCTGAGACGACATCATGCCCGACAAACGTACGCCCACCACTCCGCGGGTTGCGCCGCCGAACAATCATCAGCTGGCCCTAATGATTTGGCTGGCTGTGTTCCCCACGCTCACATTCATCAATCTTGTGTTCGGCGAGTGGCTCGCCACTCTGAACGTTGTGATTCGTACTCTTGTTCTCGTCTCCGTAGCCGTTCCCATCGTTGTCTACGGTCTCATGCCCCTCCTGCATCGGGTTCGCGTCTGGGTCATCCTTCGCAGGCAAGCCATCGGCAATGCGGGGGCGACAGGCTCCGACTCGATGCCGTTGGCATAGATGACCGCCGCTGGGTCTCGGAGATGTAGCTGGCTTCCCTGTGGCTCCCGGCGCCAGCGCCAGCCGCATCTCAGGCGCTCGCCTGCCACGCTTTCCGTAGCGCAGACGCCGACGCATCGATCTCCGCGTCAGGGAGATACGCAGGGCCGTCGGAGATGTCCACGTTCCGCAGCGGGTCATCCTCGAGATGCTGCGGGAACACATGGCAGTGAAGATGCGGGGCCCGATGACCCATCACCAGGTAGTTGATCTTCCGCGGGTCGAATGCTTTGCCGACGGCCCGGCCTGCGCGCTGGACGTCGCGCCAGAACGCACTGAGCTGACCGGCGTCCAGCAGACCGAGGTCAGTGACATGCTCGCGGAGGATGACCACGGTGTAGCCGGGATGCGCCTGGTTGCGCACCAGTCGGATGTGAGTCGCCTCTGTGGAAGCGACGAGGATGCTGTGCTCGTTCTCCGGCAGATGAGCGTCGGCGCACATCCCACACAGCTCAGGGTCCGCGAGTTCTGCCCACTCATGATCCGACCACCACATCGGCCCATGGTAGCCGCGAGAACCCCGCCGCCGGTCGCCTCGAGCGTCCAACGTCACTATCCTCGACCTATGCGTTTCACCGTTTCGTCGTGGTGGCTGCACGAGCAGCCGTAACGCATTGACGCGCGGGCTGCACGGCAGCCCGCGACCCCTATGCGGACCCATGTTCCGTGCAGCTCCTTTCGAATCAGGAGCAGATCATGGACTCATACGCCGCAACCCTCGCCCGCATGCCCGACCTTCGAGAGGCGATCGAGCAGCATCCCGAGAGATACCGCGTGCTCACCGGGGAACGCCCCACCGGCAGGCTGCATCTCGGCCACTACTTCGGCACCATCCGCGAACGTGTCCGTCTGCAGGATGCCGGTGTCGAGACCTTCGTCATCTTGGCCGACTACCAGGTGATCACCGACCGCGATTCGGCCGGTGACGTGCGCGGTGCCGTGTACGGCGCGGTGCTCGACTACCTCGCCGCTGGTCTCGACCCGACGTCGACGACGATCTTCACCCACTCCTCGGTGCCGGCCCTCAACCAGCTCCTGCTCCCTTTTCTCAGCCTGGTCAGCGAGGCAGAACTGCACCGAAACCCGACGGTCAAGGCCGAACTCGCGGCATCCGGACGCACCCTCGGCGGACTACTGCTCACCTATCCCGTCCACCAAGCGGCCGACATCCTCTTCTGCAAGGGCAACCTCGTTCCGGTGGGCAAGGACAACCTCCCGCACGTCGAGATGACACGGACGATCGCGCGTCGCTTCAACGACCGATACGGCAACGTGTTCCCCGAGCCTGCCGCACTCGTCACCGAGACCCCTGAGCTTCCAGGCCTCGACGGCCGCAAGATGTCGAAGAGCTATGGAAATGCGATCGCACTCGGGATGACGGCTGACGAGACCGCCGACGCCATCAGGCGCGCTCCCACCGATTCGGAACGCGTGATCACGTACGACCCCACCAACCGGCCAGGAGTCTCGGGGTTGCTCGCGACGGCCGCGGTCGTTCTGGACCGCACTCCGGAGGTGATCGCGGAGGAGATCGGTGGTGCGGGAGCCGGTGCGCTCAAGCGCCTCACCACCGAGGCGGTCAACGAGTTCCTCGCCGACCATCGTGCCCGTCGTGCGGCGCTCACCATCGCCGATGCCGCCGCCGTGCTTCGAGAGGGCAATGAGCGCGCGGAGTCCATCGCGAACGACACGCTCGATGAGGTGAGGGCGGCGATGGGGATGACGTATTGACGGAAGGCGCGGCCCAACAAAAGGTCAGTTCATGCCGGGAGCCGGCGGTCGATACGCGTCGCGTCGGTGCCTCGCACGCACCACGATGAGTTGGTCCGGCTCCTCGAGATAGAACAGCACCCGATAGTCGCCTCGGCGCGCCGATTGCAGTCCTTCGAAGTCCTCCAGTAGCGGCTTACTCATCCGGAGCGGGTTCTCGGGCAAGGTATGAACGGCGAACTCCACAATCGCCTGCGCGATCTTCGGCGGTAGTCCATCGAAGTCCCGCCAGGCGGAATCGGCGAATGACGTGACCCAGTTCACCGGGGTCGAACGCCGTATCGCTTCATCGTGTCTTCGGCGCTGCGGAGCTCGCCGGCCCCGGACTGCCGGCGAGCGTCATCCACGTCTTCACGAGTCCCCACCTGGGAGAACCAGAACAGGGTCTCATACAGCGAGTCCAGAGCATCCTTGTTCACCAGCACCGCTGCGCTGCGTCCGTGGCGAGTAATCTCGATCGTCTCGTGCTCACGTTCCACTTGGTCGACGAGACGTGACAGGTGATCCTTCGCCTCACTGAGCGGTATGGTCTGCATGGAGAAAGATTAGCCTGAAGTCTGGCCTATATCTAGCCTGACTCCAGGCCATATGTCCGCTCAGCCCGCCGAAGGCGCCAGCCCGAAGTACGCCAGCTCCGCGTCGTTCAGCATCCGTGAGCGGATCAGGAACCGCATGCCCGTCGGCCCCTCGACCGAGAAGCCCGCACCGCGCCCCGGCACGACGTCGATCGTGAGGTGGGTGTACTTCCAGTACTCGAACTGCGACTCCGACATGAAGACCTCGACCGGAGCGTCGAGTCCCACGTCGAGCGCGCCCAGCAGCACATCTCCGGGCCCCGTGATGAACATCCCGACTGGATAGCACATGGGCGACGAGCCGTCGCAGCATCCGCCCGACTGATGGAACATCAGGGGACCTTGCTGCACGGTGAGATCGCGCACGAGGGATGCCGCGGCATCCGTCACGTCGACCCGCTGGTAGGTGCCGATGCTCACCATGGTCCGTGCCTTTCTGCAGATGGTCCGGGTGCGGATGCTTCCGGGCGGACACTGAGGGTGCAGTGCCCGCCCGGGGTCGAACTCAGAAGAACCCCATCGGGCCTTCTGCATACGAGACCAGGAGGTTCTTGGTCTGCTGGTAGTGATCGAGCATCATCTTGTGGTTCTCGCGCCCGACTCCCGACTGCTTGTATCCGCCGAACGCTGCATGCGCCGGGTACTGGTGATACGTGTTGGTCCAGACGCGACCGGCCTCGATCGCGCGCCCGGCACGGTAGGCGGTGTCGCCGCTGCGACTCCAGACGCCGGCGCCGAGTCCGTAGAGCGTGTCGTTCGCGATCGAGATCGCGTCGTCGAAGCCGTCGAACGAGGTGACCGACAGCACCGGCCCGAAGATCTCCTCCTGGAAGATGCGCATGTCGTTCGTGCCCTCGAAGACGGTCGGTGCCACGTAGTATCCCTCGCTCAGATCGCCGCCGAGGTCGACGCGGTCGCCTCCCGTGAGCAGCCGCGCTCCACCCTGCTTTCCGATGTCGATGTAGCTGAGGATCTTCTCCAGCTGATCGTTCGACGCCTGGGCGCCGATCATCGTGGCCGGGTCGAGCGGGTTGCCCTGGATCACCTTGCCGACGCGCTCGAGTCCATCGGCGAGGAAGCCGTCGTAGATCGACCGCTGGATCAGCGCGCGCGACGGGCACGTGCAGACCTCGCCCTGGTTCAGGGCGAACATCGTGAAACCTTCGAGTGCCTTGTCGTAGAACGGATCGGCGGTGTCACGGGCGACATCCTCGAAGAAGACGTTCGGGCTCTTGCCCCCGAGTTCGAGCGTCACCGGGATCAGGTTCTGCGAGGCGTACTGCATGATCAGGCGACCGGTCGTGGTCTCACCCGTGAAGGCGACCTTGCGGATGCGCTTGTGCTGCGCGAGCGGGGCACCCGCCTCGATGCCGAAGCCGTTGACGATGTTCACGACGCCGGCGGGCAGCAGGTCGCCGATGATGTCGAAGAGGAAGAGCAGGGATGCCGGCGTCTGCTCTGCGGGCTTGATGACCACGCAGTTGCCTGCGGCGAGCGCCGGCGCCAGCTTCCATACGGCCATCAGGATCGGGAAGTTCCAGGGGATGATCTGCCCCACCACACCGAGTGGCTCGTGGAAATGGTACGCGACGGTGTTCTCGTCGAGCTGGCTGATACCGCCCTCCTGCGCACGGAGAACACCTGCGAAGTAGCGGAAGTGGTCGACCGCGAGGGGGATGTCGGCGGCGAGCGTCTCGCGCACCGGCTTGCCGTTCTCCCACGTCTCGGCGACGGCGATCTCCTCGAGGTGCTGCTCGATGCGGTCGGCGATCCTGTTGAGGATGACGGAGCGCTCTGCGGGGCTGGTCTTGCCCCAGGTGGCGAACGCCTTCCAGGCGACGTCGACGGCGCGGTCGATGTCTTCGACGGTTCCGCGGCCCACCTCGGTGAAAGGCTTGCCGTTGACGGGACTGACGTTCTCGAAGAACTGGCCCTTGACCGGATCCACGAACTCGCCCCCGATGTAGTGCCCGTACCGCGGGCGGTAGGTGGCGACGGCTCCCGGCTGGCCGGGGGCGGCGTACGCGGAGGATGCGGGGGCGGTGGACACGTCTTCTTCGACGATCGTCATCGGAACTCCTTCGACGGGCCACGGCGTCGGTGCTGCGGCTGTCCTCCGACGGTAGGTCGGCGGGGGTTGCGCCCCGATGCGCAACGTTGCGAAGGGTTGCAGGCGGTCACAGGCTGGATCCGCTCGAACGGCTGATGATTCCCCGGATGGCGGGCATACCGTCGGCGTGTGCACGTCCGGGCGGGAATCCGTCAGCCGGATGAACCCGGGTCAGCGATCTTCGATGCGTTCGATGCGCGCGACGAGTCCCGCGCGCTTGGGAGACCGAGCGGGCAGCATCTCGAGAGCGAGACGGAGCGCCGCCGCATCCCCCTGTCCTTCGGGGATCTCGGCGTATTCCAACAGGACGTCGAGGCTCGCCTCCGAGAGCATCGTCTCGCGCAGCGCCGCTCTCACCGATTCCCGGAACTCCTCCACGCCGGGCGAGGTCGACTCGGGAAGCACAGGGCCGCGATAGGCGGTGAGCGCGACGCGGTGCGCGCCTCGGTCGAGCAGCGAGAGCACGTCGTGCGCGTCAGTCTCGAGCGGCACAGTCAGTCGGTAGGGCCGGGACTCGGGGACGAGGCTGGGCGCATGCTTCTCGAGGACCTTGCGCAGGCGCACCATCTCCGGACGCAGGGTGTCGGCAGACGCTTCGGGTCCGTAGACGAGTTCGCTCAGTCTCTCGGCGGACAGGCCCTGACGGTTCACCGCGAGCATCAGCAGGATGGCGGCATGGCGCGCACTGAGCTCGATCATCGACTCCTCGAGCTCGCTCTCGGACTCGAGGCGCGCCCTGTCCCGCCCCAGCACGTGCAGGGTCGCACGGGTCGTGGGCTTGGCGCGAGAAGAGAACGTCGTGGGACGGGGCGATTCGCTGCGCGCCCGGAGCCGCGCCACCAACAGCTCGGATTCGACGGCGCGCGCGGTCGCATCGACCAGAAGCCGCGCCTGAGTCGAGACGACCTCGTCTCCGCCCGTCACGTCGATCACTCCGAGCACCCGCTTCGTCTCGGGGTCGCGCACGGGCGCCGCGGTGCACGACCACGGATGCACCAGTCGGTTGTAGTGCTCCGCCCCCCGGATCTGCACCGAGTGACCGAGCTCGAGGGCGGTGCCGGGAGCCGTCGTGCCCACCGCATCCTCCGCCCAGTTCGCGCCGGCCACGAATCCCATCCCCTCGGTGAGCGATTGCAGCTGGCGGTCGCCTTCGATCCACAGCAGTCGTCCGGCCTGATCGCCGACGGCGACGACGACACCCGACTCGTCAGGGGTGCCGGGGAGCAGAAGCGCACGGATCATGTCCATCGCGGATGCGAGCGGATGCGCGAGTCGATACGCCTCGAGCTCCTCGGTCACGAGCTCGATCCGCGGCGCCTCTTCGGGCCCGACCCGTCCTCGCCACGAGCGCACCCACGACTCGCGCACGAGGGGACGCACCTGCTGCAGCCGTTGATCGTCGAGGTTGCCGGCGATGAGCTCTTCATGCGCACGCTCGATCAGCAGACGAGAGGCCTCAGGAGGGCCATCGCGTGACACCTGCCACGACGCAACCACAGCGTCTCCGTTCGTCGTCGGTGGAGCGTTACCTCAGTGTAAGAGCCGGATGCCGTGGGCGGAAGGTGCGATATTCCGGTGCGCTCGTCTTGAATGCATGCTCAGATCACAGACGCATGCCGAGACCGACGATCCGAGCATACGAGTGTCATCCGACCACGCACATGCGCGGTCGATGGCCGAGCGGAGCGAGACACGCAGTTGCGCACCTCGCACACTACTGTGCACTGCGTGGTAGCGTGCACTGCATCGAAGGAGATCGGATGGACACCACCCAATTGTTGAAAGGCGTGCTCGACGTCGCGGTGCTCGCCGTGCTGCGCACCGAAGACGGCTACGGCTACGACATCGTGCGAAGGCTGCGCGATGCAGGCCTCGGCGACGTCGGAGATGCCTCGGTCTACGGCACCCTGCGGCGCCTCTACGCCGCGGGCAGCCTCTCGAGCTATGTGGTCCCCTCAGACGGCGGACCGCACCGAAAGTACTACGCGATCAACCCCCAGGGCCGCACAGCCCTGGAGACACAGACGGTCACGTGGCTCGACTTCGCGGGAGCGATGTCGACGCTGCTCACCGCCGACAGCACAGACACACCCACGATCGGAGAGAACCGATGAACGACACCGCCGTCTCGATCGATGAGCACATCCGCTCCTTCGCGCTCGCCGTTCGAGAGAACCTCGATGACCTTCCCGCAGACGAGCTCGACGAGATCGTAGGCGGGCTCACCGCTGACCTCGCCGACCAGGCCGCCGACAACGACGGCGAGCTCGACCTCGGCGACCCGGCTGCGTATGCCGCGGAGCTGCGGTCGGCCGCCGGCCTGCCCCCGCGAGCCGAAGCGCGGCGGCGGGTGCGGATGAGGGCACGCCTACGCACCTGGCGCCACGGCGCGGTGGACGGCATCCGTCGCAGCGCCGCCGGCGCGTGGATCCTCGATCTGCTGCTCGCCCTGCGGCCGGTGTGGTGGGTGCTGCGCGGCATCGGACTGTATGCGGTGGTCTCGGTCGTCGTCGCCGTCATCCCGCCCTTCTCCTACCTGCCGATCGAGTCGTACACCGCGTGGGCCATCCCCACCTCGCCGCTGCAGTGGATCGCGCTGTTCGTGTTCGTGCTCGTCAGCGTGCAGTGGGGTCGCGATCGGTGGTTGCCGAGGAACCCCCTTCGCCACGTCCGAACGCTCGCGGGCATCCTGGCGGTGATCGTGCTGCCGGGTCTCGTCGCCTCGGTGCTGTCGCCTCGCGTCGAGCACGTCTACGCGACCGAACCCGTCGGCATGATGGGCCTCGCTCTCGACGGCGTGCAGATCAACAACATCTTCGCCTACGACGCGCAGGGCAATCCGATCGACCACGTCCAGCTGTTCACCGGCAAGGGCACTCCCCTCGACCTCTACGGCTCGGCGGGCGGTCAGGAGGCCTTCTCGGACGAGAACGGCATGACCGAGTTCGGAATGCACGACGACGGGCTGCTGGCGACGATTCCCTCCGAGGACTACCGAGGAAAGTCGGTCTGGAACATCTACCCGCTGGACGAGGCGGAGTGGGATCCGATGACCGGTCAGCCCGACGTCTCGACGAAGAAGCAGCCGGAGCCGCCGTTCCAGAAGGCTCCGAGCATCGAGGCAGCGGATGGGACGCCCGCGCCCATCCCTGATCCTCAGACGACCCCTCAGCCCACCGAGACCCCTGCTCCCTAGGAGACGACATGGCCGAGCGAATCATCTCCATCGACATCTCGCACCTCGTCCGGGAGGCGCTCGCACAGGCCGTCGAGGTCGACGAGCCGGAGGAATGACGGGCCGGCCCGGTCGGCGCACGACCCCGGGGATCACTTTCAGCGGGGCCACCTGAACCGGTGTACCGGTACTCCGCAACGAAGTCCGTATCATGCACGAAGACACCTGCTGGTACGACCGTGGTGGCCTCTCGCGAACGGCGCGACGCCCCGGGCGCGGTGACACCCCGGGACGACCTCTCGCGGCGCACACCTCCTCCCCTCCGTCCGCTGCCTCCCGACCAGGTGAGTCGTCGCGAGCGGAGGGGTCATGCGCACAGGCACGGTCGCGGCATCCATCGAAGAGACGCCACCCCGAAGAGCCTCGCGGAGCGCCATTCTCGTGGCGCAGACACTCGCATTCGCCACACTGCTCGCGGCTGCGCTGGTCGGCGCGCTGCTCTTCACGGGAGCGGAGAACGCCCGCGGCGCCGTCGGAATGCTCACGGGTGGCGTGGCCGATGAGCTGGCCGACCGGATTCTGAGCGGCGACCCTCGACCGATCGGACGGCCGTTCTCGCTGTATGCGGTCATCGACTCCGACGAAGAGGTCATCGCGACCGCCGGAGCCGAAAGAGAGCGGGCGAACGGCCTGCACCTCACCGGCCTCGTCGACGAGCCGGGAGCCCCCGTGGCGGGCGGCTACTCACTTCCGCTCGAGGGGGGTGGGTGGTTGTACGTCGAGGTCGACTCCCGTTGGAGGGACGGGCGCGTCCTCGGGATCGCGCTGCCGATCGCCCTGCTCATCATCGGCGCCGGCGTGCCGTCGTTCTACGTGCTCAGGGTGCTCTCAGTGCGCTTCACGCGGGCCGCCTATCGGATGGAACCGGAGCAGGTCGACCAGATAGTCCGTGAACGCGCGGCGCTGCTCGAGAGCATCCAGGACGCGGCGATCGGCATCGATCGCGACGGCAGGCTGCTGTGGTTCAACTCCACCGCCGGCGAGCTCCTCGCGCTGGCGGACGACGACGTCGGCGAGGACGCCGAGCAGCTTCTGTCCACGGCGTGCGGAGGCCACGGTGGGCGTGCACTCGATGCGCAGCTGATCCAGATCGGCGATCGCGTGCTCATGCTCTCCGCCGACAGGGACGTCTCCCCCGTCGCCGGAGAGAGTCGGCTCGTGATGCTCCGGGACTACTCGCGCGACGCCGCCCTGCTGCGAGAACTGGATGGGGCGCAGAACCTCATAGACGCGCTGCGCTCGCGCGGCCACGAGTTCGCCAACACTCTTCACATCATCGAGGGGCTGCTCGACATGGACGAACCGGATCGCGCTCTCGCCTTCGTACGCGCCGGAGGCGTGTCGGGGGAGTTCGGCATGCCGGACCACGGAGTCGAGGACCCGAGTGTTCGCGCACTCGTCTACGCGCACCGCGCCCGCGCCAGAGAGCGCGGCATCAGTCTGGTCGTCTCTCCGTCGGCCGCACTGCCGGATCTCGCCGACGCTGACCACGGTTTCGCGCAGGCGATCCTGCTGATCGTCGGCAACTTCCTCTCGAACGCGGTCGAGAGCTGCTCGTCGGGTGACGACGTGGAGCTGACGATGCGCGTCGGCGCGGCTGCCGACGGATCCGGCCTCGTACTCGACATCGCGGTGGATGACAGCGGTCCAGGCGTCCCGGAACACCTGCGCGATCGCGTGTTCTCTCTGGGAATGAGCACGAAGACAGGTCGGGACGCCCGCGGCTACGGTCTCGCGATCGTGCGCGGAGCCGTCACCCGACTCGGTGGAAGCTGCGCGTGCCGGACATCGCAGCTCGGCGGCATGAGGTTCGAGGCGAGCATCCCGGTTCCGGATTCGGAGTGCTCGAGGTTCACGGATGGCTGAGCTCCGCGTGCTGATCGTCGACGACGAGCCGATGGCGGCACAGCTGCATCGGATGTTCGTCGAGAGGACTCCCGGTTTCCTCGTGAGCGGAGTCGCCTCCTCCGGCGAGGCCGCGGTGGAGCTGATGCAGAGCGACCCCCCTGATGTCGTCCTGCTCGACCTTCAGCTCCCGGGCATCTCGGGAGTCGACGTCCTGAGGTATCTGCGGACGCATCTCGGCGATGACGTCGATGTCATCGCCGTCACCGCGGATCGCCGAGCGACCAGTGTGGCGCAGATGCGGATGCTGGGCGTCGCCCACTACCTCGCCAAACCGTTCTCGGTGCGAGAGCTGCGCTTCAGGCTCCGCTCCTTGGCGAGAGTGCGCAGCGCCCTGGCGTCGCGGCAGAGCTTCGAGGGTCAATCGCAGATCGACGAGGTGATGCACAGTGAGTTCGTCGGTGCAGATCTCTCGCCGAGCCGAGCGGGGGACGCCGCCGATCAGGAAATCCGCGCTGGTCACCCCCTCGATGCGCTGCGCGAACGCGGCGACCTCGTGATCTCGGATCGAGGCCATTCGATCGATTTCGGTCTCCACACCCTCGCCGACGCGCTGCACGTATCGGCACGTCAGCTGCAGAGGGCGTATGCGCGCGATGAGCGCTCAGTCCAGGATGCGATCCGCGACCACCGCGTCGGGGTGTCCGCGATGCTGATGCTCGGAGTCGAACGCCTGACAGCGGGCGAGATCGCACGTCGCAGCGGATTCAGCAGCCCACGCAGCATGCGACGCGCATTCCAGGACGTGCACGGGGTGGCACCGGCGAGATGGAGAGCCGCACACGCGACCTTCGAGGTCGACGAGTCGCGATAGCGACGGGAAAGGGACAGAACGCGTCGGGCTGACGGCGAAAGCGTCGTCGGCTGCGGGTGCTGCGTCGCGAACAGCGAGGATACTCGGGAGGTTGCTGCGGTTCGAAGGCAGCGGAGTTGCCGCTCGAACGCTGGATCCTCGGTCGCGCGTGGGGCGCGACGAAGGCACACGTCTTCGGACGTCTGCGTCAGAGGAACCGATGAGGTCTCCTCGCCGTGAGGGGGCGTCATCTGGGGGGACCCCCCTCATGGGGGCGCCCGCGCGCGCCGCCGCGTCGCGGTCGGTGCGGCTCGACGAGCTCAGACCCGGGCGGCCCACCATTCGCGGAGGCGCTGCTCGGCGGCATCCGTGCCGATGACTCCTTCGTCGAGACGCAGCTCGAGCAGGAATCGGTAGGCCTCGCCGACCTCGCGACCAGGCGCGATGCCGAGGATCTGCTGGATCTGATTGCCGTCGAGCTCCGGGCGGATGGAGTCGAGCTCCTCCTGCTCGCGCAGCGCGGCGATGCGCGACTCGATGTCGTCGTAGGCTCCGGCGAGGCGGCCGGCCTTGCGCTTGTTGCGCGTGGTGACATCGGCGCGGGTGAGGATGTGCAGGCGCTCCAGCAGGTCGCCGGCATCGCGCACGTAGCGGCGCACTGCGGCATCCGTCCACGCACCCTCTGCGTACCCGAAGAATCGCAGGTGCAGCTCGATCAGCTTCGAGACCGACTCCGTCGTGTCCGAGTCGAAGCGCAAGGACTGCAGGCGCTTGCGGGCCATGCGCGCGCCGACCACGTCGTGATGATGGAACGTCACCACTCCGCCGTCTTCGAGCTTGCGGGTGCGGGGCTTGCCGATGTCATGCAGCAACGCAGCGATGCGCAGGGCGACATCGGGCTCGGCGCCGGGGTGCCGCGAATGCTCGAGCGAGATCGCCTGGGCGAGCACCGTGAGCGAGTGCTCGTAGACGTCCTTGTGGTGGTGATGCTCGTCGACCTCGAGGCGCAGAGCACTCACCTCGGGCAGGAACTCCTCGATCAGTCCCGTGTCGACCAGCACGCGGATGCCGCGCACCGGGTCGTCCGTCTGCATGAGTCGCACGAGCTCGGACTGGATGCGCTCAGGGCTCACGATCTCGAGGGTCGCTCGCAGCTGAGTGATCGCGTCGAAGGTGTCGTCGTCGATGCGGAAGCCCAGCTGTGCGCTGAAGCGCGCGGCCCGGAGCATGCGCAGCGGGTCGTCGCCGAACGACACCTGCGGGTCGGCAGGAGTGCGCAGGACACCGGCGATGAGGTCTTCGACTCCCCCGGTCGGATCCACGAGCTTCACGGCCGGGACCAGCAGCGCCATCGCGTTGACGGTGAAGTCCCGTCGGTGCAGGTCGGCGTCGATCGTGTCGCCGAACTCGACGGTCGGCTTGCGGGTCACGCCGTCGTAGCTGTCGGCTCGATACGTCGTGACCTCGACCTGCTCGCCCTGCACCCGCGCGCCGATGGTGCCGAACGCGCGCCCGATGTCCCACTGGGCGGTCGAGATCGGCTTGACGATGCGCAGGATGTCGTCGGGCATCGCGTTCGTCGTGAAGTCGAGGTCGTGGGTCGGCCTGCCGATCAGCGCGTCACGCACCGGCCCGCCGACGACAGCGAGATCGAAGCCCGCCTTCTCGAACGCCTCCGCGAGGGTGCGGACGACCGGATTCTCGGCGAGCGCGCCGAGACGGGCGAGGCCGTCAGCCATGTTGAGCATGGGTTCCAGCGTACCGGGGCACGGGTGTCATCCGTCGGCGCCGGTGAGTCGGGGCAGGGCGTCAGAACAGGGGGTTCTCGCCCTTGGCCTGCGCCACGGCGCGAACCCGCGCCTGCATGAGCCGCACGAGGAACATGCTGAGCAGGAAGCCACCGACGAGTGCGACGGCGACGATGAACCAGATGCCGATCTCGGGGTCGATGACCTCGAACCCGTAGATCGCGACAGCGAGGAGAAGAAGCACCGGTCCCTCGATCAACGCGAACGTGACGAACAGTCGCGTCTGGCGGCGACCGAAATCGGCGTTGACCGCCCGGACACGCGCCTCGATCGAAGACTCTCCCGCATAGCTCATGCCCCCACGCTACCGGCGCGCCTGCCTTCCGCGACGGCGTCTGCTCTCGTGCTCGCAGCGTCCGCATCCTAGGATCGGGCACGTGGCCGCAGATGCGAACGAGTCCCCCGCAGCGCCCGAGCCCTCCCGGCGCGGATTCCTCAGGATGGGCGGCGCCGCACTGGCCGGCGCCGTGATCGGCGGCGCCGGCGGCGCGGCGATCGGTGCGAACCTCGCGAATCAGCGCAGCGGCTTCGCCTCCGAACCCGACCCGTTCGCCGCGCTCACGCCGCGCAGCGAACCCGGGTTCGACCACCTCGTCGTCGTGATGGGCGAGAACCGCTCCTTCGACAATCTGCTCGGGTATCTGTACTCGAAGGACACGCTTCCGAAAGGCGAGAAGTTCGAAGGGCTCGCGTTCGGGACGCACACCAACACCGCGTCCGACGGCACGGTCGTCGACGCGCACGTCTACACCGGCGACACCGACCGCATCATGAGCCTTCCCGACCCCGACCCCGGCGAGGAGTATCCGCACGTCAACACGCAGATCTTCGGCACGGTCGACCCGAAGGACAACGCCGACCTGTTCGTCGACCAGATGACGGCTCCCTTCAACGCGCCGACGCACGGCGAGAAGGCGACGATGTCGGGGTTCCTCGAGGACTACATCATCAACTTCCGGCGTCTGCGCAAGGGCGTCGAGCCGAAGCCCGAGGAGGCCGCGCACATCATGGGCTCCTTCTCTCCTGAGATGCTGCCCGTGCTGTCGACGCTCGCCTCCGAGTTCGCGGTCTTCGACCACTGGTACGCGGGAGTGCCGTCGCAGACCTTCTGCAACCGGTCGTTCTTCCACGCCTCGACCTCGCACGGCTTCGTCACCAATCAGGCGGGCGGCGGATACCGCAAGTGGCTCGACGCCCCCGCAGCTCCCACCGTGTTCAACCGCCTCGAAGACGAGAAGGTCAGCTGGAAGGTCTACATCGACAAGCTGCAGCTCGTGTCGTTCACCGGGATGCTGCACGCCGCAGTGCTCGAGAAGTACTGGCGCACCGAGCACTTCGGCACGATGGAGGACTTCTACGCCGACGCGAAGAACGGCACCCTGCCGGCATACGCGTTCATCGAGCCGCGCATGGTCTACGACCACAACGACTTCCACCCGCCGTTCGGATCACCTCGCGAGAGCGAGGTCGATGGCGAGCCCGTCTACGACAGCGCGATCTCCGACGTCAGGGCCGGAGACCGTCTCATCCACGACATCTACGAGGCGGTGCGCACCAGCGCATCGCCGAAGGGCTCCAACGCCGTCAACACCCTGCTGCTCATCACCTTCGACGAGCACGGCGGATGCTACGACCACGTGCCGCCGCCCGCCGCCACCAAGCCGACGAAGGACACGAAAGCCGGCGAGATGGGGTTCACCTTCGACCGTCTGGGATGCCGTGTGCCGGCGATCGCGATCTCGGCCTACACGAAGCGCGGCACGATCGTGCACGACGAGATGCACCACGGGTCCGTCACCGCGACGCTCTCCCGGCTGCACGGGCTGAAGCCGCTCAACGACCGAGACCAGTCGGCGAACACACTCTTCAACGTCGTGAACCTCGACAGGCCGCGCCACCCGGCCGACTGGCCCGTCACGACGCCCGCCTACACACCCCCGAACCCCGAGGAGCGCACGCCGAAGCCGGGCGCGGCCGATCAGCTCAAGCCGCTCACCCCGCCTGCCCGCGGTCTGCTGGGTCTGCTCATCGCCAAGTACGGCAAGCCCGGCGAACCCGATCCCGAGACGTTCGCCGACGCCTACCGCCTGCTGCACGAGCATGGCGAGGAGCTGTTCGGCCCCGCGAAGGGCTCGAAGTAGCAGCGCCAATAGGCTTGCCGCATGACCGACAGCGCCGTGCTCACCGCCTTCTGGAATCATGTCCGCGCGGAGGATCCTGCGCTTCCGGTGCCGACGCCCGGCGCCTGGGCCTTCGGTGCGACGCCTGACCATGCCGACTCTCTGCTCGCTCTCGTCCTCGCCGGGGTGAAGACCGGCACGGCCTCCGCGCAGTGGGACTACGACGCGACCGGCGATCCCGAGCCGTACGTCGGCGAGCTGAGCATCATCCTCGACGGATCCGGTGGGCCGCGGGCGGTGATCGAGACGACCGCCGTCCGCACCGTGCCTTTCGATGAAGTCACCGAGGAGCACGCTCACTCGGAAGGAGAGGGCGACCGCACGCTCACCTATTGGCGTGAATCACACGAACGGTATTGGCGCGCCCACTCCGAGAACCCTCGAGGCTTCGAAGCGGACATGCCGATCATCTGCGAGCGGTTCCGGGTCGTCCGCGCATACTGACTGCCCATCCACCGCCGCGCACGCAACGGACCTCAGTCGCGGTTCGAGCGGCGACGCGAGATCAGGAAGAGCACGGCGCCGATCACGAGCACCGCACCGCCTGCTGCGGCCCAGATGAACGTCTCGGAGCCGAGGCCTGTGCCCGGCAGCTGACCCGCCCCCGTGTCCGGAGGCGACACCGGTTCTGCCGGGGTCGGTGTGGGCGGGTCCGTCGGCGTGACGACGGCGGCCGAGACCGTGAAGCTCGGGCCCACGAGCGACTCTCCGGCAGACGTGATGACGAAGGTGGCCGTCGCCGGGCCGATGATCGTGCGTCCTTCCGGCGCGGTGATCGTCATGTCATACGAATCCGGCGGCAGGTCGGTGATCGCGTAGGTGCCCTCGGCGTCGGTGGTCACCTCCTGGGAGATGTCATCCGACTCCACCGTGATGATCACTCCCGCCACGGGTGTGCCGTCGTCCGTGCGCACCGCCCCCGAGATCGAGCCCAGGCCGGCCAGTTCGAAGTCGACGTTCGCGAGGTCGACCGTGGTGAGGTTCTCGGTGCGAGTCGCCGGGCCGGATGCCACATAGCCGTCGGGGGTCGTCATCGTGATCTCGTACTCCCCCGCCGGCAGGCGCGGGAATGTGTAGGCGCCGTTCTCGTCGGTGACCGCAGTGACGGTGTCCGTGCCGTCAGAGGCGGTGATCGTGACGCCGGCCACGCCCGCTCCGTCTACGCGCACCGTGCCGCTGAGATCGGGGTTCTCGAGAACGACGAGGTCTTCGAGGACGATCGGCTCCTCGCTGTTCTCCGGCACCACGATCTCGATGGGCTCGGTCGTGCTGAATCCAGGAGGCGGGGTGATCTCGACGGTGTGCGGGCCGGCCGGCACCCCCTCGATCAGGAACTCACCCGCAGCGTCGGTCGTCGCGGGATCAGCACCGTCGATCGTGACGATCGCACCGGGGACTGCCTGCTCCTCCTCGTCGACGACCCGGCCCGAGACGTCCACCCCGACCTGCTCGTCGTCACGCACCTCGAAGGAAGCGCTGCCGTCTTGGAGCGTGAGGTCGACGGCCTGCGCGGTCGGCCCGACGGCGGTCTTGCCGTCGGGAACCGTGACCGTCACCGTGTACCCGTCGGTCGCGATGAACCCGGGGAAGGAGTATGCGCCGTCGGCATCCGTCGTGGTGGTGCCGACCACCGTCCCGTTCGCATCAGTGAGGGTGAGCGTGGCTCCAGGCAGCGCGCCCTCGGCCTGGTCGGTGACCGTTCCCGTGATGTCACGCGCGATCGAGGCGAACCAGGTCTGGTAGATCGGGAATCCCGAGCGCTGGGTGAAGAAGAACGTCAGCGAGGTGATCGGCGCCGACGGCTCGAACCAGGCCGCCGAGCCACTGGTGTCGGACGCTGCCGCGTTGCCGGTCAGGGTCTGGGTGGCGGGATCCCATGCCGGGACGTCTGTGGCGACACCCGAGCATGAGGGCTTGCCCGCGATGCCCGGCGCGCAGTAGTTGAAGCCGCCGTTGAATCCGATCTCTTCAGCGGTGAGGGTCTGACCGTCGACGCCGATCGCCTCGATGCGCACGGCGTCGGCGTCGATGTCGCCCAGCACGAAGGTCCAACCGGATGCCGGCGTGGGCGTCGCGAACGTGTAGGTGGTGGTCGACGGACTCGTGGGGCTGTCGGCCTTCGGTCGCAGGTTCAGATACTGCTGGTTGATGCTGCTGCCGTACTTCTCACCGACGGGGGTGCCCTGTGACAGCCAGGTCGAGGCGCCCGAGATGACACCGACCTGTCCGGCGCGGGAATCGGTGGTCATCGTGGCGGTCAGGGCGGGCTGCGCGGCCACCTGCACGGTGGTCGAGTAGGCGCCTCCCGTTCCGGTGAGCGGCTGCCAGGTCGCCCAGGCGGTCGTCGTGGCTGCGGCGGCCGGCGGCGCACCTACCAGCACTGCTACGAGGATGATGACTCCGGCCAGGATTCCGCTCTTCGGCGCGCGCATGCGGCCAGCGTATCGATATATCGCTCAGGGAGTCGAGAGAAAAAGAGGGGCGGATGCAACTCGCATCCGCCCCTCTCATCCGCAGTGCCGGTCAGTCGTCAGACCGGATCGCCCTGCACAGGACCCTCGGTGTTCGGCTTCCAGCCGAGTGCCGGAGCGACATGCGTCGCGAACGACTCGAGCACGTGGAGGTTGTATGCGGGCCCCAGCTGGTTCGGGATCGTCAGCAGCAGGGTGTCCGCCGACATGACCGCCTCGTCAGCCAGCAGCTGCTGGATCAGCACATCGGGCTCGGCCGCATACGTCTTGCCGAACGTCGAGCGGAAGCCGTCGATGATGCCGATCTGATCGGCGTTCTCCTCGCTGCGCAGGCCGAAGTACGCCCTGTCCATGTCGGAGACCAGCGGGAACACGCTGCGGCTCACCGAGACGCGCGGCGTGCCTGTGTGCCCTGCCTCTTTGTAGGCGGCGCGGAAGAGGTCGATCTGCTCGCGCTGCAGCTGGTGGAACGGCACGCCCGTCGCCTCGGTGAGGAGCGTGGAGCTCATCATGTTCAGGCCCTTGCGACCGGTCTCCTCAGCCGTGGCCCGTGAACCCGAACCCCACCAGATGTGGTCGCGCAGAGTCGGCGATTGGGGTTCGATCGCGAGATAGCGGCCCGCGCCGACCATGCGCGGGTCGCCGGGGGCGAGACCCTCGCCATCGATCGCGCGGAGGAAGAGATCGAACTTCTCGCGTGCGATCACGCTGCCCCGCTCGGGGTCCTCCTCGTCGTGGAAGCCGAACGTCTCGTATCCGCGCAGAGCCGTCTCGGGTGACCCACGGCTCACACCGAGAGCGATGCGCCCGTCGGCGATCAGGTCGAGGGCGGCCGCCTCCTCGGCGAACTGGAACGGGTTCTCGTACCTCATGTCGATCACGCCAGTGCCGACCTCGATGCGCTGAGTGCGCGCCGCCATGGCCGACAGGAGCGGCATCGGAGATGCGGCCTGGCGAGCCCAGTGGTGAACACGAACGGAGGCGCCGTTCACGCCGATCTCGTCTGCACCCTCCGCGATCTCGATGGTCTGCTTCAGCATGTCCCCCGCGGTGCGGGTCGCCGAACCGGGCACGTCTGCATAGTGCCCGAAGGAGAGGAATCCGAAAGCCTTCATGGTGTATTCGAACGCATAGATGCGGTGCGGTATTCCTGCATCACTCCCCCGGAACCAGCAGTCCGTCGAGCACGAGCTGTCGGATGCGAGGTTCGAGGTCGGCCCACAGCTCGACGAGCGGCACCTCGAACAGGTCTGCAAGAGCCCCGACGATCTGCATGACGGTGAGATCGCCGTCGCACGCCCCCACGAATCCGGCGAGCGCGGGGTCGACGGCGATCGTGCGCGCGAATCCACCGCCCTGTCGGAGTTCGATGATGCTCGGGTCGTCGTTGCCGGGGAGCAGGTGCCGCGCCTCGGTGACATCGGGCGCGACCAGCAGAATGGCGGGCAGTCCTCCTGCGAGCACGTCGTGGGCTGCGAGACCCGAGCGCAGCGCGCCGGCCACATTCGAGACGGGTTGCGTCACTCGCTCGAGACGGCGCAGCGGGATGCCGTCGGCGTCGGGCCGGCGCACCAGGATGTAGCCGAATCCGACAGCCGTGACGCCTCGAGCGGTGAAGTCGTCGAGCCATGCCGTGAGCAGGGGGGTGAACGCGGCGTCTCGCGGTGTCGTGCCTCCGTCCCGGATCCACAGTTCGGCGTAGCCGAGCGGCGAGAGCTCCTCCCGCTGGATCACCCACAGATCGAGGTCGCCGGGAACCCACGACGAGACGCGGTCGAGGCCGGCCCGGCCGCTCAATGACGCCTGACCCCCGCGTGACTCCCAGTTTCCGAGCAGCTGCGCCACGCCTCCCGGGGTGAGGAACGACGGAACCGCGCGCAGGAACTGCTCGACGAGGGCGTCACCGACGAGGCCTCCGTCGCGGTACTCGTATTCGGGCACCCCTTCTGTGCGCGGGGTGATCACGAACGGCGGGTTCGAGACGATCAGGTCGAAGGCTTCTCCCGCTACGGGCTCGAACATGCTCCCCAGGCGGAACTCGATGTTCGAGACGCCGTTCAGCTGAGCGTTCAGCTCGGCATAGGCGAGTGCGCGCGCAGAGATGTCGGTGGCCACGACCGACCCTGCGTGGCGTGCGACCAGAAGCGCCTGGATGCCGCATCCGGTGCCCAGATCGAGTGCACGGTCGACCTCGATCGGCATGATGATCTCGGCGAGGGTGCGCGATGCTCCGCCGACGCCGAGCACGTGATCCGCCGGAAGCGCACCGTCGAGCGCCACCTCATCGAGGTCGCTCGCGATCCACCATTCGCCGATCCCGTCGGAGTCGACGAACGACTGCGGCCGCAGAAGAGCAGTGGGAACCACCTCGGTCCCCTCGATCCTCGCGAGGCCGAGAGCGGCGAGACCGTCGGCGCCGAGTCTCGGGAGGGCGTCCTTCACAGCGGCGAGCGGCTGCGGCATTCCGAGCACGAGGAGCCTGCCGAGAGTCGCGAGCACGCCGTCGTCACCGGCGATCGAGCGCAGGATCGGCTCCCGCATGCCTCTGGCCAGCGCGTCGTCCTCCTCTTCACCCCACAGGCGACGGAGCGGCTCCGAACGCAGATCCGCTGCGTCGAGATCTGCGGCGAGCGCGGTGCTGCGGAGCGGATCGGGCGTGGGGGCGAGGGTGTCGGACACGGCCGTCACTCTACGCGTCTTCAGGGTTCTCATTCAGCCAGCCGCCTAGAATCACAAGGTCAGCACTCACGAGCAGCCTGGGATCCCCGGCGTTCGAGGAAGACCTTCATGACCGCGACCATCTTCGAGAACGGCCTCCGCACGCGCCTGCACCGCCTGGCACGCGGATCCGTCATCTCGGCGATCGTTCTCGGCCTCGCCGGCACGGGCGTCGGCAGCGCGTTCGCAGCGACCGATGCCGAGTCGGAGAGCACTCCGGTCGAGCTGGTGCTCTCGGCAGGAGTACGAGGGACGGTCGCTCCCGGAACAGCGACGACGGCCTCGATCACGGTGCAGAACGACTCCAGGTCGGAGCTCTCGTCCGGTCGCGTGACAGTGGAGATCAACCGCACTCCGCTCGCCGACGAGACCGCGGTCACGAACTGGCTCGACGATGCCGATACCGCAGGCGGCTTCGAACAGCTCGGCTCAGACACGACTGCGCCGGTCGACGCCGAGGCGTCTGCGACCACGAGCCTCTTCCTCCCACCCGAGGTGCTGGGCGATCTCGCTCCCGGCGTCTACCCGTTGCGCGCGACTCTCAGCGGGGCGCAGACCGACGGCCAGGACGATGCGCGGTCGGTCACGTCGACCTCGGTGCTCGTCGTGACTGCTGCCGCGAGCCCGCCCGTCGCCGTGATGGTGCCGATCACGGCGACCCCCGACGACGGTGCCATCCTGACCGCAGACGAGCTCACTGCGCTCACCGCCCCCGACGGCGCGCTCACCGCGGTGGTCGAGGGAGTGCGCGGGACCTCGGCGATCCTCGCGATCGACCCGGCGATTCCGGCGGCCATCAGGGTGCTCGGATCTTCGGCGCCGCAGAGCGCCCGCGAATGGCTGCGCCTTCTCGAAGCGCTGCCCAACGAGCGCTTCGCTCTGCAGTTCGGTGATGCCGACGCCACCACCCAGGCGCAGGCGGGGCTCGTCGGGCTCCTGCAGCCCACGACGCTCGCGCCGTTCCTCGACCCGGGCAGCTTCACAGAGCCCGCAGAAGAGACCCCCACGCCCACCGCCACCGCTGCCCCGACACCCGCGTCAGTGCCGACGGACGGCACGTCACCGACGCCTGCTCCGACGCAGGAGCCGATGCCGAGTGAGGAACCGACGCCTCAGCCGTCTGATGGACCCGTGCTTCCCGATGATGCCGAACTCACCGCGATCGAGGGAGCGACACCCGGCATCCTGTGGCCGCGCAGCGATGTGACCGCCGCCGACCTCGACGTGTTCTCCACCTATGTCGGCGACGGCGCCGTCACGGTCCTGTCGTCCTCATCGGTGGGAGCCGCCGTCGGTGCTCACGCCGGTGTGGACGGGCGCAGCGTGCTGGTCACCGCGGACGCCGCATCCGATGCCCTGTCTCAGGCCGCCGGTGAAGACGACACCGCTACACGTCAGCAGGCGCTGGCCGAGGCGAGCGCACATCTGTCCCTGGCGGGTCAGGCGAGTCCGACGACGCCGCTCCTGATCGGGCTCGATCGCGACGAGACTCGCACGGCCGAGGCGCTCAGAGAAGCCGTCGCATCGGTCGACTCCCTCGGCTTCGGACTCTCCGAGGTCCTCGCAGTCCCGGCAGCCCCGGCGACGCTCTCGACCGATCCGGACCAGACGCGCGCGACCGCACTGCAGCGCATGCTCGACAGCGAGGTCGTGCTCGGCCAGTTCTCCTCGATCCTCGACGACGCACAGGTGCTGCTGAGCCCCAAGCGCATCCAGATCATGCGGGCGACCGCGGTCGGCCTGAGCGACAAGGGGTTCGACGAGGCGGTCTCGGACGTGAATGTCGCGACGACAGAGACGCTGAACGCCGTCGACATCCCGCCGGCGAGCACGATCCAGCTGCTCTCCGCCAACGCCGATCTGCCCTTCTCGGTGCGCAACGACCTGCCGTGGCCGGTGAACATCCAGCTCAGTGTCAAACCGAGCGACCCTCGCCTCGACGTCCAGTCGGTGACGCCGTGGACCATCCAGCCCGGCACCACGACGAGGGTCAAGGTGCCCGTGTCCGCCCGAGTGGGCAGCGGCGAGGTCACCCTGACACTGTCGCTCTCGAGCCCCACGGGCGTGCCCATCAGCCAGCCCGAGAGCGTCCGCGTCTCGGTGCGGGCCGAATGGGAGGCCATCGGTCTCGGGGTCTTGGGCGCCCTCATCGTGGTGCTCCTCGGTCTCGGCATCATCCGCACCATCCGACGGCGGCGGCGTGAGGCCCTTGCTGAGAACGACCAGGAGACGGCGTCCGAATCGGATGCCGTCGAGGAGATGAATGAGTAGTCTCGGGCGCGCCAGCGCACTGATCGGGGCGGGCACGCTCATCTCGCGCGTCACCGGTCTCCTGCGCACGATCGTCCTCGTGGGCGTGATCGGCTCCGTGAGCGCGGGAGCGGCAGACGCGTTCGCCATCGCGAATCAGCTGCCCAACAACGTCTTCTCGTTGATCTCGGTGGGTGTGCTGACCGCCGTGATCATCCCCCAGATCGTCAAGGCGGCAGCGGATGCCGACGGCGGCAACGCCTTCATCTCCAAGCTGTTCACGCTCGGCACAGTTGTGCTGGTCGTGATCACAGGGCTCGCCACGGTCGCGTCCCCGTGGCTGGTGGGTCTCTACGCCGGCAAGGACGCATCCTCCGAGTTCCTCGCGCTAGCGACCGCGTTCGCCTATTGGTGCATGCCGCAGATCCTGTTCTACGGCCTCTACGCGCTTCTCGGTGAAGCGTTGAACGCCCGGCGCATCTTCGGTCCTTTCACCTGGGCGCCGGTCGTCAACAACATCGTGTCGATCATCGGCTTCCTGATCGTCGGCGCGCTGTTCGGCGGTCCGCTCACCCGTGTCTCCGAGTGGACGCCCGAGATGATCGCCGCGCTCGGCGGAACGGCGACACTCGGCATCGTGATCCAGGCCGCGATCCTGCTGATCTTCTGGCGTCGCACAGGTCTCGCGCTGCGACCCGACTTCCGCTGGCGCGGTGTCGGGCTGGGCACAGTCGGCAAGCTCGCCGGGTGGACATTCCTGATGGCGCTGGCCAGCCTGATCGCGGGTCTCGTTCAGACCCAGATCCTCACCGAGGCGGCCGGCAAGGGCGCATCGGTCGCCACGTTCCAGTACGCCTGGCTCATCTTCATGCTGCCGTACTCGATCATCGTGCTGTCCATCGGAACGCCCTACTTCACGCAGATCAGCGAGCATGCTGCCGCCGGCAGACACGCTGAGGTCCGCAAGGACATCGCTCAGAGCATCCGCACGCTGCTCTTCTTCATTGCGGTCGCGGTCGCCGCCGTCGCCGCCGCTGCTGTTCCTGCGTCGCGCGTGTTCACGAACGAGGCGTCGGATGCCGAAGCGGCAGCTCTCGTGCTGGTCTGCTTCCTGGTGTGTCTGGTGCCGTTGACGATCCTGTTCATCGTCCAGCGCACCTTCTACGCCTACGGTGACACGCGCACTCCCTTCTGGTTCACGCTCTTCCAGTGCGCGCTCGTCGTCGTCAGCGCGCTCGTCGCACAGTCGCTGCTCGCCGCCGGTGCCTTCGAGGTCACCTCGCTCGCCGCCGCGATCGCACTGGGGCAGTCGATCGCCAGCACGATCCAGACAGTGGTCGCCGTCTGGCTTCTGCATCGCAAGATCGGCGGACTCGAGATCCGCACCTGGATGAGCGCCATCCTCCGCTTCGCGATCGCCGCCGTTCCTGCTGGAGTGGCGGGATGGGGCATCTTCCTCCTCCTCGGCGGCCCGACCGGCTGGACCACCGCCGACAAGATCCAGGGCGCCCTCGGCACGTGCATCATCGGCCTCGCGGTCGTCGCCGTCTACGTCGGCGTCCTGGCCCTGCTGCGCGCGCCCGAACTCAAGGTCGCAGGCTCCATGCTGCGGCGTTTCCTGCCGGGCCGCTGAGCCCCCGCGCGCGGGAATGTCGCGCGGTTACCATTGGTTGAAGCAGTCGAACGTCTTTCGGCGTCTCAGCATCTACGACGGAGAGCACATGCGTCAGGTCATCATCATCGGTTCCGGCCCCGCCGGATTCACCGCCGCCATCTACGCGGCGCGCGCGAACCTCAAGCCGCTGCTCATCGCGAGCACCGTCGAGGTCGGCGGAGAGCTGATGAACACCACCGAAGTCGAGAACTACCCGGGCTTCCCCGAGGGGATCCAGGGACCCGAGCTCATGGCGAAGTTCCAGGAGCAGGCTGAGAAGTTCGGCACCGAGGTCGTCTACGACGACGTCACCGAGCTCGACCTCGCCGGCCCCGTCAAGAAGGTCACGCTCGGCAGCGGAACCGTGCACGAGACCCAGTCTCTGATCTACGCGACGGGCTCGGCCTACCGAAAGCTCGGCATCGAGGGCGAAGAGCGCCTCTCGGGCTACGGCGTCTCCTGGTGCGCCACGTGCGATGGCTTCTTCTTCCGCGAGAAGACGATCGCTGTCGTCGGCGGCGGCGACTCGGCGATGGAAGAGGCCACGTTCCTCACTCGCTTCGCCGAGAAGGTCTACGTCATCCACCGCAAGGACTCCCTGCGCGCCTCGAAGATCATGCAGGAGCGCGCCTTCGCGAACGAGAAGATCGAGTTCGTGTGGAACAGCGAGGTCGCAGAGATCCTCGGTGGCGACTCCGTCTCGGGCGTCCAGCTGCGCAACACGGTCGACGGCACGCTGAGCGACCTTCCGCTCGACGGCCTGTTCATCGCGATCGGCAACGACCCGCGCACCCACCTCGTGCACGACAAGCTCGAGCTGACGGCAGAGGGCACGATCTGGGTCGACGGCCGCTCGTCGGTCACGTCGGTGCCCGGTGTCTTCGCCGCCGGCGACGTGATCGACCCCACCTACCGTCAGGCCATCACGGCTGCCGGCTCGGGAACGGTCGCCGCCCTCGACGCCGAGCACTTCCTCGCGGATCTCGAGGACGCCTCAGTCGAGTTCCCGGCTGCGGAAGCCGCCGAGATCATCACCGCCTGAGCGGTCGGGAACAGTTTCACCTCGTCTGCTGTTGTAGCAGGCGAACCTCGAACAAGGAGAACTCTGATGAGTGCAAAGGCTACGAGCCAGGCGACCTGGGAGCAGGACGTTCTGCAGGCCGAAGGTCCCGTCCTCGTGGACTTCTGGGCCGAGTGGTGCGGACCGTGTCGCATGGTCGCCCCAGTTCTGGACCAGATCCAGGCCGACAATCCCGACAAGATCACCATCCTCAAGCTGAACGTGGACGAGAACCCGCAGCTGGCGATGAAGTACCAGATCACCTCGATCCCCGCGATGAAGGTGTTCCAGGGCGGTGAGGTCAAGACGACCATCATCGGCGCCAAGCCGAAGCCCGCCCTCGAGCAGGACCTCGCCGCGTTCATCGGCTGATCACGCGTCGATAAGGGCCGTCACTCCTTCGGGAGTGGCGGCCCTTTCTCGTACCCGCCGTGCCGATCGTGTCTTCAAGTCCGGGTCCTGGATGCCCATTCTGCACACCCTGCCCCGTCCTGCGGTCGATTCCTGTCAGAGCATGTGCAGATCGGGGCGGCGTCCGCTGTCCGGGGCGCGTGTGGCCCTACTTGTCGTAGACCGGCACCGACGGCAATCCCCGGGCCGCCCGGGCGCGGTCGACGATCTCCTGGATCACGGGCGTCTTCGCGGCATTGTAGGTCGACGTTCCGCGCGCGGCGGCGGCCACGGCGTCGCATTTGGCATGGGCGTAGCGATCGGCGTCGTCCGGATGTGATCGCAGCCAGTCCCTCAGCAGCCGCTGGTGCACGGCATCCCACTCCCCCGCGAAGAAGAAGTGCGCGATCGCGATGCGGATGCCGTCGGGTTCGAGAATCATCACCGGGTGCGTGCGTACGGAGCTGCCCCGCCGCCAGCCAGCGGCCTGCAGAGCCGGGCTGTGATGCTCGAAGTGCTCGAGGTCTCGGATCCTGACGGCCAGATCGATGATGGGCTTCGCACGCATTCCCGGGATCGCCGTCGATCCGATGTGCTCGATCAGCCAGTCGGCATCCCCCAGCGTGCGGATCTCCCGAGCGATGCTCTCGAACTGCTCCGGCCAGGTGGGGTCGTAGCCGACAAGCATTCGAGGCACGGTTCTGCGGTCCTCAGGAGGCGTCGGCGACCGAGGGATCCCAGCGGCGGTGGCGCTGCTTCTCGTCGAGAAGGCCCCAGACCGCCGGAGTCAGCTCCGGGTACTCCAACGCGATCTGGCGGAGCACACGATAGTGACGCGCGGCGTTCGGGCGCACGCCGTCGTTCGCGGTGATGTTGTCGGCGCGCAGCAGGTACACCACGAGCTCATCGACGCTCGGCAGCTCCTCCATGAATTCCCAGGGGTCTTCACCGCTGAGGAGCCGCTCCTGGATCAGCACGGCGAGTTCGTCCGACGCTTCTGCTCTCAGCACTTCGAGGCTGGCGCGGCGCGGAACGGACTCGGTCATGCTTCCAGCCTACGTGGCCTTGCGGGTGCCCCGGCGCTCCACCTTCAGCTCGTCGGTCATCTCCTCCAGCTCTTTGCCCTTCGTCTCCGGCACCTTGAAGTACACGAAGAAGAACGACAGCAGAGCGAAGAACGCGTAGAAGCCGTACGCGAAGGTGAGGCCGATGTCGGCGAAGATCGGGAACGTCGTCGAGATGAAGAAGTTGGCCGCCCACTGCGCGGCCGCAGCGACAGCGAGGGCACCTGCACGGATCGAGTTCGGGAAGATCTCGCCCAGCAGGACCCACACGAGCGGGCCCCAGGTGGCGCCGAAGAAGACCACGAAGCCGTTGGCGCAGATGAGCGCGACCGTCGCCCATGGATCGGGAAGCGTCGCCGCACCTTCGGCGTCGAGGGTGCCGAACGAGAAGGCGAGTGCCATCAGTCCGAGAGTCACCGTCATGCCGACCGAACCGACCAGGAGCATGATGCGTCGACCGATCTTGTCGACGAGCAGGATCGCGACGATCGTCACGACGATGTTCGTCACGGACGTGATGACCGACGTCAGCAGGGCGCTGGACTCATCGAATCCGACCGACTGCCAGAGCGTGGTCGAGTAGTAGAAGATGACGTTGATGCCGACGAACTGCTGGAACACCGACAGCAGGATGCCGACCCAGACGATCGGCTTGAGCCCGAGGCGGCTGCCGCGGAGGTCTCGCAGCGACTCCTTCCGCTCCGTGTCGATCGTGCTCGTGATCTCCTTGATCTTCGCGTCGACATCGACGGCACCTGTGACGGTCTCGAGCACCTCGGCAGCGCGCTTCAGTTCACCCTTCCGCACCAGATATCGCGGCGACTCCGGGAGCCTCAGGGACATCACCCCGTAGACGAGGGCAGGGATCGCGGCGACCATGAACATCCAGCGCCATGCCGTGAGTCCCCACAGCGGCTGGTCCGCAGCCCCGGCGATATTCGCGAGCAGGGCATCAGACAGCAGCGCCGCGAAGATACCCGTGACGATGGCGAGCTGTTGCAGCGAGCCCAGTCGCCCTCGAATCGCCGCCGGTGAGACCTCTGCGATGTAAGCGGGGGCGATGACGGATGCTGCACCGACGCCGAGGCCGCCGATCACCCGCCAGATGATCAGGTCGACCACGCTGAAGGCGAGTCCCGATCCGATGGCCGATATGAAGAACATCGCTGCGGCGACGACCATCACGGGGATGCGCCCGCGTTTGTTCGCGATCGGGCCTGCGAACCAGGCGCCCACCGCGCAGCCGATCAGAGCCGACGAGACGGCGAAGCCCTTGAGCCCGACTCCGAGATCGAAGCCCGAGACGTCACCCGCCAGAGCATCGACGGCCCCGTTGATCACTGCGGTGTCGAAACCGAAGAGGAACCCTCCGAGAGCTGCGGCGATACTCACCGCGATGACGCGTCGCCTGACGCCTTCTGGATTCAGCGCTTTGGACATGGCATCCCTCTCGTCATCGCGATGCCGAGAGTCTACGACCGCTCAGGGGCTGTGGCGCGGCATCACGCCGGGCCATACCCCGATTCGCCGAGTTCGCTGAGAATCCGGTTCAGGTCCTGAATCGAAGCGAAATCGATGATGACCTGGCCTTTGCGTGCACCCAAGGAGACCTTCACCCTGGTGTTGAGGCGGTCCCCGAGTGTGCCGGCGACCTCATCGAGATACGCGCGCCGGGCGCCGGGAGTGGGCTTCGCCGTGCGACCGGGCCCTGCCGGCTCGGTCTTCGCGGCGACCTCGGTCGCACGCACCGACAGGTCTTCATTCACGACCTTGTCGGCGAGACGCTGCATCGCCTCCGGTGTCTCCAGACTCAGGATCGCACGAGCGTGTCCAGCGGTGAGCACGCCGGCGGCCACACGCTGCTGCACGGGCACGGGCAGCTTCAGCAGGCGGATCGTGTTGCTGATCTGGGGGCGCGAACGACCGATCCGCGTCGCCAGCTCCTCCTGAGTGATGCCGAAGTCTTCGAGCAGCTGCTGGTACGCCGATGCCTCCTCGAGAGGATTCAGCTCGGAACGGTGCAGGTTCTCGAGCAGTGCGTCGCGCAGAAGGTCTTCGTCGGCGGTCTCACGGACGATGGCGGGGATCTTCTCGAGACCTGCCTCGCGCGCCGCACGGGTGCGCCGCTCCCCCATGATCAGCTCGTACTCGCCGTCAGCATTCTTGCGCACGACAACCGGCTGCAGCACACCGAACTCGCGAACACTGTGCACGAGTTCTGCGAGGTCCTCCGCATTGAAGTGCGTACGCGGCTGGCGCGGGTTCGGCACGATCTTCTGCGGGTCGATCTGGATCAGGTGGATGCCGGGCACCACTTCGAGGTCGACCTCCGCGGCGGGCTGGTCGCTGGTCTGGTCCGTCGCCGGACGCAGATTCGCGCCGGGGAAGAACACATCCACGGGACGCTCGGACTGATCAGCCGTGGGAATGAGGGCGCCGATGCCCCGACCCAGTCCAGTGCGCTTCGCCATCATTTCTCCTTGCTCTGCGTCGCCGTCCGCGACGCGATCTCGACAGCGGCCTCGCGATACGCGACAGCGCCGGCGGATTGCCCATCGTAGGCGATCACGGTCTGACCGAAACTCGGTGCCTCCGACACCCGCACCGAGCGCGGGATGACGGTGTCGAGCACCTGATCGGGGAAGTGTGTGCGGACCTCGTCGGCGACCTGCTGTGCCAGTCGCGTGCGACCGTCGAACATGGTCAGCAGGATCGTGGAGAGGTGAAGTCCGGGATTCAGGTGCTTCTGGATCATCTGGATGCTGCCGAGCAGCTGGCTCAACCCCTCGAGTGCGTAGTACTCGCACTGGATGGGGATGAAGACCTCACTCGCCGCAGTGAAGGCGTTGATCGTGAGCAGGCCGAGCGAAGGAGGGCAGTCGATGATGACGAAGTCCATCGGGTGGTCGACGAGATAGTCGTCGAGCGCTCGTCGCAGGCGATGCTCGCGCGCAACCTGAGCCACCAGTTCGATCTCGGCACCGGCGAGATGGATCGTGCTCGGAGCGCAGAAGAGGTTCTCGTCCTCCGGGCTCTGCTGCACGATGTCGGCGAGCGGAACCTCTTCGATCAGCACGTCATACACACTGGGAGTGTCTGCGTTGTGGGGCACACCCAGGGCGGTCGAGGCATTGCCCTGCGGGTCGAGATCGATCACCAGGACCTTCGCGCCCAGACCGGCGAGGGCCGAGGCGACATTGACGGCGCTCGTGGTCTTGCCCACGCCGCCCTTCTGGTTCGAGACAGTGAGGATGCGGGTGTCCCCGGTGAAGTCGAGATCCACAGTCTCGAGCACCCTGCGTCGAGCGGAGAGGTCGGCGAGTTCCCGCGCGAGCGGCGTATCCATCCCGAAAGAGTCCTTCGGTGATGCCTTTTCGGGCTGTTTCACGTGAAACATCCACTCCTTTCGGGGCCGTCCTCCACTCTAATCGCTGCAGCGGACGTTGCCGCGTCGGTGATGGCCCGCGTGGTCAGGTATTGGGGTGTTTGCGACGAACAGCGGCTGGTTCATGCCTCCCTCTCGGGCAGGCATGAACTGCCCGTTGGGTCCGCCGAGGTCTTCAACGGTCGATCCGGATCTCGGGCCGTCAGGTGCTTGCAGTCTCCCGCGGTCGAACGAGCGCTGATAACGGTCCCTGGCAAGGTGCCCGGTCTGGCCGTGCCACCTGTCGCAGCTGGAGATCCGGTGCCCGGCCGGCCACGTATGCCGTCACACGAGCGATGACGCGCCCCGCCACGGCCATCCACTGCGGTGTCACCGCGTCTGGGTCAGCCCGGATGCAGCACGTCTGGGGCGGCAGCTGCGTGAACGAATGCCAGTGCACTGTTTCACGTGGAACGGTCAGGTACGCACCCGCAGGAGATCCTCCACCTGGTCGACCACGTGCAACAGTGGCTGCGTCGCGTCGATCTCTGTCGTGGCTGTCGCGCGGAGCAGTGGCTCAACCAGTGCGTGATTCGACGTGATCTCCTCCCGCTCCTCGGCGGTCGAACCATAGGGGTTCGACGTCCGACCCCGGACTCGATCGAGCAGCACGGTAATGGGCGCCGACAAGAGGACCACGTGGTCGAAGCGATCGTAGAAGTCACCCTGGTTCTGTACGGTGCCGGAGACGATGACTTCAGTGCTCTCGCCAAGCAGAGCACCCATCAGGACGTCATCCCACAGCCCTGATTCGGTCTTCCAAGGCCCGTAGTCGGTATCCACAACCTCGTGGCCCCTCTCCCCCAGCTCCCGGAGAACGCTCGACTTGCCCACCCCCGACATCCCTGTGATGAGCAAGCGAACCATGTCCACACAATATCGATGTTTCACGTGGAACGCTGCTGGAGTTCGCGTGTGCAACTGTCCGCCTTCGATGACCGGTGTCGCCAGTTACCTGATGACACCGGTGAATCTGGCGCCCGTGGCCCAACTGCGGCACGCCCTGGCGGATCCTGTCATGTCGCGGAGCGGAATGATCTTCATCTGGCGCGCCTGGCGGCGTGCGTTCCATGCCGCGTTGGGCTACTACCGCACCAGCAGCCCTCGCTACGCCGCCGCGAAGCCCGACACCCGCACTCCCCACTCCCCCGGAACCCCGCTCCCCCATAACCCCATAACCCCATAACCCCGCAGCCCCTCAGTCGCTCGGTCGCTCAGCCCCTCAGCCCCTCAGCCCGATCCACGCTTACGCTCCGCAGTTCACACTCCGCTGTGCGGGCGCCGCCCCACGTCCGATCCCGAATTGCCCGATCCTCCCCGCAATCCCGCGGTCGTGGCCACGCTCACGCTCCCGAGCTCCGCCATCCCGCTTCCCGCTTCGCGCAATCACTCCCTTCCCACGCCCCACCCGCCGCAAACGCGGCAATCCCGCAGTCTGACAGTGCCGCAGTCATGGGGCACGCTCACCCTCTCGAGTTCTCACTCCTTCCCCGCAATCCATCCACACTCCAGCGCTCCATCTCCCGGGACGCCGCGATTCCGGAGTCCCGGAGTCCCGGGGTCCCGCTCCACGCTCCGCCATTCCCCAGAGCCCGAAATCCCACTCACCGCACCTCCTTCCCACTCCCCAGCCCCATTCCGCACGCCCCCGCAGCCCCACCCCGTACGCCACGCACCACGCACCACGCACCACGCGCCACACGCCACACGCCACACGCCACACGCCACACGCCACACGCCACACGCCACACGCCACACGCCACACGCCACACTGATTGTGAGGATACATAAGCCCCTCCCCTCCGCGGGCAGTGTCCTCGCCGCCTCAAGCTCACGCGTTGCGTGGGGGCACGCCTCATTTGAGGCGAGATCAGAGGTTCTCCTGTCGCATGATTGCCGAAGAAGCCACGAAACTCGCGTGTGGGCGCTGAGGAATCCCCCTGCTGACAACGTCGATCCGCAGCAGGTGTTCTCGCAGTCTCTTGCCCTGGGAGCCGGTGCGCGGGAACTGTCTTCAGCCTGAACTTGCCCCAAAACGTACTTAGAAGGCGCAGATCTGGCAATGAGGTCGAGTGCTCGCTCCTATCGCGGCCGATCGCGAGACTGCAAGGAGCAGCTCGATCGCTGTGCGCGTTCGGCCCACCCACCCATCAGCACGTGCGTTTCACGTGAAACATCCTTTGGTTCCGCACCAAGCCGCCTAGTCCTCAGCACAGTCGTGCTTCCATTCAACAGCTGCGACCAGACGGACTGGGGCTGCTGCGAAGCAACCGCCCGACTGAGAGGCGCCGCAACTCTCCGCGGACGAGTCGGTGCTGTGCGAGCTCCGAACCGCTTTCATGGCCTCTCCACGCGCCGTGTGGTCGACCAAGCGCCATCAACGAGCGGCTCTCAAATGTCACTCGCCACCGCCGTCACGTACGTGACACGAGTAGGCCGGCGGCTACGCGCCTTCGCCGGCCCCTCTTTCCCATGGGTCGAGGACACTCCAAGGTCCGCCGGATGACGACATACCTGCCACTGCAAGCACGACTCAGGCGGATCGTTTCACGTGAAACATGCTGGTCCCACCGCGCGCATTCACCCCGACAACTCGATGGGACCACACACTGAGTGCTGACAACGAGTCCCATCCCTTTCGATAGTGGGAGCTTGTCCAATGCTGAGTGTCAACGGGATCTCGCATCGACTCCCCAGAGGGACTCGAACTCTCACGCACGATGCAGAGCGCCACTACCAAGCGTCGATGCGCCTCTCGTCGGCGAGGAGAGGCGGCAACACAGGGACGTCAGTCAATCAGCGAGCTGCGCACAAGCCGGCGTACCGGAGGTTTCACGTGAAACATCCTGTTGTTCACAGGTGCACTGCACCGCGCCGCGGTCGGAAGTCGTCTCGTCCGCGTCGACGGCTCTGACAATGCCTGCGATGCATGGCACAAAGCGGCACAAGAGACCACTCCCCCGTACTGAACGTGGGCAAGAAGGTGCATGCTGACGGGACTCACTCCGTGGTACTCCCCTTACACGAGCAAGAACAGAGTCGTCGCCTGTACCTCAACCGACTCTGTCTCTGAACCGCCTTCCGATCGCAGGAGTCCGTGGATGTCCAAGGCAAGCGAGATGGATGCGCAGCGCGACAGGTCCGCGTAGGACATGTCGGCTCTGCCCCTCGCCTTGCGCCCGAGGAAGCACGTCGAGCCGTCACAGCAGAGACCACGGGCTCACCACGCGCGCTGCGGTACGTGATCACTGTGATGACGTGTTTCACGTGAAACACGAGGCCGCCGCTGGTCACCTATGGCTTTCCCCGACGACGACGACCGGCTACGGCAATTGGTTCGAAATCTAACGAGCAAGCCTCCGCCGCTGGAACCGGGCTATCGGTATCCGACCGGCACCCACACTCGTGGACCATGACGTTTCACGTGAAACATGCATGAGCCACGTGACACTCTCTAGGCATGCGATCGCGCAAACCGCGCGAACGCTGTAGTACCCCAGTGTGGGGCCTTCGGTCCTACTGGGCCCGTGTGCAATGTCCGCGCTCGGTATGAGTCAACCGCGGGGGCGCTGCATAAGTCCCAATGAGTACAGCGGCCTCATCGTGCCCGGAATCCATCTCGTGGGCAGGCCGCCTGCAAATGTAGACCTCTCGCCATCCGGGTCGTAGCCGCTACTCGTCGGCAGAGCTGTCTGCGAGGACGTTTCACGTGAAACGCATGAGTGGCGTACGACCCCGAACCAACCACATGATCAGAGCAACCGAGACCCGCACCTTACGTGGGTCACTCCAACCACTGCCATCTTGTGCCAACGCGTCCGGCGCTGTTCAAGGGGGCGCCAGCCGGTATCCGGGTAAGCACCACGGGGCATTCCCGCACGATGATTCGCAGCAACGAGCTGCACGAGAACCTGTCTGGCCTCAACCGTCGGCTATCGAACGACGGCCCGGACCACTCTCGTCGTCTCAGGAAGCACGCTCTCGCCGAGCGTCTCCACCCTCACGTCGGACAGACGGAACTTCTTGATCTGCTTCTGAGCTGCTTCGATCTCATTCGCAGCATTCATTCCCTTGAGCAGCGTCAGTTCGCCGCCGTCACGCACGAGGGGCGCGGTGAGAGGGATCAGTGTTCTCAACGCGCTCACCGCCCGCGCGGTGACCACATCGAACCCCACCGGGAGACGCACGTCCTCAGCTCGAGCACGGAGCACCTCGACGTTGTCCAGGCGCAACTCCGTGACCTGCTCGTTCAGCCATGTGACACGACGTTCCATCGGCTCGATGAGCGTCCACTGCACGTCGGGGCGGGCGATCGCGAGAACGATTCCGGGCAACCCAGCCCCGGAGCCGATGTCTGCAACAGATCCGTGAAACAGGGGGGCAGCGATGACGCTGTTCAAAATGTGCCTGGTCCACAGACGCGGCAGTTCGAGAGGGCCGATCAGTCCTCTCTCCTCACCATGCTCCGTCAGAGCCGCAGCAAACTGGCGCGCCAGTTCGATCCGATCCCCGAACAGCTCAACAGCTACGGAGGGTTCGACCTCGACGACACTCATGACCGCACCCCGCCTGGATGTTTCACGTGAAACGTCAACGACGACGCAAGACGGTGTGGCGGTCAGCGCCTTCGCCGTAGGACTCGGAGACAAGTCCCTGATCAGCGGCAATATCGTGAACCAACTTGCGCTCGTAGCTCGACATCGCGGGCAGCGATGCCTGGGTCGCTCCATCGTCGAGCTTCGCGGCCGCGGCGTTCACGAGCGTCTCGAGCTGCCGGCGGCGTGCGTCGCGCGATCCACCGACGTCGAGGATCAGCCGCGAGAACGAACCGGTCTTGTTCTGAACCGCGAGACGGGTCAGCTCCTGCAGGGCCTGCACCGTGTCGGGCGCAGAAAGCACGGCAAGCCCATCGCCTTCAGCCTCGACCGACACATATGCGCGGCCCTGGCGGACATCGAGATTCAGATCGCCGTCAATGTCGGCGATGTCGAGCAGCTCCTCGAGGTAGTCGGCTGCGACGTCTCCCTCGTTCTCGAGCTCGGCGACCGTGGGTTCCACGATCTCGGTCACGTTGTCGGTCACGAACCGCTCCCCTTCTTCTTCGAACGCTTCTTGCCCACCGGCTGCTGACGCTTGGGTGCCTGTGCCTTCGCGCGCTCGGCCTCTTCGAGCAGACGCTGCTGCTCTGCTTCGTAAGCCGCCATGGGAACGACCTTGCCCGATCCGTCGATCGCCTTGCCCTTGCGAGCCAGTCGCTCTTCCCGCGCCTTGGCTGCTTCAGACCCGGGAGTAGGCATCTCGCGGATGACGAGGAACTGCTGCCCCATCGTCCAGAGGTTCGAGATGAACCAGTACACGACCACACCGAGCGGGAAGAAGATGCCCGAGAAGATGAAGCCGAGCGGCAGCACGTAGAGCATGATCTTCTGCATCTGGTACGCCTGGCCGGTCTTGGCCTCGGGCGACAGGTTCTTCGAGATGATCTGCAGCTGGGTGAAGAACTGCGACGCGATCATGAGCACGACGAGCGTGACCAGGATGACGATCGCCGTCGTGTTGCCTGCATCCACCGCGTTGCCGAGAGTCTCGTGCAGTGATGCGACTCCGAAGAGCTCGGCGTTGTAGAACTGCTCGGTCAGCTCGGCGTTCAGCAGGCCCACACCACCGACACCCAGGTTGTGGTGCTTGGAGACATCACTCAGCACGCTGAACAGCGAGAAGAAGATGGGCATCTGCACGAGAAGCGGCAGACAGCTCGACATCGGCGTCGTGCCGTGCTTCTTATACAGCGCCATGGTCTCGCGGCTCATCGCCTCACGAGACAGCTGATCCTTCTTACCCCGGTACTTCTCCTGAACTTTTCGCAGTTCAGGAGCGATTTCCATCATCTTTCGCTGGCTCTTGATCTGCTTCACGAAGAGCGGGATCAGCGCAGCGCGCACCACGATCACGAGTCCGACGATCGAGAGCACCCAGGTCAGACCGGATGCTGCCGGAAGGCCGACGGCCGTCAGCAGCCAATGCCAGGCGACGAGCACGAGCTCGACGACCCACTTGAGGGGCCAGAGGATGGTTCCGATCAGATCGAAGCCGCCGGAGGCAGGCTCCGGCGAAGGTGTTGCGCTGGCGAGCAGAAGGTCAAGACCCACCGATCAATCCTTTCGGGCAGGGACGACGAAACCGCGAGCGGTCAGGTCATAACGGAAGTGTTGGTGCGGACGGACGTCATCGACGCCGCCGTGGCTCCAGGGATTGCAACGGAGGATGCGCCATGCCGAGAGCATCGCTCCCCTCACCGCGCCGTGCTGTTGCACCGCACCTACAGCGTAAGCGGAACAAGATGGGTAATAGGCACAGACATCTCCGTACATCGGGGAGATCACCTTGCGATACCCGGTGAGGAAACCCAGAACCAGATTCCTCGGGATCAGCGGGATGCTGCGCAGCACATCCCCGGTCTGCAGATGCGCGGTTCCGATCGAGGATGCCGGGAGGGCGGTCATGCTCGAGCCTGCCCGAGGCGGTCGAGACAGCGATTCACATCGGCGCTCAGCTCTGCGTATGTCGCTGTCGCAGATGCAGGAAGGGCACGGATGACGACATCCATGCCCTCGGGGACCCGCGCCAGCGCATCCGCACACACGGCTTTGAGTCGCCGACGCACGGTATTGCGCACCACAGCGGTGCCCACCTGCTTGCTGATGATGAATCCGAACCTCGCGGCTCTGTTCTCGCCCGTCGCCAACATCGAAGTGACGACCTTGGCTCCGCCACAACGGGATCCGCGTCGAACGACCAGGCGATAGTCGCTCCCGCGGGTCACACGAAACGGGCGGGCGAGCACAGCGATCTACGCGGAGAGCTCGGTGCGGCCCTTCGCGCGGCGAGCCGAGAGGATCGAACGGCCGGCGCGGGTGCGCATGCGAAGACGGAAGCCGTGCTTCTTGGCGCGACGACGGTTGTTGGGCTGGAAGGTGCGCTTGCTCATGAAATCACTCCGGGAATGCTGCCACCGGGATCATTTTGACCGGAGACATAGGGATCTGCCATTCAGGCATAAGTCAACCGATTAAGGGTACGTCCTGACGGCGCGCAGAGCAAATCTGCGCGCTTCGGCCCGGACCCCGACACGATCCGCACAGCTACTATCCACAACCTCGGGCGTGCACGTATGCGCAACACGCGCGCGGATTTCCGTGGGCAGGTTGCCGTTCACAGCCGTGGTGACTACCGTGGCATCCGAAGTTATCCACAGGCGAGCCGCGTGATCCCGACGGCCCGTCGCCCCCTCAGCACGGAGCGTCATGTCATCACCTGCCCAGCCCGACGTTCCGATCTGGACCACGGTGCAGGAGCTCCTCGAAGCGGATGACAGGGTCACCCCTCAACTCCAGGGATTCCTCAGCCTCGCCGTTCCGGCTGGAGTGATGGCGGCGACGCTCTATCTCGAGGTGCCCAACGATCTCACCGCTGCGCAGATCAACAAGAGACTGCGGCTGCCGATCATGGAAGCCCTCTCCCACATCGGCGAGGAGGTCACCTCCTACCGAGTGGTGGTCAACCACGAGCTCGCCGAGCAGCCGACGGCGCCCATCGCGGTCGCGGACTACGGTCGCCAGGAGCAGATCCGCGTCGAGTCTCCGATGGAGCAGCCGACGCAGCAGCGTCACGAGTCGCGGCTCAACCCCAAGTACACCTTCGACAACTTCGTCATCGGACAGTCGAACAGGTTCGCGCACGCCGCAGCGGTCGCCGTCGCCGAGGCGCCGGCCAAGGCCTACAACCCGCTGTTCATCTACGGTGACTCCGGTCTCGGCAAGACCCACCTGCTGCACGCGATCGGCGACTACGCCCAGTCTCTCTACGCAGGCGTCAAGGTCAGGTACGTGTCGAGCGAGGAATTCACGAACGACTTCATCAACTCGATCGCGAACAACAGGGGCGCAGCCTTCCAGGCCCGCTACCGCGATGTCGACATCCTCCTGATCGACGACATCCAGTTCCTGCAGGGTCGCGCCGAGACCCAGGAGGCGTTCTTCCATACCTTCAACACTCTCCACGACCACAACAAGCAGGTCGTGATCACGAGCGACGTGGCCCCGAAGCACCTGACAGGCTTCGAGGACCGCATGCGGAGCCGGTTCGAGTGGGGTCTGATCACCGATGTACAGGCTCCTGACCTCGAGACGAGAATCGCGATTCTCCGTAAGAAGGCGCAGAGCGAAGCCCTTCATATTCCCGACGAGGTACTCGAGTACATCGCGACGGTGGTCTCGTCGAACATCCGTGAACTCGAGGGGGCGCTGATCCGTGTCTCGGCCTTCGCCAGCCTGAACCGCTCGGCTCTCGACATCTCTCTCGCCCAGACGGTGCTGCGCGACATCATCGACACGGCTGAGGACAACATCATCTCGCCGACCGACATCATCACCGCGACCGCGCAGTACTTCAAGCTGACCGTCGACGATCTCTACGGCTCGAGCAGATCGCAGCAGATCGCCACGTCACGCCAGATCGCCATGTACCTGTGCCGAGAGCGCACCAGCCTCTCGCTGCCGAAGATCGGGCAGTTGTTCGGCAACCGGGACCACACCACGGTGATGTACGCCTACAAGAAGATCAGCGAGCTCATGAAGGAGCGGCGTTCGATCTACAACCAGGTGACAGAGATCACCACGCAGCTCGGTCGACGCTGAGCCCGCGCCACCTCGAAAAGGGGGTCGTGGCTTCCGATGGGAAGCCACGACCCCCTTTCTGTGCGCCTGAGAGGCATATGGCCGGCTCGATCGATGCCAGTTTGCACATGTGGATAACTTGTGGATGAATCGCCTCGAGATCGGGACGGATGTGTGAGAAACCGCCGAACCTGTGGATAACTGTGGGAGACGGTGCGACCCCCGGGAAGCTGTCCACCCGCGGATTCCTCAGGGTTTCCACAAGTGACAACCGTGTAGTTCCCTACTGGCGTCTGCTTTCCACCGAGTTATCCACAGTATCCACAGGTGTTAACACCGTTAAGGAGTTAATTCAATTCAAGGGCGATCCGATCACCAGACGGTGGGGAAAGTCGAACGGACCCGCGGTTTGCTCCGGTCGTAGGGATCCGCCCGACTGTGGGGCTAGCATGGGAAGCCCTGCACAGGCAGGAACGATGACGACACGTCTCAGAATGACGACAAGGGAGCACCCGTGAGGTTTCAGGTCAACCGCGATGTCTTCAGCGAGGCTGTGTCCTTCGTCGTCAAGCTGCTTCCGCAGCGGAACCCGCAGCCGATTCTCGCCGGAGTGCTGATCGAGGCCGACGGATCAGGGCTCACGCTCTCGGCCTTCGACTACGAGGCATCCGCTCGGACCACCATCGAAGCCACGGTCGACACCCCCGGCACGATACTCGTCCACGGTCGACTGCTCTCCGACATCGCCAGCCGCCTGCCCAACGCGCCGATCGAGATCGCCGTCGAGGACGACGGCAGCATCACCGTCACGTGCGGCTCCGCTCGGTTCACCCTCGCAGCCATGCCGGTCGAGGAATATCCCTCCATCCCCGAGGTGTCCGGCTCGTCCGGCGTCGTCCCGGCCGATGATTTCGGAACCGCGATCGCTCAGGTCGGCTTCGCCGCATCGCGTGACGACGTGACCCCCGTGCTCACGGGTGTGCAGCTCGAGGTCTCCGGACACACGCTCAGCCTGGTCGCGACGGACCGCTATCGTGTCTCGCTCCGAGACGTCCCGTGGGATGGCGAGGCGGTCGAAGCGAGCGCACTGGTCCCTGCACGCACGCTTCTCGAAGTCGGAAAGACCTTCGGTCACGCCGGAACCATCCAGATCGCATTCTCCGGAGCCGGCGATCGCGAGATCATCGCCTTCACGGCAGGCAACAAGACCGTGACCTCGCTGCTGATCAAGGGCAACTTCCCGCCTGTCCGCCGTCTGTTCCCCGAGCAGACCGAGCACTACGCGGTCGTGAACACCGCCGACCTCGTCGAAGCGGTGCGCCGCGTGTCGCTCGTGCTGGATCGCGCAGCTCCGCTGCGCTTCACGTTCACGTCCGACAGCGTCACGATGGATGCATCGGGCAGCGAGCACGCACGTGCCTCCGAGTCCGTCGACGCGATCCTGAACGGTGGCGACGATGTCACTCTCGGCCTCAACCCGCAGTACCTCATCGAGGCACTCGGAGCGGTCAAGAGCGAGTTCGTCCGCGTCACGTTCACCTCGAGCGACAACGCGAACAAGCTCAGTCCCGTGCTGATCACCAGCCAGACATCGGTCGATCAGGCCGGGCTCGACTCGTTCAAGTACCTGCTGCAGCCGAACCTGCTGCTCCGCTGATCCTGCGACGGGCGAACGCCGCGCGGGGACAGCGGTGTCAGACCCCGAAGGTAGGCTGACAGCGTGATTGTGGAACACCTGAGCCTGGTCGACTTCCGCAATTATGCGACCGCGGATCTCGCTCTGCACAAGGGCCCCAACGTCTTGGTCGGCCGCAACGGTCAGGGCAAGACCAACCTCGCAGAGGCCGTCGTCTTCCTCGCCACTCTCGGCTCCCACAGGGTGTCGTCGGATGCGCCGATGGTGCGCGAAGGCCAGGATTTCGCGATCATCCGCGCACGCCTGTCGCACGGTGAACGCAAGGTGCTGATCGAGGTGCAGCTCAACAAGCAGGGTACGAACAAGGCGCGCATCAACGGATCTCCCTCGAAGACGAATGAGCTTCCCCGATATGCCCACGTCGTGCTGTTCGCCCCTGAAGATCTGCAGATCGTGCGCGGCGACCCGTCTTCTCGCCGTCGTTTCGTCGACCAGCTGCTGATCCAGCGCACTCCTCGCATGTCGTCAGTGCTCGCCGACTACGACCGTGTGCTCAAGCAGCGCAACGCCCTTCTGAAGTCGGCGCGAGCGCGCGGCATCAAGGGCGAAGGGCTGAGCACCCTCGATGTATGGGACGACAAGCTCGTCTCCCTCGGAGCCGAGATCATCACGGCGCGTCAGCGTCTCGCGGCCGATCTGCAGCATCCGGTCGCAGAGGCGTATGCGGCGATCGCCGGCGAGGATCATCGTCCCCAGCTCGACTGGGCGCTCTCGGTGCGAGGCGCAGATCCCGAAGAGGGAGTCGATGCGCCGGCCGAGACCTCGGGAGACATCGCCGAGATGTTCCACGCCGCACTGCTCGCCAAGCGATCGAACGAGCTCGACCGCGGACTCACCCTGACCGGCCCTCATCGCGATGATCTCGTTCTACGGGTTCGCGGTCTGCCGGTGAAGGGTTACGCATCGCACGGGGAGTCCTGGTCTGTGGCGCTCGCGCTACGCCTCGCCTCCGCCGAGCTGCTGCGCAGCGAGTCCCCCGCCGGCGACCCCGTGCTGATCCTCGATGACGTGTTCGCCGAACTCGATGCCGATCGCCGACAGCGCCTCGCGGCGCTCACCGCGGGTTACGAGCAGGTGGTCGTGACCGCGGCAGTGGAGGAGGATATCCCCGAGGTGCTCCATGCCCACGTGGTCAGGATCTCGGCCGGCACCATCAGTGACGAGAGGGAAGTGGCAGATGAGTGACATCGCACCTGTCCCGGCATCCGCTCCGACACCGGAGACCCCCGAGACGGTCGCGACCTACCTGCGTCTGCGTGGCCTCGCTCCGAGTTCGAAGTCGTGGAAGCGCAAGCGACGGATCGTCGCAGACGACGACAACGCTCCCTTCACACCCGGTCGTGACCCCGGTCCCCTCGGGGCGGTGCTCGACAAGCTCACCCGCGACGCGGGCTGGCAGAAGACTCTCGCCCGCGAAGACCTGGTCAGGCAGTGGTCCGATCTCGCGGGCACCGACACGGCGAAGCACTCCGAACCGGTCTCTCTCGAACGCGGAGTGCTCACCGTGAAGTGCGATTCGACGGCCTGGGCGAAGAACCTCCAGTACATGCGCGGGACCATCCTCACCGAGATCGGTCGACGGTATCCGGATGCGGGAGTGGAGAACCTCCGCTTCATCGGACCGGACGTACCCTCATGGAAATGGGGTCCCAGAGTCGTTCCAGGACGGGGCCCGCGCGATACCTACGGGTAGGGCACCGTTCAGGGGGTTCGAGAGGCTCAGAGGGCCATACACGGCCGTTCAGCGGGATTTCGACTCGAAAGACCGCTAGAATGGGAGTTCGTGATATCGATGTGGAGAATGCCCTCTGATGACGCCTGAATTCCCTGCTGACGAGACGGAATCGACCACCGGGGAAACCCCTGACCCCTCCCAGGGCGCAGAGACCCAGACTCCCGCGGAAGCGGAGGTGAGGTCCACATCGATCTCCCCCAAGATCAAGCAGCCCGGCGAGTACGGTGCCGATTCGATCCAGATCCTCGAAGGACTCGAGGCGGTGCGCAAGCGACCCGGCATGTACATCGGATCCACGGGTCCGCGCGGTCTGCACCACCTGGTCTACGAGATCGTCGACAACTCCGTCGATGAGGCTCTCGCCGGCTACGCCGACACCATCTTCGTCACCCTGCTCGAAGACGGCGGCGTGCGCGTGATCGACAATGGCCGCGGAATCCCGGTGGATCCGCACTCCTCCGACCCGTCGAAGTCGACGGTCGAGGTCGTGCTGACGATCCTGCACGCCGGTGGCAAGTTCGGCGGCGGCGCGTACGCCGTCTCGGGCGGTCTGCACGGCGTCGGCTCCTCGGTCGTGAACGCCCTCTCGACGCGTTTCGACGTCGAGGTCAAGCAGAAGGGCTTCGTCTGGCGGCACAGCTTCGCCGACGGCGGAGTGCCGCAGCAGAAGCTCATCAAGGGCGAAGAGACCGAGGACACCGGCACGAGCATCACGTTCTGGCCGGATGCCTCGATCTTCACCGAGACGACCGACTTCGACTACGACACCCTGCGCACGCGGTTCCAGCAGATGGCGTTCCTCAACAAGGGTCTCCGCATCGAGCTGCTCGACGAGCGCGCGTCCTCGGCCTACGAGGTCGAAGAAGCCGGCGTCACCACGACCAAGCAGCCCGGCGACGTCTTCTTCTACGAGCGCGGACTCGTCGACTACGTCGAGTACCTCAACAAGGTGCGTCACGCGGAGGTCGTCAACGAGGAGATCATCGCCTTCGAGTCCGAGGACACGGCGCGCAAGATCTCGCTCGAGGTCGCGATGCAGTGGACCACCTCGTACACCGAGAACGTGTTCACCTACGCGAACACGATCAACACGCACGAGGGCGGCACCCATGAAGAGGGCTTCCGCGCAGCGCTCACCACGCTGGTGAACAAGTACGCGCGTGCGAACAACATCCTCAAGGAGAAGGACGACAACCTCTCCGGCGACGATGTGCGCGAGGGATTGACCGCCGTCATCTCGATCAAGCTGGGCGAGCCCCAGTTCGAGGGTCAGACCAAGACCAAGCTGGGCAACACCGAGGCCAAGGCGTTCGTGCAGAAGGTCGTGGGCGATCAGCTCGGCGACTGGTTCGACCGCAACCCCGCGCAGGCGAAGAACATCATCCGCAAGGCGCTCGACGCAGCGACCGCGCGTCTCGCCGCTCGCAAGGCGCGGGAGACCGCACGGCGAAAGAGCGTGTTCGAGTCGGCTGCCATGCCCGACAAGCTCAAGGACTGCACCAGCAAGGACCCCTCGATCAGCGAGATCTTCCTCGTCGAGGGTGACTCGGCCGGCGGCTCCGCCGTGCAGGGACGCGACCCGCACACGCAGGCGATCCTCGCGCTCCGCGGCAAGATCCTCAACGTCGAGCGCGCTCGCCTCGACAAGGCGCTCGGCAACCGCGAGGTCCAGGCGATGATCCAGGCCTTCGGCACGGGCATCGGCGAGGACTTCGACATCGAGAAGGCGCGCTATCACAAGATCGTGCTGATGGCGGATGCCGACGTCGACGGCCAGCACATCACGACGCTGCTTCTGACGCTGCTGTTCCGTTACATGCGCGGCCTCATCGAGGCCGGTTTCGTGTACCTCGCGATGCCGCCGCTGTACCGCCTCAAGTGGTCGAACCAGCCGCACGAATACGTGTTCAGCGACGCGGAGCGCGATGCGCTGCTGAAGTTCGGCCTCGACAACGGCAAGCGCATCCCGAAGGATGCCGGCATCCAGCGCTACAAGGGTCTCGGCGAGATGAACGCCAAGGAGCTGTGGGAGACCACGATGGATCACACGACGCGGACGCTCCGCCAGGTGACCATCGAGGATGCCGCGGCGGCAGACGAGATCTTCAGCGTGCTGATGGGTGAGGACGTCGAATCACGACGCAGCTTCATCCAGCGCAACGCCAAGGACGTCCGCTTCCTCGACATCTGAGGCGCCCCGCGCCCTGCATTCGCTCGAATAACGACCGGAATCGACAACACACATGACTGACGAAGTACGCCCCGAGCCCCCGGCCCACGACCACGGGAACATCGACCAGGTCGACCTGAAGTTCGAGATGGAGCGCAGCTATCTCGACTACGCGATGGCCGTGATCGTCGGACGTGCCCTCCCCGACGTGCGCGACGGTCTGAAGCCGGTGCACCGCCGCGTGATCTACGGCATGTACGACGGTGGGTTCCGCCCCGACAAGTCGTTCTCGAAGTGCGCCCGTGTCGTGGGCGAGGTCATGGGTCAGTACCACCCCCACGGTGACTCGGCGATCTACGACGCCCTCGTTCGTCTCGTTCAGCCGTGGGCGCTGCGGTACCCGCTCGCGCTGGGTCAGGGAAACTTCGGATCTCCCGGCAACATGGGAGCCGCTGCTCCTCGATACACCGAGACGAAGATGGCTCCGCTCGCGCTCGAGATGGTGCGCGACATCGAAGAAGACACCGTCGACTTCCAGGACAACTACGACGGCCAGACCCAGGAGCCGACAGTCCTTCCGGCGCGGTTCCCGAACCTGCTCGTCAACGGCTCGGTCGGAATCGCCGTCGGCATGGCGACCAACATCCCCCCGCACAACCTGCGTGAGATCTCGGATGCCGCGCTCTGGGCGCTCGACAACCCCGGCCTTCCGCGTGAAGAGCTCCTCGACGGGCTGATCCAGCGCGTTCCCGGCCCTGACTTCCCGACCGGCGCTCAGATCCTGGGCACCAAGGGAATCCACGAGGCCTATCGCACCGGTCGCGGATCCATCACGATGCGCGCGGTCGTCAACGTCGAGGAGATCCAGGGCCGCACGTGCCTCGTGATCACCGAGCTGCCGTACCAGGTGAACCCCGACAACGTCGCTGTGAAGATCGGCGACCTCGTCCGTGACGGCAAGATCAGCGGCATCGCCGACATCCGCGACGAGTCCTCGGACCGCACGGGCCAGCGCCTCGTCGTCGTGCTCAAGCGCGATGCCGTCGCGAAGGTCGTGCTCAACAACCTCTACAAGCACACGCAGCTGCAGGAGAACTTCGGCGCGAACATGCTCGCGATCGTCGACGGCGTGCCGCGCACCCTGGCGCTCGACGGGTTCGTGACCTACTGGATCACCCACCAGCTCGAGGTCATCGTCCGCCGCACGCGCTTCCGCCTGGCGAAGGCCGAGCGTCGCATGCACATCCTGCGCGGCTACCTCAAGGCGCTCGACGCGCTCGACGAGGTCATTGCTCTGATCCGTCGTTCGGCCACGGTCGACGACGCCCGCGAGGGGCTGAAGAAGCTCCTCGAGATCGACGACGACCAGGCCCAGGCCATCCTCGACATGCAGCTCCGTCGCCTCGCGGCGCTCGAGCGGCAGAAGATCCTCGACGAGGCGGCCGAGCTCGAGCGCCTCATCGCCGAGTACCAGGCGATCCTCGCCGATGAGTCGCTGCAGCGCGACATCATCCGCGAAGAGCTCACGGGTATCGTCGATCGCTTCGGCGACGACCGTCGCACGCACATCCTGCACGGTTTCGACGGCGACGTCTCGATGGAAGACCTCATCGCCGAGGAGGAGATGGTCGTCACCATCACCCGGGCGGGGTACATCAAGCGCACCCGCAGCGACAACTACCGCTCGCAGCACCGCGGCGGCAAGGGCATCAAGGGCGCCCAGCTGCGGGCGGACGACATCGTCGAGCACTTCTTCGTGACGACGACCCACCACTGGCTGCTGTTCTTCACCGACAAGGGGCGCGTCTACCGCGCGAAGACCTACGAGGTCCCCGAAGCCGGGCGGGACGCGAAGGGCACGCATGTCGCCAACCTGCTCGCGCTGCAGCCCGACGAGAACATCGCTCAGGTGCTCGACATCCGTGACTACGCGGTCGCCGACTACCTGGTGCTCGCGACGCGCGACGGTCTGGTCAAGAAGACGCGCCTCGACACGTATGACACCAACCGCCAGGGCGGCGTCATCGCGATCCGCCTGAACGACGAGGACGAACTGGTCTCGGCGCTCATGGTGAACGCCGAGGACGACATCCTCCTCATCAGCCGCCGGGGCATGTCCGTCAGGTTCAGCGCGACCGACGATGCGCTGCGACCGATGGGACGCGCCACCGCCGGGGTGAAGGGCATGAAGTTCCGCGAGGGCGACAGCCTGCTGTCGGCATCCGTCGCGGCTCCCGGTCAGTTCGTGTTCGTGGTGACCGACGGCGGCTACGCGAAGCGCACGGCGATCGAGGAATATCGCGTCCAGGGACGCGGTGGTTTCGGCATCAAGGTGGCCAAGCTCAACGACGATCGGGGCACTCTCGCGGGTGGTCTGATGGTCTCCTCCGACGACGAGGTCCTTGTGGTTCTGTCCAGCGGCAAGGTGGTACGCTCTGCCGTGGCCGAGGTGCCCGCCAAGGGCCGAGACACCATGGGAGTGGTGTTCGCACGGACGACGGAAGCCGACCGGATCCTCGCCATCGCCCGCAACGGCGAGCGGGGCCTCACCGAGGAAGACGAATCGGATGAGGCAGAGGTGGACTCCGAATCCACCGCCACCGCCCCCGAGACGAACGAGAACCCTGAGGAAGCAGACGCATGAGCACAGTAGCCGAAAAGCTGGCGAAGAAGTCCACGCGCAAGACCGGCGGGAAGCAGGTGCGCCTGCGCCTCGTCTACGTCGACTTCTGGTCGGCCGTGAAGCTCTCGTTCCTCGGAGCGGTCGCACTCGCGATCGTCACCATGGTGTCGTTCTTCCTGATCTTCCTGGTTCTCCAGGCGACGGGACTCCTCACTCAGGCTGACGAGATCGTCGGTGCGATCACCGACAACTCGGTGCGCATCTCCGAGGTCGCCGGGCTGCCGCAGGTGATGGCGTTCGCCGCCGTCGTCTCGATTCTGAACCTGATCGTGTTCACGGTGCTCGGCGCCGTCGTGGCCGGCATCTACAACGTCGCCGTGAAGGTGACGGGCGGTCTGCTCGTCGGCTTCATGTCGAACTGACCCTCCAGATTCGAAGAGGGGCGGATGCTTCGGCATCCGCCCCTCTTTCTGTGCTCCCGTGGAGTAGGGAAAACCCGAAGCCGGGTGTCTGGCTGGCTCGGTGTCGGCCTGATCGGCGCCGCCGTACCTTTGAACCATGACGACACACACTGCCACGCCGCAACCGGCGACGGCCACGAAGCCGCCGCTGCGCATCGTGCTCACGATCCTGCATCTCGCAGGGATCGGAGTCATCGGCGGCTTCATCTTCGCGACTCTCTCCGGACTTCTCGGCACCGGTCTCGGCCTGCTCTTCGCGGCCGGCGTCGGCATCGTGCTGCTCGTCGGACTCGTCTACGCCCTCTTCGGCGTGGGCTGGTTCGAGGTGGCGCGGGTCAGCGCCCTCTACCGCTCGCCGATCACACCGCTCAGGTGGCGCCCGCGCGATCGCCCCGGCTTCGTGGGCTGGCTGCGGTCGCTCGGACGTCAGGCCATCGACGGCCGCATGTGGCGGGCCCTCGCGAACTTCGCGATCACGGCCGTGCTCGGTTGGATCGTGCTGCGCCTCGCATTCGGTCTCGTATGGTCGATCACCATCTCGTTCGCGCCGCTCACCGGAGCGGATGCCGTGATGGGCCCGTTCGGCGGAGGCGGCATCGACCCGGCGTGGGCACCGCTCATCGGCATCCTCGGCATCGCAGCCTGCCTCGCCGGGATGATCGGCCTGGCATTGCTGAACCGGGTGCTCTCGCTCGCCATCGTGGTTCGCAGCCGTGAGGCAGAACTCACGGAGCGCGTGCGCACCAGCACCGCTCAGCGCGAGGGCGCGGTGCGCGCCGCAGACGTGGAGCGCACCCGCATCGAGCGGGATCTGCACGACGGGGTCCAGCCGCGTCTCGTCTCGGTCGGGATGACCCTGGGACTCGCCCAGCAGAAGATCGACAACGATCCGGATGCCGCCAAGGAGCTCATCGCCGAGGCGCACACCTCGACGAAGGCCGCGATCACCGAGCTGCGACAGCTCGCCCGCGGCATCCATGCCTCCGTTCTCGACGACCGCGGGCTCGACGCGGCGCTGTCCGCCCTCGCGGGGCGATCCCACATCCCCGTGCACCTCGACGTGCGCATGGAGGGGCGCTGCAGCCGTGAGGCCGAGGCCGCCGTGTACTTCTCGATCGCCGAGTCGCTCACGAACGCAGCCAAGCACTCTCGTGCCAGCGAGGCGCGGGTCACCGTTCGTCTCCGTGACGGTGGGGTGCTCTGGGCTCGTGTCGAGGACAACGGCATGGGCGGCGCACAGGTGCAGCCCGGCGGTGGCCTCGACGGCATCGCGAACCGCATCCTCGCGGCCGGCGGAACCTTCCGCCTCGAGAGCCCCGTCGGCGGGCCGACCAGCCTGGAGGTGAATGTGCCATGCGCATCCTGATCTGCGAGGACTCGGTCCTGCTGCGCGAAGGACTCGTACGACTGCTGGAGGACGCCGGACACAGCGTGGTCGCGGCTCTGCCCGACACCGGCGGCCTCACCGAAGCCGTGATCGAGACCGATCCTGAGCTCTGCATCCTCGATGTGCGGCTTCCTCCGACATTCACCGACGAGGGAATCCGCGCGGCTCTCGGACTGCGCGACACGAACCCCGCGCTTCCGTTGCTCGTGCTCTCGCAGTACGTCGAGGAGCGCTACGCGTCCGACCTCATCGCCGCGCAGGGCGGGCCCCTGGGCTATCTGCTCAAGGACAGGGTCGCCGATGTCTCCGAGTTCCTCGCCTCGGTGCAGAGGATCTCGGAGGGTGCGACGGTGCTCGATCCGGAGGTCGTCGCCCAGCTGCTCACCCGCCGCAACCGCGACGACCGCATGCAGCGCCTCACAGAGCGCGAACGGACCGTGCTGGCGCTGATCGCCGAGGGCAAGTCGAATGGGGCCATAGCCGGCCTGCTCTTCCTCTCGGAGGCGAGCGTCGAGAAGCACATCACCGCGATCTTCCAGAAGCTGGGCTTCGAGCAGGGCGAGTCGGGCAACCGACGCGTGCTGGCGGCCCTCGCACACATCGAGAACACGGGCGGCACGACGCCGACCGGACAGACAGGACTGGGACGATGACCACGAACAACGAAGACTTCCAGGGCGGGCACACCCCGCTCACTCCCCCGCCGGCATCCCCGCCCCAGGGGCAGGCGCCCGCACCGGCGCCCGCCGCTGCGCCCGCACCGGCACCCGCCGCTGCGCCCGCGCAGGCGTCTCCTGCCGATGCGGGACGCTCATCGGGAACGACGGCGATCATGATCGTGACCGCGATCGTCGGCGGGCTCGCCCTCCTCGGTGCGGGTGGGTCCGCGGCCGTCGCAGCGACCGGCAGCATGATGGGGTCCACGCAGGGCAGCGACTCGGTGCTGACCGAGGATGCAGCCGGGATCGAGGGGCTCGACCTCGACGTGGATGCCGGAAACATGCGCATCGAGTTCGGGGACGTCGATGAGGCCCGGCTGGCGGTCACCGACGCACGTGGACCCGCATGGACACTCGAGCGCGAGGGCGACGACCTGGTCGTGCGGAGTCCGGAGTTCCGTTTCGGATGGTGGTTCGGCAGCTGGTTCGGCGATGACCAGTCGGCCGTGCTGACTCTTCCGGAAGATCTTCTCGATGCGCAGCTCGATGCCGACCTCACCCTCGATGCGGGCAGCCTCGATGTGGTCGGCGAGTTCGGCGCTCTCGACGTCACCGTCAACGCCGGTGCCCTCGATGTCGAGGGCGTGGCGCGCAGTCTCAGCATCGACATGAGCGCCGGCCGTGCGGATGCTCTGCTCGACGGCGTCGACGAGGCCGATCTCAGCGTCTCGGCAGGCGATCTGAACGCCGAGCTGACCGGACGCGCGCCGTCGCAGACGACGATCGATGTGAGCGCGGGGTCGGTGGACCTCACAGTTCCGGACGAGTCATACTCGATCACTCAGGACGTCAGCGCCGGATCACTCGACGCGAAGATCGACCAGTCCTCAGGTACCCGGAACGCGATCGATGTGACCCTTTCAGCCGGCAGCGTGACGATTCGCCCGGGACGCTGACCACGATCGAGGGCGAGGGCGCGCCGGTGCCCCGCCCTCGATTGGGTATTTCCACGAATCTCCGGTAAAGTTTCGGAGGTTGACGGGCCCATAGCTCAGGCGGTTAGAGCGCTTCACTGATAATGAAGAGGTCCCAGGTTCAAGTCCTGGTGGGCCCACTCCTCAACTCAATAGATTCCCTCACGGGGCCTTAGCTCAGTTGGTAGAGCGCCTGCTTTGCAAGCAGGATGTCAGGAGTTCGAATCTCCTAGGCTCCACACTGTGTTGAGACAGTTCGAGAAGGCCCCGCCATCGTGCGGGGCCTTCTCGTTTTCCGGTCTCCACAGGTGTTAACAACCCTGTTAACAACTCACGTGGCCCGCGCGACGCGGTGCTCTCCGAGTCCACAGATGTGGATCGATCTGTTGACAACTCGCCGGTCTCGAGACGGATCCGAGTGGCGGACGCCGTCGAGACGGGCCTTCGAAATCAGACTCGTCTCAGGAGAGACGTCAGTAATCAACCCCCCTTCACACTTCCGGTTCACGGGCGTAGCGTGCACGCATGGCTGACGGGGAGATGATGATCCAGACCGAGATCGTGTTCGACGGATCGAGCTTCCTGCTCTCCCAGGATCAGGATGTCGACGATCTGCGAGAACGCATCGAATCGGCGACGAGGACCTCCGGCACGTTCGTCGACCTGGTCGTGGTCGGAAACAGGGCCGTGAGCGTGCTCATCACCCCGAACACCCAGGTCAGGATCAGCGTCGCATCGGTGGCATACGACCCGCGTGACACCGGCGACGTCGACTTCCCCTACAGCGGGTACCACGACGAGCTCTGAAGCCCGGATGCGGCTGGATGCCCGTTCGGGATCAGAGCTTCGGTCCGCGCACCATCCGCACCGGACCACGAGCGTCGCGGATGCTCACTTCGTCACCCTTCTGCGTCACGACGATCTCCTCGCGGTCCGCGAGCACCGCGGCGACCCGCCGGACGTCCGCCATCACCGACCGCCACGACTCACCGCCGACCGCCCGCGCCACATCGCTCGGACAGATCGAGGACCCGTCCCGCTTGCGCGTGAGAGCGCGCATCGCAGCCGCGATCCTCTCGTCGAAGTCGTCGCCGACGCGATCCTCCCACCAGGGCGCCCCGCGTTCACCCAGCGCGGTCTTCGCATCGTGCACCCGGCGTCGTGCATCGGGATCCTGAGCCTTCACGGCACGGCGAGCAGCCATCAGCTCATCGACCAGCTCCTGACGGAACGTATCGGGGATCGACGGGTCGGTCGCTCGCCATCGTCGGCCGTCGATGATGACGTGATGCCCGTCGGCGGTGTGCTCTGGGTCACGCGCCTCGCCGTCGCGGGCGCTCGCATCGGATGCCATGGTCACAGTCTGGCCGCCCGGATCGCGCCCACAAAGGGGCTTGACCGGTCGCGAACCCAGCGACCCGACAGACCGGTTCAGACCCCGGTGAGCCCGTGGCGCGCGGTGTTCAGGCGCTCGCACCCGTCAGCCGTCACGACGACGATGTCTTCGATGCGCGCACCCCACTCGCCCGCGAAGTAGATGCCGGGTTCGATGCTGAAGGCCATGCCCTCGCGCAGCACGAGGTCGTTGCCGGGCGCGATGTAGGGCTCCTCGTGCACCGAGACGCCGATGCCGTGACCGGTGCGGTGCAGGAAGGCCTCTGCGAACCCTGCCTCAGCGAGCACCGACCGTGCGGCGGCGTCAACCTCCTCGGCCGTCGCCCCGGGGTGCACGGCGTCGACGGCGGCCTGCTGAGCGCGGACGAGCACCGCGATGCGATCGGCGGCCTCAGGGTCGGGAGTGCCGACCACGTAGGTGCGGGTGCTGTCGGAGTTGTAGCCGCTCGGCACTGCTCCCCCGATGTCGACGACCACGATCTCTCCGTCGCCGATCACGCGATCCGACACCTCGTGATGCGGGTCGGCGCCGTTGGGGCCGGAGCCGACGATCACGAACTCGACGGTGCGGTGTCCCTCGGCGACGATGGCCTCGACGATGTCGGCCGCCACTTCGCGCTCGGTGCGACCTGCGCGAAGCCACTCGGGCACGCGGCGGTGCACGGCGTCGATCGCGGAGCCGGCTCGCCGCAGCTCGGCGACCTCTTCGGCATCCTTGATCATGCGCCCCTCGCGCAGCACCGGTGTAGCGAGCTCGACGCGCACGTCGATCCGATCGGCCAAGGGGATCACGTGCAGGGCCGGCAGAGCGTCGGAGACGCCCACCCTCGAGACGGTGCCGAGCGCTGCGGCCACGAGGTCGTAGGGGTTCTCGCCGTCGACCCAGTCGGAGACCGCGAGTCCGAGCTCGCCCACGGCGGTGGTCCTGACCTTCGCGAGCTCCATGCGCGGCACGATGATCGTGGGTGCCAGTCCCGGCCCGAGCACGAGTGCCGTGAGCCGTTCGATCGTGTCGCCCTCGACGCCGACCAGGTACTGCAGATCGGGGCCAGGCCCGACGACTATCCCGTCGAGACCGACGCCGGCGGCGAGAGACGCGGCGCGGTCGAGACGAGCGGAATACACGGAGGCGGGGAACGGCAGTGTGCTCACGGCATCCACGCTACTGCTCGGGCCGGGGTCAGGGAACGGCGACTCAGCTGACGGCGAGGCGGATGCGCTCGGTGAGCACCTTGCGGTTCGCGGCGGTGAGGTCGAGCAGCGCGTAGGCGGTCGGCCACATCGTGCCGTCGTCGAGGTTCGAGATGGGCTCGAATCCGAACGTCCCATAGCGGACCTTGAACTTGCTCGCCGGCTGGAAGAAGCAGAGGACCTTGCCGTCCTTGCCCCACGCCGGCATGCCGTAGTAGGTGCGCGGCATCAGCTCGGGGGCCACCTCGGTGACCAGGGCATGGAGGGCCAGCGACAGCTCGCGATCCTTGTCGTCCGGCAGCTTCGCCACGGCCGCTTCGAGATCTGCCACTCCCTCGGCGCGCACCTCTTCCGGGCTCTTCTTCGCCCGAGACCTCGACTTGCGCTTGTCGGCCGCGGCCTCCTTCATGGCCTCGCGTTCCTCGGCGCTGAAGTTCTTCTCGTTGTCAGCCATGACAGGTTCCTTTCTCGGCGTGATCTGCGGTGAACCTCACACTACGGATGCCGCGGGTCGCTGTGCTTCTCGATTCCTGATCGATCTCGCGATCGGGGATCCGAATCCGGGCCTGCGATCGTGGTGACGGCGTTCCGTGCTGCACAGGCAGCGTCATCTGACGGGATCAGAGGTGTCGGTCGCCGTCGCCGCCAGTAGTGTGAGGGCATGGACATGCGGGTCGCGGCATACGCGGTCGTCACCGATGACGACGGACGCATACTTCTGGCGCGCTGGATCGAAGGGCGACGGGTCCCGTGGACGATGCCCGGTGGTGGTCTCGAGGCCGGTGAGGCACCCGAGGACGCCGTCCGGCGGGAGCTCCGCGAGGAGACCGGCTATGCGGTCAAGGTGGGCGAGCTGCTCGGCATCCACTCGAGGGTCATTCCCGCCAGCCAGAGAGTGAACCAGTCGGATCAGCCGCTGCACACGCTGCGCATCGTGTACCGGGCATCGGTGACTGGCGGCAAGCTGACCTTCGAGGCCGACGGCTCCACCGACATGGCGGAGTGGTTCCCTCTCAAGTCGGTGAAGGAACTGCAGCGAGTGAAGCTGGTCGACATCGCACTGCGGATGGCGGGCATCCTCTGACTCAGTCTCGAGCCTCTTCGGGAACCGAGATGTCGGCCACTGTCGCGCCGTAGGCGGCGATGAGGTCGTCAGCATCGACGAACAGGCTGTACCCGTGAGCACCGGCGCCCATCGCGATGCGCTGGCCGACGATCGACTCATCGGCGAAGACAGGCCAATCGGTGGTGCTGCCGATCGGGACGATTGTTCCGCGTTCGTAGCCGGTCGCCGCGAGCGCGAGATCCGGTTCAGGCAGGCGGAGCTTGTTCACACCGACGACTGCACGCAGCTTCGGCCACGAGATCGACCTGCCGCCGGGAACCAGCGCGAACAGGTACGTGTCGTCAGAGCGCTTGACCACGAGGGTCTTGACGATGCCGGAGGGCAGGATGCCGAGCAGCTCAGCCGCCTCGAAGAGGCTTCGGGCGGCGGGCCGCTCGCGGATCTCGATATCGAGTCCACGTGCGGCAGCCGCATCCCTCACCCGAGCATGGAGATCCCCCGGCTGAGTGGCCGGGGGCTCCGATGTCGAGGTCACGCGTCAGGTGCGGAGAGCGGGTCGTCTGCGACCCAGAGCTCGTCGTCCGCGCGCAGGGCCTGCCAGGCGGCGTACAGAACACCGGCTGCCGCGGCGACGCCGAGGATCAGCGCGATGATCGAGCCGACGCCCGGACCCTTGGGCTCGGGCTTGGTGGCCTTGCGCACCTTGCGCACGACACCCTCGCGCTTGGCGTTGGCCACGTCCCACGCGGTGAGCGCGGTTCCGACGACTCCGCCGACGATCGGGACGACCTTGTCGTCCACGACGTGGTGGCCGAAGCGGACGCCACGGTCGACGACCGGGGCGAGGCGACGGTTGTAGGTGTCCTGCACGACAGGACCGACCTGCTCGCGGCCGAAGTGGCCGAGCTGGCGTCCGGCCTCACGGGCGACGTCGGCGGCGTGGCCGACCAGGACCTGCTGGTTCTCCCAGAGCTGGTTCGCGTCGTTCTGAAGACGACGCAGCTCCTTCTTCCGCTTGCGGCTGATGCTCACGATGCTCTCCTGTCGATTGGAGTACGGATTCCCCATCTTGCCACGCGACCCCGGATGGGGCGAGGGAATCGCCGAACCCTTGCGTCGGAGGGCGATCAGCGCTAGACGCGGGCCAACTCATGGGAAGCTCTGCGAGAATGGACGCATGGCTCACGCTTCTCATGTCGCAACCCTGCACACCAACCACGGTGACATCGTCATCAACCTCTTCGGCGACCACGCCCCGAAGACGGTCAAGAACTTCGTCGGCCTGGCCGACGGCACCCAGGAGTGGACGCACCCCGCCACCGGCAAGCCGGGCGAGGGCGCTCTCTACAAGGATGTCGTCTTCCACCGCATCATCCCGAACTTCATGATCCAGGGCGGCGACCCGCTCGGACAGGGCGTCGGCGGCCCCGGTTACAACTTCGACGACGAGATCAACATGGAGCTCAACTTCAACGAGCCCTACATCCTCGCGATGGCGAACGCGGGTCTGCGTCGCAACGCCATCACCGGCAAGCCCGAGGGCACCAACGGTTCGCAGTTCTTCATCACGACCGACCCCACCCCCTGGCTCCAGGGAAAGCACACGATCTTCGGCGAGGTCGCCGATGACGCCTCCAAGGCTGTCGTCGACGCGATCGCCGCCGTGCCGACCGCCGCGGGCGACCGCCCGATCGAGCCGGTCGTGCTGCAGTCGATCGACATCGTCGCGGCCTGACGCCGACGCTGGCCGATCCGGATGACCACGCCTGAGTTCGCGGACAACCGCGAGAACTTCTGCTACCGGCATCCGGATCGGCAGAGCTTCGTGCTCTGCCAGCGGTGCCTGCGCACCATCTGCCCCGAGTGTCAGACGCAGGCGCCGGTCGGGGTGATCTGCCCCGAATGCATGGCAGCAGAGCGCAAGAACCGCACTCCCGCCCAGAAGCGGGCCGAACGCCGGTGGGGCGGGCGTGGCACCGCACTCGCTTCGAGGAGCAGCGGCAAGCCGGTCGTCACCTACGCGCTGCTCGCGGTGACGTCTTTCATAGGACTCCTTCAACTGATCCCGGGGATGGGCCAGGCGATCACCGGTCAGCTGCTCTTCGCAGCCGGGTATCTGTATCCGGACCTGTCGCTCATGCCGTTCGAGCCCTGGCGACTTCTCACAGCCGTCTTCGTGCACGGCGGGTTCCTGCATCTCGCCCTCAACATGCTCGCTCTGTGGATGCTCGGGCAGAGTCTCGAACCGATGCTGGGTCGGGTCCGCTTCCTCGCGTTGTATCTGATCAGCGGCCTCGGCGGATCCGTCGCCGTCGCACTGCTCGCGCCCGGGACCGCCACGGTCGGCGCCTCCGGAGCGATCTTCGGCCTGATGGCCGCGCTGCTCATCATCGGCAGGCACATCGGTGCGAACGTGACGGGGATCCTCGTGATCCTCGGCATCAACTTCGTCGTCGGGTTCGTGTTCTCCCAGAACATCGCCTGGCAGGCACATCTCGGTGGGGCGATCGTCGGCGCGCTCGTGGCATTCATCCTCACCAGAACCCGACGACGGGAGCAGCGCACTCTGCAGATAGTGCTGCTCGCCGCGGTCGTCGTCGCCCTGATCCTGATCGTCGCCCTGTTGGTACCTTTCCTGATCACGACGGTTTACTCCTGATCAAGAGTTGTTAACAGGGTTGTTAACCGATGTGAATAACATGGGTGTAATTCTCCCCAGGGTGGGGATAACCTGTGGATAACTCGCTGTCGGCGAAGCCGGTCACGAACGAAAGAGGCCCCTCTCGCCGCGGCGAGAGGGGCCTTCTTCGAAGACGAGGGTCGGCGTCAGCGCCAGCGTGTGGTCATCAGGAAGCCGATGAGGGCGATGCCCAGGCCGATCGCGAGGTTCCAGTTGTCGAGCCCCGGAATCGGGAACTGCATGCCCGAGATGTAGAACACGAGAATCCACACCAGACCCAGAAGCATGAAGCCGACCATCACCGGCTTGAACCACACGGCGTTGGGTGCGGCTTCGCCTTCGCTGCGCGGGGCTTCGGGTTCTTCGATCTTGCGGTCGCGTGCCATTCCCACAGTGTACCCAAGAGTGTCATATCGCGCGGAAAGCGGCATCCGAGAGCCTGCGTACAGGTCTGCCGGATAAGATCTGGCCATGACTGCATCCGTCGTCTCGGGGGAGCGACGCGCACGCCGGCGTCGCCCACGATCGCGCGCGACCTTCACGAGTGTCCTCGGTGAGCTGCTGCTCACCGGTGGGGTGCTCGTGCTTCTGTTCGTCGCGTGGCAGATGTGGATCGGTGACATCATCATCGCCGCGCAGAAGAACGACGAGGGCGCGGCCATGTCGCAGACGCTCGCCGAGGCTCCGGCGCCCGAACCGCCGCCCCTGGTCGAGGGGGAGGACGGCAAGACCTACTACGAACCCGTGATCCCTGCCGCACCGGCGGACGCGCAGTGGTTCGCACAGATGCATGTCCCGCGCTTCGGTGCCGAGTACAACGTCGGGATCTACGGCGGCACCAGCCGTGCGCGCACCCTCGACGACCTCGGAATCGGCGTCTACACCGACTCGAAGATGCCCGGCGAGGTCGGCAACTTCGCGATGGCCGGACACCGCACCACCTGGGGCAAGCCGTTCAACCAGCTCGACAAGCTCCAGGTCGGCGATGCGATCGTCGTCGAGACACCCGACGGGTGGTTCACCTACCGCTTCCGGACCCTGGAGTACGTCAAGCCGACTCAGACCGACGTGCTGCTGGATGTGCCGCAGATGCCCGGCGTCGAGACGGGCGAGAAGTACATCACCCTGACCGCCTGCTCCCCGCTCTATTCACTGGCCGAGCGCATCGTCGCCTACGGGGTGTTCGAAGGCTTCCAACCGCGCGCCGAAGGCCCGCCCACAGCGCTCACCGACCCACCGCCTCCGCCGGCAGCGCCGTCGATCTAGCCGAACGGAACGAGACGTAATCATGTATGCCGCACTCTGGAGCCTGCTGCCCGGTCCGTGGTGGCTGAAGCTCTTCATCCTTCTGGTGCTCATCGCCGCAGTGCTCTACGGGCTGTTCTGGTTCGTGTTCCCCTGGGTGAGTCCCCTGATCACTCCGGGCGAGGTCGATCTCGAATGACCCGCGTGCTCGTCGTGGACAACCACGACAGCTTCGTGCACACCCTCGTCGGCTACCTGCGTGAGCTGGGCGCCGACGCCACCCTGATCGAAGCGGATGCCGTTGCGGCGTCGCAGCTCGAAGGGATTCTTCCCGATTTCGACGCGTTGCTCCTGTCGCCCGGTCCGGGGGCTCCCGCTGACGCCGGGGTCTCGATCGATGCCGTGCGCCTGGCCGCACGGGTGCGGATGCCGCTTCTCGGCGTCTGCCTCGGGCACCAGGTGATCGGGGCCGCGTTCGGCACCGCCGTGTCGGAGGCGCCCGAGCTGATGCACGGCATGGTGTCGCGCGTCACGCATGACGGGTCGGCTCTCTTCGCCGGCATCCCCTCGCCGTTCGACGCGGGCAGGTATCACTCTCTCGCTCTGGCGGAGTCCGAGCTGCCGGACGAAGTCGTCGTCACAGCCCGCACCGACAGCGGCACCGTGATGGCTCTGGCGCATACCCGGCTGCCGATCCTCGGGGTGCAGTTCCACCCCGAGAGCGTGCTCACCGAAGGCGGCTACCGTCTGCTCGCCAACTGGCTCGCGCTCTGCGGCGACTCAGACGCCGTCGCGTTGTCGTCGAGCCTGCATCCGCTGTCGGGGACCGACCTTCGTGCGGCTCAGCCGGCGGCGACGCAGTAGCGCAGTTCGACCGTCGAGCCGATCGCGACATCGCCGGGTGCGGCCGACATCGACGACACGGTCGGGGGCTCCGTCGGAGTGCAGTCGATCAGCTCGACCGGGCTCGGAGTGAGTCCGATGCGTTCGAGCTCGGCCTGCGCGGCGTCCATCGTCCATCCCGTGACGTCGGTGAGGGTGACTCGACCGCTGGCGACCACGAGGTTCACGACGGTCTGCGGTGCGACCTCGCTCTCCGCGGCCTCGCTGGCCTCCATCACCGTCTCGGCCGCCAGGCCCTTGTCGTTGCGCTGGATCACCGTGCCGAGCTCGAGACCGGCTGCTGCGAGGGCGTCCTTGGCGGCGGTCAGCGACAGACCCTCGAGGATCGGCACCACCACGGTCTCCTTGCCGGACGACACGTAGACGGTGACGGAATCTCCCTCGCTGACGGCTGTGCCGCTCTCCGGATCGGTGCGGGTGACATTGCCCTCGACGATGTCGTTGCTCGACTCGAGCACGAGCTTGGCCGTCAGATCGAGCTTGCCGAGGTCGTCCTGAGCGCGCTCGGATGACACGTTGACGAGGTCCGGCACGACGCGAGCGCTCGACGGCACGTCATCCGGCCGCATGCTGAGCGTCCACACCCAGAACAGCACGGATGCCAGCAGCACCGCGAGCAGTGCGACGCCTGCCCAGATCCACGCGACGGGAGGACCCGACTGCGTGCGAGCCATCGTCGTGTCGGTGCTCAGCTGACGCAGCGATCGGGCGGTCTCCTGCGCGGCGCGCGGACTCGGACCATACAGCTCGCTCGTGAGCGCGCCGAGTTCCTTGCGGCTCGGCGCATGGCCGGAGACCGCAGAGTCGAGCGCGGCGCGGAAGTGCGCAGCATCCGGGTACCGCTGGTACGGGTCCTTCGCGAGCGCTCGCAGGACGATCGGATCGAGCGCGCCGGGGGAGTCCTCGTTCACCTCGGTCGGAGGGACCGGGGTCTCGCTCACATGCTGGTACGCGACCGCGACCGGCGACTCGCCGCGGAACGGCTGACGCCCGGTGAGCAGCTCATAGAGCACGACACCGGTGGAGTAGAGGTCCGCCCTGGCGTCGACAGGCTCGCCCTTGGCCTGCTCGGGCGAGAAATATGCGGCTGTGCCGATGATCTGCGTGGTCTCGGCGACGGTCGACGACGAGTCGGACACGGCTCGGGCGATGCCGAAGTCCATGACCTTGACCTGGCCCTTGTCGGTCACCATGACGTTGCCCGGCTTGATGTCGCGATGCACGACGCCCGCGCGGTGCGAGTAGTCGAGCGCCTCGAGGATGCCGTCGACGTAGCGCACGGCGTCTTCGACAGGCACCGGGCCCTTCGCGATGATGTCCTTCAGCAGGGTCCCGCTGATCAGCTCCATGATGATGTACGGAGGTTCGTCGGTGCTGCTGTCGGTGGTCGAGGGGTCGCCGGCGTCGTAGACCCGGACGATCGACGGGTGCGACATGCGAGACGCCGACTGCGCCTCGAGACGGAAGCGCGTGCGGAACGCGTTGTCCCGAGCGAGCTCGGGGTCGAGGATCTTGATCGCCACCGCACGACCGAGGGTCAGGTCGTACCCGCGGTACACCTTCGCCATGCCGCCGTGCCCGATGAGCTCGTCTACGCGGTAGCGCCCCGCGAGAACTCGTGGCTCTGTCGACACGTACTGACCCCCTGATACGACCTTGTGGATGCTCTAGCCTATGGCGAGAGCGAGTTATTCGCCTGAGTCGCCGCCGTCTGTGTCGCCCTCACCGGGATCCGGTGCGGCCGGCAGGATGGCGACGCCCGGCATGGCATCCGACTGCTCGGACGGCATGTCGCTTCCGCAGAACACGCGGAACGTGGCGGTGATCGTCTGTCCGGCCGTGCCGGGGATGATCTGCGTCGAGAGGATGCTCGGTCCGAAGCTGCGGATGGATTCACCCGAGTTGCCGCCCGAGAAGGTCGCATTGGTGAGCGTCACTTCGAAGGCCGATCGCGCCGGAGTGCCGGAGGGGCACTCGAAGCTCGGCCAGTTGAGCGTCACGGGAACGCCTTCGGTGGCGGTGCCGGCGATGGTCGGGGTGCCCGAGGGCTTGCCCACCTTCACCTGCTCCTTGAACGTGGTCAGCGTGATGACCGTGCCTTCGGGCACGTTTCCACCGGGCTGGACGGATTCGACCGTTCCGACCTGATTCGCGTTCGGAGCGATGGTGTTGCCCACCGTGCACTCGGCCTGCAGTCCGGCGTTGACCGCCGCGGCCTGCGCTGCCTCGCACTGCATTCCGACGAGGCCGAGCGCATCGACGTCGACCAGCTCGGGCTCGGGCGTCTCGGTCTCGGTCGGCGTCGGCTTGGGCGTCTGGGAGGTCGTCTCCGACTGGGTCGGCTCAGGTTCGGGGTCCCCCTGGTTCATCAGCGCGAACACGGTTCCACCGAGCACGATGACCAGGAGTGCGATGAGAGCGATGAGAGGCCACGTCCACGGGCTGCGCTTCTTCTTCTTCGCCTCGGCCTCCTCTGCGGCCTGCTCGCCGGTGGGCAGCTGAGCCGTGGTGGGGAGGATGCGCGTCGTGCCGTCGTCGCCCGAGGCCGTGAGCAGCCGGGTGGCGTCGTCCGATGCCACCCCGCCGGTCGCGATGGCGGGCACGGCGATCGCCGCGGAGTTCAGGTCTCCTCGGCGCAGCGCCTGTGCGGCGCGAGCCACGGTCGCCGAAGACGAGGGCCGGTCGGCAGGCTTCTTGGCGATCATCGCCATGACGAGGTTCTGCACGGGGATCGGCACGGTCGGCGGCAGCGGCGGAGGCTGCTCGTTGATCTGCGCCATCGCGATCGCGACCTGCGACTCGCCCGTGAAGGGGCGCTTGCCTGCGAGGCACTCGTACGCGACGATGCCGAGCGAGTACGTGTCGGTCGCAGGAGACGCCGGGTGTCCCGAGGCCTGCTCCGGCGAGAGGTACTGCACGGTGCCCATGACCTGACCGGTGGCCGTCAGCGGCACCTGGTCGGCGATGCGGGCGATGCCGAAGTCGGTGATCTTGACGCGGCCGTCCGGGGTGATCAGCAGGTTTCCGGGTTTGATGTCGCGGTGCACCAGACCGGCCGCGTGGGCGGCCTGCAGAGCGGATGCCGTCTGCGCGACGATGTCGAGGGTCTTGTCGGCGCTCAGCGCGCCGTCTCGCTCGAGCACGGTCGAGAGCGCCTCGCCGGGCACGAGCTCCATGACGAGGTAGGCGCTGCCGTTCTCCTCGCCGTAGTCGAAGACGCTCGCGATGCCCTCGTGGTTGACGAGGGCGGCATGGCGCGCCTCAGCGCGGAACCGCTCGAGGAACCCGGGGTCCCCCATGTACTCGTCCTTGAGGATCTTGATGGCCACGGTGCGGCCGATGACGTGATCCGTCGCCTCCCACACCTCGCCCATGCCGCCGATCGCAATACGCGACTGCAGCTCGTAGCGACCACCGAACGACACACCCTGCGTCGGTCTCATCTGCCCAGCACCGCCTCTATGACCTTCTTTGCAATCGGAGCGGCGATGGTGTCGCCGGATCCTGACTGCCCTTGTCCGCCGCCGTCTTCGACGAGGACCGCTACTGCCACTTCCGGGTCGTCCGCCGGCGCGAAACCGGTGAACCACAACGTGTAGGGCTTGTTACCGTTTTCGGTCGTGCCTGTCTTTCCAGCCACATCGACCCCGTCTATTCTTGCACCCTGCGCAGCGCCGTTTGAGACGCTCGCGACCATCGACGCCGTGATCTGATCGGCGATCGTCGCATCGGTCGTCTGACCGAACTGGGTGTCGTCGTACGAACGGATGACCGAGAGGTCGTTGCCGATCACCGTGTCTACCAGACGGGGGTTCATCACGACGCCGTCGTTCGCGATGCCGGCAGCCACCATCGCGATCTGCAGCGGCGTCGCGGTGACCTGTCCCTGGCCGAATCCGGTGAGGGCGGTCTGCGCGTCGTCGAGGGCACGCGGGTAGCTCGACGGAGTCGATTCGAGCGGCGTCGAGAAGCTCCGGTTGAACCCGAACTTCTCCGCCATCTCGCGGATCGCGTCATCGCCGAGCTCGACGGCGAGCTCGGCCATCGGGATGTTGCAGCTCAGGCGGATGGCTTCGGAGATCGTCACGGTGTCTCCACTGCCGCACGTGCCGCCCCACGCGTTCGCGACCGTGTTCGTCGAGCCGGGCAGCTGGTAGCGGGCCGGGTTCGGGAGCGTCGAGTCGGGTGTCCAGTTGCCCGACGCGTAGGCCGCGGCCGCCACGACGAGCTTGAACGTCGAGCCGGGAGGGTTGAGGTCGCCGGCGATCGCCCGGTTCGAGAGGGGCTTCGTGGGGTCTTCGTCGAGCTGATCGTAGGTCGCGTTCGCGGCATCCGCGTCGTGCGTCGCGAGCTGGTTGGTGTCGAACCCGGGGGTCGACACCAGTGCGAGGATGCGCCCGGTCTTCGGCTCGATCGCGACGACGGCGCCGTTGAGTCCCTGCAGGCCCTCGTAGGCCGCTCGCTGCGCGGCGGTGTCGAGAGTCAGCTCGACGCTGAATCCGCTCTGCGGCTGGCCCGAGAGGATGCGCTCGATCTCGGCGAAGAATGCATTCGAGCCGGTGCCGGAGAGGTCGGAGTTCATCGCCCGCTCGATCCCGGTCGCGGACTGCAGCGCGGGGTTGAAGTACCCGGTGACGGGCGCCCACATCGCGGCATCGGTGTAGGTGCGCTGGAACTGGTAGCGGTCGTCTGACGGCGTCGAGGATGCGATGGCGACGTCGTCGACGATGATCGATCCTCGCTGGATCTCATAGCTGTCGAGCAGCGTGCGCCTGTTGTTCGGGTTCTGCGCCAGAGAATCGGCCTCGACGACCTGGATCCAGCTGGTCGCGGCGAACAGCGACAGGAACATGAACAGCATCACGATGCTGAGACGGCGGAGCTCTTTGGTCATGTCAGCCGATCACCGCCCGGGGTTGGCTGCGGACGCCGTCGGAGATGCGCAGCAGGATCGCGACGATGAGCCAGTTGGCCACGAGCGACGAGCCGCCGGCGGCGAGGAACGGGGTGGTCAGACCGGTGAGGGGGATGAGCCGGGTCACACCGCCGACCATGATGAACACCTGCAGTGCGATGGTGAACGAGAGGCCGATGGCGAGCAGCTTGCCGAAGTCGTCCTGCCCCGCGAGCCCGATGCGCACGCCGCGGCTGACGAACACCATGTAGAGGCAGAGGATGGCGAACAGACCGATCAGGCCGATCTCCTCACCGAGGCTGGTGATGATGTAGTCGCTGTGCGCGAGCGGGGTCACCTCGGGGCGACCCTGACCCCATCCGGTGCCGAGCAGCCCGCCGTGCGCGAGTCCGAAGAGCCCCTGCATGGGCTGGAATCCGGCGACGTCCGGGTCGACCTTCTCCGAGTCGAAGAGGAACAGCCAGTTCGTGAATCGGCCCTGCACATAGCTGAGGATCTGCGTGGCGACCGCGACTCCGGCCGCGACGAGGCCGAGGCCGATGAGCACCCAGCTGGTCTTGCCGGTGGCGACGTAGAGCATCGCGACGAACATGCCGAAGATGAGGGTTCCGGTGCCGAGGTCGCGCTGGATCACGATGATGCCCAGCGAGATCGCCCACACGACGAGTACGGGCCCGAGCTCGCGCATGCGCGGCCAGGTGATGCCGAGGAACTTCGTGCCCACCGACGTGAGGCTCTCGCGGGTGCGCACCAGGTAGCCGGCGAAGAAGATGGCGAGGCAGATCTTGGCGAGCTCGCCCGGCTGGAACGCGAACATGCCGCCGAGCGACACCCACACCTGGGCGTTCGCGTCGGGGATGCGCAGGCCGGGCACGAACGGCAGCAGCAGGAGCAGGATGCCGGAGAGGCCGAAGATGTACGTGTAGCGGAACAGCACCCGGTAGTTGCGCAGCATGATCACGACGGTGATCGCACCGGCGAGGGAGATCGCGGTCCACGCGAGCTGCTTCGTCGAGTAGGCGTTCCACCCGGTCAGCGACTCGGCGATGTCGATGCGATAGATCATCGCGATGCCGAGTCCGGTCAGCAGCGTGGCGATCGGAAGCACGAACGGGTCGGCATCGGATGCCACGGCCCGCAGCACGAAGTGCACAGCGAACGCCAGCACGGCGAGTCCACCGCCGATCGCGAGGATCATCGGGTCGATCAGACCGAGCGCGCCGAGCTGCACGAGCGTGAGGGAAGCCCCGCTGATCGCGACGGCGAACAGCAGAAGCCAGAACTCGCGGTTGCGCTGCGTCTGCGGCATCCGCATCTTCTTGAGGGCCTTGATGACGCTCGTGTCGGCCGTGACGTCGGTGCTCATCCCGCATCCTCCGTCGGCGTCTCGGTGGGCATGGGCGTGGGCAGGGGAGTCTCGCCGATCACGCGGTCGGCTCCGGCCTGGAGTCGCGTGACGATCGCCTCGGCGTCTGAGAACGATCGAGCGGTGATGGTGCGTTCGACGGAATCGCGCTGATACGGCGGCAGGTTCGCGAGCAGGATGTCGGTGTCGCGCAGCGGCGTCGACAGCGTGATCGGGCCGATGTTCTGCTGAACGCCCTGATAGATCACGACGCTGTCCTCGTCGGCGCCGACGAAGTAGCGCGTCTGGGTCCAGCTGTAGGCGGCGAAGGCGGCGAACACGAGCATCGCGACGACCACCAGCATCCCGGCGATCCAGCCGAGGCGGCGGCGCTTGGCGCGGCGACGGTCTTCTTCGATGAGCTCCTCGAGGTACTCGGGGGCCGGCTCGAAGTGGCTGGGGTCGTTCGCTGCCTGTCGAACAGGGTGCAGCCAGTTGCCGCGCGGTGCGCGGACGGGCGGCACGGTGATGTTGGCGGGGTTCGACGCCGACCCGACGATCGTCGCGGTGCCGGAGTGCATGGCGTGCTGGCCGCCGACCTCGACGAGGACGATCGTCACGTTGTCGGGTGCACCGCCGTCGAGCGCCTGCTTCAGAAGGTTGTCGGCCGTGCGCCCGGGCGCCATGCCCATGCGCATCGCCTTCAGGATGTGCGCCTCGTCGACGACCCCCGAGAGCCCGTCGGAGCACAGCAGCCAGCGGTCGCCCGGCTGGGTGTGCATCACGAACATGTCGAGCTCGGGATCGGCGTCCATGTCGCTGAGCACGCGCATGAGGACCGAGCGGCGCGGGTGATAGCGCGCCTCTTCGGGAGTGATGCGACCCGAATCGACGAGTCGCTGCACGAAGGTGTGGTCGGCGGTGATCTGGGTGACCGCATCGTCGCGATAGAGGTAGATGCGCGAGTCGCCGATGTGGCCGATGACCGCGTAGTCGTCGACCATGATGATCGCGCTGAGCGTGGTTCCGAGGCCGGCGAGTTCCGGGCGATCCTTGGCGGCGCGGATCAGGTCGCCCGCTGCGGTGGTGGCTGCGGCCTGCAGGGAGGCCTGCGCGTCTTCGACCGACGTGTAGGGCTGATCGAGCGGCTCGAGGCGGTGGATCGCGATGCTCGAGGCGACGTCGCCGCCCGCGTGGCCGCCCATGCCGTCGGCGACGACGAACAGATTCGCTCCGGAGTATCCGGAGTCCTGGTTGTTGGAGCGGACCTTCCCGGTGTGGGAGATCGCGGCGCTCGAGCCTTCGAAGACCATGCCGGGGTCAGGCTCGCAGCTCGAAGGTCGTGGCGCCCACCTTGATCGGGGTGCCGAGGGCGAGGCCGACCGGGCCGCCGGTCACCCGCTGACCGGCGACGTACGTGCCGTTGGTCGAGTCGAGGTCCTGGATGGCCCAGCTGTCGCCTCGGAGCAGCAGGCGCGCGTGGTGGCTGGAGGTGTAGTCGTCGCGGATCACGAGAGCCGACTCGCTCGAGCGGCCGATCGTCAGCGTCTCAGAGCCGAGGGGGAGTTCGAGCCCCGCCTTCGGCCCGGAGGTGATCACGAGTCGCTTGGCCGTCGCCACCGTCGCGGGGCCGGTGCTGGGCTTCGACGAGGCGGAGCGAGGCGCCGGGGCCGACGCGGGTGCCTGCGCCGGGGCGGGCATGGCGGCAGCGGCTTCGGCGGGGAGCTTGCGCACCTTCATGCCGAACAGGTCGGCGCGCAGCGAGTAGACGACTCCGAACACGAAGAACCACAGGATCAGCAGGAAGCCGACGCGCAGCAGGAGCAGGACGAGCTCGCTGGGAGTGCTCACGAGATGGCTCCGAACGCGCGGGTCGCGTCGTCATCGCGCGGCCGCGGCGGGCGTGACGGAGTGGCGACGGGAACGATGCGGAACACCAGGTCGGTGCGTCCGATGGTCATGGTGGTCTCGGAGGGCAGCGCCGCTTCGCGAACCTTCTGACCGTCGACCTTGGTGCCGTTGGTCGAGCCGAGGTCGCGCATCATGGCCCGCTCGCCGTCCCAGAGGACCTCGACGTGCTTGCGGCTGGATCCGGCGTCGGCGATCGTGATGTCGGCATCCGTCCCCCGGCCGATGACCGTGCGCGCGCGGGTGAGAGAGTGGCGACGGCCGTCGACGTCGATCACGGCCTGCCAGTTGACGCGACCCTCGACCGTGCCCGAGCTGACGTTGATCGTGCCGGTGGCGATCTTGTCGTCGCCTTCGAGTGAGATCGAGAGCGGGCCGGAGAAGCTGTAGCCCTGCGCCTTCGCGTGCTTGGAGAGAAGCGCGTGGAGCTCATCGGTGAGGGCGCCGCCGAGGCCCTGCATCCGCTCGGCGTCGTCGGTGCTGAGGCGCACGACGAAGTTGTTGGGCGCGATGATGCGGTCCCTGCTCACCACAGCCGCTTTGGTGTCCGCTTCGCGCCGAAGGGCCGAAGCGATCTCCACGGGCTGGATGCCGCTGCGGAAGGTCTTCGCGAAGGCGCTGTTCACAGCGCGCTCGAGACCCTTCTCAAAGCTGTCAAGTAGTCCCACTGGGCTCCTCTGGCATACCGACCGGTACGGACATCGTAGCCAGGTGTGCTGAGTGAACGCCCTCGCGAAGCGGGAAAGCGCCGAGAATCCGGGGGAGTGGGGGGAGGGGAGACGCGTGCGAGTCCATCCCGTCGGGAGGAAAACTCCGCGTGGGGCGGTCGTATGACGGCCGAGGCTCCGCCCATCAGGGAGAAGTCCGCCCGAGGGTGCTGCGCCCGATGTGGCCCCGGTTTCTTGGTGGGGCGAAACGCGTGATATCTTTGGGAAGTTGAGTTCTTCGGAGCCCGACATACTCGCGCGAGTGGCGGAATGGTAGACGCGCTGGCTTCAGGTGCCAGTGTCCTTATGGACGTGGGGGTTCAAGTCCCCCCTCGCGCACAGCGAGAAGTAGATGTGAAAAGGCCCGGTTCCTCTCGAGGAAACCGGGCCTTTCGCATGCGTGGGAAGCGCGTCAGCCGCGGATCGACCGCCGTGCCGCTTCGAAGCGCACCCAGTCGTGGTCGGATGCCGGGGTCAGCTCCCACTCGTCGACGGGGCCGCTCTCCCACGCGGTCGCGGCCACAGCGCCACCGGCATCCGTGATGTCAGTGACGACCGCGGCGTCGAGTCGTCCGCCGGCGAGGAGCTTCTGCCGCGATGGCGTCTTCAGCCGACCCCACCACTCGGGCTCGGCCGTTGCGGTGAGCACCTCGCCCTTCTTCAGGACGACGGCGACAGCATCCGCATCTCCGGTGGCGGAGTCGTCGACGACGAGAACGGGCGCCCGCTTCACGCCCAGCGCCGCGATCACTGCCGCGCCGAGAGAGTCGTAGCTGCCGGTGCTCGTGTGGCGGCCGTCGAGGGTGTGCTCGATGTGGAAAGTCATGGATGAAGGCTACTCACCGCGGGTGATGGACGCGCCGATCGCTTCCAGTTATTTTGAATAACTCAAAATAAGGTACGGTGGAGGGACAACGTGGTGCCGGGGTTGCAGCCCCGGCACCACTGTCCGTGAGACACCACCATCCCTGACTGAGGAGGCTCGCATGAGTCACGAACACGCCCCAGAGTACCCACGCCAGACCGTGTCGATGGAGGAATCCATGGGGCGCGCAGGCCGGGAGCGGATCATCCGCGAGGCGCTCGAACGGATCGACGGAGCCCCCGCACCGAAGGTCGACATGATGCAGGCCGCTATGGGGGCGGAGGCGCAGATCCGCCTCGTCCACGACGTGATCCGCGCGTACCTCGACGAGCGCGGGCTGGCCGACACCCGGGCATGGGCTCAGGACCTGGGCGGACGATCGTCGCGCCGCGACTCGACGGCGAGTGTGATCTGAATGGGACTCGCATCGATCGTTCCTCTCTCGCTGTCGGCCTTCGCCCAGCACGAGGCCGTGCAGCGCATCACGTCCGCCGACCTGCTCGTCGCCCCGCCTCGCGTGACCGAGGACGGTCAGTTCGTCGGGCGGGTGGACTCGGGCGGTCTGGGCAACCCGCGCTACTTCGTCGGCGAGTACCGCGACGGGCGGATGCCGAGTGCGCTCGTGCTCGAATACGGTGCCACGTCCGCCGACCAGACGAGATCTGCGCGGGTGTGGAGCCTGGCCGATCACCGCGGAGCGGGTCCGGACTACCGCCTCGTCCACGACGACTCCTCACGCGGTTACGTCACGGTGTGAGACCGTCAGCTCACAGCACCCTCGCAGGACTCGCCGCCCCCACGTGTTCGTCGTCGGGCCCGAGTCGTGATGGTGTGAGCAGGTGAGACCGCCAGCATCCTCCCCCAGCGACGACCAGAGCGACCTGTCGCCCGAGTCCGGACCCGTCACCCGACCTCGCCGACGGCGTGGTCGGGTGATCGGGTGGATCAGCGTCGCGGTCGTCGCGGCGCTCGTCGCCGTCGGCGCGGTCGCCTACGCGCAGCTGCAGGGAAACGTCACGACCGCTCCGATCCGCTCCGACACCGGAGAGACCGAGCCCGAACTCGCGACGGGAGACCTGAACATCCTGCTGCTCGGATCCGACTCGAGGGCGCTCGAGTCGGAAGGCTTCGGCGAAGACGACGGCAGTGAGCGCAGCGATGCGATGGTCGTCGCTCACATCTCGAGCGACAACACCCGGATCGACGCCGTGCAGCTTCCGCGCGACACCCTCGGCGACCTGCCCGCGTGCGACGACAACGGACGCGGGTCTTACGGCGGCGGGTGGGGGATGCTGAACTCGGCCCTGCAATACGGGCCGGCCTGCTCCGTCGCAGCGGTCGAGCAGCTGACCGGCCTGCGCATCGACCACTTCGTGCAGATGGACTTCGAGGGGTTCATCGGCATGGTCGACGCGATGGGCGGCATCGACGTGTGCCTGCCCGAACCCCTGCAGGACGGACACGCGCGGCTCGATCTGCCGGCCGGCGCACAGTCGATCAACGGCGACCAGGCGCTCGCCCTCGCTCGCACCCGGCACGCGCTCGCCGAAGAGAGCGACATCGCTCGACTCGGGCATCAGCAGATGGTGCTCTCGGCGATCGTGCAGAAGGCCACGAAGTCCGACGTGCTGGTGCGCCCCGATCGTCTCTACGCGTTCCTCGACGCCGTCACATCATCGATGACCGTCGACCCGGGACTCGGCGCGCTGACCGATCTGGCGGGCCTCGCCGCGCGGGTCGCGAATGTCCCGCTGAGCAGCGTCACGTTCGTCACCATGCCGACGACCGAGGCACCGGAGGATCCCAACCGCGTCGTGCCCACCGCCGATGCCGATGTCATCTTCCGCGCGCTGATCGACGACGTGCCGATCGTGCTGACCACCGACGAGGTGCAGCCAGCGCCCACCGTGCGCACGGCTCCCGTGCAGATCCTCAACGGGGCCGGCGTGAGCGGGCTGGCATCCCGCGTCTCGGAGGACGCCACCGGCTACGGATACACCGTCGCCGGCATCGCCAATGCCGACCCGGTCGACCTGACGACGATCACCGCCGCGGACACCCCCGACGCCCAGCAGACGGCACAGGCGCTCGCCGCAGAACTCGGCCTCGCGGTGACGGTTCAGGTCGGAGAGGTCGACGGAGTGCAGCTGCTGCTCGGCGCCGACTACGAAGCGCTCGTCTCGCAGCCCAACGCGACCCCGGTGCCGCCACGGCCGGTCGACGCGGTCAACCGCAGCGCCGACACCGACCTCTGCGCCGGCTGAGCGGCCCTCGCCCCAGGCTGCGGCAGGCAGACTGGAGGGGACTTCGTTCCTCACCGTCAGGAGACGCACATGCCGGAGCAGCCTCGCCGAACCCCCAGCCAAGCCGTGCTCAGCGTGCAACAGGTGGAGCAGGTGAGCCCTGACCTCGTGCGCATCACGGCCGGAGGCGACGGGTATGAGGCCTTCACTGACAACGTCTTCGCCGACAAGTACGTGAAGATCCTGTTCGCAGACCCTCGTCACGGGCTCACTCCTCCCTACGATCTCGGGCAGCTGCGGGAGGAGAGCCCGGAGAAGCTCCCCACCCGGCGGACGTACACGGTGCGCGCGGCGGATGCCGAGCAGCAGCGCCTCGTGATCGACTTCGTCGTGCACGGTGACGAGGGGGTCGCGGGCCCGTGGGCCCGGTCGGCGCAGGTCGGCGACACTCTCGTCGTCAGCGGTGCCGGCGGCGGGTACCTGCCGGAGCCCGGAACTCCCTGGCATCTGCTCATCGGCGACCACACGGCCCTCCCCGCGATCTCCTCGGCTGTCGAGGCGATGGATGCGGATGCCGTCGGCTACGTCATCCTCACCGTCGCCGACCCCGCCGATCGCCTCTTGCCCGAGGTGCCGGCCGGCATGAGGGTCCGATGGACCGACACGGATGACGAACTGCTGGCCGTTCTCGCCGAGCTGCCCTGGGCTGCGGGTCACCCAGGAGTCTTCGCGCACGGCGAGCGCGGCACCATCAAGGCCGTCCGGGCACTGCTGAAGCAACGCGACGTGCCACGAGAGTCGCTGTCGATCTCGGCCTACTGGGCACGTGGCCGTGCTGAAGATCAGTTCCAGGCCGAGAAGCGCGAGCCCATCGGCCAGATCGAGTAGGCGTCAGCGGCATCGAGTATCCGGCCGCTCCCTCGAGTCAGCGCGCGATGGGCGTCTCCGAGGCCACCACACCGCTCGTCATAGGGAGGGCGCCGAGGATGTGCGCGTGGCCATCGACCCACTCGACGGCGATGCCCTCGGCGGCCAGACCGTCGGGACTGATCGCGATGTCGAGGAGGGGGAGCGTGAGGTCGCTGAAGCGGGCGGCGAGCACGTCATCGAGGCGGTCCGCGGTCGTCGCATGGATGAACCCCTCGTCGTCGAGATGGATGCCGCGCGTCGCGACGACGTACTCGCCGAACGCTCGGCTCATCTCCCAGTCGTCCTGGATGGCGATGTGGTGGATCAGGTCGGACATGACGGACTCCCTAAATGAAACGAACTCGTAGCATTATTGCTAGAGTCATCCTATGACGGGAAAACGAGGTCGGCCCTCCGCCGACGAGGCGACCGCCCGAGACGAGCGAGTGGTCGACGTCGTGGTCGCACTTCTCAGCGATGAGGGCTTCGAGGCGCTGATCTTCGATCGCGTCGCCGCCGACGCGCACGTCGCCAAGCGCACGCTGTACGGAGTGTTCGGCGACCGCGCCGGCCTCGTGCGGGCGGCGATCCGCAGACAGCACTCCTATCTCGGCGAGGCCGGGGACGCGGGAGACGACCTGCGATCCGCATCCCGAGCGATCCTGGCGCATCTGCTCGGAGACGAGGCGATCGGCATCCACCGCGCGATCATCGCCGCCGCTGGCCGGCATCCGTCTCTCGCTGTGGAGTTCTATGACGAGGGACCAGGGCGCGCTCAGGGCTTCCTCGCGTCGCATCTGCCGGCGGATGCCGTGGTGACCGCGGAGACGCTCTTCACCGCGCTGCTCGGCGAACCCCATCGACGTCGACTGCTGGGCCTGGCCGAACCCCCGACTCCAGCCGAGATCGATGTTCACGTCGATGGTGTGCTGCGCGCGCTCGGTCTGCCTGGCTGAGTTCGATCCGAACCCGAACCTGTACCCGAACCTGTACCCGTACCCGTGCAGACGGGCGGAATCCTCCCCGCCGCGAGGTCAGCTGTCAACCGCCCTGCGCTCGCCGCGGATCCGACGGATCATGATGATCCGGACGAATCAGAGGAGGGCACCATGTCGAACATCGACGCATTCGCCAACAGCTTCCCGCCGAACATGCCGGGAGTACCCCCGGTCGACGACTTCACCGACGGCACATTCCCCACCGACACCTCACAGCCTGAGACACAGGGCGACGAACCGCTCGAGGCCGAACTCGGCGAGGACGGGCAGGGCGATCTCGCCCCGGAAGACGAAGGACTGCCGCACAGCGGCGACGCGCCGTCGGATCTGCGGGACGGCACCGAGTGAGCGGTCGCGGCGAAGAGCCCGGTCACGATCTCGGGGGAGCCGAGCCCTCCGAGGAGGGGATCGCCGCGCTCATCGAGGACCGCAACGCGGATGACCCCGATCAGGTCGGCGAGACACCCGCCGGAAACGCGGGTGCCGATTCGGGTGGCTCCGGTGCGGTGCGCGTGGACCCGTCGTCCGAGTCGTCCGTGCAGGACGAGTCCATCCACAACGACGAGCCGGGTGTCGGCACGCGTCGCTCCGGCGACTGAGGCGGGCGCTCCGTCGGGAGGAGTTCTGCGCTTCGGGAGGAGAGAATCCCAGGATTCGTCCTCCCCAGGCACAGAACTCCTCCCGAAGCAGAGATCGCGTGCCCGGACACAGCGGCCTTTCGTGGCGTCCGGAGCAGTCGTAGGCTGTGCCGGTGAGCGACGCACTGGATGACGGTCCCTTCTTCCACGGCACCAAGGCGGAACTGCGCCCGAGGGATCTCCTCACGGCAGGTTTCGCCTCCAACTACCGCCCCGAGATCGTGATGAATCACATCTACTTCACGGCCGTGGCCGATGGTGCGGGTCTCGCCGCGGAGCTCGCCCCGGGAGATCGTGAGCCCCGCGTGTACGAGGTCGAGCCGACCGGAGCGTTCGAGGACGACCCGAACGTGACCGACAAGAAGTTCCCCGGCAATCCGACCCGCTCCTATCGCAGCGCTGCGCCGCTGAGGGTCGTCCGCGAAGTGCTCGACTGGACCCGCCTCTCACCGGAGGCGCTCGCCGCCTGGCGGGAGCGGATCGCGGCACTCCATGCCGACGAGCGCGCCGAGATCATCAACTGAGGCGGCGGGCTCGACACGTCTGCAGGACCCGAGCGCGGATGCGGGGCGGGAAGTCTCGTTCGATCCTGCATCCGTGCCGCAGTCCTGCAGATGAACCGGGGGACGCCTGCAATCGACGGGACGCCGACGGGAGAGGGGAGGGATCAGCGTCGCGCGACCCGCAGGGCGATCGAGCCGAGCGCACGGTCGATGATGACGAACACGAAGCCGACGGCGACGAGAGCCACCGTCAGGGCGATGATCCACTGGGCGACGCCGACGAGACCGAGCGCGTCGACGTCCATGAACGGGTACGGATACACCTGTCCGGGCGTGAACTCTCCGCCGAGCGCCCCATAGACGAATGCCCAGGTCAGATACGCGTAGGGGATGAGCGTCCACAGCAGCGGATCGACCCACCGGAACGAACCCTTCGGGACGAAGACCAGCCAGTCGACGATAACCAGCACAGGCGTGATGATGTGGATCAGGTTGTCGGTGAGCGAGAAGATCTCGGCGTCGCCGTCGGCGAACCTCGTGGGCACGAGCACGATCAGATAGATCAGCATCGTGACGGTGATCGCGAACATCACCGCTCCACTGCCCCTGGCGCTGGGCGTCGAAGTGCCCGACGGGCCGCTCTGACGCAGGTCTCGGATGGTGCGGGTGATGAGGAGCAGCACCCAGGCCAGACACAGCAGATTGCTGACCATCGTGTAGAACAGCACGGTGGTCCACGACGGCTCACCGGTCAGGAGGTTGGCGTGCCGGATGATGCCGGTGAGGATGACCGCCAGCGCTATGAGCCGGTAGACGAGGGCGACCGGTCGGGAGTTCACCGCAGCATGCGAGAACAGCGATCTGCCGGTGGGCTCTGAATCAGTGTGGCCGGAAGCCGTGGACGGAGAAATGACGGCTTTGGACATCTTTCGAGGCTACGCGTTCTCGGGCGGCGTCAACGCCGACTCAGCGCCGCACCGGGTCGGAATCCCCGTCGAGGAAACGCTCGAGGTCGCGCAGGGTGGGCGCAGCCTCCCAGTCGCCGGGAACGAGACACGCCATCGCGCCGCAGGCATTCGCTCGCCGGAGGACGGCGTCGATGTCGTGGCCGTCGAGCAGGGCGCTGAGGTAGCCGGCGACGAAGGCATCACCGGCACCCACGGTGTCGACCGGGTCAATCGCGAATCCGGGCGCGCCGACCACCGAACCAGTGGTGAAGACCGAGGCGCCGTCGGGACCCTGCTTGAGCACGGTCGTCGCGCAGCCGGCATCCTGCAGACGTGCAGCGGCATCCGCAGCCGACAGTCCGGGGTACAGGATGTCGAACTCCTCGGCGCCGCCGAAGACGATGTCGGCACGCTCGGCGAGATCGCGGAGCACCGGTCCTGCGATCTCGGGCGCTGCGAGAGCAGATCGGTAGTTGATGTCGAAGCTCACGGTCGTCCCGGCTGCGCGAGCCCGGTCGATCGCCGTGTGCAGAACGGCGCGTGCAGAAGCGGACAGCAGCGGAGTGATGCCCGTGATGTGCAGCAGCGCGGCGTCTTCGACCCAGCCGTCCGGCAGATCCTCCGGACGCAGCCTGGACCCGGCCGACCCCGCGCGGTAGTAGTGCACGGCGGTGGATGCGGCGGACGGCCGCTCCTTCACCATCAGGCCGGTCGCGGCATCCGGGTCGAGGATCGCTCGCACATCGACGCAGTCTCCGCGGATCTCCCGCGCGACGCGCTCGCCGAGGGAGTCGTCGCCGATCCGTCCGAGCCACGAGGTCCGGATGCCGAGGCGGGCGAGGCCGATCGCGACGTTGCTCTCGGCACCGCCGATGCCGAAGGCCAGGGAGTTCGCGTGCCGCAGCGAGCCGATCTCGGTCGTGCGCACGAGGGCCATGGTCTCACCGAGCGTGACGACCGATGGCACGGTCACGAGGATTCCCGCGCGCACACCTCGACGAACGCCGCCGCCCGCTCGCGCAGCGCGGCGAGGTCGCCGCCGGCGAAGGCGTCGCCGAGCAGCGGTCCGCCCACGCTCACGGCGACGGCGCCGGCCCGCAGCCACGCTTCCGCACCCGCGAGATCGACGCCCCCGGAGGGCACTGCGACGAGGTCGGGGAACGGGCCGCGCAGATCCTTGAGGTACGCGGGACCCACTTGCCCTGCCGGGAACACCTTCACCGCCGACGCACCGGCAGACCACGAGGCGAAAAGCTCGGTCGGGGTGAGTCCGCCAGGGACGATCGGCACACCGGCATCCGTCGCCTGCGCGACGAAGTCGGTCGAGGTGATCGGGGTCACGATGTAGGCCGCGCCCACCTCGATCGCCCGCGCCAGATCACCGGTGTTCGTGACGGTGCCGATGCCGAGGTCGACCGTGTCACCGAACCGGGCGAGCAGCTGGGGGAAGTGCTCGAACGTGCCCGGAGTCGTGAGTGTGAGCTCGACACTGCGGATGCCGGCGTCGACGAGCACGTCGAGCACGGCGTCGTAGTCCTCGGCCCGCTTCGCGCGGGCGACGACGATCAGACGGGAGTCGACCGTGCGCTGGGGCAGGGCGACCCGGCGTGCCTCACCAGTCATGGACGGTCCCGTCGAGCAGGCGGTTCACCGGCAGATACGCCTTGGTGTACTCGTGGCCGGCCGCAGCATCCTCATCGAGGTCGACACCGAGACCGGGCTCGTCGCCGGGGTGCAGGAAGCCCTTGTCGAACGTGAAGGAGGTCTGGAACACCTCGAGCGTCTGCTCGTTGTGGGGCATGTACTCCTGGATGCCGAAGTTGTGGATCGCGAGGTCGAGGTGCAGCGCCGCGGCCATGCCGACGGGCGAGATGTCGGTCGGACCGTGGATACCCGACTTGATGCCGTAGATCGCGGCGAAGTCGAGCAGCTTCTTCATGGCCGTGATGCCACCGGTGTGGGTGACCGCCGAGCGCACGTAGTCGATCAGACGCTCGGTGATGAGGGTCTGATAGTCGAACACCGAGTTGAAGACCTCGCCGATCGCGAGGGGCGTCGTCGAGTGCTGGCGCACCAGGCGCAGCGCGGTCTGGTCTTCACCCGGGGTGCAGTCCTCGAGCCAGAAGAGGTCATAGGGCTCGATGTCCTTGGCGAAGCGCGCGGCCTCGATCGGCGACATCCGGTGGTGTCCGTCGTGCAGGATGCGCAGGTCGGTGCCGAAGTCCTCGCGGATCTGCGAGAAGATCCCGGGCATGTGGTTGAGGTAGTTGCGGGTGTCCCACGTCTCCTCGCTCGGGCGATCGCCCGAGCGCTTGGCGGGCTCGTAGTCGTAGCGCACGCCGGGGCCGGCGTTCGAGACGCCGTAGATCTGGCCGAGGCCGGGCACGCCGGTCTGCACGCGCACGGCGGTGTAGCCGAGCTCCTCGTAGCCGGTGATCGCGTTCTTCAGCGCGGCGTAGTCGGTGCCGGAGGCGTGGGCGTAGACGCGGACGCCCTCGCGGCTGGCGCCGCCGAGCAGCTGGTACAACGGCATCCCGGCCTTCTTGGCCTTGATGTCCCACAGCGCCATGTCGACTGCGGCGATCGCCGCCATCGTCACGGGGCCGCGACGCCAGTACGGGCCGCGGTAGAGGTACTGCCAGGTGTCTTCGATGCGGTCCTCATCGCGGCCGACGAGCATCGAGGCGACGTGGTCGGAGAGGTAGGAGGCGACGGCGAGCTCGCGTCCGTTCAGCGTGGCGTCGCCCAGGCCGACGATGCCGTCGGAGGTCGTGATCTTGAGCGTGACGAAGTTGCGTCCGGGGCTGGTGATGTTGACGTCGACGATCTCGATGGTCATGTCGTTCTCCTGAGGATGCGGGGCGAGATGGGGGGTGCGGGCGTTCGGGCGCCCGCACCCCGGGTCGTGATGTGCGGGGCGATCAGATCGCGTCGCGGGGGTCCGTCAGGTCGCGGCCGGCGACCTCCGGCATCCAGATCGAGGCGATCAGCGCGCTCAGCGTGAAGATGAACAGCATGATGATGATCGGGATGAACGATCCGGTGACGGCGGACACCCATGCGGCGGCGATGACGGGGCCCGCGCCGGTCGCGACGATGGCGGCGATCTCGCGTGCCATGGCCGTGAAGGTGTAGCGGTTGCGGGAGCCGAAGAGCTCGGGCAGCGTGAGGTTCTCGAGCGACGCGAAGCTCATCACCGCGAGGTTGTGCAGCACGACGTAGCCGACGAAGACCTGCACGGTGTCCTTGCTGCTGATCATGAGAATCGTCGGGACGATGATGATCAGGGCGACGACCGACCAGACCATGTACATGCGCTTGCGGCCGAAGCGATCGCCGAGCCAGCCGGACAGCGGAACGGTGATGAAGGCGACGAGCGACGAGACGATCACGGCGTTGACGCCGATCGAACGGTCGAGCAGCAGCACGACGGTGATGTAGCTGATCAGGTAGGTCTGGATCATGCCGGAGTTGCCGGCCTGGCCGAAGCGCAGCAGCAGCGCGATCGAGAACGCCTTCCACGGCTTGCGCTGCAGCGCCTCGAGAGTGCGGATGTCGTTGGTCTCGGTGGCGAGCTTCACGACCTCGTCGCGGGAGAGCGCCTTGCCGTCGACGACGTCGTCGCGCTCCTCGAAGACCGGGGTCTCCTTGAGGTTGAAGCGCACCCAGATCGCGAAGAGCATGATGACGGCGCTGGCGATGAAGGGGATGCGCCACGCCCACGCGATGACCTCGTCTTCGCTGTAGGCGACGAGGAGGATGGCCCAGATGCCCGAGGCGAGCAGTGTTCCGCAGTTGGTGCCGAGGGCGACGAGCGAGGCGATGATGCCGCGGCGCTTGGCCGGTGCGTATTCGGCGAGCATGACGCCCGCACCCGAGATCTCGGCTCCGGCTCCGAAGCCCTGTGCGATGCGCAGCAGCACGAGGAGGATCGGCGCGAGCACGCCCACCTGGTCGTACGTCGGCAGGAAGCCGATCAGGGTGGTCGCGAGACCCATCAGGAGGATCGTGTAGAACAGCACCTTCGTGCGTCCGGTCTTGTCACCCAGACGGGCGAAGAAGAAGGCACCGACCGGGCGCGCGACATAGCCGACGCCGTAGGTGGCCATCGCGGCGACGACCGCGACCGCCGGGTTCTCGGAGGAGAAGAACAGATCGGCGAAGACCAGCGCGGCTGCCAGCGAGTAGAGCTGGTAGTCCATGAACTCCAGTGCCGTGCCGAGCCATCCGGATATGGCGGCGCGCACGAGGTCGCGGACCGACCTCTTCTCGGCGGGGTCGGCGGCCGTGGCCGTCGTCTGCGGTTCTGACATGGGAGGTACTCCTTCGGACCAGGAACAGGGTGGGGTTCTGCGGTGCGGCTCGGCCGCCGGGTGGGGGTGTTGCTACAGCGCCAGCAGGACCTTCGCCGAAGCGGACGAGTCGCGAGCGAGCTCGAAGGCCTGGACGGCGTCGGATGCCGGGAGGACGTGGGAGATGACGGAGTCGAGGGTGTCGGACTCGGCCAGCAGGGCGACCGCGTCGTCGATCTCGGTGGAGAAGCGGAAGGCGCCGCGGATCGTGAGCTCCTTGGCGAGCATCGGGGCGAGGTTCACTCCGATGTCGGCGTTGGGGAGCATCCCGACCTGCACGATGGTGCCGACACGGCGGGCGGCGCGCACGGCCTGCGTGAGCGCGACGCCGACGCCGGAGCACTCGAAGACGACGTCGTACGACTCGTTGTCGATCGTGTCGCGGCCGACGAGCGAGACCTCGGTCGCGCCGAGGGCCTTGGCCCGGTCGAGGGGTTCTTCGCGCACGTCGCTGGCGCCCACGACAACGGCGCCGGCGTGGAGTGCCGCGGCCACGACGAGCAGGCCGATGGGTCCGGCGCCGATCACGAGCACCCGCTTGTCGGTGATGTCACCGGCGAGGCTGACGGCGTGGATCGCGACGGCGAGCGGCTCGGCGAGGGCAGCACGCTCGAGCGGAAGGGATGCCGGGAGCACGCGGATCATCTGCTCTTCGACGATCAGCAGCTCGGATGCTCCGCCCTGGCGGTGCGGGTTCGCCGCGGCGCTGCCGAAGTAGTCGCCGCCGGGGCGCAGGTGCGGGTGAGCCTCGAGGCCGCTGACCTCGGGGCCGTAGCGCGCGGGGTGCACGGTGACGGGGGTGCCGGGAGCGAGGCGGCCCGAAGGGTCGAGGTCGACGACACCGGACAGCTCGTGACCGGGGGTCAGCGGCTCCTGGATCGTGTACTCGCCGTTGGCGCCGTGGAAGTAGTAGTGCAGGTCGGATCCGCAGATGCCGACGTAGTTCACGCGGAGGCGCACCTCGCCGTCGCCGGGGGTCGGCACCTCTCGGTCTTCCCAGCGGATGTCTTCTTTGCCGTGGATGGCGAGAGCCTTCATGGCTGCATCTCCTCTGCGCTGATGAATGATGATGTGCTTGTCTGGGATGCCGAGACGGCATCGGCGATCGCGGCATCGACGCCGCGTCGCTGGATGATGTCGACGAGCTCGCCGACGCGGGCGATGAACGCATCCTGCGATCCGAGTTCATCACCGAACAGGTGCAGCTCGCCGATCACGCGCTGTGCGAGCTCGCGGCCGTTGCGCGCGGTCTCTGCGAATCCGGCGAGGCGCTCACGGGCGCCGTCGGTCATCGCGGCGGCGTGCAGACCGGGGTCGAATCCGGGCAGGGGTGCGATGCACGACAGGTAGCCGGCGACCGTCAGGGCGATCAGGTGCGGCATCCCGCCGTCGCGCAGAACGAGAAGAGCGGGCTCGGGGATGCGCTGGCGCAGCTTGACCGATCCGTCCGTTCCGACCTGGCTCGTGCGGTGCCCGAGAGCGCTGTTGGCCCAGCGCTCGAACAGCTCGCTCTCGTAGGCGTCGATGTCGACGCCGGAGGGCACCTCGATCGAGGGCTCGTACTCGTCGCGCAGCACGGCGCGCGCCGCGCTCTCGATGCCGTCGAGTCCGATGGCCTCGGGGATCGTGCCGACACCGCTGAGCGCGCCGAGGTAGGCGATCAGGGAGTGCGTGCCGTTGAGCAGGCGCACCTTCATCTGCTCATAGCGTCCGACCTCGTCGGTGAATACGGCGCCGCCTGCCTCCCACGCAGGGCGGCCGCCGGCGAAGCGGTCTTCGATCGCCCACATCGTGAACGGCTCGGCGGGCACGGGGATGTCGTCGCGGGCGCCGAGCAGGGTGCTGACGCGGGTGCGCAGCTCGGCCGTGGTCGCCGGCACGATGCGGTCGACCATGCTCGAGGGGAACGACACGGCGCGGTCGAGGAACGCGAGGGCATCCGCGCCTTCGGAACCCGGAAGCTCATGCAGGAACTCGCGGACGAGCTTCTCGGTGTGAGCGCCGTTGGCCGAGAGGTTGTCGCAGCTGAGGATCGAGATCGGTGCGCCACCGGCGGCCGCACGAGCCTGCAGGCCGCGGGCGAGCTGGCCGATCGTCGAGCAGGCTGCGCCGCCGCGGAGGTCGGAGCGCACGGTGTCGTCGTCGAGATCGAGATGCTGCGTCGCGGGGGAGTAGCTGTACCCGTTCTCGGTGACGGTGAGGGTGACGATGCGGATGCCGGGGTCGGCGATCTGCGCGACGACGCGCTCGGGCTGCTCGGCGCCGACGAAGGCGTCGGTGTGCACGCCGGGGATCGTGAGCGAGGTGGTGCCTGGCGCGATGGTCGCGACCGAGTACAGCATGTCCTGGGCGTGCATCGCGTCGACGATGGAGCGTGAACGCGAGGCGACGCCGATGATCCCCCAGTCGCCGCCGGCGGACTGCAGTGCAGCTGCCGTGTAGACCGCCTGGTGTGCGCGGTGGAAGCTGCCGAGTCCGAGGTGCAGGATGCCTGCAGCGGTCGGGGCGACCAGCGGCGAGGCCGTCGCTGAAGTCGTGCGGCGCAGGGCCGGTGCTGGGATGCTCACGCGGTGGCTCCTTCGCTCGGGGCCGCGCACCGCTGAGGGTGATCGGCGTTGATCGTCATGAAAATCAGTGTGCAGTGTTTGTACAAACTTGTCAAGCCGTTTTACATCAGGGGTGAGGATCGTAGGATTGCCTGCAAGGGCGGGAGATCGATATGGCAGCGACGCTGACGGATGTGGCACGACGCGCAGGCGTGTCCATCGCGACCGCGTCGCGTGCCTTCGGCGAACCCGATCGCCTTGCGCCGAACACCCTCGGCCGCGTGCTCGAGGCCGCGGGTGAACTCGGCTACGCGACCTCGCAGTCCGCCACAGCGACCCGCACGTTCGGGGTCGTGGTGCCCGACGTCTCGAACCCCGTCTACGCCACTCTGCTCAAGGCGATCCAGGGACAGGCCTGGCACGGCCGCCATCGCATCGTGCTGTTCGACGCCGATGAAGACCTGCGCCGTGAGCGCGAGCAGATCGAACAGGCCCGCAAGCTCGACGGGATGCTGCTGTGCTCGCCGCGTCTGCCCGACGCCGACGTGCTCGAACTCGTCGGCGACACACCCTATGTCGTGGTCAACCGCCAGATCGACGGTGCTCCCTGCGTGCTGATGGACACCGAGCATGGGCCGGCCCAGGCGATCGAGCACCTCGCCGCTCTCGGTCACACGCACATCGCGTACGCCGCGGGTCCTCGTGGTTCGTGGGCGGACGTGCGCCGCGCAGACACCGTCGCCCGGGCGTGCGAGCGTCATGGCATCCGCCTCACCGGGCTCAGCCACCACGCCGCCTCGATCCAGGGCGGGCGAGCCGCCGCCGCGCCGGCCGCAGCGAGCGGTGCCACGGCCGTCATCGCCTATAACGACCTCGTCGCCCTCGGACTCGAGGCCGGGCTGCTCGAACTCGGCAAGCGCTGCCCTGCCGACATCAGCATCGTCGGAATCGACGACATCGACCTCGCGGGTGCGGTCACCCCGGCTCTCACGACGGTGCGGATGCCGATCGAACGCAGCGGTGCGCTCGCGGTCGACCTGCTGCTGCAGGCGATGAACGGCACCACGATCGACGATGTCGTGACGCTGGGGTCGCAGCTGATCGTGCGCGCATCGACTGCGGCTCCCGCCGCCTGACGACCAGCGTGGGGCGATGCTCGGCGGTCGCTAGTCTGAAACCGGATACTGCCGGAATATCGGCATACTGATGCACGGCTGAGGAAAGGTGACCGGCGCATGTCGCAACCCCAGGACGACACCAGCGAGCGAGTCGGTGACCGGGTGCCGAGACGCTTCTGGGTGGGCGTGGTCGCCCTCATCATCTACATCCTGTTCGCCGCTGTGCTCGGCAACATCGCCGGCTCTTTCGCCCCCGAGGGTGATGTCACGGCGGAGTTCGCGCTCAGCCATCTCATTCCGCTGCCGATCGCCATCGGTCTCGCACTGTGGTTCGTCTGGTGGGCGGGCTGGTGGCGTGATGTGTGGCGCAACACGTCGACGCTGCGCATGCGACCACGTCGTCTCTGGCTCATCGCGATCCCGGTGCTGCTGGTCGCGCTGCCTCTCGTGCAGCTGCCCGGCATCCCGTGGGCGGAGCGGGGGCTCGGCACGGTCATGATCGTGCTCGTCGGGACGATCATGGTCGGCTTCGGCGAGGAACTCGTGATCCGTGGCATCGTGTTCACCGCGCTGCGCGAACGGCACGGCGAACTCGTCACCCTGCTCGCCACCTCGCTGCTCTTCGGTGCCGCGCACACCGTCGGCAGCGTCTGGGCGGGCGTGCCTCCGGCGGCGATCGCCTTCCAGGTTGCCTTCCTGAGCATGACCGGCAGCCTCTATTACTGGGTGCGACGGGTCACCGGCCGCCTCTGGGTGGGCATGGCGATCCACGCCCTCACCGACTTCACGCTGTATCTCGCGTCCGGTGAGGCGAATGCTGTCGAGGCGCTGTCTTCCAGCGATGATCTGGGACCGATGACGCCGGTGCTCGTCACGATCCAGACGCTTCTCATCGTCCTCGCGATCGCCGGCGTGATCAGCGCCGCGCGGGAAGACCATCGCGCGCGCAAGGCGCGGAGAATCGCAGCGGACCCGCAGGCCTAGGTCACGTCGCCTCGATCAGCGGAATGCTCGGCTGATCGCGCCGCCGATCTGGAACAGGGTGATCCACACGATGAACTTCTGGATCGGGCGCAGGGGCAATCCCACCACCCGTCGCCAACCGGGACGGCGGGACCAAGACGTGGTGATGGACACCTGAGTACCGCCGTTGGTGGGCGCCAAGGTGAACTCCGCGAGAGTCCCATTGCTCCGCGGAGCATCGGGGTACGCGAAGCTCCATGCGAGCGTGTCCGGCCGGTGCGCCGCGACGAGCTCGATACGGCGGCGACGGAACTCGGGCTTGACCTTCACGAGCTTCCCATCGGGACGTCGTTCGCGTGCGAGGCCCGTCCACACCGCGCCGGCGGCGGCATCCTGTTCTGCATGCTCGATCGAACCCACACTCATCTGCCACTGGGGAACGTTCGTCGGCTCGGCGAGGTAGTCCCAGACCTGTTCGATCGGTGCGGGGACGAAGGTCTCCGTCGACCCTGAGATCCGGCCACTCACCGCGGGCGTGGCCGGCGCGGTCGCCCGCCGGGACGAGTCGACGGCGTCGAGCTGCTCGAGCAGCGCATCGGGACTGGTGCCCAGTCGCTCGAGTATGACGGCGATCAAGCCGCTCGGCTCGGCCACGAGTTCTCGGAGCACCGCAGCGGCGTCGCCCGCGTTGTCCTTCTCGGCCGAGCGAGCGATGAGGTCAGAAGCGCGCTTGCTCCACTCGTACCCGTCGGTCTCGTGGAATACGATGCGCCCTGCCTCGGGAAACGACGCTTCGATGCCGAGTGACGCCAGTTGTGCTGCGTGCTGTGCTTCGACGGCGCTGCGTGCGGTGCCGAGATCGATGCCGACGTCGCGCAGTGCCCGTCCCGCGGCTTGGTCGTTGATGACGAGGGCGAGGAACAGGTGCTCGATGTCTGGGGTGCGAAGCCCTAGTCGCGATGCTTCTTCCATAGCGGCGAGAGACAGAGACTGGCTCGTCTGAGCGACGCGAACGAACTTGCTCATGAGTTCCTCCTCGAGATCGGGATCGTGGGGTCCACTCGCTTGGAGTGCTTCTTGTGGACGGCCTGCCGGGTCACCCCGAGTGCATCGGCGATCTCCTGCCACTTCATACCCGAGCGGAGGGCAGCCTCGACCTGTCGAAGCTCCAGGGTGTCTGCGAGCACGCGCAACGACGCGACTGCACGCAAGCCGGTTCTCGGGTCGCTCGTGTCCGCTGCCACCGCGGCGATCTGGGAGGACTCCATGCTGTCAACTTAGGTTGCTATGGGGAGAGTTGTCAACCTTGGTTGCTCTAAGCGTGTCGGCGGTCAGCGCATACCGGAATGCTTCTACACACTTCTACATATTTGGGCGTAAAGTGGTGTCATGACTACCCAGCCTCTCACGATGTCTTCGACAGTCGCAGCCAGACGAGGCGTCGGCTTCCTCACTTCCGAGGCGCAGGATCGGCCGGTGAAGCTGACCAGCCATGGCAAGCCGGTTGCCGTCGTCGTGTCGGCGGCTGAGTACGACGAGCAGCGTCGTCTGCTGCGCGACGCGGAGCTCAAGGTTCTGAGCATCGCGGCCGATCTGGTGGCGGATCGCTCGACGATGCTCGCGGTCGATGAGGCGAGGGAGCGACTGCTTGCAGCCGGGTGAGCGGTTCCCCGACGATCAGGCAGAGGTGACGTTCAGCGCAGAGAGCATCGACTGGCTCATTGCGAACGTGAACCTCTCAGAACGAGAGACGGTCTTCGACACGATCGCCGGGCTCTTCGCCTCGCCCGAGGGAAAACACCGCCTGTCGAATCACAGGAGGACGAACCTCGTCGGCTTCAACACCGTGGAGGCGTGCCAGCGTGCCTACCGCATCATCTTCCGAGCCAAGATGCATGCCGATGTCGGCGCGATCGAGATCATCACCATCGGATTGCGACGAGACGACGACGTCTATGCGGAGGCGCACGATCTGATTCACTCGGGGAAGCTGAGCGAGGCCGAGCAGACGCAGATCTGGGATGCGCTGAAGCTGCTCGAGGAGACGAAGGAACGTCTGGGCCTCGAGGAGTGGGACTACTTCGAAGAGCCTGCACCGGTGGGAATGGTGAAGGCGGCAGTGGCGGCCGGCATCCTCGAAGAGGACATCGCCAGACGACTGACTCAGAGTGAACTCACGGCGGCGATGGCCGCAGCCTGGGAATCAGGGGAACTCGATACGCAGGCAGCGCTCGCCGCCGCGATGGAGCGCGTCGCCACGAGCGCGACCCCCGACCGGGTCTTCACCTCGAGACGATCGCCTCGGTGCGGCGTCTGGATGCCGATGGCGAACGCCCCATGCATCCGCGCGAAAGAGCATGCGGGTGCCCACCGCGCTCACCGGTGAGTCAGAGATGTCCGCATAGAGGATCCGCCGCGACGGGCCAGATCTCAGCGGAGGATGCCCTTCCGGCGGGCTGCCGAGACGGCCGCGGTGCGTGAACTGACGTCGAGCTTCGAGAAGATGTGCGCGAGATGCGACTTCACCGTCGTCTCGCTGACGAAGAGCTCGTCTGCCACTTCGCTGTTCGATCGCCCGGAAGCGACGAGCTCGAGCACCTCGATCTCGCGGCTGCTGAGGCTGACGCGGGGTGCGCGCATGCGATCGAGCAGGCGGGAGGCGATCACCGGCGCGAGAGCGCTCTCTCCGGCGGCCGCCGCGCGCACGGCGGCGGTCAGTTCGTGCGGCGGAGCGTCTTTCAGCAGATAACCGCTCGCACCGGCCTCGACGGCGCCGAGGATGTCGGCATCCGTGTCGTAGTTCGTGAGCACGAGCACATAGGGCGGTGCCTCGAGCGCACGGATGCGTCGAGTCGCATCCACGCCGGTGGTCTTGGCCTGAGAGCCGAATTGCAGGTCCATCAGGACCACGTCAGGGTTCTCACGCTCGGCGCAGGCCACTGCCTCATCGGGGGTGCCTGCCTCGGCGACCACCTCGAGATCCGGCTCGAGACTGAACAGAGCCGTGAGCCCGGCGCGGACGATGGGGTGGTCGTCGGCGATGACGAGGCGGATCATGCGAACTCCGTGAGCGGGAGGTCGACGGTGAGCGTCGTCCCACGACCGGACGCGGTGTCGATCTCGAGTCGTCCGCCCAACTGCTGCACTCGCTCGGCGGTGGCGCGCAGACCGAAGGAATCGGACTTCTCGGCGGTCCCCGGCGCAGGAAGCTCCGCATCGAATCCGGTTCCGTCATCTTCGACGGTGAAGCGGAGGCGGTCGTTCTCGATGCCGATGGTGACGGTCGCCGTCTTCGCGTGAGCGTGCTGGATGACGTTGGCGATCGCACCCTGCGTGATGCGCAGCAGCGCCGTCTGCAGGTGCATGGGGAGGACGATCGTGTCGGACACCCGCACGTGCACGTCAAGCCCCTGCGTCGCCCACTGCGTGCGGGCCAATCGGCGCAACGCCCCGCCGAGGGTCTGGTCGTCGAGCTGGGGAGGAGTCAGCTCGCGGATGAACCGCCGCGCCTCGACGAGATTCGCGGCAGCCGTCTCGCGCGCGAGCCGGATGTGCTCGATCCCCGGGCGCGTGTCGTCGGCGCGTTCCGCTGCGTGCAGCAGCATCTGGATGCTGGAAAGCCCCTGCGCGAGCGTGTCATGGATCTCGCGGGCGAGCCGGGCGCGCTCCGCGAGGACGCCTGATTCATGCTCACGCGCGGCGAGCTGTCCACGGGTCGCGAGCAGCTCGCGCACCAGCGCTTCTCGCTGCTGCGCCTCTCTCGCCAGAGCCTGGTAGCCGAGGCCGATCAGGAGTGCGACGGCGGCACCGACGAACGGGCCGACGACCCCGCCGACGCTCCACCCGCCACGGATGCCGAGGGCGCAGACCGCGACGATCGTCGACACGAATATCGCGGCAGATCCCGCCCAGCGCCCGAGCAGGTGGAGGAACAGGAAGAACAGCGGGAAGACGAGGTAGGCGGCATCGGCGCTCACCCAGAGCAGACCCAGCCACTCCGCCGAGAGCAGAGCCAGCCAGATCAGCGACACCAGACGTCGCCCATGCGAGAGGCGAGCGAGCAGCAGACCCGACGCGTACGTCGCGCCGACGATCAGACCCAGGACGATCGCGGAGACGCTCGAATCCGACGGGTCGAGCGCGGCGCGGGCGATGACGACCCCCGTCAGGGCGAAGAAGAGAACGTGGAGGCCGGTCCGCAGACCCACGAACACCGGGGTCAGAGCGGTATGCGCCATGGATCGAACTCTACGCCGCCGCACCGAGCGGCCGCATCGTACGAAAGGACGATCGAGGCGTACTCATCCAGGTCGCGAAAGCCCGTTCCGGTGGCCGATGACCGGGACGACGCCCGCGGCGAAAGTGGAATGGTCGCCGCATCGGAGACAGGAAAGGCCACACCATGTTCGTCGCGTTACGCGATCTCCGCTTCGCCAAGGGGCGATTCATCCTCATCGGCTCCGTCGTCGCCCTCATCACTCTTCTCGTCGGGTTCCTCAGCGGACTGACGGGAGGCCTCGCCATCCAGAACGTCTCGGGTGTGCTCGCGCTTCCCGCAGATCGCATCGTGTTCTCCGCCCCCTCGGGCGGCGACGGCGCGGCCAGCTTCGCGGACTCCGCCATCACCGAGCAGCAGGCGAAGGACTGGGCGGCAACGGCCGGCGTGACCGATGCGCGTCCCCTCGGCATCAGCCAGACCCGCGCCGAGACCGACGACACCCGTGCCGCGATCGCGGTGTTCGGTGTCGAGCCTGGTTTCGACGCCGGTGCGCCCTCCGCAGACGGTCGGCTGCGCCTCTCGGTGCCCGCCGCGGATGCGCTCGCCGTGAAGGTCGGAGAGCAGATCGAGATCGCCGGCGTCTCCTACGACGTCGAGACGATCGACGGGGACGCCTGGTACAGCCATGCGCCAGTCGTGCAGATGACTCTGCACGACTGGCAGGCGTACTCGGCATCCACCGGGAACCCCGATGCCTACGCCACCGTCCTCGCTGTCACGGGGGCTCCCGACTGGGATGCCGCGGACACCGCGAACGACACGATCTCCGAGACGACCCTCGGATCGCTGACGGCGCTGAGCGCCTTCCGCTCCGAGATCGGATCGCTGCTGCTCATGGTGGCCATGCTGTTCGGCATCTCGGGACTCGTCATCGGCGCCTTCTTCACCGTCTGGACCATGCAGCGCAAGGGCGATGTCGCCGTCCTCAAGGCGCTCGGCGCAAGCACGCGATCCCTGATCCGCGACGCTCTGGGACAGGCGCTGATCGTCCTGCTGGTGGGCATCGGCATCGGACTGGGGTTGGTCACCGCGCTGGGACTGCTCGCCGGCACCGCCCTTCCGTTCCTGTTGAGCCCTCTCACGACGATCCTTCCGGGCGGCATCATGATCGCCCTCGGTCTCGCAGGTGCTGCCTTCGCCCTGCGATCCGTCACCTCCGCCGATCCCCTCACCGCACTCGGGAGCAACCGATGATCCGCCTGAACGACATCACCCTGACCTTCCCCGACGGCGACTCGCGGGTGACTGCTGTGGATGGCGTCTCCCTCACCGCTCACCCCGGAACCGTCACCGGCATCACGGGCCCCAGCGGCTCCGGCAAGTCGAGTCTGCTCGCCGTCGCCGGCACCCTCCTGCGTCCGGATTCCGGCGAGATCCTCATCGACGGCAGCGACGTCTCCGCGCTCAGCCCGGCCGAGGCGACGCGTCTGCGGCGGGACCGGATCGGGATCGTCTTCCAGCAGCCCAACCTCATCCCGTCGTTGACTGCCCGCGAGCAGCTGAGCGTCATGAACGAGCTCGGCGCCCCGCACAGTCGGCGCCATCGCGCGAAGGCGTCCGATCGTGCGGATGAGCTGCTCTCGGCTGTCGGCCTCGCCGAGCACGGTCACAAGAGGCCGCACCAGCTCTCCGGCGGGCAGCGTCAGCGCGTCAACATCGCTCGAGCACTGATGAACGATCCGAGCGTGCTCCTGGTCGACGAGCCCACCAGCGCTCTCGATCAGGAGCGCGGGGCTCAGATCATCGACCTCATCCTTCGTCTCACCGACGAGCGGAACACGTCGACGCTGCTCGTGACCCACGACCTGGTGCACCTCCCGCGCATGCACGGGGTGCTGCACCTCGTCGACGGTCGTGTCGTCGACGCCGCCGTTGCGAGGCGCTGAGCAGTGACTAGTCGCCGGAACTCTGCTTGAACTGACGCTCCCAGTCGCGCAGCTCGCTGCGACCGATGAGCGAGTCGAGCGACACCTGGAACAGCAGTCCCTTGCGGGCGTTGACCTGCTTGATGTTGTCGACGATCTGGGTGGTCACCGACGACAGCGCTTCGCGCACCTCGGCGATGCGCTCGTCGGGGGCGTCCCACAGGTCGGGCCTGGTCAACAGATCGAGCAGGTAGTCGCGGTCCAGCGCGGCGACCAGGCGGGCGAGCTTGTCGGAGTACTCGGCCTCGGCCAGCACGCTCTGGTCCTCACCCGCTTTGGCATCGAGCCGGATGAACAGCTGCTCGACGTGCGAGGCCAGGGCATCGATCCCCGCCGCCGTCTCGGCGGCGACAGGGCTGCCCGGCACCGCCGCGTAGTCGGCCCGGAGCTCGCGCAGGCGATTCACCCGCAGTCGGATCCCGGCGGGCACCGGGTCGGTCGAGACGGCCGGCGTGCGACGTCGGCGACGTGCGATCAGCCCCACGGCGGTCACGGCGGCCGCGACGAGAACGACGCCGCCGATCACCAGCGGGATCGCAGCACCGCCGGCGACATCGTCACCCCCGCTCGACGAGGTCGGCGTCTCCGCCGAGATCTCCTGGACCGTCTCGACGAGCTGATCCTGCAGGCTCCCACCCGAGGACTCGTTCTCGTTGGCGATGCGCAGCGCGTCATCGCCGATCGCAGCCGATGCTGCCTGCAGGTCGTCGCCGATCGCGACGACCACGGTCTGCTGACTCGACCCCGCCGTGAGCTGCTCGAGGATGTAGGTGCTGTACGGGGTGTCGCGTGCGGCATCCGCCGGCAGCACCACCACCGCGATCGAACCGTCACCGGGAACCACCCCGGCGAGAGCGTCCGTCAGGCCCTGGCCACCGGACACGGCAGGATCGACATAGATGTTCTGACCGGATATGCCTCCAACGGCATCCTCGATCCACGGGTTGTTCGACGAGGAGAGATACGGCATCGCGAAACCTCAGAAGTTGTTGATCACGGAGGCGAAGACGAGATCGATGCGCTCGGCATCCGAGGCGTCGAACAGCTGCCCGCCGGTGACATCCGCGATCCGCTGCAGCGCAGACGTGTCCGCACCCTCTCCATACGCGATCGGGAATATACGCACGGGAGCGTCGTCGTCGCCACCCTCCTTCGTGCTCTTGCCGATCTTCGCGATGAGCGAGTCGAGCGAGGTGCTCGAGTCGGTGTCCTCGCCGTCGGAGAGCACCACGATCGCGTTGATGCGACCGGGTTCGGCCCGCTCGCTCATCGCCTCGTAGGCGAGCAGGACCGAGTCGTAGAGGGGAGTGCCGTTGCGCTGCGCGTAGCGCAGGTCGTCGAGCGACGAGTCGAGCTTCTCACCGTCCGAGCCGAGCGCAGTCACGTCGCGGAGAACCTGGATGCCTTCACCCTCGTCGGAGGAGATTCCGGTGGTGAACGCCCAGACGCCGATCTCGTCGGTCGAGCGGAAGTGATTCAGCGTCGACTGTGCGCCCTCGATCGCTCCGTCGAGACGGGAGCGACCGTCGCCGATCGGGTCGTCCATCGATCCGGAGATGTCGATGAGCTCGAGCACCGACGAGGGCTTGCGCACCTGCGTCCACTGATCGATGGCGGTGGAGATCACATCGACCTCCGGCTTCGGCAGCGTCACGGCGGGCTGCGCGGGGTCGACGCCGAACTTGGCGGTGAACAGGTCGCCGAGCGGCACCGATTCATCGAGCGGCCGGAACCCGTAGTCCGGGAGGATCTTCTGCGCCGCGGTGGTCTGCACGAACTCGGCGAACGCCTCACCTGCGGTGCGCTGCTCGGCGGTCACCCAGTCGGCGCCGAGCACCGTGATCGGGTTGTCCGACCACATCGAGCCGCCCTCGGGGTACACGGCGACGAGCTTCGTCTTCGGCGGGGTCAGGGTCTCACCCGGCTGCACGGTGTGCGAGTCGGGGTTGCCCTGGTTGTAGTTGAGCAGCGAGGTCTCCTCCAGCGCGACGGCCGAGACGTAGGCCGAGCCGTTCGAGCCGTTCTGGGTCTCGTCGTAGAGCGTCGAGAGCACGTTGCCGGTCGTGTCGCCGTAGTGGATGACGCACTCCTCGAACACGCGGGAGAAGTCGGCCGAGGCCTCGACGTCCGCCGAGGTGAGCCCTTCGGCCTTGCCCGTCGCCTCATAGGACTGCATGAGGATCGTCGAGAGCCCGGTCGTCGAGGTGTTCGGGTTCGTCTTCGAGATCTTGAAGGCGCCCCAGATGTCCTTGCCGACGCTGCCCCATCCGGCCGGGTCCTGGCAGAGGGTCTCGAGGTCGCTGATGCTGATGGGCGCGTTCGGCCAGCCGAGAGCGGTCGCCATCGGCTCGGGCATGCCGAACACGACCGGAGTGCGCGTGAACGACTTCGGCTCGCCCACGAGGCTGGGTGACGCGGCAGCGGCCACGCGATCGGTCCAGACGGTGGATGCCGGAGACCACAGGGTCGGCCAGAGCGACGTGTCATCGCTCGGCCAGTCCTCGCCGGAGGTGAGGAAGCGCGTCGCGTTGCCCGAGGAGACGTTGGTGGGGCGCACCGTGGCGCAGGTCTCGAGCCCTTCGTGCTCGGGCGAGTCCTTGAACGCCTTCGCCAGCTCGTCGAGCATGTTGACCTTCTCCGACGAGGTGGCGACGGCGATGTGGGTGCAGCCGTCGTCGGGGAATCCCTGGCCACCGTCGCTCGTCGTGCCCTGCTCGCCTCCACCGCCGGTGCAGGCGGTCAGTGCCAATGCGACGATTGCCGCCATGGCGAGGGCGGCGGGTGTCCGTCGTGCTGTGCGAGGCGCGCTCATGGGCTTAGGGTACCCAGGTATCGGCCTCCCGATCACGTATCGATCCGATCCCGTGACCCCGGAGTACGCTCGCTGGTGTGGGGCGGATCACGACGCGGAGACCGATTCTGAAGCTCACCCTCGGTGAGGGTGCGACTCGTCGCGCCGACACGCTCGCCGTCGAGGAGCCGTTGGAGATCCGTGTCGCGGGCGCGCCGCTGGCAGTCACGATGCGCACTCCGGGACATGACGTCGAACTGGCGGCGGGGTTCCTCGTGTCCGAGGGGATCATCGCCCGGGCCGACGAGTTCCATTCGGCGATCCACTGCGGCGGCCCAGGCACTGGCGGTCAGGAGAACACCTACAACGTCCTCGACATCAGCCTCGCCCACGGCGTCGCGCTCCCCGACCCCGACGCCGCTCGACGCTTCTACACGACCAGCTCGTGCGGGGTCTGCGGCAAGGCCAGCATCGACGCGGTGCGCACGGTGTCGCGGCATCCGGTCGGCGAAGACGACGTCCGGGTCGGAGCCGAGCAGATCGCCTCCTTCCCCGATCGGCTGCGCGCCGAGCAGGCGGCGTTCGATAAGACCGGCGGTCTGCACGCTGCTGCACTGTTCGACGCCGACACGGACGAGCTGCTCGTGCTGCGCGAAGACGTCGGCCGTCACAACGCCGTCGACAAGGTGGTGGGCTGGGCGCTGCTGAACGATCGACTGCCGCTGCGCCGGCAGGTCCTGCAGGTCTCGGGCCGGGCGAGCTTCGAGCTGGTGCAGAAGGCCGCCATGGCCGGCATCCCTCTGCTCAGTGCAGTCTCGGCGCCCTCGTCTCTTGCCGCCGAGCTCGCAGAGGAGTCCGGGGTGACGCTCATCGGGTTCGTCCGAGGGCGGTCGATGAACATCTACACGCACGCGCAGCGGGTGCATATCGGCGCCGAGTCACTCGCGCCGTCCGCGCACGCTGAAGGAGGGGCACGTCATGCTCGATAGTCAGGGACCCGCGGGAACGTCCGGAACCGCCTTCGGGCTGATGCCCGCCGAGCCGCGCCAGGGTGGCTACGGCCCTCGCACCGATCGGCCCTGGTCTCGCAAGCCCTATGGTCACCCCGCCGCGGGGTGGGGTGCGGCGGTGTCGGTGGGGCGCGTGGTGCTGGATCAACGCGAGCCGATCGCCGGTCCTCTCGCCATGCTGCAGATGAACCATCCGATCTCGGGCTACGACTGCCCCGGATGCGCCTGGCCGGACGACCCGGGCAATCTCAAGCTCGACATCTGCGAGAACGGCATCAAGCACGTCACCTGGGAGATGACGCGCAAGCGGGTCGACCGTCGCTTCTTCGCCGAGCACACGGTCACGGAACTCGCGACCTGGCCCGACTTCGACCTCGAAGACCAGGGCCGCCTGACCGAGCCGATGGTCTACGACGCCGCGACCGATCACTACGTGCCGATCTCGTGGGACGACGCGTTCGCGCTCGTCGGCGACGAGCTGCAGGGTCTCGACAGCCCGGACGAGGCCGCCTTCTACACGTCCGGTCGTCTGAGCAACGAGGCGACCTTCCTCTATCAATTGATGGTGCGCGAATACGGCACGAACAACCTGCCCGACTGCTCGAACATGTGCCACGAGGCCTCCGGCCGCGCGCTCAAGGCCTCGATCGCCACGGGCAAGGGCACGGTCGACCTGCATGACTGGGATGAGTGCGACGCGCTCTTCGTCCTCGGCGTCAACGCGGCATCCAATGCCCCGCGCATGCTCACGGCGCTCTCGGATGCCGTGAAGCGCGGCGCGCAGGTCGTGCACGTCAACCCGCTCGTCGAAGCGGGCGCGACCCGCACGATCGTGCCGCATGACTTCGTCGACATGGCGCGCTTCAAGGCCACGGGCACGAGCACCATGAACCTGCAGGTGCGCCCCGGGGGTGACCTCGCTCTCATCAGAGGCATGTCGAAGGTCGTCTTCGAGGCCGCAGCCACCGATCCTTCGGTGCTCGATACCGGGTTCCTCGGGTCGCTCACGAATGGCGTCGACGCCTACCGCGAGCTGGTCGACGCCACGCCGTGGGACGAGCTGGTCACGCAGTCGGGTCTCACCGAAGACGAGATCCGAGCGGCCGCAGCGGTCTACCTCGCCGCAGACCGCACGATCATCAGCTGGTGTCTCGGCGTCAGCCAGCATGAGCACGGCGTCGACACGGTGCGCGAGATCGTCAACCTGCTGCTTCTCCGTGGCAACATCGGCCGTCGAGGTGCAGGCCCGTCTCCGATCCGCGGGCACAGCAACGTGCAGGGCAACCGCACCTGCGGCATCGACCACCGGCCGACGGATGCCTGGCTCGATCGTCTCGCCGAGGTCTGCCGCATCGATCCGCCGCGGCACCCCGGACTCGACACCGTGCGCACCATCGAGGCGATGCACGACGGGCGGGTCAAGGTGTTCGTCGGCATGGGCGGGAACTTCGTGCTCGCCGCCCCCGACACCCCGTTCACGGCGCAGGGTCTCGAGAAGTGCCGGCTGACGGTGCAGGTCAGCACCAAGCTCAACCGCAGTCACCTCGTGCACGGTGAGAAGGCGCTGATCCTGCCCTGCCTCGGCCGCACCGAGCGCGACCGGCAGGCTCAGGGGCCGCAGGGAGTGACAGTCGAGGACGCGATGAGCATGGTGCACCTCTCGATGGGGCGCAAGCAGCCGGCATCCGCGTATCTGAGGTCGGAGCCGGCGATCATCGCCGGAATCGCGAAGGCCACGCTGCCGCACACCGCGACCCCGTGGGATTGGTACATCGGCGACTACGACAACATCCGCGACGTGATGGCGAGGGTGCTGCCCGGGTTCGAGGGGTTCAACGACCTTATCCGAGACAGGCACGGATTCCGCATCCCGCAGCCTGCCAGGGAGCGGGTGTTCGAGACCCCGTCGGGCCGTGCCGAGTTCTCCCTCGCGCCGCTGCCGAACGTCATCCCCGAATCGGCCGAGACCCTGGTGCTGCAGACCGTGCGCTCCCACGATCAGTGGAACACGACGATCTACTCGAACGACGACCGCTACCGCGGCGTGAAGAACCTGCGAGAGCTGGTGTTCCTGCACGAGGACGACATGCGCGACCGGGGGCTCGTCGAGGGCGACCCGGTCGACATCGTCTCGACCTCGAAAGACGGCTCGACACGGATGCTGACAGCATTCCGCGCGGTGCCGTACGACCTTCCTCGTGGCAGCGCCGCCGGGTACATGCCCGAGATGAACGTGCTGATCGGTCGCAAGGACTTCAGTGTGCAAAGCGACCAGCCGCTCATGAAGAGCATCCAGGTGACCGTCTCGCGCAGCGGTTCGTGAGCGCGCTCGCCGGGGACTAGACCCGGTCGCGCTCTTCCGGCTCAGGACCGGGCTCCTCAGCCGCGAAGTCGATGGATGCGACGTGCATCTGCCGCTCGGACCGGTCGGCGTTCCACGCATGGAAAGCGATGCGGTCGTCCCCGTCCGGCCCGATGAAGAGCGAGTTGTGACCAGGGCCGATCAACGAGCTGCCCGACTCGAGAAGAGGAGGCGCTGACGACGGTGCGGCGGTCCACGGGCCGAGCGGACTCGCTGACGACGCCCAGGACACCGCGTAGCCGGCGCCCGTCCATGCGCCGCCGGAGAACGTCATCCAGTACCTCTCCTGCCTGTGCACCACAGCCGGGCCTTCGAGAGTGTGCCAATCGAAGGTCCCGTCATACATCGGGCGTGCTCGTTCGTAGATCTGCCAATCGGCGTAGGGCTCGAGGACGCTCCGCGCCTCGGTGAGCTGCGCGGGCGCGGGCAGACGAGCGACGGCGAGATGCGTGCCGGGCCGCTCCGCATCGAGCACGTCACGCGCGAAGTACAGGTACCACTGCCCGTCAGCGTCCTGGAACGGGTGCGGGTCGATCGCGAAGGTCTCGTCAGCCGTGAGATTCACGCGCAGATCATGGAACGGGCCCGTCGGCTCAGCCGCGCGGGCGACGCGCAGATGATGGCCGCTGATGCCGTGCCCGACGGAGTAATACATCCACCACGCGCCGTCGCGGAAGCAGACCTCCGGCGCCCAGTACTCGTCGCCCGTCTCAGGGCTGAGCCGCACCAATGCCAGACCGGCACTGCGCCACGTGTCGAGATCGTTCGACAGCAGGACCTCGAAGACTCCCTCGGCCGACGTCGCCGTCGGATTCGTTCCGTACGCCGCATAAGTGCCGTCGGGCAGGCGAAGAACGAAAGGGTCGGCGAAGTAGCCGGGATGCACGGGCCGGTGGCCGGCATCGCCCGCCCTCTCGCGAATCCTCACTCCCACGGCTGTGCCCCTCTCGGCCCGACCATGATCGCGCGCAGCTCGTCCACGGGAAGCTTGGGGACCCGGTCGGCTCCGACGAGGCCGTTGGTCTCCTGAAGCGTGTCGGTGAGCTGGGTGTAGCAATACCCCGCAAGGGCGTCGCTGTCGTGGATCGCGGTCATCAGCGAGCTCAGCCGCTCACGGAAGTCAGCGTCGGAGCTGGCGCGCGTATAGCCCCAGGCGTGATCCGTGCGGTGCACGTCGAAGGAGATGCCGCCGAACTCCGTGAGCATCACGGGTGCATCGTCGACGTCACCTGTGAGCACGAGACGTCTGCCTGCCGGTCCGAGGCCCGTGATCATCGCGTCGACGGCACTCCGATCCCTGTAGCGCGCAGCCATCACGTCGCCATCGCCCTCGTAGTCATGGATCGCCACGATGTCGGTGTCGGCTTGCTCCCACCCGTCGTTCGACACGACAGGGCGGGTCGGATCGAGGGCCTTCGTCAGGTGCACGAGCGCCAGAGCATGGTGCAGCATGCGACTGTCGTGCGCGATGTGCTGAACGCCCCAGCTCTCGTTCAGCGGCACCCAGGTGACGATCGAGGGGTGCGAGAAGTCTCGGTGGACGACCTCCAGCCATTCGCGCACCGTGCGCTCGACGGCGGTCGACGTGAAGGCGAAAACGGCGGGCGCCTCAGCCCAGATCATGAGCCCGAGCCGGTCCGCCCAGAAGAGGAACCTCGGATCCTCGAACTTCTGGTGCACTCTGGCAGCGTTGAAGCCGAGTTCCTTGATGAGCTCGACCTCTTCGCGCAGGGCGTGCGCCGACGGGGCGGCGAGATGGGTGTCGGGCCAATATCCCTGGCTGAGCACTGAGCGGACGAATCGCGGTCTGTCGTTGAGCAGGAAGTGGCGCCGATCGACGCTGGTCGATCGAAGGCCGAGGTACGACGACACCGCATCGAGTGGCGCTCCGTCATCCGAGGTCCGGATGACGGCGTCGAGGAGCCGCGGGCTCTCGGGCGACCACAGCAGCTCCTCATAGGCCTGGCCGTTCTCCTGACCGGGCAGCGGGATGTCGATCTCGACCTCGGATTCGCGGGTGAGACTCGAGGCGCGCGCCAGCAGGGTGTCGCCATGACGCAGCTCGACCTCGACCACGCACTCGGTCGAGGGCGGACCGGCGAGGCCGATGCGAGCGTGCACGCGCCCGGACGGCAGATCAGCGCGCCAGTGGATCCACTCGATCGCCGGGCCGGAGGGAACGGATTCGAGCCAGACCGGCTGCCAGATGCCGCTCGTGCGGTGGTACCAGATCGCATGGGGCTCGTCACGCCAGTCCTGCTTGCCGCGGGGCTGGGCGACATCCGTCGCCCGATCCTCGACGCGGACCACGACATGGCCCCCGTTCTCGAGCTCGAGAGCATCGGTGATGTCGGCCGAGAACGGCGTGTGTCCTCCCTCATGCGAACCGACACGATGCCCGTCGACCCAGACGACAGCGCGGTAGTCGACTGCTCCGAAGCGCAGGATGAGACGTCGTCCGTCGCGATGGCCCGAGGCCAGGACCTCGTCGCGTGTGAGGACTCGGTGGTACCACAGCGCCGTGTGGGGGCGCGGGTCGCCGATGCCCGACGCCGACGACTCGGGCGGGAAGGGCACCACGATCGACGTCTCGAACGCAGGATTCACGAACCATCTCTCTCGGATGCCGCGGTCGTCGTCGTCGACGGCGAAGCCCCATCGGCCGGTGAGGTCGGTCCAATCGGTCCGGACCAGCTGAGGACGCGGGTAGGTTCCGTCCCCCTGGCTCGCGGTGGGGGGCGGCGACGCATCGATTCTCAGCATGCAGACCAGCATGCATCAAATATGCAGCGCTGTAAACTAGGCGGAATCCGAGACGGAGGTCGGCACGGAGTCGGATCCCGGGGCGAAAGGCGCACTCTCTCGGACCTCCAGTCGGTAGCCGACGAGCTCGTGGCGTCCGGCCGCGGAGAACCCGGAGATCCGCTCCGTGAGCATCTCGACCGCACGGCGAGCGAGTTCGTGGAGGTCGGGGGCGATGGTGGTGAGGCTCGGGAATGTCACCCTGCTCAGCTCGATGTCGTCCCAGCCCGTCACGGCGACGTCGCTGGGAATGCGGCGACCGCGCTCGTGCAGGGCACGCAGGGCGCCGATGGCGGCGAGGTCGTCGCGGCAGACGAGGCCGTCGAACTCGGCACCCGCGTCGATCGCTCGACCGACGCCTTCGACCGCCCCGGACGGCGAGATCTCGCGGCTGGGGAACAGCAGGAGCGGGTCGGGGCGCAGCCCTGCATCTTCGAGAGCCTGCTGATAGCCCGCGATGCGCTGCAGCGAGGTCGATGACAGGTCGGTCAGCTCGTGGCCTGCGAACCCGATGCGGCGGCGGCCCAGCGACACGAGGTGCGCGGTGGCGGTGCGAGCGGCTTCGAAATTGTCGATCATGACGCGGTCGACCGGGAGGGGTGCTGCCCCTTCTCCGAGGATCACCATCGGCAGATCGCTGCGGTGGCGCGAGATCTCGGCCGACGACATCGTCGACGGCTGGAACAGGATGCCGTCGACCATCCCCGATTCCGAGCTGGTGAGCACGGCGCGCTCGCCCTCCAGTGTTCCGTCGGTCTCCTCGAGCAGTACCCGGTAGCCTGCTGCGCCGGCCGCTGCCGAGACAGCGCGCGACAGTTCTGCGAAGTAGGGGAGGGCGACGTTCGCGAAGGCGAGCGCCAGCAGGCCGGTCCGCCCGGTCGCGAGGCGTCTGCCCATGAGGTTGGGCCGGTAGTCCAGCTCGTCGATCGCGCGCTGCACGCGTTCCCGCGTGGATGCGCTCACGTGCTCGTACCCGCGCACCACATTCGACACGGTCTTCATCGAGACGCCGGCGAGCTCCGCGACATCCTGCAAGCGCACACCCATGCGGTCTCCAATTGGTCGCTACGTCGTCAACCGCGATACTACCTTGACAACAAAATTCCAGCGCTGTAAATTGCGATCACGGCTGGGGTATCCGGTCATCCCGCTCCGGTGCGCCGGAGTCACTCAAAGGAGAGCAATCACATGAACAGTCCATGGGCTCGCCGAGCGATAGGTGCAGGCATCGCACTCGCCATCGGCATCACAGCATCAGGGTGTGCGGCGTCCGCCGGCACCGGCGGAGGCGCCGTCTCCGGCGACGGGGAGTACACCGGCCCGGATGTCGAGGTCACGTTCTGGCACGGCTGGACGGGTGGAGCAGCCCCCAAGATCGTTCCCGAGCTCATCGAGGAGTTCAACGCGGAGCACGACAACATCACCGTGAAGGCCGTTCCGCAGGAGTGGGCGGACATCACGGCGAAGATGCCGCTCGCCATCAAGGCGGGCAAGGGCCCGGATGTCGCCGTCCTGCACGGAGACGACCTGGCCACGTACGCGGCGCAGAACCTGCTGCTCGATTCCGGCGAGATCATCGACGGGCTCGGGTACGCGGCGGAGGACTTCCCGCCGACCGTCTTCGACAAGGGCAACTACCAGGACACCCAGTACGCCGTGCCGTGGAGCGTGACGCCGCTGGGGCTGTTCACCAACAAGACTGTTCTCGCCAAGGCGGGCATCACCGAGATCCCCACCGATGAGGCCTCCTATCTGGCCGCACTCGACGCGTTGAAGGGCGCCGGGGTCCAGGGCGAGTGGGTCGACGGATACGTCTTCACCGGCACGTTCGAGTTCCAGAGCCTGATCTGGCAGTTCGGGGGCGATCTCTACAACGACGATGTCACGGAGGCGACGTTCAACTCCGAGGCCGGTGTGAAGGCCCTGACGTGGATGACCGACATGGTCGACAAGGGCTACAGCCCTGCGAACGTGGCACAGGACGGCAACATCAAGGCGCTCATCGCCGGTGACACGGCGTTCAACTGGAACGGCGTCTGGCAGACCACGAACACGGCTTTCGACGATCTCGAGTGGGCGCCGGCGCCCGTGCCGCAGATCGGCGAGGAGAAGGCCGTGTGGTCGAGCTCGACCCACTGGGTGTTCCCCTCGAACAAGGGCCAGGATGCGAACGAGACGGCCGCCGCATCGGTTTTCGTGAAGTGGATGAACGACAACTCGCTCGGCTGGGCCGAGACCGGAGAGCTCCCCGCCGCCAACTCGGTCCGCGAGGACCCCGAGCTGCTGTCGACGTATCCGAACCTCGAACCCTTCATGGAGCAGCTCGATTACGCGCACTACGAGACCGTCTCTCCCGGGATCTCGGAGGTCAACGCACAGATCACCCTCGCGCTGAACGAGGCCCTCACCGGAAAGAAGGATCCGAAGACGGCGCTCGACGACGCCGCGGCCAAGGCCGACCAGATCCTCGAGCAGAACCGGGCGAAGTACGGTGACTGAGACAGCCACCCTCGTCGCCCCCCAGCGCAGCAGCGCTGGGGGGCGACACCCGCGAACGCGCCCGGGTTCCGCATCCTCTCGGCGCAAGACGCTCACCGCGTACCTGTTCCTCGCGCCGTTCCTCGTGCTCTTCGTGACGTTCGTCGCGGGTCCCGGGATCTTCGGCATCTGGATGAGCCTCACCAACTGGAGCCCGTTCCGCGACGTGCAGCAGTTCGTGGGGTTCCAGAACTACATCGATCTGTTCACCCCGGGCAACGTGCTCTCCAGCGACTTCTGGAAGTCGATGAGCGTCACCGGGATCTTCATCGTGATCAGCGTGCCGTTCCTCGTCGTGATCCCGCTTCTCGTCGCGATCCTGTTGAACCAGCGCATCCGCGCGGCCACCACGTTCCGGACGATCTTCTTCGCCCCGTACGTTCTCGGTGTCGCGGTCATCGGCGTGATCTGGGGCTACATCTTCGACACGCAGTCCGGGATCCTGAACCACCTGCTCAGCCTTGTCGGACTGCCCGCAGACATCCCGTGGACGGTCGACGTCCCCTGGGTCTGGGTATCCATCGTCGGCGTGACCGTCTGGTGGACCATGGGTCTCAACACGATCATCTTCCTCGCCGGCCTCAAGGGCATCAACGGCGACCTCTACGAGGCGGCCGCGCTCGACGGTGCTGGAGCGATGAGGAAGTTCTCGAGCGTCACGCTCCCAGGACTCCGCCCGGTGATGACCTTCATCACCACGACCACGATCCTCGCGTCGGCGAACATGTTCGGCCAGTCGTACCTCCTCACCAAGGGAGGGCCCGGCACTGAGACGAGGACGGTGATCATGTACATCGCCGACCAGGGCCTCTCGCAGAACAACATGGCCCCGGCCGCCGCCATGAGCTACATCCTGTTCCTCGCGCTCGCGATCGTCAGTGTGATCAACTTCCGCCTGCAGCGCGAGAGAGTCGAGAAGGCATCATGACCACAGCACTCACCCGCCGCCCGTCCGCCCGCCGTGCGTGGGCGCGGATCGCGCTGTATGCCGCCCTCATCGCGCTGGCTCTCGTGATCGTCCTCCCGCTGCTGTGGATGCTGATCACGTCCTTCAAGACCGACGCCGACGCCATCAGGTCTCCGTTCTCCTTGCCCGACCCGTTCTCGATCGAGGCCTACCAGAGCCTGCTCGGCTCGGGGGAGCAGCCGATCTTCCTCTGGCTGTGGAACAGCTTCGCGGCCGCGACTCTGCAGACCGTCCTGATCCTCGTGACGGCGTCGATGGGTGCGTACGCGCTGGCCCGGCTCGAGTTCGCGGGCAAGCGGATCGTCTTCGGAGTGATCATCGCGACGCTGCTCGTTCCTCCTGTGGTGTTCCTGATCCCCAACTACCTGATCGTGCAGAACCTCGGTTGGCTCGACACGATCTGGGCCATCACGGTGCCCGGTGCCGCCGGCGCCTTCGGCATCTTCTTCCTGCGACAGTTCTTCGTCGGGCTGCCGCCCGAGATCGAGGAGGCTGCCCGCATCGACGGTGCCGGCGACATCCGCATCTTCGTGCAGGTCGTGCTTCCGCTCGCTCGCCCCGCGCTCGCGACTCTGGCTGTGCTGTCGTTCCTCGGCAACTGGAACGACTTCCTCTGGCCCGTCTATGTGCTGCTGAGCCCCGAGAACCTCACATTGCAGCCGGGACTCAGCCAGCTGCAGGGCGCATACTCGACGCACTTCGCGATCGTCATGGCAGGTGCGGTGATCGCATCCGTCCCCGTCCTGATCCTCTTCGCGTTCGCGCAGCGACAGATCGTCGAATCCGTCGCCGGATCGGCGGTCAAGGGGTGACCGATACCGCCAGGCCCGCCCCCGCGGTCGCGGCGGGCATCCTGCTCGCACTGGGCGTCGGTCTCGTCGGATGCTCCGCGCCCGCAGAACCCGAGACGGCCGTGGAACGCGCGCCGTTCCTCATCGACCAGGACTTCGCCGACCCGGACGTGGTCGAGGGCGACGGGGTCTACGTCGCGTTCGCCACCGAGAATCAGGGCGCGAACGTGCAGTTCGCGACATCGACCGACCTGGTCTCGTGGGACGTCTCCACGGACGATGCGCTGCCGGACCTTCCGGAGTGGGCGAGCGCCGGGCGAACCTGGGCTCCGGACGTGTCGGAGCGGGCCGACGGGAGCTTCGTGATGTACTTCTCGGCGGAGCATGCGGCCTCCGGCAAGCAGTGCATCGGATCCGCCACCGCCGCCACGCTGACGGGCCCCTATGTCGCCGTGGGCACGGAGCCGATGGTCTGTCCGCTCGAGGAGGGTGGGGCGATCGACCCCGCCGCCTTCGTCGACGACGACGGGTCACGGTTCCTCCTGTGGAAGAACGACGGCAACTGCTGCGAACTCGACACCTGGATCCAGATCGCTCCCGTCTCGGCAGACGGCACCCAGCTGGCCGGGCCGGCGACCCGACTGGTCATGCAGACCGAGAGCTGGGAAGGGCATCTGGTGGAGGCGCCGGTGCTGGTCAAGCGCGACGGCACCTACGTGCTGCTCTATTCGGCGAACGACTACGGCTCCGAGGACTACGCGGTCGGGGCGGCGACAGCCCCTTCGCTGCTCGGGCCGTTCGAGAAGCTGCCGGATCCCGTCCTCTCCACGTCGTCCACCGACGACCGCTACCTCGGTCCGGGAGGTCAGGACGTCGTCTCCACACCCGATGGCGACGTGCTCGTCTTCCACGGCTGGGACGACCTCTTCATCTACCGAGGTCTCGCCGCTCTGCCTCTCGACTGGGAGGGCGCCTCACCCTCCGTTCGACTCTCGACCGCCGACTGACGCCGAACGTCACTCGGCGGAAGGTCTGATGTCGCGAGCGACGCGTGACCTCGGACCCCTCGCCGGGGACTAGGCGTCGACGGTCACTGCCTGCAGTGCGTGCACGACGGGCGCGAGCTCGGGCTGCGTGACTGCCTCGGCGAGGGCCCGTTCGAGTGTCTCGTCGTGGATCGGGTGCGCCTGCTCATACAGGGCCAGACCGGCCGGGGTGAGTTCGGTGTAGATGCCTCGACGGTCGTCGGCGCAGAGGATGCGCGTGAGCAGCCCACGGTCTTCGAGGCGCGTGACGAGTCGGGTCGTCGCGCTCGGGCTCAGAGCGGTGGCGCGGGCGAGCTGCTGCATCCGCATGTGCCAGCCGTCCTGCCGGCTGAGGGCGTCGAGCACCGTGTACTCGACCACCGAGAGGCCTGCGGACGCCCCGAGCGCCTTCTCGAGATCGGCCTCGATGATGCCGTGCAGTGCGGCGAGCGTGCGCCAGCCGCGCGCGCGGATCTCGACAGCGTCGTCTGAGATGCCCACAGTGACCTCCGAAGTAGTTGCTTGCGCTGGATAGTTGCGTGTGCAATGATTATCCGTCGGACGCAATATCCCGCGCCTGCAACTACTTTAGCAGAGGACCACGGAGCACACCCATGCCACTCGGACTCATCGCACTCGCCATCGGCGCCTTCGGGATCGGACTCACCGAGTTCGTGATCATGGGCCTGCTGCCCGAGGTCGCCACCGACTTCGGCGTCACCGAGGCCACCGCCGGCTGGCTCATCTCGGGGTACGCGCTGAGCGTCGTCGTCGGCGCTCTCGGTCTCACCGCCGCCACCACGAGGCTGCCGCGCAAGCCCGTGCTGCTCGGCCTCGTCGTGCTGTTCATCGTCGGCAACGCGATCACGGCTCTCGCCCCCGACTACACCGTCGCCATGATCGGCCGCATCATCGCCGCCCTGTGCCACGGTGCATTCTTCGGCATCGGATCGGTCGTCGCGGCCGAGCTCGTCGCCCCCGACAAGAAGGCGCGGGCGATCGCGATCATGTTCACCGGGCTCACGGCGGCCAACGTGTTCGGCGTCCCCTTCGGCACGTTCCTCGGCCAGCAGTTCGGCTGGCGTTCGACGTTCTGGGTGATCTCGGCCATCGGCGTCGTCGCCTTCGCGGGCATCGCGCTGCTCGTCACCGCTCCGAAGCCGTCCGGTGCGCAGGTGAGCCTGCGCAGCGAACTCCGCGCCTTCCGATCCGGCCAGGTGTGGCTCTCGCTCATCGTCACCGCCCTCGCCTTCGGCGGCATGTTCGGCGCGTTCACCTATATCGCCTACACGCTCACCGACGTCACCGGATTCGCCGACACCTCCGTTCCGTGGCTGCTCGTGCTCTTCGGCGCCGGGCTCGTCGCGGGCAACTGGATCGGCGGACGCCTGGCCGACCGCTCGATCGACCGCACCCTCCTGATCTTCATCTCGGCGCTGGTGGTCGTGCTCGTGCTGTTCGGATTCTTCTCCGGGTCGCAGCCCGCGACGATCGCGATCCTCGTCGCGATGGGCGCGTTCGGATTCGGCACGGTGCCGGGGCTGCAGAGCCGCATCATGCACTACGCAGGAGGGGCGCCGACGCTCGCCTCCGGCGCGAACATCGGCGCATTCAATGTGGGCAACGCCCTCGGCGCATGGGCCGGTGGCCTCGGCATCGCGGCAGGCCTCGGCTACACCTCGCCCATCCGGATCGGCGCCGCGATCACCGCATCCGCTCTGGTCGTCATGGTGATCGCCGTAGTCACCGCACGTCGGCCCGCGCCGGCAGCCACAGGCACGCTCCAGACCGTCGCCGCCTGACCGAACCGACCCGCAGAGAGAAAGAACCACGCATGCACGCTCCCACCATCCCCACAGTCACCCTGAACAACGGCATCGAGATGCCGCAGCTCGGCTACGGCGTGTTCCAGGTGCCCGATGCCGAGACGACGGATGCCGTCGCCGCAGCGCTCGACGCCGGATACCGCAGCATCGACACCGCAGCGGTCTACGGCAACGAGGCGGGCGTCGGGCGCGCGATCGCCGACTCGGGGATCGCCCGCGACGAGCTGTTCGTGACGTCGAAGGTGTGGATCTCCGACCACGGATTCGACGCCACGATGCGCGCCTACGACGCATCGCTCGAGCGTCTGGGGCTCGAGAGCCTCGACCTGTATCTGATCCACTGGCCGACCCCGGCTCTGGCCACGTATCCCGAGACCTGGCGCGCCCTCGAGCGACTCTATGCAGACGGGCGTGTGCGGGCGATCGGAGTCTCGAACTTCGAGCCCGAGCATCTCGAGCGGATCGCTTCAGACGGAGGCGTCGTGCCCGCGGTCAACCAGGTCGAGCTGCACCCGGCGCTGCAGAACCGCGCGGTTGCCGAGGCGAACGCTCAGCGGGGGATCGTCACCGAGGCGTGGAGCCCGCTCGCGCAGGGTGCCGTGCTCGGCGACGGCTCCCTCGTCGAGATCGCCGCCCGCCACGGAAGGACCCCCGCGCAGATCGTGCTGCGGTGGCATCTGCAGCAGGGGCGAGTCGTCATCCCCAAGTCGGTCACCCCCGCCCGCATCGCCGAGAACCTCGACGTGTTCGGTTTCGAGCTGACCGTCGACGAGCTCGCGGTGGTCGATCTTCTCGAGCGCGACGGCCGCACCGGCCCGCACCCCGCCGAGTTCAACGGCTGAGGGCTGTCCGATGCCATGCGGGCGCGGTGCTCACTGCGCCCGCATGAACTCCTCGGCCGCCTGCACCTGAGCTGCAGTGGGGCGGATGCCGGTGTAGAGCACGAACTGCTCGAGCGCCTGCAGCGTCGCCACCTCGGCTCCGGTGATCACGGTCTTCCCGGCTGCGCGCCCCGCCGCGATCAGCGGGGTCTCAGCAGGCAGGGCGACGACGTCGAACACGACGGATGCCGCCGCGATCTGCCCCTCGGTGAACGACAGTGCGTGCTCGTCGGCCCCACCCGCCATGCCGATCGGCGTGATGTTCACGATGATGTCGGCAGTCACGGCATCCGCATCAGCCGTCCAGGCGAACCCATAGAGGTCGGCCAGGCCCCGACCGCGCTCTTCGTTGCGAGCGGCGATCGTCACACGCGCGAATCCCGCATCGCGGAAGGCCGCGGCCGTGGCCTTGGCCATTCCGCCCGAGCCGCGCAGCAGCACGGATGCCGCAGGGTCGAGGGAGTTGCGCTCGATCAGCTGGGCGATCGCGCTGTAGTCGGTGTTGTAGGCGGTGAGCACGCCGTCGTCATTCACGATCGTGTTCACCGAGTCGATGGCGGTCGCGGAGGGGTCCATGCGGTCGACGAGCGCGATGACCTCCTCTTTGAAGGGCATCGAGATCGCGCAGCCACGGATGCCGAGCCCCCGCACGCCGGCGATCGCCTGCCCGAGGTCGGTCGGAGCGAACGCCTTGTAGATCCAGTTGAGGCCCAGCTCTTCATAGAGGAAGTTGTGGAATCTCGTGCCGTTGTTGCTCGGGCGTGCAGACAGCGAGATGCACAGGGTCATGTCCTTGTTCAGCATGGTCACCGCACCAGGCTACTCGGCGACTCCGTTCCGTCCGGATCACTGATGACCGCGATCGTCAATCCCCCTTGGCGGGATCCGACCGCCTCCCCTAGGGTGAAAGTGCGTGCACAGGGGATTGATCGTCTCCGTCTTCCCCAGAGACGGGCTGCCTTCCCCAGAGGCAAAGGCGATTCGTGCATGCGATTGGGCCCTCTCGAGTAGTTCTGTCCCCAACGGACTGCTCGAGAGGGCCGCTATCGTTTGTCCCCTTCTCACAAGTTTTCGAATTTGTCCCCCAAATGGGGGACAAACGCGTGCCGTAGGGGTTAGGCTGGAATCTGACGCACCCTCCGGTCGTCTTCGGCCCTCATCGCTCCCCCCGCGGTGAGGGCCACACCATTTTCTGGGGGAGTTCATCGCGGCCTCGTATGACCGCAGATGACCGCTCGTGCAACATTTGGGTTACGGGCTGACCTCGGGACTTCCGCTCAGCGCGTGCTCCACTAGCGTGGAGCACGTCGGGGCATCCTGCGTCGGCTTCTTTCCAGCAGAACAGGCAGTACATGAGCACCCAGGGCACGGTTAAGTGGTTCAACTCGGAGAAGGGCTTCGGCTTCATCTCCCCCGACGACGGCGGCGCTGACGTTTTCGCGCATTACTCCGCCATCGAGTCATCCGGCTACCGCTCTCTTGAAGAGAATCAGCGAGTCGAGTTCGACGTGGCGCAGGGCCCCAAGGGCCTGCAGGCTGAGAACATCCGTCCGCTCTGAGAGCGGACGTCATAGAACTCCCCGACCGGAGGCACGCACTCGCTGCGACCTTCGGCGGGGAGTTCTGTGCTTTCCGGGGTGTCGAGGCCGTGGCTGGGCCCTGAGGCCCCCGGGCTCGGTTCGGTTGCGGCGCCCGGTCGGGCGGAGAACTCCCTGATGGGCGGATGCTGTCGCGCGGAGGCTCCGCCCCACGCGGCGAAGTCCGCCTGACGCGGCGGGCCGGGTGCTCGCGGGGCAGGCCGCCGCCGAGCTCGTCCGCTCAGTTCAGAAGAAGGCCGCGCAGCTCTTCGGGGGATGCTGCGCGGAAGGCCGCCTCATCACCTTCATGCGTGTCGCTGAAGCCCCACTCGACGAAGATCACCGGGACGCCGTTCGCGTTGCCGCCCTCGACATCGTGGTGACGGTCGCCGATGAGCACCGGCCGCGAGACGTCGGCGCCGCGGTCGGCCAGGCGGCGCAGCGCCTCCGCCACGATGTCGGTCTTCGACGCGAGGGTCGACTCGTCCGGCGTCGCGCCGACGGTCGTCAGGAAGTACGGGCGGAGGTCGAAGAAGTCGACGATCGCGTCGACCTGGATCTCGGGCTTCGAGCTCGCGGTCGCCTGCGAAACACCGGCGGCGTGCAGATCGCGGATGATCTCGGGCACGCCGGGATAGGTGGCGACATCGGTCGTGTAGCCGTCGGCCTTGCCCAGTGTGCGGTAGAAGCTCACGGCCTCGGCAGACTCCTCGGGCGTCATGCCCGCCTGCGCCTGGAACGACTGGAACATCGGCGGCCCGATCCAGTGCACCAGCTGCTCGCGCGTGGGAGCAGGGTGTCCGAAGTGCGTGAGGGCGACATTCAGGCGGCGGAGAATGCCGACCGACGCGTCGGCGATGGTGCCGTCGACGTCCCAGAGCACGCACGAATAGGGGGAAGAAGCCATGTCTTCCAGCCTATGGGCAGTGCACGACGCGACCGAACGCGGTGAACATCTGTGCAGCTCGCCTCAGAAGAGACGGGGGATGCCGGACTCGATGCCCTTCATGTCGTCGTAGTCGAGCACGAGGCAGCGGATGCCGCGGTCCTCGGCGAGGACACGCGCCTGCGGCTTGATCTCCTGAGCGGCGAAGACGCCCTGCACGGGGGCGAGGTGCGGGTCGCGACCCAGCAGCTCGAGGTAGCGGGTGAGCTGCTCGACGCCGTCGATGTCGCCGCGGCGCTTGATCTCGACCGCGATGGCCGCGCCGTCGGCATCTCGCACGAGGAGATCGACCGGGCCGATGGCCGTCGGGTACTCGCGGCGCACCAGCGTCGCGCCATCCGAGATGCGCTCGACCTGCTCGGCGAGGAGCCGCTGCAGGTCCGCCTCGACGCCGTCCTTCTGCAGCCCGGGGTCGACGCCGAGGTCGTGGTTGGTGTCGTGCAGGATCTCGTAGATCTGCACTCGAAGGGCGTCGCCGGTCTTCTTGTGCGTGACGCGCCACACCTCGGTGACGCCGGCGATCGACTCCTCTTCTCCCGGCGCTTCGGAGGCGAGAGAGCAGGGCGGGCTCATCCAGTTCAGCGGCTTGTAGCTGCCGCCGTCGGAGTGCACGAGCAGACTCCCGTCTCCCTTGTGCACGAGCAGACGCGTGGCAAGCGGGAGGTGGGCATTGAGCCGGCCCGTGTAATCCACGGAGCAGCGGGCGATGACGAGACGCACCCGTCGAGCCTACTTCGTCGGGTCGACTCGTTCTGCTGATATCAGCATCAGCGGCGAAGTTTCCACATCTGCGGCGGATCGACTCCCGTCGTCGATTCCATCGGACTGGATCCTGACATTCTGGGCGGACGGGTCAAGGATGAGGAGATGACGGTGTCGATAGAGCTGGTGACCATGATCGTGACCGTCGCGACGACGCTGCTGGGGCTTGCCGCAGGCTTCGGATGGATGATCACGCGCACGGATGCGCGGTTCGAGATCTTCGAGCAGCGTATGGATGCGCGGTTCGAGAAGTCCGAGCAGCGCATGGATGCGCGGTTCGAGAGGTCCGAGCAGCGTATGGATGCCCGGTTCGAGAGGTCCGAGCAGCGTATGGATGCGCGGTTCGAGAAGTCCGAGCAGCGCATGGACGCGCGCTTCGAGAAGGCGGACGTCGTGTTCGATCGTGTCGACGCGAGATTCGATCGGCTGGAGGATGAGGTGAAGGGGGTGCGGTCCGAGCTCGGAGAGGTGAAGATCGCCATTGCCCGACTCGAAGGCCCGGCACCGCGTCTGCTTGTCGCCCGCTGATCTACGAGGCTGAGTTCGCGGTGACGGGCGGCGTCGACATCTCGTCTTTGCGCAGCGGGCGAGCGGCACCGGAGAAGAGGCCGGACAGCACGACGAGACCGACCAGGATGTAGAGGGTGTTGAGCAGGCCGATGTGCTCGCTGATGAAGCCGAGCACGGGCGGGCCTCCGAGGAAGGAGATGTAGCCGATCGTCGCCGCGGCGCTCACGCGCGCGGCCGCTTTGGCGGGGTCGTCAGCCGCGGCGGACATTCCGAGCGGGAAGCCGAGAGAGGCACCGACGCCCCACAGAGCCGCGCCCACGAACACGAGCGGCAGGCTCGGCGCCAGGATGAACAGCAGGATGCCGGATGCTGCGGCCACCGCGAGGATGCGCAGCACTGCCACGCGGCCGAACCGGTCGACCAGCGGGCCACCGAACACGCGGACCACGGTCATCGCGACCGAGAACGTGGCGAGGGCCGCAGCGCCGAGAGCGGTTCCGCCGCCGTGGTCCTCAGCGACGCCGAGCGCCAGCCAGTCGTTGGCGCCGCCCTCGGCGAAGGACATGCCGAGCATCACGACGCCGATCGCGTAGGTGCGCGGCTCGCGCCAGGCCGACATCGCGACGTGCATCCGCTCGCGCCAGTGCACCTTCTCGCCGTCATTCGTCGTCGGGTCGAGTGCCTCCGCACGGCGGGGGACGCTGGCGATGCTGATGATTCCGATGGTGGCGATCGCCACTGCGACGACGAGCGTATGTGTGAAGACGTTGATCTGAAGCTGGGCGGCCAGGGCGCCGAGACCGGCGCCGATCACAGTGCCGAAGCTGAAGAAGGCGTGGAAGAGCGGGAGGATCGTCTTGCCCGAGTGCTGCTCGATGGCTGTGGCTTCGACGTTCATCATGACGTCGACACAGCCGTTGCCGAGGCCGAACAGCACGAGACCGATCAGCACCACCGAGTACGAACCCAGCACATTGGCGCCGATGCCGATCAGGGCGACGCCGGAGGCGAACGTGAAGATCGACACCATCATGCCGAGGCGTGCACCGGTGCGCGCCATGATCGCCGGGCTGGTCGAGATTCCGATGATCGAGGCGATGCCCGCGCCGAGCAGCAGCATGCCGACCTGCGCCTTGTCGACCTCCAGCGCGAGCTTGATGTCGGGGACACGGGACGCCCAGGTCGCGATCGACAGACCGCTGGCGAGGAAGATCGCGAAGATCGCGGTGCGCCAGCGCACGTACTGCGATCGGGAGAGCACCGTGTCCATGTCGAACAGCATATCGAATCGATTCGATGATCGGGAACCCGGGGAGCTATCCTCGGAGTATGACGAGCCACGAAAGCCCGCGCCGAGCGACGATCGCCGATGTCGCACGCCAGGCGGGAGTAGCGACGTCGACGGCATCCGTCGTCTTCAGCGGCAAGACCAACGTCGCGCCGGCGACGCGGGAGCGGGTGCTCGCCGCCGCCGCCGACCTCGGCTACGCCGGACCAGACCCGCGAGCGGCCTCGCTGCGCCGAGGACGCAGTGGCATCGTGGCCGTCGTGCTCGAGGGGCATCTGCGCGCGGCCTTCCTCGACCCGGTGACCACCGCCATGATGGACGGCCTCACCGATGGGATGGCCGACCTGAGCGCCGGCATCCTGCTGATGAGAGATGAACCGGGCGATGACGGATCTTCGCTCTCGAGCGCACCCGTCGATGCGGTCGTGCTGATCGGATGCTCGGGACGCGCCAAGGCATCGCTCGACATCGTCCGCAGTCGTGGGCTGCCCGTGGTCGTGATCGAAGGCGATGCCGGCGAGGGCATCCCGAGGATCACGCTCGACAATGCCGCCGCTGCCGCAGACGTCGCGCGGCACCTTCGCGATCTCGGACACCGCGATGTGGCGCTCGTCACCCTGCCGCTCGACACGCGGCGCGAACGAGGCCCGGTCACGCAGGAGCGCATCGACGAGGCGACGGTCGATGTCACGGTCGATCGTCTCGCCGGCATGCGCGAGATCTTTCCCGACGCACCGGCGATCTCGGCGGGAGGCAGCTTCATCGACGAGGGCCTCCTCGCCGGGCGACGGCTGCTGGCGGATGCCGAGACGCGGCCGACGGCGATCCTCGCTCAGAGCGACCTGATCGCGGTCGGCGTCATCCGGGCGGCGGAGGAGCTCGGGCTGCGCGTGCCCGAAGACCTGTCGGTCGCCGGATTCGACGGCATCGCCGCCGATGGGCTCGGCGACCTCGTGCTGACGACCAGCGTGCAGCCGGCGGTCGAGAAGGGGCGCGCCGCGGGAGAGCAGGTCGCACGGATGCTGCAGGGAGAGCCTGGCCTCACGCTGCACCTCACCTGCCGATTCCGCGAGGGCACGACCACGGCGGCGCCCGCTCGCTGAGCAGGCGGGTCTCGTGCGGGTGGGGCGAAAAACGGTGCCCGCCGTCTCATGATCGAGCGTGCTCAGGCGTCAGGAGCGCTGCGGGCCCAACGGCAGCGTCTCGGTACCCAGGTCGAGGATCGAATACCGACCGCAGTCGACGACCCTCGCGGGGAGAACATCCTGCGGAAGATCCCACGGCACGGTCTGCGAATCCTCGACGAGGAATGACACCTCGCCGACCGTGAAGTCCGTGCGATTCACCAGCCAGGCGTAGGCATTGAGCTGATGATCGACCTGCACGAGTCGCGAGGAGTCGGAGAGATGCAGCTTGGGCAGGCGCACCGTCCAGAACTGCCCGGCCCCGGTGCGACCGGAGGCGTCGACCCAGTCGGCGACGCAGGCGAGATCGGCGTCGGGGCGGGTGGCGGCATCCGCTAGTCGAGGGATGCTGACCCCGCCGATGACCAGGAGCAGGACCGCGGTCAGCCCCGCCGCGGCTCGACGCACACGTTCGCCGACCCGCAGGGCCTGCGGATGGGAGACGAGCGCGAGCACCGGAGCGAAGGCGAACGGCTGCAGATAGCGCGCCGCATGGGTCCCCAACGCGATGGCCCCGACCACGACCATGACCGGCGAGACCCAGGCCATGGCGGCGACCAGCCGCGAGCCGGGGTGGCGCGGCCGCACGGTTCGCACGACGGCCACGACGAGGAGCGCAGCGGTGATGAGTATCCCGAGCACCCCGAGAGGACTCTGCAATCGTTCGCCGACGAGCCGCGCGTAGTAGTCGATCGACTCATGCCACTGCGCGGGCTGCACATATCCGATGCCGGTCTTCGTGATCCATGCCGCGAGTGGAATACGTGAGAGGAAACCGACCGTCGTGCCCGCGAGCAGCGCGACGATGATCACCGGAGTCCGCGTGCGCAGCCGGGGCGAGATCGACGCGATCGCCAGGAGGAGCGCGAGCGGAAGCGTCGTCCACACCGCGTAGAGCGGGTTCGAGAGTGTCGAGACGAGGGCGACGAGGCCCAGCGCGATCAAGGGCGACGCTCTGAGCTCGCAGCTGTCGACCATGCGTCGAACGATCCCGATCGTCACGACGACACCGACGACGGTCGCGGAGTAATAGGTGGTCGTCAGCTGCAGCGACGCGAGGTCCATCGCCTCACGTGATGCCGAGACATCGGTCATCGAGAGCACGCCGAACACCGCGAGTGCGACCACGGACCAGGCCACCGGCGCCATTCCCGTGCGGGCGCGACCGGCAGCCAGACGGATGGCCCCGTAGAGAGCGAGGAGGTTGACGATCGCGCTGATCGCGAAGAGGGCGTTCGCCTCCAGGGGCAACGCTGCGTCGAGAGCGGTGAAAGCCGCGGACTCCGGCAGGAACAGCACGCTCGACATCGCCCAGTCGAGGGGCTCTCCGGAGAGCAGCGAGCGGGCGAGCAGCGCCACGACCATCGAGTCACCGTCGCGGAACAGCAGATCGGCGCGGGCCGACGACGCGACCGCCGACGTCGTCGCCAGTGACACGGCGGCAGCGCTCAGCCAGCCAGCCAGCTCCCGCACCCACGCCCGCGTCACGGGGCTACTCTGCCACGGCCCCGGAGAAGACCGTGGACTCCGCGTCGATCAGGCGATCTGCGACCTGAGATCCCAGATCTGTTCGAGAGGAGCGGTAGCCTCGGCGCCGTCGGCGTCGCGGAACAGCTCGACGAAACGGCCGATGTCGGACTGCCACGCGTGATCTGCGGGGTCGTCCTTCAACGCCGCGACCGCAGCATCCCAGTCGTCGCAGTCGACGAGGTGGAAGAGGCGGTGACCCGACCGCCAGATGGTCCACTCGTGGATGCCGATGCGCGAGAAGGTCGCGGCGAGGGCATCGGGGATGCGAGCGTGGTTCGTGCGGTAGTCGTCGATCGCGCCGTCGCGGATCTCGGAGTGCAGGGCGATGCGCATGGGTGACTTCCTTCTGTCCGGCGGGGCGAGAGGTACCGCGACGGGTGCCGCGGCATCCGCCCCTGTCGACCAGGATGGCACCACGAGGTGCACTGGGAACAACCCGTCCGAATGACCTGATCCACGGATTCGAATCGCGCAAAGTGCCCGAAATTCCGGGCGAAACCGGCCATTTGCGTGAGTCGGCGCCGACATGATCGACCCTGAAGCGCAGAATATCAAGGTAAACTCGATACCGACACCCGCCCGCCCGCCTGCGCCGCCACCGGCCGACGAGCTTTGAGGAGCCGCGTATATGCTGACGCTCCTCGCCGTGTTCCTTCTCGGGTCTCTCCTGATGCCCGTTCTGGTGCGCTGGCTGGGGTCTCAGGCATTCGCCATCGCAGCTCTCATTCCCGCCGCGGCATTCATCCACGCCCTCGTCCTCACCCCCCAGGTGCTCGACGGTCCGACACCCTTCGTCTCGGTCGCGTGGATTCCGCAGCTCGGGCTGAACCTGTCCATGAACATGGACGTGCTCGGCTGGGTGCTGACCCTGATCGTCACCGGCGTCGGCGCCCTCGTGCTGCTCTACTGCCGCTGGTACTTCCACGACGACTCCGCGGGCATCGGCCAGTTCGCCGGAGTCCTGCTCGGTTTCGCCGGGGCGATGTACGGCCTCGTCCTGACCGACGACCTGGTCATGCTCGTCATGTTCTGGGAGGTGACGAGCATCCTCTCGTACCTCCTCATCGGCCACTACCGACGCCGCGCCGCCAGTCGTCGAGCCGCCCTGCAGGCGCTGCTGGTCACGACTCTCGGTGGACTCGTGATGTTCGTCGGTGTCGTGCTGCTGGTCGTCGATGCCGGCACCTCGAGCATCCGCGAGATCCTCGAGATCGCGCCCACCGGGGCGATCGTCGATGCTGCCGTGGTGATGCTGCTCGTCGGAGCGATCAGCAAGTCCGCGATCTTCCCGTTCCACTTCTGGCTGCCGGGCGCGATGGCCGCACCCACCCCTGTGAGCGCCTACCTGCACGCGGCGGCGATGGTGAAGGCCGGCATCTATCTGATCGCGCGCTTCGCACCGATCTTCGCGTTCACCGGACCCTGGCGCCCCATCATCATCTCGCTGGGAATCGTGACGATGCTGCTCGGCGGCATCCAGGCGCTGCGAGAGACCGACCTCAAGCGCATCCTCGCCTTCGGCACCGTCAGCCAGCTCGGCTTCTTCTCGATCGTGATCGGCTACGGCACGCAGGCGAGCGCCCTGGCCGGTCTCGCGCTCGTGATCGCGCACGCCCTGTTCAAGTCGGCGCTGTTCCTGATCGTCGGTGTGATCGACCGACAGCTGTCGACGCGTGACATCACCGAGCTCAGTGGCGTGGGTCGTCAGGCGCCGGTCATGGCGACTGCGGCTTTCATCTCCATCGCGTCCATGGCCGGGATCGCGCCGACCCTCGGATTCGTCGCCAAGGAGTCCACGCTCACCGCGCTCCTCGACGACGCGCTGCACGGATCGCCGTGGGGACTCGTCGCCATCATCGGCGTCAGCATCGGATCCATTCTCACTGCGGCATATGGCATCCGCTTCCTCTGGGGTGCCTTCTGGACCAAGCGCGACGCAGCAGGCGATCGCCTGCCGGACACCGCATGGCCCGACCCGCCCGTCGGATTCCTCTCGGCGCCGATCATCCTCGCCGGCCTCACGCTCGCGGCAGGCATCGGAGCCCCGGCTCTCGACGTCGCGCTGCAGGGCTACGCACTCACCGCGACGCCTGGACTCGACGCCGAAGGGGTCGCTGCCGAGGGGCCGGGGCACCTCGCCCTCTGGCACGGTCTCGAGCCCGCCCTCGGCATCTCGATCCTGTCGATCCTGCTCGGTGCCGGGGTCTTCCTCCTGACGCTGCGCACCGGCTGGGATCGCAAGGCGCGGATGATCCGCTTCACTGCGGCAGACGTCTACTACCTGGTCATGCGCGGCGTCGACAGGCTCTCGGTGCTGAGCACGACGCTCACCCAGCGAGGCTCGCTTCCGGTCTACGTCGGCACGATCTTCGTGGTCTTCGTCGCTGCCGAGATCACGGCTCTCGTCGCCAGCGACATCGACCGCTTCCAGCTCTCGGCCTGGCACACCCCCGCGCAGCTCGTGGTCGCGCCGATGATGGCCGCCGCCGGCATCATGGCCGTTCGGGCGCAGAAGAGATACACCGGGGTGGTGCTCGTCTCGATCACCGGCCTCGGGATGGTCGTGCTGTTCGCGACCAGCGGCGCCCCCGACCTGGCACTCACGCAGATCCTGGTCGAGACGGTGACGATGGTGACCTTCGCGCTCGTGCTGCGTCGACTGCCCGCGCGGATGGGCGAGCACAACGCCTCCGTCGGCCGCATCCCCCGTGCGCTGCTGGGTGTCGGAGTTGGGCTCACCATGGCCCTGGTCGCGGTCGTCGCGACCCAGTCGCGTGTCGCGGACCCGATCTCGGCGGCGTTCCCGAAGCTCGCATACGAGATCGGCCATGGGAAGAACGTCGTCAACGTCGCGCTGGTCGACCTTCGCGGCTGGGACACGATGGGCGAGCTCTCGGTGCTCGTGCTGGCAGCCACCGGCGTGGCGTCGCTCGTGTTCGTCACGCACCGCGCCGACATGCTGTCCGCGACCAAGACGCTGCCCAAGGCACGGCGCCGTCGAACCCTCAGCCGTCCCCTGGTCGAGACGACCGAGGGCGTGCGCTTCCAGACCGACGAGAACGAGAGCAGCCCCCGCGCGTGGCTCGTCGGCGGTCCGAAGATGAACCCGGAGAACCGGTCGATCCTGCTCGAGGTGATCGTCCGCATCCTCTTCCACACGATCATCGTCGTGTCGATCTTCCTGCTCTTCTCCGGCCACAACCTTCCGGGAGGCGGCTTCGCGGGCGGACTCGTCGCGGGCATGGCGCTCGTCATGCGCTACGTCGCCGGCGGACGCTGGGAGCTCGGCGCGGCCGCGCCCACGGACGCCGGCCGACTGCTCGGCGCCGGTCTGATCCTGGCCGTCGGCACCGCCGTCGTGCCCCTGTTCTTCGGCCTCGCCCCGCTCACCAGCAACTTCTGGGAGTGGGAGATCCCCGGCATCGGCCACATGGAGTTCGTCACCTCGACGATCTTCGACGTCGGTGTGTACCTCGTCGTGATCGGCCTCGTGCTCGACGTGCTGCGCAGCCTCGGCGCTGAGGTCGACCGTCAGGCGCAGGAATTCCGCGAACGGGGGGTGAGCATCTGATGGATGTCTCATTGACCCTGATCGTGATCATGGCCGTGCTGTTCGCCTGCGGTGTCTACGCGATGCTCGAGCGCAGTCTCACCCGTGTGCTGATCGGCTTCCTGCTGCTCGGCAACGCCACGAACCTGCTGCTGCTCATCGTGATGGGCGTGCCGGGCAACGCTCCCTTCTTCGGCACAGAAGGAGAGCTGAGCGATCCGCTGCCGCAGGCGCTCACCCTCACGGCCATCGTCATCACCTTCGCCGTCTCCGCGTTCCTCCTCGCGCTCATCTACCGCTCGTGGCAGCTGGGTCAGGCCGACACCGTCGAGGACGACGAGGCCGACATCGCCCTCCGCGAGCGCACCGACGCCGACGAGGACCTCATGGACGACGAGGCCGACGCCGCAGACGACGAGGCGACCACCGACTTCGTCGGCGTGCAGACGTCGCCGATCACCGTGCTGCACATGCGCGACCACCCGTCGATCCACGACGACGCCCCGACCGACCGGCCGACGGCGGCCCGCACCGCGCCCACGGATTCGGATGCGGATGCGGAAGCGGACGTGGATGCCGGAGCGGGTGCATCCGTCCTCGACGGAGAATCGGCCCCGCCTGACGATGGCGCCGCAGAGGACTCGGGGGACTCGTCGGCATTCCGGACGGACTCCGACACTCACGCGGCCGACGCCCACGAGACCGACGCCGCGGACGCCGCTCGCGACACGGCGGCAGACACGGCATCCGATGACAGCGCACCTGAGCACACCGACGACGGGGAGGACCGCCGATGAGCGCCCTCGTCCCCCTGCTCGTCGCCCTGCCGCTGCTCGGCGCGGCCGTGACCCTGATCTTCGGACGCAATCCGCGCCTGCAGGCCTTCGTCACCGTCGCGACGCTCGCGATCGTCTCGGTGATCGCGGCCGTCCTGCTGGTCGTCGTCGATGCCGGAGAGCCGCTCGCGGTATCGGTCGGCGGATGGCCCGTGCCGTTCGGCATCGTGCTCTACGTCGACCGGCTCGCAGCTCTCCTCGTGCTCATCTCGAGCATCGTGCTGCTCGCCGTTCTGCTCTTCTCGATCGGCCAGGGGGCGGCCGACGGCACCGATGAGACGCCGATCTCGATCTTCAACCCGTCGTACCTGATCCTCGCCGCGGGCATCTTCAACGCCTTCATCGCGGGCGACCTGTTCAACCTCTACGTCGGCTTCGAGATCCTGCTCGTGGCGTCGTACGTGCTGATAACTCTCGGCAGCACCGAGTCCCGCATCCGCACCGGAGCGGTCTACATCGTCGTCTCGCTGGTCTCGTCGATCCTGTTCCTCGCCTCGATCGCGATGATCTACGGGGCTCTCGGCACTGTGAACATGGCGCAGATCGCCGAGCGCATGACCGAGCTCCCGCAGGAGACGCAGCTCGTGCTGCACCTGATGCTCGTGATCGCCTTCGGCATCAAGGCCGCGATCTTCCCGGTGTCGTTCTGGCTGCCGGACTCGTATCCGACCGCCCCTGCGCCGGTCACCGCGGTGTTCGCGGGCCTGCTCACGAAGGTCGGCGTCTACGCGCTGATCCGCACCGAGACCCAGCTGTTCGCCGAGAACAGCATCGACACGGTGCTGTTGATCATCGCGTTGGCGACCATGATCGTGGGCGTGCTCGGCGCCGTGGCGCAAGCCGAACTCAAACGAATCCTGTCGTTCACGCTCGTGAGCCATGTCGGATACATGATCTTCGGTCTCGCGATAGCGACTCCGGCGGCGATCGGCGCCACGGTGTACTACATCGTCCACCACATCATCGTGCAGACGACGCTGTTCCTCGCCGTCGGTCTCATCGAGCGCAGGGCGGGCAGCACCTCGATCCTCCGGGTGAAGGGCCTGCTCAAGGTCGCGCCCGTGATCGCGGTGCTGTACTTCATCCCCGCGATCAACCTGGGCGGGCTCCCGCCGTTCTCCGGATTCATCGGAAAGTTCGCGCTGTTCGAAGCCGCGGCATCCGTGGGCACGCCGCTGATGATCGTGCTGATCTTCGGTGGGATCGTCACCTCGCTGCTCACCCTCTACGCGCTGATGCGCGCGTGGAACCTCGCGTTCTGGCGCGAGGAGGACGACTCGAGCGAGACCGAGGGTCGCATCTCGTACCTCGGCAACGCACCAGCCGCCGATGAGCAGCAGGAGCGTCGCCGCATCCCGAAGATCATGACCGTCGCCACCGCCGGCATGGTCGGCGTCACCATCGCGCTCACCGTGTTCGCCGGTCCGCTCTACGCGCTGTGCGACCGCATCGGCGCGGCGCTGCTCGACCCGGTCACCCTCGTGCAGCTGGAAGACGAGGTCGACGGATGAGCCCCACCGAGACCGGCCGCCATTTCTGGCGGGACATCCGCGTGCAGCTGCCGTTCCTGGCGTGGCTCGTCGTGCTCTGGATGCTGCTGTGGAGCCAGTTCACGGTGCTGGCCTTCATCTCGGGTCTCGTCGTCGCAGTGTTCGTCACCCGCGTCTTCCGGCTGCCGACCGTCGAGCTCTCCGGTCGCATCAACATCTGGTTCGCCGCCCTGTTCGTGGTGCAGTTCCTCTTCGCGATCCTGCGCGGAGCGGTGTCGGTCACGGCGCAGGTGTTCGACTTCCGCCGTCAGCCCGGCGCGGCGATCATCGCGGTGCCGTTGAAGTACGCCGACGACCTCATCATGACCCACGTGTCGGTGGTCTCGTCGCTGGTCCCCGGATCGCTGATCGTCGAGGCCGACCGCGATCGCCAGATCCTGTATCTGCACGTGATCGGGGTGCGGAACCTGGCCGACGTGGAGGCGCAGCGGGCGAACGTGCTGCGCTGGGAGCGACGGGTCGTGCGTGCGCTCGGCGCGCCCGACCAGTACCGTGCCCTCAAGGCCGACGAACGCGCGGCGCGTGCCGGCGGACCGACCCGGGGAGGTGCCCGATGAATGTGCTGATGCTGGCGATCATGATCGTCTTCGGGGTGGCCGCCATCCTGACGATCATCCGCATCGTGCGAGGACCCTCGATCCTCGACCGGGCCGTCGCCTCCGATGTGCTGCTCACCGAGGTCATGTGCGTGCTCGGCGCCGAGATGGCGATCAACGGCCACACCCGCAACATCCCGGTGCTGCTGATCATCGCCGCTGTGGGTGTCTTCGGCTCGATCTCGGTCGCCCGATTCGTGGCCAGAAGGGACAACACGACCCCATGAACGTGTTCGGTCTCGCCATTCCCGACGCCGTGATCGACGTCGCCATCCTCGTGCTGATCCTGCTCGGTGCGCTCCTCTGCCTGTCGGCTGCTGTCGGTCTGCTGCGGTTCCGTGACGTGCCGTCGAGGCTGCACGCCGCGACGAAGCCCCAGGTGCTCGGCCTGATCCTCATCTGTCTCGCGATCGCCCTGTCGCAGCGCACCGTCGGCGGAATCCTCATCGGGCTCGCGCTCGTCGCGCCGATCGTGCTGATGCAGTTCGCCACCGCCCCGCTGTCAGCGCACATCGTCGGCCGGCAGGCCTATCGCAACGGCACGACCGACGAGCGCAGCCTGGTCGTCGACGAACTCGCCGACTCGAAGCAGACTCCGCCCGGCGCCGGTTGAGAAGGAGTCGGATCGATGTCAGCACCACAGGGATGGTACGACGCGGGAACGCCCGGCCAGCAGCGCTGGTGGGACGGCGTGCAGTGGACCGCACATGAGCGGGCGGCGCCGCCGACCACCCTGTCGATGGGCTGGTACCAGGTGCCGGGAACCCCGGACGTCCGCTGGTGGGACGGTGTGATGTGGACGCCGTACCGCGTCCGCAAGGGCAAGCCGCGGCCCGACGCCCTGGCGGTCGAGCCGCCGGTGGTCGGTCTGGTGTTCGGAATCGTGTTCCTCGTGCTCGCCATGCTGCAGTTGACTGCGGCGGTGATCTCACAGAGCCCGGGCAGCTTCGCGCTTCCCGTGATCCTGATGTCGGTGGCCGTGATCTGGATCCTCGGCGCCGCGCACACGCGCGCCCTGCGCAGACTTCCCGCCCCGCAGTCGGCGCCGTTCGTCGACGCGTCCGTGCAGCCGTTGCCCGGCGAGGTCGACGGGCCGGATGCCGGGTGGTATCCGGTGACAGGGCAGGCCAGCCGCTGGTGGACAGGTTCTCGCTGGAGCTGGTACCTCGGAACGAAGTTCGGCCCACGCCCAGGGCACGCCGGGCCTCGCGGTTACCTCACGTCGATGATCGTCGGCTGGTGCGTCGCCGGCCTTGCGGTGATCGGTGCGGTGGTCGCGGTGGCCGGAAGCATCATGCAGCAGAACCTCGTCGCCGGGTTCCTGATCGCGTTCGGCATCGTCTTCGCCGTGCTTTTCGGCGGTCTGGGAGCATTCGTCCTGCTGCTGACGCGGTCGCGCCGCAACGCGCTGCTGCTTCCGACGACACCCCCGCCGCTGCGCTGAGGCCGACCCGCGCCGATGGGGGCGGATCAGAGGTTGTCGGCGAAGCTCTGGATCAGGCGGGCCGCCGGCTCGGAGTCGCTGATCAGCGTGCCGTGACCGTGGTAGGGGATGACCCGCAGATCGGCGCCCGGGATCTCGTCGATGATCTCCTGGCACCAGCTCATGGGTGCGAGCGGGTCGTCTTCCCCTCTGAGCACCAGCACCGGCTGATCGATGCGCGCGAACGCCTTCTCGGGCTGGTGCACGATGGTCGCACGGATCTTTCGGATGAGGTGCGGGCCGCCCCGGAGGTACTCCCTGGCGCCACGCCAGATCACCAGCGGCCGTTCGCCGACCAGGTCGGTGAGCAGGTAGCTCGCCTGCGCGGCGACGTTGCGGGCCGCTTTGTTGACGGTGGGGCCGGCGAGCACGACGCCCTCGACGAGTGCCGGATGCCGAGCGGCGAGCTCTGCGGCGATCTGGCTGCCCATCGAGTGGCCGATCGCGACGACAGGACCCTCGCCGGCATGCCGGAGATAGGCGGCGACGAGGTCGGCATGGCGTTCCATGGTGAAGGTGCGCGCGGGTTCGGGTGCCTCACCGAACCCGGGCAGGTCGAGTGCGATGACCCGGCCCCGCAGTCGCTGGACGACATCGAGGTAGACGCTGCGCCCCATGCCGATGCCGTGCAGCAGCAGGAACGTGCGGGGGCCCTCGCCGAAGGTCTCTGCGATGAGCGTCGCCCCTGCGTGCTCGAACTCGAGCAGGGTGACGGGGGTGCCCTTCGGGGCGAGATAGCTGGAGACCACCCACCAACGCTAACCGAGTGAGCACACTGGGGCTAACCCGATTCCCCGCGTCGTATGCCGATGTGCGGCGAGCTGCGAGTGCGCGCCGTGCGAGGATGAAGGGTGTCCTCGTCCCACCCCGATCCAGATCAGATCGAGACGGGGGGCAAGACGGAACCTCCGGCGAAGGGGTTCCTCGCACGCATCGCGGACGGATTGAGCGATCCGGTGCTGCGGGCTTTGGTCGCAGCGACCGCCGTGTCGCGCATCGGCCGTGGTGTCTTCCTCGCGGTCACGGTGCTGTTCTTCACGCAGATCATCGGTCTCTCACCCGCCCAGGCCGCGGTGGTGCTCGCGGTGTCGAGCGGATGCGGTGTCGTGGGTTCGCTGCTCGGTGGCTGGCTCGCTGATCGGTGGAGCGCGCGACGCCTCGCGTTCGGCTTCGAGATGGCCGGCGGCGTGCTGCTCGCCGCCTATGCGTTCGTCGGAGATTTCCTCTCGGCGCTTCTGCTCGCCAGCCTCTCGGGCTTCTTCGACTCGCTCGGATACTCGGCCCGGTCGGCGATCATCGCGCGAGGGTTCGCATCGGACAGACGGGTGCACGCCCGAGCCGTGCTGCGCACCGTCACGAACCTCGCGATCGCGGCGGGCTCGGGCTTCGGCGCGGTAGCCCTGGCGCTGGGCACCCCCGAGGCCTACCGGGCCGTGATCGCCGGCGCGGGGGCCGTCTGCGCACTCGGCTCGCTCTCGCTCCTTCGCCTGACATCGGCGGTCGACGCGCCTGCACGCAGTCGGGTCACGACCTCGCTCACGGAGACGGGGTCCATCGACACGCAGGCGACGGCCGCGGCATCCGCCGAACGCAGGGACTGGAACCGTCGCTCGCCGTGGCGTGACCCGCGCTACCTGCTGCTGAGCGGCCTCTCGGCGGTCTTCGGAATGCAGTTCGGGGTCGCTGAGCTCGGAGTGCCGCTCTGGATCAGCGAGTACACGAATGCCCCGGATGCCACGTTCGCGGTGCTCCTGATCGTCAACACCGCGCTGGTCGTGCTGTTCCAGGTGCGGGCCTCTCGCGGCACACACGACCTCCGGACCGCGGGAAGGGTGACGATGATCGCAGGGTGGCTCATGGTCGCGGCCTGCCTGATCTACGCGCTCGCCGCGGGCCTTCCGGCGTGGGCGGCGATCGTCATCCTCATCGTCGGCATGATCGCGCACACGTTCGCCGAGATCCTGTCGCAGGCAGGCGCGTGGGGACTCAGCTTCGAGCTCGCCGACCCGGTGCGGGCCGGTGCCTACCAGGGGGTGTTCGGCATGGGCTTCTCACTCGGAGCCCTCGCGTCGCCGATCGTGGTGAACGCCACCGCGATCACATTCGGATTCGCGGGCTGGGCGGTGCTGGCGGCGATCTTCCTCGCCGCCGCGGTGGGCATCTGGGCGATCGCACGCCGCGCAGCAGGATCCGCAGCGACCGCCGCGACCGCCTGACGCGCACTCCGACCCGTGGCCGTGCAGAGCTACCCGGCCGGTGTCAGCAGCAGGGTGTGCCGTGTCGCCGCGTCGACCGCCTTGTCGGAGAACGCCCACGGCTTCTGCGCACCGGCCACCCAGTCGGCGGTCTGATCGACGTAGTGCTCGTCGAACGCGTGACCCGATGCCCCGGTGAGGTGGATCCAGGTCGAGGCGTCGAGATCTGCCAGGTCGACGACCATCCGCATCGACGGCACGGTGGTCGTGGCATAGGAGGCACCGAGCTCCCAGCCGGTCGCGTTGACCACCGAGGCGCCGCCGCCGACGGCGTAGGGGCCGCGATTGAAGAGCATCTCGATCGGGGTGATGCCGGACGACCCGAGGGTGTCGCTCGTGAGGGTGATCGCGTGCAGATCGCCCCATCTCCACCCTGTGACCGCTTCGCCCTGCAGGGCCGAGAGCTCGTCGTATGCCTCTTCTGCAGACAGCGCCAGCATCTCGTCCATGCTCTCGACCTCGATGGCCGCGTTCGTCCAGAGGGGATCGGAGGGGTCGTCGAACAGATCGGCGACGACGGTGAAGAGGCGACCTTGGCCGTCGATCGGCAGAGGCTGGTCGCGTTCGGCGAACAGGTTCTGCACGAGGTTCGACCAGAGCACGTTCGCGTAGGCGGCGGCAGGGGATGCCGCGTCGTTCTGCGCGTCCCACGAGCGCAGCAGGGCCACGGCATCCGCGGTTCCTGCGCCCTTCACCTCGACCTCGTCCATCGCGGAGGCGAGTCGCTTGCCGATCCACATCTCGCTGTCCATCTGGATCTCGCGCATGTCCTGAGCGGTGAGCGAGGCCGCGGCGGCTCGTCGTTCGATCAGGTGCGCGATGCGATCCGCGCGGTAGCCGTAGTCCCAGTCCCGCGAGAGGAAGTAGGGGTAGTCGTCGGTGACGATCGCGTTGTTCGCGGTCACGATGTAGCCGGACTCGGGGTTGTACGACACCGGAAGCTCGTCGAAGGGGATGAACCCGGTCCAGTCGTAGCTGCTGTCCCACCCGGGCTGCGGCATCCATCCGTCGCCGGCTCCTCGCACGGGCAGGCGTCCGGGTGTCTGGTAGCCGATGTTGCCCTCGACATCCGCATAGATGAGGTTCTGTGCCGGCACATCGAACAGGGCCGCGGCCGAGCGGAACTCCTCGAAGTCCTGGGCGGATGACAGCGCGAAGATCGCCGTGGCGGCCGTGCCGGGGTCGAGCGCGGTCCAGCGCAGACTGACCGCGTATTCGGAGGCATCGCCTGTGGGTGCCGCACCCGTGGCGCCACCGCCGGTGAGGCCCGGCTCAGGGTCTTCGGCGATCGCGGTGAAGTCGTCTGTGAGACCCGAGATGATCGGCCCGTGCACGGTCGACCGGATCGTGAGGTCGATGTCGTCGCCTCCGGCCACCTTGATCGTCTCGGTGGTCTCCTCGATCGGCACCAGCGCCCCGTCGCGCCAGTACTGGTCGCCCTCGATCCGCTCGACATAGAGATCGGTGACGTCCGTGGTCAGGTTGGTGAATCCCCAGGCGATCTGCTGGTTGTGGCCGATCACGATGCCGGGGAGTCCCGAGAACGAGAAGCCGCCCATGTCGAACGGGCATTCGTCGGTGACCTCGCTGCAGCGCAGCTGCACCTGGTACCAGACCGAGGGGAGCGATGCGCCCAGGTGCGGGTCGTTGGCGAGCAGCGGCATGCCGGTCTCTGTGAGGTCTCCGGACACCACCCAGGAATTCGACCCGATGCCCTCGCCGACGTCGCCGACGAGCAGGCTCGCGGCTTCGATCACGTCGGATGCTCCCTGCCACTCGATCGTCGTCGCGGCCTGCTGCATCTCGTCGTCGTTCGAGTCGGTCGTGAACGAGGCAGGCTCGGCACCGGTCTCGAGAGTCGGCGTCGAGATCTCAGGGACGATCACCGGGTGCTCGTCGAACGGATACGCGGGGTAGAGCTCATCGAGAGTCGTGGTGATCCCCGTCGCATCGGAGCTGTCCGAGAGCTGCGCGGCGAGCAGCGCTCGCTCGGACTCGTCCTCGATGTTGCCGCGGAGGTCCCAGGCCATCGCCTTCAACCACGCGACCGAATCGGCGGGCTCCCAGGGTTCGGGCGCGTACTCGGGGTTCTGTATTCCGAGAACGGCATATTCGAGCGACAGCTCGGCACCCGAACGTGACGAGAGGTAGGCGTTGACTCCGTCGGCGTAGGACTCATAGTACCCGCGAGTGACGTCGTCCATCGCCTCGACCTCGGCCTCGGCGACCTTGCGCCAGCCGAGGGTGCGCAGAAAGGCGTCCGTTCCGGCCTGCGATTCGCCGAACATCTCGGCCACGCGCCCGGCCGTGACGTGTCGCCGGAAGTCCATCTCGAAGAAGCGGTCCTGCGCGTGCACGAATCCCTCGGCGTAGAAGAGGTCGTGCGACGAGTCGGCTGTGATGGTCGGGATGCCGCGGTCGTCGCGCTGCACCGTGACCTCGGACTGCAGGCCCTCGAGCGGCAGTGTGCCCTCGGTCTGCGCGAAGGACCGCTGGATGGTCCAGGTCACGAAGAAGGCGGCGGCGACAGCGATCACCACGACGGCTGCGACGACGAGGAAGACGATGCGGCCGATACGGGCACCCAGGGAAAGGCGCGACGCGTCGGCGGTCTCGGTCGAATGGGTTGTCATCTTCGAGAACTCTTTCGGGTGGCATGGCGGAACTCAGTCCCAGAGAGTCCCAGAGTGCGTCTCAGGAGACGCTTCCGGAATACTACCCACAATGATGCTGCGGGCGGGGGGAGTTCTCGCCCCCCGCCCGCGGTGTCAGCCGATCAGACTCGGCTGCAGATCGCGCAGCGTGCGCCGGTGCGTCATGCGCGTCACCCCGATGGCGGCGAGCAGCAGCGCTCCGACGAGCCAGATCCCGAGCACGACGAGATCCCATCCGGCCCTGCCGAGGTTGCCTCCGTACATGAGCTGTCGCATGGCGTCGACGACGTAGCCGAGCGGCAGCACATGGTGCAGCGCGGCCAGCGGGGCGGGGAGCGTCTGCCAGGGGAAGGTGCCGCCCGCGGTGACGAGCTGCAGCACCATGAGCACGAGACCCAAGAACTGCCCGACGGAGCCGAGCCAGACGTTCAACGTGAGGATGATCGCGGCGAACGTCGCCGACGCGAAGATCATCACGCCCAGCGTGCCGATGGGGTTGTTGAACGTGAAGTCCAAGGTGATCGCGAGGATGCCCATCAGGCCGACCATCTGCACCGCCCCCAGCATCGCCGGAGTCAGCCAGCCGGCCAGGGTCACCCGGACCGGGGAGTGCAGTGCGGTCACGGCACGACGCGAGATCGGTTTGACGATGAGGAACAGCGCGTAGATGCCGATCCAGGCCGACAGGGCGGCGAAGAACGGTGCGAGGCCTGCGCCGTAGTCCTCGGCCGACGCGACCTTGTCGCTCGAGACCTTGACGGGATCCGCGATGGTGTCGGCCTGCAGCGTGCGCAGATCGGGCGTCGAGACGGGGATCTGCGCGACGCCGTCCGAGAGCCCGTCGCGCAGCTCGGCGGTGCCCGACGCGAGGATGCCGAGTCCATCGCGCAGTTGGGTCGCGCCGTCGTTCGCGGCCGCCGCTCCCGTGGCGACGGTCTGCGCGCCACTGGCGACGGTCTGAGCGCCGCTGGCGAGCGTCTGCGAGCCGCTGGCGAGCTGCGAGGCGCCGGATGCCACCGACTCGGCTCCGGCGGCGAGCTGGTCGACCTTGTCGACCGCGTTCTGCACGGTCGAGTTGCCCTCCTGCAGCCGGGTCCCGAGCGGATCGAGGGTCGCGAGGACCCGATCGATCTGCTCCTGCGTCAGGCCCTGATCCGTGAGGACCGTCGCGATGTCCTGGCGTGCCTGGGGCAGAGCATCCGTCGCCTGCTGCACAGCCGACCCGGCGCGGTCGGCGACGTCGGCCAGCTGCCGGTTGCCGTCACTGACCTGCTGAGCCCCCGACGCCAGAGTCGCCGCGCCACCGGCGAGCTGAGCCGCGCCGCCCGCCAGCTCCGACGTTCCGCCCGCGAGCTGAGAGGTGCCGGCGGCGAGCTGAGATGTGCCGTCGGCGAGCGTGGCGCTGCCGGTCGCCGCGGTGTTGGCGCCATCCGTGAGCTGGCTCGCCCCGTCGACAGCGGTGACGAGGTTGTCGCGCACCTCGCTGAGTCCGGTGAGCAGGCGCTCGGCGGCCTCGCTGCCGACCATCTCGGCCACCGAGCTGCGGATCTTCTCGACCGCCTGTGTGCCCATGGACGACGCGAGATAGTTGTTCGCGTCGTTGGTCTCGAGCTCGATGCGCGCCTGGTGCGGGTCGTCGCCCGCGGCCGAGGTCAACGCCGCAGAGAAGTCGGTCGGGATCGTGACCGTGAAGTCGACCGTGCCCTCGCGCAACGCGTCTGCGGCCTCACCGGAGGACATGCGCTGCCAGTCGAAGGCGTTGCCGTCGATGAGGTTCTCAGCGACGTCCTCGCCGTAGTTCACGGTCTCACCGGTCGCGGCATCCGTCCCGGTGGTGGGTTCGGGGGCCCCGGCGTCGTCGACGACCAGCGCCACCGGCACCTCGGGGAACTTCGCATACGGGTCCTGGTTGGCCCAGAGATACAGGCCGCCGTAGAGGATCGGCACGCACACGAGCGCGATCAGGGCGATGATGCCCATCTTGCTCGCAGTGAGGCGCCGCAGCTCGGCGGCGATCATGGCGGGAACCTTCATCGCTCGCCTCCGTTCTGTTCGGTGTCTGTGTCGGTGTCGGTGTCCGTGTCGGTGTCTGTGGCGGGCGTGCCGTCGTGGTCGGCTTCGGGGGCCTCGCTCGGCGCGCCAGGGTCACCCTGGTCACCCTGGTCCGGAGAACCCAGAGCCTCTGGCGCGACCTCGGCGTGTTGGTCGTCGACACGCGGCGCTTCGAGCGGATCGTCTGGGCTTTCCGGCTGCGCGTCGGGAGTCGATTCAGGTGCGGATGCAGCCTCGGACAGGGATGCGGATGCGGATGCAGCCTCGGACAGTGATGCGGATGCGGATGCGGCCTCGTCGCCCGGCCGGTCGAGCACGAGGGGCTCGATCGGGCCGGAGGCGTTGATCGCCTCGAGCTCGTGCATGCGTTCGAGGGCGACCGCGGCGGATCCGCCGATGACGACGAGCATGGCGTAGCCGCGATCGGCGAACTCCGACGCGATGCGCCACCAGCCGTCCGGGCTGCCGCCGTGACGGTCGGGCGAGACGAGCACGATGCCTTCGGTGCCCTCGCGGAGGATCGCGAGTTCACAGAGGATGCGCACCCGTGCAGCCGGGTCGACGTTGCCGATCGGCACTCCGGCGAGCTCGCCGAATCCGAGCTGATTCAACCACCGACGAGCGTGCAGAGGAGTGGCGCCGACGCCGGCGAACATGAGCTCTTCGCCCACCACGCCGGAGAGGGCGATGTCGGCGTGGGGGTCGCTGACATCGGGGGCGTCCACGAGCGCGATGGTGCGGCGCAGCGCTCTGTTGTTCGAGTCGCCGTCGATCGTCACGCGCCCGGTGTCGGGCCGCATGCGTCCGCTGGCGATCAGGCCGAGCACGGTCGGGCGCTGTTCGGTCTCGGCGAGGGCGAAGCGCACCGCTCCGCTGTGGTATTCGAGGCTCGTCGTCGGCAGTGACTGCCCGCCGCGCCCTTTGCTCACCTCGTGCAGAGTGACTCTCATGCGCTGACCTCCTGAGATTCGACGATGTCGGGGTGCGCGCTCAGCAGCTCATCGGCCTCGCGCCAGGAGAGTCCGGCGATGCTGAGCAACGTGCGCACCGCGAGACCGGCGGCGCCGGTGCTGCTGGCATCCGTGCGCGAGACGACCGTGCGCGCGACCTCTTCGATGAGTCGGGCGAGCGTCGGGGCTGGGAGGTCTGTGCGGAAGCTGCCGTCCTCCTGCCCGCGACGCGCGAGGGCGGCGACGGTGCGACGGAGCGGGGCGAGGGCGTCGGCGGTGTGCTGAACGTGGGCCTCGTCGAGGGCGAGAGCCGCGGCGATCTGCACGTGCGCGGCCTCCTGCCAGAGACGGGCGGCGAGGCGGGCCAACGCGATGCGCGAGTCTCCGTCGGTCACGGACTCGGCGATCGCGTTGAAGCGCTGCGCTCCGACCGAGATCAGCTCGCGGATCAGAGCCTCGCGATCGTCGAAGTGGCCGTAGAGAGTGCGGCGGGAGAGCCCGGCGTTGCGTGCGATGACATCGATCGACGCGCGGGGGTCGGAGGCGAGAGTGGCGCGAGCCGCGTCGAGGATTCCGGCGCGGTTCTCGACGGAGTCGCGGCGGGGAGGACGGGTGGTCATGTGTCCATCGTAGTTAATGTGCACATGAGTGTGCAAGATAACTCGGAAGACTCACAGGGTCTGCGCCGAGCACCGAGCACCGATCTCCGGAGTTATGGAGCGGACACGGCGTGCACAGACAGAAAAGGGGGCGGATGCCGCAGCATCCGCCCCCTCCACAAGAACCGAGAGTGTCAGTCGAGCCCGGAGTCGAAGGCCGCGCCCTCGGATGCGTTGTCCACCGCATCCGCCAGGTTCTCGTCGACCTCTTCGACGGAACCCGTGATCTCGCCCGACTCGCCGGCCGTGACGCGTCCGACGAGCTCGCCCGTCGCGCCGCCGATGAGGCCGAGACCCGCGTACTGCTCGAGGCGCGAGCGCGAGTCGGCGATGTCGAGGTTGCGCATGGTCAGCTGTCCGATGCGGTCGACCGGGCCGAAGGCGGCATCGCCGACGCGCTCCATCGAGAGCTTCTCCGGTCCGTACGACAGGTTCGGCGAGGTGGTGTCGAGGATCGTCCAGTCGTCACCGCGGCGCAGGCGGATCGTGACGGTGCCCGAGATCGTGAGGCCGACCCAGCGCTGGATCGACTCGCGCAGCATGAGCGACTGCGGCTCGAGCCAGCGTCCCTCGTACATGAGGCGGCCGAGACGGCGACCCTGCTCGTGGTACGTCGCCAGGGTGTCTTCGTTCAGGATGCCGTTGACGAGGCGCTCGTAGGCGATGAAGAGCAGCGCCATGGCCGGAGCCTCGTAGATGCCGCGCGACTTCGCCTCGATGATGCGATTCTCGATCTGGTCGCTCATGCCCAGGCCGTGGCGTCCGCCGATGGTGTTCGCCTCCTGCACCAGCGCGACCGGATCGGTGTACTCGACGCCGTTGAGTGCGACGGGGCGGCCGGCTTCGAACGTGACGGAGACGTCCTCCGTCTCGATCGCGACCGAAGGGTCCCAGAACTTGACGCCCATGATGGGGTCGACGGTCTCGAGCGAGACGTCGAGGTGCTCGAGGGTCTTGGCCTCGTGGGTGGCACCCCAGATGTTGGCGTCGGTCGAGTACGCCTTCTCGACCGAATCGCGGTAGGGGAAGTCATGGGCGACGAGCCATTCGCTCATCTCCTTGCGGCCGCCGAGCTCGGTGACGAAGTCGGCGTCGAGCCAGGGCTTGTACACGCGCAGGCGCGGGTTGGCCAGCAGGCCGTAGCGGTAGAACCGCTCGATGTCGTTGCCCTTGTAGGTCGATCCGTCGCCCCAGATGTCGACGCCGTCTTCCTTCATGGCGCGCACGAGCAGCGTGCCGGTGACGGCGCGGCCGAGAGGAGTGGTGTTGAAGTACGTCCGCCCGCCCGAGCGGATGTGGAAGGCGCCGCACGACAGCGCGACCAGACCCTCTTCGACCAGAGCGGTCTTGCAGTCGACCAGGCGCGAGGCCTCGGCGCCGTACTCGAGCGCGCGGCCCGGGATCGACTCGATGTCGTCTTCGTCGTACTGTCCGAGATCACCGGTGTACGTGTAGGGGACGGCGCCCTTGTCGCGCATCCACGCGACGGCGACGGAGGTGTCGAGTCCTCCGGAGAAGGCGATGCCGACGCGCTCGCCGACGGGAAGTGACTGGAGGACCTTGGACATGCTTCCCAGTCTATCGGCGGCGTGTCGGCTGTTTCGGACGCGAGGAGAGTCAGTGCGCGACGGCGGCGTCCAGAGCCTCGGGCTCGGCGGCGAGCCGTTCGAGTTCGCGCCGCTGGTGCGCCGCGTATCCGCCGCCCCAGTCGGTCAGAGCCTGGACGAGCGGCATCGATCCCCGACCCAGGTCGCTCAGCCGGTATTCGACCTTGGGCGGGACCTGCCGGTAGACCGTGCGGATGAGCAGTCCGTCGTCCTCGAGCTCGCGCAGCTGACGGGTGAGCACGCGAGCGGTCGGCTCGTCGAGCAGCCGGCTGAGTTCGCCGAATCGCAGCACCTCATGCTCGCCGAGAAGGCTCAGGATGCTGGGCTTCCAGGCCCCGCCGAGCACTGCGATCGAGACCTCCGCGTCGCAGGCGTCGCCCCACTCCCGGACGATGCGCTCCGTCTTCTCCCTCATGGTCCGCCTTCCGTTCCCGTCCATAGTATCCACCTGGTCACTATGTACCCGGAATGACCGTACTTGTCTGAAGTGTACTCAGCCACAAGACTGAGGCGGTGACCTTCCCCACCCCCACGGCATCCGCCCGTCCGCGCGCGGCCCTGCATCCGTGGCTCGCGATGATCCCCCTGCTTCTCGGCATCCTGATCGGGGCGCTCGCGATCAGCAGCATGTCGACCGCGCTGCCCGCGATCCGCGGCGACCTCACGCTCAGTGACAGCGGCGCGCTGTGGCTCGTCGACATCTACGCGCTCTCGTTGGCGGCGACCCTCATCATCGCCGCCCGCATCGGCGACGCGTTCGGCCGCAAGCGGATCGTGCTCCTCGGCCTCGCCGGCTTCGCCGTGCTCAACCTGGTGGGCGGATTCGCGCAGGACGGGATGCTGCTGATCGTCGTGCGGGCGCTGCTCGGAGTGGCCGAGGCCTTCGTCGTCGCGGGCGTCGTCGCCACCATCGGGGCGCACTATCACGCACGGCAGCGGGTGCTGGCATACGGACTGTGGACCGCGACCTTCGGCGCGGGCAGCGCACTCGGCCCCGTGCTCGGCGGCCTCGTCACGGAGGGACCCGGGTGGCGCTGGCTGCTGCTGGGGAGTGTGCCGCTCGCGGTCGTCGCCTGTGTGCTCGCGATCTGGCTCGTGCCCGACTCCCGCAGCTCCCGGCGGCCGTCGTGGGACGTCCTCAGCATCGTGTCGTCGATCATCGCGCTCGGTGCCCTCGTCTTCGCCCTGCACGAGGTTCTCGCGGCTCCGGTACCCGCCACGATCGCCGGAGTGCTCGCGGTCGTGACGCTCGTGTTCTTCATCCGCCGCCAGCGGGCCCTCGCCGAACCCCTCATCGACATGAGGCTCTTCGGAGTGCCGGGGTTCAGTCCGGCGATCGTGCGCATCGTGGCGAGCGGTGGCGTGTCGACGGCATCCGTTCTCCTGGTGAGCCTGCACCTGCAGGATGCCAGAGGGTTCAGCGCGGCCGAAGCCGGAGTCGCCATCCTTCCGCAGGCGGTGGCGATCGCGCTCGGCGGGGTGCTCGCCCCACTGCTCCTGCGGTGGCTGAGCTCGCCGACGCTCACAGTGCTCGCTCTCGTGGTGCAGGGGGTGGGACTCGTCTGGCTGTCGACGGGGGTCGATCTCGTCGCGATCCCGCTCGTGCTCGTCGGTGTGGGCTTCGGGGTCGCGGCGACACTCGCCGCGACGACTCTCTTCGACGTGACGACAGAGGACGACGCCGGGCAGGTGGGGGCGATCCAAGAGGTCGGCTTCGCCCTCGGCGGCGGTCTCGGCATCGCCGTGCTCGGCACGATCGCCTCGATCGTCGGGTCTCGCGGTTTCGTCGTCGCCCTCCTCGTCGCGGCCGGGGCGGTCGTCGCCGCGGCGCTCCTCCCGCTGTGGCGGCGCACCCCTGACAACCCGGCGCACACCGCCCGCTGAAAGAAAGGCCATCCGTGTCAGCATCACGCCCGACCGTCCACTGGATCCATGCCCACCCGCAGGAGAACTCGTTCAACGCCCGACTGTTCCGCGACGGAGTCGAAGCGCTCTCGCGCGACCACGACGTCGAGATCACGGATCTCTACGCTCAGCGGTTCGACCCCGTTCTCGCGGCCCCGGACCTGGGCGAGCCCCTCGGCAGGGAGGGCAACGTCGTCGATCTCATGGGTGAGGCGTATGCCGCAGGGCAGCTGCCGCCGGATGTGACCGAGGAGCAGCGCAAGCTCGCGGCCGCCGATCTCGTCGTGCTCCAGTTCCCGCTGTGGTGGTACGGGCCGCCGGCGATCCTCAAGGGGTGGTTCGACCGCGTGTTCACGAACGGGTTCGCGTACGGCCCCGCGGATGCCGAGACCGGTCTTCCGCTGCGCTACGGCGAGGGCCCGCTCGCCGGCCGTCGGGCCCTCGTGATCGTCACGGCCGGGGAGGACGACCGCTCCATCGGAGAACGGGGCATCAGCGGTGATCTGGACTCGCTGATGTTCCCGCTCACCCACGGCACCCTCTGGTACACCGGCATCGAGCCGCTCGACCTTCATGTGGTCCACGATGCCGACGGTCTGGACTCGGGATCCATCGATCGCGAGAGCGCGCGTCTGGTCGAACGGCTCGCCGGAATCGGCGACGAATCACCGACCAGCCCGTATCGCAGGCTGCGCGACGGCGACTATCACGGCACCCGAGCGCTGCGAGCGGATCTGCTGCCCGGTCGCACCGACCTCGGCATCCATCGCGTGCCGATCGACTGAACGCGCGCCGCCTCTGCGGATTCCGTCGCGACGGTGGCAGAGTTGCCGTGAAGGAGGACGGCATGGGTGGAGCGATCCTGTGGGGCGTCGTCGCGGCGTCGCCCCTGATCATCGGCGCCGCGCTCGCCCTGCTGCGCACCTGGCCGCCGCGGTGGCTGGGCATCGTGCTGGGCTTCGGCGCCGGAGCGCTGATGGCATCCATCGCGTTCGAGCTGTGGGAAGAGGGCCTGGATCTCGCCGGTCCCATTCCGCTCGTCATCGGCGTCGCGGCCGGAGCACTGGCCTACTTCCTCGCCGACCGGATCCTCGATGCGCGAGCCGCGAAGTCGAAGGACCAGGGTGCGGGAGCGCCCCTCGCGCTCGGCGCACTGCTCGACGGCATCCCTGAGCAGCTGGTGCTCGGCATCGGCCTGGCATCCGGTGAACCGGTGAGCATCGCCCTCGTCGTGGCGATCGTGGTCTCGAACCTCCCCGAGTCCATCGGGTCTGCCGCCGACCTGCTGAAGGGCGGCATGGCCAAGCCGCGCGTGCTGCTTCTCTGGGCCGGCATCTCGGTGATCTGCGCCCTCGCGACAGTCGCGGGCTTCGGGCTGGCGAGCGCCACCGGCGACGAGTTCCGTGCAGGCGCGAGCGGCTTCGCGGCCGGCGCCCTGCTTGTGATGCTGGTGGACTCGATGGTGCCCGACGCACAGCAGAAGGCGAAGCAGGTGACGGGGCTCGCGACCGTGCTGGGCTTCGCGCTCGCCGCGGGTCTCTCGCTCGCGAGCTAGCGCAGGAGATCGCCGCTCACTCGGTGCCGCCGCGTTCGAGAACGCGGCGGGCGGCGTGCACCATCGCTGCGTCGACGAAGGTGCCGTCCTCCAACGCGAACGCACCGGTGCCGTCTGCGGCGGCCGAGCGCACGCGCTCGATGACATCCCGGGCGGCGGCGATCTCGCCAGCATCGGGCGTGAAGGCACGACGGATCACCGGGACCTGGCGGGGATGCACCGCGGTCCGCCCGCCGAAGCCGAGAGCGCGACCTGCGCGGCAGCTCGCCTCCAGTCCGTCGAGATCGGCGACGTCGGCATACACGGCCATCATCGGCGCCGGCAACCCCGCCGCTGCGGCGGCGTTCACCACTCGGCTGCGCGACCAGGCGAGACCTGCCTCGCCGGCAGGACCGGCCGGCACGCCGAGCTCGGCCCGCAGATCGGCCTCGCCGGTCGCGATCGACCTCACACCCGAGGAGGCGATCTCGAACGCCCTCTCGATCGACAGAGCGGACTCGAGCAGCGCGTGGATATCGCGCGCAGGCAGGGCGCGGCGTATCGCCGCCACATCGTCGGCAGAACCGGTCTTCGGCAGCCTCACTCCGAAGGACACGGGGAGGGCGGCGATCGCCGCCAGGTCGGCATCATGAAAGGGCGAGCCGAGTGCGTTCACCCGCACCTGCACCACGGGGGCGCCCTCGCCGAAGGCAACCCATGCACGAGCGAACTCGAGCAGAGCGGCGCGCGCGACGCTCTTACGTGAGGCCGCGACAGCGTCCTCGAGGTCGACGACGACGGCGTCGGCGCCTGCTCGCAGCGCCTTCTCGAATCTCTCCGGCCGGTCGGCCGGGGCGTACAGCGCGGTGATGATCGGCCTGCTCATCGGATGCTCCCGTCGTCGCGCAGCGCAGCGAGGTCTGCGTCCGAGTAGCCGAGCTCACGCAGCACGGCATCCGTGTCCGCTCCATGGGATCGGCCGGTGAACGCGATCGTCGCATCCTCTCGGGACAATCGGAACAGCGGCCCCTGCATGGCCATGTCGCCGAGGTCGTCGTCGTGAATCCGGTGGATGGTCCCCAGGGCGTTGAACTGCGGGTCTGAGACGATGTCCGACGGATCGTAGATCGGCGCGACCGCCGCCTCTGCGGCCTCGAACGCTGCGACGACCTCATCGCGCGTGTGCCGGGCGATCCAACCGCCGACTGCGTCGTCGAGGACGTCGGCGTGCTCGGCGCGGGCGGCGCCGGTGGCGAACCATTCCTCATCGGCGAGCTCGGCGCGGCCTACCAGGGTGACGACCCGCTCGGCGATGGACTGGGCGCTCGTCGAGACGGCCACCCACGATCCGTCGACGGTGCGATAGGCGTTGCGTGGGGCGTTGTTCACCGAGCGATTCCCGGTGCGGGGCTGCACGGTGCCGAGCTGGTCCCAGCGAGTGATCTGCGGACCCAGCATCGCGAGGATGGGTTCGATGATCGCGACATCCACCTCCTGCCCGACTCCCGTCCGGTCGCGGGAATGCAGAGCGACCATGATGGCGTAGGCGGTGGCGAGGGAGGCGACCCCGTCGGCGAGACCGAACGGCGGCAGGGTCGGTGGTCCGTCGGGCTCGCCCGTCGAGGAGGCGAAGCCGCTCATCGCCTCGGCCAGCGTGCCGAATCCGGGCCGGCGGCGGTAGGGTCCGATCTGCCCGAACCCGGTGACCCTGGCGAGCACGAGACCCGGGTTCTCGGCCGAGAGCTCGGCGTACCCCAGGCCCCAGCCTTCCAGGGTGCCCGGCCGGAAGTTCTCGATCACCACATCGGCGTTCCGGGCGAGCCGCAGAAAAGCATCGCGCCCACCGTCTGTGTGCAGGTCGATCGCGACGGTTCGCTTGTTGCGTCCCAAGGTCTTCCACCAGAGATTCTGGCCGTCTTTGCTCGGGCCGTGACCGCGGGCAGGGTCGGGCCGCGTCGGGTGCTCGACCTTGATGACGTCCGCGCCCATGTCGCCCAGATGCATCGCGGCCATCGGGCCGGCGAAGAGGGTCGACGCGTCCACGACCCTCACATCCTGAAGCGGGCTCATGTCTTCTCCTCCCAGCAGATGCGGAAGCCGATCGACGGCGAGGCGTCGTGGCCGAGACCGGGCAGCAGTAGCTTGGCGCTGAACTCGGGCGGCCTCACGCCGCCGTCGAAGTACCAGTCGGACCCTTCGCTGCGGTGGTCGCTGCCTCCCTTCAGCATCACGAACCGAGTGCGCCCGTCGGAGTGCTCCGATTCCGTCCAGTTCCAGACCGCCGGAGCACGTCTGAGGAAACCGGGCATCGCAGCCGCGAGCTGCCATTCGTTCTCGGTGGGAAGGCGTCCGCCGGCCCACGCCGCGTAGTCGCGGGCGCGTGCGAGAGTGACGTCGGCGACCGGGCGTTCCCGGTCTTCTCCTCGAGGGATCTCCCCGATCGCGTCGAGGAAGCGGGCGTACTCCGCCTCGCTCACCTCGGCGACCGCGACCCGCACCGCGTGCTCGAGCGACACCGTACGCTCGAGCGTCCGCTGGTCGTGCAGGCGTGGGGGGAGGGGCTTCCACTCGCCGACGTAGGGTGCGCCGTCGTACATCCCGGTCTCCCGCATCCGGAAGCGCACGGTGAGAGTGTGCTCGCCAGCGGGTACCACGACCGAGCCGAGACCGGCAGGACCTTCCGACTTCGCAGGGCCGTTCCAGGCCGGAGCGGCCAGTCGCAGCGCCCGTCGGTGCGGGAACGAAGCGTCGGACTCGGCGGCCACGTCGACGAGTGCGGATCGGACGCCGGCGACCTCCTCCGAGGGGATGCTGTCGGCGCGCGACTGCACGGCTGCGGCGACTCCTCCTGCGGGCACGACGATGCGCTCGACGGTGTCTCCCGCGTGCAGCGGCGTCCACCCGTCTCCCGTCGGGCGGAACGCAGCATCGTCTGCTGACGTGTTGGCGAGAAGGAGCAGCGTGCCGTCGTCTGTCTCGAACGTCGATCCGACGATCGGCCCGTCGACGACCGCGAGCGGCGTCCATTCGCCCTGCGTGAGCCAGCGGTGCAGTCCGCGTTGCACAGGCAGCATCCGCCGCAGTGTCGCGGCATCACGATCGTTCCAACCGACCCAGGAGCCGAACACCACCTCCCACACCATGACCCCGACTCCGTTGAGCCAGGCTGATCGGAGTTCGGCCGAGTGGTCGCGATGCCAGCGGCGGATGTGGTGCTGCATGTGCCGGCGCTCGAACCAGTGTGCCCGAAGGACTCCCGGCATCTCGGAGTCGGCGAACCACTGTGCCCACGAGAGGGTGTGATCGGCGATTCGCTCGGTGGCGAGTTTCGATTCGCCCTCGAGACCGATGCCGGGACGGGCCGCGTCGAGCTCGGCCACGAGATCGGGGTCGGCCTTCTTGAGCGTGTCGAGGAAGACGCCGTCCGCGCCGAGGCGGCGCACCGTCGCGGCGAGTTCCGCCGGGTCATCGCCGGCACGCCTGGTGCCTGTGTCCCAGGGGTTGTAATCGAGGAAGACGGCGACCCCGGCGGCGCGCAGAACGGCTGCGGCGTCTGCCAGGCCGGGCACGTCGTAGAAGTCCCACTGGTTGCGGTCGTCGATCCCGATCACCGGGTAGGCATGCCAGAGCACGATTCCGTCGAGTCCGCCGAAGCGGAGCCGCGCGTCGTCGAGGAAGCGCTGCGGTGTGAACCGCTGGGTGTCGAAATTGAAGAACAGCTCGTCCCACAACCAGACCTGTGCCACGGTGAAGCAGCTGCTCGCCCAGTGCGACGCCGGGTCGTCGTACCGGACGGGTTCTCCGTGGCGGCGTCTGGCACCGTCGCGCCACGCGGTGAGCTGAGCGCGCCACTGCGCGATGTCGGCCGGATCCGACGGGGCCGCGAAGATCTTTGCGTCGTCGAGGGTCGTCGCCGCGTCTCCGTCGACGAGGTCGATGTGAAGCGGAACCTCCGTGGGGAGGTCGAGCGTTCGCGGCTGCAGCGGGTCGAATCCACCGCTCATGCGTTCGCTCCTGTGAGAAGTGCCGCGACCTCGGTGATGCTGGGCACGGCCTCCTGGGCCCCGAGTCGCGTGACCGCCAGAGCGGCCGCAGCCGCGCCCACGCGCGCCGCGTCGGTCAGCAGGGCGAGGTCAATGCTCTCCGGGGTGCGGTCGGAGGCGGCGAGAGCCGCGGCGAACGCGCCGCAGAACGTATCCCCTGCGCCCGTCGTGTCGACGGCCTCGGCAGGGAAGGCGGGCACTTCGGCGTGCTGTCCGCCGCAGAAGACCAGCGATCCGGCGCGGCCGAGTGTGATGACGAGTGCCCGCACGCGGGGGACGAGAGCAGCGACAGCCGAGTCGAGGTCAGCGGCGCGGGCCACGTCGAGAGCTTCGTGTTCGTTGACGATGAGGACATCGGCGATCGCCAGCAGGTCGGTGTCCGCGGCGACGAGCGGCGCCGACGGCGCGGCATTGAGCAGAAGCCAGCAGTCGGCGGCCTTGGCGGCTGCCGTCTGCTGCACGAGAGTGACCGGGATCTCGAGCTGCGTGAGGATCACCCGGGCGTGCGAGACCACGGAGCGCTGCACCTCGGTCAGGCGGGTGAGTGCGGCATTCGCGCCGGGCACGACGACGATCGCGTTCTCGGCACGGGTGTCGACGGAGATCAGGGCGACTCCGCTGGGCCCGTCGACCCGGGCGAGACCCGAGACGTCGATGCCGTCAGCGACGAGCGCGCTGCGCAGTGCGTCGCCATCCGCGTCGGATCCGACTGCACCGACGAAGGCGACCTCCGCCCCGCCCGCCCGGCGAGCGGCCACCGCCTGGTTCGCGCCCTTGCCTCCCCCCGAGCGCAGCAGCGTCGAACCGAGCACCGTCTCGCCCGGGGCCGGGATCCGATCGACGTGGGCGACCACATCCTGGTTGATGCTCCCGACGATGACGACGCTCATGACCCTGCTCCCGAGAGGCGCAGGGTGCGTTCGGCGAGTTCGCGGATCGATCGCTCGGCGCCGCCCGGCATCGAGGTCGCGATCCGATCGTGCAGCGGTGCGGTCCACGCCGCATCGATCCGGTCTGCTCCGATGAAACCGCCCACCACCGAGCCGACTGTCGCCCCGACCGAATCGGTGTCCCAGCCGCCGGCCACGGCGTAGGCGATGGCGGAGTCGAAATCGTCTCCATAGGCCTGCAGTGCGCACGCGGCGAGTGCGGCGTTGTTGAGGGTGTGCACCCAGTGCATCCCGGCGAACTCGGTGTGGAGACGATCGAGTGCTGCCGCGGAGTTCAGCGCGCCGTCGGCGAGTTCACGGCCCACCGTGCGTCCGACTCGCACGGCGCGTGCGAGTCGAGAGGCGGGTGGCACCACGGTGTCGGCGGCGTCCAGTACCTCGTCGACGGTCGTGCTCACGAGCGATGCCGAGCAGAGCGCGGCGGCCCACATCTCGCCGTAGATCCCGTTGCGCGTGTGGCTGAGGCGGGCATCGATCCATGCCGAGGCCGCAGCGGCCAGCACATCGCCCGGGTGCGCCCAGCCGTGCACGTCGGCGCGGATCAGCGCGCCGATCCATTCGCGGAAGGGATTGTGATGCGTCGCCGTCTCAGGCACGGGTCTGGCATCGAGGATGTTGCGATACGCGGCGCGTTCGGCGGTGAAGACCCGACCGGCCGGCAGCGCTGCGAGCCATGACTGAGCGACGTGGTCGGTCGTCAGGCCCGCACCGTGCGCCTCGAGCAGATCGAGGGCGAGGATGGGGAAGTTGAGGTCATCGTCCTCCGGCATCCCGTCGATGTTCTCGCGCAGGGAGGTCGGCGCCGACCGACGGTTCCACGGCCAGCGCTCGGCCGTCTCCGCCGGTAGTCCGACGGCGGTGAAGTAACGGCGGATGGGCCAGTTGTCGGTAGCCCGCGCGATCTGCTCGATGCCTTCGCGGGGGATCTTCTCGACGGGCTTGCCGAGCAGGCAGCCGGCTGCACGGCCGAGCCACGCGCCGTGCATCCGGTCGAGTGAGACGTGCGCTGCTGCAGTGCGCGCTGCGGGCTCGATCAACGCGGCGATCGTCGTCCAGTCGTCCGGTTCTTCGGTGCTCGCCCCCTGCAGGTGCTGCAGTTCGTCGAGCACGACACGGGCGAGGGCTCGCACGGCCGCGGGTGCGGGAATGTCGCTCGCCCCCGACGGAACGAGCACTGTCGAGCCCCCTCCGTCGGTCCAGCGCCGCTCTATCAGCGCCAGGTCGCGCTCGGCCACGCCCTGTTCGCGCAGAGCTGCGAACTCCGCCGGCACGAGGTCCTCCGGCTGCGCCCAGGTGAGCCTCACGCCGCACCCTCTCGGTCGAGCAGGCCAGCCACAGTGATCGCACGGCTGGTCGCGCGGTCGGCATCCGCGCTGATCACCTCTCGCACGACCTCGGTCATGGTCGAGACGACGCCGTCGAGGTCGAGCCGACTCGCCGTCGTCACCCCGTCGACCCATTCAGGGGGAACCCCGTCGGCGCCGTGCAGTCCGCCGCAGATCGCGCCGGCCATGGTGGCGATCGAGTCGGAGTCGCGACCGTAGTTGACGGCATCGAGGACCGCCTCTCTCAGGTCTCCGTCGCGGGCGACGACGAATCCGAGTGCGACGGGGAGCTCCTCGATCGACTTCGTCCGAGAGGGCAGCCGTGCATCCATCGCCGGGGCGCGGTAGTGCTCGCCGACCGTGTCGAACGGGGCGACAGCGTCGCGGACCACCCGAGCGAGCTCGCGCGGGTCCTGGGGCGCGCCCGACTCGAGCAGCGAATCCACTGCATCGAAGACGGCGCGGATCGCAGCGGCAGTGCCGTCATGGGCGACATCGAGCACGGCGGTGCGCACGTCGGCCACCGTCGCCCCGGGGGCGGCCGATGCGGCGACGGCCGCAGCGAACACACCGGCCGCCTCACGGCCATACGACGACTGGTGGGCCCCGGCGATGTCGATCGCCTCGGCGTACGCCCCGCCCGGGTCGCCGATGTGAACGAGTCCCACCGGAGCCATGTACATCGTCGCGCCGCAGTTGACGATGTTGCCGACGCCCGCTTCGCGAGGGTCGGCGTGACCGTAGTGGAGCTTCGCCACGATCCACTTCTCCGCGAGGAACACGCGCTGCAGGATGAGCGCATCGTCTTCGAGTTCGGGCACCCACCGGCGTTCGCCGATCATGAGCGGCACGAGATCGGAGGCGACGTCGTAGGCGTCGAGATGGCGGCGCCGCTTCGCATAGACCTCCACGAGCGCATGCGTCATGAGGGTGTCATCCGTCACGTGGCCATCGCCCTTGTGGTACGGAGCGATCGGGCGTGCGGTCTTCCAGTCGGCGAGGAACGGCCCGACGATGCCTTCGACTCGGCCGCCGTGACGCTCCTCGATCTGCTCGGGAGTCCATCCTTCCGTCGCTCCGCCCAACGCGTCTCCCACTGCGGCGCCTGCGAGCACCCCGGCCACTCGATCCTGCAACACGAACATTCCCACTCCTTCTTGCGTCGTTCTGTCGATGACGGACGGGGGCGACCGGTCGGGTCGCCCCCGAGCATCATCAGCCGGCGATGTCCGCCCAGCCGTCGGTCAGCTGGGTCGAGAGCTGCTCGCTGGTGATCTGATCGGCCAGGTACTGCTGGAAGGCGGGAGTGGCGATCGTGTCCTTCCACTCCGTGTACTTGTCGACACTGAGGAACGGAGGTCCGACGAGTCCGTCTCCGGAGGCGAGCACCTGCGTCCAGGCCGGGTTGTCTGCCGCGAGCTTCTCGACCTCTGTCCGGGCTGAGCCCGATGACGGGATGAGCGCGTCGGCGTAGGCGATCGATGCGAGGTTGTCGGCACCCATGAAGAAGTTGAGGAAGTCGGCCGACTCCTCGACGTGCTCCGAGTCGACGTTCACCGAGTACGTCTGCGGGTTCGCCGCCTGGATGGCGCCCTCGGAGCCCTCGAGCGGGGGCAGGGCGACCCAGTTGAATCCCTCGGGGGCGTCGTTGGCGATGTTCGTCGCCTGGAATGACCCCTGCACCGTCATCGCGACCTTGCCGCCGTAGAACGAGGCGAGCACGTCGGAACCCGACTGGGTGAGCGAGGTCGGCTGGATCGACTTGTCGGTGTATGCCATCTCGTGGATCAGCTCCGGTACGGCGAGCTCGTTCTCGCCGATCTCGATCGACGCGTCGGTGCCCTCGCCGGAGAAGTATCCGCCGTCGAACCCGAGTCCGAGGCTCATCATCGTCGCGGTCGGCGAGGCGAGGCCCCAGCCGAGACCGTAGGTGTCGCCCGCAGTGGTCGCCTTCGCGATCTCCTGCATCTCCTCCCACGTCATGGTGTCGCCGCTGGGGATGTCGATCCCCGCCGCCTCGAGCAGGTCGGCGTTGGCGAACACCATGTACGACTGCAGTGTCGACGGGTATGCGACGATCTGACCGTCGTGGGTGACCGACTCCCAGATGCCCTCGGAGATGTCCGACTTCAGGTCCTCATCGATGTAGTCGGTGAGGTCGGCCAGGTAGCCGTCCGCTGCGAAGGACACGATGGAGCTGGCCTCGTAGTGGATGATGTCTGGCGCGGTGCCGCCGGTGAACTGCGTGATGAGCTTGTCGAAGGTGCCGTCCCAGCCCGCCTGCACGATCTCGACCTGAACGTCTTCGTTCTCGGAATTCCACTCGTCGACGATCGATTTCACGGCCGCCTGGGTTGCCGGCTGATCCGACAGCGACTGGAACTGCAGCGTGACTGCGCCGTCTTCGCCTTCGGATCCGTTGCTCGCGCTGCCCTGCTGACAACCGCTCAGGGAGAGGATGGCGACGCCTGCGAAAGCGATGGCGCCGATGCCTCGGATGCTGTTCATGTTGCTCGCCTTTCTTGGTGTTCTTGGTGTTCTTGGTGTTCTTGGTGTTCTCGGTATTGCCGGGTGGGCGTGGTTCAGCCCTTGACGGCACCGGCGAGCATGCCGCCGGTGAGTTTCTTCTGCAGGATGCTGAAGATGATGAGCGACGGGATCGTCGCGAGGATCGCACCGGCCGCCAACGGGCCGAGCTGGGTCTGTCCTTCGGCCCCGAGGAACGACCGCAGCGCGATCGGAAGCGTGTAGAGCTCGGGGCTCTGGAGCAGCACGAGAGCGAGGAAGAACTCGTTCCACGCCGAGACGAAGGTGAACATCGCGGTCGCCACGAGGCCGGGTGCGAGAAGGGGCAGGATGATCGTGCGGAGGATCGTGACCCTCGATGCCCCGTCCATCTCGCCGGCTTCCTCGAGCTCCGGGGGGATCGCGGCGACGTAGCCCTGGAGCATCCAGAGAGTGAACGGAAGCGTGAAGGTGACGTACACGAGGATCAGCCCGAACAGGGTGTCGTTCAAGTTGATGGACCTCAGCACGAGGAACAGCGGGATGATGATGAGGATCGATGGGAACACCTGGCTGGTCAGGATCCACACGGTTCCCGTCGCCCTGAGCCGGCCCTTCAACCTGGCGAGCGCATAGGCCATGGGCATCGACAGCAGCACCGTGATCACCATCGTCGCGATCGAGACGAGCAGCGAGTTTGCGGCCGCCGGGAGCAGGTTCTGGCGTTCGAGAGCCGACGCGTAGTTGCTGAAGTCCCACTCGGCGGGCAGCAGGTTGACGGCGAGCGAGTTCAGCTCACCCGACGACTTGAACGACGCGGACAGCAGCCAGAGCAGTGGGAATCCGAGGAAGAGGAGGAAGGCCGCGAGGGCCACGTACATCAGCACCGTCGCGTACCAGGGTCGCCGAGTGGTCATGAGCGCGCCCCCTTCGTCTGGCGGAACTGATTGACGAGGTACAGCGACAGGATCAACATGATGGCGATCACCAGGACATCGCCCATCGCCGATGCGTATCCGATCTCCCGGTTGCGGAAGGCCTCGAGGTACGTGAACAGCGGCGGGATCATGGTGCGGCCGCCGGGTCCGCCCTCGGTGAGCACGTAGATGAGCCCGAAGGAGTTGAACTGCCAGATGAAGTCGAGGGCCGTGACCGCGATGATGACCGGGCGCAGCGCCGGCAGCGTGATGTGCCAGAAGCGACGCAGCGCTCCTGCGCCGTCGACGGCCGCCGCCTCATGCTGCTCTGCAGAGATCGACTGCATTCCGGCGAGCAGCAGCACGGTGGTCTGCGGGATGCCCGCCCATACTCCCACCACGATGACGGCGGGCAGAGCGGTGGAGAAGTCGCCGAGCCAGTTCACTCCCGGAATCCCGACGGCCTCGAGTGCGCCGTTCAGGGGCCCTGAGTTCGGGTTGTAGATCATGCGCCACACGATGGCGATCACCACAGGCGGCATGGCCCACGGGATGAGGGCGAGGACCCGAGTGAGCCCTTTGAGCCTCAGATCGCTGTTGAGCAGCAGCGCGAGTCCCATCGCGCACACCAGCGTCAGGACGGCGACCGAGCCTGCCCATACGATGCCGATGCCGAACGATCCCCAGAACCGGTGATCGCTGAGCAACTCGATGAAATTGCCCAGCCCGATGAAGTTGATCTCCGCGTTGCGCTTGAGAGTCGCATCCGTGAAGCCGAGGGCCACGCCGCTGACGAGCGGGATGACGGAGAAGATGATGATCGGAAGAAGAGCGGGGATGACCAGGGCGATGGCCTCGCGGCGCTGAGCGCGGGTGCGATGGCCGATCTTCTTGGCGGGCGCCGATGCGGCGCTGCCAGTGACGGTGTCGGTGCTCATCCGAAGGCCCTCTCGTCATCGTGCGCGTCGCTCGCGGGCGCGTCGTCGGTGCGCGAGCCGAGGCTCGTGCGTCTGAGTGCGCGAGAGGATCCGCGGACGACGAGCGAGGGGGCGACCGTCACCGTATGCGCCGCTCTCGAGGGCTCCGCGATTCGGGCGAGGAGGAGTTCGGCCGCGACGCGTCCGCGCTCCTCAGCGCCGAGGTCCACGCTCGTGAGGCCCGGGCGAACGACGCCAGCGAGCTCGGTGTTGTCTATACCGGTGATCGCGATGTCACCGGGGACGGTGAGCCCGAGATCTTCTGCGGCGCGGAGTGCGCCGATGCCGATCAGGTCGTTCGCGGCGACGATGGCATCCGGTCGTCGCTCTCCGTCGAGCACGGTGCGGGCGGCGGAGTAGCCGGCGGCGATCGTGAAGTCGGGGATGCTGATGCTGCGGGTGGCCACCTGAGGGTGCGCGGCCGATGCTGCGGCAAAGCCGTCGCGTCGGAACGCTCCCGGCGTCGTGTCGGTGGGGCCGTTGAGGAATGCGATGTCTTCGCGCCCCTCGGCGATCAGGTGGTCGACGACCAGGCGCATCGCGGTGATGGAGTCGGCGCGGACCGTGTCGAGCGGGGTGCCGTCGGGCAGACGTCCGAGCACGACGACGGGCACGGGAGTGGCGGCGAGGGCGGAGAGGAGCTCGTCAGTGACCCGGAGAGGCGAGAGGATCATCCCGTCGACGTAGCCGCGCCCGAGGTCGCGCACCACGTCGAGAGACGACGACGCCGTGCCGGTCGACGAGAGCACCAAGCGGTACTCAGACGAGGAGATCACACGTTCGATCGCGCTCATCATCTCGACGTACACGGGGTTGCCGATATCGGCCACCGCGTAGGCGAGCTGGTTCGTACGACCCAGCTTGAGGGATCGCGCCGTCGCGTCGGCGACATAGCCGAGTTCGGCGGCGGCCTCCTGCACCTTGGCGACGGTCTCGGCGCTCGCGATCATCCCGTTCAGTGCACGGGAGGCTGACGCCACGGAGACACCGGCATGGGCGGCGACCTGCGTGATGGTGACTCGAGCCAAAGCGCTCTCCCTTGAGTGCTGTAAACGTTTCCAACGAACTACATCACGATCTCACCGGGCGCCTTCGCTGTCAAGCGCCCGGTCGGAATCCGTGCGTGAAGGACGATCGGTTCGACCAGCGGCGCGTGATCGGGAATGCGACCCCGCTCTCGGGATCAGACGATCTCGACGTCGACTCTCAGCTTCGCGTAGGTGCCGATCGCGCGCCGATCGCACGTGAGCAGGGTGATTCCCGCCGAGCGGGCCGCGAGAGCGACGAGGCCGTCGTATACCGCTCCGCCCGCGATGCCTGCCTCGGCGAGGACGGCCACCGCGCGCAGCGCATCCGCTTCAGGCACTGCGACGGAGCCGGGGAACTCATGAGCGATCACGCGCGCGGCGGCGGCGGGGCTGAGCCGGCTTCCGCCCGGCAGTCGGGTGAGCACCGAGTAGGTCTCGAGCAGCGCGTGCCCGGACAGACCCAGGACGAGTCCTGCGCACGCAGCGCGAACGCGCTCGTGCGCGTCGCTGTCTTCTGTGACCAGTGCGATCGCCGCGCTCGTGTCGAGAAGCAGATCAGCGCTGGTCGGCAAGACGAAGCTCTCTGATGTCGTCGGCCGAGAGCGTCGTTCCGCTGCCGCGGATGACGAGGCGTCCGTCCTTCTCGACGAGGTCATCCGGTGCAGTGACCTCGATGCGGATGCCGGTTCCGTCGATCATGATGTCGACCGGTCCTGGGACCATCCCGAGACGCTCGCGGATCGACGCAGGAATGACGATTCGCCCTGCCTTGTCAATGGTCACGTGCATGCCATGAGAGTACCATCGCGATGGCAGATCCACCAGGACTCAACCGAACCCGGGGTACTCCTGCAGCTTCTCCTCGAATTCGGCACGGTCGGCCTCGCTGAGCACCGCGCTCGCGATGACGACCATCTGCAGCCCCTCGAGTGGTTCTCCGGTGCGTGCGCTCTGGGCTTCCCGCGTCGTCAGGAAGTCGCCGGACGGGTCGTTCGAGAGGTCGAAGATGTTCGCGTAGAAGCGCATCGGGTCGGGGTAGTTCTCGGTGTAGTACTCCCAGGTGTGCTGCTCGCGCGGATCCTCGCTGCCGTAGAGCTTGGCGATCATCGACGGATCGATCCCCGAGTACTCGCCGTTGAACGAGTACAGCGACGGCAGGCCGTGCTCGGCGACGACCGAGTCGATCGTGGCCATGACCTCGAGCTTGAGGCTGTAGTCCTGGATCGGCTCGGTGGTCGCCCATCCGACGGAGGTGTACTCGATGAGCATCGACTCGCCGCCGTAGCCGTTGCGCTCGGGACGCAGATCCTCGTCGCCGACCTGCACCCACTCGTACCCGTATTCGGCGGTGATGCGGTCGCGGATGTCGGCGAACAGGCTGTCGGCCTCGGCCTGCACATCTTCGAGTGACTGCTGCCGCAGCGCATCCTGCGGATCGGTGCCCTTGATGCCGGGGTAGGCCTCTTCGTGCTTCTGCTCGTCGGACTTCATGCCGTCGTAGCTGCCGGAGGCCGACGTCTGCAGTGCGCCGATGCCGCCCACTGTGGCCACGTTGAAGATCAGGGTGATCGCGAGGGCGACGGCGGCCAGGGTGCGTCCACGGGCGGTGAACATCGCGCCGACGATGACTGCCACGACCACCAGCTGCAGCGCCAGCATCGTCACGCCGTAGAGCGCGTCGGTCGCGCCGATCGCCAGCGTGATGAGGAGGATCAGCGCGAACAGGATGCCGACGACCAGGGCGATCCAGCCGAGTGCGTTCGCCGGCTTCTTCGTCTCAGACGAGATCTCGGCCGCGCTCGCGGTGCCCGACAGGGCGGGGGCGCCCGGATGCTGCACGACAGGGCCGGCCTGGCGGCGTGCGTTGCGATAGCCTCCGGGCGGCGGCACGGGTGGTGCGCCCTCGGTGCCGGCGACGTAGCGGGCCCGCTGCTTCTCGTGATCCATCACCATGGCTTGTCCGTCCCCGAGCCTCCGCCGTCGTCGCCCTGCTGCTGATCGCGCTCCTGCGTTCCCTGCTCGAGCTTGTCCTCGAGCTCTTCGAGCTTCTCGTCCGAGGGCTGCGGCTCCTGCTCCTGCTCCTCCGGGGGCGGCTGCTGCTCGTCCTGCTGCTTCTGCTTGAGACGGTCCTCGAGGTCTTCCCTGCTCTGCTGCATGTCGCGGTCAGGGTCGGACGACTGCTCCTGCGCCTCTTCGCTGTTGCATTCCTCCGGCGACTCGGTCGTGACGGTGAGGGCTTCGCCGTAGAACTCGGCGGCTGCGGCGCCGTCGCCCCCGGTGCGCGCGGCGTCGCCCATGCGCTCTAGGACGAGGGCGAGGTTGATGCGCACCGTGCACACCTCGAGGCCGGTCGCGAGGTCGAGCGACTCCTCGAGTTCCGTCCGTGCCTCCGGCAGCTTCTCGGCCCCGGCAAGTGCGGTGCCCACGTTGAACGGCGCCTTGTAGGGCTCGAACCAGTTGAGGAACTCCTGACCGCGGGCCGATGCCTCGGAACCGGAGTAGTCGTCGGCCACGTAGGCGGTGATCGACTGGTGCGCGAACGCATACATGCTGAGGATCTTGCCGACGAACAGCAGCGCGGCCAGCGTGAGGGGCAGAGTGCCGATGGCGATCCACCGACGGATGCGGCGTCGGCGACGATTCGAGGCGAGAAGCGCCGCGGCGGCCGACGCCTTCAGTTCGTCAGGGGTGCCGGGCGGCGTCGCGCCCGCCCGAGTCGACAGATCGGTCATGCGGCACCTCCGCCGGTCGACTTCTTCCGACGAGGCGACGTCGAGGGCGCTCGCAGCAGACGCAGTCGGGCGACGAGCATGCTCGCCCTCGTGAGCTCCACCCCGAGCAGCGCCACGACCACGAGGGCCGCGATCCAGTACAGCTCGGTCACGTTGCCCACCGAACCCGACTCGGCATAGCTGGTGGTCGTCGACGGCGCGTCAGGCAGGACCAGCTCGGCATCGGCAGTGCGGTGCTGGTAGTCGACGCCGAGATCCGAGGCGATCGCCTCGAGGTTCGCCTCGTCGATCACCGACAGGGCGTTCGCCCCCTGATACTCGATGTACTCGTTCGACGACCCCTCGACGCTGCCGGTGGTGAGCTTCATCGGCCCGCCCTCCGTCGTGCCGTAGCCGAGGACCGCACCGGCATCCGTGAGCTCCTCGCTGCCGTCGAACGGTTCAGGCGCTGACGTGACCGTCTGCTCGCCGTCGCCGAAGTAGAACACCATGCGCGAGCGGTCGGGTGAGGCCTCGGCCGCGTTCGTCAGGGTGTCGGCGAGCAGCTGGTTCGCGATGCCGATGGAGCTGCCCCGTGACTGGCTGGTCACCTCGGGGCGCAGCACCTCGAGCGAGGAGACGAGCGCGGTGGTGTCGGTGGTGAGTGGCATGCGCAGGTCGGCTGTGGCGTCGAACGTGATCAGGGCGAAGCGGGCACCCGGGTACTCGTCGACGATCGCCTGCACATCGGCGCGGACGCCGTCCAGGCGCGGCTCGTCGCCGTTCCAGTCCTCGGCGACGATGCTCGCCGTCGTGTCGACGACGAGCACGATGTCGGTGTCTGTCGCGAGCGTCTCTGTCGCACCGCCTGGGAGCCCAGGGCGAAGGAACATGAAGAAGCAGGCCAACAGCATGACCAGCCGCATGGCCCACAGCGCTCTGTCGCGCCCCTTCGCCCTGGTCAGTGCAATCACGGCGAGAACGGCCACCGGCGTGCAGAGGAGCGCCAGGAGGAAGATGTTGAGCACGGGCTGGAAGATCACAGTCTCACCCTCCAGAGCACGACGATGAACGAGAGCATCGAGATCATCAGCACGACGATCCAGAGGTTCGGGGCGTCGGTCCAGACGACCTGCGCCTGACCCTTCAGCGCGGCCGCCTCCTGCTCCTGCACCTGGGTGACGATGTCGCTCACGGTGGTGGTGTCGCGCAGGCCGTAGGCCTGGCCACCCGTGGCCTCGGCCGCCTTCGCGAGCTCTGCACTGACGTCGGCGTCCTTGCCCTGCACGGGGTTGAGCGCGAACACCCGGACCCCGTTCGAACCGGCATACGCCGCCGCCTCGTCGAGAGTCACGATAGATGCGCCGTTCACCTCGTTGTCGGTGGCGAAGATGATCGAACGAGACCGCTCGTCATCGGGATGGTCGAACGCCATCGCGCAGGCCGCCAGGCCGTCGCCGATCAGCGAGGCGCCGTTGCCGTTGAGCGTGCCGACCCAGTGCTCGGGGATCGACTCGGTGAACTCGAAGCTCTCGCGGATGCTCTGCAGGTGGTCGCGGATGAACTCGTAGTCATCGGTCAGGGGGAAGATCTGCACGGGCGAGCTGTTGAAGATCGTGAGGCCGATGCGCTCGCCCTCGAAGTCCTCGAGCAGTTCCTCGAAGATGGTGAGCACCTCGACGTCGACTTCGCTCATCGAGCCCGAGACGTCGAGGCACAGCATGATGTCGCGGCTCGTGTTGACGGGCTGGATGGTCTGCGACGCCATCGGGCGCGCAGAGACGACTCCGGCCGCCAGTGTCGCGACCACGCCGATCAGCAGGATGCTCGAGAGTGCCAGCACGCGGCGGTTCAGTGCCTGCCGGAACGTCGGCAGGGCGCGCAGGCGTTCGGCTCGGGCGACGCGTGCGCGCTCGTGCGCCTCGGTCTTCGCACCGCTGCGCAGCCCGATGACGATGCCGATCCCGACAGCGATGACGACGACGCCCGCAGCGACGAGGATGAGCCACCAGTTCGCTAGTGCCATGTGCGCACCACCGTTCTGGCGGCCTCGGCGCCTGCGATCGGATCGATCGCGGGGCCCGGGCGGAAGATGCTCGGGTAGTAATGGCGCCCCATGGCGTCGACGAGGGCGGGATGCACTCCGCGGGAGACCAGGTCGTCGAGTGCGAGAACAGGGGCCTCGAGCCCGCTGTACTCGTTCACGAACATGCGCACCACACGGCTGAGCTCGAGGTTCGCGTTGCGGGCCGACAGGGTGCGGGCACGGTAGTCGTCCTCGATGCGCTGGATCCGATCGAAGTACTCGACCCTCAGCTGCGACAGCACGTCGGTCGTGAGCAGAGCGGGCCCCTCAGCGTCGCGCGTCAGCGTGAGGTCACGCCGCGGACGCGTCAGGGCGACGACCAGCCACGCCGCCGCGATCAGCAGCAGCAGGATGCCGAACGCGAGCAGGATCCAGCCCCAGCCGTACTGGAACGGCGGATAGAGCTCATCAGAGCCGGGCATTCGACCTCCGATTCAGCAGCTGGAGCAGCTGCGAGACGGCGTCGTCCTGGCCTGCCAGCACGCTGTGGCTGATCTCCATGCGCTTGAGCAGCTCTGCGAGACGCGCAGCGTCGGCCTCGGTCTGCGCCGCGAGCTCGCGGATGATGTCGGGGTCGCCCTGCACGAAGTCGGGCACCTCCCACATGGTGTCGACATCGCTGCGGATGGTGCCTGTCGCGTGGTCGAGCACCGGATCGGCGTCGCTCACGGTCAGCCACAGCACGTCGTGCTGCACGCGCAGCCGGCGCAGCATCCGCTCGGTCTCCGTCGTGACCGGCGCTTCGTCGGTGATGACGACCACGATCATGCGGCGAGAGATCGTGCGGGTCACGTGAGACAGGAGTGCGTCCCGGTCGCTCGATGCCGTGCTCGAGTCGATGGCCTGGTCGATCGTGCGCAGGGCGTGTTCGAGCGCGCCCTCGCTGCGGCCGGGTGCGCGACGGCGGATGCGGTCGGAGTCGCCGTAGACGAGGGAGAAGTCGTCGCCGTGGCGCAGCGCCAGCACGCCCAGCACTCCGGTGGCGAGGATCGCGAGTTCCTTCTTCGACTTCTCGTCGTGCGCGAGTGCGGCCATCGAGCGGCCCGTGTCGACCACGAACAGGATCGTGTGCATCCGCATCGCACGGTGCCGCTTCACCAGCGGAGTGCCGAGCCGAGCAGTCGCACGCCAGTCGATGTCGCGCACCTGATCGCCGTACTCGTACTTGCGCAGGTCCTCGAAGTCGAGGCTGCGGCCGTGCAGCAGCGACGCATAGGCGCCGTCGAGCGCGTGCAGCGACTTGCGCGACGAGTGGATGAAGAGCTTGCTCTTCACCTGGGCGATCAGGCTGGCCATGGCGAGGTCAGGGTGTGGGCACTGCGGCGAAGATCTGGTCGATGATCTCCTCGCTGCGGATGCCCTCGGCATCGGCCTCGAAGGTCAGCAGCACGCGGTGGCGCAGCACGAGGTGGCGCAGCGAGCGGATGTCTTCGGGGATCACGTGACCGCGGCCGTTCAGCAGCGCCAGCGCCCGGGATGCCTGCAGGAACGCGATGCTCGCACGAGGGCTCGCGCCGTACTTGATGAAGCGGGCGCGCTCTTCGCCGATGTAGGGCGCCGGGTTGCGGGTGACGTAGGCGATCGAGACGATGTAATTGCGGATGGCCGGGTCGACGTAGATGCGGCTCGCGACGTCCTGCAGCATGTGCACGTCGTCGAGGCTGATCGCGCTCGAGACGTGGCGGTCGGGGTCGAGCACACCCGAGTCGATGCGCCCGAGGATCTCGAACTCCTCGGCGGGGCTCGGGTACTCGACGATCTCCTTGAGCAGGAACCGGTCCATCTGGGCCTCGGGCAGCTCATAGGTGCCCTCCTGCTCGATGGGGTTCTGCGTCGCGATCACGAGGAACGGCTTGGGCAGGTGGTGCACCTCGCCGCCGATCGTCGTCTGGTGCTCCTGCATCGCCTCGAGCATGGCGCTCTGGGTCTTGGCGCTCGACCGGTTGATCTCGTCGAGCAGCACGAAGTTCGCGTGCACCGGGCCGAGCACGGTGCGGAACGAGCCCGTCGCCGCGTCGTAGATCTGGTTGCCGGTGATGTCGCTGGGCAGCAGGTCGGGGGTGCACTGGATGCGCTTGAACTGCGCCCTGACGGTGTCGGCGAGCGTGCTCGCCGCGGTCGTCTTCGCGAGACCCGGAACGCTTTCGAGCAGGATGTGCCCACCGGCGATCAGCGAGATCAGCAGGCTCATGCGCAGGCGCTCCTGGCCGACCATCTTCGCCGAGTACGCGTCTGACACGGTCTTGAGCACGGCGGTCGCGCGCTGAAGCTCGGCCTCGGTGGGAGCTTCGGATCTCTTGCTCGCCGATGTCGACGCCGCAGGGGCCGGGGGAGCGGATGCTGCGGATGCCTCAGCACGGGCCGCAGGAGCGGGAGGGGCAGGCGGGGCGGCCTGGGCGGAGGGGGCAGGTGGGGGCGGCGGCGTCGAACCTGCGGAGGGGCCGGGCGCGTAGGGCTCGTTCATCGGTATGTCTCCTCGTTCCCACGGGGGACGCGTCGACGACCCCCGTCGACCAGCGTAACCTCATCCGCTGGCGCGGCTCCGGCTCGGAGACGGATGGCGCGGATGCGGGGCGCGCAGGGGGACGGCATTCGTGACTCGGCATCGTGAGGTCTGGTCCGGTTCGACGCGTATATCGGCGGAGCGACGGACGCGTGCTTAGCTGAGAACTCGATCTTCGGATGATGCGGGAACGATGAAGCAGCCCAGAACGATGCCGCGCAGTGCGCTCGAGTACTCGATCGGACGACCGCTGTGGGTGGCCGTGGTCGTGCTGAACGTGATCCTCGCGGCCGTCGCCACTGTGCTGTGTGTCTGGACGTATCTGCATGACACCGCATCCATGCGCCCGATCCTGGGGGTGCTCATCGCCGTCCCCGCGCTCTGGTGGGTGATCGCGGTGACGCTGTGGCTCACGACCCTGTCTCGCCGACGCGTGAGCGCGGAGGACGTCAGTCGGGCGAGCGCGAGCGTCCCCGGGGGGATACTCCTTCCCGGATCGAAGCTCGTGCCCGCGACGACGCTGGTCGCGGCGCTCGCCGCAGCGGCGACCTTCGCGGTTGCCGCGGTGAGCGTCGGCGGTGCGTGGAGTGTGGTCTGGGCGGTGTTCGCCGTGCTACTGCTCGGTCCGATCGTCAGTCACCTGATCTCGCTGCGGCAGCCTCGGCGGCTGTTCCTGCATCCTCGCGGGCTCGGATCCGCGACCTTCCACCTCGATGCCGAAGTGCACTGGGATGACATCCTGAGCATCGACGTCGGCGTCGGGATGAACAACTCGATCGTGCTCAAGATCACCGTGCGTCCCGGGGCCGCCAGCTATCGCGAGCGGTGGCGTCATCCATTCTCACGCAGGCGCGGCGTGATCGACGTCGACCCCGCAGCGCTCGGGGTGGACGGGACGCTGCTGTGGCTCGCGCTCCGCCTCTATCGACTGGAGCCGTCGACGCGGGAGGAGCTCCGCGGCGACCGGGTTCCGATCCGACTTCTCGATCCGCGGGAGGCCGTCGCCACGACCCCGCAGCATGTGAGTGCTCCGGTGCTCTCGGTCTTCAGTCCTGAGGGCGCGATCCGCTAGCCGCGTCCGTCGCGCTGCCGCGCCGGCGGCCGACCCAGACCACGAAGCACGCGACACCGATGATGGCGATCGCGATGCCGACGATGTACCCCGAGACACCGAGGTAGCCGCCGGGCACCAGGTGCGGATTCAGGAAGGGGTACGGGTACCACCAGGCCTCGCCGGTGGCAGGGGCGATGATGAAGTTCGCGCGGATCATCGTGTAGACGACCCAGACGATCGGGAAGATCGCGACGATGGCGACAGCGCTCCAGCCGAGTGCCCGTCGTCGAGGGGCGAACAGCAGGTCGGCCAGGAGGAACAGTGGGATGACGACGTGCAGCACCTCGTTCGACCACGGCACGGTCACGCCCTGGGGCAGTTCGACGTTGCGGAGAAGCGTGTTGTAGACGATGCCGGTGACGATCATGTAGGTGCTCACGCAGGCCAGGGCGATCGCGAACCACGTCGGCTCGGGCTCGGTGCCGCGTCGGTGGCGCAGTGCCCAGATCGCGCCGATCGCCAGAATGATCACCGCGAGCACGTTCGACAGGATCGTGAAGAAGCTGAGGAAGTTCGCGGCGACAGTCGGGATGTGCTGGCCCCACTCGGTGGTGGCGTTCAGCGCGTTCTGGATGCTGCGGGCGAGCTGCGCGACGATCGCCGCGAGTCCGAGCACGGCTGCTGCGAGTCGTGCGTAGGGCCACCAAGTCGTCATATTCGCCTCCGCGCACACTTTATCGGTCGGGATCCGTCTGATCGCTAGACCGAAATACCGATATGTCGATAGCGTCTGCGCAAGAGCGCAGCGCACGCGGCCGGGAGGGGCACATGAGCGAGGGCACCGCGGGATCCAACGGCACGGGGGAGCGGCGACGACTGTGGCGCGGACGGGCTGGGCTCAGCATCCAGTCGAAGCTCCTCATCATGCTCCTGGCGGTGAGTCTCGTGTCATCCGTGATCGTGGGCGCGATCGGATTCGTCAACGGTCGGCAGTCGCTGCACGATTCGGCGGTCGATCAGCTCATCACGATCCGATCCATGAGAGCGGCGGAGATCACCGACGCACTCGAGACGGTCAAGCGCGATGCCTCGTTGCACTCGCGCAACCTCAGTGCGCAGACGCTCTCGACCTCCCTCAACGAGGGCTTCGAGGAGCTGCAGCAGCACGAACCCGAGCCGGGGGAACGCGAAGGACTCGAGGCGTACTACAGGGACTTCTTCATCCCTCAGCTCGAAGGGCGGACCGGCGACGAGTACGGGGACAGTGCCTTCATCCCCGACTCCGTGGCCGGCCAGCACCTGCAGTCTCACTTCACCACCCAGAACGAGGACTTCGACGCGGACTACGACACCCTCCTCAACGACAACGATCCTGATGACGGAACGCCCTACGGCGAGGCGACTGTGCGCTACGGCGACTACTTCACACGGCTGGTCGAGGAAGCCGGCTACGAGGATGCCCTGCTGATGAACCTCGACGGCGATGTCGTGTTCTCGGCATACAAGGGGCCGGAACTCGGCACCAACCTGCTGACCGGAGCCTACCGAGACACCGTGCTCGCGGGCGCGTACTCCGATGCCATCGCGACGAACTCGGTGAACACGGTGATCCTGACCGACTTCGAGCGGTGGATCCCGTCGCTCAACATCCCGACAATGTGGGTCATCTCGCCGGTGGGCAACGACGATCGGATCACGGGCGCGATCGCGTTCCAGGTCTCGATCCAGACGATCAACGACCTCACGACCGGCTCGGAGCAGTGGAAGTCGCAGGGACTCGGGGACACCGGCGAGGTCTACCTCGTGGGTCGCGACGATCTGATGCGCAGCAACTCGCGGCGGCTCATCGAGGACCCGGCGAGCTACCAGGAGATCGCGATCAACGGCGGCGTCCCGCCGAGCGTCGCCGAGCGAGCCGTCGAGGTGAACGGCACGGTGCTGTTGCAGCAGGTCAACACCCAGGCGGTGACGGATGCCCAGGCGGGCCGTTCGGGCACGACGATCGGGCGGGATTATCTGGGCCGCGAGAGCGTCACTGCCTACGCGCCGCTGGAGGTCGAGGGCCTCGACTGGGTGATCATCGCCCGCATCGACTCCGAAGAGGCGTTCGCGCCCGTCAGCGACTTCACCCGCACGGTGCTGCTGTCGCTGCTGGGCATCATGCTGGGGGTGTCATTGCTTTCATTGCTGCTGGCGCAGGTGTTCACCTGCCCCGTGCACAGGCTCGTCGGTGCGGTCCATCGCGTCGCCGAGGGCGATCTCGACGTGCAGGTGCCGCAGGGCTCGCGCGACGAGTTCGGCGATCTCGGCAGCGCGTTCAACGACATGGCATCGAGTCTGCGCATCAAGCAGGAGCTGATCGACGAGCAGCAGGCCGAGAACGAGAAGCTGCTGCTGACCCTGATGCCCGAGAGCGTCGCAGCCAAGTACAAGAAGGGCGACGAGGCGATCTCGGAGGCGCACGAGAACGTGTCGGTCGTGTTCGCCGAGCTCGTCGGCTTCGACGAGTACGCGCGGGGCCTGACCGCCGAGCAGGAGATCGGGCTGCTCAACACCCTCATGCGCGGGTTCGACGAGGCGGCCGAGAAGGCTGGGGTCGAGAAGGTCCGCACGCTGCGCGGCGGGTACCTGGCGTCGTCCGGTCTGATCGTGCCTCGCGTCGACAACGTGCGCCGCAGCGTCGACTTCGCGCGCCTCCTGCTCGGCGTCGTCGAGCGGTTCAACGCGCAGAACGGGTCGTCGATCGGCCTCCGTGCCGGGGTCGACACCGGCACCGTCACGAGCGGACTCGTCGCCCGCACGACTCTCGCCTACGACCTCTGGGGTGATGCGGTGAACCTCGCCTATCGGGTGCGCTCGGTCACCGGCGACCCCGGCGTGTATGTGAGTCAGACGGTCTACGACCGCACGCGGGAGATCTTCACGTTCACCGAGGCAGGCACGGTCGAGGCGCACGGGAAGAGCGAGACCGTCTGGAAGGTGAGCTGACATGCTCGACGACGCGTTCCGCGATGGCTGGGGGTGGTGGGTCGTCGCGCTCGCGGTCGGGGTGCCGGTGCTGCTCGTCGTTCTCACCGAGATGATCAACGGGCTCCGCCGTCGCAACAGCCCGCTCGCCGGCCCCCTCCGTCTGCTGCGCAACGGGGTGATCCCGGTCGGCGCACTGTTCGCGCTGCTGGCCTTCGCGATCCAGTCGCCCGCTGATCAGGTGTGGACCCGCGTCGCCGCGACCGTCTTCGGGTTCCTCGTGATCCTGCTGCTGCTCTCGTCGTTCAATGTGGCGCTGTTCGCCAACGCCGCCGAGGACTCGTGGCGCAAGCGGATCCCGACGATCTTCGTCGAGATCGCCCGTCTCGTGCTCGTCGCCCTCGGGCTCGCTCTCCTCTTCTCGTGGGTGTGGGATGCCGATGTGGGCGGCCTGTTCACCGCCCTGGGCGTCGGATCGATCGTCATCGGGCTCGCGCTGCAGAATGCGGTGGGCGGCGTCATCTCGGGCCTGCTGCTGCTGTTCGAGCAGCCGTTCAAGATCGGCGACTTCCTCGATGCGGCCGGCGTTCGAGGGCGCGTGGTCGAGGTCAACTGGCGCGCCGTGCACATCGATACGGGGTCGGGCATCCAGATCGTGCCCAACTCGAGCCTGTCGGGTGCGTCGTTCACGAACCTCTCCGAGCCGGACGGGCCGTACTCGGCATCGACCTCGGTGACCTTCGCGACAGACGATCCGCCGCACGAGGTGATGGCTCTGCTCGTCGAGGTCGCCGATGCGCTGCCCATGCTCGCCGATCGGGAGCGGGCCTCGGTCAGCTATTCCGGCGCCGGCGCATACGGTGTCTCGATTCCGGTCGCGGGACCCGCGGATGCCGGACGCGCACTCTCGATGTACCTGTCGTGGGTCTGGTACGCGGCGCGGCGGCGTGGATTCGCGCTCGACGGCGACGCCACCGACCCGATCGCCGAGCCCGGTCGCCTCGCCGAGGCGCTCGCCGAGATCGCCGGCACGCTGCATCTGCACGACGACGATCTCGAGGCGATGACGCAGAACTCGCATCTCGAGCGCTACGGCGTCGGCGAGGTTGTTCTCGCCAGTGGTGTCGTTCCCGACGAGGTGCGGGTGGTCGTGTCGGGCCGGGCGGTGCTCGCGATCGAGGTCGATGGCGGTCGCGTCGAGTTCACATCGGCGGAGAAGGGCGACCTGATCGGTCAGACCGCGCTCACCCGCGAGCGGACGCAGGCTGTGACGGTCGCGGGCGAGATCCTGACCGTGCTCGTGCTGCCGCTCGCGACGATCGACGAGCTGATCCGCACTCGCCCGAGGCTCGCCGCCGAGATCGGAGAGTCGCTCGAACTCAAGCGCAAGCTCGCCGGCGAAATGCTCGCGAGCGTCGAGGCGCAGCGCGGGTCGATCCGTCAGCGCAGGTCGGTGTCGCCGCGCTGAGGCTTTCTCAGCCCGCCTGGGTCAGGCCGTGCGGCGACCCCACTTCATCCGGGTGACGAGCACGCCGAGCAGGCAGAGTGCGCCGCCGACGAACATCAGCGGGGTCGGCACCTCGCCGAGGATCGCCCACGACATCAGGATCGCGATCGCGGGAACGACATAAGTCGTGGCCGACGTCTGCCCGGCGGTGCTGCGCTGCAGCACGTACGCCCACGTGGTGAAGGCGATCGCTGTCGGGAAGATGCCGAGATACACGACCCACAGAGTCGAGCCGAGCGGAGCCGTCTGCAACGCGCCGACCAGGCTGCCCACCCAGGGGAGCAGCGCGACGGTGCCGGCGGCGGCGCCGAGGAAGGTCAAGGTCGTCGCGTCGGTGCCCGCGCTGAGCAGACGCTTCTGCAGCAGAGTGCATCCCGCGTACATCACAGCGGCGAGCAGCGCGAGCAACAGGCCGGTGATGTCGGGCCCCTCGCTCGTGGAGGAGTTCATGCCGATCAGCACGACGCCGAGGAACGCGATCGGCGCTCCGATGATGAGCGGCTTCGGGAACCCCTCTCGAAGGAAGAGCCCGCTGAAGACCACGACCATGAGCGGCGCGAGGTTCACGACCATCGCCGCGGTGCCCGCGTCGAGCGTGCGCTCGGCGGCGTTCAGGGCCAGGTTGTAGACGCAGAACCACCCGATGCCCCACACCGCCACGAGCCACCAGTGCCGACGGTCGGGAAGACGGATGCCGTGGCGCACCGCGATGATCGCGAGCACCGCGGTGCCCACCGCCATGCGGAGCAGCGCCAGCGCGCCGGGGTCGAAGTGCGGCCCTGCACCGCGGATGCCGATGAACGCCGACGCCCACAGCACCACCGTCACCAGGGCGGCGACGAGCACGAGCGGCCCCTGGGTGCGGGGCTTCGCTGTGGTCAGGCTGTCGTCGCCGTGCAGGCGACCGGTCTTCGGCATCCTCCGATCGTGCCACCGGCCACCGACATCGGCGACCGGCTGGAGCGACAGCATCCGCTCGTTTTCCGCCAGCTGTCCGTCGGCTCCGCTCGGCAGGGTCATCCGCAGGACGTGAGCACGGTTGCAGGACGAGGCGCAGGCTTTCGTCCTGCAACCGTGCATCGGTCCTGCAGACGCACACCCCGTGCCCCGGGGATCGGCATCGGGTCGCAGCACCGGGCCCGGCGCCCGGACCCGGCGCCCGTCGGGTGAGCACCCCCGGAGGTGGCCACTCCACAGCCCGAAACGGCCGCGAAACAGCCCTTCGGTAGGATGGAGTCGCCCGACAAGGGCCAGCTCATCAGCCGGTGCAAACCCGGCGAAAGCAAGGGGGATACCCATGCCAGGAATCGTTATCGTCGGCGTCCAGTGGGGCGATGAGGGCAAGGGCAAGGCCACCGACCTGCTCGGCGAGCGCACCGACTGGGTCGTCAAGTTCAACGGCGGCAACAACGCGGGCCACACGGTCGTGGTCGGCAACGAGAAGTACGCGCTGCACCTGCTGCCCTCCGGCATCCTGTCGCCCGGTGTCACACCGGTGATCGGCAACGGCGTCGTCATCGACCTCGAGGTGCTCTTCAGCGAGCTCGAGGCGCTCGGCGGCCGCGGCATCGACGTCTCGCGCCTCAAGGTGAGCGCCAACGCGCACCTGATCACCCAGTACCACCGCACGCTCGACAAGGTCACCGAGCGATTCCTCGGCAAGCGCATGATCGGCACGACCGGCCGCGGCATCGGCCCGGCGTACGCCGACAAGATCAACCGCGTCGGCATCCGCGTGCAGGACCTCTTCGACGAGAACATCCTGCGCCAGAAGGTCGAGGGCGCTCTCGACCAGAAGAACCACCTGCTGGTGAAGATCTTCAACCGTCGAGCGATCACGGCCGACGAGATCGTCGAAGACCTGCTCTCCTACGCCGAGCGTCTGCGTCCGATGGTCGCCGACACCGGATACCTGCTCGACGAGGCCCTACGGCGCGGCGAGGTCGTCGTGTTCGAGGGTGGCCAGGCCACCATGCTCGATGTCGACCACGGCACCTACCCGTTCGTCACGTCGTCATCGGCCACCGCCGGTGGCGCGTCGACCGGATCGGGTATCGGGCCGGGCGCGCTCGACCGCATCGTCGGAATCGTCAAGGCCTACACGACTCGCGTCGGGTCCGGCCCGTTCCCGACCGAGCTGTTCGACGAGCAGGGCGAATGGCTGCGCTCGCGCGGCTTCGAGTTCGGCACAACCACCGGGCGCCCGCGCCGCGTCGGCTGGTACGACGCCCCGATCACCCGCTACGCGACCCGGGTCAACGGCATCACCGACCTCGTGCTCACCAAGCTCGACATCCTGACCGGTCTCGAGCAGATCCCGGTGTGCGTCGCCTACGACGTCGACGGCCGACGCTTCGACGAGGTGCCGGTCAACCAGACCGACTTCCACCACGCGACTCCCGTGCTGGAGTACTTCCCGGGCTGGAGCGAGGACATCTCGACCGCGCGCACGTTCGACGACCTGCCGAAGAACGCGCAGGACTACGTCATCGCGCTCGAGGGCATGAGCAACACGCGCATCTCGGTCATCGGCGTCGGCCCCGAGCGCGACCAGGTCATCGTGCGTCACGATCTGCTCGACTGAGCGCGCTGTGACACGGTTCTGGCTCGGCGGGTACGGCCCCGCGATGGAGGGCGCGGCAGACGGCATCGGTCTGCTCGCAGGCGACGAGAGCGCGCCGACCGCGCTCGAGTATCGCGGTGCGGTCACTCGGACCCCCTCGCCGTCGTGGCTGGCGCAGCATCCGACCCTCGACGTCGTCTACGCGGCGCTCGAGGGCGATGCGGCTGTTCAGGCGTTCTCGCGCAGCGGGGAGTCGGCGCTCCAGCCGATCGGCGAGCCCGTGCCTGCGGGCGACGGCGTGTGCCACGTGGCGGTCTCGTCGAGCGGATCGTTCCTCATCGCGAGCTGCTACGGCGACGGACGGGTCGTGCGCATCGGCATCGACGCGCAGGGGCGCCTGGTGCAGGATGCCGTGAACAAGGCCGCCGAACTGCGCGCAGCGCTCCTCGGCGAACCGCTCGAGGAGACGGCGCCGGCCGGTGTCGCCGCCTCGGCATCCGATCCGTATGCCGGTGCGCTCACCGCCACCGGAGACGAGCGCTCTTCGCACGCCCACTCCGCGGCGTTCCTCGCCGACGGGCGCATCGCGACGACCGATCTCGGATTCGACCTCGTGCGCATCTGGCGTCCGATCGCGGGCGGGCTCGTGCTCGATCACGAGGTCGTGCTGCCCGTCGGCACCGGTCCGCGTCACATGGTCGTGCACCCCAGCGGTCACCTGCACGTGGTGACCGAGTACTCGTGCGAGGTGTTCACTCTCGCGGCCGGGCGCGACGGCACATGGGCGGTCGTGTCGTCGGTGCTCACGAGCCCCATCGCCGAGATCGGCGTGGACTTCCCCGCCGAGCTCGCCCGCACGCGTGACGCCCAGTTCCTCTACACGGCTCTGCGCGGCAGCAACACCATCGCCGCTCTGCGTGTGCGCGGCGGGGGCGAGGCTCTCGAGTCGATCGCGCTCGCCGACTCGGGGGTCGACTGGCCGCGTCATCACCTCGTGCACGAGGGCAAGCTGCTGGTCGCGGGGCAGCGCTCCGACACCGTCGCGCTGATCGATCTCGACGAGCGCACGGGTGCACCTCTCGACATCCGGCACGTCGCTCAGGCTCCGGCGCCCACGCACATCCTGCCGGTGCGCTGAGGCGGTCGACGGGAGCAGCTTGACCTCAACCATTGTTGAGGTTCTACGGTCGACCCTATGACCATCGACACCGATGCGGTTCCGACCGCGAAGCCCGCCACCGGCATCCTGAGCGGCGCCTACGTCTGGATCACCATCGGCGCCTGCGCGCTCGTGTTCCTCGGGGCGTTCGAGTCCCTCGCCGTCACGACGGTGATGCCGGCGGTGAGCGCCGACCTCGACGGCGAACGGCTGTACGCCCTCGCGTTCGCCGGCCCTTTGGCGACGGGGGTCATCGGCATGGCCGTGGCGGGCAACTGGGCGGATCGCCGCGGGCCCGTGGCTCCGCTCTACGCGTCGGTGGTCCTGTTCGTCATCGGCCTCGTGGTCGCCGGACTCGCGCCGAGCATGGAGGTGCTCGTGGCCGGACGCTTCGCGCAGGGCCTCGGCAGCGGCGGGCTGATGGTGGCGCTCTACGTGGTCGTCGCTCGCGTGTACCCGCGGGACCTGCACCCGGCGATCTTCGCGGGGTTCGCCGCGGCCTGGGTCGTGCCCTCGCTCGTCGGGCCCACCGTCGCCGGCGCCGTCACCGAGATCTGGAGCTGGCACTGGGTGTTCCTCGGCGTGGTCTTCCTCGTCGTCCCCGCGCTGCTCATGGTCATCCCGGCGCTGCGCGGACTCTCCGGCGAGGGCGACGTCGCCACGCCCTGGGCCTGGGGACGACTCGGCTGGTCGGTGCTCGCCGCGGTCGCCGTGCTCGCCTTGAATCTCGTCGGCGATCTCCCGGGAGCCGGGCCCGTGCTCGCGGCCGCCGCCGTGGTCGTGGCACTGGTCGCGGTTCGTGCGCTGCTGCCGAAGGGCACGCTGCGGGCGCGACGGGGTCTGCCGTCGGTGCTGCTCGTGCGCGGGCTCGCCGCCGCCGGCTTCTTCGGCGCTCAGGTCTACATCCCCTACCTGCTGACCGAGCGCTATGAGGTCTCGCCCACCATCGCCGGACTCTCGCTCACCGGCGGCGCCCTCGCCTGGTCGGCTGCCGCCACCGTGCAGGGGCGCATGGGCGTCAGGCTCTCGAGTGTGCTGGCCGTGCGCCTCGGAACGGTGCTCGTCGTCGCGGGAGTCATCCTCGCGCTCGTCGCCACCGTGCTGTCCGCGCCGGTGATCGTCATCATCCTCGCCTGGGTGCTCGCAGGAGCCGGTATGGGGCTGATGAGCCCGCGCACCAGCGCGCTGACGCTCGAGATGTCGGCGCCCGAGAACCAGGGCTTCAACAGCTCGGCCATGACCGTGGCCGACTCGTTCGGGAGCGCGCTGGCACTCGCGATCACCGGAGTGCTGTTCACCGGGCTGGCCGCGGCGGGAGACCCGTTCATCGCGGTGTTCGCTTTCGCCGGGATCATCGCGCTCGCCGCGGCGGTGCTCGCGCCCCGGGTCGCTGCTCGTGGGGTGTGACCTGGTCCAGGCAGGTCTGCGTCGCCGAAACCAGGGGGATGCGAGCCGATACGGGGCGCCCGGATGCAGGACCGACGCACAGATGCAGGACCGAACCACGGATGGGGTCCTGCAGACGTGCCCTGATCCTGCAGACGGACCGGTCACCCGGCCGAGAAGGGGCCGGAAGGAGTGGAGGTGAGGTGGCCTGGAACCACGGTGACGACGCGCCCGGCGACGCGCCCACGGAACAACCACCCCGTGACTCGGCGTTGGTCTTGAGCAAGACTGGGCGACGGAGAGGTGCACCTCATGACTGCTGAGAAGACCGACGAATACGACCTGATCGTCCTGGGCGGCGGGCCGGTGGGCGAGAACGTCGCCGATCGGGCCGTGCAGAACGGACTGACCGCGATCATCGTGGAGAGCGAGCTGGTCGGCGGTGAGTGCTCCTACTGGGCATGCATGCCGTCGAAGGCGCTGCTGCGTCCGGCCCAGGCGCTGCGCGCGGCGCAGAAGGTGAAGGGCTCGGCCGAGGCGGTGACCGGAAAGCTCGACGTGCGCGCGGTGTTCGACCGCCGCGACTCGTTCACGAGCAACTGGTCTGACGACGGCCAGGTGAAGTGGCTCGATTCGGCGGGCATCGACCTCGTGCGCGGTCACGGTCGCCTGACGGGCGAGCGCGAGGTGACCGTGACGGATGCCGAAGGCGGCACCCGCGTGCTCCATGCGCGCCACGCGGTCGCCATAAGCACGGGATCGGATGCCGTGATCCCGCCGATCGAGGGGTTGAGTGAGTCCTCTCCCTGGACCAGTCGCGAGGCGACCAGCGCCGAGGAGCTTCCGGATTCGCTCGCGGTGATCGGCGGCGGAGTGGTCGCGGTCGAGATGGCCACGGCCTACGCGGCGCTCGGTTCGAACGTGACGATCATCGCCCGCAGCGGTCTGCTGGGGGCGATGGAGCCGTTCGCGGGAGAGCGCGTCGCGGCGGGGCTGAAGGAGCTCGGCGTCGACGTGCGCACCGATACCGGCACGACCAGCGTCACGCGCAGCGACGACGGCGTCGCGATCGTGCTCGACGACGGCTCAACGGTCACGGCGGCCGAGGTGCTCGTGGCGACGGGGCGATCTCCGCGCAGCGGTGACGTCGGGCTCGACGTCGTCGGTCTCGAGGCCGGTCGCTGGATCACCGTCGACGACACGATGCGGGTGCCGGGCTCTGACTGGCTCTACGCGGTGGGCGACGTCAACGGCCGCGTTCTGCTCACCCACCAGGGCAAATACCAGGCGCGGGCCGCAGGCGACGTGATCGCGGCACGAGCCAGGGGCGAGGATGTCGACGACGCCCCCTGGGGTCGGCACGTGGCGACGGCCGACAGCGCCGCGGCACCGCAGGTGACGTTCTCGTTCCCCGAGGTCGCGTCGGTCGGCCTCACCGAGGCCGAGGCGCGCGAAGCGGGCACCGATGTCGCCGTGATCGACTACGACCTCGGCGGGGTCGCCGGGGCGAGCCTCTACGAAGACGGCTTCGAAGGACAGGCGCGTCTCGTCATCGACAAGGAGCGCGACGTCATCATCGGTGCGACGTTCGTCGGACCCGAGGTCGCCGAGCTCGTTCAGACGGCGACCGTGGCGATCGTCGGCGAGGTGCCGATCGCCCGCCTGTGGCACGCGGTTCCGGCGTACCCCACCATCAGCGAGATCTGGCTTCGGTTGCTCGAGGCCTACGGGCGGGACTCGGCATGACGACGGTCGGCGGATGCGAAGAACGGATGCCGCGCGGCGCCATCCGTTCCGGCATCCGCTCCGAACAGCCGATGAGAGATCTGGTGCGATCGGTGCGCCCGGAGCAGGATTGTGTCCCACATTGACGACGTCGGGCACAACCCCCCGACGAATGTCGCACACCTCTTATACGCTCGAACCCACATCCGAGGAGGCAGGACCATGAAGGCTGTACTCGCAGGAACCGTCATCGCCGAGGCCGACGAGAGCGATCTCGCCCGCATCGAGGGAAACTGGTACTTCCCGCCAGCGTCGATCACCGAGGGAGCGCTCGTCGAGAGCCCGACCCAGTACACGTGCCCCTGGAAGGGCGCAGCGCAGTACTTCTCCGTGCAGGCGGGTGGCGAACTGCACACCGACTACGCGTGGTCCTATCCCACTCCGTTCCCGAGTGCCTTCGACCGCGTCGGCAAGGACTTCTCGGGCTTCGTCGCCTTCGACCCGCGGGTCGAAGTCTCCGCATGACCTCTGTATGCCGCAGCCGGGGTGCTGACGCCCGTCTCGTCGATCGACCGACCGGAGAATAATCGTGATCGAGTTCCGCAACGTCACCAAGCAGTTCCCCGACGGCACCACCGCCGTCAAGGACTTCAGCCTGGTGCTCCCGTCTCGCAAGACGACGGTGTTCGTCGGATCCTCGGGATGCGGCAAGACCACCCTGCTGCGCATGATCAACCGGATGGTCGAGCCGACGTCGGGCGAGGTCGAGATCGATGGCGAGAGCGTGCTCGGCGGCGACCCCGTCGCGCTGCGTCGCCGCATCGGCTACGTCATGCAGAACTCGGGTCTCATGCCGCACTTCACGGTGATCGACAATGTCGCCACGGTGCTGCGCCTCACCGGTGTGAAGAAGGCGCCGGCGCACGAGCGCGCGCGGGAGCTGCTGAAGACGGTCGGCCTCGACCAGTCGCTGGCCGAACGGTATCCCAGCCAGCTCTCGGGCGGTCAGCAGCAGCGCGTCGGAGTGGCCCGCGGACTCGCAGCCGATCCGAACATCCTCCTGATGGACGAGCCCTTCGGCGCGGTCGACCCGATCGTGCGCGCCGACCTGCAGCAGGAGACGCTGCGGCTGCAGCACGAGCTCGACAAGACCGTGGTGTTCGTCACGCACGACATCGACGAGGCCTTCCTGCTCGGAGATCAGGTCGTGATCCTCGACAAGGGCGCGCGGATCGTCCAGGTGGGCAGCCCCAGCGAGATCATCGAGAACCCCGCAGACGACTTCGTCGCCTCCTTCATCGGCGCCGACCGCGGGCGCCGCGCGCTGCACCTCAGAGAGACACCGCACGGCACCGTGGTGGTCGATTCCGAGGGACGCACCCAGGGCGCGATCGTGGCCGAGCCCGAGAAGTCCGCTGGTCCGCTCGCCGGCCCGGATGCCGCCGCCCTCGGAGCCGTGCAGAGCGGACTCACATGAACTGGGTCGTCGACAACCTCGATCTGATCGTCGACCTGACTCTGGTGCACCTGCGTCAGAGCATCGTTCCGATCGTGCTCGGCTTCGTGCTCTCGCTGCCCCTCGGCTGGGTCGCGTGGAGGTTCAAGCTCGTGCGCGGACCGATCATCGTGCTCACGGGGCTGCTCTACACGATCCCCTCGCTGGCGCTGCTGATCCTGCTGCCGTCGGTCGCGGGATACTCGGCCCGCAGTGAGACCAACCTCATCATCGCGCTGACGATCTACGCCATCGCCATCCTCGTGCGGGGGGTCTCCGACGGCCTCGACTCGGTCGACGACGACATCCGCCAGGCGGCTACGGCCACCGGGTTCGGGTCCTTCCGGCGCTTCTGGGCGGTGGAGTTCCCGCTCGCCGGCCCGGTGATCCTGGCGAGTCTGCGGGTCACTGCGGTCAGCACCATCTCACTCGCGACCGTCGGCATCCTGATCGGCATCACGAACCTCGGCTACCTCTTCACCAACGGCCTCGACCGCCGCATCATCGCCGAGGTGTTCGCCGGCATCATCGCCGTCGTCGTCATCGCGTTGGTGATCGACCTGCTGCTTCTGCTCGCGGGGCGGGCTCTCATGCCGTGGACGCGTGCGACGACCAAGACGAGCGCGGCGCGACCAGTCGTGGTGGGGGCGCCCGCATGAACCTCTTCCTCGAAGCATTCGCCTGGATGCTGGCCCCGGCCCAGTGGACCGGCAACTACGCACTGCCGAAGCTGCTCGGTGAGCACCTGACGCTCACAGCGATCTCGGTGGTCATCGCGGCGGCCATCGCAGTGCCGCTCGGGTGGCTCATCGGTCACACCGGCAAGGGACGCGAGATCGCGGTGGCCGTATCGGGTGCGGCACGCGCGATCCCGGCCTTCGGCCTCATGATTCTCCTCGTGCTCCTGCTCGGCGTGCTCCGCGTTCCCCAGGCCGCGATCACGACGTTCGTGCTGCTTGCGATCCCGTCCCTGCTCGCCGGTGCCTACACCGGGCTCGAGGCGATCGACCGACGGGTGATCGACTCGGCGAAGGCCATGGGGATGACGGGCTGGCAGATCTTCTGGAAGGTCGAGGTTCCGCTCGGTCTTCCGCTGCTCGTGGGCGGCATCCGCTCGGCTCTGCTCCAGGTCATCGCGACTGTCACGATCGCCGCGTACGTCGGCCTGGGCGGGCTCGGCTACCCGATCATCCAGGGCATCCCGCTGCAGCGCTTCGACCAGGTGCTTGCGGGAGCGATCCTCGTCGCCACGCTGGCGCTGATCGTCGACCTGCTGCTCGCCGCCGCCCAGCACCTCGCCGTCCCGAGAGGGCTGCGCACGGGCGGCCGCCCCTCACGCCGACGCTCGCGCGCGCTCGCTCCCGCGGCCGAGCCCTCGAACTCGGAGCCGCCCACCTCCGGTGACGGACCGACTCCGGTCGCCACCGAGCCCGCCACAGCCTGAATCCACAGCACAGCAGTCCCCAGAAGTCCCCCAGAGAAGAGGAAGTCCATGTTCACAGCACGAGGCAAGCGCTCTGTCTTCGCCGTCGGCCTTGTCGCCGCGGCGGCACTCACCCTGTCCGCCTGCGGTTCGAGCGAATCGCTCGGCGAGCCGGCCGACTCCGGCGAGAGCTCGGGCAGCGGCGACACGATCGTCGTCGGCTCCCAGGCGTACTACTCCAACGAGATCATCGCCGAGATCTACGCTCAGGCGCTCGAAGGCGCCGGCTTCGACGTCGAGAAGCAGCTCAGCATCGGTCAGCGCGACGCGTACATGCCCGATGTCGAGTCCGGCGAGATCGACGTCTTCCCCGAGTACACGGGCAGCCTGCTCGAGTACATCTCGGACGATGAGATCGACGTGACGAGCCCCGATGACGTCTATGCCGCTCTGCAGGATGCCCTGCCCGAGAGCCTCACGACCCTCGATTTCGCCGAGGCGACCGATCAGGACTCCTACACGGTGCTCAAGAGCTTCGCCGAGGAGAACGGCCTGACCACGATCGGCGACCTCAGCAAGGTCACCTCGCAGGTCACGATCGGCGCCGCGCCCGAGTTCGAGCAGCGTCCGTACAGCCCGGCTGCGGCCAAGGAGGTCTACGGCGTCGACCTGGCGTTCTCGGCCACCGGCCCGACCACGCTCGAGTCGCTGCTCGCAGGGCAGATCCAGGTCGCAGACATCTACACCGCCGACCCTGCGTTCGAGACGGAGGAGATCGTCGCTCTCGAAGACCCCGAGAACCTGATCATCTCGTCGAACGTGGTGCCGATCGTGTCGAGCGACATCGCCGATGACGTCTCCGATGTGCTCAACGCCGTCAGCGCCAAGCTCACCGGTGAGGAGCTCGTCGCCCTCAACGTGCTGAGCACGGTCGACCAGCAGTCGTCGGAGGACATCGCCAAGAAGTGGCTGGAAGACAACGACCTCGTCTGATCGCGAGTCGTTCTCATGAGAAGTGCCCGGGCCCTCAGGGTCCGGGCACTTCTGCGTGTGAGGTGCGGTGGTCCGCCTCGCCGGGTGAGTGCGCTAGACCCGGGCATCCTGCCGCGGGATCAGCACCTGCTTGATGATGATGAGGATGGATGCCGCGACGGGCACCGCCACGAGAGCGCCGAGCAGGCCGAGCAGCGTGCCACCGGCGAGGGCGCCGATCACGACGAGGGCTCCCGGAACGGCGACCGCCTTGTTCATGACGCGAGGGGTGATGACGTACGCCTCGATCTGCATGTACACGAGGTAGATGAGAGCGAAGACGAGCGCTGCGATCGGGTCGCTGAACAGCGCGAGGCTCGTGCCGATGATCCAGAAGATTACGGATCCGACGAGCGGGATCAGGGTGATGCAGAAGGCGACCGTCGCCATCAGCGGCGGGAACGGCAGCCCCAGGAATACGTAGAGCAGGAACGCGAGCACGGCGTTGCAGAACGCGAGCACGACCATTCCCATCACGTACGCGCCGACCGAGTCGGTGATCTGGTCGGTGATGTCGCTTGCGCGAGCGCGGTCACGGGCGGGAGCGAGACGCAGCATTCCCGTCTTGATCGAGGGCAGCGTCGCAACGAAGTAGAGCGTGAGCACGAGCACGACGATGATGCCCGAGACGGCGTTGGCGATCGAGGCACCGACCTGCAGCGCCCCACCGCCGATCGCGGCGATGTTGCCCGGATCGGAGAGGAACTTCTGCACCTCTGCGACGAGGTCCTGGAACTGGTCGCCGAACTGGGCGTCGAGTGTCGCATAGATGTCGCTGCGGGTGAACTCCTGGATCATCCCCGGCACCGACCGCACGAAGCTCGCGATCTGGTCGATCACGACCGGAAGCACCATCCACACGACGAGGCCCGCCACGACGACGAGTCCGAGGATCGCGACCACCACGGAGATGGCCCGCGACAGCCCTCGCCGTTCGAGGAACCGCACGGTGGGGTCGAGCCCCAGGGCGGCGAACAGGGCGAGTGCGATGTAGATGAGCACGGTTGACAGGTTCGCGACCGCCAGACCGAGCACGATGGCGGCGAGGCCGCCGAGCGTCACCAGGAATCCGAACACGAACGGACGGTCGATGCGCGTCCAGAACGACCGGCTCGGCGTCATGGGCTCGACGACGCCGTGACGGGAGGCGGGCGACGTCGACTCGCGCGGACCGGTCGCCGTGACGGCGGCGGGCCCTGTCGTCGGCGAGATCGCGGACGCGGAGCCGTCAGCGGATGCGTCGGTCGACGAGGGCTCGCGCTCGGACGCCGGGGGTGGGGCGGATGCGGCAGCGGATCCGCTCGAGGACGGCTCGTGCTCTTCTCGGCTCATGTGCTCACGATAGCGTTCGACCGGGGCGCGACCGAGGAGCCATCCCCTGTCCGGGGTGGGGTCGTTCAGCCCCGTGTTTCCGTAGAGTAGGGGGCATGACCGCCGCCGAAGACCCCCGGGCTGAACTCCTCCGACTGCGCTCGAGCATCGACAACATCGACGCAGCACTCATCTTCATGCTCGCCGAGCGCTTCCGTGCCACGCAGCAGGTCGGCCAGCTCAAGGCGGAGCACGAGATGCCCGCATCCGACCCGGGGCGCGAGGAGCAGCAGGTCGCACGCCTCAAGGCACTGGCCGAGGAGGCGCATCTCGATCCGGAGTTCGCCGAGAAGTGGTTCAACTTCGTGGTGGCCGAAGTCATCCGCCATCACACCGAAGCCGCCGAGGGGCGATGATCCGGCCGTCCGGGCGGATGACAGTGTGTGCAGCACTCACCCGCCCGGGGACCGAACTAAGTTTATTGAATAAACTATGACCGAGGGTACGCAGAACCACCAGGTCTGTCAACCAATTCCTGCAACGGGACCGGCACCATGCTGAACAGCGACGACGCACTCGACACGCAGGCCTCCGTTCGCCGCGCGAACCTGCGCCGGGCGCTGCAGCTCGTGTTCCGCAACCCCGGCTCGGAGACGAGGGCGGGAATCGCGCGCGCCACCGGTCTCACGGCGGCGACCGCCTCATCCCTGGTGGCCGAGCTCATCGATCTGCGGCTGATCGTCGACGGCGAGCAGGCGGCCAGCACCGGCGGCAAGCGGGCGACGACTCTGAGCATCGAGGCCGAGCATCACGTGATCCTCGTTCTCGTGATCAGGCCGACCGACGCACGGATCGCGCTGGTCGCGCTCGACGGCGCCGAGGTCGAGACGCGACGGGTCGCGTTCTCCGACGAGTCGCGGGACCGGATGCTCGACGACGCCGTGGCCGATATCGCGGCCGAGTATTCCGGACGCCTGCTCGTCGCCGGCGTGCAGCTTCCGGGCACGACGGACGGACGCCGCGTGTTCGAGAGCGTGCAGCTGGGATGGACGGACGTGCCGCTCGCCGAGCGCTTCGAAGCGGCGCTCGGGATTCCCGTGCTGCTCGTCAACGACGTGGATGCCGAGGCGATCGCCGAAGCGGCCAGGGAGGACGAATCCTCGGGCTATCGGCTGTTCATCCACATCGGCACCGGCATCGGCGCGGCGGTCACCCTCGACGGCGAGCTCGCTCCGGGCCCTCGTGATCGTGCGGGCGAGATCGGCCACGTTCAGGTGGAGTTCGGCGATGGCGCACGGACGTGCCGGTGCGGGCGGCGCGGATGCCTCGAGTCCGCATCGTCGATGACGGCCATGCTCGGTGATGACTTCGATGACGCCATGGACGACGGGGCCATCACGGCGCTCGCCGCTGCTGCCGACGGCGAGCACCTGGCTGAAGGAGCACGGGCGCTCGGCCGCACCGTCAAGCTCATCGCCGCCGTGCTCGACGCGGCCGAAGTCGTGATCGGCGGACCCGCGCGGGCGCTGGGCGACAGATTCCTGCCGCTCGTGCAGGCAGAGGTCGACTACACCGCCACAGGCACCGCGAACGTGCCGGTGCGGTACGCGGATTCGGACGCGTCTATCTCGACGGGCGTCGCTCAGGTGGCGCTCTCGAGTGCGTTGGGCGTGCGCTGGAGTCCGGCGCAGCTGCGCGCGGCATCCGCTCCGGAACCCGACGCCGGCGACTGACGCGCTGCGCGGCCGACACCGGAGGTCGCGGCCGCTCTCGCGTCCGACCCTCAGCGCGGTGAAGCGATCCCGACGAGTGCGGCGATGAGCCCGGCCATCACCAGGATCGCGATCGCGAGGTAGTGGACGATCTTGCCGGTGACGAGCATCGGGAGGTCCGGTCCGTCGTACGATGCGGGGTTGAACATCAGGCCGCGGGCGCCGAAGCTCCACCGGATGCCGAACCCGATCCGTCGCAGCGCACGCGATGGTGCAGCGAACGTCCGCCCGCTCTGCTCGCGAGGCGCCTTCCATGCCGCTTGCGCCGCGTACCAGGCGATGACGAAGAAGGGCATCGCGAGAGACACGGCCCAGGCGATGAGTGCGACGCCGATCAGGGTGCCCATCCCGGGGTCGAGCGATCGGATGAAGAACAGCCCGAGCGCCGCGAGTCCGACCGCTGCCGGAACGAGCACCACGCCCCAGCCCCATCCCGGGTGTGCGTCACCTGACGGTCGTCGATCGACCCGTCCAGCATCCTGCCATGTCATATTTCCCCCCTGCATCACCACCTTAGACGGCACCCGACGGGTCCCCTCGACATGCCTCGGGGAGACGACGATGCGGAGCGCCACCCCGGGGTGGCGCTCCGCATCCGGTCCGCAGGTTCTACTTCACGCTGCCGGCGGTGAGGCCGCCGACGAGGCGCTTCTCGATGAGCATGAACAGGATGACGACGGGCAGGATCGCGACGATCGAGACGCCGAACACGTACTGCCAGCTGGTCTCGTACTGACCGACGAACTTGGTGAGCGCGACCGACAGCGGCTGGTTCTTGTCGGTCGAGAGGATCACGAGCGATGCGGCGAACTCGTTCCAGCAGGCGACGAACGTGAAGACGATCGCCGTCACGATGCCCGGCCAGACGAGCGGCAGGTTGATCTTGAACAGCACGGTGAAGCGTCCGGCACCGTCGATCTGGGCGGCCTCGTCGATCTCCTTGGGGATGCCGGCGAAGAACGAGTGCATGATCCACACCGCGAACGACAGGTTGAACGCCGCGTTGATGAAGATCATCGCTGCCCACGTGTCGCTGAGCCCGAGCACCGTGAACTGGCGGAACAGGCCGGAGGTGAGCACGGCCGGCTGCAGCATCTGCGTCACGATCACGAGGAACAGGAAGACCATGCGCCCGGGGAACTTGAAGCGGGCCGTGTAGTACGCGGCAGGCAGCGAGACGACGAGCACCAGCAGCGTCGCGAACACGGCGATGATGATCGTCGAGATCAGGTTGTACGGCAGCGGCGTCTCGGGGGTCGACCACATCGAGATGTAGTTCTCCCAGTGCCACTCGATCGGCAGGTAGGTCGGGTCGACCGAGCGGATCTGCGACTTCGTCTTGACGGAGCCGAAGAACATGATCAGGTACGGCAGCACGAAGATCGCGAGCACGAGGATGCCGGCGGCCATGCGCAGGATGACGCGGGGCAGTGTCACCTGGTCTTCGGTGTAGCGGCGCTTGCGCCCCGGGATGCGGGGAGCGGCGTCGTCTCCGGCGGTGGTGACGAGGGCGGTCTCGGTCAGCGTCATGATCAGACCTCCTTCATGGGCTTGACGGCCTTGACGTAGATCGCGACGATCACGATCACGATGAGGAAGGCGACGACGGAGAGCGCGCTGGCGACGTCGACCTTCTTCTGCAGCTCGATGTATTTGAAGATCATCGTCATGATCGTGTCGGCGCCGTAGCCCGGTATCGACCCGGTCATCACCTTGAGGATCGGCAGCGAGTTGAACACGTTGATGATGTTGATGAGGATCGCGACCGCGAGGGCGCTGCGCAGCTGGGGGACGACGACGGTCCAGTAGGTGCGGGTGGGGCCTGCGCCGTCCATCTTCGCGGCCTCGAGGGTGTCGGCCGGGACCGTCTGCAACCCGGCCAGGATCGTGTACGTCGTGAAGGGCAGCGACACGAAGATCGCGATCACGATCGACCAGGCGAAGGCGGTGGCCGGGTTCTTGGTCCAGCCGTAGCCGACCGCATCGTCGGAGAGCCCGATGTCGTAGAGGAACTTGTTGAACACCCCGAAGTACGGCTCGAGGCTGTAGTAGAAGACCATCGTGGTCATCACGACGGATGCCGCCCACGGCACGATGACGGCCATGCGCACGATCTGCCGGCCGGGGAAGGCCTTGTTGAGGATCTGCGCGAGTCCGAGCGAGATCAGCACCGTGAAGGTCACGACCGCCACGACCCAGATGATCGTGCGGAAGATGATCGGCCAGAACTCGGCGAACGTGAACACGGTCACGAAGTTGTCGAAGCCGACCGAGCCCTTGTCGAGGCCCGAGAGCGAGATGTCGCGGGTGGAGTTGAAGAACATCACCCCGGCGGGGAACAGCACCACGCCGATGATGAGCAGCAGGGCGGGGGCGATCCAGGGCAGCGCCTGGAGCAGGTCCTTGCCTCCCGGCCTGCCGCGGGTCGCGCCCGTGCGGCGCCCCGGGGCGCGGGGGCGGCCGGTGGCCGCCCCCGCGAGGTTCGAGGATTCTTTCGTCTGGCTCATGGGAATACCCGAACCTCTCCGTCGCTTGGTGTGGACAGGGTCAGCGGGGCTCAGCCCGCGTCGACCTGTGCCTGGATCTCGGCGAGGACGTCCTGCGCCGGCTTCGACTGCAGCTGACCGAACAGCGCCTTGAAGGCTCCGTCGGTGGCCGACCACTTCTCATTCGTCGACGGGTAGAACTGCGCGTCGGGCAGCACGTCGAGGAAGGGCTTGAGAGCCTCCTCGCCGGCGAGCTGCTCGGCACCCGACTTGGTGACGGGCAGGAAGCCCTCGGCCTGCACCCACGGCACGTACACGTCGGCCGAGTAGTAGTAGTCGAAGAAGGCGGTGATCGCCTCCTGCTTGTCGCCGTCGTTCTGGAACGCCATCAGCTGGTCCATGACGCCGAGCGTGAACGGCGAGCCGTCTTCGGTCGGGATCGGGACGATCGAGTAGTCGAGCTCGGGGTTGCCCTCCTCGATCTGGCCCACCGTCGGCGGCAGGCCGACCTGCATGCCGATCTTGCCCTGGATGAAGATGTCCATCAGGGGCGAACGCTGGGTCGAACCGGGGTCTGCCTGAGTGGCGCCCGCGTCGATCATCTTCTTGATCTGCTCGGCACCGGCAAGGTTCTCGGGGGTGTCGATCGTGATCTCGGTGGCATCGCCGAACGAGCCGCCGCCGCCCCAGAGCCACACGGCCGCCTCGGCCTGAGCCTCTTCGGAGCCGAGCGGCATGCCGTATCCGGCCACGCCGCCGCCGAGTGCCGACACCTTGGTCGCGGCATCGAGCAGCTCGTCCCAGGTCGTCGGAGCCTCGACGCCCGCCTGCTCGAGCAGAGCGTTGTTGACGAACAGTGCGCGGGCCGACGCGATCAGCGGCAGGGCGTAGGCGGTGCCGTCGACCTCGGCGTTCGCGAGGAACGCGTCCTGGAAGTCGGAGTAGGTCTCCTCTGACACGACGTCCTCGACCGGGTAGAGCAGCTCGTCGCCGACGAAGCCGGCGAAAGGGCCGCCGTTGTAGATGTCGGGAGCCTCGCCGGCCTGGATCTTGGTGGAGACGACCTTCTCGAGGTTGTCCCACGACTGCACCTCGAGATCGACCTTGATGTCGGGGTTCTCCTTCTCGAACCCGTCGATCACGTCTTCCCACAGGCCCTTGGTGGCGTCGGAGTAGCTGGGGACGAGGAGGTTGAGAGTGGTCTCGCCCTCTGCGTCTCCACCGCCGCCGGTCGAGCCGCCGAACCCGCACGAAGCGAGCGTGAGAGTGGCGGTTGCCGCCAGGGCAACGGCGCCGAATCGCAGTGACTTCTTCATGTGTATTGCATTCCTCACTGTGTAGGTGGTGCACAGTCGCAAGCACAACTCACGCGACGGTGCGTGTGATCGCCTTCCCTGGGTGGCTGGGCGATCGGTTCGAGCCGGATCGGCTCGAGGAACCCTCCATGGACCGGATCTCCGGAGGGGCGGTGGAACTTGTTCGATTATTTGTCAGGAGAATAAACAAATCAAGAGGAACCTTGCAAGGATTCCTTTTGTCGACATACTATGATCGAATAAGCCGCTAAACAATCACAAACTTGCAACATCTGGTCCGGAGGGCCCGACATGACCGAACTTCTGCCCGGCGCACACATGCGCGAAGAACTGAACTCGCAGCCCGAGACCTGGGCCCGCGCGGCCGATCTCCGCGACATGCAGGCGCTGCTGCCGGCATCCGGAGCCCGCATCGCCGTCGTCGGATGCGGCACGTCGTGGTTCATGGCTCAGTCGTACGCGTTCCTGCGCGAGACGGCGGGGCAGGGCGAGACCGATGCGTTCGCGGCATCCGAGGCCTTCGTCGACCGCGGCTACGACGCCGTCGTCGCGCTGACGCGTTCCGGCACGACGACCGAGGTGCTCGAACTGGTCGAGCGCATCAAGGGCCGCGTTCCGACGATCGGTGTGATCGGCGACGAGACCTCGCCGCTCGTCTCGCTCGTCGACGAGGCCGTGCTGCTGCCCTTCGCCGACGAGAAGTCGGTCGTGCAGACCCGCTTCGCCACCACCGCCCTCGCGCTGTTCCGCGCCTCGCTCGGTGAAGACCTCACCGGCGCGATCGACGATGCCGCGGCCGTGCTCGCCGCCGACTACGACGACGAGCTGCGAGATGCCGAGCAGTACTCGTTCCTGGGTCGCGGCTGGACCGTGGGTCTCGCACACGAGGCCGCTCTGAAGATGCGCGAGTCGTCGCAGTCGTGGACTGAGTCGTACCCGTCGATGGAGTACCGCCACGGCCCGATCGCGATCGCCGCACCCGGCCGCGTGACCTGGCAGTTCGGCGAGGCGCCGGAGGGCTTGGCCGCCCAGGTCGAGGCAACGGGGGCGCGGTTCGTGCAGCATCCGATCGACCCGCTCGCCGACCTCGTGCGCCTGCACCGCGTCGCCCTGGACAGGGCCGTCGCCCGCGGGCTCGACCCCGACCAGCCGCGCAACCTCACGCGATCCGTCATCCTGGATGCATGACCCGACCCACCAGCGGAGCGATCGATGACCAGCCCTGAGAATGCCGCGAGCATCGCCGATGTCGTGACTGACGCAGCGGGCGAGAGGCTCGCCGCCGCTCGCCCGCTCGGCCACGGCGTGCCGGTGCTGGCTTTCGACGTGGGCGGCACCGACATCAAATCGGCGCTGTTCGATGCCGATGGCACCGCGCTGGGTCTGCGCCGCACCCCGACTCCCGTGGCCGCCGGCGATCGCACCGAGGTGTTGATCGAGCGGCTCGGAGTGCTCGCCGCCGAGCTGCGGGCCGAGCATCCCGACGTCGTGCCGCAGGCGGCCGGACTCGTGGTGCCGGGGATCGTCGATGCGGAGGCCGGGCTCGGCATCTTCGCCAGCAACCTCGGATGGCACGATTCGCCGCTGCGCGATCTCGCCTCGGCCAAGCTCGGACTGCCCGTGGCATTCGACCACGACGTGCGCGCGGCGAGCTGGGCCGAGCACCGCCTGGGCGGTGCCCGCGCCTACTCGAACTCGGTCGTGCTGGTGATCGGCACCGGCATCGCCGGCGCGCTGCTCGTCGGCGGAGAGCCCTACACCGCGGGCGGCTATGCGGGTGAGATCGGCCACTCGCCGATCGCCGACGGCCCCGCCTGCGCCTGTGGTGCCCGGGGCTGCCTCGAGGTGGTGGCGTCTGCCGGGGCGATCGCGCGCCGTTATCGCGAGGCGACGGGCATCACCCCCGCCGGCGCCAAAGACGTGATCGCCCGTGCCGCTGCCGGCGACCGCGTGGCCTCCGAGATCTGGAACTCGGCGCTCGACGCCCTCACTCTCTCGCTCGCCCAGCTCACTGCGGTCGTCGCGCCCGAGGCCATCGTGATCGGCGGCGGGCTCTCGCGGGCGGGCGGCGCGCTGTTCGACGAGCTGCGGGCACGGCTCGCCGAACGCCTGAGCTTCCATCGCCTACCCGAGCTCGTGCCGGCCGAGCTGTCGGGCAACGCCGGCATCCTGGGCGCGGCGCTGCGCGCGAGGGAGCTCGCATGATCCTCACCGTCACGCCGAACCCGGCCCTCGACCTCACCTGGCACGTCGATCGACTCACTCTCGGAGAGACGCACAGAGCGGATGCCGGCGCAGTGCGAGCCGGCGGCAAGGGCCTGAACGTCGCGAGGGTCGCCCACGCTCAGGGGGCCTCGGTGCTCGCCGTGTCCACCGCCGGCGGCCGCAGCGGCGTCGAGCTCGCCGCCGAGCTCGGTGCCAGCGGGGTTCCTCACCGGCTGGTGCCCGTGGTGGGTGCCACTCGGCAGAGCATCGCGATCGTCGACGCGGCGCTCGGAGACACGACGGTCGTCAATGAGAGGGGTGTGAACCCCTCCGATCCCGAGTGGGCGGCACTGCTCGGCGAGGTCGTCGATGCCCTCCCCGGCGCGCAGGTGCTCGTGATCTCGGGCAGCCTGCCGCCCGGGGCGCCCGAGACGCTGCTGCCTCTGCTGATCGGCACGGCTCGGGATGCGGGCGTGCCCGTGATCGTCGACACCTCGGGACCGGCTCTCCTGCACGCGGCGGATGCCGGCGCATCCGTGCTCAAGCCCAACGCCGCCGAGCTCGTCGAGGCGACCGGCATCACCGACCCGGTCGGCGGTGCCCGCTCGCTGATCGAGCGCGGTGTCGATCTCGTGCTGCTGTCGCTCGGCGCCGAAGGGATGCTCGCCGTCACGGCATCCGAGGTGCTGCACGCCCGTCTCGACGCCCCGCTCGCCGGAAACCCGACCGGCGCCGGTGATGCAGGAGTGGCCGCGTGCGCGGTGCTCTATGCCGACGGCATCCGTGATCCCGAGACCGTTCTGCGCCGCGCCACCGCGTGGTCGGCCGCCGCCGTGCTCATGCCGCTCGCGGGAGAGATCTCCGACGACTGGCAGGCGCTCGAGCAGCGCCTCGTCGTCGCCCCCTACGACTCCGCCCTTCGAGAGGACCCCCTGTGACCCTGGTCTCCGCCCGCGAGCTCGTGACGGATGCCGCGGTTCGCGGCACCGGCATCGGCGCCTTCAACGTGATCCATCTCGAGACCGCCGAGGGGCTGGTGCGCGCCTCGGCCGCCGCCGGGCTGCCCGTGATCCTGCAGATCTCGCAGAACTGCGCCGACTATCACGGTGGCCTCGAGCCGATCGCGCTGGCGACTCTCGCGGTCGCCCGTCACGCACAGACGCCGGTCGCGGTGCACCTCGATCACGCCGAGCGCCCTGAGCTCGTCGATGAGGCGATCGCCCTCGGCTTCGGCTCGGTCATGTTCGACGGCGGAGCGCTGCCCTATGACGACAACGTCGCGATCACGGCTGCCGTCGCCGAGCGAGCCCATGCGGCCGGCGTCTACGTCGAGGGCGAGCTGGGCGAGGTCGGCGGCAAGGACGGTGCCCACGCACCGGGCGTGCGCACCGACCCCGACGAGGCGCGGGCGTTCGTGGCCGCGACCGGAGTCGATGCACTCGCCGTCGCGGTGGGCTCGTCGCACGCCATGACGGACCGCACGGCATCCCTCGACCTCGCTCTCATCGCACGCCTGCGCGAAGCCCTCCCCGTTCCCCTCGTGCTGCACGGATCATCGGGAGTCTCGGACGCCGTGATCGCCGACGCCGTGCGCGCGGGCATGACGAAGATCAACGTCTCGACGCACCTGAACGGGTTCTTCACCCGTGCCATCCGCGCGACCCTCGACACCGATGAGAGGCTCGTCGACTCGCGCAAGTACCTCATCCCTGCGCGCGATGCGCTCGCCGGGGAGGCGGCGCGGATGCTGCGCCTGTTCGCCCTCGAGTCCACCGAGGTGGCGGGGTGAGTCACGCGAAGGCGGGCAGGATGGTGACATGAAGCGCGCCGCCCGTCTGAATGCGATCCTCGATCTGCTGGCCGCGGACGGCGAGGTGAACGTCGACGAGCTCGTCGAGCGCTTCGGCGCCTCGGCCGCCACCACCCGCCGCGATCTCGACTCGCTCGCCGAGCAGCGTCTGCTCACCCGCACGCATGGCGGGGCCGTCGCGCACTCGGTCGCCTACGAGCTGCCGATCCGCTACAAGAGCCATCAGCGCTCGCACGAGAAGGAGAGCATCGCCCAGGCCGCCGCCGCGCTCGTCACGCCGGGCATGGTCGTCGGGCTGTCCGGTGGAACCACGACCACCGCGATCGCCGCAGCGATCGCCGCTCGCGACGATCTCTCGGCCGGGCCGGGCATCACGGTGGTGACCAACGCCGTGAACATCGCCGCCCAGCTCGCGACCCGACCCGACATCAAGGTCGTGGTCACGGGCGGAGTGATCCACTCGCGCAGCTACGAGCTGGTGGGCCCGTTCGTCGAGCAGCTGCTGAGGGGAGTGCGGCTCGACATCGCCTTCATCGGAGTCAACGGAATGGATGCCGTTGCCGGAGCCACCACGCAGGATGAACGCGAAGCGGCGGTGAACCGCATGATGGCCGAACGAGCCCGCCGAGCCGTGGTCGTCACCGACAGCAGCAAGATCGGCACTGTGGCGTTCGCTGCCGTCGGCGGCCCGGAGCTGTTCCCCGTGCTCCTGACCGACGACGGCGCGGATGCCGCGACTCTGGCCGCGTTCCGCGACGCGGGCTACGAGGTCCAGACCGCCTGACCGGCCGATCAGTCCTCGGACCGCACCAGCTCGCCGGTCGGTCCGTCCGCGGGCCCGAAGAGCGAGAGCGCGTCGCCGCGCATCATCGCCCCATCGGACAGTGCGAGCCACGGCACGACGCCCTCGGGGCAGCCGGCTTCCGTGTGTCCCCCCGAGAACTCGAGGTGGATGATTCCACCGTCCCGGCCATTCCAGACCCCGGAGTGCGTGTTGCAGCCGTCGAAGCCGACCAACGACCCATCCGCATTCAGGGTCAGGGTCACGCCCGGATCGTCCGGGGACGTCCATTCGCCCACCGCCGCCGCACCCGGTGAGGGTGTCGAGTCAGTGGCCGTGGGGGTCGGCGTCGCTGAACTCATCCCCTGGTCGGTGCACCCCACCGACACCGCCGCGCCGAAGACGGCCACTGCGACGAATGCGAGCACTCGTTTCGACCTCATGACGACCAGCTCTCCGCACGCCGGGCACACTGCCGTCGGTGCTGAATGTGCCTGTGATCTTCGCATGCGGACTCGACTCTCACAAGCAACACAGTGCCGAACTCCTGGTGGGGATGCCGCGACCCCTCTCGCGACATCCCCGGAGTAGATGGTGTCCTGTCGTTCCCTCACACTCCCCAGTGCACGAGGGTTTCCCCAGTTCGACTGCGCCTCCCTCGCGCTTCGTTTCCGAAGCCCTTCGCCGGCACCTTCTGGAGATAAGGAGCGGCCCATCGATGTTCTGATACATCGACTGGAGAAAAGTTTCAGAGTCCGCTTCCGTGGCATTGGAAAGGCGCGCTGAGACCGGTGGATTCGGCTGCCGCGGCCAGGGCGACAGCCGGGCGTGCGCCGGCCGCCAGCTCGGAGTGCACGGCCCCGAGCAGCTCGCAGGCGATGTCGTCCGCCACGACCACGGGGGCGGCGATGACACAGCCCGTGCCGGCGTGCAGCCAGACCCGCGTCATCCCCAGTGCCTCCTCGCCCCAGCGCACCGATGAACGACCCAGCTCGCAGGCCGAGAGCACCACGGTCTCGGGCGCGCGCGAGATCAGGTCGACGTCATAGCCGAACAGGGTGCCGTCGTGGAGTTCGAACCCCGAGAACATCGGATTGTCGACCGCGTGCCGACCGTGGGCGGCGATGTGCAGCACGTCGACCTGCTCGGCGAGCTCTGTGACGGCCGATACCCGTGCACTCTCGCCGGTCAGCATCCGCGCGTCGCGCCACGCTTCGGCGGCCCGGCGCACCTCCTCCTCGGCGCGAGCAACCCGAGGCCCGGTCGCGAACCCCGCCGTCGGCCTCGGCGCCGCTGTCTCGCCTGCCGACGCGTCGCTTGCCGACGCCAGGCCCGGGCGTTGCGGCGCCACCGTCGGTGCCTCCGGCCGCTGATGCGCCGACGAGGGACCGGGGTGTCGACGCGCCCCGCCGAGCAATCGCGACACCGAGGTCGCGATCGTGAACGGCGTTCCACGCATGCCGGGGAGCATCGCCCACGGGATGCCGCCGAGAATTCCTGGAACCGTCAGCGCGAGACGGGCGGCCCCGCCCGTGGCCGCGCGGGTAGGTGCGAGGAGCGCGTCGTCGAGCAGCCGCAGCCTCTCGTCGAGCGACCGCGCCACGATGTGCGCCATCTGGCCGCCGCGGGTGAGGGCGGCGACGTCGAGGTCGGCGCGGAGTCCGTCGAGTGCGGCTTCGATGCGCGGCAGCGACAGCTCGACGATCGACGAAGCGGATGCCGTCACCACGACGCAGAGCAGCTCGTCGCGCGTGAAGACGTAGGCGAGGATCGCCGTGTCACCGTCGAGCCGGGCCATGGTCTCGCGCAGCCCGAGGCGTTCGTGGTTCCCGCCGACACCGGTCGACGACCATTGCCGGTCGCGAACCCGATCCCGCAGCTCGCGCACCCGGGAATCGGTCGTCCAGTCCGACCCTGCGAGGTCGGCGCGCAGCATGCGCAGTTCAGCCAGGTCGGCCGAGAGCTCCTCGTCGTGCGGTGGGCGCACCGGAGCGACCTGCTGACTCAGGTGCCTGGCGCGCTCCGACCACTCGAAGAGCACCCCGGGGTCGCGTGATCGTGCGGCGGCAGCGAGCCCGGTGAACATCAGCTCGGTGCCGTGCATCGCCACGGAGGCCTGCAGGTCGAGCGCGCCGAACGACTGCTGCCACGCGGTGAGCAGCTCGAGCCCGTCGGCGGCCGCGCGTCGGGCATCGGCATCCTTGCCTGCAGACGCCGCACGCACCGCACGCACCTCGTGCTGCCGCAGGCGCAGGGGGGTCGGGGCGTCGGCGGTGAGCCGTGGCAGTCGCCCTCCGTCCGCGAGGCGTGCCGTGAGAGACAGGGCGGTGGCCTCGGTGCGGAATCCTCCACGGGCGAGCGCTGCGGCTGTGCGCGTGAAGTCCTCGGTGTGCGGTGCGGCCTTCGGGTGGGCGAGCAGTCGGGCTTCCAGCCGCACCGCCTCGGCACGCGCGGCCCAGCTCTCGCTTCCCAGTGCGGCGAAGCGGCGGGATGCGGTCGCGGCGGAACGCTCGGCAGAAGCGGCGTCGTGCCGCAACAGCGACCGGGCGAGGTGGAACTCGGCCTCGCCGCGTGCCTGTCGCATCCGCTGTGCACCGAACCGCACCGCGACCGTGCCGAGCAGCTCTTCGGCCTCTGTGGTGAGGCCGGCGTCACGCAGCACCTCGGCACGGTCGAGGTCGCTGATCGCCGCGGCGAGGTCGCTCGTGGCGGCGAGAATCGGCCGCGATCGGGTCATCAACCCGAGCGCCGTGACGAGGTCGCCGCCGAGCAGTGCGGCGTAGCCGAGGTTGTGGCGGGCTTCGGCGAGCGGTGCGTCTGCCCCATGGGCCTCATAAGCGGCGATGGCCCGCAGCAGATCGGCTGAGCAGTCGTCGAGCCGGTGCCGCTGCATGCTGACGATCGACCGGCTCATCAGGCAGTTCGCGCTCTCGATCGAGCCCTCATCGAGGCCGTCGATCGCCTTCGTGAGAAACAGGTCGGCCTCGTCGAGGCGTCCGCCGTGCATGAGCAGCGTGCCCAATTGCCCGTTCGCGAGGGCCACCGTCTCGTCGCTGAGCCCCGGGCGCGACAGCGCTGCACGCGAGAGGCGCTCGGCCTCCGCCGGCTGGCCCGTCTGAGCGAGCACGTAGGCCATGGTCCCGTCGATGCGCGCGCGCAGATCGTCGTCGTCGGTGCGCGCGGATGCGGTCGTCAGCGCTCGCCGCGCCTGCGCGAACCGTCGGGAGTTGGCTGCGTCGACGCCGCGCTGATGCAGCTCGAGAGCAGACAGGGGCACTTCACCAGAATGCCGGTACGCCAGGTTTCAGGGAAGGGCTGCGGCCGCATCCGGTTTTCTGGGCGCCCGGATGGCTGGCCGATGCCCGGATGGCTGGTGATGTGATCGTGTGTGGTCGGCCATTCGGGCATCCTTCAGCCATCCGGTCCGTGGCGACCGGTTCGTGGCGACCGGTCCGCGGCTACCCGCCCGACGCCGGCGACGGCAGCGTCTTCAGCACCGCGGCGACGGCCTTGGCCGCGGCATCCGCGGTGATGCCCTGCGGTGGCACCGGGCCCAGCTGTGCGGCGATGCGCCCTGCGACGTAGGGAGCCGCGAACGACGTGCCGCTCCAGATCGAGAAGCCCCCGCGGTAGTCGTCGGGGTCGATGGTCTCGCGCCGCAGACCTTCGACGTCTGCCCTGGTGGTCGCCTGCTCGCCACCGACGAAGGCGGGTGACGTGCTGACCACGGCGGCGCCGGGCGCGTACACCTGCACCCACGGGCCGATGTTCGAGAACAGCGCGACCGACCGAGCCGAGGGGTTGAGGGCACCGACCGACACGTGCGGGGCGTCCTTGTCTCGAGGGATGCCGTTGTCCGCGCCCGGCCACGGCCACAGCGAGGCCGGGAACGACGGCCTGTCGATCGCGTCGTTGCCCGCCGAGCAGACCACCACGCACCCGAGCGCACGTGCCGTGGTGAGCAGGGCGTTGAGGGTCAGGCTGAACTGACCGTCGACCGGGGTCTCGTGGTAATACCCCAGCGACAGGTTGAGCACGTCGATCGGATGCCCGGTCGACGGGTCCTCGCGGTGTCGCCGCAGCAGCTCGACGACCTGCGCGACCGTGGTCAGGAAGGTGCTCTCGTCGATCACGCCGAGCGCGCCGGCCATGCGGATCGAGAGGATGTCGGCATCCGGTGCCGTCTGGCGGATGAGTCCCGCGATGAACGTGCCGTGCCCGGCGACCGCGTCGATCTCTCCATCGAGCTGTCCGTAGAGGTCGGGGTAGCGCTCGGGGTCGGCGTCGTCGGTGAGACCGATCGGCACGCCGTCGAGCTCGATGTGCCGGGTGACGATGTCGTCGGGCAGCCAGTCGTGCACTCCGCATCCGGTGTCGAGCACCGCCACCACGGGGCGGCGGCCGCGTTTCGGGGCTGCCGTGCGCCGTGGCGCCGGTCCGAGCCAGGTCACCGGCTGGCGCGCGCCGCGCCCCGGCTCGAGGTAGTCGTCGCTGCCGCCGGCTCCTCCGCCCGCGCCGCGCACCGGGTTGGTGCGGCTGAACGGGTTGGTGCGGCTGAAGGGATTCGTGCGGCTGAACGGATTGAGGCCGACAGGGTCGATCGACAGCACGTGCTCGAGGCTGGTCCTCGGCATCGGCGTGCCGGAGCTGCGGCGGGCGCGCTGCAGGACGCGCCAGGCATCGGGCGGCACCGGAGACTCGCCGCGGGTCGGCTCGTCGGGCGTGGTGAGGTGGGCGCGGAGGAAGCCGGGCACCCCGGGAACCAGCGGAACGGCGGCGCGGACAGCATCCGGTGATTCGATCTCGAGATTCCAGCCGAACGAGCCGGCCGCTGCGCGCAGCTCGCGGATCTCCTGGTCGTACGCCTCCTGGCCGTTCTCCTGATCCTGAGTGATCAGCAGGCGCTCCTGCAGGTAGGCCGTGGGAAATGCCCTGACGCCGTCGACGGGCTCGACCGACGGATCGAGAGCCGTCCCCCGTCTGATCGACCCCTCAGCTCGGTCCTGCCAGCTCCACCCCTTGGGCTGCTCCATCGTCGGTCCTCTCCTCGCGGGCGGACCCGCATCCTGTGCGGGATGAGCCCGCGTCCTGTGCGGGGGACCCCGCGATGTGTGCGGGTCGGCCCGCTTCCGGTGAGTGAGGTCCTGCGTGGTGCGGGAGTCGCCCAGCGGTGGTGTGCACGGGTCGCCCCGTCATGCGCGCGGGAGTTCCCGCGGTAGGTCACAACTCGAACTGCGGGGTCGACATGGTTCGCTCCTGATCGCCGACCATGGTGCGCAGACGCACGAGAGTCAGTCCGTCGGGCACATCGTCGAACATGAAGCGACCCGTGTCGTTGGTCGTCGTGGTGCGGATGCGCTCGCCCTGCGCGAGTTCGATCGCATTCGAGGTCGAGTCGACCCAGCCGTCGACGCGGTGTGCGCCGGTCGCCGTGCGGGTGACATGCAGCAGGATGCTGGTGGTGCCGTCGCTGAACTGCAGGGTCAGTGCATCGGCGTCACCGCGCACGGCGCCGAGCGGTTCCTCGATGAGGGTGAGCAGTGCGTACTCCTCCGAGAGACCCTCAGCCGCAACCGTCGCGATCATGCGATCGATCAGAGCGGCCGGCATCGGATCGACATCGCGCCAGAGCGAACGCAGCTGCGCGAACAGCTCGGCGTCTTCGTGGTTGTCGCCACCGTGGGCGCCGTCGTTCTCGCTCATGAGCTGCCCCCCGTTCGTGGTGTCGGTGCATCGAGCAGCTCGCGCAGTTTCGCGAGGCAGCGTTGACGGGTGGGTCCGATGCTGCCGACGGGCATCGCGAGGTCGGCGGCGAGGCGGGCGTAGTCCGGTCGCTCCTCGAAGGCGATCACTCGCAGCAGGCGCTGGCACCGGTCGGCGAGGAGGTGAACCGCGGCCCACAGCCGTCGCTTCTCGTCCCCGACGGTGGCGTGATGCTCGGCCGACTGCTGCTCAGGAAGCAGTGCGTCGAGGGCATCCGACTCCGTCGCGTCGACCCTGTTGTGAGCTTTGCCGGCTCGCCAGGCCTCGCGGCGTGCGGTGGTGGTGAGCCAGGCCGACACCGCCTTCGGATCGGTGATCGAGCGGTGCCCCCGAACCAGCTGCAGCCACGTCGTCTGGATGACGTCTTCGGCCAGGGTGCGGTCGAGCCCGTAGGCACGCACGACATGCCAGAGCACAGGCGTCATCAGCCGCACGAGGTCGTCCATCGCGCGGCTGTCGCCGTCCCGCCATGCGTCGAAGAACTCGGCGGCTCGCTTCCAGCGTGCCGCTCCGTCGTCCGGTGCAGGATCGAGGGCGGCGCCGTCGGGTGCGCCGTCGATCATGAGTCCCATTGTGATCACACCAGTCAGGAGCACGGCAAGAGCCTGGTGATACATGGACTCGGTATGTTTTTCGGAATATTGGAGAGATTGAGTCCGAGGGTCATCTCAGGTGCCGTCTGCAGGACGGATGAGCGTCTGCGGGAACAGGGCAGCGATCTGGTCCTGCAGACGTGCCTTGGTCCTGCAGGCGGTGCATGAGAGACGGCGGGAGACGGATGCCGGGTGGCGGATGCCGGGCGACGGGCGCCGGGTGGCGGGGTGGCGGGAGACGGATGCCGGATGCCGGATGCCGGATGGCGGGCGACGGGTGGCCGGGTGGCCGGGTGCCGGGTGGCCGGGTGGCCGGGGACTCGTGCCGCGGGCGTTAGCGTGGAGGGGTGATCGCTCTCGCCGTCGTGCTCTTCCTCAACGCCGCCTTCAACGTGCTGGTGTGGCCCCGTTTCTACAAGCGGGTCGCGACAGACCCCAGGGCCCGGGATGCCGAAGGCAAGGCCACGACGTTCCTGAAGGTGCACGCCGTGCTGATCGCGATCGCCCTCGTGCTCGCGCTGGTCTCGGTGATCGTGGGCGTCGCGGCGCTCGCCGGAGCGCTCTGACGGGTCAGGAGCGGGTGACCGGCTGCTGCAGCTCGGTGATCCAGTCGGCCTGATCTTCGGACTCCGACTGCAGATAGACCTCACGACAGGCACCCTGCGCCGTCGCTCCCTGGGCGATGATCGCCTGGTTCACCGCGTCCCAGCTGTCATCGATCGTCTCCATGGTGCCGAGGTGCGTGGCGGTGAACGCATCGTCGATGGCCGGCAGCTCGACGATGACGATCCCGTCGACGGCGGGGCCGTCGTAGACGAAGCCGACCGTGATGCGCACGCCGTGCTTGTTCATGTCGTATTCGGCGATGGGGAGTCCCGGGGTGGCGCCGGCGGCCAGGAGCACGTCTGCCACCTGGTCGAACAGCGGGCCCACGACGGCGGCGACCTCGGGTTGAGAGGCGACGGTCTCGGTCAGCGCCGCGAGGCGGACGTAGGGAAGTGGCTTCTCGGTGATCTGCATGTCTGACATCTTCGTCTCCTCAGGTCGGGTGCGCGTGTCGCCGATCCTATGCAGAGGCGCCGACATCTGGCCATCCCGGTCATCCATTTCGCGAGAATCCCCGCGAGCGCTCGATCGAAGTGGCACACGGCGGCGCCGACCGCCCTGTGTCGGATCGAGCGTCGGGTGCCGCTCAGGCGCTCTCGTACTGCTTCGCGTGCGCGGCCCAGCGGGACTCGACGGGCAGAGCGCGCAGCGCGCGGTTGCCGAGCGCCAGGGCGACGGCGAGCACGCAGAGCGCTGCGCACACGAGGATCGTCCATTCGCGTCCGATCCAGGTGAGGCCGAAGCCGGCGATCAGCGGCGCGAGCGGCATGGCGCCCATCCCCAGCACGCCGGCCGCGCTGTTGGCCCGCCCCAGCAGTTCGGTCGGCGTCGCGACCATGAAGTAGCCCATCATCCCCGCATTGAGCGCCGGCAGCAGCACCACCGAGGCGCCCAGCACGATGACGATCGCCCACGGCTCGGTGACCATCGAGAGCACGATCGTGCCGATGGTGCCGCCCGCGAGACCGGCGATCGCGAGGACTCCGGTGCGGATGCGCGGCACGAGCAGGGGCGCCACGATGGCACCGGCGAGCATGACCGCGCCGACCCCCGCACCGAGTGAGCCGATCAGCAGCTCCGAGTATCCGGCCTGCTGAAGCGCGTACATGACGGTCGTGATCGCGGCGTTGAAGCCGAGGTTGATGATCGTGATGATGACGAGCACGCCGCCCAGATCGGGGCGTGAGAACAGCCAGGCGAAGGCCTCGCGCAGCTCGGCCCAGGCGCTCGTCCTGGTCGGTGCGGCGACTGCGGCATCCGCACTCGAATCCGTGGGAAAGCCCAGACCATCCGCCGCGTCGAGGGCGAGTCCCGCCGTGACACGCCCTGCATCGACCGGGGGCTCTGGGTTTTCCCCGTCATCGCCCACCCGAAACCCGACGGCTTCGGCCCCTGCGTCCGCGATCCCGACGCGGCGAGCCTGGCGCTGCAGCATCCACGCCGTCACTGCGGCGACGGCATGGCAGAGCGTCATGACGACTCCGACGAGCCAGCCGCCGACTCCGAGCAGCAGCCCGCCCAGCGGGCCGCCGGCCAATTGCAGCGCGGCATCCCGACCCTGGTTCGCGGCCTGAGCTCTGCCCATCGCGTCATCGGGCACGATCTCCTTGATCGCGCTCTCGCCCGCGACGTCGAAGAGTCCGCTGCGAGCGGCCAGCAGGACGTTCGCAGCCAGCAGGGTGCCGAAGGTCAGCGCATCGGACACAGCCAACAGCGTGAATGCTCCGGCCAGCAGGATGCCGATGAGGGAGCCGATGAGCATGAGCAGGATGCGACGGTGCCGGTCGGCGAGGATGCCGCCGGCGAGTGTGAAGACCAGTCGCGCGACCATTCCCGTACCGCCGATCACCCCTGCCTGGGCGGGATCGTCGGTGACCACCAGGGCGAGCAGGGGGATCGCGAAGGCGAACAGTGTCGCGGCGAGGCCCTTGCTCGTGTCGCTCACGAGCCAGGTCAGGTACCGGGTGTTCCGCCAGAGCCGGTGGGGGTCGGTAACGGTCGTCGTCATGCCCCTCAGAGTAGTTACGCAAGAAGACTTGCGCAACTACTCTTGCGCAATAATTCCTGCAGGTAGGATCTGACCATGGGCGAGGGCATTCACGGCGAAGATCCCGTATGGATGACGACTGCCATGCTCAAGGCCTATACGCATCCGCTGCGCCGACAGATCCTCCGCCTGCTCGCCCGCCGCGACCATATGCGCGCGGCCGACATCGCCGCCGAGCTCGACGTCGCCGCGAACAGCGTCAGCTTCCACCTGCGCACTCTCGCCGACGCCGGACTCATCGTCGAGGCCCCCGAGCACGCCCGTGATCGCCGTGATCGAGTCTGGGCGCCGGTGAAGGGCGCGATGAGCGTCGGAGACCCCGACCATCCGGTGGCCGACGAGGAGCTCGGCGGAGCCGTGGTGCGAGCCCTGGCTGCCGAGCACCAGGACCTTCTCCAGCGTGTCATCGCGTGGTCGCCCGCGTACTACGGGGGTCGAGCCTCAGGCGTCCACGCCGTGTTCCAGCAGCGCACGACCCGGCTCACCGAGGCAGAGTTCACGGCGGTCATGGAGATCTTCGACAAGGCGGTGTCCGAGGCCGAAGCCGCGCATGATGATTACGACGCCGAGGGGCGGTTCTGGCAGATCGATCTCGTCGCGGCCGACGACACGATCTGATCGTCACGAGCCTTCGGTCCGGCCCTCCGACTCGTCCTCGTCGTCTGACTCGTCCTCATCCGACTCTCGGTGTCCGCTGAGGATCAGGATGCGGCGCAGCTGCATCGCCGCGAGCACGCCAGGGCCCATGGACCGCCGCACATCGATCGTGCGATCGTCGACGGTCTCGAGCAGCAGCCTGATCGCGCGGGCCGCCTCTCCGCGAGCGCGGTGATCTGCGGGAGTGAGCGGATCCTGCTGCGCGATGACGTCGGCGACGGCGTGGCACGCGGCCGAGAGCGGTTCGGGCAGTGCCGCATCCAGTTCGAGCGCGCCGGGGCGGTCCCAGATGGTGTCGGCGACCTCGTCGGAGATGTCGCGGATCAGGTGGGCGATGCGATCGAGGCGCGCGAGCTCCTCATGGATATGCCGCGTGTCACCTCGCCGCCCGAACGCCCGCGGGTTCCCTCGTCGGCTGTCGTCGGCGTCGGACAGCGCGGTGCGCAGCTCTGACGTGGTGTCGGCGAGAGAGGAGGCATCGTCGGCCCACTGCTCGTGCTCCGGCGGCCAGGACTCCGAGACGGCCGACCCGATGTCGTGCAGATGGTCGCTCAACTGCGCGCGGAAGGCGTCGACCTTCGCCGCGGCGGCGAGGGTGAGCGGAGCAGGAGCGATCACCAGGTTCACGATGAGACCGACGACCACTCCGACTCCCATCTGCACGAGATAGCCGAGCGAGTACTCGTCGGCGTTCTGGCCGCCGACGATCAGCACGAACAGCGCCGCCATGGGGACGTACTCGCGTCCTGCGCCGAACCAGCCGGTGCCCGAGACCAGCACGCCGACGCCGACCACGACCGGGATGCTCCACCAGGTCGGGCCGACGGTCAGCACGACGACTGCGGCCAATCCGATGCCGGTCGCGAGTCCGAGCAGCGTCTGGAGCCCCGATCGCACCGACCCCATGAGCGTCGGATACATGCTGACCAGCGCGCCGAGCGGCGCGTAATACGGGTACTCGTCGGTGACTCCGGGCGTGTGCGGGGCGATCAGCCACGCGAGCCCGACCGCCAGTGCGGTCTTGGCGACGAGCAGCAGCCGGGCGGGGTCGACCGCTTCGCGCAGCGAGCGCACGATGCCCGGGCGGCGCGCGCGCACTCGTGTTCTGATGTTCGTCACGGCATCCTCTCGTCATCCTCCCCGAAGGGTGACGCTAGCCGCTCGGCATCCGTCCTCGCACCTGGTTGCATCTGACCGCGAGGCCGAGTAGCGGTCTGAACGCGGTGATGCCGGCCGCCCCCGTGAGGAGCGACCGGCATCGAGCGATCATCGACCGATCAGGGGATGGCCCTGCGGAAGGCGAGGAACGATACGCCGGTGAGCACCGCAGTGGCGACGAGGCCCCACAGTGCGAGGCCGAGCGCGCCGGCGTCGAGGATGCCGGTCCAGACCTGGCCCCACAGTTCGAGTCTCGTCGCGAGGAACGCGAGCCCGACCAGGATGAGCGCGAGGCCGACACCGACGATCGTGAGCACCGTCGGTCCCCAGCTCTTGTAGATGGTCGCTCCTGTGAAGCCGACCACGAACAGGAACAGGGCGAGGGAGAAGTACACGATGAACGCCCCGCCGGGCCCTGCCTCCCACAGCCACGGAAGGTAGAAGACATACCCGTTGATGCCGTACCCGTTCGTCAGCGTCTCGATGGCGCCGCCGATCAGGAACACGATCCCCAGGAAGGCACTGCCGAGGATCGCCGTGAGCATGGTTCCGAAGAAGAAGTCGCGCCGCGTGATGCTCATCGCCTGCGAGAACGGGAAGGTGAGTGTCATCGCCGAGATCCCGATCGCGAAGAAGTACCAGAGCGGAGCCTGGCCGCCACCGCCGTACTTCGGGCCGTCGGTCGGGATCATCGCGTAGATGAGTATCGAGATGATCACGGCCGAGCCGAGGATGATCAGCGGCACCCAGATGAACGTCTGCCGGTTGATGAGCTGCAGGCGGATGACGTTGAGTGTGCGTCGCATCAGCGGACCTCCTCTTTCGCGGCGGAGGCTCTGGTGGCGGAGCCCGCCTCGGCCTTCTGCGTCAGACGCACGATCAGCTGCTGCAGTGACACCGGAGCGAGATCGAGACCGGATGCCGTGACCTCGGCGCGCTCAGCGGCAGACAGCGCCCCGAGCACGGTGACGGATGCCACCCGGCCGAGTGCCTCGCGGTGCAGCACCTCGCGGTCAGACGCCCACGCATCGACCTTGGTCGCATCGCCGATCACGGTGACGGCGCGGTCGCGCACGGCATCCGTGTCTTCGTCGAGCAGGATCCTGCCGTTGTCGATCACGATGACCTTCTCGATGAGGTTCGACACCTCGTCGATCAGGTGCGACGAGAGGACGATCGTGCGCGGGTGCTCGGCGTAGTCCTCGAGCAGACGGTCGTAGAAGATCTGCCTGGCGACCGCGTCGAGACCGAGGTAGGGCTCATCGAAGAAGGTCAGCTCGGCGCGCGAGGCGAGACCGATGATGACCCCGACGGCCGAGAGCTGGCCGCGCGAGAGCTTCTTGATCGTCTGCTTCATCGGCAGCTGGAACTGCTCGATGAGCTCGTCGGCCAACTCCTGGTTCCAGTTGTGGAAGAACAGGCTCGCGGCCTTGAACGCGTGACGCGGATAGGCGTCATCCGGGTACTTCTGGCTCTCGCGGACGAAGCAGATCCGGTTGAGGACGTGCGTGTTCTCGTAGGGGTGCTCGCCGAAGACGCGCACTGTGCCCGACGACTCGAAGTTCTGCGCGGTCAGGATCGACATGAGCGTGGTCTTGCCCGCTCCGTTGCGGCCGAGCAGGCCGTAGATCGCACCGCCCTCGAGGGTGAGAGACACGTTGTCGAGAGCGTTCTTCTCCTTGTAGTGCTTGGTGAGGTGCTGCACCTCGATGACGGCGGTCATGCGGGGGTCATCCCTTCTGTCTGTGATGTCTGTGATGTCTGTGATGTCTGTGATGCCTGGGGTTCCTGGGCCGCGCGCTCGCGGAGCAGCGCGGCCAGGTCGTCGGCGCCGAGACCCAGCGTGCGGGCCTCGGCGAGAAGCGGGTCGATGTAGCGATCGGCGAAGGCGGCGCGGCGCTCGCCGAGGAGCAGATCCTTCGCCCCGGCGGCGACGAACATGCCGATGCCGCGGCGCTTGTACAGCACTCCCTTGTCGGTGAGCATGGCGACTCCCTTGGCTGCTGTTGCGGGGTTGATCCGGTAGAAGCCGGCGAGCTCGTTCGTCGAGGGGGCCTGAGCTTCCTCCGTGAGTGAGCCGTCGAGGATCGAGTCCTCGATCTGCTCGGCGATCTGGAGGAAGAGCGGCTTGCCTTCTTCGATCACGAGTCCTCCGCAGCGGTTGGTGGGTTAGTTGCTCGACTAGGTAACCACTGAACCTCGGTTGTGTCAAGGGGTGGGTGAGGCGGATCCCGGGCAAGTGCGGGTCGCAGCGCGGGTGTGCCGTTCCCGTTCCGGCGCCCGTTCCCGCGGTGTCGTGCGGGGCCAGTTGCGCACCGGAAAACCCGGAATACGGTGCGGAACTGGCCCCGCATCCGTGGGGAGGTGCGGAACTCGCCCCGCATCCGTGGGGAGGTGCGGAACTGACCCCGCATCCGTGGGGCAGCGTCGGTTCCCGACGATGCCAGGTCGTGCGGGGCCAGTTGCACACCGGAAAAGCCGGATCAGGGTGCAGAACTGGCCCCGCATCCGGAGGGAGGTGCGGAACTGACCCCGCATCCGGGGGGAGGTGCGGAACTGGCCCCGCATCCGGAGGGAGGTGCGGAACTGGCCCCGCGCCCGTAGAGAGATGCGGAACTGGCCCCGCATCGTGGGGCAGCGTCCGTTCCCGACCATGCCATGTTGTGCGGGGCCAGTTGCACACCGGAAAAGCCGGATCAGGGTGCAGAACTGGCCCCGCATCCGTGGGGAGGTGCGGAACTGACCCCGCATCCGGGGGGAGGTGCGGAACTGGCCCCGCCCCGTGGGGAGGTGCGGAACTGGCCCCGCCCCGGAGGGTGGGCGAGCGCCGAGCGCGAACCTCAGCCGCGGAGGTCGCGGGCGCGGAGCGCGAGGGCCGACCCCACGACGAACGCGATCGCGAGGCCCCAGGTCAGGGCCAGTCCGCCGGGATCCACGCCCTCGGCGAGCGGCGACTGCCGGTAGACCCACGCGTAGGGGGAGAGAGCGTTCAGCCAGTCGAGGTCCTTCGACTGCTTGGCGAGTGCCTGCAGGATGTACCCGACGACGGCGATTCCGGCACCGACACCGGTGGCCCAGATGCGGCGACCCGTCGCTGCGCCGGCGAGCAGAGCGGCGGATGCCGTGAGGAACGCGAGTCCGGTGAGCGCCGCGCTGGCTCCGACGATGCGCCAGCCCTCGAGGCCCAGCTCGGAGGGGTCGTTCAGGCCCCAGACGACGATGCCCGCGAAGGTGCCGAGCCACAGCAGCCTGACGAGCACGGCCAGAGCGGACTCGAGTGCGTACTGACCGCGGCCGATGCCGTGCGCGAGGTCGAGTTCGGCGCGTCCGCTCTCCTCCGCGCCGGCGATCGCCGCGGACCCCCAGATCACCGCGGCGATCGTGAGCAGCAGAAAGCCCATCAGCCCGTAGAACGTGCTCTGGGTGTACCCGGCGCCGCTGGAGATCTGGTCGTACCCGATGGTCTCGACGAGCTGCTTCGGAAGGGCGTCGATGATGTCCTGCATCTGCCCGTTGCCCCCGATGCTCGGATACAGCGGCAGGTAGAGGAACAGTACGGCGGCGAGGCCGACCGTCCACCCGAGAAGGCTCCGCCACGATTCGCGCAGGTTGCGCCGGAACACCGGCAGGATGCCGTTCATCGCTCCGCCTCCCCGTCGCGGATCGAGCGTCTCGTCGGCAGCTGGGCGTCGGCCTCGGCAGCGCCGCGGCCGACCTCGCCCTGTGGCTGAGCCGACGCTGCACGCGCCGCCGGGTCTCCGTACAACCGCAGCACCGACTCTTCGAGGTCGGGCTCCTCGACCGTCAGGTCGCGCACCTCGAACCGGGCGAGCACCTTGATTAACGGATCGATGGCGCCGTCGATCGTGCCGGACAGCTGCAGGATGCCGTCGGCATCGCTCGCGTCGATGCCGCTGAGGCCGGGGACTCGATCGAAGGCGGCACGGGCCGCCGCGGCATCCGTCGCAGACAGCTCGGCACGCACCCGGCGGATCGAACCCAGGCGCAGGGAGGCGACGTCGCCGTCGGCGACGACCCGTCCGTTCGCGAGCACCGCGACCTCGTCGGCGGTCTGCTGGATCTCGCTGAGCACGTGCGAGCTCAACAGCACCGTCTGCCCGGCGTCCTTCGCCTCGCGCACCATCTGCAGGAACTCCCTCTGCACGAGGGGGTCGAGGCCGCTGGTCGGCTCGTCGAGGATCAGCAGCTCCGGTCGGTGCATGAACGCCTGGATCAGGCCGACCTTCTGCTTGTTGCCCTTCGACAGCGTGCGCACGGGCCGCGACAGGTCGAGCCCGAGCCGGTCGGCGAGCTCGCGTCCGGTGCGCAGCGTGGCAGCGGAATCGCGTGAGCCCGAGACCTGCGCGTAGAACCCCAGCATCCGGTGTCCGCTCGAGCGTCCCTCGAGGTGGAGCTCGCCCGGCACATATCCGATGCGCCGCCTCAGCGCCGCGCCGCCGTGTCGGGGATCTTCACCGAGGACGCGCACCGAGCCGGACGACGGCCGGATGACGTCGACGAGCGTGCGGAGCGTGGTCGTCTTGCCGGCGCCGTTGGGTCCGATGAGCCCGAAGACGGTGCCTGGGCGCACGCGCAGTTCGAGCTCATGCAGCGCGATGCGGCTGCCGTAGCGCTTGTTCAGACGGTCGATCTCGATGGTGTCGGTCATGATGCGTCTCCTCTCGGGGCGTTCCCCTCGGCCGCGAGTGCGTCGCGCGCGCCGTCGAGCAGTGCGGTCGTCGAATAGATGCCGTGCGTGAGCAGTTCGAGTGTCGGCAGGGTGGTGCGCAGCAGCCCGGCCGGGCTCAGCTGGTCCATTCCGAGGGTGCGCGCGATCTGGGCGCGCATCACGACGGGTCCGAGACCGATCAGCGTCAGCAGCAGCGTCGTCATCTCGGGATCGCTCATCGGCTCGAGCATGCCCGCGGTGCGCTGCTCGTCGAGCACCTGCCGCGTATTGGCGAGGAAGCTGTCGAACAGCCGGTCGGCGGCGGGTGAGCCGTCGACGAGCATGCGGGAGAGGTAGTCGATGTAGGGGCCGTAGCGCTCGAGATCGTGCAGCGCCGTGCGGATGCGGTCGCCGGTCGGCGCGGAGATGAGCTCGTGCTCCTCGTCGGTGAAGACGCTGACCACGTAGTCGTCGCATGCCGTGCGCAGGGCGTTCTTGTCGCCGAAGTGGTGCACGATCAGCGCCGGGCTGACGCCGGCGTCCCTGGCGATCGCACGCAGGCTCGAGGCGTCGTACCCATCACGGGCGAAGGCGGCGATGGCGGCGTCGCGGATCCGCGCCCGAGCGGTGAGGTCATCCGAAGCTGAACGCATGTACAGCAGACTAAACGCGTGTTCAGTCTCTGTCAAGGGCGTCGCTGTCCGGGAAGGGCTCGGACCGTCACGAAGAGCTCTGCGAAATAACGGTCGACCGGCAGTTTCTCCACCCGTGTGACGCGTACGTCACTCAGGGATGCCCCCACGAGTACCCAACTTCCGATCGTGCACCACTCATGATCGCTCGAACCCGGTGTGCCCCTCGCCGCCCGGAGATGTCATGGATGCGTCAGCCACTCCTGGACATCGCCGCGCTCCTGCGCAGTAGGGGAACTTTGAAATGCGAACTCGTAGAACCGATAGCGGACGCCGCCGCAAGGCCACCGCGCTAGGCGTGGCGCTCGCCATCGCAGCGGGACTGCTCACACCGATCGCCATCGCGAACATGGCCCAGGCGGCGACCCAGCTGTCGGTCGACTCCCTGGGTCTTCAGAGTGCTGCAGGCTCCCTCACAGACGGCATCTGCGAGTCCACCGTCGGAACGTGCACACTGCGCGCGGCCATCGAAGAATCCAATGCCCTCAACGCCGCCCCCGGTGAGGTGGCCATCGGGGTCGACCCCGACTTCGCAGGTGGCAACATCGCGATCAGCACAGCGACCCGGATGAGGACCACGGCCCTCTCCGGAGCCAACGGTGCGGTAGCCGGCGACGCCAGTGGTGACGGCAGCGGTGCAGTGTACGAGGTGACCGCGCCGGTCACCATCGACCTGGAGCACAGGATCACAGTCCACCCTGCCGGGGCAGGAGATATCACCGTCGCTCCGTTCCACCTCAACGGGCCTGACATCACCATCCGCGCCGTCGACGATGTCTGGGCGGGGGAGACCTCCTTCTACATCGGGCCGAAGGCCAAGCGGGTCACCCTCGACGACCTCGACGTGCGCACTGTCACCTATTACCCCGAACGCTTCTTCGTCGTGCGCGGGGGAGCTGAGGAGATCACGGTCTCGAACTCCACGATCAGCGGCTTCGCTTCCAGCGAGAGAGAGTGGAACTGGGGCGTGGTCGAGGGGACCAGTGCGTCATTCCCCGTCAAGGGGCTCACCGTCACCGGCAACACCTATCTCGCAGGCGACGCTTCCGGTTCGTGCAACGGAAGCACGGCAGCGGGATGCACCTCGACACCGGTCGAGGCCTATGAGCAGCACATCACGGAGCTCGAGTTCACCGACAACGTCGCGCCGAACATCAACCGCTCATCCGCCTCGGACGCTCGCGGCCTCGACCTCCGGTACGCCACCGTCGGCACGCTGACGGTCAGCGGCAACTCGTTCTCCGCCCCCTACTACCGCGCTCGTCAGCCGGTGGTCGACCTGGCCTACGCCAACCTCGACAGTTTCGAGATCGTCGGCAACGACTTCACGGGCATGTCGGGCAACGGTGATGTGCAGGACAACGCGGCGGCGATCATGCTCCCCACCGACAAGCGCATCGGCACCGGCGGCAGGATCGCCGACAACGAGTTCCTCGCAACGGGAACCATGAACACCCAGGCCGTCTACTGGGACGGTCTCGAGCCGACCGACTCCGCCATGAACCTCGCCGACTCGCGCGTCTCCATCGTGGACAACCACTTCGACGGATTCTCGACCAGTGCTTCCCGTTCCGGCATCCGGATGCTGCAGACGGGCGTCGTCGAGATCGCCCGCAACACGTTCGGACCGCGGTCCGGAAGCCAGACAAACACCGTCCTCGAGGAGTTCGCGGGCAACGGCTCTGTCGCGGCGACCCTCGTCAGCAACGTGAACGCGTCCGCGAACGCGAAGCTGAACACCTGGTGGCCGATCGCCCGCAGCAGCGCGAACGTCCAGGCCACTCCGATCACCGCGACCGAGTGCACGGTGCCCCTCGAAGTGGCCCCGCCCGCCGACGCAGCCAACACGGCAGACAACACCGCAGGGCGTTATCCCGGAGTGCCCGTCGAGCTCGACGTCTATTGGACCCAGGGCAACGACGCGGAGGTCTATATCGGCCGCTACGACGTCGACGCCGATGCGCGCCGGACGCTGCAGGTCGCTCTGCCCATGCCCGGTGACGAGCGACTCGAGACGAACAGCGGCGTCGGCCCCGTCCACCCCATCTCCGGAGCGGTGACGGGAGGACTGCGGGTGCAGACGATCGAACCCCTGTCGGGCTCCACATCGTCGTCGTCACAGTACTCGCGAGTCGCAGTCATCGACGGCAACTGCCGTCCAGTGCTCACCATCGCGCAGGCCACCACTCAGAACGAGGAGACGCACGCCCGCGACCTGCACTTCACGCTCACCTCGTCGATGCAGCTCGACACGTCGACGGTCGCCGGCGATGACTTCGTCGTCGAGGCGAAGCGAGCGACGTCCGAGGGACTCGACGGTGTCGCAGCAGGCATCAGCACCATCGACGCCGACAAGCTCAACCCGCGTATCGTCTCGGTCTCGGAGATCGCCGGAAGCTCGGGCACCCAGTTCGATGTGGTGGTGCGCGTCGACGACACCGCGCAGGTGACCGTGACCATCGGTGCGGGCACCGTCGCCATCCCCACGGGACTGGTGAACATCACGGCAGCCGCGACCGGGAGCGAGCGCGCCACCGACAACGTCGTGACGTTCGTGAACCCCATCACCGCTCAGCCGAACAGGTTCACGCTGGTGACCGGTGACGGGCGGGGTAAGAAGTTCACCTACATGCTGGCGGGCGGTGCACCCGTTCCGACCGAGCAGCTGAAGTTCCCGACGAGCGTCGATCAGCCCGAGGGGACGCCGAAGCTGTCGTTGAGCACCGCATCGCCGGTGATCGACGGCGGGGAGACTCAGTCGGCTGCCGTTGTCGTGACCGCCGCTGCAGGCGACGCTCCGGCAGGCACGAAGACGACGATCGCGGCGACCGTCGTGACCGGGGACAGCAACTACGACGGTCTTCTCGTGCCGGACGTGAACCCGTACCTCTACTCAACCGACCCGATCATCAACATCGTGAAGCGCGCGTACATCACTGTCGGCGATCCCTCCTCGGCTCAGCAGATCGAGGCCACGGGTACGCCCGCTCCGCGTGACAGCCGTCTCACAGACGGTCAGGCCGTGTGCTTCGTGTACACCGTCAGCAACACCTCCGCAGACGACTGGCTCACGGTCCTCCGCGATGTCGAGGTCATCGACTCTGACGAGCGACTCGGCAAGGGCGGAGTCATCGGTACGGTCGCGTCGCTCGACAGCGGTGACTCCGAGAAACTGTTCTCCTGCGTCTCCCTCCTTCCCGTGGACACCACGGCAGACGGCCCGAGCTCCGAGTCGGGTGAGACCCCGTGACCACGCGTGAACGACGCAAGCGGAGTCTCGAGCGACCGGGCCTGGGGGTCACAGCCCCGCTCCTGGTCGGGCTGCTCATCGCCGGCGCATCGGCAGGCGGAACCTACGCTCTGTGGTCTGCCAGCACTTCGGCCGGCGCGGGAGACATCACCGGTGGAAACCTGAGGCTGGTCTCGATGGAGACCACCTGGAGCCAGATCACTCCGGGACTCAGCGATTCCGAGCAGCGCCCGCTCACCGGAACGCCGGCGGACTTCGACCTGATGCCCGGAGACCTCATCACGATCACCCAGAACGTCGAGTCGTACCTCCAGGGGGACAACATCGCCGGGGGGCTCTCGGTGGACTACGCGACCGGGAGTGACGCGGCCCAGGCAGTCGAGGACGGACTGATCGCGCTGTCGTTCCACATCGAGGACGCGGACGGCGTTCAGGTCGCCCCTGAAACCGGCACCGCCCGCTTCGGCACGACTCTCGCGATGGGCGGTCTGACCGGCACAGACGAAGGGATGACCGAGGACTGGAAGGTCGTCATCTCTGCAGAGATCCTCGGCGACTACGACTGGGCCGATGGCGGATCCGTCGACGACGCACCCGACCAGTGGGCAGCCGGGAACATCGTCATCTCGCTCGAGCAGCTTCGCGAAGGATCCGGCTTCGTCGAGGGAGGCAACCCATGAGCCGCAAGAGCGACCGCATGGCGAAAGGGCTGCGCAGGCGCGACCGCGGTCGAGCGTACGCGAAGGCCGTGATCGGTGGACTCGCTCTGGGGGCACTTGCCGCCTCCACTGTTCCGGCGGCACACGCCCTGTGGGCGATGGATGACTCCGTCAGCATCCCTGCGTTCGACCTCGGCCGGGTCGCCTTCGCGGCGGCTCCGACGGACGGGTCGGCAGATCTCGTCCACAGCGAGGACGGCGCCCCCGTCGAACTCACCCTGCCGGGATCGACGTTGGCTGAGGTTCTCGGGCAGACGGGGCCTGACGCCGCGCCGATCATCTGGACGTTCGATGCCACCGGACGGGCGGACGGCATCGCCGGCCTCGTCTACGACGTGTCCGTCACCTCGCAGGTGGCAGGCGACGGCTCGGTCCACGACTTGAGCACCGGGGTCGGGGAAGAGAACACCCTTCTTCGGTATTCGACCCTCAAGGTGTATCCCGCTGACGCCGGCGGCGGCTGCGCAGACGTGCCAGCGACTCCTGAGACGGCCGAAGGGGAACTGCGCAAGAACGTCCTGGTGTTCGACGCTCAGGCGCACGAGCTCCAGGCACCGGGCGCCGGAACGAGCGGCGGATCGAGTCAGACCTGGTGTGCGGCGATGGCCTTCATCAACGCGCCCGATGGCAGTTATGTCAATGATGCCTACGCGCAGGGGATCGCCGAGGACGGCAAGGTCTACGAGGCTCTGGACACGTGGAGCACGTCTGTCAGCTTCCCGCCGTCGTTGCCGCTGCTGGGCACCTACATCAATGAGGTGGAAGCCAGCGGCATCGCGGAGGACCAGACACGCCCGCGGGACGTGGACGTCTGGAGTGCGGGGATCTACCCGGACCCGGACAACGAGCCGGACATCACCATCGTCCTCGACCCCGCGGTGACGAATCGCAACGCGGGAGTGACGCAGCCCAGCGACCGTTTCGCGCTCACAGCTTCGAACGAGTAGCACGTTCGGCACAGACCTCGACGACTAGCTGGGCGTCGGGTGAACCAGTCCCTTGTAGAGGGGCTACAAGCAGAAAGAGAAACATGGACAACCACGCAACAACCATCGTTGTCACGGAGGAGCGCAAGCGTCGCCGCGGACTGGTGTGGGTCGGGCTGGGCGCGGTCGCGCTCCTTGCGGGGGGCTCGACGTTCGCGCTCTGGAGCGCCGACGACGTCTTCGCCGGCGGCGAGATCACGGGCGGTGACCTCAACCTCGTCCAGACCGCGGACACCTCGTTCTACGACGTGTCCGCCGACCGATCCGACGCGACCGACACCCTCCCGGGCACCGACGGCACTCAGCTCGGACACCTGATCGACGACGCATCCTGGCGCGCCGTTCCGGGTGACAAGGTCGCCGCGGCGTTCTCCGCGGACGTCACGCTCGAGGGCGACAACCTCGTCGGCAAGCTCTCGGTCGCCGGTCTGGACGCCATGATCGACGGCAACGCATCCATGACCTGGTCTTACGAGGTCTACAACCAGGGTGCACTGCTCGTCTCCGAGACCGCGGTCCCCGCGGACAGCAGCCTGTTCTACCTGTCTGCACCGGCAACCGGTCAGGCTGACGGCGTCGACGACGGCGTTGCCATGGTCGCCACCGCAGGCGGCGCTGCGGAGTCGACCGTCTTCCAGATGACGGATACGTCCGAGGACGTCACCGTGGTCCTCTACGGCACGTTCGACAGCACCGCCGGCGACGCCGGCAAGGACACCCTCGCGGCGGACGGCAGCTACTCGGATCAGACCGACGCAGCCACGGGCACCCGCCAGGACGCCCTGACCGTCGACACCCTCGCCGAGCTGAAGCTGCAGCTCGATCAGGTCCGCGACACGGGCTCGCAGTTCAAGTAAGCAGGTCAGAGCAGTGGGGCACCCGCGTCAGCGGGTGCCCCACGTCAAGGAGAAGACAGTGCCTCGCAACCGAATCAGATCTCCCCGCACCCGGCCGGGTGCCGGACTACGTCTGGCACGTGTGCCCGGCTCGCTCTGGCAGGCACTCGGTGCCGTCCTGGGGGCGATCGCAGCTGGCGTCATCATCGTCGTCATCGCGACCCTGTTCCTCATCCCCCGCATTCTCGGGGGAGACAGCCTGACCGTGCTCACCGGTTCGATGGAACCCGGCCTCGGCCCCGGCGACGTCGTCGCAGTACGAGGGATCGCTCAGGAGGAGGTCTGCGACGACGTCTCGATCGGCGACATCGTGACCTACCACCCCACCCCGGACGACCCGGCACTCATCACCCACCGCGTCACCGCGAAGACCGTCGGCAACTACGAGGACGGTACTTCCTGTCGGCTCATCCTGCAGGGCGACGCCAACTCAGCCCCCGACGAGCCCGTCTCGCCCGAGCAGGTGCGTGGCGTGTTCATGTACGGCATTCCCGCCGTGGGCTGGGCGCGGAGCTGGGTCGACGACAACAAGATCCTCGTGTTCTCGATCTTCGCCCTCGTGGCGGTGGGCGTCTACGCACTCGATCGGGCACGTCCGCGAACGCGCGTTCGCGCCATCGCGGGGGCACTGACCGCACCGGATACGGCTTCGCCGTCTCCTGAGGGAAACCGCGGGGCCGACGATGACGCGTCGCTCAGAGCACGAGAACTGGACCTGCGGGAGCGAGAACTCGCTCTTCGTGAGCGCGAGGTCGCGCTTCTGGAACAGACATTTCACTCAACCGCACCCGTTTCACCGTCTCCGTGAGAGGAACACCCATGAGTGCCTACATCGACGTCTCCGGCGACAGCTGCTCTCTGAAGCAGCCATCGCGCCTGGCACGCGGCGCGCGATCACTGGGCGCCATCGCCCTCGTGCTGGCCGTCCTGATAGCGCTGGGGGTGTCCATGGCCCCCGCCAGCGCCACCGTCTTCGGGACCCGCCCTCCGGCGGAGGAAACTCCCCGCGGAGCTGCCGGGGCTGAGACTCACGCCACGGGAGCCGCCGGCGTCACATCGAGCGCCGCCACCCAGGCGGACCTGGTCTCGGGCCGGTGGGATGGGCATACGGTTCACCTGGACTGGCGAGGGTCCGAATACGCCACTGCCCAGGCGAGCTTCGTGGGCGAACGCCTGGTATCGCCAGGGGATCACGTCTCCCGCACCCTCCGCGTGCGTAACGACGGCCCATCCGACGGCGTCATGGCTGTCGGCCTCGTGCTGGCAGAGACCGTGCCCACCCTCGCTGCCAACCCAGCACTCGGCGACCACGTCACGCTCTTCTGGGACATCGCCGGTGTGACGGGCTCTGCGCCGTTCTCCGATCTGCTCGCCCTCGACGACGGACGTCCCGAACTCGTGCAGGTGCAGGTTCCGCGCGATGCGGATGTTCCCGTGACGGTCGGATTCGACGTGCCGGCATCTCTGGCCACCCAGAGGAGCGCGGATGCTGAGTCGACCGAGCTGCTTTTCGACATCGTCGTGCAGCTCGAGGGCGACACGAGCACGACACCCCCGATCCTGGCGGCGACGGGCGGCAGCGCGGCCATCACCGCGGCGCTCGTCGCTCTCGCTCTCGGCATCGCTGTCGCAGGGCTGCTCCTGCTGGCAGCCCGCCGTCGCCGTTGCGACGGATGCGATGACGCGATCGGACGAGGCGCACCCTGGGTCGCTCGGCGCACCGCATCCGGCGAGCGAGAGACGCTGTGCATCGGATGCGCGCCCGCGCCCCTTCGCACCGCCCTCGCCCTGTCGGCCTAGGACGAAGACGGTTCGCGACGGTCCGCCGAACGCGGGCGGCCCTGAGCCTGCCATCCCCCGTTCTGGTCCGCCGTCTCGGACGCTTCTAGTCTGGAGGGGTGGACTTCCCCTATAGCCGCCTGCGGCGCTGGCCCGATGTCGAGGCCGACAACCTGCAGGCCCACGACGCGACCGATCTGCTGCTCGTCGAGCGCGCTCTCGCGCTCGACGTGGCGGGGCGTGAGATCGCGGTGATCGGCGACGAGTACGGAGCGATCACCCTGGCGCTGACCGATGCCGGTCTCGACGGCCTCCGCGTGCATCAGGACCTCGCGACCGGGCGCCGAGCGCTGGACCGCAACGCCGACGAGCTCGGCCTCGTCGGCTTCTCTGGCCACGAGCTCGATGCGACTCTGCTCGACGGCGCGCGGCTCGTGCTGGTGCAGCTGCCGAAGGCGCTCGCCGAACTCGAAGAGATCGCCGATGCCGTGGCACGCTGGGCCGCCGCGGATGCCGTGCTCGTCGCCGGCGGCCGAGTGAAGCACATGACCATCGCGCAGAACGAGGTGCTCGGGCGCAGCTTCTCCCATGTGCAGGCCCAGCGCGCCGAGCGGAAGTCGCGCCTGGTCGTGGCCTCCGACCCCAGGACGGTGCCAGAGAAGCCGCCGTTCCCGGTGACCGAGCGGCACGACGGGCTCGTGCTGGTTGCGCACGGCGGGGCCTTCGCGGGGCCGAAACTCGACATCGGCACCCGGGTTCTGCTCGAGGTGCTCGGGCTCGGGGATCCGCAACTTCGGAAGAACGCAACCGGATCGGTCGAAAAGGCCCCGAATCGGCCCGATGCCGCACGTTCTTCCGGAGTTGTGGACGGCGAACAGCCGAGCCCGGCCCCGGTCGTCGTCGATCTGGGCTGCGGAACCGGCGCGCTCGCCGCGTCGTACGCCCTCGCGCACCCCGATTCCCGCGTCATCGCCACCGACCGGTCGGCCGCGGCGGTGGCCTCGGCCCGCGCCACCATGGCAGCGAACGGCGTCGACGATCGCGTCGTCGTCATGCACGACGACGCCGGTTCCGAGCTCGCCGACGCCAGCGCCGACGTCGTGCTCCTCAACCCGCCGTTCCACCTCGGCAGCAGCGTGCACACAGGGGCCGCGACACGTCTGTTCGAGGCCGCGGCCCGCATCCTCCGCCCCGGCGGCGAACTCTTCACCGTCTACAACTCCTCGCTCGGATATCGCGCCGAACTCACCCGGCTCGTGGGTGCCACCGAGCAGCTCGAGCGCACTCCGAAGTTCACGGTGACGCGCAGCATCCGCCGCTGATCCGTCTCCTCCTGCGCCTCGTTCGGCCATACGCGCTTCCCGCGGCCACACACTCGGAATGGGGCCGACGCAGGCGCGAACGGCCGCCCGAGAACGCGGGCCAGACCCCGGCGCGTCGCGTGGCCGAAACCCGCGCAATCCCCCGGTCAGCCACCGAAACTGAACGCCCGAAGAAATGGCGGATTTGCCCCTGACCGGCCATTTCGTTACGTTGGTTGGTGGGCCTGACGGCCCGAAGACCAGTCCGCGATCACGTCCTTCTTTCGAATGTGCTGTGCTGCGAAGAGGCGTGGACGTACGGTCGATGCTCTATCGCGGTGGATCCGAAATCCGCCGTCCGCGCCGCCACAGCACCATGTCGAAACGGCCGGGAGGATCACCCGGGCGTAACCGAAGCAGGCTCAGCCCCCGAAGGCGAGCCGCAGGGGAAACGTGTCCGAAATCGCTCTTGAAGCGCGCAATCTGTACAAGGTGTTCGGGAAGAATCCGAGCAGTGCCGTCCGTCGACTGAAGGCCGGTGAGAGCAGATCCGAGGTCGGCGACGCAGGAACCGCCGCCGTCATCGACGCCAGTTTCACCGTGAACCGGGGCGAGATCTTCGTGATCATGGGCCTCTCGGGCTCCGGCAAATCCACCATCATCCGCATGCTCAACGGGCTGCACGACGCGACCGACGGATCCGTCGTCGTGAACGGCGACCCCATCACCGGCATCCCCTCGTCGCGTCTGCGCGAGATCCGCCGCGACCGCATCTCGATGGTGTTCCAGCACTTCGCACTGCTGCCGCACCGCACGGTCGCCGCGAACGTCGCCTACCCGCTCGAGCTCAAGGGCGTGGGCAAGGACGAGCGGCTGAAGAAGGCGGAGGAGATCCTCTCGCTCGTGGGACTCGAGGGCCAGGCCGACAAGCTCCCCTCCGAGCTGTCGGGCGGCATGCAGCAGCGTGTGGGCATCGCCCGTGCGCTCGCCGCCGACTCCGACATCCTGCTCATGGACGAGGCGTTCAGCGCCCTCGACCCGCTGATCCGTCGGGAGATGCAGGAGCAGCTGCTCGAACTCCAGGAGAAGCTGCAGAAGACGATCGTCTTCATCACCCACGATCTCAACGAGGCCATGTTCCTCGGCGACCGCATCGCCGTGATGCGCGACGGCCGCATCGTGCAGATCGGCACGCCTGAGGACATCCTCATGGATCCCGCCAACGACTACGTCGAGCAGTTCGTGCAGGATGTCGACCGCGCCCGCGTGCTCACGGCCGCGAACGTCATGGAGCGCCCGCGCCCGGTCGTCGCCGAGACCGCCGGGCCTCGCACGGCGCTCCGCCAGATGCGCGACGCGTTCATGTCGGCCACGTACGTCACGGGTCGCGACCGCAAGCTGCTCGGGATCGTCACCGACCGGGATGCCGTCAAGCTCGTGCGTCAGGGTGTGTCGACGCTCGAGTCGATCATCAAGCCGGTTCCACAGAGCGTCAGCGAGGACGAGGTCCTCATGAACCTCTTCATCCCGTCGGTGGAGTCGCCGCTGCCGCTGGCGGTGGTGGATGCCGCGGGGCGCCTGACCGGCGTGATCCCCCGCATCACCCTGCTCGCAGCCCTCGGCCCCGGCCCCGGAGCCACGGGCGAGCTCACCCTGCCGCTTCTTCCGATGCCGCAGGCCGAGATCGACGCAGTGCTCGACGACGGATGGACGGCCGACCCGCAGCCGGCCGCCGCAACGACAGAGGAGGTGCGCTGATGGATGGTTTCCGCATTCCCCTCGGCAGCTGGGTCGCCACAGGAGTCGACTGGATCAAGACGAACCTCGACGGTCTGCTCGACGTCATCTCGTTCGTCGTCAGCTTCCTGGTCGACGGGCTCACCCGCGCCCTGCTGAGCCCGCATTTCGTGGTCATCATCGTGATCGCCGCGCTCATCGCCTGGCTCGTCCGGTCGTGGCAGCTCGCGATCGGCACGGTCGTCTCGTTCGGCCTCATCGTGGCCATGGGCCTGTGGGTCCCCGCGATGCAGACGCTCGCCCTCGTGCTCGTCGCGGCGGCGATCGCGGTGCTCATCGCGGTGCCGTTGGGCATCTGGTCGGCCCGCAACGCCACGGTGCGTGCGGTGCTCAAGCCCGTGCTCGACTTCATGCAGACCATGCCCGCGTTCGTCTACCTGATCCCGGCGATCGTGTTCTTCAGCATCGGCGTCGTCCCCGGACTCGTCGCGACCGTGATCTTCGCGCTTCCTCCGGGCGTGCGGCTGACCGAGCTCGGCATCCGCGGTGTCGACTCCGAGACCGTCGAAGCGGGTCAGGCGTTCGGCGCGAAGCCGGGGCAGATCCTGCGCGGCATCCAGCTTCCGCTCGCGATGCCGACGATCCTCGCCGGCGTCAACCAGGTCATCATGCTCGCGCTGTCGATGGCGGTCATCGCCGGTATGGCCGGCGCCGACGGCCTCGGAAAGATCGTCGTCGAGGCGATCTCCACCATCAACATCGCCAAGGGCGTCGAGGCGGGTCTGGGCGTCGTGCTCATCGCCGTCTTCCTCGACCGCGTCACGGCAGCGCTCGGCGACCTGGGCAGCAACCGCTCGTCGCTGCTCGGGATGCTGGCGCGTCGTCGCACGCAGCAGCGTCTCGCCGCGGCATCCGCAGCGTCTGAGTCCTCCGCATCCGCACCTGCATCTGCGTCGGCCGAGGCGGTCCACGCGAAGGAGGCCGAGGACGAGGCCGAGCGCCTGAAGGCCTCCCCGCGTCGCACCGCCGTCGGCGGCGGCGTGCACTGACTCATCCCTCCCGCAAGAGAACACGCAACACAGCAGTACACAGCAACACAGCACATATATACGGAACGAGAGAGATACACATGAAGAAGAAGATCCTGACGATCGCGGCCATCGGCGCCGCAGCGACACTGACCCTCGCCGGCTGCAGCGGCGACGGCATGGGCGGCACCGGCGGAGGCACCGGCGGCGGCACCGGCGGAGGCGACTCCGGTTCGGGCGACAAGGGCACGATCACCCTCGGGTTCCTGCCCTCGTGGACCGACGGCCTGAGCACCGCGTACCTGCTGCAGGACCAGCTCGAGAAGATCGGCTACAACGTCGAGATGAAGACGCTGACCGAGGCGGGCCCGCTGTACACCGGTCTCGCCCAGGGCGACGTCGACATCTACCCGTCGGCCTGGCCCGAGCTGACGCACGCCGAGTACATGAACACCTACGGCGACGACATCGAAGACCTCGGCGCGTACTACGACAACGCGAAGCTGACCATCGCGGTTCCGGAGTACTCCGAGCTGAACTCGATCGAGGACCTCGCGGGCAAGGGTGCCGAGTTCGACGGCAAGATCTTCGGCATCGAGCCGGGCGCCGGTCTCACCGCGCAGACCCAGAAGATGATGCCCGAGTACGGCCTCGACAGCGAGTACGAGCTCGTCACCTCGTCGACGGCGGCGATGCTCACCGAGCTGAAGTCCGCGACCGACAAGCAGGAGGACATCGTCGTGACGCTGTGGCGTCCGTTCTGGGCCAACGACGCCTTCCCGCTGAAGGACCTCGAAGACCCCAAGGGCGCCATGGGCGAGTCCGAGGCTCTGCACTTCCTGGGCACGAAGGGCTTCGCCGAGGAGTTCCCCGAGGCCGCTGAGCTGATCGAGCAGATCAAGCTCGACGACGAGCAGTACGGCTCGCTCGAAGACCTCGTCGTGAACGAGTACGGCGAGGGCAAGGAAGCGGATGCTGTCGACGCATGGCTCGAGGAGCACGGCGACGACTTCGACTGGGTCGTCAGCTGACCTCGCAGCGCTGAACTGATTCCGCCCCTGCGTCGGGCGGACTCCACCCCGATGGGCGGAGGATCTGTCACGGATCCTCCGCCCATCGCTGTGTTCTCCGCCCGATGGGGCGATCAGACGGACAGCCGTCATCCGGGGTATTGATGTACCGAAACAGCGCCTCGATCCACCCGTCACGAACAGTCGGAACCCCCGTCTTGTGAGTGCCGTCGAAAGATCGACGACACTCCAGACATGCTTCGCCGGGGCTGAAAGCTGCGCCCACCGGTCCGTCGGACGGATCGGGATCTCCCGCGGAGATGTCCCCTGTGATTGAGGACCTGATGACTGCACCAGCACCGGCATCCGCCCCCGTACCGCGGCGACGCCGCCTCCGAACGCTCCTCGGCGTGGCGCTGATCGGCGTGATCCTGCTGGCAGGAGGACTCCCGATGACGCAGGACCCGGCAGAGGCGATCGAGGATGCGGTGAGCACGACCCGCACCGCGACCTCCGCGACCATGAACTACCGGGGCGGAGTCACGGCGACGCTGACCCTCAACCCCTCGACCACGCAGTATGGAACCGCGGGTGTGCAGTTCCTGACCACGACCCCGCACTCCGGTTACGGTGCGACGCCGGCGATGTTCGCTCCCGGCCTCGATCCGGCGAACACCCCGACCGTCGGACTCGAGGCCTACGCCGGCATGTGCGGCAACCTCGACTACACGGGATACTGCCCGGGCAACGGCACGCTCACCGTCGCCTTCAATCGCCCCGTCACCGATCCGATCCTCGACATCTCGGGGCTCGGCGGCTACGCGCAGTGCTCGGAGAGGCGGAACTCGAGCGAGACCTTCTGCAACATCATCACCGGCAACGGCCTCACCGTCAGGACGAACGCCGAAGGAGACCGCACGGCTGCCGGATGGATCGTCATGCAGCTCGGCATCGTCACCCCGGGTGTGACGTTCTCGCAGTTCGCGGGCGCGCAGAACTTCCAGACCACCCCGACGACCCTCACCACGGTCGTCAAGACGAGCAGCTCGCGATGCGACACGATTCTTCCCGACGCCGCCGAGCTGGGCGGCCGCACCATGACCAGCACATCGCTCGCCGGGTGCGGCTCGGTCGCGCTGAAGGGCACCTTCCAGACGGTCACGCTGAGCCTCGGCACGCACATCCAGCGGGCTCCGGTCACCGACGGGTGGGCCAGCGGATACAACGTCGCCGACCTCGGGACGAGACTCGCCGATCTCTTCCGGCTGTCCATCCGTCTTCACGAGGACATGGGCGACGCCCCGAGCAGCTACGACGCCGCCCAGGCCGCCGTTCACGTGCAGGGTCCTCTGCGCATGGGTGCGGGAATCACCTCGGATGCCGACGCGACGGCCAAGCCGACGCTCTCGCCGAACGCCAGCGCGACCGCATCGCTCGACACGGATGACGCGATCGGCGACGGCATCCGTGCCCCGCGCGCGATCCGCGGCACCGCGTACTCGTTGCCGATCCCGCTGTCGGGCACCACGTCTGCGGGAACAGTCGCAGGGTGGATCGACTTCAACAAGAACGGCGCGTTCGATGCGACCGAGCGGGTGCAGGCGGCCTTCCTCGCCGGTGCGACCTCGGTGAACCTCGCGTGGACCGTGCCTGGAACCGCCGTCGTCGGAGACACCTACCTGCGTCTGCGCACCTCCTTCACCGCGTCGGAGGTCGCCGACCCTCGGGGCATCTCCCAGTCGGGCGAGGTCGAGGACTACATCCTGAACCTCGCCGCGGCGGCACCCGCCATCGAGGTCGTCAAGCTCGTGAACGGCGACGACGCGAACACGGCTCCGGGCGTCGCCGTCGATGCCGGGTCGGCGCTCACCTTCGAGTTCCGCGTGAAGAACACCGGAAATATCGTGCTGACCGCTGTGCAGCTCGCGGATGATGTCATCGCGGCGGCGTCGATCCTCCCCGTCGGCGCGTGGGACGGCACTCTCGACCCTGGCGAGACGGCGGTGTTCACCGCGACCATGCCCGCGCCGACGGCCGGCGGCGTGCTGCACAAGAACACGGCGACCGCCTCAGGCCAGCCGGCATCGGGAGGGGTGCGCATCACCGACACCGACCCTGCTCACGCGACCACGCGCGAGGTGCTGGCCTCGATCATCGTCGAGAAGCTCGGCGAAGACGTCAACGGGGACTGGGTGCGGATGGACGGATCGGGCTTCCGCCTGCTCGCCGACGCGGCGGGAAGCCCGGGCGCTCCGGTGACCCCGGGGCTGATCGCAGGGGCCGAGGTGGGGGTGTTCACCGCCGCCGGTCTGCGCCCGGGCACCTACTGGCTGGAGGAGACGAAGGCGCCGGAAGGGTTCTCGCTCCTCGCGGATCCGGTGAAGATCGTCGTGTCGGCGGCCGGTGCGCTGTCGATCGCCGACGGGCAGTCGAGCCCGCAGGTCACCCTCGAAGGGAGCACGGTGTCGGTGCGCGACGTGCCCGCCTTCGAGCTGCCGGCCGCCGGAGGAACCGGTTCCCAGGGCTTCACCCTCGCCGGTGGTCTGCTGATCGGACTCGCTCTCGCTGGCATGGTCGGGCTCGAGATCCGTCGTGCACGGCGAGGCCGCCGCGCCGAGGCGCTCGGCACGGTCGGCTGAGCGGGCTGAGGTCTGCGGGCTGAGGTCTGCGGGCTGAGGTCTGCGGGCTGAGGTCTGCGGGCTGCGTCGCCCTGTCGGGAGGAGTTCTCCCCGATGGGCGGAGGGTCACCCGCAGATCCTCCGCCCATCGGGGTGTTCGCCGCCCATCGCGGTCTTCGGGGTCTCGCCGACAAGCGTCGAGGGCGCGCAGCGAGTCGACACGTGCAGGGTGCCTCTCCCGCAACCCCCCTCTGCGTGGCGCGGTCCCGGGCGTAGCCTGTGCCCGTGGACGGGTTCGCGGCGGTCGACTTCGGGTTCGCCCGCGAGGTCCTCCAGCGGGGCATCGCGGCGCTGTACCTCGTTGCGTTCATCTCGACCCTGAATCAGTTCCGGGCGCTCCTCGGCGAGCACGGGCTGCTGCCGGCGCCCGTGCTGCTCGACTGGATAGGCGAGCAGAGCGCGCGACGGCGGATGCTGCATCCGACGCTCTTCACCCGCATCCGTTACTCCGATCAGCGCCTCGCGATTCTGTGCGGGGCGGGTATCGCCGTGTCGGTGCTGCTCGTGTTCGGCATCCCGCAGTGGGGTCCGCCGTGGGTGCCGATGCTGTGCTTCCTCGCGCTCTGGCTCGGGTACATGTCGGTGGTGAGCATCGGTCAGACGTTCTATTCGTTCGGCTGGGAGATGCTGCTGCTCGAGGCGGGGTTCCTGGCCGCGTTCCTCGGTTCGAACGAGCAGCCGCCGCCGACCGTCGTGATCGTGCTGTTCTGGTGGCTGCTGTTCCGGGTCGAGTTCGGCGCCGGGATGATCAAGATCCGCGGCGGGCAGGAATGGCGCGACCTCACGGCCCTGATGTTCCACCACGAGACGCAGCCGATGCCGGGTCCCTTCAGTCGTCAGGCGCATCTGCTGCCGCGGTGGTTCCACCGCGGTGAGGTGGTCGGCAACCACTTCGCGCAGCTCGTGGTGCCGTTCGTCGTGTTCGCGCCGATCCTGTCGGTGTGGATCCCCGGGCCGGCGCCACAGCTTGTGGGAACGGTGGCTGCGGCGATCATGATCGCGACTCAGATGTGGCTGGTCGCCACGGGCAACTTCGCCTGGCTGAACTGGGTGACGATCGTCATCGCGTTCTCGGCGATCGGGATTCCGGGCGTCGGGGGCTCGAGTGGCGGGGGCTCGGGGGCCGGAGCGCCCGGTGGCGAGGCGGCAGATGGCAGCCAGACGGATGTCGCAGCATCCCTCTGGCCCGGCATCCCGCTGTACTGGTTCGTGATCACCACGGCCGTCGGTCTGCTCGTCGTGGCGCTGAGCTGGCCCGCACTGCGCAACCTGTTCGCGCGACGCCAGCTGATGAATGCGAGCTTCAACCGCTGGCAGCTCGCCAACGCCTACGGGGCCTTCGGCACGGTCACGAAGCAACGGGTCGAGATCGTCGTCGAGGGGTCGCTCGATGACGATGCTCTGCTGTGGCGCGAGTACGAGTTCAAGGGCAAGCCGGGCGACGTGCGCCGCATCCCTCGGCAGTTCGCGCCGTATCACCTGCGACTCGACTGGCTGATGTGGTTCCTGCCGCTCGGGCGCTCTCTCGACGACTGGTTCACGGTGTTCCTGCTGCGACTGCTCGAGGCGGATGCTCCGACGCTGGCGCTGCTGCGGGGCGACCCGTTCGACGGCGAACCGCCGCGGTGGGTGCGTGCCGTGTCTTACCGCTACCGCTTCGCGACCCGTGCCGAACGGCGCGACGGCGCGGGAGTCTGGGTGCGCACCCGGCAGGCCGTGGTGCTCGGTCCGCTCGGGCTTCGGTAGGTCGCGCGCGCCGGGTAAGAGGTGGACCACCCCACCCGGTTAGGGAGGAGAACCGCCCTTCGGGAGGAGCCTCAGGGCAGGATCCTCCTCCCCACGCGCAGTCCTCCTCCCGAGGCGCAGTGTCGAAGTCAGGAGCCGTACACAAGTCGAAGCCGGGCCAGCCGACGCCGAGCGCGGCGAAACGCCCCGGCCGGGCGCGGGGCCCGGACGGAGCGTTCCGTCTCACTGCAGACGGTCAACTGACCTTCTTGCGGTACGCGATGATCGCGAACACGTACGCGACGATCAGGATGCCGACGCACCAGGCGAGGGCGACCCAGATGTCCGTGCCGACCGGCTTCTCGGCGAACAGCGCCTGCATGGTGTCGACGATCGACGTGACCGGCTGATTCTCGGCGAACCACCGCACCGGGCCAGGCATGGTCTCGGTCGGCACGAATGCCGAGCTGATGAACGGCAGGAAGATCAGCGGGTACGAGAACGCGGTGGCGCCGTCGAGCGTCTTGGCGCTGAGACCTGCGATGATCGCCAGCCACGTCAGTGCCAGGGTGAACAGCAGCAGGATGCCGATCACGGCGAGCCATGCCAGAGGGCCTGCCCCGGTGCGGAATCCCATCACGAACCCGACGGCGAAGATGATCGCCAACGTGATGGCGTTCGAGACCATCGAGGTGAGCACGTGCGCCCACAGCACACTCGATCGTGCGATCGGCATGGAGTGGAAGCGCTCGAAGATCCCGCTCTGCAGGTCGTTGAACAGGCGGTACGCCGTGTAGGCGATGCCGGATGCCACGGCGATCAGCAGGATGCCCGGGAGCAGGTAGTTCACGTAGTTCTCGGCGCCGATGCTCAGCTTGATGGCTCCGCCGAAGACGTATACGAACAGCAGCATCAGCGCGATCGGGGTGACCGCCGTGGTGATGATGGTGTCGGCGCTGCGGAAGATGTGCCGCATAGAGCGGCCGGTGAGTGTCGCGGTGTCGGCGACGAAGGGCGTGCTCATGCGGCGTTCTCCTTTCCGGGTTCGGTCGACGAGGTGGTGCCGACGAGAGTGAGGAAGATCTCCTCGAGGGTGGGCTGCTTCTCGACGTACTCGACCTTGGCCGCGGGCAGCAGTCGCTTGAGGTCTGCGAGGGTGCCGTTGGCGATGATCCGGCCCTCGTGGAGGATCGCGATGCGATCGGCCAGCTGCTCGGCCTCGTCGAGGTACTGGGTGGTGAGCAGCACCGTGGTGCCGGTGTTCGCCAGCTCCTTGATGACGTTCCACACCTCGATGCGGGCTTCGGGGTCGAGGCCCGTGGTCGGCTCGTCGAGGTAGATGACCTCGGGGTGTCCGACCAGGCTCATGGCGATGTCGAGGCGACGGCGCATGCCGCCCGAGTAGGTGCCGACCTTGCGTGCACCGGCATCCGTCAGGCGGAACCTCGTGAGCAGGTCGTCCGCCACCTTCGCGGCATCGGGCAGGTGCCGCAGCTTCGCGACCAGCACGAGGTTCTCGCGACCGGTCAGGATCTCGTCGACGGCCGCGAACTGACCGGTGAGGCTGATGATCCGCCGCACCGCGAGCGGGTCGGCCGAGACGTCGACTCCCTGCACGACGGCCGCGCCGGCATCCGACTTCAGCAACGTCGAGAGGATGCGCACCACCGTGGTCTTGCCTGCGCCGTTCGAGCCGAGGAGGGCGAAGATCGATCCCTTCTCGACGTCGAAGTCGACGCCGCGCAGCACGTGGAGATCCTTGTAGGACTTCTCCAGGCCGCGCACGGAGATGGCGGCGCCGGTCATGATCGTGTCTCCTTCTTCTTCGCGTCGTCGACCGCCTTGTTGAGGCGGGAGCGCTCCTTGTCGATCCAGTGGGTTCCGCCGTATGCCTCGGCGTAGGTCTCGGCGAACGAGACGGCGTCGTCGCCGACGATGTCGTCGATCGGGGTGCCGTCGATGGCGGCGCGCTCCCACAGATCGGCGAGATCGAGGAAGATCTGCACGAGGATGTCGCCGTCGGTGATGCCCCCGTAGTACATCGTGTAGCGGTGCTGGGCGTTGGCGACCGTGCGATACGGCTCGGGGAGGGCGTCGATGCGCTTCTTGGCATCGCGGTACTGCTTCTTCTGCTCGAGCGACCCGGTGAGCGCTTCGATCCACTTGGCGGCCATGTCAGTTCTCCTTGATGTTCGTGTCGATTTTCGTGTTCGGGTCTTCGGTGCGCAGGCTGTCGATGCGCTGCGTGAGGAAGCTCCAGGTCTTCCAGAACTCCTCGAGCTCCTGCGTGCCGGCAGGGTTGAGGGAGTACACCTTGCGGGGCGGCCCCTTCTCGCTGGGCACCTTCTCGACGTCGACGAGCTTCTTCTGCTCGACGCGCACGAGCAGGGCGTAGATCGTGCCCTCGGCGATGTCGGTGAATCCGTGGTCACGCACGCGGGTGGTGATCTCGTATCCGTAGGCCGGCTGCTCGGCGAGGAGGGCCAGGACGATGCCCTCCAAGGTGCCCTTGAGCATCTCGGTCATCTGCTTGCCCATGAGAGCCTCCTTTCGTTGGTTCGGTACTCAGTGATGCTGGGTACCGGTACAAAGTAACACTGAGTACCGGTACTTAGCAACACCGAATACTGAAGTTTCTCGGAAGGCGGGCACGGTCGATTGCCATAACTCCGGAGGAAGTCGGCAGGCGTGGCGATTCGGGGGCGATCCCCGTCGAACCTGGAGACAGCTCCGGAGTTATGGCGGCCGGACGACGGAGCCCGGCTCAGTCGCGAGCGCGCCGCCAGGGCAGCAGGCGGTCGAAGAACCGCCGCGGCGCCTCAGCGGCCACCGTCGGCGGTGCCACCGCGAACTGCACGATCTCTTCAGCTCCGTGGTGCACCACCCGATACAGCGCGGTGCCGATGAGCACGCCGAGAGCGATCGACATGATCGAGAGCAGGGCTTCCATGAAATCCGCGAGTCCGCTGTCGGTGGCGACGGCCTCGGTCAGTCCGACCAGCCCGGCGGCCCCGGGCACGAGCAGCCAGAACGCGGGCAGGAAGGTGATCTGCACGGGAGCCCCGTGGCGCAGTGAGGCGATCCAGAACACGACGAGCGCCATCGCGACGGCACCGACGAAGCCCCCCACGGTCGGTCCGAGCAGAGCTGTGCCCGCCCACTGCCCGGTGTACGCGACGATCAGAGCGAGCAGCACCCAGCCGAACGTCGAGGCGGGCGCCGAGAAATGCAGGTAGTTGCCGAGAGCGAAGACGAGGATGCCGATCAGCGCGACCCACCACGGCAGAAAGGATGCCGCCTCGAGCGGCTCGTACGTGCGCGACTCGACCCCGACGACCGTGCCGGCGGCGAGGATGCCGAACGCCAGTAGCGCGAGCTGCACGAAACCGTAGACCAGACGTGAGGCTCCCGAGATCATCTGCCCTGCGGCGAGCTCGACGGTCGCCGTGGTCAGCACACCCCCGGGCAGGAAGGTCACCAGCGGGGCGATGAGCAGGCGGATGGGATCGCCGATCTCGATCACCTCGGCGAGCAGGAACACGGCGGCGGCGCAGCCGAACGCCGCGGCGATCGGCATCACGAGCTGCAGCGTGGGAGACCGCACGAGCTTGAGCAGTCCGATGCCCGCGCCCAGCACGAACGCGACGATCGCGCCCTGCCAGGTCGGAGCGAGCAGCAGCGCGAGTCCGGTCGTCAGCACGGCATGCCCGAACGTGCGGGTGACCCAGCCGAGACGGGGGCGCATCGCGCCGATCTCGTTCAGGCGCCGGATGCCGTCGAGCGGCGGCACCGAGGCGTTGCGCGCCTGCGCGATCAGCTCGTACAGCGCCGCGATCTGGTCGAATCGGAACGACGCGTTCGTCGCCGACCTGATCGCCACCCGCGACTCCTCGTCATCGCCGGTCTCGACCAGGATGATCGTCGGCAGCACGACGAAGTCGGTGTCGTCGCCGCCGTACGCCTCGACGACCTCGGTCATCGTGTCGCGGATGCGGTCGACCGATTCGGCCGACGCGTTCATGCCCTGCGCGAGTCCGAGAAGGAACTGGCGCAGGGCCGAACGGTCGAGAGCATCCGGCATGTCAGCGGGCCCTCACGTCACGAGAACAGGAACGAGAGCGTCACGCCGACGACGATCGCGACGCCGATGTAGACGAGGTTGGGCAACTGGAACGAGTGGTCGAAGACGAACTTGCCCATCTTCGTCGTGCCGGTCTGGTCGAACGCGACGGTGGCCACCTGACTGCCGTTGGCGGGCAGCGTGTAGATGCCCATGGTCGACGGCCAGAGCCCGACGAGTAGCGGCGCGGGCAGTCCGATCGTGATGCCGATCGGGACGATCGCGTTGGTCGCGCTCGATTGACTCGTCGTCAGCATCGCCACCGCGAACAGGGCGAGGGCGAACAGCAGCGCGCCGAGGAACGCGGACGATCCCGAGACCACCGACCCGAGTCCGTCGACGATGAGCGTCTGGTTCGCCGCGACGAACGTGTTGGCGAGCCACGCGATGCCGAACAGGGCGATCGCACCGACGATGCCGGCGGGGAACGTCGGCTGCTTGGGGACGTCGGCGGCCTTGACCTTGCAGAACACGAAGATGAGAGCGGCGATGATGCCCATCACCACCTCGATGATCACGGTCACGCTCAGGCGCACAGGGTCGCCCGCGTCATCCGTGCCGATCACCGGGCGGAGGCCCTCGAAGAGGCCGAACATCACGATGACACCGACTCCGATCAGAAAGAGTGCGGCAGACAGCACCGCGGTGCGCGGCAGCTTGCTGTCGTGGGCGTCGACCGTCGGCGGCTGGATCTGGTGGCTCTCGAGGCGGCGCTGGAACTCGGGGTCGTCCTCGAGATCCTTGCCGTGCCGCATCATGACGAGCGCCGCGACGAAGAGCCCCGCGATCGACGCGGGCCACATGATCAGCAGCAGTCCGCCGAGATCGACGCCCTGAGGTGCGAGCAGCACGACCATCGAGGCGGTCGCTGCCGAGACGGGGGAGCAGAGGATGCCGACCTGCGACGCGACGGCCGAGACCGAGAGCGCCCGTTCGGGGCGGATCTTCTGCTGGTACGACACGTCGTAGATCACGGGAAGCAGCGGGTAGAAGATGTTTCCCGTGCCGGCGCCGACCGTGAAGAGGAACGACATCGCGGGTGCGAGGAACACCACGGACTTCGGCTTGCGCCTGATCACCTTGGCGGCGACCGACACCATCCAGTCGATTCCGCCGGCGGCCTGCATGGTGGAGGCGGCGGTGATCACCGTGATGACGATGAAGACGGCATCCACCGGGGCGTTGCCCGGGGCTTCCCCGAAGACGAAGATGAGCACGGCGACGCCGACGAGCCCCCAGACGCCGAGGCCGATCCCGCTCGTGCGGGTGCCCATGTAGATCGCGAGGATGACGACGATCAGCTGGGCGACGAGGATCCATACGTTGTCGTTCATGTCGACGGCCCCTTCGTGATGGGGCCGGAGCCGGTGAGGATCTCGGTCGCGAGCTCGGTCTCGACGATCTTGCCGCCGATGGCCTCGACGCGCAGCGCGAGCGGGTTCTCGACAGGACTGATCGCGGTGACGAAGTCGGAGTTCTCGAAGTGCAGCGACTGCAGGTTGCCGACCGCGTATCCGGTGGCGAGCTCGCCGCTGAGCAGGGATGCGTGGAACAGCGGCCGGCGCTGATCCTCGGCGTCGTAGTGCGGGCAGAAGCTGCCGTGCAGGAACCCGAGTCCTTCGGGCAGCACCTGCAGGGTCGGCCCGTAGCTGTCGGTGGTCCCGCCCTCGAACCAGCAGATGCCCCCGGCGCTGCCGCCGGTGAACACGACGTTCGACGCGGGGTCCTCCCACATCTCGCGCATGATGTCGTCGAGCCCCTGCCGCTTCCACACGTCGAGCATGTTCGCGGTATTGCCGCCGCCGACGTGGATGACGTCGAAGCCCTTCACGAATCCGGCGAGGTCGTCGACCGACCGGTGGAAGAGGGGAAGGTGACGCGGTGCGCAGCGGTCGGAGTCGTATGTCGAATAGAAGCTCACGATGTATGCCGCGTCATCGCCCGTGGCGGTGCCGACGAACAGCACTCGAGGCCTCTTCTTGCGTGTGAGCCCGAGGATGTAGTCGTGCGTCGGGTCGTTCCGACGCTCCATCATCGCCTTGCCTGCGCCTGTTGCCACCACATGAGACATGCCGCCACCCCCGCTGTCGTGTGCGAATGCGCCCAGGGTATTGGCGTTCCCGGCCAGTCGGGCGGCGACCTCACCCGGTCAGGGCGAGTGCGCCGATGCGCGTCTGCTGCGCGGCGCTCCGCCCCCGGCCGCGCGGGGCCACTTCCGCACCTCCCAGCGGATGCGGGGTCACTTCCGCATCGGAAACCTTGCTGCGCGGTGCGGAACTGGCCCCGCGTGGGGGCTCGGCGACGCGGGATCACTTCCGCATCTCGCCGACGGGTGCGGGGTCACTTCCGCACCTTCTAGCGGATGCGGGGTCACTTCCGCATCGGGAACCTTGCTGTGCGGTGCGGAACTGGCCCCGCATGGGGGCTCGGCGACGCGGGGTCACTTCCGCATCCCGCCGATGGGTGCGGGGTCACTTCCGCACCTCCCAGCGGATGCGGGGTCACTTCCGCATCGGAAACCTTGCTGTGCGGTGCGGAACTGGCCCCGCGTGGCGGCGGCGGCCGGGCGGGCGAGCAGCGGCGACGGACGCCGCGCCGTGCCGCGCGGGCCGGGGGCAGCCGGGGCCGGGGCGGGCCGGGGCGGGGCGGGGGATGCGGGCCGCTAGCCGTTCAGGCGCGCCGCCATCACCCGCGCCTCGAGCAGGGGGAGCGTCCGGTCGCGGTCAGGCTGCGGGCAGATGTCGAGGGTGTTCGCGAGTTCGAGGGCCAGGGCGGCGTGACCCGCGGCGTTCGGATGGAACGGGTCGTTCATCATCCCCCACGGCACTCCGCCGTTGCCGAGCTCGGTGAACCGCGCGTGCTGATCGACGAGGATCACGTCTTCCGAGGCGGCGACCTCGCGCACGGCATCCGCGAACTCGACGATCCGCTCGCGGCCCGGCGCGTTCGGGATGTCGATCGACGGCGGTGTCGGCAGCACGACGATCGCGCCCGCCGCCCGTGCGCGCGTGACGAACTCGCGCAGCGAAGCGGCGAAGTCCGAAGGCGCGACGGTGACCTGGCCTGGGCCGGTCGCCATGTCGTTCGTGCCGATCATGAGGGTGACGATGTCGGGCCGCCACGACGCGACGCGACGATCCCAGTCGCCGAGGATGTCGGTGAGGCGGTGCCCGCTGATCGCCGTGTTGATCACGGCGTCGCGGGTGCGCCCGAGTTCGCCGCGGATCAGTTCGTGCAGATGCTCGGGATAGCTGCGGCCACCCTGCGTGTGGACGAGTCCGTGGGTGATCGAATCTCCGGTGATGACCCAGTTCAACGGCTCCGGGCCGACGAGGGACGCCGCGAGGCGGCTGAGGTCGGATGCGGCGGATGCGGCGGATGCGGCGGAGGCGGGGGATTCGGCGTTCGGCACGTCCCCGAGCCTAGCGGCGGGGTCAGTGGAAGACTGGTCGCATGGCCTCCTCACTGCTCGACCACCTCCTCGCCCGCATCGTCGACAGCGGACTGCTCGACGATCCGGTCGCCGAGAACGGCCTCGTCTACGGCCGGGCCACCATCGACGCCGCCGGCGCGGTCGTCACCGTCAACGTCGACCCCGAGCTCGAGGACGACGAGGAGACCCTCGACGACGACACTCTGCTCGCGGCGATCGCGCGCATCCTGTCGGTGTCCGAGACGCGGTGGCGTGCGGTGATCGACGAGGTCGCCGACGACATCGACGAGGCGGTGGACGATGAGCCGGTGCTCGAGCAGATCGACCTGCGCGACGATCTCGAAGCCACCTCCGTCGTGGTGTTCGCCGATGCGGTGCTGATCGCCTTCGACGCGCCGAAGCAGTTCCCGGACTCTCGGATCCTGGTGCAGCTCGACGACGAGCTCGAGGTCGCCAACATCGAGGTGCGCGATCGTGAGGGCGCCGAGGCCGAGGTCATCGAGTTCGACGACCTCGACGGCCTGCTCGAGAGGCTCAGCGGCGACGACCGCTGAGCCCGACCGGCCTCACAACCACTTCTTGTACTTGAACACCCCGTAGAGGGCGACCGCGAAGGCGGCCATCGCTCCGATCGCCATCGGATATCCGTGGGCCCAGTGCAGCTCGGGCATCACCTCGAAGTTCATGCCGTAGACCGTGCCGACGAGCGTGGGCGCGAAGATGATCGCCGCCCACGAGGAGATCTTCTTGATCTCGTCGTTCTGGGCCAGCCCTGCCTCGGTCTGCCGTCGTGCGACCAGCGCGGAATGCACGGTCAGCGCGTTCTCGAGGATCGCCCGGAACGAATCGACCCGCTCGTTCACGCGGATGACGTGGTCGAGCACATCGCGCAGCGACCGCTGCAGCTCTTCGTCGATGCGGTACTTCTCCGACCCGCGGCGCAGCCATTCCAGCATCCCGGCGAGCGGGTGCACCGCCCTCTGGAAGTTGATGACCTCGCGCGAGAGCTCGTAGATGCGGCGCGAGAGGGCGTCGTCGTCGCTGTCGCCGAAGAGCTGGTCCTCGATCTCGTCGATGTCGTTGAGCAGACCGGCGACGATCGGCTCGTAGCCGTCGACGACCTCGTCGAGGATCGCGTAGAACACGGCCTCGGGTCCCATCGCGAGCAGCTCGGGCTGCGCCTCCATGCGGCGGCGGACACCGGCGAGGTCGGGCGACTCCGCGTGCCGGATCGTGACGACGAAGTCGGGGCCGACGAACAGGTGCAGCTCGCCGAACTCGATCGACTCCTGCTCGTCGCGATAGCGGGCGGGGCGCAGCACGGCGAAGAGCGTGTCACCGTAGCGCTCGACCTTCGACCGCTGGTGTCCCGACAGCGCGTCTTCGACCGCGAGCGGATGCAGGTCGAATTCGCGCGCGACCGAGGCGACCTCGATGGGGCTCGGCCGGTAGAGGCCGATCCAGGCGATGCCGCCGTGGGCGTCGAGCGACCGGTAGGTCTCGTCGAGGTTCTTCGGGGTCTCCACGCGACGTCCGTGGACGTACACGCCGTTGTCGATGAGGGCCATGATTGGCTCCGTTCTCGCAGGCGCACTGCCTCGTCAGAGAGGGCGTGCGCAGAATTCATCAGGGGGCGGAAGACGCCACCGACGGCTGCGGAGCAGGACGTGCAGGTGCGGAGCCGAAGCTCAACGCACGGATGCAGTCAGACGCGACGCAACGAAGGCGGCGTCGCAACTATCACCGGACATCGCCATCACCGCCTCTCGCGCTCTGAAAGGGTCACATGACCCGGTGTGCCAGCATACTCCTGCCGTCTGAGCGCGAGATCCAAGCGACCCCGCATGCGTGCCAAGCGACCCCGCATGCGTGCCTGGCCGCTCCGATCGTAGTTCGTGCCGCTCAAGTGCCCGCTGGGTCGGTTCCGGTCGCAGTTCGTGCCGTCGGGAACGTGGTGGGGCGGCACGAAGTGCAACCGGAGCGCGCCGGGGTGAACAGCCGGTGACCCGGATGCGGTCAGACGGCGTCGATCCCGACGAGCTCTGCGCTCTTCTGCCACAGCGCCTCGGCCAGTGCGGCGTCCTCGATCCGCGGGTTCACGCGGCGCGTCAGCACCCGTTCGTCGTAGTACTCGCCCGAGATCCAGGTCTCGTCGGGCGTTCCCTCGACGAACCAGCTCAGGGTGCTGCCGCCCTTCTCGCTGCTGATGAGGAGCAGGCGCTTGAGCGGGGTGCGGTAGACGAAGCGCATGAGGGTGTTCGAATCCGAGGCGAAGTTGGTCTGCACGGTGCCGGGGTGGAAGGCGACCGAGCTCAGGCCCTCGGCGCGGAACTTCGTGTGCAGGCTCTTCGTGAACAGCACGTTCGCGAGCTTCGCGTCGCCGTAGGCCCTGTTCGCGCTGAAGTTCTTGCGGTTGTCGAGGTCGTCGATGTCGAGCCGAGCGAACAGACGGTGCGCGACGCTCGACGTGTTGATGATCGCCGCGCGACCGGTGCGCAGCTGGGGCAGCAGCAGGTTCGTCAGCAGGAACGGCGCGAGGTGGTTCACCTGCAGGGTCTTCTCGAACCCGTCGACGGTAGGAGTCTGATCGCCGAAGATGCCGCCGGCGTTGTTCGCGAGCACATTGATCCCGCCGTCACCCACGGCCTCCGCGATCTTCGTCGCGAGACCGCGGACGTCGTCGAGCCGGGCGAAGTCGGCGGTGAACCACTCGGCCCCGGTGTCGGCGGCGACCGCCCGCGTCTTCTCGACGGACCGGCCGACGAGGATGAGCCGGTGACCGGATGCCGCGAGCTGGCGCGCGGCGGCCGCGCCGATGCCGTCGGATGCTCCGGTGAGCACGATCGTCTTCGGGGTCACGACGCCGACTCCGGTGCAGGTGCAGGTGCAGGTGCAGGTGCGACAGCGGCATCCGTCGCACGGCGACTGCGCGCGACGTACACGGTGTTCGACGACGTCCCGCCCGTCACGGCGTTCGCGAAGTCGACCACGTGGGCGACGGCATCATCGAATACGGTGCGCATCTCGCCCATGAAATCCTCGTCGGGCGGATCATCCGACCACAGCGCGAAGACACCGACGGCAGCGAGGTGCCGGTCGAGTGCGCGCAGGCCGGCCGCGGTGTAGAGGTCGGCATGCGTGGGGTCGAGTTGGTGACGCGGCGAGTGGTCGACGTCCAGGAGGATCGCGGAGTAGCCGGGGTGATCTTCGCGGGGTGCTGCCCGAACCAGGGCGAAGAAGTCGTCTTCGACCAGGTTCGTGCGCGGGTCGTCGACGAGTTCCGCCGACACGGGCAGCAGGCGCCGCTGATGCCAGCTGATCACCGCGCCGAGCCGATCGACCACCGTGAGCGAAGCCACACGGTCGTCGCGCAATGCGGCGACCGCCGTGTATCCGAGCCCGAGTCCGCCGACCAGGACCGAGAGATCATCGCCCTCGGCAGCAGCCAGACCCAGGTTCGAGAGCTCCTCCTCGGCCACGGTGAACAGGCTCGACATCAGGTATTCGTCGCCGAGCCTGACCTCGTAGATCTCCTGGCCGACCGCGGGCTCGGTGCGTCGGCGCAGCGTCAGCTCGCCGATCGGTGTCTCCTGCCAGTCGAGCTCTTCGAATCTCGTGATCATCGCGGGGTCTCCCGGTCGTCCTTGGTGCTCGCGGGCAGGGGTGCAGGTGCCTCTGTGCCGGGCCGGGTCACGGGAGCGTTCGTAGAGGGGGGCAGGAAGATCCTCTCGGGTTCCGGTTCAGGCGTGGTCTCCGTGGCGGGCGCGGGTGACGGGTGCGCCGGCAGCTCACGGGCCACCTGATTCTCGAGCACCTGCACGGCCTCGTCGCTCAGCAGGATCAGACCCTCGAGCTCGTCGCGCACGCGCCGATAGGCGATGTTGCGCTCGGCCTGGGTGGCCGATTCGTCGACGGCGACTTTGAGCAGCTGCTGCGCGCGATCGAGCCGCTTGCGCTCGGGCTCGGTGAAGGTCGAGTCGCGCAGGCGGCGGGCATCCTTCTCTGCGATCTCGAACGCCACGGCGTAGGCGCCCACGGCGTCGAGGTACTCCGAGACCTGCCGCTCGGTCACGGTCGAATCGGCAGACAGCGGGCGCAACGCATCCGCCGTCTTCTTGGCTCGCAGGAACGCGGCGACCAGAGGCTGGCGGCCGTCGCTCATGGCGGGGAAGGCGATCAGCTTCGCGACGTCGAGCTCGTAGTCGAGCCAGCGGGCGGTGATCTCGTCGTGCTCTGAGAAGAGGCGCTCGAGCAGGGTGTTCGGGGCGACCGATGCCCGGGTGTCGACGACCGCCGGGCCGATGCGCTTCGCCCGTCCGCTGCGCGCTTCGAGCTGGGCGGTCTTGATCTCGGCCTTGAGTCGCAGAGTCTCGATGCGTCGTTCGTGCCGGCGCTTCGCGCTGCGCTCCCACGCCTTCGCCGCGCCGCCGGCCATGCCGAGGATCGGGAAGGCGAGCCACCAGTAGTTGCCCGCAAAGATCCAGAAGCCCCGGATGAACTCGTCCATGATGCCCTCAGCCTACTTCTCGGGCTTCACGGAGTCGCCTGCTCCCGGCGCCGGCTGCCGGTTAGCCTGTGGGCATGATCATCGACGATTTCCCGCGGGACCTGCTGATGACCGGGGCGATCTTCGGGATCGCCGCCTTCGTGTGGGCGGGGTGGGCGCAGGAGCGCCCGCCGAAGCACTGGAGCTGGCGCGTGATCCTCGGGGTGCTCGGTCTCGGCGGCGCGGCTCTGGCAGGGATCAGTCTGCCCGCGGCGATCCGCAACTGGTCGGCGCCGACGGCGATCAGCTGGGGTGGCGCAGCGTCGACCTGGTATCTGATCGTCTTCTGGATCGAGGTGGTGGCGATCATCGTGCTGGCGATCTGGGCGACCAGGCGCAAGCGACAGGACCTCATCGCGCCCCTCGTGCTGGCTGTCGTCGGCATCCACTTCATTCCGCTCGCGTGGGTGTTTCAGCAACCGGTCTTCGTGTTCGCCGGGGCGCTCATGGCCATCGCCGCGCTGGCCGCCGCGCTGGTGCCCGACAAGGATGCCGCCCGAAGCTTCTGGTGCGGCATCGTGGCGGCGCCGATCCTGCTGACGGTCGGCACGATGTGCGCGGTGATCGCGTTCGGGAGCCTCTGAACCGGCATCCGTGCTCGGGGCCGCGCCCGCATCCGATCCGACCGTGTGAGAATCCCCCGTTTTCCGTAATTACGAACTTTTGATAGGTTCGGATCATGGAATCCGACGAGCAGAGCACGATCGAGCGCCGGCTCGCCGACCTCGAGCACGAGGTCGCGCGACTCTCCGCACTCGCCGCTCACTCTGCCGGGCCCGCCGACGGTGCGGAATCGGAAGCGACGGATGCTGCGCCCGAAGCCGCCGGCTCCGACGATCCGCTCTGGTTCGTGAACGAGCTCGGCCGCCGTGCGCCGGGGGCCGTGATGATGGCCGGCGCGGTCGAGACGCAGGCGGGCCCGGTCCGCTGGCAATACGGACTGCACGCCGAAGGGCTGCTCGCGAATGACTGGAGCGACCTCGCCCGTCCGCTCGAAGCTCTGGGGCACCCGGCACGCCTCGAGCTCGTGCGCCAGATCATGCGCGGCGCGCACACGACGGCCGAGCTGCTGCAGCTCGAGCACCTCGCCTCGTCGGGCCAGCTCTACCACCACCTGCGCCAGCTCGTCAGCGCGGGGTGGCTCGTCTCTCCGCGCCGCGGGTACTACGAGGTGCCCGCCGCACGCGTGGTTCCCCTTCTCGTCCTGACCATGATCGCCTCGAGCTGAGGAGCCCACCGTGACCACTCCCTCGAATCCCTCCGCCGACCTGCAAGACCCGCAGAACGCGCCGGATGCTCCACGCCGGCGCCCCACCCGAGCGATCCTCGCCGTGATCGGTGCGGCAGCGGTCGTGGGCGTCGCGCTCGGTGCGGCGATCGGTCCGCAGCATCAGACGGTCAGTGCGTCGACCGCGGGCGATGAGGCACTGGCTGACCGCATCCGCTCCCTTCCCGGGAGTCTCGACAGCTTCCGCGCACTCTCCGTCGCTGAGGTCGGCCCCGACGGCGCCGTCTTCGCCGGGCTCGGCGACGCCGACCCGTCGAACGCTGGAGCCCCGACCGCCGACACGGTGTTCGAGCTCGGATCCATCACCAAGACCTTCACGGGCGCGCTGTTCGCCGATGCGATCGAGCGAGGCGAGGTCGAGGCCGAGGATCAGCTCGCTGAGCACCTTCCCGAACTCGAAGGCACGGAAGCCGGCGAGGTGACGCTCGCGTCGCTGTCGCAGCACTCCTCCGGACTGCCCGGACTCGGTGCCACGGCGGAAGCGGAGTCGCTGACCGGCGTCCTCCTGAACGAGAATCCCTACGCGACGACCACGACCGAGCAGCTGATCGCCGACGCGGCGGTCGCGCCGGTCGACCCCGATCAGGGCTCGGTCTATTCGAACTTCGCCGTCTCGCTGCTCGGGACGGCACTCGTCGAAGCGGCGGATGCCGATGGCTACGCGGCCCTGCTGAGGGAGCGCATCACTGATCCGCTCGGTATGGACGACACGGTCGTCGCGGCGACGGCCGACGAGGTGCCCGCTGACGCGGTGCCCGGATTCCTGTCGAACGGCACGCCTGCACCGCGCTGGTGGGGCGAGGGATACCTGCCGGCCGGTTCGTCGACCTTCACGACCGCCGCCGACCTGGCGACCTGGGCGCAGGCCACTCTCGACGGGACTGCCCCGGGCGTGGCCGCTCTCGATCCGACCGCCCCCATGGGAGAAGGGGCCGAGATCGGATGGGGATGGATCACGTCGGCCGCGTTCGACGGCGACGGCCTGCAGACCTGGCACAACGGCGGAACCGGGGGCTTCCGCACCATGCTCACACTCGACCGGGAGGCCGGCACCGCATTCCTCGCGCTGTCGAACACGACCGCCCCGGCCGACTACATCGCCATGTCGTATGCGTCCGGCGCGCCGATTCCCGCGATCGACAGCGCGTCGGTCGGCATCGCGTGGGGCATCTTCGGGCTCGCTCTGCTGTTGAGCCTGGTCGCCCTGATCCGAGCGTTCCGGGTGAAGGCGCTTCTGCCGTCGATCGGCGACCTGATCTGGGCGGCCTTCGGCCTCCTGCTGCTCTGGCACAGCGGGCCGTGGTTCTCCGTCGGCGGCTGGGTGTGGGGCATCGCTCTCGCACCGGCGCTCGCTGCCATCAGCGTCCTGGTACTGCGTGGTTCGCGGACGCCGCTGCCCTTCCGGCCTCGCCGCCGCGCGTGGTACTGGTGGGCGGTCGCCGTGATCGGAGCGATGTTCGCCGTGGGGGTCACGTTCCTCTGGTGAGGTGATACCCGGGACCCCCGGCTCAGAGGCCGAGCTTCTCGGCACAGGCGACGCAGTGCGTGGCGAACGGGCGCACCTCGAGTCGCGCCTCCGGGATGGGGCGGCCGCAGTGGGCACACGCGCCGTAGGTGCCGGCATCCAATCGCGCGATCGCATCGTCGACCTGCTGGAGTTCGGATGCCGCCGCCTCGGCGAGCCCCGTCAGTCGTGACCACTCCGACGACAGCGTGACGCCCTCGGGATCGTGCTCGTCGTCGTCGTTCGAGCCCTCTCGGTCATGCATGAGCTCGGCGAGCGTGACCCCGGTCGCTTCGACCCGCTCCGCTGCCTGGGCGCGCAGCTGTTCGAGGCGAGCGCGGGCATCCAGGGTCATCCGCACACTCTAGGCGGGGGTTCCGACATCCGGGTCGGCCGGCCACCGACACCAGCCGTTCACTCAGCGTTCCGTTTCGAGTACGCCGGTCTCGTAATTCCCTGTCACCTTCGCGAGTTGGAATACTCATGTTCTCGGAATTCGGGAACGCCTCCTCCCGAAAGGTCATCATGCGCCGCCTCACCCTGCCCGCCGTCGGCCTCCTCGGGGTCGCCGCCCTCGCCCTCACCGGCTGCCAGAGCCCGACCGCCGAAGCGGCTCCCGCCGACCCGAACGCTCCCATCACAATCGCGACACTTCCCGTCGGCGACGACCCCACCGCCGAGAACCCGATCGAGGTCTTCGCCGACCTCCTCGAAGAGTCCACCGGGCGCGACGTCGAGATCACCGACGTGCCCGACTACCTGAGCGTCGTCGAGGCCATCCGCGCCGACCACGTCGACATCGGCATCATGAGCGGCTTCCCCTCGGCGCTCGCCGTGAACACCGGTGAGGTCGACGCGCTGGTCGCCTTCCAGGGCGACGGCAAGCCCGTCTCGACCTGCGTCGTGCTGAACGACTCGCCCATCGAGACCGTCGAAGACCTCGAGGGCAAGACCGTCGCGTTCGCCGACCAGGCGTCGAGCTCGGGCTACTTCATGCCGGTGTACATGCTGCACGAGGCCGGCCTGGAGCAGGGGACCGACTACGAGGCGATCTTCGCCGGCGGACACGAGGGCAGCTTCGCGGCGCTCCAGCAGGGACAGGTGGATGCCGCCTGCACCGCCGTCATGCTGACCGAGCTCGGCGCTCCGATGTTCCCGTTCGCGGACGGCGAGTGGCGCGCGGTCGGCGAGAGCCCCGCCATGGACATCCAGGGTGCGGTGCTGGGCCGTCAGTCGCTCGACGCCGACACCCGCAAACTCATCCAGGACGGCATCGCCGAGGTGTTCTCGCCCGAGAACGCGGAGGCGCTCGGAGCCTACGGCGCCTTCGCCGCTGCCGAGCAGACCGTCGACCCCGACGGCTCCTCCTTCACCTCGTTCGCTGAGATCGCCGCGGTCGCCGGCGTCGAGCTCAAGGACCTCAAGTGACGAACCCGTCCCTGATGAGGGCGGATGCCACGGCATCCGCCCTCCCGGTCTCGGCCGCCGCATCCGCCCTCCCGGCATCCGCCCTCGGTTCGAGGGAAATCGCAGACGGTTCGTCCGCCCGTGGGCAGGTCGAGGATCGACGCGCCGAGCCGGCATCCGTTGGTCTGGGTTTTCCGACGAACACGGGGGCGGGCGGGGGAGCGGATGCCGCGACCCACGCCCCCGGCCGCACCCCCACCGCCGAACTGCGCCAGGCGCTGCCGCTCGTGACCGTGCGCGACCTCAGCGTCGCGTACGACACCACCACGGTGCTCGACGGCGTGGACCTCGACCTGTTCCCTGGCGAGATGGTCGCTCTGCTCGGCGCCTCGGGCTCGGGCAAGTCGACCCTGATGCGCAGCCTCACGGGGTTCGCCCCGATCTCTGCGGGATCGGTCAGGGTCGCGGGCCACGACGTCACCAACCTCGCGCGCGGAGAGCTGCGCACGCTGCGGTCGGATGTCGGACAGGTGTTCCAGCAGTTCAACCTCATCCCACGTCTGAGCGTCATGACGAACGTGCTCGCCGGAGCCCTGCACGGAGCGGGCGCGATCAACCTGGTGGGCGGCTTCTCGAGCGCGCATCGTCGCCGCGCACTCGAACTGCTCGACCGGGTCGGCATCGCGCACAAGGCCAACGCCCCCGCGCGCTCCCTCTCGGGTGGGCAGCAGCAGCGCGTCGCGATCGCCCGCGCCCTCATGCAGCAGCCCAAGGTGATCCTCGCCGACGAACCGGTCGCGTCGCTCGACCCCAAGCTCGCCGACTCGGTGCTCGAACTCCTGCGCGAGATCGCCACCGAAGACGGAATCCCGGTGCTCGTCAGCCTGCACGTGCTGCCGCTCGCCCTCTCGCACAGCGATCGCATCATCGGGCTGCGGCACGGGCTGATGCTGGTCGCCGGCGCCACATCACAACTGGATGCCGCCGCACTGGCACCGCTTTACGACGACGAGGAGCACGACGATGACGCTCACCACTGATCCGCGTTCGACAGGCGGGGCGACAGGCGGCTCGACCGGCGGCCCGACGCGTTCGACGGGCGGCAAGGCCGATCGCGCGACCACGCGCCCGGCCCTCGACGCGGCCGAGCGATCGCGCCTCGAGCGTGCGTTCCGCGTGCCCCGCGCTCGTTTCCTGGTCGGTCTGCCCATCGCGGCCCTGCTGCTGATCTGGTCGTTCAACGGCGCGGAGTTCAACTTCATCAAGCTGGGCGACGGCGCGGTCAACATGGGCGAGTTCCTGTCCCGCCTGTTCCCGCCGGACTTCTCGAAGATCGGCACGATCCTCGCGCTGCTGCTCGAGACCTTCCAGATGGCGGTCGTCGGCACGGTGCTCGGTGCCGTGCTGTCGCTGCTCGCCGCGTTCGGGGCGTCGTCGAACATCGCACCCAAGTGGGTCTACTACCCGACGCGGTGGGTGATGAACATCATCCGCTCGGTGCCCGATCTCGTCTTCGCGCTCATGTTCGTCTCGGCTGTCGGACTCGGCCCGTTCGCCGGCATCCTGGCCATGACCCTCGGGTCGATCGGATCGATCGGCAAGATCTTCGCCGAAGCCATGGAGCAGGTCGACCGCGGACCCGTCGTCGCGATGGAGGCCGTCGGCGCCTCGAAGCGACAGGTCATCCAATACGGCATCCTGCCGCAGTCCGCACCACTGCTGACCTCGTACACACTGCTGCTGTTCGAAGGCAACGTGCGCGGCGCGACCATCCTCGGCCTCGTCGGCGCCGGCGGAATCGGCCTCGAGCTGACGACCGCGATGCGCATGTACGACTACGGGCACCTCAGCGCCATCATCATCTGCATCATCGTGCTCGTCACGGCGATCGACCAGGGCAGTGCCCTCATCCGAAGGAGAATCACATGACCATCGCCGACATCGACCTGGTGCTCAGCGCCCCCGTCAACCTGCGCGACCTCGGCGGAATCCCTATCGACGGGGGAGTGCTGCGCGAAGGGCTCGCGATCCGCACCGATGACCTCGCGTACGTCACGACCGAGGTCGCCTCGCAGCTGGTCGGGGCCGGCCTGACCGCGATCATCGACCTGCGCTCACCGCTCGAAGTCTCGGTCACCGGTCGTGGCCCCCTCGCCGACTACCCGGTCGCCTACCACCACCTGCCGCTGATCGCGGATGTCGGACGCTCGATGGGTGACGGCGCCCCCGAGCTCACCCACGACGCGATGGGTCAGATGTACCTGCGGATGGTGGAGGTCGCCGCGCCGCAGCTCGTCACGGCGCTGAATGTGATCGCCCACACGCCGGGGACCGCCGCGTTCCACTGCGCAGCCGGGCGCGATCGCACCGGTGTGGTCGCGGCGATGCTGCTGCTTGCACTCGGAACGGCGGATGACGACATCGTCGCGGACTACGCCCTGACCGGCCACAACATGGCCGCGATCATGCAGCGCACCGCGCCCGTCATGGGGGCGATGTGGAAGGCGCTCGGGTTCGACGCCGATGCCGCCGGCGCCAGCGCGGCGCTGCTCGAAGGCTCGATGGAGGTGTCGATGCGCACGCTGCTCGACACGCTTCGCGAGCAGCACGGCGATGCCCTCGCGCCGCTGCGCGCCGCCGGGCTGTCGGATGCGACCGTCGCGCGGCTCCGCGAGCGGGCGCTGTGACGACGATCGATGCCGTGACGGATGCTGCTGTTGGGGCTGCGGTTCGCCGCCGCCCCGGCCGTCCGCGCGACGAGGACATGGACGGGCAGATCGTCGCCGCGACGCTCGAGATCATCGACTCGGGTCTGGACGTCACCGTCAGCCGCGTGGTCGCACGGAGCGGGGTGAGCCGGGCGGCACTGTACCGTCGGTGGCCGTCGCTCACGACGTTGATCGCCGCCGCGCTCGACGTCGGGCGCATGGTGCCGCCGGAGTATCCGGACGATGTCGATCTTCGCGAGGCGCTGTTCGACGGGCTCGGGCTCGGCGAGAACGGAGTGGCCCTGTCTGTCGCGGCATCCGGTTATGCAGAGGAGCGATTCCGTCAGCGCATCCGGCTCGTGATGTCTGACCGCGCGCTGCAGAGGGCGTACTGGCAGTCGCATGTGTCGCGTCGGCGGGTGCCCCTGCTCAACGCGCTGCGCGCGGGAATCGCACGTGGTGAGCTGCGTGCCGACCTCGACGTCGACGCATGCTTCGATGCGATCGCCGGCACCGCGTACTACCAGATCGTCGTACGCGGCGACCGGATGGACGACCCCGCGGTCGCCGCCCGCCTGAGGGCTGCCGTCGAGGTGATCTGGCGCGGGATGGTGGTCTGACCCGGTGTGTGACCGTGCCGGTTCGTCTGGTCTGGCTGGGTGTCCGGTTCGTCTGTCTGGGTGTCCGGTTCGTTTGGCTGGAGGTCCGGTTCGTCTGGCTGGGTGTCCGGTTCGTCTGGCTGGAGATCGCACGCATGGCGGGCGAATCGCCGGGGCCTGTCCAGCCATCCGGGATTCGTCCAGCCGTCCGGCCGGTGACGAGCGCATCCGATCTTCCGCCTCATTCAATTGCATGCTCGGATCACGGATGCAGGCCGAGAACCCCAGATCCGGCCTGCATCTGTGATCTGGGCATGCGTGTGCGTGGGGGGCGGCTGTTCTGCTCGTGCATCCGGCTGATGAATCCCCGAATGGCGGGCGAATCCTCCCAGCCCCCGCAGCCACCCGGGATTCGGCCAGCCATCCGGCCGCTGACCGAGCGTGACTATTCGAGCCACTCCGTGATGAACCGGTCGCTCGAATGGATGTGGGTCGCCTCATACGTGCCGCCGTCGAGCACTTCGAAACGATGGTCGACGAGCTCCGGCACGACCAGAACCTGACCGCCGGTTCCCACGACCTGCTCGTCGCCCACGGTGAAGAGCGCGCGGCCGCGGTGGATCACGAAGGTCTCGACGTACGGATGCCGGTGCAGCCGCGGCCCGCTGCCGATCGACGAGGTGAACTCGCGGATGATGCTCACCGGCGAGCCGATCAGGTAGCCCTCGATGTTCGCGTCCAGGGCCACGTCGATGGGTGCGCTGGTCATGATGCCTCCTTGCTCGCCGAGGCTACCGACGCTCGCCCTTGCGCGGAAGGGGCGCTCGCGTGGCTCCGTCGGGTCCGGGGGCGATCGTCTCGGGCGGCGTGAGCTGTGTCAGGCGGAGTTCGCCGTGTTAGGGGGAGTTCGCCGTGTCGGGCGGAGTTCGCCCTGTCAGGCGGAGGTTCCGGTGCGAGAGTTCCGCCCAACGGGGAGTTCTCCGCCCAACGGGGAGTTCTCCGCCCTACGGGCCTAACCGTGACTCGAACCGGTGACCGCGTGCCAACTCGCCGGCTCGCGCATCCGCATCCGAGGGCGTCAGCGCTCGCATTCGCATCCGCATCCGCATTCGGACCCGCACCCGCATCCGCATTCGCATCCGCATCCGCACCCACATTCGCATCCGCATCCGCATCCGCATCCGGATCCGAGGGCGTCAGCATCCGCATCCGCACCCGAGGGTGCCCGCACCGCACCCGTACCCGAGGGCCGTCAGCGCGCGTCGGGCGTCTCCGAGCTCGCCACCACCTGAACAGTGTCGGTGCGCACACCGGGGTGGTCGCGCTCGAGCGCGGCACCTTCCATGTCGACGTTCGGGAGGATGCGGTCGAGCCACTGCGGCAGCCACCAGGCCGAGCGGCCGAGCAGGTGCATGAGCGCCGGCATCAGCAGCATCCGCACGACGAAGGCGTCGAGCAGCACACCGAACGCGAGGCCGAATCCGATCGAGCGGATGATGGTCGACTCCGAGAAGATGAACCCGCCGAACACCGAGACCATGATGAGGGCTGCGGCGATGACGACCGAGCGTCCGGCGCGGAAGCCCTGCGCGACGGCATCCCTCGCCGAAGCTCCGTGCACGTATGCCTCGCGCATCCCCGAGGCGAGGAACAGCTGATAGTCCATCGCGAGCCCGAACAGGATGCCGACCAGGATCACCGGCAGGAAGCTCAGAATCGGCCCCGGGCTGTCCAACCCGATGAGATCGGCGCCCCAGCCCCACTGGAACACGGCGACGATCAGGCCGTAGGTCGCGAACAGTGAGAGTACGAAGCCTCCGGTCGCGATGACCGGCACGAGGAGCGAGCGGAACACGACGATCATGATGAGCAGCGAGAGCCCGACGACGACCACCAGGTAGAGCGGCAGGACGCCGGCGAGAGCCTCGGAGATATCGATGTTGGTCGCCGCCTGCCCGGCGACGCCGAGCGTGATGCCGCCGTCGAGCTGCGGCAATGCGCGGATGTCCTGCACGAGCTTCTCGGTCGACGCGCTGTTCGGGCCTTCGGCGGGAAGCACCTGGAACGCGAGCAGCGTGTTGTCGTCGGAGTTCGCGATCGGCGCGACACCCACGACGTCATCCTGGTCGGCGAGGGTCTGCGCGATCTCGACCTGCGTGGCCAGCAGATCGTCGTCACTGACAGCGTCGTCGAGGGTCGCGGTGACGAGCAGCGGACCGTTCGCCCCTTCACCGAACTGGTCGTCGACGATGTGGAACGCGCGGTAGCTGGTCGAGTCGGAGGGCTCGCTCGCACCGTCGGGCAGCCCGAGGCGCATCGACATCGAAGGGATCGCGACGATCAGCAGGGCGATGACGCTGACGAGCACGGTGACGATCGCGCGCAGCGTCGACATCTGCTTCACGGGCTTGCCCGCGGCGTGCGGCTGCCCGATGGTGGCGCGAGCCTTGCCGCTGAGCAGGCGTGCGCCGACGAGTCCGAGGATGGCAGGGGCGAGCGTGATCGCGACGAGCACGGCGACCGCGACGCAGACTGCACCGACCGTGCCCATGAGCCCGAGGAACGGCACGCCGGTCACATTGAGGGCGAGCAGAGCGACGATCACCGTGGTTCCGGCGAACACGACGGCGGTACCCGAGGTGCCGGTGGCGAGTCCGATGGACTCCTTCACGGGAACGCCATTGAGCAGCTGCTTGCGGTGACGGTTGACGATGAAGAGCGAGTAGTCGATGCCGACCGCGAGTCCGAGCATCACACCCAGCACCGGGGTGACGGATGCCATGTCGACGACGCCCGAGAAGGCGAGGGATGCGGTCACGCCGACGCCCACGCCGACCACGGCCGTCACGATCGGCAGGGCCGCGCCGATGAGCGTGCCGAGCATCACGATCAGCACGACGGCCGCGAACGCGAGGCCGATCGCCTCTCCGACGCCGAAGATCTCGGGCACACCCTGCGCGATGTCGGTGCCGAAGTCGACCTCGACGCCGTCGATCGGCGACGACTCGAAGTGGTCGATCGTTCCCTGCTTGACCTCTTCGGAGAGCTCGAGGCGGGGGTCTTCGAACGAGACGTTCACGATGGCGGTCGAGCCGTCGTCGGACACGACGCCGATGCCGTTCGTGAGGTCGAGGAGAGTGGAGCCGAGCTCGACCTTCTCGGCATTGGTGTCGAGCTCTGCGCGAGAGTCGTCGATCGTCTTCTGCTGGGCGTCGAGCTCGGTGAGCTGCGTGTTCAGCGCGTCGAGCTGCGCGTCCAGAGCGGTGAGCTGCTCGGCGGGAGCGCCGCCCGCTTCGGCCTGCGACCGTGCGGCGGTCAACTGCTCGAGTCCGGCCTCGAGTTGCGCGCGACCGTCATCGAGCTGCGACTGGCCGGCATCGAGCTGGGCCCGACCGCCCTCGATCTGGTCCTTGCCGTCGGCGAGGTCCTGTGCCTGCACCGCCTGCTGCTGCTGAGCGTCGAACGGGTCGATCACCGACGCCACGCCGTCGAGGTCTTCGGCGCTCGCTGCGAGCTTCGAGATCTCGAGCTTCTGCGTCTCGGTGAAGGCCGAGCCGTCAGTCGTCTGATAGACCACCGTTCCCGTGCCGCCTGCGGTGTCGGGCAGCTTCTCGGCGAGCTGATCGGTGACGGCTCCCGAGGCGGTGCCCGGGATGTCGAAGCTGTTGCTCAGCGTGCCCCCGAGCGTGAGGAACGCGCCCACCCCCAGGCCGAGGATGATGACCCACGAGACGATCACCGTCCACGCCTTGCGTGCAGCGAACGAACCCAGGCGGTATAGCAGTGAAGCCAAAACGATCTCCTTCAGACGAATAGATCATACGGGGCGTCTCGTCTAGTGTTCTGTGGTTATCCTGAACGTGTGGTGAACGAGCATCGAAGCGGACCCGTGCGCAGCACGGCTGCCCGGGAAGCGATCCTCGACGCGACCTCTCGACTGTTCCACAACCAGGGGTACGACCGGCTCACGATCGAGGGGATCGCGAAGGAGGCCGGGGTGGGCAAGCAGACCATATATCGCTGGTGGCCGTCGCGCGGCGCATTGATCGGCGAGTGCCTCGCCGAAGGGCGACTCATCCCTGTCGACTTCATCGTTCCCGACACCGGAGACCTCGCCGCAGACGTCGAGACCTGGCTGCGCAGCGTGCTCTCGATCCTCGAAGCCCCCGAAGGAGGGGCTCTTCTCCGATCCCTCGTCGCTGCGGCGACGGAGGATGCGGGCGTCGGAGCCCACCTCGGCGAGAGCCTCGGCGTCGAGAAGTACCTCACCGAGCGCATGCGCGGCGGCATCCGCGACGGCCAGCTTCCGCAGAACGCACCCGTCGAGCAACTGGGACGTGCGATCCTCGGGGCGATCATCGTCGAATCCCTCGTGCGCGAGGAGCACGACACCGAGGCGATCGTCGCCCTTTCCAGATATCTCTTCGCCCCTGCAGCAGCGACCACGAACTGACGAGCTGAGCGCGACCCGCATCGCCGCGAACCGAATAGCTCCATGCCGACTCCGCGACCTGATGGGCGACCGACACCCGCGACCCGGCGTCACCCTCCCGCCACTGCCCTGTCTCCAGTGCGCGCGTCTCGACCTGATCGGTGCCCGTGCGCGAAGGAGCCGGCATCCGCACCGCGACGCCGTCGGGCGTGCGAGGTGTGCATCTCATCGACTGCGGCATCCACTCGACTCCGCCGTGACGAGAGCACGAGTTCCGTGCCCGTTCCGCTGTCTTCGACGGCGACACGACGACTCTCTTCGATGCGACTCATGGCGCCGACGGCGAATCCTCGGAGGAAGCCGCTGCGCGCACGCCGTTTCACGCCTTCGCGCTGGCCGACGTAGAAGGCGCGGTGCTCGAGCCACCAGCCGCGCATCGCGACCATGGCCTGCACCTGCAGGCTGGCTGTCAGGGTCTGCACCTGCGTCACATCAGACGTGTGCCCGACCAGCAGCAGCCCCGCGATCGGCGGGTACTCGGCGAGGATCGGGCGCACGGCGCCGAGTCCTCCGGCCACGCCGATGCCGATCTCGCGGAGATCTTTCGCATAGACGCCGCGGAACAGCATCCGCTCGGTGATGATCTGCTCCTGCGCCTGACCGAGAAGCCCACGTCGTTCGTCGATCTGTGCCTGCTCGATCCCGTACTTGACGATCAGTCGCTCGGCGTGCTCGGTCAGAGCCTCGGCCTCTTCAGGCGTGGTGCTCTCGGCTTTCGCCAGCAGTTTGGCGATCAGGTCGAGTTTGGCTTCGGTCATGGCATCCCCCTTGGATCTGTGATGCCTCGGATCCTTCGCGGGGGTGCCTACATTCAGGCGCCCCGTTCCGGGGGATGTGGAGAAGCCCAGATCACGGATGCCGGTGCAGAAGACGACTCCGACCACCGGAGTGTCGTCCGGGCACACCGAACTCGTGCCTGACGAACAGGAATCACAACCGGAAGGAGCAGACCCCGACTCAGCCGAGCAGCAGCGTGATCACGGTCGCTCCGCCGCCACCGAGGATGAGCGCGATGATGACGGTCCAAGCCACGATGCGCATGCGGCGGTTGCGCTTCTCGCCGAGATCGCCGTAGTCCTCGCTCAGGCCGTCGCCGCTCATGCGCTGACCGGCTCGCTGACTGTCGGTCCGAAGGCTGCGGGCAGGGTCGCCTGCGAGCGCTCGCGGATCTCGGCGACGGGAACCGTGAAGACGTCCTGCACCTCGAGCTTCGCGCCCTCGGAGTCGGTCACGCCGATGCGCATCACCGGGTAGTCGCGGCCTTCGCAGAGGCCGCGGAACTTCACGTCGTCCTCACGGGGCACGGTGACGATGACGCGACCGGTCGACTCGGAGAACAGGGCGGTTGCAGCATCCACACCGTCGCGCTCGATGATCTCGTTCAGCCAGACGCGCGCGCCGACGCCGAAGCGCGAGACGCCCTCGGCGAGAGCCTGCGCCAGGCCACCCTCCGACACGTCGTGCGCCGACGAGATCAGCCACTCGTCACGTGCTGCGCCGAGCAGACCCGCGAGGCGCTTCTCGCCCGCGAGGTCGACCTTCGGCGGGAGTCCGCCGAGGTGCTGGTGCACGGTCTCGGCCCAGGCCGAGCCCGAGAGCTCGGTCGAGGTCGTGCCGAGAAGGTAGATGTTCTGGCCCTCGTCCTGCCACCCCGAGGGGATGCGGCGCGAGACGTCGTCGATGATGCCGAGCACGCCGACCAGCGGGGTGGGGTGGATCGGCACGTCGCCGGTCTGGTTGTAGAACGAGACGTTGCCTCCGGTGACCGGGGTGCCGAGCTCGTAGCATCCGTCTGCGAGGCCGTCGACGGTCTGCCCGAACTGCCACATGACCTCGGGGTTCTCGGGGGATCCGAAGTTCAGGCAGTCCGTGATCGCGGTGGGCACGGCACCTGTGACGGCGACGTTGCGGTACGCCTCGGCGAGGGCCAGCTGAGCGCCCGCGTAGGGGTCGAGCTGGCAGTAGCGGCCGTTGGCGTCGGTCGAGATCGCGAAGCCGAGCCCCGACTCCTCGTCGACGCGGATCATGCCGGCGTCGTCGGGGAACGAGAGGGCCGTGTTGCCGAGCACGTAGTAGTCGTACTGGTTGGTGATCCAGCGGGTGTCGGCGAGATTCGGCGAGGCGACCAGGTTGAGGAACTGCTCGCGCAGCACCTCGGGGTCGTTCGAGCGGGGCAGCTTCTCGGCGGCATCCGCCTGCAGCGCGTCGATCCACGTCGGGTACGCGACCGGGCGGTCGTAGACCGGGCCGTCGACCGCGACGGTCGAGGGGTCGACGTCGACGATGCGCTCGCCCTGCCAGTCGATGATGAGGCGCCCATCGCCGGTGACCTCACCGAGCACCGACGTCTCGACGTCCCACTTCTCGACGACCGCGAGGAACGCGTCGAGCTTCTCGGGGGCGACGATCGCCATCATGCGCTCCTGCGACTCCGACATGAGGATCTCCTCAGCCGTGAGCGACGGGTCGCGCAGCAGGACGTTGTCGAGCGAGACCTTCATGCCGCTGTTGCCGTTGGCGGCGAGCTCGCTGGTCGCGCAGGAGATGCCGGCTGCGCCCAGGTCTTGGATGGCCTCGACGAGCTCGTCGCGGTACAGCTCGAGGCAGCACTCGATGAGCACCTTCTCGGCGAACGGGTCGCCCACCTGCACCGCGGGGCGCTTGGTGGGTCCGGTGCTGTCGAACGAGTCGGATGCCAGGATGCTGGCGCCGCCGATGCCGTCGCCACCCGTGCGGGCGCCGAACAGCACCACCTTGTTGCCGACGCCGGTCGCGTTGGCCAGCTTGAGGTCTTCGTGGCGGAGCACGCCGACCGCGAGCGCGTTGACCAGCGGGTTGGCCTGGTAGACGGAGTCGAAGACCGTCTCGCCGCCGATGTTCGGCAGGCCGAGGCAGTTGCCGTAGAAGCTGATGCCGCTGGTCACGCCGTGCACGACGCGGGCGGTGTCGGGGTGGTCGATCGCGCCGAAGCGGAGAGCGTCCATGATCGCGACCGGGCGCGCGCCCATCGAGATGATGTCGCGGACGATGCCGCCGACGCCCGTGGCCGCGCCCTGGAACGGCTCGATGAACGACGGGTGGTTGTGCGACTCGGCCTTGAAGGTGACGGCCCAGCCCTCGCCGACGTCGATGACGCCCGCGTTCTGGCCCATGCCCACCATCAGGCGTTCCTTCATCTCGTCGGAGACCTTCTGGCCGAAGCGGCGCAGGTAGTTCTTCGACGACTTGTACGAGCAGTGCTCCGACCACATCACGGAGTACATCGCCAGCTCGCCGGAGGTCGGGCGTCGGCCCAGGATCTCCTTGATGCGGGCGTACTCGTCATCCTTGAGGCCCAGCGCTGCGTACGGCTGCTCCTTCTCCGGAGTCGCGGTCGCGTTCTCGACGGAGTCGGGGACGTGCTTGTGGGCAGGTGCAGGGGCGGTGGTCACGCGCACTCCTAGATGAGGGGCCGGCGGGGCATGGCCAGTCTACCGGGGGATGCCGTGGCCGATCGCCGGTCAGGAGAGCATGCCGAGTGCGTGGTCGAAAACGCATCTTGAGCCCGGTGCGTGGTCGAAAAAGCATCCGAATCGAGGGCGGGGGATGCGCTTTTGACCCCACGCACGGGAGGCGACGCACGCCGCCGGTCATGATGGGTGCTCGACGTGCGGGTCGCGCACGCGGGCTGACAAGTTCGCGCTCCATAACTCCGGAGATTCGCTCTCGGATCTGCTCAGGCTCCGCCCAGGGGACGGATCGGGCGCACGGATCCGGAGTTATGGAGGGGCCGCGCGAAGCGCGTACCGCACGAAGGAGTCCCCGGCGGCAACTGTGCGAACACGGATCGGAGCTGACTGCCCCTCGACATCGGAAAGCTATCGGCGAGGACTATTTCTTGCCCGAATTGCCGTTCGTGTTGCCCTTGTCGCCCTTGTCGGCCTTGTTGCCCTTGTCCGAGTTCCCGGAGTTGCCCGGTTCGTCGGGTTTCCCGCCCTCGCCGGAGTTCCCGGAATCCTCTGACTCGGTGACGACCTCCACGGGAGCCGCGGGCGCATCCACCAGCGTCGCCTCGGCCGGTACTCGAACCACTGGCGCAGACGCGGTTCTCGACATGTCGGGGGATGTCGGGGCGGTGAATGCCGCGAGCCCGACGACGATCGCCCCGGTCGCGACCAGTCCGGCAGCGCCCGCGAGCACACGGTTTCGTGTTCGGTTGCGCGACGCGGCGGCATCGGTGGCGGGTGCGGCACCGGCGACCGCAGTGACGCCGGTGCCGTCTGTCGCGGGGAACACTGCCGTCGCGCCGGTCGGCGTGGGGTCATCGGCACCCGATCGCGCTGCGACAGGCTCTGCCGCCGGAGTCGCGCCCGGGTGTGCGCCGGCATCCGCCGCCGGGGTCGGGCCCGCGGCAGAAGCCGAACCGGCAGAAGCCGAACCGGCAGAAGCCGAACCGGCAGAGGCGACGATGGATGCGGCCGCCGCAGCGACTGCGGAACCGCCGACATCCGCGGCGTAGCCCCGCAGCAGACTGCGCGCGACGCGAGCGACCTCGACCGCTGTCGGTCGCTCTTCGGGCTCGAGCCGCGTCATGCGGGTCAGCAGATCGCGCCACTCCTCGGGAACCGTCTCGGAGATCCTCGGCGGTTGCGCGAGGCGGGCGATCGCCGCCGCACGTCCTGACCCGAGCGCGGCATACCCGGTCTCTCCCGAGAGGGCCTCGAGCACGACCAGCCCCAGCGCGAAGATGTCGACCGGCGTGCCGGGGTCGGCGTCGCGCAGTTGCTCCGGAGCCATATATGTGAGTGTGCCGAGCACGATTCCGGGGGTGGTGAGCCGGGTGTTCTCGATCGAGCAGGCGATGCCGAAGTCGGCGAGTTTCGCGGCGACGGGATCGCCGGAACGGCTCTGCGCGAGCAGTACATTCGACGGCTTGACGTCGCGGTGCACGATCCCTGCCGCGTGCACGGCGGTCAGTCCTCGGGCGAGATCGCGCGTGATGCGTGCGACGTCTCGCGGCGGCAGCGGGCCTGCGGCCATGCGCCCGGCGAGCGTGGGCCCGTCGACGAACTCCATCACCAGATACTGGGGTCGCCCGGGGATGAGCTGCGCGTCGTACAGCGTCACGAGCGACGGGTGGCTCAGCGATGCGAGCAGCGCTTTCTCGGTGTGGGCGCGCTCGATCGATGCGACGGGCCCGGTGCCCTCGTGGATCATCTTGATCGCCACGATGCGTCCGAGTTGTGTGTCCTCGGCGCGGTAGACGGTCGCCATGCCGCCCTGCCCCACGCGGTCGTGCAGTACATATCGTCCGTCGAGGAGTGCCGCCGTGGGCGAGATCACTTCCAGCGTCATCACTTGCTCCTTGCAGATGCATCCGGGTCATGCATGCATCAGACGACCGTATATCGGTCGCCTGACCCTCGTCATCGGGGTTGACGTGCGCGGGAATCAGTGGATGCGGTCGGCGCGTGGCACGCGCCGCGGGGCGAATTCGTCGACGATCGCATGCCGGGATGAGGGGATGGAGTCGCGCGAGCTGTGGATCTGGTGTCGTCGTGTGGGTACGCTCGGCTCCGGAAGCGCAGCCGTCGACAACGCCGTCGCTGGCACACCTTCCGCTTGAGCGAGAGGGGCGTCCGCGTGCGGATATCAGCGCCACCGGTGAAGGCCGGCATCATCGTCGCGGCCATCATCCTCCTGCCGATGGTCGGAATCGTCCTCTTGGCGATGAATGTCTACTGGGGCGTCGCCTGGACGATCCTCGCGGTCGCCGCGCTCGTCGTCTTCACGGCCAGGGTGTTCCGGGGCGAAGGGGAGTCAGCCGCACCACGACCCTGGTGGCAGATGACTGCCACGCGCGCTTCGAGCGGGCTGCTCTCGATCATGTTCCTCGTGCAGGCGGGATGCACGTTCTTCGGTTTCTGGGCACCGCTCCTCGTGTTCCCCGCCAAGATCAGCGCGGTGGTGCTCCTGGCGATCGGCGTCGCGTACGGTCACTCGGCGAGTCGACTCAGGCCCATCAGCCGTGCGACCGACGTCGCGTAGCTGGGTTCCGACTGGGGCGGGAACGATGGATGCCGATGCGACGACGGCCCCCGCCCGACGATTGCCCGGCACGCTGTCAAGGGTCTCTCCGGCGTCCGGGCCCTCGCGTAGAAAGGAGGTAGATCGAAAGGACGTGGCATGGCCGCAGGCGACATCGAGACCTTCCAACGTGACGGGATCTGGTTCAACCGCATCGAGGGCGAATCCCGCACCCTGGGTTCCAGCTTCGAGACCCAAGGCGAAGCCGTTCGGGCTGGCCGCGGAGCAGCGGCAGCGCGGCAGGTCCTGCACACCGTGCGCACCGACGAGGGGCCATCCGATACCGGAAACCTGCACGACTGGCATCCGCGCGACCTGATGAACTGATGGGCACGGATTCCGCAGAGAGACCAGAGCGACGGATGCTGCTGCAGGCGTGCATCAACGGCGCCCGTTCCGCCGCAGATCACCCGGCGTTGAGTGCAGACGCGACCCTCGCGGCTGCCGACGCCGCGCGAGCCGTGGCCGCAGGGGCGACGGAGATCCACGTGCACCCGAAGGATGCTGCGGGGCACGACAGCCTCGCTGCCGACGACGTCGAGCGGTGGCTGCGGGCGTTGCGAGCCGCGTGCCCCGACGTGCCGATCGGTGTGACGACCGGTGCGTGGATCGAGCCTGACGTCGAGCGGCGGCTGGCCGCGATCGCGGAGTGGACGGAACTTCCCGACGTCGCATCCGTCAACTGGCATGAGGCCGGCGCCGACCGGGTGGCCGAGCTGCTGCAGAGCCGAGGTGTCGGAGTCGAAGCAGGCATCTGGGATGCCACGGGACTCGAAGCCTGGAGCCAGTCACCGGTGCGCGACCGGTGCGCTCGCGTGCTCATCGAGCTGCCCGACGAGGCCGTCGAGGTCGTGCGGCGTCACGCCGAGGGGCTGATCGCACACGTTCGGCTCGACGAGCCGAACGTCCCGATCCTGCTCCATGGGGAGCTGCGGTCGGCGTGGCCCGCGTTCACGCTCGCCGTCGAGCTCGGGCTCGATTCGCGCATCGGACTCGAAGACACGCTCTCGCTGCCCGACGGGCGGACGGCGCCCGACAACGCGACGCTGGTGCGCACTGCGAGCGGGATCGCATTCGCGGGCTGACGGGACCGGACATCCTGACGGTCACGCGCTGAAACGAGAATCGCGCGACGGCGGGACCTTCTTTAGTGTGGAAGCTCTCGCTGTGAAGGAGTACCCGTGTCTGAGACCACGACCCCGACCGCATGCCGCTCCGGCCGCTCGACCACGGTGAGCGCGTGAGCACCCGTCGGGCCGGCGCCGTCGTCCGATGTCGGTTCGCGGGCTGAGAGCCGCTCGCCATGACCGACGACCGCGCGCGCACTGACCCGCATCCGTTCGACTCTCGCACGAGGTTCGACCTCGATCGGCCCGAGAGCCGCAAGTGGAGCCTGCACCCGGGGCGCATCGGCGCATGGGTGGCTGAGATGGACTTCGGCGTCGCGCCGGTGATCGCCGAGGCCATGCACCGCGCGATCGACGAGGAGACCCTCGGATACCTGTCGCTGCCGCTCGCCGCCAGGCTCGGAGAGGCGACGGCCGAGTGGATGAAGGGTGAGTACGGCTGGGCGATCGACCCCGACCGCGTGCATCCGGTGTCCGATGTGATGGCCGCGTTGCGCGTCGCCGTCGAGGAGTATGCGCCCGCCGGATCGCCGGTGATCGTGCCCACGCCCGCATATATGCCGTTTCTGACATATCTGCCGGCTATCGGACATCCGGTGATCGAGATCCCGGGTGTCGAGGTCGACGGACGCTGGCATCACGACCTGGAGCGCATCGACGAGGCGTTCGCTGCCGGTGCCCGGACGCTCGTGCTCTGCAACCCGCACAACCCGACCGGAACCGTCGTCGAGCGATCCGAGCTCGAAGCGCTGGCCGAGATCGTGGAGCGCCATGGCGGTCGGGTGTTCGCGGATGAGATCCACGCGCCGCTGCGCTTCGACGGTCGTCCGTTCATCCCCTACGCCTCGGTGTCGGAGGCGACGGCCGCGCACACGATCACCGGCACGAGCGCGTCGAAGGCGTGGAACATCCCGGGGCTCAAGACCGCACAGCTGATCACTTCGAATGATGCCGACCAGCAGCTCTATCGCCGGTTCGGGTTCTCGGTGCAGCACGGCGCCGCGACGCTCGGAGTGGTCGCGTCCACCGCGGCGTATCGCGAGGGCAAGCCGTGGCTCGACGGGGTGCTCGCGTACCTCTCCGAGACGCGACACCTACTCGCATCGCTCGTCGACGAGCATCTTCCCGGCGCGATCTATCGCGAACCTGATGCGACCTACATCGGCTGGATCGACACGGGTGCGCTGGGGATCGACGGCCCTCCGGCCGCGTTCTTCCGCGACCACGCCCGGGTGGTGCTGACCGAGGGCGCACTGCTCGGGCACGGGTACGAGGATTTCGTGCGAGTCGTGTTCGCGACGCCGCGGCCGATCCTGCACGAGGCGTTCGCCGCGATGGGGGCCGCCGTTCGAGCTCGCTGACGCATCGTGCGTCGTACCTTCTGCGGATGCCGGGTCGGAAACGCCCATCGTGGCGGATGCGGGGTCAGTTACGCATCCGAACTGCCGAGTTCCGGTGCTCAACTGGCCCCGCGCCGGCTCCCCGACTCCCGCGGCCGGTCGGGGCGGAAACGCACATCGTGGCGGATGCGGGGTCAGTTACGCACCGGAAATGCCGAGTTCCGATGCTCAACTGGCCCCGCGCCGGGCTCGAACAGCGAGCCACCCGTCAGCCCCGGGGTGCCGGACATATCTCATGTAACGACCCTTGACGATGGGACATGACATGAACAGCCGAGACCCGCTGGATCCGCTTATCGAGCGCTCAGCGGCGACGACCTCGCCCGCGACCTGGATCAGGTCGCGTTCGCGGCGCGCTCGCGCAGCGCCACGGCGATCCGATCGACCGCCTCGACCATGATCGGACGCGGCAGCGCGAACACGAAGCGCGTATACCCGATGGCGGCCACACCGCACGCGGCGCCATCCGTCATCGCGACGCCGGCGTGCTCACGGAACCACTCTCCGAGGTCTCCGGTCAACCCGGTCTCGCGGAAGTCGAGCAGGGCGATGTAACTCCCCTCGGGCACGATCATCCGCACGCCGGGCAGCTTCTCGTCGACCAGCTGCGCCAGCATCCGCCGGTTGCCGTCGAGGTAGTCGACCACCTCATCGAGCCACTCGCGGCCGCCGGTGTAGGCAGCGATGTTCGCGACGACACCGAGCGTCGAGGTGCCGTGCCCTGCCCAGAATCCGAGGCTCTGCCAGAGCGCGGCGTCCGCATCGTTCGAGAGGATGACCTGCGCGCACTTGAGGCCCGCGAGGTTCCAGGCCTTCGACGCGGACGTCGCGGTCAGCGTGTGCGACGCCGCCGCCTCCGACACCGATGCGTAGGGAATGTGCGTCGCCGGTGCGTAGACGATAGGGGCGTGGATCTCGTCGGAGAACACCCGGCCGCCGGCATCCGTCACGACCGAGGCGATCGCGAGCAGCTCGTCACGGGTCGCGACGGTTCCGAGCGGGTTGTGCGGGTTGCAGAGCACCAGCATCTCGCCGCCGTCGCGGAAGGCCTGTGCGACGGCGTCGAGGTCCATGACCCAGCGCCCATCGACCTCGATGCTCGGCACCTCGATGACCCGCCGGTCGCGCATGGGCGGCACCATGAGGAACGGCATGTACGCGGGAGTCGGCACGATCACGGCCGAACCCGGAGTGGTGAAGTGCTCGATCGCCAGCTCGAACGCCGCGATCACGTCAGGCACATGGTGCACGCGCTCAGCGGGGATCTGCCACCCGTACGAGTCGGAGTACCAGCGGGCCGTCGCCTCAGACAGGTCTTTCGCGAGCTTGTCGGGCAGGTAGCCGGTGACGCCCAGGTCGAGGGCATCCTTCACCGCGCTGTTGATCGCGGGGGCGAGGCCGAAGTCCATCTCGGCGACGAACGCGCCGATGGTGTCGGGAAACGCCGTCCATTTGACGCTGCCCGCAGCGCGCAGGTCGTCTTGCGTGATCTGGTCGAACGTGCCGGAAGTCATTCTTCAATCCTTCCATCCGCGGCGAGCCCTCGGCCCGTGTGCGGAAGGTTCGGGCGTGGCTCGTTCACACCTGCATGCCCGGATCACACATGCATGCCGAGACCGCCCGATCGGGCATGCATCCGTGATCTGAGCCTGCATCTGTGAGGGCGGCCCGGAGAAAGGCGACCCGCCCGCTCACTTCCGGGTGAAGGTCACCACGCCGTCGGCATCCCGGGTCACGGTGCCCTCGTAAACGGCGGGGGTCGGGTAGGAATCTCCGTCGGCGAGGAGCGTGAACCCCTTCGAATACTCGACCACCCCATCGGTGCCGCCGACGCCGTATCCCGACTCTTGCAGCCACTGCACGGTCGACGGGTCGACCAACGGCTTGTCGTATTCCACCACCGAGGCAGGGCACGAGGGCCCGGCCAAGCGCTCTGCCACGCAGGCGGCCGTGAGCTGCTCGATCTGCGCGTCGACGGCGTCGGTGATCTCGGTCTCCACGTATGCGATCACCGACACGTTCGCAGTGCTCACATTCACACGGGCGGGAAACTCGGTGTCGCGCGGCTGATCGTCCATCGGCCACGCGACGGTGAACTCGTTCGTGCCGTCGGGGTCGAGCTGCGTGGTGCCGGTGGGGTCGTCGTAGGTGAACTCGTAGAGCGCGGGCAGCAGGAACACCCGCTCCGCCTCGGCGCTGATCGGGTACTCCATCTCGTCGTTGAGCACGAGCCGGCCCGGGGAGCCGACGTTGATCACGCCGAACGACTCGTGGCTCCACGAGATCCGGCGCTCGCCGTCGCTGTTCTTGACCTTGTAGGTCGCCGTCATCGGGTTCTCGGGATCGTCGAGCACGTATTCGACGGTCGCTGTGACCGAGTACTCGTCGCTGCCCTCGACGTCGATGACCTTCGCGTCAGAGGGCAGAGCAGTGGATGCCGCATAGAAGTCCTCGTCGATGAACTCCTCGGGGAACTCGATGCTCGTCATCGCCGCGGCCTCCGCCGATTCCCCGCGCTCGAGGTGCGCGAAGAACTCGTCGAGCACGGCGACGCTCGCCTCGGTCGGGCCGTTCTCGCCGGTGTCGGCGGATGCGGTGCAGCTCACGAGGGCGGCCGCGCCGAACGCGGCGACGGTGAATGCCGCGAAGGTGCGAAGGCGTGGTGAAGGCATCAGATCTCCGGTCGTCAGGTCGCACAGCTCCCCCGCGCGATCAACATCATCAGGCTATCGGGGAAGGATCGGATGCCGTCAGCCCGCGTGCGGGAAACGACCCGCCCGAGGGCCTGGTGCGTGCGGGGTCACTTTCGCATCGGAAGAGGGCGCTGCGGGTGCGTTTTTGACCCCGCACCGAGCGCGCACCACCGCGCAACGCCATTGAGCACCTCACGCACCCGTGCCAGGATTGCCCCGACTCGGCTCACCGGGGCTGAGACGAAAGGATTCTCATGCAGCTGGCGATGATCGGACTCGGCCGGATGGGTGCCAACATCGTGCGCCGCCTCATGCGGGCGGGGCACGAATGCGTGGTCTACGACGTGAACGCGGATGCCGTGCAGGCGCTGGTCGCCGAGGGAGCGACAGGCGCCGACAGCATGGCCGACCTGGCGTCGAAGCTCGAGGCGCCGCGAGCCGTATGGATGATGGTGCCCGCATCGCTCACGGGCATGGTGGCCGATCAGGTCGCGGAGGTGCTCGACGAGGGCGACATCCTGATCGACGGCGGCAACTCGAACTACCGCGACGACGTGCGGCGGGCGAAGGCGTTCCGCGAGCGCGGCATCCACTACGTCGACGTGGGCACGAGCGGTGGCGTGTTCGGACTGGACCGCGGATACTGCCTGATGGTCGGCGGACCCGACGAGGCTGTGCAGCGCATCGAGCCGGTGCTGCGCACGATCGCTCCGGGTGTCGGCGAGATCGAGCGCACGCCCGGTCGCACCGGCGACCTCACCCCCGAGGAGCAGGGCTATCTGCACTGCGGGCCGTCGGGTGCGGGACACTTCGTGAAGATGGTGCACAACGGCATCGAGTACGGCATCATGGCGTCGATCGCCGAAGGGCTCAACCTGCTGCACAACGCGGATGCCGGAGTGCGCGAGGCCGAGCACTCGGCCGAGATCGCCCCGCTCGAGGAGCCGGAGTTCTACCAATTCCCGATCGACACGTCGAAGGTCGCGGAGCTGTGGCGACGCGGGTCGGTGATCTCCTCGTGGCTGCTCGATCTGACCGCCGCCGCGCTCGCCGACAACCCGCAGCTCGACGGTCTCGCCGGTCGGGTCTCCGACTCGGGCGAGGGTCGCTGGACGGTCAAGGCCGCGGTCGACGTGGGCGTGCCCGTGCCGGTGCTCGCGGCGTCGCTGTTCGAGCGCTTCGCCTCGCGCGACGAAGACAAGTTCGCGAACCAGGTGCTGTCGGCGATGCGCCTGCAGTTCGGCGGACACCAGGAACTGCCGGCGGGCGACGTTCTCGAAGCCGGTTCGCGAAAGGCCGACTCGGACAGCGCCTGACCGGCCTGCCTCTCGTCCGTCGGGCGGCCCCGCGCGGCCCCGTCTCCTTTCGATGAGCGGGGCCCGCGGAGCGGACCGAGACGAAACGCACCACGACACAGGAACGGCATCCGCATGACCCCAACCTCCCGCATCCGCCGGGCCGATCCCTCGGATGCCGAGCGCATCGCCGAGCTGCTCGATGCGTTCAACACCGAGTTCGACACCGAGACGCCCGGAGTCGCGGTGCTCGCGGAGCGGTTGCGGATGTTGCTCGCCGGAGCGTCGACGTTCGCCGTGCTCGGCGGCGAACCCGCGACCGGGGTCGCGCTCGTGACCCTGCGGCCGAACGTGTGGTCGGACGGCCCGGTCGCGCTGCTTGATGAGATGTACGTCGAGCCCGATCAGCGGGGCAGCGGGATCGGCAGTGCGATCCTGCAGCGGATGATCGAGATCTGCCGAGAGCTCGGAGTCGCGGCGATCGAGATCAACGTCGACGAGTCGGATGCCGGGGCGATGCGCTTCTACCAACGCCACGGGTTCAGCAGCGTCGACCCGGATTCCGGCGAGCGGGCGTTCTACTTCTACAGGTCGCTCTGAGCGAGCCCGGTCGTTGAGCGAGCCCGGCGGAGCCGAGCGAGACGAAACGCGGTGAGCTTCGGGAGGTCGGCTCTCGACGTTTCGTCTCAGTCGACTTCGTCGTCTTCGCTCAACGACCGGGCGCCGGGCTCAGACCAGCGCGGCGTCCACCCTGCGGTCGTTGCCCGCGTGCACGAGGGCGTCGATCCGGCGCTCGACGGCGTTGAACTCCGGGGAGTTCACGTCGCGCTCGCCGGGGAGGTCGACCGTCACGATCTCGCGCACGTGCCCTGAGTTTCCGTGGGCGGTGCCGCCCGCCATGACGAGCACGCGGTCGCCGAGGTAGACGGCCTCCTCGATGCTGTGCGTCACGAACAGCACGGTGATGCCGGCATCCCGCTGGATCCGCTGCAGCTCGTGCTGCATCTCGGTGCGCGTGAGCGCGTCGAGAGCGCCGAACGGTTCGTCCATGAGCATCACCGACGGAGTGTTGGCGAGCAGTCGCGCGATCGCGACGCGCTGCTGCATGCCGCCCGAGAGCTGGTGCGGGAAGGATGCCGCGACGCGACTGAGTCCGACGGAGTCGAGCGCCGCGGTCGCCCGCTCCTTCACGACCGCGCGGGGGAGGCGAGCCTGCCTCGGCCCGTACTCGATGTTCTCGCGCACCGTCAGCCAGGGGAACAGCCCGTAGTCCTGGAACACGACGCCGCGGTCGGGTCCGGGGCCGGTGACGTCGGTGCCTGCGACGGAGAGGGAGCCCTCGGTGATCGTCTCGAAGCCCGCGACCATGCGCAGCAGCGTCGACTTGCCGCATCCTGAGGCGCCGACGATGCAGACCACCTCGCCGGCCGCCACGGTGATGTCGACACCATCGACGGCGGCGATCGGCGAGCCGGGGTAGCGCTTGCCCACACCGTTCATGACGATGTCGGCTGCGTGCTGGGGAGGAATGCTCATGCGATCTCTCACTTCTGGATCGGTCGACGCCCGAAGGCGATGGCGAAGATGAGCGTGAGCAGGCGGTCGGCGATGAAACCGGCCAGGCCGATGACGACCATGCCCACGATGATGAGGTCGGTGCGCGACTGCTCCCGGGCCTGGGTGATGAGCGCGCCGAGACCGGTGCTGATGCCCACCGTCTCGCCGACGACGAGGATCACCCACGAGAGTCCCATCGCGATGCGCATGCCGCTGATGATCTGCGGAGCGGCAGCCGGGATGACGACCTTGTAGAGCGACTGCAGGCGGGGCGTGCCCAGCATCGCGGCGGCCTCGAGAAGGCGCCCCGGCACCTGGTGGACTCCGCTGATGGTGTTCAGCAGGATCGGGAACACCGCGGCGATGAAGACGAGGAACACCGTGGAACGGTCGCCGAAGCCGATGATCAGCAGTGTCAGCGGCGCCCAGGCGGTGACGGGAATCGGGCGGACGAGGTTGACTGTCGGCTCCAGCATGCGGAACAGGAGCTTCGATCGGCCCATCAGGACGCCGAGCGGCACGGCGACGATCACCGCGAGACCGAAGCCCTGCAGGACGCGCAGCGCCGAGGCGCCGAGGTGTCCCCAGAGGGTGCCGCTGAACGAGTCGTCGTAGATGCCGCCGAAGGCGAAGTCCACACCCCTCACCGCGACTTCTCCGGGGGTGGGCAGGAACGTCATCTTGATGTCGAACGGCAGCGTCCAGGCGTTCTGCACGCCCAGGTGCCAGCCGATGAGGAGGAGGATCGGAACGGGGAGCGCGATGGCCCATCCGAACGTCAGGCGGCGGCGCGGCCGAGCGGTGCGGATGCCGTCGGGCTGTGCCTCGGTGTTCTCGACGCCCTGGGGCGGATCGGCGAGTGCGGTGGTCGTCACGATCACTCCGTCCGTGCGGTCTCGACGAAGCTGACGTCGGTGAGGAGATCCTGGTCGACCTCGGCCGAGACCTGGTCGAAGGCGAGCATCTCCTCGCTCATCGCGGCGAGCGTCGAAAGGTAGTCGGTGTCGAGATCCCAGCGGGGCCAGATGTTCTTGATGGCCAGGTCGACGATCGCGGGGTCCAGGGCGAACTCCTCGACGAGGCCGTCGGCCCAGGCGGCGGTGTCGTCCGCCATGTGCTCGACCGCGGCGATGTGGGTGTCGACGACGGACTGCACGAGCTCGGGGTCGGACTCGATCAGGCTGTTGCTCGTGGCGAGCACGATGTTCGTCTGCCCGATCGGGGTGTCGTAGGCCGACATCAGCTCGTGCGCACCGCCCTCGATCGCGATCGACGGACCCACCTCGGCCGAGATGAACGCGTCGATCTGCCCGGAGGCGAACGCGGTGGCCATGTCGGCGAAGGGCAGGTTGACGAGCTCGACGTCGCTCGCGGGGTCGATGCCCTGAGCCTCGAGCGTGCGCTTGAGGAGGATCTCCTGGGTGGCGCCCATTGGGAAGCCGACCTTCGCGCCCGTGAGGTCATCCGGCGTCTCGATGTCCTCCGTGGCGACGATGCGGGTGCCACCGTCGGCGGCGGAGGCGACGATGCGCACATCCTGCTTCTCCGCGACACCGGCGATGACCGATGCCGCCCCGGTCACGCCGAAGTCGACCGACCCCGAGACGATCGCGTTCTTGATGTCGCTGGAGGTGTCGAAGAGCACGATCTCGACGTCGACGCCCTCCTCGGCGACCTCCTCGTAGAAGAAGGGGCTGAACAGGTGGGGCTGCGCACGCAGCGTGCCGATGGTGACGGACTGCCCGCCGCCGTCGCCGCTCTCGGAGTCGGCGGACGAGGACGCTGCGGAGCAGCCGGTGAGCACGAGCGCCGCGGCGGCGAGCGAGGCGACGGCGAGCGACGGCGTGCGGAAGGACGAGCGGGAGGGGGTGCGGAAGGTCATGTGTTCTCCTGGTGGGGGCGGGGTCAGGACGGCTGGTGGAGGGGTAGGGGGGGTCAGGCGTTGGCAGGGACGACGGATGCCGCGCGGTAGGCGCGCCAGCCACCGAAGGCGGTGACGTCTCGTTCGGTGAGGTCGACGGATGCGGTGAAGCCGAGCACCGACGAGCCGTCGGAGAGCTCGATCTCGCCGAGCGCGAGAGGAGCGGCGATGCTGCGCAGCAGCGTCGACAGTGCGAGCGGTGACAGGCGCCACAGCTCTCCGGGGAGCTCGGCGCCCTCGGTGGCGCGGATGACCGCCGGTCGGTCGACCGAGCCCTCGACCAGCAGCATCCGGAACCTGTCCGAGGTGCGAACCTCGCCGACGAACCGGGCACAGAGCGCCTGCAGCTGCGGGTTGAGCGGTTCACCGCTGAGGTGCGCACCGAAGACGGCGACGTCGACGCCGGGGGTGCCGAGCGCGGCATCCTGCTCCGACTCACCGAGAAGGCGGGCTGCGAGATCGAGCGCGACCTGGTCGTGGAACGTCGGCGTCACGATCGAGACCCCGAAGTGGCCCTCGCCGGAGACTTCACCCGTCGGCACGGCGACGGCGGCCATGTCCATGAGGTTCACGAAGTTCGTGAAGGTGCCGACGATGCTGTTCACGCCGAGTGGATCGGCCGCGACCTCGGCGACCGTGGGGTGGATCGGCGCGGTCGGGATGATCAGGGCATCCGTGCCGTCGAGGGCCTGCCGGGCGAGGAGCATCGCGGCGGCGACGGCCTGCTGGGCATCGATCACCGTCGTGCCGTCGATCTTTGCGGCGCGGGCGGCGATCGCGGCGACCGAAGGATCTGCCTCCTCCGGGTGTGCTGCGAGGAAGGCTCCGTACGACCAGGCCCGCTCGCTGACCAGGCCGCCGCCGTAGAGCAGCCGGGCGGTGGCGAGGAACGGAGAGATGTCGATCGTGCGGGTCTCGGCGCCCAGTGCCTCGAAGCGGGCGATCGTCTCGTCGAACGCGGCCAGGACCGCCGGCGAGAGTGAGGCGAGGTCGGCGCGTCGAGGCACGGCGATCACGGGGCGCGGCGGGGCCGCCTGCGGGGCGTCGAGCGCCCACGGCCTGCTCTTCGGGTCGGTCGTCGACGGGCCGGCGACGACCGACATCACACGCGCGGCGAGGCCGGTGGTGCGGGTGAAGACCGAGACCGTGTCGTATGAGGGGGATGCCGGGAGCACTCCGTCGAGGGGCAGCAGTCCGAGGGTGGGCTTCACACCGAGGATGCCGTTGAAGGCGGCCGGCACCCGCCCCGAGCCCGCGGTGTCGGTGCCGAGCGAGACGTCGACGAGGTCATGCCCGACGGCGGCGCCGGATCCCGAGCTCGATCCGCCGGAGACGCGCTCGGGGTCGAGCGCGCTCGTGACGACGCCGTAGGGGCTGCGTGTTCCGACGAGTCCCGTGGCGAACTGATCCATGTTCGTCTTGCCGACGAGGATGGCGCCCGCGTCGAGCAGCCGTGTGACGACGGTCGCGCTCTTCGCCGGGACCCGGGCGAAGGCGGGGTGTGCGGCGGTGGTCGGGAGGCCGGCCACGTCGATGTTGTCCTTGACGGCGAACGTCAGACCGGCGAGGGGGAGAGCTGCTCCCGCAGCGACGCGGGCGCGCACGCTCTCGGCATCCGCCTGGATCTCCTTGGCGCTGCGGCGGGTGATCCAGATGCTGGCGGGAGCGGCGTCCAGTGCGGTCTCGAGCGCCGCGACGTCGGTGGAGACGGAGTCGGAGGAGGAGAGGGAGATCATCGGTGCGGGTCCAATCCGTGGTTCATGTGGGAGATCTGCATGGCGCGAGCTGCGCGGGCTTCGACGATCGACTGCGACTGGCCGACGTGCGTGCGCAGGAAGTCGCGGGCGTCGCGGAGGCGCCCGGTGAGCACGAGCTCGAGGATCTCGAGGTGCTCGCTGATGGTCGCGTCGACCCGATCCTGGGTGAGGTAGTCGTGCATGCGGATCGGGCGGATGCGGCGGTTCACGCGCTCGAGCGCTCCGACCAGCTCGCGGTTGCCCGCCGCGCCCAGGAGCGCGAGGTGGAAGTGCTCGTCGGCGTCGACGAAACCGGGATCGGGGGTGATGCCGGTCTCGAGCCGAGAGATCCAGAGGTCCTGCTCGGCGGTGAGCTGGGCCCGCTCATGCGTGATCGTCGGGTCGGCGATGGCGCGATCGATGCCCTGCGACTCCAGCAGGATGCGCAGCTCGTAGAGGTCGGTGAATTCTTCGAGCGTGGGCATGTAGCGGTACAGCGCGCCGTCGCGCTTGACGAGGAGGCCGTCGGCTTCGAGCCGCGCCAGCGCGTCGCGCACCGGGGTGCGGGAGAGCTCGAAACGCTCGGCGACGTTCTCCTCGGTGAAGCGGTGAAAGGGCGAGTACGCCGCGGTCAGCAGCTCGGCCCGCAGCTGCTCGTAGACGCGGATGCGGGCGGGACGCCGGCGCGCGGAGCCCGGATCCTGCGATGTGGCCAATGATGTATCCATTGCTGGACATCGTTCGGTATCCATGTTTCCGCGGTGTATCTGGGCCGTACTCCCCGCGTTACGTTCTTCTCACATCTGAGGGTGTTCGATCCGCGGAGCGGCCGAGACGAAAGGCCCCCGCGGCCGACGTGTCGTGTCAGTCGACGTCGTCGTCTTCGGTTCAGTGGCGTCGACCCGGACTCCGGCGAGCGGACGTTCTACTTCCATCGGTCGCTCGAGGCGGGGGACTAGCCCTCACACCCCGATGGCTATCCTGGCGCCATGGACCCTCTTCTCCTCTCGATCCTCCTCCCCGTCGCCGGTTTCCTGATCGGCCTGCTGATCCTGTGGCTCGTGATCTACACGGCTGTGCGATCGGCGCTGACATCGCACCGCCAGGCGTTGGCAGAGGAGGCTCGACCAGCGCGGCCCTACGTCGGACGGTGAGCGGGAGTAGGCGCCAGGCTCGCTCCGCGAGCGCATCGGCGCCGGATCCGGACAGACCTTCTCGTCACCCGGGTCACTCTCCCCGAACGCGCTCCCACCCCACCCAATCCGGCCGATCCACGATGCAGAAGCGGTTGCCCTCGGGGTCTTCCATGATCACGAAGTCGGCATCCTCCGGCAGATTGTCCCAGTGCACCTCGCGGGCGCCGAGCTCGGCCAGGCGGCGCACTTCGGCATCCTGCTCTTCGGCATAGATGTCGAGGTGGATGCGAGGCGGCAGTACTCGCTCGGAATGGTGCGCATCGAGGGCGATGCAGGGGGCGTCCGCATCGCGCGGTTTCAGCACGACCCAGTCGTCGGATGCCGGGTCTCGCTCGACATAGTCGAGGGCCGCCTGCCAGAAGCGCGACTGAGCGGCGAGGTCGTTCACGCGGATCACGATCGACACGATCTTCAACATGGCCGTCAGATTAGATCGACGGACGCGTGCTGAACAGGGGCTTGCTCACCTCCCGTGATCAGCTCTTGATCGTGGTGGTCCGCCCGAAGTCGCTCGCCAGCCACTCCTCGATCGACGCGAACGGGAAGTCTCGATGCGAGTGCACCCCGGGAAGCAGGCTCGTCGACCGCATCCGATCCAGTCGGAAGAGGCGCCAGTCGTCGCGGTCGATGTCGAAACCGACGACGTACCACTGTCGCTTCCGCAGCACATGACGGTGCGGCTCGATCACCCGCGTCGACTGAGCCCCGCGCTGATCCGTGTAGTCGAATGCGACGCGGGCGCCCTGCGCGACGGCGTCCGACAGAACTCCGACGAGTGCCCAGTCGACGGGTGCGGGCGGCTCGTGCAGGATCTGCGTCGAGATCGCGGTGGCCGCTGCTCGCCGGCGCAGGGCGGGCGGCAGCGTCTGCTCGAGCTTCGAGCGAGCGACGGATGCCGAGGGGTCGTCGGGTGTCCAGGTCTCGAGCACGAGCAGGCTCGTGATGATCGTCGCGACCTCGTCGGCGCTGAGCAGCAGTGGCGGGATCTTCGTCCCCGGGCGCAGGCGATATCCGGCACCGGGACCCGGCCGCGACTGCACGTCGTAGCCGAGTTCGCGCAGCCGCTGCGCATCGCGGCGCACGGTGCGCGGGCTCACCTCGAGTCGATCGGCGAGCATATCGACGCTCCATTCGCCGCCCGTCTGAAGCAGCGTCAGCAGGTGCAGGGTGCGGTTCGATGGCGAGTCCACGATTCCATGATCACTCGAGATGCGGCCAAGAACAGGCCGCATCTGGTCCTAACGTGGCCAGTCACAGACGAAAGGACTCGCCATGAGAATCGCCGTCACCACTCCGAACGGCAACGTCGGACACCATCTCACGCGGATGCTGATGCGCGCCGGCATCCGTCCTCTGCTGCTCACGCGGCATCCCGAGCAGATCGCCGAGGAACTGCTCCCGCACGTCGATGTCGCCCGTGCCGACTCGCAGGATGTCGACGAGGTCGTGGCTGCGACCCACGGTGTCGATGCGATCTACTGGGTCGACCCGTCCGTGATGTCAGAGGATCCGCTGGCCGACTACGCCCGCGCCACGGACGCGCTGGTGCGTGCGGTCGTCGAGAACGGCGTCGGTCGCGTCGTGTTCCAGAGCAGCGTCGGCGCCGAGAAACGTCACGGGGCCGGCGAGATCGACGGACTCGCCGCGACCGAGGTGGCACTCGATGCCCTCGACATCGACGTCACCCATCTCCGGTGCGGGTACTTCTTCAGCAACCTGCTGCTCGATCCGGAGTCGCTGAAGGCCGGTCGGCTGCAGACCGTGCTGCCGCTCGATGCGCCGATGGCGTGGGTCGCGCCGCGTGACATCGCCGAGGTCGCGGCGCTGACTCTGCTCAACCGCGACTGGAGCGGGCACCGTGTGCGGGCCGTGCATGGACCCGAGGATCTGAGCTGGTCGCAGGTCGCCGAGATCCTCACGCAAGAGCTCGGGCGGAACGTGACGGTCGAGCGGATCGCGGACGACCAGATGCGGCAGGGACTGCTCGCGGTCAGGATGCCGGAGGCGATGGCGGATGCCGTGCTCGGGATGTCTACCGGGCTGCGCGACGGTTTCGTGCCCGAGCAGGAGCGGTCGGTCGCGACGACGACGCCGACCGGACTGCGGGGGTGGGTCCGGGAGGAGCTGGTCTGAGCCGGGCCCCTCAGATCGTGAGCGGCACGACCTCGCCCGACGCCCGCCCGTCGGCGTGCAGCAGGTGCCCGAGATGCTTCGTCGTCCGCAGCACGACCGACCGGTCGGCGATGCTGACCCCGGGCAGGCGCTCTTCGATGATCGCCTCCATGCGCCCGACGTCCTGCAGGGTGCGCAGCCAGACGGCCATGATCACGTTGTATTCGCCGACGGTGTTGGCGACGAGGCGCACCTCCTCGATGCGCCCGAGCTGCGCACCGATTCGCGCCGCCATCGCGGCCGGTACGCGCAGGAAGTACCACGCATAGATCGGCCAGGGTGTGTACCGCCGGGCGACGTCGACACGGATCGCCAGCCGCCCCGATTCGCGCATCTCGGCGATCGCGTCGCGCACGCGACGCGGCGCCATGCCGAGCCGCGAGGCCAGCTCCGTGATCCCGACACGGCCGTCGTAGGCGAGCTCCGACGCGATGGCGTTCCTCTGCTCCACCGACATGCGGACGGATGCCTCGGGCGCGCGGCGCTCCAGCCCCTCGATCTGCGTGACCTCCTGCGCCGTGAGCGCGCGGAGCCGCCACCCTCGCGCATCGCGGACGGTCTCCGACACCAGGTGAGTGCGCATAGAGCGGACGCCGGCGACGCCGCGGATGCGCTCCAGCGTCCAGACGGCGAGCGCCTCGGCATCCGGAACCGCGAGAGTGAGGAAGATGTCGCGTCCACCTGCGGTCAGATCGATCGTGAACGCTTCGGGGTCTCTTCCGAGGATCTCGGCGACCGCCAGCGTCTCGCCCGGACTGCATTCGATCTCGATCAGCACGAGCACCGCCGGAGCCCCGGCGCCGTATGCCGTGACGTAGATGATCCCCTGCTCGACGAGCCGCGCCCAGCGGCGCGACAGAGTGGCGGGGTCGGCGCCGACGATGGGTGCCAGCGCGTTCCAGGTGGCTCGCGGGCTCACCTGCACGGCGTGGATGAGTCGCTGGTCGAGGTCGTCCAGTCCGATTTCCTGCATTCGCAACTCTCCTGCATCCGATTTCGTGCACCTGACCGTGATCGTACAGGCCCGTTCCTAGAGTCGCTGCAACCCGATCCGCTCTTGCTCCACCCGATCCCTCTCAAGGAGTCCTCATGGCTGTCAACGCACCGCCTGGCAAGACCATCTCCGGCCGCACCGCCCTGCGCGGCGCCGTCGGCTTCCTCGTCGTCATGGAGCTCGGCTCCGGAATGCTGCAGGGCTGGTATCCCGTGCTGCTCGCTGCGATCGGCGAGGAGTTCGGCGTCGGCGCCGCTCAGCTCAACTGGGTCAGCGCCGCCTACATGCTCGCGACCGTCGTCTGTGTGCCGATCCTCGCCAAGCTCGGCGACCGATACGGACACAAGAAGCTGCTCCTGATCTCGACGGCGCTCGTCGCACTCGGATCGATCGTCGTCGCCATCGCGCCCAGCTACGAGGTCTTCCTCCTGGGCCGTGCGTTGCAGGCGCCGCTCGCCGCCTTCCTTCCGTTGGAGTTCGCGATCGTCCGCGACCGCGACGAGAAGTCCGCCGGCCGGTCGATCGGCAAGCTCGTCGGTGCGCTCACCTTCGGGGCGGCCCTCGGAGCCCTCGGCTCCGGCCTGCTCTTCGGAGCGCTCGGCGACCTCCGCGCGGTTCTCTGGTTGCCCGCGATCTTCCTTCTCATCTGCGTGCCGGTCGTGGCGTTCCTCGTTCCCGAGACCACAGTCCGCGCCGCCGGCAAGACCGACTGGCTCGGCGCATCGCTGCTCGGCATCGGACTCCTCGCCGCACTGGGCGGCATCTCGAACGCGTCGGCGTGGGGCTGGGGCAACCCGATCACGTGGGTCGCGATCGTCGGCGGTGTCGCTCTGCTCGTTGTCTGGGTGATGGTCGAGAAGCGCGTCGCGCATCCGCTCATCGACATCGCGCTGCTCACCAAGGGCGGCATCGGACTGCCGATCATCATCGCGTTCCTCTTCGGCGCCCAGCTGTTCGGCGGGCAGACGGCCTCCAGCGTCTACGTGCTCAGTGATCCGGATGCCGTCGGCTTCGGCCTCGGGTTCACCGCGGCCATGGTCGGCGTCATCTCGCTCGCCGCAGCGCTCTCGGCCTTCCTCGCGTCGATCGTCGGAGACCGCATCGCCGGCCGCATCGGAGCAAAGGGCGCGATCGTCCTGGGCGGTGTGCTGGTCGCGGGAAGCTACCTCGCCTTCATCACCGCGCCGACTGTCGTCGCGGTGTTCGTCGCGTCGATGGTGATGGGCGGCCTCGGCAACGGTCTGCTCATCTCGGTGCTGCCGACCATCGTCGTGCGTCGCGCCCCCGCCGACTCGGTCGGCATCGCCTCCGCCCTCTACAACACGTCTCGCACCGCGGCTGGAGCCGTCGCGGGTGCCGTGTTCGCCCTGGTCATGGGCAGCTTCCTCATGACCGTCGACACGGGTGACACCGCCGTGACCACCACCTCGTTCGGCGGATACGTCGCGGTGTGGAGCATCTGCGCAGCCATCGGTGGCGCGATCGCCGTGCTCGCACTGTTCCTCCGCGTGCCCGGTCCGGTCGCCGAGACCCCCATCCCTGTCCCCGCCACCACGGCCGACCCCGTTCTCGAAGGAGAAACCGCATGACCCTCGCCGACCCGTCCACCCGCACCCTGCTCGACCTCGCCGACGCGAAACAGCGCAGCGCCGATGCCGTGCACGCCTGGGAGCAGCGGCTCGTCGAGATCAGCCACGAGATCCACGACGACCCCGAGATCGCGTTCGAGGAGGTGCGCGCGGCGAACCTCGTCGCCGCGGCCCTGCGCGATGCCGGTTTCACCGCCACCGTCGGCGCGTTTGGTGTCGACACGGCCATCGACGCCAGCTTCGGGGACGGCGAGTTCGTGGTCGCGATCTGTGCCGAGTACGACGCTCTTCCCGGCATCGGGCACGCCTGTGGCCACAACGTCATCGCGGCCGCCGGTCTCGGTGCGGCCATCGCGCTCGCGGCCATCGCCGACGACGCCGGACTCACCGTGAAGCTCCTCGGCACGCCTGCCGAAGAGCACGGCGGCGGCAAGGTGCTCATGCTCGAGGGAGGAGCATGGGAAGACGCCACGGTGTCGCTCATGGTGCATGGTGCTCCCGGCATCGACGTGCGCTGCGAGAGCTTCGCGACCCAGGCCGTCGACCGCTTCCAGGTGACGTACGCGGGGCGGCCGGCACACGCCGCTGCGGCTCCCGACAAGGGCGTGAACGCGTTGGATGCCGCGACGATCGCGCTCACGGCGATCGGGCTGCTTCGTCAGCAGCTGCCGGGCACCGTCCGCACGGCCGCCGTGATCACGCAAGGCGGCGAGGTGACGAACATCATCCCCGCGCGCACCGTGCTGCAGGCCGAGGTGCGCTCGTTCGATCTCGACGAGCTGCGCGACGCCAAGCGACGGGTGATGGCCTGCTTCGAAGCGGGAGCGCTCGCCGCGGGTTGCTCGTGGGAGCAGGTGCGCACCGAGCCGCGCTACGACCCGCTCGTGCAGGAGCCGCTGCTCGCGGACGCGTGGAACGACGCACTGACCGAGCTCGGCCGCGAGCCCATCGCCTTCTCCGGAATGGCCGGCGGCTCGACCGACATGGGCAACGTCTCGCAGGTCGTGCCGTCGATCCACCCCGGCATCGCGATCATCGGCTCGACGTCGGCTCCGCACACCGAGGGATTCGCGGCGGATGCTGCGACATCCGCCGCCGACCGTGCCGTCGTCGACGCGGCGATCGGCCTCGCGTGGGCGGCGGCCACCGCGGCGCTCACGCTGGAGTCGCGGGCCGACCTGCTCGCTCGGCAGGCCGCGCGACCAGTCGGAGCGACCACCCACCCGCAGGGCGAGGAGTGACGACTCTCGCCTCCGCGACCGACGCCCGCAGCAGCGTGTACGTCTCGGCGTTCGACCTGTTCTCGATCGGCATCGGCCCCTCGTCGTCGCACACGGTGGGGCCGATGCGTGCCGGGCTCGACTTCGCGCGGCGGGTGCTGGCGCAGCATCCGCAGGGTCCGAGTCGCGTCGAGGTGGTGCTCTATGGGTCGCTCGCTGCGACCGGTCTGGGGCATGGAACGCCGGATGCTGTCGTTGCCGGTCTCGCGGGTCTGGATCCCGAGACATGTGATCCGGGATCCGTCCGTGGTGCGTGGTCGGGGCATCCGGCGGGGTCGCCGCTGCTGTTCGGTGGCATCGTGCCCGTGGCGTTCGACAGCTCCGATGTCGTGCTTGACCCGTTCACTCGGCAGCCCGCGCACCCGAACACCCTGGTGATCCGGGCGTTCGGACCCGGTGGGGTGTCGATGGCCGAGGAGACGTATCTCTCGGTGGGTGGCGGATTCATCCAGCGCGTCGGCGAGGTCGTCGAAAACGCGGTCGCGCGCGACGGGATGCCGTCGTTCCGGACCGCGGCCGAGTTGCTCTCGCTGTGCGTAGATGGTCGGTCTATCGCCGACGTCGCCCGGGCCGGCGAGCTCGCGGTCCGTGGCGCCGATGCCGTCGACGCGGGTCTCGACGCGATCTGGACCGCCATGCGCGACTGCGTCGAGGCGGGGCTGGATGCTTCCGGCGTACTGCCGGGTGGTCTCGGTGTGCCACGGCGGGCGCGGTCGATGCGCGACAGCATCCTCCGGGCAGAGGCTGCGGGGCAGCCGGTCACGTCCGACTGGCTGCAGGCGTTCGCGCTCGCCGTCAATGAGGAGAACGCCGGGGGTGGGCGGGTCGTCACCGCGCCCACGAACGGCGCCGCCGGCATCCTGCCCGCCGTGCTCATGTACTACTCGCGGTTCGTGCCCGGCGCGGATGCTGCGGCTGTGCGGACCTTCCTGCTCACCGCCGCCGCGATCGGCTCGCTCATCAAGGCGAACGCGTCGATCTCGGGCGCGGAGGGCGGATGCCAGGCCGAGGTCGGTTCCGCGTGCGCGATGGCGGGCGCGGGACTCTGCGCCGTGCTCGGCGGAACCCCGCAGCAGGTCGAGAACGCCGCGGAGATCGCGATGGAGCACCACCTCGGGCTCACGTGCGATCCGATCGCGGGCCTCGTACAGATCCCCTGCATCGAGCGCAACGCGGTCGCCGCGTCGACCGCCGTCACGGCCGCCCGCCTCGCCCTGCACGGCGACGGCAGCCACGTGGTGTCGCTGGATGCCGTGATCGAGACGATGCGTCAGACCGGCGCCGACATGAGCGACAAGTACAAGGAGACGAGTCGCGGTGGGTTGGCGGTGAACGTGGTGGAGTGCTGAGTGGTCAGCCCTTCGTCGAAAGCGATGCGCGGTAGTCCGAAACCGCCCGAACCATCGGGTCGGTAATCTCGCGCAACTCGTCAGTCAGTTGTTCGTCTTCGTCGTCGGCCGATAGGCGTGCGACCAAAGCGGTCTTCGCGGGTTCGCGGGCGATTCCGTCGGCCACCTCGAAGGCGAGAACATCGAAGTCGCGCTCGCCGGATCCAGGCACTTCGGCCCGAACTCGTCCGAGCCGAGGATCATCGCTCGTCAGGTGTAGGTATGCCCGCAACTCCGGATCGAATCCCGTACCGCCGATGTGGACGATCTCTCCACTGGCGGAGTCGAGCCAGACGTAGAGCCAGGAGCCGCTGGGGCGAACGCGACCGCTCCGAACAGCGATGATGCGGGGCTGGCTGGAGCTCATGCGCCAACCATATTCGCTGCCCGTGACGCTCTCGACGACCGCGGGGTGTTCGTCTCGGCGACTCGCAAGTACTCTGAGTCCACCCCGCACCACCCACCGCCCGCATCGAAGGAGATCGGCGAGATGAGAGCACTGCGCTACTCGATCAACGTCACGCTCGACGGCTGCGTCCATCACGAGGCGGGAGTTGCTCCCGACGAGGAACTGATGGGCTACTGGACCGCTGAGATGCAGCGGGCGGACGCCGTGCTCTACGGTCGAACGACCTACGAGATGATGGAGTCCGCGTGGCGGCGTCCGGAGTCGGGGGTGTGGCCCGGCTGGATGAGCGCGTGGGAGATCCCGTTCGCCGAGGCCCTCGACCGTATGCCGAAGTACGTCGTGTCGAGCACGCTCGACGCCGCCGACTGGAACGCCGAGCTGGTGCGAGGCGACCTGGGCGATGCGGTACGCGCACTCAAGGCGCAGCCGGGCGAGGGGCTATCGGTGGGTGGCGTCACACTGCCGGTGGCACTGGCCGAACTCGGACTCATCGACGAGTACACGTTCGTCGTGCATCCGGTGCTCGCGGGGCACGGGCCGCGATTGCTTGACGGGCTGAGTGAGCGGGTGCGGCTCGATCTGGTGGAGCGGCGGGAGTTCGCGTCGGGCGCGGTGGCGCAGCGGTATCGGACTGCAGCCATGCGCTACGTCGACGGACGTGAGAGATGAAGCATTTCATCGCCTGGAAGTAACCGGGACTGCGGATCAACTCTTCGACCGCTCGATCTCGCCTGTCGAGCGCGAAACGTCAGATTCGCGCGAACATCGAAGCGACTTCCAAGGCGTCGACATGAGTCACACGACCCGAGGTTTGCGCCACATCAACAGTGCGGTGAACCCTGCGTAGGCGACGAAGATCGTCACGTACCCCAGTACGAGGATCCACAGTCCGAGGCCAGCCTGGGACCACCAGCTCAGATAGACGAGAAGCGGCACACTGCCCACTGATCCGCCGAGGCCGGCGCCGGCGCTGATGCTCTTCCAGCCGGACGATCCGTTCGTTGCGTTCGTCGACATGCGCTTGCCGATGTATGCGCCGAGCGCTGCGGTCAGGCCCGAGACGATGCCTGTGATGGCCGTCGGAATCATGATGAGCCCGATGATCCAGCCGATGGAGGCGCGCGAATCAGGTAGGTTACGGATCACCTCGACCGCCTGGGCTCCCGCCATCACGAGGGTGAAGAAAACGAGACCGAAGAGAGGGAGGACCAGTGTCAGTATGCGTAGCTTCATGATCTCCCGTATTTGTCGACCACGTCTTTGAGGTTCTCGGCCTGGTCGTTCCAGGTGAGTTCCGCCATCCACTCTGCACCGATGGCGGCGGCTTGATTGGCATCCACCGCGATCGCCGTCTTGCGGAGAACCCATTCGCCGTCGGCCTCCACGATCGAGAACTCGATCGTGGATCCTGGCCCATCGAAGTATCTGTCGGAGACGACAGTGAACTTCACACTCGTGCCTGTCGTAGTGACGACGACATCACCGCTTTCGTACGGGTCGGCACTGCCGTTGTCGAAGATCGTGTCCGACAAGGTGAACAAGGCACCATCTCTGAAGGTGCTCGAGTTGCCAGCGACATCGAACGGAAAAACCTCTGTCGGATACTTCTTGAACAGTTCCATGAGCTCTTGCGCCGTGTACTCGTCGGTCGAGAACCCGAGTCCGTCGTCGATCACGTACTCGTACCCGGCCTGGTCGTACCAGGTGCGATCCGACGGATAGTCCTCCGGCGCTATCTCCCATGTCGTCGCGATGGCGGCACGGACCTCAGCAAGCACCGAATCGTCGGCGGACTGTCGCCGCACGGCCAGGGCGCGCAATGCCGCCACTGCGTTCTCGAGCTCTTGCTGGCCGGACCCGCCCCGTTCAGGGTCGAAAGCGCCGGGGTCGTTCACCAACTGATCCTGCAGGGCTTCTTGAGCGGCCTTGCGTCTTTTGATTTGAATGGCGGCGAGCTCCGTAATCTCCTCGACCTCGTCGGCATACCGGGGTAGCGCTTTCCGCACCCGGCGGATCGCCTTCTCGTATGCCTTCGCCATTGCAAGCAGGGAGGAGAGCTGTGTTCGCGCACCTGTCGCGGACTGGCCGATCCACTGATCGAGGAAGACATCGTCGGCCTTCCTCAGATCCGAAAGACCCGAATCGAGGTTCGTCTCAAGTTTGTTCAGTTGCGCAGCCAAAGAGCTCACGGATGTCATGCTGCCGGCGCCAGGATTGGAATCCGTCCACTGGGTGCTCACGTCAGTAGATTCCCTTCAGAGTGTCCACGAAGGAATCGAGCTCGGATTGATGAGTCGACTCTGTGCCGACGAAGTCTTCGGCGGTCAACTCGATGTTCTTCGCCAGCTTCTCGGACGATTGATCGGCATCATCCAGAGCCTCCTTGAGCAGGTCGAGGAAGAAATCGACTGTGGTGGCGACGAGCGAGCTTCCGCAGTCGCCGACGCGGTCCATGCCAGCGACACCCAATCCTGCGAGCGCGTTCCTCGTGTGTCCGGCCGAGTTCTGCATTCCGGATGCATTGAACGCAAAGTAATCCCCCATGCCGCGACTCTATCGGCGGGCCGAGCGTCGGTCACGGAATATCGCGCTGATCGGCGGTGGGCAACCGCGGGCAGGTTCGCTGGACGACGCCCCTCGGTGAGACGCTCCCCCTGGAGTCGTCGGTAGCCTGTTCAGGTGCCCCGTCCCCGAAGTGAAGCCGCGCGCCAGTCCGTGCTCGAGGCGATGCGCGCAGCCGTCATCGCCGGCACCTACGAAGCGGTGACGATCGAGGGACTCGCGGAGACAGCGGGAGTCGCCAAGCAGACGATCTACCGCTGGTGGCCGTCGAAGGCGGCGATCCTCGGTGAGGCGCTGCTCGAGGGAGACCTCCCAGGAGCCGACCCCGCCGTCGCGATGAGCGACGACATTCGGGCCGACCTGCACGCCTGGTTCTCCGCGATGTCCGCCGGACTCGCGCGGCCCGAGGGCGTCGCACTCGCCCGGGCGCTGATCGCGGTGACCGCCACCGACCACGAACTCGGCCTCGCGCTCAACGAGCGTCTTGCGGCGCCGATCCGCTCGTGGGTCGCCGAACGGATCGCGCGCGGACAGTCGGCAGGCGAGATCCGGGCCGACGTGGATGCTGACGCGATCGCCGACCAGCTCATCGCCATGGCGTCGTACGCGGCGCTGATCGGTCAGCCCTTGAGCGCAGAGCGTGTCGAGGAGACGGTGACGCGGCTGCTGCGGGGCATCGCTCGGTAGGCACGTCTGGCTGGGTGAGGCCGACGGTGGATACCCTTGCGACGGAGACTCACCGCTGAGGACTGGAGCAGAGAATGGTCATCGCTGACATCACCGTCGTTCCGGTGGCGACGGAACGCAAGGTCGCATACCTCGACTTCTCGAAGCGGATGGCGAGGGTCTACCGCGATCACGGTGCGATCAGTGTCGTGGACTACTGGCAGTCGAGCGAGTCAGCCGACCCGGGTGACTTCCATGCAGACGGGACCTCCTACGCATCAGGCGAACTCAAGAGCATCGCCGACCTCGCGGGCACGAGCGCCGAGGAATCCGTCGTGGTCATGGTGACGACCTGGCCGTCGCGCGAGGTTCGCGACCGCGGAACCGCTGCCGTCACGAGCGATCCTCGCGTTCTTGAGACGCTCGATGAAGACCCCGTCTTCGACGGAGGCCGCGTGATCGGCGACAGCTTCGAGATCGCGATGAGCGTTCAGCAGGAAGAGTGACGGGCTCCGGTTACGGGGTGCAGTAGGCGAGCATCGCGTCGGTGGCTGCGCGCATCTCCGTCGTCGCGGCTTCCAGGCCCGTGATGTCACCCGCGATGGCCTTCTCGCCCTCGGCGGCGAAGGCGTCGATGCTCGTGGTCCACGAGTCGCGGAGTGTGACGAACTCCTCGGGTCCGTCGACACCGCGGATGTTCTCGGCGACACTCTTGACCTCGTCGAGCGCGGCCTGCGCGGCCTCGGGAGTCGGCGAACTGACGCTGGAGATCACGCCGGTGACCTGCGCGGCCTGAGCGGCGACCTGGCCGCAGGCCGCGATGGTCGACGCCTGAGAGCATCCGGACAGCAGCAGGATGCCGACGGCGAGCGTCGCGAGCGCGGGGAGCTTCTTCATAGAGCCAGGGTAGGCGGGGGAGATGTGAGGACTACTGCGGCGAGCCCCAGGCGGGGCGGACGAACGTCACAGGCTTTCCGGCTGCGCGCGCATAGTCGATCTCCCGCGTCGTGGACTCGCCGAAGCGCTCGCCGCGGTTCACCACCACGACACGATCGGCCACGTCGATCTTGCGCAGGTGCAGCTCGCCGAGCGCGGCCTTCTGTTCGTCGGTGATCGGGGTGTCGATCTCGGCCGGCGTGAGGACGATGACGCCAGCGAGCGTCAGGCTTTGGCTCACCGCTCGCATCTCCTCGGCGAACCGCATGGAGCCGCAGATGCAGACAATCTCGGGACGCTCGGGCATGGGGCCAGTCTTTCATCCCGCCGTCTGCTTCAAGATAGGTTCTAAGGTACCTTGCAATCCCCCTCAAAGTGGTATTTACTAGGCTTAACCTAGCTTGCAACCTACCTTGAAGAGGCCGCGATGATTCCGATCACTGTCCACGTACCCGAGCGTCGTGTCGAAGAGTTCTACATCCGATTCGGCGAGTTCGTTGCTGAGACCCCCGATTCCGCTGAACCCGTGCGGCTCGAATCTGGAGCTGTTCCCTCATGGGTGCTTGCAGATGACGCGCAGGAGGTCGCTTCGAGGTTTTGGAGCGGAGTGTCGCTACCTGGCCGCTCAGTACTCACCTTCCTTAGTCGATCCGCGAAGCGCGATACGGTCCACTTCACTCCGGACCAACTGGCTTCGGCGCTCAACCACCCCAACGGCGTCTCGGGCATCGCGGGAATTCTCGGAGGGGTCGGCAAGGCGATACGGCGAGCCCAGCTTCCGCTATACCGCACTCCCAAAGGTGGGGATTGGCACTACGTCTGGGGCTGGGATGGCGAGAAGTACTCAATGACTCCTGAGGTTGCCAAGCTGCTTCGCGATGCGGAGCGCGCGAGTTGAACGGGCTCGGAACTGATTCTCAACAGAGTGGAAGGATGAACGTGCGCTATCAAGACATGCTGGTCGAGACGCCGTACCCGTTGGAGCAAGTGGCTGACCGAAGGGTGCGAACGGGCAACGAGAACTCAGGGCACTGCACATACTGTGGCGTTCAGGACGGTGACGCCTGGCATCCAATTCAGGACCTGACGGTGTACCGAGTCTGGACAGCCGATTCGGTCTATCGGCCGGATGCGGTCGGAGTTCATGAACAGGGTGGCAGCTGGCAGTGGAGATGCGAGGAGCATCCGAAACGCTCCTGGGCTCCATGGAGTCACCTCGCTCCTGAGGAGCTGCTCCCACCCGAACGAAACCCGTGCGAAGAGTATGACGGACTTGCAAAGCGGAAGTGTGGAGCAACCGAGGGCGCTCGGCATTTTGAGGAAGGCTGGTTCTGTCCTGACCACAGTCGTCAGTACGAGCTGAATGAGCGAGCCCGCCGGCTGCTCAGTGATGAAGACCCTGAAGCCGGTGACCGAGGAGCGGTATGAGGCTGCGCCGACTCGGCGGCAGCAAGAAGAACGCCCCTGCCGTTCGGGTCGGCAGGGGCGTGGTCATCGGGGTGCTTACTGCACCGACCATCCACCATCCGAGGCCAGCACGGCACCGTTGATGTTCACGGCGTCGTCTGACAGCAGGAACGTGATCGACGCGGCGAGGTGCTCGGCGGTCGCGACCGTGGGGATCGCCTGCTGGAACGGGGCCAGGCGACCCGAGCCGTACTCCGACATGTTCGGGGGCATCGGGATGCCGGTGGCGACGCCGCCCGGAGCGACGGAGTTCACGCGGATGCCCTTCGGCCCGTACATGAATGCCGCGGACTTCGTGACGCCGATGATGCCGTGCTTGCTGGCCGTGTAGGCGTTGCCCGACGAGTTGCCGCGCAGACCTGCTTCGCTGGAGACGTTGAGGATCGAGCCGCGGCCGGCCTTCTCCATGATCGGCAGCACCGCGCGCATGAGCTTGAACGGGGCGGTGAGGTTGATGGCGATGACGCGGTCCCAGACGGCATCCGTCGTCTCGCCTGCGGGGGAGAAGTCGTCGTTGATGCCCGCGACATTCGCGAGAGCATCGATGCGGTCGCCCGCGGCGGCGATGACGGCGTCGATCGCGTCCTGCTTGGTGAGGTCTCCGGCGACGGTGGTGATGTCGGTATCCGGCAGCTCGGCCTTCAGAGCGTCGAGCTTGTCGGCGGCGATGTCAGAGGCGATGACGCGTCCGCCTTCGCGGGCGATGCGCGATGCGGTCGCCTTGCCGATTCCGGATGCTGCGCCTGTGACGATCACGGTCTTGCCGGCGAAGCGTCCGGTGGTGGGCTTCTCCGTCCAGCCTTCGGACTCGTCAGCCTCGGGGATCTCGCCGCCGTTGGCTGCGCGCACGAGGTCGTCGACGATCGACTGTGGAAGCTGTCCCTGGCTCATGGCGACGAGCTGCTGCAGCGGTAGTCCGAGTACGGGGGTGAGGAGTTCGGGGTCGGCGCCCGTCTGCTCGAAGAGTGCGCGGATGAGCGGCCCGCCGGTCGGGTCGTTCATCCAGTCGCCGATGGTGGAGTGTGCGGTGAGGGCCATGGTCGAGCTCCTTGAGGCTTGGGTTTCGCAACGGTGCGTCTACTTATTATTCAGCATACGCTTGAGGACGCTCAAGTGGTGCCTCGTCTGCGCGGTGAATGAGCGTTCCAATAGAAAAAGTCCTCTACGCGATGCGCTCGGTGCTGACCTCGGGCGGGTAGCCAGTTCTTCATCCTGTGGATGCACTTGGGCTCGCCATCCGTGTGCTTGCAACTACTAGAGTGCGGCGCTATGACTGTCTATGGGAGCTTCAAGAAAATGGAGCATCATGTCTGATCTTTGGTCGACTGCGTTGGTCGCGGGTGTCATCAGTGCTTCTGTCGCGATTTGGGCGACAGCGCGGAACGTGCATCTGAAGGCGGTGGCCGAGCAGAGACAGGGATGGCGAGAGGCCGTTCGTGACCTCGTGTCACGGTTACTCAGCGAGAAGAAGAGGTCTGAGCGGGAGAAGCTGTGTGACTCGATCGTTCTCCGACTGAATCCGTCGAAGGATCGTGAAATGGTCGAGCTCCTCGAGAAGTTCGTGACCGAACCTTCAGGCCAGCACAGATCTCTCGTGCGTTCCCGAATCCAGAGGATGCTCAAACACGACTGGGAGCGCGCCAAGATCGAGGCGAAGGTGTTCCCGTACTTCGCTGACGCACGTGCTGCCGCTGAGTTGAGAAGGCAGGATCGTCGGTATGGCAGCGGTGACGCGATGAGGCCCCGCTAGGGTTGGACTCGACCAGGCCTCCCCGGGTGGGGCAGGCCAATAAGAATCGAGCGGCTTGATCAGCGGCCGAGGTGGGGGAGCAGAGTGCCGTTTCCGATCCTGGTCGTGCCGATCGCCGCGGCCGCCGTGGCTGTGAGCGCGGCCGTTTTCGCGGCTCTTCCGAGGATCTGGAAGATCCTCGACCAGCGCACAGTGGCGATCTTGGGGGCTCCGCAGACGGGCAAGACTGCGCTGATCAGGCTGCTCCGTGACGTCAATGCCCCCGACGATGGACTGCCGAGCGCGAAACCCGGTGCTGATCGTGGTCGTTTTCGATTGGAGATAAGGGGCAAAGCAGTCGACTTCGCGGTCCCTCGGGATCTCCCCGGGAGCGACGGCCTGAGCGTGGCCGAGTGGAAGGATGCCTTCGCGGTTGCCGATCACGTCTGGTATCTGTTCCGCGCTGATCTCGTCGCGCAGGGCGATGCCGGGACCATTCAACTGGTGCGCACCCACCTCGCGCTGTTGAGGAAATGGCTCAGCGCGAAGCCCGCCAGTGCTCCCAAGATCCTGCTCGTGGGCACGTGGGCCGACGAGCATCCGGACAACGCGCGCCACCCATCGCGAGTGGCCAAGCAAGTCCTGGAAGCCGATGTGATCAAGATCGGATCCATCCGACTCGGCGGAGCCGCTGTCGTCGTCGGAAGCCTGTCCACCTCGAAGGACGCCGATAGGCTTCTCCGAGGGATCAAGAGCCGGCTGCAGTAGTCGGCCCTCCGGCACAGGGAGCGTGGGACTCGTGATGGACACCCTGAACAACAGATCGCCTCGATCAGTGCTGGTCGCCGACGACAGCCTCTACCTGGACATCACCGGTGACTCTGACTCCGTCGCATTGGTCGACGATCTCGATGCGATGGTCGTTCCTTACTCCGTGATGCCCGCAGGTAACGAGACCCAGGTCAACGCCGTCCGTGAGCTCCTTCGAGCAGCAGGTCAACTGATTCCCGGAGCTCTGTTGATCAAGAATCCTTACGAGTCCGAGGTTTTCGAGTTTTCCGAGTACGCCCTCGAGTCGTTCGCGAGTGCGAAGTATCATCACCTTGCCACCGTCGCGAAGCTGCTCGGTGCGACGGACGTGAGATTCGAGGACGCGAAGATCGAGCGCCAGACCGCTTCGACGAACGGCGGTGTGAGGGCGATGATTCCTGGACTCGGCGGTGGCGACACTGACGTGTCAAAGGAGGTGGCGCGCAAGCTCGACGCACGCCTCGAGGGGCAGCTGACCTTCGGCGGCGGCGAGCCCGATCCGGAAGCCGCCCTGGAGTTTCTGCGCCGCCACAACCTCGCAAACGATCAACAATTAAAGTCGCTCGTCGAGATGCGGACGGGGTCCAACCCGATTCAGGGATACCGGATGACCCTCAGTGGAACCCGAGAGTCCGACGCGAACCTCCGCGCTGCGCTGTCGATCGCTGAGTCCGTCTCGGGTAAGAAGGGGATCAACGTGGGCGCCTCGTTCACCCGCGAGGTCAAGTCGATCCGGAGCATCGAGATCACGACGAGTATCAGGTTCTGATTCTGAGCTCCGTCAAATGACCGGCCCCATGCGCCGAGCTGTTGCTGTTGGCCCAGGGGAGTGACTGCGCGGACTCAGGCGGCGTGCGAAGCGAAGCTCGCCGGGTGCTTTTTGTGATCGGTGCGCCCGGCGACTCGGGCGTGAGCACCGCAAGGCGCGGCGGACCCGTGGCAGCACGCGACACTCCGCCGGACAGTCTCCGCATACTGCGCGGAGCTGTTCAGCGTACGTTCGCTCTATTAGGGACACGGCAATGCGTCGACCGAGGCCGAGCGGCTGGTCGAAGGCTTCTGGCGGAAGCGTGGGAGGTAGGTCGCGAGGGGCAGCATGCGGTGGTCAAGACGTGACTTCCATCCATCCGCGAGGTAGGCAGCAGGCACGTCAAGCGGCGATCAATGCGCAGCTAGGCGACGAAGTTCTCCGCGGAGTTCGAGGAAGAGCTCATGGTCCGTTGCGACCCGAGCTAAAGCCGCTCGTTGAGTGGCCAGGATGTCAGCAGCGTTCGGGGCCTCACTCGGGAGTAAGTCGAACTCGACCGACGCACGAGCCACCCACTCCTGCTTTCCCAGCTCAGGATCCGTAATGGACTCTCCCAACATCTCTAGTAATAGGCACTCGGGGTTCAGCCGGGTAGGGAGATAGTCGAGACGCTCGTTGACCCAACTGAGCGTGCGTCGTCGCGCCGAGCTGAGTTGCGTATCTTGGGCTCCATTTCCGCCATCGCGGATGAGTACCGAGGTGGGTATATTGATTTGGTCCAGCACTCCCTGCAACTGCTCGTCCGAAAGAATGCTGGCCTCCGAGGTGGCATCGGTGGGCCGCTTATCTCCATCGAGAATGACAACTACCAGGGAATTCATTTGCGCTTCAACGGGGATGAGGCGCTGCAAGATCGTGTCGGCACCCCCCGGGACAATTGTTATCGAGAGCCCGTTCAAGAAGTCTGTGCCTTCCGCGCGAGCGGCGCGGAGGAGAAACTCGCGCGCAAGGTCATCTTCCACGACGATTGATCTCCCGGAAAGATCACTGCCTACTCGTGAGAAAGACTCGGACACCGAAGCAGAATTCGAGACAACCTCAACCTTGCCTGTGGATGGGTGCGTGTCGAGCAGTTTTCTGGCGCAATCCGGCAGCTCGGCGACCATCGCGGGCGAGTGGGTGGCCATGATGACCTGGTGTTTCTTTTCTAGGCATTCGCGGGCAATGAACCGCATGAGCTCTCGTTGAGCACCTGGATGCAGGGAAGTCTCTGGCTCGTCGAGAACTATGAGACTTCGGGGGTTGGCTCGCGCGATCCGTCTCACGATCATCAACGCCGCGTATTCGCCGCTGCCGGCGTAGGCTTCTGAGTACTCCATCTTTTTCGTGGCCAAGGAAGCGGTGTATCCTGCAACGCCGAAATACTCGTGCTTAAGTAGGCGCACTGAATTATACTCTCGCCCCAGAATGAGATTGAGGGCTCTAAGCTCTTTATCTGAAAGCTCTTCCGCGGCCTCGAGTATTCTCTCTCTTCGATGCCATGAGTGTGATGATTCAAGGTTCTCCAGCGCAGCCGCCACATGACCTCCGCTGCGTCGAATTCGAGCCTTCTTTGAATCAATATCTGCATTTTGGCCGACAAACGCGAAATGCATGAGAATATCGTAAGCAGGCAGCTCCTGACGAAAATCGAGGTAGACTACTTCCTTCTGGATAGGTCGCCATCTTGTCTTCGTATACACCCCCGAGTCTTTGTCGGAAGTGAGTCCAGGCATTGCTGCCATCCGGTCTCGGCGCCGAGGCGCGCTCGTCTCAAAGTAGTCCGGTCCTCGGTCCTTTCTGTCGACGCGAACTTTCAGAACCTCCGCGACCCTTCCGGACGGCGTCCGGTACGTGTGAATGTATCGGTGGGGGTCAGCCTTTCCTTCGTCATTTCGGCCGATCGGGTCGAGCGGAGTGTCGAACCAGTGGTCCCCGATGTTGTACTGGTCAGGGCAGGCCTGAATGGCGCGAAGGATGGAACTCTTGTTGGTTCCATTGGGGCCTATCAATGCCGTGATCGGAAAATCGAACGTCAGGGTCAGATGATCACTCAAATTCTTGAATCTGGGAAACCGCACACTCCGAATTAATGGCTCTGCGACATTGTTCGGCACGAAATTGGCAAGTTGGTCGAAAGTATCTGTCATAGTCGTTTGCTCAGCATTTTGCTAGTCGTCAGTCGCCGAGAAGCAACGCGCTCGGCGCTCCCTTCCAAGTGACCACCAGCTCATCACGGGCGCGGCTGGCTGCGACGTACAACAGCGAACGGAAGCGCTTGTCGAGGTCCGGCTTCTCCTCATCGGGCACGCCCTTGTACGCAATGGCTGGCGGGAACGAACCGTCGGAGACGTCGAACAACACCACGCGTGAGAACTCCATGCCCTTCGCGTTGTGCATCGTCATCGCGACAGGCTGTCCGCCTGTGATCCGAGGCGAGTTCAGCAGTGCCACCGCCACGTCACGCTGTCCGAGCCCCTGCTGCACCTTCTTCGATGAGGTGTTCGACGACGACAGGATGGCGATGGTCTCCGGCTTCACGCCTTCGGCGATCCATCGCTTCACGTCGTCCGCGATCGCGTCGAACTGTGAGGCATCCGACTTTGACGGGCGGGTGACGGGCTTCGGTCCGCTGCGTGACGAGCGATAGCCCGCGGTCGTCACATCTTCCGCTTCGGCATCGGAGTACTCCACACCGGACAGGATCTCCATCGCGTATCTCAGGTTCTCGAGAGTCGTGCGGTAGTTCAGTGTGAGGCGGCGGGATCTGCCCTGCACGGCGATGCCGTAGCGTTTCAACACCGTGGGCTGCCCGTAGATCCGCTGATGCGTGTCGTCTGCGATGAAGAGGTCATCAGGGCCTTCGGCCACGAGAGCACGCAGCAACTGCCACTTCGACGGGACGAGGTCCTGGGCTTCATCGATCAGCACATGGTCAGCGAGGGTCTGCCCGTTCGATTTCAGCCACTCTGCCGAGATCGCAGCCACCTCGGCGAACGAGAGCGCTCCGGCGATCCGGTGGTTCTTGCGCGCCTGCTCGACGACTGCCCAGACCGCTGCGCGTCGTCCGCGGTCGAGCGCGACGCCGCGTCCTGGCCGGCGCACCAGCAGGTAGTCGTCGAGCTCATGGATGCGGTGTGGAAGCACCACCTGGGTGTACTCGTTGTCGAGGAATGCTTCGGACCTCAGAGCGATCGGCAGATCGCCACCGGCCTCCTGGATCGCCGACTTCCAGTCGATCTCTGCGGCACTCGCCATGCTGTCGCGGGACGAACCGATGGCCGCCAGTGACGCATCGCCGAAGGCTGCACCCCCGGCGGCTGCGCGCACATCGGACGCGATCTGATCGACTCCGCGGACGAGGATTCCCGGTTCTCCCAGCTTCGCCGCGAACGGGAGGTCGGGATCGAGGCGCTCCAGGTCGCGACGCAGATTCTCGGCCAGGGCTCGCGTGAACGTCGTCAGCACGATCCGTGCGTGAGGATCCTTCCGAGCCAGGTGCCGAGCGCGGTGCAACAGCACCACGGTCTTCCCGGTGCCGGCCCCTCCGGTGAGGCGGAACGAGCCGTTGCGGGGTCGCTCGGCGTACTCCCGCTGTTCCGGGTGCAGGAACACACGCCATGCGCCGAAGTCGCCGCCCTCAATGACACGGCGCAGCTCTTCGGTGTCGTCGATGAACGTGAACTGCATCTGGGCGGCGGGATGCCGCAGCGCTTCGACGAGCTTCGTGTCATCGTCCGCGCCCGGGTCGATGATGACAGGCTGGTCGAGCTTGAGTTCTTCCTTGATGAGGTGGAGCGCGGTTCCTGCGCCCATCGCGACGAGGACGTCCGCCTGCCAGGCGGTGTCGAGACCTGTCGCGAAGTCGAGAAGGGCTTCCTCGTCCGGAACGCGGAAGGCCGCCTCCGCCGCCTCCTGGTCGAAGCCGAACTCTTCGGTCAGGTCTGTGACGAAGAACCCGAGATCGGCGAGGAGTGCAGTCGTCTGCGCAGGGGCCTCATCGGCGATGGGCGCGGCCGCAGCAGGGGCCTGCGCCTCGATCTCATCGGCGGTGTCGAGCTCCTGCCGCAGGACGGCCAGACCGTTGACCGGATTCATGCTCAGCGTCGTGGTCCGGGCCCGCTTGATGGCCTCGTCGTGATGCCATGTCCCGGCGTACACGTATACGGGTTCGTCTCCGGCGGGCTCGAGCTTGAAGAGCACGGCGCGCCAGTGGATGTCGACCCGTCCCGTGCGCGCACGCGCATCGCGCGGCTTCTGCATCGGCTCGATGTGGAGTCCCGGCACGGTGTCGTCGTCGCTGAGCTTCCCCAGGAAGGTGTAGATCTTGGCCTTCACAGCCTGGTCATGCTTCGGGTCCTTCGCGGCCCCCCAGACGATCGTGGGCATGGTCAGTTCCTTCCTGAAGATGCGAGGGCATTCATGACCGCATCCGCCTCGGGTTCCACTGCGGTCCATCCGAGTGACGCGAGGGACTCTCGATCGTCATCATCGAGCCCCCAGGCGGTCGCGACGCGCTCATCCTCCCAGACGAAGGAGAACGGGATGCCGTCGCCCAACTCGAGTCCCATCTTCGGGATCGGGATGCCGGGGGCGGCGGCGAGCGCGGCGATCAGGATCTTCTCCGCGGAGGTGGCGCCCTCGGCGAGGGTCTTCCATTCGATGCTGACGTTCGCGAGCGGGAAGTCAACGTGCCCGAGCACGCCCGTCGAGCCAGCGTCCCCGCCCGCGTCGACGACCTGTGACAGCGCGAGGATCTCGACACCGCTGAGATCGTGTCTCCAACCGATCACGTTCGACAGATGCAACCAGAGTCGCCATGCGTCCGTGAAACCCTCAGCGCTGACAGCAGCGTCTCGGTCGTCGATGATCAGGGCGAACTCCGATGCGCCCTGATCGCCCATCCGAGTCGCGTGGACGAGAGCGCCGCGATCCACGACCCAGATCATTGAGTCGTCCGAAGTCGGATCGGCAGCCCCGCGCATCACCGCGGATGCCGAATCGACGGGCGTGACGTCGGGCGCCGGACCACCGGCGCTCCTCGTCATCATGGGGAATGCACGAGCGATCTTGTCGCGGCGCTTCGCCTCCCCGGCTGGGTCCTGCATCCACTCCATGAGCGTCGTCAACGGATCGGCGTGGAGTCGGTCGAGCTGCACCAGCGGAAGCTGATACATCGGAGCGATCCGCTCGGCGAAGCCGGGGTCGATCCAGTCGTGGGGCAGCGCGTCGTCGTCCTGCAGATCGGCCCACGTCACCGCGAGCACCCGGTGTCCGCCGTTGCGTGCGAGCGCCCGCTTCCCGGCATCTTCGGCGAGCTTATTGTGCTGGATGCTGGCGTGGAATGCCTTCCCGTCGGTGTAGATCGCGATGGGTTCGGCTCCGCCGCCGTGCTGTTCGAGGACGAAGTCAGGCTTCGTGAATCCGAGCGACACCTGCGGGCTCAGCTTCCAGATGCGCGCGTCCCCCGGGAAGCTCACCTGGACCTTGTTGCCCCAGTCCCCGGGCTTCTCCTTCACGGTTCCGCCGAGCTTCCGTGCTCGCTCGATGAAGCGCATCCTGAACAGTTGCTCGATCGTGGACTCGTCGAGCACGACTCCCGGGTCCTGCTCGACGGGCACGAATGCGTGGGGCTCACCATCGGTACCCACGCGCAGCAGTTTCGCGAGCGCCTGTTCGGCGCTCGCCCGCGAGACGACGCTCGTGTTCCCGCTCGCATACGGCAACAGGCACCGATGGCAGGCGGCGCGCTGCTCGCTACGGCATTCGCAGTCGCGGACGATCCTCCACGCCGTCGACAGCAACTCGAACATTTGATTCGGATCGGCGAGTTCGGCGAGGTAGCCCGTGCCACCCGGCACCGCGTCATGCACGAGCAGGGATTCCGCGGTCGTGTCGTCACCGACGGGCTCGATCGTCGAGATGACGCGAAGATGATCGGGGTCGCCACCTATGACCTCACGTAGCCCACGCATCAGCGCGGCCGCCAGGCTCGGCACGGCGAGCGAGTCGCCGAGCGTGATCCCGATGGGGAGACGCAGGAATGTCCCCTGCGTGACGAGCGTGCGGCTGAGCGCGAGCGCGATCGTGTGCTCTCGGGTCTCCCGGCGCCGAGCGCACCACGAACGATGATCGCTCGGGCGGTTTCCACCCGATTGCGAGTCCTGCTTGCCGCAGGTGTCACACACACGGAACAGCGGAGTGTGGTGTTCCCGACCGGCGATGATCCGTACCTCGCCTCCGGCACTCTGTCGTCCGAGGTTGAGCCACCGGATCGTCAGGTCGCGCGCGTAGGTGACACCGAAATGCGTCTCGTCGTCGAACCAGCGCCTGGCCACGCCGGCCGGGTCGAGATCTGCAGCGACCTGAACGGTGAAGCGCGTGCGGCGGCGCTCGTCGCTGCGGTCGCTGATCGAAGCCTCGTCGCGGCGCGCGATGGCCGACACCGTGTCGAGTTCGACCACGCGAAGTCGCTGGGCGACGTCGTTCAGTCCCTTCGCCCCGCACCGTGGACAGATGTTCAGCCCGTCTCCTGCCACGAGGTTGCGCCCATGACCGCATCGTGCGCAGAACGCCCACTCCTGCACGGCTTCGCCCCCGGGACCGAGATCGACGGCGTCGATCTCGATCTCCAAGCCCTGAGCGTAGAAGTAGGCGCCAGGCGCGAGCTCCTGGATCGCGACCGAGGCGCCGCGCTGATAGCTCACCGGATCCTCCTGCCAGCTCCCGGTCTCGGGGTCGACCCACGAGATCGCGGCGTCGAGCGTCACCGAGTCGTCGAGCAGGGTGTAGTTCGGCAGAAGGCCGAATCGCTCGAGCGAAGCGACCCAATGGTCGGTGTGCAGCTCGTTCAGCTGGCGGCCCAGCATACGGTGGGTGATCCTCGCCGTGCGAAGATTCTCCTCGGCGTCCGGCTCGAGGCCGAGATCCTTGGCGGCTTCCAGATCAGGGATCGCGTCGGCGATCTCCTTACGACGGAATGCCAGGGCTTCGATCTGCTTGTTCCAGCGCTGCACGGCATCGCGCACGGTATCCGCGAGTGGCGAGGTGCCGTCATCGCTGACGGGTGTTGCGAACGCACGCAACCGTTCTGCCGTCAGGGGGGCGATCCCGGGCAGGCTCGCGAGGAACTCCTCGACGTGCTGCTCGTGATGGCCGTCCGCGTCGTCGATCAGGTTGCCGAGAAGTGTGCCGCGTTCGCTGGACGCCAGCACGTCGTGGGTGTCGGTCTGCGTCAGCAGCCCGGCCCCGGTGCGTCGGTCGAGCAGAGACGCGATGTACTGCCGCTGGACGATCTCCTGGGCATCGAGATAGGTGGCCGGCGGGCGGACGGCTCCGTTGATGACCGACAGCGGATCACCCATTCGGGGCAGCTGGTCGCCGCGACCGGTGACCGTGGCGATCGAGAGAGCGTTGCCCGTGAGGCGTCCGGCGCGGCCCACCCGCTGCAGGTATGAGGCCACGGTTCGCGGCAGACCTGCGAGCATCACGGTCGACAGGTCGCCGATGTCGATGCCCATCTCGAGTGTCGGGGTGGCCACCAGCACGTTCGGTGCGGACGGGTCTTCGTCCGAGGACTTGAAGGCGTTCTCATACTGCAGCCTCAGATCGTCGTCGAGAAGACCTGTGTGCTCGCGCGCGACGACGCGCCGCATCTGCCCCTCGTCGTACAAGCCGCGGTAGTAGTTCTGACCTGTCTGCGCCGCGCGCAGCCTGCCGGGGCACCGCGCCGACATGCACGGCCCGTCGCGCAGGGCGGCCACAGCGGAGGGAAGGCCCGTGACCGGGTTCTGGCAGACGTCGCAGACGAGTCGGGTTCGTCCGTCGAAGAGTTCAGTGTCGGTCACCGGCGCCACGATCACGGATGCCGGGGGGATGGCGTAAACGGTGGCGGATCCGGTCGCGATGCTCATCGCGTGCAGCAGTCCGTCCTTCGCCAGAGAAGCCAGGAGCGCGGCAGTGAGTGTCGCCCCTTCGGCCGCCGTGACCGAGAGGGCCTTGCGCGCCCACGTCGCGAACCAACTCTGCGACGATGACACCACGTCGAGATGCGTGCGGTGCCCGTCCGTGCCCGTCGGCGCATGGGGTCCGACGCGCGGGAAGGCAGGCGCCTCTCGCCCGGGTGGGAACGCAGGCATGCCTGTCCCGCGGGGGCGTCCGCCCGACACGTTCCAGCGACGACCGTCTTCGGCGATGTACTTCGCGAACCACTCGTGCTCGATGGCACCGCGTTCGCGCATGCGCTCCAGCACGCCGCGCACCCAACGCAGCACGATCGCCGGATCCGCGTCGGCAGCCGACAGCCCTTCGAGGGTCTCCGAGCCTCCGTCGACCAGCACCTTCCGGCCGAGCGCCTCGAGCTTGGCGTCGGACGCGTCGACGCCTGCCGCCAGACTGCCGGTGAGTTCGAGCGTGCGTCCGACGCGGGAGTGCAGTCCGAACTCCATCGCCACGTCGAAGAGCAGGCGTCGGTTGATCCGAGTGCGCACCTGGGTCGGCACCTGGCGCAGGGTGTCGCTCGACCAGAACGGCGCGAAGTCCTCGCGCTCCACGAGCTCGGGAGCCACGAGCCGATACCTGGCGTCGGGGTCATCGCCTGCCTGCTGCACCATGCGGGTGACGATCTCGTCGAGCGGAGCAGGCTGATCGCCCACCGCCTGCCGGATGGCGTTGCGCAGCGCGAACACGTGTGCGCGGCTCTGTACGAATCCGGCCCGGTGCGCGGCATCCTGCACGCTGTCGGTGAAGATGAGGGCCTTCTTCTCCGCACGGTCGAGCTGGGCGTCGCCGAAGAGCGTGGTCACGATCACGCTGAGCATCGTCGCCATGGCCGACCCGAGGAAGCGGATGCCGTCACGGCGCTGACATGCCGGACACACGTCGTCGCGCGAGTCGTCGCTCGCGTCATCGCCGGTCAGAGTCAGGACGGGCAGATGGACCGCCGTGCCGTCGTCATCCTCAGGGACAGTCGCGGAGACGCGACGCAGCTCGGGATCGAACCAGGTCAAGCCCGCGACGGGGGTACCGGCCTCGAATGACTCGGCTTCGCCGGGAGCATGCAGCAGTGCCCGAAAGCGACTGCGCGTCTCGCGCGAGGCGTGATTGCGACGGATGCTCTCGTCATCGGCCGAAAGTTCGTTGCCGGTCGGGGCGAGCTCGACGCCCCAGCCGCTGCGACCGCAGTGGCGGCAGTAGATCGCTGGAAACACGGCGAACTCGCCGTCGTCGAGCAGGGCATCGCTCGGCCCGTCATCCGACCACGAGAATCGCACGATGGGGGAGGCGGCCCGGTCGATGCGGGTCAGTTCGCGAACCCAGAGGTTGAGGTCGATCGACAATGCGGCCCGGCCGACTCGTGCGCGCACATGGCTGAGCATCGCGAAGACGCGGGTGAGGAAGGTGCGTCGCACATCGCGCCGCGACTCGAACGTCTCGTCGGTCCCCAGGCCGCGCGGCAGCAGCTGATCGGCGAGGTCGTCGATCGAGATCGCCTTGTCAGCGGCCTGCGCGATGGAGTGGATCAGGGGGTGGGCAGCGACGCTCGCCAGGAGGTCCTCGTCCGGTAGATCCGCCCATTCGACGCGTGTATACGCCACGTCAGGATCGGTGGATGCCGAATACAGGAGGTCGAGCACAGTTGCGGCGATCTCCGACGAGGATGCGTCCTCCTCGATATCGGCCTCGGCGACGGCTGTGGCGAGAGCATTGTTGATGCCGGCCGCCGGGGTCGTCGGAATACGGCCGGCGGCGCGGGCGTTCTGGATCCACAGGCGCGCCGACTGCCGGGTCTCGGTGACGACGCTCGCGGTGTCGAACGGTCGGCGGAACACGGTCTCCGCGAACGCGAGCATGCCCGACGGGTCGCCGTCGTCACCGAGAGTCGCGCTGGTCGCGATCGGTGTCGCGTCACCGAGGGGGAAGGCTTCGAACTCGGCGTCGAGAGGTCGCGCGTCACCGCGTGAGCGACGCAACGCGAGCCCGAGTCGCCGCAGCAACATCGCGACGTCGGTGCCCTGCGCGCCGTCGTAGGTGTGGAACTCGTCGAGCACCAGGTATTGCAGGCCCTGGCTCATCGCCTCTACGAGTGAACGGTCGGCGGGGCGCAGCAGCACCTGATCGAGCATCTTGTAGTTGGTCAGCAGGATGTCGGGCGGATCGTCGCGGATCGTCTCGCGGTGGTTGATGAGGCCGTCGTCGGTGACTCGTGTGCGCTTCGCACCCGCCTGTTCACCGGTGTAGAGCGCCGCGCGCACGCCCTTGAGCGCGTCATGTCCGCGGATCATCTCAGCGATACGTCGCGCCTGGTCGTTCGCCAGTGCGTTCATCGGATAGAGGATGAGGGCCTTCACGCCGTCTGCGCCCGCCGCTTTCGCCCGCAACACATGATCGAGGATCGGATACAGGAACGCCTCGGTCTTCCCCGAGCCTGTTCCGGTGACGACGAGTGTCGGAAGGGGGTGCTCCTTCACCGATCCGTCGGGTTGCTGTCCCAGGTTCGAGCTGCTGAGACGACGGAACGCATCGGCCTGGTGGCCGTAAGGCGTGTTGCCCTCGTACCAGTCGAGTGTCTCCCGCCATCCGTCGTCTGCCGCACGGAACGGGATGCGCGCCCGGACGAACGGACCGCGGAAGATGCCCGCCTCGGGATCGGTGAGGAACTCGGTGAGCGACCGCTGAGCGTCGACATCCGACAGCGCGAAGGTCGTGGTGAGGTAGTCGATTAGAGCCTCGCGGATCTGCACCGCCTGACGCGAGGGAAGCAGTTCACTCATGAGCGCTCCTGCAGGATCTTCTCGAAGTGGGCGTAGGCCCGACGCATGTCGGTCTCACGGTCGAGCGTGACGAACGGCAGCTCGTACTCGTAGGTGTTGCCTGACGCGTTCGTCGCGGTTCGCTCCTCCTGTGAGATCGCCTCGCCCTTCTGGCGCCACACCCTCAGCACCTCGTTCGGGACGAGGCGCCCATTGGCGTCGTAGAAATACGCGTTGCGGTCGTAGCCGTAGAGCACGGCGAACTGAGTTCGATAGATCGTGCAGAGTTCGTCAGCGGTGATGCCGAGCGACAGTGCGACGATGGCGTCGATCTCGACCTGTGCCTGGCGGCGATCGGATGCTCGGCGAAGAGGGACGTCGGGAGTCCAGGAGGCACTGTCGACAGAAACAGATGCAGCGCCTGCGCCCTCCGCGTTGGTCGTCCATTGATCGGTCCGCCATTCGTCCTCGAACGCATCTGCCAGCAGCGGGGCATACGCCGAAGTGATCATACTCAATCGTGCAACTCGCAGAGTGAGCGCGGGCGTCAAATGATTCTGGCGACCTGCCAGGTTTGCAACGGTCTGAAAGCGAATGTTCGCCTTCGGCGCTGCGCGGACGACCATATCGTTACATATGGATGACATGCACGCCTGCAGAACGAGCAGGTCACGAGCCGTGGCTTTTGGCGCGCCGACCGTTTGCATGCCGTCAATATGCGTTGCTCCAGGTGGCACAAGTGAGCTAATGAGGGTTCGCTCGCCCGTGTTCGCTGCCATCTTCCGCCAGGCGATGCGGTAGTGGTCGCGGGCAGGAACTCGGTCCGGCCCCCAATGCGTGTAGGCGGCGTCGTACTCGGCGCGTGGCTTGGCTGGCTTATAGGAGGTGATGGGCATCGCATTCGGCGCGAGCGTTTCCAGGTCCACCGGCGACCAGTCCAGATTGTGGAGCATCGTCGAGTTCGGGGACTTGTAGAAGGGGTTGCTGACGAAGAGGTGCGGGCCTTGCAGGATTGCGTCATCCCAAGACGTCGACTCGCCCCAAGATTTTGAGAAGAACCCCTTGTTGAAGTCGGTTGTCTCATTCCAGCCCTGTGAGAACTCAAGACCGAAGGACTCGAGTCTGGGTGCGCTGGCGAGTTTCGCCAACACAGTGGCGGTAGCGCGATTGACCGCGTAAACCATCCGAGTGCGCCGGAGCGGCGTGGCTTCGTCCTCAAGTAGCGCGTGCCATGACCTCAGCACATCGTCGTCGACGGTCGTGATGCGGCCACTGTGCGCGCTGAGATCCCAATTGCCTTCGACATTCTTGATGCCGGGTTCGGCGCCGTCGCCGTTGTGTCGCAGTGAGCTGACTACGGTCTCCGGGTGATACAGGTTCGTCGCCATCCGGAACCGCGGCTGCCGTGCTGCCCCGTAGACATGCACGCCATAGGAGACGAGGTGGTGGATCTCGAACAAGGAGAGCTCGTTGATGAACTGCCAATGACGTCTCAGATGCTCGTACGTCGCTTCCCGAAGGTGGCCCGCTTTCTCATCTGTGAAGTGGCTCTCCGGGTGAATCAGAGCCACAGCGCCGGTCGGCTTGAGATGAGCCCAGGTCAGCTCCATGAAGCACCGGTAGAGGTCCGGTCGTAACCCAACAAGGTGGGGATAGTTGTTCAGGGAGCCAAGGTACGAGCGGGTCGCTACGGCTGCAACGGCGTCATCGACATGGGCTGCCGACGCCGCGAGATCCGCGGTGACGGCTGATCGGTGCTGAGTGAAGTCCTCAGTCGATGGTTTGGAGACTAACGCGAACCAGACATCATTCTCGGCCAGTGACGCAGCCGCATCGAAGTCAGGTCGCACCCATGGCGGGTTCCCGACCTGCAGGTCGAAGCCGCCTTGCGCGAATTCCCCCGCGAAGTCGAGTTCCCAGTGGAAAAAGCCGGTCGTATTGGCGATCCGTTCCGAAGCGCGCAGCCACGCATGCGCTCCCAGAGCGTCGTCGACACTCTCCACCTGTGCGAAGCCGAGCTCGACCTCCTCGGCTGCGTCGAGGTCGTGCCAGTTCGTCGGCAGACCCAGCGTCTGTGAACCATCCGACGCGCGCTTAGGGGCCTTCACCTCGGCGTGCACGCCGAGGAGGGCAGTGAGGCCGTCGAGCCACCCGTCGAACGTCGGCGGCGCTGCGCCATCCGTCAGGGAGTCGGTGAGCGGCCAGAACCACATCGCGCACCAGGCGTCCATCACGCGACGAAGGCGCTGGTATGCGCCATTCGGGTCCTTCAGGAAACGCTCGATCTCGTCGCGTGTGATCGCAGCAGCGGGCTCATGGGTCTCACGCGGGTCGTTCCACAACGTCACTTCTCGGCGCACCTGCGACTCGGCGATTTCCAGCCGACGCAGCGTGAACTGCCACAGCACCTCGACTCGATGGCTCAGACCGAGCAGCCGATCGAGCTGCTTCTTCGAGGGCTTTCTGCGCATCTCGTTGCGCCAGGCGCGGAGCTTCGCGTGTGCTTCGGGCGCGAGCTCCTTGCCTTCCTTGGCATCGACGGCGGCGCCCCAGCCTTCGGCGGGCAACAGGAAGTGATGGACCCGTCCGCTCGTCGCCGAGCCGATCCGGCCCTCCCGCATGTCGTCGACGAGCGAGGCCACGGGGACATCTGTCGGCACGTCCTTGAGCCATGCCTTGTCACTGACCTGTTGCGACGAGTACACCGCTCGCCGGGCACCGATGAGTGAGTTACCCCGCCGCAGGCGTAGCCCGAACCACGGTGCCTGCAGCCCGTCGACCATGGTGTCGAGCCACAGCGAGATCTCGGCGAGTTCCACGGCGGTCGCGTTGAGGTCGACGCCGTACACCTGGTGCAGGGCGATCGCGGCTTTGGCCCTCTGCAGCTCGCGCGGACGCTCGTCAGGGTCGATGCGTTCGCCGACCTCCCGCTCGCGACGGCTGAGATACTCATCGGCGAGTTGGCGCACCGCCTCGATGGCGAACGCACCCGAGCCGAGGGCGGGCTCACACACGCTCAGGCTGAGGATCTCTTCGGCCGACGTGGTGTGACCCTCCTGATCGAGCAGCTCCTCGAGTGCCTGGCCGACAACGAACTTCGTCAGGACTTCGGGAGAGTAATACGAGGCCGAGGTCTGGCGTTCACGGCCGGAGAGCCGGAAGACGAACTCGCCTCCGCGATACCGCCGCTGCACCCGCTCGTGGGTGATCGGGTCCTCGGCCATCACGAAGTGCTGCTTCGCGATGTCGTGCGCGCGCTCGACGGGCACGACCCACGAGCCCTTCGACGAGTCGCCGTCCTTCGCCACCTCGAACAGGTCGGTCTCGGCGAAGAAGCCGCTGTACGACATCAGGCCCTCGTACACGGCCCCGAGCTGGTTGATGCCGAGGTCGGCGTACGAGATGAAGCCGCGATCTCCGCCCTTCTCGGTCCGCTCCTCACGCGTGAGCAAGAGCAGCGAGAGCACGCGCTGCAAAGCTCCGTCGCCGAGTTTCGCCGCATCGATCAGCGCGACGGACTGTTGTCGGAACAGATCGGCGCTCAGCGGATGGAACTCGAGTCCTTCGGGGAGATCTGCCTCGTCGGTAGCGGTCGACTTCTCATGGCCGACGTCGACGAGGCGGAATAGGGTGTCGAGCGACTCGTGCAGGTGAGTGCGGTGGCGGGATTCCTCGCCGAGCTCGACGAGCACGAGCTCGCGCAGCCGGTCGAGGCCGTACCCCAGGGCGTACTCCGGTGCACCGACGGGAAGCACACGCAGCTCGGGCGATGCTTCGGCGAACAGCAGGAACAGCACGCGGTAGAGATATCTCAGCGACTGCCGGGCCAGTGTGTTCGCCTCGCTCGAGGGCAACGGGTCGAGTCCTTGCGCGGCACGGCGGCGCACGACCTCGTTGGCGATGATCTCGATCGATTCCCGCACGCCGTCACGGAGGTCTTTCGATACACCGACGGTGTGCTTGACCGAGTCGTCAAGCGTCTCGGTCCACCACGTGGTGCCGTCGACGTCGGGTGAGGCCGACTCCGCGGCAAGCGCAGCGACGGCACGATCGAACTCGCCACCCCGTTTCTTCACCTCGTTGCGGTCGAGTACGAGCTGCAGATCGACGGCGAGGTAGCGGCCTTCGGCCCAGCGCTCGCGTTCGACGACGAGCGCCTTCGCGCCGCTGAGCACCACCGCGAACGCCGGAGCGTCATCACTCGTGAACAGCCATGAGAGAGCCCGCGCCACGGACATGACCTCGTCGGTCTCGTCTTCCGGCAGGAACGGCTCGAGCAGTGTCGGCTTGTTCTTCGACAGGAGATGGACCACGTCGGCGACAGGGCAAGCGAAGACCAGGGCAGCTGAGACCTCGGTGGCGTCCTTCGGCGCGAGCAGCGTGATCGGCCCGTTCGTCTCGCGGCGCCAGCGAGCATCTTCGTAGCCGAGGGCGGTGGCGAGGGGAGCGAGGATCTCGCTGCGGTAGCGGCCCGCATCGACCTCGATCACCGCATCGTTGTCCGCGTCCGTGTCGACGTTGGAGAGCAGCGACGTTAGTGCGGCTCCTGCCGCCGCGAGGCGCGACCGAGGCGTCTTCTCTCCCGCGCTCTCGCGCTCCTCCCAGTCCTTGCGGCGGGTGATGACTCGGCCCAGGAACGACTGCTTCGCAGACTCTGTGTTGAAGTAGTGCTCGCTGATCCAGTCTTCCCCGACGATGAACGCGTCCGATGGCATCTCAGGCCTCCTCAGGGACGACGACGAGCAGCGGGCGGGCGAGGTGTCGCGAGGGAAGCATCGAACGAGCTGTGCGTTCCTCGTCCTTCACGGCGGAGCGGCGACCTTTGAGATCCGCACGCTGGACGAGGTCACCCGACGTCTCGATCCACGACTCCACCCGCTGGGACCATTCGTCGACGCGACGGCGTGCGTCGGCCGCCGCGGCCTCGGTCGTCACTACGAGATGTGCCACGGCTCGGTCCACGGCGCGCGGGATGAGATCCTGCAGCGCCTCGAAGTCGTCGATCGGACCCGGGTTCGTGTGGGTCGAGGTGATGCCGAGGTCTGCGAGCGCCTCTCCCGCACTCGCGTAGGGGTGGATCATCCCGCCCGCGACCGTCACGAAGCTCGTCGCGATCACCTGACCTCGGGCGTTGCTGAGAGTGCCGAGCAGCAGCACGGTCGGCACCGGCACGTCTCCACCCACGACGAAGATCTCGTTTCGCCCGAGCTTCGCGAGGACACGATCACCGGCCCAGTCGAGTACGGGATGCAGCGGCCCGAGATAGTGCGTTTCGGGCCACAGGCTTTGTCGTTCCGAAGTGTCGTCACGGGCGTCCTTGAGCGAGGCCTTGGCCCGGGTCTCGGTGGTCGCGAGCTTCATGTCGTCGAGCACCTTGCGCTCCTGCAGGTAGGTCTGCGGCAGGACGGTCAGTCGTTGCTTCAGGTCGTCGGTCGGGCTGAGCTCGACCATCCCGTATCCCGAGTGGACCTTCCAGTCCACGCCGCCCGCACCGAGGTTCTCGGCCGGTGTCTCGAACACCTCATGGAGGGCGGACTGCAGGTAGTCGGCATCCGACTCGAAGAGGCCGGTGGTGCCGCCGTCGTCGATGGCGGCGGAGACCGCGGTGGGGGTCGACTCGGAGTATCCCTGCAGGAACGCTCGCCACGGGTCGTCGGAATCGCCCGTGACGTCGGTGACTCCCGGGACGACCTCATCGAGCGGGTCGCCCTTCATCAGCGCCTGCTCGATCGCCTTCTCCTCGGCGGCGACGCTGTAAGCGCCCATGAGAACGGCAGCGTCGCCGAGAGCGCCATGAGCTTCGTTCTCGCGTTCGACGAGTCTTTGCAAAACCCGCATGTCACCCGAGAAGCGCTCATTCGACGGGCTCAGCAGCAGCGTGGTGATCTGGGGCGGGTGCTGCTGACCGTAGCGGTCGATGCGGCCGTTGCGCTGCTCGATGCGGATGAGGCTCCACGGAATGTCGAAGTGGACCAGTTCATGGCACTGCGAGTGCAGGTTCACACCCTCCGACGCGATATCGCCGGTGATCAGAACACGGATCGGTGACGAAGACTGCTTGAACGATTCGACCACGGCCTGCTGTTCGACGTCGGAGAGGCCACCGTGCAGGATCTCGACATGGTCGTCCTTGAGCTTGAGCTCTTCACGGAGGCGGGATCGCAGCCAGTGGAGGGTCGCGACTCGCTCCGAGAAGATGACCACACGTTCGGTCGAACCGCGCGCGATACCGATCTGCTTGAGGTAGGCGACGAGCTTCGTCAGCTTGGTCGACTCGCCCTCGGTGCTGGCCTTCGCCAGGGACTCCAAGCGCCGGAGGGCTTCCAGCTCACGATCCTGCTCGAGGGTGCGGGTGTCGCCGAGAGTGCGGATGCGGTTGCGAACGGATTCCAGAAGCGCGGGCGGGCTGGAGAGATACGCCTTCGCGAGGGTCCAAGGGAACAGTCCCTTGTTGTCCCCCGAGTATGGGTTGCTCACCTGCGGGTAGAGCCAGACCTCGGCGAGTTCGTCGGCGACGGCATCCTCTGCCGGTGACGCGGCGGCGACCAGATGCTGCAGCTCCTTGCGCTCCGCCCACTGATCGCCGACCTCACGCTTGACCTCATCTGAGTAACGGTGTCGCCGAATCACGAGGCGATCGAGGGCCTGTGGATCCACGTCACCGTTCGGGGAGACGGCGGTGGGCTCGAGAAGGCGGATGAGCTCGGCGAACGATTCCTTGCGTCCGTTGTGAGGAGTGGCCGACGCGAGGATCAGGGCCTCGGTGTTCGGGGCGAGCACGCGGGCGAGGGCGTTGTTCTTGGTGACGCCGGTGAGGTTGTGCGACTCGTCGACGACGACCGCATCCCACTGCTGCCGGCGCAGGTGATTCAGGTAGCGATCCTGCTTGAGGGTGTCGACCGAGATGATCACGCGCTTGTAGAGGCTGAAAGGATTGCGTGTGGCCGGCAGTCTCTGACGCACACGCTGGATGCCCACGGAGTCGAGGCGCACGAACGGGAGCGCGAAACGGGTCCACATCTCGAACTGCATCTGCTCGAGTACGTGCTTCGGCGTGACGATGAGGATTCGCTCGCCGCGCCCCCGTCGTACGAGCTCGGAGAGGATCATCCCGATCTCGATCGTCTTGCCAAGGCCTACGGTGTCGGCGAGGAGGACGCGAGGGCGGAGCTGTTCCGAACTCAGAGCCTTGCGCACCGCGCTGCGCTGGTAGCCAAGGGTGTCGGTGAGCATCCGCGTCGAAACCGACAGGTCGCCCTCGCCGAGCGGGAGAGGCGTGCGGCGCAGCGTGGACTCCAACCACAGGCGGCTCTGCCGGTGTCCTGGGGATGTGTCGGAGCGAAGCCGCGCGGCGCGTGGATCGAGCGGCACGATGTCGTCGAGGCCTTCGTAGAACGCAGCGCGGGTGTCACGGACCAACTCGGATAGTCCGGTGACCTCGACCAACAGGCCATCACGCGTCGGGGACGCGTTGGTCACGAGCCAGTCGGCGTCGCGAACCGTGACGATCGACCCCGGAGCCACATTGAGCGTGCTCGAAGCGGCATCCTGATGCGATGTCTGCACGACGTCGTACCTCCCCTGACCGGTCTGCGGTCGATCCGCTCTCCGCCATCGTATCGATCTGATCGGAACCGAAGAATTTATCGATTCGTCGGACATTCAACGGCTCGACTTCATGCGGACGGATGAATCCTCCTCCATAATGATCGCCAGGGGGTGGCGTTCGAAGCGGAATGTCTGAGGTCCTCCGTAACGTCACTCGGCTGAGCACTCGCCTCGGCGCGGACGAACGTTCCGCTGACAGGAGGAGAGGTTCGACATGAGCTGGCCGGAGCTGATGGATCCCACGTTGCAGGATCACATCTCGGAGCGACAGTCCAAGGCGCTGCGCGTCTACGAGGAAGACCATGATCTGCTGGTCGAGCATGTCCGTCAGGAGGACAGCTTCAAGTCCGGCGGTTACGGGACGAGGCAGATCCCGGAGCTGTTGCAGAACGCGGTGGATGCGCTCGCAGCGGGCGGATCCTCCGGAATGGTCGAGTTCCGCCTCGCCGACGGAGCGCTGTACTGCGCCAATGAGGGCGCGGGATTTGACGCCGACGGATTGACGGCCGTCACCTATGCGTTCCTGAGTTCCAAGCGCGGCGACGAGATCGGCCGCTTCGGGCTGGGCTTCAAGTCGGTGCTGGGGGTCAGCGATCACCCGCAGATCTTCAGCCGGGCGGTGAGTTTCGGTTTCAACGCCCCCGAGACCGCGGAGTTGTTCGCCGGCATCCCGTCAGCTGGGGGACGCTACCCGCTTCTGCGCGTGCCCAGCATGATCGATGTCGAGGCGGCTCGGCGCGAGGATCAGAACCTGGCGGAGATGATGGGGTGGGCGACGACCATCGTCAAGCTCCCGCTCAGCCGCGAGGGCGCACGACTGCGCGAAGAGCTGCAGGAGTTCAAACCCGAGTCGCTCCTCTTCTTCAAGGGGCTGGATCGACTCAGAATCACGCTGCAGGACCGACCCGGCACGGCGGCCGTCTCCCGTGACTTCAAGCGCGAAGGTCGGCTCGAACATGGCGAGGTGGTCATCGTCGATCCTGATGGAGAACGATCGCGTTGGCTCTTCGCGGAGCGGACGTACAAGCCGACCATCGATGTCGCGTCGACCCTTCCCGAAACCGCATTGCGCCAGACGATGACGATCTCGTATGCGGTACGCCCGGAGGGCCGCGCCATGCCTGGGCAGCTCTGGGCATGGTTTCCGCTCCGCGATGCGACGACCGCGAGCGGGATCTTCAACGCTCCATGGCAGGTGAACGACGATCGCACTTCGTTGATCGTCAGTTCCGCGTTGAATCGGGCGATGCTGGAGGTCGGTGCTGAGCTGTTCCTCGACGTCGTCGCGCGCGCTTCGACACCCGAAGATCCCGGAGCGCATCTCGATCTGTTCCCCGGGCGGGGGAAGGAGATCCGCAGCGCTGCCGACGCCGTGCTCTCGGCTGAAATCCCTCTCAGAGCACGAACTCGGGCGCTGATCCCGAACGTCGCGGGTGAGCTCAAGGTTCCGTCCTATTTCCGTGGCGTGCCTGACATAGAGAAGACCCCGCTCACGGTGGCTGCTGCTCAGATCTGGCAGTCGCACGCCCCGAGACAGACCATGCCGCATGCGCGGTGCTTCTCGAGCCCGACTCGGCGAAACAGACTGCGGGCGTTGCTCGGGGGCAGCGAGGACGAGCGGAGTGCTCAGGAGTCCGGCATCGCTGCCTGGCTCAACGAACTGGTCACGGACGATGGGACAGAGGGGCCGCTCGCGGCTTTAGACATCCTCGCTGAACTCCGGGCCGGCGCGCAGCAGACCTACGAGGCTGCTCGCTCCGCGCATGTGCTCCCGCTCCAGGGAAGCGGTTGGGCTCGGGCCGACCAGAGGGACACGGTGCTGCTGCCCGTGCCCGGAGCCGTGGTTCCGGATGGTGTGCGCCTCGTCCGCGCGGACATCGCGGAAGCAGCGGGGGATCGATTGCGCGAGCTCGGGTTCCGGGGGATATCAGGCGACGAAGCGGCTTCCGCGCTTGCGGCCTCGGCGACCGACCGGTGGGGGGAAGGCGAGTGGGAGAAGCTCTGGCGCACGCTGAACGCGGCGACGCCGCACGTCGCCGCCCGCGCTCTCGAAGGGATCCGGGCTCGCGGCGCGCGTGTCCTGATGAAGACCGAGGGAGGTACGTGGCGGGCGGCGGAAGACCTCGTCGCTGACGGAAGCGTCGCGCGCGACGTCTCGACCCGTCAGGTCGATGGCTCGGTCGTGCCTAATGTGGCCCTTCGAAAGGCTGCGGGGGCTTTCTCGGCGCCGGCACGAGACCGGGACCTCTGGCATGACCGCCTTCGAGCTGACTACGTCAGTACCATCGAGGACGTGGTCCGCCGCTATCTGGCGAAGAACGGCCTTTCGGCGACGCGGATCACTGTTCCCGACCTGCGGGGTGTCGGGCCGCTCGACCTGTTGGCCGATGATCTGAGCGTGCAGGATCGGGTCGCGTGGACACACGCTCTTCTGTCTGCAATGGGAGCCACGGAGTTCGTCCTCGACGTCCCGACCCGAGCCGGCAAAGCCGAGATCCGAGTCTCGACGATGGAGTGGTGGGCGGTTCGCACTCGCGGTCTGATCCAGACCTCGGGTGGGCCTAGAAAGCTGAGCGAGGCGGTCTCGGGCGCGCTTCGCCGATTCTCGACATTCCTGCCGGTGGCGATCGGCGATGCGGTTGTCGGCGTCCCGCTACCGAAGGAGCTGGATTCCGTTCCGAACGGCATGCTCGCGGACTTCCTGACGCAGGAAGGATATGAACTCAGGGATCCGCATGAGTTCGCCGAGCTCATCACCGAGTGCGCCACCCGTGCCGACCTGCCCACACCGGATCGAGTGCCAGCGGTCATCAACGGGACGGTCGTGCTCACGCCACGGGCGGAGGTCGCGGTGGTGGTGAACGGCGTCGGCATCGCAGACCTAGAGGAGGCCGGTGTCGCGTACATCCCCACCTCGGGTTCCGCTGACGTGCTCAAGAGGCGTTGGGGACTGATCTCCGCGGAGGACGCGCTTCACCAGTCGGTCGAAGTCAGTGGCATATCGGACGCGATCCCGCTTCTCGACATCCACCCGAGTCTGCAGAATCACGTTCTCACGCCGCTGGGAAAGATCACTGTGGCTCGCGCGTCATCCATCCATCGCGTGCTTCAGAGCTCGAGGGGAACAAAGAAGAAGCGTCTCCGTTCCACCCATCAGGAGCGCGCAGTCACCGTCGACGCATCGTTGGAGCCCGACGCCGCACTCGCCGCGATCTCCTCAGAGCTCGAGCTCGGGCTCGGGCCAGATGACGTCAGGTCTGTGATGCGTGATGACGAGCGGATGCGGCAGAGCGAACTCATAGCCTCAGCGCGTGCGGCCCGCAATGACGAAAAGCGGCTGTTGATCCTCGTGAGCGCGGATGAGCTGCGCGGCGCCCTGCCGGCGGGTTTGCTCGATGCGGTGGAGGCCAACACCGGAACTCTGGACGACCGCAACGTCGCCGAGCTCTTCCTGCGGGTGTACGGGCAGGACTCGGTGCGCGAACTGCGCGAGGTGCTTCGGCGTCGGGGCATCGCTGTCCCCGATCGATGGGACGGCTCGCCCGCGGCGCAGGCAGCGGTGAAGAATCTCGGGTTCGACACCTCGTACGCGGGAACGCGCGAGAAGCGGCCGTCGGCCGTGAGCCATATCCAGGGACAGCTCACACTCAGTCCACTCCACCCGTACCAGCGCGCAGTGGCCGACAAGATCCGCGACCTTGTCACCGCCGAAGACCCCGCGGGAAAGCGCGGACTTCTCTATCTGCCGACCGGCGCGGGAAAGACCCGTGTGACCGTGGAGGCGCTCGTCCATCTGATGAAGTCGGGCGAGATTCCGTCGCCGGTGCTATGGATCGCTCAGAGCGAGGAGTTGTGCGAACAGGCGATCCACTCCTTCACCGAGGTCTGGCGCGCGTTCGGGGACGAGCGTGCCCTCGACGTCAGCCGGTTCTGGGGCGGATACGAGTTGGATGAGTCGGACGAGGAGCTTCACGTGGTCGTCGCCATCGACGCCACTTTGGTCCGGCGACTCGGAGAGCCGCAATACAAGTGGTTGACGAACCCCGGAATCGTCGTCATCGACGAAGCTCACACCGCACTCTCGAAGTCGTACACGGAGATACTCCGGCACCTCGGGCTCACGGCGGCACGGACTGAGCGGCCGTTGCTCGGATTGACGGCGACGCCGTTCCGGGGCCGCAACGATGAGATCAACCAGCGTTTCGCCCAGCGTTTCGGTGAGAATCGACTCGAATCACTCGACCCTGACGATCCGATCGCGCAACTGAGGTCGTGGGACGTCCTGTCAGAGGTCGACTACGAGATCCTCAACGGCGTCGAGGTGGCCTTGGGTGACCAGGATGCCGAGTTCCAGCGGATGAAAGAGGTCACGCCGGGGATGCTCGCGGCGATCGGCCAGGACATGCAGCGGACTTTGACCGTCGTGGAGCACATCCAACGACAGAACAAGAAGTGGCCGATCCTAGTCTTCGCGGCGTCGGTGGCATCCGCGCACACCATTGCTGCGCTCCTGCGCTTGAACGATGTCAACGCGGATTCCGTGGATGGAGGTATGCGAAGGCAGCAACGTCGGCGCGTGATCGAACAGTTCAAATCCGGGGAGACGCAGGTACTGGTGAACTGCGACCTCCTCACCCAGGGGTTCGACGCCCCCAAGGTGCGTGCGCTCTATATCGCCCGCCCGACGTTCAGCCCGAACCGCTATCTGCAGATGGTGGGGCGAGGTCTTCGGGGCCCGAAGAACGGTGGTACCGAACGGTGCCTGATCGTGAACGTCGAGGACACCTTCGAACAGTTCGGCGAGGAACTGGCCTATAACGAGTTCGACTATCTCTGGAGCAAGGCATGACCGACATCGAGACGACCACTCTGGCGGAGCACGCTCAGCCGATCACCGATGCGCGCGAAGGAAGGGCGGCAGTCGTCGCCGAAGTGCGGCGTCGGTGGCTGGGGCCGCTTTACGGAGAGCGCGAGGTCTTGCAGCGCAGCCCTGTATACGCCTACCTTGTGGGCACGCTCTACCCCGTCGAACAGGGAACAGCGGTTCCTGCTGAACTGGACGAGGTCGAGGACTCAGCCGGAGCGGTGGCCGAAGAGGAGGAGATCGAGTGGGAATCGGCGGCCGATGACGGCGAGGGCGGTGACGCCGAGATCGAGGACCTCGGCGTCAACCTGACCGGTGCGTTCGGATGGGCACCGGCCTCCCTGGGAATGTCGTTCGTTCATGCCGGATCGACTCTGAGAGTCGATCTTTCGGCCGGGGTATATGAAAAGGGAAGCGACGAGCAGTGGACGCGACGGCCCTTGGGCGGCCGCGAGTTCATCGAGGTCGGTTCGAACGGTGAGATGTCGGTGCTCGAAGGGCGAGCGAAGCTGTCGTGGCGCTCGCGCCATCACAGGGGCCGCTGGCTGACCACAGTGGCGCTGTCCAACGACGCGAATGTCGCGGCAGGCGAAGCCAAGCGCTATCCGGAGCTGTGCCTCTTCCAGGTGGAGATGTCGTGCTCGGACGAGACCGGGCTGCTTCCCTACCCGCAGACGAGCGTTCACGTCTCCGCAGATGATCGCGAGCTGGCGTTCCGCTATCGGGACAAGCCGTCGTTCGCGATCGGCCATGGCGTTGCCGTCGAGTGCGTGCCGGCGTCGTCTCCGATCACCGTCCGAACGTCTGTCATTCCGCAGACCGAGGTGAGTGCGATCCGCGCGAAGCGAGGGGCCGGCGATGCCGTCAGGATGCGATGGCTGTCGGATGAGACGGTGCCCGTCCCCGACCTCGTCGAGGGGCTGTCGTCCGTCGCTCGGGATTACGCGGGTTGGATCTCAGAGCAGGAGGCCGAGGCTGCGAAGCTGGATGACGCCGACGGCGCTATCGCAGCAAGTATCGTCGAGCGGCAGCACCGCGCACTCGAACGTATCGAAGAGGGCATCCGAGTCCTCAGCGAGGATGCACAAGTACTGCAGGCGTTCCGGATGGCCAACACCGCGATGCGATGGCAGATGCTGCGGCAGCGCAAGGTCGTCGACAAAGAGACGCGTTACGGTCGGAAGCTCTTCGACGACAAAGGAGCAGACGAACCGACGTGGCGCCCGTTCCAGTTGGGGTTCATCCTCAGCGCGCTGGCTTCGACTGTGGATGATGCGCACGATGATCGCGATCTTGTCGATCTGATCTGGTTCCCCACGGGCGGAGGTAAGACCGAGGCGTACCTCGGCCTCGCCGCGATCGAGATGATCCGACGCAGGCTGGCCCGTGGACACAAGGGTGGCGGGATGGCTGTGCTGACGCGCTACACGATGCGCCTCCTCACCGCACAGCAGTTCCAGCGCGCGGCGACACTCATATGCGCGCTCGAACTGATGCGCGCGGACGATGAGCGGCTCGATGAAGCCCCCGATTTCTCGATCGGTCTCTGGTTGGGCAACTCCACCACTCCAGGCACGTACAAGCAGGCCGAGAAGCAGTTGCGCGAAGTGAGACAGCAAAGCCGCCCGGACAACCCTTTCCAACTGCTCGAGTGCCCGTGGTGCGCCGAGTCGATCATGCCGCCACGCAAGACGTCGAAGGATCGCCGATACGGGGTGAAGGCGAGCGCCTATGGGTTCGAGTTCTTCTGCCCGGATGACGATTGTCCCTTCTCCGACACGCTTCCGGTTCAAGTCGTCGATGAGGGCATCTACGCGAACCCCCCGACGATGTTGGTGGCCACAGTCGACAAACTCGCTCGTCTGGCCTGGATATCGGATGGATCCAGGATGTTTGGGATCGACAGCATCTGCGACGCTCCTTCGCTCGTGATCCAGGATGAGCTCCATCTCCTGTCCGGGCCGCTGGGCACCATCGTGGGTGCCTACGAGGCCGCGATCGGAGCCCTGCTCCGATGGAACGGCACAGGACCCAAGACGGTCGCTTCGACGGCGACCACCCGCGCGTCGGCGGACCAGGTTCAGGGGCTGATGGCGAAGAAGGTCGAGGCGTTCCCGCCTGCTGGGCTGCACGCCGAGGACAATCACTTCTCTGAACCCGACCCCGATGCTGCGGGAAGGCTCTATCTGGGAATCATGCCGCAGGCTCACACGCCTTCGTGGTCGATCGGTCAGATCGCGACCGAACTCCTCGACGCCCCGGTCGCCACCGGTTTGGCTGGGGAGGCGAAGGACCGGTACTGGACGCTTGCGGTTTACCACAACAGCCTTCGCGAACTCGGGCGCACGGTCACGATCCTTCGGGATGACGTTCAGAGCAACCTCGCGCGTCGGTCCGGCGGCGAGAAGCCGACTCGCGCTCTGGGCGCCGAAGGGGTGGAGGAGCTCAACGGCAACGTCCCCTCGGACGAGCTCATACGCCTCTTGCAGCGACTCGAGCGAGGGCCCGAGAACGCGGATGTGATCGATGCCCTGGCGACGACGAACATCATGTCGGTCGGGATCGACGTCCAACGGCTCGGGATGATGCTCGTGAACGGCCACACGAAGACGACCGCCGAGTACATCCAGGCGACCTCCCGTGTCGGACGTGGGACGACGCCGGGGCTGGTCGTCACGATGTTCCGCTCGGGAAAGCCGAGAGACAGGTCGGTGTTCGAATCGTTCGACGCGTATCACAGCGCCTATTACCGGTTCGTCGAACCGTCGAGCGTCACGCCCTGGTCTCTGCAGGCGCGGCGTCGGGCTCTGCGCGCAGCGCTGGTCATCCTCGTGAGGCATGGCGTCGGCAGGAACGGAAACGCTGATGCTGCGTACTTCGACGCTGATTCAGCGGGCGTCAAGAAGGCGGTTTCGTTGTTGAAGGAGCACATCGCATGCGCTGACCAACGCGAGGCGGAACAGGTCGGCCGCGAGATCGACGAGGCCGTCCTCGACTGGGTGGAGGTACGCGAGCGGGCTTCGTGGGCCGGCAAGTCGCTCGTGTACCAGTCGAAGGACCCGGAGGAGCGGCTGCTCCGCCAGTTCACCGAGCCAGGAGCGGGCTGGCCGGTGATGAACTCGATGCGGAATGTGGACAGGGTCGTGAAGGTGCGAGCGAAGGGAGAGAGAAATGGTTGAGTCGACGGTGAAGACGATCCGAGCCTCCGAGACGGTCGCCCCCTACGGTCCGGGAGCGATCGTGGACATCCTCGGTCAGTCGTTCATGGTGCCGACCGGAGACAAGTGGCCTTCGCAGAAGGTGCGAGAGAGGGTGGATTCGTCTCGACTCGCCGATGCCCTCCATGTTCAGGAACTGTGGGCGGCCCCGACGACGCACGAACCTGAGAAGGGCACGGTGCCGGGACTCGAGTTCGTCCGGTTCCCCGGGTGGCTCTTCTGTCAGGTGTGCCGCCGGTTGGTCAAGTGGAGCCCCAAGCTCGAGACCGGTCGCGCTCCACACTGCGCCGAGACCGGGTGCGACGGACGGCTTGTCCCGATGAGGTTCGTCCTCGTCTGCACGGAGAACAGCCACCTCGGTGACGTCCCATGGGGTGACTGGGCACATCGTGGATCTGAGGGCGATTGCAGATCATCCGAGAGGTTGCGCTTCCGCACGCTTGAAGGAGTCGGTGACGGTCTGAGCAGTCTCCAGGTCTCCTGCGATGCCTGCGGAGCGAAGAGGTCGCTGGGCGAACTCCGCCGCGATGCGTTGGCCAAGGACGGATTCTCCTGTAGGGGTACCCAGCCCTGGGAAAACGAGTGGACCGGCTGCGGAAAGCCCGTGGATGCGCAGCAGCGGGGCGCGACCAGCCTCCACTTCAGCGACTCCGTGAGTGCCATCGACATCCCGCCCGTTCCCAGTCGTGCATCCGACAAAGAGGACGCGATCCGTGGCCACGGGCTGTTCGACAGCCTCGGCGCCGCTGTCCCCGCGTTGCGCGACGGCATGGTCGCCCAGATGGTTACGGATCTCGGGGTATCGGTGGAGGAGATCGAGGCGCTGGTGGATGACGCCGGACCAGTCGAGCGCCGCGAGATCATGAGTACCCTTCAGAGCGACGAGTTCGAAGCATTCGTCAGGGCGGTTTCCGGAACCGCGCCCATGCAGGACTTCGTGACGAGGCCGATCAAGCTGCACCCGACGGGCGAGGATGCCAGCGATGGCGTGGCCGCGAGGATCCAGGACGTGGTGCTGGTCGACAGGCTCCGCGACGTCCGAGCGGTGCGAGGCTTCCGCAGGTACTCCCCGGAGGCGACTGCAGTCCCGGCTGTGCCGACACAGTCCTTCGAGAAGTCCTGGCTGCCGGCGGCCGAGGGATACGGTGAGGGGATCTTCATCCGTTTCGACGCTGCTGCCGTCGAGGAATGGGCAGCGCAGCCGGCGGTCAGAACTCTCGAGGAGACGCTCCTGGAGCATCAGAATCACTCCACTCTCGGGCTTCGCCTGCACGTCGTGTCCGCTGAGTACGTGTTGCTCCACTCGTTCGCGCATCTGTTGATGCGGGAGCTGGCATTCAGCAGCGGGTACACGGCGTCATCCTTGAGGGAGCGGGTGTACTGCGAGGATGCCGGCGACTACGGCGTCTTCATCTACACGACCACGGCGGACGTCGAAGGGACGCTCGGGGGTCTTGTCCGCCAAGGGGAGCGGGACCTGCTGGTGCCTGCGATCGTGGCAGCCCTCGAACAGGCCGCGTGGTGCCCGAACGATCCCGTGTGCGCTGAGTCGGAACCACAGAGCATCGACGGGCTGAATCTCGCCGCGTGTCACGCGTGCAGTCTCGCCCCCGAGACGTCGTGTGAATCGTCGAACCTACTGCTCGACAGGACGTTCGTGGTCGGAGGGGAGAAGGTCGTCGGGTTCTTCGGACCGGTTCTCGACGCTCTGCTCGGACAGCGCATCGGCTGATCGCGTTCGCACCGAATGGATGATCCGGGCGGCGACAGCATCGACGTCCGCCCGGATCTCGTGCTCCCAGAAACGCAGCACGAGCCATCCGCGTCGGGTGAGGGAGTCGGTGGTCTGTGCATCGCGCGCCCGGTTGGTCGAGATCTTGTCAGACCAGAACGCGGCGTTCGACTTCGGAGGTTGATGATGTTCCGGGCATCCGTGCCAGAAGCAGCCGTCGATCAGAACAGTGACCCGAGCGCGACGAAAAAGCATGTCGACCGTCCGGCGCAGATCTCGCTCGGGACGCGCGTGGACTCGGTAGCGGAGTCCCGCGGCATGAACGAGCCGTCGGACCTGCATTTCGGGCCCTGTGTCTCGGCCGCGGTTCGCGCGCATGGTCGCTCGTGCCGCGGGGCTGCTGGCCCACGAGGCGGATCCTTCAGATGCCGGCGACGCTTCCATCCGTCCATCCTGCAACGTCGTAGGATCAGATCAACCCGTTTGCTCTGCGGGTTTTCGACCGCCCGGGAGGCGCCGATGGGGAACGCCATCTCAGTGCTCGACCTGTTCGCGGGAGCTGGCGGACTCACCCAGGGGATGCATGAGGCATCGCCTCGTTTCGAGGTCGTTCGCGCGGTGGAGAAGGACCGCGATGCGGCCGCGACCTTCGCGCTCAATCACGGCGAGGGCGTCACCTACCAGGGCGGAATCGAGGAGTGGCTGCGCGAGGAGGAGGTGCCCTCTGTGGATGTGGTCGTCGGTGGACCGCCCTGCCAGGGATTCTCAACTCTCGGTAAGCAGAACGCCGAGGACGAGCGCAACACGTTGTGGCGTGAATACGCAGAGACGATCACCCGTGCTCAGCCGAAGTACTTCGTCCTCGAGAATGTCGCGGTTTTCGCGAAGTCGCCCCAGTTCCGGGATCTCACTCAGGCGACAGAGCCGGGGGGAATCCTCAGCGACTATGCGTTCGAATGGGACGTGCTCAATGCGGCCGACTTCGGTGCGCCACAGGCGCGCAAGCGCGCGATCCTCATCGGCCGGCACCGCGACATGCCGGACATCGGTCTACCGGCGGCGACTCACGATCGTGACCGACACATCACCGTGGGCGAAGTCTTCGCTGGCATCCCTCACATCGTCGGCCCCTCCTTATCGGATAAGCGAGTCACGATCGATGGGCGTGAGCATCGCGGATGGTGGGCTGCACGCGATCTTCACATCGGACGGGACTACGCGGAGCTCTCGCTGCGAAGGTTCTCCGAGATTCCTGAGGGTGGCAACAGGTTCGACCTCCCGGATGAGCTGCTCGCGCCGTGCTGGCGCAAGCACAAGTCGGGCTCAGGCGACGTCATGGGGCGTCTTCACATCGACAGGCCTTCTGTCACCATCCGGACGGAGTTCTTCAAACCGGAGAAGGGGCGGTATCTGCACCCGTTCGCGAACCGCGCGATAACCCACTACGAGGCGGCAGTCCTTCAGGGCTTTCCGATCGATTACCGCTTCGCGGGGTCTCGCACCGCCATCGCCCGACAGATCGGGAATGCCGTTCCGATCCCACTCGGACGGGCCATCGGTCGCCTGATCGCTGACGCGCTCGACTAAGCTCGCGGCCGCGCCGAACGTCCTCACATCCGGGGAGGGTGGATCGTGTGGACGATGCCGAGCTCTTCCAACAGATCCAACACGGGCCCGCTCGGGCCCAGGGAGTTTGACTCAGAGCTCGCGAAGATGTGCCAATGTGCCCCGTCGATGAGTCCGACGTCCATCAGGTAAGCAACTGACCGCAGCTGTCTTTCGATCGATGCCGTCAGAGACACGCCCTGGGAGCCCGTCGACGGCGGAGTCCCGGAGGCGATCAAAGCCCACGGCGACAGCGACGATCACCACCCGCGTGATCGTCATGATGATCGCTGCAATCGTCAGGACGGTTCTTCTCCGAGAGTGCGGTGTTTCGACGGTCGGGCTCGCGTCCGGCGGCGGAGTCGGACGCTGGATCACTTCTTCCCCCATGAGTGTCGCCTGTGAGTCATTGGGGACGGCTCAGGATCCGTCATCTGCGGGCATGGAGTTCTGGAACTCAGCTCGGACGTCCCGCAATCTGCGGCCATCAGCCACCGCCCAGTAGTACCAACCGTTCGTGGCCTTCTTCTGGAGCGCCCTTCCCGCAGCGGAGGGAGTGTCATAACGCTTGCCGTCGAGCTCGATCCCACCGTCGGCGGTCACGATCGCTTCCGCTCCCTTGTGGTCGCGATGTGTCGCTATCAACCTGTCTCCGGGCGAGATCAGATCAACTTCGATGAGGTGTTTGAGCTCAACCCAATCGCCCGCCTTCGTCTGGGGGTCGACCACCTTCCCGTGATGTCCCGGAGGAACGGGCCAGACACGAAGAACAACTTCAATAAGTTCGGAGGTTCGTTCGTCGATCAGCGCTTCGCTCCAGAGCTCGTTCTCGGTGCGCTTGATGACTCGGCCGGTGAGCGTGATGGTGTTGTGGTCCTGCAGAGCAGGCCTCTTTGTCTTCCATGAACCATTGGACACCTTCGAGTTCAGTGCTGTCGTGAGTAGGGTCAGATTGCCGATCCTGTGCACCCGAGCCTGCCGAGCTTCGGTCTCCTCCGGAGTCTCGACGGGCCAGGTCTCCTTCCATGTCCTCGGAAGAAGATGCTCGATCGGGTAACCCTTGCGCTCGATCTGCGGCTGTCCGGTCTCGCCACGGAAATGGTCTTCCGCAGCCTCGAGGAACATGCGGAGCCGGCTGCGCGGATAACGTGTGTACGCCGATTCGGTGGCGAGAGCCTGGCGCAGCTCTTCGTCTCCGGGCCAATAGGTGCTGGTGACGTTGAGTCGAGCGAGGTGTCCGATCACCCGGTCCTCGAGGTCGGTCCCAAGCGCGTCTGAACTCGCCGCGATCACATCGGCGACGATGCGCCCCAGGTCGCTACCGGTCAGACGCAACAGCTGGCGGCGCACCATCCAGCTCTCGGCCGCTCGCACGACGGAGTCGATGGTCGACGGGTCGGCACCCCGAACTGGATCGTGCAGCCAGATCAGGAGAGGCTTGAGCACTTCGACCCCGCTCGCCTGCATGCGGTACACGGCGAGTTCGGTAGCTCCGAAGCTTCCGCCGGTCTGGTTCGCTGCGTCTGTCCACGCTTCATACTGTTGAGCCTGAATTTTGATCTTCGGCAGAAGATCCGCCATCGCCTGGCCTGCTTCGAGTTCTACGTAGGATTTGAACCGGGAGAACGTGGACTGCGGGCTGATCTCCTCGCCGGTGCGGGCAACGAGCCATTGGTTCAGGAAAAGGGAACTGCGGCTGACAAAGTTCCGGCCGACGCTGACGTCCTTGGACCAGAACTTCGTCTCGAACGGCCAGTCCTCTCGATACGCCTTCGCGGTGTCGCCGCCCTCCGCTTCGAGACGCTGAAACACGAAGTTTCGAACCAGGTCCGCCGCGGTGAGAGGGGTTCCGCGAGCATTGAGCGTTTCGAAGATCTCCTGCGAGTTCTCCGAAGCCTCGAGCTCTATCGAGACCAGCTGTAGTCCGTCAAGGAGAACGCTGGCGAGTTCCTCCGCTTTCGCCCCGTAGAGGTTGGATTCAGCCGGGCCCAGCCACCGTTCGACGGTTCGCGAAAAGTATGCGTGTGCCTGGGCGACCAGGGAGTCTGAATGAGTGAGCTCGACGTGATCAACCGGTGGTTCTGCCGACATGACTTCATCGAAAGCTTGACGGTCTTTGTTCAGATGGCGGACTTTCAGGCGTGTGGCGCCGTCCTCGACATAGAGCTCCTCGTTGTGCGTCAGTCGCTCGAGTTGTCCCGCCAGCTTGAGCCGGCCGGACTCGGCAAGCAGCGCTCCGGTGGCGTCGGCGAGTATCTGCAATGTCGTGAGGCGTTGTTGACCGTCGATGACGTTCCACGTGGTGAGCTGCTTCGTCTTCGCGTCGTGAGCTTGAATGACCACCGCCCCGAGGAAATGGGTCGCATCAAGCAGAGGCTCCGCGATTCCAAGCTCCGCGACACGGCGGATGTCATTCCACAACGGCTCCCACTGCTCGCTCTCCCTCCACACGTATGGTCTCTGGAAGAGCGGGATCAGGAAGTTCTGCGGCAGATTGAACAACTGTCGCGGCGTCCGTTTGAATGTCTCCACGTTGCTCATCCTTGCGTATCGTGGCGACACCGGCGTCGCAGCGCGACCCAAGGAGCAAGCGGCGTGTACTGAGATGGCCGTGTCGCGCCGCTGTTTCCTTCCATGACCAGGTCTCGGACCTCTGCGAGACCCTTGGCGCGGTTGGCAGGGCCCATCAGTGGGTCATCGTGCCGAGCCGCGGGCCGCCGTGGCCTCCTCAGGTCCGGAGCGCGCCATCTGCGACGTCGCGGAGACCCGTTCATGCCGTGTCGCCGACCGCCTCTAGGATCGTGCGAAGGGGGACTCATGAATCAGAGGAACAAGGCCATCGTCGCGGCATACGCGGACGGTTCAACGCTCGAGGAAATCGGAGCGGAGCATGACCTCACTCGTGAGCGAATCCGACAGATCGTCCGCGCACACGGTGGTGTCGATGCAGAGCAATCCCGAGCAGCGAGAACGGCGCAGAAGGATGCCGATCGAGACGCCGCACGCGTCGCATTGCTTGAAGAGTTCGAGGAGACGGCTCGAGATCTTGCCGACCGCGATGTCACACGGCCTCGCGCAGTAGCCCGGATTCGCGCACTCTTCCCAAACGTCGACGGGGAGCTTCTCGACGAGGCGCTCCGACAGAGTGGCATCAAGTTCGAGACCGAGCGCAACGAGCTCTGGTTCTCCGACGCGGTGCTCGAGGCGGGCATCTGGTATCTCATCGGCGCCGAGCTCAGACTCAAGCCGGACCCGAAGTGGGCCGCGGTGCATCTTGATCAGATCCTTCTCGACGGCTTGAATGCGGTGCTTGCGGATGTGAAGGTGACGGACTCAGAGGCAGCTACGATCCTCGGTGTGATCGGTGCCTCGAAGCGCGCAGCAGCCGAACGCGAGCTGACCATCACCGGCGCTCGCTATCAGGAGCTCCGCCAACAGCTACTCGACGCGATGGGGCTGGAATCCTCGAAGGGGTCGAGCCCCTGGCCGGCAACGAGGCAGACGCTGCAGAAGCGTTATGGCGGGTGGAACGATGCGCTTGTCTCGATGGGACTGGGAACAGCGCGCAAGGGTCGCGCGAAGGGTCTCGTCGTGTTCACTGAGAGCGAGTACCTCGCAGCGGTACGGCATTTCTTGGCCGAAGCCGCTGGCGGCGGGCTGTCGACCACCTTTGCGGCTTACGAGGCGTGGGTGCTGAGCGCCCGCGACAACGGAATCCGACGGCCGTCCGGCGCGTCCGTGCGAAACTTCTTCGGTACCTGGCAGTCAGCGCAGCGGACGGCGTTGAAGGACGCTGCTGGCGCGGTCGTGCCCGAGCCACAATTGCTGGCCGGACCTGTCGGCGGACGCTGACTGGCTGCCGTCTTCCGAATCCCTTGTGAACGCAGTCGTCGTGCCGCGAACTATCGCAAGAGCGCGTTCGTCGCAGCCCCGAAAAAGCCCGAGATGTCCGCGAAGTCGCCGTGCCACCTGACGGTTTGCGCTGGAGCACCTGAGCTGATGATCGACCATCGCGCGGACATTTCAGTCTCGTCGTATACGACGTCGATCCTCGTTCTGTTCGAGCGACTGGCCGCGAGGGCAAGTTCGACCACCGAGCGCATCGCCTGGCCCCACGCGCGGGGCAAAGGCAATGGCGAAGTTCGAGCGCCATCGCACAGTCGAATCGCTATGGAAAGCTGCCAGCCGACGTAAGCATACGAGGCGATTCGCGTGACCGCTCCATTTTCGTAGTCGATGACAGCGACGCTGAAGCCCTCGTCGGGACTCGTCGTACTCGTCGTCAGCAACCGCTCGGGATCGGCCATGTCTCCAGGGCTCTCGCCGTCCCAAGAAAGCGAGTGCACCAGCCAAGGCGCACGAACGCGGAAGTCATATGCATCATCGAAGGGCGTGTACGGGAGGGCGAGTCCGCAGTCCGCGAACCACTGGAACAACGTTCGCCGCGCCGAATCGGGCGTTTCTTCAGCACCGGGACTGGCGCCGGACAGGTCAGTTTCGGTCAAGCTGCACGACAACAGGGTTGTCGCTGAAAAGTCCGCCCCTGTGGCATCCGCGTTGTCAAGAGTGCATTCCTCGAGAACCGTGCCAGTGAACTCGGCGACGTTGAGGTTCGCACCGGTGAAGCTGACATTGCGGAGCGAGGACGGCTCCTCGGGCGCGGGGAGGAAGAAGAGTGCGCGGGGGTCGGGCGGCGGGACAGACGTGGGTCGGGTGAAGTCCGCGCTGAACAGATTTGCGTCGGCGAACGACACGTTCTGCAGGTCGGCTGCCTGGAACTTGGCGTTTTCAAGCTCGGCACCGCAAAGATCCACGTTCTCGAAAGCGGCGTGAGAGAAATCGGCATTGGGAAACGACGCGCGTCGCCAGGTCAAGTCCTGAAACGTCGCCCGCCTGAATACCGCCAGATCGCACGCGACGCGGAAGGGATTTCCACTGTCGGACTTCATGGTGCGGAAGGTGGCGCCGGAGAAGTTCGTGCACTCGCCGCCCATGGCGTACAGCATGCCGTCTGCGTTCTCAGTCGTCGGCGATTCGAAATCGCACGCAGTAAATGTGGCGACAGAGAAGTCCGCATGGTCGACACCGACGCCCGAAAAATGACAATTCTCGAACGTGCTCGATCGAAGGTTCGCTCGGCTTAGGTCGAGGTACCGGAAGGTGCAGCCGCTGAAGGTTGCACCTTCGAAAGAGGCGAAGGAAGCGGGGACGATGTCGAACTCGCAATCCACGAACCGTGCGAATCTGAACGAGGCCCGACTGGCATCGCAGTTGAAGAAAGTGGCTCGAGTCAGTTGAGCACCCTCGAAATCCTTCTGCCGAAGATCGCAGTCCGAGAAAGTCGCGTCCGTGATGACGCTCTCTGTGAGCCCGACTTCGGTGAGCGCAGCTGTGGTCAGCGTGGCGTTAGAGATTGTGGTCGGTGTCTCGGCCATGGGGGGCTTTCTCGAGCAGGGCTGATCGCATCGGGTGGTTTAGCGTCGTGTAGGCGCTGCATCGAACCTATCGCGAGGGATCTGACGGCTTGGTGATGCGTCGCATGCTGGCAGTGCGCGTGTCGCGGAAAGTGCCCGAGGTCGATCAGATTCTCGTCGATCAACCCAGGTTGATCACGAATGCCGCTCGGTATGCGTGGGCGCTTCGTCTCGCTCAGCTGCGCCGGGCTCGCTCGACGAGCAGGGCTGACTTACACCCGCCAAGAAATCCCGCGCCCCGCGATCCGCCTCCCGGCCTCCTCGGCCGCAACCGGCTCGCCGACATCCGCCCCGACCTCAAGCCCGACCACCGAGTGCACGATCGTCCCCTCATATACGTGCACGAGGTTGTACCCCTGCGCAGCATCCTGACCGCGCGTAGCTCCAACGGGCTGAGCCAGATCCTGCCCGTACGCACTCGACGACGCGGCCGCCACCGGAATCCCGGCGAACGTCCCAAACGACGGGTGATGCACGTGCCCCGACAGGATCCCCCGCACATCCGACCCCGCCAGCACCGCAGCCAGCGCTGCCTGCTCCCGCAACTCGACCGTCACCGCCAGGTCGAGCACCGTCGGCAATGGCGGGTGATGGATCAGCAGCAGTGAACCCTCCGGCGCGGGCGTGGCCAGCTCAGCCGCCAGCCACTCCAACTGCGCCTCATCGACCCGCCCCCAGTGTTCCCCAGGAACGGTCGAATCGAGCACGATCACCCGCATCCCGCCGAACCAGCGCACCTCGACCACGGCATCCGAAGAGCCGCCGGCAAGTCCCAACTCCGCCCGCATCGCCCCGCGCTCGTCATGGTTGCCCATGGCCCACACGACCTCGCACCCCAGCGCCTCCACCGCCGGCGCCACCAGCTCCCGCAACCGCCGATACGACGACGCATCCCCTCGATCCGCGAGATCCCCCGTGAACAACAGAGCGTCAGGGCGAAGCCCCGAAGACACCAACCGCGACAGCACAGAAGACAGGTTCGCATCGGCATCCGCCCCACTGCCATACAGCGGCGCGCGTTCACCGGGAAGGTGCGTATCGGAGATGTGCACGAAGGTGTGCGATGGGCGAGAGTGCTCGGTGAGGATCATTTCTCTTCCAGTGAGACGACGAACAAGTACAGGACAGAAGTCAGATGGCCGCGGCAGTCGACCCGGGCACGAGGGTTCCGACGAACGGCTGCCGCACGGTCTCGGAAGAATCCGAGTCAGCTTCAGAACTGAGCAACCTCTGCATCGTCTCCACAGCCGCGGCGGCAACGGCCTCCACAGGAATTCGCAGAGTCGTCAGACCCAAGAGGTCAGCCCCGGGCAGGATGCCGTCGCACCCCGTCACGCTCACGTCGCCGGGCACAGACAACCCCGCAGCACGCAACGCCCGCATGACCGCGAGCTGCCGATAGTCCGACGCGCACATCACTGCCGTGGCCCCGTCGCGCACGGCCTCCAGCGCCTCATCCACTCCATCGGTCGGCGCCGCCCCCGCAGACACTCGAGTCACGGAAGCCCGACCAACGACCAACGTCGACTCCATCGCCGAAGCTCGAAGATGCTCGGCGAACGACACATCCTCGGCGCCGGAGAGCACGACCACGCGCCGGTGCCCCAGCGACAAGACATGCGAGGCCAGCATCCTTCCATGCGAAGGATCGTCGTAGTGCGCCGTATGAATCCCCTCCGCCGTCTCGACCCGCCCCGCGCGCACGATCGGCACCTGGTCGGCGAATGGCTCGAGCTGTGCGGCCGTGATTCCTCCGGTCGCGACGATCAACCCGGCGACGCGCATCCCGAGCAGCCGGTGCAGCGCGTTCACCTGTTCCGCACCCTGCTCGTCGGCGCCGATTGTCACGGTCACGAGGTCGAGGCCACGCCTGTGCGCCTCATCCTGCAGCCGCGAGAACAGCAGACCGTACGCCGGGTTGCTCGCATCGCGCAGCATCAGTCCGACGGTTCCGGTGCGGCCGGCGGCGAGCTCGGCGGCCATCGTGTTGCGCACGTATCCGAGGCGCTCGGCCTCGGCGAGGATCCGCTCCTGGGTTTCGGGCGCGAAGCGCCCCTCGCCCTTCAGCGCCCTGGTCGCGGTGGCCCGGGAGACTCCGGCGGCCGCAGCCACATCGCTCACCGTGACGCGCAGCCCCGGCCCGCCGGGCTCCACAGAACTCACGCGCGAGCCTTCTTGGCCTTGCGCGGCGCTCCTGCGCGCGAACCTCGTCCATACACGAGATACATGGTGACACCCATGATGATCATCAGCAGCACTGTGTAGACGAACGTGATCGGCATCGCGTCGAGATTGTTCTCGCCGCGCGTGCTCTCTTGAATCGCCACACCGAGCGGCTTGAACAGCGGGTGGTAGAGGAAGATCGCCGCGTCGTAGTCGTCGAGCAGGCTGTTGAAGTTCAGTGCCGTGATGGCCGCGGCCGTGGGCAGCACCAGCGGCACCAGCACCTTGCGGAACGTCGTCAGCGACTTCGCTCCGAGAATGCGCGAGGCGTCTTCGAGCGAATCGGGCACCGATGCGAACCCGGCCTTGAGTAGGCGCAGGGTGAACGGGATCTTCACGCAGATGTAGGCGATGAGCAGCAGGATCGGCGTGCCGGTGAGCACGAAGCCGCCCACGATCGCCCGCGGCTCGTCGAAGGCGGTCACCAGGGCGAGCGCGATCAGCACGATCGGCAGAATCCACGGGATGTGCAGCACGTACTCGATCGCGGTGGTCAGCAGATTGCGGTGCTTCTGCAGCATCCGCGCCACGAACAGCAGACCGCCGACCACGACGATCGACGCCACGGCGCTGTAGACGACGCTGACGATGAACGGACGGATCGCCTCGGCGCTCGAGAACACGGTGACGTAGTTGTCGAGCGTGAAGCTGTCGAGGGTGATGGACCCGGCGAGGATGCTGCGCGCATCGACGAACGAGAAGATCACGATCAGCACGACGGGGATCAGGTAGATCACCCACAGCAGGTAGGCGATGACGTGCACGACGACGTTCGCGAACGGGTTGCGGATCTTCTGCTTCTGGATCGGTGTCGCCACCTTCGCGACCGAGAAGTACACGCCCGACTTCTCGAAGCGGTTCATGATCGCGAGCAGGATGATCGTCGCGATGCCGAGCACGATCGCCAGGAGAGCCGCGATGTCACGCGTGATGGGGCTGCGCGAGAGGTCGATGATCAGCGGTGCGACGGTCTGGAAGTCGGGCCCGCCGAGCACGAGCGGAGCCGTCAGCGCTCCGAGTCCGATGAGGAACGTCAGCACCGTGACGGCGAACAGCATCGGCTTCATCACCGGCAGCACGATGCGGCGGAGGATCGTCCAGGTCGAGGCGCCCATGAGCTTCGCCGCCTCGATCGACGCGTAGTCGACCTTGCCGAGAGAAGAGGACAGGAACAGCATGTGGTTCGTCGTGGTCGCGAACGTCATCACGAAGACCACGGCGAAGTAGCCCGAGAACCAGTCGCGGTCCATGTCGGGCCACCAGTTGACCATCATGTTCGTGAAGAACCCGAACCGGCCGTAGATGAAGTTGTATCCGGCGGCCAGCACGATGCCGCCGTAGATCAGAGTGGTGGCATAGCCGAGCCAGAGGATCTTCGCGCCGCGCACCTGGAAGTACTTCGTCACCAGCACGATGAACACACCGACCACGTTGACCGTGATCGACAGGGTGACGGCGAGCAGGAAGCTGTTGCCGAGCGTCTTCAGTGCACGCTCGCTGCCGAACAGCTTCTCGACGGCCCGGATGCTGAACTGCCCGTCGGGGAAGAAGGTGACCCCGAGCAGGGCGGCGTTCGGCAGCACGAGGAACGCCGCAGCGAACCAGATCACGATGATGCCCGTGATCCACGCGAGCGGCGAGCGCAGCATCGCCTTCACGCTGCCGGGTCGCCCTCTCTTGTTGAGCCGCGGTCCCGCCGTCTGACCCTCGACGACAGCCTGTGTCGTCAAGGAGCCGGCTTCTCCGGTCACGGCCGCTGAGGGCGGGACCGCGGGGTCTGTGTGGTTCTGAGAGCTCGAGGGGTTCTGGGGCTTCTGCGCATCCGACATGTCACGCCGCCGGGTACTGCAGGATCCAGCGGGGATCCACGTCGACGCGCACGGCGTCGCCCGGGTTCCACTGGCGAGCGCTCGCCGCAGCCGGAACGCTGACGCGCAGCGCAGCATCCTCTGCCGTCACGGTGTAGACGCTGTGGCTGCCGTGGTACGTGCGGTCGACGATCGTGCCATCGAGTGAGGCGGATGCCGTCGAGCTGTCGCCCGCCTCGGCGAGGTGCAGCTTCTCTGGCCGCACATAGCTCTCTGCCGTGGCATCCAATCCGCCGCCGAGGCTCGTGATCTGCGCCGGGCTGAGACGGTTGTTCTCGCCGATGAACCGGCAGACGAACGGCGTCGCACTGCGGTCGTAGATCTCCTCGGGGGTGCCGACCTGCTGCAGCGTGCCGGCGTCGAGCACGGCGATGCGGTCGCTGAGGGTCAGTGCCTCTTCCTGATCGTGCGTCACGTAGACCGTGGTCACACCGACCTCGTGCTGCAGGTCTTTCAGCTGCTCGCGCAGCTGCACGCGCAGCTTGGCGTCGAGGTTCGACAGCGGCTCGTCGAGCAGCAGGATGCTGGGGGTCAGCGCGAGCGCGCGGGCGATCGCCACGCGCTGCTGCTGCCCGCCCGAGAGCTCCGACACGTTCTTCTCGAGCTGCGAGAGCGCGAGGCCCGTGCGGTCGGCGATCTCGTCGACGCGGCGGCGCTGCTCGGCCTTCGACGTCTTCTGGATCGAGAGCCCGAACGCGATGTTCTCGCGCACGTTCATGCTGGGGAAGAGCGCGTAGTTCTGAAACACCATGCCCACGCCGCGCTTCTCGCTCGGCACGCGTGTGACATCGCGTCCGCCGATCAGGATGCGCCCGCCGGTCGGCTCGACGAACCCGGCGAGTGCACGCAGGGCGGTGGTCTTGCCGCATCCGGACGGACCCAGGAGGGTGAAGAACTCACCCTCCTGGATCTCCAGATCGAGGTGCGAGACCGCGCGGTGATCGCCGAACGCGACCTCGACATCTTCGAAACGGATCATGTGTCTTTTCCGGTCAGTGCTGGATGAGGGGGTGTGGAGGCTCGATCAGCCGATGTACTCGAGCGTGACCTTCTCGACCCAGGCGCCGAGGTTCTCGCTCACGAAGCCGAAGTCGATGTCCTGACGGTCGAGGGTGCCCATGAGCTCGACGACCTCGGGGTTGGCCTGCTCGACCGCGCCCTCGTTGACGGGCATCGAGTTGAACTCGGCCGCGAACTCGCCCTGCACCTCGGCGCTGCCGAACCAGTCGATGAACTCCTGAGCCTTGGCCTCGTTGCCGGTGCCGTTGATCTGCGCGATCTGCTCGGTGACATACGGCACGCCGTAGTCGGGCACGATCATGCCGGTCTTCGTGCCGTACTCCTCGTCACGCGCGGCGATGCCGCTCGAGGGGAGCACGCCGTAGTCGATCTCGTCACGCGTGATGCGGGCGTAGAGGTCGGTGCCCTCGACCGCGGGCGAGCCGTTCGCGTAGTACGACTTCACGAGGTCCCAGCCTTCATCGCTGACACCGAGGTCGCCGTCTTCGTCGAGGTGACGCGACAGGATGCTGGCGAGCACGAGCTGCGGGGTGGCCTGGCCCAGTGCGGGGTTGACCTCGTAGCGACCCGCGTACTCCTCGCCGGTCCAGAGGTCCTCCTCGTCGGAGGGGGCGTCGGTGATCTTGTTCTCGTCGTAGACCGTGACGATGGCCTGCTCGACGAGCGGCCAGAACGCGCCGTCGGCCGGGTCGCCGGCGTCGGCCGGAACCTCGCCGCTCCACTCGGGCTCGTAGGCGGTGATCGCCTCTTCGGACTTGAGCTGCTCGAAGAACATGTTGTTCAGACCGAACACGACGTCGCCGACGGGGTTGTTCTTCTCGGCGATGATGCGGTTGGTCAGGTCGGCGCCGCCGAGGCCCACGATCTCGATGTCGATACCGGCATCCGCGGCCTTCTCGGTGATCCACTCGCCACGGCCGTCGCTGTTCGAGTTCGTGTAGACGATGAGGGTCGCATCCGACCCGCCGTCGCTCGAGCCGCCATCGGTCTCGGTGCTGCCGCCTGCGCAGCCGGTCAGGGTCACGGCCGCCACCGCAGCGATTCCCAGGAGAGACCAGCGCTTCTTTCGGATGTCGACCATGGTCGCCTTTCTCGTCATCGAGGTATGTCTGAGTCGACTTTACCCCGCTGTTGTGGTGTCTACACAACAATCTGGCTGTTTCTTAGCCGCGTTCGCGCGACCGCACTCAAGATAGGCGGCGAACGTGAACGCCGGGGGAGCGCGACGTGAACTGTCGACGCTTTGCCTCGCCTGACGCCTGTGCCGTGGGGTGGTCAGTTTCGCACCTGAAGTAGCCGTGAGGGGTGCGAAAGTGACCACTCACGCGCGGTCGAACCGAGGGCGACGAGTCAGGCGGAGAACGCGGGCACGGCCTCGATCAGCATTCGGGTGTACTCCTCTTGCGGAGCCGTGAAGATCTGCGCGGCGTCACCGCATTCGACGAGCTTCCCGTTCTTGAGCACGGCGACGCGGTCGGCGGTCTCGGCGACGACCCCGAGGTCGTGCGTGATGAAGAGGTAGGTCAGCTCGCGCTCGCGCTGCAGCTCGTCGAGCAGCTTCAGGATCTGCGCCTGCACCGACACGTCGAGCGCCGAGACGGCCTCGTCGAGCACGAGGAACTCGGGGTCGAGCGCCAGGGCTCGGGCGATCGCCACGCGCTGTCGTTGTCCGCCTGACAGCTCGTCGGGGAAGCGGCCCAGCATCCCGTCGGGCAGAGCGACCTGCTCGGACAGCTCCAGAGCGCGCTTCGATCTGGACTGTCGATCCCCTTCGCCGAACGACAGCAGCGGCTCGGTGATGAGCTGCTCGATCGTCATGCGCGGGTTCAGGGAGTCGAACGGGCTCTGGTAGACCATCTGGAACCGCCGGCGCAGCTGCCGCAGCTTCTCGCCCTTGAGGTGCGTGATGTCGTCGCCCGCGAACGAGATCGAACCGGATGTCGGCTCTTCGAGGCGCAGCACGAGCCGCGCCAGCGTGCTCTTGCCCGAACCCGACTCGCCCACGACGGCCATCGTCTCGCCACGCCGCACCTCGAGTGAGACGGCGTCGACGGCGGTCAGCGAGCGGCGTCCGCCCTCGCCCTTGGGCAGCGGGAAGATCTTGGTCAGCTCGGTCACGCGCACGATCGGCTCGCCGCCGAACTCGATGCGGGCCTGCGTCGATGCCGTCCGTCGCTCGTGGGCGCTCAACCGCGGCGCCGCGGCGATGAGCTTGCGCGTGTACTCGTGCGTCGGCGCGGTCATCACCTGCTCTGCGGGTCCGGAGTCGACGATCTCGCCCTGCTTCATGACCACGACCCTGTCGGCTCGCTCGGCCGCCATGCCCAGGTCGTGGGTGATGAGCAGGATCGCCGTGCCCAGCTCCCGCGTCAGGTTCGCGAGGTGGTCGAGGATCTGCTTCTGCACCGTCACGTCGAGCGCGCTCGTCGGCTCATCGGCGATGATCAGGCTCGGCTGCGCGGCCAGTGCCCCGGCGATCAGCGCACGCTGCTTCATGCCTCCGGAGAACTGATGCGGATACTGCTTCGCCCGCTCGGCCGGATACGTCAGTCCTGCCATCTCGAGCAGTTCGACCGCGCGATCGTGCGCGTCGTGCTTGGTCGCGAGTCCGTGCACGAGCAGCGGTTCGGCCACCTGCACGCCCACGCGGCGCACCGGGTTGAGAGAGAGCGCCGGGTCCTGGGGGACCAAGCCGATGAGCCGACCTCGGATGCCGCGCCAGCGTCGTTCGCTCAGCGGGATCAGGTCCTCGCCCTCGAACTCGATCCGCCCACCGACCACCTCGGCGTTCGGCGCGAGAAGATTCATGATCGACTGCGCGACCGTGCTCTTGCCCGAGCCTGACTCGCCCACGATCGCGACCACCTCGCCGCGACCGACGCTCAGGTTCACGCCGCGCACCGCCTCGACCTCGCGGTCGCCGATCCGATAGGCGACGCGCAGATCCTCGACGCGGAGGATGTCGTTGTGGGCAGCCGGCATCGCGCTGTCGGTCGGGTTCACGGACTCACCGAGTCGGGCGGGCTCATCGGCGGTGGCGGCGACATCGTTCGGCATGCGTCCTCCTCGTCGAGCACGGGTCGTGTCATCAGCACTGATCATCTTCCGTTCACGCTAAGCGTGGGGATTCATCCAGATCAAGCCCTACATCAGCATTGGGCAATGCGCTCAGTGCATCGATCAGCTCGCGCGATCCACGTCGTCGACCAGGCTGAGCAGCCGTTCGACGAGCGGATTGTGAGACTCCGAGTTCCACGCGATGTCGAGCTCGACGCTGTTGACGCGCGACGACGGATCCGCCTCGCTGATCGGCAGCAGCGTCACCGTGTCGGGGGAGATCCGCTCGGCGGACTCCGGCACCAGCGTGAACCCGATGCCGGCGCTGACCATCGCGAGCAGAGCGGGAACCTGTCCGGCGTACTGCACGATGTGCGGATGCACCCCGCTCGCCACGAACATCGACAGCAGCAGGTCGTGGAAGTACCGCGCGCCGCTCGGCGAGTACATGAGCAGCGACTCGTCCTTGAGGTCGATGAGCTTCAACGGCTCCGCGCGCTGCGCCAGGGCCGAGTCGCTGGGAAGCGCCACGGACAGGCGCTCGCGGTAGACCGCCCGGCTGCTGATCTGCGGTCGGGCGAGCAGTGGCCGCATCAGCCCGATGTCCACCGTGCCCTTCTCGAGCTCTTCCACCTGATCGAGTGAGACGAGCTCGCGCAGCAGCAGCGTGACGCCGGGCAGCTCGGCTGACGCGCGACGCAGCAGATCGGGCACGACCGCCTGCCCCGCCATCGCCGTGTACGCGATCGTGACGGTGCCGGCAGCACCCTCGCCGACCGAGCGCACGTCGGAGACCGCCTTCGCCGCGAGGTCGATGAGGCGCCGCGCGTTGGGAAGCAGCGCACGACCGGCCTGGGTCAGAGCGACGCGGCGACTGGTGCGATCGAAGAGCCTCGTCGACAGCTCGCGCTCGAGCTGCTGGATCTGACGACTGAGCGGAGGCTGCGTCATCTTCAGCCGTGTCGCCGCGGCCCCGAAGTGCAGTTCCTCGGCCACGGCGATGAAGCATTCGAGCTGTACCAGTGAGATCATCGATCCACTCCTGACATCAATCAGTGCGACTTTTGGTTTGTCTGCGCATCTGTCCCCACCATAGTGTCGGAGAAACTCGATGACGCGGAATCCGCCGATGCGGAGTCCCCGGAGTCTCACCAACGGAGGCGTGATGTCCGAAGAGCTCCTGCTGTCTGTCCCTGCCGCCACGCGGTTGCCGGAGAACGCGGTGCGGTCTGTCCGCATCACACCGGTCGCGTTCCAGGACCCACCCCTGCTCAACACCGTCGGGGTGCACGAGCCTCTGGCGCTGCGCGCCATCGTGCAGATGACCACCGAGTCGGGGGTCGTCGGGCTCGGCGAGACCTACGGCGACAGTGCGCACTTGCAGCGGCTGCGGGTCGCCGCCGACGCCGTCCTCGGCTGCGACGTGTTCGCGACCAACGATCTGCGGGCGCGGGTCGAACGCAGCGTGGCCGGCGACGGTGTACAGGGTGGGCACGGCATGTCGGGCATGGTCACGGGCACCAGCACCGGCGACCGGGTGCTCTCGCCGTTCGACGTCGCCGCCGTCGACATCCGCGGCAAGCTGCTGGGGGTGCCCGCCAGCGAGCTGTTGGGCGGGCGGGTGCGGGATGCCGTGCCGTTCAGCGGCTACCTCTTCTACAAATGGGCGGGTCATCCGGGCGGATCCGACGACGAGTGGGGCGAAGCGCTCACGCCCGACGGGATCGTCTCGCAGGCCCGTCGCATCGTCGACACCTACGGCTTCACCGCGCTCAAGCTCAAGGCCGGGGTGTTCGCCCCGGAGGAGGAGATCGCGGCGATCCTCGCGCTGCGCGAGGAGTTCCCCGATCACCCGCTGCGCATCGATCCGAACGGCGCCTGGACCGTCGAGACGTCGCTGCGGGTCGCCGACGCGTTGAAGGACGTGCTCGAATACCTCGAAGACCCCACCCCCGGTCTCGAGGGGATGGCAGAGGTGCGCCGCCACACCGACCTGCCCCTCGCGACCAACATGTGCGTGGTCGCGTTCTCGCACATCGCGGACGCCGTGCGCCTCGGCGCGATCGACATCGTGCTCTCCGACCACCACTTCTGGGGAGGCCTCGAAAGGTCGCGACTGCTCGCGGGCTTCGCCGAGACCCTCGGCTGGGGACTCTCGATGCACTCGAACTCGCACCTCGGCATCAGCCTCGCGGCGATGACACACCTCGCCGCGGCCACCCCGGGCGTCGGCTACGCGTGCGACACGCACTGGCCGTGGAAGCGCGAAGACGAAGACGTCATCGCGCCGGGCGCACTGGTGTTCCGCGACGGATCGCTGGCGGTGCCGACCGCACCGGGCCTCGGCGTCGAGCTCGACCCGGAGGCGCTGGCGCGGCTGCACAGGCAGTATCTCGACGGCGGCATCCGCGAGCGCGACGACACCGGCTACATGCAGCGGGTCGACCCGGGATACGTGCTGGAAAGCCCTCGCTGGTGAGCGCGGAGCGGCGGGATCCGTTGCGCATCGCGGTCACCGACCCGATCATCTCGGCGTTCGCCGACGACCTGCGCCGCACCGAGCGGCCGCACGAGTGGGTGTTCGCCGACCTCGAGGTGCCCGGCTCCGCTCGCGCGGCGATCGCGGGCGCCGATGTGGTGATCTGCTCGCGGCTCACGGCCGACGATATGGCCGACGGCGACCGCGTGCGTCTCGTGCACGCGACGGGTGCCGGGGTCGACCGGGTGGATGCCGGTGCCGTGCCCGACGGCGTGCCGCTCTGCAACACCGGTCACCACGGCGCCGCGATCGCCGAGCACGTGATCATGACCGCGCTCATGCTGCGCCGTCGAGCACTCTACGCGGACGCCGAGATGCGTCGAGGGGAGTGGCGCACGATCGCCACGGCCGACGCCCCGTACCATCGCTCGCTCGCCGGCAGCACTCTCGGGCTCGTGGGTTACGGCGAGATCGGCCGCTCCGTCGCCCACCTCGCGAAGGCCTTCGGGATGCGCGTCGTCGCGATGCGCCGGCATCCGGATGCCGGAGGCCCGGGAACCGAGCTGCTCGATCAGGTGTACGGCGAAGATCAGCTGCATCCGCTGCTCGCAGAGAGCGATGTCGTCGTCGTCACCGCACCCCTGACCGAGAGCACCCGGGGGATGATCGATGCCGACGCGCTCGCACAGCTGCACGCCGATGCTCTGATCGTCAACGTCGCCCGCGGCGCACTCATCGACGAGGACGCGCTGTATGCGGCCCTCGCCGAGGGACGCATCGGAGGAGCGGCGATCGACGTCTGGTGGGATGCCCCGCAGGGTGCCGAGGCGCCGCCGGTCGTGCAGAGATTCGCCGGGCTCGATCGGGTCGTGCTGACCCCGCACTTCTCCGGCCATGCCCGCGAGGTCTTCACCGCGCGGGCCGCCGACATCGCCCGCAACATCGATCTGCTCGACGCGGGCATGCCACTGGAACGTCAGGTGCGCTGAGCGGTCAGGCGTCGGCGCCTCCTTCCTGCCCAGCCAGAGGGGCGAGCTACGCTGTCCGCATGGTCGGTTCTGATGACGAGATCGTGCGATTGCGTCGGCGTCTCGCTGAGGTTCAGCGCCTCCACCGCGAAGCGTGGCTGAGCGGTCTGAGTATGGGTGGCGGCCTCGGCGCGCACCAACAGCAGAGTCTTCACGAGGACGAGGCGCGCGACATCCAGGCGCGCCTGACCGAACTCGGCGAAGACCCCGCCGGTTGACTGGGCAACGCCATCCCCGTTGTGCGTCGGCACCCTCTCGGTATGCTCTGCGCATGAGCGAGCCCGAGCCGTCCCTCACACAGCAGCGCCTGGCGCTGCAGCGAAAGAGAACGCTGGCGATCGCTCTTCTCGTCGTCTTTACTGTCAGCGCCGTATGGTGGCTGAGCTCCGGGTTGCTCGACGACTCTGCGGATCTCGACGTGACGCGGTTGATCGTGGGCGTTGTGAATGCTGGTTTGGCAGTTGCGCAGCTCTTCGTGCTCCGCCGAGTTCTTCGCGAGGTTCGAGCGTTCGAGGAGCGCCACGGCAAGGATGCTGGAGTACAGAAGTAGGTGATCAGTGGAGACGGCGCTCGCGCGGTTCTCTCCAGCCTTCGTGCTCCGCGTGACTCACCACATGGCTGAGCGCCTCGGCATCCGATCAGAACATCTCGAACAGGCGGGTGACGATCAGCGTCACCGCGCCCAGAGCGGATGCCCCGAGGGCGATCGCGCGCGTGCGCCGACGGTTGAGGAACCGGTTCACGAAGCGCGACAGCACCACCCCGCCCACGGCGAACGGCGCCATCCAAGCGGCTGTGGCGAGCGCATGAGCGGGAACTGCGCCCCACAGGAACAGGGCGACCAGCGACAGCGATGACCCGACGAGGAAGAACGCCGACATCGTGCCGCGCAGCCGCGGCCCCTCTGACCCCTGCCAGATGATCGCCATCGGCGTGCCGCCCACAGACGTCGTGGTGCCCATGAGGCCCGACAGCGCCCCGGCCACCGCCTGCGTCGTCCTGGTCACCCGCGGGTGCCAGCCGCGCAACGACATGACGACGCCCAGCAGCACGACGCCGGCGACCGCCCACGACAGCGCGGTCGCCGACATCACGGTGACGAGCCCTGCCCCGACGACGGTTCCGGGCACTCGCCCCGCCAACGCCCAGCCTGCGCCGCGCAGGTCGAGGGCTGCGCGATCCATCACCACCACGATCAGCGTCACGACCATCGCCAGCATGATCACGAGCACCGGCAGCATCGTGGCGTCGATGAGGGCGATGAACGGCGCCGCCAGCATGCCCATGCCGAATCCGATCGACCCCTGCAGGCAGCCGGCGGCGAGGATGACCGCCCCCAGCAGCACGAACTCGAGGGGCGTCACGACAGGCTCAGCGGCGCGGGGCGATCGAGCCGATCACACGACGACGCTTCTTGCTCTGCAGACGCCAGCGCTGTCCAGGGTCGGTGGCGAGGCGCAGCCACGCGGCCAGCACGTTCGCGCAGACCGTGGTGATCACGATCGCCAGACCCGGGAGCACCGACTGCCACCATGCTTCGGCGAGGTACTGACGTCCCTGCGAGACCATGAGGCCCCAGCTGACGTCGGGCGGCTGGATGCCGATGCCGAGGAAGCTCAGCGACGACTCGGCCAGCATCACGTAGCAGAACTCCAGCGTCGCCAGAGTGACCAGCGTCGGCAGGACGTTCGGGACGATGTGCCGGAAGACGATGGCGCGGTTGGTGGCTCCGAAGTTGGTCGCGGCGTCGACGAACATCCGCGAACGCAGCTCGGCGGCATCCGCTCGCGCGGTGCGCAGGTAGAGGGGGATGCGTGTGATCGCGAGCACGAGGACGATGTTCGCGGCGCTCGGGTTGAACACGTAGAGGATCACGACGGCGAGCAGCAGCGAGGGGAAGCTCATGATGACATCGGCGATGCGCATCGACACCGACTCGCGCCATCCGCGGTGGAACCCCGCCCACATGCCCCAGATCGAGCCGACGATCGCAGAGACGACCACGGCCGCGGCGGCGACGCCCAGGGTCGTGCCTGCCGCGGTGATGATGCGAGCGAGCAGGCTGCGACCCAGCGAGTCGCTGCCGAGGACGTACTCCCACCCGAGCTGGAAGCTGAAGGGCGGCATGTTGCGTGCCCCGAGGTCCTGCCGCTGCGCGATCTCGCCGAACAGCGGCGGGCCGATGATCGCGGTGAGCACGATGAACGACAGCACGAATGCCGCTGCGGTGGCCACCTTGTCCTTCAGCAGCAGCTGCCAGAGATTGGCGCGGCCCGACGAGCGTGCTCCGCGCGCCTTCTGAGTGAGGACGGTGACTGTCGATGCGTTGTTGTCAGACATTCGTCAGCACCTCTGCCTTCGTGTCGGAGAGCGCCCCGGGGCCGCGACGACGGGCGCGGGACCCGGCGGTCGGTCGCACGCGGGGGTCGAGCAGTGCGTAACCGAGGTCGATGATGATGTTCAGGGCGAAGATCGCCAGGGCGGTGATCAGCACCGCGGCCTGCAGCACCGCGAAGTCGCGTTGCAGGATCGAGTCGATCATGAGCTTGCCGATGCCGGGCCAGCCGAAGATCGACTCGACGACCACGGCGCCGTTGATGAGGCCGACGGTCAGGTCACCGGCCACGGTGAGGGCGGGCGCTGCGGCGTTGCGCAGCGCGTGCTTCGAGACGATGTGCATCTGGCCGGCGCCGCGGCTGCGGGCGACCTGGATGTAGGGCTGGCCCAACACCGTCACCATCGACCCGCGGATCACCTGGGCGAGCACGCCGACCGGTCGCAGCATGAGCGTCGCGACCGGCAGGATCCAGACGAGAGCGCCGGAGGTGCCGGAGGTCGGCAGCCAGCCCAGGGTGATCGCGAAGATCCAGATGCCGAGGATCGCCACCCAGAAGTCAGGCACGCTCGCCGCCGTCATCGAGAAGAAGCTCACGATGCGGTCGGCGATGCCGTTCGGCTTCAGCGACGCCCAGCTGCCGAGCACCACGGCGATGACGATCGCGAGGACCATCGTGACCGCGGCGAGCTGGAGGGTGGCGGGGAAGGCACGCAGCGCCATCTCCGCCGCCGGTTCCCCGGTGCGCAGCGACTGACCGAAGTCGAGCTGCAGGACGCCGAGGAAGTAATCGCCCATCTGCTGCCACAACGGCTGGTCGAAGCCGTTGCGGGCGGCGAAGTCCTCGCGCATCTGATCTGTCGCGTTCAACGGCAGATAGAGCTGGGACGGATCGCCGGTGAGACGGGCGAGCACGAAGACACCCAATACGACTGCGATCAGCGGCAGTGCGCTCTGCAGGATACGTCTTCTCAGGTAGGTCCACATGGTCGCCCGCCTCTCACTCTCGCTCGCGGTCAGCCCGCGAGCGAGACCTCCTTGATGCGCAGCTCGTCGCCGGTCGACGAGTTGGGCTCGTACGTCACCCGGTCTGCGAGGCCGAGCATCACCGTCTGGTGGGCGATCGGGGCGAGCGCGACCACGTTCTCGCGCTCGTAGGCGAACACGTCCTCGTATGCCGCCTGGCGCTCGTCGCCGGTGAGGGTGCGTGCGTTGGTGATGAGATCGTCCAGACCCGGGTCGCCGAACTCGGCCTGCGCACCGCCCGTGAGCATGTACTGCTCGACCGTGAACTGCGCATCACCTGCCTGGTTGCCGTGCTGGATGAGCATCGAGATCGGACCCTCATTCGTGACGAACGGGCTCAGCTGGTACTGCAGGTGCTGGGTGGTGTCGACCATGCGCAGCTCGACATTCAGGCCGACGGCGGCGAGCTGCTCGCGCAGGACCTCGCCGAGCTCGCTGACCTTGGGGAACTGGGCGGTGCGCACCGGCATGAGGATCTTCGTGTCCACCGGAACCCCGTCGGCAGCGGCCTCCTCGACGAGCGCGGTCGCCTTCTCGGGGTCGTACTCCCACGGCTCGAGGTCGGAGTTGAATCCGACGATGCCCTCGGGGATCAGCTGCGCAGCGACCTTGTCGCCGTCGGGGTAGAGCGACGAGACGATGCCCTCGCGGTCGATCGCGTAGTTGATCGCCTGGCGGATGCGGATGTCGTCGAGCGGCGCGGTCTGACCCGAGAATCGCAGGGCGATCGTCTCGTTGTTCGGGTAGCTCACACCGAAGTCGCCGATGCCGTCCTCGGCACTGAGGCCCAGGGCGATGTCGGCTTCGCCGCTGGTGATCATCGCCGCGCGGACGGTGCCCTCGGACCGCCACTGGTACTCGACATCGGCGAACTGCGGAGCGTCGCCCCAGTAGTCGTCGTTGCGCTCGAGCGTCAGCTTCGTGCCGGCCTGCCAGTCGCCGATCGCGTAGGGGCCGGTGCCGACCGGCTCGCGCACGAACTCGGTGTTGGAGGTCTCGGGCGAGACGATCTCGATGAACGAGAGCTTCAGCGGGAGGATCGGGTCAGGGCTCGGGGTGGTCACGGTGAGCGTCGTGGCGTCGGTGGCCTTCACCTCGAGGTCGTCGTCGCCGAAGATGTAGCCCTCGACGTTGCAGCCGAGGTCGCCGTTCACGGCGCGATCGATGGAGTAGGCCGCCGCTTCCGCGTCGAAGGGGGTGCCGTCCTGGAAGGTGACGTCGTCGCGGACGGTGAACGTCCACTCGGTGTCGCCGGTCTGCTCCCACTCGGTGGCGAGCAGCGGCTCGAGCTCACCCGTCGAGGGGTTGCGCTCGACGAGCGGTTCGGTGACCGTGCTGCGCACGACCACACCGGTGGAGGTGAGGTTCGCGTCGCATGCCTCGAGCGTGGGCGGCTCCTGCGTGAGGACGACGCGGAGGGTGTCATCCGTGCCACCCTCGCCGCCGCCATCCGACTCCGAGTTGGCGACGGAGCACGAAGCGAGCAGTGCGATCGATGCGATTCCGGCAGTGACCGCGGCTGCCCGGGTGCCTCTGCGTCGGGGGGAAGAAAGCTTCATCGGTTCCTCCAGGTAGGGGACGGCCTCGGCCCAGATTGGCTGTCGGCCCGTTGCGAATGTCGCAGACCGCTTCCCGAGCGTCAACCGATGCGCGGGATGCATCGGCGACCCATGCCGGGCCTCGGCGCCCCGCGGCATCCGTCGACATCGTCGCGATCCGCGAGATTCCGCCGTTCTCCCCCCATGAATGCCGCAGGCGCATCAATCCATGCAACTTCGCTTATGGAACTGCATCGTTGGCGGGTCATAGTCTCGCGCCATGACGAACTTCGCTGACACCACCTCTCCGCTCGCCCCCGGCTCCGTCGCTCAGGCGGGTCCGCTGCTCGGTTCGCTCGAGAAGACGCTGCAGGACGAGTACTCCGTGGTGCGCCTCCCCGACGACGTCGCGACCCTCGATCCGGCCGACGCGGCGAAGGTGCGCGCCGTCGTCACGAGCGGTCGCAACGGGGTTCCGTCCGCTCTGATGGCCGCGCTCCCGAACCTCGAGATCGTGACGAACTTCGGAGTCGGATACGACACCACCGACGTCGCTCAGGCGGTCGCCCGAGGCATCCAGGTGACACACACACCCGACGTGCTCACCGACTGCGTCGCCGACACGGCCCTCGCGCTCATGCTCGACGTGTTCCGCCGCTTCGGGGCATCCGAGAGGTTCCTGCGCGACGGCAGCTGGGAGTCCGGCGGGTTCCCTCTGACGCGGAGATTCTCGCGCAGCACGGTCGGCGTGCTCGGCCTCGGCCGCATCGGGCAGGCGATCGCCCGTCGCGCCGCAGCCTTCGACACGACGATCCTCTACACGACCCGTCGCCCGGTCGACGGGGTGCCGTGGGAGCACGTGGCATCCGCCGTCGAACTCGCACGCCGATCGGATGTGCTCGTCATCGCGGTTCCCGGAGGAGCCGCGACCGAGGGTCTGGTCGACGCCGAGGTGATCCGCGCCCTCGGGCCGGACGGTTTCCTGGTGAACATCGCGCGGGGATCGGTCGTCGACGAGGAGGCGCTGATCGCCGCTCTGGAGGGTGACGAGATCGCGGGCGCCGGGCTCGACGTGTTCGCCGACGAGCCGCACGTGCCGGAGCGGCTGATCCGCGACGACGTCACGCTGCTGCCCCACGTCGGCAGTGGCACTCACGAGACCCGGCGAGACATGCGAGACCTCACGCTGGCGAACCTCCGGGCTCACCTTTCCGGTCAGCCGCTGCCGACACCGGTGCCGGAGATGTCCGCGCTCTGATGCAGTTAGAGCATTGATCCATCCACCATTTGGTTTGTAGGCGCATCGTTTCACGCATAGCGTGACGAGTGTTCAGATCCGAGCCGGACACCGGCGCGACACCCCAGGAGTGCACCGTGGCACGATTCACGCCCACCGAGCTGGCCGACCACCTTCGCGAAGGTCTCCTCTCCTTCCCGGCGACGGCGTTCACGCCCGAGCTCGAGTTCGACGAGAAGCGCTACCGCGAGCACGTCGAGTGGCAGGCGGGATTCGACGTCGCCGGTCTGTTCGCCGCGGGCGGCACCGGCGAGGGCTTCAGCCTGGATGCCGCCGAGTCCGCCGCGGTCGTCCGTGCGGCCGTGCAGTCGTCGCGCCCCGAGGTGCCGGTGCTCGCATCGGCCGGCGGCTGGACCCGGCACGCGATCGCGAACGCCCGCGCGGCCGAGGAAGCCGGCGCGGAGGGCATCCTCGTGCTTCCCCCTTACCTCACCGAGTGCGACCAGCCCGGCCTCGTCGAGCACGTCTCGGCGATCGCCGCGGCGACGAAGCTCGCGATCATCGTCTACAACCGCGGCAACGCGATCTACTCGGCCGAGACGATGGCGATCCTCGCCGAACGGCACGAGAACGTCGTCGGATTCAAGGACGCGACGGGTGACATCGAGCACCTCGCGTCGGTCTACGTGCGCAACGGCGAGCGGCTGTTCTACCTGGGCGGACTGCCCACCGCCGAGACCTACGCGCTGCCGCTGCTGCAGATGGGCATGAGCACCTACTCGTCGGCGATGTTCAACTTCGTCCCCGAGTTCGCCCTCGAGTTCTACCGGGATGTGCGCGCTCAGGACCGCGCCGCAGTGACCGAGAAGCTGGGAAGGTTCGTGCTGCCCTACATCGAGATCCGAAACCGCGGACGCGGGTTCGGCGTCTCGATCGTCAAGGCGGGGCTCCGTCTGACCGGGCACGGCGTCGGGCCCGTCCGCCCGCCGCTGCACGACCTGTCGGCGCGCGATGACGCCGACCTGGCTCAGCTCCTCGAGCGGGCCGGACTGCTCGCGCCCGTTCCCGCCTGATCCCCCGCCGTACCCCGTCTTCGACCCAAGGAGTGTGACATGACCGCCGCCGTCCTCACCGGGCATTCTTCGATCGCCGGGCGTTCCGTGCCCGGCACCGGCACAGCGCTGCACGCCATCGCGCCCACCACCGGCGAGCAGCTCGACCCGCCCTACTCGCAGATCGACGTCGAGCAGCTCCGTGAAGCGACGGCAGCAGCGGCGGAGGCCTTCACCTCGTTCTCGCGCCTCGAGCCCGAGGCACACGCGGCGTTCCTCGAGTCGATCGCAGACGAGATCGAGGCGATCGGCGACACGCTGATCGAGCGGGCGATGCAGGAGACCGGACTGCCGCAGGCGCGTATCGTCGGGGAGCGGGCTCGAACGACCGGGCAGCTGCGACTGTTCGCCGAGGTCGTCCGCGCCGGTGAGCACCGCGGTGTGCGGATCGATCCGGCACTGCCCGACCGCACGCCGATGCCCCGCCTAGACATCCGCCAGCGCAAGATCCCCCTCGGGCCGGTGGGCGTCTTCGGAGCGTCGAACTTCCCGCTCGCGTTCTCGACCGCCGGGGGAGACACCGCATCCGCCCTGGCAGCAGGCTGCCCGGTCGTGTTCAAGGCGCACAGCTCGCACCCCGGCACGAGCGAGCTCGTCGCGTCGGCGATCGCACGTGCCATCGCCGCGCACGGTCTGCACCCGGGTGTGTTCTCGCACATCTTCGGGCCCGGACGCAGTGTCGGCCAGGCGCTCGTCGCCGACCCGAACATCCACGCGGTCGGATTCACCGGATCGCGCGAAGGCGGCCTCGCGCTCGTGCGCACGGCACAGGCACGGCCGGTGCCGATTCCCGTGTACGCCGAGATGAGTTCGGTGAACCCGGTGTTCATCCTGCCGGGTGCCCTGAACGGCGACGTGGAGGCGCTCGCCGCGGGATACGTGCAGAGCGCCACGGGCTCCAGTGGGCAGCTGTGCACGCAGCCCGGTGTCGTGTTCGTTCCGCGCGGAGAGCAGGGCGAGGCATTCCTGCGGGCCGTCTCGGACTCGCTTCGCTCGGCGACAGGGCAGACCATGCTCTCGCCGAGCATCGCCGCCGCGTGGCGCGAGGGCGTCGCGACGAGGGACGACAACGCGGAGGTGCTCGCGCGGGGAACGGACGGCGAGGGTCCGCACGCGCCGGCGCCGGTGATCCACGCCGCCGACCTGCCGACGTTCGAGGAGAACCACGTGCTGCACGAGGAGATCTTCGGCGCGGCGTCGCTGGTGGTGCGCTACGGAGATGTGTCGGAGCTGATTCAGGCGGCGTCGCAACTGGAGGGTCAGCTGACCGCCACGCTGCAGCTGAGCGCGGACGATCATGAGCTCGCGGCCGCCTTGCTGCCAGTGCTCGAGCGCAAGGTCGGGCGCATCCTCGCGGGGAGCTGGCCCACCGGGGTCGAGGTCGGGCACGCGATGGTGCACGGGGGGCCGTTCCCGGCAACGAGCGACTCGCGCACGACGAGCGTCGGAACGCTCGCGATCGAGCGGTTCCTGCGCCCGGTGGCGTATCAGAACATCCCCGATGAGCTGCTTCCGGAGGCGCTGCGCGAGGCCAACCCCTGGCATCTGCCTCGTCTCATCGACGGGCGGCGCGAGGCGTCGGCATGACCGCCGTGCCCACCATCGAGAAGATCGAGGTCGTGCCGGTCGCCGGCCACGACTCGATGCTGCTGAACCTCTCGGGAGCGCACGGGCCGTTCTTCACGCGCAACATCGTCATCGCGACCGACTCGGACGGACGCGAGGGCCTGGGCGAGGTCCCCGGCGGAGAGTCGATCCGCCGCACGATCGCAGAAGCCGGCGAGCTGCTCGTGGGCCGGCCGGTCGGCCGATACCGTTCGCTGCTCCGAGAGATCGCGACGCGCTTCGCCGATCGCGATGCCGGTGGCCGCGGGCTGCAGACGTTCGATCTGCGCACCACCGTGCACGCCGTCACGGGCGTCGAATCCGCGCTCCTCGATCTGCACGCGCAGCACCTGGGTGTGCCGGTCGCGGAGCTGCTCGGCGACGGTCAGCAGCGCGAGAGCGTGCCGATGCTGGGGTATCTGTTCTTCATCGGCGACCCCGACCGCACGGACCTTCCCTACCGACGCGAGAGCGGCGACGACTGGGAGAGCGTGCGTCGCGAGGAGGCGATGACGGCGGAGGGCGTCGTGCGCCTGGCCGAAGCCGCGCAGGCTCGATACGGCTTCTCCGACTTCAAGCTCAAAGGCGGTGTTCTCGACGGCGAGGTCGAGGCCGATGTCGTCACCGCGCTCGCGCAGCGTTTTCCCGAGGCGCGCATCACCCTCGACCCCAACGGCGCGTGGCTCCTCGACGATGCGGTGCGCATCGGCCGGCGTCTGCGCGATGTGCTGGCGTACGCCGAAGACCCGTGCGGTGCCGAAGGCCGGTTCTCGGGTCGGGAGGTGATGGCGGAGTTCCGGCGGCGCACCGGGCTGCGCACGGCGACGAACATGATCGCGACCGACTGGCGCGAGATGGCCCACGCGATCCGCTCGGATGCCGTCGACATCCCGCTCGCGGACCCGCACTTCTGGACCATGGCCGGTTCGGTGAGGGTCGCGCAGCTGTGCAACGACTTCGACCTGACCTGGGGGTCGCACTCCAACAACCACTTCGACATCTCCCTGGCGATGTTCACGCAGGTCGGAGCAGCGGCGCCCGGCGAGATCACGGCGCTCGACACGCACTGGATCTGGCAGGACGGTCAGCAGCTGACCGTCGATGCGCCACAGATCCGCGACGGTGCGGTGCGGGTGCCCGACCGCCCGGGGCTCGGGGTGACGCTCGACCGCGCGCGGCTCGCCGAGGCGCATGAGCTCTACGTCGAGCACGGGCTCGGCGCCAGGGATGACGCCATCGGGATGCAGTACCTCGTGCCGGACTGGCAGTTCGACAGCAAGCGGCCGTCGCTGGTGCGGTGACGCGGCCGGGCGCTGCAGTCAGCTCCTGACCGTGGCGGCCGATTCCCCCGAGGAGATCGGCTCTACTCGAACCCGCCCGTCAACCGCCCCCGCATCCGCTGGCTGCTCTCGTTCATCCCGACGATCTCGACCGTCTTGCCGAGAGCTGCGTACTTGGTCTCGATCGCATCCAGAGCGGCGACCGTCGACGCATCCCAGATGTGCGAGCCCGACAGGTCGATGACCACGTGCTCGGGGTCATCGGGGTACTCGAACAGGGTGGTCAGATCGTTGCTCGAGGCGAAGAACAGCTCGCCGTTCACGACGTAGCGGGCGACGTCGCCCGAGACCGAGCGGTCGACCGACACGAAATGCGCGACGCGGCGCACGAACAGCACCGACGCGACCAGCACGCCGCCGACGACGCCGACCGCGAGGTTGTGTGTGAGGAGCACGAGCACCACGGTCGCGACCATCACGAAGGTCTCGCTCTTCGGCATCCGCTTCAGGGTCGACGGCTTGACGCTGTGCCAGTCGAAGGCTCCGATGGCGACCATGATCATCACGGCGACGAGGGCGGCCATGGGGATCGTGCTGACGAAGTCGCCGAAGACGACGACGAGCAGGAAGAGGAAGATGCCGGCGCAGAAGGTCGAGATGCGCGTGCGGGCGCCCGAGGCCTTGACGCCGATCATCGTCTGGCCGATCACCGCGCATCCGCCCATGCCGCCGAAGATTCCGGAGAGCATGTTCGCCACGCCCTGAGCCCACGACTCGCGCGTCTTGTTCGAGTGGGTGTCGGTGATCTCGTCGACGAGCTTCGCGGTGAGCAGCGACTCCATGAGTCCGACCAGCGCGACCCCGAGCGCGAACGGCGCGATGATCGTGAACGTCTCCCACGTGAACGGCACGTTCGGGATGAACAGCTCCGGCAGGCTCTTCGGCAGCTCGCCCTGATCGCCGACCGTCGGCACCGCGATCGCGAAGGTCAGCACCACAGCCGTCACGATGACCACCGACACGAGCGGCGCCGGCACGACCTTGGTGATCTTCGGCATCGCGATCATCACGACGATTCCCAGCGCGACCAGCGGATACACCATCCACGGCGCATCGATCAGCTGCGGGAACTGCGAGCTGAACACGAAGATCGCCAGCGCGTTCACGAACCCGACCATGACGCTGCGGGGGATGAACCGCATCAGCTTCGCGACGCCCAGCACTCCGAGGATCACCTGGAAGACACCCGCCAGGATCACTGTCGCGATGAAGTAGTCCATCCCATACGTCGGCGCGACCGGTGCGATCACGAGTGCGACGGCTCCGGTCGCCGCGGTCACCATCGCCGGACGCCCACCGAGGAACGCGATCGACACCGCCATGATGAACGACGAGAACAGCCCCACCTTCGGGTCGACGCCCGCGATCACCGAGAAGGCGATCGCCTCGGGAATCAGCGCCAGCCCCACGACGAGCCCCGCGAGCACCTCGCGTGTCAGCATCCGCGGGCTCTTCAGTGCCTGAAGCACCGTGGGGTTCGCCCGATAGCGGGCACGATCGTCGACCGCGAGTGCAGACATGGGGATGCTCCAGAGAAGGTGCCCGGGGATGGGGCAGAACAGTTAAGGGTACGGCGGATGCTGGGGATGTCCCATCGAGTACGTGTCAAGCTGGTTGGCACGAGCGGAAGACGTGTAAAAAATTCGCGAGATTGTTTGAACGTTATTCCCAGGAGTGAAGAGATCACAGCGCGAAGTCGCGCGGCGTGCGTTGGTGCGAGCAGCGAGGTTTGCAGATCAGTGTGCCCAACATGAATCTCGCTTATTGCACTTTACTTGCAGTGCAAACCTCCTACACATGTGCACTCTGCTCCCAGATTTTGCGCGCACCCCGTCTCGGGCGGATACTCGTCCCATCCGCGCCTACCGTCTCGGCCGGGGAATCGACATGCACAGCACTCCTGCTCTCGCTCCTGAAACGACCATCGCCATCGTCGGTGCCGGCCGTCTCGGCGGCGTACTCGCACGGGCCCTTCGCGCGGCGGGTTTCGTCGTCGTCGGGCCTCTTCGCCGCGAAGATCGAGTTCCGGATGCCGACATCGCACTGCTCTGCGTTCCCGACTCGGCCATCCCCGCTGTGGCCTTCGCCGTTCGCCCCCATGTGCGGTTCGTCGCGCATGTCTCGGGTGCGACGCCGCTCACCGACGTCGACTTCAGCCTCCACCCGCTGCAGACCTTCACCGGCACCGAGTCGTCCGAGGTCTTCGACGGCATCGGCATCGCCGTCGATGGCCGCACGGCCGCGGCGCTCGAGGTGGCTGAGCATCTCGCGCGGGCGCTGGGCGCGAACCCGTTCCACGTCGACGACGCCCACCGCGCGGAGTATCACGCCGCGGCATCCTTCGCCTCGAACTTCGTACTCACCGTGCTCGATGCGGCTGAACACCTCGCGAAGGACGCCGGAGTCGATCGCTCTCACCTCGCACCGCTCGTGCGTCAGACGGTCGACAACTGGGCGGCATCCGGCGCGGCATCCGCTCTCACCGGCCCCATCGCCCGCGGCGACGAGGCCACCGTGGCGCGGCAGCGCGCAGCATCCGCCGACTACCGAGACCTCTTCGACGCGCTGGCCACCGCCACCCGTGCGGTCGCCGGGCGCGCGCCACGAACGGCCACTGCCGATACGGCCGCCGATCACGCGGCCACCACCGAGGAGCCCCGGTCATGAGAATCCTGCGCACGATCGCCGAGGTGCGAGCCGCGGTCCGTGAAGCCCGTGCCGAGGGCCGGACTGTCGGACTCGTCCCCACCATGGGCGCCTTCCACGAGGGTCACCTCTCGCTCATGCGCGCGGCACGCGAGCAGAACGGTCTCGTCGTCGTCTCCCTCTTCGTCAACCCGACCCAGTTCGCCGCGAACGAGGACCTCAGCACCTACCCGCGCGACGAGGCCCGCGACGCCGCGCTCGCAGAGGCCCAGGGCGTCGACATCCTCTTCGCCCCCGAGCCGGCAGAGATCTACCCCGACGGCTTCGCCACGAACATCCACGTCGCGGGCATCACCGAGGTGCTCGACGGCGCGAGCCGCGGACCCCACCACTTCGACGGCGTCGCCACCGTCGTCACCAAGCTCTTCGGCGTCGTGCAGCCCGACGTCGCCTACTTCGGACAGAAGGATGCGCAGCAGGTGCTCGTCGTCCGTCGGGTCGTGCGCGATCTCGACCTCGACGTGCGCATCGTGGCCTGCCCCATCGTCCGCGAACCCGACGGACTCGCCATGAGCTCGCGCAACGTCTACCTCGATGCGGATGCTCGCGCCCAGGCGACGGCGCTCAACCGGGCTCTCGACGCCGCGGATGCGGTGCACCGATCGGGGGAGCGCGACGGCGACAGCATCCGTTCCGCCGCGCAGTCTGTCCTCGTGGAAGCGGGGATCGCCGCCGAATACCTGGAACTCCGGGATGCCGAGACCCTGCAGCCGGTGACCCGTGTCGAGCGGGATGCGCTGCTGCTCGTGGCCGCCCGCGTCGGCGCCGCGCGACTGATCGACAACCATCTGCTGACCACCACCGACACCTCCGAGGCCACCCCGTGAGCACCCATGCCGCCCCGACCAAGCGCCTGACTCTGGGCGGCCTGTCCGCGAAGAAGGATTCCGGCGAGCCGATCGTCATGGTCACGGCCTACGACTTCCCCAGTGCGCAGATCGTCGAAGAGGCCGGCGTCGACATGGTGCTCGTCGGCGACTCGGCCGCGATGACCGTGCTCGGCTACGACAGCACCGTGCCCGTCACGGTCGACGAGATGCTGATGCTCACGAAGGCGGTGCGGCGCGGACTAGAGAAGCCGTTGCTCGTGGGCGATCTGCCCTTCGGGTCGTATGAGGCATCGGACGAGATCGCCGTCGCGACCGCGCAGCGTTTCGTGAAAGAGGCGGGAGTCGACCTGGTCAAGATCGAACGCGGCGGCGCCACGGTCGAACGGGCCCGCGCGCTCGTGAATGCCGGCATCCCTGTGGTCGGACACGTCGGGCTGACCCCGCAGACCGCGACGTCGCTGGGCGGATACCGCGCGCAAGGACGCACCGCCGATGCCGCGCTCACGGTGATCGAGGATGCCCTGGCCCTGCAGGATGCCGGAGTCTCGGTGTTGGTCATCGAAGCGGTGCCGTCGGAGGTCACCGCGGCGCTCGCGCCCCTGCTGCGTATTCCGCTGATCGGCATCGGGGCGGGAGCGGATGCCGACGGCCAGGTGCTCGTCTTCCACGACCTGCTCGGCATCTATGCGGGCGGGGTGGCGAAGTTCGTCAAACGCTATGCGGATGTGCGGGGCGTCTCGATCGCCGGGGTGGCGGCGTATGCGAGGGAGGTGCGGCAAGGTGTGTATCCCGGGCCCGAGCACGGATACGGGATGGCTGAGGGCGAGGCCGCCCGGCTGCAGGAGCTGCTCGCCGGGCGGTAGCGCGCCGCATCCGCATCCGGCATGCGCATCCGCATCCGCATCCGCATCCTGCATCCTGCATCCGCATCCTGCATCCTGCATCCGCACCCTGCATCCGCTCATTTCGTGCGCTAGCGGAGGAGATTCGCGCTTCCGAAGGAGATTTTCCCGGAAACTGGCCTTCGGAAGCGCAGATCTCGTGCGCTGCGGGTGCGAGGTCGGGATGCGGCCCGACCCCTCACGCCTCCCAGCGCAGGATGTCGCCCGGCTGGCACTCGAGCACTTCGCACAGCGCGTCCAGGGTCGAGAAACGCACGGCCTTCGCGCGACCGTTCTTCAGCACGGCGAGGTTCGTGGGAGTGATGCCGATGCGCTCGGCCAGCTCGCCGACTCCCATCTTGCGCCGCGCCATCATGATGTCGATGTCGACGACGACGGGCATCAGATCACCTCGTTGTCGAGCTCCGAGCGCAGCGACTGTGCTTCGGTGTCGCGCTCGATGGCCTGCCGAAGCAGCGCCTTCATGACGACGACCAGCAGGGCGATGCCTCCGAGCACGACGCCTGCCCCGCCGATGAGCGCGACGAGGCCGGGAGCGGCCGAGCCCGGTGCGAGTATCGCCGCAAGGATCCAGGCGAGTGCGGCGGCCACGAGGATCGCCCCGATGATGACGTCGATATAGCGGAAGGACGATGGGGAGAAGATCGATCCGCGCCGCACTTTCGTCAGCAGCATCCACACGCAGATGCCGAAGACCTGCAGGGTTCCGACGCCGAGGACCACGATCGATACGAGGGCGATCCGGCCCCACAGCTCCTCGGCGCCGAGGTCGATCCACAGCAGTGGCACGATGAGCGCCTGCACCGCCACGGATCCGATCAGCGCCAGCACGATCACGACCCGCAACACGATGATCGTCGACTTGCCCATGACTCCGCCTCTCGTCGAGTAACAACAGAAATCTATCGTTAATCGTTCGATAGGGGAAGACGCCGGATGTCGTGGGTCGCCGCCTCGGGAGGAGATCTCCCCTTTGGGAGGAGGTGTCCGCGGGAAATCTCCTCCCGAGGAGGAGTTCTCCGCCCCAGAGGGTGAGGGTCGTGTGCGCCCTGCTCGGGTCGCCGCCTGGGGAGGAGATCTCCCCTTCGGGAGGAGGGATTCGCGGGAAATCTCCTCCCCACAGGGAGTTCTCCGCCCCAGAGGGTGAGGGTCGTGCGCGGCGTGCTCGGGTCGCCGCCTCGGGAGGAGATCTCCCCATCGGGAGGAGGGATTCGGGGGAAATCTCCTCCCGAGAGGGAGTTCTCCGCCCGAAGGGGGAGGACCCGTGCCCGAGCCTTACTCCGCCCGCCGCACCCGCAGCAACAGTGCGACCAGTGCGAGCGCGATGACCACGACCCCGTATCCGACGCACACGACTCCGAGCCCGAACGCTCCGACCAGTGTCCCGGCGATGACGGCAGGCACCCCGAACGCGAGGTAGGCGAGCAGGTAGATCACGGCGAAGGTGTCGGCGCGGTCGGCCGCAGGAATGCGCGGTGCGAGTGAGGCGACGACTCCCGAGAAGGCGGTGCCGAAGCCCATGCCGGTCACCGCGGTCGCGGCGAGGTAGAAGGGGAGCGACTCGGACGAGAGGGCCCAGAGCGACAGCGCCGTTCCGGTCGCGAGCGCCGCGGTGCCGAAGATCACCGATGTGCGGGGCTTCCGATTGCGGAACACGAATGCCGTGATCGCGCCGACGCCCGCGAGCATCGCGACCGCGAGTCCCTGCCAGACGTGGGCGTCGCCGCCGAGTTCGGTGCGCACGATGTTGGCGCCGAGTGAGAGGAAGAGTCCGCCGGTCGCCCATCCGGCGATGATCGCCGGGGCGCCGCGCCAGAAGTCCGAGCGGATGCCGGCCGGCACCGACAGTCGGAAGCTCAGCGACCCCCATGCTCCGGGATGCAGCGGCGCGGTCTCGGGCGCCAGGAAGAACAGTGCGGCGAGCACGACGTAGATGATCGTGAGCGGCGCGAAGACGTCGAGCAGCGGTTGGTCGGTCACGTCCAGCGCGATGCCGGAGATGAGTGCTCCGAGCGCGAGGCCGATTCCGGGGCTGAGCGCATTCCACAGGGCGGCGACCCTCGAACGTCCGCCGGGGGCGAGGTCGAGGGCGGCGGCCGAGAGTGCGGCGATGAGCACGCCGCTCGCGGCGCCCTGCAGGATGCGCGCGAGCATGAGGGTCGCGACCGAATCGGCGTGCCAGAAGAGCAGCATGCTTCCGGCGAGGAGCAGCAGTCCGCCGATCGCGACGGGGCGACGTCCGATGTGGTCGGAGAGCGCGCCGGCCGAGAGCAGCGCCAGCAGCAGGGCGATCGCGTACACGGCGAAGACCGCGCTGATGACGATCGCGTCGAAGCCGATCTCTGCGGCGAGCACCGGGTAGAACGGGGAGGGAGCGCTCGCACCGGTCATCATCGCGATCTGCGTGACGATCGCCAGCGCGAATCCGAACCGAGGGCGGCGGATGACGGATGCTGACGCCGGGGTCGTTGCGATCGGTGCCGTGGTGGTCATGCGTGCTCCCGCGCGGTCAGTCTCGAGTCTTGAGTTCGAGAATCATCGAACTATCGGAGCGTACTCGCGTTCCGATGATTGTTCAACTATTCTCGAACCATGCCAGGCGAACTCCCGCATCCGGATCGTGCCGAGATCCAGCTCACTGACGTGCTCTTCGCGCTCAGCGACCCCGAGCGTCTGGCCATCGCGCGGCAGCTCGCCGACGGCCCTCTCGACATGGCCGAGTGCCACGCGACCGACCCGAACCTGCCCAAGTCGACGAAGTCGCACTTCATGAAGGTGCTGCGCGAGGCGGGGGTCATCCGCAACGAGCCCAACGGACGACGAAGGATGCTGACGCTCCGGCGAGACGAGCTCGACGAGTTGTTCCCGGGGTTGTTGGACTCGGTGCTGCGCATCTGAGGCGCCGGAACCCGGGTTCCCGGGGCGAGCTCGCCACCTGGGGGGAGAACTGCTTCTCGGGAGGAGGGATTCGCGAGGAATCTCCTCCCCAGGCGCAGTTCTGCTCCCAGGCGCAGTTCTCCTCCCGAGCGGCGGCCTGTTCGTGGGCTGGCACGCTGCCCGAAGCTCAGCGGAAGTACGACGCCCCGTTGAGGTCGAGCACCGTGCCCGAAGCCCACACCGCCGAGGAAGACGTGAGGTAGGCGACGGCATCCGCCACCTCTTCGGGTGTGCCGACGCGACCGAACGGACTCTGACCGCGGATGCTGTCGCCCTGATCTCCCTCGAGCTTCGCCGACTGCCGCTCGGTCGCCACCATGCCGGGGGCCACGGAGGTCACCGAGATGCCGTGCGGAGCGAGAACCAGGGCCATCGACTGGCCGAACGCCTGGAGTCCCGCCTTCGTCGCGGCATATGCGGGGTGGTCGGCCTCGCCGCGGAACGCCCCACGCGAACCCACGTTCACGATCGCCCCGCCGCTGCCGCGCTCGATCATGTGCTGCGCCACGAGCATCGTGACGTTCGATGCGCCCAGCAGGTTGACGGAGACCATGGCGGACCACGCGGCCTGCCACTCGGCGTACGACGTCGAGTCGACGCGATGCTCATTGGCCGCGCTCGGCGCGACCGCGGCATTGTTCACCAGGATGTCGAGGGAGCCCAGGGCGGCGATGGCCTCCTCGACCACGCGCTGCGCCTCGGCAGGATCGCCCAGGTCTCCCCCGACGATCGCGTGGCCGGTGCCGTCGAGCGACGCGACGGTCTCTTCAGCAGCATCCCGGTCGCGGACGTAGTGCACCACGACCCGATCGCCACGACGCGCGAACGCCTGAGCGACTGCGCGACCGATGCCGCGCGAGCTGCCCGTGATCAGCGCCTGCGCCATCTCAGGACGCGACCTGTGCGCGACCGATCGTGCGCACCGGAGGCTCGATCTCGGCCCAGACCGCGTCGAGCGAGAGATGCAGCACGCCGGCGATCGCGGCGATGGTCGAGAAGGCGGGAGTCGCGACGCGACCCGACTCGATCTTGCGCAGGGTCTCGGGTGAGACGCCCGCATCGAGGGCGACGCTCAGCATCGACCGCTCGCCGCGCGCTCGCCGCAGCAGGGCGCCGAGGCGCTCTCCGCGTTCGAGCTCGGCAGGAGTCAGCGGCATGCGCACCATCATGCGCCCATTCTAATACCGGGATAGTATTACCGGGATAGTTATTGGAACGGCCGACGCCGGATGCGGAGACAACCATGATCGAGATCCTCAACGACGACCAGCTCGCCCGGGCGAGGGATGCCGGCGCGCTCGTCGGCGGCATCCTGCAGGCGTTGGAGCAGCGCACGACGGTCGGCGTGAACCTGCTCGACCTCGACCGCTGGACGAAGCAGATGATCGAGGATGCCGGCGCCGAGTCCTGCTACGTCGACTACGCCCCCTCATTCGGACGCGGGCCCTTCGGCCACTATGTCTGCACCGCGGTCAACGACGCGGTGCTGCACGGGATGCCGCACGACTACGCCCTCGCCGACGGTGACCTGCTCACCCTCGACCTCGCGGTCACGCTGCGCGGGATCTCGGCGGATGCCGCCATCAGCTTCGTGGTGGGCGACACCGCTGCATCCGACGACCTCGCTCTGATCGACGCGACAGAACGAGCGCTCGCCGCAGCCATCGCCGTGGCTCGTCCGGGTGCCCGCATCGGCGATCTCTCGCACGCGATCGGCACCGTGCTGAGCGCTGCGGGCTACGCGATCAACCTCGAGTTCGGCGGCCATGGCATCGGCTCCACGATGCATCAGGACCCGCACGTCGCCAATGACGGGCGTCCAGGTCGTGGCTACCGACTGCGCCCCGGTCTGCTGCTCGCCCTCGAACCGTGGGTCATGGCCGACACTGCCGAGCTGATCACCGACGAAGACGGCTGGACCCTCCGCAGCGCGACCGGCTGCCGCACCGCGCACACCGAGCACACGATCGCGATCACCGAGACCGGGGCCGAGGTGCTCACGGTTCCGCGGTGAGGCGGCATCCCGTCACTTCTTGCGCGAACCGCTCCGCACCCGACGGACCGCACGGCCGGCGAGTTCTTTCAGTCGCCCGCCGGGCCACTGCCGGCGCAGCTCGACCGCACCGCCGCGACCCGCAACCGGTGTGCAGGTGCGCCCTGCGAGCAGGGGTGAGCGTCCGGCGGCGGCGAGCGTCGCAGCATCCGCGGTGAGGGGAACGTCGAACGTCCAGCCCCCGCGTCGCACCGTCACGACGAGCTTCGCTCCCCGGGTCTCGTCGTCGGGGCGGAACACCTTCAGCGGATCGATCGCCACGGGGATCGCGCCGAGATTCCGAGGGTGCAGGGTCGTCACGCGACGCTCGAATCCGGCTGCCTTGTCGCGCAGCAGCAGCTCGACGCGATCGTTCTGCAACTCGCGACCCGCCTCGACGAGGCCGGTCGGCAGGCCGTCCATCGCGACGGGCAAGGAGGTGAGGCGCCCCGTGCCCTGCTCGAACACGAGGGCGTCCCGCCCGTCGCGCGTGATCGAGATGTCGATCGTCAGGTACAGGCCGCCGCCCCGTGACCACCGCGCCGACGTCACGACCGCGCGGCACGTCATCTCCGTCTCGAACCGGGCGAAGCTCACCAGATCGGCTCGCCGATCCGCACGCAGCAGAGACGCCCTGATGCGGTTCGGGAACGAGAGGCCGCCGTCGACGCCGGGCCCGAATCGACGCTTCGCGAGCGGTCCGACCACATCGAGCAGACGCTCGCGATACTCGTCCGGGTACCCGAGGAACTTCTTGCCCGCCAGTCGCTTCAGGATCTTGCCGCGGAACCAGTGCCGCAGCAGTCTGTCACGCAGCCTTCCGGGTTCGGTGTATCGCTCGACCAGGTCGAGCACGGCCTCGAGGTGCGGGAAGTACGTCTCCGGCTCGATCCGCGACGAGCTCGCGCTGCCCGCGTGCTTGACCCACGCGTAGCAGGGTCGGCTCGCCAGGATGGAGATCGTCGACGCCTCGAAGTACGCCCGCATCACGAACAGGTGATCCTCGAGCCGCACCTTGCCATCGGGGAATCTGATGCGCTTCTCGCGCAGGAACGAGGTGCGGAACATCTTGTGCGGCGTCAGCATCTCGAGCAGCGGATCCTCGCCGAGGCGAGCGCGGGGGATGTCGCGGCGGAAGATCCGACTCGGCAGTCGACGTCCGATCCCGACCTCTCTGCCCACCACGACATCGGAGGAATGCTGGTCGGCATAGTCGCAGAGGGCTTCGAGAGCGCCGTCATACAGCCAGTCGTCCTGATCGACGAACTGGATGTAGGTGCCGCGAGCGTCGTCGATGCCGTGGTTGCGAGGCGTTCCCGGCCACCCGGAATGCGGCAGGTACGCGACGCGGACATAGGAACGATCGCGCGCGATCTCGACCAGCCGCGACGCTGTCTCCTCGCCCGAGCCGTCGTCGCACAGCAGCACCTCGAATCGGTCGTGGGCGAGCGTCTGCCGGTCGAGCGAGTCGATGAGTTCGTCGAACGCCGCTCCCGGTCGGAACACGGGGACGACCACGCTCACTCGGATGGAGGTGGACGCGGGGGAAACGGCAGGGATATTCGACATCGACATCAGTGAAACATCGTCGGCTGTGCGCCGCACGGGGCTTGCGTTCAGGAATGCACCGTGCAATCGGCGTCGGATTCCCACCCGACACTCAGCCTTAACGATATATCGTTGACTATCGCTCACCACTTCCGGGAGGTCATCATGAACAACGCATTCCCCTTCGGCACCGGCGCAGGCAACACCGACAACCCGCTGGGCGGCATCTTCGGATCCGGCGGCTTCGGCGGGACCAACGGCCCGGCCGGCACCCTCTTCGACGCACTCGACCAGCTGCGCAAGTCGTTCGAGCAGCGTCCGTCCGGCGGCACCCGCATGGCCAAGGGTGACGTTCGCGCCGCAGTGCTCTCGCTCCTCGCCGAGAAGCCCATGCACGGCTACCAGATCATCAACGAGATCGCCGAGCGCAGTGGCGGCTCGTGGAAGCCGAGCGCAGGCTCGGTCTACCCGACGCTGCAGCTGCTCGCCGACGAGGGCCTGATCGAGGCCGAAGAGCAGAACGGTCGCAAGACCTACTCGCTCACCGAGGCCGGCCGTGCGGTCGCGACCGAGACCACCGAGGCACCGGCACCCTGGGAGTCGAGCTCGACGAAGGACGGTCACCGCAACGATCCCCGTTTCACGGCTCTGCCCAAGGCGGGCGTCGACCTCGCAGCGGCAGCCGCGCAGGTGGGCCGCAGCGGATCGCCTGAGCAGGTGCAGGCGGCGATCGAGATCCTCGACGAGGCCCGCCGTAGGCTGTACTCGATCCTCGCTCAGGACTGATCGCACACGAACCAGGGACGACACATGACGGATGCTGCGGCGCAGGGCGCCCATCGTGCCCGGTACCGCCGCATCCTGTCGTTCGCGGCGCGCGAGTTCGTCAAGATCTGGTGGTTCGAGCTCGTCCTGCCGCGCTTCGGGATGAGCTCGATCGCCGAGCGCACCCGCGCTCCGCGCATGCAGCGCTTCGCGAAGAGGTTCCACGTGCTCGCGGTCGAGCTCGGCGGCCTCATGATCAAGGTGGGGCAGTTCATGTCGTCGCGCCTCGACGTGCTGCCACCCGAGATCACGAAAGAGCTCGAGGGCCTGCAGGACGAGGTTCCGTCGGTGCCGTTCTCCGGCATCCGCGCCGCCGCAGAGGCAGAGCTCGGGATGCCGCTCGAGCAGGCGTACGCCTGGTTCGACGAGACGCCGGTGGCCGCAGCATCCCTGGGTCAGGCGCATCGCGCCCGTCTCTCCGCCCAGGATGCCGTCGACACCGGTCTCGGCAACGTGGTCGTCAAGGTGCAGCGCCCCGGCATCGACGAGATCGTCGCGGTCGACCTCGCGGCTCTCCGCCGCGTCGCCCGGTGGCTGACGCGCGTGCGGCTGGTCGCCGACCGCGTCGACGCCCCGGGGCTCGTCGAGGAGTTCGCGCAGACGAGCCTCGAAGAGATCGACTACCTGCACGAGGCGGCCAGCGCCGAGCGGTTCCGCGAGAACTTCGCCGGCGATGCGCGTGTCGACGCCCCCGAGATCGTCTGGGAGCGCTCGACGCGTCGCGTGCTCACGCTGTCTGACGTCACGGCCGTCAAGATCAACGACACCGACGCTCTGCGGGCGGCCGGCATCGATCCGTCCGAGGTCGCCGACGTGTTCGCCGAGGTCATGTTCGACCAGGTGTTCACGCACAGCTTCGTGCACGCCGATCCGCACCCCGGCAACATTTTCGTGACACCTGAGCCGGCATCCGCCACCGGCCGCAACTTCCGGCTCACATTCATCGACTTCGGGATGATGGCCGAGGTGCCCGCGAACCTTCGCGACGGTCTGCGCACGCTGCTGATCGCCGTCGCCGGACGTGACAGCCGTGGTCTCGTCACCGCCGCGCAGGAGATCGGCGTGCTGCTGCCATCGGCCGACACCGCCGAGCTCGAACGCGCACTCCGGGCACTGTTCGCCCGCTTCGGCGGCATGGGCTTCGCCGAGCTGAGCAAAGTCGACCCTCGGGAGTTCACCGAATTCGCCGACGAGTTCGGTGACATGGTTCGCTCGCTCCCGCTGCAGCTTCCCGAGAACATGCTGCTGCTGATCCGCGCCGTGTCGCTGACCTCCGGCATGTGCTCGAGCCTCGACCCCTCGTTCAACGTGTGGGACGCAGCCGAGCCCTATGCCGCGCGGCTGCTGCGCGACGAATCGGGCAACCTCATGCAGGACATGGCGCAACAGGCCATGGAGACCGCCGCCGTCACCTACCGTCTGCCCAAGCGGATCGACGCGATCATCAGCCGCGTCGACGACGGCAACGTCACGTTCGACACGTCGGCCCTCGAACGCCGCCTCGACCGGCTCGAGGGCATCGCCCGACGCATCGGTTCGGGCGTGCTGTTCGCCGCCATGCTCGTCGGCGGGGCGCTGCTCGTCGCGACTCTGCCGCCGCTCGGCATCACCCTCATCTGCGTCTCGGCGCTGCCGCTGCTGCACTCGGTCTTCGGCGGGCGTCGCCAGCGCTGACGGTCATCGGGCGTCCCGGCCCGCGGCTGCGGCTAGCCCGTGCTGGCGCGCCCGTGCTGGCGGGTTCGAACCCGTGCTGGCGCGCGCGTGCTGGCGCATTCGAACCCGTGCTGACCGCCCGAACCCGTGCTGACCGCCCGAACCCGTGCTGACGCGCCCGTGCTGGCGCATTCGAACCCGTGCTGACCCGCCCGATCCCGTGCTGACGCGCTCGAACCCGTGCTGACGCGCCCGTGCTGGCGCATTCGAACCCCGTGCTGACCCGCCCGAACCCGTGCTGGCCCGCCCGAACCCGCGCTGACGCGCCCGGAGAACCCGCAGCGTCCGGCATCCGCGCGGCGCGTCCCACCCTGACGCACCGCGGATCGACCGAGTCATCTGGGTTTTCCCGTCCCCGCCGCAGAATGCCGGCATGGGAGAATTGGTTCTCATGGACACTCCGGACGACAAGACGCCCACGCGCACCGACGCTCCGAAGACCAACACCGCGGCAGTGCGCCAAGCGGCCAAGGCCACCGAAGCCGCGCAGAAGATCGTCCGTGACATAGCTGCCGTGCCGCCGCGCGGCGTGCACCCGGCGCTTGTTCCGGGCGTCTCGGTCGAAGAGACGGGGCGCACCTATCGCACCGATCCGCTGGTGTTCGGCGTCGCCGTCGCACTGACCATCGCGTTCATCGCGTGGGGAGTCTTCGCCGGCGACAACCTATCGGGCACGACCTCGACCGTGCTCGCCTGGGTGGTGGAGTACTTCGGCTTCTTCTTCACGACGATCGCCACCGTCATCCTGGTCTTCATGCTGTTCGTCGGCTTCAGCCGCTACGGACGCATCCCTCTAGGTCGCGACGACGAAGAGCCCGAGTTCTCGATGTTCTCGTGGATCTCGATGCTGTTCGCCGCCGGCATGGGCATCGGCCTCGTCTTCTGGGGCGCCGCCGAGCCGCTCACCTTCTTCGAGAACCCGCCGCCCGGCACCGTCGAGGCGAACACCCTCGAGGCCATGCACACGGCTCAGGCCCAGGTGCTCTATCACTGGGGACCTCAGGCGTGGGCGTTCTACGCGCTCGTCGGTGGTGCGATCGCCTACGGCGCGTTCCGCCGCGGCCGCACCCCGCTGATCTCATCGATCTTCGCTCCGCTGCTCGGAGAGGGCCGCACCGCCGGACCTCTCGGCCGCACGATCGACATCTTCTCGATCATCGTCACGCTCTTCGGCACCGCGGCCTCGCTCGGCCTCGGCGCCCTGCAGATCGGCCACGGCGTCGAGATCGTCAGTGGCATCGGCGAACTCGGCAACGGCGTGCTCATCGCCGCGATCGCCGTGCTCACCGCGTGCTTCATCGCGTCCGCCGTCTCCGGCGTCTCGAAGGGCATCCGCGCGCTCTCGAACATCAACGCGGTCGTCGCGCTGCTGCTCGCCTTCTTCGTCTTCTTCGTCGGCCCGACGCTGCTGATCCTCAACGTCATCCCGTCGGTCGCCGTGCAGTTCCTCGGCGATCTGCCCGAGATGGTCGCCCGCTCGGCATCGCAGGGCGACGAGGCTCAGATGTTCCTGTCGAGCTGGACGATCTTCTACTGGGCGTGGTGGATCTCGTGGTCGCCGTTCGTCGGCATGTTCATCGCGAAGATCTCGCGCGGCCGCACGCTGCGCCAGTTCGTGTCGGTCGTCATCGTCGTGCCCGCCGTGATCTCGCTCGTCTGGTTCGCGATCTTCGGCACGACGGCGATCCAGCAGCAGATGGACGGTGCGAACCTCTCCGTCGATCCGCCCGAGGAGGTGCTCTTCGGTGTGCTCGAGAACCTGCCCTTCCCCCTGATCACGAGCATCGTCCTGATCCTCCTCATCTCGATCTTCTTCATCACCGGAGCCGATTCGGCCTCACTCGTCATGGGCACGCTCTCGCAGCAGGGCCGTCCGGAGCCGTCCCGCTGGGTCGCCGTGGTCTGGGGCGTGCTGGTCGGGGTGATCGCCGCGGTGCTGCTCGTCACCGGCGAAGAGGGCAGCGGTCTGAAGTCGCTGCAGAATGTCACGATCATCGCCGCTCTGCCGTTCGCGGTGATCATGGCGTTCATGATGGTGGCGTTCATGAAGGATCTGCGGCGCGACCCGATGATCCTGCGTGATCGCTACGCCCGCATGGCCGTGCGCCACAGCGTCATGGCAGGTCTCGAGGAGTACGGCGACGACTTCGCCCTCGTCCCGGTGGAATACGACCACTCCGAAGACGACCTCGCCTGGATCGACGAGGCCGACGTCGATGACAGCCTCGCCGAGGTCTACGCGACCGCGACCGAGGCGATCGACATCATCCCCGATGCCGGCGCGATCGACACGGATGCAAGTGCCGGTGCCGGTGCGGATGCCGTTGCCGGTGCGGATGCGGGCGCAGGTGCAGGTGCGGATGCCGGTGCGGGCACCGAACCCGGTTCGGATCCTGCTGGCCTGGCTGAACGCCCGTCCTGACGAAGATGCGTTACTGACCCCGCGCGTGGTGTCGCCCCGGTGCGGGGTCAGTACTGCATCCGAATCGCCCGTTTCCGATGCGGAAGTGGCCCCGCACGGAATCGCCGATGCGGAAGTGGCCCCGCACGGAATCGCGAATGCGCCTACGGCCTCGCTGCTCGGCGTGGCTCCGGCCTCGCTGAGCGACCCTCTTCGCGCCGGTGCGTAACTGCGCTGCATGCGCCGTGGCCCGGTGCGGGGCCAGTACTGCATCCGAATCGCCCGTTTCCGATGCGGAAGTGGCCTCGCCTAGCATCCCGGGTGCGTAACTGGCCCCGCATGCGCGGTGGCCCGGGCGTGAGATTGCCCTACCCGCGGACCTCATCGCGGTGCGGGGTCAATACCGCATCCGATTCGGCCGTTTGGCGTGCGAAAGTGGCCCCGCACGTGAGTCGCGATGCGGAAGTGGCCCCGCATGGACCTGGCACGTGAGTCGCGATGCGAAAGTGACCCCGCCCAGGACCCCCCGTGAGTCCGGATGCCGAAACGGACCCCCATACGCGAAGGCGTGCGGGATGGGAGGGGCTCAGGCGGATGCCGCCTCCGGCGCCGTCGCATCCTCCGCACCCGGCGCGAGCGTCTCGACCGGCACCGCAGCGGCGGCGGTGATCTTCGCCGCCATCCCCGCGAAGATGAACCCGTGGAAGGGCAGCACCGCCAACCAGTACAACCGGCCGGCGAGCCCTCGCGGGAAGAACACCGCGCGCTGCTCGTAGCGCGATCCGTCGCCGTCCGGCAGCGCGCGCAGTTCGAGCCATGCTTCACCCGGCACCTTCATCTCGGCGCGCAGGCGCAGCAGTCCACCGCTCGCGGGTGACGAGTCGGTCTCGCGACCCGGCTCTTCGACGGCCTCGACGCGCCAGAAGTCGATGGCATCGCCGACCCGCGCCTCGGCCTTGCTGCGGCGTCCGCGGCGGAGGCCCACACCGCCGACGAGGCGGTCCATCCAGCCGCGCACGGCCCAGAGGAACTTGGACGAATACCAGCCGTTCGTGCCGCCGATGCCGATGATCACACGCCACAGTCCGTCGACCGGAGCGGCGGTGCGCAGCTTGCGTGTGTCGGTGAAGACGGTGCGACCGGCCCAGTCGGGGTCGCTCGGCAGCGGATCGCTCGGGGCGCCCGAGACCTCGGCATCCTGCCAGCTGGTCTCGATGGTGTCTGCGTCGACGCGGCCGAGCGCCAGCGAGACCGCCGTGCGATACGGCGTCAGCCCGCCGTCGGGGCGGGGGATGAGGTCGTCGATCGCTCGATCCTTCACGATGCACTCGTTCTGCAGCGAGGCGACGAGCGGGCGGGCGATCGACCGCGGGACGGGCGTCACGAGGTTCACCCAGTGCGATGCGAGACCGGGAGTCAGCACGGGCAGCGCGGCGATCGCACGCTGGCGGAGCCCCGCCTCGAGCGCATAGCCGTTCATCATCTGGCCGTAGCGGAGCACATCCGGTCCGCCGATGTCGACCGCGCGGTTCACGTCGGCGTCGACCCGGGCAGCGCCCAGCAGGTAGTGCAGCACGTCGCGCACCGCGATCGGCTGGATGCGGTTGCGCACCCACTTCGGCGCGGGCATGTACGGCAGCACATCGGTCAGGTGGCGGATCATCTCGAACGACGCAGAACCCGAGCCGATCACGACGCCCGCCTGCAGCACGAGCGTCGGCACCCCCGACTCGAGGAAGATCTCTCCCACCCGCACGCGGGAGCGCAGATGCGGCGACAGCTTCACGTCGTCGGGGTGCAGCCCGCCGAGGTAGACGATGCGTCGCACTCCGGCCTTCGCCGCGGCATCCGCCACCGTCGTGGCCGCTCGCTCATCGCTCTCTTCGAAGCCCTTGCCCGCGGTCATCGAGTGGATCAGGTAGTAGACCACGTCCACATCGCGCATCGCGTCGGCCACTGCGTCGGCGTCGTCGGCTGAACCCTCGACGATCTCGCACTCCGCACCCCAGGGGAAGGATGCCGCTCGCGCGGCGTCGCGGGCCAGTGCGCGCACCCGGTATCCGGCGTTCAACAGTCGCGGTGTCAGCCGCCCGCCGATGTATCCGGTCGCCCCGAGAACGAGGACGCGCGGTGCCGATCCGTCTTCGCGGGGGAGGGCGCGCAGGGCCTCTTCGTGCCCGGTGGGCTGCGTGAGTTCGGTCATGGCTCGAGCGTATGCGCGATGCCCGAACTTTTCACTAGGCTGGCAAATCACTAGTTCATCTAGTAATCTTTCGTTCGAGGAAGGGGAACCCATGTCGACAGCAACGCAGGAGCTCACCCGTCGTGAGCTCCGATCGCGCCGCGTCACCCCCATCGACTCCGTCGACCTCGCTCCGCTCTCGGCCCGGGAAGCCATCGGCCGCTCGACCGGAATGCGCGGCGTCCCGTTGGCCCCCTCGCGCCCTCCGCTCTGGAAGTCCGCCGGAGTCGTCGGCCTCATCGCCGTCATCGCCGCAGGATCCCTGCCGTTGGCCGCCTCGGCGCTCGACATCCCCCTGTGAGCACACTCCGCAGGATTCCGACCACAGACCACCGCTGATAAGAGAAAGGATCCCCCATGGGACTCGATGACAAGATCAAGAACGCCGCTCAGGACCTCGCCGGCAAGGCGAAGGAGGCTGCCGGCAAGGTGACCGACAACGAGAAGCTCGAGGCGGAGGGCCGCGCCGACCAGGCGAAGGCCAACGTCAAGAAGGCCGGCGAGAACGTCAAGGACGCCTTCAACAGCTGACATCGGCGACACAGGGCGGGGAGGTGGCGAAAGCCGCCTCCCCGCCGTCTGTGCGGCCCGTCATACGACGCGGATGCCGCAAGAGAAGGAAGATGGCAGGATGTCCGATCCCCAGAAGAGCACCCACCTGAGCCTGTGGCGGCGACTGATCCGTCGACTGCGACCGGCGACGGACGAACCGCGACGACTCACCGTCGAGGACGTCACCGTGGTCGACCGCCCGATGCTGCGCCGTGCCGTGGCCGGGACCGTCGTCGGCAACCTGATGGAGTGGTACGACATCGGTGTCTACGGCTATCTCGCCGTGATCATCGGACGTGCGTTCCTGCCGGACGCGTCCGCCGGCGCGCAGTCGCTCTTCTCGCTCGGCGTGTTCGCGGTGACCTTCGTCGCCCGTCCGCTCGGCGGCATCGTGCTCGGCCAGCTCGGTGATCGCCTCGGCCGCCAGCGTGTGCTGGCGTTCACGCTCATCATGATGGCGGCGGCGACGTTCCTCATCGGCGTCCTTCCCGATTTCTCGGTGATCGGCATCTGGGCCCCGATCCTGCTGATCGTCCTCAAGCTCGCGCAGGGCTTCTCGACCGGCGGCGAGTACGCCGGTGCCACGACCTTCATCACGGAGTACGCGCCGGACAAGCGCCGCGGTTTCTACGCCTCGCTGCTCGACCTCGGCTCGTACATGGGCTTCGCGATCGGCGCGGCGTTCGTGTCGATCCTGCAGCTCACACTGTCGGCCGAGACGATGCAGGGCTTCGCCTGGCGCATCCCGTTCCTCGTCGCGCTGCCGCTCGGGCTCATCGCGATCTACTTCCGTCTCAAGATCGAAGACACCCCGGCGTTCCAGGAGGCGCAGGAGTCGGCGAAGCGCGCGGCTGATGACGCACAGGCCTCTGCGGATGCGCCCAAGGGCGTCCTCGCACTGATCCGCGCGTACTGGCGCGAGCTGCTGACGGCATTCGTGCTCGTCGCCGCCGCCAACACGGTCGGCTACGCGCTCACCTCCTACATGCCGACGTACCTCACCGGCACACTCGGCTATGACGAGGTGCACGGCACCCTGCTCACCCTGCCGGTGCTCGTGGCGATGGCCCTCTGCATTCCGCTCACGGGCAAGCTGTCCGACCGCATCGGACGCAAGAAGGTGCTGTTCATCGGCTCGATCTCGGCGATCGTGCTGGCGGTGCCGTCGTTCCTGTTCATGATGCACGGCGAGATCTGGTCGACCCTGCTCGGGCTCGTGCTGCTCGCTTTCCCCGTGACGTTCTACGTGGCGAACCTCGCGTCGTCGCTGCCGGCGCTCTTCCCGACGTCATCGCGGTACGGCGGCATGGGCATCTCGTACAACCTCGCCGTCGCGCTCTTCGCCGGCACCGCGCCGGTGGTGATGGAGGCGCTCGTGCAGCTGACCGGGTCGTCGCTCGCTCCGGCGTTCTACGTGATCGGCACGTCGATCGCCGGCTTCATCGCCGTGATCGTGCTCAAGGAATCCGCACGCAGACCCCTCCCCGGCGCGATGCCGAGCGTGCAGACGATCGAGGAGGCCGTCGAGCTGGTCGAGACGCAGGAGGAGAACCCCGACCTCGATCTCGACGAGCTGTTCCCTGAGCGGGTGGTCGTCGCAGCGGATGCCGAGGGCGAGGCGGACACTCAGACGAACATCGACGCCGGCAAGGCCTGATCGGAGCGTCGGGTGGCCGGCCGATCATCGGCCGGCTCTCGGCGATCACTCGCCGGAGGACTCGGATTCCTCGTGCGAGCGGATGACGTCGCGCAGCTCCTGGTCGAGATCGGACGCCTCTTCGATGGCCGAGGTCATGCCGGCGAGGAACCGCGTGACCACTGAGCGTTCCTTGTCGCTCATCTCGTCGACGAGCGCCAGCATCCGCCTGTGCATCGCACCGAGCGTCTCGCGAACCTCGTCGTCGCTGCTGACCGTCGGCACCACGATTCCTGCGCGCCGATCGGTCGGATGCGGCTCTCGCTTCGCGTGCCCGCCCTTCTCGAGGCGGTCGATGAGCGTCGTCGTCGACGCCGTGGAGATGTCGAGCATGCGGGCGATGTCGATCGCTCGGACGATGCGACCGGCGCGCTGCTCACGCAGCAGGAAGCGCAGGGCCACGAGGTCGGTCTCGTTCATCTTCATCGAGACGCGGGTGCGTGCCCGCATCGCCGTCTCGGCCGAGCGGTAGCGACGCAGCATGTTGAGAACGTCGACCGTGCTCGCGCTGTCGGATTCGGGGTACCAGTAGCCCGACCGGCCGAACTCCTCAGGGCGCTCCATCAGGCCACCTCGCCATCGTCGCTCAGGCTTTCTTCACTTCCACGGGATTCCGCCTCGCGTGCGAGCATCTCGGCCGCGCCGGACTCGACCTCGGCTGGCACGATCCGCAGGATCCCACCGGTGATCGCGTCATGCTCGGCCGTGACGATCTGGTCGATCCGCCACGTGGGCACGGAAGGAAAGTCCGCGCGCAGGCGATCGATCATGTCGGCGTACATGATGTACCCGGCATCTTCGAGTGCGAATCGCTCGACCATGACTCCCCTTTCCCAGAATTCCATCATCTCACCTCGTAAGAGTGGCTGGTCGCATTGGATTTCACTAGGCAACCTGGTTACCTGTTTCTCGAGTACCATGGAGGGGTCAGGGGGTGACGCATGAACAGCAGGACCGAGACGACGACACGGGCGACCGAACTCGTCGCACGTGTCGATGAACTCCGCAGGGCGGAGGCCCAGTTCGGGCGACGCCTTGCCGCCGTGCGTGCGCCGAACGACACCGATCGAGAGGCGATGAGGTACATCCTCGACGCCTCTGACGACGCCCCCGCCACACCGGGCGGACTCGCCGCTCACCTGAACGTCAGCACGGCGGCGATCACGAGCCTCCTGCGTCGACTTCAAGAGCGTGGTCAGATCGTCGTGGGTCCGCATCCTGCCGACGCCCGATCGAAGGTGCTGCGTCCCTCGCTCCGTGATCTCAACGCCCAGGCCGATGAGCTGACGCAGCGTATCGAGTCGCTCGCCAGCGAGTTCACCCCGGATCAGACCGACGCGATCACTCGCTTTCTGCGACGTCTGGCGGAGGAGATCGGCGACCTTCCCTAGGTTCGACTGGGATTTAGCTAGGTAACCTAGTAATCTATCTCTCAAGGGAAGTTCGTCTGAGGGAGAGCACATGGGACGCCTGACGTACGGCAATACAGCGACGCCGATCGAGGTCGACGATCGGCTGCTGACGCACCTGCGGCTCGTGATCGTGACCAAGCTGCGGCGAAACGAGTCCTTTCCTCTGACGCTCGCGATGGGTGACGGGGTCGCCGAGACGATCTGGGTGCACGCGTCGATTCCTCTGCGCTTCTCCATGACCGAGGAGACGGATGTCGATCGTTCGCTGGTGGTCGCGATGATGAACGCCGCGAGCTCCGCTGGAGGCCTCGACCTCACCCGCGACGAGTTCGCCCGCGCGCTCGACGGGGCTCGCGCCCTGCATGCGATGAGTGCGTGAACCATGTCTGCACGAATCAGGAATGCCGCGAAGGCGGCGACGAGTGCGCGGGTTCGCGGAGCCTCGCGGCCCCGAGGGCTGTGGGTCGAGGTCGACCCCGGCTTCCACGTCGGCAACGACCGGCGTCAGTTCCTCGGGTCGATCACCGGGACGCCCCGCGAGGGCTTCCGGGCGTTCGGGGCGCAGTCCGAGTTCATCGGTCAGTTCGACCGTCTCGATGACGCGAAGGCCGCGATCGCCGCGGCGTCGGCGAGCGTCGGGGAGTCTGCTCGAGTCGAACCGCTGCTGGGCTGACCCGGACCCCGGTCGCGGCGTCGAGGTGCCTCGACCCCGGCTGCGCGGAGGCGATTTTCCACGGCGGGCCGCGGCGTGTACCGTCGTTGCTATGACTTCGATCGAATCGATTCGACGGCCCGCCGTGGACCGGGCGACCCGTCGCGCGCGGATCGCCGTCTCGGCGCTGTTCCTCACGAACGGCGCGCTGTTCGCCAACATCCTGCCGAGGTACCCGGAGATCAAGGCGGCACTCGAGCTCGACAACGCCGGCTACGGCCTCGCGATCGCCGCCTTCCCGGCAGGCGCCATCGCCGCCGGACTGTTCGCGGCCGTGCTGATCCGCCGATTCGGCTCGGCGCGGATCGCAGTGATCGGCACGATCGGAACAGGGCTCGGGCTGCTCGCCGCAGCCCTCGCGCCCTCCGGCATCCTGTTCGCGGTCGCCCTGCTGCTCGGCGGGGCCTTCGATGCGGTCACCGATGTCGCGCAGAACGCGCACGGGCTCCGAGTGCAGCGGCGCTAGGGCCGCTCGATCATCAACTCGTTCCACGCCATCTGGTCGATCGGCGCCGTGCTCGGTGGCGGCATGGCCGCAGCGGCGATCGCGCTGCAGCTTCCTCTCGGCGTGCACCTGGGCATCTCGACCGCGGTGTTCGCGGCTGTCGCTTTCACCGCCCTCTGGTTCTGCCTGCCCGGTCGCGACGAGGAGGCGGATGCCGAGGCGACGGCCGAACCGGTCGAACTGAAGACCGCGGTGCGCCGTGGTGTGAGCCCGCGGACCGTGATGATCCTCATCGCGCTCACGCTCATCGCGATGGCCGGGGCCATCGCGGAGGACGCGGGCAACTCGTGGGCGACGCTTTACCTCAGCGAATCTCTCGGTGCTGCGGCCGCGATCGCACCCCTCGGATTCATCGCGCTGGTGGGAGCGCAGTTCATCGGACGGATGCTGGGCGACGGCATGACCGACCGGTTCGGCCAGCGCGCCGTGGCCCGCGTCGGCGGGTTGATCGCCGCGGCGGGCATGACCCTCGCGCTCCTCTTCCCGAGCGTGCCCGGAACGATCGCCGGGTTCGCCGCCGTCGGCTTCGGCATCGCGACGCTGATTCCGGCGGCCATGCATGCGGCGGACGAGCTGCCGGGTCTGCGGCCGGGGGCAGGCCTCACGATCGTGTCGTGGCTGCTGCGACTCGGATTCCTGCTCTCGCCGCCGTTCGTGGGCTTCATCGCCGACACCGAGAGCCTGCGGGCCGGACTGATCGTGGCGCCGGCTGCGGCAGCGGTCGCGGTGCTGCTCGCCGGTGTGCTCGAGAAGCGTCGACCGCGGGGCTAGTCGGCGTCGGCGGGCGGATGCCGAACCTGTCCGGGCCCACCCCGGCGCGCGTTTCCGCAGTATACGTATTCAATCCCTAAAGTTTCCTGGAATGTAGGCTTCCCTAAGTCCGTTGCATACGTATACCATCAGCGACATGGGACACATCAAGCATCGGGCACTGCCGGTACTCGCCCTCGCAGCTGTGGGCATGGTCGCCCTCTCCAGCTGCGGCGCCGGGACCCGCACCGACAACGAGAACGCGACAACGGTGTCGTGCGACTACACCGCTCCGGAGGGCAAGACCACGGTCAACGTCCTCGCATACAACTCCTCCGCCATCGACCCCTTCACCGACACCATGGTCTCGAGCTGTTCGACCGATGACGTCACGCTGAAGCACGACCCGATCGACTTCGGCGGCCAGGTGACCAAGACCACTGCCACGCTCTCGGGCGAGACCGGCACGTACGACATCGTCGAGACCTACGGATTCGTGATCCCGAGTCTGGCTGAAGACGAGAAGCTCGTCCCGCTGAACGATCTCTTCGACAAGTATGCCGATGACTACGGTCTCGGTGACATCAGCGAGTCGATGCGCGAGGGCATGTCGTTCGACGGCGAGCTCTACGCGCTGCCCATGCAGGCGCAGATGTTCGTCATGGCCTACCGCACCGACATCTTCGAAGACCTCGGGCTCGAGGTGCCGACGACCTTCGACGAGATGATCGCCGCCGCCGAGGCGATCAAGGCCGAGGGCCTCATGGACTATCCGATCGCCCTCCCGTGGCTCGCGACGAGCGACGTGACGACCGGCTTCCAGGCCGCGATGAACTCGGTCGACGCCGACTTCGTGACCGCTGACGGCGAGGTCACGCTCGACACCGACGAGGCCAAGCAGGCCGTCGAGTCGATGCTCGCGCTGAAGCCCTACATGGACCCGCAGGTCACCACCTTCGATCAGCCCAAGGTGCAGCAGCAGATGTTCAACGGCACCGCGGCGATGTCGATCATGTTCTCCGGACGCATGATCGACCTCACCCTGCCGGCCAACTCGAAGCTGTCCGACTCGTTCGGCTTCGCGGGTGCTCCGAAGATCTCCGACGACGCCGCGTACTCGTACAACCGCCTGTCGATCGATGGCTGGTCCATCCCGTTCAACACCAAGCTCGACCACGACATGCTGTTCGTGATGATGGCCTCGGCCGTCAGCGAAGACGCGTCGACAGCGTCGGTCCCCGCCGCCTACCCGGCGCGCGAGGGCATGGTCACCGACGAGAACTCTCCCTACGGCGCCGCGGCGAACGACTCGCTCGCCTCGGCGAAACCTCCGATCGTGTCGCCGGTCATCGCCGACATCACCAACGAGATCCGACCGATCCTGGTCGAGATCCTCAACGGCAACGTCTCCGTCGACGACGGACTCGCGCAGATGCAGGCCGCCGGCGAGAAGATCGCCGGCTGACCCCGACCATCGGTCGATGACTGCGGCCTGAACTCGAGGTTCAGGCCGCAGTCCTTTCAGGAGGGACGAACATGAAGGCACGCGAATTCTGGTTGCTCTTCGCCCCGAGTCTGGTGGTGATGTGCGCTCTGCTGGTGCTGCCCCTGGTGCGCACGGTGCAGTGGAGCTTCGAGCAGGTCCGATACGGCACGCCGGGAACCTTCGTAGGGCTGTCGAATTTCACCGACGCGCTCACGGACCCGCGCTTCCACAAGGCGGTTCTCTTCACGGTGACCGTCACCGTGATCACGACGATCATCCTGCTGGTGGCCGGCTACATCATCGCCACCGGCATCAACCGCATCACGACATCGCGTCCGCTGGTTCTCGGGATCATGCTGGTGTCGTACGTGCTGCCGAACCTCGTCGGCGCCGTCGCGTTCTCGTGGCTGTTCGACGACAACTTCGGCGGCGTCGTGAACCGGCTGATCGGCTTCTTCGGCGGATCACAGGTGCTGTGGTTCACCGACCAGGTGCCCAACGGCATCCTGGTGATCGCGAACACCGTGTGGCACATGCTGCCGTTCGCCATGCTGATCATCCTCGCGGGTCTCCAGGGAGTGCCGGCCGAGCTCAAGGAAGCCGCCAAGATCGACGGCGCCAATGGGTTCCAGACCCACCTCAATGTGATCATCCCGACGATGAAGGGCGTGCTCGGATTCGTGACTCTGATCACGATCATGGACGTGCTCAGGATGTTCGACAACCTCATCCCGCTGTCGCCGCAGGCACAGTCGATCGGCAACGAGTCGATCATGCTCTACGTCTATTCGGTCGCGTTCGCCGACGGGGCGGAGAAGCTCGGGCTCGGCAGTGCGATCAACGTGCTCACGATCCTCCTGATCCTCGTGATGCTGATCCCCTTCATCCGCGACATCTTCAAGGAAGCGAAGGCAGAACGATGAGTCTCACCTCCTCCGAGCTCTCGACGAGGGCCATCATCACGAGCGGCGCGTCGAAGCGCCGCCGCCGCGGCCCCAGCCGTCCGCCGGTCATCACCGGCCTGCTCCTCGCGATCCTCTGCATCGTGATGCTCAGCCCGTTCATCTGGATGATGCTCTCGGTCACCAAGCCGACCGACGTCGCCTTCTCGAACCCTCCCGTGCTCTGGGACTACCAGCCGACGCTGCAGGCGTTCGTCGACCTCTGGGAGACCACGTACTTCGCCGACTACCTCATCAACACCCTCGTCGTCGCAGTGGTCTCGACGGTGATCGCCCTTGTCATCGGCATCCCCGCGGCGTATGCGCTCTCGCGGTTCCCGAGCTACGTCTCGGCTCTGCTGCTCGTGGTCGCCCTGGTCTTCCGCGCGCTGCCCCGCTTCGCCGTGGTGCTGCCGATGTACGACATCAGTCGAGCGCTCGGCATCTACGACACCACGTTCGCCCTGGCGATCGCCCTGGTCGCGATCAACCAGCCATTCACCATCTGGCTGCTGCGCAACTTCTTCGCCGAGATCCCCAAGGAGCTCGACGAAGCCGCCATGATCGACGGCTGCACCAGGATCGGGATGCTGCGCAGGGTCATGATCCCGTTGATGGGCCCGGGCATCCTGACCGCCGGGATCTTCGTGTTCCTCTTCGCGTTCCAGGAGTATCTGACTGCGCTCGTGCTCACCGACACCTCGTCCAAGACCGTGCCGGTCTTCATCGCGACGCAGCTCGGGCAGACGCTGCCGATGCTGCAACAGGCGGGAGCGGCATCCATGCTGCTGACGATCCCGGTGTTCGTGATCGCGTTCATCGCGCAGAAGTACCTCGTCGCCGGCCTCAGCGACGGTGCCGTGAAGGGCTGACGTGTCGGTCGCAGCCCCGCCGCTCGTGCTGCTCGCCGGCATGAACTGCACCGCCGATCTCTGGGCCGACGGCGGACTCGACGGGGCGATCCGGCCACTGCTGGATCGCCCCACCATCACGGATCAGGTCGCGGCGCTCCTCGACGGGCTGCCCGATCGGTTCGTGGTGGTGGGGCATTCCCTGGGCGGCATCGTCGGCATGGCACTCGCGCTCGCCGCGCCGTCGCGTGTCGCGGGGCTCTGCCTCGTCTCGACCAACGCCAAGGCGCCGACCGATGCGCAGCGCGCAGGATGGGGCGACTGGCTCGCGCAGCTCGACGAGGGCGGCGAACCGAGGGGGCTGCAGGAGAGCATCCTCTCTCCTCTTCTCGGGGAGGCGCTCGTGCGCGACCGACCAGATCTGGTGCAGCGGACGCTGAGCATGGGGGAAGAGACAGGCCTGGAGCGGCTGCGGGCGCAGTTGCGGATGCAGCTCACACGCACCGATCTGCTCGCCCGCCTGCCCGACCTGCCGATGCCGACGCTCGTGGTGTCAGGGCTCGACGACGTCATCTGCCCGCCGCACTTCCACACCGAGATCGTGTCGGCGATGCCCGACGCACGGCTCGTGACTCTGGATGCCGGTCATCTGCTCCCACTCGAGCGGCCGCGTGAGTTCGGGCGTCTCGTGCGGTCGTGGATGTCGCAGCAGCGACTCTGAGCCACTGGTGCGGGGAGTCATCGCGCTGACGCCCTCGTGGGAGGAGAACTCCCTCTCGGGAGGAGAGAATCCGGGGGAACCTCCTCCCGACGGGGAGTTCTCCTCCCGACGGGGTGGGCGGGATCCTCGGATGGCAGAGATCCGCTCAGCCCGGTCGCTCAGCCCGGTCGCTCACCCCACGTCGCTCAGCGCGCGGGCGTCGCTCAGCGCGCGGGTGTCGCGAGACCGCGCAGATGCGCCATGAGCGAGGATGCGAGGTTGTAGACCACGAGGTCGGCGCCGTCGACGAAGGCCGCGCTGGCGGCATCCCTGGTTCCGACGATGTCCATGCGCAGCGAGCCCGCCCGAGCCAGGGCGGAATGCACCGCAGCGATCGCCTCCGGCACCGGCAGATCCTCGGGGGTGGAGCTGGCCGCGAGGTCGGCAGGACCGACCATGATGCCATCGAGTCGCGGCACCGCGATGAGCGCATCGACGTTCGCGACTCCGCGGGGCGACTCGATCATGCCGAGCACCAGCGTGTTCTCGAGCCACCAGTCGCGGTGCTCCGCGGGGTCGACGAGCCCGAAGCGCCCCGCACGGCTGTAGGTCGCGAAGCCTCGGTCACCGACGGGCGGATACATCGACGCGGACACCAACGCCTCGGCATCCGTCGTCGTATCGAGGTGCGGTGCCAGGATGCCCTCTGCGCCCTGGTCGAGCACCCGCAGGATCTGCCCCCGGTCGCCTTCGCCGACCCGCACGATCACCGGCACGTCGTGCGCCTGTGCGAGCGCGATGTGCTGGCGCAGGGCGACGAGGTCGGCCGGTCCGTGCTCGCAGTCGATGAGCACGAAGTCGAACTCCGCGACAGCGAGCATCTCGACGAGCTCTTCCGACGGCATCCGCAGCAGGGCGCCGATCAGCTTCTCGCCCGCCCGGGCCCTGGCGCGCAGCGACGGCATCACGCCACCATCCCGGCCGAGAGGTCGATGTCGGCACCGCACATGCCCGGCATCCCGAGCATCGCGATGACCGCCGCGCCCACCTCGTCTTCGGTGACCATGCGGCCGAGAGCTGCGCGCGAGACGAAGGCCTGCTCGGCATCGCCGACACTCGTGCCCGATCTCTCGGCCTCGAGGCGGAAGTTGCGCTCCATGCGCGGCCCCTGCACCGGGCCCGGCGACAGCGAGTTCACGCGCACACCGGCGGGGCCGACCTCGAACGCGAGGGTCGATGTCAGCCCGATCACGGCCATCTTCGAGGCGCAGTACGGCGTGCGATGCGCCAGTGGACGCTTGCCGGAGACGGATGCCACGTTGATCACGTCGCCGTCGCCGCGCTCGACCATTCCGGGCAGCAGCGCCTTGCAGAGCAGGAAGGTACCGCGCACGTTGACGGCGAAGACCTCGTCCCAGTCGGCGACATGGACGTCGGTGAGGGCCGCGACCGGACCAGGGATGCCGGCGTTGTTGACGAGGATCGACACCTCGGTGCCGACGAGCTGCTCGCGCAGCGCCTCGACGGATGCCGGGTCGGCCACGTCGCACGCGATTCCCCGCGCCCGCGAGCCCAGGTCGGCCGAGACCCGATCGAGCTTCTCGGCGTCGCGACCGACCAGCACGACGTGGGCGCCGGCGGCGTGCAGCGCCCGGGCGATCGCCGCCCCGAGTCCGCTGCCGCCGCCGGTGACCACGGCAGTGCGACCGGCGAGGTCGGTCACCGCGTCTCCGCGCCGACCGCGGCGTGGCTCTCGTCGATCCAGGCGAACTCGGTGCCGGCATGCCGCCAGGCGCGTGCATCCCCGGACCGAGCGTGCCCCTCGAACAGCTCTACCCGTGCAGCGCGACCGCACACGGCACCGAGTTCGGCAGACGACTCGGTGTTCTGCACCTCCTGGTACGTCACGGTGCGCAGGTACTTGCCCACCCAGAGCCCGCCCGTGTAGCGCGCGGCACCGAGCGTCGGCAGCACGTGATTCGTGCCGATCACCTTGTCGCCGTACGAGACGCAGGTGTTCTCGCCGAGGAAGAGCGCGCCGTAGTCATGCATCTTCGTCAGGGCCTCGCGCGGGTTCTGGGTGAAGATCTGCACGTGCTCGAAGGCGAAGTCGTCGGCGATCCGGTAGGCCTCGTCGAGGTCGTCGGCGACGATCACCTGACCCCAGTCCCGCCAGGCGGGTCCCGCGTAATCGCGGGTCGGCATGCCGGGAAGGATCTTCTCGATCCAGTCCATGACCTCTTCGGCCAGCGTCTGCGAGGTCGTGACGAGCACCGCAGGGGAGTCGGGGCCGTGTTCGGCCTGAGACAGCAGATCGACCGCGGTGAAGAACGGGTCTGCGTGCTCGTCGGCGACGATGAGGATCTCGGTGGGGCCGGCGAACAGGTCGATGCCGACCTCGCCGAACAGCTGCCGCTTGGCCTCTGCGACATAGGCGTTGCCCGGCCCTGCGATCATGTTCACCGGCTCGATTGTGTCGGTGCCCACGGCCATCGCCGCGACGGCCTGCACTCCGCCGAGGATGTAGATCTCGTCTGCACCGGCCATCTTCATCGCGGCCACGGTCGCCGCGGGGATCTCGCCGCGGATGGGCGGGGTGCAGGCGACCACGCGGGGCACGCCGGCCACCTTGGCGGTGATGATCGTCATGTGTGCGGACGCCGTCAGCGGGTACTTGCCGCCGGGGATGTACGCCCCCGCGGCCTGCACGGGAACATGCTTCTGGCCGAGGAACACCCCTGGAAGCGTCTCGACCTCGATGTCGACGAGCGAATCGCGCTGCGCCTGAGCGAACCGCCGCACCTGACTCTGCACGAACTCGATGTCGGTGATGACCTGTGCGTCGAGCGTGCCGATGATCTGGGCGACCTCGTCGTCGGAGAGTCGGTACGAGTCGCGACTCCAGTTGTCGAACTGCTCGGCATACCGTCGCACGGCGGCGTCGCCGCTCTCTCGAATGTCGCCGATGATTCCTCTCACCCGCTCGGCGACGTCCTGCTGAGCGGTGTCCGCGAACGTCTTCGTCGGCGCGGTCTTGAGATGCAGGGGCATGGCCCTTCCTTCCGTTGCATACGTATGTGCTGATTATGACCGCGTATGCATTCGGGCGTCAAGAGCAGTAGAATCCGTGAGATCGAGGGGGAGGCGCCAGATGGTCGTCACGAGTCGTGATGTGGCCCGCTTGGCGGGTGTCTCGCAGCCGACGGTGTCACGCGCACTGCGCGACGATGCGCGGGTGTCCGAGGCGACGAAGCTCCGAGTGCGCGAAGCGGCCCAGCTGCTGGGCTACGTGCCGAGCGAAGCGGGGCGTGCTCTGTCGTCCGGACGCACCCGGCGCATCGGCCTGCTGCTGACCGATCTCGACAACCAGTTCTATTCGCACATCATCGCCCCGGTGCACAGGGAGCTCGAGGCTCTCGGCTACCAGCTCATGCTGCACACCGAGTCGGCCGACAACGACACGATCGTCGAGCGCCTGCTCGCCAACGGCCTCGACGGCGTGATCCTCGCGACCACCACGGTCGAGTCCGTCGCGCCGCTGCGTCTGAAGGACCGCGGTCTGCCGTTCGTGTATTTCAACCGCACCGGCTCGTTCGTCGAGGCGGATGCCACGGTGGTCGACCCCGGACCCGGATATCGAGATGCCGTTCGGCGAGCTGTCGAACTGGGGCACACGCGGGTGGGCGCGGTGCTGGGGCCGAGCAACACGAGCACGGCGCAGAGCCGAGAGGCGGCACTGCGCGACGCTCTGGCCGGGGAGGGTGTCGCGCTGAACGAGAGCGACGTCCGGCGTGTGCCCTACGGGGCCGCGGAGGGCGAAGCGGCGGCATCCGAGATCCTTGCGGGCGACGACCGTCCGACTCTGCTGTTCTGCGGCAATGACGTGGTGGCCTACGGAGCGCTGAACGCCGCCCACCGCGCGGGTCTGCGGGTGCCGGACGATCTCTCGATCCTCGGATTCGACGACCTGCCGGAGGCGGCCTGGCCGATCATCGACCTGGCCACGATCGGCTATGACATCGCCGGCATGGCTCGCACGGCTGCAGACCTCATCGTGCGTCGCATCGAGGACCCGCAGGCCGAACTCGAGAAGACGCGCTTCGAGTCCGTGTTCGTCTCCCGCAGCACTCTCGCGGCCGTGCACGCCGACTGACCTCGCCTCCCGGCGATGATCACCGTGTGCGCAGGATCGTCTCTTGCGTCCGTTTGTGCATACGCATACACTGGCGAAGACGAAGCCAGCGATCACCGATGAACCGCAGCTTCGCATCTCGAAGGAGTGAAAAGCGTGTCTCTCGACCCGGTTGCCTACCTGCCGTACAAAGACCCCGACGACTTCATCCGTGAGGTCACCGATCTGATCTGGGTCGATCGGTCGATCAGCTTCATCCGTGAAAACTACGAGCCCGACTCGATCGTGCACGGCGCCTACGGCACCTCGACCACGCGTCAGGAGGTCATCGAGGGAACGCTCATGCGCATCTCGGCGACGCCCGACCGCACCGGCCAAGCCGAAGACGTGATCTGGGAGGCGCGCGGCGACGATGCGTTCCTCAGCTCGCACCTGGTGCTCTCGGGCCATCTGCAGACGTCATCCCACAGTCGCACGATCGCCAACTGCCTCTACCGCAAGGGCCGCATGGTCGAGGAGTGGGTCGTGCGCGACTCACTCGCCGGGGCGCTCGAGCGGGGCGACGACCTCGACGAACTCGCACGCGCCCAGGCCTTCCGCGGCTACTCGGGTTCGTGGACCGAGGCCCCTCCTGTGGACCCGATCGCGAAGGGCGACTCGGGCGTGCGGCCCGATGACTACCGCTCCGAGGTCGAGACCGTGATCGACATGATCCAGACGGTGTGGAACGAGCGCGACCTGCAGAAGGTCGAGAAGTTCTTCCACCGCGACCTCGTGCTGCTGACGGTCGGCAACCGCGTCGTGATCCGTCCCGAGGGCTACCGCCGCGCGCTGCTGCGCTTCCTCGAGTCATTCCCTGCCGGACAGTTCGAGATCCGCGACATCCAGACCAACTACGACGTGCGGTATGCGGGCCTCCGGGTCGCCGTCACGTGGAAGTTCGTCGGCGACTACAACGGCGCCCCCAACTACGGAAGCCTCACCGGCAAGCCGGTCGATCTGATCGGCATCTCGCAGTTCACCTTCCACCAGGGCGCCCTCGTCAAAGAGGTGCGCCTGTGGGACGACATCGCGCTGCGCGCTCAGATCGCCGGCGCCCGCGGCGACGAGCCCGCCGCCTTCAGCAACATCTACTGATCAACGACTGATCGACTAGGAGAAGAAGAAATGAGCAACGCCATCGTCGACCAGGTCGACGTCATCGTCCCCGCGGACGAGATCGAACGCCGCACCATCCGTCGCACCGACTGGGTGCCGTGCAACTCGGCGTTCATCGACTGCCGCACTCCGGGTTCCGACCGCAAGGAGAACTACTCCTTCATCGGAGCCGGTGTCTCGCAGAACGCCAGCCAGCACGTGAACCTCGAGGTCAACCACGGCTTCAACACCGGCGCCGCCGGCATGCCGAACGGCATCTCGAACAACCTGCACCTGCATTTCACGGCTGAGGTCTTCATCAACCTCGGCGGCGAGTTCCGACTCCGGTGGGGCGTAGACGGCAAGCAGGGCGAGTACATCAGCCACGACGGCGACATCGTCACGATCCCCACGTGGATCTTCCGCGGCTTCACGAACGAGGGGCCGGATGACGGCATCCTCTACACGGTGCTCGGTCGCGACGACAACGGCGGCATCATCTGGGGCCCCTCGGTGCTGCGCGAGGCCGAGTCGTACGGGCTGCACCTGACGGCCGACAACAAGCTCATCGACACGGTCGCGGGCGACGTGCTGCCCGACGACGTGCCGCTGATCACGCCGATGAAGCAGCACTACATCGACGAGCTCACGACCTACACGGTCGAGGACATGCGCTCGCGCGTGATCCAGCCGGGCGACCGCAAGTACTCGGCGGCGGCGCTGCTCTGTGCAGCGGTCGACGGTGGTCGTGTCGAACTGGCCACCGCGATCGGGTACGGCATGAGCGAGAACCGTCGCCAGGTGCCGAACGTGACCGAGCCCCACTCGTTCAACCTCGCGTGGGTGCGGGCCGAGGCGGGGCAGGGTGTGCTGCGCCACCGGCACGACAAGACGCAGGCGCTGCTGTTCAAGACCGGTCGCTGGGAGGTCACCCTCAACGGCGACCCGTCGACCGCGGTCACGCTCGGCGCCGGCGACACGTTCTCGGTGCCCGAGGGCAGCTGGCGTTCGTATGTCTGCGTCGAGGGCGATGAGACCGGCACCGGAACGGTCCTCGTGATCAACGGCGGCGACGACCGCGTCTACCTCGAGTGGGCTCCCGAGGTCGTCGAGGCCGCTGCTGCCGCCGACTGGACCATCGACCCCAACGGCTACCTGGCCCCGCTCGGAGTGATGGTCACCGCCACCGAAGATGACTGAGACGACAGGGGCGCGAGGGGCTGCCGGCTCCTCGCGCCCCGGCGTCTCCGCGGATGGTGCGGGTGCAGCGGATGCCGGGGGGCTGCGCGTCGCGGCGCTGTCGCCCGAGATCGTGATCGGCGATCTGGACGGCAACCTCGACCGCATCCGTTCGGCGATCTCGGCGGCCGCTCGTCGCGGGGCGGAGCTGATCGTGCTGCCCGAGCTCGCCATCAGCGGCTATGTGTTCGCCGATCCGGAGGAGGCGCGCGAGGCGGCGATGGCTGCCGACGACCCTCGATGGGCTTCGCTGCAGGAGGCGATCCCCGAGGATGCCGTCGTCGTGGTCGGCTACGCGGAACGCGACGGCGACCGTCTCTTCAACACCGCCGCCGTGCTCACCCACGACGTGCGCCTGGCGGACTACCGCAAGTCGCACCTGTGGGGTGACGAGAAGCTCGTCTTCGACACTGGCTCCGAGGCCGGAATCGTGGTCGAGGCTCAGTTCGGGCGCCTCGGGGTGGCGCTCTGCTACGACAACGAGTTCCCCGAGGTGCCCCGCCGCCTCGCCCTCGCCGGTGCCGATGTGCTCGCGCTGCCCGTCAACTGGCCACTCGTCCCTCGCCCTGAGGGCGAACACGCTCCCGAGCTGATCCAGGCGATGGCGTCTGCGCGGTCGTCGCGGCTGCCGGTCGTGATCGCCGACCGCTGGGGCTCCGAGCGCGGGGTCGCGTGGACCGACGGCACGGCGATCATCGACGAGCAGGGCTGGATCGTCGCGTTCCGCGCCGTGATGGGGGCGACGGCTGTGCTGTCGCTGGACGCCGTTCGCAGCAAGGCGCTGCCGCCGCACAACGACCTGTTCGCCGACCGTCGGGCCGACCTGTACTGAGCGGGTATGTGAAGTCCGGCCCCGTGCCGGGTGCCGGACCTGACCCCGTGCCGGATGTGGGACCTGAGCACGGATGCAGGAACTGACCCCGTGCCGGTCGTGTCCTGACCCGTGCCGAATGCAGGACCGAGGCGCGGATGCAGGGTGGCATCGCCGATCTGGTCCTGCATCCGTGCTCTCGTCCTGCAAACGGCGTGCGGTGGGCTGGCGAGGCGGCGCCGCCCGCCCACCCGGAGTCGGCCTCAGCCGAGGGCCGTGCGCCCCTGATGCTCCGGAAGGCGTTCGCGCAGCATCCGCTCTGCCAGCTCGGCGAGCTTCTGCGTCGCCGGTGAGAGCAGCACGCCCTCGCGCTGCACGAGGGCGATCGTGTCGTGCATCGGCTCGGCGAACGGGAATGTGCGGATGCCTGAAGGAAAAGACTCGGATTCGGCGATCGAGCGGGACACGATCGTGTCGGCCGTGCCTGCGGCGACCAGACTGAGTGCTGTCTCGACGTGCTCGACCTCGACCGCGGGTTCGATGGTGAGCCCGCGCAGCCGTGCGCGTTCGAGCAACTGGCGCCTCGTGGGGTCGTCCCATCCGGCGAAGGCGTCGTAGAGCACCAGCTTGGCGTCGGCGACCTCGTCGACCGTGACGGCGCCTGCTTCTGGTGGCCGTGTGGCCGAGGCGTAGAGCACCTCGTCACGGAAGAGCGGGCGCACCTCGAGGCCGTCTTCGTCGACCGGCAGCACGAGCAGCCCGGCCTCGAGCTCTCCCGCGGCGATCGAGCGCGCCACGTGCGCCGAATTGATGCCGACCAGCCGCAGCCGCACGTTCGGATGCCGGTGATGGAACGTCTCTGCGAGGTCTGCCAGTGCGTAATACGCCGCGTTGCGCAGCACGCCGAACGTGCAGGTGCCGCGGTCCAGCGAGGTGAGCGAGTGGATGGTGTCGATCCCGTTCTGCACCGCGCTCACTGCCTGCGCCGCGTGGGGGCGCAGTTCGAGTGCAGCGGCCGTCGGCACGAGGCGTCGACTGCCGCGCGCGAAGAGAGCGACGCCGAGTTCGCGTTCGAGCCGCGCGACGAGCTCCGACACCGAGGCCTGAGTCATACCCAGGCTCTTAGCCGCCGCGGTGAACGAGCCGTCATCGAGTGCAGCGAGGAAGGCGGTCAGCTGCGTGATGGTCATATCCAATGGTAAACCCGATGGATCACCACGGATCATCAGGGTTGTCTCGTGGATGCGGCGGTTCTAGCCTTCCTGCATGCGCTACTCCTCTGCAGTCCTCGCCCGCTTCGACGGCGACTTCCGACACCTCAAGACCCCGCTCATCGATGCCCCCGCCGCGCAGCGGGATCCGGCAGTGATCGAGACCGTCACGAGCATGCTCGCCGACATCCGCGAGCGCGGCATGGATGCGGTGCTCGATTACGCCCGCAAGCTCGACAACTATCAGGGCACGGACATCGAGCTCACCGCCGAGCAGATCGCCACGAGTGGTGACCGCCTCGCTCCCGACCTCCGTGCGGCGATCGAGCTCGGCGCGGAGCGCACCCAGGCTTTCGCCCGCGCATCGCGCGAGCATCTGACCGATTTCGAGACCGAGTTCGTTCCCGGCATCGTGACAGGAGCGAAGTACATCCCGGTCTCACGCGTGGGCGCCTACCTTCCGGCCGGGCGCTTCCCGCTCACGGCGAGCGCCTTCATGACCGTGGGTGTCGCGAAGGCTGCGGGCGTGCCCACCGTCATGGCGTGCACTCCTCCTCAACCCGATGGCGCGGCGAACGACGCCGTCGTCTATGCCGCACATCTCTCGGGTGTCGACCGGGTGTTCGTGATCGGTGGCGTGCAGGCGCTCGCCGCCATGGCGTACGGGCTGCTCGGTGACCTGCCCGTCGACATGCTCGTGGGCGCGGGCAACGCGTTCGTGGCCGAGGCCAAGCGTCAGCTGTTCGGCACCGTGGCGATCGACCTGCTGGCAGGGCCCAGCGAGGTCGCCGTCATCTCCGATGAGACCGCCGACCCTGTGCTGGTCGCCGCGGATCTGCTCGGCCAGGCGGAGCACGGGCCGAACTCGCCCGCCGCGCTCATCACGACATCCGAAGAGCACGGGCATGCTGTGATCGCCGAGATCGAGCGACAGCTCGAGACGCTCGCGACTGTCGATATCGCCGGGGCCGCCTGGCGCGACTACGGCGTGGTCACGGTCGTGAAGGACCGAGAGACCGCAGTCGCCCTCATGGACGACCTCGCCCCCGAGCACCTCGAACTGCTCACCGCCGACGACGACTGGTACCACGAGAACCTGCGCAACTACGGCTCGATCTTCCTCGGGCCGTGGAGCACCGTGGCGTACTCGGACAAGGGGATGGCCGGCACCAACCACGTGCTGCCGACAGCCGGTGGGGCCAAGCACAGCGCGGGTCTCTCGGTGTCGAGGTTCCTCAAGCCCCTGACGTATCAGCGCATCAGCCGCGAGGCGACGCCCGAGCTCGCCAACGCGGTGCAGGTGATCTCGGACTCGGAGGGCATGGCCGCGCACAGCGCGACGGCGACCCTGCGGCTGGACCGCCTCGCCTGACTTCCTCGGGGCGGGAACTCCCGAGGTGACCTGGTCCGGTGTCGACGGGTAGGTCGGTGCCGGATGCAGGCCCTGGTCCGGTGTCGACGGGTAGGTCGGTGCCGGATGCAGGACCGAAGCACGGATGCAGGACGAGATGGTCGATCTCGTCCCGCATCCGTGCTTTCGTCCTGCACACGGGCCCAGCGCTGAGAGGCGCGCGGCGGCCGAGCCTCAGAGGGCGGTGTAGCCGCCGTCGACGAGGTGGTAGCTGCCGGTGATGAAGCTGGCGGCGTCGCTGGCGAGGAAGGCGATGAGGTTCGCGACCTCGTCGGCCTGGCCGAGACGGCCGATCGGGTGCTTGCTCACGAGGAATGCCTTGGCCTCGTCGCCCATGGTGGCGAGCAGCGGGGTGTCGATGAAGCCGGGGCCGACCGAGTTCACGCGCACGCCCTGGGCGGAGTATTCGAGGGCGGCCGACTTGGTCATGCCGACGACCGCGTGCTTCGCGGCGACGTAGGCGGGAGAGCCGGCGAAGCCGACGCTGCCGAGGATCGACGCGATGTTGACGACCGAGCCGCCGCCGTTTGCGAGGATCGACGGGATCTGCGCCTTCATGTTGCGGAAGACGGCGTTGAGGTTGATCGAGATGACCTTGTCCCACGCGGCGTCGTCGTATTCGGCGGTGGGGGCGGATGCTCCGCCGATGCCGGCGTTGTTCACGCCGATGCGCAGCGGGGCGAGCGTGTTCGCGAGTTCGACCGAGCTGGCGATCCAGTCGGTGTCGGTCGCATCTCCGACGGATGCCTCGGCGGTGCCGCCGGCGGCGCGGATCTCTTCGACGACCGCGTTCGCGTTGTCCGCGTTCAGGTCGTTGACGACGACGGATGCGCCGTTCTGGGCGAGCAGCAGCGCGGTCGAGCGTCCGATTCCGCTGCCTGCTCCCGTCACGATCGCCGAGCGGTTCGAGACGTCGTACTGAGCCACGAGTGGCTCCTCTCTCGGACGGTCACGGTGCCGGGAGATCTTCTCGGACGGTCCGTCCTCGGCCTCCAGCCTACGCCTGTCTCACGGAGATGGATTCGCCTGAATGAATCTCGGCTGCTCGATCGAGGCCCCGGATCGAGGCCCGTTCGATGACCGGCATCGGGATCAGCACGGCGTCGAGGGGGCGTTCGCCGAGCAGCATCTCGACCGCCGTGCGACCCATCACGTCGTACGGGAGCCGCGCGGTCGTGAGCCCCGGTCGCTGGAAGCTGGCGAGCTCCTCGTCGTCGAAGGAGGCGACCGAGATGTCGTCGGGAACTCGCAGCCCGCGCTCGGTGATCGCCTGGTAGGTGCCGAATGCCACGCCGTCGTTGCCTGCCAGGATCGCCGTGATGTCGGGGTGCGCGTCGAGCATCTGCAGCGTCCGCGTGTATCCGATGTCCGGGTTCCACTCCGGGACGTCGATGATGAGCGGATCGACGCCGGCCTCGGCGAAGGCGGCACGGATGCCGTCGAATCTCGGGCCGATGGTCACCGAGTGCAGGGGGGACGAGACCGCGCGCGGGTTGTTGCCGATCACGCCGATGAGTCGGTGCCCGGCGTCTGTGAGCAGGCGCGCCATCGCATGACCGGCGACCCGTTCGTCGGGGAGCACGGAAGGGTGCCCCGTCGTCGACGTGCCGTTGACGATCACGACCGGAACGTCGGCAGGGGTCTCGGGCACCTCGATCATGCGGGCGCCGAGGAGTCCGATCAGGATGCCGTCGACCCGGCGGTCGATCATCGCCTGGATCTCGTCCGAGATCTTCGCGTCGTCGCCCTCCGTCTCGGCGATCAGAACGGTGTGGCCATGCTCCTTCGCCGCGGACAGCAGGCCGCGGATCATCTCGGAGGCGTAGCGGGTCACGGTGATCTGATCCGAGATGAAGCCGAGAGTCTTCGTCTTGCCGAGGCGCAGGCTCTGCGCCGCGGGATTCGGCCGATAGCCGAGTTCCTCCGCTGCTGCCCGCACCCGTCGCGCCGCATCGACGGAGAGCCGAGAGCCCGGCCGGTCGTTGAGGATCATGCTGACGGCGGTCTTCGACATGCCCGAGAGCGCGGCGACGTCGGCGAGCGTCGGCCTGCGATCGACGTTCTTCGGCACCGGCTTCCTCCTGTCGTGACATCTCCAGCTTAGGCAGTGAATGGGATGCCGCGGAACCACGCATGTTGAATTGATTTAGCAAAATCGTTGCGGCGACACATCGGCGATGCTAACCTCGGCGATGCTGAATCAATTTAGCTTCCGCGGTCAGGGCCCGTTCCCTCGCCGCGAAGTCATTCACACAGGAGAGAACATCGTGGTTGATCTCACTCGCAGGGCTCTGTTCGGCGCGATCGGACTGGGGATCGTGGGCACCGTCGTCTCGTGGCCGAGACTCACCGGAGCCGACATCCCGGGACGCGGCAAGGACACTCTGACGGTCGCCCTCTTCGGCACCGCGCAGGATGCGGTGGCGCGTCAGGCGCTGGTCGACGGCTTCCAGCGCAAGCACCCCGGCATCGAGGTGCGCATCGTCGCCATCCAGGGTCAGGACTGGAGCGAGTACTTCGCGAAGATCCTCACGATGATCGCAGCCGGCACGCCGCCCGACGTCGTCACGGTCGCGACGGAGGGTGCGCAGCTCTTCGCCTCGCGTCTCGCGCACCCGCTCGACGACTATGTGCGCCGAGACGCATCGGAGATGCAGGAGTACTTCGACGACGTGAACCCGACCCTCATCGAGGCGTTCATGTACCAGGGCAGCCTGTTCCAGATGCCCGACAACTTCAATGCGGCCAACGTCTTCTACAGCACGACGGCGATGGAACGTGCGGGGCTCGAGCGCCCCGCCGACAACTGGACGCTGGAGGACTTCCTCGGCACCGCCCGTGCGATGAAGAAGAGCGCCTCGGGGCAGTTCCTGCCGTATTTCTGGAACAACCGGCTGTGGGGCGGCGTCGTCCCGTGGCTGTACGTGAACAACACGAGCTTCCTGCACGAGGAGAAGGCGAGCGGCGGCGACTGGCTGTGGGACCGTTTCTACCCCGACCAGCCGGCACGCAGCGGCGGCTACGTGTGGAAGCAGGCTGACGCTCTCAACGAGCACGCCGTCGAGAGCTTCTCGGTGCTCGAGCGGATGGTCTCGGAGGGGCTCGCCGCGAACCCTGCACAGGGAGGCGGAAACGAGCTGGTCTCCCTGTTCTCCACCGGCTCGGTCGGAATGACCCCCGCGGGAGGCTTCTGGGTCAGCGGCCTCGAGGAAGCGGGCGTCGCGAACGACGCCTACGACGTGACCTACTTTCCGAGGATGTCGGGGCAACGGCACCAGTTCGGGGCGGGAGGCTACGCGATCATGGAGACCTCGCCCCGCAAGGACGAGGCGTGGGAATGGCTCAAGTACTGCGTCTCGGTCGAGGGCATGACGATCGCCCACCCGAAGCCCGATTCGTCACTCCCTCGTCGCTCCCTGAACACCAAGCTGTACGGCGCGGGGGTGGGGCCCGCGCACTGGGAGGTCTTCTACGACACTCTCGACAAGTTCCCTGACACCGGTCCGATGCCGGCGCCTCCGCAGCAGGCCGCCGTCGAGTCCGCGCTGCTCAAGAACGTGGTGTCGACCATCACGAACGGTCCGTCCGGCGTCCGCCGCGGGCTCGAGACGATGCAGCGGGATCTCGAACTCGCATTGAGGGGAAACTGATGTCCGCAGACAGCACCCGCACACTCACCGTGCCGCCCGGAGCGCGGAGCGAGACCGGCACGGTCGCCCGCTCAGGCCGGTCCATCATCTGGGTCTTCCTGGCACCCACCCTGATCGGGCTCGGGCTGTTCAACTTCGTCCCGATCATCGGATCGTTCGTCCTGGCCTTCTTCCGCTGGGACATCATCTCGGATCCGGTCTTCGTCGGATTCGACAACTTCGTCGACCTGGTGGCCAACCCGACGGTGAGGGTGTCGTTCCTTAACACCATCGGCTTCGTCGTCGTCGCCGTCATCCTGCAGCTCGGCGTAGCCCTGGTGCTCGCCGTGCTCGTCCAATCGAAGATGCCGACGTGGCTGCGCACCTTCTTCCGATCGTCGCTGTTCTTTCCGCTGATCCTCTCGGCCGCATCCGTCTCCCTGATCATGGCGTACCTGTTCAACCAGGAATTCGGGCTCGTGAACCAGATGCTCAACCTGATCGGCATCGCCGACGTCGGGTGGCTGACGACGGGGTTCGGCGCGAAGGTCGTGGTGCTGCTGGTCTACGTGTGGCAGAACTTCGGCTTCACGTTCCTTCTCTTCATCGGCGGGCTCGCCGCGATCCCGAGCGAGGTCTATGAGGCATCCTCACTCGACGGCGCGGCCGGGTGGACCCAGTTCCGCATGATCACGCTGCCGCTGGTGAGCCCGACCCTCCTGGTCGCATCGGTCATGGCCATCATCAACGCACTGCAGATCTTCGACCAGCCGTGGGTCCTGACCCGCGGCGGGCCCGGCGATGAGACGCGCACCGCCGTGATGGTGATCTACGAATCCGCCTTCCGGGAGCTCGACTTCGGCGGCGCCTCCGCCATCGGAATCGTGCTGACGCTTCTGATCATGCTCGTCACGGCCATCCAGTTCCGGCTGAGCCGCCGATTCGTCTTCTACGGGTGAGGCCCATCATGACAACGACAGTGGTTACGAAGCGATCCTGGCTCTACACCCTCGGCACGGGCGGCAAGTTCGCCCTGCTCGGACTCGCGGCCCTGCTGACCCTCGGTCCCGTCGTCTGGACCCTGATCACGGCGCTGTCGCCGACCGACAGCGTCACCCAAGAGGTCACCGTGGGCTTCGGAGCCTTCGCAGACGTCTTCACCAAGATCCCGCTCTGGCTGTATGCCTGGAACAGCGCGCTCGTGGTGATGCTCGTCGCCGCCGGGCAGATGCTGTCTGCCGCGATGGCCGGCTACGTCTTCGCGAAGTTCGAGTTCCGCAGCAAGAAGCTGCTGTTCGCGTTGATCCTCGCGACCATGATGGTTCCGCTGCAGGTGACGATCGTGCCGGTGTTCATGCTGGTGAGGGGGATGGGGCTCGCCGACACGCTTCTGGCGCTCATCGTGCCCGCTTTGCCCACCGCGTTCGGCACGTTCCTGATGCGGCAGTACTTCATGGGGATCCCGACGGAACTGGGGGAAGCCGCGCAACTCGACGGCGCGGGACCCTGGCGCACGTTCTTCGGCGTGTACCTGCCGCTGGCGACGCCGGGTCTCGCGATCGTCGGCATCCTCGCCTTCAACTATCACTGGAACGAGTTCTTCCGGCCGCTGATCATGACCATCAGCGATCAGAACTTCACCCTGCCGTTGGGACTCGTGACGCTCCAGGGCAACCTCGGCACCGGGAGCATCTCGACCGTGCTCGCCGGGGTGATCCTCTCGATGATCCCCGCGCTCCTGGTGTTCTTCTTCGGGCAGAAACCGCTGCGCGAAGGACTCACAGCGGGCGTCGGCAAGTGACGCACGCCCCCATCGAATAGAAAGACGACTGCCCCGGTGACCCCCACTGACCTTCCCCCGGTCCGCACCACGAGCCCGCGAATGCACTTCGCTCCGCGCCACAACTGGATGAACGATCCGAACGGTCTCGTCTTCCACGACGGCCTCTACCACCTGTACTTCCAATGCAACCCGCACGGGGTCTCGCATGCAGACGTGAGCTGGGGGCACGCGACGAGCACCGATCTGATGCGGTGGACCGAGCATGACCCGGCGATCCTCTGGGATGACGATGCGCAGATCTACTCGGGCTCCGTGGTGGTCGATCACGGCAACACGTCAGGATTCGGTACCGCCGAGGAGCCCCCGCTCGTCGCGCTGTACACGGCCGCGGCGCCGGGGCATCAGGCTCAGGCGCTCGCGTACAGCACCGACGGCGGGTACGTCTGGACGAAGTACTCCGGCAACCCCGTGCTCGACCGCGGCACGCGCGACTTCCGTGATCCGAAGGTGTTCCGCTATGACGACGGAGGCGACGGGTACTGGGTGATGGTCGCGGTCGAGGCGGAGGACCGTCAGGTGCTGTTCCATCGCTCCGACGACCTCAAGACGTGGACGTATCTCTCGTCCTATGGTCCGGCCGGTCCCGTCGGCGGGGTCTGGGAGTGCCCGGACATGTTCCCGCTCGCCGTCGACGGCGACGAGGGCGATGGGCGCTGGGTGCTGTTGATCAGTCTCAACCCCGGAGGCATCGCGGGCGGCTCGGGCACTCACTACGTCCTGGGCGACTTCGACGGCACGACGTTCCGCGCCTCCGTTCCCCACCCGACGCCCTCGCGGCGGCTGATGGTCGACCGCAGTCAGTCGCGGGAAGAGCTGGAGGAGTACGGCTGGATCGACTTCGGTCCGGACTGCTACGCCGGTGTCACGTTCGACGGCCTCGCCGCGCACGAGCGGACGCTGATCGCTTGGATGGACAACTGGAAGTATGCCGGCAGCATCCCGGGCGAGGACTCCGACGAGCACCGTAGCGCGATGACTCTTCCTCGACGCCTCTCGCTCACTCGTGACGAGACGGGGGTCGAGCGACTGCGGCAGCAGCCGGCGGTCGGACTCGAGCTCGGTGAGAGCATCGACCTCGGCAGCAGTGTGACCGGTCGCGTCGCGCTCGCCGAAGGAGTCGCCGGTGCCGCACGGATCCGGTTGACCGCGACCTTGGGCGATGCCCAGAGCGTCGAACTCCACATCGACTCGGCATCGGATGACGGAGGGGTCGTGATCCGACAGGACCGCGCGAGTGGGCGCATCGAGCTCGAGCGTCCCGGCGCGGGAATGCCGTCAGGTTTTCATGGGTCGCCCTCGATGAGGCTCGACCGGCCGGGCGAGATCGGATGGGACATCTGGATCGACGATCTGAATGAGCGGGTGTCGTCTGTCGAGCTGTTCGCACAGAACGGCGAGAGGGTGCTCACTGCGCTGATCCCCGTAGCCTCGCCGCGCACCTACACCGTGGCGGCAGTCGGGGGATCTCTGCACGGGGCGCGAGCGGCTATCGCGGAGAGGGGATGCTGACTCCAAGCGGCCGCTCCGACGGCGAGTCGGAGCGGCCGCACTCTGCGGAATCGCCGTCTAGGGGACGATGACCGCGCGGCCGCGGATGCTGTTCGCGGCGAGATCTTCGTATGCTTTCGGGCCGTCATCGAGAGAGTAGGTCTCGGTCTGGACGTGAATCTTGCCGGCGCGGGCGAGATCGAGGACCTCGATCAGCTCGGAGCGCGAGCCCCAGTAGGGGATGCGCACGGCGGCGTCGTAGGCGATCGCACCGAAACCGAGACTCATCGTCCCGCCACCGATGCCGACGATCGTCACGTCCGAATCGAGAGCGGCCACGCTCTGCGCCAGGGCCATCGTCGGATTCGCGCCCACGAAGTCGAACACGGCGTTGGCGCCCAGGCCGCCGGTGATCTCGCGGATCTTGTCGGCGGCGGAAGCATCGCTGATCAGCACGTGGTCTGCACCGACCTCGGTGGCGAGCTCGAGCTTCGTGTCGTTCACGTCGAGAGCGATCACCGTGGCGCCGGAGATCGCCTTCAGGATCTGGATGCCGACGTGGCCGAGACCGCCGGTGCCGATCACGACGGCGAACGTGCCGGCGCCGAGCTTCGGGAGCGAGCGCTTGATCGCGTGATACGGGGTGAGACCGGCGTCGGTCAGCGAGACGTTCTGCACGGGGTCGAGGTCGCCGAGCGGTACGAGGTGGCGGGCGTCATCGACGATCATGTACTCGGCCATCGAGCCCTGGCTGCCGAGACCGGGAGGACGGATGCCCTCTGCAGCGGCGTTCGTGCAGTAGTTCTCCATGCCCTGTGAGCAGTTGTGGCAGCGGCCGCAGCCCCAGGGGCCGTAGACCGCCACGGCGTCGCCGACCTTCAGCGTCGAGTCGACGCCCTCACCGATCTCGTGCACGATGCCCGCGCCCTCGTGGCCGAGCGTCAGTGGCAGCGGATAGCTCTGCTCGAGGTAGTCCTTCTCCGGGAGGCCCATGACGTAGTCATCGGAGTGGCAGACGCCGCCCGCCGTGATCTTGAGCAGGACCTGACCCGGTCCTGGCTTCGGAATCGGGATGTCGACGACGACGGGGGGCTTGCCGATCTCGACGTAACGGAGAGCTTTCATGTGCTTCTTCTTCCTGGCGCCCGAGCGGTCTGCCGCGCGGTGCGGAGGCGTGGGCGCTCGGTGCCGTCCCTTCGATTATCCGCCCGGGGTGGCGCCGAGGCGTGAGGACAGCTCACGCGATGCTCGACCCACGAGGGTGCCGAGCGCATCCAGGCGCGAGCCGATTCTGACTTTGGGGGCGCTGACATTGATCGCCGCCACGACGCGCCCCGTGAAATCGGTGATCGGTGCAGACGCGGCGACGACGCCGAACTCCAGCTCCTCGTCCGAAAGCGCGTAGCCCTGGTCGCGGATACGCCCCAGCTCGGTGAGGAGGCTGGCGAAGTCCGTCACCGGGGCGTTGCCGGGATGCGGTGCATCGAGCACCGGGAAGACCGAGTCGTCGGACTGGTCGAAACGTCCCACGAGCGGCTGATCCCGTCCGTGGTCGTCATACCACTGCTCGAGCGCATCCTCATCCCAGTCGCTGAGGAGCGCGCGACCAGATGGCGTGCGCCACGCGGCGGTGGTGGTCCCCGCCCAACCGGTCGTGCGGACATCGTGAGGGCTCAGTTCGCTCATCAGAGTGAGCACGTTGCCACCTCTGAGTACGCACAGGTGGCTCGTCTCCCTCGTGGACTGCACGAGACGTCGGAGGATCCCCCGTGACGCATGAACGAGCGAGGTGCTGGCGGTTCGGGCGGCCAGCGCGTACAGCCGCGAGCCGAGCATGTAGCGAAGAGTCTCGTCATCGCGTTCCACGAGCCCGGTCTCGGCGAGAGTCGCGAGGGTTCGCGACGCGACGGCCTTGTCGCGTCCCGTCAACTGCGCGACCTGCGAGACGCCTAGCCCGCCCGACCGCAAGGCCTCGTCGGAGCCGAGGATCTCGAGGATCTCGAAGTCCCGAGCCAACCCCGACGAGTTGCGGCGCACACCGTTTCCCACTGAGCGATTCATGCTCGAAGTCTAAATGCCGTTGCCATATGCGCAACACCCTTTGACCAAATGGATACGGCCAGTACCGTGAGTACACACCGGTACCGGCCTCAACGACGAGACAGGAGCCCTCTTGACCGGATTCAACTGGGAAGACCTCACGGCCTTCCTCACACGCCGCGCTGACGACATCCTCGAGCTCACTCGGGATCACCTCGTCGTCGTCGTCATCTCCGTGCTGCTCGCGTCGGTCATCGGTGTCGGCCTCGGCATCCTGGTGCGCAATAGGCGGATCGCCCGGACGTCGGTGCTCACGGCAGCGGCCATCGCGATCACCATTCCGTCGCTCGCTCTGCTCGCTCTCCTCAGCCCCGTGCTCGGCCTCGGCTGGCTTCCTACCGTCGTCGCTCTCGTCTTCTACTCACTGCTGCCAGTCGTCCGCAACACCGTGGTGGGGCTCAGGGAGGTGCCGGTCTCCGTGCTGGAATCCGCTCGCGGAATGGGACTGGGGCCGACCCGCGTGCTGTTCACTGTGCAGCTGCCGATCGCGTGGCCGGTGATCATGACGGGGATTCGCGTCGCCGCGCAGCTCACCGTCGGCATCGCGGCGATCGCCGCCTACGTCGCGGGTCCCGGTCTCGGCGAGTACATCTTCAAGGGGCTGTCGTCGCTCGGGTCCAAGAACGCGCTCAACTATGCGCTCACGGGCACCGTCGCCGTGATCATCCTCGCGCTCGTCCTCGACGGCATCCTCATCCTCGTCGCCCGTCTCACCACCTCAAGGGGTCTCCGTGCCTGACATCACCACGAACACCGGCGTTCTCACGTCTCTCGCATCGCAGCAGGCGGGCGTCGACATCGTCCTCGACCAGATCACAAAGCAGTACCCCGGGCAGGCGGATCCTGCCGTCGAGGACTTCTCCATGCGGATCGAACCCGGTGAACTCGTCATGTTCGTCGGTCCGAGCGGATGCGGCAAGACCACCACGATGAAGATGATCAACCGCATCATCGAGCCGACCTCCGGGTCGATCCGCATCAACGGCGACGACGTCCTCTCCCTCGACGGCAACGAGCTGCGCCGCCACATCGGCTACGTCATCCAGCAGATCGGGCTTTTCCCGCACTTCACGATCGCCGAGAACATCGCGGTCGTTCCGCGCCTGCTCGGCTGGTCTAAACAGCGCACCGCAGCCCGGGTGGAGGAGCTGCTGACGACCGTGCAGCTCGACCCCGGCATCTTCGCCGACCGCTACCCGCGCCAGCTGTCCGGCGGTCAGCAGCAGCGGGTCGGTGTCGCTCGTGCCCTCGCCGCAGACCCGCCCGTCATGCTCATGGATGAGCCGTTCGGCGCGACCGATCCGATCACCCGCGAGAAGCTGCAGGCCGAGTTCCTTCGGCTGCAGGCCGATATCGGCAAGACCATCATCTTCGTCACGCACGACTTCGAAGAGGCGATTCGCATGGGCGACCGTATCGCGGTGCTCAGCGACCGCAGCCGGATCGAGCAGTTCGACACCCCGGCTCGCATCCTCGCCGAGCCCGCCAACGACTATGTGCGCTCGTTCATAGGCGAAGGTGCCGCCCTCAAGCGCCTCGCGCTGATCCCGGTCGGGACGGCGCGCATCGGCTCGATCGACCTGACAGCACCCGATGCCACGATCGATGAGACCTCGTCTCTGCGCCAGGCGCTCGACCTGCTCGTGCTCACCGGTGCGCCGCGCATCACTGTCTCCCGCGCGGGTCAGCCTGTCGGCTCGATCGATCAGGCTGCCATCTCGGCAGCCCTAGGTGCAGAGCCCCGCCCGCACGACGCCCGGCGCACGGCGGAGGCATGACGATGACAACCGACCAGGTCGTGCCGTCGGCGACGACGGTGCTGCAGACCCAGCGCGCTCCGCGTCGAAGGATGCCGACGCTGCTGAGACGGACGATGCCGCTGATCGTCGTCGCCCTCGTGCTTCTGGCGACATTCCTGTGGGTATCGAGTCTCGAACTCGACTCGATCGAACAGCGCACCCTCAACGGCGACTACATCATCGCCCGCATCGGCGAGCACCTGGTGCTGTCGATACTCGCCGCGGTGCTGGTCGCCATCCTCGCGATTCCGGCGGGCATCGCCGTCAGCCGGTCGGGCTCTCGGGTCTTCCGCGCAACGGTCATCGGCATCGCCAACATCGGGCAGGCGACGCCCGCGATCGGCGTCGTGATCCTGCTCGCCATCGTCTGGCAGACGGGCTTCACCACCGCCCTCGTCGCGCTCGTCGTGTATTCCTTCCTGCCCGTGCTGCAGAACACGATCACGGGTCTCGCGCAGGTCGATGCCAGCATCAAGGAATCCGCCCGTGGCATGGGGATGCGCCCTGCCCAGGTGCTGCGCCGGGTCGAGCTGCCATTGGCGTCGCCCGTCATCCTCGCGGGTCTGCGCACGGCGCTCGTCTTCGCGGTCGGAGTCGCCACCGTCGCGACCTTCATCAACGCGGGCGGGCTCGGCGACATGATCATCAACGGCTTGAAGCTGCAGCGGTACCCGGTGCTCGTCGTCGGCGCCGTGCTCGTCGCCTCCATTGCGGTCCTCATCGACTGGGCCGCGGGCCTCGTCGAGGAGATCGTCCGCCCCAAGGGCCTCTGACTTCTCTGAACTGCACGAACACACCCGAATCCCTCCGAAAGGAACTCGACATGAAGACATCCAGATTCGCCTCATCCTCGATCGCCGTCCTCGCTCTCGGCGCCATCGCCCTCACCGGCTGCTCCGCCGGCGCCGGCGGCGGCGCGGGCGCACAGGGCGACGAGCTCGAAGGTCTCACAGGCGAGATCGGCTCGAAGGACTTCTCCGAGCAGTACATCCTCGCCTACCTCACTGCCGAACTGCTCAACGCCCACGGCGCGGATGTCGAAGCGAACACCAAGCTCGTCGGTTCGGCGAACGTGCGCCAGGCGCTCGAGAACGATCAGTTCCTCGGCTACTGGGAGTACACCGGCACGTCGTGGATCACCTACAACGGCAACACTGCACCGGTGCAGGGAGCCGAGGTGCAGTTCGACGCCGTGAAGGAAGCCGACGCGGAGAACGACATCGCGTGGCTCGACCCGGCGCCGTTCAATAACACCTACGCCTTCGCGATCCGCGAGTCCGAGGCCGATGCGCTCGGGGTCGAGACTCTCAGCGACGTCGCGGCCCTGCCGGCCGGCGATCAGACATTCTGCATCGAGAGCGAGTTCTCGACTCGGGATGACGGGATGCCGGGGCTCAGCGAGGCGTACGGCTTCGATGCCTCCATCACCATGCTCGACACCGGCGTGATCTACACCGCGACCGAGAAGGGCGATGACTGCAACTTCGGCGAGGTCTTCCAGACCGACGGGCGCATCCCTGCTCTGGGGCTCGTGGTGATGGAGGACGACAAGGAGTTCTTCCCGAGCTACCAGGGCGGATTCACGCTCAAGCAGTCGACGCTCGACGAGTACCCGGCCATCGCCGACGTGATCGCCGAGGTCAGCCCGTTGCTCACCACTGAGGTGATGCAAGAGCTCAACGCCCTCGTCGACGTCGAGGGTGAGGACCCTGAAGATGTCGCGATCGAGTGGCTCGAAGATCAGGGCCTGATCTGATGACCTCCGCGCTGCAGATCGGCGAGAGCTTCATCGGAAGCGGCGTGAACGCCGCGCACATCAACACCGTCTTCGGGCATCGCGACGGCCCTGCGGGCACGGCGTGGGCCACGGCGCTGGCCACGCCGACCGCCGGGCACGTGCCCTTCGTCGCTGTCCTCCGACCGTCACTGCCCGTGAAACCCCTCACGCTGTTCGTCACGAAGGCGGCGCCGGCGAGCGACGACCACGGTCTCCTCATCTGGGGGCCGGCGCAGGCCGGAGTCGCCGCCGGCGTGGCCGACGCGGTGGCTGAGGGGCATGTCTCCGCAGAGCAGGCCGACACCCACGCGCTCGTCGCGGCGGTCTGGGTGAACCCGTCCGCCGACGACGCGGACCTCGTGTATCTGAACAATCGCGAGGCCACGAAGACCGCGCTCGCCAACGGGGCGCGTTCGCTCCCCACGATCGACGACGTGCTGGCCGCGCGGCACAGCCCGACGAATCCCTTCTACACCCCGAACCTCCCACCGAAAGATGCATAGCTCCATGAACGCTTCCACCGGGTCATCGCATGGCCCCCTCCCCACCGTCGGGTTCATCGGACTCGGCAACATGGGATCTGGGATGACCAAGAACCTCCAGGCCACGGGCTATCCCCTGGTCGTCACCGATCTGCGACGCGAGTCTGCAGAAGGGCTACTCGCAGGGGGCGCCCGCTGGGCCGATAGCCCACGCGAGGTCGCGGCCTCCAGCGATCTCGTCATCACGATGCTGCCGACCCCGAAGCACGTCGCGGCCGTCGCAGCCGGAGCAGACGGCATCGTCGCCGGCCTCCCGGACGGCGGCACGTGGATCGACATGTCGACCTCGGTCCCCGAAGTGCTCGACGGCATCCGCCGCACCGAGGAACATCGCGGCCTGCACCTGCTCGACGCTCCGGTCAGCGGGATGTCGGTCGGTGCCGCGAACGGGATGCTGCAGATCTTCGTCGGCGGCGATGCGGTCGACGTCGCTCGACTGCGTCCCGTCTTCGAGGCGATGGGCGATCCCGAACGGATCCTGCACGTCGGCGGCCACGGTGCCGGCTACGCCGTGAAGCTCATGATCAACCAGCTGTGGTTCTCTCACCTCGTCGCGACAGCCGAGGTGCTGTCGGTGGGTGTCGCCGCCGGCGTCGATCTCGGCGTGCTCCGCGATGCGCTCGTCGCGAGCCCGGCGAACAGCACGTTCGTCTCTCGAGACGTGCTCTCGATCCTCGACCACGGCGACTACGACGAAGGGTTCGCCATCGCTCTCGCCTGCAAGGACCTGGGTCTCTCGGTGGATCTTGCGCGATCTGTCGGCATGCCGGTGGAGCTCTCGTCGCTGGTCGAGCAGATCTTCCGCAGGGCGCGAGCGCGGTTCGGCGATCTCGCGGGGGAGATGACGCCGGTGCGTCTCTACGAGGAGATGCTCGGACGTGACCTGCGTCGCGAGGCCGGCGAGCACGCCGCGGAGGTGGCGGCATGACCGCCGCTCGGGAGCAGGAGCTGCTGGCGTCTCTGCCGACCGGGCTGTTCATCGGAGGCGAGTGGCGGGAGTCCACGACCGGTGGGACGTTCGCTGTGCACGATCCCTCGACAGGCGAAGTGCTGGCCCACGTCGCAGACGCTGCGCCCGAAGACGGCGCCGCCGCGCTCGACGCCGCCGCATCTGCGCAGGCCTCCTGGGCGGCGACTCCGTCGCGCGAGCGCGGTGAGATTCTCCGCCGTGCGTTCGAGCTCGTCACCGCGCGCGCTGACGATTTCGCGCTCGTCATGACGCTCGAGATGGGAAAGCCCCTGGCCGAGTCACGAGCCGAGGTCGGCTACGGCGCCGAATTCCTGCGCTGGTTCTCGGAAGAGGCGCCGCGCATCTCGGGGCGCTATGCCACAGCTCCCGACGGTCGCAACCGGCTGCTCGTCGCAAAGCGCCCCGTCGGCCCCAGCCTGCTCATCACGCCGTGGAACTTCCCTCTGGCGATGGCGACCCGAAAGATCGCGCCCGCGCTCGCCGCCGGATGCACGTCGGTACTCAAGCCCGCGGCCCTCACTCCGCTCACTGCCCTGCTGTTCGCCGAGGTCCTGCGTGAAGCGGGGGTGCCCGACGGCGTGGTCAATGTCATCCCCACGACGCGCGCCGGCGCCGTCACCGGACCGCTCATCAAGGATGCACGACTGCGCAAGCTGTCATTCACGGGATCGACAGAAGTGGGTCGACGGCTGATCGCCGATGCTGCCGACCAGGTGCTTCGCGTCTCGATGGAGCTGGGCGGCAACGCTCCGTTCCTCGTGTTCGACGACGCCGACCTCGACGCCGCGGTCGACGGGGCACTGATCGCCAAGCTCCGCAACGGCGGCGAGGCGTGCGTGGCTGCGAATCGCTTCCTCGTGCACGAGAGCATCGTCGACGAGTTCTCGAGACGTCTCGTCGAACGGATGAGAGAGACGGTGAACGCTCGCGGTACGGAGCCGGCGTCGACTCTCGGACCGCTGGTCGACGAGTCCACTCGCGAGAAGGTGGCTGAACTCGTCGGCGGAGCGGTGGAAGACGGCGCGCGTCTCGTGCTCGGTGGCGTGACGCCAGAGGGGGCAGGGTACTTCTACCCAGCGACGGTGCTCGTCGATGTGCCGCAGTCCGCGCGCATCCTGCAGGAGGAGATCTTCGGTCCGGTCGCGCCCATAACGGCGTTCCGCGATGAGGACGAGGCGGTGCGCCTCGCCAACGCGAGCGAGTACGGCCTGGTGTGCTTCGCATACACGCGCGACCTGAATCGCGCGCTGCGTCTCGCCGAACGACTGGAGACGGGAATGCTCGGGCTCAACACGGGCCTCGTCTCGAATCCCGCGGCCCCGTTCGGCGGCGTCAAACAGTCGGGCCTCGGCCGCGAGGGCGGTTTCGAGGGCATCGACGAGTACCTCGAGACGACGTACATCGGCATCTCAGATCCGTTCGCGTGACGTGGCGCGCCGGCATCCGGATCCCCGCAACCCCGCACTTCTGAAGGAGCATCTCTTGCACATCTCCGACTTCTCCCTGGATCACTTCTCTCTGCACGGGAAGCGCGCGGTCGTCACCGGCGGCAACACGGGGCTCGGTCAGGCATTCACCCTCGCACTCGCGAAAGGCGGAGCCGATGTCTTCGTTCCCGGCCTCTTCGACGACCGTGGCGAGACCGCAGCACTGGTCGAGGCCGAAGGCCGTCGTTACGCCGAGCTGACGGTCGACATCACTGCTCCCGGCGCCCCGCAGGCGGCGATCGCTGCTGCCTGTGAGGTGCTCGGCGGAGTAGACATCCTGGTCAATTCCGCAGGGATCAGTCGGATCGCGGACGTGAGCGAGTTCGGGCGTGCGGACTGGGACCCGATGGTCGCCGTCAACCTGACGGCAGCGTTCGAGATGGCGCACGAAGCGGGCAAGCGGATGATCGCTCAGGGCTCAGGCAAGATCATCAACATCGCCTCGCTGTTCGCGTTCCTCGGCGGCCTCGGCTCGCCCGCCTATGCGGCGACGAAGCATGGGATCGTCGGCCTCACACGGGCCTACGCCGATGAGCTCGGCGGTCACGGAATCCAGGTCAACGCGATCGCCCCCGGATACTTCACGACTCGCATCACTGAGCAGTCCCGAGCGGATGCTGAAGTGAACCGCCGGATCATCGAGCACACCCCGGCAGGCCGGTGGGGTGACGTCGCAGACCTCATGGGTGCGACCGTGTTCCTCGCCAGCTCTGCATCCGACTTCGTCAACGGTCACACCCTGACCGTCGACGGCGGCTACCTCGTGCGCTGACCGCGCCCCCACCTCTCTACGAACAGGACATCACCCTCATGGTTGCTTCACGATCCGCCCTTTCACGCGACGAGATCGTCACCCGCCTCGGCGAACTGATCGGCTCTGCCAAGGTCGACACCGACCTGCACGAGCTGCGGGAGGCGAGCGTCGATCGCTTCAAGAAGTACACGGCCGTGCACGACATATTCGATGGTCCGATCCCGGCGGCGATCGCGTACGCCGAATCGACGGACGACGTCGTCGCGATCCTGCGTTTCGCCGACGAGAACCTGATCAATGTCGTGCCTCGCACTGGCCGCACCGCGACCGAGGGAGGCCTCGAGACGATCGTCGACGACACGATCGTGCTCGACGGTTCACGCATGAACGCGATCCTCGAGGTAGATCCGGTCGACATGATGGTGACGGCGCAGTGCGGCGTGCCGCTGCAGGTGCTCGAAGACGCTCTTCGCGCGCAGGGCCTCACCACGGGGCACTCGCCGCAGTCGAAGCCTCTCGCACAGATGGGCGGACTCGTCGCCACCCGCTCGATCGGGCAGTTCTCGACCCTGTACGGCGGGATCGAAGACATGGTCGTCGGCCTCGAGGCGGTGCTCCCCGGCGGTGACGTCGTGCGGATCAAGAGCGTGCCCCGACGAGCCGCTGGTCCCGACATCCGCCACATCGTGATCGGCAACGAGGGTGCGCTGGCCGTCATCACCGAGGTCACTGTGAAGGTGTTCACATACCAGCCCGAGAACAATCGTTTCCTCGGATTCCTCGTGGACTCGCTGCCGGCCGGGGTCGCAGGGCTGCGCGATGTCATCGTCGCCGGCTACCGCCCCTCTGTCGCGCGTGCGTACTCGGAGGAGGACGCATCCCAGCACTTCTCGCATTTCGCCGAGGGGAAGGCGGTCGTCGTTCTCGTCGCCGAGGGGCCGAAGGGCGTGGCGGACGCTACAGCGGCCGGCATCGAAGCCATCTTCGCTGGCATCCCTCATCAGAAGGTCGACAGCGCGCTCATCGAGTCCTGGTTCGACAACCTCAACTGGGGGCAGGACAAGATCGACGCCGAGAGGCGGGAGATGCTGGAGAAGGCGCATCTCGGCTACACGACAGAGGTCTCGATCGACTGGTCGGGCGTCGAAGAGCTGTTCGAGTCGGTGATGCGGCGGGCGCGAACCGAGTTCCCGCGCGCAGCCGATCTGACGATGCTGGGTGCGCACTCCTCGCACAGCTACCAGACCGGAACCAACCTGTACTTCGTGTACGACTACGACATCAGCTGCGAGCCGCGCGAAGAGATCACGGAGTACCACGAGCCCCTCAACGCGATCGTGGTGGAGGAGGCTCTGCGCCTCGGCGGGTCGATGGTGCACCACCACGGCATCGGCAAGTACCGCACGCCGTGGACTCACGAAGAGCACGGGACGGCGTACTCGCTGCTGCATACGCTGAAGCAGGGACTGGATCCGAACGGCATCATGAATCGCGGAACCATCTACCCGCTCGATGACGCCGAGGTGATTCGCGCGTGACCGCGCCGGCTGCGGGATTCGTCGTCGCGATCGACAACGGCTCGCAGAGCACCAAGGTCCTCATCGTCGACGGGTCGGGGGCGGTGCATGCGAGCGCGCGTGTGCCGCTGAGGCCGTATGCCTCTCCGGCGCCGGGGCGGTGGGAGCATCCGGACGACGACCTGTGGGACTCGATCGTCACCGCGCTGCGGGCAGCGATGGCCGAGTTCCGTGGCGATCCGGCAGAGATCCGCGGGGTGGGCCTCTGCACCATACGATTCTGTCGGGCCGTGCTCCGAGCCGACGGGCATCTCGCCCAGCCCGTCATGAGCTGGATGGACGAGCGTGTTCCGAGGGCGTATGAACGCGAGACCGACGACGCCGTCTTCGTGACCACGTCTTCGGGGTACATCGGTCATCGGCTGACGGGGGAGCGGCGGGATGCCGCGGGCAACGTGCAGGGCGTATGGCCGGTGGACACCACTCGATGGACGTGGAGCGCGGATGCCGAGGACTACGTCCGCTGCGGCATGGACCCGTCGATGCTGTTCGAGCTCGTCGCACCCGGGGAATTGCTCGGCACGGTGACGCCAGAGGCGTCCGCCGTCACAGGACTGCCGGTCGGCATCCCTGTCATCGCCACCTCGAACGACAAGGCGGTCGAGGCGCTCGGCGCGGGGATGCGAGCCGAGGGCGATGCACTTCTCTCGCTCGGCACGTATGTAGCGACCATGACGCCGGGCAGCGAGGTGCGTCAGAGCGACGCCTTCTGGACGAACTTCGCCGCTGAACCGCACGGGTATCTCTATGAGAGTCACGGCGTCAGGCGTGGCATGTGGACCGTCAGCTGGTTCCGCGATCTGCTCGCCTCACCGTCAGGGGGATACTCCGAGACCGAACTCAACGTCGGCGCCGAACTGATACCGCCAGGGGCGGACGGTCTGTTCGTCGCCCTCGACTGGTTGGCGTCTGTCGACGAGCCCTGGAGGAGGGGTGCGATCGTCGGATTCGATGGAACCCAGGGCCGATTCCACGTCTACCGCGCGATCCTCGAGGCGCTCGCGATCGAGACTTCGTTCGCGGATGCGCGTGCTCGCCGAGCTCTCGGGCGACCGCTCGAGGGTCTGATCGTGACAGGCGGAGGCAGCGCCTCCGATCTGATGCTCACCATTCTCGCCGCCGTCTACGGCGTCCCGGTGCGCACCCCTGCGGTCTCCGATGCGGCGGGAATGGGCGCGGCGATCACGGCTGCGGTGGCCACCGGGTTGCACCGATCCGTTGCCGAGGCAGTGGCTTGCATGGTGCGGATCGACAAGCGGGTCTCCGTCGACCCGACCCTCAGGGAGTCGTACGTGGCGGTGGCGAACAGGTACGCCACCGTGCTTCCCCGCATACGCGAGCTCTTCGCGGGCACCGACTACTAGTTGTCGGAATCGCGATGAAATCGGACTAAGTCCGATGTAAAGCGCGAAGCCCACTCCCTCACCGAACCGCCTCACGAAGGGGCTGATTCGATCATACGGATGGGGTCGGACATCTCGCCTCGGGGAGTTCTGAATCCCATGGCGCGCATCTCGGCGACCCAACGCTCCCCGATCGACCAAGCAGGACAGCTCTAGCGTCGAAGTTCGTAACCCTGGTCGTTAAGGAGGTTGATTGCGATCTCGAGCAGCGTCCCAATGAACTCGATGAGGTCTGCAATCAACTCCTCGTCTGGTTCGTACAGAGTCCCGCCCATCTGAGGTATAGACGGGGGCGTCTCGATCGCGTGGCGCAGAGTGGTGATGAACTGCCCGTGCGCGTGGGCCGAAGTTATCGCCCAATAGTTGAAGGTCCGCAACGTGGGGCCTGGAACGCGACTCGCAATCTTCCTTGTGATCGAGGAGGGATCGATCAATGGCGCACTGAGAACGTCCTCTGGATCGGATCCGAGGTTCGTCGCCGTGGTCCTAAGGAAACGCCCCAGCGCGGCTATTCCTTGTTCCGTTCTGTCATCTGGTGTTTGAGCTTTGCGCAGAGCGTTCGTCAGCTTCACCCCGTGCCTGTACTCGATTCGGGCGATCTCGAGGGCCCTGCGGACTCGAGTAGAGGAATCGGTGCCGTCCAGGATCCAGATGACCTCCACGAGCCCCTCCAAGACAGGACGGAACAAGGTGTAGTCAGCCTGCATATGAAGGAGCAACACGTTCTCCTCGGGGCTAGCGGCAAGCTCCGCCCAGGCGGATACGTGGTCTGCGACGGTGAGGACGAGCCCGGAGACTATGGCATGAGGGATGACGATGTTTCCTGCGAGGGCTTGATCTTCCTCCGCCATCGACCCCTTTCGAACCGTGGGCACTCCACTCTTGATCGCCGCCGCGAAGTCCCGGAATCCTTCGACAGCACCGCCGAGAGTCTGCAAGGTGGAACGCTTTGGCATAGCACTGAGCGTACGGGTGGATCGAGCGTCATCTGATAATCCGAGAATCGCGGACTGCCGTCCTGGGGCGGTTCTACTTCTTGACGCGGTAGCCAAGCCTTTTCACAGCTTTCGCGAGGTACATGTTCGCACTGGATGAGTCCAGTCGGGTGTGCACCAACGGCAGCTGCGGGAACGAGTCCTCGGCGGACGAGAACAGCGTCACCATCGGGCCGAAGTCGATCGATGACACATGGTAGAGCCCGTCGATGCTCGACCCAAGCTGGTCATGGATCGCATTCGCCCAGTTCCGCGTATATCGCTTAGGCCCCATCTGAATCGAAGAGGTCGTCCCGTTGATCACGGGCCAGTTGCTGGTGAGATCCAGTAACCGAAGCTCACGCGTCGGCCGCCAAGCCGCGAGGGTGTTTCCACGAACGCGCCGATTGATTAGTCGGCCCTTCTGAAACACCTCGCCGAGAGCTGTTGTAGATCCAGCAGCTGCGTACATCACGCCATGATCGGCGTGATGCTGCTGCGGCTCGGGATGCGGGTCAAAGCGCATGGTTCTGATCGGCCCGAAGTGCCGCAGCTCATCCCACGCCTGTGGGTGAGCACCTCTTGTAGCGAAGACCCGCCAGAGGATTCCATCGAATGATCTCAGGTGCTCACTCGCGTCGAGTGTGAGCGGCGCCGGGGGTGTTGCGGGGACTTTCGCGTTCGACGGGCTCACGTGATGTCGGCGTCTTCGAGGATGTCCACTACGGGTGCAGGATCCTTCGCGGCAGCCAGCCACTCGATCGGCGTCATCCATTCCTGGGGCGAGACAGACCCATCGCTCGACCGCAAGTCGTCTTGAGGTGTTGTCATGAAGCCTTCGACGTCGGCCGGATCCCAGTCAGACGGGATCGCTCGGACGAGCAGCGGGAGGTGGGGGATCGTCGAGACCCTATCGCCGGGAATGAACTGCCATCGAGGGTAGAGGCGGATCCTTCCGGCCCGGAAGCCGTACAAGGTGTTCTTGCTCTGGCGGTGACGCACACTGGAGGCATCGATGCCGAGGAGCCCTGCGACCTCGGACGCGGTGTAGGTGTTGGTTAGGGCGCGCACGTGAGTCTCGCGCTCGAGCTTGGCGAGCCCACCGCTGGTGACGAATGCGGCTGCCTCGGCGAACTCCTCCGGAGTGAAATCGCCGGACTCGATCAGGAAGTTGGCTTCCTGCTCTGTGAGGCCCAGCTCGGTCGATTGACGGTCGGTCATGGCATCGGCGAGCTCGTCGATGAGTGCGTTGAACACGGATACGTCGACGTTTGACGTCTTCGCCACCTGCGCAAGGCGCTCGACACCGGCTTGCACGTCGGTCTTTGCGGGGGCCTTGGTCGCCACGACGAGCTTCGGGTTTCCGTTGAGGAATCGACCTGTCACTGTGCCGCGGTTCACAGTCGCCTCGCGAGCCGAGGCGGCACGAGTGCGACTTTTCTTCACGGCCATCTTGCCTCCTCGTGTCGTCATCTGGTTAGCACGTACACGCAATATCTTACGCGCGCTTTTGCGTGTATGCACCCCCGCGAGGTGACGAGGTGAGAGCGGTCAAGAGCTCCCTGGCCCGGGAACAGCGGCGTTGACGGAGACCTGTCGTCCGCGCGTTCGAGGCGGCACCCCAACTCTTCGCCACCTTCCTCCCCGGCGCAACGCTTTCAACGCTCAGCAATCAGTGCGGATGTCGTTGGCTTACGCTTGAATGCTTGCGTGGGGAAGAGCAAGAAAACTCGGAGAAGCAAGCGGTCTCGATCTCAACCGCGGGCGGTGAGCGCCGCGCGACGGGAGCCCGACGCACTCGAACTGGCCTTTTCAGCGTACGATCCGGACGAGCTCTGGACGCTGATTTTCGCCGCCGCCACGTCCCCCGGCAACAGGCATCGGTCGGTGACATTGGGGAGCAGCTTCGCGGCTGCGCTACGAGCCTCCGCCGCTCCGGCGCCAGACAAATACCAGCCGCTGCCTTCGATCCAAGCACTGTCCGATCTAGCGGCTACCACCTATGGGATCGGCCCGGCGCGTGAAGATTTCATCCCCACCGACCCGACCCGAACTGTCTTCCTCGCCGTCGGCTCGGAGCCGCTGCGCGCGGTGCCTGGCCTCACCGAACGGCCGGTCGCCGACCTCACGCGTGCGCTCAGGATGGCGGAAGCGGTAGACGGTCGGCTTCACAGACGATTTCAATTCGGCATCGCAAACGTGGTGAACGTGGCGATGAAGTACGGCGACTTCTGCGCCCGCCACCTTGCAGACGCATGGGTACCAGCCCCGAACCTCGAGCTCAACGACGAGGTCTCCCTGCCGGACGCGGAGTACGAAGCGACGCGGGCCTTCCTCAACCTGAACCCCCTCGACCACATCGAACTCGGTGAGGCTGACAAAAGGGCGTTGGAATGGATGACGAACTCCGCAAGTCGGGCCATGTTCGACGCGGAGAGTCTTTCCAGCCCGTTCGGGAGGTACCTTCGTTTCGCTGACTCGGCGGGTGCACATCGATGGGGGCCGCCACTTTTCATCCCAGAGATCATGGCCCATGCCGTACGAGAACTGGTGTCTGCGCTCGACCGGGACGGGCAAGCACGACGAGCCCTCCGGAGTTCTTGCCTGAACCAGATCCGCCAGTCCCTATGGCGCTTTTCCAACAGCTTGATCGGAGCTCCTCCCAGCAGCGAAGGTGTCGATTCCCCGCTTCGCGGGATTGATGTTCAGTGGTTGGTGCCGGTGAACCCGTCCACTTTCATCGCCGTCTCAGTCATCTACGTTCCCGACCTGGGGGCCGCGCCGCCGCCGTACATCGGCTCAGTGGAGCTGGCGAAACAGGTGAAGTCGCAATCAGACTCTGTGCCGGTGCGGATGGCGGGCGGGCGACGAGGAACCATCAGGCCGGGCGCGGAGGTCATCCCGTTGACGGTGTTCGCTGCGCCCGGTCACATCGCTGTGCCGCAGGCGGTCGGCGAAGCAAAACTCGCGCTCGAAGACCTGACCTGGATCGCGGAAACGGCTACGTCCGACGATGATCTCTACGCATTCGCGCGGGATCTGAGCGCTCCCGATTTCCCTGAGAGTTTCGGGTGGGAAGCGATCAACTACTGGGAGCCATGGAAAGCCAATGGCAAGTCGTTTTTCAAGGGCGTGGTACCCAATGCCGTCTACTTTGAAGCGCACGCGGGCGAGGCCGAGTGGGATCGAGCGGTAGAGCTATCGGATCTCGAAGTGGCGCTCCTCAGGGTTGGGCTTCCCCCGATTCGAGACCTCCGAGCGGCAGAAGTCGCCCCGGGGCCCGTCGCAAACGTCGCGACGATCGCAAGTGACCCCACGTACGACGCCACCCGCGGTGTCAACATCGCGCCGAGTGTTGACGGGTGGTCCCTCGCTCTCACCGAACCTCCCGTTGCCGTGGCACGGGCGAGCCTGGAGGAAGCATCTGCCGACCACCGACGGTTCTTCTTCGACTTCTGCGGCGGGCTAATCTACGGCTTCGCTGCGCTTGGTGATCGATGGCGTTTCGCACACCAGGAGATCGATGTGCCCGGATACGTCCTCTACCTCCACGCATCGGAAACGGTCTCGGGTGAACCGTCCGGCGTGGTCACGCCGTATCTCGACCCGCACGCGCGTGCCGTCGACGAACCAGTCAACTTCTTGTGGCGCATCGATGTCGAGGGATTTGCAGACTCGGCGAATGGAGATCCGCACGCGGCGAATGTCCTAACAGCGGATGCAGTGTTCGATCTGCTCCGCGCGGGAGGCATGGATATCGAAACCGCAGCGGCGCTCCGCGACCAGTGGCGCACAGCGAGACCCTTTCTCATCTTGGAGATGAAGCAGGCCCGAACCACTCTCAATCACCTGCCTGATCCGTGGCGTCTACGACCCTCTGATGAGAGCCGCATGGTTGCGGCTTTGGGACGACGACTCCACGATGCCAGCGTTCAACCGGGAGAGTACCGAGCGGACGACGCGAATCGACTCATCCGCGAGCATCTTGCGCCCCTTGCTCTCGAGACCCTGACTGAAGGAATCAAGAGACACGACGTGAGCGAGGTGGTGCTCATGGGGATCGAGCAGCTGGCGAGGGTGATGGACAGTGCCATTCATCAGCAAGACGATCTATCCCGAGTCGCAGCGAATCTCGCGACCGAATGGGATCCGCTCACCCGCACAGCCGAGCTCTCGGCGGAGACACTTCAGCTTCGTCAGTGTAACGAGATCGTGGTGGAGGCTGCCTTGCGCATCCTGGACAATCCGGCGGCGGTGAAGCCGATCACTCCTCAGGCGTGGAGCGGTCTTCTTGCCGCCGCAGATGCGTACCTCACCGCGACCACGCTGAGTGAGCGGATGTATCACCAAGTCGCGCCCGCAGTCATCAACCTCAGCCCGATGTACGAGCTGGCCGTTGACGACGATCCGCATCCCGACGCATCGGCGTGGGGCCTGCGAAACGACGAACTTACCCGTGCAGCTGCGAGCGTTCGGTTGCACGGCACTCAAGACGACGACTCGCTGCAACAGGCGAACGAAGAGGACGACGTCGAAGATGCGTTCCAGCAGGCATGGGGAGCGACGTCGCAGGACATGCTCGCCGCACTCGCCACCCTCGCAAAGTGGGAAACGTTCGACCCAGGCAGGACGACCGCGCACGTCACCGTGGCCGAGGCAACAGCATGGGTCTGTGACGCGCTGGGCCCGGACGCGGATGAGTCGCAAAGCACGCGTGTTGAGGCCGCTATTCGGATGCTCACCAGCACGGCCGAACAGATGCAAGCCGTGGAGTGGAAACCCTGGCAAACGCGCACACGGCGCCACCGGCTCCTCGTGCAACCGCTGGTGCAAGACTCGGACGGACGACTTATTGTCAGCCCGCAGTACTTACTGACGTCCTTCCAGGTCTACTACCGCCACCTCCTCCAAGGAGTTCTTCCCTGGGCGGGAGACGTTCCCCAGCCTGTCAGCAACGCGCTCGCGGACCGCCGTGCGCGCCGCAATATTCGGTTCGAAAGATTCCTTCAAGACCGGCTAGAGGAACTCGGCTACACCACGGTCGCCCGCGTGAAACCCAACGACCACGCGCGGCTCGGCGTGCCGATTCTCACGACCGAAGTTGACCTCGTGTGCGGACGCCCTGGCGATAGCACCATCTGGTTGATCGAGGCGAAGGATCCTGCGTCGGTGCACGGATTCGCTGAGACTGCACGCCAACTGCGCACCTTCTTCCGGGACCAGGTAGGAGACCGCGGGACCAAGCCCTGCTATACAACGCAGCTCGCGCGCAAGGAGAGCGAACTAGCGCCTCACGTCGCGAGCATTGCGACGCGCCTCGGACTCGGCGAGCCGCCTGACGGCGAGCAGTTTCACCTAAGCACCCTCTTCGTTACCCGAAACCTCACTCCGGCAAGCTATGTCGACGAGCGGTATCGGGTTGAGACGGCGACGGAGTTTCTCGCCGCTCGAGGTCGCACGCCTTAGACGACTCGTGAGCTGCGCGTGTTACGCCGTTGCGTTGCCATAAGCTCTATCGCCACTTCTGACCTTCGATGATCCGGGCTAGAGCTTGCACGTCTCCGCCACCCCTGAACCATTCCACAGGGCTGTGCTGACCGTCGGTGACCATGGTTGATTGAGGCGTCGCCGTCAGAGCAGATACCGACATCCATCCCTCATCTTTTACGATGTCGATGATCTCGGTTAGGTGCGGTAGGAGTTTCCCGCCTCATCCCAATCGGGGGTGTAGGAGTTGGGGTCTGAAGCCGCCGGTCTCGAGCAGGCTTCGGGCGATGTAGTTGGTCAGGTTGCGGAACCCGAGTGCGGAGCCGCGCAGGTGTTCGAGCCGTCCGTTGAGTGCCTCGGTCGGCCCGTTGCTGGTGCCGGGTCGTTCGAAGTAGGCGAGCACGTCGGTGGCTCGCTTCTTCAGGGTCCGGCCCAGGGTGGCGAGCTCGGTGAGCACCTTGGGGACGCCGGCGCTGAGGTCGGTGATCAGCTTCTCCATGAGCTCGCGGCCACGTTGCCGGTCCTCGTGGCGATAGGCGGCGATCATCCGCTGGTAGACACCCCAGGTCGCCTCGACCTCGACGTGAGCGTCATCAACGAACAGCGCGCGTAGCCTGTCGCTCTGCTTGTCGGTGAGCAGGTCCGAGCCGGTGTGCAGCGTGCGCCGCGACTTGTACAGCGGATCGTCCCTGAACCCACGGTGCCCGTGGATCGCGAGTTGGACCCGGCGCCGGCACCTGTCGAGGGCGTCACCGGCCAGGCGCACGACGTGGAAGGGATCCATCACCGTGACCGCGTCCGGGATCTCCTCCGCAGCGGCGGTCTTGAACCCGGTGAAGCCGTCCATCGCGACCACCTCGACCGCGTCACGGAAGGCGTCGTCGCGGTCGGCGAGCCAGGTCTTGAACGCCGCCTTCGACCGGCCCTCGACCATGTCCAGCAGCCTTGCTGGGCCGGCGCCATCGCGGACCGGGGTGAGGTCGATGATCACGGTGACGTACTTGTCGCCACGCCTGGTGTGGCGCCAGACGTGCTCATCGACGCCAATCACCTTCACGCCCTCGAACCGCGTGGGGTCGTTGATCAGCAGCCGCTTGCCTTCGGCCAGGATCGCGTTGTTGGCGGTGTCCCACGCGACCCCGAGTCCCTCGGCGACACGGGCGACGGTGAGGTGTGCGACCACGATCCCTTCCAGCGCCCACCGCAGCCCGGTGCGCGAGAGCTTCGCGCGTGGCTCCGCCGCGGCCCTGGTGTCTTGGCGCCACACGTGTCCGCAGTCTGCACAGCGGTAGCGGCGCACTACAACTTCCAGCACGGTCGGTCGCCAGCCCAGCGGCTCGTGGGCCAACCGCCGGATCACGGTGTCACGAGCGGCGCCTTCGCTGCCGCACCGTCGGCACCACTGATCTGGTTCCACCACGCGGCACGCGAGGACCGCACGATCCGGTTCAAGTCGTTGCCCGATCACGCTCAGACCGAGGCCGTCGAGTCGAGCGAAGGCGGTCAGGTCAGGGCGGCCGAAGCCGGGCGGCGGGGTAGCGTCGGGCACGTCGAGGTCTTTCCGATGGATGGCGTAGGAACCTCCATCGTCGGGAGACCTCGACGTCTATCTGCGGACCGACTCGGCGGGGCGCGATCGTCTCGTGCGTTGGCGGACTACGGGAGCTTGGACGCGAGGACGTCGGCCGCCAGGATCTCGGGTGCTGCGCCGAGGAGGTGCTGGTTGGCCATCAGGGCTGCGACGATGGCGCCGTTGGCGTGGGCGTCGCGAGCGGCTTCGTCGGGGAATGCATCGAAGATCCAGAAGGTGTCGGCGTGGGTCCTGACCGCGAACCAGACAATCGTTCCTACTTCTTCGTTGGCGAGTGCGACAGCGCCGGCGAGCAGATCGGCGACCGCGTCGTGCTGTCCATCGGCCGCGACGATCTTGGCGACGAAGGCATACGGAAGTGATGCGGGTGTGGACATGAGGGACTCTCCTTGACGTCGGGGTTCTTCGTGGGACGAGTTCAGCGTATGACGAGCGAGGGCCGGTGGGGAGTGGCGTATACGGCAGTATTGCTATTGTTTACGTCATGCGTATCGGACTGATCGCGATCGACGGCTGCTTCGGTTCGGCTATCGCGTCGATCATCGACATCGTGCGGGTGGCCGACGGAGCCCGCGGCGATGTCGACCCGCGGATCGACCCGATCGAACTCGCCATCCTCGGACCGAAACGGCGAGTGACCACGACGGCATCGATGACCCTGTCGGTGGACCACCCGCTGCCGGAGTCCGGAGAGTTCGACGTGGTCGTCGTCCCTGCGCTTGGAACCCTCACGGCCGCCGCGACCCACGACGCCCTCCAGAGTCGAGATGCTCGTTCGGTCATCGCCTCACTCGGGCGCCTCGACGACGCGACCACCCGGATCGCCGCGGCGTGCACCGGCGTGTTCGCCGTCGCCGAGACAGGACGGATGCATCATCGGCGGGCGACGACCAGCTGGTTCCTGGGGCCGGAGTTCCGGAAGCGCTATCCGACCGTCGCCCTCGATCTCGACACCATGGTCGTGGTCGACGGGAACCTCGTCACCGCCGGCGCCGCCTTCGCCCACATCGACCTCGCGCTCTCACTCGTGCGATCGATCAGCCCCGACCTGGCCCAACATGTCGCCAAGCTCCTCATCATCGACGAGCGCCCGTCGCAGGCGGCTTTCGTCGCCTACGAACATCTCCGGCACGAGGACCCGATCGTCGTCGAGTTCGAACGCTTCGTGCGCGCCCGCCTGGACGAACCGTTCAACGTCGCCTTCGTCGCGCAGTCGCTCGGCACCAGCCGGCGCACCCTCGAACGACGAGTCCGTGCGGCGCTCAACCTCACTCCGCTCGGCTTCGTCCAACGGCTTCGCACCGAACGAGCTCGACACCTCTCAGCAACCACGGACCTCACCTCCGCCGAGATCGCGCTACGGGTCGGCTACGCAAACGCCGAGACTCTGCGCTCCCTCCTGCGCAGGGAGCGACGCCGTTCCTGACCTATCGCCATGCCTGTAGCCGGTGTCCTAGCGCTCGACTGGAACCACCTCTCAGCACGTCGCGTCGACGCTCCTGCGTCGCCCCTGGACTACCCACTCGACACGCCCGCAGCACAGCCCATGTGACGTGCCCCGGCTTCCCGGACGGTCGGGGTTGGGTGGCTGTGATGTCGCTGCGTTCTCGTCGAGAGGGTCAGCAGACCCGATCAGAGCCGATTGGGATGAGCCGCGAAGGCGGTTAGGTCAGGGCGGCCGAAGCCGGCCGGCGGGGTAGCGTCGGGCACGTCGAGGTCTTTCGGATGGATGGCGTAGGAACCTCCATCGTCGGGAGACCTCGACGTCTATCTGCGGACCGACGCGCCCGGCCGACCTACACCTTCATCTGGGAAGAGCCAGTTTCCCCTGCGAGGAGAGGCTGAACTGCCACGACGGAAAACGCCGGGACTGGGCAACATCGACCATTTACAACTCGCCGCGATCGGCGGCAGCAAAGAGCGACTCTTCATCCATATGCAAAAACGCAGCGGCTGCGGGCGCAGATACGGTCTGAAGCACGCTCGCTAGAAGAGTGCTCGCTACACTCGCCAGAAGACCCCCGCGAGCAACTTCAGTTGATGTCGCCTCGAACGACTCTGGCGTGAACGCCTTGGACCGGATGAGATAGCCGACCTCCTGCGGAGTCAGCGCGTCCTGATCCGCGATCGGTCGCTCTGCACGGAGCTGGTCAGTCAGTGCTCGAACGATGAAGTCCCCGTCCGCGTTCAGCCGGGCGACGGCGTCGACGAACGCCGCGATCGCATCGGTGGATGGTTGTGCCTGCCAAGGGCGGGTCCGTGGCTGGCCATTGGTTTCATCCATGTGCGACAGCGTAGATGAGCCTCCGCCGGAAGGGGAGGCCTCCCGGGGCATCGACGTCGCGCATCCCATAGAGCCGGTGACAGTCGGCGAGATCGCAGACGTCGTCTGTTGGGCCCGGGCGCCTGCGGGTCTGGTCGGGCGCGTTCGCTCGCCACCAAAAGAACCCCTGCTATCGAGCGCATCTGCTTGCGAGACCTCTGACGTCGTGATCACCATGGGGTGTGGCGACGCGTGCCCGTTCTTCCCCGAAAAGCGCTACGAAGACCGGAAGCTCGACGACCCCGCTGGTCAGGGCATCGACGCCGTACGGCCCATCCGCGACGATATCCGTGGCCGCATCGAACAGCTGGTGAGCGAGCTCCTCTGAGAAGCGCACGGGCTCGACAATCCGCGACGCTGACGTGAGTGGCGAGTCGGCAGTGCGATCTTGGTCAGGCCATCATCGCTTCTCGACTCGCTCGCGTTTGGGTCAGCAGCGAACACGTGAGCCTTTGCCCTTCGTGCTCGAGGGGTTCAGCGTGGCCAACTGCGAGATCGATGGCGGTGGCACGTGGAGTGTCGCTATTTCCGGCATTCGGGGCAGCGGGCGTGGGGCCTGCGGGTTCTGGTCTGAACTCTCGATGGCCACGTGTACCCGCAGGCACAGTGCCAGGTGACTTTTCTCCCCGATCCGACGGTGACCTCGGTGGGCGAGAGGGTGTTAGAGGAGTCCCACTGCGCTGCGAGATCGGGTCGCAGGGTTGCAAGGTCGGTCTCCCCTGGGATGGGTAGCTTTCCTGTGCAGTAAGGGCAGCCGCAGCCGGACGTCCGGTTCTTGACTGTCGCGGGCCACGAGTGATTGCGGTGGCAGATCCACGACACTTTCACGTGGGAGGAGACCGTGACTTGATTCGGTGAGCAGTCGTTGCTGGGGTCCCATTGTGCGGCGATATCCGGTCGGCGTGTCGCGAGGTCAGTGGCTCCCGGGATGGCGACCCGTCCGGAGCATGAGGGGCACCCGGAGCCTGCGTGTCGGTTGGCGACTGTCGCTGGCCACGTGTGATTCTCAGCGCAGCGCCACTGGGCTTCATAGGAGCTACTAACGGTCACTTCGGAGGGTGTTCGGTCGTTCGCCCCCGCTTCATGGTCCCACTCCGAAGCCAGATGAGGGTCGAGGGTTCCCAAGTCGTTGAATCCCGCGAGGACGACCCGATTCGCGCACACGGGGCATCCCGTCTTGTCCTTCGTGCGACCCCAGACGGGAAGCTCCCACGTGTGACTCAGCGCGCAACGCCATACCGCGGGGTAATCCGAACCCGCGGTGACCTCGCGCGGAGTCTTGGAGTTTGCGGGGTCCCACTGGTCGGCGAGTTGAGGGTGGGTGGTGGCCAGGTCATTGAAACCGGCGAGGGTGCGTTGATTGGAGCAGTACGGGCAGCCGTGTCCTGAGCAACGGTCGCCGACGGCCGCGTCCCAGCGGTGGTCGCAGGGACCGCGCCACCAGACGACACGGTCCGATCCGGGGGTGACTGTCTCCGGAGTGATGGAGCTGTCGTTGCGTTCGCAATCCCACTCTGCTGCAAGGCCCGGGTGAAGTGTGGCTAAGTCTGTTTCACCCGGTATCGCCCGGCTACCGCTGCAGTAGGGGCAGCTGCTTTCTTGCGTGGTGCGGGAACGCACCTGGGCGGGCCAGGTGTGCTCTCGAGCAGTACACCTCCAGTTGATTCTCCGGGCAGAGGTGACGCTGACGTGATGTGGGTCCCCGCGGTTGGCTCCTGATGTGGTGTCCCATTCCGCGGCGATGTCTGGCCGCAGGGTGCCAAGGTCGGTGTGTCCAGGCCAGAAGTCCATGCCGATGCAGTACGAGCAGTTTGTCTCGGCAAAGCCTCGCACGTGGGGGCTTGCTTCCCAGGAGTGCCCCTCCTCGCACAACCACCAGGCTTTGTGGGAGACATCGACTCCGGACCAGGGGTCGCGGGTGGGCGGGTTGCGATCCCAGTCCCATTCGGAGATGGCTTTCGGGTGGCGGAGGATCCACAGCGGGTAGTTGGCGGTGGTGTCGAGGATGCGGGGTACGTCGACAGTGTCGAGGGCAGCTTCCAGGGGGCGGAACTTCGTGGGGATGGTGTGGCGGCGGAGGGGGCGGAGCCAGAGAATCACCCGTTCGACGAGGATGTCGCTATTGGTGAAGCCCAACGTTTCCTTGATATCGAGCCGTAGATCTGCCGCCGACTGAGTGCGCCATCGTGCGCAGTGCGAACGATTGGACAAGATCTGCAGAACGCGCACCGTCGCGCGGTACAGATGTGCGCGGCGATCGATCTCGCGTACCGCGCTCATCAAAGACGGACTCTGCCCGGTCTCTGCGTTCTGGGCGGAGAGCGTGTCGTTGTCGCGCACCATGGCCCACACCTGACCGTGCAGTTGCGTGGTGACCCGACCAGTAGCGACGAGTCGACGGAAGGAGAGTTCCGTGTTCCGAAGAGAGGGATCGAAGGGAACGATCACCTGGGTATCGGTTTCGGTTCCGGGACCGAACCACACCATCTGCCCCGGGTGTCGGAGACAGAAGTTCTCCCGATCGTGGGGAATCTGCTCGATCGTCTCCCCGGCACTGCATAGGCGGCACAGGAAGCGCTGCGGGTAGGCCCGTGTGGAGTCCGGTTGCGCTAGACGTTTCATGCGGAGGTAATGACCGGCCGGGCGCCCCGCCGTCGCCTCGACCGTCCGAGCGGCCGCTTCGTCGTCGATCCAGACGCGGTGGATGTTCGGTTGCGCTCGGCTGGTCAGTGCTCTCTCGGCGAAGTCGAACGGCACTCCTGCGGCGCGGCATTGCCGCTGCGCGTAGGAGCGTGGCGTCTCAAGATGATGCCACTTGGGTCGTTTCGCCCACGCCTGCGTGCTGATCATGCGGCGTCCACCAAGTCGTCCAGGGTGACGTTGTGTTTGTTGAGCGTGGTGCGCCGGAGAGTATCGAGAACCCCGAAGAGTCGCTCGCGGGTTACGGTCTCAGAGGTGCGCGATTCGTCTCGCAAGATGGACGCGACGAGGCGGTCCACAATCATCGCGAGAACGGCGAGCTGCCCGTCGGCGGCGTGGACTAGCGTGCCGGCGTTGCGGGTGAGAAGGCCGTGGGAGTGCCCGCATAGTGGTAGGAAGCTGTCGAAGGTGGCGACCCATTTGATCCATTGTTCGAAGTCCTCTTTGACGTCCGGGTCGATCTTGTCGAGTGTGACGAAGTCGCAGCGTGCGCTGACTTGCAGGCCGTCGCCCGTCTTGAATGCTTGGTCGAGACTGATTCCAACCAGGACGACGGTCGCACAGGACTCGTTCTGGAGGGCTTTGATGACACTGGAGGGTTCAGTCCCGCCGAGCTTGTGCGCTTCGTCGATCACGAGCAGCTTCGTGCCGTGACGGTGGAGGGCTTCGACGGCAAGTTTCCGCAGCCTGTCGGTGGCGATTTGTTTGGGGAGAACGATGGTGGGGGCGAGAAACTCCACGATCTGGGCAAGGAGAGCCTTCCCGGTCGAGTGTTCGGTCATCTCCACCCAGACGACCGGTGTGTCTCCGTCTCTGAGGTAGTCGGGGCGTTGGGCTGCGTGTCTGCGTTCTACGGATCGAGCCAACAGGAGAGCGAGCTCTGTCTTGCCGGAGAACATCGGCGCGGATATCATCAGCCCGCGCCGCGAGTTCTTCAGCCGAGGGTTGATCCGGATGAGGTCCTCCAGAATGCGAGCGCAGACCGCTTGCTCGCGTGTCTTCACCCTCAGCGTCAGCCGGAGAAAGTCTTCGCGAGCTTGGTCGTATAGCTCTCGGGCTTCACTGTCCAGATCTGTGTACTGCCGGAAGGTGATCTTCGGCGGGGATGCGGGCTCGGCGTCGAATGCTTCTCGAAGCCCTGCAAGGCTGGTCTTGCGGTCATGGTGGAGGACGAGTGGGGTGATCTTCATGAATCAAGCTCCTCTGCTTGCGCGAGATGTATGTCGGGGGACGTCCAATCGATGGTGCTGATGTCGACGGGTTTGGCCCATTGCCGTAATGGGATCGGTGTCGTTGTCGAGGGGCCTGACTCGCGTTGAGCTTCGACCTTGAGGCGCTGTTGCTCTCGCTTGTGCTGGGTGCGTTTTCGTTTGTCTCCTCGTTCCCGACTTTCGACATGATCGATCCACTCGCGACGGCGGTCGGGATCGTCGATCGCGGCGTCGGGGTATCGGGCAAGGAGTTTCATGTCTATCTCGGCGACCATCGGTGCTGTCTTTTCCCGCAGAGCGATGTCCCAGCACTCGATCCACACACCGGTTTCTGGGTGACGCACCCAGACGGCATTGGCGTTGTAGGGGTCGAAGCTCACTGGGAATTTCCTGGCTTTCGCGGATCCCGGTTCAGCGCCCGTGAGGGAGCGATTGCGCAGATCTTCCAGATGGGGTGAGTCGTAGCGGCGATTGTGGAGTTCGATCCCTGCACGGCCGATCATGCGTCGTTCGGTGGGCAAGAGCGCGAGGTACTCCTCAACTCCGAAAGGCACCGGAACGCCGGGTCCTACAGCGAACAGTTCGGCGTACATCTGATTCGGGGTGAAGATGCGCCCTGGATGCCTCATCGACTTCAAGCCACGGTGAGGCCTGTTCAGGTAGATATTCGTTATCCAGCTGTCGAGGATGAGGCGAAGCGAATCCAGGGTGAGCGTGGGGTCGTCTTTGGCGGCCCGATGGGCGACGGAGTTCCCCACGAATCCAGCCAGCCATGCGGCGAAGTCTGTCGAGAGCGTGCCGAAGTTGCGTTCAACATGTGGTTTTACCGTCGGTGTTCTGGAGGGGGGCAAGTTCCCTGTGGATTCCGTACGCGCTGCAGGCATCTCTGAACGTGCGGGACCGAAAATCTGCTCCACCATCGATGGTGATCGATCGCGGGAAGATCCACGGGACGGCCAGAGAATCGTCGGTGAGGAAGGGGTTCACCTGCTTCATCAGGTCGGACGGCAACGTGGCTGACCCTGCGAGGGTGGCTGCTCCTGAACCAGGTACGGCTTTGCGCCCGATGACAGCCCGGGCGAGCAGGAGCGCATGGTCGAATCCGCCGGGGCTGTCCGCGTGAATCGCCCAAGCGAGCGGTACCCGGCTTGCGACATCGAGAAGCACGGTGAGTGTCGGCCGGAACTCACTGTTCTCATCCCAGACGAGAACGTCGAGTTTCGTTGAATCGATCTCGCATCGCTCCCCAAGTTGATAGGCAGCCCCGGAGTAGTACTGACGCTTGGGGCTGTTGTCGGTGTTTCGCCGGGTGGTCGCTTTGTCGAAGCTGTAACGGCCGGCAGCCCGCTCGTTGATGTAGCCCTGGAGGGTGCGAGCCTTGATCTCACATAAAGGATCGCCGGGGTAGGTGGTCTCGAGCGCTCGCCTCACCAAGACAGCGCACCGGCGTTTGCTGCTCGTAGACTTGTCCGTCTGACGATCGAGGATTCGATCGATGATCGTCACCAGCCGTGGGTCTGCCCGGCTGATGGCGAGTCGCTGCTCGCCCTTGCGATGCATGCGGGCATTCAGTCCGGCTGCACCGCCTTGCTGGTACGTCTTCCACAGGAGGTGAAAGGTGCTGCGCGCTCGCCCAAGTGAAGTGCCCTTTAGCTCGAGCAGCTTCGCGTCAACACGTGCGTTCTGAGTTGTCAGCGCAGGGTCATATTGTGCCCGAGGAGCGGAGGCCAACGGATCCATCGGCTTGCCAGTGAACGCCTCAAGGAGATGGGCTTCCATATCGCATACGTCGGTCGGCCATGCATCCCCGTCCGGCCGAAGAGATACGATGCGATCCCGTTGGGCTGTTCCGGCCTGGAGCAGGAACTCGTCTACGGACATGATCAGGTGTCGGTGGGGTGCGGTCTCAGATCGGAGCTTCACCTCTAGGCCAGGGATGATGTGGACCCAGACCCAACTATCGCCGTCAATGTCGAAAGTCTCTCCGAGCTTCAGCTTCTTCTCGTCAGACACCGATCGCGTCCGTTCTCTCCCGATGGGCGGTAGTCAGTAGCGTGTTGCTGTTGAAGACCGCCGACAGATCGACCTCGAGCAGCCTGCGCCAGGCGAGGTTGTCAATCCAAGCGCAAGCAAGAGGTGGGCAATCTGGTGATGCCAGCTCGCATAACTCCCGGCGAGTCTTGCCGAGAGTTGCCGCCTCGAGGATCCTGTCCTCGACGGCAGCAGGCGGCCTGCAGCGGTCATGACGCGACGCCGACAACCATTCGACCACGCGGGTCGCATGAAGGCTGTGGCCGGAAAGCACCTGATAGTGCCAGCCGAGCGTTGCCGACACTCGCGCCGTCTCATCGAACTGCAGTTGCGCATACTCGTCGATGAGTTCCTCTGGCCTCACGTCCCGAACGGCATAAGAGCCGTCCGACATCTGCAACAGGAAATCCGGCACATGCCAATGACCGGCCATCGGCGAGCGGACGCCGAACACCACGCCAAACGGCTGCGACCACACCCTTTCGACCTGTCCGCCAAAATCGAGCCACATCAGTTCGTCGCGCTCGAACTGAGACTCGCACCAGACGTGACTGCGGGTGCGGCTCCAGAAGTACTCAGATCCCGTGAAGAAGTGGCTGGCGCCCTTCGATACTCGAACCTTCATGGGGTCGATGACCGACCAATCCAAACGGCCGAGACTTCGGTCGACCGGTGCGAACGAGGTGTTGTTCGCATAGCCAGTCTCCGAACGATGATCACGCGGCACCCAGTGCAGCTCCGACTCTTTCGAGAACCGTCGACGAGCGATCATCCGTGCGATCTCAGCTGGCTTCATCATCACTCCCGGAGGGAGGCGGAGTGCCGGTAGGCACATCTTCGTCGCCTGCGCCCAGGATCAGCCCGGTCGGCTTCGACGGGCTTCCGACACACCGGCGCGGACCGGATATCGTTCGATCTGATCACGAGTGGCCCGACGTGAAGCGAGAACCGCATCGTTGGTCGCCCGATGTCACTCGGGACTCAACCGGCTTCCGTCGCAAGGTCTAGGCAACGCAAGGCCAGACTTGAACAAACGATGGGAAAGCTCCCCCACTAGTCTTCGGGTGAACAGTACTCGCCGCCGGGTTCCGGGTGAACATTGCCGGCTCCGGCGCTGCGGCAGACATTGAGATGCCGGTCGGCGTTGCCGTCCCGGGCGCTCACGCCCTGGCGGCCGCGGAGACCGTTGCGGACGCCGACCTCGCGAGACTGACCATCCCGCTCCCCCAGTGCAGGACCCGTCCCGCACGAGATGCTCGACGGGAACCTCGTCATCGACAAGGTGAACTACTGACCGCCACCGACGGGGTTCTGGAGGCCCTCGACTTACACAACGAGGGCCTGCACGTGTGCACGTGCAGGCCCTCATGTTCGATTAGACGCGCTGGCTGATCGTGCCGCCCGGGTTGCGGTTGGCGGTCGATTCGGTGACGAACCGGCCCGACGACGCGGAGCGGTGCACCGTGGTCGAGTTGCTCGTGCCGGAACCGACACGTTCGGTGGTGGTCTTTCCGGGCCAGCGGGCCGCAGCGGCCTTGGAGACGAAACGACCGGTGGATGCAGAGCGACGAACGGTTCCCATGGGAACTCCTTCACTGATTGGTGCCGGGGTGCCATGAGATGGAGCGCCGCTAGTCTGCGGCTGCCAACTCCGGTACAGTCAGTGCTCTGGATGAGACCTGACCTTCTCAGGGCTTGTGAGCCGTCCCGTTACCGCGGGGCGGCTCTTTTCCGTTGTGATCCCGACATCTCGGTATATGTCCGCCGCTGGTCACTTCCCCTCGCGGCCTCTCAACTGCTTCGATTGAGTCTTGCCCGTCATCGATCGCGAGACGAGCGACTGCGCTTTGTTGGCGGAAACGGTTCGGCGTGCCGCCTTCGCGTTCTGGGTCCCGAAGGACGAGCGCTCGATCTTGCCTCGAAATTCACTGCTCATGCGGACTCCCGGTTCTGTCGTACTTGCTGACGTGCGCGCGCGATCGCCGACTCCACCGCTTTCGCGGTCATGCCAAGTTTCTCGCCGATCTCCGCGTGCGTGAAGCCATGCGTCACGTTCAGATAAAAGGCTGAGCGGACACGCTCGTCCTTGATGCTCCCGAATGCACGACGCAGCTCGTCCTTGATGTGCGCCGCCTCGCTCGCGTCGGGAGCAGCCGACGTCGACGGACCCTCCTCGAAGTCGTCAGCCCAGGCCGCTGCGGGCGGCGGGGCCTGCGGCTCGGCATATGAACGCAGCTCTTCTCGACGCCAACGCTTGTAGACGTTGCTGAACTGCAGCAGGCACTGGCCCACGAAGAACGTGCGCAGGGAGGCACCCTTGGCGGGGTCCCACTTGCCCGGAACGAGCACCTTGTCTCGAAACGCGGTGAGGGCGAGCACGATCGTCTCATCCGACAGGCTCTCGGCCTCTTCGATCATCGATCCCGGGCGGGGCTCAGGCTCCAGTGCGCCGAAGCCCTTCCGCTTCACCTCGCCACGAATCTGTCCTTTGTAGATCCACCCGCGGATGACAGCCCACCCGTACTTCGCGATCTCGTTCGCGAACAGCTCGTAGTTCCGGCCCCGGTATCCGCTGGCCCGAAGTGCGGTCGCGAGTTCGCGGTCTCCGGCGAGCCGGTCGAAGCGTTCCTCGGCGCGATCGCGGTCTGCCTCGGCCAGCCAGGCCTGATCCGTTGCCCACGCGCTGAGAGTAGGAACGCCATCGGGGGACGAATGCCCTTCGGGCTCGTCGTTACCGGTCATAGCGTTGCCTCACGATCCTGGTCAGCTCATAGTCACCACGATCCCTCATATGTCCGACATCGCAGGCTTCCCCTCGCCGCTCGCAAGAAAATGATGAGCAACCTCACGGCTCGGTGCCCCCGCCGTAAACGATCGTTGTGGCAGGAGCGGCTGGTCGTCGCTCGAGGGCCCGCCGCTATGGTTTGTCGAAACCTCCTAACGGCAGGGGAGTTTCGGTGAATCTCGGGGCAAGTGAGCGTCTGTTTCTGAAGATGTCGTCCTCTCGTTTACTTGGCTATTGCCGCCAGGCCGCTGTCATCGAAGACCAAGGTGTCACCGTCGTTCGTGGTCGCGAGCGCTTGCGCGGAGCCATGAGTGACGCCGGCTGGAACCCACTCGGCGTTGGATCCTGTGCTGGCCCAGATCTGTCCGCCGCGACCGACACCGACAAGCCGTTTGCCGTCAGGTGACACGGCGAGTAGATAGAGCGCAGGCGCCTCGTTCAGAGGTGTAAAAGTGGTGCCCTCATCAGTGCTGATTTGCACCCCGTCTGGGGTGGCGGCGATCAGTTGCCCTTCACTGTCGATGACGAGGCTGAACGCCAGAATTTCTCCGACCGCCGACCAGGTCTCACCGAGGTCGTCAGTGCGGAGGAGCTCCGCGGAGTCCGAGGCGATCCCGTAGAGGGTGTCGTTCTTCCCGGCGGCAAGCACGTGGAAGTCTTTCTCGTCGGTGAATGAGACGGGCGTCCAAGTTCTGGCGCTGTCGTCGCTCCGGATGATTCCGAGGTTGGGGGAGCCGAGTTCTGGGGCCGTGGTTGGTCCGGGGTGCCCGGACGCGAGGAGAGCGTCACCGACGGTGATGAGGCCCATTGCGTCGAAGTCGGTCGTCTCGATACGCGAGCCGACTTCGCCATCCGGTGTGGCCGTGTAGATCCCGTCGTGGGCGCCGAGGAGGTATCCGTCCTCGGAGGGGTTTGGCACGATTGCGTGGACGTGGCTGATGGACGTGGCGTGGTCGTGTCCGGTGGTGGGCTCGGCGGGTGCGGTGCAGCCGGCCAGCACGATGCTGGCTGCGATCGTTGTGGAGAGCGTGAGTGCCGCTCGGTGTCGCTGTCGAAAAGTGGGCAACGTGAGCTTCTTGAGGGTTCGCATGATGGTGTGCGCACAGATCACGAGGTGGGGTGCGGGAGCCCCGCACCCCACCCAGGGATCACAGAGTTGCGAGGATCTCCTTCATGGTGGCGATCTCTTCGGTCTGCGCGTCGATGATCGTCTCAGCGAGTGCGACGGCGTCGCTGTTCTGACCGTTGTCGACTTCGTTCTGCGCCATGTCGACAGCGCCCTCGTGGTGCTGGATCATCTGCTCAAGGAACAGACGCCCCGCATCGGGACCGGTGGCATCTTCGAGGGCCTGCATGTCTTCCTCAGACATCATGCCGCTGCCGTGATCCATGCCCTCCATGCTGTCCATCTCCGCGCCCCAGTCTTCGAGCCACTGGTCCATCTTCTGGATCTCCGGCTCCTGAGCGGCCTTGATCTCTTCGGCGAGAGCGACCACGCGCTCATCGACGCCGTCTTTGCTGAGAAGGACGTCGGACATCTCGATGGCTTGTGCGTGGTGCTCCTTCATCATGCTGGCGAACATGATGTCGGCGTCATTCGCGTCCGCTGTGTCGGTGGGCGCGGACGAGCTGCCGCCGTGGTCCATGCCTTCCATGCCGTCGCCGGAACCGGTGTTTCCGGCGCAGCCCGTGAGGGCGAGAAGGGCAGTGAGGGTGAGTGCGGCGATCGCCGCGGGTCGAATCTTCATGAGTGTTCTCCAAGGGTCGGTGATGAGGCCCGGCTATTGCCGGTGCCAGGGGTGCGTGCCCGCAAAGGGGGCTAGCGCGTCATCACGTGCGACTGATGCAGAGAACCGTGAGAGAGGGCGGTGGCGGAAGCGCGTGGGCACGGGCGGGCCAACGGGTCGTCGCGGCCACGAGTGCCGTGATCAGGGTGGCATGCCGCCAGCCGAGCCCGATCCGCCCGAGCAGGATCGTGGCGACCAGGAGTGCGAGGACGCACGCCATCCACGTCATCGGATCCCCGCCCCCACACGTCGCGCATCCCGCATCCGCCGTCGGTGAGTCCGGCACGGCGGCGGCTGCGGACGTGTCGTGGTGATGGGCAGATACATCGGCCTGGGTGCTGACAGCGACGGTGTCGTGGTGGCCGGCAGTTGTCGCGTGCGAGTTGAAGGAGTGCATCGCCAGCAGACCCGCGATGACGCCCACCGCGACCGCGAGGACGGCCAAGACGGTATGGGTGAGCGTGCGCGGTCCCCGCACCCGTTGTGCGACGTTGATCAGCGACATACCCACCTCCCGTTCTCCTCAGCCTACGTCCGTCACCCTGACCGTTTCTTGCTACTTACCCGCTACTGCGTCCGGGCGGAGATCCAGCCGGCGCAGCAGCTGCGCGTTGAGCGCGACGACGATGGTCGACAGGGACATCAGCACGGCCCCCACGGACATCGGGAGCACGAACCCGATGGGGGCGAGCACGCCGGCCGCGAGGGGGACGGAGAGCAGGTTGTAGCCGGCGGCCCACCAGAGGTTCTGCTTCATCTTCCGGTAGCTGGCCCGTGACAGTTCGATCACCGACAGGACAGACCGGGGGTCGTCGCTGGCGAGGATGACCCCGGCCGAGGCGATCGCGACGTCCGTTCCCGCGCCGATCGCGATACCGACGTCCGCTTGCGCGAGCGCGGGGGCGTCGTTCACACCGTCTCCGACCATCGCGACCTTGCGGCCCTCGCCCTGCAGTTCTTTCACCTTCGAGGCCTTGTCCTCCGGTCGCACTCCGGCGAAGTACCGGTCGATACCCAGCTCGCCCGCCACGGAGGCGGCCACCGCGTCGGCATCACCGGTGATCATGACGACTTGCACGCCCCGCTCGTGGAGGGCCTCGACGGCGTGACGCGACTCTGAGCGGATCTCATCCGCCAATCGCAGTGCGCCCGCGACCTGACCGTCGACGAGGACGTGGAGGATGATCGCACCCTCATTGCGCCACTCATCGGCAACCGCCAGCTCCTGGGCGTTCTCCTGCTCGAGCATGTACGGCCCACCGACCTGCACGATGTGCCCATCGACACGCGCACGGACCCCGACCGCCGGCGAGGACTCGAATTCGGACGAGGCAGGGACCGTGAGGTTCTTCTCTTTCGCCGCGTTGACGATCGCGCGAGCGAGCGGGTGCTCGGAGTCGGCTTCCGCAGCCGCGGCCCAGGCCAACAGCTGGTCAGAATCGGTGCCGGACACGGGGTCGATCGCGGTGACGGCGGGGGTGCCCTTGGTGAGCGTGCCGGTCTTGTCGAACAAGACGGTGTCGACGGTGCGCATGCTCTCCAACGCGAGACGATCCTTGATCAGCACACCCCCACGAGCCGCCCGCTCCGTCGCGATCGACACAACGAGCGGGATCGCCAGGCCCAGAGCGTGCGGGCACGCGATCACCAGCACGGTGATCGTGCGGATCACCGCGGCGTCGGGCATGCCGACAACCGTCCAGACGATCGCGGTGATCGCGGCAGCGCCGAGCGCGAACCAGAAGAGCCATCCCGCCGCCTTATCCGCGAGCCGTTGCGCCCGCGACGACGAGCTCTGCGCTTCGGTCACCAGCTTCTGGATACCTGCGAGAGCGGTGTCCTCGCCGATCGCGGTGATCTCCACCCGCACACCGGAGTCGGTCGCGACGGTGCCGGCGATGACCTGGTCGCCGTCGCTGCGGCGGACGGGCCGGGATTCTCCGGTGATCATCGACTCGTCCATGCTGGCCGAGCCCTGCACGATCCGCCCGTCTGCGGGGACCCGCCCGCCCGGGCGCACCACCACCACGTCACCCACCAGCAGATCAGACGGGGCAACCGTGACGGTTGTATCGCCCTCGATCTTTTCCGCCTCGTCAGGCAGCAACGCAGCCAAGGAATCCAACGCTGAGGTCGTCTGCGCGAGGGAACGCATCTCGATCCAGTGACCGAGCAGCATGATCACGATCAGCAGGGCCAGCTCCCACCAGAAGTCCAGTTCGTGGTGCAGCAGGCCCAGGCTCGCGCCCCATGAGGCGAGGAACGCGACCGTGATCGCCAGAGCGATCAGCAGCATCATGCCGGGCTTGCGGGCCCGGAGTTCGCTCACCGCACCGGTGAGGAACGGCGCCCCGCCCCACACATACATGACCGTTCCGAGAACCGGGGACACCCAACCGACCCACGCAGCGTCCGGCAGCGGGTATCCGAGCAGCATCGAGAACATCATCGAGAACCCGACGACCGGGACCGCGAGGATCAGCATGATCCAGAACAACCGCCGGAACTGGCCCACATGATCACCATGTCCACCATGTCCGCCGTGCCCACCATGTCCGCCATGATCTGGCGACGCATCGTGATCGTGGCTCATCGCCGCGTGGTCATGCTCCGTTGTCGGCGCCGCGCCGTGGCTCTCGTGTGCGGCGTGATGGCTGTGTTCGTCGTGCTGGCTCATCGGAATTCCTTGCTCAGATGCGCCCGGTTGAGCCCGGGTGCAGACGGTTAGCGACTCAGGCCTGGCTAGTCGCGAGGCTATACCCGGCCTCTTCGACCGCAGCCTTCACGACAGCAGGATCGACCGGGGCTGCGCTGTGGATAGTCACACGGGAGATGCCGCCAGCGTTCAGGTCGACGTCGACGGACTCGACACCGGCCACAGCCGCCAGTTCCTCACTGACGCTCGACACGCAATGCGAGCACGTCATCCCCGCAACCAAAACCTCTTCCGAGGACGAGGACGAGGCGGCAGCCGGCGCGGAAGCCTCGGTGTTCGAGGGGACAGCGCAGCACGCGCAGCCAGCGTTCGCGTCCTTTAGGCCAAGTTCAATGCGATCAGTCATTGTGTGCTCCTTCAGATAGACAGACGTGGCGGTCATGAACGGACAAGGCGGGCGATCGCTTCGTTGGCCTCGCGGACCTTCTCCGCCGCAACCTCGCCGCCCTCAGCGCGGGCCTCGGCAACGCAATGACTCAGATGATCGCCCAGCAGTGACAACGCCACCGTTTCGAGCGCTCTCGTCGCCGCAGACACCTGCGTCAGGATGTCGATGCAGTACTTGTCCTCGTCAACCATCCGTGCAATCCCTCGCACCTGACCTTCGACGCGACTCAACCGCTTAGCGAGATCTGCCTTGCCGTCGCTGTACCCGTTCATGGTTAGAAGATACCCCCTGGGGGTATCTAACTCAAGGTTGGTTGCGCGCATTCCCGCGTGACTCGGTCCTTCTAGCGGCGCGAGCCTGACGAGAACTTAGTGCGCCCACCGAAAACGATCGTTTTCGGCGTGAGACCGTTCTGTGGCCGTGAGCAGCTGCCGATAACGCTCTCCAGAAGTCCCTTACGGCAGGGGTTTTCGGCGGTGCCTCAATCGGTTGCGAGACGACGGTCACCCACGAGCCGGGGGATCAGGCGGACAAAGATCACCATGGCGACGAGCTCGACGAGTGTTTGCGTCACGACGGCGAGAGGGGCAAGGGCGAACGATGTGGGGAGCGCGAGGGCGAGCGGGAGAACCACTAGGGAGTTGCGGGTCGCGCCGGAGAATACGACGGCGCGAGTGCTGGAGACATCGAGTCGTGCCGCACGCCCCGCGAATATCCCTACCGGGATCATGACCGCCGCGAAGGCGGCATAGATCGGAACTGTGGCGAGCAGTGCAGGAAGTTGCCGGCTGACGCCGTAGACCTGGGAAGCGACGACGACGGCGAGCGTGAGCATCATCAGCGGCACCATGGCGGCTAGAGCGGTGTCTCGGAGAGTGCGGCCCCAGCGCGTGCGGGAGGCGACGTACTGGGTGAGGCCGGCCGCCATGAGCGGGAGCACGATGAGCAGGAGGAAAGCGTCGACGAAGGGCGCGAGGTCGACCGCGGCGACGAGTTCAGGGCCGACGAACAGCCAGAGGTATGCCGGCAGGAGCAGCATCTGTCCCAGCATGAGGATCGGCGCGGCCGCAAGTAGCCGTTCCTTCGCCCCTCCGGCGAGCCCCGTGAAGACGATCACATAGTCGATGCAGGGCGTCAGCAAGACGAACAGCACACCCACCAGCAGCGCCTGGTCGTGAGCGACGAACCGAGACAGGCAGAACACGATGACGGGGGCGATCACGAAGTTCACGACCAGCACCACGGACAGGAACCGCATATCGCGGAAGGCGCGTCCGATCATCGAGAAAGGGACACCGAGGAATGTCGCGTACAGCAACAGCCCGAGAACGGGGTTGATCGCGAGCTCGAGAGGGTGCGCGGCTCCTGGTGTCAACAAGCCCAGCACGACGCCCGCAGCGATCGCTGCGAGATAGAGGGCGATCTGATGACGTTCCCACCAGGCGACGAGGTTGCTCACGTTCCCAGCATGTCGACTCACCCGGTCCCGCACGAATCACCCACGCCAGGGCCGGGTTCGTGACAAGGGAAACTCAGGTGAGAATCGTCGTACGAATCTTCTCGGCCACCGCTTCCCGTAGCGGGCGCACTGCTTCGGCGTCCCAGGACTCGGGGTTGGGGAACGACCACTCCAGAACCTTTCCGCGAGGGGTGGAAGGCAGGGTGAGTCCGGGCTTCATAAGGACGATGAGGTCGGCGGCGTCCAGGTCTTCGACTGTGACGGCGCGCGGTACGCGATCGGTGATGTTCATTCCGAGTTCTGCGACAGTGTCGGCCACGGCCGGGTTCACTTCGTCGGCGGGGGAGAGGCCCGCAGACGTGGCCCGAAACCGGTCCCCGGCCAGGTGCTCTAGGAGAGCCGCGCCGAGCTGCGACCGGCCGGCGTTGTGCTGGCAGATGAAAAGGACGGTCGGAGTGGTGTCAGTCACGGGGGCTCTTTCAGGTTGGGTTTCAGCTGGCGGCGAGCCGGGGTGCGAGTTCCGCGATGCGGCGCTCCAGCTCGTCGTAGGCGGTGTCGAAGGCGTCATCGGTGCCGATCCGAACGGGGTCGGGGATCGACCAGTGCAGGTGTCCGATGGCGCCGAGTTCTTCGTGGGCGCTGTCGCACACCGTCACCACGAAATCTGAATCGGTCAGGACCGAAGTCAGAGCGCGGGGTGCCTCATCGTGCAGCGCGAGAGTGTGGCGATCGGCAGCGGCGACTGCGCCCGGATCTATCCGCCCCGTCGGGTGCGTTCCTCCCGACGTCGCGGGGATACTGCTGCGGGTCGACCACAACGCCGCGGCGAGCTGCGACCGGGCGGAGTTCGCCGTACAAACGAACACGACGCGATCTGCGCGCTCGACCCGGCCGGGTGTGAGCCCGCGGAGTGCGTTATCTGAGAGGTGAACGTAGCTGCGCCGTCTATCGGCCTCCGAGCGGGACCGCGAGACCATCCCCACCGACTCCAGCACGTTCAGATGATGGGTGACGAGGTTCGAGGGAAGGCCCAACGCCATTCCGATTTCGGTGGGCGAGAGGTCGCCCAGCGTGAGACGATCGACGATCCGCAGGCGAGATGGGTCGCTCAGCGCAGCGTGCTTCGCGGCGCGCACCTCCACCTGGTCAGTTCGTTCAGTGTTCATTGTCTCAATCTTGACTGAAGTACCCCGTTCGGGTCAAGATGAGCCGACATGAAAACACCTCACCCCGCCCTCGCACGGCCACACCTTCTGCGCCGAGCTACCGCCGAGTTCCTTGGAACTGGTCTGCTCGTCACTATCGTGGTGGGTTCCGGTATCGCCGCGCAGCGGTTGTCCCCGGATGATGTCGGCCTCCAGCTGCTGGAGAACAGCCTGACCACTGCCCTCGGTCTGACGGTGCTGATCCTGATGCTCGGGCCAGTGTCTGGCGCGCACTTCAACCCCGTGGTGACGGTCGCGGACTGGCTGCTTGGCCGCAGCGCCAGCACCGGGCTTCCGTTGCGCGACGTCGCTGCGTACGTGCTCGCGCAGATCTTCGGCGGCATCGCCGGCACCCTGCTAGCGGGGGTCATGTTCGACACCGGCCCCGGTTTCTCGTCCAACGACCGGGCCACAGGCGGGCACCTGGTCGGGGAAGTGGTCGCCACTGCAGGGCTCGTGCTGCTGATCTTCGCTCTCGCCCGCACCGGAAAGGGGTCGGTCACGGCCGCCGCGGTCGGTGCGTACATCGGCGCGGCCTACTGGTTCACCAGCTCCACATCGTTCGCGAATCCCGCCGTCACGATCGCTCGCATGTTCACCGATACGTTCGCCGGTATCGCACCGTCGTCTGTGGCGCCGTTCATCGCTGCACAGCTCGTCGGGGCTGCCATCGGCCTCGCACTGCTCCTCGCCCTCTATCCAATCGCCGCCCGCACGGCCGGCGACGTCGTGGTTCCTCAGAAACTCGAAACCCAGCCCTGAAAGGCGCCTTCATGCATCTTGTAGCGATCGGCGGAAGCGACGCCGGAATCTCCACCGCCCTCCGGGCCCGTGAACTCGACCCGTCCGTCGATGTCACAGTCGTCGTGGCCGACGCCTACCCGAACTTCTCGATCTGCGGCATCCCGTACTACTTCTCCCGGGAGGTGCAGCCCTGGCAGTCGCTCGCCCACCGCACCCACGCGGATCTCGAAGCCACCGGCATGAACCTCCGGCTTGACACCCTCGCCACCAGCATCGACGTCGACAGCCGCCGGCTCACCGTCCGCGACGCCGACGGCACGGAATCGACCATCCCGTACGACGAGCTCATGGTCGGCACGGGGGCAGCGCCGTCGACAGCCGGAATATCAGGGCTTGACCAGCTCGGCCCCGACGACGGCGTGCACCTGCTGCACTCGATGGGCGACACGTTCGCGCTCGAGAAGTACCTCGACGAGCATCAGCCCGAGACGGCGATCATCGTCGGAGCTGGCTACGTCGGCCTCGAGATGGCCGAAGCCCTCACTGTGCGCGGCCTCCAGGTCACCCAACTCCAGCGCGGCCCCGAAGTCCTCTCCACCCTCGATCCCGAACTCGGTTCCCTCGTACACGACGGACTCACCCGCCACGGCGTCGACGTCCTCACCGATACCCGCGTCGAAGCTGTCACACGCGACGCAGGACGAATCACTGTTGCAGGAACCCGAGACGGTGACCCGTTCTCCCGCACCGCTGACGTGGTGCTCGTCGTCGTCGGCGTACGGCCCAACACCAGCCTTCTCACCGCAGCCGGTGCAACCACGGGCGCGGGCGGCGCTGTGGTCGTCGACGATCGGATGCGCACCGGCCTGCCGCACGTTTGGGCGGCCGGCGACGGAGTGGTCACTCATCACCGCCTCCTCGGTGTCACGTATCTCCCGCTCGGCACGACCGCCCACAAGCAAGGCCGCGTCGCGGGCGAGAACGCGATCGGCGGCGACGCGCAGTTCGCCGGGAGCCTCGGCACGCAGGTCGTGAAGGTCTTCGACCTCGTTGCAGCTCGCACGGGCCTCCGCGACCACGAAGCAGCTGCCGCAGGCTTCGCACCACACAGTCACACCGCGATCGCGGATGACCACAAGCGGTACTACCCGGGAGCGACGCCCATCAGCATCCGCATCACCGGAGACACCCGAGATGGCCGTCTGCTCGGCGCGCAGCTCGTCGGTACCCGCGGTGCGGAGATCTCGAAGCGCGTCGACACCTATGCCACAGCGCTGCATCACGGGATGACGGTCGCGGCGATGAGTGATCTCGACCTCTCCTACACCCCTCCGCTCGGCTCCCCGTGGGACGCCGTCCAGGTCGCAACCCAGGCGTGGGAGCGCGAAACTCGGACGAGCGCTTTGGTCTAAGTCGCCCTGAGGCCGGCTCCCGCGCCGAGAGCCTAGCTAGGCAGGTGGTCCCGGCGGAGGCGCAGTGCTACCCACCAACCGCATCGTCGACAGATGAAAGCACCCCCGTCGCCTAGGGCGTGCAGTTTCTTTCGTGGCAGATGCCGGCCGCAGCACGTGCAGGCGGTATTGAGTTCAGTCGACATGAGCGTCGATCGCCTCTCGGATCTGTTCAACCGTCGGCATTCCCGCTAGCCCAGTGGGTGTGCTGTAGATACGGCAGGCCAAATCGCTGCTGCGATCCGAACCCGGGAAAAGATCGTTCCCATTCAGGGTGATCGTCGGGGAGCCTGCAAACGGGACTGCTGCGGCGTCTTCTTCGGTTCGTATGAGCCGGTAATGCAGAGTTGATTCGTCGCGCCCTGTCGCTCGGAGCGCCTCCGAAACGCGACGGCCAGCCTCAACCCAACTGGGGCAATCAGCGATGTGTAGCAGCTCGATCTTCATGGTTCCAGGATCCTCTTTTTCGATGCTCAATCTCGGTAGGTAGGTGCCCCTGCTGGAAACGATGAGCATGTGTCTCCGTTCACAGGTGCCCGGCGGCTGACGAGTATGCTTTGAGCATAGGTCACTGATGACTGTATAGTCATCGTATGCTGACTATTGCCTCTCGGCTCGACGTGATGAACCGTCTCGGTCGGGCCATGGCTGATCCCACCCGTTCCCGCATCTTGATGTCGCTGCTCGATGCACCGAGCTACCCGGTGGTCTTGTCCCGGTCCCTTGAGCTGTCCCGGTCGAATGTCTCGAATCACCTGACATGCCTCCGTGATTGCGGCATCGTAGTCGCGGAGCCCGAGGGGCGGCAGACGCGCTACGAGATCGCAGACCCGCACCTTGCAGCGGCTCTGAAGGCACTGGTCGACGTAACGCTGGCCGTGGATGAGAACGCACCATGCGTTGATGCCTCTTGCGCCGTTCCCGGATGCTGCGCTGTCGGAGCAGACGCATGAGCGCGCCGATGACGGCAGCACGGCGATCGACACTGCACCGTCGGGTGCGCTTCATCGTCGGGTTCACGATCTCGTACAACGTCATTGAGGCGATCGTCGCGATCTGGGCGGGAACCCTGGCATCGTCAGCCGCGCTGATCGGCTTCGGACTCGACTCGGTTGTCGAGGTGCTATCCGCCGCGGCGATCGCTTGGCAGTTCACCCGGAAGGACCCCGAGCGCTGGGAGAAAGTCACCGTTCGAGCGATCGGACTGGCGTTCTTTGCTCTCGCTGCTTACGTCACCGTCGACGCGGTGATGAGTCTGATTAGCCAGGAAGGCCCGGAACACAGCCCCCTCGGACTGGGCATCACCGCCCTGAGCCTGATCGTCATGCCGCTGCTGGCATGGTTCGAAGTACGCACCGGACGTGAACTCGAATCCAAGAGCGTGATGGCCGACGCGAAGCAACTGATCCTGTGCATCTATCTCTCAGGCGCAGTGTTCATCGGCCTCATCCTGAACACGCTGTTCGGCTGGTGGTGGGCCGACTCCGTCGCTGCACTCGTCGTCGCCGTTCTCGCGATCCGTGAAGGCATCGAAGCATGGCGCGGGGACGTCGAGTCTCCGTTCGAGGTACTCGAAGATCTCGACAACGACGACTGACACCAGGCTGAACCTCTGCCGGCCGCAAACGATCGTTTGCGGCCGGGGATCCTCGGTGCTGGTGGGAAGCGCGACACGCCGTGCCTCGCTCCGCCGTAACCCCCTGCCGAAACCGTAGGGCACCGAAACAGGTGATGTGTGGGTTTCGGCGCAGGCTCTGTCAGCAAGAAAGCACCCGTAATCGAGGTCTAGAGGTTCACTCGTCAAACCGTCGTCGCTCATGGGCCAGTCTGAAGATCTGACTCGTCTGCGTGACCTCAGCTGGCTGCATTGCCATCCCGAGGGTGGAGCGTCAGGTTCGTCACGCGTTGTGGCTTGCCCGCAGGATCAGCGCCGCACACCGCTGTCAATCTCCCGACACTTGCTTTAGCCCGGACTAAGTCCGATCGAGCGGCGGGTAATCCGATGTAAAGCGGTTAGTCCGATCTAAAGACGTAACTCACACTAGTTTCTTGTCAGAATCGCGGTGAAATCGGACTAAATCCGATGTAAAGCGAGAATCAGGTGTTCCCGCCGCTCGTGTTCCCTGGTGTTGAGATCATACGGGCGGAGTCTGACATTCACTATTGTGGCCTCGCTTCCCCGGAGCTTCTGCGGCCTCGCCCAAACGTCGTGACAGGTGCCGACTCGAAATCGGCCGGTTCAACGCCCATCGAGGCGCTCCGGTTCATCACCAGTCGCTCTCGTTCTCCGGCTGTGGTCCGGCGGCGTACATCTCGGTGATCCCATCGAGCATGCCTCCCAGGAGCTCGAACTCGGTGTCGATGAGGGCGACTAAGTCGAGGAAGTCGAGACTCTCCTGGATGTCGGGCATCTGCCCGGAGTAGCGAAAGGAGGTTCCTGTGCTGTCCGCTTCATGCAGAAGAAGCAGCAACTCCTTGATCGATTCTCGAAACGGCTCATCCGTTTCCAGGGCGTTGTAGTGACCTATCAACTCGTTCATCAAAGCGTCAAGGTTGTGACCCAGGATGCGAGACGTTCGAAGTCGCTGCTCGATTTTCGCTGCCGCAAGGTCCGGGTTGCCCGACTCATGAAAGCGTCGACGCAATGACGCAAATTCTCGGATCATGGCCTTCAGTCGGAGTTCGAACGCCTGCCGATAGAGCGTCAAGAATGGCAGAAGCATGGTGTCATCGATTGGCTCCCCTCTGAAGGTCCCGGCAAGGCGCCCGGCAGCCTGCTGAAAGCTCGCCGCGAGGAGCGCATCGTCCTGGTAGGGATAGCGGAAGATCAAGCGGTCGTACCGGTTGCCGGGAGCCTTAAGGAATAGGGACGTGGGCTCGCTCTTGCCGCTCTTGCGCATCCTCGATCGTCGCATCGCGTACGTGGTCGGCGCCACCCTAGAAGCAGAACTGCACAGTCGCATGCGCCCTGGCAGCAGCGAACGTCTACTCCTACTTCTTGATCCGATAGCCCAGTTTTCTTGCGGCCTTCGCGAGGTAGATGTTTGCACTCGAGGAGTCCAGGCGAGTGTGCACCAACGGAAGTAGAGGGAACGAGTCCTCGGCGCGGGTGAATAGGGTCACCATCGGACCGAAGTCAATCGAGGACATGTGGTAAAGGCCATCGATGTCCGCGCCGAGCTGGTCGTGGATCGCGTTTGCCCAGGTCCGCGTGTACCGTTTAGGCCCCATCTGAATCGAAGCTGTCGTGCCGTTGACCACGGGCCAGTTGCTGGTGAGATCCAGCAGCTTCAGTTCGCGGGTCGGCCGCCAGGCAGCGAGGGTGCTCCCACGAGCGTGCCTGTTGATGAGTCGGCGCCTCTGAAATACTTCGCCGAGAGCTGTGGTGGATCTACCGGCGGTGTACATCACGCCGTACTTCGCGTGGTGCTGCTGTGGCTCGGGATGCGGGTCGAATCGCATGGTTTCGACCGGCCCGAAGTGCCGTAGCTCATCCCATGCCTGCGGGTGAGCGCCCCTCGTGGCGAAGACGCGCCAGAGGACCCCGTCGTAGGTCTTCAGGTGCTCGCTGGCGTCGAGGGTGAGCGTCGCTGGTGGCGTGGCCGGGACCTTTGCGTTCGCCCGGCTCACGTGACGTCGGCGTTTTCAAGAATCCCCACCACGGGTGCGGGGTCCTTCGCGGCAGCCAGCCACTCGATTGGTGTCATCCACTCGTTGCGATCATTGGCGTCGTCTGTCGGCCGCAATTCGTCTTGCGGCGTCGTCATGAAGCCCTCGACGTCGGCGGGATCCCAGTCGGATGGGATCGCTCGGACGAGCAGGGGGAGGTGGGGGATCGTCGAGGCCTTCTCACCGGGAATGAACTGCCATCGAGGGTAGAGGCGGATCCTTCCCGCCCGGAAGCCGTACAGGGTGTTCTTGCTTTGGCGGTGACGCACACTGGAGGCATCGATGCCGAGTAGCGCTGCGACTTCAGATGCGGTGTACGTGTTGGTTAGGGCGCGCACGTGAGTCTCGCGCTCTAGTTTGGCGAGCCCACCGCTGGTGACGAATGCTGCTGCCTCGGCGAACTCCTCCGGAGTGAAATCACCGGACTCGATCAGGAAGCTGGCCTCCTGCTCCGTGAGGCCCAGCTCAGTCGATCGACGGTCGGTCATGGCATCTGCGAGCTCGTCGATGAGTGCGTTGAACACGGATACGTCGATGTTTGTGGTCTTCGCGACCTGCGCAAGGCGCTCGACACCGGCTTGCACGTCGGTCTTTGCCGGGGCGTTGGTCGCCACGACGAGCTTCGGTTTCCCGTCGAGGAATCGACCTGTCACAGTGCCGCGGCCCACAGCGATCTCGCGACCGGCGACGCGCGCCGAGGCGGCACGGGCGCGACTCTTCTTCACGACCATCTAGCGTCCTCTTATCGTCATCCGGTTAGCGCGTACACGCATTATCTTACGTGCGCTTTTGCGTGTATGCACCCCGCACGGCGTCCAGCTGAGAGCGGTCAAGCGCTCCCTGGCACCAGAGCAGTGGCGCTGATGGAGACATATCCTCCGCTCATTCAACGCGGCGCCCCGCCGCTCAGCCACCTTCCTCCCTGGCGCGCAGAGTCTTCCACGGCGGCAATCAGCGCGGATGTCGCCGGCCTGCGCTTGAATGCTTGCGTGGGGAAGAGTAGAAAATCTCGTGGGAACAAGCGGTCTCGATCTCAACCGCGGGCGGTCAGCGCCACGCAATGGGGGCCAGACGCACTCGAACAGGCCTTTTCAGCGTACGATCCGGGTGAGCTTTGGGTGTTGATGTTTGCGGCGGCCGCGTCCCCGGCTAACAGACATCGATCGGTGACGTTGGGAAGCAGCTTCGCGGCCGCACTACGCGCCTCCGCCGCTCTGACATCAGACGAGTACCAGCCGCTGCCGTCGATCCAAGCACTGTCCGATCTAGCGGCTACCACCTATGGGATCGGCCCGGCGCGTGAAGACTTCATCCCCACTGACCCGACCCGAACAGCCTTCCTCGCCGTCGGCTCTGAGTCGCTGCGTGCAGTTCCTGGCCTCACCGAACGGCCCGTCGCTGATCTCACGCGCGCGCTCAGAATGGCCGAAGCGGTGGACGATCGGCTCCGCAGGCGATTTCGATTCGGTATCGCGAACGTAGTCAACTTGGCAATGAGGTACGGCGATCTCTGTGTCCGCCACCTTGCGGACGCGTGGGTGCCAGTCCCGGACCTCGAGCTCAGCGACGAAGTTTCATTGCCGGACGCTGAGTACGAAGCGACGCGCGCCTTCCTCAACATGGACCCCGTCGACCACATCGAACTCGACGATGCTGACAAAAGGGCGTTGGAATGGATGACGAACTCCGCGGGTGGGGCCGCGTTCGATATCGAGAGCCCGTCCAGTCCATTCGGGAGGTTCCTCCGCTTTGGCGACTCCGCTGGCGGATTCCGATGGGTGCCGCCACTCTTCATTCCAGAGATCATGGCTCATGCCGTCCAAGAATTGGTATCCGCGCTCGATCGAGACGGGCATGCGCGACGGGCACTCCGGAGTTCTTGCCTGAACCAGATCCGCCAGGCCCTATGGCGCTTTTCCGACAGCTTGATCGAAGCCCCTCCCAGCAGCGAAGGTGTCGATTCCCCGCTTCGAGGGATCGACGTTCAGTGGCTGGTGCCGGTGAACGCATCCACCTGCATAGCTGTCTCGGTCATTTACGTTCCCGATCTGGGGTCTACGCCACCGCCGCGCATCGGCTCAGTGGATCTGGCGAAACAGATGAGGTCGCAATCCGGCCCAGTTTCGGTGCGCATGGCGGGCGGGCGACAAGGAACCATCAGGCCGGGCGCGGAGGTCATCCCACTGACGGTGTTCGCCGCGGCCGGCCACATCGCTGTGCCGCAGGCGGTCGGCGAAACAAACCTCGCGCTCGAAGACCTGACCTGGATCTCAGAAACGGCCACGTCCCGCGATGATCTCTACGCATTCGCGCGGGATCTGAGCGCTCCCGATTTCCCCGAGAGTTTCGGGTGGGAGGCGATCAACTACTGGGAGCCATGGAAGGCCAACGGCAAGTCGTTCTTCAAGGGCGGCGTGGTACCTACTGCCGTCTACTTTGAAGCGCATGCGGGCGAGGCCGAGTGGGATCGAGCGGTAGAGCTCTCGGATCTCGAAGTGGCGCTCCACAGGGTTGGGCTTCCCCCGATTCGAGACCTCCGAGCAGCTGAGGTCGCCCCGGGACCCGTCGCAAATGTCGCGATGATCGCTGGTGACTCCAAGTACGATGCAACCCGCGGCGTCGCCACCGCGCCTGGTGTTGACGGGTGGTCCCTCGCTCTCACCGAACCCCCCGTTGCGGTGCCACGGGCGAGCGTGGAGAAACTGTCTGCCGATCACCGACGGTTTATCTTCGACTTATGCGGCGGGCTAATCTACGGCTTCGCTGCGCTTGGTGATCGATGGCGTTCCGCGCACCAGGCGAACGATGTGCCCGGATATGTCCTCTATCTCCACACCTCGGAAACGGCCTCGGGTGAACCGTCCGGCGTGGTCACGCCGTATCTCGACCCGCATGCGCGTGCCGTCGATGAACCAGTCAACTTTTTGTGGCGCATCGATGTCGAGGGATTCGCAGATTCGGCGAATGGAGATCCGCACGCGGCGAATGTCCTAACAGGGGACGCAGTGTTCGATCTGCTCCGCGCGGGAGGCGTGGATATCGAAGCGGCGGCGGCGTTCCGCGACCAGTGGCGCACAGCGAAGCCCTTTCTCATCTTGGAGATGAAGCAGGCGCGGACCACTCTCAATCACCTGCCTGATCCGTGGCGTCTACGACCCTCTGACGAGAGCCGCATGGTCGCGGCTTTGGGGCGACGACTCCACGGTGCCGACGTCGAACCGGGAGAGTACCGAGCGGAGGACGCGAATCGACTTATCCGCGAGCATCTTGCGCCCCTTGCTCTCGAAACTCTGATGGAAGGAATCAAGAGACACGACGCGAGCGAGGTGGTGTTGACGGGGATGGAGCAGCTGGCGAGGGTGATGGACAGCGCTATTCATCAGCAAGACGATCTGTCCCGAGTCGCAGCGAATCTCGCGACCGAATGGGATCCGCTCACCCGCACAGCCGAGCTCTCGGCGGAGACACTTCAGCTTCGTCAGTGTAACGAGATCGTGGTGGAGGCTGCCTTGCGCATCCTGGACAATCCGGCGGCGGTGAAGCCGATCACTCCTCAGGCGTGGAGCGGTCTTCTTGCCGCCGCAGATGCGTACCTCACCGCGACCACGCTGAGTGAGCGGATGTATCACCAAGTCGCGCCCGCAGTCATCAACCTCAGCCCAATGTACGAGCTGGCCGTCGACGACGATTCGCATCCCGACGCATCGGCGTGGGGTCTGCGAAACGACGAACTGAGCCGCGCGGCCGCGAGCGTTCGGCTGCATGGCACTCGAGATGACGACTCGCTGCAACAGGCGAACGAAGGAGACGACGTCGAGGGCGCTTTCCAGCAGGCATGGGGGGCGACGTCGCAGGACATGCTCTCCACCCTCGCCGCACTCGCAAAGTGGGAGACCTTCGAGCCGGGCAGGACGACCGCGCACGTCACCGTGGCCGAGGCAACAGCATGGGTCTGTGACGCGCTAGGCCCGGGCGCGGATGAGTCGCAGAGAACGCGTGTCGAAGCCGCTATCGGGATGCTCACGAGCACGGCTGTTCAGATGCAAGCCGTGGATTGGAAGCCCTGGCAAACGCGCACACGGCGTCATCGGCTCCTCGTGCAACCGCTCGTGCAAGACTCGGACGGAAGACTCATTGTTAGCCCGCAGTACTTGCTGACGTCCTTTCAGGTCTACTACCGCCACCTGCTCCAAGGAGTTCTTCCCTGGGCGGGGGACGTTCCGCAGCCTGTCACGGACGCGCTTGCGGACCGCCGCGCGCGCCGCAACATTCGGTTCGAAAGGTTCCTGCAAGACCGGCTAGAGCAACTCGGATACACCACGGTCGCCCGCGTGAAACCGAACGACCACGCGCGACTCGGCGTGCCGATGCTCACTACCGAAGTTGACCTCGTGTGCGGACGCCCTGGCGACAGCACCCTGTGGCTGATTGAGGCCAAAGACCCCGCATCAGTTCACGGATTCGCCGAGACGGCGCGCCAACTGCGCTCGTTCTTCCGGGACCAGGTAGGGACCCGCGCCACCAAGCCCTGCTACACCACGCAGTTGGCCCGCAAGGAGAGTGAACTGGCGCCCCACGTTGCGAGCATCGCAGCGCGCCTGGGACTCGGCGACCCCCCGCAGGGGGAGCAGTTCCACCTGAGCACCCTCTTCGTAACGCGCAATCTCACTCCGGCAATCTACGTCGACGAGCGGTATCGGGTTGAGACGGCGACTGAGTTTCTTGCAGCTCGAAATCAAAATCCCTAGGCGGCATGCGAGCGGCGGCTAGTACGACGTCGTGGCATTAGATTGACCTCTATCGCCACTTTTGGGCCTCGATGATCTGCGCCAGAGCATCCACGTCGCCGCCGCGCCTGAACCATTCCACGGGGCTGTGCTGTCCTTCGGCGACCATGGTCGACTGCGGCGTCGCCATCAGAGCAGATACCGACACCCATCCCTTGTCTTTCACAATGTCGATGATCTCGGTTAGGTGCGGCAGGAGTTTCCCCGGCGAGGAGAGGCTGAACTGCCACGACGGAAAACGCCGGGACTGCGCAACATCGACCATGTACAACTCGCCACGGTCGGCGGCGGCGAAGAGTGATTCCTCGTCCATATTCAGGAAGGCAGCGGCTGCGGATGTTGACATGGTTTGAAGCACGCTCGTCAGAAGAGTGCTCGCTGCACTCACCACAAGACCCCCGCGAGCAACCAGAGTCGATGTCTTCTCGAGCGACTCTGGCGTGAAGGCCTTGGACCGGATGAGATAGCTGATCTCCTGCGGCGTCAGCTCTTCCTGATCCGCGATCGGTCGCTCTGCGAGCAGCTGGTCAGTCAGCGCTCGAACGATGAAGTCCCCGTCGGCGCTCAATCGGGTGACGGCGACGGTGAACGCTGCGATCACGTCGGTGGATGGCTGTGCCTGCCAAGGGCGGGCCAGCGGCGTCTCATCCGAGGTATCCATGTGCCACAGCGTAGATGAGGCTCTGGAAGAAGGGGAGGGTCATTCAGGCGGTTGTGCTTCGATTGCGAGCAAGTACCGATACGAGTGCACGCGACTTGTCGTGGCGGAGCTCGCTTGACGAAAGCATCATCGCGTTGAGGGTTGGGTTCCGCTGCTGTGTAGCCTGGCCTTCGGCCCGTTCCGAGCGCAGCGCGTCTCGGTGGTCGAATTGTCTCAGTGCTCTTTCGGAGGATGTTCGTGAGCGATCGTTGGTGGCTTTATCGCGGCGACACGCAGATCCAGTGGGATCGCAACGACGAGCCTCTCGCGCTTCTCGCAGTCTTCACGGAAGACGACATGCTCGTCGAGGAAGAGTGGCTGCAGGCGTTACGGAGGCTGGACGCCTCGGCATATGGGCCCGACGATGTTGCGCAACAGGAGGCTGACGAGCTGCGCCTTGAGTCGGCTGAGTCGGCGAGGGCGTTTGGATACCAGGCGCGGGCAGTTGCTGTACGCACGCGTTTGGCGCTCATGGGGTTCAGTGCGGAGGCGTGCAGGCGCGAGCTCTTGATGGCGCTGATGGACTCTTTCGACGGGGATGAGCGGCTAGGTTTTCTGCGCGTTGCGGTGGGGAAGAACGAGGATGAGTTCGTCGAAATCCCGTGGACGGGCGTCCTCGACCGGGGCATTGTCGCGTATGAGCAGAATCAAGTCGAGCGACTGACTGATCCGGTGGACCGCGTGTGTGCGGACCAGATCTTCAGTTTCATCGAAGCAGGGGTCGATCGGCGAGTGCTCTTGGCGCTTCAACTCGCATCAGCGGATGATGACACTGAGGTGTGGCTTGACCTGCATGACCTGAGTGCGGCCGGATACTTCGACGAGATCGAGAGCATCACACAACTCGCCATCGACGAGCTGGCCGCCAGTGTGAGCTCCGGCGGCCCCATAATTGTCGTCACTGAGGGCGTAACCGATGCTGCGTTCCTTAAGCGGGCTGCCCGCGCCGGATCCAAGGTCGTCGAGGTCAACACCTCCCACGTCCCCATGATCAGCAAGCCGCTCTCGGTGATCCAGATGATCAAGGACGCCGCCAAGTAGGACTCCACGCCGGACTCGCCGGGCGTCATGCCCGGCGCGTCCGGCGTCAGCGGCGCATCTTCGGTTGTCGGGCATGCGCGCAGATCGTGGAGGAGTCTTTCTGGCGGCACCATCGAGTATCCTGTCATTACCAATGATGGGAGCGGTATGGAGCACACGTTCGTCCGAGAAGAGCTCGCGCGAGTGCGCGCGCAGGCGCAGGTACGGAGTCGTTCCCGCTTCACTCACGCGGATGCCGTCGCGGTGGGGCAGGAGGCCCTGCGCATCGCCGCCGACGGAGCGCTTCCTGTGGTGATCGATGTGCGACGGGGAGACCAGGTCGTGTTCCATGCGGCGCTCGAGGGGACCACTGCCGAGCATGACGACTGGGTGCGGCGCAAGGTGAACACCGCTGTCCGGCATGAGATCCCGAGCTACGAGTTCCTCCTTCGACAGCGGGAATCGGCCCGGGTGCCCGATTGGCTCGATCCCACCGAGTTCGCCGTCGCTGGTGGGGCTGTCCCGGTGGTGGTCGAGGGCAGCGTGGTCGGCACGGTGACCGTATCGGGAATCGTGACATCGCCCGAGGGGGATCACGATCTCGCGATGGCGGCGCTCGGTGCGCTCGAGGCGCCTGTCTCGGTCGGGTCATAGGATCGCTCCCATGGGTGAAGAGTTGCAAGTGATCGATCGACGGTCGCCAGTCCCCTTCTACTCGCAGCTGAAAGCGCTGATGCTCGCCGACATCGCCGCCCGCGGACTCGAGCCCGGGGACCGGATCCCGACGGAGCGCGAGCTGTGTGAAGGGTACGACGTCTCTCGAACGGTGGTGCGGCAGACGCTGCTCGAACTGGAACACGAGGGCGTGATCAGCCGCGAGAAGGGGCGGGGTACGTTCCTCGCGGATCGACGATCATCTGCTGGCTTCGGTGGTGCGCTGATCGGCACTTTCGAGGACATTCAAAGCGCGGAAGGCCACCAGCACTCACGAGTCGTGCGTCGAGGGATCGTGCCGGCGCCGCAGCGCATCGCGGATGATCTGGGGATCGATGAGGGCGTCGAGGTCGTCGAGATAGAGCGCATCCGAGAAGTGGACGGTGTTCCCTGGGCGTTCACCCGGACCCATCTTCCGATCGACGTGGGGCGGCCACTCCTCGACGTCGCCCTCGAAGACGTCTCGCTCTTCGGGATCCTCGAGCGCGAGTTCGGGGTGAGATTCGACAGAGCTCGCCGATCCTTCGTCGCGGAGTTGGCTTCACAGCAGGTGGCGGACGCTCTCGAGGTCGAGCTCGGCTCGCCGATCCTCGCGATGCGGAGCGTGTCCTACGACGAGACCGGGCGCGCCGTGGAGCGCTTCGCCGGGTTTCACCGGGGTGACGTGAGTCGGCTCGATGTTGAAGTGCAACACGCCCGGAGTTGACATCCTGTAATTACCAATTGCATCATTGTCTTGTCGCCCCTACCCGAGGGGCAGTTTCGAGCAATGGAGCAGAACATGGCAATCAAGGCGCGGACAGGAGTCCTCCTCGGCGTCGCGGGTGTCGCCGTCGCCGCAATCGCAGCGACCGTGATCGTGAACGTGGCGCAGAACTCGGGCACCGACGATAACGTCGTCACCTGGTGGGTGCCGGACTGGGACTACGACGCTGCGGTCGCGCTGGTCGATGCATACGAGGCCGACAACCCGGGCGTCAGCGTCGAGCTCGTGCAGACGACCGGAGACACCGTCGCCAATCGCACGGCCGTCGCGCTGGACTCGGGCAACGTTCCCGATGTGATCACGGAGTCGATCTCCCGGGTCCGGACCTACGCCGACAAGGACCAGCTCGCCGACCTGAGCGACCTGTTCGGCACGGAGAGCCCGGCCGACGACTTCGCTCCCGGTCTCGTCGATGCGCTGACCTTCGACGACAAGACCTATGCGATGCCGTACCGTTGGGCGACCAACGCCCTCATCTACAACCCCGAGCTGTTCGCCGCGGCCGGCATCGACGCACCGCCCGCGACCTGGGATGAGTTCGTGGAGGACGCCAAGACGCTCACCTCGGGTGATGTCGTGGGGACCGCCTGGCCGATGCAGGGAGAGCCGAGCGACCTCACCCTGCGATTCCTCGAGTTCGCCGTCTCTGACGGCGCGGACATCGTCGACGGTGCACCGCAGCTGACCGAGGCATCGACGCAGGCCGCTGTCGAGATGATCGGCGGATCCGTCCTCGACGGCTGGGCGAGCCCGAGTTCTTTCGAACTCGACAACACCGCTATCCGCGAACTCTTCCTCCAGGGCCGTGTGGCCATGTACCCGGGTGGTGTCTTCGACGTCGCCGAGGCGCAGTCACAGGGTGCCCCCATCGCCACGGCAGTGCTGCCTGGCCCTGACGGTGCGGGAACGGCGCTCGGTGTCGGATGGGCGCACCTCGTGCCGGCCGAGAGCACGCACCTGGATGCCGCGAAGGACTTCGTCTCGTTCCTCGCGGAGCCCGAGAGCATGGCTGCTCTCACACTCACCTTCCCTGCACGGATCAGCGCGTCCGAGGGTGAGAAGTTCCAGACAGCCGAGCGGGTCGCCTACGCCGAGCAGCTTGCCGAGCACTCGGTACCCGCGCCGAATGATCCGCGCTGGAACGGTTCTGTGCAGGCCGTTCACGACCAGATCCAGGAGGTCGCCCTCGGCCGTAAGACGGCCGAGCAGGCCGCCTCCGACATCCAGCAGATCGTCGACCAGGCGTTCGCCGAGTAACTAGAGACAGATAGCAGAGAAGATGTCGACGCAGAGCATCATCACGGGGACGACCGGCACTCGCCGCCGGTCCGGCCGCCCGGTGGCCCTCATGCTCCCCGCGCTCGTGCTGACCGTCGTGCTGATGGTGGTGCCGATCGGCACCACCATCGTGCGGGTCATCGCGGATGGGGGAGAGGGCCTGGTCCGACTGTTCGCCGCCCCCAGCATCGGGCCCGTGATGTGGAACACCCTGGTGTGGACCGTGGGTTCGGTGATCGGCGGGGTCGTCATCGGCTACCTCGGCGCTCTCGTGCTGCAGTCCAAGCACCTGCGTCTCGTCGGGCTGTGGCGCGGCCTCGTGATGATCCCCTGGATCATCCCGGGTGTCGTCGCAGCGACCGTGTGGCGATGGACGCTCTCGACCGATTACGGCATCCTCAATCAGACACTCCTCGACATCGGTCTCATCGACGCGCCTGTCAGGTGGCTCTCCAACCCCGACATCGTGCTCATCGCGGTGGCGCTCATCCAGATCTGGGTCACCGCTCCGTTCGTCATGCTCATGGTCTCAGCCGCACTCACCGGCATCCCGGAAGAGCGCTACGAGGCGGCCCGGCTCGACGGTGCGGGCAGTGCGACGATCCTGTGGCACATCATCCTTCCGGCGATCCGCACGACCACCGGCATCTGCATCCTGACCCTCGCGATCTGGGCGCTCAACTCGTTCACGATCATCTACGTCACCACAAGCGGCGGGCCGGCCGGAGCGTCCACGATCCTGCCGATCCTGCTGTATCAGGCCTTCCAGCAGGGGGACCAGACCCTCGTCTACGCGGTCGCGTTCGTCCAGCTCGTGATCGGCGCCGTGTTCGCCGTCCTGTTCGCCCGCACCATGCGCACCGATATCGAGGAGCAGTCATGAAGAACCGTTCCCTCGCCCGCAGTCTCGCCGTCATCGGCGTCTGGTTCCTGCTCGCGCTCATCCTCGTGTGGTCGCTCGCCCCCGTCGTGGTGATGGTGTTCACCTCGTTCAAGCCCCGCGAGGAGATCTTCCGGGTCCCCACCCGGCTGCTGCCGGAGGCCTGGACATGGGACAACTTCGCCACCGTCTTCACCGCATCGAACATGCCGCAGGCGCTGCTGAACTCGATCATCGTGGGACTGCTCGTCGCCGTGGCCACGCTGATCTTCTGCTTCAGTGCGGGATACGCCCTGGCGCGCTTCAAGTTCCGCGGTGCGCGGCCCATGGCGCTGTTCATCCTGCTCGGGCAGGTGGTTCCGCTCACCGTCGTGCTGCTGCCGCTGTACCAGATCGTGACGTCGATGCAGCTGCTCGACACCACCATCGGTCTCGCCTTCGCCCACCTCGCGATCACGGTGCCGTTGGTGACCTGGATGGTGCGCAACCAGATCGCGGCCATTCCCGTCGACCTCGAGGAGGCTGCGCAGATCGACGGCGGCAGCCGGTTCGACGCCGTCACCTACATCACACTCCCGATCTGCGCGCCGGGTCTGGTCGCCGCCGGAATGTTCGCGTTCCTGCAGTCGTGGCACGAGTTCCTCTTCGCCTCGGTCATGACCAGCTCGACCGCCGCGCGGACCGCGCCTGTCTCGCTCACCGAGTTCGCGAACGAGTTCAGCGTGGACTGGGGTGCGACGATGGCGGCATCCGTCGTCCTCACCGTGCCGCTCGTCATCGCGTTCGTCGCCCTTCAGCGCTACTTCGTCGGTGGCCTGACCGGAGGGGCGGTCAAGGGATGAGGATCACCGACATCCGCCGCGCCCGCATCGGCCGGAGCCCCATCATCCGGGTGCTCACCGACGAACACATCGATGGTTTCGCCGAGATCGAGTTCTCGAAGCCGGCCGCGGTCGCGCGTTCGCTCGACATGTATCGGGCACTCCTGATCGGACAGGACCCGACCGAGGTCGAGCGCTGCATGATCCGCATCCGCAGGCTCGGAGCGTCGAAGCCGTGGGGAGCGGTCGTAAGCGCCATCGAGATCGCACTGTGGGACATCGCCGGCCGTGCACTCGATGTGCCCATCCACCGCCTTCTCGGCGGCAAGGTGCGAGACCGCATCCGCGTGTACAACGGCGGTATCCGCACGACGCTCGGCAACCACACGCCCGAGGACTACGCCTCGTCGATGCAGTACATGGTGGACTCTCCGGAAGGCTTCTCGATCTTCAAGGAGGGGGTCGGGCTGCACGGGTTCATGGCACCCAACACCCCCGACTTCCTCTACGGCGAGTTGCGGGAGGGGCCGCTGCATCCGAATCGAGGGTCGCTCACGCCTCGCGGCATCGGACACATCATCGACTGCGTCGCTGCGATGAAGGACGTCATCGGCCCGCATCGCCGACTCGCCCTGGACATGGGGCCCGGGTTCACCGTGCCGGACGCGATCACGCTGTTGAATGCTCTCGAACCGTACGACATCGCGTGGGCTGAGGATCTGCTCACGGGAGACTTCGTGCCGTGGAACGATGTGGCCGGCTATCGCGAGGTCACCACCTCGACAGCAGTGCCCACGCACACCGGTGAACAACTCTATCTGCGGCAGAACTTCCGAGAGCTCATCGAGCAGCGAGCGGTGCGCGTGATCGGTCCGGATCCTGGAGATGTCGGAGGTCTCGCCGAGTTCAAATGGATCGCCGAGTATGCCGATCTCCATGGAATCGGGGTCGCTCCGCATGGTGTGAGCAGCGGACTACTCGGCCTCGCCGCTTTGATCCAACTCTCAGCCACGCTTCCCGACAACCTCATCGCCTTCGAGTACCCGGTGTCTGCAGACCCGTGGTGGTACAGCATCCTCGATGGGTTCGACAGTCCGATCGTCGTCGACGGGCACGTGCGGGTCGGGGACCTTCCCGGACTCGGAGTCGAATTCGACCGTGAAGCCGCGTCTGCCTATCTCGAACCCGGCGCCGAGGACTTCTTCGACTGGAACACAAAGGAGAACTGACATGGAGTGGAACCTCCGGCCGCTCGGCGGCACAGGACTGCAGATCACCCCTCTGACAGTGGGCGGTGCTCCGCTCGGCTCGATGCCGAAGAACTTCGGTTACGACGTCGCAGAGGAGCGGGGCGTTGCGACAGCGCTCGCTGCGCTCACCGGTCGGATCCGCTCGATCGACACGTCGTGCGCGTACAGCGACGGTGAGTCGGAACGACGTATCGGGCAGGCGATCGCGCAGATCGGGGGCGTGCCGGAAGACTTCGTGCTTGCGACGAAGGTGACGCGCGACCTCACCACCGGCGACTTCTCGGGCGCGCAGATGCGGCGCGCGATCGAGGGCAGTCTCGAGCGGCTCGGTGTCGATCGTGTGCCTCTTCTCTACCTGCACGACCCCGAGAACACGACTTTCGCCGAAGCCACTGCGCCGGGTGGGCCCGTCGACGTCATCCGTGCGCTGAAGGATGAGGGGATCGCAGGGGCGATCGGGGTCGCGGGTGGCGACACGACGATCATCACGGAGTACGTCGAGACCGGATTCTTCGACGTCCTGCTCACACACAATCGGTGGACGCTCGTGAACCGTCGGGCCGGTCGGATGATCGACACCGCTGTGGAGCGCGGCATGGGGGTGGTCAACGCCGCCGTCCTCGGCGGTGGGATCCTCGCGACGGGAGCAGGATCCTCCACGCGGTACGGCTACCGCGAGGCGCCGGAGGAGCTGCTCGCAGCGATCCGCCGCATCGAGGAAGTGTGCGCAGAAGTCGACGTGCCGCTCGCGGCGGCGGCGATGCAGTTCTCGACCCGCGACCCGCGCATCGCCACGACCATCGTCGGCGTCTCCCGGCCAGAGCGCATCGACGAGAGCGTCGACGCGATCACCCGGAGTATCCCCGACGGACTGTTCGACGAAGTGGACCGTATCGTCGCGGGCCTTCCGTCGGATCTCGCCGGCCCCCGATGAGAGGAATCACATGAGCATCCGCACCGCCGTCATCGGCTATGGAATCGGGGGGAGCGTCTTCCACGCCCCCCTCATCGATGCCACCGGAGGGCTCGAGGTCACGGCGATCGTGACCTCGAACCCCGATCGTGCGCATCGAGCGCGAGAGCGCTACCCCCGCGCTACTGTCTTCGCGGACACTGACGCGCTGTTCGCCGCCGGGGGCTTCGATCTCGTCGTGATCACCAGCCCGAACGTCACGCACGCGCCGCTCGCCCACCGCGCGATCGCGGCCGGAGTCGCCGTCGTCCTCGACAAGCCGATCGCCACCTCGGTGAAGGAAGCGCGGGGGATCGTCGATGCGGCGGAGCATGCCGGCGTTCCGCTGACGGTCTTCCAGAACCGACGATGGGACGGGGACTTCCTGACGCTGCAGGACACGGTCAAGTCGGGTGCTCTCGGCGACGTGCATCAGTTCGACTCGGCGTTCGAATGGTGGGCTCCCGCGCTCGGCGACCGCTGGAAGGACACGGCGAGCCCCTCGGAAGGTGGCGGCATCCTCTTCGATCTCGGTCCGCACCTGATCGACCAGGCGTTGGTCCTCTTCGGAGAGGTCGAACACGTGCACGCCGAACTCGACAGCCGAAGGGGAGGGGCGAGTGATGACGATGCATTCGTCTCGCTCACGCACGTGTCCGGCGTGCGAAGTCGTCTCTGGATGAGTGCGGTCGCACCGGCAAACCGGCCACGATTCCGGGTCGTGGGTTCGGATGCTGTCTTTGAAAGCATCGGACTCGATCCCCAGGAGGCCCAGTCGATCGATGGGATGGCCCCGGATGCGCAGGGCTTCGGTGTGCATGAGGACAGTCGCATGGCGCGGCTCGACAGCTCAACAAAGACAGCTGAGGTGACGTTGCGCGCGGGACGGCACCTCACCTTCTATGAACTGCTTGCCGTGGCCCTGAACCGGTCCGCTGCTATGCCCGTAGACCCACACGACAGCGTGCGCGGCCTGGAGATCATAGAGCGCGCGCTCCTGAGCTGAGAGCTTCTCGCTTCCCGCCATCGAAGACGCAGCTTAGGGTCGATCCAGCCGGTCGTCCGGTGTGCGCCCGACCGAGGCGTACCGGCGACGGAAAGTGTTTCTGAGCTGCGACAGGTTCTCGCTCCCGAGTGTGTGGGTTCATGGATGCGGAAGGGAGTGACTTCAATGTCGAAGCACCGAAAACTCATCACAGGACTCGCGGCCGGGATCGCGATGCTCACCATCAGCGCGATCGGAGCCTCCGGGGCCTCGGCGTATGCGCCGGCGGCGAACACGGTCGTCCAGGCCGTCTCGCAGGCGTCGTGCAACAAGAGCCCCTGCATCCTCTATCCGAAGTCCGTGCAGCTGCCCGGCGGCCGGCTGCTCATGGCATACGAGGAGAGCACCGGGCCGGTGGTCGGTCAGGATCTGCCGGTCTACAAGAGTGACGACAACGGTGACACCTGGCAGAAGCTGACCGACATCGGGTCTCCCGCATCGCAGTCGAACGCGGCGCAGTATGCGGGGCTGACCAGCAACTGGACCAACCCCTACTTCTTTGTCCTGCCCGAAGACCTCGGACCGTACAAGAAGGGCACGGTGCTGCTGTCGACCGTCGCGTCGTCCGGTCAGTCCGGCAGCAACGACCGCTTCCGCTCGGCCATCGTGCTGTGGGCGAGCACCGACTCGGGCGCGACCTGGCAACTGATCTCGAAGGTGACTGCCAGCCCCACGCAGTATTCGGGAGCCCAGGGTGACACCGTCTGGCAGGACCCGGTGTGGGAGCCCTATCTCATGATGCGCAACGGGCGTCTGGTCGTCTTCTACTCCGATGAGCGGGACGCGCTCGGGGCGGATCCGGTCACCGGTGTCGTGCAATTCGATCCGGCGGACGCCTCGTCGCCTGATTCCGGAGGACAGATCCTCGCCCACACCACGTGGGACGGGGTCGGTGCGTGGACGGCTCCGGTTCTCGACGTCGCCGGCGTCACCGAGGTCAAGGACGGCAAGTCCCGTCTGGGGGGAGGGCGCCCGGGCATGACGAATATCGTCCCCACGACCGATGGCAAGTGGCTTCTCACCTACGAGTATTGGGGCGGTGGCGACGACGTGCGCTACAAGATCGTCGACGACCCGCTGAACTTCCGCTCCGTCGGCGGCGCGGCAGGCACAGGTATCTCCGCGCTTCCGGTTCCACCAGGGGCGAATCGCCTCGCCCAGGGCGGAAGCCCGGTGCTCATCACCCGACCCGACGGATCGATCGTCTACAACGCGGCGGGCAGCGGCAGCGTCTGGGTCAACCAGTCGGGTCGGAGCGACGGGATCTGGAAGGAATACCAGACACCGGTGGCTGCGGGCTACAGCCGCAATTTGCAGTACATCACCGCCACCGGACGTATCCAGATCCTGCAGGCGCCCTGGGGCACCGGCCCGGTCACGGCGGGTCAGGTCGATCTCGGCGCCTCCGCCGGCACGTACTACACGCTCGTGAACCGCGCGACGGGAGAGATTCTCAGCACGGAGGCGGACAAGACCCAGGATGCGAACCTCACTGGTGACCAGCCCGACATCATCACCTGGGGTGACAACCCCGTCAATGCCACTCAGCGTTGGCACGCGGTGCAGAAGGGGAGCTCGGTCACGTTCCTCAACAGGGCGGGTGGGCGAGCCTTGGGCATCTGGCAGGGCAATGCATCCGCCGGCGTGCGGATCGCGCAGTGGGTCGATGACGGCGGGGTCGACAAACGGTGGAACCTCGTTCCCACGTCCGACGGCTACGTGCGCATCCAGTCGGCGCAGAACACGTCGCTCTACATGACAGCGGCGGGATCGCACGGAGCGGTCGCCCTGCAGTTGCAGCTCTCGCCGACGAACGACGACCTGCAGGAGTGGAAGCTGGTCCCCAGCAACTGATCCGATGCGAGTGCCAGGACACCGTCACTCGACCGCCTCGGCGGTCGGGTGACGGTGTCTCTGTGTGCGACTCGACCGTGGTCGTCCGCCGACGCTGACCTCGAATGAGCGCCGAAGCAGTGCGACGAGTGCCGGCGACATCCCAGCGCAAGACATCGCGAATCGATGCGAAAAAGTTTCGTGACTTCGGACGATTTCCCGGCCAGTATGCCGGTTAGGTTTTCTCTTGTCCGGCGATGTGGCCGGACTTGCGTCGAGCGGCCCGCGCTGACGCGATCACAGTGCAGAGAGGCATTCTGATGATGAACTCCCGAGTTCGCGGTTCTTTTCGGATCGGTGCTGTGGGTGCTTCGGTGGCGATTGCCGGCGTGATTCTCGCCGGCTGCGCGAGCGGAGCTTCTGCAGAAGGCGGCAACACGAGCAGGCCCGAAGGCGAGATCCACGTCCTGGTCCTCGGCGACGCGGCGGCTTCGGCCGAGCAGGCAGCGGCCGACCGGTTCAACGAGACGTCCGATGTCAAGGTCGTGATCGACACCGGCTCGACGTCCGGCGCCGAATATTCGACAGCGGTGCGTAATTCCATCGGCACCGCCTCAGCCCCGGACATCTTCATGAGCTGGGGAGCGGCGAACATCGCGCCCTTGGTCGACGCAGGCGCGCTGATGTCGCTCAACGACTTCATCGACGAAGATCCCAAGCTCGAGTCCTCGTTCCTGCCCTCCGTCTTCAGCGAAGAGGTCGTCGACGGCGAGTCGTACGGAATCCCGATGCGTGGAGTCGCACCGACCTTCCTCTACTACAACAAGCAGGTGCTGGCCGATGCCGGTCTCGAGCCCGCCACCACGTGGGACGAGCTGCTCGAGCAGGTCGCCCCGCTGACGGACGCCGGCGTGACCCCCATCGGACTCGCCGGCTCCGACAAGTGGCCGACGCAGATGTGGTACCAGTACGTGTTCGACCGCGTCGCGGGTCCGGAGGCCGTGCGTGAGGGTCTTCTCGGCGACGGCGACGTCTGGGACAGCGACGAGAGCCGCGAGGCACTCGACGACATCAAGGAGATCGTCGACTCCGGCGCCTTCGGCAACAGCTTCGACTCGGTGACCTACGGCACCGACGGATCGGCCGCGCTCCTGCGCACCGGAAAGTCGGCGTACGAGCTGATGGGCACGTGGCATTACGCCACCATCGCCGGCGGCGACGAGGAGTTCGTCAAGAACGACCTCGGATGGACCGCCTTCCCATCGATCGGCTCGGACAACGCGACGGACATCGCCGGCAACCTCAGCAACTTCTACAACGTCGCCGCCGACACCCGTTACCCCGACACCGTGCGGGACTTCCTCGCCGAGCTGTACAGCGACGAGTTCCTGAAGGACCAGCTCGCGCTCGGCAACCTTCCGCCGACGAAGAACGCGGCCGACCTGGTCGCCGCCGACACGAGCCTCGACGAGACGAACCGCGAGTTCTTGACCTTCGTGGCAGGCCTCGTCGCCGATGCTCCGGCCTTCCAGCTGTCGTGGGACCAGTTCGTCCCCGCGGCCAGCCAGACGCCGCTGCAGAACGCGATGGCCGACTACTTCAACGGCACGATCGACGCCGACGGGTGGGTCGCCGCCGTGCAGTCCGCCACCGCGGGCGAGTAGTCCAGGAACCGATCGCAGCGATGCGATCCCGCTGAAAGGTAACAAGTCCATGACCGCTCTCCCCACGGAGAGGTCTCGGGCGAAGCGAGGCGGCCTGCAGAAAGCAGGCCGCCCCGGCTTCGTCTGGTCCCTTCCCGCGATCGCCGCCTTCGCCGTGTTCGCGCTGCTGCCGCTCGCCTTCGCGGTGTACCTCTCGTTCACGCAGTACAACGGCATCCGCCTGATCGCCCCCCAGTGGGTCGGTCTCGACAACTGGGCCCGCGTGCTGACCGACGAGGCTCTGCACCGCAGCCTCGTCGTGACGGTGGTGCTCGTGGTCCTCGCCGTCGTCACGCAGGTACCGGTGAGCATGCTGATCGGCGTGTGGGCTGCGGGCCCCCAGCGGGGTCGCGCGATCGTCGCGGCGCTCTACTTCATCCCGCTGCTGATGAGCACTGCGGCAGTCGCGGTGCTCTGGGCGTCGCTCGTCGACCCGAACTTCGGGATCCCCGCCCTGCTCGAACCTCTGCTGGGCAAGGACAATCCCTTCAGCAACATCCTGGGGGAGCCGGCGACGGCCATCGGCCTCATCGCGTTCATCTACCTCTGGGGCGCGACACCCCTGCACACGCTGATCTACCAGGGCGGGGCCCGCGCGATCCCCGAGACGCTGTATCAAGCGGCGGCGATCGACGGTGCAGGGACCGTTCGGCAGTTCTTCTCGATCACGATCCCACAGCTGCGCAACACCATCATCACCTCCACGATCCTCATGGTCGTCGGCACCTTCACCACCTTCGACCTGATCCTCATCCTCACCCGCGGCGGCCCCAGCGGGGCGACCTCGAACCTGCCGTTCTTCATGTATGACCGAGGGATCTCGGCTCTGGACTTCGGATACGGATGCGTGATCGCCGTGATCCTCATCGTGCTCGCCGCCCTCGTCTCGATCGGCATGGTGCGCGCCACCGGGTACGACAAGATGCAGGGCACCCAGGAAGGTCTGTGATGAGAACCCGTCCCAACTGGATCGCTGGGATCTTCGCCGCCCTCTGGCTCGCGATCATCATGATCCCCGTCTACGTCATGGTCCGCGCCTCCTTCGAGAGCCGCGAGACGTACGCGCAGAACGGCCCTCTCGGGCTTCCCCGCGAGTTCACCCTCGAGAACTACGTCTACGCGTTCGACCAGGGGTTCGGCCGATTCCTGCTGAACTCCGCACTGGTCACGCTCGGCACGGTGCTCATCATCCTCGTCGTGGTCCCCCCTCTCGCCTACGCGATCGTGCGCAGTGAGAGCAGGTGGGTAGCCCTCGTCTTCCGCATCATGCTCTTCGGGCTCGCGATCCCGGCGCAGGTCGTCGTGATCCCGGTGTTTTTCCTGATCGACCGGATCTCGCTCTACGACACGCTCCTCGGCATCATCATCCCCACCGCCGTGTTCCTGATCCCGCTCACCACGCTGATCCTCTCGGGAGCCATGCGCGAGATCGGCAACGAGCAGTATGAGGCGATGGCGCTGGACGGTGCCAGCTCGTTCCGGATCTTCTCGACGCTGGTCCTGCCGATGTCGAAGGGCGGGCTCGCGACGATCGTCATCTTCTCGGCCCTGAACGCCTGGAACAACTACCTGCTGCCGCTCGTGCTGACCCGCTCGGCCGACAACCGCGTCGCGACGCTCGCGCTCGGCATCTTCCGCCAGGAGTTCAGCCTCAACATCCCCGGCCTCATGTCTGCCATCGTGCTGACGGTCCTGCCGATCCTCCTGATGTACATCTTCGCCAGACGTTCGCTGGTGCGCGGGCTCATGGGCGTGGGAGGCAAGTGATGTCCGACGATCGTGCAGCACGAAAGCTCACGCTGCGGGACGTCGCGGATGCGGCCAACGTGTCGCTCGCGACGGCCTCGAAGGTCCTGAACAACCGCACCGGTGTCGGCGCGGACACCAGGGATCGCGTGAACCAGATCGCTCAGGATCTCGGGTTCGTCGCCCTCACGGAGCGTCAGCATGCGGCCCGTCAGGCGGGTGAAGCCACGATCGAGGTGCTCGTCGAGCCGGATGACGTCAGCAACCCCTACCTCGCGCTGCTGCTCGGCGGAGCCATAGAGGTGGCGAGCAGCCTCGACATCGGCCTCCTGATCCGCTCGATCGAGTCGGCGAAGGCACGCACGCCCACCGCGTGGGCGACCATGCTCGCCCGCTCGGGCCGGATCGGCGTCATCGAGGTCACCAGCGCCTACTCCGCGGCCCGCGAGCGCGCGCTCAGGGCGGCCGGGCTCACGATGGTGCTGATCGACCCGATCGACAGCCCGCGAACGACGACGTACAGCATCGGCGCGACGAACTGGGCGGGGGCCTACGAGGCCACCAAGCACCTGCTCGACCTGGGGCATCGACGTATCGACTACATCGGGGGGCCTCCCAAGGCGAGCTGCGACACCGTGCGTGCGCACGGGTGGGCGGCAGCCATGGCCGAGGCCGGCATCCGCGTCGACATCGAGGGGGTCCCTCGCAGAGCCTTCAGCTTCGACCACGGCCTCGCCGCCGCGACCGAGCTGCTCACCTCGACGAACCCGCCGACCGCGATCTTCGCCGGCAGCGATGCCTCCGCGATGGGCGTCCTCGAAGCGGCTCGACGACTCGGCGTGACCGTGCCGGACGAGCTGAGTGTCGTCGGGTTCGACGACACCGTGCTCGCCAGGGCATCCGCCCCACCGCTGACGACGGTGCATCAGCCCATCGCCGACATCGGCCGCGCCGCGGTCAGCACTCTGCTCCGGGTCTCCTCCGGAGAGCATCTCGCGACGAAACGCGTCGAGCTCTCCACCCATCTTGAAGTGCGGGCCTCGACAGCGCAGCGCCCCGAACTCCTCCGAAAGGCCGATTCATGACCCACGACGCACCCCGCGACGCCGCGTGGACCGACGTCACGCTGCCCCCTGCGCAGCGAGCCCGCGCGCTGCTCTCGCAGCTGACCCTCCGCGAGAAGCTCCAGCAACTGGGCAGCACCTGGCCGGGCTCGGAAGACCTCGAAGAGGCCGTCGCGCCGCTGCAGGAGTCGCACGAGATGGCGCTGCCGTTCGCCGAGGCGATCGTCGACGGCATCGGACACATCACGCGTCCGTTCGGCACAGCCCCGGTCGAGCCGTCCGACGGCGTCATCCGCCTCGCGAGCCTGCAGCGAGAGGTGGTGGCCGCGAATCGCCATGGCATCCCCGCGATCGCCCACGAAGAATGCCTCACCGGCCTCACAGCGTGGAAGGCGACGGTCTACCCGACGCCACTGGCCTGGGCTGCGACCTTCGACCCCGAGCTCGTCGCCGAGATGGGGGCGGCGATCGGATCCGACATGGCCGATCTCGGGGTGCACCAGGGCCTCGCGCCCGTGCTCGACGTCGTGCGCGACTACCGCTGGGGTCGCGTGGAGGAGACCCTCGGCGAGGATCCTCATCTGGTCTCCGAGATGGCAGCCGCATACGTCACGGGCCTGCAGTCCGCTGGCATCGTCGCGACGCTCAAGCATTTCGTCGGCTACTCGGCGTCGCGCGGAGCCCGCAACCACGCCCCGGTCTCGGTGGGCCCGCGCGAGCTGCGGGATGTTCTTCTTCCGCCGTTCGAGAAGGCGGTCGTCGCCGCGAACGTGCGCTCGGTCATGAACTCCTACACCGAGCTCGACGGCGTGCCGACGGCGAGCGATCGCGAGCTGCTTACGGGGGTCCTCCGCGACCAGTGGGGGTTCACCGGAACGGTGGTCTCCGACTACTGGGCGATCCCGTTCCTGCAGTCGATGCACCGCGTCGTCGATGGCCTCGGCGACGCGGGTGCCCTGGCGCTCGACGCCGGGATCGACGTCGAACTCCCGCACACGGCCGCCTATATCGAGGAACTCGCCGAGCGGGTCTCGGCGCAGACGATCGACACGGCCGTGCTGCGCGTGCTCACCCAGAAGGCCGAACTCGGTCTTCTCGATGCGGGGTGGTCGCCCGAGCGCGCCTCGACGGAGACCGTCGACCTGGACTCGACCCGCAACCGCTCGATCGCCGGCAGGCTGGCCGAGGAATCGGTCGTGCTCCTGCGGAACGAGGACGAGCGTCTCCCGCTGGCGGACGGTCCGCGGCGCATCCTCGTCGTCGGACCGACAGCGGATGACCCCAACGCGCTGTTCGGGTGCTATTCGTTCCCCAACCACGTGCTGCCGAACTTCCCCGATGCGTCGATGGGTGTCGAGGCGTCGAGCGTGCTCGAGGCCGTTCGCCGCGAGTTCCCGTCGGCGTCGATCCGATTCGTCGCAGGGAGCGCCGTGACCGCGGGCGATGACACCGGGATCGACGAGGCCGCGGTCGCTGCACGCGAAGCGGACCTCACGATCGTCGTGGTCGGCGACAGGTCGGGCATGTTCGGGCACGGCACGTCCGGTGAAGGATGCGACGTGCTCACGCTGGAGCTGCCCGGTGTGCAGCACCGTCTGGCGGAGGAGGTGATCACAGCGGCTGCGAGCAGCATCCTCGTGGTGCTCTCCGGACGCCCCTACGCGATCGGCGGGCTCGCCGGCGCGGCCGATGCCGCGCTGCAGGTGTTCTTCCCCGGGCAGGAGGGCGCGGCGGCCGTCGCGGGCGTCCTGTCGGGGCGGGTGCGGCCCAGCGGGCGACTGCCCGTGCAGATCCCCGGTGCCGCCTCGGCGCAGCCGGGGACCTACCTCGCACCTCCGCTCGCGCTGCGCAGCGAGGGCATCAGCAACATCGACCCGACTCCGGCGTTCCCCTTCGGGTTCGGGCTCGGGTACTCCCGCTTCGAGATCGCCGATGCTCGTGTCGACGGCAACACGATCGCGACCGACGGCACGGTCGTCGTCTCGACGACCGTCACGAACACAGGGGAGGAGCGGAGCACCGCGGTGCCGCAGCTCTACCTTCATGACCCGGTGGCCGATGTGACGCGTCCCGTGACTCAGCTGATCGGCTTCGCCCGTGTCGACCTCGATCCAGGCGAGTCGGCGGACGTCTCGTTTGCAGTGCACGCCGATCTCGCGTCGTACACGGACCGCTCGTTGCGGCGCAGGGTGGATCCGGGCGTGATCCAGCTACGGATCGATCACCACGCTGCCGGAGCGCAGGCTCCTGTCGCGGTCGAGCTCGTCGGGCCGGTCCGCACAGTGGACCACACGCGGGTCATGACGGTGCCGGCGACAGCCGCGATCCGAGTGCGCTGAGAGGGGCGCGGGATGAACGGATCACGGCAGCCCTGGAGCGCGTCGACGGCGGCCGTCTGGAGCGACGGCATCCTCGCAGGAACCGGCGTCGCGGGTGCCGTGCTGTACGGCGCCCCGACCCGGCACGTGATAGCGCTCGCGCATGAGGGCTTCTTCGTCCCCGCGAACAGCAGACGACCGGCGCCGCAGCTGGCTGAAGTGCTTCCGTCGGTACGGGACGCGCTCGGGGCCGGGGACGACGCCCTCGCTGCCGACCTCGTGGAGGAGGCGCTGCGGGCGCAGGAGTGGGATCCGGAGACGCTCATCTGGACCGATCCGCTCGGGCCCGTGGCGCAGCTCGAGTGGGAGCCCGACCTCGACGGGTGGAGCGACTATCGTCGCGTGGTCTCACCGGTCGACGGCGGAGCCGAAGTCGAGTGGAAGGGCGCAGGCGGCGAATCTGCGGGCATCCGCATCGTGGCCGTCCAGGGCGAACCCGGCTTCGACGTCGAGCTGTGGGCGGAGACCGTGCAGTGCGGGCGGGTCAGCCTGGTGCCCGTGAGCGAATCCGGCAGCGACGCATCGACCGTGCTCCCGGTCGACTACAGCGATCGGGTGCGCACCACCTCGCAGGTCACCGAGACCTCGCTGGCCGTGCACGTCCACGCGCAGGGGCAGACGCCAGAGGAGGATGCGGCCATCGGCGCCCGGGTGCACTCGCCGCGACCGATGCGACGGCATTCGGACGGCGGGTGGGAGGTCGTCGTCGGGCCCGACGGGGTTCGGTTCCGCGTCGATGTGGGAGAGCCGGCCGCATCGACGGTCGCCTTCGAGGATGCCGGTGCGCTCATCGGTCGTTCCGCGCTCTCGCTCGGTGGGGCGCGACGCGACGACGAGCCGGTCGAGGACATCTGGTCCGCAGCCCGGGCCGGCGATGCGAAGGCTGAGCGCCGCGTCTTCGAGATCGCCTACGCGGCGGGACGTCGCAACATCATCGTGTCGACCGGTGAGCTGCCGCCGACCCTTCAAGGGGTGTGGCAGGGCACGTGGGCGCCGGCGTGGTCGGCGGACTACACGCTCAACGGCAACGTGCAGCTGGGGTCGCTCGCGTCGGTGCTGTGGACCGGCACCCCCGAGCTTATGACCTCGCTCTTCCGGCTCGCGACCCGATTCACCGAGCACTACCGATCGAACGCCCGGAACATCTTCGGCGCCGCGGGCATGATGCTGCCTGCGCGGACGACGACTCACGGCCACGCCAACCACTTCCTGCGCGACTACCCCCACCAGTTCTGGGTGGGCAACGGGCCCTGGCTGCTGCGGCTCGCCGTCGATTACATCCTCGTGACGGGTGATCGCTCGGTGATCGACGAGTGGCTCTGGGAGTACGCCGTCGAGATCCTGCAGTTCTCGACCGAGGTCCTCGGCGCCGGGGGAGGGCACCTGAACCCGTCCTATTCGCCGGAGAACACTCCGCTGGGTCACGACAATCCGCTTGTCATGGATTCGACCGCCGACATCGCGGCGATCCGCGATGGCCTCGCCGCGGGTGCCTGGCTGGCGGGGCTGCGAGGCGATACCGCCAGAGCGAATGCATGGACGCAGGCGCGAGAGCAGCTCCCGCCGTATCAGGTCGCCGCCGACGGGGCCCTGGCCGAGTGGTCGACGCTGTGGCCCGAGAACGTCGCCCATCGCCACGCGTCCCAGCTGCAGGGGCTCTGGTACGAGCCGGATGAGCGCCTGGTCGGCGAGCTGCGTGATGCCGCCGCCCGCGCGGTCCGCAACAAGGTCGAGTGGCGGGCGGAGGATCCGTCGGGGCCCCCGGGCAACATGGAGATGGCGTTCGGCCTCACCTCCATCGCGCTCGCCGCCGTCTCGCTGGGCGATGCCGACACCGCGTACCAGTGCGCTCTGTGGCTGGCGCGGGATCACTTCACTCCCGCGCTCACGACCACGCACGACGCGGGCGCGATCTTCAATCTGGATGCCTCCGGAGCTCTGCCGGCGGTCGTCGCCGCGATGCTGCTGGGCTCCGGTTCCGGTCGGATCTCTCTCCTCCCGGCACTGCCCGATGCCTGGCCCTCGGGTCGTGTGACCGGGTTGCTCGCCAGGGGAGGCGTTCGTGTCTCGGTGCTCGACTGGGATCGGGGAGGAGTCCGCGCGACGCTCGAGCTCCCCGCGGCCACCCGCTGGTTGCGGCCTGAGGGCATCGTGGTGGTTCTCCCTGCTAACGGTCGCGTCGAGGCCGGTACCAACATCACGCAGCTCGATCGACGCAGCGTGTTCATCAGCGCGGACGCCGAGTCCGCCGAGCTGACGTTCCGCTTCGCCGAGTCCGAGTGACCGGAATCAGACCGGAATCCCACCACTCGTCACACGAAGGAATAGATTCCTAGGAATAATCTTCCTGCTCATGTAGTTTCGACTCTCGTGTCCCATCCCACCGCGCCCCGAATCGATTTCGAGCACGTCGACGTCCGATACGGTGCCGACGCGGTGCTCTCGGATCTCTCTCTGACCATCGAACCCGGGTCGCTCGTCGTGCTGCTCGGGCCCTCAGGGTCCGGCAAGACCACGCTGCTGCGCACGGTCAACCGCATGGTCGAGACCAGCGGCGGACGGGTGCTCATCGACGGTGAGGACGTCAGAGAGAAGAAGCCGGTCATGCTGCGGCGGAGCATCGGCTACGTGATGCAGGCGAGTGGCCTCTTCCCGCACCAGACGGTGGCAGACAACGTGACGACCGTGCCCCGGCTGAACGGGATGCGGCGTGCGGACGCCGCCGCGGTCGCGGATGCTCTTCTCGCCCGCGTCTCCCTCGACCCAGCGCTGGGGTCGCGGTACCCGCGTCAGCTCTCCGGCGGCCAGCAGCAGCGCGTAGGCGTGGCCCGAGCGCTCGCCGGCGATCCCCGTCTGCTCCTGATGGACGAGCCGTTCGCCGCCGTCGATCCGATCAACCGTCGCGCTCTGCAGAAGCAGACTCTCGCGCTGCATCGCGACACGGGCGCGACGATCCTCTTCGTGACGCACGACGTCGATGAGGCACTGCTGCTGGGGCAGCGCATCATCGTGCTGGGCGAGGGCGGCCGGATCGCGCAGGACGGCACGCCGTTCGACGTCCTCACCGCACCGGCCGACGCATTCGTCGCCGAGCTGATGGGCGCGACGTCGACCGAACGAGAGCTGCACATCGAGTCCACGCGAGACTCGGAAGTCGTGGTCGACGGCGCCGGACGGCCGCTGGGAGTCCTCCGGCGATGAACTGGTTCCTGAACAACCTGCCGCAGATCGGCGAGCTGCTCGGAGCGCACCTCGGTATCGCGGTGCCGGCGATCGTGCTCAGCGTGCTCATCGGGGTGCCGATCGGAAGGATCGCCCATGCGTCCGGGAGGGCACGCGGGGCGATCCTGACGTCGACGAGCCTGCTCTACGCCCTTCCGTCGCTCCCGTTGATCATCCTGATCCCGATCCTCACCGGGTTGCCGCTGCGCTCGCACGCCACGTTGATCACCGCGCTCACCGTCTACGGGGTCGCCCTGCTCGTGCGCTCGGCGGCGGACGCCTTCGCGACCGTGCCGCACGATGTCCTGGCCGCGGCGGATGCCACAGGGTATCCCCGCTGGCGGCGGGTGCTCCGGATCGAGCTGCCCCTCGCGATGCCCGTGCTGATCGCAGGCACCCGGGTGGTCGCGATGAGCTCCATCGGATTGACGACCATCGGGGCGCTCATCGGCATCCCCAGCCTCGGCAGCCTCTTCACCGACGGCTTCCAGCGGGGGATCGCCGCGGAGGTGACGACCGGGATCGTGCTGACCGTGGTGGTCGCGCTCGCCTTCGACGCCGCTCTACTGATCACCGGTCGGCTCGTGCAGCCGTGGGCCCGTGCCACGCGCCTGGCGGCGGGGGTCTCGGCATGAACCTCCTCGCAGACACGATCGCCTGGTTCGGTGATCCGGACCACTGGGTGGGGCCGTCCGGCATTCCCGTACGCGTGCTGCAGCATCTCGCACTGACGATCGCCGTCACCGTGATAGCCGTGCTCATCGCCCTGCCGATCGGCTCATGGATAGGCCACATGCGGCGTGGCGAGCTCTCCATCGCGGCGATCACGAACGGGGCGCGAGCGCTGCCGACCCTCGGGCTCGTGACCGTCTTCGCGCTGTGGCTGGGGATCGGTCTGCAGGCTCCGCTGATCGCGCTGGTCATCCTCGCCGTCCCGTCGATCCTCGCCGCGACCTATTCGAGCATCGCGTCCATCCCCCGGGAGACCATCGACGCCGCACGGGCGATGGGACACACCCGCATGCAGACGCTGGTGCGGGTGGAGCTGCCGATCGCCCTGCCCGTCATCGGGGGCGGTGTGCAGTCCGCTCTCCTGCAGGTGGTCGCCACGGCGACCATCGCCGCCTACGTCGCAGACGTCGGCCTCGGGCGCTACATCTTCGCCGGGCTGAAGTCCCGGGACTATCCCGAGATGGCGGCTGGATCACTGCTCGTCATCCTGCTCGCACTGTTCGTGCCCGCGCTCTCGGCTCTCGTCAGCAGACTCTTCATCCGATCCCCACGTCAAGGAGTACAGCAATGAACATCACCCGCACTGGCCTCGCCGCGCTGAGCGCTCTCTCGCTCGGCGGGCTGCTCGTCATGTCGGGCTGCGCGTCGGCCGATCCGCTCGGCGGCTCCTCCGGCACGGCCGACGACGACGACACGATCGTCGTCGGCTCGCAGGACTACTACTCGAACGAGATCATCGCCGAGACCTACGCGCAGGCTCTCGAAGAGGCCGACTTCACCGTCGATCGGCAGTTCCGCATCGGTCAGCGCGAGGCCTACCTCCCCGAGATCGAGGCCGGCGAGATCGACGTCTTCCCCGAGTACACCGGACCGCTGCTGCAGGTGTGGGAGCCCGACACGACGGCGCGCAAGTCGGACGACGTCTACCAGGCTCTCCAGAAGGCGGTGCCGGAGGGACTCCAGGTGCTCGACCAGTCGTCGACCACCGATGAGGACAGCTACGTCGTGACGAAGGCGTTCGCAAAGAAGTACGGTGTGACGAGCATCGCGGACCTCGCCGACGTGCCGGTGCCGCTCACGCTCGGCGGCAACTCCGAGGGCGAAGACCGTCCGAACGGTCCGCTCGGCCTGAAGGCCAGCTACGGCGTCGACGTGGCCTTCGCGCCGATCGAGGACGGCGGCGGTCCTCTCACCGTGAAGGCTCTGGTCGACGACCAGGTGCAGCTCGCGATCATCTACACCGCGAGCCCGTCGATGTCGTCGTCGGATCTCGTGGCCCTCGAAGACCCCGCCGGCCTGTTCTTGGCGTCGCACGTTGTTCCTCTCGCGTCGTCGGATCTGCCCGAGGATGCCGCGGACATCATCGACCGTGTCAACGCCGCGCTGACGCCGGAGATCCTGGTCGAGCTCAACACCGAGAGCGTCGAGACCGAGGCGTCGGCCGCGACGATCGCCACGGCGTGGCTCGACTCGATCGATCTCGAGGGCTGAGGCCTTTCGGCCCGCGGCGTGGATCGGCCGCGGCCCGACGTCGATCAGGACAGAGCGGAGACGACGGCGCTCGTGTCGGTGATCGTGGCGATGTTCTGCAGGGCGTAGTTCAACGCAGCTGCATGCCACTCGGCGTTGATGCTCGACGTGGCGTCCGAGACGATGACCGCGCGGTATCCGTGGTCGGCCGCGTCGCGCACGGTGTGCTCGACCGCCATGTTGGTCCAGACGCCGACGACGACGACGGTCGTGATGCCGAGGTTGCGCAGCATCGAGTCGAGGCCGGTGCCGTTGAACGCGCTCATGCGGGTGCGGTCGAGCACGATCTCATCGCCCGCCGTGAGGCCGTCGACGATCTCGGCTCCCCAGGTGCCGCGCTTGAGCGACTCGGGGCCGATCATGGTGAAGATCGGCGCGTTGGTGCCGCCCACCGCGACGCCGGGGTACGACACGATGCGGTTGTGGAACACCGGTGCGCCGGCGGCACGCGCGGCATCGAGGATCGTGCGCACGTGGCCGATCACATCCTGCGAGGCGGCGTGCTCGGCCGCTCCCGTCGATGCGAACGCGCCGTTCGGCAGGACGTTGTCGTTCTGCATGTCGATCACGAGGACGGCGGTGGTCGGAGCGGTGAGGGTGAGTTCTGACATGGTTTCTCCAATGAGAGTGGCGGAGTGGACGGCGTCGCCGCCGCTATATGCGAACGCATGCATGACTGTTTGTGTTCCCGAAAAGTATGTTCCCAGGAATATAATTCTCGGATGACGGTTACAGATCGTATGGACTTCTTCGACGCACTCGTCCGGTACGAGACCGACCTCTGGAACGCCGCAGAGCGCGAGCTCCAGAGTGAGACGCACATGGGGCTAGGGACGCTGCAGGCTCTGCGGGTGATCGCGAGCCACGCACCCGTGGCGCGGGTGAACGAGGTGAGCCGTGACCTCGGCATCACTATCGGAGCGGCGAGCAAGTTCGTCGACAGGCTCGAGCGTGACGGGCTCGCGGCTCGCGCGCCGCATCCGGATGACAGGCGCTCATCCCTCGTCACGCTCACCCAGACCGGAGAGCGGGCGAGGCGCGAGGGGGAGGGCGTCCTCGTCCGCTCGCTGGAGCGGCTGGTCGGAGATGTCGACCTCACTGCGGCGACGACGCTCCTCACCCGGCTCCAGGCACGGCTCGGCACGCTCGCAGAGGGGGACGCGTCGTGAGCGGCACCATGCGAGCGGTGGTCGTCGAGCATCCCGGCGGGCCGGAGGCGCTCGAGATCCGTGAGGTCACCGTGCCGACGCCGGCGAACGGCGAGGTGCTGATCAGGGTGAAGGCATTCGGGTTGAACCGATCCGAGCTGCACTTCCGCCGAGGGGCCGCGTACAGCGGCAGCTTCCCTCGCATCCCGGGAATCGAGGCGACCGGGGAGGTGGCGGAAGCGCCGGGAGGCGAGTTCGCCCCCGGGACGCAGGTCATGACGATGATGGGCGGCATGGGGCGGGAGTTCGACGGGGGCTACGCCGAGTACGTCCTGGTGCCGGCCGCGCAGGTGATTCCGTTCCGCAGCGAGCTGCCGTGGGAGCAGCTCGGAGCGGTTCCCGAGATGCTGCAGACGGCGAACGGCTCGCTCCAGGTCGGTCTGCAGGCGCAGCCCGGTCAGTCGGTGCTCATCCGCGGCGGCACGTCGTCGGTCGGCCTCGCCGCGGCAGTGCTCGCGAGGCTCCGTGGGCTCACGGTCATCGCCACCACCCGTCGCGAGCAGGCTCGACCGCTGCTCGAATCCGTCGGCGTCGATCACATCATCATCGACGACGGTGAGGTCGCTGCGCGTGTGCGCGAACTCGTGCCCGGCGGCGTCGACGGCGCGATCGAGCTGGTCGGCGTGAATGTCATGCGGGACACGCTCCGGTCGGTGCGCACCGGGGGGACGGTGTGCTTCACCGGAATGCTGTCGGACGAGTGGACGATCCCGGAGTTCTATCCGATGGAGTGGCTGCCCAATGGCGTGCGCCTCACGGCGTATTCGGGTGAGGCTGCCGACCTCGATGCGCAGGTGCTGCAGGACTACCTGGATGCGGTGTCCGCAGGAGCCGCGCGGATTCCGGTGGGTCACGTCTACGCGATGGACGAGATCGTGCAGGCGCACCGCGACATGGAGGCCGGCGTCATCGGTGGCAAGGGCGTGGTCCTCACGTGATCGGCTCTCTCGAGATCGCCCAGGCCCGAGTGCTCGCGGCCCGCGCTGCCAAGCGGTGGGCACGCGCCGCACTGGTAGCCGAGCAGACTGGGTCAGGAACTCGAATACTCGAAGAATCCTCGACCGGTCTTGCGTCCGAGGTGGCCCGCCGCGACCTTGTCCTTGAGGATCTGCGGCGGCGCGAAGCGCTCGCCGAGGGTTGCGTGCAGGAACTCGCAGATGTCGAGCCGCACGTCGAGCCCCACCAGGTCGGAGGTGCGCAGTGGCCCCGTCGCGTGCCGGTACCCGAGCTCCATCGCCGCATCGATGTCGGCGGCGCTCGCGACGTCCTCCTCGAGCATGCGCATGGCCTCGAGTGCGAGGGCGTTTCCCAGACGCGAGCTCGCGAAGCCGGGAGTGTCGTTCACGAAGATCGCGGTCTTGGCCAATGCGGCGATCCACTCCCCGGCGGCCGAGCGCATCTCCGCCGCGGTCAGCGGAGTGAGCACGACCTCGACGAGAGCAGACGGCGGCACCGGGTTGAAGAAGTGCAGACCGCAGAATCGCTCGGGACGCGAGAGGTGCTCGGCGATCTGCGTGACCGGAAGCGATGACGTGTTCGTCGTCAGCCAGGCTGAAGGGGAGAGGATCCGTTCGGCTCGCGTCAGCGCGTCGATCTTGAGGTCGAGGATCTCGGGAACCGCCTCCACCACGAGGTCGGCTGAGGCGAGATCCTCATACGCCGACGTGACGTGCAGGCGCGAGAGCGTCTCTGCCACGTCGACGGACTCGATGCGCGCCGCGGCCTTCGCGACGCCGTCGGTGAGGCGGCCGCGAGCGGATTCCATCGAAGCCTGGTCGCGCTCGACCACAGTCACCGTGGAGCCCGCCTGGGCGAAGGCCTGGGCGATCCCTGCGCCCATCCGCCCTCCGCCGATCACTCCGACGCGTTCCGGTGCACCGCTCATGACATCTCCTTCGATAGGGCCGCTCGGGCCAGACTCACATCTGCACCTATGCATGTCCAATACCTGATCGACCCGAGATTGATATCACACGTGGGTGATATGCGCGCGGCATCAGTATTGGACGACTGACCCTCTGGGGCTGCACGCTGGGTATGTACACCCGCGACGAAGCAGGAGCATTCGATGAGCGCATACAGGACGATCAACCCGACCACCGGAGAGACCCTCGAGGAGCATCCGGTCATCGACGATGCGGCGGTCGAGGAGATCCTCGCGCGATCGGCTGACGAGTACGAGCGATACCGCTCGCTGCCTCTCGCCGAGCGGACAGACACCCTCCGCCGTGCGGCAGAGCTCTTTCGCGAACGGATGCCGGAGCTCGCCGAGATCCTCACGGTCGAGATGGGCAAGCCGATCACCCAGGCCCGGGGAGAGGTCGCGCTCGTCGCGTCGATCTTCGAGTACTACGCGGACAACGCCGAGCGGTTCCTCGCCGAGGAGCAGCTCGACATCGTTGGCGGGGGAGAGGCGCGCGTGCGGACGGAGCCCATCGGTGCGCTTCTCGGGATCATGCCGTGGAACTATCCCTACTATCAGGTGGCCCGTTTCGCCGCCCCCAACCTCGCACTCGGAAACACGATCGTGCTGAAGCACGCACGCAACTGTCCTCGGGCGGCTCTCGCGCTCGAGCGCGTCCTGCACGACGCCGGGGTGCCGACGGATGCGTACATCAACGCCCTCGTCGACAGCGGCCAGGTCGCGAGGATCATCGCCGACGATCGCATCCGCGGTGTCTCGCTGACCGGTTCCGAGGCGGCCGGCGCGGCTGTGGGCGAGGTGGCCGGCCGGCACATGAAGAAGTATGTGCTCGAACTCGGTGGCTCCGATCCGTTCATCGTGCTCGACGACGCCGACATCGATGCGGCGGTCGCGGCGGCCGTCGTGGGGCGGTTCGCCAACGGAGGGCAGGCCTGCACGGCGTCGAAGCGCTTCATCGTGGTGGATGCCGTCTACGACGAGTTCACGCGCAAGTTCATCGACGCCGTGGCCGAGATCGCCGTCGGAGACCCCACGGATCCCGACACGTTCCTCGGCCCCCTCTCGTCAACCTCTGCGAGTGCGGAGCTCGACGAGATCGTCCGCGACGCCGTCGACAAGGGGGCGACTCTGCACGTCGGGCCGCAGGCGCGCCCGTCGGCGGCCTTCTACCCGCCGAGTGTGCTGACCGAGGTCACGCCCGAGATGCGCGCATACGAGGAGGAGCTGTTCGGACCGGCAGCGGTCGTCTACCGGGTCGCGTCGCCGCAGGCCGCGGTGCGACTCGCCAATTCGTCGCCCTTCGGGCTCTCCAGCAGCATCTTCACGCAGGATGCCGAACTGGCCGAGACCATCGCCGAGCAGCTCGAAGCGGGCATGGTGTGGATCAACAGCACGAGCAAGAGCGCCCCCGACCTGCCCTTCGGCGGCGTCAAGCGCTCGGGCGTGGGCCGCGAGCTCGCGAGGTTCGGCATCGACGAGTTCGCGAACAAGAAGCTCGTGCGGGTGCTCGAGCCGCTGCGCTGAGCCGACTCGCGACTGAGCCCCCGTGACATCCCGTCACGGGGGCTCAGTCGCGCACGTCCGGATCGCCGGATCGCTCTCACGTCGCAGACGACGATGCCCCGGAGTGCGGTTGCACTCCGGGGCATCCTCTGGTGTGTCAGGCGTCGACGGGCTGCTTCACCGGCGTCAGCCTGAAGCCCTTCATGCCGTTTGCCGCGACGTCGGCGAGCACCTCGCCGTACGAGCGGATGCCGGCCATGTAGAAGAGCACCGAGCTCTTCTTTCCCGGGATGTTGGCGCCGAAGATCCACGAGTCGGTCTTCGGGAAGACGGTCCCGTTCGCGATATCGCTGCAGATGACCGACCAGCCGTCCTCGACGTCCTGGGTGGTCTCGACGATCACCTGCTGCTGCTCTCCGGTGTCGATGAGCTTCGTGATGAACTCGACCTGCACCTCGATCGAGGGCACCAGGTTGGTGAACGGTCCGTTCGGCCCGAGCACCATGAACAGGTTCGGGAATCCGGTCGTCGCGATCCCGAGGTAGCTGGTCGGTGCCTCCTCCCAGTGCTGATCGGCCGTGATCCCGTCGCGACCGACCAGGTCGATGCGTCGGTAGTTGCCGTCGACGGCGTCGAATCCTGTCGCGAAGACGAGCACGTCCAGCTCGTGCACGACGCCGTCAGCCGTCTTCACGCCCTCGGGGACGATCTCGACGATCGGGTTCTCGAGGATCGAGACCAGCTCGACGTTCTCCTGGTTGTACACCTCGTAGTAGTTGTGGTTGCACAGCGGACGCTTCGCGTAGGCCTGGGTGGGCGTGAGCTTGCGGGCTGTCTCCGGGTCGTCCACGACCTGGGCGATCTTGCGACGGATGAAGTCCGCGGCGGCCTCGTTCGATTCGAGGTCGACGGCGAGATCGTTGAACGTGCCGAACATGAAGTAGAAGCCGTTGCCTCGCTGCCAGGCCTCTTCGAACACGCGCTCGCGCTCTTCAGGGGTGACCTCGGAGGCTGCGATCGTCGATTCCTCGAACCCGAATGCCACCTGCGAGCCGCGCACCTGCTTCCAGATCTCGTCGTAGCGGCTCTTGTAGCCTTCGACCTCACCCGGCTCGACCGGCCCGTTGCCGGAGGGCACGCAGTACTGCGGGTTGCGCTGGAAGACGGTGAGGTGATCGGCGATCTTCGACGAGGCGACGATGAACTGCGTGCCGGTCGAGCCCGTACCGACCACGCCGACTCTCTTGCCTTCGAGGGTGAGATCGTCCGGCCACTCCGCGGTGTGCACCGTGCGGCCGCGGAACGAATCCATGCCGGGGATGTCGGGGACATTCACCGCGGCGAGCAGTCCCAGAGCCGTCACGACATAGCGTGCGGTGTGGGATTCGCCTGCGGCGGTCGTGACGGTCCAGGTGTCGGTCGTCTCATCGAGCACGATAGAGCGGATCTCGGTGTCGAGCTCGATGTCCTTCAGAAGGTCGTGACGCTTCACGACCTCTTCGATATAGGCCAGGATGTCGGGCTGGTCGATGTACTTCCGGCTCCAGCTCCACTCCTGCAGCAACTCCTTGTCGAACGAGTAGCGGTAGAACGGGCTCTCGGTGTCGGACATCGCGCCCGGGTACTTATTCCAGTACCAGGTTCCGCCGACTCCGGATCCCTTCTCGAACAGACGGACCGTGAGCCCGAGCTGCTCGCGCAGCGTGTACAGCTGGTAGATGCCGGCGAATCCGGCTCCCACGACGATGGCGTCGTAGTCAGTCGAGTGAGGGTTCGTCATGGGAGACTCCTTCGTCTTTTCCAATCCTGGATGACCCCACTGTGCCACCGGAGGTTACATTCACTCCAATACCAAATGCACTGCTGATCGATACGCCTGAAAGATGAATTACCCGATGTCGGGGAGCACTTCCTCCGCAAGTCGCAGCACCGCGTGCATTGCGCGATCATCGCTGTCGGCTCGCCAGGCGATCCTCAGTTCGACCGGGTCGACATCGTCGCTCAGCCGCAGGAAGCGGAGATGCGGATCCGCGATGCTCGGTATGACCGATGACAGCGTCAGAGAGCATCCGACCTCCGCTGAGACGAGGGACATCAAGGTCCATGTGTCGGACGCATCCTGGACGATGTCCACCGAGAATCCGGCCTCTCGCGACATCTGCCTCAGCCGGTCGTTGAGTACTGAGCCGAGGTCCGTCGGCAGGGTGACGAAGCGATCGTCGCTGAACTCGGAGATCGAGACCGTGACCCGATCCGCGAGCCGGTGCGTCTCGGGAACGGCGATGACGAGCTCTTCCGAGGCCACGACGCGAGTGCGGATCCCGTCGGGCAGGTGATCCCAGCGGCCGAGAGCGAGGTCGATATCTCCGCGGGTGAGCAGGCGCATCGCCTTCTGAGCGAAGTTCTGACTGAGCAGTTCGAGATTGATGCCCGGATGCTGCTGGTTCACGGCGCGCGCCAGGCGCCCGACCAGCACGTTCGACGATGCGCCGGCGTACGCCAGGCGGACCCGACCGATTTCGCCCACTCCTGCGGCCTTCGCCGCTGTGCCCATGCGCTCGAGTGCAGAGAGCACATCTCGGGCCGGGGCGATCAGCGCCGACCCCACGGACGTGAGCGTCACCTTGCGGGTCGAGCGCTCGAACAGCAGGGCGCCGAGCTCTCGCTCCAGGTTCTTGATGTTCCGACTGACGGGAGGCTGCGCCATGTGCAGCTTCTCGGCCGCCCTCCCGAAGTGAAGTTCCTCCGCGACGGCGAGGAAGGAGCGGATCTGCTGGATCTCCATGCGTCGATTATTACAGAGAAGTATCAATCAAGGTGCTATCGAGTATTGGACGAGCATAAACAATCCTGCGAGGCTGACCAGACAGTTCCCACGAAGGTGATGCGATGACGATCTCCGATGCGCGATATGACGCGACCGACGACCAGCCGCCCAGCGGTCCGCTGCAAGGGGTGCTGATCGCCGATTTCGGCAGAGTTCTGGCCGGTCCGTACTGCACGATGCTGCTGGCCGACCTGGGCGCGACCGTGATCAAGATCGAGAGCCCGCTCGGTGACGAGACGAGAAGCTGGACCCCGCCGCAGCGTGAGGGCGAGTCCACGTACTACCTCTCGGTCAACCGAAACAAGCACTCGATCGTGCTCGATCTCAAGGATCCGGCAGACCTGCTCGTCGCGAAGGAACTCGCCGCTCGAGCGGATGTGGTCACCGAGAACTTCAAGCCCGGGGGCATGGCGCGGTTCGGTCTCGACTACGAATCGGTCGAGAAGGTCAATCCGCACGTGATCTACGCGTCCGTGACCGGCTTCGGCACGGCAGGTGGTTCCGACCTCCCCGGCTACGACCTGCTCGTGCAGGCGATGTCCGGGATGATGACGCTGACCGGTCCGGAAGACGGCGAGGGATACCGGTCGGGTGTCGCGGTGTTCGACGTGATGACCGGGCTTCACGCGGCCGTCGCGGTCGTCTCGGCTCTGTTCCACCGCTCGCGCACCGGCGAGGGCCAGCACGTCGAACTGAACCTGCTGTCGTCGGCGCTCTCCGGGCTCGTCAATCAGACCGGAGGATACCTGCTGAGCGGTAGCGTGCCCTCGCGTCTGGGGAACGACCACCCAAGCATCTACCCCTATGCGCCGTTCCCCACCGCCGACGGCGACCTGGTGCTGACGATCGGCAACGATCTGCAGTTCCGAGGACTCTGCGAAGCGCTCGGTCTCTCCGGCCTCGCCGACGACCCGCGCTTCCGGTCCAATGCGCTGCGCAGCACGCATCGAGACGCGCTCCGTCCCATCCTCACTGCTACTCTCACGCAGCACTCGGCGCGGGAATGGTTCGATCTCCTGTCAGCGCGGGGTCTTCCCTGCGCGCCCGTGCTCGATGTCGCCGAGGGCATCGCCTTCGCTGAGAGCATCGGCCTCGATCCGATCGTGACCTCCGGGCAGGGGGAGCGGGCGATGCCCGGCATCCGAAATCCGATGACCTTCTCTCGCACGCCAGTCGACTATCGGCTCGGGCCGCCGTCGCTGGGACAGGACGGCCAGTCGATCCGCGCGTGGCTGGAGGGCTCGATGACGAGCATGTCCGAGTCCCGGACCGAAGAAGGGCAGCCCGCATGACTTCCGACTCCTCCGTGATGGTGAACACGGACTTCTACCACCTCGACGACTATCTGGGTGATGACGATCGGGCTCTCGTCGCCAGAGTGCGCGCGTTCGTGAAAGAGCAGGTGCTGCCGAACATCAACGCCGCATGGGAGCGCGCGGACTTCCCCTACGAGATCCTCCCCGCCTTCGCGGAGCTGGGTATCGCCGGAACATCGATCGAGGGCTACGGCTGCCCGGGGCTAACCCGCCTGCAGGCCGGTCTCGTGGCCATGGAGCTCTCCCGCGGCGACGGGAGCGTCAACACGCTTAACGCCGTGCAGTCCGGGTTGGCTATGGGGAGCATCTCGCTCCTCGGCAGCGAGGAGCAGAAGCAACGCTGGCTGCCCGACCTCGCCGCCGTCCGCAAGCTCGGCGCCTTCGCCTTGACGGAGCCCGAACACGGTTCGGACTCGGTGGCTCTCGAGACCTCCGCGCGCCTGGACGGAGACCACTATGTGATCGACGGTGCCAAACGGTGGATCGGCCTCGGCCACGTCGCCGACGTCGTGATCGTCTGGGCGCGTGACGTCGAAGACGCCAAGGTGAAGGCCTTCGTCCTCGAGAAGAACGCCGACGGCACATATCCGGAGGGCTACGACGCACGTGCCATCGAGGGCAAGATCGCGAAGCGCGCCATCCAACAGGCGCAGATCGAGATCACCGGGCTGCGGATCCCCGCCGAGAACCGGCTGCAGAAGTCGACGTCGTTCAGGGATGTGGGGGCGATCCTCAACCGCACCCGCAGCACGGTCGCCTGGGAGTCGCTCGGGCACGCGCTCGCCGCCTATGAGATCGCGGCTCGTTATGTGCAGGAGCGTTCGCAGTTTGGCAAGCCGATCGCCAGCTTCCAGCTCGTGCAGAACAAGCTGGCGAACATGCTCGCCGACCTCACAGCCATGCAGCTCATGTGCTACCGCACCGGGGTCCTGCAGGACCAGGGGCGGCTGACGAACGAGCAGGCGTCGCTCTCGAAGATGTTCACCGGGCAGAAATCACGGCAGCTGTGCCGCGACGCCCGCGACCTGCTCGGCGGCAACGGGCTGCTCCTCGAGAATCACGTCGCGCGGCACCTCACCGACATGGAGGTCGTGCACACGTACGAAGGAACCGACTTCATCCAATCGCTGATCATCGGTCGCGAGATCACCGGGATCTCGGCATTCGCCTGATCCCCACCCGATTCACCACGATTCACAGAAGGAGTCACGAACATGACACGTCAGGAAAACGGCAAGGTCGCACTCGTCACCGGCGCGGGCCAGGGAATCGGCCAGGCCATCGCAGAGCGGCTGCATGCCGACGGCTTCCGCGTCGCGCTCGCCGACATCGATACGAGCAAGACGGACGCTGTCGCAGCGTCGCTGGGTGGCGAACAGGCGGGCGTGCTCAGCCTGCACATCGACGTCGCCGATCGGCACAGCGTGTTCGACGCCGTCGATGCCGCGAGGCGCCAGCTGGGCGGTTTCGACGTGATCGTGAACAACGCCGGTATCGCCCCTCTCTCGGCGATCGACGAGATCACGGAGGACGCGATCCAGCGGATCTTCTCGATCAACGTCAACGGAGTGATCTGGGGAACCCAGGCGGCGACCGCCGCATTCCGTGAGCTGGGCCACGGCGGCAAGATCATCGCTGCGGCATCACAGGCCGGACACGTCGGAAACCCCGGAATCGCGCTCTACTCTGCGACGAAGTTCGCGGTGCGTGGGTTCACCCAATCTGCAGCTCGAGACCTCGCCCAGTACGGCATCACGGTGAACACCTACGCGCCCGGGATCGTCCGCACGCCGATGATGGAGGCCGTGGCCAAGAACACGGCCGATGCCGCGGGACAGCCGGAGGAGTGGGGCTGGGCGCAGTTCACCTCCGGGATCACGCTCGACCGTATCTCCGAGCCTGCGGACGTCGCCAACGTCGTCGCCTTCCTCTCCGGCTCCGATTCGGACTACATCACCGGCCAGTCGATCCTCGTCGACGGCGGGATGGTCTTTAACTGATGCACCGGCGACGGGGTCGCGGCGAGAGCAGGCCTGCATGCGTGCGCTGAGGCTCGTCTCGGAGTCGGCCGATCGGATCCACATCGAGCTCGACCGCCCTGAGGTGCGCAACGCCATCGACGAGGTGATGGTCGCCGAGCTGCACGAGGTGTGCGCAGATCTCGAGCGTCACCCGAGGACGCTCATCCTCTCGGGAGCGAGCACCCCGGAGAAGGGCGTGTTCGCGAGCGGCGCCGACATCGGCGTCTTGCTCGGACGCGGACGCGGAGAAGCGCTGCGCGGCTACAACGCGCGCATCTTCAGCCGGGTCGCCGAGCTGCCCATGCCCGTGATCGCCGCCGTCGACGGGTACGCGATCGGCGGCGGAGCGGAGCTCGCCTACGCGGCGGACATCCGCATCGCCTCGGATCGTGCGGTCTTCGGCAACCCGGAGACAGGGCTCGGGATCATCGCGGCGGCCGGGGGCACGTGGCGGCTTCCGAAGCTCGTCGGCGCGCCTCTGGCGCGGCAGATCCTGCTCGCCGGGCGGCGACTCACGGCGCAGGAGTCACTGGATGCTCATCTCGTCGCCTCCGTGCACGCGCCCGATGAGATGATCGCCGCCGCCCATGGCATCGCCGATCGCATCGCCACCCAGGATCCCCTCGCCGTTCAACTGACGAAGCGCGTCCTCGACGCTCCTGAGAGCGCCCATCCGCTCATCGACGACCTCACCCAGGCGATCCTCTTCGAGTCGGATGCGAAGAGGGAGCGCATGTCCGCGTTCCTCGACAGATCCGCGACCAAGGAGAGATAGATGATGACCGCCAGTTTCGTGTACGACGCCGTGCGGACACCGTTCGGGCGCGCTGCCGGAGCGCTTTCCGATGTCCGCCCCGACGATCTCGCCGCCGTCGTCATGCGCGCGGTCGTCGCGCGCACCGGGATGGACCCTGCGCGCATCGACGACGTGATCTTCGGCGACGCCAACCAGGCGGGCGAGGACAACCGCAACGTGGCGCGCTTCGCCGCGCTGCTCGCCGGATTCCCCACCTCGGTGACGGGGACCACGGTGAACCGTCTCTGCGCCTCGTCGCTCGAGGCGGTGTTCCAGGGTTCGCGGGCCATCGAGGCCGGTGACGCTGACGTCATCCTCGCCGGCGGGGTGGAATCCATGAGCCGTGCGCCCTGGGTGATCGAGAAGTCTGCGAAGCCGTACGCCGCGGTCGGAAATCAGACGCTGTGGAACAGCGCGATCGGATGGCGCATGGTCAACCCCCGGCTTCCCGAGCATTGGACGATCTCGAACGGGGAGTCCGCCGAGAAGATCGCCCGTGAGTGGGGCATCACGCGGGAGATGCAGGATGCCTTCACCGTGCGCAGCCACGACCGTGCCGCCGCGGCGTGGCGCGAGGGACTGTTCGATTCGGAGATCGTCCAGGTCGACGGGCACGAGCTGACGCGAGACGAGGGCATCCGAGACGGGTCCACGATCGAGAAGCTCGCAGGTCTCCGGCCGCTCTTCACCACTGACGGGTCGGTCACAGCGGGCAACTCGTCGTCGATCAACGACGGCGCATCCGCGGTTCTCATCGGGTCCGAAGGTGCGTTCGCGGGGGAGCCGCTGGCGAGGATCGCCGGCAGGGGATGGCATGGTGTGGACCCGGATGAATTCCCGATCGCGCCGATCGAAGCGGCGAACAAGGCGCTGGCGCGGGCCGGGCGCACCTGGGCCGACGTCGATCTGGTCGAACTCAACGAGGCGTTCGCATCGCAGTCCCTCGCCTGCCTTAAGGGCTGGCCCGATCTCGATCCCGAGAATCTGAACGTCCACGGGGGCGCGCTCGCCATGGGGCACCCGCTCGGCGCCTCGGGCGGTCGTGTCGTCGGACACGCGGCGCATGAGCTGAAGCGCCGCGGTGGAGGCGTGGCGGTCGCGGCGCTCTGCATCGGTGTGGGACAGGGGCTGGCGGTGGTGCTCGAGCGCTGACGGACGTGCGCGGATGAATGGACGGCGCGGGTGATACCACCGTGAATCTCACGGTGGTCGTCGATGTCCGTAACTATTCACCCCGGTCGTGGTGGTCGCCCGTCGATGAATGCGTGGAGCCGGCGACGACGACCCGCCAGAGGTATTCGATGTGATCCGCCATGTCGATGGTGGGGTCGTACATCCACTGACTCTGCAGGCCGTCGACGACAGCGGTGAGGATGACGGCGAGCCTGTCGGCATCGATCTCCTGTGGGATTCCTCCCGACCTCTGCGCCTTCTCTATTCCTGCAGCATTGGTGGCGCGGACCTGATCGAATCGGTCTCGGAAATACGCATGTGAGGGATGAGTGGGATCGGCTGCGTCTGTCGAGAGGTGTGCGTAGAGCTGCACGAGGCCCGGGACATCCGCGTTGTGGCGCACGAATTCTGCAGTCGCGCCCGGCAGGTCGTCTGCCACGACACGGGAGTCTCCGAAATCCTGGAGGTCCCTTTGGTCCCGTCGCCGCAGGACCTCGGCGAACAGGGCCTCTTTGGTGCCGAAATAATGAAGGACACCCATCGGGGTGATTCCGACGGCGTCGGCGATCTGGCGCACAGTGGCACCGCTGTAGCCGTTCTCTGCGATCACTCGGAGCGCCATTTCGAGAATCTCTTCTCGTCGAGCGATTCCTTTCGCGTACGAACGTCGTTCAGCCATGCCGTGATCGTACCTCTTGTGATCAAAAAACTATATGGCGTAGAGTTTTGTCACGCACCGTCGCGCTCACACTCGAGGACCTGCCATGACATCGTCGTCACCACTCGCATCCCACCCTGACCGCAAGTCGCTGTCGACCCCCGAGACGGGCGATCCTGACCGGCCCGCGCGCATCCGCGGCTCTCTGCGCAGACTGCTGTTGTGGTTCATCCCGGGAACGATCGGCATCTCCGTGGTGTGGGGAACTGTGCCCGGCATTCTGCTCCCCCTCCAGGTGACTGCCATCGACGCCGCCGACAAGGTGGTCAACCTCGCGTTCGTCAGCACGATCGGCGCTTTCGCTGCGATGATCGCGCAGCCGATCTCGGGCATGATCAGCGACCGCACCCGCTCCCGATTCGGCCGCCGGTCCCCTTGGATCTTTGGTGGGGTGCTGTTGGGCGGTCTCGCTCTCATCGGAATCGGCCTCTCGAACAGCATCATCCTGGTGGCGGTCTCCTGGACAGTGGCGCAGTTCGCATACAACTTCGCGCAGGCGCCGCTGACCGCGATTCTGCCGGACCGCGTCCCCCGGTCGGCCCGAGGATCCTTCGCAGCCATCATCGGTGCGTTCACGATGGTGGGCGCCTTAGGGGGGTCGCTCGTCGCGGCTCAGTTCGCGGAGAACCTGCCGATGGGCTTCACTGTGGTGGCGGGGCTCTCCCTCACGCTGATCGCCCTCTTCCTGGTCTTCAACCCTGACGCCTCGAACAGGCGAGAACCGCGCGAGAGGTTTCGCGCGGGGGACTTCCTGAGTACGTTCTGGGTGAACCCGCTTCGGCACCCCGACTTCTTCTGGGCGTTCACGGGGCGCCTGCTTCTGTACTCGGGGTACTTCGCGATCACCGGCTACCAGCTCTTCCTCCTGCAGGACTATGTGGGCATGGGCGATGAGGCCGTCTTCTTCGTGCCTCTGCTGGCGCTGGCGGGACTGCCGACGCTGCTTCTATCGGTCGCTGTCTGCGGGCCGCTGTCCGACCGTTTGGGCCGGCGAAAGGTCTTCATCTTCGCGTCGGCGGTCGTGGTGGCGATCGCTCAGCTCATTCCTCTGCTGGTGCCGACCCTGGTCGGGATGATTCTCTTCGCGCTAGTCGCAGGGCTCGGGTTCGGAGCCTTTCAGGCGGTCGACACGGCCCTGATGACCGAGGTGCTGCCGGACCCCGACGCGTTCGCCAAGGATCTCGGCGTCATCAATATTGCAGCCACACTGCCGCAGACAGTGGCTCCCGCGGTCGCGGGCGCCATCGTTCTCACCGTCGGCTACGCCGGGTTGTTCCCTGTGGCGATCGGCCTGAGCTTGCTGGGTGGCGCCGCGGTCTATGCGATCAGATCCGTGCGCTGACCGTCTATGCGGCAGTGCCCCTTCCATCCCCTCGCTCTCAATGCACCAGCGATCACACAGAAAGAACGACACATGACCGACGTGAACCCCTACTTCCACGCAGAACTATCCCTCGAGCAGGCCGCTTCGCTGACGAGTGGAGCCGACTTCTGGAGCACGAAGTCGGTGGGCTCCGTGCCGTCGATCGTGTTGACCGACGGGCCGCACGGACTGCGGAAGCAGGAGATGACGATCGGCGGCGATCACCTGGGGATCGGTGTCAGCGTTCCTGCGACCTGCTTCCCGCCCGCCGTCGGGCTCAGCCAGAGCTGGAATCCCGAGCTCATCGCACGGGTGGGAGCGGCTCTCGGGGTGGAGTGCCAGACCGAGAAGGTCGGCGTATTGCTCGGACCGGGCATCAACATCAAGCGCGATCCGCGCGGTGGGCGCAACTTCGAGTACTACTCCGAAGACCCGCTCATCTCGGGCGAACTCGGCGCCGCCTGGGTGCGTGGGGTTCAGAGCGAGGGGGTGGGTGCCTCGCTCAAGCACTTCGCCGCGAACAACTCCGAGAACGATCGGATGCGTGCAAGCTCCAACATCGACGACCGGACTCTCCGGGAGATCTACCTGCGTGCGTTCCAGCGAGTGGTGACGGACGCGCAGCCATGGACCGTGATGTGCTCGTACAACCGGCTCAATGGCCTGCACACAGCGCAGCACGAGTGGCTGCTCACGACACTGCTGCGCGACGAGTGGGGGTTCGACGGCGCCGTCGTCAGCGATTGGGGGGCGGTGACCGACCGCGTCGCATCGCTCGTCGCGGGACTCGACCTCACCATGCCCGGTCCGGGAGAGAGCGGAGACGCCGAGATCGTGGCGGCGGTGAGAAGCGGGATCGTCGATCGCTCCGTGGTGGACCGTGCTGCGGCACGCGTCGCCGACCTCGCCAGCAAGGCGGGATCCGCGCATCGCGAGAGCAGCACTTTCGATCGAGACCGGCACCACGCCCTCGCGCGGGAGGCGGCGGCGGGCGGGATCGTTCTGCTGAAGAACGAGGGCGACCTGCTCCCACTCGGGTCTGGCGTCGCGACTCTTGCGGTGATCGGCGACTTCGCGACGAATCCGCGCTACCAAGGAGGCGGATCATCGATGGTCAACGCGACCCGGGTCGACGTGCCGCTCGATGAGATCAGCGCGCGAGCCGGCGATGCACAGGTGAGATTCGCGCAAGGCTTCACGACCGAGGGGCCCGGCGATGAGGACGCACTTCGCGCCGAGGCGGTGCACGCGGCTGCGGAAGCGGATGTGGCCGTGCTCTTTCTCGGGCTGGGTGCCCGTCAGGAGTCAGAGGGGTTCGATCGTGACGGGATCGAACTGCCGGCCGATCAGCTCCGGCTCCTCTCCGCCGTCGCAGAGGTCCGACCGCAGACGGTCGTGGTGCTGTCACACGGTGGTGTCGTGCTGTTGAACGAGGTGATCGCCCGGGTCCCTGCGATCCTCGATGGAGCGCTTCTCGGACAGGGGGGCGGTGCTGCGATTGCAGACGCTCTCTTCGGTCTGGTCAATCCGTCGGGTCGCCTCGCCGAGACCGTCCCGCTCCGTCTGGAGGATGTTCCGTCGTTCCTCGCCTTCGAACCCGAGAACTCCGAGGTCGGCTACGGCGAGGGGCTCTTCGTCGGATACAGGTGGTACGACGCCCGCGGCCTCGACGTGGCCTTCCCGTTCGGTCATGGACTCTCTTACACGACCTTCGAGTACTCGCAGCTGACCCTCGTGGCGACAGAGGCAGGCCTCATGGCGAGGCTGACAGTTACCAACACGGGCGAACGTGCGGGCCGCGAGGTCGTGCAGTTCTACGTGGGCATGCCGGCGACTTCCATGAAGCGCGCTCCGCGGGAACTGAAGGGTTTCGCCTCCGTGGAGTTGGCACCGGGGGAGAGCTCCGTCGTGGAGACGGTGCTGCGGCGAGAGGACCTTGCATACTGGGAGACGCGGCTCGATCGCTGGATCGTCGAGAGCGGTGACTACCGGGTGGACGCGGGAGCGTCGAGCCGTGATCTGCGCCTGAGCGCCTCAGTGCGGGTCGACGGTGATCCGATACGCATTCCTCTGCATCGGGAGTCGACTCTCGCTGAAGTGATGGCGAACCCGGTGGGAGCCGCGAGATTAGGGGGAGCTCTCCAGCAGATCTTCGGGGGATCCCCGGATCGAACAGCTGATCTCGGCTTCGATGTGATGCGGATGATCGGCTCCTCGCCTGTCGCTCGCTTCGCCGCCGGCCTCGGCGGGCAGATCACGCCCGAACAGCTCGACGAGATCCTGGCCGAGGCCAACGCAGACCGCGGCGAGTGATGTGGTGGAGGGCGCGACTCAGGTGAGCGCGTCCTCCGACCGCCTGTGGAAGCGGACTGCAGCGGCATACGACGAAGAACTGGGCTTCGGGGTGCGGACCAAGGTGTCGCGATCCACGGCGTGAAGTCCGAATCGGCGGGAATAGCCGAAGATCCACTCGAAGTTGTCGAGCAGCGTCCAATGGAAATAGCCCAGGACGGGTACGCCGGAACGGACGACGTCGGACAGCGCTTCGAGCGCTTCGGGGATGAATCGGGCCCGGATGCCGTCGTCACCCACACCGATGCCGTGCTCGGTTATCAGGACGGGCACCTGGCTCCGGTCGTAGGCGTACCTCACTGCCCCCGCCAGCGACGTGGGCTCGACCGCGGTCCCCATCTGGTTCAGCGTCGACCCGGGGGCCGGCGGAATCAGGCCATCGGTGCCGTAGACGGCCCGTTCGTAGTTCTGCACTCCGATGAAGTCGTCGTCCCTCGCCAGATCGAGCCAGTGCTCGTACACCTCGCGGCGCTTCAGGGCGACGACTGCCTCCCCGCCGGGAGCAGCGACGTCGTCGGAGATCGCGATGGAGAGTCCGACCGGGAGCTCGGGTCGCACTGCCTTGATGGCCTTCTTCGCCGCCACGTGCGCCCGAGTGAAAGCCGCGCAGACCTGTTCGTACTCCTCTGGCAGGATGACGTTGCCCGCTCGGTAACGTGCGACTCCAGCGGACTCGCTTGCGGCAGCGAGAGTCGCGCGCTCGAGGTCGTGCACGAATGCGGGGAGCCCTGCCCAGTCGAGGAGCGGCGAGAGATTGGGTTCGTTGAGAGTGATGACCGCAGCGAGGCGACTCCCGAACTCACGAGTGAGCAGTCCGCAGTGCTCAGCGAAACGATCGCTTGCGTCTGGCGCCAACCAGCCTCCACGCCGCGCGAACCAGTCGGGGCATGTGAAGTGGTTGTAGGTGGCGACAGCCTTCATGCCCCGCTGAGAGCACCCGTCGATGATCGCTCCATAGTGGGCGAGCGCAGCTCCGTCGATGCGACCGCGCTCGGGCTCAACACGCGACCATTCGATCGAGAAACGGAATGCGGACAGTCCCATCTCGGCTGCGAGATCGAGGTCACGCTCCCAGAGTTCCCAGGAGTTGCAGGCGTGCCCTGACGGCTCGGCGAAGACCGTCGGTGTCACGCGCTCGAGGAACCAGGTGTCACTCGCCACGTTGTGGCCCTCGGTCTGATGGCCCGACGACGCGACGCCCCAGAGGAAGTCCGCTCGGAATGAGGTGGCGTCCATGTGTCTCCTTCACTTGGAGCGGGGCGACCCGCTTGAGAAACATTACCAGAGTGGTATAGATTGTGGACGATAAGCACCTCAGTCCTCGCGGTTTCACGCCCGTGCTCACGCTTGCATCATTCGAAGGAGAATCGTCATGTCCGAATCCGAGGCGCGTGCCGAGCTCCCCGTCGACGACCTCACCCCGGCCGAGCTTGCGAGTGTGACGTCGGGGTCGGACTTCTGGAACACTCAGGCCCTGCCATCGCGCGGGTTGAGTGCTATGACGGTGACCGATGGCCCCCACGGGCTCCGCAAGCAGTCGGCCGACAGCTCGGGGATCACGCTCCAAGGCGCCGATCCGGCGACCTGCTTCCCGACGGCGGCAGGGTTGGCATCGACCTGGGATCGCGCTCTGATGCGCGAGATCGGAGAGGCCCTCGGAGCTGAGACCCGGGCCGCCGGTGTGGCGGTCATCCTGGGCCCGGGTGTCAACATCAAACGTCACCCGCTGTGCGGCCGAAACTTCGAGTACCTGTCGGAGGACCCTCTGCTGGCAGGCGAGATGGGCGCGCACCTGGTATCCGGCATACAGAGCGCCGGGGTCGGCGCATCCGTCAAGCACTTCGCCTGCAACAACCAGGAGACCAACCGCGCGCGACTCTCGGCAGACGTCGACGAGCGGCCGCTTCGGGAGATCTATCTGCGCCCGTTCGAGCGCGTCGTCCGCAAGGCGGCGCCGTGGACTCTCATGACAGCGAACAACAAGATCAACGGCGTGTACGCGTCAGAGCATGCCGAGCTTCTCGGGATTCTCCGGGATGAGTGGGGCTTCGATGGACTGGTGATGTCCGACTGGGGGTCGGTCTACGATCGCGTTCCCGCCTTGGTGGCGGGAATGGATCTGGAGATGCCGTCGAATCCCGCGGCGGATCAAGAGGTGAAGGCTGCGCTCGAGAACGGGAGCATCCCTGTCGAGATCGCGCGAGCGACGGCGTCGAGAGTCTTCCGGCTGGCCGAACGTGCCTCAGAGGCGCTGTCCGACCCAGGTGTCGCTGACTTGGACGCCCACCATGCCCTCGCTCGTCGTGCAGCGGCGCAGGCATGCGTGCTACTGGCTAACGATGGGACGCTTCCGCTCGACAGCGGATCCATTCAGCGGCTGTGCGTGGTGGGTTCCTTCGCCGCCGACCCTCGCTATCAAGGTGCGGGGAGTTCGCAGGTGACGCCCACGCGCATCGATGATGCCCTGACGGCAATCCGTGCCCGCCTTGCCGGCGCCGACGCGGAGGTCACGTTCGCTCAGGGGTTCGCCCGAACAGAGGTCGCTGGTCCCGACGTCGACAGCGACCAGCTGCGAGCGGAGGCGGTACGATCCGCCGCGGATGCCGATGCGGTCCTTCTCTTCCTCGGCCTGCCGGAGGGCGATGAGGCTGAAGGTGCCGACCGCGTCTCGTTTGAGCTTCCCGAAGTTCAGCGGCGACTGTTCGACGAGGTCGTGGCGGTGAACCCTCGCACTGTGGTCGTGCTGTCGAACGGATCCGTTGTGGGTGTGACCGCGTTCGTGGGCCGGGCGGCTGCAATCCTGGAGTCCTGGCTCGGCGGACAGGCCAGCGGCTCAGGCGTCGCCGATGTGCTCTTCGGTGATGTCGCGCCGTCGGGGCGACTGGCCGAGAGCATTCCGCTCCGAGTGGAGGATTGTCCCGCTCATATCGGTTGGCCGGGTGAAGAGGGGCATACCCGCTACGGTGAGGGTGTCTTCGTCGGATACCGGTACTACGAGACATTCGAGAGACCGGTGGCATTCCCATTCGGGCACGGTCTGGGGTACACGACCTTCTCGCACGCCATCACTGCGGTGCGTGCCGGCGAGACGACGGTGGAACTCGAGGTCGAGGTCACGAACTCTGGATCGCGTGAAGGCCGTGAGGTCGTGCAGATCTATGCGTGCCATCCGGCCGGGCCCGTGCATCGGCCTCGACGGGAACTCGCAGGTTTCGGCGACCTCATCCTCGCAGCGGGCGAGGTGGGAACAGTGACCATCACGGTCGATCTTGATGATCTCGCCTTCTGGTCGACGTCGGCGCATGCCTGGGTGCTGCCGGAGAGCGTGATTCACTTCGAGGTGGGCGCGTCCTCCCATGACATCCGAGCGTCAGTGGAGGTGTCCGTTCGCGGCAACGGGGTGCACGTCCCGCTCACCCCGATGCACACGCTCCGGGAGTGGCTCGAGGATCCGGTGGCGGGGCCCGTGCTCCGCGATGCGTTCGGCGTGAAGGAGGGCGACCCTCTCCCTGTCCCCCTGAATGACCCGGATGTGTTCAAGGTCGTCGCAGGCACCACGATGAAGAAGTTCGTCTACTTCGGGATGGGACTCGACGCGACCGCGTTCGACCGCGTCGTCCGAGGCCTCGGAATCGGTTAGGCCGAGGGGGCGGGGCGGAGCAGCCGCAGGAACTCCAGGACGTGGAGCTCCATGTCGAGGTCTTCGTCATACAGCCATTCGATCTGCAGGCCGATGATGAGAGCGCCGAGTTGGCGGGCGACGACCGGCAACGGCAAGCCTTCACGGATGACTCCACGCGACTCTTCTGCATGCAGTTGCTCTAGTACTTCTTTCACCGTGTCGGCAAAGAGCTGCTTCATGTAGTCGTGCGCGGGGTGGTTCGGGTCGACGGCCTCGACCTGGATCGTCGCATCGAGTTGGATGAGCGCACGCGATCGGGTGTTCCGCTTCATCATCACTGAGGCCGCTGCCTCGATGCCGGACTCGGCGAAGGCGGCGAGGCGCACGTCCTGATCGAGCGCGAGTCGACGTTCGAGTACGCGCTGGAAGAGCGCTTCCTTGGAGCCGAAGTGGTGCATCAGGCTGACATGGCTCGTGCCCGCGCGCTCAGCGATGGATCGCAGTGATGTCCCGGAGTAACCGTTCTCGGCGAAGACCTCGATCGCGGCTTCCACGATCTGCTGCCTCCGACGCTCGCCGTTCGCGTACGACGCTCGATCCGGTTTCGCGTTGGATGTGGACCGTGGTGCGTCGGGCATGGTTCCTCACTTTCCGACGTCGACGCTTCGCGGTGTCGACGTGCTCCGTTGATCATATCCGGGAAACATTTACCATTCTGGTAATAGTCTGTTATCGTGATCCGACCGCGTCTTATCGCGGGTATCTCTCTCCATCGGATTCGTACAGCAAAGGCGCTTGCCATGACTTCAGCCCACCCTTCCGGCCCAGCCGAAGCGATCACCCCCGCCGAACCCACGGCGACCGAGGCGTTCCGCGCGCTCGTGAGCCCACGTAGGGGCTTCGTGTTCTTCCTGGTCTTCGCGGCAGTCGGAGCCGCGGCGGTCCAGATGTCGACCGTTCTCTTGACGCTCTCCCTACGGGCGACCGAGATCAGTGGGGCGGATGCGGCATCGACAATCTCGCTCGCCACCGGACTCGCCGGCATCATCGCGCTCGTCGGCCTTCCGATCGTCGGTCGAATGAGTGATCGATCGCGGTCAAGGCTGGGCCGTCGTCGCCCGTTCCTTCTTCTCGGAGCCGGTGCGCTCGTGATCGGCTCAGTGGTCATGCTGCTCTCCACCGACGCATGGTCGCTCACCGTCGCAAATCTGCTGATCACGATCGGTGCCATCTGCGTCGGAGTGACCACGACCGCACTGATCGCGGAACAACTGCCGAGTGATCGCCGCGGGCCGGCTTCCGCGCTGATCAGCCTCAGCACGCCGATGGGAGCGCTCATCGGAATCGGGATCAGTCAGCCGTTCGGCGGGAACACCACGGCGATCGTCCTACTCCCCGCGGTGATCGCGCTGGTTGGCATTCTCCTCTTGGTGATCTTCGTCCGAGACCCCCAGGTGCTGCAGGAGAAGGGCGAAAAGGGGCGTCTGCTCGATCTCGTTGGCATTTTCTGGGTCAACCCCATTCGTCACCGAGACTTCTTCCTCGCTTTCACCAGCAGGATGCTCGTCTTCTCAGGCGTGGCGGCGATCAATTCGTTCCAGGCGCTTTTCCTCATCGAGCAGCTGGGATTCGCCCCCCAAGAACTCGGCACCGCGATCCTCCTCACGGTCGTGATCAACACCGGGGTCTCGCTGCTTGTAGCTCCCGCCATGGGCAAGCTGTCCGATCGAATCCGTCGACGCAAGCCCTTCGTGGTGACGGCCGCGATCATCTTGGGAGCAGGTCTTGTCATGGCTTCGCAGGCGACCGACTTCACGATGTACCTCGTAGCGGTCGCGGTGATCGCGATCGGCCAGGGCGTGTACTTCAGTGTGGAGCTGGCCCTCGCCACTCAGGTACTCCCTGATCCGGAGAACCCGGCGAAGGACCTGGCACTCATCAACGTCGCGAACAACCTGCCCACCTCGATCGTCGCCGCGGTAGCTCCGGCGCTTCTCGCCGTTGGAGTGGCCGGCGGAGGGCATTCGTCGAACTTCGCGGCGCTGTTCATCGCCGGCGCGGTCGCCGCACTGCTGGGGGGCCTCGTCATCAGCTTCATCCGCACGGTGAAGTAGTGGAATCGAACTGGTCCGGCAGATTCATCGCGGCGGACGACACGACGTGCACGGCACCGCTGCTGCGCCACGAATTCACTCTGCATCACGGCCATGGGGCGGTGCGTTCAGCCCAGCTGATCGCAACGGCTCACGGCCTGGTCGAACCCCATCTGAACGGGTTTCGGGTGTCGAAGGATCTTCTGACTCCTGGATGGTCCAGCTACGAGTGGCGTACCCGGTACGCCGAATACGATGTCACCGAATCGTTCGCGGACGTCGCACGCGCCGAAGGCGGAGTGCACGTGCTCGGCCTCATGTTGGGCAACGGGTGGTATCGCGGACGGCTGGCGTGGACGGGCGAAGCTGGATTCTACGGCGACAAGATCGCCGGATTCGCGGAGCTTCGCATCCTTTTCGACGACGGCCATGAGCAGATCGTGGCCACCGGGACCGGCACATGGCTCGCCGCGGCCGGCGGCACCGTCGCGAATGATCTCTACGACGGGCAGAGTATCGATGCTCGCGCGATCCCGCACGGGTGGTCGCAGGCTGGGCACGATGTGTCCCGGTGGCAGTCGACTCACATCGTCGACGCGCAGCTGGATCAGCTCGAGCCGTACATCGGCCCCCCAGTGCGCGCCGTGATGGAACGTCGAGCGGAGCGGGTGTGGCGTTCGCCCTCCGGGCGACTCCTGCTCGACTTCGGCCAGAACCTCGTCGGCTGGGTGCGCGCGACCGTGCGTGGCCGCGCCGGGCAGCAGCTCGTGCTGAGGCATGCCGAGGTTCTCGAGGGTGACGAACTCGGCACCCGACCGCTTCGCAGCGCGAAGGCCACGGACACCTTCATCCTGTCCGGAGGCGAAGACGTCTTCGAGCCGACTCTGACATTCCACGGATTCCGATACGTCGAGGTGGAGGGGTGGGAAGGGAACGACGACGATGTCACGGATGCCTTGGTGGCGGTCGTCATCTCCTCCGACATGCAACGAATCGGACACTTCTCGTGCTCCGACGAGAGGTTGAACCGCCTGCACGAGAACGTCGTGTGGAGTATGCGGGGTAACTTCGTCGATGTGCCGACGGATTGTCCACAGCGCGACGAGCGGCTCGGCTGGACAGGCGATCTCGCCGTCTTCGCGCCGACGGCGACCTATCTCTATGACACGCGAGATTTTCTCCGCGACTGGTATCGCGATCTGATCGCTGAGCAGTCTGCCGCCGGTGGTCGTACGCCGCTCGTCGTGCCCGACGTACTCAAGTACATCCACCAGCCGGAGCTTCCTCCAGTCGACACCGCCGCGTTGTGGAGCGATGCCACGGTCGTGGTCCCTTGGGAGATCTGGCAGGCGTACGGCGACGCCACGATTCTGCGGGAAGCCCGTGACGCCATGATCGCTCACGCGGATCGGGTGTGGTCCCGGCTCTCGCCTGCTCACTTGTGGGACAGTGGATTTCAGTTCGGGGATTGGCTCGACCCCGATGCTCCGGCTGATCAGCCGTGGGCGGCGAAGGCCGATCCCTCCGTTGTCGCTACCGCCTGCGCCTTCCGAACCTTCGATCTGCTCTCGCGGATGCTGAGTCACCTCGGCGACATCGAAGGCGAGGCGAGGCAGAGGACTCGAGCAGGCACAGTGCGGGCGGCCTTCCGGCGCTCTTATTTGGAGGGCGATCGGATAGTCAGCGATGCACCGACCGTGTACGCGCTGGCCGTGGTCTTCGGACTGCTGGACGAGACGGAGCAGGCTGCGGCAGGGGCTCGTCTCGCGAAACTGATTCGCGATGCCGGCCATCGGATCACTACGGGTTTCGCGGGAACACCATTCGCGATTCATGCGTTGAGCGCCACCGGGCACCTCAACGACGCCTACTCGATGCTGACCCGGTCTGACAGTCCTTCGTGGCTGTACCCCGTCACGATGGGAGCCACGACGATCTGGGAACGCTGGGACTCCATGCTGCCCGACGGCACGATCAATCCCGGCGATATGACGAGCTTCAATCACTATGCATTCGGGTCTGTTGCTGACTGGATGCACCAAGTCATCGGCGGGCTCCGTCGCACCGCTCCTGGATGGCGGAGCTTCGTAATTGCTCCTCGCCCGGGCGGCGGCATCACGTCCGCGGAGACCTCAGTGATGACCCCGCTAGGTCTGGCAGCGGTTCGCTGGGAGGTGCGCGCCTCGGTGCTGCGCGTCGAAGCCACGGTGCCTTCGGGAGCGACGGCTTCGATCGACATTCCTGGTCACGGGATTGAACCGGTTGCCGAAGGCTCATCCGTGCTCGAGTTCTCCACGACAGCGTCGCAGGCGGGTGTGGCATGAGAAGTCTGCGGTTGTCGTCTCGGATCGCCGCGACTTGTAAGTGACGCGAAGGCAGCTCGTCCAGCGACGCGGGGCTGCGCCGGATAGCTGCGGTAGGCGGTCTTTTCGTCGGTAAGCGGCCAGACAGGGAAGTGAGAAAGGGGCTGAGCAGGTGAGAGCGCGTTCTCAGTGCTGGCGCGGCGCGGTCGGCGACACGCGGACTTGATGCCGAACCTGAGAGCGAGCGAGCTAGCACGGAGTCGGAGGCGGTCATTTCGAGGGTGTCCCTATTGCAACCATGCGCATCGGCTCCGCGCATGGAACCGAACCCGCTGCTGCCGTCGTTCCCCGACTTGCTGCTGATCGTCGGTATCGCTATGGCCGTTATCGTGCTGCTCGGCGTCGTGCTCGGGGTGTGGCTGTCCAACCGCGCGCGGGCGCGGGGAGGTTCCGCCGGCGACGACGCTCAGGACGGCAACAACGATGCAGGACCGTGATGGCGACGACCGGATGTCCGAGGCTGAACTGAGAACTCAGCTTCGACGGATCGAGGAAGAGCACGCAGCTCTCCTGTCGACGACGATCGGTAGGGTCAGCGTGGGGAATGCCGAGCTCGCAGAGCGTGCCAATGAGCTGGAGCGCGAAGCAGATGTCGTGCGCGCCCGTCTCGGCGAGCCGACCCGGCATCCACCGGAGCCGTCGCGTCGCCGTGTGATTCTGGGATTGGTCACTCTGTGTGTGGCAGTAGTGGCAATCCTGGCGCTCGTGTTGCTATTGCCTCAGTGAGCGCCGGGACGCAGGAGTCTCCGTGCGACGACCCGCGGAGAGTCGGATCAGGCTTGAGCGGGAACCGTTACGCGATCGGTGGCCTGCGCTGTCGTCGCCGGTGGACGCGTACAGGAACGCCGTCTAGCGAGGTGGTGCCACGGCGTCGACACTCTGTGCAGTGCGCGTGCGGCCTGCTGGTTCGTTTTCCGATTCTTGACCGCCACGTATGTCCCTCGGAGCACCTCCAGGAGACTGTCCGTGACGATCCAGCTGAAACCTCGTCGGGGGATAGCGCGTTGGCTGGATCCCATTGAACTGCTAGATCCGGGCGGACGGTCGCAAGGTCGTTCTCGCCGCGGATGGGGCGCTTACCGGCGCAGTACGGGCAACCAGTTTTGTCCGCTGTACGGCCCCAGACGGCTACCTCCCAGGTGTGGTCGAACGCGCAACGCCATACTGCGCGGTAGACCGACCCAGCTGTGACTTCGTGGGGGCCTTTAGCGTTCGCACCGTCCCACTCATGGGCGAGCTGGGGATGGGTTGTAGCGAGGTCGTTGTAACCGGCTAGGGCGCGTCTGTTGGAGCAGTACGGGCAACCAGTCCCAGCGCAGCGGTCACTGATGGCAGCATCCCAACAATGGTCGCAGGAACCGTGCCACCAGGCGATGTGGGTTGATCCGGGACCGACGGTCTCCGGGGTGATGGAATCACCGTTGCGCTCGAAGTCCCACTCGAGTAGAAGATCGGGCCGAAGAGTGGCTAAGTCGGTTTCCCCCGCGATCGCCCGTCTCCCGGCGCAGTATGGGCAATTGCTCCCCTGCTTGGTGCGCTGGCTCACTCTCGCGGGCCAGGTGTGCCCTCGGTCGCATCTCCAGCTGATGTTGCGCGCCGAGGTGGCACTGACGTGGTGGGGATCTCCTCGGTTGGCGCCGGGGGCGGTGTTCCACTGCGCGGCGATATCGGGACGGAGGGTGCCTAGGTCGGTGTGGCCAGGCCAGAAAAACCTTCCGATACAGTAAGGGCAGTTCGTGGCTGCAGCACCGCGTACTTGCGGACTTGCCTCCCAAGAGTGCCCGTCATCGCATATCCACCACGCCTTCTGTGACACACCGATGCCGGACCACGGGTCGCGAGTGAGGGAGTTGCGCTCCCAGTCCCACTCAGAGATCGCCTTCGGGTGACGGCGGATCCAGTTCGGATAGTCGGACGTGACGTCGAGGATGGACGTGACGTCTACTCGGTCAATCGCGACCTCGAGGGGTTGGAACTTTGTAGGCACCTTTCGGCGGCGGAGGGGACGGAGCCAGAGCACGATACGTTCAACGAGGACCTCAATGTTTGAGAAGCCGAGAGTCGTATCGATGTCTCGCCGCAAATCCGCTGCCGGCAGCGACTGCCAGCGCGCGCGGTGCGCAGGATCGGACAGGATACGCAGGACGTGCACCGTCATGCGATACAGTCGCGCGCGAGCGCCGGCCTCGGCTGCGTCAGCTAGGGATGACGTGCCGCCTCCACTGTTTGATATGGAGAGCGCCTCATTGTCTCGCACCATTGCCCACACGCATGCATGTAATCGTGGAGTAACGCGCCCCATCGCCACTAGGCGTCGAAAGGACAACTCTGCTTTTCTGAGGCCGCGGTCAAAGGCGAGCACCATCTGGCTGTTCCGCTCGGTTCCCGGTCCGACCCAGACCATCTGCCCGGGGTGGCGAAGGCAGAAATTCTCCCCGTCGTGGGAGATCTGCTCGACCGTCTCTCCGCCACTGCAAAGCCGACATAAGTAGCGCCTCGGGTAATCCATCGAAGGGTGCCGCTGGGCGCGACGTTTCATGCGAACGAAGTGTCCAATTCCCCGCCCCGCGGCACCCTCGACGGTGCGCGCGGCACCTTCATCGTCGATCCAGACCCGGCTGATGTTGGGCTGCGCCGTGCTGGTGAGTCCCCTCTCGGCAAAGTCGAATGGCACGCCAGCGGCGAGGCATTGTCGCTGCGCGTAGGAGCGCGGCGTCTCAAGGTGACGCCACTTCGGGCGTTTCGCCCAAGCCTGTGAGCTGGTCATGCTGCACCCACAACGTCATCTAGTGTGACGGTGTTTTTGTTCAGTGTGGTGCGCTGGAGCGAAGTAAGAACTCCGAACAGTCTCTCGCGTGTCACGGCCTCGGACGTGCGTGATTCGTCTCTGAGAATCGAGGAGACGAGGCGGTCCACGATCATCGCGAGGACCGCAAGTTGTCCATCGGCAGCGTGCAGTAGAGTGCCGGCGTTACGGGTGAGGAGGCCGTATGAGTGCCCGCATAGCGGAAGGAAGTTGTCGAAAGTGGCAACCCATTTGATCCACTGCTGAAGGTCTTCTTCGACGTTCGGATCGATCTTGTTGAGTGTTACGAGCTCGCAGCGCGCGCTGACTTGCAAGCCGTCGCCCGCTCGGAACGCTTGGGCCAAGTCGATCCCGACCAGAACAATAGTCGCGGAGGATTCGTTCTGTATCGCCTTGATCACGCTGGACGGTTCGGATCCGCCGAGCTTGTGTGATTCGTCTATCACGAGCAACTTCGTTCGGTGGCGATGCAGCGCATCGACGGCTAGCTTTCGCAACCTGTCAGTAGCGACCGTTTTGGGAAGGACAATGGTGGGCGCGAGAAACTCGACGATCTGGGCGAGAAGTGCTTTCCCAGTCGAGTGTTCGGTCATCTCGACCCAGACGACCGGCGCGTCTCCATCTCTGAGGTAGTCGGGGTGGAGGCTCGCGTGTTTTCGCTCGACAGATCGCGCCAGCAGGAGAGCGAGTTCTGTCTTCCCGTAAAACATTGGTGCGGAGATCATCAGCCCGCGCCGCGAGTTCTTGAGCCGTGGGTTGATCCGGATGAGGTCTTCGAGGATGCGAGCGCAGACCGTTTGCTCGCGCGTCTTTACTCTCAGCGTCAGGCGGAGAAAGTCTTCGCGCGCTTGGTCGTACAGCTCGCGACTTTTAAGGTCGAGTTTGGAGTACCGCCGGAAGGACATATCTGGTGGGCATGCTGGCTCGGCCTCGAATGCTTCTCGGAGACCCGCAAGGGTCGTCTTGCGATCATGATGGAGGACGAGTGGGGTGATGTTCATAGGTCGAGCTCCTCTGCTTGCGCGAGATCTAGATCGGGGGATGTCCAATCGATGCTGTTGATGTCGATGGGTTTGGCCCATTGGCGCAGTGCGATCGGAGTCGTTGTGTCGGGACCAGGGTCGCGTTGGGCTTCGACTTTGAGGCGCTGTTGCCCCCGCTTGTGTTTAGTGCGCTTCCGTTTGTCTCCTCGCTCGCGATTCTCGACATGATCGATCCACTCCCGGCGCCGATGGGGATCGTCAATAGCGGCATCCGGGTATCGGGCAAGGAGATTCATGTCGATCTCGGCGACCATCGGTGCCGTTTTCTCCCGCAGAGCGATGTCCCAACACTCGATCCACACGTCGGTTTCCGGATGACGTACCCAGACGGCATTCGCGTTGTAGGGGTCGAAACTCACCGGGAACTTCCTCGCTTTCGGGGATCCGGGTTCAGCGCCCGTGAGGGAGCGATTGCGGAGATCTTCCAGGTGAGGCGAGTCGTAGCGGCGATTGTGGAGCTCAATCCCCGCGCGACCGATCATTCGGCGTTCGGTCGGTAACAGGGCGAGGTACTCCTCAACTCCGAAAGGCACTGGGACGCCGGGCCCTACGGCGAACAGTTCGGTATACATCTGATTCGGGGTGAATATCCGCCCTGGGGAGCTCGTCGACTTCAGGCCGTGGTGTGGTTTGTTCAGGTAGATGTTGGAAATCCAGCTATCGAGGATGAGGCGAAGCGAGTCCAAGGTGAGCGTGGGATTCTCGCGCGCGGCCCGATGCGCCACGGAGTTCCCCACGAAACCGGCCAACCATGCGGCGAAGTCCGTCGAGAGCGTGCCGAAGTTGCGTTCGACGTGTGGCTTCACGGTCGGTGTTCTGGAAGGGGCAAGTTCCCTGTGGATTCCGTACGCACGGCAGGCATCTCTGAACGTGCGGGATCGAAAATCGGCTCCTCCGTCGATGGTGATCGATCGCGGGAAGATCCACGGGAGGGCGAGAGACTCGTCGGTGAGATAGGGGTTCACCTGCTTCATCAGGGCCGCAGGCAAGGTGGCTGACCCCGCGAGGGTGGCTGCTCCCGAGCCAGGTACGGCTTTGCGCCCGATGACGGCTCGGGCGAGCAGGAGCGCATGGTCGAATCCGCCAGGGCTGTCCGCGTGGACTGCCCAAGCGAGGGGTACTCGGCTTGCGACGTCGAGCAGCACGGTGAGTATCGGACGGAACTCACTGTTCTCGTCCCAGACGAGAACGTCGAGTTTCGTTGAATCGATCTCGCATCGCTCTCCAAGTTGATAGGCAGCTCCGGAGTAGTACTGACGCTTTGGGCTGTTGTCGGTGTTTCGCCGGGTGGTCGCCTTGTCGAAGCTGTAACGGCCGGCAGCCCGCTCGTTGATGTAGCCCTGGAGGGTGCGAGCCTTGATCTCACACAGAGGATCACCCGGGTAAGTGGTCTCGAGCGTTCGCCTCACCAAGACAGCGCAACGGCGTTTGCTACTCGTCGACTTGTTCGTCTGGCGATCGAGGAATCGATCGATGATCGTCACCAGCCGTGGATCTGCCCGGCTGATGGCGAGTCGCTGTTCGCCCTTGCGATGCATGCGGGCGTTCAGCCCCGCTGCACCGTCGTTCTGGTACGTCTTCCATAGGAGGTGAAAGGTGCTACGCGCTCGCCCAAGAGAAGTGCCTCTTAACTCGCGCAGCTTCGCATCAACACGCGCATTCTGAGTCGTCAGCGCAGGGTCATACTGTGCCCGAGAAGCAGATGCCAACGGATCCATCGGTCTGCCGGTGAACGCCTCAAGGAGATGGGCTTCCATGTCGCACACGTCGGTCGGCCAGGCATCCCCGTCCGGACGCAGGGATATCGCGCGCTCACGTTGAGCCGTGCCTGCATGTCGCAAGAACTCGTCTACGGACATGATGAGGTGTCGATCGGGTGCGCTTTCAGACCGGAGCTTCACCTCCAGGCCAGGGATGATGTGGACCCAGACCCAGATCTCGCCGTTCACGTCGAACGAGTCTCCGAGCTTCAGCTTGCGCTCATCAGACATTGATCGCCTCCGTCCTCGCCCGGATGTGCGGTAGTCAGCACCGCGTTGCTATTGAAAACCGACGACAGATCGAGCGCGAGCAGTCTGCGCCAGGCGAGGTTGTCAACCCATGCGCACGCAAGAGGCGGGCAATCTGGTGATGCGAGCTCGCACAACTCCCGGCGCGTCTTGCCGTGAGTTGCCGCATCGAGGAGCCTGTCCTCGATATCAGCAGACGGCCTGCAACGGTCATGACGCGACGCCGACAACCACTCGACTACGCGAGTCGCATGGAGGCTGTGGCCGGAAAGCACCAGATAGTGCCAGCCGAGCGTTGTCGACACTCGCGCCGTTTCATCGAACTGCAGTTGTGCATGCTCGTCGATGCGTTCCTTTGGCTTCACGTCTCGAACGGCGTAGGAGCCGTCCGACATCTGCAATAGGAAATCCGGCACGTGCCAATGACCTGCCATCGGTGATCGCACGCCGAACACCAACCCGAACGGCTGCGACCACACCCTTTCTACTTGCCCGCCAAAATCGAGCCACATCAACTCGTCGCGCTCGAACTGAGACTCACACCACACGTGGCTGCGGGTGCGACTCCAGAAGTACTCAGATCCCGTGAAGAAGTGGCTGGCGCCCTTCGATACTCGAACCTTCATGGGGTCGATGACCGACCAATCCAAACGGCCAAGACTCCGGTCGACCGGCGCGAACGAGGTGCTGTCGGCATAGCCAGTCGCGGAACCATGATCGCGCGGCACCCAGTGCAGCTCCGAGTCCTTCGAAAACCGTCGACTAGCGATCAACCGCGCGATTTCAGCTGGCTTCATCACCACTCCAAGCAGAGGCGGAGTACCTGAGCAGGCACCTCGTTGTCGCCTGCGCCCAGGATCACGCTGCACACCCCTAACTGTCGTTTGACACTCCGCTTTGGGTCGGACTTAGTCCGGTTTGGTCGTGGGTAGTCCGATGTAAAGCGTCTAGTCCGATCTAAAGGCGTAATTCACATTTCTCTTGACATCCGCTTCGCCCAGGCATAACGTACAACCAAATGGTTGCACAACGAGAACTGAGCGAAGCGGAGGTCGACCGTGTGTTCCACGCACTGGCGACGTCGACCCGGCGTGACATCCTGCGCCGGACGATCGAGCGGGAGCAGTCCGTCTCGACCCTCGCCTCCGAATACGAGATGTCGTTCGCCGCGGTGCAGAAGCACGTGGCCGTGCTCGAAGCGGCGAATCTCATCGTCAAGCGCGCCGAGGGACGCGAGCGGCTCGTCCGCGCGAACCCCGAGATGATCGCCCGCGCCAGGGCGCTCCTCGCCCGATACGAAGAGCTGTGGCGGTCGCGCATCGCCCGACTCGACGAGCTGCTGGCCGAGACGCCGGCATCCCGCACTGACACGACCGACACCACCGATGATTCACGAACCGAAGAAGGAGACTGACATGCCCGTCACGGATGTCACCACCGATGCCGACAACCTCACCATGACCGTCGTCGCCGATTTCGCGGCGCCGATCGAGCGGGTCTGGGCCGCCTACAGCGACCCGCGCCAGCTCGAGCGCTTCTGGGGCCCTCCCGGATGGCCGGCCACCTTCACCGCCTGGGACCACTCCGTCGGAGGGCGTGCCCAGTACTCGATGAGCGGACCGCGTGGCGAGAAATCGTCGGGGTCGTGGGAGTTCCTCTCGATCGATGCCCCGCACAGCTTCGAGGTGCTCGACTCGTTCGTGGACGATGAGGGCAACCCTCTCGACGGCTTCCCCGCGCAGCGGATGTCGTTCGCCTTCGAGTCCACCGCCGACGGCACCCGCATGGTCACGACCAGTCACTTCGACTCGGTCGAGGCGATCGAGCAGGTCGTCGAGATGGGCCAGGTCGAGGGTCTGAAGCTGGCGATGAGCCAGCTCGACGCCGTGCTGCAGGATCTCCGCGACTACGCCCAGGGCAAGGGCACGCAGGTCGAGCTTCTCGACGACGTGCACGTGCGCATCACTCGTCTGGTCGAAGGACCGCGCGACCTGGTCTGGCGCGCACACAACGACCCCGAGCTCATGAAGCAGTGGCTGCTCGGACCAGACGGCTGGGAGATGACCGAGTGCGTCGTCGCCACCGAAGTCGGTCAGACGTACCGCAACTCGTGGGCGCCCGTGGGCGACACCGAGGGGCAGCCGTTCGGCTTCGAGGGTGAGGCGCTGCTGATCGACGCACCCCGGCGGTCGGTGCAGACCGAGCGCATGATCGGGATGCCGGTCGAGACGCTGAACGACCTGAACCTCTACGAAGAGGACGGTGCGACGCTGATCACGCTCTACATCGAGTACCCCGACAAGGAGACGCGCGACATGATCCTCGCCACCGGCATGGCCGACGGCATGGAGGCCTCGTACGCACGCCTCGAGCGGGAGCTGCTCGCGGTCTGAGATCCACAACTCCGGAAGACCGGTCGGTTCCCTCGGGGATCGGCCGGTCTTCTGCTGTCACCGGCGAGGTTCTCCGGAGTTATGGAGCGGACCGGGCGGTCGACGTGCGGCGCGGAGTGCGCGTCGACCAGATGGCCAGGGCGATGAGCACCGGCTGGAAGAACAGGCGCACGAAGCGCTTCATGTCGGTGTCGAGCCCGAAGGCATTCCGGTGCTCCACCCACTGTGCGATGTTGCCGGGGAAGACCGCGACGAAGAACAGCGCGGTGAGCACTCCGACCAGCCCCCGGCGCTTGCGCGCGACGAGCAGCGCCGCTCCGAGACCCACCTCGACGACACCCGAGGCGAGCACGGTCACGTCCGGATCCAGCGGCACCCAGTCCGGCACCTGCGCCTGGAACTCGTCGCGGGCGAACTTCAGATGCGAGACTCCGGCGAAGACGAGGAAGGAGCCGAGGAAGATCCGACCGACGGTGCGCGCGACATTCTTCTTGGGCATGGTGCGAGTGTACGCGGGCTCAATGGAGCATCGAGAGAAGCAGGTTCCCTGCGTCGTCTCGCGAGAGCTTCGCGAACATCGGCAGCGCCAGCACGTAGCGTCCGAAGAGGAACCCGACGATGACGACCGCCATCCGCTGAGCCTGCGCGCGGCCGAAGTCGTCGACCAGCGGCTCGAAGACGGAATTCTGGATGTAGTCGCTGATCGTCTCGGACGACCCGCTGCCGGATGCCAGTCGGCGCGCGAATCCCGCGAGTCGAGCGCCGTGCTCCGGATGCTCCCACACCGCGAGGATGCCGTGAGCGAGGCGGTTCACGTCGATATGTCCGTGATGGTCGCGCGACAGGGCGATGACATCGTGCGGGGCGGCCCGCAGGGCGATCGCCGCTGCGATCAGTCCGTCGCGGGAACCGAAATGATAATTGACCAGCGTGTGACTGACGCCGATCTCCGCGGCCAGCTCGCGCGACGAGAGCGAAGCCAGATCGCCCGCGTCGAAGTGTCTCTGCGCGGCATCCATCAGGCTCTGCCGAGCCGTCGCAGAGCCGCGGGGACGACCGGGTCTCTTATTGACCATGCTCGTATCGTCGCACCTGTTCGGTCGAAGCTCGACTCATGAACACGCGAATCGACACCGACTGCGTCATCGTGGGCGGCGGCCCCGCCGGGCTCATGCTCGGTCTGCTGCTCGCCCGTCAGGGGCGTGATGTCATCGTGGTCGAGAAGCACGCCGACTTCCTGCGCGACTTCCGCGGCGACACGATCCACCCCTCGACCCAGCAGCTGCTGGGCGAGCTCGGCCTGCTCGACGAGTTCCTTGCGAAGCCGCACGCCGACATGCAGCGGGTCATGCTCAGCTGGCACGGCACCGAACTCGCCCTCGCCGACTTCTCGCACCTGCCGACGGCTCGAAAGGTGATGTCGTTCATGCCGCAATGGGACTTCCTCGACCTGCTTGCCGCTGAGGCCGGCAGATACCCCGGGTTCCATCTGCTGCGGTCGACTCGCGTCGACAGGATCACTCATGACGGCGGGCGCATCGACGGCGTCGTCGCGACGGGCGCCGACGGCTCGCTCGACATCCGGGCGCGACTCGTCGTCGACGCGTCGGGGCGCGACTCGGTCGTGCGCGCCGCGGCAGGGCTCACGCCGTCGGGAGTCGCAGCGGCCATGGACGTGCTCTGGTTCCGGTTGCCGAAGAACGGCGACGAGACCTACCCGTTCGTGCAGGCCGGCGCCGGAATGCTCATCACCATCGATCGGGAGGAGTTCTTCCAGATCGCGCATGTCATTCCCGCCGGGACCTGGACGGGATCGGACGACGACCTCACCCGCATGAAGGAGCGCATCCGTTCGATCTCGCCCCGCCTCGGTCGGCTCGCCACCGAGCTCGTCGCCGATGATGTGCATCTGCTGCGGGTGCGGCTTGAAAGGCTGCGTCGCTGGTATCTCGACGGCCTGCTGTGCATCGGCGACTCCGCGCACGCGATGTCGCCCGCGGGTGGGGTGGGGATCAACCTCGCGATTCAGGATGCGGTCGCGGCCGCCCGCATCCTCGGACCGGCGCTCGAAAGGGGCGTGCCCGAACTCGCCTATCTGCGGCGCGTCCAGCGCCGCCGCGCCTGGCCGGTCATCGTGACGCAGACAGTGCAGCGCGCACTGCAGAGGCCGCTGCTGTCGACGACACGACCGGGAGCGCGGCTGCCCCTGCCGCTGCGGATGCTGCGTCGACATCCCGCACTGACTCGCCTGACCGGCCGCTTCGTCGGCCTCGGTGCCCGACCCGAGCGTCTCGGCTGAGCCGCTGGTTCGGTCGAGAGGCAGGCACTCGCGGGCAGCGCCTCCCGCCGTCAGATCAGACGGCGGAGCGCCTCCTCGAGAGAGATCCCCTGCGCCGTGGCGCGGTCGACGAGGCGGGCGTGCTCGGCACCCGTCAGCGAGATCGTCAGCTCGACCGGGTCGATCGCAGGCTCATCGTCGAGACCGTCGAACAGATCTGCCGCCTCAGCCCAGAGCGGCTCGGCGACCGAGACGGCGGCGATAGACGACGTGCCGGATGTCGATGCGGCGCCTGCGCCCTGCGATGCGGCGCCCCACGGATCGGCTCCGGAGTCGGCCGACGCGATCGACGCGGCATCCGCCTCGACGGCGTCAGCCCACGCGGTGTCGTCGTCGGTCGGAGTGCCTGCCGCGTCCGATCGCCCTGCGGCCGCGGCGATCGGCGCGGATGCTGCGACGGCGGCTCCGGCATCCGTCGCCAGGGTGAAGCCGGGCCCACGGCGCGGCTCCTGCTTCGCCTGGTAGGCCTTGGCCGCCGCGTTCGCGCGCTCGTCGGCAGCTTCGTTCAGCGGGTGGCCGGCGTGGCCCTTGACCCACGAGAACTCCACGTCGCGCCCGCGGATGGCCTCGTCGATGCCCTCGAGCAGGTCGCGATTGAGCACCGGCCCGCCGTCGGACTTGCGCCAGCCCTTGCGCTTCCACCCCGGCATCCACTTGGTCACCGAATCGATCACATAGCGACTGTCGCACTCGATCATCAGCTTCTCGGAGATGCCCGCCGTCGCCAGCAGCAGCTCGAGCACGGCCCGCAGCTCACCCTGATTGTTCGTGCCGTGCGGGGAACCGCCCGCGGCCCAGTTGTCGTCGTCGATGTACCAGGCCCAGCCGTTGGGGCCGGGGTTGCCCAGGGCGGAGCCGTCTGCGGCGGCGGTGATCGTCATTCCTCAACCGTAGCCGCGCCCGGCGACACCGCATGCTGGCCTGCGTCTTTCGCGCACTGCCCGGCCTCGACATAGTGTGGTCGGATGCCTTCCGACTTCACATGGGATTCCTGGATCGGCAGCGCGGTGGCGATCGGCACCGCGATCGTCGTCGCCGCAGCCGCCCTCACTCTGCTTGCTCTGGTCGCCGGCCTGATCAGCCGGCGCGTGCCGTGGGTGCGTGATCTCGCCCGTCGGGTGCGCAACGCGATGATCGCGACGGCGGCGGTGGTCGCGATCTGGATCGCCGCGTCCGTCACCGAACCCGCGGAGCAGCCCTGGTGGACTGCGGTCTCGAGGATCTTCCTGATCGCCACGATCCTGACCGGTTCATGGCTTCTCGCCGCCTCGGTCTCGTTCGGCTTCGAAAGGCTGATCGACCGCGAAGAGGCCGTGCTCGTCGGTCCGGAAGCACGCCGTCGGCGCACGCAGCTTCTCGTCATCCATCGCCTCGTGCTGGTGACGATCGCGGTCCTCGCGTTGGGCACCGTGCTGTTCACGTTCCCCGAGATGCGTGCGGTCGGCACGAGCCTTCTCGCGTCCGCCGGCATCGTCAGCATCATCGCGGGCCTTGCCGCGCAATCGATTCTGGGCAACCTGATCGCCGGTGTGCAGGTGGCGTTCACCGATGCCATCAAGGTCGGTGACGTCGTCGTCATCGAGGGGGAGTGGGGGCGCGTCGGCGAGATCAACCTCTCGTACGTCGTGGTCTACATCTGGGACGAACGACGGCTCGTGGTCCCGTGCAGCTACTTCACGACCACGCCGATCGAGACCTGGACCAGGAAGTCCGACAAGATCCTCGGCACGGTCTATCTGGACCTCGACTGGCGCGTGCCGATGGACGAGCTGCGCCAGGAGTTCCAGCGCGTCGTCGAAGCGTCATCGGTGTGGGACGGTCGTTCGTCGGATGCTGCAGTGACGGAGGCTCAGGGCGGATATGTCACCGTGCGTCTGGTGATGTCGGCCAAGGACTCGGGTGATCAGTGGACTCTGCGCTGTGAGGTGCGGGAGAAGATGATCAGCTGGCTGCAGCGGGAGCACCCCGAGGCGCTTCCTCGGACGCGAGTCGACTTCTCCCCGCAGCTCGCGGGCTGACCCCTGACCCGCGGAGGTCAGTCGTCGCGGTCTTGCGGTTCGCGATCCTCGATCGACGACGGCGCGGCCGCCGGCGGTGCCACAGGGAAGACCACGGAACTGACCGACACACCGGCGCCGAGCCCCAGGCCGATCGACAGCGGGTCGATGGCCGGCACCTCGTCGAGCACCTCGGACTCCGACCGTTCCAGCGGCTCGGAGGGCAGAGTCCACTGGTTCTCTTCTTCGTCGGTGCGCTGCTGGAAAAGTCCCATGCGTCCCATTCTCGACCTGCCCCGCACCCGGGCGGCCGGATTCACACCGGATTGATCGGTTCAGGCCGAGGCCTCGCGAACGGCGTCGACGAGTTCTCGCCACGGACCGTCGAGTGCGGAGTCAGGAAGCTCCCGTTCGCGCTCCTCCGAGGGCGTGCGCACTCTGATCAACCAGACGAAGCGGTCTGCGCCCGGATCGGTGTCGCTGTCGGCATCCCACGGGCAGCTGTCGATCATCGCGATCCAGTGATGCGTCTCGGCGGGATCGGGCTCGACCCGCCACTTGCGACGGATGCCGGCGATGCCGCCCGTGCGCACCACCGCGATGACGACCTGCGGGTCAGTCGGTGCGGGGGACTCGCTCATCTTCATAGACTCCCACGGTCGCCCACGCACGTCGAGCGGCTGCGGCCGTGTCGTCGTCGATGGCGGATGCCGCGGCGACGGTCGCGTCGGCGAACTCCGTGAAGGTGGCGGTGCTCGACAGGCCGCCGGTGAGTGCCCGGTACCACACGGTTCCCGCGGTCTCCCATGCGTTGCCGCCGAGGTCGATCGCGAAGAGGGCGAACGCGCGGTTGGGGATGCCGGAGTTGATGTGCACCCCGCCGTTGTCTTCGGTCGTGCGGACGAAGTCACGCATGTGCGCCGGCTGCGGATCTTTGCCGAGTTCGTCGTCGTCATAGGCGGTGCCGGGCTCGATCATGGACCGCAGCGCGCTGCCCTGCACGGCCTCTGTGAAGATCTCGGCCCCGATGAGCCAGGTCGCATCGGCTGCGGTCTGCTCGAGCAGATACTGCTCGGTGAGAGCGCCGAACACGTCGGCGATCGACTCGTTCAGCGCGCCGGGCTGGCCCTGATACTCGAGGTTGGCGGTGTATTGCACGACACCGTGCGCGAGCTCGTGCCCGATGACGGTGGTCGACGAGGTGAAGCCGACGAAGACTTCCCCGTCTCCGTCGCCGAAGACCATGCGCTCGCCGTCCCAGAAGGCGTTGTCGTAGTCGATGCCGTAGTGCACGGTCGCGTCGAGCGGGGCGCCGGCGTCGTTGAGCGAGTTGCGCCCGAAGGCGGAGAGCAGCATCTCGAACGTGGCCCCGAGGCCGTCGAACGCCTCATTGACCGAGGCGTCGGCGACGGGCCCGTCGTCTTCGCTGCGCACGATCGCACCGGGGAGGGTCTGTGTGTTGGCGGCGTCGCTGATCGTGCGATTCGGAGCGTCGGACAACTCGGCGACCAGGTCTCCGTTCTCATCGATCGAGAGGTCGAGGCGTGCCCGGAACGGCGGTCTGCCCGCCGTCAGCGTCTGCCGCGCGGCCGCGGCGGCACGGGGGTAGCGACCCGACTCGGCGAGACGCGCGAGCAGGTAGGACGGGACGACTCCTGGGGCTGCGGTGTGGCTGCTCATGTTCAGACCCTACGCCGGGGGTCCGACGTTCGGGCGAGGGCTGGCGGGGTCGTGCGGAGTCGCCGTCTGTGCGCCTCGGTCGGCCGGATGCGCCTGCATCGGCCGGATTCCGAGCCCCCGGCCGAGGGAAGCATGTGCCACCGAACCGGCGCACACGAACGGTGTCGGACCGACATGAGGATGACTCGAAATGGCCCCGACTTGATACTGAGAATCGTTATCAATAAAGTGAGGTCCTGTGACCCCCTCTCCTCGCACCGGCCGCACTCTGCTGTTCGCTTCCCTGCTCGCGGCCACCCTGACGGTGACCTCGTGCGCAGCATCCGATGCCCCGGCACCTGCATCGAGCGCGAGCATTCCGCCGAACGACGGGGTCGACGGCGGGGGAGCGGCCGAGGTCGCATCGCCGGCGCTCGCACTCCTCGTCGCCGACGCGAACGGAGACCTCACCCTGCTCGACCTCGAGACCGAAGAACGCTCGACGCTCGTAGAGGCGGACGCGGATGCGGATGCCGTTCTCGGCGTCGGCCGCTTCGCCCACGTGACCCATGTCGAGGGAGAGGCCACCGCCGTCGACATCATCGACTCCGGCCGCTGGACGGTGCCGCACGGCGACCACTCGCACTCCTTCCTCGGCGACGCGGGGGTGCTCGGAACCATCGACGGAGAGGGTCCTGCCGACATCCGAGTGGGTGACAGTGCGACCGCCATCCGCTTCGGCGGCGACGTCGCCCTCATCGACCACGAGAAGCTCGCCGATCTCGACGACGCGCCTCGACTCACCCTCCCCGTCGACCCGGCCGGCCCCGTGCTGCCTTTCTCCGGGCACCTCCTCGCCGCCACCGACGAGACGATCGAGATCCTCGACGCGGAAGGGACCGCGACCGGCATCACCGCGCCCTGCTCGACGGCGACGGATGCCGACATCACCCGCGTCGGCGCCGTCTTCGCCTGCGAGACCGGCGCCTTGCTCGTCACCCGCGAAGTCGGCGGTGCGCTCGCCGCGGAGCTCATCCCGTACCCGGCCGTCACCCCCTCGGCGCGCGACCTCTCCGGCCGTGCCGACCGTCCCGACCTCGCCGGCGTCGCGGGAGACCAGGGCGCCTGGCTGCTCGATTCCCGAGCCCGCGAATGGATGCTGCTCCCCACTGACCCCCCGCTGCTCCGCGCCGCGGCGATCGGCGACGACGACAGCCACACGGTCGTGATCGCGACAGACGGCACCGTGCGCGTGCTCACCGAGGACGGCTCCGAGCTCGCCCGCACAGCGCCCCTGCTCGCCGCATCCCTCTCCGACCCCACCCTGCGAGATCGGGTGCAGCTCCTCGTCGACGCCCGCCACGCCTATGTCTCCGACCCGGCGGCAGGAGCGGTGCACGAGATCGACCACGCCGACGGCGCGGTCACCCGCACCCTCGAGGGACTCGACCCCCATCGCATCCAGCTCGTCGGCTGAGCCGCCCGCACATTCTTCGACGGCAACCGCCGTCACGCGCCTTCCGCGCACCCACCCATAAGAAGGAGAAACCCCATGCATCGACCTGCCCGCAGCCGCCTCGCGGCCGGCGCGATCACCGCCATCGCCGCGGTCGCGCTCGCCGGATGCGCGACCGCCGCGCCGTCGGCATCCGGAGAACCGGAATCGTCCACGTCGCACGAGGGGGACACCCGCGTCGCGATCGCCTACGACGGCGGCATCGTCGTGCTCGACGGCGAGACTCTCGAGACGGTCGACACGGCCGAGCTCGACGGATTCCTGCGCGTCAACCCCGCCGGCGACCACGACGGACATGTCTTCGTCACGGCCGCCGACGGCTTCCACGTGCTCGACACCGGCCTCGCCTCCGACACTGTGGAGTTCACCGGTGAGGTGTTCGATGCCGTCACCCCAGGCCATGCGACCCCGCACGCCGGACGCACGGCCCTGTTCGATGACGGCACCGGAGACGTGACCCTCTTCGACACCGACGCGGTCGGCACCGGAACCGTGCCCGAATCGCAGACGGTCGAGTCGGAGGCCGCTCACCACGGCGTCGCGATCGAGCTCTCCGACGGCACGCTGCTGTCGACCATCGGCACGTCGGAATCGCGCAGCGGTGTGCGCCTGCTCGCCGGCGACGGATCGGAACTCGCCCGCAACGAGCAGTGCCCCGGTGTGCACGGAGAGGGAGCCCTGAAGGGTGAGACCATCGTCTTCGGCTGTGAAGACGGCGTGCTCGTGTTCGCAGACGGAGCCTTCACCAAGCTCGACGCCCCCGACGACTTCGGTCGCTCGGGCAACGCCTACGTGACCGACACGAGCGCGATCGCCGCGCTCGACTACAAGTCGGATCCCGACCAGGAGGGATACCTGCTCTCGCAGCTCGCCCTCGTCGACACCGATGCGCAGGAGCTTTCTGTGGTCGACCTGCCCGAAGGGGTCGAGTACACCTGGCGCGGCGTCGGCCGCGACGGCCACGACAACATCATCGTGCTCGCGTCGGACGGCACGGTGAACGTGCTCGACGAGGCCGGTGCGTTCGTCGATTCGTGGGACGTGATCGAGCCGTGGGAGAGCCCCGAAGAGTGGCAGCAGCCGCACCCGGGCCTCCGTGTCGTGGGCGACATCGCCTACGTGACGGAGCCCGCGGAGAACCGCATCCTCGCGGTCGATCTCCACACCGGAGAAGTCTCGGCCGAGGCGACCCTCGACATCGTGCCCGGCGAGTTCGTGGTGGTCGGCGCAGCCGGACACTGATCGGATCCAGGCACCTCTCCACAACTCCGGAGATCCACGTGGCTCTCGTTCCCCGATGTGCGCCGTTCCGGGGAGCGCGAACCCGGTGGTGCACGCGTCTCCGGAGTTGTGGAGGTCGAGCCCTGGCGCCCCGCCCGCGCTCTCAGGAAGACACCCCGAGCATTCGCGTAAAATCGGCACAATGACCGATGCTCCCTCCGACGCTGCACCCGACCTCGGACCCGGCATCGACCCCGAAGACCTGGCCACCACGCTGCGTGTCCTCTCGGAACTGCACCAGATCGACAACGAGCACCCTGACTTCGTAGCCGTCCGCCACGCGACGGCGGCGATGTTCAAGGCCGTCAAGCGCGTGCGTCGCAAAGAGATCCGCGATGCGATCGCCGACGCCGACAAGGCCGTCGTCGCCCGCACCGCGACCGGAGCCCCCGACCGCATCGACGACGAGACCCGCGGCCACGACCTGGCGACCAGCGTCGTCGACGCCCCGATCGCGGGCGAGCTGCTCAAGCCCCGCAACTGCTACATCTGCAAGCAGCCCTACACGGTGGTCGACGCGTTCTATCACCAGCTCTGCCCGGACTGCGCGCGCTTCAGCCACGGCAAGCGCAACGCTCGCACCGACCTCACCGGCAAGCGCGCGCTGCTCACCGGCGGTCGCGCCAAGATCGGCATGCACATCGCGCTGCGGCTGCTGCGCGACGGCGCGCACACCACGATCACGACGCGCTTCCCGAGGGACGCGGTCCGCCGGTTCTCCGCCCTTCCCGACTCGGGCGACTGGTTGCACCGACTGCGTGTTGTCGGCATCGACCTGCGTGACCCTGCTCAGGTCATCGGCCTTGCCGATTCGGTCGCCGCTCAGGGTCCGCTCGACATCCTGATCAACAACGCCGCGCAGACCGTGCGCCGCTCGCCGGGCTCCTATTCACTGCTGGCGGATGCCGAGCTTCAGCCGCTCCCAGACGGTCCGCTGCCCGAGATGGAGACGTTCGGGCACACGGTCGACCCGCATCCGCAGGCGCTGCAGGCCTCGGTCGATTCGCATCCGCTGCTGTCGGTCGCTGCCCTCGGCGGCACGGTCGCGGAGCAGGGCGGCCAGGCGCTCACTGCTGAAGACTTGGCACGTCTTGCGATGGCCCCGGGGTCGTCGTCGCTCGAGAAGCACGCAGACGGCACCGCGATCGATGCGGGCGGCCTCGTGCCCGACGTGAACCGCTCGAACAGCTGGGTGCAGTCCGTCGATCAGGTAGACCCGCTCGAGATGCTCGAGGTGCAGCTCGCCAATACGACCGCGCCGTTCCTGCTGATCAGTCGCCTGCGCGCCTCGATGGCGGCATCCGGTGCGCACCGCAAGTACGTGGTCAACGTCTCGGCGATGGAGGGCCAGTTCTCGCGACGGTACAAGGGCCCCGGGCACCCGCATACGAACATGGCGAAGGCCGCGCTCAACATGCTCACGCGCACCAGTGCGGGCGAGATGCTCGAGACCGACGGCATCCTGATGACCGCCGTCGACACCGGCTGGATCACCGACGAGCGCCCGCACTACACGAAGGTGCGACTGGCCGAGGAGGGCTTCCATGCCCCGCTCGACCTCGTCGACGGAGCCGCGCGCGTGTACGACCCGATCGTGCGCGGCGAGGCCGGCGATGACATCCACGGCGTCTTCCTGAAGGACTACGAGCCCAGCCCCTGGTGAGCCCTGCCCGAGAGCTATCCGGCATTCGGCATCCGGCATCCGGTCCCCGACGTCCGGTCTGCGGCGACTGGTCTCCGACGTCCGGTCTGCGGCGACTGGTCCCCGACGTCCGGTCTGCGGCGTCCGGCATTCGGCGACTTGGCTGACGATTCCCCGGATGGCTGGCTGAACGCGCCTCGCCGGTCAGCCAGCCGGGGATCGGCCAGCCAGGTGGAGATGCGGGCGCCCGGCTCTGCTGACCGAGGTGCTGTTCGTGGCGGTCTGGCTGACGATTCCCCGGATGGCTGGCTGAACGGGGCGGCCTGGTCAGCCAGCCGGTAGTCGGCCAGCCTGATGGGCGGAATCAGCCCAGCCCCTGGTGAGGGGGAGAGCCGACGCTCAGTGCGCGCGGATCTCGAGGTTCTCGGACGCCCAGGTGCCGAGCTGATCGAGGATGGGCAGCAGCCCGCGGCCGCTGTCAGTGAGGGCGTAGGAGACCGCGACCGGAGGGCCGGCGTCGACTGCGCGTGCGACGAGTCCTGCCTCGGCGAGTTCGGCCAGGCGGTCGGAGAGCACGGTGTCGCTGATGCCGGACACTCCGCGTCGCAGCGCGACGAACGTCGAAGGACCGCCGCCCAGTGACGAGACGATCATGCCGTTCCAGCGTTTGCCGAGCACGCTGAAGGCCAGTGTGACGGCGGCGTCGCAGACGTGACGCTCTTCGTCGATCTCGGCCATGCGCCCATCATACCTGTGCTACGTTAACGCGAGTCGCTAAGAAAAACAGAGTGACTACGAAAAACGAAAGGTACTCCCCATGTCCCTGTTCCGCCTGGATGCCAGCATCCTTCCTGCGTCGTCCGCCAGCCGTTCGCTCGCCGACCTCGTCGAAGCCGAGTGGACGGCATCTCACCCGGACTCCACGGTCACGCGTCGCGACCTCGCCGCCGACCCCGTGCCCGCGACGGCCTGGGCGGATGCCGTGACCGGCGGCTTCGTCGACGAGGCGCAGCGCACCGACGCCCAGCGCGCAGCGCGTGCCCTCGCCACCTCGTTCGCCGACGAGCTGATCGCCGGCGACGCGCTGCTGTTCGCCGTGCCGCTCTACAACTACGGCGTCTCGCAGCACTTCAAGACCTGGTTCGACCTGGCCTACACCGATCCGCGCATCGACCCCCAGGGCACCGCGCTCCGTGGCAAGCCCGCGACCCTCGTCACCGTGCTCGGCGGCAACTACGCCCCCGGAACCCCCAAGGAGGGCTGGGACCACTCCACCGGATGGCTGCGCCGCGTGCTCGAGGACGTCTGGGGCCTCGACCTGCGCATCGTCGAGCGGCCCTTCACGCTCGTGGGTGTGAACCCGGCGCTCGACGCCTTCGCCGACACCGCCCGCGAGCTCAAGGAGAACGCCGAAACGGATGCTCGCACGTACGGCCGCGAGCTCGCAGCACTCCGGGGCGACCAGGTCGCCTGACCTCCGGCGGGCGTGCACGTCTGCATCCCGGGATCACGTCTGCATGCCGAGATCACGGATGCATGCCGAGAACAGGTTTTCCGGGCATGCATCTGTGATCGGAGCATCCAGGTATGCGGACCAGTTCATCCGAGCCGGACCGTTTGCAGGATGAGAGCACGGGTGCAGGGCCGGAACACGGTTTCTGGTCCTGCATCCGTGCTTCGGCCCTGCATTCGGCGCGGACTCGACCGGGCCGCCTCCTCGATCGGCCGCGCCGACCGCGTCGCACGGGTGCGGGGCGAGATCACGGATGCCGAGAACAGGTTTTCCGGGCATGCATCTGTGATCGGAGCATCCAGGTATGCGGACAGCTCGGGCAGTCGGCCGCAGGTATGCGGACGGGCTCGGGCAGTCGGCCGCAGGTGTGCGGACGGGCTCGGGGAAGCCGCCCTCAGGCGAGCGGCCCGGGGTACGGATGCGGCAGCCACACCGTCACGTTCAACCCGCCGCCCTGGCGAGCCGTGAGGACGAGCGACCCGTCATGCGCCTGCGCGATGCGCTGCACGATCGCGAGGCCCAGGCCGACGCCTCCGTGATCGTCGCTGCGGGTGCGGTCGGCGCCTCGCTGGAAGGGCTCGGCGAGCGTCGCCACGAGGTGGGCAGGCAGCACGTCGCCGGTGTTCTCGACCACGAGCGCCACGGCGTGCGGCAGCGTGTGCGTCCGCACGACGACGGTGCCATCGGCGGCCCGATTGTGCACGATCGCGTTGTGCACGAGGTTGGTGATCAGCTGCTGGAGAAGCGCCGGCGACCCGAGCACGTTCGCCGTGTCGCCGCCGACGTCGATCGTCACGCCGCGGCGCTCGGCGAGCGGAAGCAGTGTCTCGGCGGATTCCTCGGCGAGCAGTGAGAGGTCGATCGGCTCGCGCGTGAATGAGCGGCGCTCGGCGCGGCTGAGCATCAGCAGCGCTTCGGTCAGCTCGATCGCCCGCGTGTTGACCTCGTGCAGCGGGTCGATCAGCGCGTCGACGTCTCGGCCGGGGTCGTTTCGGGCGACTTCGAGCATGGTCTGCGAGATCGCGAGCGGGGTGCGCAGCTCGTGCGAGGCGTTGGCGGCGAACCGCTGCTGTTCGGCGAGGTGCGCCTCGAGCTGTTCGAGCATCGAGTCGAACACGTCGGCCAGGTCGCGGAACTCATCGCGCGGCCCCTCGAGAGCGACGCGGTGCGACAGCGACCCTTGAGCCGCGAGCTGTGCGGCTTTGCCGATGCGGTCGAGCGGCGCCAGCATCCGCCCGGCGATGAGCCAGCCGCCGCCCAGCCCGAGAGCGAGGAGCACGAGCATCATCACGACCGCAGCGGGGATGAAGGCGCGGATCAGGTCGCTGCGGTTCGGCACGAACACGTCGTTGATGATCTGGATATCCGGCACGTACCTCAGCAGGTACATGGCGACCGCGGCGAGCAGCCCGATGCCCGACACCACCACGACGCCGGCGTAGCTCAGGGTGAGCTTCCAGCGGGCGCTCATGCCACGGCGGCGCTTCGGGCGGTTCGGGTCAGCCATCGGCATCCGTCCCGATGCGGTAGCCGACGCCCGGCACCGTGAGGATCAGCCAGGGCTCGCCCAGACGTTTGCGCAGCGACGAGACGGTGATGCGCACGGCGTTCGTGAACGGGTCTGCGTTCTCGTCCCACGCGCGTTCGAGCAGCTGCTCGGCGCTGACGACTCCGCCGGCCGCGTCGATGAGCACCTCGAGAACGGCGAACTGCTTGCGGGTGAGGGCGACGTATCTGCCGTCGCGGAAGACCTCGCGACGGAAAGGGTCGAGCCGCAGGCCCGCCACCTCGAGCACGGGCGGACGCACGCGCTGCCGTCGGCGGTCGAGGGCACGCAGTCGCAGCACGAGCTCGCGCAGCTCGAACGGCTTGGTGAGGTAGTCGTCGGCACCGATCTCGAACCCCGTCGCCTTGTCGTCGAGACGATCGGCCGCAGTGAGCATGAGGATCGGGATGCCGCTGCCCGAGGCCACGATCGAGCGGGCGACGTCATCGCCCGAGGGGCCTGGGATGTCTCGGTCGAGCACGGCGAGGTCGTAGGAGTTGATGCTCAACAGCTCGAGTGCCGTGTCTCCGTCGCCGGCGATGTCTGCGGCGATCGCTTCGAGCCGCAGACCGTCGCGCACGGCCTCTGCGAGGTAGGGCTCGTCCTCGACGATCAGCACCCTCACGACACAGCTCCCATGTGCTCAGAGCTTACGCACCCGGACATATCGGGAGCGTATGCAAAAGCGCATACGCCGTCGCAACAGGCGCCCTTCTTGACTGAGGACATGAACACACGCACTGCCCTCAGACAGCGACGCCTCACCGCGATCATCGGTGTCGCTCTGCTCGCCGCGGCCATCACGGGCTCGGTCGTGCTGATCGGCCGGCAGTCGCTGGCATCGGCATCCGTCCCGCCGACCGTCTCGCCTGCATCTCTCACCGAGGCCGACGGGCTGATCCGCGAGGAGGGCGCCGTCTCGGTGTTCGACGAGACGCCTGCGGTCACGAACCTCGACTCCGATCTGCTCGCCGCCGTGCGTGCCGCCGCCACCGCTGCCGAACGTGACGGCGTGCGCATGCACGTGAACAGCGGGTGGAGGTCGGCCGAGTACCAGCAGGTGCTCCGGCAGGATGCGGTCGCCGAATACGGATCAGAAGAGGAGGCGGCACGCTGGGTCGCCACTCCCGAGAACTCGGAGCACGTGTCGGGGGATGCGGTGGACCTCGGTCCGCTCACCGCGCAGGACTGGCTGGCGCAACGAGGCGACGAGTTCGGCCTCTGCCAGATCTATGCGAACGAGCGGTGGCACTTCGAACTGCGGCCGGCGGCCGTGGCGAACGGCTGCCCGCTGATGTATGACGATCCGACTGCCGACCCGAGGACCCAGCGATGACGAACGCGCTCACGACCCCGCGCCTCACGCTCTCGCGCATGCACGCCCCGACCCTGCACACGCTTCCCGATGCGATTGCGGCGAACGTCGAGCGGATGCGGTCGGCCACCGATGCCCGCATCATGGCGGTCGTGAAAGCCGACGGATACGGTCTCGGAGCCGTCAGCGTCGCCCTCTCGGCTGTCGGCGCCGGGGCCGAGTGGCTGGGGCTGACGGACGCAGGGGATGCCGCCGAGCTGCGCGATGCGGGCATCGAGGTGCCGATCCTCGCGTGGCTGAATCCGTCGGGTGTCGACGTCGCGCAGGTCGTCGCGGATCGCGTCGACATCGCCGTCGGCTCCGTCGACGAACTGCGGCAGCTGATCGCCGACGCGTCGTCGCTGCCGCACGCACGCGTGCGCGTGCATCTGCAGATGGATACGGGGATGTCGCGAGGCGGTGCGCCGGTCGAGGAGTGGGCGGAGCTGCTGCGGGTCGCCCGCTCGGGACGAGGTCGCATCGAGGTGGTCGGGGTGATGGGGCATCTGCCCGGCGCCGACGCGGCTGACCCCGCGATCAACGCCCCGGCGGTGCTGCGGATGAGACAGGCGAGGGATGCCGCGCTGCGTGCCGGATTCGGCCCGCTGATCGTGCACCTCGCGGCGACGTCGGGCACCCTGACGGATCCGGCGACGCACTTCGACATGGTGCGCGTCGGCGCCGGTCTCGTCGGCATCGACCCGTCCGAGACCGTGTCGTTGCGGGGCGCGGCGCGGTTGACGGCAGCGGTCGTGCACAGCAGCGTCGTGCCTGCGGGAACCCCCGTCGGGTACGGCGGCGTGTACGTGACCGAGCGCAGGACCCGCCTGAGCGTGATCGGCGTCGGTTATGCCGACGGTATCCCGCGCGAGCTGGCGCCCGGCTCGGGTGTGGCGATCGACGGCATCCGCTGCGCGGTCGTCGGGCGTGTGTCGATGGACCAGATCGTCGTGGACACGGGTGATCTGAGTGTGCTCAGAGGCGCGACAGCCGTCGTGTTCGGCCCGGAGGGTGGGGCGGTGCCGAGCGTGCAGGAGTGGGCGAGATGGGCGGGGAGCATCCCTCACACCATCGTCACGGGCATCGGTGCGCGGGTCGAGAGGGCGATCGCGTGAGCGTGCTGGTGATCGGAGGAGGGCAGAACGCTGAGCACGAGGTCTCGCTCGCGTCGGCAGCCGCAGTCGCCGAGGCGCTGCGGGTCGGGGGATACGAGGTCAGCACGGCGACGATCTCGCGCGAGGGCGTCTGGGAGGTGGCGGGCGTCTCGGAGGGTGCCACCGCCGCCGAATCCCTGAGTCTCGCGATGCCGCTCATAGCCGCAGCGGACGTCGTATTCCCCGCGGTGCATGGAGCGCTGGGGGAGGACGGTGTGCTGGCCGCGCTGTGCGCTCTCGCGGGCGTGCGATCGGTCGGATCCGGTCCGCGAGCTGGCGCGATCGGCATGGACAAGTGGGCGACGAAGCTCGTCGCGCAGGCGGCGGGGCTGCGTACGGCGAAGGGGCGGGTCGTCGATGCAGCTGACTGCGGGGATGCCGAGTTCGACGGCCCTGCGGTCGTGAAGCCGGTGTCGGCAGGGTCGAGCTACGGAGTCTCGCTCGTGCGGGAGGAGGGCGAGCTCGGAGCGGCGCTGCGGGAGGCGGCGCGGTTCGATCGGCGCATCCTCGTCGAAGAGGTCGTGCACGGGAGGGAGATCGACGTCGCGGTCATCCGCGAGGCCGGCGGGGTGCGATGGGCGGCGCCGCCGCTGGAGATACATGCGGCAGGGCTGTTCGACACCGCCATGAAGTACGACGGCAGTGCGCGGTTCACCGTGCCCGCGCAGCTATCGGCAGCCGAGACGACCTCACTCACGCGCGCGGCGCTGACCATGTTCGACGCTCTGGACTGCGCCGGCGTCGCGAGGATGGACTTCTTCCTCACCGCCGCGGGGCCAGTGCTGAACGAGGTCAACACGATGCCAGGTCTGACCGCGGCATCCCAGGTGCCCCGGATGTTCGCCGCCGCCGACGTGTCGTACGTCGACCTGGTGTCGCGCCTCGTGCGTGCCGCCGAGGTTCCAGGACGGTGACGGCACGCGTCGGCTGGCCCGATGTCGCGAAGGGCGTGTGCATCATCCTCGTGGTGCTGTGGCACGTGGTCACCAAGCACGCGATCGAGGTCGAGGGAGCGGGGCCGGTCACCGACGCCTGGGCGACGCTCAACGCGCAGTTGCTGCCGCTGCGGATGCCGCTGTTCTTCCTGATCTCGGGGATGTTCGCCGGTCGAGCCGTGAACGCTCCGGTCGGAGTCTCGTGGCGTCGCCGCGCGGGTCGACTGGCCGGGGTCTACGTCATCTGGGTCGTGATCCAGACGTTCGTGCTCGCCCTCACTCCCGACTTCGACACGGCCAGGGCGGAGAACGGATGGCAGCTGCTCGCGCAGCTCACGATCAGTCCGACGAACCTCTGGTACCTGCTCGCCCTCGCGGTGTATCTGCTCATCGCCCGCCTGGTGCGGCACGTGCCGACCGCCGTGGTGCTACCGGTCGCGTTCGTGATGGCTGCGGTTGCGGCGGCGGGCGTCATCCCCGACCTCGGGAACCTCTGGCAGCTGGTGCAGAACCTCCTCTTCTTCCTCGCCGGTCTTCGGCTGCGCCCGATGATCGAGCGCTTCGCCGCGGCATCCGGCCCTCTTCACACTCTCATGCTCGGAATGACATATGTTGCGACAGTCGGCGCTGTCGGAGTGCTCGGAATGCGGCAGTGGCCGGGCGTCTGGCCTCTGGTCGCGGTCGTCGCAGTCGCCTTCGGCGTCGCCGGGTGCGCGATGCTCGACCGCGGTGTGGGGGTGATCGCCCGGCCGCTGCGGTGGGTGGGTCAGCGCACGCTGCCGATCTACGTGATCCACATGATCCCGCTCGCCCTGATCGATGGCGCGCTGCGCGGAGCGGGCTGGGTCGCGACGCCGGCGGTCCAGGTCGCCTGGCCGATCGTGCTCACGGCGTTCGTCATCGTGATCTGCCTCGCAGCGCACGCAGTGCTCGTGCGTGTGGGGCTCGGGGTGCTGTTCGATCCACTGCGACCGATCGACCGCGTGGCTGCGGCCCGGGTGGCTGGCTGAGGCTCGGGTGGCTGAGGCCCGGATGGCTGACTGAGGCTCGCGGGACTCAGGCCCGGGTGGCTGACTGACGCCCGGATGGCTGACTGAGGAGGCCCGTGCGGTCAGCCATCCGGGGAAAGATCAGCCATCCGGCCGGGCTCACAGTCGATCGACGCCCGTCACGGTGAGCACCGCAGCGCCCTCCTCATCGGAGGCGGCGAGGTCGACGGTGGCCGAGATGCCCCAGTCGTGGTCGCCGGCGGGGTCGTCCAGGATCTGACGCACGGTCCACTCCGTGGGTCCCTCGGTCAGGAGCAGCAGCTGAGCGCTGCGGGCGTTGGCGCCGGTGAGGATCTCATCGTGGTCGGCGAAGTAGCCGTCGAGAGCGTCCGACCAGGCATCCGCACCGAACGTCGGGTCGAGCTCCGCGAGCGCCGAGACGTCTTCGCGGGCCGCGAGCTGCACCCGGCGGAACAGTTCGTTGCGCACCAGAGTGCGGAATGCGCGCGTGTTCGACGTCAGGCGCTTCGGTGCCGGCGGCACGATCGGCTCGTCGTCCGGGCCCTGGAGAACGCCGTTGACCAGCTCCTCCCACTCGTCGAGCAGGCTCGAGTCGACCTGGCGCACGAGTTCGCCGAGCCACTCGATCAGATCGCGGAGATCCTCGTCCTTCGCCTCTTCGGGAATCGTCTGCGAGGCCGCGCGATAGGCATCGGAGAGATACCGCAGAACGACACCTTCGGAGCGGGCGATCTTGTAATACGCGACATATTCCCCGAACGACATGGCCCGCTCGTACATGTCGCGCACGACGGATTTCGGATGCAGCTCGAAGTCGCGGATCCACGGCTGTGCGGCGCTGAAGGTCTCGAACGCGGCCGTCAGCAGCTCGTCGAGGGGTTTCGGATACGTGATCTCCTCGAGCAGCTCCATGCGCTCGTCGTATTCGATGCCCTCGCGCTTCATGACGGCGACCGCTTCGCCGCGTGCCTGGAACTCCTGCTGGCTGAGGATGGCGCGGGGGTCGTCGAGCGTCGACTCGACGATCGAGATCATGTCGAGGGCGTACGAGCCGGTGCCCGTGCCGGCCGAAGGATCGGGGTCGAGCAGGTCGAACGCCGCGAGTGCGAACGGCGACAGCGGCTGGTTCAGGGCGAAGTTCGGCTGCAGATCGACCGTCAGACGGATCTCGCCGTCCGCCGTCTGCTGCACGACGCCCGACTCGAGCAGCGTCCGGTAGATGCCGATGGCGCGCAGAGCCAGCTCGCGCTGCCTCTTGCGGGGCTCGTGGTTGTCGTAGACCAGTGCGCGCATGTTGCCGAAGACGTCGCCGCCGCGGCCGATCACGTTGAGCATCATCGCGCTCGTGATCTGCATGTGCGAGGTCAGAGTCTCGGGCTCGGCGTCGATGAGCTTGCGGAACGACGGCTCGCCCCACGAGACGAAGCCGTCGGGTGCTTTCTTGCGGACGATCTTGCGCTTCTTCTTCGGATCGTCGCCGGCCTTCTTGATCGCGGCGACGTTCTCGCTCTCGTGCTCCGGAGCCTGCGCGACGACCGTGCCGGCCGTGTCGAATCCTGCTCGCCCTGCGCGTCCCGCGATCTGGTGGAACTCACGGGCGCTGAGCTGCCGCATCCGGGTGCCGTCGAATTTGGTCAGCGCGGTCAGCAGCACCGTGCGGATGGGCACGTTGATGCCGACGCCGAGCGTGTCGGTGCCGCAGATCACGCGCAGCAGGCCGCGCTGGGCGAGCTGTTCGACGAGGCGTCGGTACTTCGGCAGCATCCCCGCATGGTGAACGCCGATACCTGCACGCAGGAACCGCGAGAGGGTCTTGCCGAACGCGGTCGTGAAGCGGAATCCGCCGATGAGCGCCGCGATCTCGTCGCGCTGCTCCCGCGTGGCGACCTTGGTGCTCGACAGCGCCTGCGCCCGTTCCATCGCCGCCGCCTGCGAGAAGTGCACGACGTAGATCGGCGCCTGGCCGGTGCCGAGCAGGTCGTCGATCGTCTCGTGGATCGGCGTGGTCTCGTAGAAGTAGTGCAGCGGCACTGGCCGCTCGACGCCCGTGACGGATGCCGTGTCGCGGCCGGTCCTGCGGGTGAGATCGCTCGACAGCTGCGAGACGTCGCCGAGGGTCGCCGACATGAGGATGAACTGCGCCTGCGGAAGTTCGAGCAGCGGCACCTGCCACGCCCACCCGCGGTCGGGGTCGGCGTAGAAATGGAACTCGTCCATCACGACCTGGTGCACCGCGGCATCCGTGCCCTGGCGCAGGGCGAGGTTCGCGAGGATCTCGGCCGTGCAGCAGATGATCGGGGCGTCGGGGTTGACCGACGAGTCGCCCGTGATCATGCCGACGTTCGAGGCGCCGAACACGTCGACGAGCGCGAAGAACTTCTCGCTCACCAGGGCCTTGATCGGGGCGGTGTAGAACGAGCGGCGCCCCTCGACGAGGGCGGCGAAGTGCGCGCCGACGGCGACGAGCGACTTTCCGGTGCCGGTGGGTGTCGAGAGGATCAGGTTGTTGCCCGAGACGATCTCGATGACCGCCTCGTCCTGTGCTGGGTAGAGGTTGATGCCGGTGGACTCTGCCCACTCGACGAACGCCGTGTAGACGGCATCCGCATCGGATCCGTCGGTCAGCGTGGTGTGGTCGAGGATCGCAGGCATGGTCTGTCGATCATCCCACCTTCGGCGCGGCGCCTCCTGCGAACGAGCGCGAGACTCAGACCGAAGTCGCGGCGCTCAGCGCGATGCGGATCATGTCGCCGAACGTCTGCTCGCGCTCCTGGGCGGTGGTCTCTTCGCCCGTGACGATGTGATCCGACACCGTGCAGATGGCCAGGGCGCGGCGGCCGTGGAACGCAGCGAGCGTGTAGAGACCCGCCGCCTCCATCTCGACTCCGAGCGCGCCGTGCTGCACGAACGGCTCGGTGAGCTCGGGGCGTGTGCTGTAGAACTGGTCGCTCGAGAAGAGCAGTCCCACATGCACGGCGGCGTCCAACGGCTCCGCTTCACTCGCCTCGACCGCGGCGCGCAGCAGTCCGAAGTCCGCGACGGGTGCGTAGTCGAGTCCGTGGAAGCGCACCCGGTTGATTCCCGAGTCGGTGCAGGCGCCGTTCGCGATGATGATGTCGCGCACCTTGATCTTCTCGGTCAGCGCCCCGCACGATCCGACCCGCACGATGGTCTGCACGTCGTACTCCTCGAACAGCTCGCTCGCGTAGATCGCCATCGAGGGCTGGCCCATACCCGAGCCCTGCACCGAGACTCGGTGGCCGTTCCAGGTGCCGGTGTAGCCCAGCATCCCGCGGGTCTCGGAGTACAGCTCGGCATCCTCGAGGAAGGTCTCGGCGATCCACTTCGCCCGCAGCGGGTCGCCGGGGAACAGGACGATGGGGGCGATCTGACCGGGCTCTGCGGCGATGTGCGTGCTCATGGATTCAGCGTAACCAGCCGGCTCTGCGTGGCGCGTCCGACGACGGCATCCGTCTTGAGATCATCGATACGGATGCGGTGATCGGCACCGCTCAGGAGGGACGATGATGTCCGACCAGATCTTCTTGTACGGGGCGCTCGGGCTGTATTTCGCCGGGATGCTGCTCATCGGATACTTCGCCTACAAGCGCACCTCCGACCACGAGGACTACATGCTCGGCGGTCGCAACCTGCCCCCGTGGGTCGCCGCGATCAGCGCCGGGGCGGCCGACATGTCGGGCTGGCTGGTGATGGGGCTGCCCGGCGCCATCTACGCCGCCGGGCTCATCGAGGCCTGGATCGCGATCGGGCTGACGATCGGCGCCTACCTCAACTGGCTGCTTGTCGCACCGCGGCTGCGGGCCTACACCGAGGTGTCGCGCAACTCGATCACGATCCCGAGTTACTTCGAGAACCGACTCCGCGACACGAGCCGCTCGTTGCGAGTGGTGTCCGGCCTCATCATCCTGGTCTTCTTCACGCTGTACATCTCCTCGGGCATGGTCGCAGCAGGCGTCTTCTTCGAGAGCTCTTTCAACGGCGACTACCTGTTCGGCATGCTGCTGGTCGGTGGGATCACGCTGCTCTACACGCTCTTCGGCGGGTTCCTCGGCGCTTCGCTCACCGATGTCGTGCAAGGGCTGATGATGGTGATCGCGCTGATCGTCGTGCCGGTCGCCGCCATCATCGCGATCGGCGGCCTCGACGAGACGTCGACCCTGATCACGGAGAACGGCGGAGAGGGATTCCTGTCGCTGCTCGGCGGCGGAGCCGTCACGGGTGGCACCTTCCTCGCCATCGTCTCTGCCCTCGCCTGGGGTCTCGGATACTTCGGCCAGCCGCACATCATCGTGCGCTTCATGGCGCTGCGCTCGCCGCGGGAGGCGAAGAGCGCCCGCCGTATCGGCATCTCGTGGATGGTGCTCTCGATGGGTGGCGCGGTCGTATCCGGTCTGGTCGGCATCGCGTACATGGCGCAGAGGGGCATCACGCTCGACAACCCGGAGACCGTGGTGCTGCTGATGTCGCAGACGCTGCTGCATCCGTTCGTCGCGGGCCTCGTGCTGGCAGCGGTGCTGGCGGCGATCATGAGCACCGTGTCGAGCCAGCTCGTGGTGTGCTCGTCGGCGCTGGTCGAAGACCTCTACAAGGTGGTGCGAAAGACCCCGCCGTCAGACAAGCGGCTCGTGCTGATGGGACGCATGGCTGTGCTCGTCGTCGCCGTGATCGCGATCCTCCTCGCGATCACGCCGAACGACTCGATCCTCGGACTGGTGTCCTTCGCGTGGGCGGGCTTCGGCGCCGCGTTCGGCCCGATCATCCTGCTCAGCCTCTTCTGGCGCAAGCTCACGAACTGGGGCGCGCTCGCTGGCATGTTCGTCGGCGCGGTCACGGTGTTCGTCTGGAAGGCGCTCGACACCGCGCTGTACGAGCTTCTCCCGGCGTTCGTGTTCGCATTCATCGCCGCGGTCGTGGTGAGTCTCGTGACCTACAGGCGCAACGAAGAGATCGAGCAGGAGTTCACCGACACCGAGACGATGCTCGCGGCACCCCGCGCTCAGGCGGTGGCAGACAGTCGCTGACGGTGTGCGCGAGGGCTGAGTCGGCGGATGCTGCGGCTCAGCCTTCGCGTCGCCTGACGATCTCGCCGATCCAGATCGGGGCGAACGGCGAGGTGCAGCCGGGGGCGGTGGGGTAGTCGGCCAGCACCTGCAGGCGCTCGCCGATCGCGAGCGCCCTGGCCCGCAGCTCGGGGTGGAAGATGCCGATATTCGCGAGCGTCTCGTTCATCGCCCATTGCAGGCGCTTCGGCGCATCCACCAGGTCACGCTCGATCAGGTCGAGCAGATGGTCGAGGTCGAGGCCGTCGGCATCCTTGGCCACCCGCACGGTCGTGAGCGACCAGGCGGCGGCGGCGACCGTCGGGTCTGCGTCGTCGAACCAGCGCAGTCGCAGCTCTTCAGCGAGCGGAGTCTTCTTGGCGACGTAGTTGACGAACCAGTCGTTGACCTTGGGGGCCTGCGTCTGGCGCAGCATCGCGTCGAGCTCGTCGGCGGTGAACTCGCGCGGCGTGCAGATGAGCAGGGCGAGCAGGCGGGCTGACGTCTCGCCGGTCGCCCACAGCTCCTTCGCCAGGGGCTGGTCGGTCTTGATGCGCTTGGCCACCCCGCGCAGACGGCTCAGGTTCATGCCGTGGTCGTCGCCGCGCTTCTCGTTGGCTGCGCGCATCTTCGGATCCTCGAGGGCGGCCAGTTCGGCGAGGGCTTCGGGCACGGTCATGTCGGGCATGAGACCAGGGTAGGCCTCCGGCGCTTGTCAAGGCCCGGGTCGCGGTGAGCGTCCGGCCGTAATCTGGCATGCACGCAGACCGAACGCCGACGAGAGGAACGCGCATGAACCGCGACAGCGACGACATCAACACCGACCGCAACGACCTGAGCACCGAGCCGTCGCCCGGCGCGGAGGAGAACGACAACCTCGGCACCGAGGACAACAAGGGCGAGCCTCCCACGGTCGTGCCGTCGGGCGCCGAGTCCGACGACGACGGCGACGTGCTCGCCGACGACCCCGACCAGGACTGACTCAGCCCCTGCCCCGTTCCGTGAACGGGGCAGGGCAGTGCGCTCACTCCTCTTCGACGAGCTCCCCGCGGATGCGCCGGAGGTCTTCCATCAGCGACCCGATCAGGATCCAGTGGGTCGACGACGGCGGCCGGATGACGAGCGGCGCAGTGAGCGCGGGGATCGCGGAGGTCAGGGTCTCGGGCTCCGGTGACACGTCGGCGATCTGCACGGCCAGCCGCACATCGTGCCCCGCCCGGCGCAGCTGTTCGGCGATCGCGGTGACAGCCGGCTCCTGGCCGATCGAGTCGTCGTAGTGGTCGAAGTAGGCGCGGGTCATCCCGATGGTCTGCGTCACGATCGGTGACAGGCGCTCGAGCAGGGCACGCATCTCGCGGAGCTCCTCGCGGTGCGTCGAGCGGCGCGGGTTCAGGGTGAGCGACTCCTCGCCGGCCGCGATGGAGGCTTCTGCGGCTTCTTTCATCGGGCGCAGCAGCCGCGCCTCGAGCATGAGCTCCTGCAGCTTCGCGGGCGTCTGAGGTTCGGGCAGCGCGTCGGCCAGACGGTCGAGGCTCGAGGCGAGTTCGCTGCCGAGCAGCCCGAGATCGCGGCGGGCGGGGGCGACCAGCACCGGTGGAACGATCAGCGCGTTCACGACGATGCCGATGACCACGCCGATCAGGGTCTCGAAGATGCGCGCGATCGCATAGTCGGGCGTCGAACCGAGTGCGAGCACGAGCATCGCCGAGATCGCGACCTGGTTTCCGGTGCCCGGGGTCGCCTTGAAGGCCCATGCGACCAGCATCGCCACGACGATGGCGAGCAGCACGATCCAGCTCGGGGAACCGAGCAGCAGGCCGAGCGCCACGGCGATCACGACGCCGACGATCACGCCGATGCTGCGCTCGAGGGCCTTCGACAACGATTGGTTGACGCTCGGCTGCACGACGAGCAGGGCCGCGATGGCGGCGAACACGGGCAGCTGCCCCGGAACCACCCACCCGGCCAGCAGCCACGCGGCGATCGTGGCCGCGGCGGACTTCACCACCTGCAGCAGGGGTGAGCGCTTCGAGGCGCGGATCGCGGCATGGATGCGCATGCCCTCAACGCTACTCGCGCGCATGCTCGGTCGCGGCGTCCTCGATGTCAACCCCATCGCGCATCTCAGGAGCATGCAGCTGAATGGGATCACACGAACGACGAACAGTGAGGAGCATCACATGGCGCAGATCATCGAGACCATCGACGTACACGTTCCGGTCGACATCGCTTACAACCAGTGGACGCAGTTCGAGAGCTTCCCGCACTTCCTCGACGAGGTCGAGTCGATCGTCCAGATCGATGACACCCACAACCGCTGGACCGTCAAGGTCGGCGGCGCGACGCGTGAATTCGACGCCGAGATCACCGAGCAGCACCCCGACGAGCGCGTCGCGTGGAAGAGCGTCGGAGGCGACACCGAGCACGCGGGCGTCGTGACGTTCCACAAGCTCGAAGAGCTCACGACTCGCGTGACGGTGCAGATCGACTGGGAGCCCGAGGGCCTTCTCGAGAAGGTCGGCTCGCTCGTGGGAGCAGGCTCGCACGCGGTGAAGAAGGACTTGAAGAACTTCAAGGAGTTCATCGAGAAGCGCGGCGCCGAGACCGGTGCCTGGCGCGGCGACGTCGACGCCTGATCGACCCCTGATCCGAGGTCCGGGTGGTGGTGCCCCCACTGCCGCCCGGGCCTCTTCTGCTGCCCGCTCGCAGCCTGTCCGCTGCCTGACTGAAGCCATCTAGGGCGCGCTCGATGCAGAAGATAGGGCATCCTCCCGATGTCGACCGGGCACCTCAGAGCGGAGTGTAGGGACATCCCAACCGAGGAGATGTCATGTACGAGCACCCCTACTTCACTGAGAAGGTCGCCGAGTACGAGAACGAGCGTCTGGAGCGAGCGGTCGAATGCCGTCGTTTCCTCGCCGAGCACGCCGACCAGCTCGTCCCGCGGGCTCCCGGCGCGGTCAGGCGCCTGGGACAGCGGATGCTGCGTGTCATCACCCGCCCGCGGTCGACTGCAACGGATGCTGTCGCGAACGCTGCGCCGGATGCTGTCGCGAACGCCGCGCACCTCGCCGCGACCCCCGCTCCGCGAGTGGCACGGGTCGCTGCGCCCGCCGAGATGGCGACCGCTGCGCCCGCCGACCGTCTGGCCGTCGTCGGCTGCGAGCCCGCGGCGGCTCGGTGAGTTCCACGTCCCTGTCGCAGGCCGCGCCACCCCGCCCGAATGTCGGAGGGGAGTGGGACGATGGGTCCATGTCCCTCTCCGCCGCGAGCGCTGCGATGGTCGGCCGTGAGGTCGAGATCTCGGTCGTGCGCGGGCTCTTCGATCGAGTCGTCGATGGAGTGCCTCTCGCGGCGCTCGTCGAGGGCGAAGCGGGCATAGGCAAATCCCGGCTGCTGCGCGAGTTCGGCGCCGAGGTGGTCAATCGAGCCGATGTGCATGTCGGATGGTGCCTCGATCTCGGGGCGTCGCGCACGCCGTTCGGGCCGATCACCGGCATCCTCCGCTCGATCGTCACCCGCATGGGCGCAGATCACGTGCGCGAAGAGCTCGGCGTCGGGGTCGAGGCTCTGGGCATGCTGCTGCCAGAACTCAATCCCACCGAGCGCTCCCAGACCAGCCCCGACCGGCTGCGCGACGCGATCGCCGCCCTCATCGAGGCCGCGGCCGAGCACGCGCCGCAGGTGCTCGTCGTCGAAGATCTGCACTGGGCAGACGAGTCGACGCTCGCGCTGCTCTCCTTCCTGCTGCGCACTCTGACCCACGGGCGCATCCTTCTGCTGCTCACCTGCCGCTCCGACGACGTCCGACGCGGTGACGCGGTCAGCCGGTTCATCGGCGAGGCCACGCGTGCGCGCCTGCTCGAGCGGGTCGCGGTCGAACGGCTCGAGACGTCGGCGGTTCGCCAACTCGCCGAATCGATCACCGGTCAGCCGCTCACCGACGCGGCGCTCGAGCGCATCCAGGACCGCGCCGAAGGAGTCCCGTTCTTCGTGGAGGAGCTCGCCGGATGCTCCTCGGGGCCGCTTCCCGGCAGCCTGCGCGACCTGCTCCTGGCCCGGTTCGACCGCCTCGGCGATGACGCGAGGCGGGTGGTGCAGGTGGTCTCGGGCGCTGAGCGCCCGCTGACCCATCCGCTGGTCACACAGCTCGCGGGTCTGCCCCAAGCACGCCTCGACGAGGCGATTCGCGAGGCGACGCTCAGTGGGATCCTCGTCGTGGGTGACGATGACTACCGGTTCCGGCACGCGCTGCTGCGCGAAGCCGTGCACGACGATCTGCTCCCGGGCGAGCGGGCGCGGCTGCACCGTGCGTATGCGGAGGCGCTGGAGGAGAACTGCACCGGCTCCGACACCGCCGACTCGGCCGCGCTCGCCTACCACTGGCAGCTCGCGCAAGACGATCGGCGCGCGCTCGCCGCGGCCGTCGCCGCCATGTTCGACGCCAAGTCGCGTTTCGCTTTCGCGAGTGCGGCCCGGTTCGGTGAGCTCGCCCTCGATCTGTGGATCCAGGTGCCCGATGCGGAGAGCGTGGTGGGCCTCGGTCGTCTCGAGATGCTCCGCGCACTCGGCTCGGTGCTGCGGAACGGAGGCGACGGAGAGCGCGCGCTCGCCGTCGTCAATCTCGCACTCGGGGAGGTCGACCCGACGACCGTCGACCCTCGCATGCACGCGAGGCTGCTGCGCGACAAGGCGTACTACACGATGAATCTCGGCCGCCGCGGCGCGATCCCGCTTCTGCAGGAGTCGCTCGAGATCCTCGACGGCAGGGTCGACGACGATCGGCTCCGCGCGTCGATCCTCAATCAGCTGGGCAGTCGCCACATGGTCGCGGGGCGATTCGAGGAGGCGATGGCGCTGGCCACGGAGGCCGGCGAGAGGGCGGCACGTGCCGGTTCCGACGATGAGGCATCGATCGCCGCGAATGTGCGCGGCGGTTCCAGGGCCCAGCTCGGCGACCTGGCTGAGGCGCATGATGAGTACGCGCTCGCTCTCAGCCTCGCGAGGAGCGCCAATCCAGAACTGCGCTACCGCGTCAACTACTCCGACCTGCTGGCGCTGCTCGGGCGTTACCGAGATGCCGTGGTCGTCGCAGAAGACGGCATGGCGCGGGCGCGTGCCTACGGGGTCGAGCGCACCACCGGTGCGATGATCACGCAGAACATGGCGGTGCCGCTGCTCGAACTCGGCGAGATCGAGCGCGTCGAGGGGATGCTGGCGCGCGAACTCGCCCAAGACACACTGCGGATCTTCCACATGTACTCCACGATGACGCGGGTTCGGGTGCTGTCGTGGCGCGGTCGACACGAAGAGGCCGCCGAAATCCTCCGCGAGTGGCATCCTGCGTTCGCCGAGACAGGCGAAGACGAGCGGCAGATCTGGTACGACGAGGTCATGATGAGGGTCTCTGTCGCCGAGAGCCGAGGAGACCTGGCGGCGGCGCTCGACGAGATCAGGCAGATGCTCCGCGATGCGGGACCCGTCTGCCTGCACCAGCGTCGCCTCCTCCTGGAAGCGGGGTGGTTGATCGCCGAGCTGCAGTCGTCCGGCACCGAGCACGGGATGACTGTCGATGATGCGATCGACGAGGTGCGCGCCGCGTGGCTCGCTCAGCCGACACAGCTGCTCGACGACAGGTGGTGGGCGATTCTCGATGCCCTGCTGGCGCCCTCGGTCCCGGCGCTGCGGGCGGCCGTCGAACTGGCGGACTCGGACGACGTGCCGGCGACCTTCCGTGTGACGACGCGGCTCGAACTCGCGCGCATGCTGGTCGGGGCAGGAGACCGCGCCGAAGCGGCCACTGTCCTCGGGCAGGCGCTGCATGAGGCCGAACGGCTCGGCCACGTTCCGCTTCTCCGCATCGTCAACGGGTTCTCGGCTGCGGCGGGCCTCGCCGCAGCATCCGGCATCGCCAGTGCCGAGGCATCGGCCGACCCGCTCACGGCACGCGAGAGGCAGGTGCTCGACCTGCTCGCCGAGGGGCTGAGCAACCGTCAGATCGGCGAGAGGCTCTTCATCAGCGTGAAGACGGTGAGCGTTCATGTGTCGGCCGTGCTGCGAAAACTCGGCGTCAGCACGCGCACTGAGGCGGCGGTTCTTCAAAAGAATCCGAACTTCCGGGTTTCACGTCAGGATGCCGTGGTACGTTGAGCTTGCGCGTATGTCGGACGTTCCGTCACGGCGCGGGCCGCGCAAGCGGCCGTTTGAAAACAGAAAGTAGAAAACACATGGCCACTGGCACTGTGAAATGGTTCAACGCTGAAAAGGGCTTCGGCTTCATCGCTCCCGATGACGGCACGGACGACCTTTTCGCCCACTACTCGGCAATCACCGGCTCCGGTTTCAAGGAGCTTCGTGAGAACCAGAAGGTCGAATTCGACGCTGAGCGTGGCCCCAAGGGCATGCAGGCTGCGAACATCCGCGCTCTCTGAGCGCGAGCAGACTTCCTGAAGCCGGTCGGATCCTCACGGATCCGGCCGGCTTTCTGCATGCCCGGGGGCTTTTCCGACGCGGGCGCGGGTCTCGTCCGCATTCGAACGTCGGTGCGGGGCCAGTAACGCATCCGAAGAGCCGGGTCCCGGTGTCCTTTTGACCCCGCCCGGTGCGGGGCCAGTAACGCATGTGAACGGGCGAGCGGGGTCAAAACTGCATGTGAACGGGCGAGCGGGGTCAGAACTGCATCCGAATCGGGCGTGGGGGATGCGTTTTTGACCCCGCACGCGGGGCACGGATGCCGCGTGAGTCCAGGTCCTCGAGATGAGGCTTGCCTAACTTTCTGTTAGATTAGGCGAGGCTTACCAAAGCCTGACGCGCTCTGCGTCCAGCCCCCTCACCTCGAACCCGAAGGAACGCCTGTGCGCACCTCTCGCCTTCTCGCCGCCGGTGTCGCCGCGGCTCTCGCCCTCGGCCTCACCGCCTGCGCGACACCCCCGACCGACTCGAACTCCGACTCCGCCGGTGGCAACCCCGCCGATGACAGCGCCTTCCCCGTCACGATCGAGCATGTGTTCGGCGAGACCACGATCGACGAGAAGCCCGAGCGCGTCGCCACGATCGCGTGGGCGAACCACGAGGTGCCCCTGGCCCTCGGCATCGTCCCGGTCGGCATGAGCAAGGCCTCGTGGGGAGACGACGACGACAACGGCATCCTGCCCTGGGTCGAGGACAAGCTCGACGAGCTCGGCGGCGAAGAGCCCGTGCTGTTCGACGAGTCCGACGGCATCGACTACGAGGCCGTCGCCGACACCCAGCCCGACGTCATCCTCGCGGCGTACTCGGGCCTGACGCAGGAGGAGTACGACCAGCTCTCGAAGATCGCTCCGGTCGTCGCCTACCCCGAGGTCGCCTGGGGCACTCCCGTCGACGACATGATCGAGCTGAACTCCAAGGCTCTCGGGCTCGAGGAAGAGGGCGACGCGCTCATCGAAGAGCTGCACGCCGACGCTGAGGCCGCGCTCGAGGAGAACAGCGCCCTCAAGGACAAGAAGGTGCTGTTCGCCTACATCGACCCGAGCGACCTGAGCCAGGTCGGCTACTACACCGCGATCGACACGCGCCCCGGCTACCTGCACGACGACCTTGGCCTTCCGCTGCCGTCGATCGTCGAGGAGAACGCCGACAGCGAGGAGTTCTACCTCTCGGTGAGCTCCGAGCAGGCTGACGCGTTCGACGACGTCGACGTCTTCGTGACCTACGGCGACGACTCGCTCATCGCCACCATGCAGGCCGACCCGCTGCTGTCGAAGATCCCGGCGATCGCCGCAGGCAACATCGTGATCCTGCCCGACTCCACCCCGATCGCAGCCTCGGCGAACCCGTCGCCGCTGTCGATCCAGTGGGGCCTGTCCGACTACCTCGGCCTGCTGGCAGCACCGCTCGCCGCGAAGTGACCTTCGGCGTCACCTTCGCGCACTGAGTTCCCGTGACCGCTGTCACCCTTCCCATGCCGGGCACCGCAGACCTGCGGCGCCCGGCATGGGCGCGCTCGCTCTGGCTGCTCGTCGGTCTCGGAGTGCTGCTCGTGCTCTGCATCCTGTCGATCTGCTTCGGTGTGCGCTCCGTGAGCATCGACGACATCTTCGCCGCCCTCGCAGGGCAGGATGACACCCTCGCCCAGGCCGCGATCATCAAGCGCCTTCCGCGCACGGTGCTCGCGATCCTCGTGGGCGCTGCCCTCGCGCTCTCCGGTGCGACGATGCAGGCGGTCACCCGCAACCCGATCGCCGACCCCGGCATCCTCGGCGTCTCGAACGGCGCATCGCTGGCCGTGGTCTTCGGCCTCGCCTTCCTCGGCCTCACCAATGCCTACAGCCAGATGGCCCTCGCGATCATCGGGGCAGCCCTCGCCGCGGCGTTCGTCTACACCGTCGGCTCGCTCGGCCGCGGTGGCGCCACTCCTCTCAAGCTCGCCCTCGCGGGGGCCGCGACCTCGGCGGCATTCGCCTCGCTGATCAGCGCCGTCATGCTGCCCCGCGTCGACCTGCTGCAGGCCTTCCAGTCCTGGCAGATCGGCGGAGTGGGCGGCGCCGAGTGGCCGCGCATCGCGATCACCGCTCCCGTGCTCGCGCTCGGCGCCCTGATCTGCTTCGCCAGTGCGCGCGGCATGAACTCCCTCGCCCTCGGCGACGACATGGCGAAGGGGCTCGGCGAGCACGTGTTCCGCACGCGGCTCATGTCGGCGCTCGGTGCCGTGATCCTCGCCGGTGCCGCCACCGCGATCGCGGGCCCGATCGGCTTCGTCGGACTCGTCATCCCGCACGTCTGTCGGATGCTGATCGGCACCGACCACCGCTGGTTGCTGCCGTTCTCCGCCATGGCCGGTGCCGCGCTGCTGCTCGCCAGCGACATCGTCGGCCGCGTCATCGCCCCGACCTCGGAGGAGATCCAGGTCGGCATCATCACCGCCATCATCGGCGCCCCGTTCTTCATCTGGATCGTCCGTCGTCAGAAGGTGCGTGAACTGTGAGCACCATCGACCGGGCCGCCGCCCAGACTCCCGCCGCATCCGACCGCGCTCGCGACGAGGTCGCCGCCCTCATCGCCGGACGCCGTTCGCGCCACCGCCGTCACGCCGTGGCCACGATCGTGCTCGGCGCGATGCTGCTGGTGCTGTTCGCCGTGGCGCTGATGATCGGCAACACCTTCTATCCGCTTGACGAGGTGATCCGCGTCATCCTCGGCGAGACCGTGCCGGGCGCGTCGTTCACGGTCGGAGAGCTGCGACTGCCCCGAGCGGTGCTGGCGATCCTCGCCGGGTTCGCGTTCGGCATCGCCGGCGTCTCATTCCAGACGCTGTTGCGCAATCCGCTCGCGTCGCCCGACATCATCGGCATCTCGAACGGCGCCGGCGCCGCCGCGGTGTTCGGCATCATCGTGCTGTCGCTCAACGGACCGATCGTCTCGCTGCTCGCTCTGGGCGGGGCGATCGTCACAGCGGGGATCATCTACCTGCTGTCGATCAAGAACGGCTTCGCCGGCACCCGACTGATCCTGATCGGCATCGGCGTCGCGGCGATGCTGCAGAGCATCATCTCCTACATGCTGTCGCGGGCGGCGAACTGGGACATCCAGACCGCGATGCAGTGGCTCACCGGCAGCCTGAACAACGCCTCATGGGAGCGTGTGATGCCGCTCGCGATCGCTGCGGTGATCATCGTGCCGCTCCTGCTTCTGCAGGGCAGGGCGCTGGGTGCGATGCAGCTCGGCGACGACTCGGCATCCGGCCTCGGAGTGCGGGTCAACACCACGCGCCTGCTCTTCATCCTCGGTGCCGTCGCCCTGCTCGCGTTCGCCACCGCCGCCACCGGCCCCATCGCGTTCGTGGCATTCATGGCGGGCCCGATCGCGGCCCGCATCACCGGGCCCGGTGCGAATCTGCTCGTGCCCAGCGCTTTCATCGGAGCCGTGCTCGTGCTCGGTGGCGACCTCCTCGGTCAGTTCGCGTTCGGTGAGCGCTACCCGGTCGGCGTGATCACCGGCGTGCTCGGCGCTCCGTATCTCATCTATCTGCTCATCCGCACCAACCGCTCGGGAGGCTCTCTGTGACCGAGGCGCACACTCTGACGGCGGAGTCCGTCACCCTCGCCTACGGCGACCGCACGATCATCGATGGCCTCGACCTGGCGATCGCCCCCGGCAAGATCACGACGATCGTCGGCGCGAACGGATGCGGAAAGTCGACGCTGCTGCGTTCGCTCGCGCGCCTGCTCTCGCCGACGGCCGGTCAGGTCGTGCTCGACGGCAAGTCGGTGCACGCGCGTCCGACCAAGGAGGTCGCCCGCATCCTCGGCCTCCTGCCGCAGTCGCCTGTCGCGCCCGAGGGCATCGCCGTCGCCGACCTGGTCGGTCGTGGCCGGCATCCGCACCAGAAGATGCTGGCGCGCTGGAGCACCCACGACTACGAGGTCGTGGCGGATGCTCTCGCCGCGACCGGCACCACCGACCTCGCCGACCGCAGCGTCGACGAGCTGTCGGGCGGTCAGCGCCAGCGCGTGTGGATCGCGATGGCGCTCGCGCAGGAGACCGACATCCTGCTGCTCGACGAGCCGACCACGTTCCTCGACGTCGCGCACCAGGTCGAGGTCCTCGATCTGCTCACCGACCTGAGCGTCTCGCGCGGCACCACGATCGTCATGGTGCTGCACGACCTCAACCTCGCCGCGAGGTATTCCGACGAGCTCGTCGCGATGAAGGAGGGCAGGGTGCATGCCACCGGCGCTCCCCAGGATGTCGTGACCGCCCAGCTCGTCGAAGAGGTCTTCGACCTCGCGAACCAGATCACCATCGACCCGGTCTCCGGCAAGCCGATGGTCACCCCGATCGGAAGGCATCATGTCCGCTGAGACCACCACCGAACGCCCCACCTACGTGCTCGCTCGCGCCGAGGTGCGCGCGGTCGAACGGGTGTCGCCGAACTTCGTGCGGGTCACCTTCGGCGGCGACGATCTGTTCGAGTTCGGCACGCCGGGTGACGTCTTCGACTCCCGGATCAAGCTCGTGTTCCCGCCGGCATCCGGCATCCTCCCCGATCTCGATCGGCAGACCGACGACTGGTGGGGATCCTTCCTCGCCGTTCCCGAGGAGGAGCGTGGATCGATGCGCACCTACTCGGTGCGTGAGCTGCGGGTGTCGGATGCCGGCACCGAGCTCGATGTCGATTTCGTGCTGCACCTCGCGCCGGGACTCACCGGCCCGGCATCGAGGTGGGCCGACGCGGCTGCCGTCGGCAAGGAACTGTTCATCGTCGGGCCGCGACGGGGTGTCCCCGCATCCGCTCATGGTGGTGCCGAGTACGAGCCGGGCACGGCGACGTCGGTGGTGCTCGCCGGCGACGAGACCGCGGCCCCGGCGATCGCACGCATCCTCGAGGACGCTCCCAGCGACCTGCGGGGCTGCGCGTTCATCGAGGTTCCGTCTCCCGCCGACATCCTGCGCATCGACGCCCCTGTCGGCGTCGAGGTGCACTGGCTTCCTCGCGACGCGGGCGAGCCTCACGGCGTGCGGCTCATTCCTGCCGTGCTCGCCTACCTGGGCGATGCGGATGCCGCCGATGAGATCGACGTGAAGGACATCGACACCGAAGACCTGCTCTGGGAGACCCCCGACTACTCGGGTCTCGGAGAGGAGATCGCGGCGGCGGATGCTCCGGCTGAGCGCTACTTCTGGATCGCCGGGGAGAGCGGCGTCGTCACGACGCTGCGGCGCCACCTGGTGAAGGATCTCGGCATCGACCGCTCGCAGGTCGCCTTCATGGGCTACTGGCGTCGCGGCGTCGCCATGCGCGGCTGAGTCGCCGAGAGGCAGAAGAGTGCTAGACACGGGGACATGAACGACTACCCGGTCACCCATGAACTCGGTCGCATCGACGTCGTCACGCTCGTCGACACCTCTGCGCTCAGCCGCGACGTCTCTCTCGATGTCGATACCGTGCAGGCGGCGTGGCCGGCGTTCGAGGGGGCATTCGACTCGCTGCAAGGGCGCAGGATGCTGGGGCTCGTCTACGGAGGCACTTCGGTGTACCGCCTCTCGTGCGTGCGCCTCGAGCGAGACCGTGAGAACGCGCTGGGCCTGGACGAGACGACGATCCCCGGCGGAGACTACCTGCGGCTGCGACTGCGCGGGGAGGCGCCCGACGTCTACGGGCAGATCTCGGATGCGTTCGACGTGCTGTTCGCGCTCGCGAACCACGACGCCGATAGACCGCACATCGAGTCCTACCGCCGCGAGGGTGAAGTCGACTGCCTCGTGCCGATCAGAAGCGCTCGGTCTGCCTTTCACGTTTGACTGATCAGGACGTCGCGCTTTGAGTCCTGGAGATCCGTCGCGACAGAGGTCAGACTGGGCGGATGGAGTACGCCGGAGTAGTGCCGATGGACGCCCCTGATCCGAGTGCCGGGTTCGAAGCTCGCGTGCGCGGGCTCTCCTACCCGGTGTTCCAGCTGCGACCGCAGCCGTCGCTCACGCGCATCCCGGGTGCATCCTTCATGGAGATGGGGGCGTCGGCGGCAGCGGGCGCGCCGATGGGACTGGCGGAGTCGTCGGTGTCGCTCAACTACACGCTGTGGAGGAATCCCGACGATCATTCCGACCCGCGCAACGAGGTCGAGTTGGACCCCGGCATCCGACGCTCGATCGAGGAGGAACCGCCGTGGGGCCGCCCAGCGTGGCTGATCGAGCGGGCTCAGCTGCTCAAGTACCCGATGCTCTGGGAGGCGGTGCGGTCCAGCTGGCAGGCGTCACCCGACCGCGAACGGCATTCGCTCGCTCAGCAGCTGGTCGACCACACCAATCACATACTGCGCAACAGATTCCGTGAGGAGCTCGGACTCCCCGACCTGCCGAGCGAGGGCGACGGCGGCTGGGAGGCGAGGACATCGGCGGCGAGGGATGCCGTCGTCGCGGTCGACGGTCAGGATCGCCCCGCCGTGCAGATCGACACCGACCCGTTCGTCTACGCGGTCGGGTTCCGCGTCGATGAGAACGTGGTCTGCACCACCGTCGTTCCCCGAGACAGCCTGCCGATGATCGACCTCGCCATCACGACCTTCAAGTGAGTCGACCGATCTTCGGCCGCTGTCATAGCGCGCCGACGCTTCTCAGAATCCGCTCCACGTGAGCGGTCACCCATTCCGCATCGAACGGTCGGCTGCGAAGCAGCCAGCGGTGAAAGATCGGCCCGACGAAGAGTTCTGCGACATCGTCCGCGAAAGACACGTCCGCCTGACGCAGCCGCTCGGAGATCGCGCTCATCTGCGGCCCGAGCAAGAGTTCGCGGAAATGAGTGGCGAGCTCTTCGTCGGACTGCAGCTCGGCGGTGACTGCTCTCAGCAGCTGCTCCTGGGTCGGGTCGGTCAGTTCGTCGATCATGCCGGTCGCCAGCTCCGTGAGGTCGACAGAGAGATCACCCGAGTTCGGCACGGTGACTCTGCCGTTCTCATCGGTGCTGCGGGCGAGGAGTGCGTCGAAGAGGATCTCACCCGTCGATGACCACGACCGATAGAGAGTCTGTTTGCTGACCTGCGCGCGGGCGGCGATCCCCTCCATCGTGATCGCCCCCACCTGGCGCTCGCTGGCCAGAGAAAGCGCAGCCGCGTGCACCTTGGTGCGGGTTCGCTCACGGGCCATGTCGACAACGATACCCGAGCAAACGAGACGGTGCGTCCAGTTCGCGATACGATCTCGGCATGACTTCACCGCAGACATGGATGATCACCGGCAGCAGTCGAGGCCTGGGTCGAGCGCTCACCCACGCCGCCCTCGACGCGGGGCACGCTGTCGTGGCGACGGTCAGAGGCGATCACACGCTGCCTGACCACGAGCGGCTGACCGTGATGCAGCTCGACGTCCGTGACCGCGCGGCGGCGCATGAGACCGTCCAGCGAACCGCCGATCTCCTCGGCGGAATCGATGTGCTCGTCAACAACGCCGGCTACGGCGTGATCGGGGCCGTCGAAGAGGCGTCAGAAGACGATGCCCGTGCCATCGTGGATACGAATCTGCTCGGCCCTCTGTGGCTGAGTCAGGCTGTCATCCCGATCATGCGCCGCCAGGGTGGCGGACACATCGTGCAGATCTCGACAGTCGGAGCCGTCGGGACGATGCCGATGCTCGGTCTCTACAACTCGACCAAATGGGGCCTCGAAGCATTCAGTGAGGCGATGGCGGCGGAGGTCGAACGATTCGGCATCCGCGTCTCCCTGATCGAGCCGGGCTCGCTAGACACGGACTGGGCCGGCGCGAGCATGCATTTCAGTGCGCCCCTGCGTGATTACGACGAGCAGCGAGTCGAGATGTTCGGCACCGCGGAGGTGCCGTGGCCCGCGGGCGAGTCGGGCGGCGGGGTGACACCCGAGGATGCCGCAACGGCGATCCTCGCCCGAGTCGCGGACGCCCGTGACCCCCGCCTCCGGGTGCTCGTCGGCGACGACGCCCCCGCGCAGGTCGCAGCGGCGCTCGAGCTGCGGCGTCAGGACTACGCTCTCGATCCGAGGTTCCTGACCGCCTGACGCGCTGCTTCTCGTCCGTCGCGAGCGCTCGCTCGCTCGCTCGCGAAGCGGTGGCGCCCGGGGGTGCCGCGTCGTAGCATCCCAGTGGAATCGTTCGACGATGAGGAGGCCGTCCATGACGCAGCACACGCTCGAGCTACCGGAGGTTGACCTCGTCTATGACGTGCACGGGCCGCTTCCGACGGCAGATGGTCGTCCTCCGCTGATGATGATCGGCCAGCCGATGGACGCGAGCGGATTCCAGGCCCAGGTGAAGCTCTTCGACGATCGCACCGTCGTGACCTACGACCCGCGAGGGTTGGGCCGGAGCGCGCGCAAGGACGGCGGCGTGACCAACGAGCCGGAGACCCAGGCCGAGGATGTCCACGCGATCATCGAGGCGCTCGGCGTCGGCCCGGTCGACATGCTCGCGAGCAGCGGCGGAGCCGTGAGTGCACTCGCTCTGGTCACCGCGCACCCGCAGGATGTCGCGACTCTGGTCGCCCACGAGCCCCCGATCGACAGCGTGCTGCCGGATGCCGACGCTGTGCATCGTGCGCGGGTGGCCTATACGCGGGCGTATCAGGACAAGGGCTGGGGAGCCGGAATGGCGGCGTTCATCGCGATGACCTCGTGGGAGGGCGAAGTCACCGATGATTACCTCGCTCAGCCCGCACCTGATCCCGCGGCATTCGGGATGCCGACCGATGACGATGGCAAGCGAGACGACCCGTTGCTGTCCGAACTCTCCTGGGCGGTTCCTCTCTACGTTCCGGATATCGAGGCTCTGAAGGCGGCACCGACCCGGATCGTGGTCGCTGTCGGGGAGGAGTCGCTGAAGGTCTACACCGGCCGCACCGCGATCGCCCTGGCCGAGCAGCTCGGCCAGCAGGCGACGGTCTTCCCCAGTCACCACGGCGGCTTCATGGGTGGCGAGTTCGGCTACGCCGGCCAGCCCGAGGCCTTCGCCGCCAAGCTCCGCGAGGTGCTCGACCGAGGATAGGTGCTCCTACGCGCTGTCGCGCACCACGAGCTCGGTGTCGAGGATGACCGAACGTGGGGATGCCCCGGCGATGACCTCGAGCAGCACGGCGACCATCTTCGCGCTGATCTGATCCCAGGGCTGGCGCATGGTCGTGATCGGCGGCTCGTGGGTGGCGGCGAGGCCCGAGTCGTCGAACCCCGCGATCGCGATGTCCTCGGGCACGCGGCGTCCGGCACGGCGGGCGGCGGCGATCGCTCCGGCCGCCATCCGGTCGGATGCCGCGAACACGGCGTCGACATCGTGCTCGAGCATCCTGGTCATGGCCGCCTGCCCGGATTCGTACGAGTAGTCCCCCACCTCGACCAGGCTCTCGTCGTACAGTTCGCCGAGCTCTTCGCGGAATCCGACCAGGCGGTAGCGCCCACCGGGGGTGTCGTCGGGGCCGGTGATCATGCCGATGCGACGGTGTCCCTGCGCCACGAGGTGCGCGGCCATGGTGCGGGCTGAGGCGACCTCGTCGACGGAGATCGTCGAGAGCTCGCGTTCGTGCCCGAGGGGCAGGCCGCAGCAGACGGTGGGGATGCCGACCTCGATCAGCTGGTCGAGCAGCGGGTCGGACTCGTGCGACGAGATGAGCATGACGCCGTCAACGTGTCCGGCGCTAAGAAACTGTGCGACGCTCTCGCGCTCGGCGGGTGTTCCGGCGACGAGGAGCACCAGGGTCATGGCCCGTTGGGCGAGAGCCTCGGCTGCTCCGCGCAGCAGCAGTGCGAACGTCGGATCGTCGAACAGCAGCTGCTGCGGCTCGGTGAGGAGGAAGGCCAGGGAGCCCGCTCGACCGGTCGCGAGGCTGCGAGCGTGATGGTTGGCGGTGTAGCCGGTCGCGAGGATCGCCTCTTCGACGGCCTGCCTGGCATCGGGGGACACCCAGTGCCCGCCGTTGATCACGCGCGAGACCGTGCTGCGGGAGACCCCCGCCTGCGCCGCGATCTGGCGGATCGTCGGCTTGCGCTTCGCGCTGACATCACTCATCGCCTGTGACTCTACCCACAGCATCCCGTCCAGCGGTAGTCCAACCTGGGACCGGTCTCAGTTCGATAACGGCGGTTGTGGTCGCTGATGAACCTGGGGTAGAACTGAGACCGGTCCCAGTCACGTTCTCGTGGCAACCTGAGACCGGTCCCAGTCGAAAGAGCGACAGCACGCCGGGACACGCACCACGACCGCACCGACCCGATGGAGTGCCGATGACCTCCCCCCACGCCTGGCCCGCTCTGAGCGGAATCGCCTATGGCGGCGACTACAACCCCGAGCAGTGGTCGCCCGAGACGTGGCGCGAAGACGTCATCCTGATGCGCGAGGCAGGCGTGAACCTGGTCAGCGTCGGAATCTTCTCGTGGGCGCTCATCGAGGTCGCCGAGGGCGAGTTCGACTTCGCCTGGCTCGACGAGCTGCTCGACCTGCTGCACGCGAACGACATCAAGGTCGACCTCGGCACGCCCACGGCATCCCCGCCGGCCTGGTTCTTCGCGAACCACCCCGACGCCCACGTGATCGACCGGGAGGGCCGCACCATGGGCTTCGGCTCGCGCGGCATGGCCTCGCACTCGTCGCCCGCCTACCGCGAGGCGATCGTGCGGATCGCGGATGCTCTCGCGGCGCGCTATGCGCAGCATCCGGCCGTCGTGCTGTGGCACGTGCACAACGAGTACGGCGTTCCCGTCGGCGAGGACTACTCGCCGAACGCGGTCGCCGCCTTCAGGCTCTGGCTCCAGGAGAAGTACGGCTCGCTCGACGCGTTGAACAGCGCGTGGGGCACCGCCTTCTGGAGTCAGCACTACTCGGCGTGGGAGCACGTCGGCGCCCCCGCGATCGCCCCGAGCGTCGTGAATCCGGCGCAGCGACTCGACTTCGCGCGCTTCACCGACTACCAGCTGCGCGCGTGCTTCATCGCCGAGCGCGATGCGATCCGCGTGCACGCCGACCAGCCGGTCACGACGAACTTCATGGCCAACCAGAGCTGGACCACCGATCTGTGGGCCTGGGGCCGCGAGGTCGACATCGTCTCGGACGATCACTATCTGTGGGCCGCCGACGAGGACGCGCACATCGGCCTGGCCATCGCGGCCGACCTCAGCCGCTCGGTCGGCGGGGGCAAGCCGTGGATCCTCATGGAGCACTCCACCTCGGCCGTCAACTGGCAGCCCCGCAACATCGCCAAGCGTCGCGGCGAGATGAAGCGCAACTCCTTCACTCACCTCGGTCGCGGGGCCGACGGCATCCTGTTCTTCCAGTGGCGCGCGGGCCGCTCGGGTGCCGAGAAGTTCCACTCCGCGATGCTGCCGCATGCCGGCACCGACTCGCGTGTGTTCCGTGAGGTCGTCGACCTCGGCGCAGCACTCGGCCGCCTCGACGAGGTGCAGGGCTCCACGGTCAAGGCCGACGTCGCGATCCTCTGGGACTTCGAGTCGTTCTGGGCGCAGGACCTCGAGTGGCGCCCCTCCGAAGACGTCACGCACGCGGCCCAGGTGCGCCGCTTCTACGAGCAGCTCTGGCGCGACGGCGTCACGGTCGACTTCGCTCTGCCCGGTCAGGACCTCTCGGGCTACCGCCTCGTGGTCGCTCCGGCGCAGTATCTGCTCAGCACCGCGGATGCCGCGAACCTCACGTCCTACGTGAACGACGGCGGAACGCTGCTCGTGTCGTTCTTCTCGGCGATCGTCGACGAGAACGACGCCGTGCACGCGGGAGGCTTCGTCGCCCCGCTGCGGGACGCGCTCGGCCTCACGGTCGAGGAGTTCCTGCCGCTGCGCGAGGGCGAGAGCCACGGGCTCGACTGGGTCGATCACGAGGGCATCGTCGCCGACGTCTGGCAGGAGGACATCGCGCTCGAAGGAGCCGAGGTCGTCGCGAACTTCTCGGGCGGACCAGGAGAGGGCGAGCCGGCCATCACGCGTCACCGCCACGGGGCGGGCACCGGCTGGTACGTCGGAACCCGGCTGGATGCGGCGGGGATGCGCGCACTCCTGCACGAGGTCTACGCGGATGCCGACGTCACGCCGTCGGGCGTCGCCGAAGGCCTCGAGGTCATCACCCGTCACAGCGCCGACGCGGTCTACCGCATCGCGGTGAACCACCGTGACGACGACGTCGAGCTCGAGGCCACAGGCGTCGAGCTCCTCAGCGGTGCCGAGATCTCGGGCGCCCTGACGATCGCGGCGGGCGGCGTCGCCGTCATCCGCACCTCCCACTGACAGCACGACCCGCACGACCTGCACCACCTCGAACCACATAGCAACACCCACCCCGGTCGCGATGACGCGCAGCGCATCGTCGGCCACGACAGATAGGAAAACGCATGCGCAAGCACATCGGAGTCGGCGCACTCGCTCTGGCCGCGGCCGTGGTCCTCGCGGGCTGCTCCGCCGGCGCACCCGAGGGCGGCGACGACGCCGCATCCGGCGACGGCGCTGAACTCGTCATCTGGACGGATGCCGAGCGCGAAGCCGCGATCACCGCAGCCGCCGAGGCGTTCGAGGAGGAGACCGGAGCCAAGGTCACCCTCGTGCAGAAGAACTTCGAAGACCTCCGCAATGACTTCATCGCGCAGGTCCCGACCGGCGAGGGCCCCGACATCACGGTCGGCGCGCACGACTGGCTGGGCGCACTGGTCGCCGCAGGCGTCGTGGACACGATCGACCTCGGCGACAAGGCGTCGGAGTTCGAGCAGGTCGCCCTCGACGCCATGACCTACGACGGTCAGCTGTACGCGATGCCGTACTCGCTCGAGACCATCGCCCTCGTGCAGAACGTCGACCTCGTCGGCGCCGAGGCCCCGGCCACCTGGGACGACATGATCGCGAAGGGTGTCTCGGCAGGCACCGAGCGTCCGTTCGTCATCAACACCGGTGGCGAGACCGGCGACGGCTACACGATGTACGGCCTGCAGACCTCGTTCGGCGCGCCCGTCTTCGTGCAGGACGGCACCGGTTCGTACACGAGCGAGGTCGGCATGGGCGGAGCGCCCGGCGAGGCATTCGCCAGCTGGCTCGGCGCCAACGGCTCGAGCGGCACCGGCTACATCTCGACCACCGTCGACTACGACATCAACAACGAGCTGTTCGCATCGGGCAAGGCCCCCTACACGATCCAGGGTCCGTGGGCGATCAGCGCGTTCGAGGGAGTCAACGTCGCCGTCAACCCGATCCCGTCTGCGGGTGGCGAGCCCGCCGCGCCCTTCGTCGGCGTGCAGGGCTTCTACCTCTCCAGCAAGAGCAAGAACGCTCTGCTCGCCCAGGAGTTCCTCGTGAACTACCTCGGCACCGAAGACGCGCAGCGCGCGCTCTACGAGGCCGACCCGCGCATCCCCGCCTGGTCGACTCTCGCCGAAGAGGTCTCGTCCGACCCGATCACGGCCGGCTTCGTGGCCTCCGCGCAGTCCGGTGTCCCGATGCCGTCGATCCCCGAGATGGGTTCGGTCTGGGACCTGTGGAACGCCGCGCAGGCGCAGATCATCAACGGCGCCGACCCCGTGTCGACGTGGAACACCATGGTCGCCGACCTCGAGACGACTCTCGCCGGCTGACCCCGCCGGATGGGGAGGGGCCCGAACCCCTCCCCGTCCTGCGGTCCTCAGACAGGACGCACACATGACGATCCAGGCACCTCCGGCCGAGGCCCCCACCCCCGTGGTGAAGCCCTCGCGCGAGTCCCACGCCCGCCGCTTCCGCGGCCTGGGCTGGGGCTTCCTCATCAAGCTCGCCCTGATGGCGTTGGTCAACGCCTTCGGCATCATGACCGCGATCTCGGCGTGGAGCGCCGAGTCGTGGATCGTTCTCGGCGTGGTCGTGCTGCTGGTGATCATCGCCGACTGGGTGTACTTCACCCGCAAGGCGCTGCCGCTGAAGTACCTGCTGCCCGGGCTGATCTTCCTGCTCGTCTTCCAGGTCTTCATCTTCGGCTACACGGCCTACATCGCCTTCACGAACTACGGCACCGGCCACGTCGGCACGCAGGGGCAGGCGGTCGAGGCCGCGCTGATCCAGGGCGAGCGTCGCATCGAGGGCTCCTCCGACTACCCGCTCTCGATCGTGCAGCGCGGCGAGGAGCTCGGCTTCGCGATCGTCGACGACGACGGTGACGTGCAGGTCGGATCCGCGACCGAGCCGCTGACCACCGCATCCGACGCCGAGATCGGCACCACGGGCGCACCGAGCGAGGTGCCTGGATGGACGGTCGTCCCTCGGGCGACGGTGCTGACCGACCCGACACTCGGCGCGACGATCAAGGACCTCAGGGTTCCGGTCTCGGACGACCCGAACGACGGCTCGATCCGCACCCGCGAGGGATCGACCGGCTCGGTCTACGAGCCGACGCTGGTGTGGGATGCCGAAGCGCAGACCATCACCGACACGCAGTCCGGCACGGTCTACACGGCTACGGATCTCGGCGCGTTCGTGGCCGAAGACGGCACGGCCCTGCCGACGGGCTGGTCGGTGAACGTCGGATTCGCCAACTTCCTGAAGCTCTTCACCGACGCGAACCTCGCCGGCACCCTGCTGAGCGTCACCGTGTGGACCTTCGCGTTCGCGATCCTCTCGGTCGTGCTGAGCTTCGCCGTCGGACTCGGCCTCGCGATCGTCTACAACGACCCGCGCGTCAAGGGCCGCCGGTTCCTGCGGGCGCTGTTCATCCTGCCCTACGCGTTCCCCGCGTTCATGGCCGCGCTGCTGTTCCGTGGCATGTTCAACGCCGAGTTCGGCGTGATCAACGACCTGTTCTTCTTCGGCTCGCAGATCAACTGGCTCGGCGACCCGTGGCTGACCCGGGCCGCGGTGATCTTCGTGAACGTGTGGCTGAGCTACCCCTACTGGTTCCTCGTGTGCACGGGCGCGCTGCAGTCGCTGCCCGGCGAGACCCTCGAAGCGGCCGAGATCGACGGTGCCAACAAGCTGCAGCGCTTCCGCGCGATCGTGCTGCCGCTGCTGCTCGTGTCGACCGCCCCTCTGCTGATCGCCTCGTTCGCCGTCGCGTTCAACAACTTCACCGTGATCTACACCTTCAACAACGGCGGGCCGGCCATCGCCGGAGCCCCGTATGCACTGGGCTCGACCGACATCCTCGTCTCGGCCATCTACGACGTCTCCGGCGTCTCGGGTGGTGCGGCCGACTACGGCCTCGCGAGTGCGCTGTCGATCATCGCCTTCATCGTGGTCGGTCTCATCTCAGCGCTGAGCTTCCGACAGACCCGCAAGCTCGAGGAGTACCAGTGATGAGTGAGACCAGAGTCATCGTGACCGGTTCATCGAAGGGTGCGGATGCTGCACGCGCAGGCGCACGACGGCGTCGCTGGTGGGGCGAGGTCGGCTGGAAGTACATCCTCGCCGCAGGCGTGCTGTTCTTCGCCGCGTTCCCGCTCGTCTACGTGCTGTCGGCGTCGCTCAACCCGAACGGCAGCCTCGCGGCATCCAGCGCCCTGTTCAGTGCGTTCGACCCCGCGAACTACATCGCCCTCGGCGAATCCCGCTACTGGGTGTGGTTCGGCAACACCCTGCTGATCGGCGGCGTGACCGCGGTCGGCTCGGTGCTCATGGGCGCCTGCGGCGCCTACGCGTTCTCGCGCTTCCGCTTCAGCGGGCGGCGCGCGAGCCTCACCACCCTGCTCGTGCTGCAGATGTTCCCGCAGGCGCTCGCGTTCATCGCGATCTTCCTGATGCTGCAGACGCTCGGCGACGTGGTGCCGGCCCTCGGCATCAACTCCAAGATCGCCCTGATCTGCGTCTACCTCGGCGGCGCACTCGGCGCGAACACCTTCCTGATGTACGGCTTCTTCAACACGATCCCCGTCGAGATCGACGAGTCGGCGAAGATCGACGGCGCCAGCCATGCGCAGATCTTCTGGCGGCTCATCATGCCGCTGGTGGTGCCGATCCTCGCGGTCGTCGCGCTGCTCGCGTTCCTCGCGGCCTTCGGCGACTTCATCCTGTCGAAGATCATCCTCACGTCCGAGGACAACTGGACCCTCGCCGTCGGCATGTACCAGTGGGTCTCGAACCAGCTGACCTCGCGCTGGGGGCTCTTCGCCGCCGGTGTCGTGGTCGCCGCCGTGCCCGTGCTCGCGCTGTTCTTCTCGCTGCAGAAGTACATCGTCGGCGGGCTCACCCAGGGATCCGTCAAGGGCTGATCCCCTCTTCCGCACTGCTCGAAAGGCCGTCATGCACCGTCGCACGCGTTCCCTTCTCTCCACCGCCCTGGCAACGGTCACCGCCGTCGCCCTGATCGGCGTCGCGCTGCCGGCATCCGCCGCGTCATCCGCGCCCGTCTTCTCCGCTTCGGTCTCGGCCGCTGCGGTCGACCCCGTGGATGCCACCATCACCGTCCCCCGGGTCGAGAACCTGCCCGCTGACTTCATCGGCGGCGTCGACGTGTCGTCGGTGCTGTCACTCGAGGCGTCAGGCGTGGTCTTCCGCGACTCCGCGGGCACGCCGGGTGACCTGTTCGAGATCCTCGCCGACGCCGGGGTCACCGACGTGCGGGTGCGCGTGTGGAACGACCCGTTCGACGCGAACGGCAACGGCTACGGCGGCGGTGACGTCGACGTCGAGCGGGCGATCGAGATCTCGCAGCGCGCGACGGATGCCGGACTCGGCGTGCTCGTCGACTTCCACTACTCGGACTTCTGGGCTGACCCCGCCAAGCAGCAGGTGCCCAAGGCCTGGGAGGGGATGACGGCCGACCAGGTCGCGGCGGAGGTGGGCGTCTTCACGCGCGATGCCGTGCGGCGGCTCGTCGCGGCCGGGGTCGACCTGCGCATGGTGCAGGTCGGCAATGAGACGAATGGCGGAGTCGCCGGGGTGCGCGGCTGGGACGACATGGCCAAGGTGTTCTCCGCAGGCTCAGCCGCGGTGCGCGCCGAGGCGCCGGACACTCTCGTCGCGGTGCACTTCACGAACCCCGAGCGCGCCGGCTTCTATGCCGACGTCGCCGCCCAGCTCGACCGCCGAGACGTCGACTACGACGTGTTCGCGTCGTCGTACTATCCGTTCTGGCACGGGACCCCCGAGAACCTCACGGCCGTGCTCTCGCACGTCGCCGAGACCTACGGCAAGAAGGTCATGGTCGCCGAGACCTCGTGGGCGTTCACCCTCGACGACGGAGACGGCCACGGCAACGTCGTCGACCTGCCGTCCGAGGCTACGCAGTACCCGGTGAGCGTGCAGGGGCAGGCCGATGCGGTGCGCGCGGTCGTGCAGGCCGTCGCCGACGTGGGGGAGGCAGGAATCGGGGTCTACTACTGGGAGCCGGCCTGGCTGCCGGTCGGGCCTCCGGCGCAGCTCGAGCAGAACAAGACGCTGTGGGAGCGCGACGGATCGGGATGGGCGTCGAGCTTCGCGGGCGAGTACGAGCCCGAGGATGCGGGGCACTGGTTCGGTGGATCCGCGTGGGACAACCAGGCGCTCTTCGGCTTCGACGGCACCGCATCCGACGCGCTGAACATCTTCTCGTACGTGCGCACCGGGGCTCAGGCTCCGCGCGCGGTCGAGTCGGTGCAGCCGGTGGCGCTGCAGCTGACCGAGGGCGATGCTGTCGAGCTGCCGGGCGAGGTCACCGTGCTCTACAACGACGGCTCGTCGGAGCAGGAGGCGGTCACCTGGTCGTCGGCCGCGGAATTCATCGAGGGCATCGGCGAATACACGATCGCGGGAGTGACGGATGCCGGCCTCGCGGCCTCAGCCACCGTCACCGTCTCGGCACGCAACTTCTTGCGCAACCCCGGGTTCGAGGATGCGGACACGAGCATGTGGAGTGCGACCGGATCGGGGCTGACTCTGCGTGCGTGGGACGACCCGCGGAGCGGCACGCATTCGGCGCACTTCTACGCGGCATCCGCGTATTCGTTCGAGCTGTCGCAGACCGTGACCGGGCTGCCCGCCGGGTCGTATGTCGCACGGGCGTCGTTGCAGGGTGATGGCGAAGGCTCGGACGGCAAGGTCGCGCTGTCTCTGTCTACTGCTGCGGTGGCGGGCGCGCCTGCGGCCTTCGGACTCGACGGTTGGAGGGTGTGGTCGACGCCGACCACCGAGGCGCTGCAGGTCGGAGCCGAGGGCGTGGCGACCGTGCGCGTGTCTGCGGCGCTTCCGGCGGGGGCCTGGGGCACGCTCGACGACCTGGAACTCGTGCGCGAGCCGGTTGCCGGTGCCGACACGATTGCGCTGCGGGAGCGACGGGATGCTGCTGCAGCACTCGACCTCGCTGCGTACGTCGAGTCGTCGACGGCTGCTGTGCCCGGCGCGATCGCGCGGGCTGACATCGTGCTGGCGGCGACGAGCCCGAGCGCATCTGCTGTCGCGGGTGCGCTGGACGCGCTGGATGCCGCGGTCGACGCCCTCGTGGTGAAAGACTCGGCGACGGCCGCGCCGGCGCGGGGAGTGCTCTCGCACGACAACGGCCACGACACCGGGCTGCTCGACGGCGACTTCACCCTCACCATGAACCTGTGGTGGGGGCAGAACGCCACGAAGCTGCGGGTGTTCGAGAACGGCGTGCTGATCAAGACGGTGCCGCTGACGTTCGGAGGCACCGGTGCGCAGACGGCACAGGTCGCCGTGACCGGCAAGGCGAATGGCAGCTACGTCTACACCGGCGAACTGGTCAACTCACGTGGCGTGACGTCGGTGAAGCCCGTGACGGTGAAGGTGAAGGATGCGGCTCCCGGCACGCCCGTGCTGTCGGCCGACAACTGGGACGGCGACGGGTCGTACACGCTCACCGCCGACATGTGGTGGGGCACGAACGCGACCTCGTACCGCCTGTACGAAGACGGTGTGCTGATCTCCGAGGGCGACATGGTCGCGAGCAGCCCCGCCGCGCAGAGTGCGACGGTGCCGGTGTCGGGGCGGTCGGTGGGAAAGCACACCTACCGTGTGGAGTTCGTGAACGCCGCGGGCAGTACTGAGAGCAAGACGCTCACGGTGACGGTCAAGCGCTGACGGCATCCGGCTGCCTGCCAACGGCATCCTTCTGCTGACACTGCGCACAACAGGACGACCGCCCCGGATCAGGAGAATCTGCGCGATTCTGTCCTGACCTGGAGCGGTCGTCCTGATTTCGTTCGGCGCCGAGTGCTGCAAGAGGAGCACCGCGGCATCCGGTTCGGCAAGGGATGCCGCGGTTCGCGGATTACTTGCTGAGGAAGTCCTTCAGTGCGGCGTTGACCTCGTCGGCGTGGGTCCAGAGCAGGCCGTGCGGGGCGCCCTCGACCTCGACGTAGGTCGCGGCGGGCACTGCCTGGTGGAACCGGCGGGCCGTGGCGTCGATCGGCAGGATGTTGTCCTTCGTGCCGTGCAGGATCAGGGTGGGCTTGCCGGCGTCGCGCACGGCGTCGACGTCACCGCGGAAGTCCTCGATCCACGACGAGACGACGGCGTAGGCGGCGACGGGTGCGCTGCCGATCGCGACGTTCCAGCTGCCGGTGACGGCCTCCTGGCTGATGCGCGATCCGAGGTTCTCGTCGAGGTTGTAGAAGTTCTTGTAGAAGTCGGTGAACCAGGCGAAGCGGTCGCCCTTGGCTGCGGCCTCGATGCCGTCGAAGACGTCCTGCGGCACACCCTCGGGGTTGTCGTCGCGCTGCACGAGGAAGGGCTCGAGCGAGGCGAGGAAGGCGAGCTTGGCGACGCGCTCGTGGCCGTACTTGGCGACGTAGCGGGCGAGCTCGCCGGTGCCCATCGAGAATCCGACGAGCACGACGTCGCGCAGGTCGAGGGTCTCGAGCACCGTGTTGAGGTCGGCGGCGAACGTGTCGTAGTCATAGCCGGTGTTGACCTTCGACGACTGACCGAATCCGCGGCGGTCGTAGGTGATGACGCGGTAGCCCTGAGCGAGCAGCTCGCGGGTCTGGCGCTCCCAGCTGTGGCCGTCGAGCGGGTAGCCGTGGATCAGGACGACGGGCTGGCCCGATCCCTGGTCTTCGTAGTAGAGCTCGATCGAGGTGCTGTTCTCGTTTCCGACGGTGATGTAGCCCATGATCCTGATCCTTTTCGGTCCGGTGAGAACGGTCGTTCTCGCTGATGTTCCCCACTGTAGAGAACGTTCGTTCTCATGTCAAGTACACTGGGAGCATGACGGAGGAAACGGTGCGTGAACAGATCCTTGCGGCGGCGGACGAGCTCTACTACCGCAAGGGATACGCGGCTGTCGGCATGGACGAGCTGAGGGCCGCGGCCGGCGTGTCGCTGCGCCGCCTCTATGCGCTGTTCCCGTCGAAGACCGACATCGTCACGGCGGTTCTCGCGCGCAAGCACGCGGAGTGGGAATCGGGGCTGACCGGGGCTGTCGCCGATGCCGGAGCCGACCCGCGCGACCGGCTGCTCGCCGTCTACGGATACCTCGAGGACTGGTTCTGCGCCGACGACTTCCGCGGCTGCGCCTTCATCAACGCGTTCGGCGAACTCGGCGGCACGAACCCGGAGGTCGCGAAGATCGTCCGCGACCACAAGGCCTCGTTCCAGGCCTACATGTCGGGTCTCGTGATGGACGCCGGCGCACCGGCGTCGCTCGCCGCCCAGCTGTCGATCCTCGCGGAGGGTGCGCAGAGCACCGCGGCGATCGCCGCCGACCCTCAGGTCGCCGTGCAGGCCCGCAATGCGGCGCAGGTGCTGATCGACGACGCCGTCGCCGCCTGACTTCGTGTCTGCTTCAGGGATTTAGCTAGCCTGGCTAGCCTTTCGGGTGGTCGGTGTCAAGGCTGGTGCGCTCCGCCGCAGACCCGCGTAGGTTTCCAGCATGGAATCCCGGACGCAGGACATCGCTCGCCAGTCGATCATCATCGCCTCGGCCACGTTCATGCTGATAGCCGCGGCCGTGGGCTCCGGCGCCTTCGGCGGCACTTCGGTCAGTGAGCTGCAGGATGGAGCCCTGTCGGCGCAAGGGTCGTACTTGGCCCCGGCCGGTCCCGCCTTCTCGATCTGGTCGCTGATCTACCTCGGCCTCATCGCCTATACGGTGTGGCAGGCGCTTCCGCCGCAGCGGGCGGATGAACGTCAGCGCGCGGTCGGCGGATGGATCGCCGCGTCCATGATCCTCAATGGGCTCTGGCTCGTGACGGCGCAGTTCCTGTCGCTTCCGCTGACGGTGCTCGTGATCGCGCTGCTGCTCGCCACCCTCGCCCGGGTCATCGTGATCCTCGGGCGCAGCCGCGCTCGCACCTGGCCGGAGCGCATCGTGGTCGACGGCGCGAACGGCCTGCACTTCGGCTGGGTCACCATCGCGACCGTGGCGAACACGACGGCCTGGTTCACGCAGATCGCACCCTCAGCATGGGCCGACCAGGCCGAGATCTGGGCGGTCGCCGTGCTCGCGGTCGTGCTCGTGATCGGTGTCGCCACCGCCCTCGTGACCAGGCGTGCCGCCCCGGCACTCGCAACCGCGTGGGGCCTCGGCTGGCTCGCCGTCGGCCGTCTGACCGGAGAACCCGAGAGCACCATCACCGCCATCGCCGCGATCATCGTCGCGGTCGCCCTCGTCGCTGCCGGTGCATGGGGCGTGCTGCGTCGCCCGCGGGCCGACATCGCCCTCTGATTCTCGGGACCGGCAGAGGGCTCAGAGGACGAGCCGATACCCCATGCCGGATTCGGTGAGCAGGTGTGCCGGCGTGCTGGGCTCGGCCTCGAGCTTCTTGCGCAGCTGAGACATGTACAGCCGCAGGTATCCGGAGTCGGAGACCTGCTCGCTGCCCCAGATCTCCTTCAGCAGGTCCTGCCGGGTGACGAGAGCTCCGGGATGCCGGGCGAGATGCTCGAGCATGCGCCACTCGGTGGGCGTGAGATGAACCCGCGTGCCCGCCCTGGTGACGGTCTTCGTCGCGAGGTCGACGACGACGTCGCCGAATCCGACGGTCGATTCGCCGCCAGCGGGCACCGACCGACGTGACAGCGCGCGCAGCCGCGCGAGGAGCTCGTCGACCTGGAACGGCTTGGTGACGAAGTCGTCTGCTCCGGCATCCAGCGCTTCGACCTTGTCGGCTGAGCCGGTGCGACCCGAGACGACGATGATCGGCACGGTCGTCCACCCACGCAGCGCCTGGATCACCTCGATGCCGTCGAGCCGCGGCATCCCGAGGTCGAGCATGATCAGGTCGGGGTGGGTCTGGGCGGCGGCCGCCACCGCAGCGGCGCCGTCCGGTGCGACGACCACCTCGTATCCGTGGGCGGCGAGCGTGATTCGCAGCGCGCGCACCATCTGCGGGTCGTCGTCGGCGATGAGGAGCTTCACTCCGTCTCCTCCTGCGTGAGTTCGGGCTCTGCGGCCAGCGGCAGCGAGATGACCATGGTGAGTCCACCGCCGGGGGTGTCCTCGGGTGTCAGGGTACCGCCCATGCCCTCGGCGAATCCGCGCGACAGGGCGAGTCCGAGGCCGAGGCCGGCGGTGTTGTCGGTGTCGCCGAGGCGCTGGAACGGCTGGAAGATCTGGTCGCGCTTCTCCGCCGGCACGCCTTTGCCCCGGTCGATGACGCGGATCTCGGCGCGCTCGCCGAGGGTGCTCGTCGACACGATCACCCGGCTCTCTGCGGGCGAGTGGCGGTGCGCGTTGGCGATCACGTTCACGAGCACGCGCTGCAGCAGCACCGGATCGGCCGACACAGCGGGAAGCCCGGCATCCATCGCCAGGTCGACGTCAGACGGGCCCAGGCCCAGCTCGTCGACGGCCGCGAGCACGGGGCCCGCCACGTCGAGACGCATGGTCGAGACGGCGAGCACTCCTGCCTGCACGCGACTGACGTCGAGCAGGTCGGTCACGAGCGACGACAGGGTCGCGAGGCTCTCGTCCGCCGTGGCCAGCAGCTCTTCCCGGTCGGATGCCGACAGGACGTGCGCCCCGCGGAGTCCGCCGATCGCGGCGACGGCCGAGGCGAGCGGCCGACGCAGATCGTGGCTCACGGCCGACAGAAGGGCACTGCGCACCTGGTCCGTCTCGGCCAGCGCCGCGACTTCCCGCGCCGTGGCACGCAGATCGGTGTGCTCGATGGCCGCCGCCAGCTGGGCGACGATGGCGTCGAGCAGGCGTCGAGCCGGGGTGTCGAGCGGTTCGCCGTGCAGTTCGAGCACGGCGGGTGCCGAGCCGCCGGCACCGACCGGAACGGTCGTGGCGCGTCCGTCGGGAACGGGTTCGCCGTCGGTGGCCAGCACCTCGCCGTCGGCGGTGAGCAGCCGCACGCCGGTGAGCCCGAACGCCTCGCGCGTGCGGCTGACGAGGGCGAGTACGGCGTTGTCGCCTCGGAGCACGTTGCCTGCGACTGCCGCGAGCAGTTCGGCCTCGGCGGCTGCGCGCTGCGCGGTGCGCGCTCGGCGAGCGGCCTGATCGACGATGATGCTGACGAGGATGGCGATGGTCACGTACAGCGCGAGGGCGAGCACGTGCAGCGGATGCGCGATCGTGATGGTGAAGAGCGGAGCGACGAACAGGAAGTCGAGCGTGATGCCTGACAGCACCGCCGCGAAGACGGCGGGGCGCACCCCGCCGACCAGGGCCACGATCACGACGAGCAGCTGGAAGGCCAGCACCTCGACCGTGATCGACTCGGGGCTGCGGAACGCGAACATCGCCCACGACAGCAGAGGCCCGAAGACGAGTGCCACCGCGAACCCGAGCACCTGACGACGCCACCCCAGCGCACCGCCGGTGATGCGGGGGAGAGCGACGCGACCGCCCGCGGCGGCATGCGTCACGATGTGCACGTCGATGTCTCCGGAGCGGCGGATGACCTCCGACCCGATGCCGGGTCCGGTCAATGCCGCCGCGAGGCGCCCGCGGCGACTGACGCCGATCACGAGCTGTGTGGCGTCGGCCCCGTGCGCGAACTCGACGAGCGTGCCGGGGATGTCGTCGCCGATGATCTGGTGGAAGCTGCCGCCGAGCGACTCTACGAGCGAGCGCTGCGCAGCAAGGGCACCGGGGGTCTCATCGCGGAGGCCGTCCTGCGCGGCGATGTGCACCGCAAGCAGCTCGCCACCGGCCGAGCGGGCGGCGATTCTGGCTCCTCGACGCAGCAGGGTCTCGCCCTCGGGGCCACCGGTGAGGGCGACGACCACGCGCTCGCGCGCCTGCCAGGTGCCCTCGATGCCATGGTCGGCGCGATAGCTGCGCAGCGCGCTGTCCACCTCGTCGGCCAGCCACAGCAGCGCGAGTTCGCGCAGCGCCGTGAGGTTGCCGAGCCGGAAGTAGTTCGAGAGTGCGGCGTCGATCCGCTCAGCGGGATAGACGAGTCCGGCGGTCAGCCGGTCGCGCAGCGTCTGCGGCGCCAGGTCGACGACCTCGATCTCATCGGCCGCGCGCACCACGGCATCCGGAATCGTCTCCTGCTGTGCGATGCCGGTGATCTTCTCGACGACGGCGTTCAGCGAGTCGATGTGCTGCACGTTCACCGTCGTGACGACGTCGATGCCCGCATCGAGCAGAGCGCTGACGTCCTCCCACCGCTTCGCATTCTGCGAGCCGGGGGTGTTGGTGTGGGCGAGCTCATCGACGAGGGCGATCTCGGGATGCCGGGCGAGAACCGCCTCCAGGTCCATCTCGCTCAGCGGCACGCCCCGGTGCAGGTCCGTGCGGCGGGGCACCTCGGGGATGCCGATGGTCTGCGCTGCCGTCGCTGCGCGCTCATGCGTCTCGACGATCGCGATCACGACGTCCCGGCCCTCGTCGAGCAGCCGGCGACCTTCGACGAGCATCTCGAAGGTCTTGCCGACACCCGGGGCTGCGCCGAGCAGCACGCGGAGTCGGCCGCGCCGCGGCATCCGCTCTGCCGTCATCAGCCCTCCTGCTCATCGAGCGCGAGATTGAGTTCGGCGACGTTGATGCGTTCCTCGCCGAGGAATCCCAGATCCCGCCCTTGAATCCTAGACTCCACCAGGTCGCGCACCTGCTGCTCGGGCAGGCCGCGCTCCTCGGCCACGCGGGGCACCTGCAAGAGGGCGTAGGCGACGCTGATGTGCGGGTCGAGGCCCGAGCCGGATGCCGTCACGGCGTCGGCCGGCACAGCAGCCGGGCTCACGCCCTCGCGCTCGGCGATGGCTGCCTGGCGCTCGCCGATCGACGCGACGAGGTCGGCGTTCTCCGGGCCCAGGTTGCTGCCGCTGGACGCGGCTCCGTCGTAGCCGTCACCGGCGGCCGACGGACGCGACTGGAAGTACTCGGGCAGCGCCTCGCCGTCGGCATCCGTGAAGGACTGACCGATCAGCGAGCTGCCCTTGTCGTCGCCCAGCGGCGAGCCGTTCGCCTGGAAGGGCAGCAGCAGCTGGCCGATGCCGGTGACGACGAGCGTGTAGCCGACGCCGAGCACGAGGGTGAGCACGAGCATCGCGCGGATCGCGACGCCGGTTGTGCGGGCCACGGTGCGGGAGGAGGACATGAGAGGCCTTTCGAAGCGAGAGGAGGAGCGAGACGGATGCGGTCAGAAACCGGGGATGAGGGTGATGACGAGGTCGATCAGCTTGATGCCGATGAACGGCGCGATCACGCCGCCCAGACCGTAGACGAGCAGGTTGCGCTGCAGGATCTGCGAGGCGCTCGCCGGCCGGTACTTGACCCCTCGGAGCGCGAGCGGGATGAGGAAGACGATCACGATCGCGTTGAAGATGATCGCGCTGGTCACGGCGGATGCCGGCGAGTGCAGCTGCATGATGTTGAGTGCCGCGAGCCCGGGGAAGACGCCCATGAACATCGCCGGGATGATGGCGAAGTACTTGGCGATGTCGTTCGCGAGCGAGAACGTCGTGAGGGCTCCTCGCGTGATGAGCAGCTGCTTGCCGATGCGCACGATGTCGATGAGCTTCGTCGGATCCGAGTCGAGGTCGACCATGTTGCCGGCCTCCTTGGCCGCCGACGTGCCGGTGTTCATCGCGACGCCGACGTCGGCCTGGGCGAGGGCGGGGGCGTCGTTCGTGCCGTCACCCGTCATGGCGACGAGTCGGCCGCCCTCCTGCTCGCGCTTGATGAGCTCGAGCTTCTGCTCGGGAGTGGCCTCGGCGAGGAAGTCGTCGACGCCCGCCTCCTTCGCGATCGCGGCGGCGGTCAGCGGGTTGTCACCGGTGATCATGACGGTGCGGATGCCCATGCTGCGCAGCTCCTCGAACCGCTCGCGCAGGCCGTCCTTGACGATGTCCTTGAGGTGCACCACGCCGAGCACGCGGTCGCCGCCTTCCGCATGCTTCACGGCGACGACCAGGGGCGTGCCGCCACTCGAGGCGACGCCGTCGGTGAGCGCGGTCAGCTCGGCATCGGATGCGAGCCCGAGCCAGGCGCTGATGGCGGAGCCGGCGCCCTTGCGGATCTGGGTGCCGCAGGGGAGGTCGAGCCCCGACATGCGGGTCTGCGCGGTGAAGGGGACGATCACGGCGCCGGCGGGTTCGTCGACCTGGATGCCGCGCGACCGGGCCAGTGCGACGATCGACGCGCCCTCGGGCGTGGGGTCGGCGAGGGATGCGAGGGCGGCGAGATACAGCAGCTCCTCGGGGTCGACGCCCGCGAGCGGCAGCACCTCGTGGGCCTGGCGGTTGCCATAGGTGATGGTGCCGGTCTTGTCGAGCAGCAGGGTGGTGACGTCTCCTGCGGCCTCGACGGCGCGGCCCGACATGGCGAGCACGTTGCGCTGCACGAGACGGTCCATGCCGGCGATCCCGATGGCCGAGAGCAGGGCGCCGATCGTGGTCGGGATCAGGCACACGAGCAGAGCGATCAGCACCGGGATGCTGACGGGCGAGGCCGCATACGAGGCGATCGGGTTGAGCGCGAGCACCACCACGACGAACACGATCGACAGACTCGCGAGCAGGATGTTCAGCGCGATCTCGTTGGGTGTGCGCTGACGGCTGGCGCCCTCGACGAGCGCGATCATGCGGTCGACGAACGTCTCGCCGGGCTTCGAGGTGATGCGCACGACGATGCGGTCAGACAGCACGCGCGTGCCACCGGTGACGGCACTGCGGTCGCCACCGGACTCGCGGATGACCGGTGCGCTCTCGCCCGTGATCGCCGACTCGTCGACGGTCGCGATTCCCGCGACGATGTCGCCGTCACCGGGGATGAGCTCGCCCGCCGTGACGATCACGACGTCGTCGCGCTGCAGCTCGGCCGACGAGACGTCGATGGTCTCGGTGCGCTCGGCCGTGGCATCCGCACCGGCGTCATACTCGACGACCTTGCGGGCCATCGTGCTGGTGCGCGTCTTGCGCAGGCTCGCGGCCTGGGCCTTGCCGCGGCCCTCGGCCACGGACTCGGCGACGTTGGCGAACAGCACGGTCAGCCACAGCCAGATCGCGATGCCCCAGGTGAACGGTGCGGGCACCGGGGTTCCGCCCGAGTCGGCCGGGCCGCCGAGGAACGGCTCCGCGATCGCGAGCACGGTCGTGAACGCGGCGCCGACCCAGACGAGCAGCATCACGGGGTTGCGCACCAGAGATGCGGGGTTGAGCTTGCGCAGTGCGCCCGGCAGGGCCTGGGTCAGCTGTGCCCAGCCGAATGAGCGGGGCGGTGCGGTCGGGGCGGATGCCGGAGCATCCTGCTGTTCCGACGGTGTCTCCGAGGGTGTGGTGATGAGGGTCATGTCAGACGAGTCCTTCAGCGAGGGGTCCCAGTGCGAGCACGGGGAAGTAGGTGAGTGCCGTGATGATGACCGCGACGGCGGCGAGGAGCCCGACGAACTGCGGCCGGTGCGTGGGCAGTGTTCCGGTGTTCTCGGGCACGCGCTGCTGTGCGGCGAAGGATCCGGCGAGAGCCAGCACGAGCACGATCGGGATGAACCGGCCGAGCAGCATCGCGATGCCCAGTGCGGTGTTGAACCACGGGGTGTTCGCGGTGAGGCCGGCGAAGGCCGAGCCGTTGTTGTTCGACGCCGATGTGAAGGCGTAGAGCACCTCGCTCATGCCGTGCACGCCCGGGTTCAGGATGCTGGTCGCTTCGACATCCGCTCGGATGCCGGGAATCGCGAAGCTCAGCGCGGTGCCTGCCAGCACGAGAGTCGGCGTCACGAGGATGTAGAGGCTCGCGAGCTTGATCTCCTTCGGGCCGATGCGCTTGCCGAGGTATTCCGGGGTACGGCCCACCAGCAGTCCGCCGACGAACACCGCGATGATCGCGAGCACGAGCATGCCGTAGAGACCCGATCCGACGCCGCCGGGGGCGACCTCGCCGAGCATCATGTTGAGCATCGGCATCATGCCGCCCAGGGCCGTGTACGAGTCGTGCATCGAGTTGACGGCCCCGGTCGAGGTCAGGGTGCTGGCGCTGCCGAACAGCGTCGAGCCGAGGATGCCGAAGCGCACCTCCTTGCCCTCCATGGCTGCCCCCGCGAGTTCGGGGGCGCTGCCGCGGCCGGCCAGTTCGAGCGCCGAGAGGGCGAAGGTCGAGATCAGGAAGATCGCGCCCATCACGGCGGCGATCGCATAGCCCTGGCGGTTGTCGCCGATCATGCGGCCGAACGTGCGGGGGAGTGCGAACGGGATCACGAGGATCAGCAGGATCTGCAGCAGGTTGGTCCAGCCGGTCGGGTTCTCGAACGGATGCGCCGAGTTGGCGTTGAAGAAGCCTCCGCCGTTCGTGCCGAGCAGCTTGATGGCCTCCTGAGAGGCGACCGGTCCGCCCGGGATGGTCTGCGTGCCGCCCGAGACCGTGGTCACATCGGTGAAGCCGGCGAAGTTCTGCACCACGCCGCCCGCGATCAGGGCGATCGCGCCGAGCAGGGCGATCGGAAGCAGGATGCGTCCGAGTCCGCGGATCAGGTCCACCCAGAAGTTGCCGATCGTCGTCGAGCCGCGGCGGGCGAAGCCGCGGATCAGAGCGACCGCGACGGCCAGGCCGACGGCGGCTGAGACGAAGTTCTGCACCGTGAGGCCCGCGAGCTGCACTGTGTATCCCATGGTCTGCTCGGGCGAATACGACTGCCAGTTGGTGTTCGCGACGAACGACGCGGCGGTGTTGAACGCGAGCCCCTCCGGCACGGCCGGGAGCCCGAGCGACTCGGGCAGGAAGCCCTGCAGACGCTGCAGCCCGTAGACGAGCAGCAGGCCGACGACCGAGAACGCGAGGACGCTGCGGGCGTACGCCCGCCACGTCTGCTCGGATGCCGGGTCGACGCCGATCAGGCGGTAGAGCCCGCGCTCGGCATTCAGGTCACGCGGGGTGCTGAAGACGTGCGCCATGTAGTCGCCCACCGGGCGATACAGCAGCACGATGGCGACGATGAGGACCGCGGCCTGCAGGATGCCGAACCAGAGGTCGGCGCCGGCGCCCATCAGAACTTCTCCGGGGCGACGAGAGCCACCACGAGGTAGACGACGGCGGCCACGGCGAGGGCGGCGGCGATGATCTCGAAGACGATCACAGTCGTTCCACCCCCTTCGCAACCAGGGAGACGAGGGCGAACAGCGCGAGAGTCAGCGCGATGTAGATGATGTCGAGCACGAGACCCGATACAACTCCTGTGCGGACCGGGATATGGCGATCCTCACGCTTTGCCTACGGTGGCGTGCGGGATGCATGCGAGTTGCTCACATCTCGGGGTCGATCCGACTTTCTTTCGGCCGTTGTCGCATCCGTCGATCTCCGTTCGTGGTTCGGGTAGGTGGTCACCGATCGGTGGCCTCAGACGCGAGAGACGCGAGAGGTGCGGTGGTGACTGTGTACAACGACCCGATGGTGGCGAACCTCGTCTACCGGCTCGAGGCTGAGCAGGCCGAGGAGCAGATCGTGCGACGTCGGGCGGCGCTCGAGCATCCTGGTCTGATCCGGCGTCGTTCTCTCCGTGAGCGCGCTCGCCGGCTCTGGACGCGCATCTCTTCCGGCGGAAGCGGGGAACCGGGATGATCGTCCTGACGGCAGGATCGGAGCGGAACCTGCTCGATCGAGCGGACGGAGAGACCACAGGTGACGCGGCGACGAGGTCGGATCAGGGGTTCTCGGTGAACGCCGACGTCGCAGAGCACGTCGCGCAGGTCTATCGCGACGAGTGGGCGCGCATCGTGGGAGGTCTCACCCGACGATGTGGTGATCTCGACCTCGCCGAGGAGATGGCTGCTGAGGCGTTCGCGTCGGCCGCTGAGCGGTGGCCGAACGAGGGCGTGCCGCCCAATCCCGCCGGCTGGATCACCACCACGGCCTACCGAAAGGCCATCGATCGACTGCGTCGTGAGTCGTTCCGCGATGCCAAGCATCGGGAGGCTCTCATGCTGCACGATCCCGAACCGCCGGAGCCGACGGGCATCATCGACGACGATCGCCTCCGCTTGCTCTTCACCTGCTGCCACCCGGCGCTGTCGCTCGAAGCGCGCGTCGCCCTGACCCTGCGGATCGTAGGCGGGCTCACCGTCGAGGAGATCGCCCGGGCCTTCCTCATCCACGAATCTGCGGTGCGGCAGCGCATCACCCGAGCCAAGGCGAAGATCAAGACCGACCGGATCCCCTATCGGATGCCGGCTGCCGACGACCTCCGCCTCCGGATCGACGGCGTGCTCGCAGTGCTCTATCTGATCTTCAACGAAGGGTATTTCGCGTCCGGGGCCGGAGTGCCCGCACTACGTCGCGAGCTGACGGGCGAGGCGATCCGGCTCGCCGGACTGCTCCGCGAGCTGCTCCCCGCCGACGAGGAGGTCGCGGGTCTGCTGGCGTTGATGCTGCTCAGCGAGGCGCGCGCCGCGGCACGCGTAACCGACGGCGGCGAGCTGGTGCGCCTGGACGAACAGGACCGTGGCGCGTGGGACCACGAGCTCATCGGTCGAGGCCTCGCACTGCTCGACGAGCCACCCACCGCGGCCCCCGGTCGTCACCGACTGCTGGCCGAGATCAACGCGGTGCATGTGCGGGCGACGGATGCCGAGCACACCGATTGGGCGCGCATCGTCGGACTCTACGAGCAGCTCGAGCGGATCGATGCCAGCCCGGTCGTGACCCTCAGCAAGGCAGTCGCCGTCGCAGAACGGGACTCGCCCGAACGAGCGCTGCTGATCGTGGAGACGCTGCGCGATGCGCTGGATCAGTTCCATGCCTTCCACGTGACGCTCGCAGAGCTGCTGCGCGCTGCGGACCGGCCGGACGATGCTCGGGCTGCCTATGAGCGCGCGATCGCCCTCGCCGACAACAGTGCGGAGATCATCCACCTGACCCGGCGCCGCGACGAGATCGCGGCGCCCTTCGCACCCGGGGAGCCCGGGCGCACGCCGAATGGAGAGAGCAGATGAGCAACAAGTACCTCGTGATCCATATGACCGACCCGACCGGCGGCACCATGCCGCAGGGAGAAGATCAGCGCCTGCTCGAAGACTGGGCGGATGAGGGCCGGGCGGCCGGCAGCCTGGGCGAGGGCGCACCCGTCGCCGGCCCTGAAGAGGCGAAGTCGGTGGCGGTGCGAGACGGCAAGGTGCTCGTCACCGACGGCCCGTTCCCCGAGTTCAAGGAGTGGTTCGCCGGCTACGACATCGTCACCGCCGAGTCGATCGACGAGGCGGCGAGCTTCATGGCGAAGCATCCGACCGCCGTGATGGGGCGGGTCTACATCCTGCCGGTGGTGAAGCTCCCCTGGGACGAGGACTGAAGCCGGGCTCGAACGCACCTGTGTAGCTGAAATGCTGCTATACAGCTTTCCGGTGGAGCCGCATTACTGTACCCTGGGGTGATGTCCACCGCAGAGTTCCACGGGTATGTCGGCGTCCAGAGTCGAGGCCTCATCGCCTTGCCTGCCAGCGTCCGCGAGCGTCTGCATCTGAACGAGCCGGGGACGCAGCTTGAGGTGACCGAGCGTCCGGATGGAGTCGTGGAGCTTCGTGCGGCAGTTCCTGTCCCCGCCGACCAGGCGTGGTTCTGGACCGAGCGTTGGCAACAGCGCGAACGCGAAGTGGATGAACATGTGAGGGCCGGCCGGGTGACCTCCTTCTCCAACGGGGACGCCTTCCTCGAGAGCCTTGATGCCGTCGAGTCGGAGCAGTGAAGTTCGAGACCACCCCGAGCTTCGATGGCGATGTCCGCAGGCTGAAGCCGGTTCATCTGGCCGAATTCAGAAAGGTTCTGCGAGAGAAGTTCATTCCCGCCTGCGACGCATACGCCGAAGCCCCATCGACTCCGTGGCCGGCATCACTGAGAGTGAAGTCCGTGCGATCAGCCCCAGGGATTCTCGAGATGACGTGGTCGTTCTCTTCTCCTGATGGTCGCGCCACGTTCGAGATCGTCACGGTCCAGGGCGAGCTGCGGATCCGTTGGCGTCGGGTCGGCGACCACGACGTCTTCAGGAACCCGTAGGCGACAGTTCGGGCCGAGCAACGCGGAGACGTCGACGCCCGCATGTCGGAGATACACCGAACCACACCCCCACCGGATCTACACTCAGCGAGTGAGTGCGACGCGACGGCGGCTGGGGGCGGGGACGATCATCGTCCTGGTTCTCATCGCCGTGGCACTCGTCTGCATCGTCACGGGCATCCTTCCACCCGTGGATGCCGGGGCGCTCGGCGCCCGCATCGCCCCGGTGCTCGGGTTCGTCATCGCGATCACGGTCGTCGCCGAGCTGGCCCGGGATGCTGCGGTGTTCGACGTCGTCGCACAGCGTCTGGCTCGGTGGGGGCAGGGGCGCGTCATCCTGCTCTGGTTGTCCGTCGTGGTGCTCGCCGTCATCAGCACGGTGTTCCTGTCGCTCGACACCACGGCGGTGATCGTGACGCCGGTCGTGGTCGTGCTCGCGCAGAGCGTCGGCATCCCCCCGCTGCCGTTCGCCCTCGTCACCGTGTGGCTGGCGAACACGGCGTCCCTCGCCCTGCCCGTGTCGAACCTCACCAACCTGCTCGCGGCACGGTCGATCGGTGACGACCCGCTCGCGTTCCTCGCGCTGAGCTGGGCGCCGACCCTCGTCGGGGTGCTCGTGCCCGTCGTGGTCCTCACGCTGCGACACCGACGCACGCTCTTCGGCGAATATCGCGCTCCGACAGGCGGCGACCCGTCTGACCGTGTGCTCTTCTGGGCGGCGTCCGGCATCCTGCTGCTCCTGATGCCGCTGCTCGCACTGACTCATGACGTGTGGATCCCCGCGACGGTCGCCGCGCTCGTGCTTATCGTCGTGTTCGGCATCCGGCGTCGTCATGTGCTGCGACTCTCGCTCGTGCCATGGCAGGCGATCGGCCTGGCGGCGGCCCTGTTCGTCGTGGTCGAGACCGCGCACGCGAACGGCATCCTCGACTTCCTGTCGGTTCTCGCGACCAGTGGCCACGCGCCCGCAGAACTGCTGCGTCTCTCTGCGGCGGGCGCGCTCGCCGCGAACGGGGTCAACAACCTGCCCGCCTACCTGATCCTCGAACCCACAGCCGGCGATCCGGTCGCGCTCATGGCGCTGCTGATCGGCGTGAACCTCGGCCCGCTGATCACACCGTGGGCGTCGCTCGCCACGCTGCTCTGGCACCACAGAGTGGTGTCGCTGGGCGTCGAGATCCGCTGGGGCAGCCTGATGCTCTGGGGAGCGATCGTCGCCGTGCCGACGGTGGTGGTAGCCACGCTCGTGCTCGCGTTCGTCGCAGGCTGAGACCGTTCATCCCGGCGCCCGCCCCGGGGTAGGGAAAAGGGCAGCGACTCAGGTCACGGGATCTGGGGGAGGTCCGCAGCACGACATGGGGAGTGTGTGCCGGGTGAGGGTCGCTGCCCTACCCCTCAACGCTACGCACATGTCGCCGGATCCGGTGAAACTTCAGTGCCTGATGTATGGTGCGTCGGCATGACACCGGCATAAAGTGTGCCCGTGGGCGACATCAGCGCATCTCTGCCGATCCGGCCGCGGCAGCTGATCCGCGACCAGGTCTTCGCCACGCTCGCCGAAGAGATCATCTCTGGGCGCATGCAACCCCTCGAAGAGATTCGCGACCAGGACTTGCAGGCCGAATACGGCGTCTCCCGCACGCCCATCCGCGAGGCTCTCAACCGCCTCGCCGACCTCGGACTCATCGAGGTCAGCACCAACCGGTTCACACGCGTCGCGCCGGTCGACCTCGAGGCACAGGCAGAACGTGTCGAAACTGCGGTCGCGATGATCGGGTACTGCGCGATCACCGCAGTTCCCCGCTACAGCGACGAACAGGTCGCCTCCCTGCAGGCACGCGTCGACGGGCTGCTCACCACCGATCTCGCGGCAACCTCCAGCCGTGAAGGGCTCAGCCTCTGGTACGCGCTGTGGGGTGAGATCGTGCTCAACGCCCACAACCAGACGATGATCGACATCCTCGACGGACAGCTGGTGCTGCACCTCACCAGAACCGTGCCCGCGCAACCGGTCGCCGCAGAACTCGCCGCTTTCATGCGCACATCTCTCGAGCACCTGCGTGTGCTGCTCGACCGGCGCGACGGTGTGGGGGTGCGTGAACTCATCGAACCGCTGTTCCTGAGATCCACGATCGAGCCGCTGCGCGCGGCGGCCGCGCTCGCTGCCGCATCCGTCTCGGACTCCGGCGGCTCGACACCCGCGGGCCCGTTACCCGGGGATTGACATGCCCGACCGGCGGATCGACAGGCTGAACTCCACGCGATTGCTGGGAGGGGTCGAGCAGCCACCGCCCCTCATCACCTCGAGAGCGGATGCCGTCGTCGACTCGCTCGCGCACTCGATCGAGTCGGGCGAGCTGGCTCCCGGCGATCCCCTGTCGGTCACCGCACTCGTGCAGCGTCTCAACGTCGCCGCCGGCACGGTGCGGTCGGCCCTCGGCGCCCTCGAGGCGATGCACCTGATCGAGCACCGACTGAACAGGGCGTCGGTCGTGGTGACACCGACCCCCGCGTGGTTCGTCGCCGTCGCCGCCGAATGCTCGGGTCTGTCGATCGCAGCGGCCGACCTCGGCATCGCACAGGCGACCGAGGCGCAGGTCGCCGAGTTCGCTGTCCGGGCAGCGGCGGTACGCGAACTCTGGGCGACCGAAGAGAGCGACCAGGTCGTCGGGGCAGAGGGGCTGTGGGAACTGCTCGACCTGCTCGCGGTGTTCTCACGCAACCGCTACCTGAGCGCCCTGCACGCGTCGAAACGCACGGCGCTGGTCCTCGGCATCCGCTCTCTCAGCCGACCTCGCAACCCCGCGATGCTGCGATCAGTGGTCGACGCGCTCGTCGCTGCCGCCCGAGATCGTGACCGTCTCGAGGCGACCGACCTGGTGAGAGATCTCTATACGTTCGTGGTCGACGGGGTCACAGAACTCTGACCGGTCGGCGTCCACTCCTCGGCGAGGATGCCGTAGTTGAGGCCGTCGAGCCACTCGCCCGACCGGTGCAGAGCGGTCTTGCGGCTGAACTCCTCCCGGCGCATGCCGAGCCGCTCCATCAGACGCCATGACGGCTCGTTGTCGGCGAAGCATCCGGCGTGCACCCGACGCAGCCCCAGCGGGCCGAAGCAGACGTCGATCACCGCGCGGATCGCCTCGGTCGCGTAGCCGCGGCCGGTGTGCGTGGGGTCGAGCACCCAGCCGAGCTCGGCCTCGACGCCCCTCGCCTGATCAGCGACCTCGAGCTGCGCCCAGCCGTCACCGATCCTGATCATGATGTCGCCGATCGGCGTGGGCCCGTCGTTCTCCGTGATCAGCTCGACGAGGTACATCGACGTGAGCCGGCCGGGGTCGAGATACCGCTCGCGGAACTCCTCGAGTGTGGCCGGCGCGAGTCCGAGCCACCGGTTCACCTCCGGCCGTCGACGCCACTCCCACATGACGTCGACGTCGGGTGCCGTCATCGGCCGGATCTGCAGCCGCTCGGTACGGACAGGCCAGACGTCGGTGTGCGGCGAATCGGTCATCGCCCCAGCCTATTGAGGGGCGCGGCCGGACACTCGACGCATCTCGGCTGCGAGCGGCGCGTTCGTCTCATCGAACCGCCCGGTGATGTTGTCTCGCACCTCGGGAGACTTGTTCTGGCTCAGCTTGGCGCGCGCATCGAAGCGGTCGACACGCATTCTCAGGCCCACGGTGCCCTTCGCCGCCCGACGCGTGCCGGCCTCGTCCTCCGACAGGCTGCGCCCGTGCGGTGTGCTTTTCTCGAAGTGGTCGGTGAGCTGCGCGAGCATGGCGTAGTTCTCCTCCTCGCTGAGGATCTCGGGAGTGCCGTACAGGTGGGCGGTGACGTGGTTCCACGTCGGCACGAGGTCGCCCGGCGCATAGAGGCTCGGCGACACGTAGTCGTGGGGGCCCTGGATGATCACGAGCACCTCGTGCGCGCCCAGTTCATGCAGCTGCTCGTCCGGCCGACCGAAGTGGCTCGCGATCACGATCTCGTGTTCGTCTTCGATCAGCAGAGCGGGGTAATGGGAAGCGATCAGCCCTGTGCTCGCGGGGGACACGAACGTGGCCCACGGATTGCCGCGGATCAGGCGCTTCACCTCGAGCGGATCGGTCATCAGATAACGGGGTGTGTGGCGCATCAGAACTCCTCGTTCAGGGGGTGGGTGGTGGATCGGTGATGGATCAGTCGGGTGCGCACCGCGAGCGCGGCGCACACGATGACGGCCAGGCCGCCGAGCGCGGTGGGCCATCCGATCTGCTCATGAAGAAGCAGCGCGGCCCACGCGATGCTCATCACGGGTTGGACGAGCTGGATCTGGCTCACCTGGGCCATGGGCCCGATCGCGAGCCCGCGATACCAGGCGAAGAATCCGAGGAACATGCTCACCACGGCGAGGTAGGCGAAGGCGAGCCACTGCACGGGCGATGCCGTCGGCGGATCGGTGAGCGCCGATGCCAGAGTCAGCGCGAGCATCAGCGGAGCGGAGAGCACGACCGCCCACGACACGGTCTGCCAGGCCCCGAGTTCCCGAGCGAGCAGGCCGCCCTCTGCATAGCCGATCGCCGCTGCGAGCACCGCCCCGAAAAGCAGCAGATCGGCCCAGTGGAGTTCTCCGAAGCCGCCGTTCTGCAGCGACGCGAAGACCACCGCCGCGGTGGCACCGAAGGCGGCGAACCACCAGAATGCCCGTCCGGGGCGTTCATGCGTGCGGAGCACGACCATGGCGGCCGTCGCTGCGGGGAGCAGTCCGATCACCACGGCACCGTGGCTCGCGGGCGCAGCAGTCATGGCGAACGACGTCAGCAGGGGGAACCCGACGACGACGCCACCGGCCACGATCGCGAGTCGCCACCATTGCACCCTGGTCGGCGGATGCTGACGGGTGGCCGCCAGGGCGATGGCGGCGAGTGCTGCAGCGACGACCGCGCGGCCTGATCCGATGAACAGCGGCGAGAGGCCGCCGACCGCGATGCGGGTGAAAGGGAGGGTGAATGAGAAGGCAGCGACGCCCAGGAGACCCCACCAGAGTCCCGTGCGCGAGGATAGCGGCGCACGTGGCGGGACGATAACGCTACTCTGTTCTTTCATGGGCCAGGATAGCAGTGACCGGATCGTGGAGGAACTGCGTCGGTGGATCGCCGCCGCCCCACCGGGCGCCCGCGTGCCGTCGAATCGAGCGCTCGTCGCCGAGCACGGTGCGAGTCCCGTGACCGTGCAGAAGGCGATGGGGCGACTGTCGCGGCTGGGACTGGTGGAGTCCCGACCGGGCGCCGGGACTTTCGTACGGGCGCAGCGGCCTCCGCGCGCGGCCGACTACGGCTGGCAGACGTCCGCTCTCGGGGCGCCTCCCGCCCGACTCGCCGGCCTCACCTCGACGCAGCGCACCGTCGCTCCCGATGCGATCGGCATGCACTCGGGGTACCCGGCGGTCGACCTGCTTCCCGAGCGGTTGGTCCGTCAGGCGATCACCCGTGCGGCGCGCACACCGGCGGCGCTCACGCGATCCCCCGCCGCCGGAATGCCGGAACTGCAGGCCTGGTTCGCCACCGAGCTCGCGGCATCCGCACCGGCAGACGTCACACCGGCATCCGCCAGGGATGCGCTCGTGATCGCCGGCAGTCAGAGCGGGCTGAGCTCGATCTTCCGCGCCGTGGTCGGCGCCGGCCAGCCGTTGCTGATCGAGTCGCCCACGTACTGGGGCGCACTGCTCGCGGCTGAGCAGGCAGGCGTCGTCCTGGTGCCGGTGCCGTCTGGTCCGCACGGCCCCGATCCGGATGCCGTCGAGCGCGCCTTCGCCGAGACCGGGGCTCGCGCGTTCTACGCGCAACCCACATTCGCCAACCCGACCGGCGCCAGGTGGCCGACGTCGACGGGCCTCGCCGTTCTCGAGAGCGTGCGGCGACACGGTGCCTTCCTCATCGAAGACGACTGGGCGCACGATCTGGCCATCGACGGCGATCCGCGTCCGATCGCGGCGATGGACGATGACGGCCATGTCGTCTATCTCCGCTCGCTGACCAAGAGCGTCTCACCGTCGCTGCGGATCGCAGCGCTGATCGCCCGGGGCCCGGCGCGCGAACGCATCCTCGCCGACCGCGCCGCCGAGTCGATGTACGTGAGCGGGCTGCTGCAGGCGGCAGCTCTCGACGTCGTGACCCAACCCGCGTGGCGGAGTCATCTGCGCGGCTTCCGGGAACAGCTGCGGGCGCGACGAGATCTGCTGCTCTCGAGCCTCGCCGAGCACGCTCCGACGGCGATCGTCGAGACGGTTCCGGGTGGCGGCCTCAACCTGTGGGCGCGGCTTCCGGAGGGCACCGATGTCGTCGCCGTGGTCCGTGGATGCGAGGCCCGCGGGCTCATCATCTCTCCCGGGTCCGAGTGGTTCCCCGCTGAGCCCTCCGGCGCGTATGTGCGTCTCAACTACGCCAACGCCGACCCGTCGCGCTTCACCGAGGCGGCTGAGATCCTCGGCGGTGTCCTCGCCGCATCCTGAACGGAGTCAGCTCTCGGGCGGACCCTCGGGTCGGTGCGCGCGGCGACCGTACACGACGACCGGACGGCCCGCACGCTCCTGCCCTGGCAGCGGGCGCGAGCGCCGACCGTAGATCAGCTCGGAGGAGTCGAGCAGCCACGGCACGAGTGTGATCGACACCCCGTGCACGAGCATCAGCTGGTTGGCCAGTCGACGCGAGCGCCGGTTGTGCAGGAACGTCTCCCACCAGTGCCCCACGATGTACTGCGGCAGGTAGACCGTGACCACGGACGAGCCGTGCTTCTCTCGGTACTGCTTGATGAACTGCGTCACCGGCTGCGCGAAGGATCGGAAGGGCGACTCGACGATCACCAGCGGGATCGGCACGAGGTGATCGGCCCATTCCTTCTGCAGCTGAGCGGCATCGTCGGATGCGACAGCGACGTGCACCGCGAGAGTCTTGCCGTGCTTGGCGGCGATCGCATAGTCGATCGCTTTGATGACGGGCTTCTGCAGGCGGTTGACGAGCACGATCGCGAGGTCGCCCGTCGCGCCGAACTTGGTGGTGTCGTCGATCGCGATCTCATGCTCGACATCGCGGTAGTACCGCTTCACGCCCATCATCAGGAACGCCAGCACCGGGATCGCGAAGAACACCAGATATGCGCCGTGCGTGAACTTCGTGATCGTCACGATGAGCAGCACGGCGACGGTCATCGCAGCGCCCACCGAGTTGATGACCAGTCCGATCTTGGCCGAGCGACGATCGGATGCCGAGGCGCTGTCGACCCCTGATCCCGGGGTCTTCTCGGCCGGGCCGCGCAGCACGCGCCTCCAGTGCCGCACCATGCCGATCTGCCCGAGCGAGAACGAGACGAAGACGCCGATGATGTAGAGCTGGATGAGCGTGGTGAGCTTCGCCTGGAACACCACGAGCACGACCATCGCCGCGATGCCGAGCACGATCATGCCGTTCGAGAACACCAGGCGATCGCCGCGGGTGTTCAGCGCCTTGGGCGCATAGCCGTCGCGGGCGAGCACCGAGCCGAGCAACGGGAATCCGTTGAACGCGGTGTTGGCCGCGAGCAGCAGCACGCAGGCGGTCGCGGCCTGGATGATGAAGAACAGGATGCTGCCGCCGCCGAACGTCGCCGAGGCGATCTGCGCCATCAGGCTCGGCTGCGGGTTCGAGCAGTCGAAGCCGATCAGGTCGCACGGGTTCTCGGCATAGTGCACACCGGTGATCAGCGCGAGTGCGGTGAGTCCAGCGAACAGGCACGCCGCGATCGAGCCCATCAGCACGAGCGTGGTCTGCGCGTTGCGGACCTTCGGGGTGCGGAAAGCGGGCACGCCGTTCGACACCGCTTCGACGCCGGTGAGCGCCGAGCATCCGCTCGAGAACGCGCGCAGGATGAGGAGGATGACCGCGGCCTGGCCGAGGTCTTCGGAGTGCACGGCGAACTCGGCGCTCGAGGCGACCGGGGCATCGCCGAGGAACGTCCGGAAGAGTCCCGTCACGATCATGAAGCCGACCGAGGCGATGAACACATAGGTGGGGATGGCGAAGACGAGCGAGGCTTCGCGCACTCCGCGCAGGTTCACGAGGATGATGAGGATCACGAATCCGACCGCGAGCTCCACCCGCAGCGGGTCGAGCCCCGGCACGGCCGAGATGATGTTGTCGACACCGGATGCCACCGACACGGCGACCGTCAGCACGTAGTCGACCAGCAGTGCTGCCGCGACGATGACGCCGGGGATCTCGCCCAGATTCTTCGACGCGACCTCGTAGTCGCCACCGCCCGAGGGGTAGGCCTTGATGAGCTGGCGGTAGCTGAGCACCACGACGATCAGGAGCACGACGACCGCGACGGCGACGAGCGGCGTGAACGACAGGAAGGTCAGTCCGCCGATGAGCAGGATCATCACCAGCTCCTGCGGCGCATAGGCCACCGAGCTCAGTGCATCCGACGCGAAGATCGGCAGCGCCATCTTCTTCGGGAGCAGCTGATCGTCGACCTGAGCGCTCGTGAGAGGGTCGCCGATGAGGATGCGCTTCACGCGAGGCGGAGCGTCGAGGTTGTCCCGGGTTTCATCTGACACGTCGGGCGACATTACGCCCGCTGACGCTTCCCTCACGGGTTCCTCACGGAATCCCTACGGGTGCTCACGCGTCCCTAACGGAATCCTCACGTCCTAGCGCCCGTACCCTCGCGCGCTCAGTCCTCATGGGGGCGAGGCATGTACCACTCCGTGAACTCGGTGGCCCGGCCCTCGGCATCCAGACGGACGATCCAGAGGTTGAGGTAGTCCCGCTCGGCCGGGTACTTCGTGCGGCCCTCGATCACCACGAGATCGGCGTCCTCGCGGACGATCCACCACTCGAAGGTCCAGGTTCCCGGATCGTCGAGATCTTCGAGCCAGCCGGAGACGATGTCGGCGCGGCCGACGCGGGGCTCGGAATCGGGGCTCGTCAGATACTTCGCGTCTTCGCTGAAGAGCGCGGCGATCTGCTGCGGGTCATTCGATCGCCACGCCTCTACGTACGCTTCCGTCCACTTCTCGCCTGCGCTGGTCATGTCCTCCGTTGTAGACCTGGCCTCCGACATCGTCAAGGCGATCGGGGCCGATTTTTCTCATCGCGGATGCACAGCCTGTTCCGATCACGAACGCGTAACGTCGGATGCATGACGTCCCTTCAGGTCACCGATGACGCCATCCAGCAGACTCGGGAGCTCCGCGACGAGTTCCAGCGCTTCCTGCGCGAATACGAGTTCGGGATGCGGGAGGTCGAGACGAAGATCTCGATCCTTCGTGACGAGTTCACCCACCACCACGCCTACAACCCGATCGAGCACGTCAAGAGCCGGCTGAAGACTCCCGACAGCATCGTCGAGAAGATCGCCCGCAAGAGCATCGCCGAGCCCGACTTCGGGCGCATCCGCGCGGAGATCACCGACATCGCCGGCGTGCGCGTGACCTGCAGCTTCGTCGCCGACGTGTACCGCCTGTTCGATCTGCTCACCGCGCAGGACGACGTGACCGTCGTCACGGTCAAGGACTACATCGCCACCCCGAAGGACAACGGCTACAAGAGCCTGCACGCGATCATCGAAGTGCCCGTGTTCCTGTCGACCGGAGCCCTGTCGGTGCCGGTCGAGGTGCAGTTCCGCACGATCGCGATGGACTTCTGGGCCAGCCTCGAGCACAAGATCTATTACAAGTTCTCGAACCAGGTTCCCTCGCATCTCGTCGAGAGTCTGACGGATGCCGCCGAGGCCGCCGCCGAACTCGACAGCCGCATGGAGCGCCTGCACCGCGAGGCGCATGGGGTGCCGCAACGCCAGCTGGCGCCGCCGCCCCCGCCGCACGTCGTGCAGGTGTGACAGGGATTCTGCCGCCGACGGCGGCGCACGCGGGCGAGCGGTGTTGCGCGCGGCAGCGCCGCCCTGGGAACATCGACAGGTGGTGAAGACGCAGCAGCCCCCGGTCGCCGACCTCGAGCGGACTCTCGTCGAGGTGCCCGGTCTCGACCGCGGACGCCAGCTCTGCGAATGCGACCACGGTGACGATGAGGCCTATGCCGCCTGTGGACGCAAGGCCAAGTGGCGGGTCTCCGTCGACTGCGTGTGCGGCGAGAACCACCCTCGTCGCGTCGAGATCCTCTGCTCGCGGTGCCTGCGCACGCTGCGCGACTCCCAGGACCGCGACACGATCACCGCACGCCGCCTCTGACCGTGCACCGCCTCCGAGCGCGCGCCGCCTCTGAGAGCGCGCCGCCTCTGACCGCGCGCCGCCTCCGGCGACACGCAGACCTGCGACCATCCGTTCGGGTGCCCGCTCCGAACAACCGCTGACCACACCCGTCGGCGGTGCGAAGGAGCAGACCATGGCACAGCGCAGCAAGGGCAGACGATTCATCTTCTGGGCAGCACTCTCGGGTGTGATCAGCGGAGCCGTCTTCCTCGCCACCGCTGAGCTGTTCGCCCTGATCTTCGCGCGCTCCGCGAGTCCGATCCTCGCGGTCGGCGGGTTCGTGATCGACATCGTGCCGCAGCCGTTCAAGGAGTTCGCGATCGCGACCTTCGGCGAGTACGACAAGATCGCGCTTCTGGCCGGACTCGGTCTCGCGGTGGTGATCGCGTCGGCGATCGCCGGAATCCTTCAGCTGCTCCGTCCCCCGCTCGGCGTGATCGCCCTGGTGGTCGCGGGCGCGCTCTCCACCGCGGCGATCGTGACCAGGGCGGGTGTCACGCCCCTCGCCTTCCTTCCTCCCGTGCTCGGAACCATCGCGGGGTCGATCCTCATCGTCCTCCTCGTGCGCCGCCTGAAGACGTGGAAGGCATCCGCTGTTCCTGTCGCGATGGTCGATCGCAAGGGAGAGAGCGTCGGTACGGGCCTCCTCGAGAACTCGGACGCGGATGCCACGACGGTGGCGAAGCCGATCGGTCGCCGTCAGTTCTTCCTCCTCACCGGCATCGCGGGAGCATCCGCCGTGATCGTGGGCATCGCGTCGCGGGCAGTGAGCATGACCGTCGCCTCTGTGGCCACGATCCGCGACGCGCTCAAGCTGCCGTCGCCGAAGTCGACCGTGACCGTGCCGAAGGGCGCGGAGCTGGACATCCCGGGACTCAGCACGCTGTTCACCCCCAACAAGGACTTCTACCGCGTCGACACGGCGCTGACCGTGCCCACGATCGACCCCAGCACCTGGCGCCTCGTGATCGACGGCATGGTCGACCAGCGGGTCGAGATGAGCTTCCAGGACCTCCTCGACATGGGGCTCGACGAATACGCGATCACCCTGACCTGCGTCTCCAACGAGGTCGGCGGCGACCTCGTCGGCAACGCGAAATGGCTCGGTGTGCCGCTGCGGGATGTGCTCAAGAAGGCCGGCGTGAAGTCGGGCGCTGACATGGTGCTGTCGAAGAGCGTCGACGGATACACCGCCAGCACGCCCTTGTCGGCACTGACCGATGACAACCTCGATGCGATCCTGGCGGTGGGGATGAACGGCGAGCCGCTGCCGCTCGAGCACGGGTTCCCGGTGCGCATGGTCGTTCCTGGCCTCTACGGCTACGTGTCGGCGACGAAATGGCTCACCGAACTGAAGGTGACGACGTTCGACAAGGACGAGGCCTACTGGACTCCGCGCGGATACAGTGCCGAGGCGCCGATCAAGTTCGCCTCACGCGTCGACACGCCCAAGGTGGGCGAGGCCGTCAAGGCGGGCCGCATCCCGATCGCGGGCGTCGCGTGGGCGCAGACGGTCGGTATCGAGCGCGTCGAGGTGCGCATCGACGAGGGCGACTGGGTGCCCGCGACGCTTTCTGCGCCGATCAACGAGGACACCTGGGTGCAGTGGTTCATGGAGTGGGATGCCACTCCCGGCACGCATTACGTCGCCGTGCGGGCGGTCAACAAGAACGGCGACCTGCAGATCGAGGAGCGCGCGCCGATCGCGCCGAACGGGTCGGCGGGCTGGCAGCGGTCGTTGATCCGCGTCGCCTGATGCCGGTGCGGCCTGTCGGATCTCGCCCTAGGGTGGAGCCATGACGTCGCTCCCCGCCTGCGTGATCACCGTCTCCGACCGCTCTTTCGCGGGTGAACGAGAAGACCGGGGCGGGCCGATCGCCGTCGGTCTGCTGCGGGATGCCGGGTGGCACTGCCCGGATGCCGAGGTCATCGCAGATGGTGCCACCTCCGTCGCCGACGCGCTGCGTCGGGCGGTCGCCCGCGGGGTGCGGCTGATCGTGACGACGGGAGGCACCGGCGTGAGTCCACGCGATCAGACCCCCGAAGGCACCCGTCGGGTGATCACTCGGGAGGTGCCGGGGATCGCCGAAGAGCTCCGCCGCAGCGGCCTCGCCGACACTCCGCTGTCGGTGCTCTCTCGTGGTGTGGCAGGCATCGTCGACCCGGGCGGATCGCTCGTGGTGAATCTTCCTGGGTCGCCCCGGGCCGTGGCATCCGGTGTTCCCGTCGTGCTGACCGTCGCGAGACACGTGGTCGACCAGGTCGAGGGCGGGGACCACTCGTGAACGAGGTGCGGATAGCGGCGATCTCCGACGAGAAGCTCGACGTCGACGCGCATCTCGCCGCGGTCGACGACCCTGCTCTGGGCGGGGTCACGACCTTCATCGGCCGCGTGCGCGACAACGACCCCGACGCGACGACTGCGGTGGTCGGGCTGGAATACAGCTCGCACCCCGACGCCGAGTCGACGCTGCGACGGATCGCCGAAGAGGCGGCAGCGGATGCCGTCGGCGACGCCAGAGTGGTGGTGGCCGTGAGTCACCGCATCGGGCGCCTCGACGTCGGCGATGCGGCCGTGGTGATCGCGGTCGCCGCAGAGCACCGTGCGGAGGCCTTCGAGGTGTGCCGTGCGGTCATCGAGGACATCAAGAAGGCACTGCCCGTGTGGAAGCGTCAGGTCGAGTCCGACGGCTCCACGTCGTGGAAGGGCATCGGCGGCTGAACCGAGCTGCGGCTGCTTCACGCGGCCATTCGCGCTTCTGAAGGCCGTTTTCGGTATCAGCGTCCTTCTGAAGCGCAGATCGCCGCACGAAGCGAACGTCCCGCGGGCGTCGCTTCGCCTGCGGCCTATCCCCCGGCGAACGGGGGGAGCACGTCGATCAGCTGGGCGTCGTCGAGCGGACGGTCGTCATCGCTGCGCACACCGTCGACCATGACCGCGCACCGCGGAAGGATGTCGGCGAGCGCCGGGTGGTCGGCGACGACGGCGGCGCGCAGCTGCTCGAGCGAGTGCTCGCCGCGGTCCTCGGCGTCGGTGCCCGCGGCCTCGGCGGCCGCAGCGAAATAGCGGACGCGGGTGGTCACAGCGTCTCTCCTTCCCGCACCCAGTCGCCCGAGCGTCCGCCCGACTTCGCGACGATGCGCACGTCTTCGATGACCACCGACCGGTCGAGGCCCTTGATCATGTCGACGATCGCGAGCGCGCTCACCGATACGGCCGTGAGCGCCTCCATCTCGACGCCGGTGCGGTCGGCGGTGCCGACGGTCGCCTCGACGTGCACGCCGTCGTCGACGATGTCGAGCTCGACGTTGGCCCGGTGCACGCCGATCACGTGTGCGAGCGGCAGCAGGGCAGGAGTCGACTTCGCGGCCTGGATGCCCGCGATGCGGGCGACCGCGAGCACGTCGCCCTTGGGGGCGGTGCCGTCGCGCAGAGCCGCGATGACCTCGGGGCTGCAGCGCACGAAGCCGCGGGCGGTGGCGGTGCGGACGGTCGGCTGCTTGGCGGTCACGTCGACCATGTGCGCGTGACCGGCCGAGTCGAGATGCGTGAAGCTCATTCGACCAGCATGACATCGATCGCATCGCCCACGGCGACGGCCTCGACCTCTGCGGGCACGATCGCGAACGCGCGCGCTCTGGCGAGCCCGCCGGCGAGGTGCGAGCCCGAGCCGCCGGAGGTCGCCGGGCGCACCGTCCGGTTCGCGAGGTCGACGACGGCGGGGAGGTACTGACGTCGGCCGGGAGGGGGCGTCCAGGCCGCATCCGCGGTGAAGGACGCCCGAGGGCGGTGCATCTCGGTGCGACCCTGCAGTGCGAGCAGCGCGGGCCGCACGAAGACCTCGAACGACACCGCGACGCTCACAGGGTTGCCCGGCAGTCCGAAGACGAGTGTGCCGGTGTCGAGCACGCCGAACGCCTGCGGTTTGCCCGGCTGCATCGCGACGCTCGCGAACTCGACCTGGCCGCGCCCGTCGAACGCGCCGCGCACCGGCTCGTAGGCGCCGGCGCTCACCCCACCGGTGAACACGATCACGTCGGCACCGCGGTCGACCGCCGTCGCCGTGACGGTTCGCACGGCATCTGCGTCATCGGCGACGCGCGCGACGAGCACGAGCTCGGCGTCGGCATCGGCCACGAGGAGCTCGAGCAGAGGGCCGTTCGAGTCGGGGATGCGGCCGCGGGTGGCGGGCTCCCCGGGAGCGAGCAGCTCGCTGCCGGTCGAGATCACGGCCACACGCGGCGCTCGGGTCACCGACACGCTCTCGACCCCAGCCGCCACGGCGGCTGACAGCTGGAAGGCCCCGAGTCGTTCGCCCGCGAGCACCACGGCATCCCCGGCCTGCAGGTCCGCTCCTCGGCGGCGGATGAAGGCTCCGAGGGTGGCCGGTGCGCGCAGCACCCGCACGTCGCCCAGCGAGTCGGCGAGCCCGCCCGCAGTGTCTTCGAACGGCACGATCGCATCCGCCGCCGTCGGCGCAGGGGAGCCGGTCATGATGCGCGCGGCCTCTCCCGCCGCCAGCGAGGGGTCATCCGACACCCCGGCCGGCAGATCGGCGACGACGCGCAGCACGACGGGGTTCTCTTCGGATGCCGCGGCGACGTCGGCCGCCCGCACCGCGAAGCCGTCCATCGCGGAGTTGTCGAAGAGCGGGATGTCGTGGGCCGCCTTCGCAGCCGCCGCGAGCGTGCGCTGGGCGGCATCGCGGATCGGCCGTGTCTCGGCGGGCAGTGTGCGCACGGCATCCAGCACCCGCGCGAACTGCTCCTCGACCGTGCGGCGGCTGCCGTTCGCGGCGCTCATGCCGACACCGCCGATCGGATGGCGATCTCGTGCTGTCTCGCCGTGAGGGCGTCGATGATGGCGAGGCGCCCGAGCAGCGGCTCGCCCGCGCCGGTGATGAGCTTCACGACCTCGCCTGCCAGCATCCCCCCGACCTGCACGCACAGCGCGCCGAGCACGCCGACCTGCGCGCAGCTGGGCGGCTCGCCCTCGGTGCCGAGCGGGAAGAGGTCGGTCAGCACGATCGGATCGTGCTCGGGCGGGTTCGACCAGAACACGGTGGCCTGCGCGTGCCACTCCTGCACGGCTCCCCAGACGAGAGGGATGCCGAGGGCCTCGGTCGCGGCGGCGACATCGCGCCGGGTCGCGAACGAGTCGCTCGTGTCGACGACGATGTCGGCCCCGGCGAACAGGCGGTCGGCGTTCTCGGAGTCGAGTCGCTCGGTCGCCGTCACGACCTCTGCTCCGGGCGACAGCGCCGTGATCGCGCGCGCCGCCGAGGTGGTCTTGGGCCTGCCGATGTCTTCGACGCGGTGCGCGAGCTGGCGCTGCAGATTCGTCAGTTCGACGATGTCGTCATCGATCACCGTGATGCTGCCGACTCCTGCCGCGGCCAGTGCGAGCAGCACGGGGGAGCCGATGCCACCCGCTCCGACGACCGCGACGTGGGCGGCCGCGAGCCGGCGCTGTCCCTCTTCTCCGATGCCCGCGAGCACAGCGTGCCGTGCGGTGCGGACGAGTTCGGCCGGGTCGAGGGAGGGCGCGGGTGCGACGAGCGGCTGCATGGCACCAGGCTATGCCCGGGGTGCGCGATTGCGGCGGGAGCAGAGCGATTCGCCCTGTGTTCGGAGCAGAGTAATAACGTGCAGGCGAGAGATATCCGCTGATGCGGAATTTTCCTGTCTCAACATCCGCTCCTGCGGTAACGTTCACCTATGCAGACCTTTCGGATCTCCCGCGCCGCCCAGTTGCTCGGGGTGAGCGACGACACCGTGCGGCGCTGGATCGATCAGGGCCTGCTGCCGACGACCGACGCCGTCCCGGCCGAGATCCCCGGAGATGCTCTCGCCGCACGCGCCGTCGAGCTCGCCGAGGAGGCGCAGGAGTCGAACCATGCGCTCTCGAGTGCCCGCAACCGCTTCGTCGGCATCGTGACCCGTGTGCAGATCGACGGAGTCATGGCGCAGGTCGACCTGCAGTCCGGACCCCACCGCGTCGTCTCGCTCATGTCGGCCGAGGCCGCCCGCGAGCTGAACCTCGAGGTGGGCTCGCTCGCCACCGCTTCCGTGAAGGCCACCAACGTCGTCGTCGAAGTGCCGAAGGGCTGACCCATGAGCCGCACTCTCCGCCGCGCCGTGTCCGTCGTCCTGACTGCCGCAGCGCTCGCCCTCACGGGGTGCGCCGCCGGTACCGAGGCGCCGACGCCGACCGCGACGGACGCCACTGGGGGCACCGTGAGCGGTGAACTCACGGTCTACGCGGCCGCCTCGCTCTCCGGCGCCTTCGAAGAGATCGGCGCGGCGTTCACCGACGCGAACCCGGACGTCGACTTCAGCGGGGTGTACGACGGGTCCTCGACGCTGGTCACGCAGCTCCTCGAAGGCGCCCCGGCCGACGTCTTCGCCTCCGCCGACGAGGCGAACATGGACAAGCTCGAGGATGCCGCGGTCGACCCGACGCTGTTCGCGTCGAACACTCTGGTGATCGCGGTGCCGACCGGCAATCCGGGCGGCGTCGAGACCGTCGCCGACCTGGCCGACGTCACCACGGTGCTGTGCGCCCCCGAGGTGCCGTGCGGTGCCGCATCCGCCACGCTGCTCTCGAACGCGGGCGTCACGGTCGAGGCCGCCAGCCTCGAGCAGAACGTGACCGCGGTGCTCACCAAGGTCGCAGCCGGCGAGGCCGACGCCGGACTCCTGTATGCGACCGACGTCGTCGGTCGCGACGACGTCGAGGCGATCGTGCCCGACGGTGCCGAGAAGGTCGTCAACCACTATCCGATCGCGACGCTGTCCGAGGCCCCGAACTCGGCGGCCGCCGACGCGTTCGTCGCCTTCGTGCTCTCGGATGAGGGGCAGCGCATCCTGGCCGACTTCGGGTTCGGAGCGCCGTGAGTGCGGCCGGAGCGCGCGGATACGCGCCGCGTGCCCTGGCCATCCCTGCCCTGATCGGTCTCGCGTTCCTCATCCTCCCGCTCGCGGCTCTCGTCGCGCGCGTGGAGTGGTCGACCTTCATCGCCGACGTGACGTCGGAGGCCGCGCGCTCGGCGCTGCTGCTGTCGCTGGGCACCGGTCTCATCGCCACACTGCTGTGCATCGTGATCGGCGTTCCGCTGGCGTTGACCATCGCTCGTTCGGGGCCGCGCCTCGCCGCGGTGCTGCGTGCGGCGGTCACGGTGCCGCTCGTGCTGCCGCCCATGGTCGGCGGTGTCGCCCTGCTCTACCTGTTCGGCCGGGCGGGGTGGTTCGGAGGGCTCGGACTCTCGTTCAGCACGCCGGCGGTCATCCTCGCGCAGACGTTCGTGGCGCTGCCGTTCCTGGTGCTGGCCGTCGAGGGTGCCGTGCGCACCTCGGGGGTCGAGTACGAGCGCACCGCCGCCGCGCTCGGCGCCGGCCGCTGGACGATCCTGCGCCGCATCACCCTGCCGCTGGCGGCTCCCGGAATCGTGGCCGGCGTGGTGCTGTGCTTCGCGCGGGCGATCGGGGAGTTCGGTGCCACGGCGCTCTTCGCGGGCAACCGACCCGGCGTCACGCAGACCATGCCGCTCGCGATCTACACCGCCTTCAACGGCGCCGGGGTGACCCAGGGGGCCGCGGTCGCTCTCGCGCTGTTGCTGCTCGCCACCGCGATCCTCGTGCTGCTGCTCGTGCGCGGTTGGCGTCCGGGGGCTGCCCGATGAGCGCCGTCGGTGGCCTGCACGCTCATGTGGTCGTGCCGCGGGAGCACTTCACGGTCGACGTCTCACTGCAGGTGGAACCGGGCGAGACGGTCGCCGTGATGGGGCCGAGCGGTGCGGGCAAATCGACCCTGCTGCAAGCGCTCGCCGGACTCGAGCCGCTGGGTGGGGGCGAGATCGTCGTGGAGGGTCGGGTCGTCGACCGGGTCGCGAAGCCCAGGGTGCAGACCGAGCCGATGCGCCGCGGGGTCGTGCTGCTGGGGCAGAAGCCCCGGCTGTTCCCCCATCTGTCGGCGCGCGAGAACGTGGCATTCGGGCCGCGTGCGGCGGGAATCGATGCTCGTGCTGCACGAGCAGGTGCCGACGACTGGCTCGCGCGGGTCGGGCTCCCCGGCGCCGGAGAGCGGATGCCGCACGAGCTGTCCGGAGGAGAGCAGCAGCGCGTCGCGGTCGCGCGTGCGCTCGCCGCATCCCCTCGCGTCGTGCTGCTCGACGAGCCGCTCGTCGCCCTCGACCCCGAGACGGCCGGTGACATCAGGCGGATGCTGCGCGACCAGCTCGTCTCGACCACCACCGTCGCGGTCACACATGATGCGGCGGACGCGGTCGCGCTCGCCGACCGTCTGATCGTCGTCGAGGCCGGTCGCGTGACGCAGGAGGGGCCGGTGCGAGAGGTGCTCGCCGCACCCGCATCCGGTTTCGTCGCGTCTATCGCCGGGCTGAACCGCCTCGTCGGGGTCGCGAGTGGGGGAGGGTGGCGCAGCGGCGAGGTGCTGCTGACCAGTGACGATCCGGCGTCGCGTGCTCTCGCAGCGACGGATGGCGCTGCGCTCGCCGCAGTGTTCCGGCCGGGCGATGTGCGGGTCGCCGAGGCGGACGCAGTGTCGTGGCCCGCTGTGGTGACGCGGATCGAGCCCACGCTGGGGGGCGTGCGCGTGCACACCGATGCTGGGGCGGTCGACCTGTCGCTGGATGCTGCCGGAGGGGTCGCGGTCGGCGATCGGATTCGGCTGCGGGTCGACCCGGCACTGGTGCGGTTCGTCTCGGTGCTCTGAGCTCGCCCGACGGCTGAAGAAATCCCGGATGGCTGGACGGATGCTGTCGCCCACTCAGCCCGTCGCGGAATCTCCGGCCAGGTGGCCTAGGCGAGCGGCGCGCGCTGGGGAGACCTGGCAATATGCCGGTCGTCCTGCCTGCACGGGCCTGTGCGCCGGGCACGCGGGTAGTCTCGGAACATGTCGGGGAGAGGGATCGAGCGATGACGGCTGTGCCGGTCGTGATTGGGATGCGGGCGCCGAGCGCCGCGGTGCTCGATGCCGCCGCGCCGGCATCGCAGGGACTCGTCGACACGCATGGTCGCGTGCACCGCGACCTGCGCATCTCGCTGACCGACCGCTGCTCGCTGCGCTGCACCTACTGCATGCCCGAGCAGGGCAACGAATGGCTCGCGCGCACCAGCATCCTGTCGACCGACGAGATCGTCGAGGTCGCCCAGGTCGCCGCCTCGCTCGGCATCCGCACCTTCCGCCTCACCGGCGGCGAGCCGCTGCTGCGCGCCGACATCATCGACGTGGTGCGCCGTGTCTCGGCGATCGAGGGAGATGACGGGCCGGTCGAGGTCGCGATGACGACGAACGGCATCACGCTCGCGAAACACCTGCCTGCGCTGATCGACGCCGGCCTCACGCGTCTGAACATCAGCATCGACACGGTCGATCGTCAGCGCTTCGCCGACCTCACGCGTCGTGATCGCATCGACGACGTGTTCGAGGGCATCGCGGCAGCCGCGGCATCCGAACTGCGCCCGCTCAAGCTCAACACGGTCGCCATGCGCGGCGTGAACGACGACGAGCTGCCCGATCTGGTCGCGTTCGCGATGGAGGTCGGTGCGCAGCTGCGCTTCATCGAGCAGATGCCGCTCGACGCCGGGCACACCTGGGACCGCGCGTCGATGGTCACGCGCGAGGAGATCCTCGAGAAGCTCAGTGCGCGGTGGAGCCTCGAGCCCGTTCCCGGTCGCGGCGGCGCGCCGGCCGAGAAATGGCGCATCGACGGCGGACCGCACGAGGTCGGTGTCATCGCCTCGGTCACCGCCCCCTTCTGCGGCGCGTGCGACCGACTGCGCCTGACCGCCGACGGGCAGCTGCGCAACTGCCTCTTCTCGAACGCCGAGTACGACCTGATCGACTCGCTCCGCGGACCCGCGGCGTCCGATCCCGCCCAGCGGGCAGCGGCGATCGGCGCCATGCTGCGCTCGTGCGTGCACGGCAAGCTGCCGGGGCACGCGATCAACGACCCCTCATTCCTGCAGCCCGCCCGCGGCATGAACGCCATCGGCGGCTGAGGCAGAGTTCGGATGCGGTGAACCCGCACTTATGTTTTCAAAAAATGTTTGTTTTAGTACAAAATGTGAAAGCAACTGTGCCGGTGATCTCGCCTCTGCTGCGATCTGATCTTCAAGGACACCTTCTCGCGCTCCTTCTGCTCGCGCCCGATCGAGAGCGCACCGTGACGGAGATCGCGGCCGACGTCGGGGGATCGATGCCCACTGTGCATCGCGAGATCGAACGGCTCGTTACGGCGGAGTTCCTGACCCAGCGCAGGTCGGGTCGGAATCGCTACATCCGAGCGAACCGCGAGCATCCGCTCTATCGCCCCGTTCGAGAGATCATCGAGTATGCCTATGGCCCCCGCGTGGTGCTTCCGGAGGTCCTCGCCGATGTCGGTGGGGTCGAGGATGCTTACGTCTATGGTTCTTGGGCTGCGCGCATGAGTGGAGAGGCCGGCGCCGACCCCCAAGACATCGACGTTCTGGTCGTGGGCAGTCCCGATCGGGTCGAGATCCAAGAAGCAGCATCGGCAGCAGAGGCGCAGCTCGGTCGAGAGGTCAACATGCGGGTGGTCAGCGCCGAGCGTTGGCAGAACGCAGACGAGCCCTTCCTCCGCACGGTCAAGGATCGACCGCTCGTGAGGCTGCGGGTCGAGAGTGAGTCGGAGGCTCCGTGAATCGATTACTCAGGTGGGAGACGGGTCGACTCGCCATCGACGCTCTTCTGGAGAAGAAGCACCTCGAGCAGGTCGCGGCGAATGTCGAGCACGCCGAACTGCTCATCGAGCGTGCCCGGAGGCATGTCGCGTCAGCGGTGACGCTTCGAGACGATGATCCCGACCAGGCTCTGGCTGCGCGGCTCGCGGATACGCTCCCGCCGTACCGACGCTGACCGACCGCTTCGCGCGGACGCGCCTCAGTCGAGGAACTCGCGCGCGGCGGCCGACAGCGCGGTGACGCCGACCTCGATCGTCGGGTGGATCTCCGGTGCGAAGAACGGCGAGTGGTTGGTCGGGATGTCCTTGTCCAGGGTCCCGGCCGCCGCCGAGGCAGCGAACTTCGCGGCATCGATCCCGCCCCAGAACCAGAACACCAGAGGAGCCCCCGTGTCGCGGGCGAACCACGAGACGTCTTCACTGCCGGTGAACATGCCGGGGTCGATGACCGAGGCCTCGCCCAGCGCGCGCTGCAGCGCCGACGTCACGCGTGCCGTGGCATCCGCGTCGTTGATCGTCGGGGGCAGCGTGTGGTCGGTGCGGATCTCGGGTTCGCGCTCCGCGCCCGATGCCGCGGCCTCGGCACGCACGATGCGCTCGACGCTCGCGAGCACCTTGTCGCGCATCTCGTCGTTCGGGTAGCGCAGGCTGAGTTCGAGCTTCGCCTCGGCAGGGATGATGTTGTTCTTGAGCCCCGCGTGGATCGACCCGACCGTCACGACGGCGACGTCTCGGGGGTCGACCTCGCGCGAGGTGATGGTCTGCAGGCGCATGACGGTCGCTGCAGCCATCACGACGGGGTCGATGGTCGAGTGCGGCCGCGAGCCGTGCCCGCCGCGGCCGTGAAGGGTGACGGTCAGGCCGTCGGATGCGGCCATCTGCGTGCCGGGGCGCACGCCGATCGTGCCGGCGGGCAGGGGAGTGACGTGCTGACCGAGCACGACATCGGGGTGCGGCACGAGATCGCGCAGGCCGGCGTCGAGCATCGCGCGGGATCCCGCGCCGTACTCCTCGGCCGGCTGGATCAGCACGACCACGGTTCCCGACCAGTCCGCTTTCTCGGCGACCAGCTTCTCGACGGCCCCGATCATCGCGGTGACGTGCATGTCGTGACCGCAGGCGTGCATGACGGGCACGGTGTTGCCTGCGGGGTCGATGCCGGTCGCGGTGCTGGCATAGGCGAGGCCGGTCTCTTCACCGACGGGCAGCCCGTCCATGTCGGCGCGTGCCCAGACGACCGGTCCGTCGCCGTTGCGCAGAATGCCGACGACGCCGGTGACGCCGATGCCCTCGTGCACCTCGAGGCCGAGATCCCGCAGGTGACCGGCGGCGATGCCGGCGGTGCGCGTCTCCTGGAACGACAGTTCAGGGTGCTGGTGCAGGTCTGTGTAGAGCGCTTCGAGGTCGATCGTCATGGCCCCGAGCCTAGTCGTGGCGGTACGACTCCAGTGCCGGTCCGGGGTGCAGCACGCCGTTGACGATCGAGCGGATCGCGAACTCGCTCGCCTCGCCCAGGTCGAAGACGTCGCGGTGCAGCAGCCACTGCAGCTGCAGTCCGTCCATCACGGCGAGGATGCTGGCCGCGGCGGTGGCCACGGTGTCCGGTTCCGTCACACCCTCCTGTGCGCACAGCAGATGGAAGGCGTCGGTGACCTCGCGTCGGAGGGTCGTGTAGCGGTCCTCGAAGTAGTCGCGACCCGGGTGGTTGTCGGTCACGGACTCCGACGACAGGACGGTGTACGCCTGCACGATGCCGGGGCGCCGTTCGTTCGCGACCGCGGTGCGCACGAGGTGCAGGAAGAGCTCCGGCCCCCCGGGGATGTGCTTCTCGGCGAGCTCCGCGACATCGGCCTGGTCGCGGTACGCGAGCACCTCGAGCAACAGCTTCTGCTTCGAGCCGAAGTGGTGCAGCACGCCGGCATGGGTGATGCCCACCTGCTCGGCGACATCGGCGAGAGTGCCGTTGGTCGAGCCCTTGTTGCCGAAGATCTCGACGGCGGCTTTGAGGATCTGCTCCCGCTTCTCGCGGGTGGCAGGCCGGACGGACGTGTGGGCGACAGCATCCTTCGACATGGTCCATCCTCTTCTGCACGGAATCCTGCACTGGATCGTACTTGCCAACTCTACTTACCAACGAGTAACCTCGCACCAGCTTACTTTCTCGCCAGTAAGCAAAGTTCGCCGGATGCCCGAGCATCCGGCAGCCACACAGCACAACGACCCGTGCCCAAGGAGAAGCAATGAAGCTCAGAAAGTCCCTGATCGCTGTCGCGGCGATCTCCGCCCTCAGCGTTTCGGCCCTCGCCGGCTGCGCCGCCGGCGGATCGAACGACGCAGACAGCGGAGCCGGCGGTGCGGCCCTGACGATCGCCAAGCCCGACGGTGCGATCACCACCGAGTCGAACAACCCCTATGTCGGCGACTCGTCGGCCTCGAAGTACGGCTACGGCAAGGTCATCTTCGAGACCCTCGGCCTCGTGAACCAGACCGGTGACCGCGAGGTCACCCCCTGGCTCGCCGAGAGCATCGAGTGGAACGACGACTACACGGCCGTCACCGTCGTGCCCCGCAAGGACGTCACCTGGAGCGACGGCGAGCCCTTCACCGCCGACGACATCGTCTTCACCTACGAGCTCGTCTCCACCCCCGCGCTCGACACCGCCGGTCTCAAGTTCGAGGGCGCGACCGTCGACGGCGACGCGGTCACCCTGACCTTCGGCGAGTCGAAGTACGTGAACCAGGCCCGCGTGCTCCACGTGCCGATCGTTCCGAAGCACATCTGGGAGCACCTCGACGAGCCGGCCACCGACCCCGTCAAGGGCGACGACCTGGTCGGCACCGGCCCCTACGCGCTCTCGAACTGGTCGACCGAGTCGGTCACCCTCGAGGCCCGCGACGACTACTGGGGCGGCGACCTCGCGGTGCCCGAGCTGCACTACGTCTCGTACGGCGACAACACCGCTCTGACCACCGCGCTCGCTCAGGGCGAGGCCGACTGGGCGCAGGCGTTCATCCCGCAGATCAAGGAGCAGTTCCTCGACGCCGACCCCGAGCACAACAAGTTCTTCGTGGCGCCGACCACCGGCTCCGCGACGCTGTTCATGAACCTGCAGCAGAAGCCGTTCGACGATGTGGCGTTCCGCCAGGCGCTCGCCTGGGTCATCGATCGCGACGCGTACGTCGACATCGCACGCGAAGGGGCGAGCGAGCCGGTCTGGTCGGTCACCGGACTCTCGTCGATCCTCGAAGACGAGATCCAGCCCGAGTTCCAGGGCGAGGAGTACTCGGTCGACGCGGAGAAGGCCCGCGACCTGCTCGAAGGAGCCGGGTACACCTGGAAGGACGACGCGCTGATCGACCCCGACGGCACGCCCGTCTCGTTCACGCTCTCGGTGCCCTCGGGCTGGAGCGACTGGAACACCGCGCAGGAGCTCATCGCCGAAGACGTCACCGAGGCCATCGGCGCCGAGGTCAAGATCGACATGCCCGACTGGGGCGGTTGGGCAGGACCCCGCGACGACGGCTCGTTCTCGGCGATCATCCACTGGCTCGAAGACAGCGGCACGGCCTACGGCCTCTACACGTCGACCATGGACCCGCGCTGGATCTCGCCAGAGGGCGTCGCCGGATTCAACTTCGGACGCTTCGAAGACCCCGTGGCGACCGAGGCGCTGAACACCTACGCCAACGCGTCGTCCGATGACGAGCGCACCGCGGCGATCACGACGCTCGAGCAGATCTTCGTCGAGCAGGTCCCGGCGATCCCGCTGGGCGCGCACCCGCTGCTCGGCGAGTACAACACCCGCAACTACGTCGGGTGGCCTTCGGAGGAGGACCCGTATGCCTCGGGAGACCCGACTCAGCAGAACATCGTGCAGATCCTCACGAAGCTGAAGCCGGCCGAGTAAGCAGTCCCGGGGGTGGGCGGATGCCACGGCATCCGCCCACCCCACCGACCGACGAAGGACCCCTCATGTCAGAACCCCTGCTCAGCGTGCGCGACTTCTCCGTCGTGTACGACGTCGATCCGCCCGTCGAGGCGGTGAAGAACGTGACGCTCGAACTGCAGCGCGGAGAGATCCTCGGTCTCGCAGGAGAGAGCGGATGCGGCAAGACCACCCTCGCCTACGGGGTGCAGCGTCTGCTGCGTGCCCCCGCCGTGATCGCGGGCGGCAGTGTGACGTTCCACGATGCATCCGGCGTGGACGTCGACATCAACGCACTCGACGTCGATGCGATGCAGAAGTTCCGCTGGGACAAGGTCTCGATGGTGTTCCAGGGTGCGATGAACGCCCTCAACCCCGTGGCAACGATCGGCTCGCAGCTCGAGGACGTCTTCGAGATCCACCGCCCTGACATGACCCGCAGGCAGCGCAGGGCCGAGGCCGAGGAACTGCTCGAGATCGTCAAGGTCGGCCGTCAGCGCACGCGTTCGTTCCCGCACGAGCTGTCCGGCGGCATGCGCCAGCGCGTCATGATCGCGATGGCGCTGGCTCTGCGCCCGCAGCTGATGGTCATGGACGAGCCGACCACGGCCCTCGACGTGTTGGTGCAGCGCGAGATCCTCAAGCAGATCTCGCAGCTGCGTCACGAGTTCGGCTTCTCGGTCATCTTCATCACCCACGATCTGCCGCTGCTGCTCGAGATCAGCGACCGCATCGCGATCATGCGCGAGGGCGAGATCGTCGAGCTCGCCTCCGCCGAGCAGATCTGGACGAACCCGCAGAACGACTACACGAAGACGCTGCTGTCGTCTTTCCCCCGTCTCACCGGCGCGAGAGGAGTGCTAACCCGATGACCACTCTCGAGTTCGCCGATGTCACCAAGGTCTACAACGTCAGAGGAGCCGGTCAGCTCAAGGCGCTCGACAGCGTCAGCTTCACCCTGAACTCCGGCCAGACCATCGGTCTCGTCGGACAGTCGGGCAGCGGCAAGTCGACCATCGCGAAGATCCTCACCCAGCTCGAGACGCCGACGACCGGAGAGGTGCGCCTCGACGGCAAGCCCATCCCTCGGCGCGGCAAGGGGCTGCGGAAGTACCGTCAGCAGCTGCGGATGGTGTTCCAGGATCCGTTCGCCTCGCTCAATCCGTACCACTCGATCAGGTACCACCTGGAGCGGCCGATCCGGCTCGACGACGTGGTGCCCAAGAACGAGACCGAGGCTGAGGTGCGACGACTGCTCGAGCGCGTGCGCCTCGACGCCGATGCCGTGATCGACCGTCGTCCGCACGAGCTCTCCGGCGGGCAGCGGCAGCGCGTCGCCATCGCCCGCGCTCTCGCATCGCGCCCTTCGCTGCTCGTCGCCGACGAGCCCGTGTCGATGCTCGACGTATCCATCCGCCTCGGGGTGCTGAACCTGCTGGCCGATCTGCAGCGCGAAGAGGGCCTCGGAGTGCTCTACATCACCCACGACCTCGCGACCGCGCGGCACTTCAGCGACAAGATCATGGTGCTCAACCAGGGTCGGGTCGTCGAGTACGGCGACGCCGACGACGTCATCCTCAACCCGCAGGACCCCTACACGCGCGAGCTGCGCGCAGCGTCTCCCGACCCCGACAAGCACTTCGCGTCGGCAGCCTCGCACGGAGGTGCACAGTGACCACCGCATCCCCTCAGCTCCCGCTCGTCGATGACGAGCAGCGCGACGCGCTCGAGGTCGGCACCACGGCGACGGCGACGCAGAAGGGCCGAGCTCTCGTGCCCTGGCGCTTCTTCGCCGGGCGGGCAGGCTTCTACCTGTTCACCCTGTGGGCGGCCATCACGATCAACTTCTTCCTGCCGCGGTTCATGAAGGGCGATGCGGTCAGCTCGTACCTCGCGCGCAACCGCAACATCAGCCCGGAGGCGGCGGACTCGCTGCGCGTGCTGCTCGGCATCGACACCGACAAGTCGATGTGGCAGCAGTACATCGACTACTGGGCGATGCTCTTCCGCGGCGATCTCGGCATCTCGACCCTGCACGGTCTGCGGCCGGTGGGCGAGGTGCTGGCATCCGCTCTGCCGTGGACGCTCGGTCTTGTCGGACTCGCGACGATCATCTCGTTCGCGCTCGGCACCGTCGGCGGCGCGATCGTCGGTTGGCGTCGTGGCAGCAGACTCGACGCACTCATCCCGATCACGACGTTCTTCAACACGATCCCCTACTTCTGGCTGGGTCTCATCGCGATCGCGATCTTCTCGTCGACCCTCAAGTGGTTCCCGTCGTCGCACGCGTACGACAAGGGACAGTCGCCGGAGTGGAGCCTCGACTTCATCGGTCAGGTGATCATGCACGGCACGCTGCCGGCGGTCACGATCATCATCGCGTCGCTCGGCGGATGGATGCTGGGCATGCGCAACATGATGCTCACGGTGCTCGACGAGGACTACATCACGGTCGCCCAGGCCAAGGGCATGCCGAACAAGAGGGTGCTGTGGGCGTACGCGGCGCGCAACGCGGTGCTGCCGCAGATCCAGAGCTTCGCGCTCTCGATCGGGTTCATCGTCGGCGGCACCATCGTCATGGAGATGGTCTTCAGCTACCCGGGTGTCGGCAAGCTGCTGCTCGATGCCACCAATGCGAAGGACTTCGCCCTGATGCAGGGTGTGTTCCTGGTGATCACGCTGTCGGTGCTGGTCGCGAACATCCTCGCCGACATCGTCTACGCATACCTCGACCCGCGCACGCGCCAGACGGAGGCCTGACATGAGCGTTCCCACCTCGACCGACACCACGGCACCCGACGGCAGCGCGATCCCCACGGGGATGCCGGAGACCGCGACGTTCCGCACCACCGAGGACGTCTCGCCGCCGCGCAAGACGTTCTGGTCGCAGCTCGCGCACTCGTTCGCGATGTTCCGCAACCCCAAGTCGATCGCCGGCCTGATCATCCTCGGGGTGTTCGTGCTGATCGCGATCTTCGCCCCGCTGCTCGCGCCCTACGGGGCCACGCAGAAGGACCGCACGGCTCTCCGCCAGCCGCCCTCGTTCGACCACTGGCTCGGCACCACCCACATGGGCGAGGACGTGCTCAGCCAGCTCATCTTCGGCACGCGCGGCGTCGTCGTGGTCGGGTTCCTCTCGGCCATCATCGCGACGATCATCGCCATCACGATCGGCGTGATCGCCGGCTACGTGCGCGGCTGGAAGAGCGAGTCGCTGTCGGCGCTGACGAACGTCTTCCTGGTGATCCCCGGCATCCCGCTGATCATCATCGTGGCCTCGCAGTTCGAGAACCCGCCGCTCATCGTGATCGCCGCCGTGCTGGGCCTCACGGGATGGGCCTGGGGTGCGCGTGTGCTGCGCGCGCAGACCATGTCGCTGCGCAACCGCGACTTCATCCAGGCCGCGCGTGCCAACGGCGAACCTCTGCACCGCATCATCACCGTCGAGATGCTGCCGAACCTCATGGCGCTGATCGCGTCGAGCTTCGTCGGCACCGTCACCGCGGCCATCCTCGGACTCACGACCCTCGCCTTCATCGGCGTGATCCCGGTGAGCAACCTCAACTGGGGCACGATCCTGTTCTGGGCGCAGCAGAACGGCGCGTTCCCTCGGCTGTGGTGGTGGTACGTGCCCGCAGGACTCTGCATCGCGATCATCGGCGTCGCCCTGTCGCTCATCAACTTCGGCATCGACGAGTACGTCAACCCGAGGTTGCGGTCGGCGGGTGAGCGCGCCCGCGCGATGAAGAAGAAGGGCCTCGACGTGAACGACCCGGTGACGGCGGTGCGCAGCGTGCCGACAACCGACTCGGGTACCGTGCAGAGCGCGGCGACAGCGACGACGACCCATACGAAGACCGATACGAAGACACAGAACGCCGAGTGATGACCTCTCAGACCCTGACCGAATCCCTGCCCTATCTCGACCCCGAGCTGCCGATCGCGGCGCGCGTCGCCGACCTCCTCGACCGCATGACGGTCGAGGAGAAGGTCGGGCAGATGCTGCAGCTCGACGCCCGCGACGACCTCGACGACCATGTCCTGGGAAAGCACGTCGGCTCGATCCTGCACACCTCGCCCGAGCGGATCATCCGCGCGAACGAGCTGACCTCCCAGACCCGATTGCGCATCCCACTGCTCGTCGCCGAGGACTGCATCCACGGTCACTCGTTCTGGCCCGGTGCGACCATCTACCCGACCCAGCTCGGCATGGCGGCGACCTGGGACGCCGAGCTCGTCGAGAAGGTCGCGCGGGCGACTGCGATCGAGGTCGCGGCGACCGGCATCCACTGGACGTTCTCACCCGTGCTGTGCATCGCGCGCGACCTGCGCTGGGGCCGCATCGACGAGACGTTCGGCGAAGACCCGTTCCTGATCGGCGAGCTCGCCTCGGCCATGGTGCGCGGCTACCAGGGCGACGGCCTCGACGACCCGACCGCGATCCTCGCCACGGCCAAGCACTTCGCGGGGTACTCCGAGACGCAGGGCGGGCGTGACGCGAGCGAGGCCGACATCTCGCGCCGCAAGCTGCGGTCGTGGTTCCTGCCGCCCTTCGAGCGCGTCGCCCGCGAGGGGTGCCGCACATTCATGCTCGGCTACCAGACCACCGACGGGGTGCCGATCACGGTCAACGACTGGCTGCTCAGCGACGTGCTTCGTGGGGAGTGGGGCTACACCGGCACGCTCATCACCGACTGGGACAACGTCGGCCGCATGGTGTGGGAACAGCACGTGCAGCCCGACTACGCGCACGCGTCCGCCGCCGCGGTGAGCGCCGGCAACGACATGGTCATGAACACACCGGGCTTCTTCGAGGGCGCGCTCGAGGCGGTGTCGAACGGGCTGCTCGCGGAGGACGCCTTCGACGACGCCGTGGCACGCATCCTGACCCTGAAGTTCGAGCTGGGGCTGTTCGAAGACCCGCGGCTGCCGCAGGACGAGCTGGATGCCGTGGTCGGCAGCGCCGCGCACGCGGAGCTCAACCTCGAGACCGCGCGCCGCTCGATCGTGCTTCTCGAGAACGACGGTGTGCTGCCGCTCGACGCGTCCGCAGCGCTGAAGGTCGCGGTGGTCGGTCCCCTCGCCGACGACGCCCAGACGCAGCTCGGCGACTGGGCCGGCGGCTCCGGTCAGGCCGGATGGCTCGACGGGCAGCCGCGCGAGATGATCACGACCGTGCTCGACGGCCTGTCGGGTGTCGCCGGGTGGTCGGTGACGCACGCTCGCGGCGCCGAGATACTCACGCTCGAAGACGACCCTCGCGGCGCGAAGTTCCCCGACGGACAGCCCCGGCCCTCGGTCGTCGTGCCGAGCGCCCCCGACGAGACGATGATCGCCGAGGCCGTGGCCGTGGCTGCGGCATCCGATGTCGTCGTCGCCGTGGTCGGAGACCGCATCGAGCTCGTCGGCGAAGGGCGATCGACCGCGACCCTCGAGCTGATCGGCGGGCAGAACGCGCTGCTCGACGCGCTGATCGCGACGGGCAAGCCGGTCGTCGTCGTGCTGCTCGCCTCGAAGCCGCTCGTGCTGCCGGCATCGGCCTCGCAGGCCGCCGCCGTCATCTGGGCCGCGAACCCGGGCATGCAGGGCGGCCGCGCGCTCGCCGAGATCATCTCGGGTTCCGTCGAGCCGTCAGGGCGACTGCCGATCTCGTTCGCCCGCCACGTCGGGCAGCAGCCGACGTACTACAACCAGATCCGCGGACAGCACGGCGATCGCTACGCCGACCTCACGCAGTCCCCGGCCTGGGCGTTCGGCGAGGGGCTGTCGTACTCGACGGTCTCGTATGGCGAGCTGTCGCTCGACACCGACCGGCTCGGTCTCGACGACACGATCGTCGCCGAGGTGACGGTCACGAACACCGGTGCGCGTCCGGTGCGCGAGACCGTGCAGGTCTACGTGCGCGACTCCGTGACGAGCGTGAGCTGGGCCGACAAGGAGCTCAAGACCTATCGCCAGGTCGACCTGGCGCCGGGGGAGTCAGCGCGCGTGCGCCTCGACCTGCCGGTCGCAGAGTGCTCGATCGTGGATGCCGCCGGCATCCGTCGCGTGGAATCCGGCGCGTTCGAGCTGCTCGTGGGTCCGAGCTCCCGTGACGAGGTGCTGCTGAGCGCCGCGTTCACCGTCGCCTGATCATCTGAGACGAGGGCGCTCAAGCGTCCTCGTCGCGGAGGCGCTGCGGGCCCGCGCCCTGGCTGCTGAGCGCGTCACCGGGGTTGAGCAGGCCGCACGCCTTCATCGACAGGCAGCCGCAGCCGATGCATCCGGTCAGCTCGCGCTCGAGCCGTTCGATGCCCTCGCGGCGCTTCTCGAGCTCGCGCTTCCAGCGCCTCGACGCACGCTGCCAGTCCTCGTGGCTCGGCGTCTGCGTCAACGGAACGTCGGCGAACGCGTCGTGCACGTCCGACAGGGGGATGCCGAGGCGCTTCGCCACCGTGATGAGCGAGACCCGCCGCAGCATGTGCCTGGCATAGCGGCGCTGATTGCCCGCGGTGCGCGTCGAGGCGATGAGCCCGAGGCTCTCGTAGAAGTGCAGGGCCGACGGGGCGACCCCGGTGCGCCTGCTCATCTCTCCGATCGTCAGCGGCTCGTAAGGTCCGTGAACGACCTGCTCCGCATCGGTGTCGCTCATGCGCAGTCCTCCTCGATTTGACCTCAAGTGTACTTGAGGTCATACGGTTGCAACCGTGACCCGAACGGAGACCGCCACCCCATGACCTATGTGATCGCCCTGCCCTGCGTCGATGTCAAGGACCGTGCGTGCATCGACGAATGCCCTGTTGACTGCATCTATGAGGGCGAACGCTCGCTGTACATCCACCCGGACGAATGCGTCGACTGCGGCGCGTGCGAACCGGTGTGCCCCGTCGAGGCGATCTACTACGAAGACGACCTGCCGGAAGAATGGCAGGACTACTACAAGGCCAACGTCGAGTTCTTCGACGAGCTCGGCTCGCCCGGCGGCGCGGCGAAACTCGGCGTCATCGAACACGACCACCCGATCATCGCCGCACTTCCGCCCCAGGAGGCACCCGAATGAGCACCCAGCAGCATCCCGCAGCGCCGGTCCCCTCCGAGGTCGGTGAAGGGCTCAAGGCCGCGTTCCGCGCGCATCCGGCGGGCGTCGCGATCATCACCGCGATGACTCCCGCCGGCCCGGTCGGGCTCACGGCATCCAGCGTCGCGTCCGTCGCGGTCGACCCCGCCGCGATCGTGTTCTCGGTCACCAGGGCGACCGGCAGCGCGGGCTCGATCCTCAACGCCGAGTCGTTCGTCGTGCACCTGATCGACGACGAGCACTCGGCTCTGGCGCAGAGCTTCGCGGTGAGCGGCGCCGACCGCTTCACCCCCGAACAGGGGTGGAGCACCCTCCCGACCGGTGAGCCGTACCTCGCCGAGGCGCGCGCCGCGATGCGCGGTCACACGATGTCGACGGTCGCGGTCGGCTCATCGACCGTCGTGGTCGCCGAGATCGACGAGGTGCTGCTCGGGCGGCCGGGCCGACCGCTCGTCTACCTCGACCGCCGATTCCACTCACTCCCTACCGACCAGAACGACTGAAAGGAACACGCATGACCACTCCGTACACCCTCCCCGAGCTGCCGTACGACTACTCGGCGCTCGCCCCGCACATCTCGGGCAAGATCATGGAGCTGCATCACTCCAAGCACCACCAGGCGTACGTCACCGGCGCCAACACCGCGCTCGAGCAGCTGGCCGGTGCACGCGAGTCCGGTGACTTCGCTGCCGTGAACAAGCTCGAGAAGGACCTCGCGTTCAACCTCGGCGGACACATCAACCACTCGGTGTTCTGGGAGAACCTGTCGCCCGACGGCGGCGGAACCCCCGAGGGAGAGCTCGAGGCGGCGCTGACCGATGCGTTCGGTTCGATCGACGCCTTCCGCGCCCACTTCACCGCGACCGCGCTCGGCGTGCAGGGCTCGGGCTGGGCCGTTCTCGCCTGGGACAGCGTCGGAGCGCGACCGGTCATCTTCCAGCTGTTCGACCAGCAGGGCAACGCTCCGCTCGGCGTGACGCCGCTGCTGCAGCTCGACGTCTGGGAGCACGCCTACTACCTCGACTACCTCAACGTGCGCGCCGACTACGTCAAGGCGTTCTGGGAGCTCGTCAACTGGTCCGACGTGCAGCGCCGGTTCCAGGCTGTGCAGGAGAAGACCGCCGGGCTCATCGTCGCCCGCTGACCCTTTTCTGAGTGGAGTCCGTCCGACGCGGCGCTGTCGACAGTGCGCCGCGTGGGGCGGACTTCTCCCTGTCCGGCGGAGGATGCCGCAGCATCCGTCCGCCCGTCGCGGCGTGCTCCGCCCGACAGGGAGCTGGATACCGCGTCAGGCCAGCAGTTCGCCCGCGAGCGCCTCGATGCGGCGTCGGATGTCGTCGCGGATCGGTCGCACGGCGTCGATGCCCTGCCCGGCCGGGTCGTCGAGCTTCCAGTCCTCGTAGCGCTTGCCGGGGAAGAACGGGCAGGCGTCGCCGCATCCCATCGTGATCACGACGTCGGATGCCTGCACCGCCTCGGTCGTGAGCACCTTGGGCTGCTCGGCGGTGATGTCGATGCCGAGCTCGCTCATCGCCTCGACCGCGACCGGGTTGATCTGGTCGGCCGGCATGGAGCCGGCCGAGCGCACCTCGATGCGGCCGCCCGAGACCTCGCGCAGGAAGCCTGCGGCCATCTGCGAGCGCCCGGCGTTGTGCACGCAGACGAACAGGACGGAGGGCTTGGCGGTGGTGGTCATGATGTCTCCAGGGTAAGCGAACGCGTGGGGTCGAGGACGGTCAGCGGCGATCTGCCGATCTGCAGCACGGTCGGTGCGGCACAGCAGCGTGCGGCATCCGCCTCACCGAAGTCACCCGATCCGCCGCACACGCCGGTGTCCGGGAGGGTGAGGTCCTTTCGTGCCGCGGCCTCGTGATCTCCGGCCAGGTGCGCGGCGACGCTGCGCACCTGCTCGTACCCCGTCAGTGCGAGGAACGTCGGCGCGCGGCCGTACGACTTCGCGCCGACGATGAAGAGCCCGAGCTCCGGTTGGGCGAGCTCGCGTGCGCCGGTCGCCGACACCGATCCGCACGAGTGGATGTTCGGGTCGATCTCTGCGGCGATGCCGGCGACCGCCTCGAGAGCGGGGTCGAGATCGATGCGCAGCTCCCGCAGGATGCCGGTGTCCGGCCGGAATCCGGTGAGCGCGAACACCCGCCCGACATCCGCCACCTCGCGTCCGTCCTCTGCCACGATCGTCATGCCGTCGCCCCCGCGGCGGAACTCAGCCACGCGGAATCCTGTCACGAGCTCCACCACACCCTCGTCGATGACCTTGCGGGCGCGAGAACCCAAGGCGGCGCGCTCCGGCAGCTCGTCTCCGCTGCCGCCGCCGAAGACGTTCACGGCGCTCCCTCGGCGCAGCAGCCAGGTCACGCGGGTCCCCGTCGATCGGCGAGCCAGCTCACTCAGGCGCAGCACCGCGTGCGTGGCGGAGTGCCCCGCTCCCACGACGACGACGTGCTCACCGGCGAGCTCTGACACATCGTCCGGGATGCGGTATGAGATGAGGTCGGATGCCGCCGACTCGCCGACCGCGGGGAAGCCATCGGCGCCTGCGGGATTCGGCATGCTCCACGTGCCGCTCGCATCGACGACGGCCCGGGCGAGGATCCGTGACTCGATTCCGTCGGCGTCGACGGTGTGCACGACGAACGGCTGGCTCTTGCGCCCTGCGTCGACGACCTTGTCGCGCCCCTGGCGTGCGACGCCCGTGACGGTCGTCGAGTACTTCACGCGGTGTCCCAGGGCATTCGCGAGCGGTGCCAGGTAGCCGCTCACCCATTCCGCCCCAGTGGGGTATCCCGAAGCAGGAGCGTTCCATCCCGTCGGCTCGAGCAGGCGACGTGCGGCGGCGTCGGTTAACTCCGACCATGCCGAGAACAGACGCACATGACCCCACTCCGAGACGGCGCTCGCAGCCCCGCGCCCCCGTTCGACCACCACGACGTCTTCGCCGCGTTCGACCAGGTGCGCCGCTGCGGCGAGACCCTGCGGGCCTGCTCCGATGACGACGACGGGAAGGTCTGGCATCATGTCTCCTCGAATCGATGAACGTCAATATGAAGCATCCGGCACGTATCGAAGAATGTCAATACGTGAGAGGATGGCGGCATGATGCTTCCGGCCACCATCGCAGACACCGCCTGCTGCACGCCGCGATCGGCATCCGCTCTGCCCGTCGCGGAGGCCGAGCGCATCGCCCGGCTGTTCAAAGCGCTCGGCGACCCGACCCGCATCCGCCTGCTGTCGCTCATCTCGTCGGCCGAGGGCGGCGAGGCCTGCATCTGCGATCTCACCGATCCGGTCGGCCTGTCGCAGGGCACCGTCTCGCACCACATGAAGCTGCTGGCCGACGCCGGCCTCGTCACTCGCGAGCAGCGCGGCAAGTGGGCCTATTTCTCCCTCGCCGACGGCGCGCTCGACGCGGCGGGAGAGGCGCTGCGGGGCGTCTGAGTCACTCAGGCACGCCCCGATAGGCTGGTTCCATGGCCCTTCTCTCGATCGCCGGCTCGACGCGCGCTCCGCATGAGCTGCGCTCGGCGACCCCGATGAGGAAGTCGATGCGCGTCGTCATGCATCCGGGGACCAACGGGTGGACCAGCGTCTGGGGCACCCTCTCGCACGGTGAGATCGCGGGCTGCCCGCCGCCACGCGACTAGACCGCGCCTCGATGGGGTGCGGTCTTCCGCGCCGTTCACCCCTTCTCTCGCGTGAGGTCTCTTCGTGTCCACTTCTCCCGTCCGCACCCGTCCCCGTCTCCGCCTGGCTCCGCACGAGCTGTGGCGCGGCATCCGCAACAACGCCCGCAGCGATGTGCTCGGGGGCTCCCTCCTGCTCGCCGCCACCGTCGCCGCGCTGATCCTCGCCAACACCCCCGCGGTGTCGTGGTACGAATCGGTGCGCGACTTCACGTTCGGCATCCCCGAGCTGCATCTCGATCTGAGCATCGGCGCCTGGGCGGCCGACGGTCTGCTGGCGATCTTCTTCTTCGTCGTCGGCCTCGAGCTGAAGGAGGAGTTCGTCACCGGCCGCCTGCGCGATCCGCGCCAGGCCGCGCTGCCGATCGCCGCGGCTGTCGGCGGTGTGATCGTGCCGGCTGTCATCTTCGCCCTGATCAACGCCGGGGACGGCGACGCCCTGCGCGGCTGGGCCATCCCCACAGCGACGGACATCGCGTTCGCGGTCGCGGTGATCGCCGTGGTCGGAAAGTTCCTCCCACCCGCGCTGCGTGTCTTCCTCCTCACACTCGCGATCATCGACGACCTGATCGCCATCACGATCATCGCGACCTTCTACACCGACACGATCAGCCTCCCGTGGCTGACGCTCGCCCTGCTGCCCCTGGCCGGGTTCGCCCTGCTCGTGCAGAAGGGCGTGCGGGCATGGTGGATCCTGCTGCCTCTCGCGATCGCCGTGTGGGTCTGCATCCACGCCGCAGGCATCCATGCGACCGTCGCGGGTGTGCTGCTCGGCTTCGTCGTGCCGGTCGTCCCGACCGAGCGCGCCCGCGTGCGTCGAGGGACCGATGCCGACGGCGAGCCGGTCTACGACGGCCTCGCACCGCACTTCGCCGACCGGTGGGGTGTCGTGGCGACGCTGTTCGCCGTGCCGGTCTTCGCCTTCTTCGCTGCCGGGGTCACGATCGGCGGACTCGAGGGGCTCGCGTCCGCGCTGACCGACCCGATCGCGATCGGCATCATCGTCGGACTCGTGCTGGGCAAGCCGATCGGGATCCTCGCGACCACGTTCCTGCTCAGCCGTGTGCCCGCTCTGCGCCTCGATGAGACGCTGCGCTGGCCCGACCTCACCGGCATGGCGTTCCTCGCGGGAATCGGCTTCACCGTCTCGCTGCTCGTCGGCGAGCTCGCCTACGGGTCGAGTTCGGTCGCCGACGAGCACGTCAAGATCGGCGTGCTCCTCGGCTCGCTCATCGCCGCGGTGATCGGCGGGCTGATGCTCGCGAGGCGCAACGCGCTCGCCCGCCGATCGCTGCTCGACGCCTGAGGATGCCGGTCAGGAGCTGCCGACCGTCGACTGCAGCTTCGCCATGACCTGGGTGATGGTGAACGACGCCGACTCCTGCCGAGCGGGGAACTCGACGAGGCTGTGCAGCATGGTCGCGACGTAGGCCTGCGCCGGGATGAACAGGAAGATGTGGTCGAGCACCCAGTCCCAGTACGTGTTCGACGTGATGTCGGCGCGCTCGAAGGGGTCGGTGCGCAGGTTGAAGAGCTTCGGGAACCGCAACTCGATATAGGGCTCCTGCCAGACCTGCAGGGTTCCGACGGCACGCTGCTCGAGGAAGACGAACTTCCAGTTCTCGAAGCGCAGCGCCGTGAGGTCGCCGTCGTCCGAGACGTAGAAGAAGTGACGCCTCGGGCTGTGTTCGACAGCGCCGGTGATGTAGTCGAGCTGGTTGTTGCCGTCGAGATGGACCGTGAAGTCGGTGCCGTGCAGCTCCGTGCCCGACTTCAGGCGATCGGCGATGTCGGTGTCTCCGGCCGCGGCCAGCAAGGTCACGAACCAGTCGTTGTGACTGACGATGCCGTTCAGCGTCGTGCCTGCCGGAACGTGTCCCGGCCAGCGCACCATCGCGGGCACCCGATAGGCGCCCTCCCAGTTCGAGTTCTTCTCGTTGCGGAACGGCGTCATGCCGGCATCCGGCCAGCTGTTCATGTGCGGGCCGTTGTCGGTCGAGTACATGACGATCGTGTTCTCTGCGAGGCCGAGCTCGTCGAGCAGATCGAGCAGGCTGCCCACCACGTCGTCGTGATCGAGCATCGTGTCGTGATACTCCGACTGCCAGCGGCCGGCGCGCCCCTTGCTCTCCTCTTTCGTGTGAGTGCGGAAATGCATGTGCGTCGAGTTGAACCAGACGAAGAACGGGGTGTCGTCGTCGGCCTGCTGACGGATGAAGTCTGCCGCCGCGTCGCGGAATTCCTCGTCGACCGTCTCCATGCGCTTCTTCGTCAGGGGGCCGGTGTCTTCGATGCGCTGCGTGCCGTCGTCGTTCGCCCACGAGTGGATCACACCGCGAGGGCGGAACCGCTCGCTGAACCCCGGGTACTCCTCGTCGGTCGGGTAGTCCGGGTGCTCCGGCTCCTCCTCGGCGTTGAGGTGATAGAGGTTGCCGAAGAACTCGTCGAAGCCGTGCGCGGTCGGCAGGTGCTCGTCGCGGTCGCCGAGGTGGTTCTTGCCGAACTGCCCGGTGGCATAGCCGTGATGCTTGAGCGCGTCGGCGATCGTCGGATCCTCGGGCTGGAGACCCAGCTTCGCCCCCGGCATCCCCACCTTCGTGAGACCGGTGCGGTACGGGTTCTGGCCCGTGATGAAGGCTGCGCGCCCGGCCGTGCAGCTCTGCTCGCCGTAGTAATCGGTGAACTTCGCGCCCTCAGCGGCGATCCGGTCGATGTTCGGAGTCCGATAGCCCATCAGGCCGTCGGTGTAGGTGCTCAGATTGGCGATGCCGATGTCATCGCCCCAGATGATGAGGATGTTGGGCTTGTCGGACATGATCGCTCCTCGGTCGGCGGTGAGGCCGGGCAGGCGCCCGTGCCGCTCAGCCAACCAGGGGCCCGGGCCGATGCCCAGGGGGGCCTCACACAGAGCGGGTGAGGCGGAATCCGATGTGCGACATGCCGGTGTCCTCGGCCTGAGGCGAGCGTGCGGCCGGGCGGAAGCGCAGGCAGTAGTCGGGGGAGCACAGGTGCGATCCGCCTTTCAGCACACGGCGCGGGATGCTGGGGAACCCCTCCTGTGCGCTCGCAGCGGCCAGCAGGTTCGCGCGCTTGCCAGGATCCACCGGCTTATCCGACAGCTTCAGATGCCGCGGCGTGTAGAAGTCGCTCGTCCACTCCCAGACGTTCGCGATCATGTCATACAGGCCGTAGCCGTTGGGGGCGTACGACCCGACCGGGGCCGTGCCGCCGACGCCCTGGTTGTCATACGGGAAGCGACCCAGCCACGAGTTGGCCTGCGCCTCGCCACCGGGATAAGGCTCGTCGCCCCAGGCGAACGGCGCACCGTCGACCCCGCCCCGGGCGGCGTACTCGTGCTCGGCCTCGGTGGGCAGCCGCATCCCGACCCAGTCGGCGTAGGCGACGGCATCTTCGAAGGCGATGTGCACGACCGGATGCTGCAGTCGATCGTCGATCGACGAGTCGGGGCCGAACGGATGCCGCCATGAGGCGCCCGCCTGCCAGCGCCACCAGTTGCGCCAGTCGCGCAGGTCCGTCGGGCCGGTGGTCGGTGTGAAGACCATGGAGCCCGGCAGGAGATCCTTCGGATCCGCGTCGGGGAACGCAGTCGGGTCGAGCGGCCGTTCGGCCACGGTGACATAGCCGGTCGCATCGACGAACTCGGCGTACTGAGCGTTGGTCACCTCGTAGCGGTCGATCTCGAACGACGCGACCGCGCGCTCGTGCACCGGACGCTCATCGGGATAGAAATCCTCGGACCCCATCCGAAACGTTCCGGCGGGAATCAGCACCATGTCGCGAATGTTCGTCACCCGCGTCAGCGTAGCGTCCGGGTCGTCGCGCGGGGCAGGATGCTCGCCCGCGTGGGGCTAGCCGACCAGGCGCGCGGTCGTGCCGCGGACGTTCAGCTCGTAGGGGAGCTCCGCTGGAATGCCGGCGGCGTCGCCGTCGGCGAGCTTGGCGAGCACGGCGTCCGCCGCACGCTCGCCCTGGCCCAGCGGGAATTGGTCGACGGTGCTGAGCCGGAAGAACTCGCCGAGCTCGTGACCGTCGATGCCCACGATCGAGAGATCGTCCGGCACGGCGAAGCCGAGGTCGCGGGCGGCGAGGATCGCACCGATCGCCATCTCGTCGGATGCGGCGAACACGGCGGTGGGCCTCGGGCCCGGACGGCCGAGCAGCTGCTTCGCCGCCCGGTAGCCGCCCTCGACCGTGAAGTCGGCGGGTTCGAGGAAGGCGGGGTTCAACGGGATGCCTGCCTTCGCGAGCGCCTTCTCGAAGCCCAGACGACGGTTCGTCGGGATGTGGAAGTCGATGTCGAACTCGGGATTCGCGCCGATGTGCGCGATGTCGTGGTGACCGAGCCCGATCAGGTGCTCTGTCGCGAGCTGGGCGACGGCCACGTCATCGACGGTGAGGGTGTCGAGCTTCGGGTTGGGGCCGCCGATCGCGATCACCGGCAGGCCGAGGTCGAGCAGATACTGCGTCTCGTCGTCGTCGAGCTCGATCGACACCGCGATCACGGCATCCACCCGCTGCCGCCGTAGGAACGTGTCGAACACGTGGCGGCGCACGTCCTTGTCGGCCGTGATGTTGTAGAGCGTGATGTCGTAGCCCTCGCGCATCAGGGCGGAGGACACCCCTGACAGCACCGTGCTGAAGAACCAGCGGTCGAGAAAGGGCACGACCACGCCGATGTTGCGGGTGCGGCCGGATGCCAGGCTCGAGGCCCGCGACGACACGACGTAGCCGAGCGCCGATGCCGCCTCCTGCACGCGCAGGCGTGCGGACTCCGACACATGACCTCGACCGCTCAAGGCGCGGGAGACGGTCGCGGTCGAGACGCCGGCGAGCCGGGCGACCTCATCGATGCTCGCCATGGGATTCCTCTCTGAGCCGATGGGGCCGCGGCATCCTCACAGATGCCGCGGCCCCACCGTGTTCGGCTTACGCCGTGGTGTACCAGACGGCCGTGTCCACCGGCACGGCGCCACCGTCGAACGGCTGGCTCTGCAGGATCACGAACGCGTCGGCCGGCAGCGGCACAGGTTCGGTGCCCAGGTTCGCGAGCACGTGCACGTCGCCGCGGCGGAACGCGACGGCATCCGCTCCCGCGTCCTCCCAGACCAGCGATCCGCTGCCGAAGCCGTACTCACGACGTCCGGCGAGCAGGCGCTTGTAGAGCGCGAGCGTCGAGCCCGGGTCCACCTCTTCCACGTCGCGCGAGTAGGAGGACCAGTCGGCCGGCTGCGGCAGCCACGATGCGCCGGTCTCGTTGAAGCCGAATGCCGGAGCATCCGCCTCCCAGGGCAGCGGCACGCGGCCTCCGTCACGGCCGTACCGCTCGCCGTTCGTGCGGAACCACGTCGGGTCCTGACGGAACGCGTCAGGGATCTCCATGGCCTCGGGAAGGCCGAGCTCCTCGCCCTGGTACAGGTATGCCGACCCGGGGAGAGCGAGCATCACGGTCGTCGCCGCGCGAGCACGGGCGAGCCCGATGGCGGTGTCGGGCTTGTGCGGGGTGTTCGGGCCGATGCCCTCGCCCTGCGGGTTGTCGTCGGTGAGGGCGAGGCGCGATGCGTGGCGCACCACGTCGTGGTTCGACAGCACCCAGGTGCTGGGGGCGCCGACGGCGCCGAACGCGTCGAGCGACTCGCGGATGACGTCGCCGAGGGCCTTCGCGTCCCACTCGGTCATCAGGTAAGGGAAGTTGAACGTCTGGTGCATCTCGTCGGGGCGCACCCACAGAGCGGTCTGCTTCAGCGTCGGCATCCAGGCCTCACCGCACAGCGCGCGGTCGCCGTCGTACTCGGCGAGCACCTTGTGCCAGTCGCGGTAGATGTCGTGCACGCCGTCCTGGCCCCAGTACGGCACGTTCGCCTCGCCGCCGCCCATCGAGTCGGCGTCGGCCGGCGGCGTGTAGTCGGGCAGGCCTTCGGCCTTGATCATGCCGTGGGCGACGTCGACGCGGAAGCCGTCGACACCGCGGTCGAGCCAGAAGCGCAGGATCGAGCGGAACTCCTCCCGCACCTCTTCGTTGTTCCAGTCGAAGTCCGGCTGCGTGGGGTCGAAGATGTGCAGGTACCACTGGCCCGGCGTGCCGTCGGCCTCGGTGATGCGCTCCCACATCCCGCCGCCGAAGACGGACTCCCAGTTGTTCGGGGGCAGCTCGCCGTTCTTGCCCTTGCCGTCACGGAAGATGTAGCGCGCACGCTCAGGGCTGCCAGGAGCCGCTTTCAGCGCCTCCTGGAACCAGGCGTGCTGCGCGGAGGAGTGGTTGGGGACCAGGTCGACGACCACGCGGATGCCGCGGGCGTGCGCCTCGTTCAGCATCGTGTCGAAGTCGTCGAGCGTGCCGAACAGCGGATCGACGTCGCGGTAGTCGGCCACGTCGTACCCCGCGTCGCGCTGCGGGCTCGTCATGAACGGGCTCAGCCAGATCGCATCGACGCCGAGCTCCTCCAGCGAGTCGAGCCGGCTGGTGATGCCGGGCAGGTCGCCGATGCCGTCGCCAGAGGCGTCGGCGAACGAACGGGGGTAGATCTGGTAGATGACCGCGCTGCGCCACCACTCGGAACCGGGGGCTGCGATCTGCTCAAGCTGTGCCATGGCAACAGATTAGTGCAAACGCTTGCAGGTCTGCCACCATTGCGATCGAATCGTTTCGGGGAAGCAATATCTCACGTCGCTCCACAGCGACTTGCAGGCCGAGAGTAGGCTTCGGGCATCCGACGACTGGAGGCTGTCATGGTTCCCGAGATCAACTACTGGGCCGTTCTGCTCGCGACCGCCTCGAGCATGGTCGTAGGCACGATCTGGTACTCCCCGAAGGTGTTCGGCACGCGCTGGTCGAAGCTCGCGAACGTCGACATGGACCGCCCCGGTTCGAGCGCGACGATGGCGATCATCACCACGGTTCTGGTGAGCTTCGCGACGGCCTGGGTGCTGGCCGGAGCCTCCGCCATCGCCTGGCACTTCTACGACGGGTCGTTCTTCTGGGCGGCGGTCGTCACCGGCGTGCTGCTCTGGGCCGGTTTCACCGCCGCGCGGTTCATCACCCACGATGCGTTCGAGGGGCGCCCGACCGCACTGACCACCATGAACATCGCCCACGAACTCGTCACGATCGCGGTCATGGCATTGATCATCGGGGTCTGGCCACCCGCTCTCGGCTAGCCCGCCGCGGCATCCTTCGTGAGGTCCTGCGCGAACATCACGAGGATCCCGCTCGGGCCTCGCAGGTAGGTGAGCTTGTATACGTCCTGGTAGTTCGCGACTCCTCGGAGCGGGTGATACCCGTGCCGCGCGGCGATGGCCAGGGACTCGTCTATGTCGTCGACCGAGAACGCGACCCGGTGCATCCCGATCTCGTTCGGCAGGGTGGGCTCGGTCTCGATCGCCTCGGGGTGGATGTACTCGAACAGCTCGAGCTGGCCGTGGCCGTCCGGAGTCTGCAGCACGGCGATCTTCGCATGATTGCCGTCGAGGCCGACCGCGGTGTCGGCCCACTCTCCGCTGACCTCGTCGCGGCCGAGGACGGTGAGGCCGAGATCGGTGAAGAAGGCGATGGTCGCGTCGAGGTCGCGCACGGCGATGCCGACGTTCTCCAGAGTGATGGGCATGGGTCGCATGCTACTCGCGGGGCCGACACGCCGGATGCGGCGAAAGACTAGACCTTCGCCCCTTCCGCCGAGACTTCCTGGTATGCCAGCATTTTGCACGTGACCTTCTGGTCGCCTGCGGTTCGTGCACGCGAACCACGGTTCAGACCGAAGGGGTATCGATGTCGGGTTCGCCGCGCCGATCGGCTCCGTGGGTGATCGCCGCCGCGCTGGTCGCCGCGACCCTCGTCGCGGGTGCCGCGACCGCCGCGTCCGGCGATGGCCCAGCCGACGCCCCGACCGCCGACGTCGCCTCCGACCCCACCCTGTCCGTCGCCCTGGCGTACGAGTTCCTGGACGCTCGTGTCGACGAGTTCTGCGACGGTGCGGGGCACTGCCTTCCGCGCAGTTACGAGGGTGGGTTCTTCACCGACCTGCCGACGTGGGACTTCACTCCGTCCTTCGTCTACGACGACGCACTCGTGGTGATCGCCTACACCGCCAGGGGTCTGCCGGAGGACATCCGTCGGGCGCAGACGGTCGCAGACACCCTGCTCTTCGTGCAGGAGAACGATCCGATCGGCGACGGACGAGTCCGCACGTCGTACGAACCCCACGGCATCCGACAGGGACGCGTCGAGATCACGGGTCCCGGCACGTTCACGGGCAACCAGGCGTGGGCGGGCATGGCGCTCGCACGTCTCTTCCACGCGACCGGTGAGTCGAAGTACCTCGACGGAGCCGTGCGGATCGCCGAGTGGATCCAGGCCAACACCGCCGACATGGTGCGTGCTCCCTTCGGCTACACCGGCGGTCAGCTCGAGAACGGCTCCTCGCTGGAATGGAAGTCCACCGAGCACAACAGCGACATCGCCGGCTTCTTCACGCAGCTCGCGCAGCTCACCGGGGATTCGGTGTGGGCCGACCGCGCCGCCGTCGCCACGACCTTCGTGGCGGCGATGCAGAGCGCTGACGGTCATGTCGACACCGGCACGCTGCTGGACGGCTCGACGGTCAACACTCGGCCCATCCCGCTCGACGCGCAGACGTGGAGCGCGCTCGCCACCGGTGACCCCCGGTACGACGTCGCTCTCGACTGGACGCTCGGCAACCTGATCGCGACCGACGGTCCGTATCAGGGGGCGTCGATCAGCGACGTGGACGTGTCGAAGGTGTGGTTCGAGGGATCGGGCCACCTGGCGCTCGCGCTCACGCTGCGCGACGCCGTGGGCGACGCCGACCGCGTGGAGACGCTGCTGAGCAGCATCCGACTCGGGCAGCGCGATGCGGCGAACGGCGATGGCAAGGGGATCGTGGCGACGTCGACCGACGGCCTCGACTCGGGCTTCGGCGACCTCTACTACGCCAGCCTGCACACCGGCGCGACGGCCTGGTACCTGCTGGCGGCAGCCGGCGACAACCCCTTCAGCCTTCCCACCGACTGACCCACCGATCCCGGCGCGGGGTCGGTTGCGCGCGGTTGCGCGCGGTGCGCGCGGTGCGGGGTCATTTGTGCATCCCGCGCGCGGTGCGGGGTCAGTTGTGCATCGGAAACGCCTGTTTTGGATGCGCTTTTGGCCCCGCATGATGCGGAGGCGATGTGATGCCGTTTCGACCCCGGTGCGGGTGCTGCGCTCGGCGCGGGGTCAGTTGTGCACGCTGCGCGCGGTGCGGGGTCAGTTGTGCATCCTGCGCGCGGTGCGGGGTCAGTTGTGCACCCTGCGCGCGGTGCGGGGTCAGTTGTGCATCGGAAACGCCGGTTTCGGATGCGCTTTTGGCCCCGCATGATGCGGAGGCGATGTGATGCCGTTTCGACCCCGGTGCGGGTGCAGCGCGCGGTGCGGGGTCAGTTGTGCACCCTGCGCGCGGTGCGGGGTCAGTTGTGTACCGGAAACGCCTGTTTTGGATGCTTTTTTGGCCCCGCTGGATGCGTGGATGAGCGCGTGGATGCGGACAGGGATGCGGACAGGGTGGACGACCTCGCTCGGCGCGGATGCGGGCGTGGGCGCGTTCGGGGTCCGACCTGCGAGCCGCCGGCTACTACGAGCTGCCGGGCACGCGCTGTCGGCTACGGGCTGCCGGGCACGCGCTGCTGGCTGCGAGCCAGGCGCGGCGGAGGAGGCGCGGGGGCTACGCGGCGACGCGGGCGACCGCGGCGACCGCGCTCGTAAAGAAGTCGAGCCCGTCGAGTCCCGAGCGCATGGCGGCGGAGGTGTCGGGGCCGAAGCCGGCCTCGGTGGCGTGCTCGGGGTGCGGCATGAGCCCCACGACGTTGCCCGCCTCGTTGGTAAGCCCCGCGATGTCGCGCAGCGAGCCGTTCGGGTTCACGCCGGCATAGCGGAACGCGACGAGGCCCTCTCCCTCGAGACGGTCGAGTGTCTCTTCGTCGGCGATGTAACCGCCGTCGGCGTTCTTGAGCGGGATCGTGATCTCCTGGCCGGTGCGGAACCGGTTGGTCCACGCCGTGTCGGAGTTCTCGACGATGAGCTTCTGATCACGACGCACGAAGTGCTGGTGGTCGTTGCGGATCAGACCGCCGGGCAGCAGGTGCGCCTCGACGAGCATCTGGAACCCGTTGCAGATTCCGAGGATCGGCATGCCTTTCGCGGCAGCATCCTTGACCTCGCTCATGATCGGCGAGAGGGCGGCGATCGCACCTGCGCGCAGGTAGTCGCCGTAGCTGAAGCCGCCAGGCAGCACGAGAGCGTCGACGCCTTCGAGGTCGTGCGAACCGTGCCAGAGGGCGACGGGCTCGGCTCCGGCGATGCGCACAGCGCGCTGCGCGTCGCGATCGTCGAGCGAGCCCGGGAAGGTGATGACGCCGATGCGCGTGGTCACTCGGCGACCTCGATGCCCACGACGTCTTCGATCACGGAGTTGGAGAGCACCTCATCGGCGATGCGACGGGCCTCGGCGAGGACCTCGTCGGTGACCTCGCCCTCGACGGTGAGCTCGAAGCGCTTGCCGATGCGGACATCGGAGAAGCCCTCGACGCCCAGTCGCGAGAATGCGCCGGACACGGCCTTCCCCTGCGGGTCGAGCAGTTCGGGCTTGGGCATGACGTCGACGACGATGGTGGGCATGAACGGCTCCGGAAGTCGCGGGCGGACGGGCGCGTTCAGTCTACCGGCTCGAGAGTCGCTCGATTCCCGGCGCGACGAGGCTCAGGCGTGGAAGACGGTGTGCAGGTCGCCGATGGCCTCGCGCCCGCCGAGCCCGTCGATCTCGAACAGCACCGAGATGCCGACGACGTGGCTGCCGAGGCGCTCGACCAGCTCCCGTCCGGCAGCGAGCGTGCCACCGGTGGCGAGCACGTCGTCGATCAGCAGCACACGGGATCCCGCGGGCAGGTCGTCGTGCATCTCGATAGTGGCGGTGCCGTACTCGAGGGCGTAGTCGACGGATGCCGCGGGGCGGGGCAGCTTGCCGGCCTTGCGGATCGGGATCAGGCCGACACCCGCTGCGATCGCCGCGGCTCCGGCGAGGATGAACCCTCGCGCTTCGATGCCGGCGACCACGTCGAACTGGCCGGCGAACGGCGCGATGATCGCGTCGGTCGTGGCCTGAAGGGCCTCGGCGTCGGCGAGCAGCGGCGTGATGTCGCGGAAGATGATTCCCGCCTCCGGGTAGTCCGGGATGCTGCGGATCAGAGATGCGGCACGGACGAGGGCGGGGGAGAGTTCGGTGTCGGGCACCGGACAAGGGTACGCCGCGTTCATAACTCCGGAGAAACGGGCCGCATCCAGCAGATTCCGGCCGTCCCGCCCCGAATCGCCCCGTTCTTCCGGAGTTATGGAGGCCAAGAGCCCGGGCTTGACACCGTGGGAGCGCTCCCATAGAGTCACTGGACAGTGCGTGGGAGCGCTCCCACGAGAATCGCCACCGGAACGCAACGGAATCCCGCGCACGCCCCGAGCACCACCCGCACCACCACTGCACGACCCACCACAAAGGAGTGAACTGTGAACACACGTGCCCGCAAGCGGATCCTGACGGCAGCAGCCGTCGCATCCGTCTCCGCCCTGGCCCTCGCCGGCTGCGCCTCTGCCGACTCGGGAGACAGCGCCACCGGTGACGAGAAGGTCACGCTGACCGTCACGACCTTCGGCACCTTCGGATACGACGACCTCTACGACGAATACGAGAAGGCGAACCCGAACGTCACGATCGAGGCGACCAACATCGACACCGGCGGCAACGCCCGCACCGATGCATTCACCAAGATCGCCGCGGGCTCGGGCCTCAGCGACGTCGTCGCGATCGAAGAGGGCTGGCTCGGCGCCATCATGGACGTCTCCGACACCTTCGTCGACCTGCGCGACTACGGCATCGAAGACCGCAAGGCCGACTGGGTCGACTGGAAGTACGGACAGGCGACGGATGCCGAGGGCCGCGTGATCGGCTACGGCACCGACATCGGTCCGAGCGGCATCTGCTACAACGGCGCCGCCTTCGAAGCCGCAGGGCTGCCCAGCGACCGCGAGTCGGTCGCCGAGCTGCTGAACGGCGACTGGGAGAACTACTTCGCCGTCGGCGCCGAGTACACGGCGAAGACCGGCAAGGCCTGGTACGACCACTCCGGCTTCGTCTGGAACGCCATGGTCAACCAGCTCGACGAGGGCTACTACACGACCGACGGCGAGCTGAACGTCGAGGACAACGCCGAGCTCAAGGAGCGCTTCGAACTGCTCGGAGCCGCGACCGAGGGCGGCCAGTCCGCTGCTCAGACCGCGTGGGACTGGAACGGCGGCAAGTCGTTCGTCGACGGCACCTTCGCCACCTTCGTCTGCCCCGGCTGGATGCTCGGAGTCGTGCAGGGTCAGGTCGAGGCCGGAGGCGGCGACGCATCCACCGGCTGGGACTTCGCCGACGTGTTCCCCGGCGGTGCAGCCAACTGGGGCGGCGCCTTCCTGTCGATCCCGGAGAGCTCGCAGCACAAGGAAGCCGCGGCCGACCTGGCCGACTGGCTGACGCAGCCCGAGCAGCAGGTCAAGCAGTCCGAGGCCGCGGGCAACTTCCCCTCCACGGTGAAGGCACAGGAGACGCTCGCCTCTGATGCGACGCCGAACCCGTTCTTCAACGACGCGCCCACCGGCGCGATCCTCGCCGAGCGTGCCAAGGGCGTCGTCGCGCAGTTCAAGGGCGCCGATGACTCGGTGATCCAGGAGAACGTCTTCGGTCCGGCCCTCAGCGGCCTCGACCGCGGCGAGACCGACACCCAGGGCGCCTGGGATGCCGCGGTCAAGCTGCTGAACGAGCTGGTCGACTGACCCAGCCGCATCCATTCCGGTCGCAGTTCGTGCCGCACCGCCTCTGTCGGGGCGGCACGGACTGCGACCGGAGCACCACGGCCGCACGGACCAGGACCAGGACCAGAACCAGGACCAAGGAAGAGTCATGACACTCACCCATGAGCGCTCGGAGACGACGTCCGCGTCGACGAAGAACGCGAAGAGCCCGAAGACGGATGCCGCCGGCCGGCGTCCTTGGCGGCACCGCCTCTCGCGGTTCGACCAGAACGCCTCCCCGTACTTCTACATCTCGCCGTTCTTCCTGCTGTTCGGGCTGGTCGGACTCTTCCCGCTGATCTACACCGTGTGGGTGGCCGTGCACGAGTGGGACCTGCTCAAGGGGCAGGGCGAGTTCATCGGCGCCGCGAACTTCGTCGAGATCCTCGGCGACGCGATGTTCTGGAACTCGATCTTCAACACGCTGAGCATCTTCCTTCTCTCGGCGATCCCGCAGCTCGCGGTCGCCCTGGTGATCGCCTACCTGCTCGACCGCGGCCTTCGTGCCCCCACCTTCTGGCGCATGAGCATCCTCATCCCGTTCGTGGTCACGCCGGTCGCCGTCGCCATCATCTTCTCGAGCATCTTCAACGAGGCCGACGGCCTCGCCAACAACCTGCTCAACCTGATCGGCATCGCCGACCAGCAGTGGAAGCACGACACCGCGCTGTCGCACCTGGCGATCGCGGTGATGGTGAACTTCCGTTGGACCGGCTACAACGCCCTCATCCTGCTCGCCGCGATGCAGGCGGTGCCGCGCGACCTCTACGAGTCCGCCGCGCTCGACGGTGCAGGAGCCGCCCGTCGCTTCTTCTCGATCACGATCCCCACGATCCGTCCGACGTTGATCTTCGTGATCATCACCGCGACGATCGGCGGTCTGCAGATCTTCGCCGAGCCGCGTCTGTTCGACGTCTCGACTGCGGGCGGCATCGGCGGCAGCGACCGGCAGTTCCAGACCACCGTGCTGTTCCTTTGGGAGCTCGCCTTCTTCCGCCGCGACCTCGGCGAAGCATCCGCTGTCGCGATCCTGCTGTTCCTGCTCATCGTCGGCATCGGAGTGATCAACTTCCTCATCTCGAGACGGATCTCGACCGGGGATGCTCCCCGGAATCGCGCCGCCCGTCGGCGTGCACGCACTGCCGCTGCTGCTGCCGCGGGCACGACGATCGCCACCACGACCGAGGAGAACGCACGATGACCGCCACACAGGCGCTGAGCGTCCCCGAGAAGATCCGCAGGCGGCGTGGAGCCGTCGGCGGCAACGCCGGCATCGGCAGTCGCCCCGGCTTCCTCACCTACGGCCTGCTCGCCGCGTTCATCATCGGCAGCGTCTACCCGCTGTGGTGGTCCGTGGTCGTGGCGAGCGGCACCAACTCCACGCGCGGCGAGACCCTGCCGCTGATCCCCGGCGGCAACTTCTTCACGAACGCCGCCAAGGTCTTCGATGCGATCCCGTTCTGGCTGGCGCTCGGCAACTCGTTCCTCATCTCGGGCATCATCACGGTGTCGGTCGTGACGTTCTCGACCCTCGCGGGCTACGCGTTCGCGAAGCTGCGCTTCAAAGGCCGCGACGGACTGATGATCTTCGTGATCGCGACCATGGCGATCCCGACGCAGCTCGGCATCATCCCGCTGTTCATGCTGATGCGCGAACTCGGCTGGACGGGATCGATCGGCGCGGTCATCGTGCCGACTCTGGTCACCGCGTTCGGCGTCTTCTTCATGCGGCAGTACCTGGTCGACGTGATCCCCGACGAGCTGATCGAGGCCGCACGCATGGACGGGGCGAATCAGTTCCGCACGTTCCTCACCGTCGGCATCCCGGCCGCTCGCCCCGCCATGGCGATCCTCGGGCTCTTCACCTTCATGACGGCCTGGACCGACTACCTGTGGCCGCTGATCGTGCTCTCCCCGCAGAACCCGACACTGCAGACGGCACTCAGTCAGCTGCAGTCCGGCTACTACATCGACTACTCGATCGTGCTCGCCGGCGCGGTGCTCGCGACCCTCCCGCTGCTCGTCCTGTTCGTCGTCGCAGGACGCCAGCTGGTCAGTGGCATCATGGCGGGCGCGGTGAAAGGATGACCCCTATGACCCGAGCCTTTCCCGAGAACTTCCTGTTCGGCGCCGCGACCGCGGCGTACCAGATCGAAGGGGCGGCTTTCGAAGACGGGCGCACCGCGTCGATCTGGGATGCCTTCAGCAAAGTGCCCGGTGCGGTGATCGGCGGCGACAACGGCGACGTGGCGTGCGACCACTACCACCGCTATCCGCAGGACGTGGCGCTCATGAAGGAGCTCGGACTGCAGACCTACCGCTTCTCGACGTCGTGGTCGCGCGTGCGGCCCGACGGCGGTGCGGTCAATGCGAAAGGTGTCGATTTCTACGAGCGCCTGGTCGACGAGCTGCTCGCGAACGACATCCTGCCGTGGCTGACCCTGTACCACTGGGACATGCCGCAGGCGCTGCAGGAGAACGGCGGCTGGACCAACCGCGACACCGTCGGGCGCTTCCTCGAATACGCGGGCACGATGCACGACGCGCTGGGCGACCGCGTGAACGTGTGGACGACGCTGAACGAACCGTGGTGCTCGTCGTTCCTGTCGTACACCGGCGGCGAGCACGCACCCGGGCACACGAGCGTCGCCGAAGGGCTGCTCTCGGCCCATCACCTGCTGCTCGCCCACGGTGAGACGGTGCGCGAGCTGCGGGGTCGGGACGCGAGCCTCAACCTCGGCATCACGCTCAACCACACGGTCGCGGATCCCGCAGACCCGACGAACCCGGCGGACGTCGACGCCGCGCGCCGCGTCGACGGGCAGTTCAACCGCTGGTTCCTCGACCCGATCTACCGCGGGGTATACCCGGACGACATCATCAGGGACATCAGGGCGGTGGATGCCGACGCCGTGTCGCGCTTCACGGATGCCGTGCACGACGGCGACCTCGATGCGATCTCGCAGCGCATCGACACGCAGGGTGTCAACTACTACCACGGCGACTTCGTGTCGGGCACAGCTCCGGCGGAGATGCCGGTCAGCGGTGGGCCCGCGACGGATCGCCCCGCACGCAGCCCGTACCCGTCGAGCGATGGCATCTACGCGGTCGAACGCGGACTGCCGCGCACCGCGCAGAACTGGGAGGTGCAGCCCGAGGGGCTGACCCGTCTGCTGCAGCGCGTGTGGACCGAGTACGCCGAGCCCGCGGGAACCGTGCTCTACATGACCGAGAACGGCGCAGCCTACGACGATGTCGCCGTGGTCGAAGACGGCGAGACGCGCGTGCACGATGAGGATCGCGCGGAGTTCCTGCGGCTGCACCTCGCCGCGGTGCTCGATGCGGCCGAGTCCGGCGTCGACGTGCGCGGCTACTTCTACTGGTCGATGTTCGACAACTTCGAGTGGGCCTGGGGGTATGACAAGCGCTTCGGCATCGTGCGCGTCGACTACGACACCCAGGAGCGGACTCTGAAGGACTCCGGTCGGGAGTACGCTCGCATCATCGCCGCTCGCGCTCTCTGACGCCGGGCGGCGACACCAGGGAGCATCCGGTCTCGCCGCCGGACGGAGGGAGAGTCGTGTCGTCACGAGCGACCATCGAAGAGGTGGCATCGGCCGCCGGGGTCTCACGATCGACGGTGTCGCGCGTCGTCAACGGGTCGACGGCGGTGAGTCCTGAGGCGCTCGAGTCCGTGAAGCGCGCCATCGAGGAGCTCAGCTACGTGCCCAACCGCGCGGCTCGCTCGCTCGCGTCGAGGCAGACGCACGCGATCGCGCTGATCGTGCCGGAGGACACCACGCGCTTCTTCGGCGACCCGTTCTTCGCGGCGATCGTGGCGGGCATCACCGGCGCGCTCCGAGGCTCGGACTACCTGCTCAACCTGCTCATCGCGAGCGACGACCCCGGCGACAAGATGACGAGCTTCGTGCGCAACGGCGGCGTCGACGGCGCGCTCATCGTGTCTCACCACACCAGCGACGCCTTCATCGATCGAGTCGCCGATGCCGTGCCCGTGGTCTGGGGCGGTCGACCGGTGCGGATCCGCGAGGGCGACTACGTGGTCGATGTCGACAACGTCGCCGGTGCCCGCACGGCCACCCAGCATCTGATCGAGACCGGCCGCACACGCATCGCGACGATCTCAGGGCCCATCACGATGGTCTCCTCGGTCGACCGCGTGCAGGGCTTCCGCGGCGCCCTGGCCGACGCCGGACTCTCGCCCTTCGCCGAAGAGGCGGGCGACTACAGCGAGGCCAGCGGAGCGGATGCCGCACGCCGCATCCTCGCGGCGGGTCGCCCCGATGCGATCTTCGTCGCCAGCGACCTCATGGCCCGCGGCGCTCTCACGGCGCTCCGCTCCGCCGGCATCCGTGTTCCCGAAGACGTCGCGCTCGTCGGATTCGACGACTCGTCCGTCGCGCTGAGCACCGATCCGCCGCTGACCACGATGCGGCAGCCCATGTACGCGCAGGGGGAGGCGATGGCCGGAGTGCTGCTCTCGCGCCTGGCCGGTCGCGACCCCGCGCATACGACGATCCTGCCGACCGAGCTGGTGGTGCGCGCCTCGTCCTAGCCCGCCGAGCCGGAGGCGGGCTGCGGGTGAGAGGTGACACGGATGCGAACCAGACGCCCCTCCAGGTTGGTTCGCATCCGTGGGTCTGTGCGGTCAGCCGATCCGGTGCGGTGAAGGGATCTCGACAGCCGCCGGCCATGGCAGCGTCGCCCAGGGGCCGCCTCGCTTCGCCGAGGCCGCGGCTTTGAAGTCGCTCCAGCCGTCGCCGAACTTCGCGAACGATTCGTCGTCGACCGCGCCGTCGCTCCAGTGCATGACGCGTCCGGCGAGATAGCTGAGTCCGAAGTCCGCCCAGGAGACGAACGACGGCCGCGCATCGACGTTGATCCGGTGGATGATGCGACGAGCCTCTGCGATGTCCGCGTGGCCGAGTGCCACGCCCCAGGTCACCATCGCGACGGCTTGGCCCAGGGCGTAGCCGTCCAGCGTGCGCACGAAGAGCTCCGGGGTGACGATCTCGCTGCCGACGTGGGTGCGGATCTCGCGTTCGATCTGCTCGATGCCTGTGACGAACGGGCGGGCGTTACGTTCATCGCCGCCCTCCGCCGCGATGGCGGCGAGCCATTCCGCCGACCGCGGAACGCGACCCAGCGTGATGGCCCGCTGATTGCGCGCGGCGAGATGTGCCATCCAGGCGTGGCGACGGCGGCGCACCGTGGTGAGGTGCTCGATCATCCCGAGCCAGTCGGCTCGCGAATGCACGCCCCATTGTTCGGCGACCATCTGCTTCTCGGCATCGGTCAGGGAGGAGGCGGTCGGATCGTTCCAGGGGCCGGAGGGAAGTGCGCTGATCTGCAGGAAGCCGAGGGCGATCTCGTTCGCCTCGAGGTCTGCCACGGAGAAGCGCGCCGCAGGCTTCACCTTCGGGGAAGGCAGGATCCAGACTGTGCGACGCATTGCACTCCTTGGGGCCGAGGTCTGAGGCCACTCGTAGCTTGAATAGGCGTTCAATCAGTAATATATAGGCTTCGGGGGGAATTCCGAAGCAGTCCAATCCTGGGGAGGTGGACACAGCATGGCACGTTCCGACGAGCAGAACAGCCTGGCGCGGGAGCGCTCCCGCACCGTGATCCTGGAGGCCGCGATCGAGCTCTTCGCCGAGCGGGGCGTGGCAGGCGCGAGCATCGCCGAGATCACGCAGCGAGCCGGGGTCGCACAGGGTCTCGTCAGCTATCACTTCGGCGGCAAGCAGCAGCTCGTCGCCGCGGTGATCGATCGCTGGTACGAGAACCTGTTCGCGATCCCGCAGGTCGACGGACCCGCCGACGACAGGCTCGCCGGCATCATCGACGGGGCACTCACAGCCACGGGGTACGCCCTGCCCGTGCAGCGCGCGGTGTTCGCGATGCAGCAGCAGCCCAGCACCCACCGCATGTTCGCCGAAGCCGAGGATCGCTTCGCCGAGCAGGCCGTGGCATCCGAGGACGCCGTCCGCGAGATCTTCCGAGAGAGGGGAGCCGTCGATCCTCCGCTCGAGGAGATCATGCTGCGCACCACTCTCGAGGGGGTCTTCATGAAGTACGCCGTCTATGGCGACACGTACCCCCTCGAAGACGCACGACGCTGGGTGCGCCGACTCTACGGACTGCCCGAGCCGGAGACGCCGCTTCCGCTGCAGCTCGCGCCGCGGAACCCGGACGCGCGCACTCGTGCGTCCGGCGCCGTGCGTTCGGAGCACTGACAGCCCTGCGATCGAGCGCCGAACGCGGAGCGGGTCACCCCAGCTGCATCCGGGCGAACGCCCCGAGCACGACGCGCTCCGACTGCACGAGGTAGCGCTCGAGCTCGGCGGCTCCTTCCTGCGCACCCCGGGTGAGGAAGGTGTCGAGCACGGCGCGGTTCTTGCGGACGAACGGTTCGTGCAGCGATCGAGGATCGTCGATCTTCAGAAACGCGAGTCGTAGCTCCGCCGCCAGGTCGCGGTAGGTGCGGGCGAGGCGCGGGCTGTCGGCGAGCGACACCAGAGCCACGTGGAATGCCATGTTGGCGCTGCCCACCGCGCGCCACGTCTCGGCGTCGTCGAGGACGGCATCCTGGGCGGCGGCCTCCGCGGCGAGCACCGCCTCCTGCATCTGCTGGACTGCTGGATGCTCGGGCTCGGAGTGCAGGAGCGCGGTGCATTCGATGACGCGGCGCGCTCGATAGATGTCGATGACGTCGGCGATCGACGGCGAGGCGACGGAGACGCCGCGGTGCGGGACGTGTTCGAGGAGACCCTGCTCGGAGAGCGCGCGGAACGCCTCGCGCAGGGTGTTGCGTGCGACGCCGAAGTGCTCGGCGATGGCCGACTCCGACAGTCGTGAACCGGGCGCGAAGGCTCCGTCGATGATCTGCTGTCGGAGCGCATCGGCGAGCATGCCCTGCTGGTTCATGCCTTCATCGTAGGCGGGGCGCGCGACGGATCGTTCGACCGCCGGCCTCCGGCATTACGCGACTGGAACTCCGCCGTAGCACAGCCGAAACAAAGTTGTTGAACAATATTGCTCGATCCGTTCTACACTGGGTGTCACTCGACACCCACCAACGACGATGGGAAATCCCCCGCAATGTCTGAGAACACCACAGCCCCGCTGTCTGCAGAAGACGAGGTCCGCCTCGCCGCCGCGAAGAGACGTGCAGGCCGCAGCGCCGTGATCGGCGCGATCTTCCTGATGGCCACCAGTGCCATCGGCCCCGGATTCATCACACAGACGGCCACCTTCACCGCGACGATGGGGGCTGCCTTCGCATTCGCGATCCTCGTCTCCATCCTCATCGACATCGCGGTGCAGTTGAACGTGTGGCGCATGATCACCTCCTCGGGCATGCGCGCCGGAGAGCTCGCCAACCGTGCCATCCCCTTCTCGGGCCACGTCATCGCCGTGCTCGTCGTGATCGGTGGCCTGGCCTTCAATATCGGCAACATCGCCGGTGGTGGTCTCGGGCTGAACGCGCTGCTCGGCATCGACCCGAAGCTCGGCGGCATGCTCACTGCGGCTCTCGCCATCATCATCTTCCTGATCAAGAAGGCCGGGCCGGTGATGGACATCGTGTTGGTCGTGCTCGGCATCGGCATGATCGTGATGACCGTTGTCGTCGCCGTCATCGCCCAGCCGCCGATCGGCGAGGCGCTGCGGCAGACGTTCGTGCCGGATGAGCTCAACTTCGCCACCATCACCACGATCGTCGGCGGAACAGTCGGCGGATACATCACCTACTCGGGCGCCCACCGGTACCTCGACTCGGGTCACACGGGTCCCGAGCAGGCGGGCCCCGTGATGCGCGCCGCGGCGAACGGCATCCTCGTCACCGGCGTCATGCGCTACGTGCTGTTCCTCGCGATCCTCGGTGTGGTCGCCTCCGGCGTCTCGCTCGATCTGTCGAGCCAGGCGGCGAACCCCGCAGGACAGGCCTTCGGTGCCGTGCTCGGCGACGCGGGACTGCGCATCTTCGGCGCGATCTTCTGGGCCGCGGCCATCAGCTCGGTCATCGGTGCGGCATACACCTCGGCGACCTTCCTCTCGACCTTCACCAAGAAGCTCAAGGGCGGCTGGCCGCTGCAGCTGGCGACCGTCGCCTTCATCGTCGTGTCGCTGATCGTCTACCTCTCGATCGGCACCGCGCCTGCCGCGATCCTCGTCTTCGTGGGCGGATTCAACGGACTGATCCTTCCCATCGGCCTCACGGTCTTCATGTACATCGGCTGGTTCCGCCGTGACCTGCTCGGTTCGAAGAAGTACCCGATGTGGCTGCTCGTCGCCGGTACGCTCGTGACGCTGCTCACCTGGTACATGGGCATCGTCTCGGTGGGCCCCATCTTCGCCTTCCTCGGACTCGGAGCGTGACCCCATGACATCGATCGACCTGAACTCCGACCTCGGAGAGAACGTCCTCGATCGGGTGGTCAGCGACGACGAGAGCATGCTGCGCCTCGTGACGAGCGCCAATGTGGCGTGCGGCTTCCACGCGGGCAGCCCGGAGGGCATCCGCGAGACCCTCGCGAGCGCCGTGGCCGGTGGCGTCGTGATCGGCGCGCACCCCGGATACCGCGATTACGAGAACTTCGGCCGCACGAAGGTCGAGATCGATTCGGCGACGCTGCAGGCGCATGTCGAGTATCAGCTCGGAGCCCTGATCGGTCTCGCCGCAGCCGTCGGAGGCACGGTCTCCTACGTCAAGCCGCACGGTGCGCTCTACAACACGATCGCCCGTGATGAGCGGCAGTCGAAGGATGTGGTGGCGGCCATCCGCGCGATCGATCCGAGCCTCGTGCTGCTGGGCCTTGCCGGAGGCGTCGTGCTCGACGTGGCCGAGCGCGCGGGCCTGCAGATCGCTGCCGAGGCCTTCGCCGATCGGGCATATCAGCCCGACGGTCAGCTCGTCTCGCGCACCGAACCGGGCTCTGTGCTTCACGATCCCGCGGCCGTCGCCGAGCGCATGGTGCGCCTCGCCGGCGAGGGAGTGATTCGCGCGATCGACGGCACCGACGTCCCCGTCAGCGCACAGTCGATCTGCGTGCACGGCGACAGCCCGGGCTCCGTGGCCATGGCCGCGGAGACCAAGCGGATGCTGCAGGATGCCGGCATCACGATCGCACCGTTCGCGGGGGTCTGACATGACCGTTCTCGCCACCACCGACCAGCTCGCCGCCGCACGTGCAGCGCGCGCGGCCATCCGTGCGGGGCATGCAGAGCCGACCAGCGGAGTCGCGGTGGGGCTGACGCAGGCGAACCTCATCTCGGTGCCGGCCGACTGGGCCTTCGAGACCCTGCTCTTCGCGCAGCGGAACCCGAAGCCGTGCCCCGTGCTCGAGGTCATCGAACAGGGCGAGGTGGAGTCGCGGCTCGCACCGGGCAGCGACATCCGCACGGACATCGGCCGGTATCGCATCTGGCGAGACGGTGAACTGGCCGACGAGGTGGCCGACGCGACGGCGGCGTGGGCGGAGCATCCGGACCTCGTCTCGTTCCTCATCGGGTGCAGCTTCACGTTCGAGTCCGGTCTCGTGCAGGCGGGGATCCCGATCCGCCACCAGGAGCTGGGTCGAAACGTGCCGATGTACCGCACGGCGGTGCCCTGCACCCCGGCGGGCCGCCTGAGTGGCGAGATGGTCGTGTCGATGCGACCGATTCCCGCGGATCGCGTGGCGGACGCTGTGCAGATCTCCGGCCGGACCCCCGCCGTACACGGTGCTCCGGTGCACATCGGCGATCCTGCCTCCCTCGGCATCGCCGACCTGGCTCGTCCCGATTTCGGCGATGCTCCCGAGGTGCGTGAGGGCGAGGTGCCGGTGTTCTGGGCGTGCGGCGTCACCCCGCAGGCAGCGATCATGGCCTCGAAGCCTCCCTTCGCCATCACCCACGCGCCCGGCTACATGTTCATCACCGACGTTCCCGATGCGGAGTACCTGGTCTGATGCGCATCCTCACGGCATCCGACAGCGCTCTTCTCGTGGAGGCGGCAGACCTCGACGAGGCGATGCGCCTGAACCTGGCCTGGGACGGAGTGCTCGGCGTGGTCGAGCGTGTTCCCGGCGCTCGCACCGTGCTCGTGCGCTTCGATCCGCTTCTCGTCTCGGCTGCCGATCTCGCGGCTGTGCTCGCGGCGACGGAGATCGACGCAGCGCATCTGCCCGTGACGGGTGAGGTCATCGTGCCGGTGCGCTACGACGGCGAGGACCTCGACGAGGCCGCATCCCTGCTCGGCGTATCGGCCGCAGAACTCGTGCACCGTCACCTCGCTGCCGACTGGAAGGTCGCCTTCTCGGGCTTCGCCCCGGGCTTCGGCTACGTGGTGAGCAGTGACCCGCTGTTCGATGTGCCCCGCCGATCGTCGCCCCGCACGCGTGTGCCCGCGGGGTCGGTGGCGCTCGCCGGACAGTTCACCGGGGTGTACCCGCGCGAGAGTCCGGGCGGCTGGCAGCTCATCGGACACACCGACGCCCTGATGTGGGACATCGACCGCGACCCGCCTGCCCTGTTGTCGCCGGGCACGACGGTGCGGTTCCAACAGGTGCGCGAGCAGGCCATGATGTCGGAAAAGCCAGACGATCTCGCCGACGCGCGGCGCGTCACCGAGCGACACGCCGCCGAAGCGCATGATCCGGGTTCTCCGACCGTCGCGGTCGAGATCGTGCGCCCGTCGCTGCAACTGCTGGTGCAGGATGCCGGACGTCCGGGATTCGCGGCACTCGGCGTCTCGTCGTCCGGCGCCGCCGACCGTCGTGCGATGCGCGAGGCGAACCGCGCTGTGGGCAACGCGAGCGGCGCCGCGGTGCTCGAGAGCGTCGGAGGTGCGGTGCTGCGCTTCCGCGGTGCCGGAGTCGCCGCCGTCGCGGGGGCCGTCGGCTCTCTCGACCTGATCGACGCCGACGGCGTGATGCGTCGTATCGCTCACGGGACGCCCTTCGCCACGGTCGACGGCGACGAGCTCACTCTGGGACACCCGACCAGCGGGCTGCGCTATGTCATCGCGGTGCGTGGCGGCGTGGCTGTGGAGTCGGCCCTCGAGAGTCGTGCGAGCGACACCCTCGCCGGTCTCGGACCCGCCGCATTGACCGCCGGAGACGTGGTCCGTGTGGGCGATCGCGCACCGCATCCTGTCGAGCCGATCGCCACCCCGCGCACGCTCCCCGCGTCCGGTGACCTCGTCGAGCTCGAGATCACCCTCGGCCCGCGAGACGACTGGTTCACCCCCGCAGCGCTCGCGACTCTCACCGGCCAGGAATGGTCCGTGACCCCGCGGTCGGACCGGGTCGGGATCCGGCTCGACGGCACCGTGCCCCTGGAGCGATCCGTCAGCGGCGAGCTGCCCAGCGAAGGGGCGGTGACCGGCGCCATCCAGGTTCCGCCGGACGGTCAGCCCGTGCTGTTCCTCCCCGACCACCCGCTCACCGGCGGATACCCGATCATCGGTGCACTCACCGATCCCAGTCTCGATCTCGCCGGGCAGCTGCCGCCCGGCGTGCGCGTCCGTTTCATCGTCAAGGAGACCTCATGACCAAGGTGCTGATCGCGAATCGCGGAGAAATCGCCGTGCGCGTCATCCGCGCCTGCGCCGAGGCCGGCTATACGTCGATCGCGGTCTACGCCGACCAGGATGCTGACGCGCTGCACGTGCGACTCGCCGATGAGGCCCTGGGCCTCGGCGGAGACACCGCGGCGACCACGTATCTCTCGATCGATGCGCTGGTGGACGCGGCTCGCAGGAGCGGCGCGGATGCCGTGCACCCCGGCTACGGATTCCTCTCGGAGAGCGCGGAGTTCGCGCGGGCGGTGGAAGGAGCTGGCCTCGTCTGGATCGGCCCCTCACCCGAGAGCATCGACGCGCTCGGCGACAAGATGACCGCGCGTCGGATCGCGCAGCGTGTCGGAGCGCCGTTGGCGGCCGGCACCGACCAGCCTCTGGCCGGGCCTGCGGAGGCCGTGTCCTTCGCCGAGCAGCATGGGCTTCCGATCGCCATCAAGGCCGCGTTCGGCGGTGGCGGGCGGGGCCTCAAGGTGGTGCGAGAGATGTCGGAGGTCGCAGACGCCTTCGATGCCGCGACCCGTGAGGCCATCGCCGCCTTCGGCCGCGGCGAGTGCTTCGTCGAGCGGTTCCTCGAGAGCCCGCGTCACATCGAGGTGCAGGTGCTCGGTGACGGACTCGGCGGCGTCGTGGTCGTCGGCGATCGCGACTGCTCGATGCAACGCCGCAACCAGAAGCTCATCGAGGAGGCTCCGGCGCCGGGGCTGTCGAACGATCAGCGCGCTCGGTTCCACGATGCTGCCCGCGCGATCTGCGGCGAGGTGCAGTACCGGGGTGCGGGCACCGTGGAGTTCCTCCTCGCGGCCGACGGTACGATCTCCTTCCTCGAGGTGAACACCCGGCTCCAGGTGGAACACCCGGTCACCGAAGAGGTCACCGGCACCGATCTCGTGCGCGAGCAGCTCCGCATCGCGTTCGGAGAGGGCATCTCGTTCACCGAGACTCCGGTGCCGGCAGGGCACGCCTTCGAGTTCCGCATCAACGCCGAAGACCCGGGTCGCGGCTTCCTTCCCAGCCCCGGTCGTGTCGAGTCGCTGCGGATCCCCGGCGGGCCCGGCGTGCGCTGGGACAGCGGCATCGACGCGGGCGATGTCGTTCAGCCGGCTTTCGACTCGATGATCGCGAAGCTCATCGTGCACGCCGACACTCGCGATGCGGCACTCGTGCGCGCACGTCGGGCGCTGCGCGAGCTCGTCGTCGAGGGGCCGGCGACCGTCATCCCGTTCGATCTGCTCGCGCTCGACGACGAGGCTTTCGCCACCGAGACCTTCGCAGTGCACACGCAGTGGATCGAGAGCACCCTGCTGCCTCGCCTCGAACCGCAGCTGCGACCGGCTCCCGCACCGGATGCCGCACTCCAGCGCTTCCCCGTCGAGATCGACGGCCGCCGTGTCGTGCTCGGGCTCCCGCTCGCCCTGCTCGCAGGGCTCGGCGGGCTGACGGACGCCGTGGCCGCGCCCTCCGCATCCGACCCGACCGAGCTGCGCTCGCCGGCACCGGGCACGCTCGTGCGCTGGCTCGCCGATGACGGGGCGAGCGTCGCAGAGGGCGATCCGGTCGCGGTGCTCGACGCGATGAAGATGGAGACCACGGTCACCGCCCACCGGGCCGGCACGCTCTCGCACCGGGCGGAGCTCTCTGCGGCGATCGCGCCGGATGCAGTGCTCGCCGTCATCGCTTGAGCGCGACCGCGTCCTGACGCGACGATCCCGGATGCCGCAGCTGCAGCATCCGGGATCGTCGTGGTCGTGCGTGGTGCGCGATTACGCGGGGTCTCCGCCCAACGGGCCCACGGCCTCGAGGGGCCTCGGGTCGTCGGCTCCGGTCTTGCGCGCGCGGGCGATCGCGTTGCCCACGTGGTAGATCAGGAGAGCTGCGACCGTGCCGAGCACGATGCCGCCGAAGGCGAAGTCGCCGAGCTGCATCGAGAAGCCGGCGATGCCGATCACGAGCGAGACGGCCGCCGTGTACTGGTTGACCGGGCGCGAGAAGTCGACCCTGCTGTCGACCCAGATCTTGATGCCGATGATGCCGATCAGGCCGTAGAGCGCCGTGGTCGCACCGCCGAGCACGCCCGCGGGGATCGAGTTGAAGACCTCGCCGACCTTCGGCGAGAACGCGAGCAGGATCGCGAAGAGACCGGCGACCCAGTAGACCGCGGTCGAGTAGACGCGGGTCGCGGCCATGACGCCGATGTTCTCGCCGTAGGTCGTCGTGCCGGACCCGCCGAAGCCTCCGGCGATGGTCGTCGCGACACCGTCGGCGATGAGCGCGCGGCCCGTGTGCTTGTTGATCGCGGGGTCCTCGGTCATCGTCGCGACGCCGCGCACGTGGCCGACGTTCTCGGCGACGAGCACCAGGACGACGGGCAGGAACATCGCGATGGTCGACCAGGTGCCCGGGGCGACGAAGTCGGGGAGCTGGAACTCGGGCAGGCCGATCCAGGGGGCGTCGGCGATGAGCTCTGCCGGTGTCTTGTCTCCGCGCAGCGCGTTGGGCACCTGGAACGACCCGGTGAACGCGGCGTAGATGAAGCCGACGGCGACGCCCAGAAAGATCGAGATGCGACCGAGGAAGCCGCGGAACAGCACCGCGAACAGGATGATCGCGACGAGCGTGATGGTCGCGGTCACGGGGTCGATCTTGAAGTTGTTCCACGCGGTGGGGGCGAGGTTGAAGCCGATCAGGGCGACGATCGCGCCGGCGACCACCGGGGGCATGAGCGCGTCGACCCAGCGGAGGCCCGCGAACTGCACGACCAGGCCGACGACGGTGAGCAGGATGCCGACCGCGACCACTCCGGCCAGGGCGGATCCGGTGCCACCCGCAGCCACGGCGGCGGTGATCGGCGCGATGAACGCGAACGACGAGCCGAGATAGCTGGGCAGCTGGTTCTTGGTGATCAGCAGGAAGATCAGAGTGCCGAGGCCGCTGAACAGCAGCGTGGTCGAGACCGGGAAGCCGGTCAGCGTCGGCACGAGGAACGTGGCGCCGAACATCGCGACGACGTGCTGGGCGCCGATCGCGATCGTGGCGGGCCAGTTCAGGCGCTCATCGGGCTTGACGACGGCGCCGGGTTCGACCGTGCGGCCGTTTCCGTGGGTCTTCCACAGGGGCATGCGGGCTCCTCAGGATCGGGGGGAGTGGGAGTGCTGGAGCAACACTACCGATTCCTGAGTGTTGGCTGGGTGCGCGGGTCTCCGCCGCCTTGGGCGGACTTCGCCGCCTGGGGCGGAGAAAACCCGAGGTTCATTCCGCCCGACAGGGAGTTCTCCTCCTGTGAGGGCGACGAATCGCGCGGGTCAGGCCCCGAGGCGCTCGATCAGCTCGCGGTAGCGGGCGGCGGTGCGCTCGACGATGTCCTCGGGAAGCACGGGCGGCTCGCCCTGCTTGTCCCAGTTCGCGGCCAGCCAGTCGCGCACGATCTGCTTGTCGAAGCTCGCCATGCGCTCGGTCGGCGTCGCGCCTGTGCGCCAGGCCTCGGCATCCCAATAGCGCGAGGAGTCGCTCGTGAGCACTTCGTCGGCCAGGTGCAGCACGCCGTCGGCATCCGTTCCGAACTCGAACTTCGTGTCGGCGAGGATCAGGCCCTTCTCCTCGGCGATCGCGGCAGCGCGGGAGTAGAGCGAGAGCGAGACGTCGCGCAGTTCGGCCGCACGCTCGGCGCCGACGAGTTCGACGGTCTGGTCGAAGGTGATGTTCTCGTCGTGCTCTCCCATCGGCGCCTTGTAGGCAGGGGTGAAGAGCGGCTCGGGCAGGCGGTCGCCGTTCTGCAGGCCGGCGGGCAGCGGGATGCCGCACACGGTGCCGTTCTCGGTGTACTCGGCCCAGCCGGAACCGGTGATGTAGCCGCGCACGACGCACTCGACCGGCAGCATCTCGAGCGACTGCGCGAGCATCGCACGGTCGGCGACACTCGCCGGGATCTCGCCCTCGGCGAGGTGGTTGGGAACGTCATCGAGCTGGCTGAACCACCAGCGGCTGAGACGGGTGAGCAGCGCCCCCTTCTCGGGGATGCCGGGCGACAGCACGAAATCGAAGGCGCTCACGCGGTCGGAGGCGACCACGAGGATGCGGGTGTCGGCGGCGTCGTCCGAGGCGTACAGGTCGCGGACCTTGCCCGAATAGATGTGGCGCCAGCCGGGGATGGTCTGTGCGTTGTTCTCGGAAGGTGTGCTCACCCGCCCATTATCCCGGTTCCGCTCCCGAGCCCCACCTCCGGGACGAATGCGGGCGCAGCGCACTTCCTCGGCGCGTGTCAAGGCCCGATGCGGAGGGCAACGCATCGGCGACCCTCGATGGGAGCGCGAGGAGGAGTCATGACCAAGGATCTGTCCAGGGGTGACCGGGTGAGCTGGAACACCCCGCAGGGGCGAACGCAGGGCACCGTCGAGGAGAAGCGGACGAAGGACTTCCGGTTCGCCGGGCAGAGCTTCACCGCATCCGACGACGAGCCCGCGTACATCGTGAAGTCGGAGAAGAGCGGTGACACGGCGGCCCACAAGGGATCGGCTCTGCGCAAGCTCAGCAGCTGAGGCTCGGGGCGACGCACGGCCCGAGTGTCGGCGGGGCTGTCTAGCGTGGAGATGTGACTGACGACCTCCTCACCGATCGACTGCGGCTGTCGCGGGCTGTTCCCTCGGATCTCGACGCGGTGTTCGCGATCCAGAGCGATCCGCGAGTGTGGACGCACTATCCGAGCCTCCGGCACACCGACCCCGAGACGACGGTCCGGATGATGGAGCGGTGGGAGCGCAGCTGGAGCACCATCGGGCTCGGATCATGGGTCGCTCGGCTGCGAGACACCGGAGAGGTGATCGGCAACGGCGGATGCACGCTGCTCGGAGACGAGGTCTGGAACGTCGGCTACCGGATCGCCGCCGACCACCACGGGCGCGGTTTCGCGACCGAGCTCGCCCGCGCCGGTGTCGAGCGTGCCCAGGAGATCGACCCCGACCGGCCGGTGATCGCGTACCTCGTCGAACACAACACCGGGTCGGCACGCGTGGCCGAGAAGCTCGGACTCGAACTCGTGCATCGGGCACCGGACCTCGGCAATCCCGACCCTTCGGCGGTGCGGCTCGTGTATGCAGACCGAGCACTCTCGCCGGCCCAGCTCCAGGCCACGCTGCAGTAACCGAATGGACACACCCCGGTGTTGTCGCAGGGCACATGACCGGCGTATAGTCCACATGGACTATTTGGAGGGATGCGCGTGCCGAACGACACCACCGACCGCCTGACCTCGATGGCCGTCATGATCCTCGCGCTGCTGCGCGAGGGCGACATGCACCCCTACGAGATGGTGCGGCTCATGCGCTCTCGGCGTGACGAACGCCTGCTCACGATCACCAACGGCACGCTCTATCACACGGTCGGACGCCTCCGACGGGCAGGCCTCCTCGACGAGGTCGGCAGCGATCGAGAGGGCAACCGTCCCGAGCGCACGACGTACTCTCTGACGGATGCCGGGCGAGACGCTCTCATCACCTGGCTGCGTCGCGAGCTGTCGATCATCGACCGGCCGGCCGAGTTCCGTGTCGCGCTCGCCGAGGCCCACAACCTCGAGAGCGCTGACGTGATCGAGGCGCTGCGTCTGCGGCGTGAGGCTCTCGATGAGGGGCACGGGTCGCATCGCGACGGGCTGGTCGAGGCGAGGCGCACCGGGGTGCCCGAGCAGGTGCTCGTCGAATTCGAACGTCAGGAGGTGCTGCTCGACGCCGAGCTGCGCTGGATCGATTCCCTCATCGACCGACTCGAGGCCGAGGAGTTCCCCTGGGGACCCAGCGCCTTCGAGTACTCAGACCGCTACCGCGCACAGCGAAAGGCCGCACAGCAATGACCGAACCCTCCTCGACAGGACGCCCGACCGGGGCATCCGCGTCATCCGGTCCGTCGACCGGCACCTTCGCCGCAGGGCATCGCCCCGCCAGCCCGTGGCCCGCCTTGTGGGCGCTCGTCATCGGCTTCTTCATGATCCTCGTCGACACGACGATCGTCTCGGTCGCGAACCCGGCGATCAAGGCGGCCCTCGACCCGACCACCAACAACCTCGACAACGTCGTGTGGGTCACGAGCGCCTACCTGCTCGCATACGCGGTGCCGCTGCTGATCACCGGGCGTCTCGGCGACCGGTTCGGGCCGAAGAACATCTACCTCATCGGCCTCGCGATCTTCACGCTCGCGTCACTCTGGTGCGGGCTCTCGGGCTCGCTCGAGATGCTGATCGCGGCGCGCGCCGTGCAGGGCCTGGGCGCGGCGTTCATGACCCCTCAGACGATGGCGGTCATCACCCGCACGTTCCCGCCCGAGCGCCGGGGCGCAGCCATGGGGCTGTGGGGCGCGACCGCCGGCGTCGCCACGCTCGTCGGTCCCCTCGTCGGCGGCCTGCTCGTGGACGGCTTCGGCTGGGAGTGGATCTTCTTCGTGAACATCCCCGTCGGCATCGTCGCCTTCGTGCTCGCCTGGCGTCTCGTGCCCAAGCTGCAGACGAGTCCGCACCGCTTCGACATCCTCGGGGTGATCTTGAGCGCGGTCGCGCTGTTCCTCATCGTGTTCGGTCTGCAAGAGGGCGAGAAGTTCGACTGGGGCGTGATCTGGGGCCCGATCTCGGTGTGGAGCCTCATCATCGCGGGGCTCGTGATCCTCGCGCTGTTCATCGTGCAGCAGGCTCGCACGCGCAGCGAGGCGCTGGTGCCCCTCGCGCTCTTCCGCGACCGCAACTTCTCGGGGGCCAACGTGGCGATCGCCGCCGTCGGCTTCACCGTGACGAGCATGTCGCTGCCCATGATGTTCTTCCTGCAGACGGCCCGAGGACTCACGCCGACCGAGGCCGCGCTGCTGCTGATCCCGATGGCCGTGCTGTCGGGTGTGCTCGCCCCCTTCGCCGGCAAGCTGCTCGACCGCGTCGACCCGCGCATCATCCTCATCCCGGGTCTGCTGTGCGTCGTCGTCGCCCTGATCTGGTACTCGGCCCTGATCAACATGGACACCCCGATCTGGATGTTCCTGCTGCCGTCGGCGCTGATGGGTATCGGCAACGCGGGCATGTGGGGGCCGCTCGCGACCACCGCGACCCGCAAGCTCCCCCCGCGCCAGGCCGGTGCCGGGGCGGGCATCTACAACACGACCCGCACCATCGGATCGGTCATCGGCTCGGCATCCATCGCGACTTTCATGCAATCGCGTCTCGAGGCGAACCTGCCAGGGCTCGCCGACGCGCCGTCTGGGATCAGCGGCGGCTCGCTGCCGCCCGAGGTCGCCGAGGGGTTCGCAGCCGGGATGTCGCAGGCGATCCTGCTGCCTGCATGCGTGATGGTCGTCGCGCTCGTCGCCTCCCTCTTCCTCGGTCGCTACGACAAGGCGGATGCCGCGGCATCCGCCCCCGCGGAGGCGCCCGCTCCCGCGGCCTGACCCAGGCCCGACGACGAGCCGGGTCTTCTGCACACTGGTGCGGAAGACCCGGCTCTCTCTGACCGGTTTTGCGAGAGACGGCCCCGGTGTGATCTCATCGTGCGATGACGATCGAGCTGACGAGGCCCACCACCGACCTGTTCGACTCCTGGGCGGCGGCCGTCGCCGAGTTCGGTGACGGGCACGTCGACGGATCCGGTCTCCAGGCGCCCGTCACCCCCGATCGGGCGACGCTCGACGCCCTGATCGAGAAGTCGACCCTCCTCTCCGACACCACGGCCGAGCTGCCTGAGGATGCCGTGCACAACGACCTCTACTGGGTCGTCGACGACGGCGAGGTCGTGGGCTTCCTCTCCTTCCGGCACGAGCTGAATGAGTGGCTCCGCGAGGCGGGCGGCCACATCGGGTACTCGGTGCGGGAGTCGCGGCGCCGTCGAGGCTACGCGTCGGCCGCCCTGCGGCTCGGACTCGCGCGCGCCCGCGAGCTCGGACTCGAGCGCGTGCTGGTCACGTGCGACGACGACAACGTCGGGTCCTACCGCACGATCGAAGGCGCCGGAGGCGTGCTGCAGGACGTCAGCGACCAGTCCGCACTCGGCCACGCGATGCTCCGGCGATACTGGATCACCCTCTGATCCGACCGCCCAGGGGGCGAGCGAACACGGCGACACGCCGTCGCCGGTTAGGGTTGATGGTCGACGACCATCACGGTGACAGCATCCTGTCGCCCATCCGATCCGAGGAGCATCCGTCGTGATCCGAAATCCCTCTCCTGCGTCTGCGCGCCTGCGCGCGTTCGGACGCACCGTCGGGGCGATGGCGCTCACGGCGTTCATCGCGGCCGGTGCCCTGCTCGGCGGAGCATCCGCGGCGACTGCCGCAGACGATTCCGAGACCTACGTCATCGGCACCGACACGACGTTCGCGCCGTTCGAGTTCACCTCTCCCGATGGCGAACTCGTCGGCATCGACATGGACCTGCTTCGCGCCATCGCCGAAGACCAGGGTTTCAAGGTCGAGATCCGTCAGCTCGGTTTCGACGCCGCGGTGCAGGCGCTGCAGGCCAACCAGGTCGACGCCGTCATGGCAGGCATGTCGATCACCGAGGAGCGCGAGAAGACGTTCGACTTCAGCGAGCCGTACTTCACCAGCGGCATCCAGCTCGGCGTGCTGGAGTCCAGCGACATCCAGTCCCTCGACGACCTCGACGGCGAGGCGGTCGCGGTCAAGACCGGCACGCAGGGGCAGACGTTCGCCGAGGAGAACCAGGACGAGTTCGGCTTCCGCATCACGCCGTACCAGGACACCACCGACATGGTGGATGCCGTCAAGGCGGGCCAGGCCGTCGGCTACTTCGAGGACTTCCCGGTGCTGGCCTACGGCATCCAGCAGGGATCCGGCTTCCGCCTGATCGGTGAGCCGGAGCTCGGTGGCGAGTACGGCTTCGCGGTCAACAAGGGCCAGAACCCCGAGCTGGTCGAGATGTTCAACGCGGGGCTCGAGAACCTCCAGGCATCCGGCGAGTACGACGAGATCGTCGACAGCTACCTCGCCGGCGGCGAGGAGACCACGCAGGCGACCGACATCTTCTCCGTCGCGGTGAAGTACTGGCCCGCTCTCATGGAGGGCCTCTGGCTCACGATCCTCGCGACCCTCGTCGCGATCGTGGCCGCGTTCATCCTCGGCCTCATCTTCGGCTTCGGTCGTGTCTCGGCCTTCGCGCCGTTCCGCTGGGTGGCGACGGCATACGTCTACGTGTTCCGCGGCACGCCGATCCTGGTGCAGGCGTTCTTCGTGTTCTTCGCCATCCCGCAGCTGTTCCCCGGGCTCACGTTCAACCCGTTCGTCGCCGGGGCGATCACGCTCTCGCTGAACACGGGTGCGTACATGACCGAGATCATCCGCGGCGGCATCCAGGCCGTCGACCCCGGTCAGGCAGAGGCATCGCGTTCGCTCGGCCTCGGGCACTGGAAGACCATGCAGAAGGTCGTGCTGCCGCAGGCGTTCCGCATCATGATCCCGTCGTTCGTCAACCAGGGCATCATCACCCTCAAGGACACGTCGCTGATCAGCGTCATCGGCCTGGCCGAGCTGACGTTCGTGTCGCGTCAGATCATCGCCTCGACGTACTTGTCCGCTCAGGTGCTGACGATCGTCGCCATCATCTACTTCGTCGTGATCACGCTGCTGACGCTGCTCGCGAACCGCCTGGAGAGGAAGTTCAACGCATGAGCAAGATCGAAGTCAGAGACCTGCACAAGTCGTTCGGCGACAACCATGTGCTCAAGGGCATCGACCTGACCGTCGAGGACGGCGAGGTGGTGGCGGTCATCGGTCCGTCGGGTTCGGGCAAGTCCACTCTGCTGCGGTGCCTCAACAAGCTCGAGGAGCCGACGTCTGGTCACGTCGTCGTCGACGGCGTCGATCTGACCGACAAGAGCGTCAAGCTCGATGAGGTGCGTCAGCGCATCGGCATGGTGTTCCAGCACTTCAACCTGTTCCCGCACATGACCGTGCTCGAGAACATCACGTTGGCACCGGTCGAGCTCGGCAAGCTGTCGAAGGCCCAGGCGAAGGAGCGCGCTCTGGCGCTGCTCGATCGCGTCGGGCTGGCCGAGAAGGCCGACGCCAAGCCGGCATCCCTGTCGGGTGGTCAGAAGCAGCGCGTCGCGATCGCTCGCGCGCTGGCGATGGACCCCGAGATCATGCTCTTCGACGAGGCCACGAGCGCCCTCGACCCCGAGATGGTCGGCGAGGTGCTGCAGGTCATCCGCGACCTCGCGTCCGGCGGCATGACGATGGTGCTCGTGACGCACGAGATGGGCTTCGCGCGCGAGGTCTCGGGTCGCACCGTCTTCATGGATGCCGGCGTCGTCGTCGAGGAGGCGCCGCCCGCCGAGCTGTTCGGTGCCCCGAAGAACGAGCGCCTGAAGGACTTCCTCTCGAAGGTGCTCTGACCGGTTCGCCTGTGTCGAAGGCCCCCTCCCCGTTCGGGAGGGGGCCTTCGTCCGTGTGCGGCGGGGGCGGCGAGGGGCGGGAGTCAGTCGGACGCGACCTGGGCCGGATGCCGGCGGATCGTGGCGCTCACCAGCGCGGCGACGGCGCACAGGCCGGCGGCCGCGAACCAGGCGACGGTGTACTGACCGGTGTGGTCGCGCACCATGCCCGCGAGGAACGACGCGATGCCGGCGCCGATCTGGTGCGAGGCGAACACCCAGCCGAACACGAGAGGGCCCCGATCGCCGAAGACCTCGCGGCACAGCGCGATGGTCGGCGGCACGGTCGCGACCCAGTCGAGGCCGTAGATCACGATGAACACGATGATGCTCGGCTGCACCTCGGCTGACAGCAGGCTCGGCAGGAAGAGCAGGCTCACGCCGCGCAGCGCGTAGTACGCGGCCAACAGGATGCGGGGGTTCACCCGATCGGTCAGCCAGCCCGAGAACACCGTGCCGACGATGTCGAAGATCCCCACGACCGCGAGCAGGCCCGCGGCGGTGGTCGTCGCCATCCCGTGGTCGTGGGCACTGGGGATGAAGTGCGTGCCGATCAGGCCGTTGGTCGTCGCCCCGCAGATCGCGAAGCCGATCGCCAGAGCCCAGAACGTCTTCGTGCGTGCGGCGTCGCGCAGCGTGGTGATCGCGAGGCGCGCGGCGCCCCACGCACTGCCCTTCGGCCGCGCGGCCACGGTGACGGGGCCGGTGTCGCCGTAACGGTTGACGCCGAGATCGCTCGGACGGTTGCGCACGAAGATCCAGACCAGGGGAACGACCGCGAGCGCACCCCCGGCGATGATCAGCGATGCTCCGCGCCAGCCGACGTCTTCGGCCGCCGCGGCGATCACCGGAAGGAAGATGAGCTGCCCGGTCGCACTGCCGGCGGTGAGCACACCCGACACCAGACCGCGCCTGGTGGCGAACCAGGTGTCGGTGATCGTGGCCGCGAACACCAGCGCCATCGACCCGGTGCCGAGTCCGATGAGCACGCCCCAGGTCAGGACCAGCTGCGCCGGCGTGGCGACGAAGACGCTCAGGGCCGCACCCGCGCCGATCACGAACAGAGCGGTGACGGTGACGGCGCGGATGCCGAAACGCTGCATGAGGGCTGCGGCGAACGGCGCGGTGAGGCCGAACAGCAGCAGGTTGACCGTGACCGCGAGCGAGAGCTCGGCGGTGGTCCAGCCGAACTCGTCCTGAAGGGGCAGCATCAGCACCCCGGGTGCCGCACGGAACCCGGCGGCTCCGATCAGGGCGATCAGTGCGACGAGTGCGACGATCCACGCGGGATGGATTCGGCGCTGCGGCATCGCAGGCTGAGGGGGTGTCGGAAGGCCGCTCGGCTCCTCGACCGATTCGGCGGTCATGCTGCGCTGCCCGAAGCGAGGGCGAACGGCTCGCCGCCCATGCTGCGCCGCGCCCAGCGAGTGCTGTCGGCATCCAGCGGAGCGGCGCATTCCGCGCACCAGTCGGCGGATGCTGCGATCGCGCCGCAGCGCGCGCAGCTGATCGTCAGCCCCCAGGGGCCGTCCGGATCGAGCGCGCGCGTGAATCGCGCGTAGGCGTGGAGGATCGGGAGGCTCTCGCGTCCCGCATCCGTGAGCCGATAGCCGGGGTCGTCGTGCGCGACCAGACCCGCCTCGGTCATCGAGGCGAGGCGCCGGGCGAGCACGGAGTCGGCGGCTCCGGTGGCTTCGCGCAGCTCATCGAAGCGCGTGCGAGTTGAGAACAGCTCGCGCAGGATCAACAGCACCCAGGGGTCGGCGAGCACATCGGCGGAGCGGGCGATCGGACACGTGGCTGTCGACCAGTCGGAGCGGAGCGGCATCCGCTCACTTTCTTGAAGAAAGCTCCCGGTGTCAAGCGTCCGTGTCCGGAATGGCGGAGTACCTGCGCGAATCGGCAGGAAAGCGACGACGGGGCGAGTTATTCCGCGACGCGAGCGGCGATGTCCGTGCGGAAGTGCGAACCCTCGAGAGTGATGCGGCCGATCGCCTCGTAGGCCCGGTCGCGGGCGGTGCGGAAGTCGGATGCCACGGCGACGACGTTCAGCACACGACCGCCGGTCGCGATCAGCGAGCCGCCGGGTGCATCAGGGCTGGCGGTCGCTGCGTGCACGAGTCGCACGCCCTCGACGGCCGCGGCATCGGCCAGGCCTTCGATCGGGCGCCCGGTCTGCGGGGCCTCGGGGTAGCCCTCGCTGGCCAGGACGACCGTGATGGCGACGTCGTCGCTGAAGACCGGCTCTGGCTGGTCTTCCAGGGTGCCGGATGCTGCGGCGAGCAGCAGCTCGGACAACGGGGTCACGAGGCGCGGGAGCACGATCTGCGTCTCGGGGTCGCCGAAGCGGGCGTTGAACTCGATCACGCGCACACCGGCGGGAGTCAAGATGAGGCCGGCGTAGAGCAAGCCGATGAACGGGGTGCCCTCCTCGTCGAGCTGACGGATCACGGGCAGTGCGACATCTCGAGTGACCTCGTCGACGAAGGCCTGCTCGCTGCCGAACTGCTCGGCGAGCCACGGCAGGGGCGAGTACGCACCCATTCCACCCGTGTTGGGGCCCTCGTCGCCGTCGAGCGCACGCTTGAAATCCTGGGCCGGGCTGAGCGCGCGCACGGTGTCGCCGTCGCTCAGGAAGAACAGCGAGACCTCGGGGCCGGAGAGGAACTCCTCGATGAGCACGGGGCCGGACGGCAGATAGTGCTCGGCATGGGCGAGCGCGTCTGCGCGGTCGGCGGTGACGATGACGCCCTTGCCTGCTGCCAGCCCGTCGGCCTTGACCACGTACGGGGCGCCGAGCTCGTCGAACGCGGCCTCGACCTCGGCGGTCGTGGTGGCGCGCACCGCACGACCGGTGGGCACGCCCGCGGCATCCATGATCCGCTTGGCGAACGACTTGGAGCCCTCGAGCTGCGCGGCAGCTTTGCCGGGGCCGAACACGGGGATGCCGTGCGAGCGCAGCACATCTGCGACGCCGGCGACGAGCGGGGCCTCTGGCCCGACGACCACGAGGTCGACGGCGTTCTCGTTGGCGAACGAGGTCACGGCCGCCCCGTCGAGCATGTCGAGGGTGACCGGCGTCGCATCCTGCGCGATTCCGGCGTTGCCGGGGGCGACGAAGATCTCGTGCTCCGCGGTCTCTGCTCGCAGAGCGAGGATGATCGCGTGCTCACGGGCACCGGAACCGAGGACGAGAATCTTCACCCGTCCAGACTACCGAGACGGGCGGGCGCGTTTCGGCGGGTTGCGGCGCGAGACCGGGTCAGAGCTCGACCGGGCGCTCGACCGACGGGTCCCACGGCACGGTCCAGCCGGCCGCGTCGAACAGCGCATCGAGCACCATGGCCGTGAAGCCCCACACGATCGTGCCGTCTACATCGAACGCCGGCCCCTTCCAGGTGCGACCCATGCGGTGGATCGTCGATGTGAACCGGGTCGTCGGGTCGAGCAGCTGCGCCACGGGCACACGGAACACGTCGACCGTCTCCGCGTGATCCACGGCCGCGACGCGCGACGGTGAACGCCACCAGCCGAGCACCGGGGTGACCATGTGGTTGCTCGCGGCGAGCGGGATCTCCGAGAGAGTGGCGAGGATCTCGACGCCAGCCGGGTCGAGCCCCGTCTCCTCTTCGGCTTCGCGCAGGGCGGTGGCGACGGCATCCGCATCGGCGTCCTCGGCCCGGCCGCCGGGGAACGACACCTGCCCGGGGTGCGACGACAGCGTGGCGGCTCGGCGCTGCAGCAGCACATCGAGGTCTGCGGCCATGGTCGCGGTGTCTGTTTGAGCCGGGATGCTGTCGAGCCTTCCGAACAGCACGAGCACGGATGCCGGGTGGGCCGTGCCGTCGACAGGAGGGAGGGGTCTCGTCCAGCCCGCACTGCGCTGCGCCGCGGCGAGCAGCTCGGCTCTCGCGCCGTGCAGGGTGTCGGGATTCTGGCTCATCGCCTCGAGCCTATTCCTGTGCGCCGGGATGGAGGCGGGCGGCGTGTGCGCCAGCGAAGGAGATTCGCGCTTCGGAAGGCCGAATTCGGGAAATCTCTCCTTCGGAAGCGCGCATCTCCTTTCGAAGCGCGCGCATCCAGGGCGAATGGCCCCGGCGTAGCCTGGTCACCATGCCCTCCAGGAAGATCGACATCATCGCGGGGCGCGCCGCACTCGATGCGGTGCGCCGAGCGGATGCCGCCGGCGACAAGCCGCAGCGCACCGACCTCGCGACGTCCGTGCGGTACCTGCTGCAGCTGCTCGATGAGAAGGCTCCGGGCAACAGCGTCGAGGTGCGGGTGCCGCCGTTCGGCGCCGTGCAGGTGATCCAGGGCCCTCGGCATACGCGTGGCACCCCGCCGAACGTCGTCGAGATGGACCCCGCGACGTGGATCGCCGTCGCCACGGGCACGGAGCACTGGGCGGATGCCGCGGGCTCGGGCCGGGTCAGCGCCTCCGGCACCCGCGCCGACCTCTCGGACGTCTTGCCCCTTCGCCCCTGAAGCGACCCGGTCAGCGACTGCGGCGCGCGACCACCAGCGGCACACCCGTCGCCGGATGCGGGAACACGTCGACCGGCTGTCCGTAGACGGCCTCGATCCGCTCGGCCGTGAGAACGTCGGCAGCGGCACCCGTTGCGGCGACCCGGCCCTCCGACAGCAGCGTCACGCGATCCGCGTGCGCGAGTGCGGCGTTGAGGTCGTGCAGCACGATCGCGACAGCGAGACCGGCATCCGCCTGCCCTCGAATGAGCCGCATGACGTCTTCGTGATGCTTCAGATCGAGTGCCGCCGTCGGCTCGTCGAGCAGAAGGATTCCGGTGCTCTGCGCGATCACTCGGGCCAGCGCAACGCGGGCGCGCTCGCCGCCCGAGAGCGAGGTGACTCCGCGAGGGGCGAGAGGCAGCACTTCGGTCGATGCCATCGCGGCAGCGACGATCTCGTCGTCATCGTGAGCAGCGCCGGTGCGTGCCCACGGGGCTCGTCCCATGCGCACGACCTGCTCGGCGCTGAATGAGAACGACACCGCGTTCTCCTGCAGCAGCACGGCCCTGGCTCGCGCCATGTCCTGAGCGCGGATGCCGTCGATCGGCACCCCGTCGAGCAGCACGTCTCCCGTGCTCGGCATGACATCTCCGGACAGGACCCCGAAGAGAGTCGTCTTGCCCGCGCCGTTGGGCCCGACCAGCGCATGGATCTCGCCGGCCCTGATCTCGATCGACGCGTCGTCGAGGATCGCGCGCCCGCCGCCGACGAGCACGGTGACGCCGGTCGCCTCCAGGCGGGTCGTGGCATTAACAGCGTTCATGCCCATCCTCCCGACCGGCGGCGCGTGCGCACGAGCAGCCACAGGAAGAACGGTCCGCCGACGAGTGAGGTGATCATGCCGATCGGCAGGTCGGCCAGCGGCACGGCGGTGCGTGCGACGAGGTCGGCGACCGCGATCAGCAGCGCGCCGCCGAGCGCCGAGGTGATCATCAGCGGCAGATGCGCGGGCCCGATGATCATGCGCATCAGGTGTGGCACGACGAGGCCCGCGAACCCGATGATGCCGGCGAAGGCCACCGCGGCGCACACGAGGATCGCGACCGTGACGATCACGACCATCCGCAGCAGCTCGACGTTGACGCCGAGGTGCCGGGCGGTGCGCTCGCCGAGGGCGAAGAGGTCGAGCTGCGGTGACACGATCAGTGCGACGACGACACCGATGGCGACGAGCGGCGCGACCAGGGCGACGTTCGACCAGAGTGCGCCGTTGAGCGATCCGAGCTGCCAGAACACGATCTGCTCACGCGTCGACGTCGTGCCGAGAAAGGTGAGGAAGGCCATGCCGGCGCCCGCGATCGCATTGATCGCGATGCCCGTCAGCAGCAGCGTCACGACCTCGGTGCGGCCGCCGGACCGGCTGATGAAGTAGACGGCGAGCACGGCCGCGAGCCCGCCGAGGAAGGCGAACGCGGGGGTGGTCCACATGCCGAACGACGCGAGCCCCAGCGTGATGCTCGCCGCCGCGCCGAGGGCAGCACCGGACGAGACGCCGACGACCCCGGCATCCGCCAGCGGATTTCCGAAGATCGCCTGCATGAGCACGCCTGACACCGCGAGGGCGGCACCGACGAGCAGGCCGAGCACCAGGCGAGGGAGACGCAGGTTGTAGATCACGCCGTAGTCGGCCGCCTGGGTGGGTGCCCAGGCGGTGTCGATGCCGATGCCGCGCAGCAGCACCCCGATGAGGTCGGTGGGGGAGAGCGAGTACTGGCCGCTCGTGATCGACGCGATGCAGGTCACGAGGAGGGCGGCGACGAGGCCGATGATGACGAGCGTGAAGCGCAGCCCGAGATGACGCGACGGCGTGCGGGTGACGACCTCGCCGGTCACTTCGCGGACTCGGCGGTCGCGGACTCGGGTGCGTAGAGTGCTCGAGCGAGTGCGCCGATCACGTCGGCCGATCGAGGGCCGAAGCTGAGGATCTCACTGTCGGCCATGTCGATCACGCGCCGGTTCGCTCCTGCGGGAGTCTCGGCGATCGCCGGGATGCGCTCGATCAGGCCGTCGATGCCGTCGACCGATTCGAGTCCGTCGGTCATCATCACGAGCACGTCGGGCTTCGCGGCGACGAGCGCTTCGGCGGTCATCGGCTTCATGCCGGTCCATCCGATCTCGGCCGCGACATCGACCCCGCCGACGGCGTCGATCAGAGAATCGGCACCAGAGTCCTCGCCGAAGATGTAGTAGATGTTCGCATTGCCGCGCACGTAGAGGAACAGCATCCGCGCCCGGTCGTCGACGTCGGACGGCGCGACCTCGGCGATCTCGGCCAGCGCATCGTCGAGGTCGGCGTCGAGGCGCTCGATCAGCGCGGCCCCGCGCGAAGGCACGCCGAGCGCCGCGGCGATCTCGGTGACCAGCTCGTCGGTCGTGTCGAGTCGCCGGTCGCTCGAGATCACCACGACCGCGATGCCGGCGTCGCGCAGCTGCTGGCGGATCTCCTTCGGGCCGATCGTGGTGTCGGTGAGGATGATCGTCGGAGCGAGTTCGAGGATCGCCTCGGCATTGAGCGTGTGGCCGGTCTTGGTGACCACGGGGAGTTCTTCGGTGCCGGCGAACATCGTCGACGAGTCGCGGCCGACGACCTGATCGCCGAGGCCCAGGGCGAAGACGGTCGAGGCGATCGTGCCCGAGATGTCGATCGGCAGGATGCGGTCGACGTCCGTGATCTCGACCTCGCGATCCTCGGTGTCGGTGACGGTCACGGGGAGTTCCGGGGCGGTGTCGTCGGCGACCGGCTCGATCGCATGGTTCGAGAGACAGGCCGTGGATCCACCGGTCGCGCCGCGCACGTCGTCGACGAGATCCAGCTCGGCGAGGGGAACGGATGCCTGGGGGCACGCGTGCGCGGTCTCGCTCTGCTGCGGTGCGGCGGAGGCTCCCGGGTCTGCGCATGCGGCCAGACCGACGGCTAGAGCGGCAGCGAAAAGAAGGGCTGAGACGCGTCGCATTAGGCAAGGCTATCCTAAAACTTGACTCGGCCTCACGGCCGCCTCTATTCTCAGGAATGGAGCTTACTTAGCTAAGCCTAACCAACAATCACCCTCTCGCCCGACCGCACAGCGGCACCGCCGGCGCGCACCGATTTCGCGCGCCTCGGAGCCTGGAGAATCGTGAACGCCACAGCCACAGCATCCACGGGGAGCAGCCGCATACGCGTGCTGGTCGCCGCCTTCGTCTCCCTCCTTCTGATAGCGGCCGGTGCGGTGATCGTTCCCCCCGCGCACGCAGCGAGCGGGACTGTCGCGACGTCCGTGACCTCTGCCGACACGGCTGGCATCACGGTGCAGGTCGACGCCTCGGGCTTGCCCGACGTCACGCGCATCTATGCAGCGCTCATCGTGAAGGGCACCGAAGCCGGGCTCTCAGGCCCCGGCGGCGGGTACGCGGCCTTCGCGCAGCCGTTCCCCACGGTGACCGCCGGCGCGAGTGCCTTCACTCTGACCGCCGCCGCAGCTGGGCTCGACCGCACTCAGGTGTACGAGGTGCTCATCTGGCAGCAGCACTCGGTGCCGAACGCCCAGAGCATCTATGCCCGGGGCGACGTCGCCGTCTCGGGCGCGCAGTGGGATGCGGTCTTCGGTGTGGAGACGACCGACCCGGGTACCGATCCAGGTACCGATCCGGGTACCGATCCGGGTACGGACCCGGGTACTGATCCGGGTACTGATCCGGGTACTGATCCGGGTACGGACCCCGGAACCGATCCGGGTACGGACCCCGGAACCGATCCGGGTACTGATCCAGGAACCGACCCGGGCACCGACCCCGGAACCGACCCCGGAACCGATCCGGGCACGGATCCGGGTACCGACCCCGGAACGAACCCCGGAACCGACCCCGCTGCACCAGTGATCGAAGTGTTCCTGGCTGACGGCACGACGCCGGCCGGCACGACCGCACTGAAGGCGGGCGACAAGGTCGTCGTGAAGGGTTCGGGTTACGACCCGACCGCGAACGTCGGGGGCCGCGGCGTTCCGATTCCGGCGAACCTCCCGCAGGGCACGTATGTCGTGTTCGGCAACTTCGCGTCGACCTGGCAGCCCTCCGCGGGCGCCGCGGGAGCAACGCGCTCGGTCGGGGCTCAGGCGTGGGCGCTGTCCGAGACGGTTCTGAACCAGGTTCCGACGCAGTTCCAGGGCGCGATCCGCGCCCAGTGGGTGAACATCGCAGCCGACGGCACGTTCGAGGCGACAGTGACGCTGAAGGACGCCGCGGCCGCCCCCGGCGCCTACGGCATCTACACCTACGGCGCCGGTGGAGTCATCAACGCCGCTCAGGAGAAGAGCGTCGCCCTCAACTACTCGGGCGCACCCAAGATCACTGTCGCTTCGGCGGTCGCGACGGGTGACCCCGGCATCACCACGACCGTGACCGGCTCCTCGTTCGGCTCGGCGTCGGGCGTCTATGCGGCGGTCATCGAGAAGGGCACCGAGGCGAACGTGACTGCAGGGGGCGGGTTCGCCGCCATGCAATACGTTCGCGGCATCACGGGTGGTGCGTTCTCGGTCGATCTCACGGCGAAGGCGGCAGATCTCGATCGCACCAAGAGCTACGAGGTGATCGTCTGGACGCAGCACACGCTGCCGAGCGCCCAGACGATCCTCGCTCGCGCGGCGGTCACGGTCAGCGACGCGGACTGGGATGCCATCGAGCCGACGACTCCGGCCGAGCCTGCGATCCAGGTGTTCCTCGCTGACGGCACGACTCCGGCCGGGGCCAACGCGCTGAAGCCGGGTGACAAGGTCGTCGTGAAGGGCTCGGGGTATGACCCGACTGCGAACGTCGGTGGCCGCGGCATGCCGATTCCCGCGAATCTCCCGCAGGGCACGTACGTCGTGTTCGGCAACTTCGCCTCGACCTGGCAGCCCTCGACGGGCGCGGCCGGCTCGACGCGTTCGGTCGGCTCGCAGGCGTGGGCGCTCGCAGAGAGCGTGTTGAATCAGGTTCCCGCGCAGTTCCAGGCCGCGATCCGCGCGCAGTGGGTCGACATCGCCGCCGACGGCACCTTCCAGGCGACCCTGACGCTGAAGGATGCTCCGGCGACGCCGGGCTCTTATGGCGTGTACACCTATGGCGCCGGCGGCGTCACCAATGCGACGCAGGAGAAGAGCGTCGCCCTCAACTACGGCAACGCCTCGGCCTCGCTCACATCGACCGTGAAGTCCGCGACGGCAGCTGACGGTCTCACTGTCACGGCATCCGGTTCGAAGCTGGGTGATGTCACCGGTGCGTATGTGGCGCTGATCGAGAAGGGCACGGAGGCGGATGTCACGGCTGGTGGTGGCTTCCTGGGGATGGAGTACGTGCGGAGCATCACCGGGGGCGCGTTCGCCGTCGATCTGACTGCGGCTGCTGAGACCCTGGACCGTTCGAAGACCTATGAGGTCATCGCGTGGCAGCAGCACTCCCTCCCGACTGCGGACACGATCTACGCCCGCTCGACGGTGAAGATCACGGATGCGCAGTGGGACGCACTGCTCCCCACCCCCACCACGCCCGCGGCCTCGCTCACGGCGAAGGTGAAGTCCGCGACGGCAGCTGACGGTCTCACCGTCACTGCCACCGGTTCGAGACTCGGCGACGTGACGGGTGCGTATGTGGCTCTGATCGAGAAGGGCACGGAGGCGGATGTCACCGCCGGCGGCGGCTTCCTTGCAATGGAATACGTGCGGAACATCACCGGTGGCGCGTTCGCCGTCGACCTCAACGCGGCGGCCGACGTCCTGGACCGTTCGAAGACCTATGAGGTCATCGCGTGGCAGCAGCACACCCTCCCGACCGCGGACACGATCCATGCACGCTCGACCGTCAAGATCACGGATGCACAGTGGAACGCGCTGTTGGGTGCTCCGGATGCTCCGGCTCTCGCGACCGCGGTCAAGTCCGCGAGCGCGGCTGACGGTCTCACCGTCTCTGCAGCAGCCAAGAATCTCGGCGACGTGACGGGTGCGTACGTCGCTCTGATCGAGAAGGGCACCGAAGCCGACGTCACCGCCGGGGGTGGCTTCCTGGGGATGCAGTACGTGCGGAGCATCACGGGTGGCGCGTTCAGCGTCGATCTGACTGCGGCCGCTGAGACTCTGGACCGTTCGAAGACCTATGAGGTCATCGCGTGGCAGCAGCACACCCTCCCGACCCCGGAGACGATCCACGCACGCTCGACCGTCAAGATCACCGATGCGCAGTGGACGGCCCTACTGGGTGCTCCCGCTGAGCCGGATGCTCCGGCTCTCGCGACCGCGGTCAAGTCCGCGAGCGCGGCTGACGGTCTGACCGTCTCTGCAGCAGCCAAGAATCTCGGCGACGTGACGGGTGCGTACGTCGCTCTGATCGAGAAGGGCACCGAAGCCGACGTCACGGCTGGTGGTGGCTTCCTCGCGATGGAGTACGTTCGCGGCATCACGGGTGGCGCGTTCAGCGTCGATCTGACTGCGGCCGCTGATGCTCTCGATCGTTCGAAGACCTATGAGGTCATCGCGTGGCAGCAGCACACCCTCCCCACCGCGGAGACGATCCATGCACGCTCGACCGTCAAGATCACCGATGCACAGTGGAACGCGCTGTTGGGTGCTCCGGATGCTCCGGCTCTCACCACCGCGGTGAAGTCCGCGAGCGCGGCTGACGGTCTCACCGTCACTGCCACCGGTTCGAGACTCGGCGACGTGACGGGTGCGTACGTCGCTCTGATCGAGAAGGGCACGGAGGCGCAGGTCACCGCCGAAGGTGGCTTCCTCGCGATGAAGTTCGTGCAGGGCATCGAGTGGGGCGCGTTCTCCGTCGACCTCAACGCGTCGGCCGAGAGCCTCGACCGCACGAAGACCTATGAGGTCGTCGCGTGGCGGCAGCACACCCTCCCGACCGCGGAGACGATCCACGCACGCTCGACCGTCAAGATCACGGATGCACAGTGGAAGGGCCTGTTCGGCGAGAAGCCCGAGACCCCGCCGACGCCTCCGAACCCGACGACTCCGACCTCGCCGGCGGTCTCGGTGCCTGGCGGCTCGCTGCGGTGGGGCATCTCGACGTCCTTCACGGAGTATGTCGTCGGCGGTATCGCCAAGGGGGCGATCGACGTATCCGGCGGGGCGACCCGTTCGAACGGCGTGTTCCAGTTCGGCCAGACGGTCGGCGGTGACTACAACGCGGCGACCGGTCTCGGCAGTGTGATCTATCGCGGCTCGGTGCGCTTCACCGGTCACAGCGGCGTCCTCGATGTCACGGTGTCGAACCCGCAGGTCACCGTCACCTCCGCAGGCGCGGCGACGCTGTCCGTGACGCATGGCGGCGCCCAGGTGCCCTTCGCGACGCTCGACCTGTCCCGAGCCGCCATCACGACGGCGAACGGCGCGGTGAGTTACTCGGGCGTGCCCGCGTCGCTGACGGCCGAGGGGCGTGACCGCGTGCTTGCGGGCTTCTCGACCAATCTGGATCCCGTGTCGTTCACGATCGGCTCGGTTGCGGCGGCTCCGACCGGCACCACCGGAACGGTTGCGGCTGCCATGGTGCAGCCGAAGGCCACGCTCCCCAGCGCACCGCCGGCGACGACGGGCATCGAGATCACTGACGAGGAGCTCGCGGCGTTGCAGTCAGGAAAGTCGGCGACGTTCTCGGCATCGGGATTCCAGCCGAACGAGACCGGCATCAAGGTCGTCGTGTACTCGACCCCGGTGCTGCTCGATACGATCTCGGCGGATGCGTCGGGCATCGCGACCTGGTCAGGCTCGCTGCCGGCCAGTCTCGAGGACGGTCCGCACACGCTGACCCTGCAGGGGTCGGTGGTTCGCGGTCTCGAGTTCACCCTGACGCGGGAGGCTGCGGTGATCGGGGCGTGCACGGTCGACGGCGCGACTCTCGAATGGGGATACAAGGAATCGTTCCGCACCTACATCGAGGGCATCGCGGCCGGGGGCTGGACGTTGACCGATGTGGTCTACGAGTACCCCGCCTTCGTGTGGTCGAACGGGGCGGGTTCGTTCGACGACGAGACCCTCGCGGGGCTCGTCGGGTTCGGTGGCAGCATCAACTTCACGGGTCATGATGGCGCGCTGAACACGACTCTGGCCAACGCCCGCCTCGAGCTCGCTGGCGATACCGGCTATCTCGTGTTCGACGTGCTCGGCACCACGCAGGACGGACAGAGCGTCGACCAGAAGGATGTCCGTCTCGCCGAGTTCGCGCTCGGAGACACGACTGTCGTCGACGGAATGCTGTCGCTCGACGGGGTTCCCACCTCCCTCACCGAGGCAGGGGCCGCCGCCTTCGGCACCTATGCCGCCGGCGAGGAGCTCGACCCGGTGACCGCGCAGATCCCTGTCGCGGCCGAGTGCGGTGTCGTGGCTCCGGCAGAGGACGAGCCCGCCGAGTCCCAGGGCACGGCAGCCGCCGCATCCGTCACGGCTGCCGCGGACACCGACAGCGCCCCGGTGTGGCCGTGGATCGTCGGAGGCCTGGTGATCGTCGTGCTCGCCGTCGGCGGAGGCGTGCTGATCGGGCGCCGCACTGTGGCGAAGCCGACCGACGCCGAGGTCCCGACCGAGGTCTGATCCTCCGCAGAGCCGCATCGCCCTCCCCGCAGCGCACGCGGGGAGGGCGATGCTCTGCGCACGTGGGGGAGCGACCCACAGGCAACGGTGGGAGAATGGATGCATGTCCTCCCACGATTCCTCCCAGACGGTCGAGGCGACCGTCCGCCGCGTGCCGCGCTTCGGCGTGTTCATGGGCATCGGCGTCGTGCTCGGCATCATCGCCGCCGGCATCCTGACGATGATGGGCAGCTACGAACCCTCCGAAGCGGTCAACGTCGTCTACCCGCCCGGACAGGTGTTCGGATTCCTGCTGCTGTGGACGGTGCCGATCGGCTTCGCCCTCGCGAGCATCGTCGCGCTGATCCTCGAGCGCGTCGCTCGCCGCCACGATCATGTCGTCACGGTCGAGCACGAGACGATCATCGCGAACGACTGACCCGGTCAGCGCACAGCAGGCCGCGTCAGGCGAGCTCTGCGATGATCGGTCGGATCGCCGCGTCGAACGACACCACGTCGCGGCGCAGCCCGTCGGTCACCGCCACGGTGAGAGCGCCGATCCACCAGATCCCTCGCTGCGAGAACGGCAGCACCTGCACGTTGAGCTCGAATGAATGCGCACGTCGCCCGATATCGCGCTCGAATTCGGCGATCGCGCTCGCGTAGGCCCGGTAGGCCTCGCCGCCGATGTTCCCGTTGCCCGACCGGCTCGCCATCGAACTGCGGATCGACGCGACATAGCGATCGTGGGCCACGCGGGCGAAGTGCATCGCCGACTCCGCATGCGGGGCGATCGCCGCAGCGAGCTGCTCGGCCCCCGTCGCAGGCAGTGCCACGAGAGTGTCGAAGCCCTCGATGAGCTCGAGGGGCACGCCGGACGGGTGCGCACGGGGTTCGACCGTCATGTCCCAGTAGTCGCGCCACTGCTTCTCCAGCGCGGGCGTCACCTCGACGGCGTCCGGTGCTCGGACGGGCAGATCGCGCAGGCTGGGGAGGTCTTCCGGGGCCCGGATGCCGAGGGATTGGCGCAGCGCGAGCGCGACGAGCACCGGAACGCTCGCGTCTTCGCGGATCAACCACTGCGGCTTGTCGGCCATGGCCCCATCGTAGGAGATGGAGGGCGGGGAGAGGAGGGCCCCGCGGGCGGTAGGCTGGTGGCGTGGCTGCCTCCCCCACCAATCCCTATTCCGAAGCCGGCGTCGATACCGCTGCAGGCGATCTCGCCGTCGAGCTGATGAAGTCTTCCGTGCGCGCGACGCACGGCCCTGAAGTGCTGGGCGGTGTCGGCGGCTTCGCCGGACTGTTCGATGCGAGCGCCCTGCGCGACTTCCGTCGCCCGCTGCTCGCGACCAGCACCGACGGCGTCGGCACGAAGGTCGCCATCGCGCAGGCCATCGACAAGCACGACACGATCGGCCAGGATCTCGTCGGCATGGTCGTCGACGACATCGTCGTGGTGGGTGCCAAGCCGCTCTTCATGACCGACTACATCGCGTGCGGCAAGGTCTTCCCGCAGCGCATCGCCGACATCGTGCGCGGCATCGCCGAGGCCTGCACCGCCACCGGCACCGCGCTCATCGGCGGCGAGACGGCCGAGCACCCGGGGCTTCTCGGTCCACGCGACTACGACGTGGCGGGAGCCGCGACGGGTGTCGTCGAGGCCGACGGCATCCTCGGAGCCGACCGCGTGCAGGACGGAGACGTCGTTCTTGCCGTCGAGTCCAGCGGACTGCACTCCAACGGCTACTCGCTCGTGCGCCACATCGTCACGAATGCCGGAATCGGCTACGGCGACAACGCCGCGGACTTCGGCAAGACCTGGGGCGAGGCTCTTCTCGAGCCGACGCGCCTCTACACGCTCCCGCTGCTGCGTCTGATCGAGCAGCTCGGCGGGGGAGTGCACTCGCTCAGTCACGTCACCGGCGGCGGCATCGCGGCGAACCTCGCCCGGGTGCTCCCGCAGGGCAGCTGGGCCGAGGTCGACCGCAGCACCTGGTCGCCGAGCCCGGTCTTCCGCGTGCTCAGCGACATCGCGGGCTCCACGCTGGAGTCGGCGGAGGGCACGTGGAACCTCGGCATCGGATTCCTCGCGATCATCGCGGCGGACAAGAAGGATGCCGCGATCGCGGCCCTCGCCGCCGAGGGCATGCCCGCGTGGCAGGTCGGAACCGTGGGCTTCGGCGCGCGCCCGGCAGGAGAGTTCGAACAGGGCGCCAAGGGCGTCGATGGTGGAGCGGTGCGCCTGGTCGGCGCCTACGCGGACGGAGCGAAGTAAGAGTCCATGTGCGGCATCGTCGGAATGGTGGGCTCTGCCCCGGTCAATCAGGACATCTACGACGCACTCCTGCTGCTGCAGCACCGCGGTCAGGATGCAACGGGCATCGCGACCGCCGAGGCGAACGGCGTGATGCACAACGCCAAGGCGCAGGGCATGGTCCGCGAGGCGTTCCGCACGCGCGACATGCGCGGACTCCTCGGCAACGTCGGGCTCGGGCATGTGCGGTACGCGACGAAGGGCACCGCGTCGAACGAGGAGGAGATGCAGCCGTTTTACGTGAACGCGCCCTACGGCATCATCCTCATCCACAATGGCAACCTGACGAACACGCGTGAGCTCACGGCCGACATGGCCAAGCGCGACCGCCGTCACCTCAACTCCTCGAGCGACACCGAGCTGCTGCTCAACGTGCTGGCCGGCGAGCTGCAGAACACCACCTCGACGGTCGACCTCGACGCCGAGCGGGTCTTCGAGGCGGTCGAACGCACCCACGAGCGCATCGAGGGCGCCTATGCGGTCATCGCGGTCATCGCCGGCTACGGTCTGCTCGCGTTCCGTGACCCGTTCGGCATCCGCCCCCTCATCCTCGGACGCCGTCCCTCGACCGTCCCCGGCGCTGAGGGGCGCGACGAGTGGGTCGTCGCGAGCGAGTCTCTGGTGCTCGAGAACGCCGACTACGAGGTGGTCCGCGAGGTCGAACCCGGCGAGGCGATCTTCATCACGAACGAGGGCGAACTGCACAGCAGGCAGTGCGCGAAGGACGCGATGCTCGCGCCGTGCGCCTTCGAGTACGTCTACCTCGCGCGACCCGACTCGGTCATGAACGGCGTCTCGGTCTACGAGTCCCGCCTGCGGATGGGCGACAAGCTCGCCGACACGATCGCCAAGCACGTGCCGATGGACAAGATCGACGTCGTCATGCCGATCCCCGATTCGTCTCGGCCCGCGGCCATGGAGGTCGCTCGCAAGCTGGGAATCGAATATCGCGAGGGCTTCTACAAGAACCGTTACGTCGGCCGCACCTTCATCATGCCCGGTCAGGCCGTGCGCAAGAAGAGCGTGCGGCAGAAGCTGAACGCCATGTCGACCGAGTTCCAGGGCAAGAACGTGCTTCTGATCGACGACTCCATCGTGCGTGGCACGACGTCGAAGGAGATCATCCAGATGGCCCGGGATGCCGGTGCCACCTCGGTGACGTTCGCCTCCGCGGCGCCGCCCGTGCGGTATCCGCACGTCTACGGCATCAACATGCCGTCGCGCCACGAGCTCATCGCCCACGGGCGGACGATCCCCGAGATCGCCACCGAGCTGGGCTGCGACCACCTGGTCTACCAGGAGGTCGAAGACCTCAAGGCTGCGATCACCGAGGGCTCCGTGCTGAGCGATCTCGACATGAGCTGCTTCGACGGTCGGTATGTCACCGGCACGGTCTCCGACGAGTACCTCGCGTGGGTGGAGGGGTCGCAGACCTCGTGACCTCGGGTGCGCAGCCGCTTTGGCGTGGTCGTGCGCTCGCTCTCGTCGGCATCGTCCTGGTGGCGTTCTCGTTGCGGTCGGCCGTGGCATCCTTGTCGCCCGTGCTCGACCACGTCTCCGACGACTTCGCGGTGTCGTCGGTCGTCGTCGGACTGATCGGCGCAGCACCGCCGGTGTGCTTCGCCGTCTTCGGCCTGCTCACGCCGCTGTTCGAGCGGCGTTTCGGGCTCGAGCGTGTGGCGGTGGTCGCGATCGCGCTGATCGCGGCCGGGTTGCTGCTGCGCAGCCTCGCCGTCGACTCGACATCGCTGCTCGCAGCGACGGCCGTGGTCTTCGCGGGTGTCGGTTCCGGCAACGTGCTGCTGCCGCCACTCGTCAAGAAGTACTTCCCCGATCGTCTCGGCCTGATGATGACCGTCTACTCGACCACCATGGCCGTGTCGACGTTCGTGCCACCGCTGGTCGCGGTGCCCCTCGCCGACTCGGCGGGGTGGCGGGTCTCGCTGGGGCTCTGGGGCGTGTTCGCCGCGATCGCGCTGGTGCCGTGGGTGGCGATGCTGGTCACGAGTCGGGCGGATGCGGTCGCGGACGCGACCCCGCGGAGCGCTCCCGCCGCCGCCGAGGCCGAGACCGATGCGGATGCCGCCTCCATGGCGACCGGTCCGATCGCGACGACGCCCGCGAATCCTCGGGCTTTCGGTCGGCTCTGGCGACTGCCGATGGCGTGGTCGATCGCGCTCGTGTTCGCGGCGTCCTCGACGATCGCCTACGTGTCCTTCGCCTGGCTCCCCACGATCATGATCGATGTGGGTGGGGTGTCACCCGCCAACGCCGGTCTGCTGCTGTCCCTGTTCGGTCTCATGGGACTGCCGTGCTCGCTGCTCGTGCCCATCCTCATCGTGCGGTTCCAGGCGACGCGTCCGGTCTTCTTCATCGCGATCAGCTGCGGTCTCGTCGGCCTCGCGGGGATGCTGTTCTTCCCGACGGTCGGCCTGCCGCTGTGGGTGGCGTTCTTCGGGCTGGCGGCCGCGCTGTTCCCGCTCGCTCTCGTGCTGCTCAGCATCCGCTCCCGCACGCCCGAGAGCGCGGTGGCGCTCAGCGGTTTCGTGCAGAGCATCGGATATGCCGTCGCCGCCGTGTTCCCGCTGCTGATCGGGCTGCTGCACGACCTCACCGACAGCTGGCTCATCCCGCTGTGGCTTCTCGTGGGCGTGCTGATCGCGGTCATCCCCGCCGGGTGGGTCGCGGGCCGTCGCCGCACGATCGAAGAGGACTGGGAGCGCCGACACGGTCGCTGGTGACTCGCGGCGCGAGGCCCGGCACCCGGTGCGGCCTCAGTGCGCCCGCACCTCGTCGCCGATGCTGATCGTGCCGCCGGCCCACTCCGCCGATCCGTCGGTGTCGGCCCGGGGCGGAAGCAGCAGTCGCCCGAGCGTCGGCTCGTCTTGCCCGAGGTCGCTGGTGAGGGTCTTGAGCACCTTCGCATCGCGCACACCGGTGTCGGGGTTCGCATGTGTCGCCAGGCACCGCACGATCGGACCCGCCGCGCGGAACGTCACCCGGCCGATGCTCAGCTCGCCCGTCCAGTCGAGCTCGGACCAGGGGGCGGCGTCGTCGATGACGACGTTCGAGCGGAATCGGCGGTCGTCGATGCCGAAGCCGAGGGCGTCGCTCAGGGCGTCGACGCTGCCTCGACTGTGCACCGAGACGTAGCCGCGAGCGCGGTCCTGGAATCTCGATGTCACGCCGTCGCCCACCAGCACGAGCGGCAGTCGCCCCGGGCGTCGGATCCGTCGGCCTTCGGCACTCGCGAGCACGAACTCGGTCACGGCGTCCGCGAGCTCGACCCGGCCCGAGTCGTCGAGCCCGGCCTCGACGAGCACTGTTCCGCTGTGCTCGATCCGCACCCGCTGCCGATCATCGTCGTAGTCGGTGCGCAGGGTGGCAAGCCCCGGGAAATCCTGCAGCGAGAGTCCCTTCGCCTTCGGCCAGTGGTCGAGCCCGTCGCGGTGCTCGGGATCGGTCGCATCGGCGAAGCGGAACGCCAGCACGCGATCGCCCGCGATCCGGCCGTCGGACTGCACGGTCAGGGAGTCGACGGGTTCGGGAGTGAAGCCCTTGATCGGGTGACGGAAGAGCGAGACGACACGAGCCATGAGGAGATCCTCTCAGGCCGGTCGAGGTCCGTCCGCGACCGACAGGGCACGGGCTGCGCTCAGTTCCGGCATTCCGGGCACGACGAAACCCCCGTGCAGCGCACGGGGGAGTCGACGACGAACGAATCGGCGGTCAGGCCTTTTCGAGTTCGTCCTCGTCTTCGTCTGCATACTCGTCGGCCCACTTGTCGACGTATGCGTCTTCAGCGTCGCTCGGGTGCGCGAGCTCGCGCTCGAGCGCCGAGTAGTTCACCGACGGACTGAACGACTTCAGTTCGCGGGCGATCTTGGTGTGTTTCGCCTTTTGACGGCCACGGCCCATGCCTGAGACCCCCTCACGAGTTAAGCTGCGGGCAACCATCTGCCCGAGTCATTCACGACACCGGCTGAGGGCCGGTAAGAGTAGCATTCAGAATAGCACGCGGCCGGACCGCACTGGCCCGTTGGCAGCTGGTGAAGGGAGCGATCCTCATGACTGATGACACCTCGAGGCCCACCGATGAGGCCGCGCAGAACGCGACACTGCAGAAGGCCGTGATCGTCGGGATGCAGCCGGGTCAGCCGGTGCGTGTGATCGAAGAAGCGGCGCGATTCGCGCGGCTGCTCCGAGTGCCGCTCGTGGTGGCGCACGTCGACGTCACGCGCTTCGTCACCTACGAAGATCCTGACGGCTACGTGCACTCGGCACCCATCGACATCAACATCGACGCCGGAACAGCCGAGTTCGAGGCCGTGCAGGCCGAAGCCACCGCCGCCCTCGACGGAACGGGCCTGACGTGGACCGCCCGCCAGCTCGTCGGCGACCCGGCCCTCGCCATCAAGCAGCTCGCGACCAAGCTCGACGCCCAGCTGATCGTCGTCGGCACGCGCAAGCGCGGCATCGGAGAGTCGATCCGCGAGTTCTTCACCGGATCGGTCGCCGCCCGTCTCGCGCATCGTCAGCACAGGTCGGTGCTCGTCGTGCCCCTGCAAGACCCGGTGCCGGACACCCAGCCGGAGATCTGGACGGAGTAGGTCAGCCATCCGAACCGCCGAAGCCCCTCACGTCATACGACGGGAGGGGCTTCGGCGGTCTTGGCAGGGGTCAGCGCCCGAGCGAGGCCAGGGCGGTGGTGATGCCTCGCGCTGCGGCATCCAGTCCGTCCTCCAGCTGCGTGACGACGGATGTCGGCAACGTGCCGCCCTTCGCCACGTGGGTGCGGAGGTCGGTGCGCACGCGGGCGCGGAAGGCGTTGATGACGGCATCCGCTCGGTGCAGTTCCTCGCGGCTGACGATGCGCTCGTCGTCGCCTGCGGTGCGCGGGCGGGACTTGGATGCTGCGCGGTCGTCCTTCTCAGCCGTGGCCAGGTCGGCGCGAAGGCTCTTCATGGCCTCTTTGACGCTCTGGCGGACCTCGTTGGCGATCAGGCGCACCGAGTCGGTGAGACCCGCCTCGATGCCCGCGAGGTCGCCTTCGCGTGACGTGAGCTCGGCGCGTCCGGCATCCGTGATCGAGTAGATGGTCGTGCGGCCGTCGACGGTCTTGCTGACCAGCCCCTCTTCCTCGAGCTTCGCGAGCCGCGGGTAGATGGTGCCGGCGCTCGGCGTGTAGGTGCCGCCCGTGCGGTCGGTCAGGGCCTGGATGATGCCGTATCCGTGCTGGGGGGCCTCGGCGAGCAACGACAGCAGGTAGAGCCTGAGGTCGCCGTGGGAGAAGACTGCGGGACTCATGCTTCCCACTCCGCATCATCTGTGATCGAGGCCGGCGTGCGACGGAGGATCGTGACGCCGCCCGACACGGAGTTCGCGCGGAGATCGACGAAGCGACCCGCCAGCTCGCCGGTCGAGCCCGTGTAGTTGTTGATTCCGGAGGAGCCGCGCTCGATGCCGTCGATCAGCAGGCGACCGCTCAGCGAGCGCACGACGTAGTTCGCGGCGAGCGACTCGTCGAGGCGCACGGTGGTGCCGCCGGAGACCGAGTTGACGTTGATGGTGTTCACGTCGCCCGCTGCGTCGACCAGCGTCGACCCCGAGACGATGTCGACCGTGGCGCGGCGGATGGTGCCGGTGACCGCGACATCTCCTGAGACGCTGTTCGCACTGATCGAGCCCGTGAGGCCGCGCACCTGCACGTCGCCGGACACCGAGTTGACCGTGAGGTCGCCGATGAGCGTGTCGACGATGAGGTCGCCGGAGACGGTGTTGAGGCGGGCGTCGTTACGGATGCCCGAGACGAGTGCGCCGGCGCTGACGACGCCGAGGTTGAGGGCGATGGAGCGGGGCACGGCGACGCTGACCTCGGCCTTGGGGCCGCCGGAGCCGAAGTTGCGGAACACCTCGAGGAAGTTGTCCCAGCCGAGCTGCGGGTGATCGATCTCGACCTCGCCGTCGTTGGCTTCGATGCGGAGATCCTTGGTGGTGACACCGTGCACCTCGATGCGGATGCCGGGTTCGTCGTGCGCGATGACATCGACCTGTCCGCCCACCAGACCGATCTTCAGTCGGGTGACGTTCTCGATGTCGATGACGCGTTCTTCGCCGGGGGCGATGAGCCACTTCTCGGTCATGTCTGCTTCTCCTGGTTCGAGGGAACACGATATATCGTGTTCGAGAAGGGTAACACGATATATCTCGACTTTGTCAACAGGGAGATTCCTGAGTGTGCCGTGTGCAGGATCCCGGCGCGTCTGCAGGAGCGGCAGGCCGGGATGCTCCTGCAGACGTGCTTCGGTCCTACAAACGGGCCGGGAGCGCCTTCAGGCGAGCGGCGGGGTGTGCCATATCCGGTCGATGTAGTCACGGATCGAGCGGTCGGACGAGAAGAACCCGGTGCGGGCGACGTTGAGGATCGCCGAGCGGGTCCACGCATCCTGGTCGGCGTACGCGGCATCCACTGCTCCCTGTGCCTCGATGTACGACGCGTAGTCGGCGAGCACCATGAAGCGGTCCTCGTAGAGCAGGTTCGAGACCACGGGCTCGAACACCGAGCGGTCACCCCGTGAGAACGCGCCGGAGGCGATCAGGTCGATCGCCCGACGCAGGCCCTCGTCGGCCTGGTAGAACTCCTGCGGTCGGTATCCGCGGAGGCTGAGGGCCTCGACCTCGGGCTCGCTCATGCCGAACAGGTAGAAGTTGTCGTCGCCCACGAGCTCGCGGATCTCGACGTTCGCGCCGTCATCCGTGCCGATCGTGAGCGCGCCGTTCAGGGCGAACTTCATGTTGCCCGTGCCCGATGCCTCTTTGCCGGCGAGCGAGATCTGCTCCGACAGGTCGGCGGCGGGGATCACGCGTTCGGCGAGGGTCACGTTGTAGTTCGGCGGGAAGGCGACCTTCAGTCGGCCTTCGAGACGAGGGTCGGTGTTCACGACCTCGCCGACGGCGTTGATCAGGTGGATGATGCGCTTCGCCATCGCATAGCCGGGCGCCGCCTTCGCCCCGAAGATCGCGGTGCGGGGCACGACGTCCGACACGGCGATGCGGCCCGAGATCACGCCCTCGTAGGTCGTGACGATGTGCAGCACCTTCAGCAGCTGGCGCTTGTACTCGTGCAGGCGCTTGACCATGACGTCGAGCATGTGTCCGTCGCTGATCTCGACGCCGTCGCGCTCGCGCAGCACCTCGCTGAGGCGGCGCTTGTTCGCGGCTTTGACTCCGGCGAACGCCGTGCGGAACTCGGCATCCTCGGCGAGCGGCTCCAGCTCGTGCAGCCGCTCGAGGTCGGTGGTCCAGCCGTCGCCGATCGCCGCGGTGATGAGGGACGAGAGCTCGGGGTTGGCGAGACGCAGGAACCGTCGAGGCGTGACGCCGTTCGTGACGTTGGTGAACTTTCCGGGGAAGAACGCATCGAAGTCATGGAGCACCTTGTCGCGGAGCAGCTGCGAGTGCAGTTCGGCCACGCCGTTGACCTTCGCACCGGCGACAGTGGCGAGATACGCCATGCGCACGGAGCGGACCGGATGCTCGGCGATGATCGACATGTTGCGCACGAGCATCTCGTCGTCGCCGAAGCGCTCGCGCACCGCCACGAGGAACTCGTCGTTGATGCGGTAGATGATCTCGAGATGGCGGGGCAGCAGGCGGCCGAGCAGTTCGACCGGCCAGACCTCGAGCGCTTCGGGCAGCAGCGTGTGGCACGTGTAGGCGAAGCACTGCCGGGTGATCGCCCACGCGGCATCCCACTCGAGGTGCCTCTCGTCGATGAGCACGCGCATGAACTCGGGCACGGCGATCACGGGATGGGTGTCGTTGAGCTGGAAGATCACGCGGTCGGGAAGGTTCGCGAGGTCGAAGCCGTCGGCGAGCATGTTGTCGAGGAAGTCGTGGATCGAGGCCGCGACGAAGAAGTACTGCTGCTGCAGTCGCAGCTCTTTGCCCTGCGGGGTGGAGTCTTCGGGGTAGAGCACCTTCGAGATGTTCTCGGCGTAGGTCTGCGCCCGCACGGCCTCTTCGTAGTCGCCCGAGTTGAAGATGCGCAGATCGAAGGCGCTGGTGGCGACCGCGCTCCAGAGGCGCAGCGTGTTGACCCGGCCGTTCCGGAACCCGGGGACCATGTAGTTGTACGGCACCGCCTGCACGTTCCACGCGGGCACCCAGCGACTGCGGGTCACGCCCTCGTCGTCGTACTTCTCGGTGTGGCCGCCGAACGCGATGGTCTGCGCGTCCTCTGGGCGGGCGAACTCCCACGGAGAGCCGAGAGCGAGCCACGCGTCGGGCTGCTCGACCTGCTGCCCGTCGACGAACGTCTGGCGGAAGATGCCGTATTCGTAGCGGATGCCGTAGCCGATGCTCGGCACCGCCATCGTGGCGAGCGAGTCGATGAAGCAGGCCGCGAGGCGCCCGAGTCCGCCGTTGCCGAGGCCGGGCTCGACCTCGTGGGCGCGCAGTTCGTCGAGCGAGACGCCGCACGAGGCGAGCGCCTCATCCGCGACCTCCGTGAGATCGGCGGCGAGCAGGTTGTTGTCGAGCTGGCGCCCCAGCAGATACTCGGCCGAGAGGTAGCAGACGCCCTTCGCCTGCACCTCCTTCTGGTGCCGCACATCTTCGAGCCACCGCGCCATCAGGTAGTCGCGCACGGTGTGCGCGAGCGCGAGATAGCGGTCGTTCGCGCTGGATGCCGACAGCGCGACGCCGCGATCGAAGTTGAGGTTGTGCAGGAAGCGCTTCGCGAACTCATCCGCGGTGCTCGGCGGAGCGATCACAGGAGCGAGGGCGAGCGGATGCAGGGAGGAGTGTGATTCGGGCACGTGACGACCGTAGCGAGCGGCGGGCCGATTCGTGTCACGGGCGGATGAAGAATATCGGTTCAGGCCTGGCTTGACCTTGACGCAACGTCAACTTCTACCGTGGAGTTATCGCAGAACGGATCCACGGAAGGAGGACGCGATGACCGGTCGTGATTGGTCGATCCAGGAGATCGCCCGACTGGCGGGCACCACCAGCAGAACCCTGCGCCACTATGACGACGTCGGCCTGCTGCCGCCGTCGCGCATTGCGCACAACGGCTATCGCCATTACGACGAGTCCGCTCTCGTGCGCCTGCAGCGCATCCTGCTGCTGCGCGAGCTCGGACTCGGGCTGCCGCAGATCGCCGAGGTGCTGAACCCGGCTACTCCACGGCAGAGCGAGGAGTCCGCCCTCGAGACACACCTCGCGCTGCTGCGTGAGGAGCAGAACCGGCTGGCGCGACAGATCGCATCGGTCGAGAACACCATCAACGCATTGAAAGGAGGTGAAGAACTCATGGCAGAGAACATGTTCGACGGTTTCGACCACACCCAGTACAAGGAGGAGGTCGAACAGCGTTGGGGTCGCAAGACCTACGCCGACAGCGACCGCTGGTGGCGCGGGATGACCGACGCCGAACGCGCCGACTGGCAACAGCGCGTGTCCGACCTCGGCCGCGACTGGATCGCCGCCGCAGAGAGCGGCATCGACCCGGCATCCGCCGAGGCACAGGCCATCGCCCGGCGCCACGTCGAGTGGCTCACCGGCATCCCGGGTACCCCCGCGGCTGTGCCGGGCGGCGACGTCAAGGCATACGTCATCGGACTCGGCGAGATGTACGTCGCAGACCCGCGCTTCGGCGCGAACTACGCGACGTCGGCGGGTGGCACGCAGGGCGCGGAGTTCGTCCGCGACGCGCTCCGCATCTACGCGGAGGGCAACCTGTAACGCGCTGGACAGCATCCGCTGGTCGTGCGGGGTCAGTTACGCATCCGAATCGCCCGATTCAGGTGCGTAACTGACCCCCGCACCGCGCCGGTGGTGCGTGCCCGGCCGCACCGACACACCCCGCTTTGCACAGATCCAGACGTCGGGGCAAGGCCGAGAGCGGATGCCGGGCGTGGGCGTAGGGTCATGGCATGGGCCACCGACGCAGACGCACGGATGCTGCGCCGCTGTTCGCGGCGGCGGCCGTCGCGTACACCGCGAACGTCGCCCTCGGCTCGGCGGTCGCCGCCAGACTCATCGACACGAGCAACTTCCGCTGGTTGCACCACGCGATCTACATCGCCACGTGTGTGACCTCTGCCGCCGCATTCTCGGCGATCTTCTGGGGCACGCCGAAGCACGCCAGCCGTCGCGCGGCACTGGCCCTGGCGCCCGCCGCTGCTCCGCTCGCCGCCATCCCGTATCTCGGCACCCACGGCCGACGGCATCCGCTCGTCGCGCTCGCCGCAGCCCCCTTCATCGTCGCGGGCCTCATCTGCTCGCGCCTCGCCACCGACCGGAAGTGAACGCATGGAACTGCTCGACGCCATCCGCCGCCGCAAGACCACGAACGGGCCCTTCCTGCCAGACCCGGTGTCGGAGGAGCATCAGCGCATCCTGCTCGAAGCAGCGGGCCGCGCACCCTCGCAGCTGAACAGTCAGCCGTGGCGGTTCGTCGTCATCGAGAGCCGCGACACGATCGACAGGATCGCACGCATCTCGGGCGACAGCATGACCGAGGCGATGTCGAACGGCACGTTCTTCGAGCGCTACAAGCCCTACTTCCGCTTCAGTCAGGCCGAGATGGAGGAGAAGCGCAGCGGGATGCTGTTCGACAAACTCCCCGCAGCCCTTCGCCCGTTCACGAGCCAGGTGTTCACCAAACGCGGCCAGAAGCTGATGAACACGTTCGGGGTGCCGAAGACCCTGGGCGAGGAGAACCACAAGCTGGTCGCCGGCTCACCGCTGCTGCTGGGCGTGATGCTCGATCGCAGCGAGTATCGACCGGGCCAGCTCTCGTCGTTCTACTCGGTGTTCAGCATGGGCGCGGCCATGGAGAACGTCTGGCTCACCACGGTCGAGCTCGGCATGGGCATCCAGTTCATCTCGTTCCCGATGGAGGTTCCGGGGCAGTGGGACGAGATCGTCAAGCTGCTGCGGGTGCCCGACGACCTCGAGCTCATGGCCGTCTACCGCCTCGGCTACCTGCCGCCCGAGCAGCGCCGCCCGGCCATCGACTGGTCGAGCCATCAGCGCAAGCTCGCCTCGCAGTACGTGTTCCGCGAGAACTGCGACGAGCCTCAGCAGGGCTGGGACTCCCCGCCGCCGGGCGCAGGCGCACCGGCGGCGAGCTGACGCTCAGCCCCCGCTCTTGCGGGGCAGCGCCTTGAGGTCCTGCAGCGCAGGGCCTTCGATGCGCGTGCCGTCGGCCGTGAAGCGCGAGGCATGCAGCGGGCAGTCCCACGTGCACTCCTCGTCGTTCCAGGCCAGCACTCCGCCCAGGTGCGGGCATACCGCCGAGACCGCGCGGGTCACACCGTCGACCGTCGAGATGGCGACGGGGCGTCCGCTGCGGTTGGCGACCACGCCTTCGCCTTCGGCCGGCTTCGGCACGGGCACGGGGCGGCGCTCGGCATCCACCCATCCGCTCGTCGCGGCGGCAGCGACCTTCGCTCCCTCGGCAGCTCCTCGGGCGAGATCCGCCGGCACCGTCAGTCTCGTGCCGAGCTTGACCATCCACGACGGCCGGTCATGCCAGCTCGCACCGAGGATCTCGGCGGTCAGACGCAGAGCCGCGGCCGGCGCGTTCGACAGCCCCCACTTGGCATAGCCCGTGGCGAAGCGGATGCTGCCGAGTCCCCGCGGCATCGCCCCCACGAAGGGGATCTGATTGTGCGACTCGTAGTCCTGCGCCGACCAGCGGTGCGTCTCCTCCGCGCCGGGGAAGTGCTTCTTCGTCCACTCGACCAGGTCGTCGACGGCGGCCGCCTCGCTGTCGGAGCGCCCGACCGGATGCCCGTTGCCGCCGACGATGAGCTGCGCCGTGCCGCCGGGGCCGTCGGCGGGGGACACCGGACGGATCGAGCGGCTGGGAGAGTCGAGCGAGATGAAGGTCGAGTCCGGCACGTCGCCTGCGACGCGGAACGAGACGCAGTACGAGCGGAAGGCCCGCATCTTCGTGAAGTACAGGCCGCGGTCGAGGATCGGGTATCCCGTCGCGATCACGATGTGCTCGGCGAACATCGGGCCCACGGGCGTCTCGACGCGCGGCTCGGGGAGGACGTGGGTGGCGGTGACCCTGACGCCCGTGTGCAGAGTGCCGCCGGTGGCGAGCAGCTCCTCAGCGAGCGCCTGCGACACCAGAGCAGGGTCGATCGTCACCTGGTCGTCGAGCGCCACGGCTCCGACGACGGGGAACGCCGTGTCTGCCAGCTCTGCGCGACTGAGCATCCTGGTGGCAAGGCCGGCTTCGCGCGCAGCCTCATGCACCTCGCGCACGGAGTCCACCCCACTCGGGTCCTGCGCATACGAGTGATCGATCCGTCGCTCGTAGCCGACTCCTGCGTGATCGGCGAAGCCGACCAGCCAGTCCATGCCCTCGCGGTTGGCGTCGACGTACGCCTGAACGAGCGACGCGGGGTGATGTCTACGGATCTCGGCGAGGCGCTTGCCCTGCAGCAGTGTCAGCTTGCCGGTGTTGCCTCCGGTCGCGAGTTCGGCGACGTCGCCCGCCTCGATCACGGCGACGTCGAGCCCTGCGCGCGTCAGCATCACCGCGGTGGAGAGCCCGGTGAGTCCGGCTCCGACCACGATCACGTCATGCCGTGCGCCGGGGTCGAACGGTGTGCCGATGGGCGGGGTCCGGTCGAGCTTCCACAGTGGCTTCATGACGACAGTCTTCGCCTCGGCGCTCCTGGCACACAGCGGGTTGACATCGGACGGATGCCTTGCAATGACGCGGATAGAGTTGCCGCGTGACCCTTCGCCGCCTGCTCCTCGTCTTCGCCGGCGGTGCGATCGGCACGGCGGCACGGCTCTGGTTCGGGCTCGCGATCGCGGATGCCGGTGGCTTCCCGGTCGCCACGCTGCTGGTCAACGTGCTCGGGTCGCTGCTGATCGGCATCCTCGCCGCCCGTCTGCTCCAGGCCTCAGACCTGAGGGTGTTCCTCGGCGTCGGCGTGCTCGGCGGCTTCACGACGTACAGCGCGGTGATGACCGGAACGATCGAGCTGTGGACGGATGCTCCGCTGCTCGCGTTCGCCTACGTCACCGTCAGCCTCGTGCTCGGCCTCGCGGCAGCGGCTCTCGGACTGCGACTCGGGCGGCCGCGCTCGCACGCCCGTATCGCCGGAGCCGGCTCATGACTCCGCTGCTGTTCGTCGCCGCCGCACTCGCCGGAGGAGTGGGGGCCGTACTGCGCTACCTGCTCGACCGCGCTGTCTCGACGGCCGTCGGGCGACGCTTCCCCTGGGGCATCGTCGTCGTGAACGTCACCGGATCCTTCGCGCTGGGAATCGTCACCGCCGCGCTGCCGGATCAGGCGTTCCTGCTCGGCGCCGGTCTGCTCGGCGGGTTCACGACGTTCAGCACCGCGATGCTGGACACGGTCTCGCTCTGGCGCGACGGGGAGCGCTCGGCATCCGCGCTGCACGCGATCGGGATGCTGGTGCTCGGCCTGCTCGCGGCCGGGCTCGGACTCGCGCTGGGCTCGCTGCTCTGACCTCCCCGGTGGTCTGCGGGTGAGCTCGCGTCTGCGCGGGCCTTTGCGGGCCTCTGCGGGCCTTTCGGTCGGGGCGTGCGCGGGGCGAACCCCCAGGTTCGGGATGCAGAATGTACAAACGTACATGTACGCCCGTACAGGGGTGATCGCGCGGGGGGTCTCGGATGAGCGATGGCACACGCCGCCGCCGCGATCCTGAAGCGCGCCGCCGCGAGATCGTCACAGCGGCCGCCGAGCTGATCGTCGAGATCGGCGTCGATGCCCTCACCCACCGCAAGGTCGCAGCGCGGGCCGGAGTTCCGCTCGGCTCGACGACGCAGTACTTCGCGACGCTCGACGATCTGCGCGAGGCGGCGATCGGAGCGCTGGCCGCTGAGATCGAGGCGCGCATCGACGCGACCCGTCAGGCCGTGGTCGTCGAGGGGGTGACGCCTGAAGGCCTCGCACGTCTGGTGCGCCGAGGGCTCGATGACGCGCGCGCGGTGCAGGCCGACCGCGCGGTCGTCACCGCCGCCGTGCACGACCCGCGGGTCCGTCAGTTCGCGCGCCTCTGGTCCGACGAGATCGTCGGCTTCATCGCTCCCGTTCACGGAGTCGACAGGGCGAGGGCCGCAGCCGTCTTCATCGACGGCGTACTCTGGCACTCTCAGATCCATGACGAGCCGCTCGACGAAGAGCTCATTCGCGACGCCCTCGCCGGGATCCTCACTCCTCAGGCGTCCACCTCAGCAACCACCGCCGCAGAATCCGCCTGATCAGCAGAGAGAGAATCCGCCTTGTCGAACCTCGCCGTCCTGAGCCTCAAGAACCGCGCACTGATCGCGTTGATCACGATCGTCGCCGCCGTGTTCGGCGGGCTCGCTCTGACGAACCTCAAGCAGGAGCTCATCCCGTCGCTCGAGCTGCCCAACCTGATGGTCATGACGACCTACCCCGGCGCCTCGCCCGAGGTCGTCGAGAACGACGTCTCGACCCCCATCGAATCGGCGATCCAGGGTGTTCCCGGTCTCGAGGGCACCACCGCCACGAGCACGACGAACGCTTCGATCGTGCAGGCGACGTTCGCCTACGGAACGAACCTCGCGACGGCGGAGCAGAAGATCCAGCAGGCGATCAACCGCATCTCCGGTCAACTGCCCGAAGATGTGAGCCCGCAGGTGCTGACGGTGTCGATCGACGATTTTCCTGTGATCCAGGTCGCCGTGACGGGCTTCGAGGATGCCGAGAACGCGCAGGCGGAACTGCAGAGCGTCGCCATCCCCGAGCTCGAAGACGTCGACGGCGTGAATGCCGCGGAGATCATCGGCGGCGTCGGCCAGCGCATCACGATCACGCCCGACGTCGCGAAACTCGCGGCGGCCGGTCAGAGCACGCAGGCGATCACCACGGCGTTGCAGCAGAACGGCACGCTGTTCCCCGGTGGCGACATCACCGAGAACGGTCAGACGCTCACCGTGCAGACCGGTGCGAAGATCACCTCTGTCGATGAGCTGGCCGCATTGCCGCTCGTCGGCACGACCGAGACGATCGGTGACGTCGCCACCGTCGTGCAGGAGACCGACCCCATCTCGTCGATCTCGCGTGTCGACGGCGAGGACGCCCTGTCGATCTCGATCACCAAGCTGCCGGCGGCGAACACCGTCGAGGTGTCGCAGGGGGTCATCGCCGCACTCGACACCATCGGCGAAGCCTTCCCCGACGCCGAGTTCACGATCATCTTCGACCAGGCGCCCTTCATCCAGCAGTCCATCGAGACCCTCGCCACAGAGGGTCTGCTCGGACTCGTCTTCGCAGTGATCGTCATCCTCGTGTTCCTGATGTCGATCCGCTCGACGCTCGTGACCGCCATCTCGATCCCGACCAGCGTGCTGATCACCTTCATCGGATTGCAGGCGTTCGGCTACTCGCTGAACATCCTCACCCTCGGCGCGCTCACGATCGCGATCGGCCGTGTGGTCGACGACTCGATCGTCGTGATCGAGAACATCAAGAGGCACTATGTCGGCGACGCCGACAAGGGAGACGCGATCCGGCTGGCCGTGCGAGAGGTGGCGATGGCCGTCACCTCGTCGACCATCACCACCGTGGCGGTGTTCCTGCCGATCGTGTTCGTCGGCGACATGGTCGGCGAGCTGTTCCGGCCGTTCGCCATGACGGTGTCGATCGCCATGGTCGCCTCGCTGCTGGTGTCGCTGACCATCGTGCCGGTGCTCGCGTACTGGTTCCTCCGTCCCGGCAAGCCGCTGCTCGACGAGCACGGCGCGCAGATCGACCCCGAAGACCCCGACGCCCCGCCCACGCGGCTCCAGAAGGCGTATCGCCCGATCCTCGGGTGGACACTGAAGCACTCCGGTCTGACCGTGGTCCTCGCGGTCGTCGTGCTCGGTGCGACGCTCGCCGCCGCACCGCTGATGAAGATCAACTTCCTCAGCGACTCGGGCCAGAACACCATGACGGTGACGCAGGACCTCGGTCCGACCGCGAGCCTCGAGACCAAGTCCGAGGCGGCGATCGCCGTCGAGGACGCACTGCTCGACATCGACGGCATCACCCACGTGCAGGCCTCGATCGGCTCGAGCGGATCCGCACTGCGCGATGCGTTCTCCGGCGGAGCCGGCGTGACCTACTCAGTGCTCACCGACGCGGATGCCGACCAGGAGCAGCTCCGAACCGACGTGCAGGATGCCATCGAGGGGCTCACCGACGTCGGCGAGGTGTCGGTCGCCGCCTCTGCCGGACTCGGCTCGAGCGACATCGAGATCACCGTCTCGGCATCCGACTCCGAAGACCTGCAGACCGCCACGACTGCGGTCATCGACGAGCTCGACGGACGCGACGGCATCGGACAGATCACCGACAACCTCGCCGCAGCACTGCCCTACCTCGCCGTGGTCGTCGACCGCGACGCCGCGGCGCAGCGCGGACTGTCGGAGGTGGCGGTCGGATCGATCGTCTCGAACACGATGCGCCCGGAACAGGTCGGAACCGTCGAGATCGACGACACCGCGCTGACGATCTACCTCGCGGCCTCCGAGCCGCCGGCCACCGCGCAGGCCCTGCGCGAGCTGGCGATCCCGAGCGCTGCCGGTGTGGTGCAGCTGCAGGACATCGCCACCGTCGAGGAGCGCAACGGCCCGACCTCGATCACCACCGAGCAGGGACGCCGCACCGCCACGATCACCGTGCCCCCGGCATCCGACAACCTCGCCGTGGCGACCCAGTCGGTCACCGAGGCGCTCGCCGCGGTCGATCTGCCTGACGGCGCGTCGGCCGAGGTCGGCGGAGTCGCCTCGCAGCAGGCCGATTCGTTCTCGCAGCTCGGACTCGCGATGCTCGCGGCGATCCTGATCGTCTACGTCGTGATGGTGGCGACCTTCAAGTCGCTGCGTCAGCCGCTGCTGCTGCTTGTGTCGGTGCCGTTCGCGGCGACAGGCGCGATCCTGCTGCAGATCGTGACGGGCGTGCCGCTCGGCGTCGCATCGCTGATCGGCGTGCTGATGCTGATCGGCATCGTGGTGACGAACGCGATCGTGCTCATCGACCTCGTGAATCAGTATCGGGAGAAGGGTCTGTCGACGCTCGCTGCGGTCAAGGCCGGTGGTGAGAAGCGTCTGCGGCCGATCCTCATGACAGCTCTCGCGACGATCCTCGCGCTGACCCCGATGGCACTCGGCATCACCGGTCACGGCGGCTTCATCTCGCAGCCGCTCGCGATCGTCGTGATCGGCGGACTGCTCTCGTCGACGGTGCTCACGCTGATCGTGCTTCCGACGCTCTACAACCTCGTCGAGGGCGCGAAGGAGCGGCGCCGTGCCCGCAAGTCGGGTTCGGGTGGCGACGGCTCTGCGCCGAACGACGACTCGGATCCCTCGGACGGCCCTCGTTCCCCGGGCGACCTGGCGCTGGCCGGCGCGGGTGTGTCGGAATCGGGCTCGTCGGAGTCGGGTTCGGCGCTGCCGCACGCGAATCAGCTGACCCGCCGGGAGTTGCGCGAGCGCGGCGAGTAGTCGCCCTCGCCGTCCCGTATTCTTCACGACCGAGACTGACGCCCGCCCGGAACCTCATTCCGGGCGGGCGTCGGCCGTTTCCTGCTGAGCTGTGCACGCGGGTCGCGCTGTGCGGCCCGCACCGCAACTCCGGAGTTACGGAGCCGAGGCGTCCGAACTCAGTCGAGCGTGATGCCCCACTCGAGGGTCCAGGTCTCCCCGGGAGCCAAGCGCCGCAGGCCGACACCGCTGTTCAGCGCATCGGCGGGCGCGGTCATGGGCTCGATCGCGACGGCGAGCGACTGCCCCGGATACTTGTCGGTCGTGTAGACCTGCACGAAGTCGAAGCCCGCGCCCTGCCAGACGGTGAGTCGACGGCCGTCCGGTGCGGTCAGCGAGTGCCGCACGAGTCCGTCGGCATCGCGCTCGAGGTCGCTGAAGCCCGTGTCGAGGCTCGCATCGCCGACCCGAACGCCGTCACGCAGCGCGGCATCGGCCGGACGGGTGCCGGTGGGGAGCATCCGCTCGTCGGTGTCGAACGCGGTCTGCGCAGGCACCCGCAGCACGAGGTCGCGCGGATCGACATCGCCGATCGTGACGAACGGGTGAGTGCCGAGTGCGACCGGCGCTGCAGTGGCAGAGCGGTTGGTCAGCGCGTGCGTGACATCGATGCCGTCGGCTCGCAGCACGTACGTGACGCTCGTCTCGATCAGATACGGGTAGCCGGTCTGGGGCACGATCGTCGCGCTCAGCGTGGTCGCCGAGGCCGTCTCCTCGATCGCGTACGCCGTGAACCGCAGCAGCCCGTGGCTGGCATTCATGAACTTCGGCTCAGTGATGGCGAGCTGCCGCTCCGTGCCCTCGTCGTTCCAGAGTCCGTCCCGGACCCGGTTCGGCCAGGGAGCGAGCACGACACCGGAGCACGAGGGCGTCGGCGAGTCGAGCGGATACGGGGCGATCAGGTCGACCGATCCGATGCGGAGGGAACGGAGGGAGGCGCCGACCTGCGCGATCTGAGCGCTGACGTCGCCGAGCTGGAGGTGCACCTGCGTGCCGGTGGGGGATGCGGAGTTCACTCCGCAATCGTATGGCGACCTGCATCGGTCATGGGACTGGGGACTCTTTCAGGTGCGACCGCTACACTTGATGCGTCGGCTTCGGACACCCGCGCAGCGCGCGGACGTTTTTGTGTAAGAAGTGTGAGTCCAGGGGCCGATGGTGAGCGTCGCTCGACGCTAATCAACCATCACATGAATGGCCCCGGCCGCTGACAGTCCGGAAACCCCGCGTGGTCGCATCCGATCGCGCGCAGGGTACCGCGCGTGTGCGCGGCGCCGTTCTCGTGGCGAGAACTCAGAAGGACACCCTCATGCCCAAGAACAAAAAGCCCCGCGGCGGTCGCCCCTCCGCGAATTTCGAGCCGCGCTACGGCGCGAACAAGACCTCGTTCCACGACCGCCACAACGGCGGCCGTGACGGCGCCCGCGACACCCGCGATTCCCGCGATGCACGAGGCGGACGCGCGGATGCCGGTGAGCGCCGCACCCCGGCAGCCGGATTCGACCGTCGCCCTGGCAGCCGCAGCGTCGGCCACCGCGGCTACCGTCCGGCCGAAGAGGGCGGCGCCCCCAAGCAGCGCTGGTCGTCGCAGGAGCGTGCGGGTCGCGACGAGTCCCGCGGCATCCGCAACCGTGCCGAGTCGGGTCGCCGCGAGGCACCGCACAACCGCGACGACCGTCCGCGCTACAACGACCGCTCCTCCGCGGGCTTCGACCGTCCGCGCCGCGATGACCGCGGTGGCCAGCGTCCGACCGGTCCCGGCACGTACCGCGATGAGCGCGGCGGCCAGCGTGACGAGCGTCCGCGCCGTGACGACCGCGGTGCCGGCATGCAGCGCCAGGGCTTCCGCGACAACGATCACCGCGATGGCGGACGTCCGGGTCGTGACGACCGCCGTGACCAGCGTCCCGGTGGCTTCCGTGACGACCGCGGTGGCCAGCGCTTCAACCGCGACGACCGTCCTGCCCGTTCGGGCGACCGCACCGAGCGTCCCCGCTTCGACCGCGCAGCATCCGAGCGTCCCCGCTTCGACCGCGACGACCGTCCTCGTCGTGACGACCGTGGCGCAGGCCCGCGTCGGGATGACCGCGGTGGCGCTGAGCGCTCGGAGCGCTCCTACGACGCCGACCGTGCGCGTCGTGCCTTCGACCGTGACCGCACCCAGCGTTCGATCGAGGGTGGCCGCGACGAGCGTTCGCGTCCCTCGACCGGTGGCGCGTACCGCACCGAGCGTCCCCGCCCGTTGACGTCGGACACCCGCGGGCGGCCGTCGCGCAACGAGCGCCCCAGCCGTAACGACTGGAACGCCACCTCGAGCGCGGCACCCGCCAAGAAGTTCGAGCCGACGGACGACGTCGTGCACGAGCGCCTCGAGGCGAAGTCCGTCGCAGCCGTCGAGGTCGACGGTGTGACCTTCGGCGACCTCGGTCTCGGGTCCAACATCGTCGAGACCCTCGCGGGCATGGGCGCGGCGACGCCGTTCCCGATCCAGGCAGCCAGCATCCCGGCGGTGCTCAAGGGGCGCGATGTCCTCGCCCGCGGTCGCACCGGTTCGGGAAAGACCATCGCCTTCGGCGCTCCGCTCGTCGAGCGCGTGCTGCAGTCGCAGGCAGGCAAGCGTCGTGAATTCGGCCGCAAGCCCCGCGCGATCATCCTCGCTCCGACGCGCGAGCTCGCGCTGCAGATCGACGGCACGATCCAGCCGATCGCCCGCAGCGTCGGCCTCTTCACCACGCAGATCTACGGTGGTGTTCCCCAGGGCCGCCAGGTGGGTGCGCTGAAGAAGGGCGTCGACATCGTCATCGGCACCCCCGGTCGCATCGAGGACCTGATCAACCAGGGCAAGCTCGACCTCTCGGACTGCCAGATCGCCGTGCTCGACGAGGCCGACCACATGTGCGAACTCGGATTCGTCGAGCCCGTGCAGCGCATCCTGCGTCACACGGCAGACGGCAGCCAGAAGCTCCTCTTCTCGGCCACGCTCGACCGCGAGGTCGCGGCTCTCGTCGACGAGTTCCTCGTCGACCCGGCCGTCTACGAGGTCGCCGGTGAAGACCAGGAGTCGAGCACCATCGAGCACCGCGTGCTCGTGATCGAGCACCGCGACAAGGCCGACATCCTCACGTCCCTCGTCGACCGCGAGGGCAAGACACTCGTCTTCGCCCGCACCCGTGCGTACGCCGACATGCTCGCCGAGCAGTTCGACGACGCCGGCATCCCCGCGGTCTCGCTGCACGGTGACCTCAACCAGGCCAAGCGCACACGAAACCTCGAGCGTCTGACCTCGGGCCGAGTGAACGTGCTCGTCGCCACCGATGTCGCGGCCCGCGGCATCCACGTCGACGACATCGACCTGGTCGTCCAGGCCGACGCCCCCGACGAGTACAAGACGTACCTGCACCGTTCGGGTCGCACCGGCCGCGCCGGTCGTTCGGGCCGCGTCGTGACGCTGATCACACGTCAGCGTCAGCGCCGCATGACTGAGCTGCTGGAGCGCGCCGAGATCGACGCCCCGTTCGAGAATGCTCGCCTGAACGACGACCTGATCGAGGAGATCGCCGGTCGCGTGCCGACCGCGTCAGACCTCACGGCCTGATCCGTCACGTTCGAAGGCCCCGCTCCCGCATTCGCGGCGGCGGGGCCTTCGTCGTTGCCGTGGGCGGTGCGATGCGCGGCACATCGACGTGCGCTCGGGAGGAGAACTCCCCCTCGGGAGGAGAAATGAGCGCGAAGCATCCTCCCGACAGGGAGTTCTCCTCCCGAGGGGGTGCTGGGCTCAGGCGAGCTCGTTCTCGTGGATCGCTGTCGTCAGCGTCGTGCCGTTGAGGTCGAGATAGAGCACCTGCTCGGTGACGGTGAGCGTCATCGTGTTGCGGCGTGCGATGAGCGGCGCGGCCGACTCGACGAAGCCGGCGTCGAAGCTGAAGACCCGGATGTCCTCTGAACGGTGGATGCGCTTGTCGGCCCACGGCGCCATGACCTTGGCGGGATCGCGGTGCGTGTAGACGACCGTGCGCTCGGCGAGCCGGCTGCCGTAGTGCAGACGTTCGGCGTCGGGGGCTCCGACCTCTATCCATGCGGTGATCTGGCCGGTGAGGTCGCGAACGAGCACGGCCGGCTCATCGGTCTGCGAGATGCCTCCGCCGAACGTGATGCCCTCGGTGAACTCGAGCCCGTAGGCGAGCACGCGGGTCAGCATGTATGCGTCGGTCTCGGACGGATGCCGCGCCACGCGCAGCGAGAAGTCGTCGTACACACCACGATCCATGTCGGCCAACTGGACGTCGAACGTGTGCATCGTGGAGCCGGTAGCCATAACGCTCGAGCCTACGCGCCCTGAACGGTGCGCCCGACCGTCAGCGCGATGCGCGGGACCCGCGGGATGCGCCGTCCCGGTCTCTCAGGAGCACGACCCCGATCAGGACGAACGATGCGCCGAGGGCCGCTGCGCCCACCATCGCCACCGTCGTGCCGCCGCCCAGGGGCACCAACGTGCCGAAGACGGTGGCGGCGAGGCCGGCGAGGAACAACAGGGCGACGTATCCGCGGAACATGCTGTCCAACCTAGTGCGGCGGTGACGCGCCTTCGGCGACTCAGAACAGCATCGGCTGAGAGGGAGCGGGCGCGGCCGTGGACGATGGCGAGAACGCGGGAGCCGGGCGCCCGTGCGGCGCGGATGCCCGGATGCCGCGCACCGGGTAGTCGTCCTCGTGCTGCCCGTCGAGTCCGTGCAGCCTGATGAGCGGTCGGGCCCGCTTGGCGAGCCACTGTCGATACCCCTTCGGCGCCTCGGCCGAGACGCCGGGATACAGCCCCCGATAGGACGAGAGCAGGTCGGGACGGAACTCGCCGAGCCACTGCATGAACCAGGGCTTCACACCGGCGCGCAGGTGGAGAGCGCCGTAGACGACGCGATTCGCCCCCGCCTCCTTGATGCGCCGCAGGGCGGTGTCGATCGCCTCGACCGAGTCGGTCATGTGGGGCATGATCGGCATCAGGAACACGGTCACCCGGAAGCCTGCATCCCGCAGCGCTCGTACCGTGTCGAGCCGTGCCTGCGTCGTCGGGGTGCCGGGCTCGATCGCCTTCTGCAGCTCGTCGTCGTACATCGCGATGGACATCTGGATGTCGACGGGCACCCGCTGTGCGGCCTTGACCAGCAGCGGGATGTCGCGTCTGATCAGCGTGCCCTTGGTGAGGATCGACATCGGGGTGCCCGACGCGGCGAGGGCGTCGATGATCCCCGGCATCAGCTTGTACCGGCCCTCGGCGCGCTGATAAGGATCGGTGTTCGTGCCCAGAGCGACGGTCTCGTGCTCCCAGCTGCCTTTGCGCAGCTCTCTCTGCAGCACCTCGACGACGTTGACCTTCACGACGATCTGCGAGTCGAAGTCCGCGCCGCCGTCGAGATCGAGGTACTCGTGTGTTCCTCGAGCGAAGCAGTAGACGCAGGCATGACTGCATCCGCGATAGGGGTTGATGGTCCACGAGAACGGCATACGCGATGCGCCGGGAACATGGTTGAGCGCGGACTTCGACAGCACCTCATGGAATGTCATGCCCGCGAAATCGGGAGTGGTCACGGTGCGGAGCACGCCGGAGCGCTGTTCGAGGCCGGGCAGCGCGGCGGCATCGACGTCGCCGAGTTTCTGTCCTTGCCACCGCATGCGGTCAATTCGAACATAATGACGATAGAACGTCAACCCGGGGATGGGAATTCTGTTCGATCCGACTTAAGGGAGAATGGGAGCATGTTCTTCCCGCCGCAGCCTCAGCATGCGGCACAGCGCTCCCCGATCCGCGGACCCGCGTTGCCCATCGGACTCGCGGTGACGGCGATCGGCATTCTGCTGTCGATCGCGGGCGCGCCCATCGCCGCATCGGCGCCGGCAGAGTCGGCGATGCCGCAGCCGGTGGCGGTGCAGGAGGTGCCGGCAGTCGAGGTCGGTGCGACCACCGCTGCCGATCCGTGTTCGGAGCCGAGTGTGCTCGACGCGATAGCGGTCGCCGACGATTCGGCGATCATCGCCGGCTTCGGCGGCGGCGAGAGCTTCCGGGCCGCAGTCGTGGCGGGCAATGCGCCCTGCATCGCACTCGACGATCCCGCCCATGTCTGGGTGGTCGTGAACAAGGCTCGTCCCCTCGTCCCGCTCTCCTTCGCTCCGTCGTCGCTCGCCGACCTTCCCCTGCAGATGACGACTCGCTCGGGGCAGGCCCGGACAGACGTCGCGGCGGCGGTCGGGGAGATGGCCGACGCCGCAGCCGCCGAGGGAGCGGGGCGCATCGGTGCGAACAACGGCTACCGGTCGTACGACCTGCAGGTCGCGACTCACGCAGCGCATGTGCGGAACAGCGGACAGGCCGGGGCGGATGCCTCGTCGGCGCGCGCCGGGCACAGTGAGCACCAGACCGGGCTCGCACTCGATCTGGTCGCGTGCGACTCGTCGTGCGGGGCCATCGAGTCGTTCGGGGCGACGGTGCAGGGCGAGTGGATCGCGGCGAACGCCTGGGAGTACGGCTTCATCGTGCGCTACGAGCAGGTCGGTTCGGGCATCACGGGGTACAAGCCAGAGCCGTGGCATCTGCGCTACCTCGGCCGCGAGCTCGCGGCCGCCTACCACCAGGGCGGATATCACACGCTGGAGGAGTTCTTCGGACTCCCTGCCGCCCCCGATTACGCGCACTGACCGACGGGTCGTCGGCCTTCAAATCGCTGCATTGCGGCATCCGACAATCGCGGTACCCAGTCTCACCGATTGTGGGATGCATTCTCACAACGGGCTGTCGTGGTGTCGGTGACCCGGCATAGAATCGCCGGAGCAAAGACGCACGAACGTTCGGGAGGACGCAATGGAACGCGACATCTACGAAGAGGATCACGAGGCCTTCCGCGACCTCGTCAAGGACTTCGTCAAGCGCCACGTGAACAACGAGGCGATCGAGCGGTGGGATGCCGCGGGTGAGATCGACCGGGCGACCATGCTCGCGGCCGGCGAGGCGGGCCTGATCGGGCTGTCCGTCCCCGAGGAGTTTGGCGGTGCCGGCATGCTGCAGGACTATCGTTTCCGGACCATCGTGATGGAGGAGGTCATCGCCTCCGGTGCAGGTTCGCTGGCCGGTGCCTTCGGCATTCAGGACGACCTGGCCGTGCCCTACCTCGTGCACATGGGCACGCAGGAGCAGAAGGAGAAGTGGCTGCCCCGCATGGCCACGGGCGAGGTGCTCGGCGCGCTCGCCATGACCGACCCTGGTGCGGGCTCCGACCTGCGCGGCATCAAGACCAACGCCAAGAAGGTCGACGGGGGCTACATCCTCAACGGCGCCAAGACGTTCATCTCGTCCGGCTCGACGGCCGACGTCGTGGTGACCTTCGTCAAGACCGGTGAGGGCAACCGGCCCGACGCGTTCAGCCTGCTGCTCGTGGAGAAGGGCATGGAGGGCTTCGACCAGGGAAAGAAGCTCAGCAAGATGGGCTTCCACGGCTGGGACACGGCTGAGCTCAGCTTCACCGACGTGTTCATCCCCGACGAGAACCTCATCAGCGGCAAGGAGGGGCAGGGGTTCATCCAGCTGATGCTGAACCTGCCGCTCGAGCGTCTGTCGATCGGCGTGGCCGCGGCCGCTGCCGCTCAGGCGGCCTTCGATTGGACCGTCGCCTACACGAAGGACCGCGAGGCGTTCGGCGAGCGCATCGCCGACTTCCAGAACACACGGTTCCGGCTCGCCGACATGGCCGCGACCACCGACGCGATGTGGGCGTACATCGATCGCGCACTGCTCGCCTACAAGAACAGCACTCTCACCGCCGAGGATGCCGCGAAGGTCAAGTTCTGGGCCACCGAGCGCGAGTGGGAGGTGCTCGACATCGGTGTGCAACTGCACGGCGGCTACGGCTACATCATGGAGTACCCGATCGCCCGGGCCTTCACCGATGCCCGCGTGCACCGCATCTACGGCGGCACGAACGAGATCATGCGCGACCTCGTCGGTCGTCAGATCGTCGGCAAGCGCTGACGCATCGCTGATTCGAAGGGCCCCGGATGCCGGCATCCGGGGCCCTTCGTGTGTGCGGCGGAAGCAGGGTTCGGTGTCGAGCGGATCCATGTCAGCGGGCACAGATTCGGAGGGCGGGCGCGACGCGCCGGAGTCGGATGCCGCAGCAGAGCGCGCCGCACACCGGCATCCGAAGGTGTGCCCGGAGGAGAGACTCCTGACGGAGTTCAGCCGAGCGCGGTCAGCGCGGCAGGCGGGCTCCGACTCCGGCCTTCCGCAGTCGATCGGCGATCAGGATGCCGAGGGCGGTGCCGCCGAGACAGCTGACGAGGGTCACTGCGAAGAAGGTGATCTGCAGGGGGAGGTCGAAGCTGCCGAGGTTGAACGAGGCCCAGGCGAGCACCGGATAGACGATGCCGACGATAGCGGCGCCGAGGTAGTGCATCCAGGTTCCCCAGTAGCGCCACAGCACGAAGAGGAACGGCAGCTCGGTGAACGCCGCCCACCACAGGTTCGTGGCCACACTGCTGAAGCCGTATCCCGAGAAGGGGACGATGACGAGTCCGGCCAGGAGTCCCACCAGCAGACCCACGAGGGGGCGCCGCAGCAGGCGCAGGGCGATGACCGAGGGGAGCAGCCAGAGCCCGGCGAGCCCGACGCTCACGAAAGGGAGGCCCGGGAAGAGGATCGTCGAGATCCAGTTGGCGGGAGCCAGCAGCGCTCCGCCGGCGACGCCGAGTGCGGCGCAGGTGAGCAGGATCGCCGTCGGGAAGCGGAAACGCGCGCGTCCACCCCCGGTGCGGGGTCGATTCTGCACCCCGGAAGCCGATTCGCGGTGCGTTTCTGACCCCGCACCGGGTGCGCGGTGCGTTTCTGACCCCGCACCGGCCGACGCTTCCGCATAGGGGTTCGAGCTCACGGCATCCGCACCGTCCACAGCATCCGCGCCGTTCATGCGAGCGGCTCCGCAGCCGCATCGCGGGCCGCCTTCGACGTGGGCGATGCGGCGCCGATCTTCCAGTATCCACAGAAGCTGACGTCGTTCTTGTCGACACCGCGCTCGCCGACGAGGTGCTTGCGTGCACCGGAGGCCAACGATTGCTCGCCCGCCGCGTACGCGTGGAACTGCGCGTCGGGTAGTGCCAGCTCGCGCAGTCGGGCGAGGGCGAACGACCCTGGGTCGAACTCGTGCGGACGCACGAGCCAGACGACGTCGACGCCGGACGGATGCGAGAACTCGAGTGCGTCTTCTTCGGACGGCACCTCGACGATCGCTGTGCCTGTGGCATGCGCGGGCAGCGAGGCGCAGATCGAGGCGATCGCGGGCAGCGCCGTCTCATCGCCGACCAGCACGACGCGATCCGTTCCGCGCTGCGGGTTGAACGTCAGGCCCTCGTCGATGATCAACACGTGCTCGCCGGGTGCGCAGGTCTCAGCCCACCGCGACGCGGGGCCGGCCGTGCCGTCGGTCGCCGACCCGTGCAGCACGAAGTCGACGTCGATCTCGGCGCCCGACTCTGCCGTCGCCGGGCGGTATGCGCGCACGCTGTAGTTGCGCATGACGGGGCGCTCGCCGTCGGGGATGCGGAGGAACTTGAGGTATCCGAACATCTTGTTCGCCTTCGCGGGGACGCGGTCGAGGCCCGCGTCGCCGCCGATCGGCAGGAACAGGCGGAACCACTGGTCGAAGCCCATCGGGTGGAACTTCTCGATCTCGCCTCCGCCGAGAGTGACCCTCATCCAGTGCTCTGAGAGGCGCTCGGTGCGCAGCACGCTGAGGTGGATGAGTTCGGCCGACTCGGGCTTGACGAGTTTGCTGTATGCCATGCGGGCGCCTTTCAGGGCAGCTGCCAGGGGAAGAAGAGCACGAAGATCGCGGCGGATGCGGCGATCGAGGCGATGATGAAGACGGTGTCGCGGGTGCGGAACGGCACGAGGTGACGCTCGGTGCGCGTCGGGTGGGCGCCGAAGGCGCGGGAGTCCATGGCGAGAGCGACGCGTTCGGCGTGGCGGATCGCTCCGGCGAGCAGAGGCACGATGTACCCCCATCCCCGGGCGATGCGCGCGAACGGACCGCTGCCGCCGTGATGACCCCGCACACGATGAGCGGCCCGGATCACTGCGAGCTCATGCCCGAACCGCGGCACGAAGCGGAAGGCCGCCAGCGCTGTGTAACCGATGCGATATGGCACCCGCAGCTGCTGCACGCTGGCGCGCACGAGGTCGGGGCCGGTGGTGGTCAGACCGCCGATGAGCGCCAGGGCGACGATCGAGCCGAGGCGCAGAGCCGTGGCGAAGCCGATCTCGAGAGCGCCCTGATACAGCGTCCATTCGCCGATCTGCAGCGCCGCGCGAGTCCCGTCGACGAGCGAGGCATCGACCCAGACAGAGAACCCGATCCCGATCGCGAGCATCCCCACCGGCAGCGCGACGAACAGCAGCGCGGCCGTCCGCCAGGTCACGCGGGAGCCCGCGACGATCAGCGCGAGAGCCAGCACGAGAAACGCGGCGGGTGTGGCGAGGTCGCGCACGAAGATCAGCATCACCATCGCCGGGGCGACTCCGGCCACCTTTGACAGCGGGTTGAGCGCATACAGGAACTGGCGCGGGGAGGATGCCGACACGGCGGCGTAGGGGTCGAATGCGTGCGCGCTCATGCGATCGCCTGCCCCGCTTCAGCCAGCATGCGCTGCAGCGCCGGCAACCGGAGTCCCGCCGCGAGGAACGGTGTCTCGTCGCCGAAGAGCGCATCGGTGCGGCCGGCTGCGTGCACACGTCCTGCCTTGAGGATGACGGTGTGCGAGGTGTGCTCCGCGACGAGCTGGAGGTCGTGGGTCACGATGACGATCGTCGTTCCCTCGGTGCGCAGGTCGCGCAGCAGGGCGAGGAGCTCGGAGGCTCGCGCGCGATCCTGTCCGAAGGTCGGCTCGTCGAGGGCGAGCACCCGAGGGCGGGTGATCAGCGCGGTGCCGACCGAGAGGCGGCGCTTCTCGCCGCCCGAGAGGAGGAAGGGATGCACGTCGGCCTTGGCTTCGAGTCCGAAGCGGGCGAGCATGGCATCGACGCGTTCGCGCGTCTCGGCATCCGGGGTGTGCCGCAGTCGGAGCCCGTGCGCCAGCTCGTCGAACACCGTGTGCGCGATGAACTGGTGCTCGGGGTTCTGGAACACGAACCCGATGCGGCTCGCGAGCTCGCGGGGCGAGGCCGCTCCCGGATCGATGCCGTCGACCGTCACCTGGCGCTTCGGCGGCGGGACGACGCCGGCGAGCGCCTGCAGCAGCGTGGTCTTGCCCGCACCGTTGGTGCCGATGATCGCCGTGAGGGTGCCCGGCTCGATGTCGAGATCGATGCCGTGCAGGATCTCGGTGCGGTGGCGGCGAACGGTGAGGCCTCGGGCGCTGATGATCGGCGCGGTGTCGCCGTCTGCGCAACCCGTCCCTTCCATCGGCGGGGCGGCCGTCGGTCGCGAGGCGGCGCCCGGCTGCAGGACGGAAGCACGGATGCCGGGTGAGACAGCGGTTTCTGATCCTGCATCCGTGCCCCGGTCCTGCAGACGGGACATGGCGGGAGGCGTGGATGCCGGAGCTGTGGATGCGGGGGATGTGGACGCTGGGGGCGTGGAGAGCGCCGTGGCCTCGGCGAGCGCGGTGGCGAGCTCGGCGGGGGTGAGCGGCAGCTGGTCGAAGGGCGCGGTTCCGGCATCCTGCATCCGCAGTGCCGCGAGCGTCGCCCCGGGGAGCCAGACCCCCATGGCCAGCAGCTCGGCGGCGTGGGTGCGGATGATCTCGGCCGCCGAGCCGTCGAACGCCACGTGCCCGGCGCGGTCGAGCACGATCGTGCGGGTGACGAAGCCCATCGCCGCGTCGAGGTTGTGCTCGACGAGCAGGATGGCCCGATCGCCCGCCGCGACCACGTCGGTCAGGGCGGCGTAGACATCGTCGATGCCCTGCGGGTCGAGGTTCGCAGTCGGCTCGTCGAGCACGATCAGCGGTGACCCCATGGCCAGCGCGCACGCGATCGCGAGGCGTTGGCGTCCACCGCCCGACAGTCGGTCGGGGTTCTCGTCTCGTCGCTCCCACAGGCCCACGCGACCGAGCGCGTCGGCCGTCCTGGCGTGCACCTCGTCGAGAGGGAGCAGCAGGTTCTCGGGGCCGAACGCGACTTCGTCGTAGACGGTGCCGGTGACGATCTGCGCATCCGGGTCCTGGAAGACCATCGCGACGTGGGTGCTCAGTGCTGCGGTGTCGGCTTCGGCCGTGCTGACGCCGCCGGCTTCGACCGAGCCGCTCATCGTGGCGGGCACGGCGTGGGGGATGAGCCCGTTGAGTGCGAGGGTGAGCGTCGACTTGCCCGAACCGGAGGGACCGAGGAGCAGCACGACCTCGCCGGGGTCGATGTCGAATGTGACGTCGCGAGGCGAGGGGTGCACCGCATCGGCGTGGGTGATCGAGAGGTCACGCACGCGGAGAAGGGGCGCGGATTGGCGCACGGCATTACCCCGGTTTCGGCGGATCGGTACCGTTCTAACTTAGCTGAGCCTTACCTGATCCGCACGTGCCGGATGCGGTGGCTCAGCGGCGCGCGACCCCTGCGCGACTCAGGGACGCGCCGATCGCGAGTCCGATCGCGGTCCACGCGATCGGGCCGAGCACCGAGATCACGAGATAGGAGATCTCGACCCACAGCGGGAAGGTCGCGAGGTCCACGGCGAAGAACACCACGACCGCCACGATGACTCCGATGATCGCGGCGGAGATGAAGAAGCGCCAGGGCCCCCACGAGCGATAGCGGGTGAGCGCGGCGATGCCCTCCTGGATCGCACCGAACAGCAGTGCCGTGCCGATGAAGCGGAGGGTCCAAGCCGGATTGAAGGCGCTCGAGATGAGAGCGGCGAACACGTGTGTGACGAGGGCGACGAACGGGCGGCGCAGCACCTCCTGAGCGATGATGCCCGGCAGCACGTGCGAGCCGAGGACGAGCCCGTAGAGATACGGAGCGGCGGCGATGACGACCGGGGTGATGAGGCCGGCGATCCCCCCGAGGATGCCGGTGGCGACGCCGATCGCGGCGCAGACCAGCAGCACGCGAGTCGTCAGGACGGGGGAGGGAGCCACCCCACCAGCCTACTGTCGACCATTGGCGACACGGCTGGCCGTTCGTCCAGGAATAATCCCCGACTCTGGTGTGTGGACGGAAGCCGGGCGTAGCTTGAACGGCGGTGCGGCAACGCAGTCGCACCGTGATCATCGGGAGAAGCACATGGGTCGAACACCCCTCCGGATGGCAGCGGCCACCACCCTGGCAACGCTGTTCATCGCATCGACGGCAACCGCGGGCTATGCAGGCACGGAGGAGGTGACAAACCCCACTCCGGTCGAAGGCACGCCCGGTCACTACATCGTCGTGCTGAAGTCCGATCCACTCGCGAGCTACACCGGCGATGTCGACGGTCTCAAGGCGACGAAGCCCGCCGAAGGCGAGCAGCTGGAGACGCAGTCGCAGGAATCGCAGCGCTACGTGCAGCATCTCGAGACCGAGCAGCAGACGGTCGCCGAGGAGGCCGGCGTCACCCCGGAGATCAGCTACCAGGTCGTCCTCAACGGCTTCAGCGCCGAGCTCACCGGCGAGCAGGTCGACAAGCTGCGTGCGTCGAAGGACGTCTACGACGTCTACCCCGACTTCATCCGCCACCCCGACGCGCAGACCTCGACGAGCTTCCTCGGCCTCGGTGATGACAAGAAGGGCCGCGGTGGAGTCTGGCAGCAGACCGGTGGGGTCGACAAGGCCGGAGAGGGCGTGGTCGTGGGTGTCATCGACACCGGCATCGCCCCCGAGCACCCGTCGTTCGAGGGGAAGAAGCTCAAGAAGCAGCCCAAGAACGACAAGCGCCACAAGGGGAACCAGCCGTACACCGACGGCACCTTCGTCTACTTCGACAAGTCCGACGGCGGTCAGTTCCAGGCTGCGATGGTCGAGGCCCAGGAATGGGACAAGGGCGACTACTCGTCGAAGCTCATCGGAGCCCAGTACTTCTACACCGGCGCCGAGGCGGCCGGATTCGACTTCCAGTACGACTACCTCTCGCCGCGTGACGGCGACGGCCACGGTTCGCACACCGCGAGCACGGCGGCCGGCAACTTCGGCGTGAAGGCCTCGATCGAGGACGTCGACTTCGGCAGGATCTCGGGCGTCGCGCCCGGGGCCAAGGTCGCGGCCTACAAGGCCTGCTACGTCGGACCCGACGAGGCGGTCACGACCGACGACATCTGCGCCGGCAGCGACCTGATCGCCGCGATCGACCGGGCAGTGGCCGACGGCGTCGACGTGATCAACTACTCGATCGGCGGCGGTGCGGCATCCACCGTGCTCGCCCCCGAGGACATCGCGTTCTTCAACGCGGCCGCAGCGGGCGTCTTCGTGGCGACCAGCGCGGGCAACGACGGCCCCGACCCCGTCACGGCCGACCACGCGTCTCCGTGGTACACCACGGTCGCCGCCTCGACGATCCCCACGTGGGAGGGCACCGTGCAGTTCGACGGCTTCGCCCAGGCGGGTGCGTCGGTGAGCGTGCCGTTCGGCACGACGGTCACCGGGCCCTCGATCTACGCGGGCGATGCGCCTGCCGCAGGTCAGGCTGCCGCCGATGCGGCGCTCTGCCTTCCGGGCACGCTCGATGCGGCGAAGGTCACGGGTCACATCGTGGTCTGCGACCGAGGCGGCAATGCTCGCGCCGAGAAGTCGCAGGTCGTGAAGGATGCCGGTGGCATGGGCGTCGTGCTCGTGAACGTGCCCGGTGCCGCCGACTCGCTCGACAACGACTTCCACGCCGTGCCGACCGTGCACCTGTCCTCGGTGCACCGCGCGGCCGTGCTCGCCTACGTGCAGGGCGGCGTCGATCGTCCGATCACGCTCGTCGGTGAGAACACGACCGGTGTGGTCACACCCGTGCCGCAGATCGCCGGGTTCTCGAGCCGCGGACCGATGCTGGCAGACGGCAGCGACATCATGAAGCCCGACATCGCCGCCCCCGGCGTCGCGATCCTCGCGGCCACGCAGAACGCTCCCGGAGAGGCGCCGACCTTCGGCATCCTGTCGGGAACGTCGATGGCGTCTCCGCACATCGCCGGTCTCGCGGCGCTCTACCTCGGTGAGCGGCCCAACGCCAAGCCGGCAGAGATCAAGTCCGCGATGATGACCACCGCGTACGACACCGTGAACGCCGACGGCTCGAAGAACACCGATCCGTTCCAGCAGGGCGCGGGCCAGGTCGACCCGAAGCGCATGTTCAACCCGGGTCTGCTGTATCTGAACGACGTGCCCGACTGGGTGGCGTTCCTCGAGGGCAAGGGGCTGGCCGACTTCCCCGGCGAGCCGATCGACGGCAGCGACCTCAACGTCGCATCGTTCTCGATCGGGTCGCTGGCGAGCGCGCAGACGGTCACCCGCACGGTCACCGCGACGGAGAAGGGCACGTTCACGGCATCCGTCGATGTGCCCGGCGTGAACGTGACGGTGCAGCCGTCGACGCTGAAGTTCGACAAGCCGGGTCAGACCGCGACCTACACGGTCACGTTCGACAACCAGAGCGCGCCGGTCGAGCAGTGGGCGACCGGATCGCTCACCTGGACGAGCAAGAAGAACACCGTGCGGTCGCCGATCGCGGTGTTCCCGGTCACGGCGGATGCTCCGGCCGAGGTCGAGGGCACGGGAGTCGACGGTTCGACCACGGTCGACATCACTCCCGGCGTCGACGGCGCTCTCGCTCTCGGGGTGTCGGGTCTGACTCCGTTCTCGCTGCTGGAGGACCCCGACGGCCGTGTCGTCGGGCACTCGGGCGACGAGGCATCGGGCGACGGGAACAAGGACGTGTCGTGGATCGTCGACGTGCCGGAGGGCACGACGCTCTCGCGCTTCGACCTCGACTCGTCGGATGACGCGGGCAGCGACCTCGACCTCACCGTCTACCGGGTCGTCAGCCCCGACGACCTGCGCTATTACGAGCGCTGGCAGTCGGCGACGGGATCGGCGGACGAGCAGGTGACGCTGCCTGCGCCGACCGCCGGCACCTACCTGGTCGTCGCGAACGTCTATTCGACCTCGGCTCCGATGACGTGGGACATGACCTACGCCAACGTGCAGCCCGAGGGCGAGGGCGCGTTCACCGCGACCCCGAACCCGATCGAGGCCGTGCGCGGCCAGGCGACGAGCTACGAGCTCAGCTGGACCGGCCTCACCGCCGGCACCCGCTACCTCGGACTCGTGCAGTACGGAGAGTCCGCCGTGCGCACCGTCGTCACGGTCGACGCCGAATAGCGGTCGACGCCGACGCCCCGTCCTCTCCGGAGGGCGGGGCGTCGTCGCGCTGTCCGGGTCCGCGCCTCAAGGCCCGCGCCGTCAGATCCGTGCCGTCAGATCCGTGCCGTCAGATCCGTCGGCCGCGCGGCATCAGCCGCACGTCGGGCAGGGGAGGTGCGGGGATGCGCACGTCGTGACCCTCGACGACGCCGAAGCGATCGGATGCGGCTTCCCACTCGGTGCGCGCCTCGACGATCTCCTCGTGGGTGCGCCCGGCGAAGTTCCACCACATGACGATCTCGTCGGCGAACGGCTCGCCGCCGATGAGGAAGAGCAGCGCGCCCTCCGTGCTCGACACGTCGACGGCATCCCGCGAGTCCCCGAGGTACAGCATGTCGTTGAGTGCCAGCCCGTGCGTCGACACGGTCGCGTCGCCGTCGACGAGCATCAGCGCGTGCTCCCATTCGGGGCGCAGGGGAAGCCGGATGCGGGTGCCGGCGGGCACGACGAGCTCGGCGCCGACGATCGGGGTGTGCACGGTCGCGGGCGAGACGACGCCGGCAAGCTCGCCGAGCACGACGGTGGCGGCGGCATCCGCTCCTTCCTCGGCCGTGAGACTCATCCGAGGAAGGTCGGTGTGACGCTCGAACCCACCCGCTCCCTGGCGTGCTCCGTCGGGAAGAACGACCCAGAACTGCAGGGCGTCGAGGGGGATGGGGTCGTCGCCGATCGAGTACTCGGAGTGCGAGATCCCGTTGCCGGCGGTCATCAGGTTGAGCTGTCCGCGCCGCAGGTCGGCGTCGCTGCCGAGCGAGTCGCGGTGCCGGATTTCGCCCACCAACGGCCAGGTGACCGTCTGCAATCCGATGTGGGGGTGCGGTTCGACGCGCATGCGGGTGTCTGCGGGTCCGAACCTGTCGAGGAAGCACCAGGCCCCGATCGTCGGCAGGTTGCGATGAGGCAGCACGCGCAGCACATTCATGCCCCGCACTCCGCCGAGAGGCACCTCGCGCGGCTCGAGGACGAGGCGTCGTTCGCCGATCGGTGTCTCGGCGTGGACGTCACCGGAGGGGGTCGCGATCTCGGTCATCCGATTCTCCTTCGCTCAGGTGCGTCTGCGCACAGGCGCCTGAGTGGACTCCTAGGCTCGCCCCATGATGTCTCGACGCTCTCCCATTATCCTGCTCGCCCTCGGCGCCTCGGCGGTGATGCTGTCGGGGTGCGCCTCGGGCGGCGACGCCGGGTTCTGCGGCCCGCTCCACGACGAGCACCAGACGGCGGCGGTCGCTTTCGTCGCACTGATCCCGGGGATGAACACCGAGGCGGACGTGCAGACGCGGCTCGACCTCGTCGAGGAGCTCGAGCCGACCCCGGAGCTCGCCGATGACCTGGCGGCCTGGACCGACTACCTCACGGTGGGCGCGGAATCGATCGACGACGATCCCACCGCGGTCATCGAGGCGTACGACGACGACGCGAAGGCGTCGGGCGAGGCCCTGTTCGAGTACTACACGGGCACCTGCCTGCAGTGATCGCGCCCGAACCCGTCGGGTCGAGTCCGGTCAGGCCTCGGCGGGAGCAGTGCCCGGTCGCTTCGGCCAGCGGATCTCGGCTCCTGCGATCTCGTGCGTCGTGAGGTACTTCGCGATGTAGGGGCAGAGCGGCACGATCGCATCGCCCGATGCCGCGGCATCCGTCAGAGCCTTCTCGGCAAGGATTCCTGCAAGACCCTGACCTTGGAACGCGGGGTCGATCTCGGTGTGGATGAAGCGGATCGCGCCCGGTCGCAGTTCGAACTCCGCGAAGCCGGCGAGCGTGTCATCCGAGCGGATCTCATAGCGGGATGCTGCCTCGTCGCGGGTGACGGTGATGTCGGTCATCGGAATCTCCTTCGGGCGTCTGCGTCAAACCTACGCCCGCTGAGTTGTGGAGGGGCGGGCCGAGGTCGGCGGGGGTCGTTACGCTGGAGGGATGCCGCAGACTCCCCGTGACCCGTACGAGGATCTGCCCTATGCAGACGAGCCCTGGGATGGCGCAGGGTGGGAGCCCTCCGAGCCGCCGGAGCCCATGGACTGGGTGCCGCAGGGCGAGGGGTTCGAGCCTCCGCTGGACTGGGGGCCCGGCCCTGTGACGCCCGTGACGACGAAGGCAGGCCGGTCGGCGTCCCGCCAGTCGGCATCCCCCACGGTGTCCGGGCCGGCGATGTCCGGGCCGGCGGTGCGGCACGCCGCACCCAGTCGATATGCCTCTGCGGCAGAGGCGCTGCACACGGTGTTCGGATACGACGAATTCCGTGGCGACCAGGCCGCGATCGTCGACCAGGTGATCGGCGGCGGCGACGCAGTCGTGCTCATGCCGACCGGCGGCGGAAAGAGCGTGACCTATCAGGTGCCTGCTCTCGTGCGGGAGGGCACGGGTCTGGTCATCAGCCCGCTCATCGCCCTGATGCACGATCAGGTCGACGCACTTCGGGCCAACGGCGTCAACGCCGCGTATCTCAACTCCACGCAGGCGATCGACGAGCGGCGCGAGGTCGAACGGGCCTACGTCGCCGGCGAGCTCGACCTGATCTACGTCGCCCCCGAGCGGCTCTCCTCACCGCAGACCACAGCGCTGTTGCAGCGCGGCACCCTCAGCGTCATCGCGATCGACGAGGCGCACTGCGTGTCGCAATGGGGCCACGACTTCCGCCCCGACTATCTCGCACTCGGCGACCTGGGCGAGCGGTTCCCCGGCGTTCCTCGAATGGCCCTGACGGCCACCGCCACCCGCGCGACGCACAAAGAGCTCACCGAGCGACTGCGACTCGACACGGCGAAGCACTACGTCGCGAGCTTCGACCGGCCCAACATCCAATACCGGATCGTGCCCAAGGTCGATCCGCGCAAGCAGCTCGTCTCGTTCATCCGGGCGCAGCCCGAGGGCTCGGTGGGCATCGTCTACGCGCTCAGCCGCAAGTCGGTCGAGCAGACGGCGACCTATCTCGCGGCGCAGGGGTTCGACGCCCTGCCGTACCACGCGGGTCTTCCCGCCGAGGTGCGAGCGAAGAACCAGTCCCGGTTCCTCCGCGAGGACGGTGTCGTGATGGTCGCGACCATCGCGTTCGGCATGGGCATCGACAAGCCAGACGTGCGATTCGTCGCCCACATCGATCTGCCGAAGTCCGTCGAGGGGTACTACCAGGAGACCGGGCGCGCGGGTCGAGACGGCGAACCCTCGATCGCCTGGATGGCCTACGGGCTGGGCGACGTCGTGCAACAGCGCCGCATGATCGATCAGAGCCCCGGCGACCGCACGTTCAAGATGCGCCTCGGGCAGCACCTCGACGCGATGCTCGCACTGTGCGAGACCGTCGAATGCCGCCGCCAGAATCTGCTCGGCTACTTCGGCCAGGAGTCGCAGCCCTGCGGCAACTGCGACACGTGCCTCGACGAGACCGAGACCTTCGACGGGCTGATCCCCGCGCAGAAGCTGCTCTCGACGATCGTGCGACTCAAGCGCGAGCGCAACCAGTCTTTCGGCGCCGGGCATCTGATCGACATCCTGCGCGGGGCCTCGACCGAGCGCATCCGCCAGCAGGGCCACGAGAAGCTCGCAACCTACGGCATCGGAGCCGACCTCTCGGATCAGGACTGGCGCAGCGTCGTCCGTCAGCTTCTCGCGCGAGGCATCATCGTGGCGCAAGGCGACTACGGCACGCTCGCCCCGGGCGAGCAGTCGGTCGGGGTGCTGAAGGGCGAGACCCCCGTGCCGCTGCGCAAAGACACGATCGGACGACCGGCGTCCTCACCGCGGGCCCGCAAGGCGAGTGCGGCGGATGCTCTCGATGCCGGCGATCGTCCGCTGTTCGAGGCGCTGCGCGCGTGGCGGGCTGAGACCGCTCGGGAGCAAGGGGTTCCCGCTTACATCGTTTTCGGCGATGCCACGCTGCGCGCGCTCGCCGAGCACCGGCCGGCGTCGCTGGCCGACCTCGACGGCATCACCGGCATTGGCGCGAAGAAACGCGACGCATACGGCGAGGGCGTGCTCGCGGTGATCGCCGCGGCCTGACCGGCAGCGCTCGACCCGGCTCTCACCGCGCCGCGCATCTGAGCGCTCAGGTCGGGGGGAGCACGTCGTCGAGGTGCGCCGTCAGGTGCGCCGCGATGTCGACCGCCTCACGGTCATACAGCCACTGGTACTGCAGGCCGTCCCAGAGGGCGACGAGCCAGATCGCCTCGTGCTCGGGATCGCGGTGCTCGGGCAGGTCCCCGTCGATCCTGGCGAGCTGGAACAGCTCCGTGAAGTAGTCGATCGCCTGGGAGAACCGGGTGGTGAAGTAGTCGTGCGCCGGATGCGCGGCGGGCACCGCCTCGCAGGACAGCACGGCGTAGACCTCGATCAGCCCCGGTTCGTCGAGGGCACTCACTCGCGCGCCATGGGGGATGCTGCGCAGTGCCTCGGCAGCTCGGTCGACGGGCACCGCATCGCTGCGCATCCGGATGGCGCTGTCTCGCTCGGCGAGCACCGCGCTGAGCAGCAGCTCCTTCGACGGGTAGTGGTGAAGCAGCGTGGACTTCGAGACGCCGACCGCCTGAGCGATGTCCCGCAGGCTCGTGTCGCCGTATCCGTCCCGTGCGAACAGGCGGGTCGCGTCGGCGAGGATCTGGGCACGGCGGCGGCGCCCGACCTCGTATCCTTCGATGCCGTTGTCTGTCGCGGCGGCGCCGAACACCGGAGGCAGTGGACCGGCGGGTGTGGGCGACGGAGACGCTTGGGCCGCATCCCGCCACCGATGCGGCAGCGCCCAGAGCGACTCGCGCTCTTCGAGCATCTGCACCACGTCGACCCGATCGGGAAGGTACTGCGAGATGAGCTGGAGGCCGTCCCACCCCGCCATGTGCCTCGTGGTCTCGCCGGCCACGCATCGTTCCGAGTCGATCGTGCCGTGCAGCGCCGCATCGGCCAGCACTTCGGAGCTCAGCTCCCGAAGGCGCGCATAGCGCTCGCGCATCCGGTCGTGTGCGGGGTGACCGGGGGCGGACGCCTCGCCGGTGAGTGCGGCGAAGAGCTCGAGGTAGCCGGGGGTGCGGGCATTGCGCCGCGCGACGTCGGCGAAGATCAGGTCGCCCGAATCCGAGGCGGCCGTGATGAGGTCGAATGCCTTCTCGTTGTCGTCTTCGAACCCGGCCACCACCTCGGCGAGCAGGTCGTCCTTCGAGGCGAAGTGCCCGAGCAGGCCGGGGTGGCTGACGGATGCCGCGGCGGCGATGTCGCGCAGCGACGTCGACCGGTATCCGTTCGAGACGAAGAGCTCGCGCGCTGCGTCGACGATCCGCTGTCGCGTCGCCGCGGCACGGGTCTGGCGTGAACCTGTCGTCGCCACCGTCGTCATCGTTCCCCCTTCCCCCTCATTCTCTCTCATTACCAATCGGTAGACATTCACTTACCAAACGGTCGAGATTCCGGTATTGTCGTGCTCACGCCCGATCGCAGATGACCGGCGAACCTTGCCCGAAAGGACCCCCCGTGACAGAGCTGTCATCGGCCGCCACCGCGGCCGCCGTCGGTACCACCGGCTTCAAAGTGCCAGGCACCACTCCGCTGAAGACCCCTCGTGGCTACACGCCCGGGCTCGCCGCCGTGAACTTCGGCGTCTACCTGGCGCTCCTGACCCCGGTGATGGTGTCGATGGCGTTCAAGATCCAGCGCCTCGACCCCACGAACACCGAGGCGAGCCTCGGTCTGGTGATGGGTGTCGGCGCGGCCTTCGCACTCGTCGCGAACCCTCTCGTCGGACGCCTCTCCGACCGCACGACCTCGAAATGGGGCATGCGTCGGCCCTGGATCCTGGGCGGTGCGATCGTCGGCCTCGGCGGGTTCGCGATCATCGGGATGGCGACCTCGGTGCTCGTGGTCATGCTGGCCTGGTGCCTCGTGCAGGCGTCGATGAATGCCGTGCTCGCCGCCGCCAACGCGACGCTGCCCGATCAGGTCCCCGTCTCGAGCCGTGGCAAGGTGTCGGGCATCATCGGCATCACGACGCCCATCGGCATCCTCGCCGGGAGCTTCATCGTGAACTTCCTGCCCGGTGACTTCGAGCGGTTCTTCGTCCCGGGTGCGATCGCGCTGATCCTCGTGGTCGTCTTCGTGCTCACCCTCAAGGACCGTCGCCTCACCGAGAAGCCCGCCACGCGCTTCACCGTCGGCACGTTCTTCGGCTCGTTCGTGTTCAACCCCCGCAAGCACCCCGACTTCGGATGGACCTGGCTCACCAAGTTCTTCGTGATGTTCGGCTATGCGGGCATCGCCACCTTCCTTCCGCTCTACCTCGTCAACAAGTTCGAGCTCGACGAGCAGGGGGCGGTCGGCACGATCCTCATCGCTAACCTCGCCTCGATGGCTGCCATGGCCATCTCCGCTCCGCTGGGAGGGTTCCTGTCCGACAAGATCGGCAAGCGCCGACCGTTCGTCGCGATCGCCGGAGTGATCATGGTCATCGGCCTCGTGATCCTGGCCCTGGCGCCCTCGATCCCTGTCGTCATCGTCGCCCAGGCCATCATCGGCCTCGGCGCAGGATCCTTCCTCTCGGTCGACCTGGCGCTCGCCACCGAGGTGCTGCCGAACCCCGACGACGTCGCCAAGGACCTCGGCGTGCTGAACATCGCGAATGCGCTTCCGCAGTCGATCGCCCCCGCGATCGCTCCGAGCATCATCGCCCTGGGCGCTGCCACGCCACTCGGCGGGTACACCACCTGGTATCTGTTCGGAGCGCTCGTCGCCCTCGCCGGAGCCGTTCTCGTCTACCGCATCAAGGGAGTCAAGTGACCATGACCGATACCGACGTGACCACCGCTCGCCCCTGGCTCGACGCGACCCTTCCGGTCGACGAGCGCGTGCAGCTGCTCCTCGACGAGATGAGCGTCGAAGAGAAGGCGGGCCTGTTCTTCCATACGATGATCGCGATCGGCGATCTCGATGAGGCGAATCCGACCTTCGGCACCCCGAGCGCTCGAGAGTTCGTCGACGTGAAGCAGATGACGCACTTCAACCTGCTGGGGGCCGCACCCACCGGCGGCGAGATCGCAGCGTGGCAGAACGAACTGCAGCGTCTCGCGGCAGACACCCGCCTCGGCATACCCGTCACCCTCTCGACCGATCCGCGGCACTCGTTCAGCGAGAACCCTGGGGCGTCGATCCTCGCCGGCCCGTTCTCGCAATGGCCCGAAACGCTGGGCCTCGCGGCCACTCGCGACCCCGAGCTCGTCGAGCGCTTCGCTGATATAGCTCGTCAGGAATATACGGCCGTGGGGCTTCGTGTCGCCTTGCATCCACAGGTCGATCTCGCCACCGAACCACGGTGGGCGCGGCAGACGGCGACCTTCGGAGAGGACGCGGAGCTGTCGGGCATTCTCGGAGCGGCATACATCCGAGGATTCCAAGGCGAGTCGTTCGGACCGGGGTCGGTCTCGACCATGACCAAGCACTTCCCCGGCGGCGGTCCGCAGAAGGACGGCGAGGACCCGCACTTCCCGTACGGCCGCGAGCAGGTCTACCCGGGCGGGCAGTTCGAGCTGCACCTGAAGCCCTTCGAGGATGCTCTCGCCGCGGGCACCCGGCAGATGATGCCCTACTACGGCATGCCTGTCGGAACCGAGTACGAAGAGGTCGGGTTCGGATTCAACAAGTCGGTCATCACCGGGCTGCTCCGTGAGCGCTACGGCTTCGACGGTCTCGTCTGCACCGACTGGGGTCTGATCAACGACGCCGAGATCTTCGGACAGCCGTTCCCCGCCCGTGCGTGGGGTGTCGAAGACCTGACACCCCGAGAGCGGATGGTCAAGGTGCTCGATGCCGGCGCCGATCAGTTCGGTGGCGAGGACTGCCCCGAGCTGCTGGTCGAGCTCGTGGCCGACGGCTCGATCTCCCAGGAGCGCCTCGACGTCTCGGCGCGACGAATCCTGCGGGAGAAGTTCGAGCTCGGGCTCTTCGAGAACCCGTTCGTCGACGAAGCCGCTGCTGACGCGATCGTCGGCAGGGCGGAGTTCCGCGCGGCGGGCGAGGCGGCCCAGCGCGCCTCCGTCACCGTCCTGACCAACTCCGGCGCGCTTCCCTTCTCCGTCGGGCTCAAGCTCTACATCGAGGGGATCGATGTCGAGGTCGCTGCCTCGTACGGTCAGGTCGTCGACACCCCCGACGAGGCCGACCTCGCGGTCATCCGCCTGCAGGCTCCGTTCGAGCAGCGGGACACGATGTTCGAGAACTTCTTCCATGCAGGGTCGCTCGCCTTCCCTGACGAGGTCGTCGACCATGTCCGCGCGGTCTCCCGAGCAGTGCCGACGGTGGTCGACGTGCTCGCAGACCGTCCGCCGATCCTCCAGCCGATCACGGATGCGGCCGCGGCCGTCACGGTCAACTGGGGCGTCTCCGGCGCTGCCCTGCTCGACGTGCTCAGCGGTGTCGTCAGCGCCCGGGGCCGACTGCCGTTCGATCTTCCGAGGTCGATGGAAGCGGTCGTGGCGTCCCGCCCCGACGTGCCGTTCGACACCGAGGATCCACTCTTCCGCTTCGGTCACGGGCTCACGCTGTAGCCCAGGCTCGACCCTCTGAGACCGCCCCGCAGGCATCGAACTGCGGGGCGGTCTTCGTCGTTCCGGGGAGTCCATCGCGTCTGCGATGAAGTCGTCGTCATGCCCGCCGATTCGTCCTCCCGAGATCACTGTTCGGCATCGACCTGTGGGCAGGACACGAGGATCGGAGAAGGAATGTCTCAGATGGTGACACTTCCCGAAAGATAACTGGACACTCGCTGGACTTAACATTCGAAATCCCGCAATACTGTCTGGACATGCGCTCGGTCGGCACCTGTCGACGCCTGGGGAGGGCCTTGTGACGCGGAACATCTGCATCACGGGAGAGGCGAATGGAAATTCTGAGGGGGAAGACTCTGCGGCGACGCAGAGCGATCGGGGGAGGCATCGCCGGCGTGACCGTCGGCGCGGTGGTCCTCGCGGGTGCGTTGGTACCCACAGCGGCGAATGCGCTCGACGACGCGAATCCGAACGATCCGTCGGTCGCGCAGGGACAGATCGTCCAGTTGCCCGCTGATCTGCTGGGCGGACTCGACGTCGCGGCGCTCGGTCACACGCTGACCAGCAACCCGGCTGCAGTCGGCCCAGAGCTCGGCGGTCTCGATCTCGATCTGCTCGAGGCGCTCAGCATCGACGTCGGCACGCTCAACGTGCCGCTGCTGACCGACGGCACGACGCCCGGTCTGCTGCAGCTCGGCGATCTGGGAGGCGCCCAGAGCTTCAGCTCGTCGCCGAGTCAGACCCAGTCGATCGCATCGTCCGGCGCGATCACCTCCGGTGGTGCGATCGACGCCGGCGCGATCGACGGAAGCGTCGACCCGGCATCCCTCGAACTGACCGACCTCTTCGACCAGCTCTCGGTCGCCGGTCTGACCGACGCGGTGCTCGACGAGGCGTCCATCGGCATCGGCGCTCTCGCGTCGCGCGCCGAGTCGAACACGGGAACGGCGACCTCCGAATACCGGATCGCGGGACTCACCCTGGACCTGCACAGCAACCTGGTCGCGGGCCTCTCGACGACGCTCGGAACGGCCATCCAAGGCACGCTCACTCCGGTGAGCGATCTCGCGGGCCCCGGCGGTGCGCTCACGGGCATCGTCACGACCGTCGTCAACACGATCAACGCCATCCCCAACGTCCCCCTGATCGCCGCCTTCGAGGCGACCGGTGGGACGGTCTCGATCGCCGGACTCGACACCGTCGGCGAGACGGTGGTCACCGAGCTGCTGACAGAGCCGCTCGAGAACACGACAGGTTCTGTGCTCGTCGATCTGAGTGACGGGACGATCTCCGTCGACCTCGCCAGAATCCTCGTGGAGACCGGTGCCGGCGCAGACCTGAACTCGTTGCCGGCCAACACTCCTGTGCTGTCCGGGCCGATGATCGCTGCCATCCAGCAGGGGATCACCTCCGCTCTCACGGGAACGCACCCCAACAGCCTCAACGGCAAGGTCGCGACCATCGTCGAATCCACTCTGGATTCGCTCGTCGCGACGCTCACCGTCGGCGTGGAGCTCTCGAACCCCCTGACCGGGATCGAGCTGGTGTCGGGAGACGTCACGGTCGTCGGTTCGCTCGCGCAGTTCGCGGGCACGGCGACGCCGGCCCCGGTCGTGGACACCGACATCACACTGGCCGGCCTCGACATCGGCTTCCTGCTCGACCCGGTGATCGACGCCGTCACCGGTGCGGTCACCGGCACGGCAGGTCCCCTCGTCGACACCGCGCTGAACAGCGTCATCCCGCTGCTCCAGCCCGCACTGGCCGCGTTGACCGGGCCGCTTCTCACGACCCTCGACCCTGTTCTGCAGGGTGTGCTGTCCGGGGTGGCGACCGTCACGATCAACGAGCAGTCCGAGCCGGGGGACATCCCCGGTGACAGCTTCACCGTCCGCGCTCTCGCGATCGATCTGCTCCCAGGGGTAGGCGGAGGGGTCGAACTCGACCTCGCCTCGTCGACGGTGAAGGCGGCGGTCGCGGCAGTCGCAGTGATCGACGCGGACGACACGGTTCAGGCGGGCACCAGCCTTCCTGTGACCGGCTCAGGCTGGCCGGCGAACACCGATGTCTCGGTGCAGGTCACGAGCGCAGGCGGCGCGCCGGTCAACGACCCCGTGACCCTGACGACCGATGCCTCGGGCAACTTCACGGGTGGCGTCTTCATCCCCGCGTCGACCACGCCGGGAACCGGATACATCGTGACAGCCACCGACGGCACCAGCACCGCGACGGACACCACCGAGATCACGGCTGCTGCCGCGATCGACGCTGCACCTGCGGTGCAGGACGGCACGAACCTCGGCATCTCCGGAACGAACTGGCCGGGCAGCACCCAGATCTCGCTGCAGCTGACCGCACCTGGTGGCGGAGCGAACGTCGGCGGCCCCGAGCTCGTCACCACCGACCCGTCGGGGGCGTTCACCTTCGACTACCCGGTGCCGGCGGGTACCCCTGCCGGAACCGGCTACACCATCACCGCGACGGCCGGAACTCAGACGGCGACGGACACGACCGAGGTCACGAACGCTCCGGTCGCGTCGATCGACGCAGCTCCGGTCGTTCAGGCCGGCACCGACCTCGCCGTCTCCGGAGCGAACTGGCCGGCGAACACCGAGATCTCGGTGCAGCTGACAGCTCCTGGCGGTGGCGCGGATGTCGGTGGTCCCGCGACGGCCACGACGAATGGCGACGGCGAGTTCACGCTCGCGTACCCGGTGCCCGCCTCGGCGGCACCCGGCACCGCGTACACGGTCACCGCGACTGACGGAGCCGACACGGCGATCGACACGACCGAGGTGACGGCCGCTGCGACGGTCGATGCCGCGGCGACGGTGCAGGCCGGCACGAGCCTTCCGGTCACCGGCACCGGCTGGCCGGCGAACACCGCGATCTCGGTGCAGCTCACCGACCCCGACGGCGATGACGTCGGTGGTCCTGAGACGGCCACGACCGATGGGGCGGGTGGGTTCACGCTGAACTACCCGGTTCCTGCGTCGGCTGCACCGGGCACGGGCTACACCGTCACCGCGAGCCTCGGCACGCAGACGGCGACCGACACGACCGCGGTGACCGCTGCTGCAGCTGTCGATGCCGCGGCGACGGTGCAGGCCGGCACGGGCCTTCCCGTCACCGGCACCGGCTGGCCGGCGAACACCGAGGTCTCGGTGGTGCTGACGGCACCGGGTGGCGGGACGACGGTCGGCGCTCCCGCGACGGTCACGACCGACGGAGACGGAGAGTTCACGCTGGACTACCCGGTTCCCGCGTCGGCGGCTCCGGGCACGGGCTACACGGTCACGGCGACCGTCGGCACGCAGACGGCGACCGACACGACGGAGGTGACCGCGGCGGCGACCGTCGACGCGGCGGCAACCGTCGAAGCGGGCACCGACCTGGCAGTCACCGGTGCGAACTGGCCGGCGAACACCGAGGTCACGGTGCAGCTGACTGGCCCCGGCGGCGCGCTCATCGGCACGACTCAGACGGTGACGACCGGCGCTCTCGGCGGCTTCGCGATCGATTATCCGGTGCCGGCGGGAACCCCCGCGGGCACGGGCTACACGGTGACCGCGAGCGTCGGAACGCAGACGGCGACCGATGCGACCGAGGTGACGGCGGCTCCTGTCGTCGTCGATGCGGCAGCATCGGTTCCGGCAGGCACCAACCTCGCCGTCACCGGCTCGGGCTGGCCCGTGAACTCCACGGTGTCACTGCAGCTCACGGCGCCCGGTGGCGGAGCGGGCGTCGGAGGCCCGGTGACCGCGACCACCGACGAGTTCGGTGCATTCACGGAGAACTACCCGGTTCCGGCCGGCACCGAACCCGGTGCGGGATACCTGCTCACCGCGACATCGGGGGCGTTCAGCGACACGGACACCACCGAGGTGACCGCTGGCGACCCGGGTGACGTCAACACCAACGCGGCCGCATCGGCATCCGCGTCGGCCGACGCCACGGCAGACGGCGACCCGTCGGCGCAGGCTGCGGCGGAAGCCGCCGCTCTCGCAGATGCGACGTCGCAGGCCTCGGCTGCTGCGACATCTGACGCCACCTCGGCGGCAGACGCTGCGGCGACGCCCGACGCGTCATCGACCGCGACGACCGATGTCACCTCCACGGCCAACGCCTCTGCGGCGGTCGCCGCGCAGGCTGCGGCTCAGGCCGACGCATCGGACGACGTGAACGCCGACGCATCTACGGCGGCGGAGTCCAACTCCGCGGCCTCCTCCGAGTCGGCGGCGACGACGGACTCGTCGACCGACGCCTCTTCCGAGGCTTCAGCGAACACGAACGCGGCGGCTTCGGCATCCGCTTCGGCGAACGCCGACGCCTCGACCGATGCGATCGCTGAAGCATCCGCACAGGCTGCGGCCTTCGCGGATGCCACGGCAGAGGGCTCGGCTGCGGCTGACCCTGCTGCCGAGGCTGCGGCGGAATCGGCAGCGACGGCGACATCCTCGACGGCGGCAACGGCCGACGCGACGTCGGAGGCGAACGCCGGAGCGGCGATCGCGGCTCAGGCCGCGGCACTGGCCGACGCGACGACCGACACCGCGGCTGAGGCCTCGGCGACGTCCGATGCCTCGACGAGCGCCGCCTCGAACGCGAGTGCGGCGGCTGTCGCGAGTGCATCGACCGACGCCTCCTCTGACGCGGTCGCCACGGCTGACGCGTCGGCGGCGGCGGATCCGACGGCTGAGGCCGACACCAACGCCTCGGCATCTGCGGCGGCGTCGGCTCAGGCCGATGACGACAGCAACGTGTCGGCGCAGGCTGCGGCTGTCGCTGCGGCGCTGGCCGATGCGACCAGCTCCGCTTCGGCGGCGGCTGACGTGACGGCAGATGCGGCGGCTTCGGCGGCAGCGACGGACGATGCATCCACGGATGCCTCGACCACGGCCACCACGGATGCGAACGCGTCTGCGGCGGCGGCTGCTCAGGCGGCTGCGCAGAACGATGCGACCTCGACGAGTGCGGCTGACGCCTCGGCCTCGGCCGATGCCGACCCGAACGCGTCGGCGGCCGCGGCGGCCAACGCCACGTCGTCCGCCACCGCCTCGGCGACGGCTGCGGCTGATGTCTCGGCTGCGGCTGACGCGTCGGCAGCGGCGGATCCGACGGCTGAGGCCGACACCAACGCCTCGGCATCTGCGGCGGCGTCGGCTCAGGCCGATGACGACAGCAACGCTGCGGCACAGGCTGCGGCTGTCGCTGCGGCGCTGGCCGATGCGACGAGCTCCGCTTCGGCGGCGGCTGACGTGACGGCTGATGCGGCGGCTTCGGCGGCGGCCACGGACGATGCATCCACGGATGCCTCGACCACGGCCACCACGGATGCGAACGCCACGGCGGCGGCTGCTGCTGCGGCTCAGGCCACGGCGCAGAACGACGCGACCTCGACGAGTGCGGCTGACGCCTCGGCTTCGGCCGATGCCGACCCGAACGCGTCGGCGGCAGCGGCTGCCAACGCCTCGTCGTCGGCCACGGCCTCCGCGTCGGCTGCGGCTGATGTCTCGGCCACGGCTGACGCGTCGGCGGCGGCGGATCCGACGGCCGAGGCCTCGGCGTCTGCGGATGCTGATGCGGCCGCTGACCCGACGGGCAAGATCGCCATCACGATCAAGGTCCCCGTTCTGGAGCGCGGCGAGAAGCAGACGGCGGTCGGCACCGGGTTCACGCCCGGCGAGTCCGTCACCGGAGTGATGACCTCCGAGCCGATCGCACTGGGGACCAAGGTCGCCGACGCGCAGGGCACGGTCACCTTCACCTGGACCATCCCGTCCGGCACAGACCTCGGAACCCACGCGGTGACCCTGACCGGAGCGACCTCCGGCAGTGTCTCGGCCTCGTTCCAGGTCGTGGCATCGGGCCTCGCCACCACCGGTGGCGAGATCCAGGGCGGGTGGATCGCGCTGGCGGCTCTGCTGCTGATGCTCGGGCTCGGAATGACGAGGATCGCGCGTTCCAGACGGCCGTTCGTCCAGACGGAGTAACGCAGTGCAGGAACGCTGAGAGGTCGGGGCCGTCGCTGCGGCGGCCCCGACCTTCAGCGGTGAGAAGGATGTGGATGAGCACGATGACTGAGACCTCACCGGAAACGCAGGATGCGGCGATCGCCACTGCCGCCCCGCGACCGCGCCCGACCTGGTGGGTGAAGCTCATCGCGTTCGCCGCCTGTCTGCTGACCCTGTGGCATGTGGGCGCCTCGTTCCTCTGGATCGCACCGTATTCGGCACTGCGCGAGATTCCCACGCAGGAGGTCCTGGCCGGATACATGCTGCCCATGTTCGGCCAGTCGTGGAGCGTCTTCGCTCCCGAGCCGATCAACGGCGACTACCACTTCAACGTGCGCGCCGTCATAGAGAAGGACGGCCAGGAGATCGAGACCGGCTGGGTGAGCGCCACCGATGTCGAGCTCTCGATGATCCGCTACAACCTGTTCCCCCCTCGCGCCGGCATCCAGTCGAGCGAGGTCGCGAGCGGTCAGATGAACGCGTTCAACAAGCTGAACGACGATCAGAAGGCCGTCGTCGGACTCGACTTCGCCGAGGACGACTGGGAAGAGTGGATGGTGCGCTCGTTCGATGAGCTCGAGGGTGACAACCCGTCGACCGAGGCGTACATGGCCGAGGAGCACCTCTCCACCGCCTACGCCACTCAGGTGGCCTATGCGATCTGGGGTGCTGATGCGGTCATCAGGGTGCAATACCGCGTGAGCCGGCAGAACGTCGTCCCCTACGCCGACCGCAACGATCCGAGCGCGCAGCGCCCCGATCCTACGTTCTCGACCACCGGGTGGCGACTGCCTATAGAAGAGGAAGGGCAGAGTCGCGAGAACTTCGCCGACACCTTCCGTGCACAGTTCGAGAGGATCCAGCCGTGAGCGCGCCGATCAGGACCGCGCCCAAGGGAGACGCGAAGAAGAAGAAGGATGCGGCACCGCAGAGCGCTGTGTCGAAGAGCGGTGCGCCGAAGAACGCCGCACCGAAGAGCACCGTGACGGCGCCGGCTCCGGCATCCGCTCCCACGACGCCGGAGCGGGCACCGGCACCGGCGCCCGCTCCGGTCCCCGCTCCGCCACGATCCTTCGTGACGCAGCTCCTCAGCTTCGCCTCGTCGATGATCGGCGGCCTGTGGTCGATGATCCTCTCGGCGATCGATCGGATCTCGGCATTCGTGGGGGACTGGCTCTTCAACGGCAAGAAGGCCCTCTACGGCCTGGCGGTCACGCGCATCCTTTTCGGGATCACGGCGATCGGCCTGCTCGCGTCGAACTTCAGCACTCGTCTCTACACGTTCGGCTCGGGGTCGGCGTGGAACGGTGAGCTCGCCGAACCCGTCAGCGAGTTCCCGAAGATCTGGATCTTCAGTGCGTTCCATGCGGCGATGGGCAACGACGTCCTCTACACCGCTCTCTATCTGCTGCTCGGCGTGCTGGCCGTGCTGTTCGTGCTGGGCTGGCGCTTCAGGATCGTCCTTCCCGTGTTCTTCTGCCTCTGGGTCGGGTTCATCGAAGCCAACGACATGGTGGGCGACCAGGGCGACAACATGTTCCGCATCGCGCTGCTCCTGTTGTTCTTCGCCGATCCGGCCGCTCGCTGGTCGCTCGACGCCAAGCGTCGTGCGAAGAACGGAGAGTGGTTCGCGCCGGGAAGCCAGCCGGCTCTTCTGGGCACGGTCTTCCACAACCTGGCCCTCGTGGCGCTCACCGCTCAGGTGTGCTTCGTCTACGCTTCCGGTGCCCTGTACAAGGCCGGCGGTGCGCCCTGGGAGGAGGGGTACGCGGTCTACAACCCGCTGCAGACCTCTCGGTTCGGCACGTGGCCGGTGCTGAGCGATCTCGTCACGACCTGGGGGCCGATGGTCGTCGCGGCGACCTGGGGATCGATCATCCTGCAGGTGGCGTTCCCGCTGATGCTGCTCACCCGTCCGACTCGGCTCATCGGTCTCATCGGCATCCTCTCGTTCCACATCGGCATCGGCGTGCTGATGGGACTGCCGTGGTTCTCGCTCACGATGATCGCGATCGACTCGATCTTCATCCGCGACCGCACCTGGGCGCGTCTGAGCTCCGGGACGAGACGGCGCTGGGAGCAGGCGCAGACGGCCCCACCGCGGCCTGCAGGTGTGGAGGTCTGAGCGCGCGGACTCGCGCGGACTGTGGTCTGACGACAATCGGTCGGGGAGATGTGCCCGCCGGTGGTTGGAGGATGCGCACACAGCAGTTCGCTCCTGGTTGTGGCAGACCTACCATGTGAGTATCCCTACTTCCCTCTGAGAGGAACGCTCATGGTCGACGCCGCCGTCCGTCCGAAGACGACTCGCACACACACCGACAACGCAGACGCGAACCTTCGATTCGACGTCGCCAGGGTCACCGACCTGCTGATGGGCACGTGGGCGGACACCCGCCGCGAGGCGCGCGAGATGATCAAGGACTCCGCGTTCTGGCGCCAGGATGAACTGGGCAAGGACGAGCACCGTGAGCGCGTGCTCAGCCAGCTGCACCTGCTCGTCGACAACAAGGCCGTGCACCGCGCGTTCCCCACGTCCCTCGGCGGCTCGGATGACAACGGCGGGAACATCGCCGGTTTCGAGGAGCTCGTCGTCGCCGATCCGAGCCTGCAGATCAAGTCGGGCGTGCAATGGGGGCTGTTCGGATCGGCGATCCTGCAGCTCGGCACGACCGAGCATCACGAGAAGTGGCTCCCCGGAGTCATGGATCTCACGATCCCGGGTGCCTTCGCGATGACCGAGATCGGGCACGGATCCGACGTCGCCGCTGTCGGCACGACCGCGACGTACGACCCCGAGACCGAGGAGTTCGTCATCCACACGCCGTTCCGCGGCGCGACGAAGGAGTACCTCGGCAACGCCGCGTTGCACGGGGTGGCGGCGACCGTGTTCGCGCAGCTGATCACGAACGGCGTCAACCACGGAGTGCACTGCTTCTACGTGCCGCTGCGCGGTGAAGACGGAGTCGACCTGCCCGGCATCGGACGAGAGGATGACGGGCTCAAGGGGGGATTGAACGGCATCGACAACGGTCGCCTGAGCTTCGATCAGGTGCGCGTTCCCCGCACGAACCTGCTCAACAAGTACGGCGACGTCGCCGCAGACGGCACGTACTCGAGCGCGATCGACAGCCCGGGTCGCCGCTTCTTCACGATGCTCGGCACCCTGGTGCAGGGTCGCGTCTCGCTCGATGGCGCAGCGTCGTGGGCCTCCGCTCTGGGGCTCAAGATCGCGATCACCTACGCCACCCAGCGTCGTCAGTTCGACGGTGCTGACGGCCAGGAGGTCGTGCTCCTCGACTACGGCAAGCACCAGCGTCGCCTCTTCCCGCGGCTCGCGACGACGTATGCGCAGATCTTCGCGCACGACGAGTTCCTGCAGAAGTTCGACGGGGTGTTCTCCGGTCGTACCGACACCCCCGATGATCGTGAAGATCTCGAGACTCTGGCCGCAGCGCTCAAGCCGCTGTCGACCTGGCATGCGCTCGACACGCTGCAGGAGGCGCGGGAGGCGTGCGGCGGTGCCGGCTTCATGTTCGAGAACCGTCTCGTGGGCCTCCGCGCGGACCTCGACATCTATGTCACGTTCGAGGGCGACAACAACGTGCTGCTCCAGCTCGTCGGCAAGCGGCTGCTGACCGACTACGCCAAGCAGTTCACCGGCAAGGATGCTGCGGCACTGGCCAAGTTCGCCGTCGGGATGACCGCGGGGAAGCTGTTCCACGGTGCCGGTCTGCGTCAGTTCGGGCAGTCGGTCGTCGACCTCGGCCAGGTCTCGCGTTCGGTCGAGAACGGCCTGCGCGAAGAGCAGCAGCATCTGCTGCTCGCTGAGCGCGTGCAGCAGATGGTCGCCGATGTCGCCGGGCGCCTGCGCCCGGCGGGCAAGGACAAGGTCCTCGGCGCGAAGCTGTTCAACGAGAACCAGGCCGAACTGATCGAGGCGGCTCGCGCACACGGCGAGCTGCTGCAGTGGGAGGCGTTCACGGATGCCGTCCACCGAGTCGATGACGCCGACACCAAGAAGGTGCTCACGTGGCTGCGCGACCTCTTCGGCCTGCAGCTCATCGAGAAGCACCTCGCGTGGCATCTCATCAACGGGCGCCTCTCCACGCAGCGCGCCGCTGCGGTCTCGCGGTACATCGATCGTCTGTGCGCACGGCTGCGCCCGTATGCCCTCGATCTGGTCGACGCCTTCGGATACGAGCCCGAGCACGTGCGCGCGCCGATCGCGTCCGGTGCTGAGCGAGAGCGCCAGGACGAGGCCCGCGAGTACTACGCGGCGCTCGCGGCATCCGGCGATGCGCCTGTGCTGGAGAAGACGCTGAAGAAGAACGCCAAGCGCTGAGGCTGAGCCCGCAGAACACAGAACCGGCCGGAATCCTGGGATTCCGGCCGGTTCGCTTCTGTCTGAGCCGACGTCGTGCGGCGGCTCCGTGAGTTACGGGCCGGGCTGGGGCGGGTACGGCGCGGCGGGCGGCTGCTGACCGGGGACCGGCGGGTACGGATGCTGCATCGGCGCTGGTGGGTGCTGCACTGGTGGGTACTGCGCCTGTGGATATTGCGCGTGCACCGAGGTGTCGGGTGTCGTCGCTCCGGCCGCTCCGGCCGCTCCGGTCGCTCCGGCCGCTCCGGTCGCTCCGGCCGCTCGCGCGTGAGCGCCGATGCGCAGCAGCACCGCTGTGAAGGCCAGATAGATGAGTCCGGCCGCGGCTCCTCCGCCGTGCAGAAGGAGGCTCGGCGCGACGGTGTTCATCCCTCGCGGTAGCTCGAAGAGCGCAGGCATCACGGCATCGCGGGCCACCACGAGCAGGATGCTGCCGACGAGGAGCACGAGGGCGGGAACGACAAGGGCGAACCGCGACCAGCGGGTCACGGTGATCCCGGCGATCACGAGCAGAGCCCCGACGACGACTGCGAAGCCGGGCCCGGGACGCACGTCGAACTGGAACCGCTGCAGGGCGAACAGCGTTCCCTCGGCGATTCCCCAGGTGATCGACCAGGCGCCCGCAGCGAGCAGCAGCGGGGCGACGATCAGGCCGACCACGCCGAGCGCGGCACTCTTCGGTCGAGGATCGCGGCGGACGAGGGTGAGCACCAGACCCATCGCCCCGAGCGCGGCCAGAACGACGAGCGGCAGGCCGTACACGAAGCCGTCGACCCACTCCCTGGGTGCGATGCCGTAGAGCCATGACAGGGTCACGGGAAAGACGGCGACGATCAGCGGCACGATGCTGAAGATGCCGATGACGATCAGGCCGGCTGAACTCCACACACCGGTGAGCACGACGAGGATGAGCAGCGTGAGACCGAGGATCTGCATCAGCAGAGGTCCGGTCAGCGACGCGAGGTCGCCGTCGCTGGCGTACGCGAAGAATGTGAGGATCATGGTCTGTCCGCCGACAGACAGCAGAGTCAGGGCGGTGGGCGTGAGCACGAGAGCGATCACGCTGGTGATCAGTCGGGCGGTCAAGGTCGAGCGGTGCATGGGACTTCCCCTCCGGAGTCGTAGCCCCAACGTATCGATCACACAGGGGTAGCGCACAGGGCGTCGCGGGTAGTGTCGATCTGCCCACTCCGAACCGACCCGAGGAGTCTTCGATGACCCGTGTCCATGCCTACGCCGCACCCAGCGAAGCCGCGCCGCTCGAGAAGACCGTGATCGAGCGCCGCGAACTCGGAGCGAACGACATCCTGATCGATATCGCATTCGCCGGAATCTGCCATTCCGACATCCACACCGTCCGCGGTGACTGGGGTCCGCAGAGCTACCCGCTCGCGCCGGGGCACGAGATCGCCGGTACCGTCGCCGCCGTCGGTGCCGACGTCACGAAGCACTCGGTGGGCGACCGCGTCGGGGTCGGGTGTCTCGTGAACTCATGCGGAGAGTGCCGCAACTGCCTGCGCGGCGATGAGCAGTTCTGCTCCAACGGCGCGGTCTTCACCTACGGCAGCCCGGATCGCGACGGCACCATCACTCAGGGCGGATACTCCGAGCAGGTCGTCGTGACCGAGTCCTTCGCCGTGCGCATCCCCGACGCCCTCGGACTCGACGTCGCAGCCCCGCTTCTGTGCGCGGGCATCACCACCTACTCGCCGTTGCGGCACTGGAACGTCGGCCCCGGCACGCGGGTGGCGGTCGTCGGACTCGGCGGACTGGGCCACATGGGCGTGCAGATCGCCCACGCGCTCGGCGCTGAAGTGACGGTGCTGTCGCAGACCCTCAGCAAAAAGGATGACGGGCTTCGCCTCGGCGCAGACCACTATTACGCGACGAGCGATCCCGAGACCTTCCGCTCGCTGCGCGGATCCTTCGACGTCATCCTCAACACGGTCAGCGCCGTGGTCGACCTTCGTGCGTACCTCGGTCTGCTCGATGTGGGTGGGTCGATGGTCTGCGTCGGAGCGCCCGCAGAACCGCTCGCGGTCAACGTGTCGTCGTTGATCGGCGGACGTCGGTCGCTCGCCGGATCGAACATCGGCGGCATTCGCGAGACGCAGGAGATGCTCGACTTCTGCGCAGAGCACGGGATCGCCTCCGAGATCGAGATCATCTCGGCCGCGCAGATCAACGAGGCCTACGAGCGTGTGCTCGCCTCCGATGTGCGCTACCGCTTCGTGATCGACGCCGCGACCATCGCGGACTGACTTTCTCGAGGCCCCCGGGGCGGCTTCCCCGGCGGGCACCTCGGGGGCGTTCATATTCGGGGGTTCCCTTTTCGGGGGCCCTTCCGTCTCCCTCTTCGTTCCCTTTCTCCTGTCGTCCTCCTCCTCTCGTTTCTACTTCTCGCTCGTCGCGCCCGCGCTGGCGTCGCGCTGTATCGGGAGATTGGAATATGGGGTTGACCTGGGGTAAATATGGGTGGTTTCGGGGTTCGAATGTCGGTGGTCCCGGGTTGACTCGGGGGTATGAACAGCACTGCGGAGCTCCTGGATAGGGTCATCGCCGACCTTGACGCGGTGCTGTCCGATGACGCGCTCGCGGGGCTGACCGATGCAGACCGGATCATGGTGCTGCAGGGCGCAGGGGCGGTGTTCCGGCGGGCTGAAGCCCTGGTCGTCGAGACCGTCGCGACCGGGGACATGGGCGACTTTCCTCACTCCGCAGGGTGTCGGGGGATGAACGAGCTGCTGCAACGGACGATGGGCGTCGATGTGCGGGGAGCGGCCAGGGTCGACAAGATCGTCGATCTGGTGCGGCGGCCGGTGAGTCTGGCGGGGGAGAGGATGCCGGCCCGATGGTCTGAGATGCGGCTGGCGCTGCTCGACGGGGTGATCGGGGTCGCCGGGTTTCTGGCAGCGACGGGACCGATCGAGAAGGTGTGGGATCGCCTCACGGTCGATCAGCGGTTGGCGGCGGATGCCGCGTTGGCGGGGTGTGCGCGCGGGCACGGCCTCGTGGCCGACGCTGACGATGACGGCCCGGATGCTGATGAGCCGGGTCCGGCGCCGACTGCGCAGGACTTGAAAGCGCTCGCGGAGGACCTCGCGTCGATGTTCGACCCCGATGGGGAGGAACCGAAGGATGAGGACTCCCGTCGTCGCCGGGGCATCACGATCGGTCGTCTCACGGACGGCGTGCACGCGATCCGCGGGTATCTGACACCGGATGCTGCTGCCCAGTTGCAGCTCATCCTGGACGCGATCCTCAACCCCAAGGGCGACGGCCCGCCCATGCCCGGAGTGCACTTCTCCCCGAGCGAGGGCGCCGATGCGGATGCGGAGGCGGATGCGGATGCGGAGGCCGATGCTGCCGCGGACGATGCCGACCCGTTCAATTCAGATCCGCGGTGTGTGATCGATGACCGCACCGCGGCGCAGAAGCGCCACGATGCTCTCGCCGCGGCCCTGGCGATCGCGGCCCGCCACAAAGACATGCCCACCCTCGGGGGCGCCTCACCGGTGCTCGTCGTGAACGTTGACGCGAAAGACCTTGCACACGGGGCCGCCTTCGGTGCAGGCGGTGCAGGCGGTGCGGGTAATGGTGGGTGGGCGACGATTCCCGGATCCGGCGCGCACGTCCCGGTCTCCGTCGCAGCGCAGGCCGCGTGCACCGGGGTGATCCAACGGGTCCTGTTCGATGAGGGTCGCATCATCGGGATCACGACCACCGACCGGGTGTTCACGGTTCATCAACGGAGGGCGATCATCGCCCGCGACAAGGAGTGCCTGATCCCCGGGTGCCATGTTCCCGCGTCCTGGTGCGAGATCCACCACGTCACCGAACATGCCAGAGGTGGGCCGACCCATACGGACAATGGCGTGCCGTTGTGCTGGTGGCATCACCGATCCCTCGACACCTCCCAGTGGGAGATCCGCATGGCGAACGGCCTCCCCGAAGTCCGAGGTCCGGCATGGTGGGACCCCGCACGGCAATGGCGCATACCGAGGCTCAGCCTCCCGACCACATGGACGTTCGGCGCGCTCCGATACGAATCCGACCACACGGTCGCTTGACCCAGCGGTCGCATGACCACACTGTCGCATGGCCACACGGTCGCATGACCACACGGTCGCTTGACCACACGGTCGCTTGACCCAGCGGTCGCATGTATCGCTGGCATCGACACGATGCGCACCGTGTGCGCCGCGACGGCGCGACCGCGTGACCAGCTGACGGTCAGTCCGTCGGATCCGGCTCGCGGTAGAACTCGAGGAAGTTGCTGCGCGTCGCCGCATGCAGCTCATGGATGACGTCTCCGGCTCGCTCACCGTCGCGCGCGTCAGCCGCCTCGGTGATCTCCCGGATGAACTCGAGCGCCTGCTGGGGGGTGACGAGGTTCTCGCGCGGTGCCAGGAAGCGCACGAGCTGGAACGAGAGGGTCTCCGCCTTCGCGCGCAGCACGGAATTCGTGGCGGCGCGCACGACGACGAGGAAGTATCGGCGGATCGCCAGGCCCAGAGCAGCGGCATCATCCGCATCCACTGCGTCCTCGACGTGAGCCAGCTCGCGACGGAGGTCCGCGACATCCGCATCGGTGAGATCGGCAGTGGTGGTGCGAGCAAGATGCTCGTGGATCACGCCGGTCACGAACAGGCTCTCGTTGATCGCAGCGATGTTCACGGGTGCCACCCGCGTGTGACGGTGCGGCACCAGCTCGACCACATCCTCCTCGGCGAGCCTGTTGAGCGCCTCGCGGATCGGCGTTCTCGACGACCCGAGCCAGGTCATGAGCTCCTCATCGTGAAGCACCTCGCCCGGTTCGAGTGTGCCGTCGAGGATCGCCCCGAGGATCGTGTCGTAGACCTCGTCGCGCAACAGGCGCCGTGTTCGAGGAGCGTTCTTCGTCGGCATCAGTCGATCTCGCTCTCACGTCCGGCAGCCACTGGCGCTGCGGCGGCGCCGGCGATGGCATCACCGGCGGCAGCACCGGCGGCCGGCCCAGCCGGAGCCGATTCTGCCGCATCGCGAGCCGACACGCTCGCAACCCCCGCAGTGAAGTACGCCCGCGCGGCTTCGGCCGCCGCATCCGCATCCCCGGACGCCGAGGCTGCGGCAAGCGCATCGAGCGCCTTCGATGTGTCGGTCGCGTCGAGCGCGCCAGGTCGGGCGGTGATCATCCGGGTGACGTGCGGCACTGACTTCTCGCGGATGCGCTGGACGACAGTGTTGCGGTAGCGATCGATGAACACGCTCATCATGGCGTCCACGATGCGGGCCCGTTCGAGCGCGTTCGAGGTCCGACTCACCTTCGCGTGCAGTTCACTGATCTGCGCCTGATCCGCGTCCGTCAGAATCGGAACAGCCTCGCGGACCGTCGCGGAGTACACGACTCCGAGCATCTCCATCTCCTCCGCGAACCTCACCGAATCGAGAGGCGCGATGCGGGTGCCGCGTTGGGGACGAACCTCGATCAGCCCCATCCCCGCGAGCCGGTTCACGGCTTCCCTGATCGGGGTGCGTGAGGCGCCCAGCCAGCCCTCGAGCTGCTTGTCGGAGATCGGCTCTCCCGCTGCCAGGTCGCCGACGACGATGGCGTCGAGAAGCGTGTCGAAGATCTGATCGCGCAGCAGCTTGCGAGGCATCTGCGCCGGCGTCTTGGGCACAGGCATGGCTCAATGCTAGTCGGAACCATCTGGGTACCTGATATATCAATCCCCCGCAATATATACCCGTCGAGAGAGCTCCTCGACTGGCCCATCGCTGGGAGTGACGCGCGGCCGCCGCGCCAACAGCGCGAACCATCGCATCGGCACATCAAAATATCTATCGATTTGTGCTGACCACTTACTTATGTCATCCTCTAATCATCCAATATGTTAGTTGATGAGAGTGATGTGGACATGCCGACGGGCTCCCTCGAGGAACAACTGAGACCGCAGCTTCTCAGCGGCCTCGCCTACGAGCGACTTCTCGAGGAGATCGTGAGTGGCCGTATCCCGCCAGGTCAGCGGTTGCGACTCGACCTGCTCGCGCACGCCTGGGCCGTCTCGCGAACCCCGGTGCGCGAGGCGTTGCAGAGACTCGTCGACATGCGATTCGTCCAGGTGTCGCCGAGCGCGGGGACCCGCGTGGCTGAATGGTCGCGCATCGACATGATCGAGCGCGCTCATGTCGTCGGTCGTCTGATCGTCGAGAAGACCTGCGCCGGTCCGCCGGTGAGAGCGCACTCGAACGCGCCTCGGATCGCGGAGGGCGCCTGCGAGCTGCGCGGCTACCTCGAACTCTCCGAACAGCTCATCTCCCGAGAACTCGGCCGACTCGGTGACCGCATCGTCAGGGACCACATCGACCCGCTGCGCCTGTTCGTCGATCCCCGGACCGCGCTCCATCACGGCGTCGACTTCGAGGCCGATCGCGACTCGCGGCGTGATCTCCTCACGCAGGCCATCGACGCCATCGGGCGGCAGGACCCCGGCGCGGCCCGCGTCGCGCTCGAGGCGTTCTCGACATCCTTCATCTCTGCGCTCGGATCCGGAACCGCGCAGCGCGCCGCCTAGACCTGTCGCCGGCGCCGTTCCGATCGTTCTCACGCGGACTCGGCGGGTGCATTCCCGGCGTCCGGCACGGAGATCCGCCCGACGTCGGTGGACCCGGCTAGCGTGGGCACATGACGTCACTGATCGCCGGCCCCGACGGACGCGACCGATGCGGCTGGGTCGGCGACGACGCGGAGTACCGTCGGTATCACGACGAAGAATGGGGCACGCCTCTGCGCGGCGACCGGGCGCTGTTCGAGAAGATGGCGCTCGAGGGCTTCCAGGCGGGTCTCTCGTGGATCACCATCCTCCGCAAGCGACCGCGGTTCCGCGAGGTCTTCGCCGGTTTCGACCCTGAGCTGGTCGCCGAGTTCGGTGAATCAGACGTCGAGCGGCTCATGGCGGATGCAGGGATCATCCGCAATCGGGCGAAGATCGAGGCCACGATCGGCAACGCCCGCATCGTCCGCTCGATGGCGGAGGGCGAGCTCGACGAGCTGATGTGGTCGTTCGCGCCGGCGCCCGGCGCCCGACCCGCGTCCTTCGCGGAGGTTCCGGCTGTGACGACGGAGTCGACCGCCATGAGCAAGGAGCTGCGGCGTCGCGGTTTCAGATTCGTCGGTCCGACCACGATGTACGCCCTGATGCAATCGGCAGGCATGGTCGACGATCACGTGGCGGGATGCTGGAGAGCGTGATGCTCGAGGTCTCGAAAGCGCGCCTTCGGGATCATCCATGCCCTCGATATACTCGTTGATCGGGGGGATCGCCCAGCGCAGCGCGCAGGGCGAATGCAGAGCGCGGTCTCCCATCCGACCGTGAGGAGCAAGGGGTGGCCACGCGCATGGCATCGACACCGCCGACGCTGGCGGGGTACAGCTACGTGCGCCCGCTGGGTTCGGGTGGGTTCGCCGATGTCTTCCTGTACGAACAGGACATGCCGCGACGCGTCGCCGCTGTGAAGGTGCTGCTGGCCGATGCGGTGAACCGCGAGGTGCTCCGCACCTTCAATGTCGAGGCCGACATCTCCGCGAGACTCAGCGCACACCCCTCGATCGTGACGATCTATCAGGCGTCGATCTCCGCCGACGGCCGTCCGTACTTCGCGATGGAGTACTGCCCCGACACCATGAGCGCTCGCTACAAGAAGGCGCCGTTGGCCCTCGCCGAGGTGCTCGACACCGGCGTTCGCATCGCCGGCGCGCTCGAGACCGTGCACAGGGCGGGTCTTCTGCATCGCGACATCAAGCCGTCGAACGTGCTCATCAACTCGCTCGGGGCTCCCGTGCTCGCCGACTTCGGCATCGCAGCCGCTGTGATCGACGAGGGCGACGGAGAGACGATCGCGATGTCTGTGCCGTGGAGCTCGCCCGAGGTGCTTCAGGAGCGGGTCTCCGGATCGGTCCCGAGTGAGATCTGGAGCCTCGGAGCCACCCTCTACACGCTGCTCGCCGGAAGAAGCCCGTTCGAGAGGGCGGATCGCGGGTCCAATTCACGCGATCAGCTCACCGAGCGGATCATCAAGGCGCGCTACACGGCGGTGCCGGTCGACGGCATCCCCCCGATCATCGACGAGATCTTCGCGATTGCGATGCACCGCGATCCTGCCAAGCGGTTCGCGAGCATGGCCGACTTCGCCGAACGACTCCGCTGGGCGCAGTACGAGCTGGGTCTGCACCCGACCGCGTTCGAGGCGGCCTCCGCCGAGTGGGCCGCCGCGGCTCCCGTCAGCTTCTCGGACTCCACGGCCCGTGGCCCGGTGATCACGACGGTCGCTCCCGACTCTCGGCGCGCCGAGCGTGCCGCACGGCAGCAGGCGACGCCCCGCGACCGCGACGAACTGCCCGCCGCGCGCACGAAGACCCGTTCGCCCCTCGTCGCCGGGGTGATCGGCGCGCTGATCGGAGCCGCAGTGCTCGCCTCTGTCGGCATCGTCGCGCTCAACCTCACCGGGGTTCTGTGATGGCGATCGGCGATCGCGCCCGCGCGGAGGCCAACCCCCGATCACGGGGGCGCCTGATCGCGGCGATCTCCGGCATCGCCGCGCTGGCAGTGGTGCTCACCCTCGCCATCACCGCGCAGGGCTACCAGTCGCAGGAGGTGCCGCGGCTCGAGTCGTCGGTCTGGGTCATGCGCGACAGCGGTCAATACGCACGCGTGAACACCGAGCTCGCCGAGATCGACACGGTGCGCAACGTCGACGACCCTGAGGCGGTCTGGCAGAACGGCTCCGCGGCCGTGGTCTACGCACAGGGCAACAGGCAGCGCTGGGACGTGGACCCCGCGAGTCCCGCCGATCTCCTCTCCGACTCGTCGGAGGAGGGCACGCCGATCGCTTCCGAGCCGACACCGGCGGGCACGCGGGAGATCCTCTCCGCCGGTGCATACGTCGCGTATCGCACGGACACCGGGCAGGTGTCGGTGACCACGCTCGACGCCGGCGCCGCCACTGCTCTCGTCGACCCGTTCGCGGGCGTCGAGGTGGAGGAAGGCGAGGATCCTCCGACGTACACGGCGGATGCGATCGGGCTGTCGCCCGAAGGGCTGCTGGTGCTCTACTCCGCCGACGAGGGGGCGATCCGGCGGTTCGACATCGACGAGTACCGCTTCCTCGGCGATCCCGAGTCGGTCTCCCAAGCTCCGGATGCCGCGGACGGCCTGACCGCCACGGTCGTGGGAGATCGCTGGGCGATGCTCCAGGCGGGCTCCGGCGAGCTGTGGCTCCAGGGGCGCGACGAGCCGCTCGAGCTCGATGTCGTCGAGGACGCACGCCTGCAGGAGGGCGCCGACTCCGGCGAAGCGGTGTTGATCGCCGACTCCGACGGCCTCGTGTCCGTCGATCTCGCTTCCGGTGAGTCGGAGCGCATCGCCGAGGCGTCGGGCGTCCCGGCCACGCCCGTCATCGTGGACGGCGAGGTCTACGCGGCCTGGCTCGACACCGGTGCAGGAACGCTGTGGGCAGGGGGCGAGACCGTTCCGCTGCGCGTTCCGGATGAGGCCCTCGACTCCTCGACGATCGAACCGGTGTTCCAGGAGAACGGCGACAGAGCGGTGCTGAGCGAGATCGGCACCGGACTCATCTGGACCGCCCCTGACGGCGTGCTCATCCCGCTCGAGCAGTGGGCGATCGAAGACGACACCGAGCAGCAGGAGGGCACGATCATCGTCGAGGACGTGGCCGAGCAGCTGCCGCCCGTCGCGGTCGACGATGCATTCGGCGTGCGCGCGGGGGAGCAGGTGATCCTGCCGGTGCTGCTCAACGACCACGATCCGAACAAGAAGGACGTGCTGTCGATCGACCCGGACTCGGTCTCGGGCGGGCTCGGCGACCCCGCATTCGGCGATCTCACACTCGTCGCCAACGGGCAGTCGCTCGTCGTCGACGTCAAGGCGGGGTCTGGGCAGGTCAGCTTCACCTACGCGGTCACGGATGGCGCCGCAGTGTCATCCCCTGCGACCGTGACGCTGACCGTCGTCGACCAGGAGACCAACTCCGCACCGGTGTGGTGCGGAGTGGACGCCTGTCAGCAGGAGTGGCCGACACCGCAGCTCCTTCCCGGTGGCAGCACCGTCGTCTCGGCGCTGTCGGGCTGGGTCGATCCCGAGGGCGATCCGTTCGTCCTCAGCGATGCCTATGAGACCGACTCCTCGTCGCCCGTCATGGTCGTGCCGATGGCGGACGGACGGGTGGCCATCCGCCACACCGACCCCAACGCCGCCGACGCGGTGATCTCGGTCACGGTCGTCGTCGAAGACGTGCACGGCGCGTCGGCCGAGAAGACCCTCGATGTCCAGGTCACCGGCAGCCCGGCCCTGGTCGCCGCACCGGTGGCGCTGACCGCCCGTGTCGGAGACCTGCAGTCCGTCCGCATCTCGGACCACCTGTCCGGAGGGTCCGGCTCGTACCGTCTGGTCGACGCCGTGCAGACCGCCGCGACCGCTCAGGGACTCGAGGTCAACCCCAACGCGGCATCGGGCACCGTCGAGATGACGGTCGCCGAACCCGGTCAGTACGTCGTGACCTACACGGCCCAGGACGTCTCGACCCAGGCCGAGCAGTCGGCGGTCATCCGCATCACGGCCGTCGACGGATCCGCCGGCCTCGCGATGGCGCCCCTCACCGCGTTCGTGCGCGAGGGCGAGGACACGACGGTCGACGTCCTCCGTGCCGTGCAGAACACCAGCGGGCGCGTGCTGATGCTGGCGGATGCCGTGAGCTCGACGCCGCAGCTCGGCGTGCGCGTGGTCGGCAACGAGAGCATCCGCGTGAACGGCACGACGGAGGATGGCGAGCCCGGGGTCATCGGCAAGGCCACCGTCACGGTCGCCGACGGAACCGGAGCCGCTGTGCAGGGCACGGTCACGGTCTTCCTCACGCCGCCGTCGACGGTCACCCGCCCGATCGTGTTCCCCGATGCGATCACGGTCCGTGCCGGTTCGCTCACGCGCATCAACGTCGCGGCGAACGATGTGGCGCCGCGCGGCGAACCCCTCGTGGTGCTGCCCGAGGTGACCGGGTCGGGCGAAGCCGGCGAGCTGGTCTTCGCCGACCGCAACGCGCTGCGATACCTCGCACCCTCGACGCCGGGCACCTACCGCCTCACGTACTCGGTGTCGCTCGAGCGCAATCCTGCTCTCTCCGACAACGGCGTCGTCACGGTCACGGTCGTCCCCCCGGGGACGAACCGCGCGCCGACGCCGTCGACGCTGACGGGCCGGGTCCTCAGCGGTCAGACGGTGTCGCTGCCCGTGCCGTCGACCGGCATGGACAGTGACGGCGATCGCGTGGTCCTCGCAGGCATCGACCAGCCTCAGAAGGGTGCCGGCACTGCGACGATCTCGGCCGACGGCGACGCGATCGTCTACCGGGCGCCCGCGGGCGGCGTCGACGGAGGTCAGGTGACCTTCCGCTACACGGTGCGCGATCCTCAGGGCGAGCAGGGGAGCGGTGTGGTCCGCGTCGGCGTGCTCGACGCCGACATCGACGACGCAGCTCCCGTGACCTTCAGCGACTACGTGCGGGTGGAAGCCGGCTCGACCACCCCGATCGTCCTGGACCCGCGTCTGAACGACCTCGACCCGGCGCAGAGCGACCTGGAGATCACCGAGCTCGTGCCCAACGCGCCTCCGGTCAAGGGCAACCCGCTGTACGACCGCCTGAACGCGCTGATCGACCCCGACACCTCTCTCGAGGACGGCCGCATCGTGCTCCGTGCGGGAGACACCGCGGGCACGAACTCCTACTTCTACACCGTCAGGTCCACGCGCACGTCGAGCACGTCGCAGGGGCTGATCGTCGTCACCGTGACCGACGGTGCCGTCGCCGATCAGCCGAGCGTCTCCGACACCGTGCTCACCGCACGCGACAGGGAAGACCTCCCGGATCGCGGCATCGACGTCGTGACCGACCGCGTGAGCTGGCCGTCGGGCGATGCCTCCTCGCTCACGCTGAGTCTGTGGGGCGACCAGCCCGGATTCACGGTGCAGGGCGACCGCATCGTGGGTGCGGCGCCGGAGGACGGCGCGCTGGTTCCCTTCCAGCTCAAGGGCAAGGGGTCGGGCGGCAGAGACGTGGTCGCCTACGGGTTCCTGCGCATTCCCGCCTTCGACGACATGCAGGTGCAGCTGAAGCCCGGTTCGACCCCCGTCGTGGTCGACGAGGATGCGTCGGTCTCGTTCGACGCGGCAGACTACGTCGACCTGATCGCCTCCGATGCGGTCGAGGTGGGCACCGGGCAGTTCAGTGCGCAGCGCGCGGCCGCGTCGTGCGCCGCAGAGGGCTCGGGCAGCGTGACCTACCGGGCTGGCCGGGAAGCGCCATGGTCGGACACCTGCCTCGTCCAGGTGCGGCTGAAGGGCCAGGAGCGCTGGTCGTTCATCGACGTGCCGATCAGCATCCGGCCCGCGGAGCCCCAGCTGCTGCTCTCATCGATCTCGCACACGATCGCCCCGGGAACCATCGAGACGGTCGACATGTACTCGAACATGGCCGCCTGGGAGGGCGGCCGCGAGGGCGACGCCGGATCGCTCGAGTATCGGATCGTGTATTCGGGGTCGGCGTTCATCGTCACGAGGAACGGCTCCGAGCTGACCATCGAAGCGCGAGCGGATGCCAGGCCGGGCAACACCGAGAACGTGAGCGTCACGGTGCCGCAGTACGGTGAGCCGTCGGCATCCGTCCGCCTGGTCGTGGGCGCAGCGCCACCCGATGCGCCGCGGGGCGCGACCTTCACGACGCAGTGCGTCGTCACGAACCCGAGCTGCACGATCGATGTCGTCGACGTCGCGGGGGAATACGACCCGTTCGCGGGCAAGCCCGGATCCGGCCTTCGGCTGATGTCGCTGGGTGCGGGCTCGCGGTGCGATGTCGCGTCGATCTCGACCTCTGGGAGCACGTCGATCTCCGCGAGCTGGCCCGGCGGAGGGCAGGCCCCCGGCGGTCAGTGCATCATCCCGTTCGTCGTTTCCGATGCGCAGGGTCGCACCGGCACGGGGACCCTCACTCTCGACCTGCAGGGCTTCCCGCAAGCGCCCGCCAGTGTCACGACCGTCGGATTCACCCGTTCGACCGTCGTGCTCGACGTGCCGCTCGGCGAGGCAGGGCGTGCGCACCCCGCCGTCACCGGCGTGACGATCCTGCAGGACGGATCCCCGGCGGACGCGTCGTGCAGTCCGGCCGGTGGCGCCTACCGCTGCACGGTGAACGGGCTCGTGAACGGGGCGCCGCACGTCTTCACCGCAGCGGCCGTCAACGCGGTCGGCACCTCAGCGGCGACGTCACCGCACACCAGCTGGGCGTATGCCGCCCCGGTGGTGTCGGATGCGACGGCCACGCCCGTGTACCGCCCCAGTGGCACCGAACGCGCACGCGGCATCGTCGAACTCGCGATCGCCGCGTCGGACGACTCCCTCTCCTTCCGCGTCGAGGAGACGGGCCAGGTCATCAACCGCACCGGCGCGACGACGTCGGCCGAGATCGCACTGTCGCCGGGCCCGCAGAACATCACGATCGTCCCGATCAGCCAGTTCCAGCCGCCTACGGGCGATGGAGGCAACGAGGGCGGTGCCTTCCGCACGTCGGTCACCGCTGCGGGAACGGTCTACTTCGACCCCTCAGGAACAAAGGCGGTCGCCGCGTCGAACACCTCGATCAACGTCTCGGGAGTGGCTGCGCAGCCGAACGGCAGCGCGCTGGGTGTCGACGTCGTCTATCTCGCGTGGCGCTCGGGCGATGCGAGCTGCACCGCCGACGGCAACGGGCGGCTCCAGGTCTCGGGCGCAGAGGCGCAGTCGTCGTCCCCCACTCTCGCCCAGCTCGCCGAGTACTCGACCTACAACGTGAAGGCGTGCGCCTCGAACGGCTTCGGCGTGGCGGAGTCGAACACCACCCAGGTCTTCACCTTCACGTTCGTCGAAGGCCCCAAGGGCAAGACCAACTACACGGTGGCGACCCAGCCGTCAGTCGAGGGCAACCGCTACTTCTACGGCCTGGAGTCGCTGCCCGAGATCGGCGCGCGGGACGGCTTCATCGCGCGGTACAACCTGTACGGATCGTGGTACGAGAACTTCGAGCTGAGCTCCGACGCGTCGCCGCTGCCGATCGTCGCGCGGTCCTGCCACGCGGTGCTGACCACCTACTGCTCCGATCCGATCGAGATCACAGCGAGAACCGCACCGACGATAGTGGCCGTGCAGTTCCAGAAGTGCGTGCCGGCGAAGCCGGAGGACGTGTTCGCCGTCAGCCCCGCAGCGCGCGGGTCGTTCTCGTACATCTTCACCCCCAGGATCGTCGACGGCATCTCCATGCTCGAGACGAGGATCACCTGGACGGGAGCCTTCGCTCCGCTCAAGCCGATCACGCACCGCGCGCCGCTGTGCACGCAGCCACCGGTCGAGACGCCCGATCCTGTCGACCCGCCCGACCCGCCCGCCCCCGAGGGATGAGCGCTCACATGACGACTCCCTCCTCCCCACCGCCCTGCACCGTGCAGGCGCCCGAGATGAAAACGGTTGCCCTATGCCCGCTCCCTCCGTTGCTCCCGTGACCATCGCTCCCGAACAGGCCTCCTGGTTCGCGGAGACGTTCTCGATCGTCGCCGCCAACGTCGAACAGGCGATCCTCGGCAAGCGGCATGTGATCGAACTGGCGCTCGCCGCGGCCGTCAGCGGCGGTCATGTGCTGCTCGAGGACTTCCCCGGCACCGGCAAGACGGCGCTCGCCCGCGCCATCGCCCAGACCGTCACGGGCACGAGCACGCGCATCCAGTTCACCCCCGACCTGCTTCCGGGTGATGTGACGGGCATCACGGTCTACGACCAGAAGGAGGGGGCGTTCGAGTTCCATGCCGGCCCCGTCTTCGCGAACATCGTGCTCGCAGACGAGATCAACCGCGCGAGCCCGAAGACGCAGTCGGCGCTGCTGGAGGTCATGGAAGAGGGCACGGTCACGGTCGACGGCGTCACGCGTCCGGTCCCCTCGCCCTTCCTCGTCATGGCGACGCAGAACCCGATCGAGCAGGGCGGCACCTACCGGCTGCCCGAGGCGCAGCTCGACCGCTTCATGATCAAGACGTCGATCGGCTACCCCGATGAGGCGGCGACCATGCGCATCCTCCAGGGCGCAGCGCAGCCGAAGCACGTGCTCGACGGCATCGTCGGCACCGACACCATCCTCACGATGGCCGAGATGACGCGCGGCGTGTACGTGAATCCGCTGGTCTCCGACTACATCATGCGCATCGTCGATGCGACGCGTCGCGCCTCCGAGGTGCGTCTGGGTGCCAGCGTGCGAGGCGCGATCGCGCTCTCGCGCCTCGTGATGACCTGGGCGGCGAAGAGCGGGCGCACGTTCGCCACGCCCGACGACGTTCGGGAACTCGCGGTCGTGGCACTCGCTCACCGCCTCGTGCTCGAGCCCGAGGCCGAGTTCGACGGCGTCACCGCCGTCGCCGTGGTGGGGCAGATCCTGCTCGACGTCGAGCCGCCGCGCGAGAACGGCACTGCGTGAGCTTCAGCACCGAGTCCCGACTGACGCGCACGACGGCGGGCACCAGCACGTCGACGCGCACGTCGACGGTCACGCGCTACGACCGCACGCGCCGAGGACCCGTCCGCGGCGCGGTCTTCGGCGTCCGTCGCGCCGCTCGCACCACGCGTCGCGCTGCCCGCACGGCCGTCGCGTGGGTGCGCGAGACGGTCACATCGGCCGGGATGCTCGTCATCGTGGCCCTCGTGCTCTGCATCGCCGCCGGGCTGCTCTTCGGATGGGTGGAGGCGTGGGCGGTAGCGGCGATCGCGCTGGTGCTGCTGATCGCCTGCGTCCCTTTCATCCTCGGCACCCACGACTACCGCATCGAGCTGACGCTCGACCGCGACCGCGTGGTCGCCGGGGCCGAGATCGGCGCGACGCTCGATGTGCGCAACAACAGCGATCGTCTCTCGCTGCCGGGCATCGTCGACGTTCCCGTGGGGGAGGGGCTCGTCGAAGCGCACGTCCCGCTGCTGCGCCCCGCCGCGCATCACCGCGAGCAGCTCACGATCGCCGCCCACCGCCGCGGTGTCATCGACGTGGGACCCATGACCATCACGCGTGGCGACCCGATCGGCATCCTCCGACGGGAGCTGCGGTGGCCCGACGTCCAGCGCATCCATGTGCACCCGATCACGGTTCCTCTGCCCAGCACGAGCGCGGGCCTGATCCGCGACCTCGAGGGCACGCCGAGCACGACCCTGGTCGATGCCGACCTGTCGTTCCACGCGGTGCGCGAGTACGTCGTGGGGGATTCGCAGCGGCACGTGCATTGGAAGTCGACCGCCAAGACCGGAAAGCTCATGGTGCGCCAGTACGAGGAGTCGCGCCATGCCCGCATCGCGATCATCCTCGACCTCGACGCGGAATCGTACGAGAGCGACGACGAGTTCGAGAACACGGTCAGCGCCGCCGCGTCCCTCGCCTTGCAGGGTGTGCGTGACGGCCGCGACGTGCTCTTCTCGGTGAGCAACGAGATCCCCGAGCACAGCCGCGCAGAGGTGCTGTCGATCCGCACTCTTCCCACCGTGACGCCCAAGGCGCTGCTCGACGCCACCTCGACCATCGACCCGGCCGACCGCGTGATGCGCCTCGAGGCCGTCGCCGCGCTCACCGCGCAGTCCTACCCCGACCTGTCGATCGGATTCCTGCTGACGGGCTCGCGCATGCCGCTCGAGCGACTGCGCCATGCCGCGGTCAAGCTTCCGGCGGCGGTCGAGGCCGTTGCGGTGCGCAGCGAGCTGGGAGAGCAGCCCACGATGCGCACGGCACGCGAGCTCGCCGTGATGACGCTGGGCGCGCTCGGCGATCTTCCGCAGATGCTCGCCCGTGGAGCGCTGCGATGAGCGCCGCAGGGCCCCGGCGCGGCGTCGCGAAGTCGCGACGATCCTTCGCGCTCTCGGCCCTCACACTGTGGGCTCTCGGGTACGTGCTCGTCGGGGTCGGCCTCGCGACGGCGGCGGCATGGCCGGTGTACGAATCGCCCCGCGCGCTGGCGGTCGGTCTGATCGGCGGACTGCTCGGCATGGCCGTCGCCGTGCTGACGCGGGTGCTCCGGTGGGGCGTTCTGATCGGCTCTCTCGCGGCGGCAGGCACCTACCTCGTCGTCGCGGTTCCCCTCGCGATCCCCTCTGCTCTCACGTCGCTCCCCGCGTTCCTCGGCGGACTCCGCGATGCGGTGCTGGGGGTCGTGCTCGGCTGGAAGCAGATGCTGACGCTGAACCCGCCGCTCGGCGAGTACCAGGCGGTGCTGATCCCGTTCCTCGTCGTGATGCTGTTCGGCACGTTCATCGCGACTCTCCTCGTGCTCTCAGGCGGGCGTCGGGCCACGATCGCGGTTCCGGTCGTGACCGCGATGAGCGTCTTCGGCATCGCCTTCGGAGTGAGCGGCACGACGGCTCCCGTCTCGGTGCTGGGCGTGGCGCTTCCGGCGCCGCGGGAATGGCTCATCGGCGTCGCGCTCTTCGTCGCCTCTCTCGTCTGGCTGGTCGGTCGCTCGCGTCTGCAGCGTGCGCAGGCGCTGCGCACCGTCGCCGCGGCGAACATCTCGCGTCGGGCGACCCCCGTGTGGCTGACGATCCGTCGTCACCTGCTGTCGGCAGGGCTCGCCGTGGTCGCACTGATCGCCGGATTCGCGGTCGCACCCGCGGCGGCCGGGTGGAGCGACCGCTCGGTGCTGCGCGACGAGGTCGAGCCCATGATCGTCGTGCAGCAGCAGGCGAGCCCGCTCAGCGCCTACCGCTCGTGGTTCGCCGGCGGCACTCTCGATGACACCGTCGTGCTGCTGGAGGGCGACCCCGGTGCGATCGAGCGCCTCCGGCTCGTCACTCTCGATTCGTATGACGGCGAGGACTTCCACATCGCGCCCGACGACCGGTTCAGCAGGCTGCCCCGCACCGCGATGCCGGGGGCCGGGCGCGTGTCGCTCGGGATCACGGTCGGCGATGCCTACCGCGGCATCTGGGTGCCGTCGCCTGCGGGTCTCGCGGAGGCGCCGGACTTCTCGGGCTCGCGCGCCGATGCGCTCGCCGACGGCTTCCACGTGAACTCCGGCGGCGACACCGCGATCACCGTGGCAGAGGCGCCCGGCGGCGGTGAGGGGCTCGTCCCCGGTGACCGTTACACGGTGCTCGTGGACGCCCCCGGTGCACCCGGCGAGGTCGCCGCGCTGCAGGGCGGCGCCTCGAACCTCGACACCGACCTGTATCCCGCGCTCACCGAGTGGGCCGAGATGCAGGAGCAGCCCCGCACCGGAGCCGGATACCTCGAGATCATCGATCGGCTGCGTTCGCGCGGCTACCTCAGCCACGCGCTGATCGACGACGACGCGGCAGCGGGGTGGATCGCGTCGCTCAAGGAGTCCGAGGGATACGCGTTCGCGCCGAGCTATGCGGGGCATTCCGCCGCCCGCATCGAGGAGCTGTTCACCGACCTGGTCGAACAGGAGCGAAGGGCCGGGGCCGATGCCGCACCCGAGCTGCTCGTGTCCGCTGTCGGCGACGACGAGCAGTTCTCGGTGGCGGCCGCCCTCCTCGCCGAGCACTGGGGCCTCGAGTCCCGCGTCGTGATCGGCGCGCGGCTCGCGGCCGCGGAAGAGGTGCCGGGGATTCCGGCCTGCACCGAGACCTGCACGGGTGCGAACATGAGCGCCTGGGTCGAGGTGCGGAGTTCCGGCGGCGAGTGGATGCCGGTCGACACGACCCCGCAGTATGCGATGCTGCCGAGCTCCATCACCGAGGGAGAGCAGCTGCCGGAGCATCCGACCGTGCCGGAGCAGCCCCGGTCGGAGGCGCTGGATCCTCCTCAGGCGCAGAGCGATTCGAACAACGATGCGCCGCCGCTCGAGGCGCCGCAGTCGGAGGTCCTCGCTTTCCTGCTGCCCATCCTCAGAGCTGTGGGACTCAGCCTGCTCGCGCTCGCGCTGTGCGCTCTGCCGTTCCTCGTGCTGCTGCTCGCCAAGAGGCAGCGCGCCAGAACCCGCCGCACGGCCGAAGACCCCGAAGTGCGTCTCGCCGGCGCCTGGGAGGAGCTGGTCGACGTGTACGCCGATCACGACGTGCCGATGGATGCCGAAGGCACCCGAACCCAGCGGGCTCTGTCGACCGACCGCGAGGCCGCGGACCGGCTGGCGGTGCTCGTCGATCGCGCCGTCTTCGCCGAGCACCCACCGACCGACGACGATGCGACCGCCGCCTGGGCGATCGTGGATGCCGAGCGGGCGGAGCTGGCAGCATCCGGCAAGTGGTGGCGCCGCGTCGTCAGGCGTGTGCGGCCGACCTCCTTCATCGGTCGGATGCGGGCTGCGCGCGGTCGGGGTTACCCGGGAGCCGGGCCGGCTCTCGCTACGCTCGGATGGACCGCGTCGCTCGGCGACCGGAAGAAGGGGAACTCATGATCGCGCCTGTGGATAGCGGCTACGTGACGATGCTCGCCATCGTCGGCGGTGTCGGCGTGCTCGTCGGCCTGGCCGTCTACGTCTGGTACGCCCTGGCGCTGTCGCGACTGTTCCCACGCATCGGCGGTGAGGGCTGGAAGGGCTGGGTGCCCGTCCTCAACGAGGCCGAGATCCTGGCGCGAGGCGGAGTGCCTGCGTGGTCGGTGGTCTTCTACTTCATCCCGATCGTGCAGCTGTACGGCATCTACCTCAAGGTCGTGGCGACCCACCGCATCAATCGGAGGTTCGGTCGGGGCGCCGGCATGACCGTGCTCGCCATCCTGCTGCCCCCGGTCTGGGCCACCGTTCTCGCCTGGGGCGCGCCGCCCCACCCCGAGGGTGAACGACTGGCCGCGCTGCAGTCGGGGCCTCGCCGCAATGCGCAGCCCGCCGCCGCACCCGCCAGGGATGCGTCGGGATACACGATCCCGTCTCTCGCGCCGCACACCCCGAGTCAGCCGGATGCCCCGGCGCTCGTGTTCCCGGACTACGCCGCACCGACCCGCGCGACCGCTCAGTCGGATGCGGACGCCGCAACCGGTGCGCTCGACGCTCCCACGGGCTCTGGGAGCGTCACTCCCTCTGCATGGGGCGCGCCTGCGCAGAAGCCGCAGACTCCGGTCGGGCCTCCGCCCGTTCCCGTCGCCGGGCAGCCTCCGGCTCCCGGTGCGCCCGCAGCATCGTTCGCTCCTCCGCAGCCGCAGCCGCAGCCGCAGCCGCCCGCTCCTGCGTTCGCGCAACAGCCTCCCGCGCCGGCGCCTCCCGCACCGGGGCACGCGCCGCAGCCGCCTGCTCCGCGGCCCCCCGCGCCGGTGGCTGCGCCTGCACCCGAGTCTCCTGCACCCGCTTCTCCTGCACCGGAGCCTTCTGCACCCGGGTCCCCTGCGCCGCCCGTCGATGCACACCCGACGACCGGAATCATGGCCGCGATGGGCGGCGACCCCGTGGCCCCCGTCGCGCCGCAGCCCCCCGCATTTCCGGAGACCGTCGCTGAGGACGTCGTGCCCCAGCCGCCCGCCCCTCCCGCGCCCGCATCCGCGCCTGGGTCCCCGTTCGAGACGCCGACAGGACACACACCTTCCGCGCCCCTCGGCGGAGAGCCGCCGCGGGCGGTCCGGCCGGCTCCACCGTCGTTCCGCGACGGCGGGGTCTCTGACCAGCATCCGCAGATGCCGACGATCCGCCCGGTGCCGACCGCTGCCGCAGACGTGTCCGCCGCAGACGTGTCCGCCGCGGACGTGTCCGCCGCGGAAGAACTCCGTGCGGCCGCAGAGGCGAGCGCGGCAGGGGCTCCGGCTCCGCCCGCCCCGCCCGCTCCTGCCGCGCTATCCACGGATGCGCCTGCCGCGCCTGCCGCGGATAGGCCTGCCGTGCCTGCTCCGGAGTCTTTCGCGATGCCCCTCGGCGGCCTCGCGGCCGACGTCGACAAGACGGTCGTCACCCCGCGTCCGACGGACGACGTCGACGACGACCTGGACGCCACGGTCGTCGTCGCCCGTCGGCGCGGCGTGCGTCGCTCCCTGGTGCTCGACGACGGACGCACGTTCTCGCTGTCTGGCGCGAGCGTCGTGATCGGCCGCAATCCGATCGGCGAGCCGGGCGAGCAGCGGCTTGCGATCTCCGACACGACCCGCACGCTGTCGAAGACGCACGCTCGCCTCGTCGTGCACGACGACGAGTGGCGCCTCACCGATCTGCACGCCACGAACGGCGTCGTCGTGGTCGAGGAGAACGGCACGGAGACACTCCTCGACCCAGGTGAGAGCGTCACCGGCAACGGCCGGTTCATCCTCGGCGAAGTGGGGATGCATGTGATCGCGGAGCGCGACTCGTGACCGTCTCTTCCGTCGTGCTGAACGTCGCCTCCCTGACCGACACCGGCCTCAAGCGCACTGCGAACGAGGACTCGGTGCTCGTGGCTTCGCCGGTGTTCCTCGTCGCAGACGGCATGGGCGGTCATGAGGCCGGCGATCGAGCGAGCGCTGCAGTGGTCGCTGCGTTCGAGCCTCTTCGTGGGCTCGCGGTCGAGGTCGCCGATGTCGGCGACGCATTGAGCCGAGCGTCGGCGATCGTCGACGACATCTCCGCCGAGCACAAGCGCGGAGCGGGCAGCACGGTGACCGGTGTCGCACTGGTCGATCACGAGGGCGCACCGCACTGGCTCGTCTTCAACGTCGGCGACTCTCGCGTCTACCGCCACCACAGCAACGAGCTGACCCAGCTGACGATCGATCACTCGCTGGGGCAGGAGCTGGTCGATGCCGGCGAGCTCCGCGCAGAGGACCTCTCGTCGTTCTCGCAGCGCAACGTCATCACCCGGGCGATCGGCGCGCCCGACAGCACGGCCGACAGCTGGCTGCTGCCGGTGGTCGACGGCGAACGACTGCTGCTGTGTTCCGACGGGCTCAGCGGCGAAGTGAGTGACGAAGCCATCAGGGCCACCCTGACCATGAACGGGCGCCCCGAGACGGCCGCTGCGGCTCTCGTGAGCCGGGCGCTCAAGGCGGGTGGTCGCGACAACGTGACGGTGGTCGTGATCGACGTGGTCTCCGGCGGCGCACGCAGGCGTCCGGATGACAGCGCGGCCGATCACGAGGCCGCATCCGCCTCTCTCACCGACTCGAGCCTCGAGGGCACGACGATCCCGGTACGCGTCAGATGACCGACGACGAGTCCGAGGTCGAGGAGACCGTCATGCTGACCCGTCGTGATCGACGCCGGAACGCATCAGTCGCTGCTTCGCCGACTGCTCCGCGTGAGTCGGAGGCGGTGGACGCATCCGCAGTCGAGCCGGTGCGTTCCGACGACTCAGCGGATGCCGGCGACCCCGTCGCGGCTGAAGGCTCTCCGGGGCTCGACGATCTCGATGAGGCGACCGTCGTGGTCGACCGCCGTCCCGGGCGGGTCGAGGAGGAGTCAGCTGGCGATCTCGATGAGGCGACCGTCGTGGTCGACCGAAGCTCGTCGGGGTCCGATGTGCCGGCCGATGTTCTCGCAGGAGAGCAGGAGCAGGAGCAGGAGCAGGAGCAGGAGCAGGAGCAGGAGCAGGAGCAGGAGCAGGAGCAGGAGCAGCTCGTAGAGGAGCCGACCGTGCTCGTCTCCAGGACCCCGCGGCGCGTGCGACGGAAACGATCCGAGCGCTCCGACGAACAGGGCGAAGCCTCCGCCGATGCCGCCCCCGGTGTCGAGACCAGCGCCGCACCCATCTCTTTCGAGGCGCCGACCGATGCTCCGGCGCCCGAGATCTACCGACCGCGTCCCGCGCCCCTCGGTCCTTCAGCTCCGCCCGTGGTGATCGGTGCCGCCGCTCCCACCCGCGCGGTGGACCAGGAGCTCCCCTCGGTCGCGAAGCAGGGACTGCGCTGGAGCATGGCCGCGCTTGTCTCGTTCGCCGCGGCCTGCGTCGTCTCGGTCGCCGGGTTGGTGGCGTTGGGCTTCGTCATCTTCGCCTGACACTCCCACCCGGACGGGGGCATCATCGCTCAGCGCCGACGCTCTCCCACCGGCCGCTGGGCCGCCAGGGGGCCCTGGAGCGAACGCGCCTTCCAGTTGAGGATCAGGAGGGTCTCGAGAGCAGCGGACAGCGCCACGGCGTAGATGACGAGCGCGACCCATCCGTCGGAGCCCACGGCGGTGATGGCGGAGAAGACCATCGCGAAGACGACCACCAGCCCGACCAGCGCGATCAGGCGATCCGCCGCCGCGCTGCTCTCGGTGTGCCCGCCTCTCGCGGCGAGGGCGAAGGCCCGAACCGAGGCGACCACGAACGCGGCGCTGAGCAGCAGGTTGCTGGGGAGTGAGACCATCCCCGGTGCCGCTGTCTGCTTCCAGAGGTCGAGGGTCAGCAGCACACCGACGAGACTGACGACCACCAGGATCGCCGCGACGATGCCGCGCGCACGCGCGGAACGACGAACCCGGTCAGGCGGAGAACTCGTGGAAGACGTCATGCGATTCCCCTCTGCGGCACAGCTCGCCTCAGCTGGCTGCGAAGTCGGGCCAACCGGTCGCCTTGGCGGCGACGCCTGCGATCTGGCTCTTGGCCGAGTCGATGGCGTTGTCGAGCTGCACGTTGGCGCTGGCGATCTGGATCAGCGCCGCGGCGAGCGCGCCGACCATCGCGAGGATGCCGGCGGGTGCCGCGATCAGCGTTGCGAGGGCGGCGATGCCGGAGATGAGTCCCGCGACCAGCGTTCCCAGCGTGGTCCACATCAGCGTCGTGAAGGTGTCGAGGCCGCCGGCCAGCTTCTCGAGGCCGCCTGCCACCGGATTCACGATGGCGGATTCGAAGTCCGAGAGAGTCGTCCGCTGTGCGGCGGTGGTCTGCTCGTAGCGCTCAGCGCCCTTTCCGCCCCACTCCTCGTCCGTCTGCAGAGCGGAAGGATCGATCTGGTCCTTCGCGTTCGACAGCGGTGTCGCGAGGTCTGAGCGCCAGGTGCCGGCGAGGGCGCGGATCTGCTCACGGTAGCCGGGGCGCTCGTACGGGTCCGAGATGACATCCCAGAATTCGCCGAGACGCTCGGTGAGCCAGTTCCAGGCGTCCAACAGGCGGTCGGCCGCCCATTGCAGCCAATCCCAGACGTCCGACAGAAGGTTGTTGACGTTGTTCCGCGCCTCTTCGATGCGCTGCTCGATGTCTTCGACCAGCTGACCCCAATCGGGGGTTCCCGAACCGCTCACAGGGATGGACATTGACGCCTCCAGTCGTTGCGGTCGACCCGCAGGTTCATTCGGACTTCGTTCACAGCTGCACGTCCCATGCGCCGTTGATCGTGCTGACCGTCTCGTCCTCGCGGGCGATGAACAGGTCGCGTACCTCGCGGAGAACCTGGGCGCCGTCAGCCGCCGTGGACGATCCGTCCGCAAGATAGGTCGATACCGCGTCGACGATCTCGGTGTACTGGGCGTAGAGCTCGTCACCCTTCCAGCAGAACGCCGCATCCGAGGAGCGCATCGAATCGGTGGCGGACGCCGCGGTCGAGAGCGTCGACGAGACGCCGTCCCACACCGTCGCATCACTGCTGAGAGCTTCGGATGCGACCCTGATCTCTTCCGGTGAGAGCATCGTCTCAACCTCCCCTTGTCAGCATTCTGATCATCTCGACCGGATCGGCCATTCCCTCGGCATACTGCGCGAGCGGAGTGCCCTCGAAGGGGAGCACCGGCGTGGCCGCGGCGACGGAGGCCTGCGCCTTCGAGAGAGCGGAGCGGATCGCGTCGGTGACGTCCCCGCCGTCGGCCGTGCGCAACCAGCTCTCGTCGAGTCGGAGCCCGACGATCGTGCCCCTGCTGTCGAGATCGACCTGAGCGTTGCCGCTGCTGTCTTCGCCGCCGTGCACCTGAGTGGCGCGCTCGCTGAGCTGAGAGAGGGTCGAGCTCAACTGCGTCGAGAATGTCTCGATGAATCGATTGACATTGCGGTGGAAGACGTCTCCGTCTGCCGATGCCACGAGCTCCGAGATCTCGTTCGCGGCGATCGCGGGGGATGGCGCAGGCGGCGCTGCGACATCGGGAGCTTCGTCGCTGAAGCTGGCTCCCCACGCCTGAAGGCGAGCGAGGAGCACCGTGTTCACGGTCTCGAGAATGACGCCGGACAGCTCTTCGGGGCGGATGGATGCGCGCCAGAAGCTGCCGATCGTGATCTCGATGGACGGATCGTCGAACCGGACGGAGACCTGTCCGGTCGGATCCTCGGCGGTCTCGGAGCTGGTCTGCTCGAGCGCCTCGCGCATCTGCGCGGTCTTCTTCGTGAGCTGGTCGTGCAGCTCGTAGATCGCGTCGTTATCGTGGGCCATGCAGTTTCCCCCCCCGGGTGAGCATCATCGACCGTCCCACCGTACATGATCCGAGTGCACGCGGCCCAGGGGGCATCGAGCGCACCGCGGGGTTCAGAGAGTTGTGCCCCTACCGCCGGAGCCGGGCCCGGGCACGTTGAGCAGCCCGCCCTCGCGTTCGGCCTCCACCGGATCCACGGCAGGCTGCTCTCGGCGGCGACGCAGCACGATCAGGATGCCGAGCACGCCGAGGAGGGCCGCTCCGCCGATGGTCGTGAAGAGCGCGGCCTCCCGCGTGAGCAGGAAGGGTGATGCGCCGTGGTCGGGGTCGACGGCGGCGGCGGGCGGGCGGGCCGCGCTCCCGGTGGTGTCGAAGTAGGGGCTCACCGGCCCTCGGGTCGTCTCGTCCGGAAGCAGCTCGATGGCGGCGAGCGGCTGGATGAATCCCCATCCATTGACGTCGTCGCGATTGTCGGCGTCGTCTCGAAGGGCCGTGGCGGTGAGTCGGTACGCCCATCCGGCCGGTGGATCCTCGGGGTGCGCTTCGGCCACCAGCGCCGCGGCCGCGCTCGCGTATCCGGTCGCGAAACTCGAAGCGGGGGCGTCGGCGGCGAAGATGCAGTCTCCGCCGCCGAGCGCCGCGCTCAGCACATTCATTCCGGGCGCCGTCACGCCGACCTGGGGGCCGTGGATCGAGGCGTCGTTCGCGCGGCCGCTGGCGTCAGCGGCGCTGACGCCAAGGACCTGCTCGTACGCTGCGGGGTAGCGAGCGCCGTCTTTCGCGTCGGGGTCCGATGCCCTGTTGCCGCCGCTCGCCACGACCAGGGCGCCGACGGCTGACGCATGCTCCACCGCCGCGCGGAGGTCGGGGGAGTCGGTCGACTGCGAGATCGAGACGTTGATGATGTCGGCGCCGTTGTCGGCTGCCCAGTGGATGCCATCCGCGATGCGCTGCGACGTCGGTCCGAAGCCCTTGTCCTTGTCCTGCTGCTGGTCGCTGCGGAAGACCCGCACGGACAGCAGTCGGGCGTCCGGCGCGAGCCCGACGACCCCGGACTCTGCGATCGGCTGCGCGGCGATCTGCCCGGCGATCGCGGTGCCGTGGCCGGTGGTGTCGCTCAGACCATCGGCCCGCTCGCCGTCGCCGACGAGGTCCACACCGCCGATCACGACTCCGGCGAGATGCGGATTCCCCGCATCGATGCCCGAGTCGACGACGGCGACGACGACTCCTCTGCCTGTGGCGACGCGGTTGGCGTCCTCGGCTCCGAGCAGTGCGAGGGCGGGCGGGGCGTCGGGGCTGTACACCACGGTGCCCGGAGTGCACGCCTCGCCGGCGGTGGCCGCCGGCACGGTCGAGTCGAGTGCCGTCGCTGATGCCGGCGCGCTCGTCATGACCGCGCCGAGCGCGATCGCGCCCACCAGGAGCGTCGGAAGGGCGACTCTGCGACGCATCACTTCGCCCCTGAGCCGGGCGACTCTCTGGCGGCATCGGACGTCAGCGCCGGGCCTGCCGCGAAGAACTCGATCCATGCGTCGGACACTCGCCCGACGTCGTCGGGGGAGTAGCCGAGTTGAGCGATGGGGCCACTCGCCGCATCCTCCGCGCTCTGCTCCGCAGTGGCACCGGGGATCGCGAACGCGGTGCCGGACTCGTCGATGAGCACGGCCAGGCCGGCCGCCTCGTCGGAGCCTCCGCTCACTTCTACGAGTGCGCCGCCGCCGACCGAGACGTCGACGCCCGAGCGCTGCTCGGGGAGCTCGGCCGTGGTCGCGCCGAGCACGGTGCGAGCGTCGTCGGTGACCGTCGCGCACGGCGTCTCGCCGGCTGCGAGGGTCGTGAGCGGCAGAGTCGGCCAGTCCTCGCCGCCGACATACGGACGCGTCTCCACGTCTGCGACCTCGGCCGGCGACACCTCCTGCTCGGCGCCGGCCTCCTGGCCGCTGCCGAGCAGGTAGAGCTGGTAGGCGAGCGGACTGAGGCGAGCGAGCTGGCCGGTCGCGAGCGCCACGTAGCGCTCGTCCGCCGGACTGCCCTGCGTGTGCACGATCGTCCCCGCCGTCAGATCGGTGCCGGGAACCGAGGCTCCGACCGCGTTGAGACGGATCGGCTCGAGATCCTCGCCCGATTGGAAGAGATTGAGCCAGCGCCCGTCGACCTCGAGGATGTCGCTGGTGCCGAGTCCGACGGCGCGGAGCACCGCGTTGGCGTCGTCTGCGGGAACCGCGTAACGGAGACCCCCGGCGATCACGAACAGCTCATCGCCGCGCTGGACCACAGCGCCGGTCCCGGTCGAGACCTCGGCGATCGGCTTGCTCGACAGCGATACCGATGCGCCGGCGGTGTCGTCGATGCAGGCCGTCCACGAGGAGTTGATCAGCGCGCTCGGAGCCGGCAGGTCGTCCGGCGCGCCGAGGATGCCGATCGACGGTCCGACCGGGATGCCGTCGAGTGCGGCCTGATCCGTGCGCACGACCTTGAACTCACCGGCAGGGATCAGCAGGCGTGCGCTGGCCGTGTTGATGACCGGGTACAGCGTTCCTTCGACCGAGACGTAGCGGGCTCCGGTGTCGGTGGCGACGATCAGACGGTTGTTCTGCCAGTCGCCGGGTAGTCCCGGCTGCATGATCCCCCAGAACACCCCGACGAGGATCACTCCGATCGTGAGTGCGACTCCGGCGACGACCGCGCGCAGCGGCTTCGCAGGGTCGAGTTCTTTGCCTCCGGGGGCCCCACCGGTGAACGCCGAGAGGAGTCGTCGCCTGCTGAAGCCCTGGGCCTCGATCAGATCCTTCTTGGTCGCCATGGGTCAGACGAGCCCGGCAGTCGTGACGCCGAGGGGCAGCAGCAGCGCGAGTGCGATGACCTCGACGGAGTCGCCGAGCCTCGTGAGCCGCAGACGTGCCTTCGGCGTCAGCAGGGTGAGACCCACCAGGATCACGGTGGCGACGACGAGGATGAGGAGCATCCAGGTGCGGACGTCGGGGAGGGCGAGGGCCACCGTCACGCCGGTGACGGCCAGCCCGATCGCTCCGATGGCCATCAGCACGAGCACGCCGAGGCGGGCGTAGATCTGGCGCGACTGGAACATCATCCCGACGAATGCGAGCACGCACAGCAGTGCGCCGGAGACGCCGCTCGCGGCAACCAGCGGCGTCGCGGTCAGAGCCGCGAGGCCGAGCGCGGCCCGGAGTGCGATCAGGGTGCGCGTTCCCGCGGCTGCGCGACGCTTGACCTCGTCGGCGTCGATCGGCTCCGGGGCCGCGAACATGTCGGCGTCGCTCTGCGGCGAGATGACCCGGATGCGGGTGGAGCTGAGAGCGAGCCACGGGATGCCGTTCGCGAGCAGCGCGGTGGTCGCGAGCATGATCGCGTACGGCGCGAGGGCGTCGCCGAAGATCGCAGCGGTGGTCGCGGTGATGCCGATCGAGGCGCCGAGCGCGATCGGGACGAGATGGATCTCGGGCTTCTCCTGGGTCACGGCGAGGCCGACGCCGCCGACGATGACGAGGCCCAGCCCCATGGCGGCGAGCGGCCACCCCCAGATGCTCTGGACCGGAACGGCGAGATAGCCCGCGAGCCCTCCGTAGGCCGCCGCGGTGAGTCCGAGTGCGTGCCCTGCCTCGGGCTGGCGGAGGCGCATGAGCACGGCCGCAGCGACGCTGAGCACGATCGCCCCCGAGGCCGCGATGATCGACGGCAGGAGAGAGGTCGGCGGTGTCGCGACGAGGAGGAGAGCGCAGAGGGCGAGAAAGGTGAGACTGACGAAGAGGGCGGTGCGCGAGCTGTCAGCCGGCGTCCAGGAGCCGTGCTGCTCGGCAGTGGCGTCGATCACCGCTTCGACGACGTCGTCGTAGACGCGCGGCTCCTGCATCAGGCCACCGCGGACGAGCGTCAGCAGCTCGCCGTCGTGCACTCCCTGCGCCGCCGCCCCGCGTGCGGGGTCGAGGGGAGTTCCGTCGGCCCGCTGCAGCGAGTAGCCGCCATGGGTGAGCGTCGGGTCGAGCACACCGAGGCTCCGCGCGAAGCCGGGGATGATCTCGACGAGCGGGATCTGCGACGGCACGCCGACATCGAGCCGGCGGTCGTCGCTGACGACGGAAAGCCGCAGCACGGTGCCTGCCGTTGCGCTGCTCTGAGTCATGGAACGATGCCCCCTCCATGGTGTGCGGCCGAGCGGGAGGAGACCCGTGGCTGCGCATTCCGCCTTTCACCCTAGTTGAGGCGTGCGGCAACGCGTAGTCGCGCGGCGGGACGTGTTCTCCATCGACCGCACGATCGTCTGCCCGAAGCAGGACTCCTGCTCGCATGTGGACGGACTCCGCGGTTTCTCCATCGAACGCATGAATGCTGCACGGATACGGCTCGTGTTCTGGCGCATCCCGACGATCTGATCTAGCCTGGCTCCTGAAACGAATCGTGGGGGGTTGTTTCGAAGTCGTCCCAACACAGGGATGCGCTCCCCCGCACGTGTGTCCGTGAGGACCGGAGGGAGTGAGTTATGGCTGATGTCATCTCCGCAGAAGAGGGGGCTCTGCGCCGCGGAGCCCAGGCGGTGCGGGAGACCAAGTCCGGGATCGACCAGCAGACCAAGAAGGTCCGCAGCGAGATCGAGCAGCTGCGTGGCTTCTGGACGGGTGCGGCTGCCGCATCGTTCTCGACGCTGATGTCCCGCTGGGATGAGCAGGCTCGTCAGCTCAACGAGGTCCTCGTGACGCTCGAGGATGCCCTCGCCGGCACCGAGCGCGACCAGGCTGCAACCGAAGAAGCTCACCAGCAGACCATCTCGGGCCTCGGCTCGATGATGGGTTCCTGAGCACAGACCACAGAGATTTCAAGGAGAACATGATGCAGTCGATGTCAGTTCGCCCGGAGCAGGTCAACGCTCTGGCAGCGCAGATCCGCAGCGGGTCGCAGGGTATTCGTTCAGAGCTCGACCGTCTCGAGTCCGAGGTCGGCAAGCTGCGTGCGGCGTGGGATGGTTCCGCGCAGCAGGCCTACGACCAGGCTCAGGCCAAGTGGAACCGCTCGCTGAGTGAGATGCAGCAGCTTCTCACCCAGATCGCGGGCAAGACCGAGGAGATCTCGGGCCAGTACGTCCAGACCGACAAGTCGGCCGCAGGGCGTTTCGGAGCCTGATCTCCGCCGCGGGCCCGACGCAGAGATGCGCCGGGCCCGCGCCGTCTGCCGTGCCCTCCGCCGATCGTCGGATGGCAGGGCAGATGTCAGTGTTGGCACCGTATGTGAAAGAGGAGGGGGCATCGATGAGCATCGCGATCGACATCGACCAGATTCTGGCAGAGCTGAAGCGCATCGCGCGGGATGCGCAGCAGTTCCCGGCTGCGGCGGAGGTCCGTCAGTCCGAAGGTGGGGTGACCCCTGCACTGGCCGACTTCCGCGACTCGGTTAGTCGGGTCGCAGAAGGCATGGGCACCGCGACCCAGAACTCGGTCGACGCCCTGAACGAGGTCAGCGACGCGATCCGCTTCGCCGTCACCGAGCTCGCTGAGCAGGATGCGGCGCTCGCCGACGACGCGAAGATCGTCCTCGCGTTGCTCGACTCCGCTGCTGATCAGAGCACGAGTCCCGCTCCCGTCCCGACCGGAACGGCTGCGGGAGCGACCGGCGGCGCGTCGGGAAGCGACGAGCCCGACGAGGCCGACTACTGATGAGCCCCCGTCGATCGATCGTGACCGCGATCGGAGGTATGGCGCTGTGCGCGGCACTCGCACTGCCCTCCGGTGCGTCTGCGGCGACCTCGAGCGACGGGCTCTGGTACTTCGATCGCGGTCGGGTCCAGGAGGCGATCGACGCGGGTTTCGACGGATCTGGCGTGACGATCGCCGTCATCGACACACAGGTGAACCCCGACGCGCCGGGTCTGCGTGGCGCGGACCTGCAGGTCGCCGAGGATTCCTACTGCTACGACTCCTCGGCCCAGCCGTATCCCGCCGTCTCCACCGATTACGCGGCTGCCAACCACGGCACGAACGTCGTGTCGATGATCCTGGGCACGGGTGAGGCCGTGGGCGGGACGCCCATCAAGGGTGTCGCACCCGGAGCGACCGTGCGGTACTACAACTCCATGATCACGACCGCAGTCGGCGAGGGCACCGACATCGAGTCGACGTGCCTGCAGAAGAACGGGGAGCTGATCGACGCAGGTCCGGACTCCATGGACCGCTATCCCTCGGGCCTCGCGAAAGCGATCTCGGATGCCGTCGACGACGGCGCCGACGTCATCTCCGTATCGCTCGGCGGACTCATCGACGCGGCCGATGCAGTGGCGAAAGCCCATGCGGCAGGCGTGATCGTTCTGGGCTCGCTGCCCAACGTCGGCGGCGTCGGCGACTGGCCTTCCTCCTACAACGGCGCAGTGGCCGTGCAGGCGTTCGGATCGGACGGGCAGATCCAGAAGTCGTCCTACGATCCTGCTCTCGCGGAGCCGTCTCCGAATATCAGCGATGACGTGAAGATCGCAGGGCCCGGCCTCGGCGTCATCGCGCAGGGCACACCGGAGTCATGGGACGCCCAGCAGCTGCGCTCGGGAACATCGTTGGCGACGCCGATCGTGGCGGGCTTCCTCGCGGTCGCGAAGCAGAAGTATCCCGAGGCGACCGGCAACCAGCTGCTCCAGAGCCTCATCCACAACACAGGCACCAAGGGCGAGCACGAGCCGGAGTGGAACAACGCCACGGGCTACGGTGCCGCATCGCTCACCGGGATGCTGGCTGTGGACCCGACGAAGTATCCCGACATCAATCCGTTCTTCGTCGCGGACGACGAGAATGCCGTGCCGAATCAGCGGAATGTCGACACGGAGCGCGAACTGCTCGATGCGAGCAGCCCATCTCCGAGTGCGGAGCCCGGCGAGGGCGGGGAGTCGGCGGAAGGATCGGCGCTGACGCCGTTCTTCATCGGCGGAGGAGTGATCCTGGCGGTCCTGGTGATCGGCGGCGTCGTGCTCGCGGTCGTGCTCACGAGGGCATCGCGACGACAGAAGACAGAACAAGGGGGCAACAATGGTCGGTAAGAATGAAGCGGAGCTCAACAGGATCCGTTCGCTCGAGGACTGGCGGATCCCGCGGGCCGCGTCTCTGCGCACCGCGCTGACCTCGCTCGACCGAGCGCTCTCGGCTGTGATCGACTCCACCGGCTGGGACGGCGAGACAGCACAGGAGGCGCGGAAGTCCCTGTCGACACTGCAGCAGAACTTCCGGATGATCGACACGTTGGTCGGGCAGCTCACCGACACGATCGAGATCGCGAACAACTACCGGCGCAACGCGGCTGCGGCCGAACTGCCCTCGGCGCAGGTCGACCCGTTCTGGGCGAACGCCGCGAAGATCGGCTCCGTCGTCGTCCATCCGGTGCTGGGGCCGATCGCCGCCGACAAGGCTCTCGACGTGATCGGGGGTTTCCTCGGAAATCAGCGCGAAGAGCAGGCGGCGAAGGTCGTCGACGGCATCAAGCGCGGTCTCGCGCCGTCAGCGGAGTCGATGAAGGCGTCGGCGGCTACGCTCGCGTCTTTCGACCCACGCGTCGCGATGGCGACCCCGCCCGAGAAGCCGGTTCCCCCCGGCACGGAGATCGATGCTCCGGAGATCACGTATCCGGGTGGTGGATCCTCTCCCGGAGGTTCCGTGCCGGGCGGTGGCGGGCAGCCGTCGATTCCGACGTTCCCGACCCACCCCGGTGGCGGTGGCGGTGGCGGAACCGTCGGCCTTAATCCCGGCGGATGGGATCCGACATATCCCGACGGATGGGATCCCACGGATCCTGACGGCTGGGATCCCAACGACCCCGGCGGAGTGGATGGAACAGACCCCGACGGCTCGGACAGCGGAGGCGACGATCCGTCGGTCGACTTCCCTGGTGGCGGAGTGCTCCCTGGGGGTCCCGGCGGAACCGGTGGCGGCGGCTACCCCGGAGGCTCCGGAGGATCCGGGTCGCTGCCGGGCGGCTCGCTTCCCGGAGCATTCGTCCCCGGTGGCGGGGGTGGCCTGGGCGGCGTCGTCGGCGGCGGTGCGGGAGCTGCGGCGATCGCCGCGAGCTCGAAGATCGCCAGTGCCGGTGCCATGGGAGGCATCGGGGGCTCGGCATCCGGCGCAGGGGTCAAGGCGGGCGGCGGACTGCTCGGCAACTCGGCGTCCGGCGGTGCTCGCGGAGCCGGCACGGGCGGCATTGCGCGCGGCGGAGTCGGTGGTGTGGGCGGCGTCGGTGGCATGGGCGGTGCAGGCGGCGCGGGTTCGGGATATGCGGGCTCGGCCGGCGGCGGTGCGTCCGGCGCGGCAGGTGGCCGACCCGGCATGGGCATGATGGGCGCCGGCGGAGCCGATGAGGACGACAAGCCCAAGCGCTCCGGCCTCGGCGGCCCGATCGCCCCGAAGCTCGAGGACGAAGAGGAGCGGGGCCCGCGTGCGAAGAGCGCGCAGGCCGGCTCCCGTGACGAGCACACAGACTGATCCGCGGGGCGGAGGTGAGCGTGGGCGGCGCATGCCGTGCACGACCTCCGCGTCTGCGCGCTCAGTGGTCGGAGGGGCCGCGGCGAGAGCCGTACACGGTCGATAGGGTTCAGGTATGTCAGTCGAAACGGTAGAACGGCGTCGGATCGTTCTTCAGAGCGAGGACCGTCGCTTCGACCTCTCGCTTCCGTTCGATGAGACCCTCGACGACGCGCTGATCCTCAGCGGACTGTCGACGGCCGATCGTTTCGTGACGATCGGTCCCGGCGGGTTCGAGGTCCCCGGCGATACCGAGTGCGAGGACCTCGTCGACGGTGGCCTCTACGCGCTCATCGACCGCACGGCGCTGGCGCCGCAGGCCCGGCCCGCGGTCGTGGACACGCGAACCTCGCGCGCAGACCACGGTGCCCGATGGTGGATGCTCGCGGTCAGCGGGCTGCTGCTCGTCGCGGTCTTCGCGCAAGGTGCCGGAGATCCGCTGCTCAGACTCCTGACCGGTCTCTTCCTCGTGCTCGGCGCAGTCAGCGGAGCGGTGGCGTGGTCGCGCCGGGACTCGGCGGCAGGGGTGCGCGGCATCCTCGGCGTCCTCGCCCCGGTGCTCCTGTCGTTCGCCGCAGGTGCTCTCCTGATCCCGGCCGAACTCGACGCGAGTGCGCACCTCTCCACGGCCTCGGGTTTTCTCGCCGCCGGCATCACCACCGCAGTCATCGCCGTCTCGGCCCGAGCTCGTCCGATGAGGGCGGCGGCCGGCACAGCGACCGTGCTCCTCGTCGGCCTCGCCGCGGTGTGGGGTCTCGCGCTGCTGCTGCGCTGGGGGCCGGCGGAGGCCGCGGCCATCTCGCTCGGACTCGTGCCGCTCGGGCTCCGAGCGCTGCCGAGCAGTCTGGTGAACCTCCCGGAGGGGTATTTCATCGACTACAAGCACTTCATGACCAGCCGCTGGACGGTCCGAGGAGCCATTCCCGAATCCGTAGGTCTGCTGCGGCCCGAGCGCATCATCGCCGTCGTCGACGACTCGTCGGCACGTCTCATCGCCGGAACGGCAGTGCTCAGCAGCGTCGCCGCGCTGATGACCCCCATCGCGTTCCTGCGTGCGTGGCCGGACGACCCCTTCGTGATCTCCGGTGGCATCGCACTTCTCGTCTGCGTCGGCCTCGCCCTGCTGCTGACGCCCAGACACACGACCTCGCGCATCCTCCGCTGGCTTCCCCGTGCGGCTGCCGCCGTCGTGTTCATGGTCGCCGGTCTGCAGGCATCCGCGGCCCTGGGCACCGGCTTCCAGGTGTTCGGTGCACTCGTGCTGTTCGCCGTCGGACTCACCGCGGTCGCGGTCATCATCCCCGTCTCACGCGGCGCGAGCTCGCTCGTCTGGTCGCGCTTCGGAGACGCGTTCGAATGGCTCGCCGTCGCGCTCGCCCTTCCGGCGGCGCTCCTCTATGCGAATGCGCTGTCTCTCGTTCGTGGAATGATGGCGGGATGAGCGGGAACGGCGAACCACAGCCCCGGCCGGGCGGTGGCACCATCCCACCCGTGCATCCGGGACCCAGCCAGCCGGGGGAGATCCCTGCGCTGCCGCCGGCGTTGATCGCTGCACCGCCCGGGGTCGACGGCGCACCGCTCAGATCCGGATCCACACCTCCGACGCCCACGCCGATCGTCCCGGCGCGCTCCAGAACGAGACGTCCCTCCGACGGGCTCGGCCCGGCCTTCATCGGCGCTCCCGCGGGGACCGGAGCGCGGATCGCCGCCTTCACGCTCGATGCCGCGGCGGTGATCCTCGCCGCGGCGATCGTCCTCATCGCGACCCGCAGCATGCTGCTCGCAGGGCTCACAGTCGCCGAGCTCGCGATCTTCCTGTGCGTGCTCGAAGCACGCACCGGCCTCACCCTCGGCAACGCCGTGCTGCGCCTGCGCGCCGCGCGCGGCGACCGGCCCTACTCGCCGGGAGTCGGACGCCAGTTCGTGCGCGCGATCATCACCGGCGCCGGTTTCGTGGTCGCGGTCGGCAGCTGGGTCGTCGTCGCGTCGAGCGCGTGGGATCGCGGCGGTCGCCGTCAGTCCTGGGCCGATCGCGTGGCCGGCACCGTCGTGGTCGCTGTCCCGCCCCGTGCAGCCGCGGAAGCGCCGCCGACGGTCTCCGTCGACGAGGCCGCCGTCCCACTGGCTCCTCCGCAGGTCGTGCCCCTCGGTGAGCACTCCTCCGTCGTCGACGAGGACTCCGAGCCGACCGACGCCCGCGCCGCGTCGCACCGCACCGAGACGCCCGCACCCGTCGCGCAGGCCGGCGACGACAGGCCGCTCTTCACCGTCGCACCGGCGGCAGCACAGCAGTCGGATGCCGCGGCCCCCGCATCCGAGTCCGGAGCGCTTCTCCTGATCTTCGACACCGGGCAGCGCGTGCAGCTCGGGCTGCCGCTCGCGGCAAACCTCGGACGCGCGCCGGCGGCCAGCGTCCACGACGACCGACTCGTGATCGTGACCGATCCCGACTCCTCGGTGTCGAAGACGCACCTGCGTCTCGAGCATTCGCGCGGACGCACCTGGGTCACCGATTTCGGATCCACCAACGGCTCCGACATCCGATCGGACGACGGGCAGACGACCGAGCTCGTCGCCGGTGAGCGCGTCCTGCTCGACGACGCCGATCGCGTCAGGATCGGCAACCGCAGCTTCACCATCAGCCTTCTGCTGGCCACCGACAGCAGCGCCGGAGAGAGAGCATGACAGGACCCCGTCTCGCGCCGCCCCGCGTCCCCTCCGGAAAGCTCCCCGTTCAGGCGCCGCCCGAGCTGCAGCCCAACGACGGCGGCATGGGCATCCTCGGATCCCTGCTCCCGATGCTGGGCAGCGTGGGTGCGATCGTCATGGTCACGATGTCGAACCAGTCGGTGACGGGTCTGCTCACCGGCGGCATGTTCCTGCTGTCGTCCCTCGGGTTCGTCGCCGTGAACGGCTGGCGCCAGCGGTCGCAGCGACAGGCGGCCACGCTCGGCGAGCGTCGCGAGTACCTCGCGTACCTGACCGAGCTGCGCCAGACCGTGCGGGTCGCGGCCCGCCAGCAGCGCCGCGCCGCGAACTGGCATCTTCCGGCACCTTCGGCCTTGCCGTACATCGCCGAGGAGCGCACCAGGGTGTGGGAGCGCGGCATGAACGACCCCGACTTCCTGTCGGTGCGCGTCGGCACGAGCGACCAGCCGCTGTGCATCTCGCTCGAGGCGCCGGAGCTGCCGCCGCTGGCGCAGCTCGACCCGGTCGCCGCCTCCGCCGCGCATCGCTTCATGCTGACGCACGAGATCCAGAAGAACCTCTCGCTCGGCATCACGCTGCGCGACTACGCCCGCGTCGAGATCACGGGAGACGAGACCGAGTCCCGCGGTCTCGCGCGCGCCATGCTGCTGCACCTCGCGACCATGCACGACCCCGACACGGTGCAGATCGTGATCGCCGCTGACGCTGGCGTCCTGCCGCAGTGGGAATGGGCCAAGTGGATGCCGCACACGCATTCGCGCACGGTCAGAGACGGTCTCGGTGCCGCACGCATGATCGGCTCGCAGCTGTCTGAGCTCGAGGACATGCTCCCCGCCGAGGTGCGGGAGAGGCCGCGCTTCGCCCGCGACGGGTCCGGCGCCAAGGTGCCGCACATCGTGATCCTGACGGATGGCGTCACGAACTCTTTCAACGACGTGCTCGTGAGCGGCGACGGCGTGCAGGGCGTGACCGTGATCGACCTGCCTTCCCGGTGGGGCGATCTCGACGACCCCAATGCCCTGCGCATCGCGTTCGCGCCCGGAGACAAGGGCAGCCGCGCCGAACTCGTGAGCCTGCAGGTGCCCGCGCGCCCCTTCGAGGCCGACGCGATCAGCATCGTCGAGGCTGAGGCGACCGCCCGGCGACTCATCGCGCTCTACTCCGGCGGCACGACGATCACGAAGAAGAAGAGCGCGACCGATCAGGCTGAGCTCGTCGAACTGCTCGGCCTCCCCGATGTCCGTGATCTCGACCTCGACGCGGCCTGGTCGCCTCGTCTCGAGCGCGATCGACTGCGGGTGCCGATCGGACAGACGGAAGACGGCAGCCCGCTGATCCTCGACATCAAGGAATCCGCTCAGCAGGGTATGGGCCCGCACGGCCTCATCATCGGTGCGACCGGTTCGGGAAAGTCCGAGGTCCTGCGCACGCTGGTGCTCGCGCTCGCGATGACGCATTCGCCCGAACAGCTCAACTTCGTGCTCGTCGACTTCAAGGGCGGTGCCACGTTCGCGGGCATGGCCGACATGCCGCACGTGTCGGCGATCATCACGAACCTCGGCGAGGAGATCTCGCTCGTCGACCGCATGCAGGATGCATTGCAGGGCGAGATGGTGCGCCGTCAGGAACTGCTCCGGGCGACCGGACCGTTCGCCAACGTCGCCGACTACGAGAAGGCCCGCCGCGGGGGCCGCACCGACCTCGCTCCGCTTCCCGCACTCCTCATCGTCGCCGACGAGTTCTCCGAGCTGCTGTCCGCCAAGCCCGAGTTCGTCGACACCTTCGTGAACATCGGCCGGCTCGGTCGTTCGCTTCAGGTGCACCTGCTGCTCTCCTCTCAGCGACTGGAAGAGGGCAAGCTCCGCGGGCTCGACACCCACCTGTCGTATCGGATCGGCCTGCGCACATTCTCCGCCGCCGAGTCCCGCACCGTGCTCGGAGTCCCCGACGCCTACCACCTGCCCACGCAGCCGGGTGCCGGAATCCTGAAGTCCGACACCGAGACCATGACGCAGTTCCGAGCCGCCTACGTGTCAGGGCCCCCGCCCCGCCGTCGGCGCCGCGCGGCATCAGGCTCTGCGCAGAGCACGGGTTCGACCGCCGTCGAGCTCTTCACCGCCGCTCCGGTGTGGCGGGCTGAGACGACGGTCGAGGAGCCCGAGGTCGTCGTCGACGCCGAGCCGGAAGAGAAGCGCAACACCTTCGAGATCGCCGTCGAGATGATGAGCGGACGAGGGCCGGCGGCCCACCAGGTCTGGTTGCCGCCGCTCGAGACTCCGGCGACCCTCGATCAGCTGTTCGGCGATCTCGTCGAAGATCCCGCACTCGGACTCATCTCCCCGCGGTGGAGAAGTGCCGGAGCCCTCACCGTGCCCCTCGGAATCGTCGACGTGCCGCTCGAGCAGCGCCGCGAGAACCTCGCGATCTCGCTCGGAGGCGCAGCCGGTCACATGGCGATCGTCGGAGCGCCGCTCAGCGGCAAGAGCACCCTCGCCCGCACCGCGCTGGTCGCGCTAGCTCTCACGCACACGCCGCAGGAGGTGCAGTTCTTCGTCATCGACTTCGGTGGCGGCAGCTTCACGGGTCTGCAGCGGTTCACGCACATCAGCGGCGTGGCCACGCGCTCGGAGCCCGACATCGTGCGACGCACGGTCGCCGAGGTCACGAGCCTGCTCAACGCGCGCGAGGTGTACTTCCGCCAGAACGGCATCGACTCTATCGACACCTACCGGCAGCGGCGCGCCCAGGGGCTCGCCGATGACGGGTACGGCGACATCTTCCTCATGGTCGACGGCTGGGGAACCCTGCGCGCGGAATTCGAGATGCTCGAACCGCAGATCCAGGCCATCGCCGCGCGGGGACTCACCTACGGCGTGCACATCGTCATCACGGCATCGCGCTGGATGGAGGTCCGCGCCAACATCAAGGACCTCATCGGCACCCGCATCGAGCTTCGGCTCGGCGACCCGACGGACTCCGAGGTCAACCGCAAGGCGGCCGAGAACGTCACGGCGCTCCCCGGTCGCGGTCTCAACGAGAACGGTCTGCAGATGCTCACGGCGCTGCCGCGCATCGACGGCGTCGACGACGGCTCCTCGCTCGCCGACGGCATCGACGATCTCGTCACCCGTGTGGCATCCGCGTGGCACGGCCCCGCGGGACCGAAGCTGCGCCTGCTGCCCTCGCGCATCAGCCACGCCGACCTCCGGGCAGTGGCCGCTGCCGCGACGGCGGACGGCTCGGAGCCGCGGGAGATCCTGCTCGGCATCGACGAGGCGAACCTCGCGCCGTTCTCGATCGACCCGCTCGAAGAGCCTCTGCTCTACCTCTACGGCGACGCGGACTCGGGCAAGTCGTCGATGCTCCGTGGCGTGGTGCACGAGATCACGCGTCTCTACGGTCCGTCCGAGGCGAAGATCTTCGTCGTCGACTACCGCCGTGCGCTGCTGGGCGAGATCCCGCAGGAGTACCTCGGCGCCTATCTCACCTCGCACGAGATGACCGAAGGCGGGATGAGCGAGCTCGCCCAGTTCTTCCAGAGCCGCATCCCCGGTCGGGACGTCACCCCCGACCAGCTGCGCTCGCGGTCGTGGTGGAAGGGTGCAGAGGGCTTCGTGCTGATCGACGACTACGACCTCGTGTCGACGTCGCAGGGCAACCCCGTCGCGGTGCTCGCCCCGCTGCTCGCGCAGGCGGCAGACCTCGGTCTGCACGTGATCCTCACGCGTCGCACCGGTGGCGCGAGCCGTGCCGCCTATGACCCGATCATCCAGCGCATGACCGACCTGGGCGCCACCGGCATCCTTCTCTCGGGGAGCCCCGAGGAGGGGCAGCTGATCGGCAAGGTCAAGGCGATCCCAGCGATCCCCGGCCGAGCCCAGATCGTCAGCCGCGACCGCGGCCTCGTCGCCGCGCAGCTGCTGTGGGTGCCGCCGAACTATCAGTGACGGACGGGGGCGTAGACGGGCGCCAGGCGATCCTGGTGCCCGCCACGTCGGAGGCTGGGCCCAGCCGCGATCGACGACCGTGCCGCCGAGCCGAGCCGAGCCGAGCCGGACGTCAGCGTATGACGCCAGCGCGTGACGTCAGCGTGTGGCGTCTGCGAGGTGGCGTGCGTCGTGGCTCAGCACCTTGACGATGATGCCGTGGCGACGCAGTTCCTTGGCGGTGCGCGCGCCCTCTTCGGCGTCACGGCCCAGAGCATTGATGTTGGCCACGACGAGGACATCGCCGGTCTTCAGCGTGCTGATCAGGCGCGACAGCCGATCGCTCCAGCTCTCGAGGATGTCGGGAGCGGGGTGGCGGAACCCCTCGATCGGCACCCCGAATCGAGTGAGATCATCGCGCTGCTCGACCACCGAGGGCATGCCCTCGCGGGAGACCACGAGTCCGACCAGGCGTGAGCCGTCGGGTCGCGCGAGCCAGAAGTTCCGGTTCTGCTGCAGTTCGGTGAAGCACTTGGGGCACTCCGCGGCCGCGTGCGGCAGATGCAGCGGACTCGTCAGGGCCTCGTCGACGGATGCCGTCGCCTTCATCGGATCGATCGTCTCGCTCATCGCGCACCTCCGGCATCCATTCTGCCCTGATCGGCGCCCGCGCGGTGACCTTTCAGAGCATCCCGAGGGACCGGACCGTCTCGCGTTCCTCGACGAGCTCGGCCACGGAGGCGTCGATGCGCGCTCGTGCCCAGTCGCTGATCTCGAGGCCCTCGACGATCTGCCATTCTCCCTCGACCGACCGCACGGGGAACGACGAGATCAGGCCGGCCGGGACGCCGTACTCGCCGTGCGAGACGACCCCGGCCGAGGTCCAGTCGTCGGTGCCGTGCACCCAGTCGCGCACGTGCTCGATCGTGGCGTTGGCGGCGGACGCCACGGACGACGAGCCGCGCACCTGGATGATCTCCGCTCCGCGCTTCGCGACCCGCGGGATGAAGGCGTTCTCGAGCCAGGCGGGCACATCGCCGACGATGGCCTCGAGCGCGTCTGCGACCGGCCTGCCGCCCACGGTCGCATGCGAGACGTCGGGGAACTGCGTCGCCGAGTGGTTGCCCCAGATGGGCACACGACGAACAGTGTCGACCGGCGCCGCGAGCGCCTGCGCCAACTGCGCCCTGGCGCGATTCTCGTCGAGTCGGGTGAGAGCGGTGAATCGCTCTGCAGGGACGCCGTCCGCCGAGGCCGCGGCGATCAGCGCATTCGTGTTCGCGGGGTTGCCGACGACGGTGACGCGCACGCCGGCAGCGGCATGCGCCGCGATCGCGGCGCCCTGCGGGCCGAAGATCCCGGCGTTGGCCGCGAGCAGGTCGCCCCGCTCCATCCCGGGGCCCCGGGGGCGAGCGCCGACGAGCAGCGCGAGGGCGCACCCGTCGAACCCGACGGAGGGTTCGTCCGTCACCTCGACGTGCTCGAGCAGGCCGAAGGCGCCGTCCTGCAGCTCGAGGGCCGCTCCCTCGGCGGCACCGAGCCCCTGCGGGATCTCCAGCAGCCGCAGTCGCACCTTCTCGTCGGGGCCGAGAAGATCTCCGGCGGCGATCCTGAAGAGCAGTGCGTAGCCGATCTGTCCGCCTGCACCCGTGAGCGTGATGGTGGTGGTCATGCCTCGAGCCTACGACGGTGTGAACCCCGGGTGCAGAGTACCCTCGTGGCATGACCTTCAACCCTGACGCGGATGTCTCCGGCAACACCGCCCGCCGTCGCGGCCGCGGCGCCGTCGTCGCCGGAGCGGGCGGTGTCGGCCTGCTCGGCATCATCGCTCTGATCGCCGGCCCCCTGCTGGGCATCGACCTGACCGGCCTCCTGGGCGGCGGCGCGACGGGTGGCGGATCTGAGCCCGAGGGCGGCAGCGTGATCGAGAACTGCCTCACCGGCGAAGACGCGAACGAGAACGTCGATTGCCGAGTGGCGGCCTCGCAGCTCGCGCTCGACGGCTACTGGGAGGACTACATCGACCCCTATCGGCCGCCGCAGCTGATCATCGTCGACGGAGCCACCTCGACCTCGTGCGGCACCGCGTCGAACGCCGTCGGTCCGTTCTACTGCCCGCCCGATGAGACGGTCTACATCGACCCCACGTTCTTCGACCTCATGCAGCAGCAGTTCGGGGCGTCCGCCGGCGATCTCGCTCAGCTCTACATCGTGGGCCACGAGTGGGGGCACCACATCCAGTACATCACCGGCGTGATGGATCAGTATCCGAACAACGGCACCGGCCCCGACAGCAACGGCGTGCGCATCGAGCTGCAGGCCGACTGCTATGCGGGTTCGTGGATCGGTCAGATGACGAAGGAGAAGGACCCGGACGGGGTCCCCTACCTCTTGACGCCGACCGAGGCTGAGATCACAGACGCCCTGAACGCCGCGAACACGGTCGGCGATGACAACATCCAGCAGCAGTCCTCCGGTGCGGTGAACCCCGAGAGCTTCACGCACGGCACGAGCGAGCAGCGCAAGTACTGGTTCGCGAACGGCTATCAGAACGGCCTCGATGTGTGCGCTGAGCCGCTCACGGCGGCTGCGGGAGACCTGTCGCCATGACCCTGGATGCGCTGTATCCGCCCATCGAACCGCACGAGACCGGCGAACTGCTCGTCGGCGACGGGCACCGCGTCTACTGGGAGGTCAGCGGCAACCCCGAGGGCAAGCCGGTGGTGTTCCTGCACGGCGGCCCAGGCAGCGGCACGTCGCCCTGGCAGCGACGGTTCTTCGACCCCGACGTGTACCGGATCGTGCTGCTCGATCAGCGCGGCTGCGGGCGCAGCAGCCCGCATGCGAGCGCTGCCGATGCAGACCTCCGCTTCGTCACCACGGCGCATCTGATCGCCGACCTCGAGCTGCTGCGCCGCAACCTCGGCGTCGAGCGGTGGCAGGTGTTCGGCGGGTCGTGGGGGAGCGCGCTCGCGCTCGCTTACGCGCAGGCGCACCCCGAGGCGGTCAGCGAGCTGATCCTGCGGGGCATCTTCACACTCCGACGTGCAGAGCTGGAGTGGTTCTACGAGGGTGGCGCTGCCGCGCTGTTCCCCGATCTCTGGGAGGAGTTCATCGCTCCCATCCCGGTGCTCGAGCGCTCGCACATGATCGACGCGTATCACCGGCGTCTGTTCGACCCCGACCCTGCCGTGCACGAGCCGGCGGCGATCGCCTGGTCGCGGTGGGAGGCCTCGACGGTCACGCTGCGCCCGGATGCCGCGCAGATCGAGGCGATGTCCGACCCGCGCACGGCCACCGCGTTCGCCCGCATCGAGAACCATTTCTTCGTGAACCGCGGCTGGTGGACCGAGGGGCAGCTGATCGACGGGGTCGACGGCATCCGCCACATCCCGACCGTGATCGTGCAGGGGCGCCATGACGTGTGCACGCCGATGATGACCGCGTGGGACCTGCACACCGCCTGGCCCGAGGCGGAGTTCGTCGTCGTCGACGATGCAGGGCATTCGGCGACCGAGCCCGGCATCCAGCGAGCACTGCGGGCCGCGACCGACCGCTTCGCCGGCTGACCTCGCGCGGCGGCCGAGCGCGCGTCAGGCGCGCAGCGCCGCCGTCAGAGTCTTCAGGAGCCCGATCGTGCCGCCGTTCGCACGGAATCGGGTGAGGCCCTCGCTCACTGCCGCGCCCGTCCGTGACGAGACGAACCACGGCGGCTTGGGCAGGATGGTGAGGCGCCCGCCGCCGTTGACGACCGGAAGCGAACGCGGGAACGGTCGGAAGGGACCGCGGATCACCGAGCGCTCGACGCGATCGAGCAGGAGCGCGTTGTGGACGACGCCGATGCCGCTGCCCACGTCGGCGATCGTGCTGCCGGGGAACGCTCCCCAGGTCATGGTCGGGGTGATGAAGCCGAAGGCTGTCCAGCCGTTGATCGCGATCGAGCCGTAGCGAAGCGCTGCGATGGAGCGGTCGAATCCCGCACCGAGCGTCTTCTCCGTCGACGGGTCGATCAGCAGGTTCGCGCCGAGCGTCCCCTGCAGCCGCTCGTTCGCATAGGTCACCGCCGCGTCGAGGAACTCCTGACCGGTGCCGGCGACCGCGACGACGCCCAGCACGGGCGCGAAGTACTCGGTGCTCTGCAGCGCTCTCGCGTCGTCGTCGTCGGAGACCTCGACCAGCAGCCGATCGCCGAGCACGAGGGCGTCGGGATACGCATCTGTCGCGAGGCGCATCCGCGAGGGCGAACCGGGGTACCAGATCGGCCGCTCCGGAGCATTCGCGTAGGCACGGCGGAGGGCGGCTCGGAAGTCGTCGGCCTGCGCCCAGTCCGACGACATGATGACGACCTGGCCGGCGATGCAGTTGTGCCCGCTGTTCTGCAGGCGCATGGTCGCGACGTGCTCGGCCTGGTACGTGAGATCGGCGTCGGTCCATTCGCCGGGAACGATGATGATGGGCGACACCCCGCCGAGCTCGGCAGTGATGGGCTTCTTCAGCTGCGGACGATTCTCACGGCGCCGCCGCGTGACCGCAGTCCCTGTGCCCCAGACGATGGCGTCGAAGGTCGCAGCCGACCCCGTGATGTGCACGTGCACGAGATCCGGGTGGCCGGTCAGGTAGGCGCCGACGTCGGGTCCGCCGCGCGTGATGCGCAGCAGCCCCGGGCCGATGAGCGGCGCGAGTGCTCGCTTGTAGACGGGCACGAGCGCGTCCTGTGTCGGGTTGACCTTGAGCAGCGCCGTGCGATTGTGCGCGAGCAGCTCGTAGAGCACATCGAGCACGGGGATCGAGGTGATGTTGCCGGCGCCGAGCACCAGGCCCACGCCCCCTGAGTCCGACGGGGTGCGCTGCGCGAGTCCGGCTGCGGCGCGCGCGCCGTGGGGAGTGACACCGGGTTCGAGCCAGACCTCTCCTGTGTACCCCGAGAGCAGGAACCTGTCGATGCCGGTGAGGGGGAAGGCGTGCACGCGCGTGCGCCCACCGGGAGCCCGGTCGATCGTGATCCCGTCCAGCGGATTGGTGCCGTTCGCGAGACGCGACAGCGTCTCGATGTAGGCATCGAGGGCGCCGAGCACGCTGTAGGGCCCGCTGAGCCATTCCTCTCCGCGCAGCGGATGCCGGCCGTCGAGGCCCTTCGACGCGGCTGCGGTGTCTGCCCAGTCCTCTGCGGCCGCGGCGACACTCGAGCGCACAGCTCGCAACAGGGTGACCCGCTGGGCGAGCGTCAGCGCAGACCACGTGCGGGTGCCGGTCTGGAGCTCGTCGATCGCGGTGTCGAGGCGATCGCGCTCGGCCTGTGCGAGCTCCGGGGTCGTCGTCGAAGCGGCAGGCGGTGTCGCAGAAGTCATCGGCGTCTCCTTCGGGCGGGTACCCAGCTTATGTCGCGCATTCCGGTCAGGCGTCGATGTCTGCGCGGCGAAGGCGGTAGCGGTGGAGCGTGAGCAGGCTCGCCCCCATCAGCAGCGCGGGCAGGAGGCTGAACGCGAGCACGATGCCCGTGATCGCGGCAGCCGGCTGCTGTGCGGTCGCGCCCGCGATGCTCGAGACGTATCCCGTCGCGGCCAGCGTGAGCGATACCGCGCTCGCTCCGAGCGCGAACCCGACGGTCTCTCCTGCCGTCCACACCCCCGTGAAGGTGCCGGCCTGGCCTCTTCCGCTGAGCCGCTCGTCGTGTGAGATGACATCGGGCAGCATCGCCATCGGCAGTGACTGCAGCCCTGCGTAGGCGATGCCCGCCAGCGCGATCGAGCCGTACATCCAGGTGCCGGGCGTCCAGACCGCGAGCACGAGAGATGCGGCGGCGATGAGGAAGATGATGCTCGCGAGGGCGAACGCCCTCTCCTTGCCCACGCGGCGGGCGATCACCGTCCAGCCCGGCGTCGCGAGCAGGGCGGGCCCGACGAGCGCCAGGAACACGAGTGTCACGGCATCTTCCGCGCGCAGCACCCACGTCGCGACGTACTGCGCGCCGGCGAGCATGGTCCCGGTGGCGAGGGCCTGCAGCAGGAAGGTGCCGAGGAGGGCGCGGAACGGCTGACTGCGCCGAAGGGTGCGCACGCCGGCGGCGTACTGCTCACGGAGTCCCGTCGGAGCGACCGCCGTCGGACGTTCGTCCGCGGCCATGTGGCGGGCGGCGGCATCCGCGGTCCGCGACGCGATGAGCATGCCGACGCCGATGACCACACCCGCGACCACGCCCATCAGCAGGTATCCCGTGACGGGGTCGGCGGTGGCGCCCCTCAGCTCGGGGCCGCCCGCACCGAAGAGCAGGATGGCTGCCGTGAGCACGACGACGCGCCACCCGAGCAGTCGGGTGCGCTCGTCGTATCCCGCGGTCAGCTCTGCGGGCAGCGCGACGTAGGGCACCTGGAACAGGCTGAAGGACGTCGCAGTGGCGAGGAACGCGAGGAGCACGCAGACGGCGCCGGCGGTGGGCCCCCAGGACGGGGGCACCGCGAAGGTGAGCGCGAAGAACACCGGAAGGGTGAGGGCGCCGACGACCATGAATCCTCGTCGCGAGCCCGTCCTCGCGTACTGGCGGTCCGAGGCCGCGCCGATCACCGGGTCGATGACGACGTCCCAAACCTTGGCTCCGGTGACGATGAGGCCGGCGGTGAGCGCTGCGACACCGAGGTTGTCGGTGAGGAAGTACGTCAGCACCAACCCGGGGAGGGTCGCGTATCCGCCTGTGCCGAGCGAGCCGATCGCGTAGAGGGCGACCGTGCGGGCGGACAGGCGGACGGATGCTTGCTCTGGCCGAGCCGCGGTGCTCATCGCGCCAGTGTATCGGTGCGCGAAGAGCCCCCTCAGGTCAGATGAGCGAGAGCTCTCGGAGCTTCGACTCGACGTCCGCGTTCGACGGCTCGACGTGGTGCGAGGAGTCGGGGTAGAGCACGACGGGGATGTTCATGCGGCCCGAGATCTCCTTCGCGATGTCGGCCGCGGAGGGGTCGGCGACGAGGTCGACGTAGGTGTACTCCACGCCGAGGGAGTCGAGCTGCTTCTTGGTGCGGATGCAGTCACGGCACCAGTCGGCGCCGAACACGGTGATCGCGGAGTCTGCAGGAGAAGTCATGTATCCAGCGTAAAGCCGCGCGGCTGGACGGGCGCCGAGATGAAGTCGGCACCGGTCGACCATTGCCTACTAAGGGTACCCTTACCTATACTCGGAGCATGAACAGCGCGTGCGAGCATCTCGAAGACCCCGACTGGGAGAACATCGAGGGGGTCGTGCTCATCGCGGGTGATTCGACTGATGCAGGAGCCATCGCCGCGATCGCAGCGCGGCTGCCCTGGGATGCCGAAGGGGTCATCCTTCTCGAGGCGGCTGCTCGCATCCAGTTCCGCCACATCGACGTGCCGGAAGGGGTGTCGGTGCGCTGGCTGCTGCGCGGCGACGGCAGCCGCCAGCACGCGAAGGGCGAGCGCCTCGCGAATGCCGTGCACTCGTGGTGCGTCGAGTGGACGTGTGCAGAACCCGCCCTGCAGTGGACGGTGTGGCTCGGCGCGCACACTCCGCCGCACGTGGCACGGATGGCGCGCAGCCTGCTCGGCGTCGCCAACTGACCACCGCCGCGGCGGTGTCGGTGCTCGGGATCAGCGCGACGCGAGCACCGGAGTGCCGCCGACGGTGGCGCCGGCGCTGATCGCATCGAGCGCGCGACGAAGAGACGAGCTCGACGTGTGGGCCGTGTACGGGAAGTACACGACCTCGACCCCCACCTCCGAGAACTCCCGCTCGAGCCGCAGGCCCTTGTCGGTGCCACGCCAGTCGTCGCCCTTGAAGAAGTGCGTGAACTGCACGTCTCGCCACGAGTCCATCTTCGACGGAGTGGTCTCGACATAGACATCGTCGACGAACGAGATGTGACGGACGATCTCCGCCCGCTCAGCGGTCGGGATGACGGGCTCGATGCCCTTCACCTGCCGCAGCATCTCATCGCTGACGACACCGGCGACGAGGACGTCGCAGTGCTGCTTGGCGTGACGAAGAAGATTCAGATGCCCGACGTGAAACAGGTCGAAAGCACCCACGGCATAGCCGATGCGCGTCCCCATGATCTCCCCAGATCAGTAATTCCCCAGAGGCGGATCCCCATCCGCCAGCGACTCCCACAGCCGCATCCCGTCACTCTAGCAGGTCACCGTTTCCCCACGCATAGGAACACGTGGAACTATGGAGTCCGCAGAGGTGCCGGCAGGCGAAGGGGGGTCGCACAGTGGGGACATCGGTCACCGTCATCGTGCCGACCTTCAACGAGCGTGAGAACGTCGCCGAGCTCGTGGCCCGCACCGCTGCCGCGCTCGCCGCATACGACGCCGAGATCATCTTCGTCGACGACAGCACCGACAGCACGGCCGCCGAGGTCGAACGCGTGGCTGCCGACGCCCCGCTGCCGGTCAGGGTCATCCACCGCACCGACAACACCGGCGGACTCGGGGGAGCGGTCGTGGTGGGGCTCGAGGCCGCGGCATCCGATCTCTGCATCGTCATGGACGGCGACCTGCAGCATCCGCCCGAGCTGCTTCCTGCGCTGCTGCGCCGGCATGACGAGGGCGATGCCGATGTCGTGGCCGCCTCGCGCTACATCGGCGGCGGCGATACGAGCGGTCTCGGGACCGCCGTGCGATTCGGAGTGTCACGGTCGGCCACCTGGCTGACGCGCGCGATGTTCCCGATCCGTCTCGCCCGCAGCACCGATCCGATGACCGGATTCTTCCTGGTCGACCGTACGCGCCTGGACCTCTCCGACCTCAAGCCGCAGGGCTTCAAGATCCTGCTCGAGATCCTCGCCCGCACCGATCTGCGCATCGCCGAGGTGCCGATGGAGTTCGGCGAGCGCCGCCACGGAACCTCCAAGGCGAGCATGCGTCAGGGGGTGACCTTCGTCGCGCATTTGGCCAGACTGCGATTCGGCAAGATGTCGCTCTTCGCGATGATCGGTGTGATCGGAGCGGTCGCCAACCTCGGCATCATGTGGCTGCTGACCCTGGCCGGGGTGCCCTATATCTGGGCGGCGATCATCGGCGCCGAGGTCACCATCATCGGCAACTTCATCCTGCAGGAGCGATTCGTCTTCGCCGACATGCGCACCGATGCGCGTGGACTGGGCGGTCGCTTCGCGGCGTCGTTCACCTTCAACAACGCCGAGGCAGCGCTGCGGATCCCGGTGATGGCGCTGATGGTCGAGACCTGGCACATCTCGAGTGTTCTCGCGACGGGGCTGTCGCTCATCGTCGCGTTCTTCGCGCGCTTCCTCTTCCACTCGCTGTTCGTATATGCGCCGAAACGTCGAGCGAAGACTGATGTGACGGCGGGCGAACCGAAGCCGGACACCGCGACATTGCGCATCATCCGGGCGATCGACGCCGAGGCGATGAAGCCCGGCGAGCTCTGAGGCCCGTCGCGTCCGATCAACGCGGAGTGCGGAAGGACTGCGCGGTGGACCCGGATTCGCGGTCCGTTCGTGCATGCGAGGATGTCTGGCGGGGAGGCGAGATGAAACGCAAGGCTCTGGGGGCCGTGATCGCACAGGCGGCGCAGGCGGGGATAGGCCTGCTTCTGCAGATCCTCGTGGCACGACTGCTCGGGATCGACGAGTACGGGCGCTTCGCGATCCTGTACGGGGTCGTGATCGTCGCGACGGCCGTCGTGACGGGGCTCATCGGCGACTCGCTCGTCGTGCTGGAGCGTTCGCAGCGCGCGATCAGAGCCGGTCTTCAGGCGATGCTGCTCGTGACGTCGGCGGTGCTCGCGACGGGTGCGTTCCTGATCGCCTGGCTCACGGGCTTCTCGGATGCCCTCGAGGCGGCGCTGTTCGCTGTCGCCCTCGCCGCATTCGCCGTCGAGGAGATCGTGCGGCGGCTTCTGATCGCTCACATGTCGTTCGTGCGCACCGCCGTCACCGATCTCTCGGGATTCGTCGTCGCTCTCGCGATCGTCCTCATCGTGAACGCGACCGGCACGCTCTCGCTGGGGGTGTTCCTCGCGGGCATCGCTGCCGGGCAGATCGTCGCGACACTCGTCGGCTGGGTGCTCGTGCCCCGCTCCGACCGGCATCTCGTCGGACTCCGCGGCGCCGCGATCGCCCCTGTCTGGCGTTATGGCATGTGGCGCGGACTGCAGCAGGTGCTGCGCCCCAGCCTGTTCACGGTGCTGCGCCTCCTGGTGCTCGCGGGGGCGGGCCTCACCGCGGTGGGCCTGCTCGAAGCTGCGCGCACGTACACATCGCCGCTGATCCTGGTGATCGGCGGGCTGTCGTCGTTCCTCTTCGTGCGCTTCGCCGACCAGCACAAGGCAGGCAGAGGAGGTTCCGTCCGAGAAGCGGACCGCGTCGTGGGCTTCCTCCTGATCGGGACCGTGCTGATGAGCGTCGTCGCCGTGGTGCTGGTTCCCTGGGTCAGTCCGCTTCTCTTCGACGTCGAGGTCGATCCGCTCGCGGTGGTCGCCTGGCTCGCATACGGGATGTCCGTCGCGATCGTCACCCCGTACGGCGCACTGGGAGCCGTCGGAGGCAAGCAGGTGGCGGTCTTCCTGATCCGCCTCTCGGACACCGTCCTCGCGATCATCGCGGTGATCGCGATGATCGCGTGGGGTGCGGAGCCGTCGATGCTCCCGTTCGCACTCGCGGTGGCCTCGATGCTCGGCGGCCTGGGGCTGCGGTGGCTCGTCGTCGCCGATGGCCGGGCCGAGGGGCCGTCGCGGTAACAGATGGCCGCGGGGCGAATGGTAGGTTTAGGCCCTGTCTTCGACTGAGGGGGTTGGCGATGGAAGATGTTCCTTACGGACGTATTCTGCGCGAGGGATGGGTTGTCATCGTCGTGCTCGCGGTGTTCGGGGCCGGCATGGGGTGGCTCGTCACCAAGATGCTTCCAGAGACCTATGCGGCGACCTCGACGCTCCTGTTGCGCGTCGATTCGACCGAGGCGTCGCTGTTCGAGCGCAACCAGTTCAGCCTGGCGCGCATCAAGTCGTATCCGCCGCTGGTCGACAGCCCCGAGGTCATCGATGCCGTACGCGACGACCTCGACCTCGACGACGACGAGTACCCCGACCGCGACATCCGACGGATGCTCTCGGCCGAGAACACGGCAGACACCGTGCTGCTCGTGGTCCGCGCCGACGCGCCGACCGCTCAGCTCGCCACGGACATCGCCAACTCGGCCGCGACCCACCTGTCGGAGTTGATCGGCGAGACCGAGAACGACGAGGATGACGCGCGCTACACCGTGGCGCTCGATCAGGTGCTGCCGGCGGTCGCACCGCTTGCTCCGATCTCGCCACAGGTGACGGCGATCACAGGCCTCGGCGGCATCGCGGGGCTCGCGCTCGGAGCGATCGTCGCCGTGTACCGCACCACGACCAACCGGCGTCTGCGCACGATCTCGGACGTGCGGCGCTCGTCCGGTCTTCCTGTCATCGGGCAGATTCCGCGGCGCAGTCGTCTGCACCCGGACTCGAACTCCGGAGCGGCCGTCGCATACGAGGAAGCGGCAGGAAACCTCGTCGCGCTCGCCGGAGGCGGCGTTCGCACACACGTGGTGGTCCCGGCCTCGAGTGACGCGATGGACGACGACGCGGTCATGGGGATGCTCGAGGCCCAGCGGCTGATCGGTGCGACCGCCTGTGTCGTCGACACGAGAGAGTCGCACGTGAAGGGTCGGGGTCACACGCTCAACGAGGTGCTCGATGGCGAGTCGATCTCGACCGGTGACGAGGCCGACGCGGTATTCGTGGCCGACGATCCCATCCCGCTCGAGAAGCTGGTCTCGGAGCTTCCCGACGTCATCACGGCCATGCACGAGGACTTCGATGTGGTGGTCGTCCTGTGCGATCCTGGGGCGTCGGCGCTCATCGAGAGACTGGTGGGTCCGGGGGCCGGCGTCATCATCAATGTGAAGCACAATTCCACGTCCGCGACCGATCTGGTGGCCGTCACGACGCGTCTGCGGGTCATGGGCGTGCGCCCCGTGGGTGTGGTGATGCTGCACACGGGTTCGAGGTCCCTCGGCTCCATCGCCGAGTCATGGCGGGTCTCCGACCGTGATCCGGTTCTCGCGGGCGCCGGAGGCTCGCATGCCCGCTCTGACTGACACCCGTCGCCAACCTCGGCAGCAGTCCGCCCACCACCCGAGCACCGCACGGGTGGCGGCCGTGGGCGCTCTCTACGCGTTGATCATCGTCAGCGTGATCCCGTGGCGAAGCGCGACGATCTACTCCGGCGGTGCCGACGGGGTGGTGGTCGCCAAGGCGTTCATCGCTGTTCTCGCGTTCGCCGCCACTCTCGCCCTGGCCGCGCGGACGCGTGAGCGGGTGGCCGTCGGAATCGCGCCTGCCGGCGTGATCACGCTCGCTCTGCTGGTGAGTGTGCTGGGGTCGGTGCTCGCCGGCAACGACTCCGCGACGATCATCCTCGTCGGCAGGATGTTCCTGGTGATGGCCACGATCCTCTTCCTGCTCACCACCGTCCCCTGGGTGACGAGCATCGCGTGCCTCCTGGCGGCTATGGCCGCTGTGGCGGTCGTGGCTGCCGTCACGGGGCTGCCGACCCTCGCGGCGAGTGGTCGCCTCGGGGGAGGCATCCCCGAGATCCATCCGAACGAGCTCGCCGGACTCGTGGCCGCGCCGATCATCGGACTGGTGATCCTGATACTGCGCAACGGCGTGCGGATGTGGCGTCTCCTCGCCGCGGTCGTGCTGGTGGGGATCGCCGTGGCCAGCGGATCGCGGACCGGGCTGCTCGCGATCGTCGTCGGAATCGGCGTCGCCGTTCTGGTCAACGGGATCCGCGACCGCAGCGTGCTCTATCTGCTTCTCGGAGCCCTGCCGCTCGGGTACGCCATCGGCTCGTTCACCGACGTGTTCGGCAGCCTGGCCACGAGAGCGGGGTCGAACGACACGTCCACCGCGCTCGACTCGCGCTTCGATGTGTGGAGGGTGGTGCTCGGCTGGGACTGGGGTGAATGGCAGAAGTGGATCGGCATCGGACTCTCGGCCAAGAAGATCCCCGTCGACATCAAGTGGCGTGACGAGCAGGTGCTCGACAGCAGCTGGGCTTCGCTGCTCGCCCAGACCGGGCTCATCGGCACGGCGCTGATCGGGGCGCTCATCGTGTGGTGCGTGGCGAGTGCGCTGATCTCGTCACGACGTCGTTGGCTCATCATGCCGTTGCTGACTCTGGTCATCATCCGTTCCGTCACGGAGAGCGGTCTGATCGACAGCGCGACGGCCTTCATCCTGTTCTTCGTGGTGACCTCGCTGCTCACTCACCGGTCCCGACACGCGGACGACCCGGTCGGTCCCGAATTCGACAGGGTCGATGGGCGCAGGTCGAGACAGGCTAGTCTCACCTAGAACATCGGTATATTCGTGTCATCGACACGGAGGATCGGTGCGCGGAGGAGGGGACCAGTGACTGAGTCGCTCACAGAGCCGCATCGTCGCATGGGCTGGCGAGGGTGGACCGTCGTCGGCGTGATCGCGGCGCTCCTCATCGGAGGAACGATCTGGGGCGTGCTGGCGAGCAGCAACTCCGGCCAGGCGCGACCGGGCGCTTCGGCATCCCCCGGCGCCACGAGCAGCCCGGGGCCGACCCCGACGCCTCAGCCCACCGAGTTCGAGACGCCGTCGCCTGGTTCCACCGATGCAGTCGCCAAGCCTGACAGCGGGGATGAGGTGCCGCTCGACGAGCCCGCGCCGGCCGTGCAGGGAGTCGTCGCAGAGGTCACCGCGCTCGAGGCCATCACTGCGGGCAGTGACATTCCTGGAGAGCCGAGCGGCCCGGCGATCCAGGTGACGGTGCGGCTGACCAACGATTCGGACGAGGCTGTCGACACCGCAGGGGCGAACGTCACCTTGACGTATGGCGGTGACGACCGACTTCCGGCCGCGGGCCTCACCGGAGCAGGCTCGTCGGTCTGGCCGGCATCGATCGCAGCCAGCGACAGCGCAGAAGCGATATTCCAGTTTGCCGTTCCCTCTTCTCCTGAGGGGGACCTGCGTGTTACCGTCGATATATTGGCATCTGCGCCAAACGTCATCTTCGTAGGCCCGCGACCCTAGGTCGTCCGCACCGAGCGACGTAATACTGGGGAATTATCGTTCGGCGCCAATGTAGGGGTTGTGCACGAACGGTCCATCATCTGGGGAGATGAACGATGGGCACTACAGCAATGTCTTGGGGACGCCGCACTCGTGCAGCATTCGTCGCGATCGCGATGACGCTCGCCGTGGTCTTCGGATCACTGGTGGCGATGTCACCCGCACAGGCGGACGTGAGTCCACCCGAGGGTGAGGCGCCGACGGTCACCGCCGACTCGCTGCCGACGGTCCAGATCAACGGCATCGTCTGGGATCAGGCTGTCGTCGGCAACGTCGTCTACGCCGCAGGCAAGTTCACCAGCGCTCGCCCGGCAGGGGCGGCCGCGGGGACGAACGAGACGCCCCGATCGAACCTCCTGGCCTACGACATCCGCACGGGTGCGCTGATCGCGTCGTTCGCCCCGTCGATCAACGGCCAGGTGCGCCAGGTCGAGGCCTCGCCCGACGGAACGCGCCTCTACATCGTCGGCGACTTCACCACGGTGAACACCCAGACCCGCAACCGCGTCGCCGCCTTCGATCTGCCCAGCGGCACCCTCGCCGCATTCAACCCGAACTCCAACGGCGTCACCTCCGGCGTGGCCGCGACCAACGACACCGTGTACATCACCGGCACGTTCGGCCGCGTCTCGGGCAACGACCGCTCCGGCGCCGCAGCCTTCACACGCAGCGGAACCCTGCTGCCCTGGGCGCCCGTGCTCGAGTCGCGTCAGGGTCGCGTCGTGACCGTCTCTCCCGCGGGCGACAAAGTGGTGCTCGGCGGCAACTTCCTGACTCTCAACGGCAGCTCCAACCCCGGTTACGGACTGGCCATGGTCTCGGCATCCGACGCCTCGCTGCTGCCCTTCTCCGCGAACAACGTGATCCGCAACGCCGGTCTGGACGCCGCGATCCTCTCGCTCAAGTCCGACGGCGACGACATCTACGGCACGGGCTACGTCTTCGGCAACGGCGGCAATCTCGAAGGCTCATTCCGCGCCTCGTGGTCGAGCGGCAACCTGGTGTGGGTCAACGACTGCCACGGCGACCAGTACGACGTCGAGCCCATGGGCGACACCGTGTACGCGGCCGGGCACTCGCACTACTGCGGCAGCCTCGTCGACGGATTCCCGCAGAGCGACCCCTGGTCGTTCTACCGCGGCCTCGCCGTCACGAAGGACGTCGAGCGCACCACGCCCTTCGGCCTGAACCTCGGCTACTACGACTTCGGCGGAAACCCCGCACCCAAGCTGCAGCACTGGTTCCCGGCCTTCAACGCCGGCAACGTCAGCGGCGCATCGCAGGGTCCGTGGTCGGTCTCGTCCAACAGCGAGTACCTCGTCTACGGCGGCGAGTTCACTCGAGTGAACAACACCGGACAGCAGGGTCTCGCCCGCTTCGCCGTGAAGGAGAAGGCTCCGAACGCGCAGGGCCCGATCCTCTGGAACACGGCCTGGCCCGCATCGTCGCTCGCCCTCACCGGCGGATCGATCCGCGTCAGCTGGCCGCTCAACTACGACCGCGACAGCGAGTTCCTGAAGTACGAGGTGCTGCGCGACAACGTGGTCGTCAAGACCTATGAGAACGTCCGCTCGAAGTCCGCCGACTGGGGCCTGCCCCCGATGGCCTTCGTCGACACCACCGTCACGAACGGCACGAGCTACACCTATCGGGTGCGCGCCACCGACAACGAGGGCCACACGATCCTCGGCGGGACGACGACCGTGACGGCATCCGGTTCCGCGGCTCCGAGCGCATACCGCACCGCGGTGCTCGATGACGCGCCCCTGAGCTACTGGCCGCTCGACGACTCGTCCGCCACGCTCTCGTACGACTGGGCCGGAGCATCCGACCTCGCCGTCCGCAGCGGCGTGACGCGCGGCACCTCGGGTGCCATGCTCTCGGACTCCCGCGACGCCTCTGACTTCGACGGCTCGGCCAACGGCTTCGCCTCGACCACGACGGCGATCGCCGGCCCCAACACCTTCGGCGTCGAGGCCTGGTTCAAGACGACGTCCACCGACGGCGGCAAGATCGTCGGCTTCGGCAGCAGCTCGACCGGCACATCCGGCAGCTATGACCGCCACGTCTACATGGAGGCCAGCGGACGCGTCACCTTCGGCGTCTACCCCGGCTCGTCGCAGACGATCAGCTCGTCGTCCGCCTTCAACGACGGTCAGTGGCACTACATGTCGGCCGGTCTCAGCGACGGCGGCATGGTGCTCTACATCGACGGCGTCCGGGTCGCCCAGCGCACCGACGTCACCTCGGCCCAGCCGTACAACGGGTTCTGGCGTGTCGGCGGCGACACCTCCTGGTCAGGAGCCGCCTTCTTCGACGGTCAGATCGACGAGGTCGCCGTCTACGGCGCTCCGCTGACGCGTGAGCAGGCAGCCGCCCACTACATCGCATCCGGGCGCGAGCTCGAGGGGTCGACCGCACCGAGTGACGCATACGGCGCAGCCGTCTACGCCGCCGATCCCGCGCTGTACTGGCGTCTCGGCGAGTCGACCGGCAGTGTCGCGGCAGACGCCTCCGGATACAACCAGAAGGGCAACTACTTCGGCGCCGTCACCAAGGGCGCGGACGGAGCTCTCGAGGGAGTCGGCAACTCGGCGGCCACGTTCGAGGGCGGTCAGGTCATCAGCCAGAATGCCTTCACGAACCCGCGGTCGTACTCGCTCGAGGCGTGGTTCAAGACGAGCACGACCACCGGTGGCAAGATCGTCGGGTTCGGGAACAGCCCTGACGGCAACTCGTCGGGATACGACCGCCACATCTACATGACGCCGGACGGCAAGCTCATCTACGGGGTGTACGTCGGCTTCACGGACACGCTGCAGACCTCGGCCTCGTACAACGACAACGAATGGCACCAGGTCGTCGCGACACAGGGCGCGACCGGCATGCGTCTCTACGTCGACGGCGTGCTGCAGGGCTCGAACGGCCAGACCAACGCGCAGGACTACACCGGTTACTGGCACGTGGGCGGCGACGTCACCTGGGGTCCGGGCGACTGGGAGTTCGACGGAGCGATCGACGAGGTCGCGGTCTACCTGACGCCGATCTCCGAGACCGCCGTCTCGCAGCACTTCGCGCTGGGAACGACGGGCGCCCCGGCGAACATCGTGCCGAGTGCCAGCTTCACCTCGGCGGTGACGAAGCTCGGCCTCGCGGTCGACGCCTCGGCCTCGACCGACACCGACGGCACGATCGCCGGGTACTCCTGGAACTGGGGCGACGGATCGCCTGCGGGCTCCGGCGCCACGGCGACGCACACGTACGCCGCTGCAGGCTCTTACACGGTGACGTTGACGGTCACCGACGACAAGGGCGCGACCGATACCGAGACCGCGATCGTCGAGGCGGTGGCCAACCAGGCTCCCGTGTCATCGTTCACCTCGGCGGCCACCGACCTCAAGGTCGACGTCGATGCGAGTGCTTCGCAGGACACCGACGGCACGATCGCCGGGTACTCCTGGAACTGGGGCGACGGATCGCCTGCGGGCTCCGGCGCCACGGCGACGCACACGTATGCGGCGGCCGGCACATACACGATCGCTCTCACGGTGACCGATGACGAGGGCGCGACTTCGCAGAAGACGGCGTCGATCACGGTGACGGCTCCGGTCGGCGCGGTGACATACGCGTCGGATTCGTTCAACCGGACGGTCGCCAGCGGACTCGGCACGGCGAACACCGGGGGAGCGTGGGCGCTGTCCAACACGGCATCCAACTACCTCGTCAGCGGCTCGTACGCGGCATTCCAGCAGCCGGCCGGAGGCGCGCAGCGATACGCGTACCTCACCGGCGTCTCCTCGACCGACACCGCGGTGGATGTCGATGTGGTCCTGCCGCAGCGTCCGACCGGGGGCAGCGCGTACTACACGGTGTCCGCCCGCCGGGTGGGCACCGAGGACTACAAGTCTCGGGTCATCGTCTCGCCGACCGGAGGAGTCCAGTTGCAGTTGCAGCGGACGACCACCGTGCTGACGACGACGTCGACAGGACTGACCGTGAACGCCGGCGATGCGCTGCACGTGCGCACCGAGGCGACGGGCACCAACCCGACGACGGTCAGGGCGAAGGTATGGAAGGTCGGGACGACTGAGCCCGCCGCCTGGACCTCGACCACGACCGATTCCACGGCTGCTCTGCAGTCGGCGGGCCACGTCGGCATGGGCGTGTACCTCGGCAGCTCCGTCACCAACGTCCCGTTCCAGACCAGGTTCGACAACTTCTGGGCAGGATCGACCACCGGAGGCCCGACACCGCCGGCGAACCAGGCACCGATCGCCGCGTTCACCAGCTCGGAGAGCGGCCTCGCGACGACCGTGAACGGATCGACGTCGACGGATGCCGACGGCACGATCGCCTCCTACGCCTGGGACTTCGGAGACGGCGGCGCCGCCACCGGAGCGACCCCGACAGCGCACACATATGCCGCTGCGGGCACCTACCAGGTGAAGCTGACGGTGACGGACGACAAGGGCGCGACCGGAACTGTCACCAAGCCGGTCACGGTGACCGCTGCTCCGGGAAACCAGAACCCCGTCGCATCGTTCACGGCCACGCCGACCGATCTCACGGTCGCCGTCGACGCATCGGCGTCCTCGGACCCGGATGGCACTATCGCCTCGTATGCGTGGAACTTCGGTGACGGAGCGACCGGCACCGGAGCCACGGCTTCGCACCCGTATGCCGCGAGCGGCACCTACACGGTGACTCTCACGGTGACAGACAACCTCGGCGCGGTGCACACCGTCACGAAGCCGGTGACGGTCGTGGCGCCGGCCGGTGCCGCCTTCGCCGCCGACGACTTCGGTCGGGCGAACGGCACTCTGGGCACGGCGCAGACCGGCGGCGTCTGGGCTCAGACCAGCGGCGCGGCGAACGTGTCGATCGACAACGGCGCGGCGAAGTTCACGACGCAGGCGGCGGGCCAGACCCGCACCGCGTCGCTGAACTCGGCGACCTCGACGAGCACCGACCTGACCTTCACGGTCGCAGCCCCCGCTCTGCCCGCGGGCGCTCGCGTCTACGTCGCGGCTCTCGCCCGCGTCGTAGGGGCGGACGACTACCGGGCGCGCTGGCTGATCGGGGCCGACGGATCGGTGACCGCGCAGCTGGCTCGGGGTGGAACAGCGCTGGTGTCTCAGAACCTCGCGGGCTTCACGTTTGCGGCCGGCACGATATATAACGTGCGGGTCCAGGCGTTCGGCACAGGAACGACGACGCTCCGGAGTAAGATCTGGGCGGCGGGAACGACGGAACCGGCTGCCTGGCAGCTGTCTACGACCGATTCCACCGCGGCGTTGCAGACCGCAGGTCACATCGGAATCTCCACGTATGCGGGTTCCGGTTTCACCAGCGTTCCCTACACCGTGACATTCGATGACTTCAGAGCACGAGGAGTGACCCCCTGAGTTTCGCAGACGCGTACCGGAGCCTTTCAGCAGCGCAGAAGGGGCGGGCCCGTGGGGCCCCCGCATACTCGGTGTTCGTCAACCGCCCGGTGGGGCGTGTGATCGCCGCGGGTGCATACACCGCAGGTCTGACACCGAATCAGGTCTCCCTGATCAGTGCGGCGTTCACCTTCACCGGGATCGTGCTGCTGGCGACGGTGCCCCCGTCGATCGTCCTCGGAATCGTGGTCTGGCTGCTTCTCGCTATCGGGTACGCGTGGGACAGCGCGGACGGTCAGGTGGCGCGGCTGCGCGGGGGAGGGTCGCTCGCGGGCGAATGGCTCGACCATGTTCTCGACTCGACCAAGCTCGTCTCTCTCCCGATCGCGGTGACGATCGGCGCCTACCGGTTCTTCCCGCTCCCGTCGGAGCTGTGGCTCCTCGTGCCGCTCGGCTTCGCGGTGATCTCGACGGTGACGTTCTTCGGGATGATCCTCAACGATCTCCTCCGCGGCAAGCGGGGTGTCGCTCAGGCGGCGGAGTCCGGCGGTTTCTCGCTCGTTCGCTCTCTTCTCGGGCTTCCGACGGACTACGGCATCCTCTGCTTCGCGTTCGTGCTGTGGGGCTGGCCGCAGGCTTTCATGCTGGTATACAGCCTCCTCGCCCTCGCCGCGCTGCTGTACTTGGCCGCTGCTCTGGCCATATGGTTCCGGAAGATGTCCGCGCTCGGCTGAGCCCTCCCGTACTGCGAGCGCTGACAGTCTTCGGACCAATATCAGCGAATCCTCAGCCACTGTGCAGGGAATTCAGGCTATTGTCTACGACAATCCGCCACCGAAGTCGGATGTCGAAGCTGCCACACCCGACCCTGCAGTGACGAGAAGCACATCGGAGCCCCTCCCCCATGCGAAAAAACTCCCTCCCCCTGATCGCAGCCTTATCCGCACTACTCCTTCCGTTCGCTGCCGTGGCCCCTGCCGCGGCCGCAGAGAGCCCCGGCGTGGTCCTCATCCAGGACTCGATGACGCGCACCGTCGCCAAGGGCCTCGGGGCCGCGCCGGACGGTCGAACCTACGACGCCTCACCGCTGACCTCGGTCTCGGTCGCCAACGGCAAGGCCAAGCTGGCCGCCGCCGCGCCCGGTGCCACCGTGACGGCGCGTCCGGTCGGTCTCTCCGTCCGAGATTCCACGCAGTCGACGGTCTTCACTCTTCCCCAACTGCCCAAGTCGGGCTCGGGCGTGTACGTGAGCGTCCAGTCGCGACTCACGGCCGACGGCTTCTATCAGACGCAGCTCCGCGTCGATCCGAAGGGCGTGGTGCTTCTCGAGACGCTTCGGGTGAACGCGGGGGTTCAGACGAGTCTGGGCCACACCTGGGTCCCCGAGCTCCGTGTGAAGGCCGGCGTCCCCTTCGTGCTCGAGACCCGTCTCGCAGGGACGACCGCAGTCACGGTCGATGCACGGGTGTCCGCGGTGGGAACGAAGCCGACCACATGGAAGCTCTCCGTCACGGATCGCTCGGCGAAGCGCCTTGCCGTCCAGGGGCGTGTGGGAGTGCGGCTCTATGTCTCGCGAAGCACTCCAGCGCTGGCAGCCCTCTTCGATGACTTCACGGTCACCGCGAAGGGAACGACGACGCCGACCGCCCCGACGACTCCGACTACCCCGACGACTCCGACGACTCCGACTACCCCGACGACTCCGACTACCCCGACTGTCCCTGCCCCTGCCCCTGTCGGTGCGGCAGGTGCGGCACCGGTCTGGAATCTCGCCGGCTCAAGGACGGCTGCGGGGTCGGCGCTCGTCGGAACCACGAAGTACGCGGTTCCCGCTGGAGCGCTCTTCGTCAGTGCGAGCGCGACAGCGGCCGGCTCTGGAACCTCTGCGGCTCCCTTCGCCACGGTCCAGACCGCGGTCGACCGGGCGCCTTCAGGTTCGACGCTCGTGCTTCGCGCAGGCTCGTATCACGAAACCGTCGTGATCCCCTCGGGCAAGAAGATCACGATCCAGTCCTACCCGGGCGAGGCGGTCTGGTTCGACGGCGCCTCGACGCTGAAGAACTGGCAGGCGTCCAGCGGCCGTTGGTTCAGCGCGGACTGGAAGCACGACTTCGATTCGACGCCGTCCTTCACCAAGGGTGAGGCCGACGGAACGGAACCCGGATGGCGGTGGCTGAACGCGGCTTATCCCATGGCCGCTCACCCCGAGCAGGTCTGGATCGACGGCGCCGCTCAGGCCGAGGTATCGTCACTGGCCGCACTGAAGCCGGGCACCTTCTTCACCGACGTGGCGAACGACCGGCTCTATCTCGGGAGTGACCCTGCGGGCCGCACGGTGCGCGCTTCGACTCTGACCAAGGCGCTCTCCCTGCGCGGAGAGGGCGCGGTCGTCCGAGGCATCGGCGTGCGCAACTACGCGACGTCCGTGTGGATGATGGGCGCCGTCACCGTCGAAGCGCCGAAGGCGACGATCGAGAACGTCGTGATCTACGACACGGCGTCGACCGGACTCTTCGTCGGCGCCTCGAACGCGACCGTCCGCGATGTGACGCTGGCCCGCAACGGGCTGATGGGGCTCGGAGCCAACTACGCCGACGCGCTGGTGATCGACGACCTCCTCGCAGTCGAGAACAACGCGGAGCATTTCAACACATCGCCGGTGTCCGGCGGCGTGAAGATCGCGAAGTCGCGCGGTGTCACCGTGACCGATTCCGCGCTGCTGCGCAACGACGGGCCGGGAGTCTGGCTCGACCAGTCGGTGTACGACGTCCGCATCGCCGGTTCCGACATCATCGAGAACAAGGGAGCCGGCGCTTTCCTCGAGCTGTCGCAGAAGATCGATTTCGTCAACAACCTCGTCCTTCGGAATGCGGGCAACGGCGTCAAGATCAACAACACCGGCGGCGTGAACCTGTGGAACAACACGATCATCGGCGGCGACCGGGCTGTGAACATCGTGCAGGACAGTCGCAGCTCCACGGATTCGTCCGTCCCCGGGCACAACGCTCGCCGTCCTTTCCCGGATTCGTCGATGCCGTGGCTGATACGCGACATCTCGATGGGAAACAATGTCATCGGTGAGAGCGCTGGAAACTGCACGGTGTGCATCGAGGACTACACGCACCGGTACACGCCCGACCAGCTCAACATCCGTTCGGATGGCAACGTGATCCAGCGCAACAGCGCCGCGGCGCCCACCTGGTTCGTCATCTGGTCTCGCGGTACCGCCAATGTGAACCCGTATGTGTTCACGACGTGGGCGAACTACCGGACGACGACAGGGCAGGACGCGAATTCGGTCGCGGTCGAGGGCCGGAAGGCGACGGATGCCTCGGGAAGGCTGCTCGCGGGTGTGACCGCCCCAGCCAGAGGTCTTCCGGCGATCGTGGCGACGATCCTCGGATCGACGACACCCGCGATCGGGGCCCGGTTCCCCTGATCGGGGCCTGGTTCCCCTGATCGGGTTCCGGGACGCAGCTGAGAGGCCGTGGGCGCGTGCGTCCACGGCCTCTCGCCGTCTTCGGTATCCGAAGAGCGCGTGGGTCGGCGCCCGCGATACCAGGCCGCGCTTGTGCCTCATCGCGGCTTCCGTCCTCCGGTGAGGGCGTGTCTTCAACCCAGAAGGGCCGAGGCGGAATCGCCTCGGCCCTTCGTGCCACTGATGACTACTGTGCGGGTCCCGCCCAGAAGTCGTCGTACGTGTAGACGACCGGTACGGCCGTCGCACTGGACGACAGGTAGCTGTTCACGCCCACGTAGCCGGGGGCCTGCAGCGAGGCCGTGGCGTCGGTCGCCGTAAGGGTCCACGCTGTCGGTTCCGTGGCGGCGGTGCGCCAGACCTTCGCCTTGAGGGTCGTCGGGTTGGTGCCCGTCACCTGGAACCTGACGCTCAGCTTGTCGGCGCTCGTGATCGTCAGACCGGGGACGGTCGTCGACGAGAGGACCGTCTCGACCCCGGCGATCGTCTTCGTCAGCCAGAGGGACACCACGCCGTTCGACGCCACGCGGAACTTCGCCCTGTAGTCGTTGGCAGTGTCGATCTGTCGCCCGAGAGCGGAGAAGTAGAACCCGCCGCCGGTGGACGGCTGGTTGAACGCCACGGTGAACCGCTCCTCGGTGTTCGTCGACGGTGTCGAGCCGGCGAGCGAGGCCGAGTAGTTGTTCCCCGCCGACAGGGTGACGGTTCCGCCGGTGCCGTTGACGGCGAACTTGCTCAGGGCCGTCGCGCTGGTCGGGAACATGGTCCACGCGCCGCCGGTGGTGGTCGCGGTGCCCCATCCGTTGGTGCCCGTCCGGGTGAAGGCATCCTGCGCCCACACCTGCGGGGCCGCTACGGTGACGGGCTGCGTCGTGGTGGCTGTCGCCCCCCGGTCGTCCGTCACCGTCAGAGTCACGGTGTACGTGCCCCCGGCTGCGTAGGTGTGGGATGACGTCGCTCCCGAAGCGGTGCCGCCGTCGCCGAAGTCCCAGGCGTATGCGGAGACGGTGCCGTCCGCATCTGCTGAACCCGAGCCGTCGACAGCCACCGCGAGGTTGGCCACCGAGTTGGTGAATGCCGCAGAGGGTGCCTGGTTCATTGCCACGGTGACGTCATGGTTGACGGTCGCCGTGCCACCCCGATCGTCCGTCACCGTGAGCTTCACGGTGTAGGTGCCGACGCTCGCGTAGGTGTGAGACGCCGTCGCACCGGATCCGGTGCCGCCGTCGCCGAAGTCCCAGGCGTATGAGCCGATGGTCCCATCAGGGTCGGTCGACGTCGTGGCATCCACCGTCACTGCGAGCAGGTCAGCCGCGGTCGTGAACGCCGCCGTCGGATCCTGGTTCGGCGCCAGCGTCGTCGTGAGGGCCCGCGTCTTGGTGGCGGTGGCGCCGTTGTCGTCCTTCACCGTGAGAGTCACGGTGAAGTCGCCCGCCGTGGCGTAGGTGTGGGTCGTGGTGGCGCCGGTGCCGGTCGTGCCGTCGCCGAAGTCCCATTCGTACGATGCGACGGTGCCGTCGGGGTCGGACGATGCCGATCCGTCGAGCGCGACATCGAGGTGATCCGTGGTGGCGCTGATCGCCGCGGTCGGAGCCTGGTTAGGGGCGACCGTCACCGATCGGGTGAGGGTGTTGACGAGCGAGGTGCTGTCCGTCACCTTCAGCGTGATCGTGTAGGTGCCTCCTGCGGTGTAGACGTGCGACGCCGTCGCCCCCGTCGCGACCGTGCCGTCACCGAAGTTCCACGCGTAGGCGAGCGGCCCTCCGTCGGCGTCGGTCGAAGTGCTCGCGTCGACGTCGATCTTCAGCTTGTCGGCCACCGAGGTGAACGCCGCCACCGGAGCGCGCCCGGGAACCGTGCGGCCGCTCGCTGCGAAGTGATCGCGAACCCGCTGCTCCGAGAGCGCCGAGGGGTACACGGCGACCTCATCGAGCGTGCCGGCGATGTAGTTGCTCGACGTGCTGCCCCACGTCTTGTCCGCGCCGATGCGCCAGTACCCGCGGTAGTTCTCCGAACCTGCCATCGAGTTGCTGCCGACGAGCTGCGTGTCGAGCCACAGCCTCATCCCGTCGGCGCCCTGAGTGGCCACCACGTGGTGCCATTGGCCGTCGTTGTATGCGGTGGGGGTGACCAGCGTCGTCTGCGGCTGACCGCTTCCGAACTGCACCTTTCCGTCGCTCTGCATGATGACGTGGCGATCGTACTGAGTGCTGAGCCCACTGGTGGCGTTGCCGAATCCGATCAGTGTGCCGCCCTTGTTGCTCGTCGTCTTGAACCACAGCTCGGCGCTGTAGGTGGACGGCGCCGTCCAGGGCTCCTGCGCGACCACGAGCGCAGTCGAGCCGTTGAAGGTGGTCGCGGTTCCGGTGCCGATCGCGGACGTCTGCCCGCGGGTCACGGTTCCGGCGAGGTTGCCGGTGGTCCCGCCGACCGCCGAGTCGGTGATCGTGCCGGCTGCCGTCTCGTTGAGGCGCCAGTAGAGGTCCGGCTTGTCCGTCGAGACGGCGGCGCCGTAGACGTCGGTCGGAGCGGCGGTCCAGGCGGCCGAACGGCCGCTCGCCAGGTAGTGCGACTGGATGTCGGCCGGGCTCAGCGCGGACGGGTACACGGCCACGTCGTCGATCGTGCCTGCGAGACCGGCGTTGGTCGGCTTGTTGGTGAAGCCGTTCGTCTGGTCTGCGCCGATGCGCCAGTAGCCGTCGTAGATCTTCGGCGAGGTGCGTGCCTGATCGCGGTCCACACGCTTGCCGTCGACGAACAGCTGCATGCCCTCGGCGCCCACGGTGCCGACGATGTGGTGCCAGTTGCCGTCGTTCACCGCGGTGCGGCTGTAGATCGTCCGGTAGGAACCGTCGTTGATCGCGAAGTTGGCCCGTCCCGAGTTGTCGAGATAGAGCACTCGGTCGGTGATCCCCGACGTCGACGTGCCTGTGGCGGAGTCCCCGAAGCCGACGATGCGCCCGCCCCTCGTGTTGGTGGTCTTCACCCACGCCTCGACCGTCGCGGCCGGCGTCGCCGTGCTGACATCCTGCGTCGTCATCTTGGGCGAGCTGCCGCCGGCAGAGGTGATCGCCGCGTTCGAGTCGTTGAGCATCGCACCGCTCGATCCGAGCGTGAGGCTCGTGGCCGTACCGGGCGCGTTACCCACATCGTCGTACAGTCGGGTTCCGGTCGTCTCGTCGAGTCGCCAGGAGTGACTTGCGCCGCTTGCGCGCACCGCCGCGCGGTAGGCCGCGGCCGGCGCGCTCGACACCGTCACGTACGGTGACCAGGCGCTCCACTGCACGTTGCCGTCGGCATCCTTCGCCCTGACCTGGTAGCGCACCTGCGCTCCCGGCGTCTGGCCGCTGTCGGTGACGCTCAGGCTCGGCAGATTCCAGAACCGGCCGTCAGTGCGGGTGAAGGTCGCGATCTTGACGGAGGGGCTGCGGAACACATCGTAGGTGATCGTGGCGTTGTCGCGATCCCAGACGCTGGTGAACGGCACCCTCACCACTCCGGACTCGTTCGAGTACGGCGCGGGGGTGAGGCCGGCGTTGTAGACCGGGGCGACGGCGTGCGGCGAGACGTTCGTCTTGCCGAACCGGACGAGACCCTGCTGCGCCACGTTGTTGACCTTGGGGAACTCGCCGCCGAGCACGACGTAGTTCTCGTTGCCTGTCACCGACCATGCTGCCTGGCGAGAACTCGTGTACGTGCCGAACTCGAGGTCGGGGTACCAGTTGAGCTGCTCCGTGTAGGGCAGACCGGTGAAGTCCCACCCGTAGGCGTCCTTCTTGGTGATCACGCCGCCGGTGGGCGTGGTGCTCTCGGCGATCGCCTTCGTCCACCGTGCGCGCGGGTTCGTGTCGCCGAAGGCGCCCACCACGCTGCAGTCGTGCTTGTGCGAGACGGAGTAGAGCACACCGCCCTGCGGGAAGCTGCCGTAGGTGTCGCCCAGGCAGTCGTTGACCCAGTTGATCGACCCCGTGTACGGATCGGCGGCGAAGGTGCCCTCGAACGAGGCTCCTGCGCCGAATGCGTAGCCGGTGCCGAAGACCTGCGTACCGTCGGTGCTGAGGCTGGAGATCGCGCCGTTGAGCCCGGCCGTCTTGATCTTGTCGGTGGCGGCCCAGGGGAGTGCCGTCCCGGTCGCGGCGTCGATCGAGGCCATGCCGTAGGCGGTCGCCCCGTTGAGAGTGGTGAATGACCCGCCGATGATGACGCGGGAGGAGTCCGGCGACATCAGCATGTCCCACACGAATCCGTCGCCGGCCGCAGACGGAGCCCACGACGTGAGCGTCTTGGACGTGGTGTTCCAGGCCGCCAGCTCGCTGCGCGGCTGACCGCCGCTGGAGCGGAAGTTGCCGCCCACGTAGACGGTGTCGCCGGCGAAGGCGAAGCCTCTCACCTGACCGTCCGCGCGGGGCGCCCAGTCGAGCATCGTGCCGGTGGCGACGTCGAAGGCTGCGACGTGCGCGCGGGCCTGACCGTCGACTGCGGTGAAGTCGCCGCCGAAGTACACGGTCTTGCCGTCGGGTGTGACTCGCACGACGAGACCCTGGGCGTCGAACGAGTGGCTGAAGTTCGGAACGGGGTTTCCGGTCGTGATGTCGAACGCGAACACATTGTTCGCGTCGATCTCGCCCGCCCCGCCGACGGCGACCCCCGGCGGTCGTGCCTTCGTGAAGCTGCCTGTGACGTACACCGTGTTGCCGGCGACGACCTGACTCCACACGACGCCGTTGATCTGCCAGGTGGGCAGGACATCGGCGGTGACCGTGTTGGGCTGTCCGAGCGTGTCGGCGGACGCGGACTCGGCGGGCAGGGCGAAGAATGCGATCGCGGCGAGGGCTGTCGCTGCAGTGGCGATCGCGGCTATCACGCGGCGGAGACGGTCTGCTCCGCGGGTGGTGCGTGTCATGGGAGTTCCTCGTGTCGAGAAGCGGTCAGATCGGGTGGTCGCGGATGAGCTCGAGAGGGACATCAGTCGAGCCCACCGCGGAAGACGGCGGATGAGTGGTGGCCGTCGAAGTCGACGACCACGGTGACGGTGTCGCGCGCATCCGCAGGGAGGGCGTACGCATAGGTCGCGGTGGCGCTGTCGCCCGCGGCGAGCATGCCGGAGAAGTCGGTGACCTCCGCCTCGGCCGCGTACACGCGCACGGCGGTCGCGTCGGCGGCGTCGAGCAGCGTGAGCACTGCCGTGCCGAGATCGATCGCATCGGATGAGCCGTTGTCGATCGTGATCGTCAGGCGGGCGTACTCGCGGTCAGGGAAGCTCCCGGGCCCCTGCGCGGTCTCCTTGCCGAACGAGACCTCGTCGATCCGGACGGTGACGCCGTCGCTGTAGGACACGGCCCCCGTGGTGTCGGCAGGTTCGGCCTTCACCGTCGGTGCGGTCGACTGCCCGGCCCGTTCGATCTTCGCGACCGGTGAGTCCGGATCGGTCGATCCTGAATTCGCCGACGGCGAGGACCCCGCCGTCGGATCGGGAGCGGGCGATGATGACGACGACGTCGCCGTCGGATCCGCTCCGCTCGTCGGCTCCCCGGTGCTGCTGCAGGCGACCAGACTCACGCAGAGCGCGAGGGCCGCGATGGACATGCTTGTACGCGCAATCATCATGATTGTCGATTCCCCAGATTCCCCAATCAGGGTTGCCGATGCCGACCCGTTGAGAACGAGTCGATCGGCGGCGTCATCCCCAAATGACGCTATCCCCAGTGGCGAGATCTTATCATGTCCACCGGATGGGGGACAAGAGTCCTGTGGACAGATCTTGCTAGACCTTCAGCGGCGAAGTGCGGCGAGAATCCCGGCGGTGTATCTGGCGCCCGAGAACGCGTCGGCGACGGCCGAGGAGTCCGCCACGGCGAGGGCGGCCTGGGCGGGCCAGTCGTCGATCTTGGCCGCGATCGCCGCCGCGAGTGCGGAAGCGTCGCCGGGCGCCACGAGCGTCGCGCTCTGCGACGAACCCGCCGCTTCGGGCAGGCCGCCGACCTCGCTCACCACCGCAGGACGCGCGGCGAGAGCGGCCTCGACGGCGGTGTTCCCGAACGTCTCGTCGACCAGCGAGGTGATCACGGCGATATCGCTGCGCGCGAGGTCGTCCCATACCGAGGACTTGAAGCCGAGGAAGGACACCCGATCCTCGAGTCCGCAGCGGGCGACCTGCGTCTGTAGCTCCTCGAGGTAGGCCTCGTTGCCGGGGAAGACCGCGCCGACCACGTCGAGACGAACGTCGCGATCCTCGCGGACGAGGGTGTCGAGCGCATCGATCGCCACATGCACGCCCTTGCGATGCGACAGGCGACCGACGTAGAGCAGGCGCGTCGGCGGAGCGAGCGGGACACGCGGAGCTACGACCCTGTCCGGGCCGGCGACAGCATTGTGAACGACGACGGTGCGGTCGCGCACCCGCGGCGCGGAGGAGGCCAGGACGCGGCGCGTGAAGTCGCTGTTCGCGATCACGCGATCGCTGAACACGAGCGGCAGGTACAGGGCGCGACGCACGATTCCGGCGACGGAGCCCTCGCCCTCGTGCACATGACAGACGGTCAGGCGTCGGCTGATCCGGCCGAGGAGGATCCACAGCGGGGGAGTGATGGTGTTCACGATCACCGCGCCGGGGTCGACCAGTCGGATGAGCCTGAGGCCGGGGCCGATGGCCCTGATCGATGTGACCACCAGATCCACCAGCCCGCGGGGGTTGAGAAGGCCCTTGCGCACCACCGGCGTCATGCATTCGACGACCTCTGCCCCGGCCCCCTCGAGCAGAGGCACGAGAGGGCCGGGGTGCGGCACGGTCACGACGACTCGCCGGCCGGCCCCCACGAGGCCGCGCACGGTCTCGAGCACCATCCGATCCGACCCGTAGAGGTCGGCGCCGGGGTTGGCGATCAGGACCGTGTTCGCATCACCCTTCGGCATGTCAGCGCTGGGGCCAGTACTCGTCTACAAGGCTCACCGTGGACGCGATGTTCGCGCGGCTCGATGCGCCGAAGACGATCGACTCGAGATTCGGCAGCGAGGTCACCCACTCGATGGCCTCGCGCGGCGGGATCGCACCACTGGCGTACACCGACATCGCGACCGCGCGGAACGGGCGCTTCTCCATCGCATCGCGATAGGCGTCGACGCCGCCCGACATGCGGAAACCGAGCTTGTTGATGTTCGAGCACACGATCGGGTTCTCGACCCCCGCTTTGTCGAGGTCGTCGAGCAGTCGAGGGAGGTTCATCGTGATGAAACCGGGTTCCGCGTTGTAGCGCTTGCGCACGTGATCGGCGAAGATGCGGAACGCGTCGGTGAAGCCCAGGCCCGAGAGCAGATCGACGACGACGTTCTGCAGCCAGATGACGGGGGTGTTCAGACCCTCGAACATCTTCATCTCGGCGTCGATGAGCAGCGTGGTGACGCCCTCGATGTCCTTGCGGGCGAGCGACGAGGTGCCTCGCGCGATGCTGTCGAGCAGGCCCTCCTCCGGGAGGAACTTGCGGATGGCTCCGAGGAAGCCGTCTTCAGTCACGGCGTTCGCGTACTTGTGCGCGTACGGCATGCACGGGAAGAAGGTCATGTCTGCGTAGCGGTCGGGGTGGGCCCTGACATGGTCAGTGACCTCGGCGATCCGATCGTGGGTGGTGCACATGAACGTGTGCACACCCTCGTCGTACGCCGCGTCGAGCACGCTCATGATCGCTTCCGTGTCCTGGAAGCGCATCTGCTGCGCGCGGGCCTTCTCCTCCGACATGTGGTTGACGCCGAAGAACTGGTTGTCGCCGAACAGCAGCCGGTCCATGGTGCGAGTGGATGTCGTCATGGTCATTTCCCTCCACGCAGAGCGCTCAGCGCTGCCGCGATACGCCCCTTCGGTGCCGTCTGCACGGCGAGATCGGATGCTGCTTCGGCGGTGAGACGCGAGTCCTCGCGCACCGCATCCTCGCTGATCATCGAGATCACCCTGTCGGTGACCGCGGCCGATGCGAAGTCGTTCGTGCCGGCCGATGCGCCGGCCTGGGCGCGCTGCACGAAGGAGTCCAGCTGTGCGCTGTACTCCTCGCCGCGTAGGTAGAACCAGGGCGCCTCGGTGAGATCGGTGGTGTAGCGGACGTTCCAGCCGACGCGGTACCCCTCGGGGATCGTGGCGGTGTCGCGCAGGTAGACGTGGATCTCCTGGCGGTCGGCGTAGATCCGGCCGTTCGTTCCCCACAGGGTGATCTTGGTCGTCATCTTGCGCTGTGACTCGTCCGACCAGTTCGAGATGATCTGTGCCGTGCCGTCGGGATAGTGCAGCGTGCTCGCGACTGCGTCGTCGATCTGCGCAGAGAAGATGCTCGTCAGCTGGCTGCCGCTCACCGACTCCGGGGTGCCCAGGTACCACGTGAGGAGGTTGAGCGGGTGTGCGGCGTAGTCGTAGAGGCAGCCGCCGCCCGTGGCGCGTTCGCTGCGCCAGGTGCGACCGGCGGGCTTCAGCACGACGGGGCCGTAGGCCTCGGCGAGGGCAGTGTTGACTGTGCCGATCGCATCGAGGTCGAGCAGGCGCTTGACCTCGAGGAAGGCTCCGACGAAGCGGTTGTGATAGCCGACCTGCGTGACGAGACCCTTCTGCTCGGCCAGCGCCGTGAGCTCGATGCTGTCGGCCGGGTCGATCACGAGCGGCTTCTCGCAGAACACGTGGATGCCGCGCTGCAGCGCAGTGCGGATCATCCCCGCGTGCAGGTGGGTCGGCGTCGCGATGATGATCGCCTGAGGCCGAGCCTCATCGAGCATCTTGTCGAGGTCTTTGTAGGTCGTGACGCCGGTGTACTTCGCCAGGATGTCGAGCAGGTACCCCGTGGCGTCGCACACCCCCACGAGGTTCACGTCGGGGTGCGCCTTGATCATCGACAGATGGGACAACCCCATCTTCCCGAGTCCGACCACTGCCACATCGATCATGCGTTTACCCCTGTCTGCTGCTGTGCGTGCCCCCGCCGCGCAAGCGCGGTGCGAAGGGCCTGTTCGTACTCGGAGCCGATCTTGGCCCACGTGAACTCCGCGCGGAACCGTTCGCGGCTGGCGTCGCCCATGCGCCGCCTCCTGCCGTCATCGGAGAGCACATCGTCGAGCAGGCCGGCGAGATCGTCGGCTCCGGTGAAGTAGGCGTTGTCGGGTCCTGCGACCCAGGTGTTGTAAGGATTGTCGTGGGCGATCACGGCGTTGCCGGCGCCCATCGCCTCGACGAGCGAGGGGTTGGTGCCGCCGACCGTGTGCCCGTGCAGGTAGAGGGCGGAGTGGAACCGGAGCGACTGCAGGCGCTCGGGTTCGAAGATCGGCCCGGGGAAGATCACCTCGTCGGACGCCGCGGCGCGCACTGCCACGTGATAAGGGTCGTCGTCGCCGTAAGGCCCGACCACCACGAGCGGCATGCCCCGCTCAGCCGCCGACCACGCCTGGACGATCTCGAGCACCGAGTTCTCGGGGATCGGCCGGCACACGATCATCGCGTAGTCGTCGGGTGTCAGCCCGAGCTCTTGGACGGGGCCTGTCGGTGCATCGAGCACCTCGGGTCCTCCGTAGGTGATCGTCTGCACACGTCGATTGCCGAAATGCCGGCGCAGATACGTGGCGATCACGGGGTGGTCGGCGATCAGCACGTCTCCGACGAGGCCCGCCAGGCGCTCGTTCGCCAACAGGATGCCCTGCTTGACGACGCCCCAGCGCTTGCGTGTCCACTCCATGCCGTCCATGTTGATGACGTTCGGGATCCGGCGGAGCCGCGGGATGATGTCGAACACGCCGGTGTTGTAACCGAACGTGAGCCACACGTCTCCGTCGACGTGCTCGCGCATCGCGTGACGGATCGAGGTCAGGTCGAACGCCGACGTGCCCTTCCAGCCTTCGCGGGGCTCATGCACGAGCACGCGCTGAAGACCGTTCCACTCGTCGACGGTGGTCGGCCCCTCGCCGGGCAGCTGGCAGTAGACGATGACGTTCCAGCCCTGATCGCGCAGGTACAGGCCGACATTCTCAGCCGCTGTCTCGAAACCGCCGTACGCGGCCGGAACACCATGGGTGCCAAGGATCCGGACGGTTGATGGCACGTTGATTTCCCCCTCATTTCGGATGCTCCCGCACCCATCTCACTGCATCACGGTCCTGCATCCGCCTCCCCGGCGGACCGAACCACAGTGTTCTGTGACTAGTATGCCCCGCTGGGCTGCACCATGACCTTGGCAGTTCGCCACATGATCTGCAGGTCGTTCATCACGGACCAGTTCTCGACGTACCGCAGGTCGAGGCGCACACTCTCATCCCATGAGAGGTCGCTGCGACCGGAGACCTGCCAGAGGCCCGTGATGCCCGGCTTGATGTACAGGCGACGGAAGACCGTGCCGTCGTAGGCGGTGACCTCGGAGGGCAGCGGCGGACGCGGACCCACGACGCTCATGTCGCCGATGAGGACGTTCCAGAACTGCGGCAGCTCGTCGAGTGACAGTTTGCGCAGGATCCGACCGACGCGGGTGACACGTGGGTCGTCCTTCATCTTGAACAGCAGGCCGGCTCCCTGGTTCTGCTCTTTGAGGGTCGCGAGCTGCTGCTCGGCGTCGGTCTTCATCGAGCGGAACTTCATGATCTTGAAGGTGCGACCGTCGCGGCCCACGCGCTCCTGCGAGAAGAAGAGCGGACCCGGAGAGTCGAGCTTGACGAGCAGCGCGAGGATCGGCGTGATCAGCGCGATCGGGATGAGCGCGACCGAGGCGACAACGATGTCGAGTGCGCGCTTCAGCACGTGCTGGCCGCCCTCGTAGGAGGGGATCTGCACCTGGATCAGCGGAAGTCCCTCGACGGGAGCGAACGAGATGCGCGGCCCGGCGACATCGGTGAGGCGGCTGGAGAGCACGAGCTCTGCAGCGGTGCCTTCGAGCTGCCAGCTGAGGTGCTTCACGAAGTCGGGCTCGCCGTCGGGACGACTCGCGACGATGATCGTGTCTGCGCCGAGCTCTGCGGCCACGGTGGAGACGGAGTTGACGTTGCCGAGCACGGGGAACTGCTCGCCGCGAGCCTCGACGTCGCGCGCGTTGCCGTCGAGCAGCGTCGCACCGACGACCTGGTACCCGGAGGCGCCGATCGGGTGCAGTGTGCGGATGACGTACTCGACGTCGTCGCGGTTGCCGACGACGAGCGTACGCGAGGCGAAACGCCCTCGCGCACGCTGCGCCGTCAGCCAGTGCCGCCACGCCCAGCGGGTGACGAGCAGCGCGAGGACACCGAGCGGCAGGCCGACGAGCAGCACCAGCTGCATCGTCTGCCAGCCGAGCACGACGCTGAGCATGGCGATGACGCCGAACGCCAGCCCGGTGGCGTGTGCCACACCGCGGTACTCGGTGGCGCTGGCGCGGAACAGCGCTGCATCACGGGTGTGCAGCGCGCCGAGGAGCAGATACCAGAGCGTGGCCAGCAGGATGCCGTTGCGCAGGGCCTCTTCCCCTGCGACACCGGTCACCACCTGGACCGCTGCGGTGATCCCGACCGCGAACAGGATGACCCCGGCATCCGTGATCCGCAGTCGCATGCGATAACGCCGCTCCCACTGGCGACGTCGCTCCAGCGTCGCGGACACGCGCGGTGTGACCACCGTGCGCGTGACCGACTTCGCGGCTCGCGGAGCCGCGACCGGCGTGAAGACCGAACCCGTGCGAGTGATGCTCAGAGCATCCTCGACGGAGGTCATGCCGAAGCCCCTTGAGCCCTGAATGTACGCAGAATTCCCCAGCGCGCCATAGTTATCCCCAGATATTCCCCAGACCACGGACCCCACGTCCATGGCATCGTCTGCGTCCCGACCCCTCGGGTCCTGCTGCATCCGTGATCCCAAATCACGAGTTGCGGTCACCGTCCCACACGGTGGTGCTGGCAGCAGGCACTGCAGACTTCGTTCACTCTAGCGGAACCGAACGTTCAGCGGAAGATAATTCACCCGAGTGGATCAACCTATATTCCAGAACACGCGCGCTGGTGGTGAGCGGCGCCGATATTCTGACCGCGTGACCACCGCCTCAGCGCCCCGATTCCATCTCAGCCGCATGCTGCCCAGGGATCCGGCGCAACCCCATCGCACCGCCAGCACGCTCGAGCTGTTCTTCGATCTCGTCTTCGTGGTCGCGGTGAGCATCGCCTCGGCCCAACTGCACCATGCGCTGAGCCACGGCGACTTCGTCCACGGCATCACCTCTTACCTGCTGGTGTTCTTCGCCGTGTGGTGGGCGTGGATGAACTTCACCTGGTTCGCCACGTCCTTCGACACCGACGACTGGCTCTATCGCGTCACGACGATCATCCAGATGGGTGGCGTGCTCGTGCTGGCGGCCGGGATCCCCGCGGCGTTCGAGCACGGAGACTTCACCCTTCCGGTGATCGGCTACATCGTGATGCGCCTCGCGATGATCGGGCAATGGCTGCGCGCATCACGTGGGGCGGGGGAGCTGAAGGCCGCGACTCGTCGCTACGCCTTCGGTATCGCCGGCGTGCAGGTGCTGTGGGTGCTGTTCCTCTTCATCCCCTCAGGGACGCTGCAGCTCGTGGCGTTCGTGGCATTCGCCCTCGTCGAGGTCAGTGTGCCGGTGTTCGCCGAGCGCCGCGGGCAGACGCCGTGGCATCCGCACCACATCACCGAGCGTTACGGTCTCTTCACGCTCATCGTGCTCGGCGAGAGCCTCCTCGCCTCGGCCAACGCGATCATCGAAGCGAAGAACGAGCTCGACTCCTTCGTGCCGCTCATCGCGATCTCGGTCCTGACGCTGGTCGTCACCGCTTCGCTGTGGTGGATCTACTTCTGGCCGCCGCATCACCGGGCGATCACGACGCTCGGCCGCACGCTCCGCTACGGGTACTCGCATTATTTCGTCTTCGCCGCGGCCGCCGCGTTCTCGGCCGGAATCGAGGTCGAGCTCGACGTCCTGACCGGCGAGAGCCATCTCACCCACGCTGTCGCGTCGCTCACGGTGGCCGTCCCCATCGCGCTCTTCCTGCTCGGCATCTGGTGGATCGCGATCCGCGAGCACGCCGACAGAGTGGTGAACACGGTCATCCCACTCGGGGCTGTGGTGGTGTTGCTTGACCCGATCCTGCCGATCCCGGTGGCGATCACGGCCGCCGTCCTCGTCGTGATCGTGGTCGTGCTCGTCCTGCACCCGCCCGTCCGCCGGGAGTCATAGTCTTCGCATAGACGAGACATAGCTCGCTGATCGGGCCCTCCGTGACCATGGGTACATCGACACCCATCCACGCCGAGAGGAGCACGATCATGAGCCGCATCCCCGAACCCGTCCAGACCCCTGAGGGCCCGACCTGCGAGGGCCGACTGCTCGACCGCGCCGACGAGGAGGTCGTCGATCAGGGGGCGGCGTTCGACATCCGCACCCTGGTGACCCGTCGCGGTGTCCTCGGTCTCGCCGGACTCGGGGTGGGTGCGCTGGTCCTCGCCGCATGCGCGCCGTCGGAGAGCACCACGTCGAGCACGAGCGACTCGACGGCGACGACCGGCACGGGTGGCTCGTCCGGATCGACGGCCACGACAGCGACGGACGAGATCCCGGATGAGACCGCAGGACCGTACCCTGGCGACGGCTCGAACGGGCCGGATGTCCTCGAGGAGTCCGGCATCGTGCGTCAGGACATCACGACCTCGATCGACGGCTCGGCGACCGCAGACGGCATCCCCCTGACCTTCGAGCTGCAGGTCGTGGATCTCGCGAATGGCAGCGTCCCTTTCGAGGGAGTCGCGGTCTATGCGTGGCACTGCACAGCGGAGGGCGAATACTCGATGTACTCGTCAGGCCTCGAGGACGTCACCTACCTCCGAGGAGTGCAGGTGGCGGATGCCGACGGCAAGGTCTCGTTCACGTCGATCTTCCCCGGTTGCTACTCCGGCCGCTGGCCGCACATCCACTTCGAGGTCTATCCGGACGTCGAGTCGATCACCGACGCGGCGAACGCCATCGCCACCTCCCAGCTCGCGCTGCCGGAGGACGTCTGCGCCAGCGTCTACGCGGACTCGCGCTACCCGGGGTCCACGCAGAACCTCTCGCAGACGAGCCTCTCCGCAGACAACGTCTTCGGCGACGACTCCGGTGCGCTTCAGCTGGCCACGGTCACCGGTGACGTCGGCAGCGGGTACTCCGCGGCGCTCGTGGTTGGCATCGACACGACCACGACTCCGAGCGCGGGCACCGCCCCGTCCGGCGGCCCGGGCGGCGGCGGCGAGCCGCCGTCCGACTGAACGCGAACCGCGCACCCCATATAAGAGAGAAGGAAGACATGCTTCAGAACCTCACAGGGTGGCACGCCCTGATCATCCTCGCGATCGTCGTCCTCATCTTCGGCGCCGCGAAGCTCCCCGCCCTCGCCAGGAGCGTCGGGCAGTCCATGCGCATCCTCAGATCCGAGGTCGCCGAGACCTCGGGCGACGCGTGGGCGGATCCGGCAGCGGGCGTCCGCGACCATGCCGAAGCGCGCGAGTCCGCCGACATCCCCCGCCCCGTCCCACGGGCCGCGGAGTAGAACGTGTCCGCGCTCGTCGCTGACGCCGTCGGGGCGAGCCCATCGCCCGCTCCGACCAGGATGCCGCTGTCGTCGCACCTGCGGGAGGCGCGCACGCGCGCGTTCCGTGCGGTGGTCGCCCTCCTGGTCGGGGTGGTCGCCGGCTACCTCCTGTCGAACCAGATCCTCGAAATCGTGCGAGCGCCGATCACCGCTCTCGCCGAGTCGCGAGACGCGAGTCTGAACTACGACAGCATCACCGGGGCCTTCGACCTCAAGCTCAAGATCGCGCTCTTCGCGGGTGTCGCTCTGTCGAGTCCCGTCTGGTTGTACGAGCTGTTCGCCTTCCTCGCCCCTGGCCTCAACACGCGGGAGAAGAAGTACACGTTCGGGTTCGTCGCAGCATCCGTCCCCCTGTTCGTCGGCGGATGCCTGATGGGTTTCCTCGTCTTCCCCCACATGGTCGAACTGCTCGCGAGCTTCGCCTCGACCGAAGACAGCACCCTGCTGCAGGCGTCGTACTACGTCGATTTCATCCTCAAGATCGTGCTGGCGACCGGTGTGGCGTTCGTCCTTCCCGTGTTCCTCGTGATGCTGAATCTGCTCGGCGTCGTCCCGGCCGGAGCGATCGCGCGGAGCTGGCGGATCACCGTCGTCGCCATCGTGCTGTTCAGCGCGATCGTGACCCCGGCGGCCGACGTGCTGTCGATGTTCCTGATCGCGGTTCCCATGACCGTGCTGTTCCTGGTGGCTCTGCTCATCGCCTGGCTCCACGACCGCAGAGAACACCGCAGGGCGGCCGCGACCCTCGCCGCGACGGAGGGATGACGATGTTCGGACTCACCATCGAGAAGCTGTTCCTGATGGCGCTGATCGCGGCGGTGATCATCGGTCCTCGACGGCTGCCGGAGTACGCGGGCCGTCTCGGCGCGCTGGTCCGCAGGGTCACCCTGCTCGCGGGCGATGCGGCGCGGCGAGCCGAGCAGGAGGCCGGAGTGACGAGCATTCGCCAGGAGTGGACCGCGCTGGATCCTCGGCAGTACGACCCGCGGCGGATCATCCGCGACGCCTGGGCGGCGGGGGAGAGCGCGGAGTCGAGGGAGCGGATGCCGATCGACGCCGCGGATGGCGCGACGGCAAATACCGAAGATGAGACGCAGTCCGAGTCCGAGCCCGAGCCCGAGCCCGAGCGCGCGTGGATCATGGGGGGATCGTCAGGCCACCCTCGCCGTATGTGGGTCCCGGCTCACAGCTGAATCGGGCGTCCGGGATGCCGACCTGCTAGACTGATCGAGCACCGTGTGTTCTGGCCCTATCTAGGCCGTCCACGGAGCCACTGACAGGGCCATTCCGGACCACGTGCATCGATGCGCGCGGCATCCGCCCTCGATCTCACATCTTGCGGGTCGCGATATCGCGCGCCCGTCACACAGCAATGAGTATGACCATGAGCATGACCACTTTTCCTCCTTCCGACCCGTTGACCTGGAAACAGGCCGACGCAGACGTGCATGTCGCGACCCGATCCGGCGAGTTCGCCGGTTTCGTAGAGTTCGACGGCGCGACCCATCTCGCCCGCGATCAGCGCGGGACCGAGCTCGGCGCCTTCGACTCCCTCGACGACGCGCGCGAGGCTCTCGAGGCCGCGAGTGCCCCGACGCGTCGCGCGCGCACCTTCACGTTCACCCTTCCGCGTGCGCTGAGAAGGCGCCCACGGCGGGCCCGCGCCTGACCGTTTCATTCACAGGACCTGTGAATCGTCAAGGGGTGCCGATGTATTCCCCACGGCGCATGTGCGGGGGGTTAGGTTGAGTTAAGCGTTGGGCGATCTGCCTTGGGCTTACCACAGCTCAAGGGCTCCAATCGACGGGAGAGCAACATCTCCATTTCACAGGTCGAAAAGACCGCAGCCACGCTCGGACCAGTACGCCAGACGTATTCCGGGAACGCAGACATCCCCCCGATGACGCACGCCTACAAGCAGGTGTCGCAGGTCGTCCGGGAGACCGGCCTCCTGCAGCGCGCCGGGTGGTTCTACATCTTCGTCGCCGCCGGCCTCGCCGTCGCCCTCGGCGGACTCGTCACCGGCTTCATCCTGCTCGGCGACAGCTGGTTCCAGCTGCTGATCGCCGCCGGGCTCGGCCTCGTCCTCACGCAGGTGGCGTTCCTCGCCCATGAGGCCGCGCACCGCCAGATCCTCACTTCCGGTCCGGCGAACTTCCGCCTCGCTCGTATCCTGGCCGCCGGCGTCGTCGGCATCAGCTACTCGTGGTGGGACTCGAAGCACACCAAGCACCACGGAAACCCGAACCAGGTCGGAAAGGATCCCGACATCGAGGTCGACACGATCTCGTTCCTCGAGACGGATGCGGCGCAGTCGCGCGGCATCGTCCGCCTGATCACGCGCAAGCAGGGATGGCTGTTCTTCCCGCTGCTGACGCTTGAAGGGCTCAACCTGCACTACCTCGGCGTCAAGCACCTGGTGACGAGCAAGAAGGCCAAGGGCCGCTGGATCGAGCTGGGCCTGATCGCCCTCCGGTTCGCGATCGTGCTGATCCCGGTCTTCCTGATGCTCCCGCTCGGCATGGCATTCGCCTTCATGGGCGTGCAGCTCGCCGTCTTCGGCGTCTACATGGGGGCGTCGTTCGCCCCGAACCACAAGGGAATGCCGATCATCGACCCGAACGCCCGCCTCGACTTCTTCTCGAAGCAGGTGCGCACCTCGCGCAACATCCGCGGCGGATGGTGGGCCACCTGGCTCATGGGCGGTCTCAACTACCAGGTGGAGCACCACCTGTTCCCGAACATGCCGCGCCCGCACCTCTCCAAGGCTCGCGAGATCGTCCGCGACTACTGCGTCTCGAACGACGTGCCGTACACCGAGACGAGCCTCCTGCGCTCGTACGCGATCGTCATCGAATACCTCAACCGGGTCGGACTGGCCGCCGGTGCCGATCCGTTCGACTGCCCCGCAGCCACGCAGTTCGTGCGCGCGTAACACGCCTCGACGTCGATTCGAACGGCCCTCATCCCTCGGGATGGGGGCCGTTCGCGTTCTCCGTCATCCGCTACAGCAGCCCGAGTTCCAGCGCGAGGGTCACGGCACGCGTGCGGTCGGAAACCTCGAGCTTCTCGAAGACGTGGATCAGATGGGTCTTCACCGTGGCCTCGCCGATGAACAGCTCTCGAGCGATCTCCGGGTTGCTGCGACCTGCCGCGACGAGGCGGAGCACCTCGCGTTCCCGCGGGCTCAGCTGTGGCCTTGACGGTCGGTCGCCGCGCATCCGCGTGACGAGCGTGGCGGCGATCGTCGGGGCGAGAACCGTATGGCCTTCTGCGACCGCGCGGATCCCGGCGACGATCTCCTCCTGCGGGGCAGCCTTGAGGAGGTACCCGCTCGCGCCCGCCTCGATCGCACCGAGGATGTCGTCGTCGGTCTCGTAGGTCGTGAGCACGAGCACGTGCACGCCGGGCAGCTCGGCTGCGATGCGCGACGTCGCCTCGATTCCTGAGGTTCCGGGCATCCGGAGATCCATCAGCACGACATCGGGGCGCAGGCGAGCGGCCAGGTCGAACGCCTCGGCGCCGTTCGCCGCCTGCCCGACGATCTCGAGCCCCGGATCGAGAGCGAGGAGCCCCACGATGCCGGAGCGTACGATCGGGTGGTCGTCGGCGACGATGACGCGGATCATGGCGTCGTCTCCTTCGCGACCACGGTCGCGCCTACGGCCGGGGCGCCAGCCTCGGCGCGCATCGGGATGCGCACGGTCAGGTCGGTGCCGTTCTCCGCCCCGTCGGCGACGGTCAGGGTTCCGCCGACGAGGGCGACCCGCTCCCGCATTCCCGCAAGACCGAATCCGCGGTCGTCGTCGATCGACACTCCTCGGAGTCCGCGGCCGTCGTCGCGGATGCGGAGCTCGGCGGCATCGGCGATCAGGAGCGTGACGCTGGTGGACGCAGCGCCGGAATGCTTGCGCACGTTCGCGAGTCCTTCCTGAGCGCAGCGGAGCAGGACGACCTGCACGTCTCGCGCCAGCGCGGCATCCGATGCCGACACGTCGACGCGCAGGCCGGTCTCCCTCGCGAATCGCTCGCCGAGGCGGCGGAGCGCATCGCCGAGCGAACCGGCGGACGGCGCGGTCGAGGTCACGGCCACGAGAGCCCTGGCCTCGACGAGCGCCTCCCGTGCCGCACTCTCGATCAGCTCGATCGCGGCGGGAGAACCGTCGAGACGCGCACGCTCGGCCAGCATGACGATGCTCGCCAGGCTCTGCGCGATCGTGTCGTGGACGTCGCGAGCGAGACGAGCCCGCTCCTCGATGGCGCCGGCCTCTCGACTGGCCGTCTCGAGGCCCGCCTGAGCGGCGGTCAGATCGGCCAGCAGATGCTGTCGCTCGACACCCCACTCGGCGATGCGGGTGATCCAGAGGCCGAGCGCGAGACTGAACGCCGTCGACAGCCCGGAAGAGACGAAACCGGTGCTGAGCGCATCGGCGCTGAAGCCACCCCAATACCCGTAGGCGAGGCCGAGCACGACGCCGTTGCCCACCGTGACCAGCACGGCCTGAAGGGTCGAGCGTGACGTCATCCAGATCAGCGGAAGCACCAGGGTCTGCAGCAGCAGCATGTTCGGCTCGATCGCGACACCCGCTGCGAGAAGCGAGACCATTCCGACCTGCAGCAGCGCCGAGACAGCCGGTGCAGGATCTTCGACCCCCTCGTGGATACCCACGTAGCGCCTGGCGCCGAATGCGTAGAGGAGGAAGACGCCGAGGGTGATGGCGACGAGCACCCATCGCGATCCGGCGAAGCTCTGCGGGAGGCCGAGGGAGAGTCCGGCCACCGTGAGCAGCAGTGCCGTCGCGGCGATGTCCCACCCCAGACGCTCTCGGCGGATCACGCGGCTCATGCCCACCACTCTTCCATCGTTCCGCGCGCCCCGATGCACGGCCCGACGCCGTGACGACGTCGGACCGGGCGTCGGGGCGTCACGGATGCCGGCGTCATCCGCTCTGTCGGATCCAACGGAAGGTCGCACGACTGAGGATGAAGCCGGCGACGAGCCAGATCGCCAGCATGATCGCGACGAGACCGAGGTTCCACTCGCCGCCCGGTTCTGCGGCTTTGAACGAGTCGGGCAGGATCGCGGCGCGCATCCCCTGCGCGATCCACTTGAGCGGGAACACGGCGGCGACGTTCTGCAGCCACTCGGGGAGGGCCGAGAAGGCGATGTAGACGCCTGAGATGAACTGCAGCAGCAGGACGACCGGGATCACCACCGCTGATGCCGTCTTGCCTGAACGGGGGAGCGCCGACAGGGCGATGCCGAGCAGCGTGCACGAGAGCAGACCGAGCACGAACACCCATGCGAACAGCCCCCACGACTCGGCATCCGAGGGCAGCTGCACCTTGTAGAGCACGACCGCGACGGTGAGGAGCAGTGCCATCTGCAGGATCGCCGTAACGAAGACCTCGCCGATCTTGCCGAGGAAGTACGTGGCGGGCGAGATCGGGGTGCTTCCGAGTCGCTTCAGCGTTCCGTCGCTCTTCTCCACGGCGATCTCGATCGACAGACCCTGCACTCCCGAGAGGAAGATGCCGCCCGCGATGAGTCCTGGGAGGTAATAGGTCGCCATGCTGACCTTGTCGGCACCCTCGCCGACATCGCCGGTGAAGATGGTCGCGAAGATCAGATACATCACGGTGGGGAACAGGAACGTGAAGAAGACCTGATCTCCCGCGCGGAAGTACTGTCGCAGCTCGAAGCCGATGCGGCGCACGCCCAGCCGGATCGTGCGGGGGAGTCCGAAGCGCGTGGGTGCGGTCGCGGTGCTCATGCGGGCTCCTTGAGGTCGGTGCGGCTGTCGTGTGTCGTGGGGTCGCCGAGGGCGTCGGCGTCGTGCTGCCTGATCAGGCCGAGATAGATGTCCTCGAGGGTCGGACGCACGACCTCCAGGGTGTCGGGCTCGCCGGCCGTTCGATGCAGCTCGGCGACGAAAGCTCCGGGGATCGCCGTCCGCTGCTCATGACGTGTGCCCGCCGCATCCCGCCAGCGGACCACCGGCGTGCGTGCGTCGGGACCGCCGATCTCGTCGATCGGTCCGATCGCGGCGATCCGCCCCGCGGCGATGACCGCGGCGCGGTCGCCGAGCTGAGCCGCCTCATCGAGATAGTGGGTGGTCAACAGGATGCTGGTCCCCTCCGCTTTGAGCGAGCGGATGAGATCCCAGAACTGGTGTCTGGCCTCGGGATCGAAGCCCGTGGTCGGTTCGTCGAGGAACAGCATCTCCGGTCGACCGATGATTCCCAGTGCGACATCGAGTCGGCGCTGCTGGCCGCCGGACAGCTTCCCTGCGCGGGAGCGCTGCTTCTGCTCGAGGCCCACCGCTGCGATCACCTCGTCGATGTCGCGAGGGTGCGGGTAGTACCCGGCGAATTCGGTGAGGAGTTCACGCACGGTGAAGTTCCCCGCCTCGCCCGTCGACTGCAGCACGATACCCAGACGTGCCTTCCAGTCCAGACGGCCATGCTGCGGGTCGACGCCGAGCACGCGCACGTCCCCGGACGTGCGGTGGCGGTACCCCTCGAGGATCTCGATGGTCGTCGATTTTCCCGCACCGTTCGGGCCGAGCAGAGCGAACGTCTCGCCCCGGCGGATGTCGAAGCTGATGCCGTCGACCGCGGAGAACCCACCGTAGTCCTTGCGGAGATCCTGTACTTCGATCACGCTGTCTGTCATGTACCCCAGCGTGCCCGCAGACGAGCTCGCGCGGTAGCCGTGAAGCGGCGGACTCGGACATCCACCGATCGGTGGATGGCACCGAACACAGAACAGGGGCGCGAGCGGATCACCCGCCCACGCCCCTGTTCGTCATGAGGTCGAGGTCAGCGTGAGGCCTTCTCGTCGGTCTCGACGACCTCGATGGTGATCTTGCCGTCGATGGTCTCGGCGTCGTCATCGAGGAGCTCATCGTCGAGGGCCTCGTCTCCGCGGAACTCCTCGACGGGCTCTGCGGTCTCGTCCTGTTCGTCTTCGACGATCTCGGCCTCGAACGTGTCGACGTCGTCGTCAGCGTCCGCCACCGTGGAGACGGCGTCGCCCGTCTGCTGATCGCTGAAAATGCCCTCCGGGCGGATCAGCTCGCGCACCTCCGCCATGAAGCTGGCGAGCTGCTGCTGCTGCCAGCGCAGCTGACGCGCCTGGTCCTCGGCATCCCGCAGCACCGCGGAGGTGTGACCCGTCACCGAGTCGACGATCTTCTGCGACTTCACGCGCGCACGGTCGAGCGTGTCGCGGGCTCGCACCTGGGCATCCGCTTCGATGGTCTGCGCCTGCGAGCGCATCAGCCGCTCGTAGTCGTCGGCCTTCGCCGAGATGCGCTGTGCGTGATCGAGCGAGGCGGCGACCTGTTCGTTCGCGTCGGTGGTGATGCGCTCGGCGTGCGCGACAGCCTGGTTGTGCAGCACGAGGAACTCCTGCTGAGCGTCGTCCTGGCGTCGGGTGAGGGTCTCCTCGAACTCGAGGACGCGGGCGTTCATCTCGCGCACCTCGCGCTCCGCCTCGGCGCGCAGCTGCGTCGTCTCGCGAGTGACGAGGGAGCGGAGCGCCGCAGCGCCCTTCTCTGCCTCGGTGCGGATGGCGGTGGCCTCCTGCGTCGCCTGGTGCACCCGCTCGGCGGCGTGCGCGGCTTCGCGCTCGAGCGTCGCCTGGTGCGCGGTGTACTCCGTGTCGATCTTCAGGCGCACCTGGTCGGCGTCGTGCTGAGCGTGAGCGATGATGCGGGTGACGTCGGCGTCGGCCTCGGCACGCTGCGTGGTGACCTCTTCGCGAGCCGCGGCCATCAGGCGGTCTGCCTGCACGGCGGCGTTCTGGATGAGCACGTTCGCCTGCTCTTCGGCCACGCGGAGGATCGCCTCGAACTGCTCGCGCGACGGTGCCTCCTGGCCGTCCGCACGCGGGGTGTCGACGAGCTCGTTGGTCAGGGTGGCGACCTGCTGCTCGGTCTCGGCGGCCTTCGCCTTGGTGGCGAGAAGTTCGGCTTCGAGTTCTTCACGGGCGATGCGCTCTTCTTCACGGAGCGCCTCGACGGCGTCTTCGTGGCGCGCCTCGGTGGCCGCGAGGTCGGCCTTCGCCTGCTGCAGCTGGTTGCGCAGCGCGCTGAGAGCCGAGTCGACCTCGCCCTTGTCATAGCCGCGGAACGAGGCGGTGAAGCCGGACTGCTCGCGCGGGTTCTCGCGAGGCGTCTCTTCGATCAGCTTGTCGAAGAAGTCGGGAGTCCGGTCGTTTTCTGGAGATTCACTCATGGGTCGGCCTTTCCGGCGCAGGTCACAGAGGGACTGAGGGCTGTGATGAGAAATGATGCCGTCGCGAGGCCGGCTGTGGTGGGACCGGTGCGTCATCAGCAATACCACAGCCTAGTTGCGGCGGCTGTGAGATGCACCCGATGTTCCGGCACGCCACGTGCTGCCGCTCTACTCCGGCACCCATACTCCGGTCGCCGTGTCGCGCCGGTGGTGGATCGGCCGTCCGGGGGAGACCGCGATGCCCTCGGCGCGCGCGGCGGTGGAGACGGCGGCACGCAGGTCTGCCCAGAACTCCGAGGTGTTCGGCACGCCCAGGTGCTCGCGGACCCTCTCGACCTCCAGCCGGACTCCGTCCTCATCGTCGACGAGACGCACGATCGCGTCGTCCTGCTCGATGAATCGGATGCCGTAGCCGCCGCCCCCGAGACGGGCGAACTTGCGCGGCTGCTGCAGCACGACGCCGTCGACGACCTCTCGCGCCGTCGCTTCGGACGTATGCAGCACCAGCGTCGTGCCCAGTTCGGCGAGGATGCCGGTGAGGCGGTCGGTCGCGTAGCGCCGCCCTGCTCTTCCTCCGGCTGCGTCGGTCGAGCGGCGTATCCACCGGGGGAGGAAGATCGCCAGCACGATGATCGCGCCGATCACGGCCACGTAGATGAGCGGGTTGTCCACGGATACAACCTACGGGGAGAGGCGGACGCGCACCGCTTGGAGTAATTTAGCTACAGTGCTAGATTCGCAACATGACGATCATCCGCGATGTGCACGCGCAGCTCCGCCGACGCCTTCTGATCACCTACCGGGTCGACCCGGCGGTGGCGGCATCGCTGCTGCCGGAAGGGTTCCGGCCCCAGGTCGTCGACGGGTCTGCGGTCGCCGGCGTGTGCGTGCTGGGCCTCGAATCGATTCGACCGAGCTGGTTGCAGCGCCGATGGGGCCTCCGTTCGGAGAACGCCGCCCACCGGATCGCCGTCGAGTGGGACAGCCCCGGCGGCGTCGAGCGCGGTGTCTTCATCTTCGAACGGCACAGCTCGGCATGGCATCCGGTGCTGTTCGGCGGACGCCTGTTCCCCGGGGTGCATCGCAGAGCGCAATTCACGATCCGTGAATCAGGAGACCGCTACGCACTCACGATGGAAGCGGGAGAGCACAGTCTCACCGCCGATGTGGAGGTGGGAGGCGCGTGGTCGAGCTCCCTCTTCGCCTCGATCGACGAGGCATCGGACTTCTATCGGGCCGGTCGGGTCGGCTGGTCGTACGCGCCCTCCCGGCGAGCGGTCGAGTCGGTCGCGCTCACAACCGGCGCGTGGAGCGTGGAAGGTGCACGCCTGAATCACCTCCGATCGTCGTTCTTCGAGGCGCTTCCGCCTGGTTCGACGGCATTCGACAGCGTCGTCGTGATGCGAGACCTCCCGTTGACCCTGTCTGCAGTCGGAGACCGCAGGGGTGCCGAGCTGCTCAGCCCAGCAGGAACATGATGAGGATCAGCACGGGGAGGCAACCGAGCGTGGTCAGGAACACGGTGTCACGCGAGATGGTCTCGCCGATGTCATAGCGCTGCGAGTAGTTGAAGACGTTCTGAGCGGTCGGAAGGGCAGCGAGGATGACGACGATCAGCACCTCGGCCGACGACAGCCCGAAGACGAACTCGGCCACGACCCAGGCGATCAGAGGCATCGCGATGAGCTTGAGCGACGTCGCGAAGATGATGTCGCGGCGGTGTCCGGGGGCTCCGAGCACGCGCTGGCCGTGCAGTGAGATGCCATAGCTGATCAGCAGTACCGGCACGGCCGCGTCGGCGATCAGCTGCGCGGGCTCCATGACGATGGGCGGAACCGTGATGCCAAGTACCGAGACGAGGGTTCCGAGGAGCGAGGCGATGATGATCGGGTTCGTCGCGGTGCGCACGAGGGTCTTGCGCAGTGAGACCCGGTCGCTCGTGACGGCATCGAGGATCGTCAGCGAGACCGGCGTGAAGATCAGCAGCTGCATGAGCACCACGGGTGCGGGGTAGGCGGCGCTGCCGAGCAGGTAGAGCGACAGGGGGATGCCGATGTTGTTCGAGTTGACCTGACCGGCTGAGAGGGCGCCGATCAGCGTCTCGCCGACGGAACGCTTCCACCACAGTCGCGCCACCAGAGCGTAGATCGCGATGATCGCGACCGCCGCTATGGCCGAGACGGGGAGCAGCGAGGAGAAGAGCATCTTCGCATCGGCGTGGGCGAGCACGGTGAAGAGCAGGAACGGCGAGAGCACGAAGAAGATCAGGCGACCGAGCACGTGCCGCGCATGGGGCCCGAGCAGATCGATCCGGCCCAGCACGTAGCCGAGCGCGATCGCGACTCCCACGACCGCGAATCCGGTGAACGTCTCGAGCATGGTTCGAGCGTATCCAGCCTGGAGCCACCCGTCGTCACCGGCGGCGCGAGTGCGAGATCTCGGCATAGCAGGTCGAGCGTCGCGGCGTCAACGGTCGGGCCCCGATCAGCGTCAGCGTCCGCCTCGCCAATACGCTGGCAACACGACGAGCCGCATTCTGCTGCTCTCCGTCGGTCGAACCAGACGTGCCCTCGAGTCTCTCGGTCTTGAGCGCCCACTGGGGGGTGGGTGCGCTTGCGGACCTTCTCATCGGCTGATCCGGTCCCCCCGTTCGGGCGCGGGGGACCGGAACCAACTCCTCGGAGTCGATCCCGCTACTTCAGGCGGAGCATCCTCTGCACGGCCTTGACGCCGGCGTTCGCGCTGCGGGCGCGCATCGCGGACTCGAGCTCCTCGAGGGACTCCCTCGTGTTCACTCGCGGCTCACCGAGGTAGAGATCGCGGAACACCAGATACCAGAAGTCGCTCAGCATCAATCGGTAGAGATCGTTCAGTGCACGGTCGGTCAGGAATTCGAAGAGCTCGACATGGGCCTCGATCCATCCCTCGCCGGACTCGACCGACTCGATGGCCTCCCCGATCAGCTCGCAGGCGATGGCGAGGTCGGCCTCCGACAGTGCGAGTGCCGCCTCGCGGATGATCTCTCCACCCTGAGACGCGGCGAACTCGCGGGTGATGCGGGAGCGTTCATCGGTGATGTCGGTGACCATCGAGTAGCGATTCGCGTGGACTTCCATCAACCCCGCGCGTGCGAGACGCTGCACGGCCTCTCTGACCGGAGTGCGGGTGACACCCAGGTCATCGGCGATCGCCTTGTCGCTCAGCTTCGCGCCGGGCGCATAGGTTCCGTCAGCGATCGACGTCGCCAGACGACGGAAGAGCTCTTCGGCTCCCAGGTTCCGCTGAGCCCCAGGCGCAACGGGAAGGTCAGGTCCCATATCGATATATTACTTCGCATACGTCGGGGGAGATTTTCGCCGGAGAGGGCAGTGAGTGCGTGTTTTTCTGCGTCCGCCGCATTCGCCGGACGCATCGAACCGATCGTCACGCTCGGGTCGAGGAGGACCCGCGGCTGATGCGCCGGTTGTGGAGGCGGGCCTCGCCGCATCAGCGTGCGGGCCGGATGCGCGGGCGCGAGTTCTGCTCGTTCAGGGCCCGGGCCGGGGGAGCGGATCGGAAACCGACGCTGCACCCGGGAAAAAGCGGAAACCCCCGCCATGTAGAAGCTAGGCGAGGGTTCCTAAGGTGACTGTAATGATCACCCTGTGGCTCCGACGGGCGTCGATCCCGTGACCTCACGATTTTCAGTCGTGCGCTCTACCAACTGAGCTACAGAGCCATGCGACTGGCGAAACCTGCCGCATCTAGACGAAAGGCCTTTCTCGAAGAGAAAGGCCCGTCGCTTAGAGCGACCCTGACGGGACTTGAACCCGCGACCTCCGCCGTGACAGGGCGGCACGCTAACCAACTGCGCTACAGGGCCATACTTGTTTTCAATTGTACCGGAAGGAGTGACCCCAACGGGATTCGAACCCGTGCTACCGCCGTGAAAGGGCGGCGTCCTAGGCCGCTAAACGATGGGGCCGAAGTCTGTCCCGGAGGACTTCCTTGCCGACGCTCAAGCATAAGGGAAGATCTGAGCAAAACGCGAATCGAGGGCGAGCCTGCTGTCCCCCGGGCGTGTTCAGGAGGACGATGGACTCGAATCACTGTGCCGTCTCGTGCTGTCCGCGCCTGGTGCGGATGTGAAAGAAGTTGTTAGTGTGGCATTTGTGAAACCGGCGGAAGGGGCCGCGTGAACGACAAGGACTCGACGACGGACGCTGCTGCTGCGGCATCCGACGACTGCGGCTGCGCGCCGACGCCCGCGGAGAGCCGTGCGTTCTGGAAGGGCCGTTCCGTCACCCGTCGCAACGCGCTCACCCTCGGCGCTCTCAGCGTCGTCGCGCTCAGCGCTTTCGGCGTCTCCTCCGGCGTGACCGCCGCGTACGCGGCGACGTATCCCAGCTGGGATGACGTGCAGAACGCCATGAACAATGAGTCCGCGAAAGCGGGAGAGGTCACCCGCATCGAGGGGCTCATCCAGTCCCTCAAGCAGCGGGTGGCAGACGCGCAGGCTAAAGCCGTCCTCGCCGGCGAGGAGTACAACGCCGCTCAGCTGGCGTACTTCGACGCCATCGCGGTCGCCGATGAGCTTCAGTCGAAGGCGGACGAGCAGGCGCTCGTCGCCGATGACGCGACGAAGAAGGCCGCTCAGCTCGCCGCGCAGCTGTATCGCAACGGAGGCGACGACACCGCCCTCGAACTGTTCTTCGCCGGCTCGGCAGACAACGCCGACCAGCTGCTCTCTCGTCTCGGCACGATGGACAAGGTCTATCAGTACAACCAGACCGTGCACGACAACGCTGTCGCCGCACGCAACTCTGCACAGGCGCTGACCGACCAGGCCGTGGTCGCCCGCACCGAGCGCGACCGCCTGCAGCAGGTCGCCGAGCAGAAGATGATCGAGGCCCAGGCCGCAGCCGATGCCGCTCAGGCGGCACTCGACGAGCAGTCGGCCAACCTCGCGACGATGCAGGCGCAGCTCGCCGCCCTGAAGGACGCCACCGCGACGACCGTGGCCGGCTACCAGGAAGGCGTGCGCGTCGCGGAAGAGGAGCGCAAGCGCCGCGAAGCGGCCGAGGCTGCTGCTGCTGCCGCAGGCAATGGCGGTGGAGGCGGCGGCGGAGGCGGTGGCGTCGGAGGATCACCCGGGTCGGGTGGCTGGGTGCGACCGCACGGCGGCTACCGGAGCGCCGGATTCGGCTCTCGACCCAAGCCCTGTGCTGCCTGCTCGGGCTACCACTACGGCGTCGACCTCGCGAACGGCTGCGGTGCGGCGATCTACGCGGCGCAGTCCGGCACCGTCGACTACGCCGGCCCTCGTGGCAACTACGGCAACTACATCCGCATCCAGCACGGCGGCGGAGTCGCTTCCGGCTACGCGCACATCAGGGACGGCGGGTTCGCGGTCCGCAGCGGTGCATGGGTGAACTCCGGTCAGGTCATCGCATACGCGGGCAACACCGGAGCATCCGTCGGCTGCCACCTGCATTTCGAGGTGTACATCAACGGCGCGTACACCAACCCGATCACCTTCCTCGCAGATCGCGGCGTCTCTGTCTGACACCCGCATCGGCAACGAAGAAGACCCCCGGATCCGCACAGCGGCCGGGGGTCTTCTTCGTCGATGCGAGGGGTCAGTGACCCTGCTCGCCGAAACGGACGATCGCCTCGTCGAGGATGCGCTGCGCCTCTGCGGCGTCGCCCCACGCGTCGACCTTGACCCACTTGTTGGGCTCGAGGTCCTTGTAGTGCTCGAAGAAGTGCTCGATCTCCTTCTTGGTGTACTCGGCCACATCGCCGATGTCCTGGATGTGCGCCCAGCGAGGGTCCTTCGACAGGACGGCGACGAGCTTGTCGTCTCCGCCGGCCTCGTCGCTCATCTTGAGCACCGCGACCGGGCGCACCTCGACGACGACGCCGGGGTAGATGGCGTGGTCGAGAAGCACGAGCACGTCGAGCGGGTCGCCGTCCTCGCCGAGGGTGTTGTCGAAGTAGCCGTAGTCGGCGGGGTACCCGAAGGTCGTGTAGAGCACGCGGTCGAGGTGGACTCGTCCGGTCTCGTGGTCGACCTCGTACTTCACGCGGCTGCCGCGCGGGATCTCGATGACGGCGTCGTGTGCGCCCATGCGTGTGCTCCTCAGGAAAAGTTCGGTTGGATGCCGCCGACCAGCCTACCTTTCAGTGATCGGAGCCATCGCGCGCATCGTTCAGGCCACGCCCTCGCCGGCCTCGGGTGGTGGCGTGATTCAGCAGGCGTTCGAGAGGGCTGGACAGGATGACGAGCAGCAGAGCCCCATAGCCGATCGGGTGCACCCACGCCGCAATCGGGAGAGCGATCAGGAACAGGACGATCGCCGCGACGTCTCCGAGGACACCACGCCGCAGCACATCGGAGGGGAGGTCGGTGAGAGCAGGATGCCGTCGGAGGTAGAGCTTCGCTGCGAGTGTCGTCACCTGGGTGAGGATCAACGTCCCGATGTAGACCGCCGTCTGCAGGGGGTCCTCATCCATCTGGCCGAGCATGGCGGTAGGCACAGGGAGCCACACGATCGTGACCATCCAGGCGATGTTGATCCACAACAGCCCACCCGTCATGCCCTTCACCCCGGCGTACAGCCGATGATGCTCGAGCCAGAACGACGCGATCAGAACGAAGCTCAGGGCGAAGCTCAGGAGCTGTCCGTGGTGCTCCTCGAGGAATTCAGCCGTGCTCAGGTCGGCGGCACCTGCGTCCGACACCGATTCGAGCAACGGCAGGATGAGAAGAGTCATCGCGATCGCGACGACCGCGTCGACGAAGGTCGTGAACCGTTCGGTGCTGTACTGCTGCCCGCCCAATCGATCTGCCACGGCGCCAGGTTAGGGCCATCACCCGCTCAGGCGCGACCCTTGCGCGACGATCTCAGCTCGTGATCTACCGTGGGACTGTGCCCTCGCTCTCACCCGCCATCGCCGAGATCCGCCTCGCCGTGCGCACTGCGCTCGCCGATCTGCCCGAGGGATCGGCCGTCATCGTCGCTCTCTCCGGAGGAGCGGATTCACTCGCGCTCGCCGCGGCGACCGCGTTCGAAGCGCCCAAGCTCGGGCTCCGGGTGGGGAGTCTCACGGTCGACCACGGTCTTCAGAGCGGTTCGGATGCCGTGGCCGCGCGCGCCGCGCGGACGGCGACGGCTCTCGGACTCGACGCTCTCATCGTCCGGGTCGAGGTGGGGGAGGAGGGTGGCCCCGAGGCCGCCGCACGAGACGCCAGGTACCGGGTGCTGAGGGATGCGGCTGCGGATGCCGGTGCCTCAGCCGTGCTGCTCGGCCACACACTCGACGACCAGGCCGAGACGGTGCTGCTCGGCCTCGCCCGCGGATCCGGGGCGGCGAGTCTGCAGGGCATGGCCCCCGTGCGCGAAGACGATGACGGGCTGCGCTGGGTGCGGCCGCTGCTCGGAGCGCGGAGGGAGACGACGCGTGCATTCTGCGCGGCATCCGACCTCGAGGTCTGGGACGACCCGCACAACTCCGAAGAGCGCTTCGCTCGCGTGCGGGTGCGAGACCGGGTGCTTCCCGTGCTCGAAGCCGAGCTCGGCCCGGGCATCGCCGAGGCTCTGGCGCGCACCGCCGAGCAGCTGCGCGAGGACGCCGAGGCGTTCGACGAGATGATCCACGAGACGATCGAGGACATCGTCGAGCATGCCGAGGCCGGCATCTCGGTGAGTGTCGCGGCTCTCGCCGCCAACCCGGCGGCTCTGCGCAACCGGATCATCCGACTCGTGGTCGACAGCGAGTTCGGCGTGAGCCTGACGCGCCTGCAGACGCTCGAGGTCGCGCGGCTCGCCACCGGCTGGTCGGGTCAGGGCCCCATCGACCTGCCTTCGTGCACGGCGGCCCGACGGGGCGGACGCATCGTCTTCACCGCGCGCTGAACGACCGGCATCCCGCACCCGCAGCATCCGCTCGAAGAGACGAGAGAACCCCTGCGGTCCCCATACTCGGAAGGGGATCGCAGGGGTTCGCGGCGAGCGGGCCGGCGGGGCTACTTCTTGCCGCCGAGCAGGCCGCCGAGGATGTCGCCGATTCCGCCGCCGCCCGAGGAGTTGCCTCCACCGAGCAGGCCGCCGAGCAGGTCGCCGATTCCGCCGCCGCCCGACGAGCTGCCGCCCCCGAGTAGGCCTCCGATCACATCGCCGATGCCGCCGCCACCGGACTGCGCCTCTGCAGTCCCGGGCTTCGCGGACTTGTCCTTGGTGGCGTTGGCGATCAGGCCCATCACGATCGGAGCGAGGATCGGGAGGAGCTTGCCGAAGTCGATGCCGGCGGTCTCCTTCGACTCGGTGAGCTTCTGAGTGACCTTCTGCTCGTCGTCGCCGAGGATGTGCGAGACGATCTTGCCGCCGTCCGCCACGTCGATGTCGTCGACCTTCGCGGCCCCGGTCTTGCCCTGGTGGCCCTTGAGCGCGTTCTCGATCGCCGCGGAGCCCTCGGTGGTGGACGCGTTCTTGGCGAGCCCGCCGAGCAGCACGGCACCGCCCTGTTCGACCGCCTCTCTGGCGACGCTGGGGGAGACTCCGAGTTTCGCGGCGATGTCGTCGATCGGGACCTGCGTGAGGATGTCGTCGAGAGCCATGGGTGAATCCTTCCGTCTGCGGGCCTACGCCCGTTCAAGCGCCAGAGTAGTGCGGATGCCGGACGCGCATCCAGAATTCTGGTCGACGATCTGCGGATCCTGTGCGGGAGCATGGGGACGCGTCACCTAAAATCGATCCATGCGCGCCGCGGAGATCCAGGACGACCTTGCTCAGATCCTCGTCACAGAGGAGGAGATCATCGCCAAGCTCGATGAGCTCGCGGCCCAGGTGGCGGCCGACTACGAGGGCAAGGAGATCATCCTCGTCGGCGTGCTCAAGGGCGCGGTCATGGTCATGGCCGATTTCGCCCGTGCTCTGCCCTTCCACGCCCCGATGGACTGGATGGCGGTCTCGAGCTACGGAGCGAGCACCAAGTCGAGCGGCGTCGTGCAGATCCGCAAGGACCTCGACACCGACCTGAACGGCAAGCACGTGCTGATCGTCGAGGACATCATCGACTCCGGGCTCACCCTCAGCTGGCTGCTCGAGAACTTCGAGTCGCGCGGGGCGGAGTCGATCGAGGTGCTCGCGCTGCTGCGCAAGCCGGAGGCCGCGAAGGTCGTCATCGACTGCAAGTACGTCGGCTTCGACATCCCCACCGACTTCGTCGTCGGCTACGGCCTCGACTACGACGAGCGCTACCGCAACCTGCGCGATGTCGCGGTGCTCGCTCCGCACGTCTACAGCTGATCGGGGGCTCGGGCCCGTCGCTACGCCGTGGGTGAACGCACAGCGGCCACCTAGGGCACGCGCGATACGCTGATCCGACCATGGATGTCAAGAAGCTCACTCGGAATCCGCTGATCTACGTCGCTCTGATCGGTCTGCTGCTGTTCGGCGGCTTCCTGCTGATCTCGAACCTCGGCGCGCCCAAGCAGATCACGACCCAGGAGGGGCTGAAGCTCCTCGCCGGCGAGTCCGTGACCGAGGTCGTGAACACCGACGGAGACCAGCGCGTCGACATGACCCTGTCGAAGGCGTTCGAGGGCTCGGAGAACGTGCAGTTCTACTACGTCGACGCCCGCGCCGAAGAGGTGGTCACGGCGATCAACGACGCCGACCCGAAGGACGGCTTCAACGACGCCGTGCCTCGCGCGACCTGGTTCGACGGCATCCTCTCCCTACTTCTCCCCCTCGTGCTGCTCGGCCTGCTGTTCTGGTGGCTGCTCTCGTCGATGCAGGGTGGCGGCAGCAAGGTCATGCAGTTCGGCAAGTCCAAGGCGAAGCTCGTCAACAAGGAGACCCCGACGGTCACCTTCGCCGACGTCGCCGGCGCCGACGAGGCCATCGAGGAGCTCCACGAGATCAAGGAGTTCCTGCAGGACCCGGCCAAGTTCCAGGCCATCGGCGCCCGCATCCCGAAGGGCGTGCTGCTGTACGGCCCTCCAGGAACCGGAAAGACGCTGCTCGCCCGTGCGGTCGCCGGCGAGGCGGGAGCCCCGTTCTACTCGATCTCGGGTTCCGACTTCGTCGAGATGTTCGTCGGCGTCGGTGCCTCGCGCGTGCGTGACCTGTTCAACCAGGCCAAGGAGAACGCGCCCGCGATCATCTTCATCGACGAGATCGACGCAGTCGGTCGCCACCGCGGTGCCGGCATGGGCGGCGGAAACGACGAGCGCGAGCAGACGCTCAACCAGATGCTCGTCGAGATGGACGGCTTCGACCCGAACGCGAACGTCATCGTCATCGCGGCGACCAACCGCCCCGACATCCTCGACCCCGCACTGCTGCGTCCCGGCCGCTTCGACCGCCAGATCGGCGTCGACGCCCCCGACCTGCGTGGGCGCCAGAAGATCCTCGAGGTGCACGCCAAGGGCAAGCCGCTGGCCAAGAGCGTCGACCTCGAGGTCGTCGCCCGCAAGACTCCCGGCTTCACCGGAGCGGATCTCGCGAACGTCCTGAACGAGGCCGCTCTGCTGACCGCACGCTCGAACGCGCAGCTGGTCGACAACCGTGCTCTGGACGAGGCCATCGACCGCGTCATCGCCGGCCCGCAGCGTCGCACCCGCGTGATGAGGGACAAGGAGAAGCTCATCACCGCGTACCACGAGGGCGGTCACGCTCTCGCTGCGGCGGCGATGAACTACACCGACCCCGTCACGAAGATCACGATCCTTCCCCGAGGCAAGGCTCTCGGCTACACGATGGTGCTGCCGCTCGACGACAAGTACTCCATCACCCGCAACGAGCTGCAGGACCAGCTGACCTACGCCATGGGCGGCCGCGTCGCTGAGGAGATCGTGTTCCACGACCCGACCACCGGCGCCTCGAACGACATCGAGAAGGCGACGTCGATCGCTCGCAAGATGGTGCTCGAGTACGGCATGACCACGCAGGTCGGACCGGTCAAGCTCGGCAGCGAGGGCGGCGAGCCCTTCGCCGGTCGCGACATGGGCAGGGGACGCGAGTACTCCGAGAGGGTCGCCGAGCGGGTGGACGCGGAGGTGCGCGCGCTCATCGAGCAGGCTCACAACGAGGCGTACGAGGTCATCAGCGCCAACCGTGACATCCTCGATCGCCTCGCCCTGTCGCTGCTCGAGGAGGAGACCCTCGATCACAACCAGATCGCCGAGATCTTCACCGAGGTCAAGAAGCTCCCCGAGCGTCCGCTGTGGCTCTCGAGCGAGGACCGCCCCGTGTCGGAGCGGCCTCCGATCGAGGTGCCGAAGAAGGACGTGTCGCTGGTCGCGTCGGTCGAGGCGCCCACGTCGGCTCCCCGCACGCAGCCCGGATCGGCGGGAGCCGGCCAGGCTCGACCAGCGACGGCCTGACCCGTGTCTGTCGACCGCGCGCGTGTCGAACGGCTCACCAGGGAACTGCTCGAGGCGATCGGCGAAGACCCCGATCGTCCGGGGCTGAAGCAGACGCCGACGCGCATGGGCGACCTCTATGCGGAGTTCTTCGCGGGCGTCGGCGAGGATGCAGCGGCGCCTCTCGCGCACACGATCAGCGTCTCCCGAGGCCCCGCCCCCGACACGCTTCCGTCGGGGGCCGTGCTGTTGAGGGACATCCGCTTCCGTTCGGTGTGCGAGCACCACCTGCTGCCGTTCGCGGGTCGCGCGCACATCGCGTACCTGCCGGGTGAGCAGGTCGTCGGACTCGGCGCGCTCGTGCGCGTCGTCGAGATCCTCGCCGGTCGCCCCCAGGTGCAGGAACGCCTCGGAGAGCAGATCGCAGACACGATCGCCGAGCACCTCGACACCCGTGGTGTGCTCGTGGTCCTCGATGCGAGCCACGGCTGCGTGACCATGCGCGGTGGACGGCAGCCGGAGGCATCGACGCTCACGATCGCCGCTCGTGGCGAATATACCGAGCCGATCGCCCGCGCCGAACTCATCGCGCTGATCGGGTCGTCGGGCCCCGGGGCGGCGCACGGATGACCGGCATCTGGGGCATCGTCAACGTCACGCCCGACTCGTTCAGCGACGGCGGTCGGTATCTCGACGTGGATCGGGCCGTCGAGCACGGGCTGCGGCTGCGGGCGGAGGGCGCCACCGTGCTCGACGTCGGCGGCGAGTCGACAAGGCCGGGAGCCGAGCGAGTGGGCGCCGAGGTCGAGCAGGCGCGCGTCCTCCCCGTCATCGAGCGCCTCGTCGCTGAGGGCGCGCCCGTGAGCGTCGACACCATCAACTCCTCGACCGCCGCAGCAGCCGTGCGAGCAGGGGCGCGGATCGTGAACGACGTCTCCGGCGGGCTGGCCGACCCCGACATGCTCGCAGCGGTCGCCGAGTCCGGCGCCGACTATGCGATCGGCCACTGGCGCGGCTTCTCATCCGACATGTACGCGCATGCCGAATACCGCCGTGCCGCCCGCGAGGTCGCGGGGGAGCTGCACGAGCGCATGGGCGCGGCCGCGGCATCCGGCATCGCGCCGTCGCGCCTGATCCTCGATCCGGGGATCGGATTCTCGAAGAAGGGCGATCAGAACTGGGGTGTGCTGCGCGGACTCGACGAGATCGTCGCCCTGGGGCCCCGGGTGCTCATCGGAACCTCTCGCAAGCGGTTCCTCGCGGAGACCCTCGGCGCGGACCCGGCGACGGTCTCCGAAGCCCGACGCGACCTCGCCACGGCCGTCACGAGCGCGCTCGCCGCTCGCGCCGGGGTCTGGGCAGTCAGGGTGCACGATGTCGGCGCCACCCGCGATGCTCTGGCCGTCGTGCACGCCTGGGAGGGATAGACCATGGATGTCTTCGACGAGATCGTCCTGACGGGACTGACCGTGTTCGGTCGGCACGGCGTCTACGCCCACGAGCGCGAGGACGGCCAGGAGTTCACGATCGATCTCCGCCTCAGGATGCCGCTGAACGTCGCCGCGGCATCGGACGACGTCGACGACACCGTGCACTACGGAGAGCTCGCCGAGAAGGTCGCCGAGGTCGTAGCGGGCGAACCGGTGAACCTCATCGAGACGCTTGCAGAGCGCATCGCCGCCGTCGCGCTCGCCGACCCTCGGGTGCACGCCGTCACCGTCACGGTGCACAAGCCGCACGCCCCGATCGCGCTCACGTTCTCGGACGTCGCCGTCACCGTGCACCGTGCGCGGCAGCCGTCCGCCGAGGAGGCACAGCGATGAGTCGAAATCTGGCCAACCCGCCGAGTCTTCCCGGCCCCCGACCCGGGCGGGAGGAAGCCGTGGCCGTCGTCGCCTTCGGCGCGAACCTCGGCGATCGCGAGGACACGATCCGCGCCGCAGCCGAGCGCATCGCACGGCTGCCCCTGGTCAGGGACGTGCGGCTGTCGTCGCTGTTCGAGACGGTGGCGCTGCGGCTGGACGGGCCCGATCCGGAGGCTCCCGGATACGTGAACGCGGTCGCGCTGGTCACCACGCGCCTCGCCCCGTCGATACTTCTCGGCATGCTGCACGCGATCGAGGACGAGCACGGACGCGAGCGTCATGAGCGCTGGGGCGATCGGACCCTCGACCTCGATCTGATCGCATACGGCGAGGAGTCGGCCGACGGCGACGGCGGCCTGCAGCTGCCGCACCCCCGTGCCTTCGAGCGGCTGTTCGTGCTCGAACCGTGGCTCGAGCTCGACAGTGACGCCGTGCTTCCCGGCAGGGGTCGCGTCGCCGAACTCGTCGCCGACCTGCGTCGGCGGGAGAACTCATGAAACGCACCTCGCTCGGACTTCTCGTCGTCCTCGCCGTGCTCGCCGCGGCCGGGGGGTTCGTGCTCGACCATGTGCTGACGACGATGGGCCGCACGACGTTCACCCCCTCGCTCCTGCTGCCCGTGCTGCTGCTGCTCATCGCGGCGGCCTCGCTGGGGGTCGCCTGGCCGGTGCGCGCGAGCGTTCGCAACGGCATCCGCATCGATCCTTTCCGCGCGACCCGCGCGGTGACCCTCGCCCGCGCGTCCAGCCTGGTCGGGGCGATCATGGCCGGTTTCGGCGCGGGGCTTCTGGCGTTCCTTCTCTCCAGGCCGATCGATCCCCCGGTAGGGTCGACTGTGGCGATGGTGGCACTGATCGGAAGCGCGATCGTGCTCGCGGTCGTCGCGCTCATCGCCGAACAGTTCTGCACCCTGCCGAAGGATCCTGATGACTCAGAACCCAGAGATCGAGCCGGGGACCCCGGCACCGCTTAGTTCGGCGGAGGTCACAGACCTCGCGGCCCTCGACCAGGGCACATACTCGCAGCTGCGCACCGCTCGCAATGAGGCGCGGCTGGAGCTCGACGGCACCTGGCATCAGATCTCGCCGCGCTACGTGGTCTCGCAGGTGCTGCAGAATCTGATCTTCATCGCGTTCGTGCTGGCCGCAGCCCTCGTGCTGGCGCTGGTGCTCGACCAGACCTGGGTGTGGATCCCGGCAGGTGTCATCGTGCTCATCACACTGATCACGCTGGTCATCCTTCCCCGGCAGGCCAAGGCCATCGGGTACATGCTCCGCGACGACGACATCGTCTTCCGCAAGGGCATCCTCTGGCAGCGCATGATCGCCGTGCCGTACGGCCGCATGCAGCTCGTCGACATCACGCAGGGGCCCCTCGACCGTGCCTTCGGCGTCTCCCAGCTGAAGATGGTCACGGCCGCCGCGACCACAGGCGTGCAGATCCCCGGACTCGCGCAGGCCGCCGCCGAGGCGCTGCGCGACACCCTCATCGCCGTCGCCGAGACCCGCCGGACGGGCCTGTGAGCGAGCAGCCTTTCGCGTCGCCCCCCGCGGCGCCCGCCGACCCCGCGGCGCGGGCGGCGACGCTCGCCGACGGCGAGTGGCACCGGATGCACCCGCTCACCCCGCTCTTCAAAGGCGGGCTGGCGCTCATCATCATCGCGGGTATCGCGATCGCCAACCTGCGCGATCGGCTCATCGCCTGGTTCGTCGCGATCTTCACTCCCGAGGAAGTCCACTACGACGACTACTCGGGCGGCGATCCCGTCGACTGGGTGTTCGAGAACAACCTGCTCATCGTCGTGCTGCTCAGCGTGCTGGCGCTCGTCGCCGTGCTCGTGCTCGTCTTCTGGTTCGTGTGGCGATTCCAGCAGTTCCGGATCACCGGCGATCACGTCGAGGTGCGCAAGGGCATCGTCTTCCGCTCTCACCGCCGCGCTCCTCTCGATCGGGTTCAGGGCGTCAACCTCACCCGTCCGTTCCCCGCGCGCATCATCGGGCTCGCGAAGCTGGAGGTCGTCGGTGCGGGCACCGACTCCAACGTCGAACTCGAGTACCTCGCGACTCCGCGCGCTGAGGCGGTCCGGAGCGACATCCTGCGCCTCGCTTCGGGTGCACGCGCAGCGAGGCTGACCGCCGCGGATGCCGCATCCGGGGTGCGGCCGTCGGACGCTGCGGGCCCCGGCTCCGGCGCGCCGGGTTCGGCGCGAGCACAGCTCGTCGGGTCGATGAACGCAGGGGTCAACGATCTGATCAGCGGCGTCGACCTCGCCGATGTCGAACCCGAGAGCGTGGTCAAGATCCCGACGGGACGTCTGGTCGGATCGCAGCTGATCTCGAGCGTGCTCTGGTTCCTCTTCTTCGCGATCATCTTCGGCGTGGCTGTCGGGGGCATCGCGATCGGCTCGTTGATCGACGGAGATCCGATCGGCGGGTTCCTCGGTCTCGGCATCACGCTGGGCATCGGGATCCCGATGGTCATCGCGATCGTCGGAATCACGTGGGCGCAGATCTCCAAGTCGCTGCGCTACTCGATCGCCCCGACCCCTGACGGCGTGCGCATCACCTACGGTCTGCTGACGACCGTCACCGAGACGCTGCCCCCCGGGCGCATCTTCGCCGTGGAGGTCACGCAGTCGCTGCTGTGGCGTCCGTTCGGCTGGTGGACCATCAGGATCAACCGCATGAGCGGCAAGAGCGCCGCGCAGCAGTCGTCGGGCTCCGCGCAGCAGTTCAACGTCGTGCTGCCGGTCGGCAAGCGCGCGGATGTCGAGAGGGTGCTCGCGCTGATCCTGCCCGATGCTCCGGTCGCCGACATCCCGCTCGTCTGGGAGCACGGCATCCTCGGCCCTGTCGAGGGCGATCCCTATCGGACGATGCCGCGGCGTGCCTGGTGGCGCAGACCCGTGTCGTGGAAGCGCCACGGCTTCGCGCTGACCGAGTTCGGGCTGCTGCTCAGGCGAGGAGTCGTCTGGCGCAAGCTGGCCATCTTCCCGCTCGCACGTCTGCAGGGTGTGTCGCTCTCGCAGGGACCCATCGACCGCGCGCAGCGTGTATCGGGTGCGCAGGTGCACTCCGTGCAGGGCCTCATCACGGGGTACCTGTCGGGTCTCGAGCGCGATGACGCTCTGTACCTCCTCGACGGCGTGAGCTCGGCAGCGGTCGCCGCCGCAGCGCGCGATCACACCCACCGGTGGGGCGAGTACGTGACGGATGCCGAGGGAGCGCAGGTTCCCGGGTACCCGACCGCGGCGTCCGACCCCGCGACGCCTCCGCCTGCACCTCCGGTGGCTCCGCCCGCGCCTCCGGTTGCTCCGCCCGCGCCTCCGGTTGCTCCGCCCGCACCTCCGGTTGCTCCGCCCGCACCTCCGGTTGCTCCGCCCGCACCTCCGGTTGCTCCGCCTGCACCCCCGGTTCCGAATGGTGACTGATCCGTCGCGCCGTGACGGGCGACTCGGGGTCGGCATCATCGGCGCCGGGCGGGTCGGGCCCGTCGTCGGCGCGGCGCTCGCCGGCGCAGGTCACGCGGTCACCGGAATCACGAGCGGGTCCGACGACGATCGAGCGTCGGCGGTGCTTCCCGGCGTCCCGATCATCGACGCGCTCGAAGTCGTTCGTCGCAGCGAGCTGGTGATCATCGCGGTTCCGCATGATCAGCTGTCGCCGCTGATCGCCGGCATAGCCGAGGTCGGAGGCTGGCAGCTCGGCCAGCTCGTGCTGCACACCGATCCGGCGTACGGCATCGAGGTGCTGCGACCGGCGGCTGAGAGCGGTGCGATCCCGCTCGCGGTGCATCCGGCCATCACATTCACAGGCACGTCCGTCGACCTGCGACAGCTGCAGGCCGGATACGCAGCGGTGACGGCACCCGCCGCCGTGCTGCCCATCGCTCAGGCGCTGGCGGTGGAAATGGGATGCGAGCCGGTCGTCATCGCCGAGAGCGATCGAGCCGCCTACGCCGACGCGATCCAGACTGCGACCGAGTTCTCGAAGTCGATCATCGCGCAGTCCACCGCGAGGCTCGGCGAGATCGGAGTCGAGAATCCCGGCGGATTCCTATCCGCCCTGGTGCAGTCGACGGTCGAGCGAGCTCTGCGCGAAGCGTCGAGCGAATCGCCGCTGCTCTGACCTCGTCGGTCGTCTGAGGTCAGCGACCGCCTGAGAATCCGCCGCCCCCGCCACCGCCTGAGAATCCGCCGCCGAAAGATCCGCCGGCGCTGGACGAGCTGCTGGCGCTCGGCGCCGAGTACGTCGCGGAAGCATGCGAGGAGGCGGCGAACGCGATGAGCTGACCGTGGACGAACGGTGTGCTGGGGTCACCGATCCACGTCGCCCCGCGCTGTTCGAAGGCGTAGACGTGCTCGAGCAGGGCTCCCCACTCGTTCTCCATGCCGAACAGCATCGCGTAGGGGAGCAGGCGCTCGTAGACCACGATCACGTTCGCACTGCCGTCCTGCCGACGCTCGGCGCCGGAATACGACTGGAGCATCTGCAGCCGATCGGCTTCGGCGACGCGGATGAACTCCCGCACGCCCATGAGGTACTCGTACTGCCGAGCGCCTTCGGCAGAGAGGACCGTGTGGCGCGAGAAGCTGTAGAAGGACGACAGGAAGACGAGCAGCGCGCCGAAGGCGATCGCCACGAACGCGGGAATCGCCGTGACCCTCCCCGCGATGATCCCAGACATGCCCAAGCCGAAGCCGACCAGCACGATGGCGATCGCGCACCACTGCACGATCATCGCGCCCCTGCTGCGGGCCTTCGTGGTGAGCCCGCGCGAGACCGCCGCCTCGACGCCGTGCTGCGACAGGGTCTTCATGCGAGCGGCGAACTCCTCGCTCGAGTCGGGGAGCTCGGCGACACCCGCGGAGTCCGCGCCGGCGAACAGCGCGTCCAGCGCCTCGACATCGAGCTGGTCGGGGATCCGGCCACCCGGAAGGCGCCGCAGCCGTGGCTGTTCGGCGTCTGTTCCCTCTTCGATGCGGAGCGTGCCGCGCACAGCGAGGTGGATGATCTCGGCCGGGATCGGGTCTTTGGCTCCGGGCACGATTGCGGCGGCGAGAAGCGGCGGCAGGGAGTCCGGCACGTCGTACTGGGCCACGATGATACCGCTCGCCTCGCGCCGGTTCCTCTTGAAGGCCGAGACGGCGAACCAGCTGGCGACAGAGAGCCCGAGTCCACCGAGCGCGGCGACAGCGGGCACTGTGTCGGTCACGGGGTTGGGCTGCCGAGCCGAGGGCTGCACCGCGGTGTTCGACTCGAATCCGACGGCGATCGTGATGCCCTCGCCGGGTGACAGCTCGCTCGCACTGACACTGACCTCAGAGCCGTCGGAGGACGCGATCAGATCGCATTCGTCTGTCGAGCCCTGGTAGCCGGCATAGCAGCGCGCCTCGCCGGTCATCCGATCCGACATCGTCTCGTCGAACGCGACCTCAGCGTGGAAGTCCTCGATGCGCTGCGTGCTGTCGAGCGGGAGCAGGTCCCAATAGAACTCGTCGACGCCGGAGTCGGCGGCGAGGATCACGTCGCGCATCTCGTATTCGATGACGTAGGTCGTGAGTCCGCGCACGTAGTCGTCGTCGCCGGTGAGGATCAGCAGCAGTCCATCCTCGTTCTCGGTCTCGTACGGCACATCGGCGCCGGTCTCGTCGGTCACGGACAGCACACGCGGGTCGAGCCACGCATTCTCATAGCTGGTCGGCAGTCCGCGGACGATCCCCTTGTTCTGGTCGATGTCGGGGAATCGCGCCGTGAGGGTCTCCGTGACGTGCATGCGGGCGCGCCCGTCGTCGTCGAGCCCCACCTCGTAGCGCGCGTCCCACGACGCGTACGCGAAGTCGTCGACATCCCCCTCGGCGGTGGTCGCCGTGTCGGCGTGCGTCCGGGAGTGCGGTGCCGTCGTCGCCGCGTCGACCGGTGCGGCAGCCGAGGCAGCAGCTGCCGTCGTGCACACCGCCGTCGCGGCGAGGACGATCGTGACGAGAGCGTGGGCGAGTCTGGAGGCTGCCATGCTTCGAGGCTACCCAGACTCGACCGCGGGGTGAGGGACGCGACCTCGGTAAACTGGACACGACTTTTCAAGGAGCCCCGAATGACTGACGCGTCTGCCGCGCCCGACACGACCACCGCCGCCACCGAAGAAGACGTGCACGAGCAGAAGGCCGTGCGCCTGGCCAAGCGCGAGCGTCTGGTCGCGAACCGAGCGGATGCCGGCGGGGGAGCGTTCCCGGTCAGTGTGCCCGTGACCCACCAGATCCCCGCGCTGCGCGCCGAGTACGGCGAGCTCGAAGCGGGTGCCGAGACGGGCGTCGTCGTCGGCGTCGCCGGCCGCGTGGTCTTCAGCCGCAACACCGGCAAGCTGTGCTTCGCGACTCTGCAGGCCGGCGACGGCTCGCGGATCCAGGCGATGATCTCGCTCGCGAACGTCGGCGAGGAATCGCTCGCCGACTGGAAGGAATACGTCGACCTCGGCGATCACGTGTTCGTGCACGGCGAGGTGATCTCCAGTCGCCGAGGCGAGCTGTCGATCATGGCCGACGCGTGGGCGATCGCCTCGAAGGCGATCCTGCCGCTGCCGAACGCATACTCCGAGCTCAGCGAAGAGGGGCGTGTGCGCAGCCGCTACCTCGATCTGATCGTCCGCGAGCAGGCGCGTACGACCGTGCGCGCCCGCGCGGCGGTCAACGCGAGCCTTCGAGCGACGTTCGGCAGCCACGACTATCTCGAGGTCGAGACGCCCATGCTGCAGGTGCAGCACGGCGGTGCATCCGCTCGTCCTTTCGTCACGCACTCCAACGCGTTCGACACCGAGCTCTACCTGCGCATCGCGCCCGAGCTGTACCTCAAGCGCGCGGTCGTCGGAGGCATCGAGCGGGTGTACGAGATCAACCGCAACTTCCGCAACGAGGGCGCCGACTCGACGCACAGCCCGGAGTTCGCGATGCTCGAGGCCTACCAGGCCTACGGCGACTACAACCAGATGGCCGCTCTGACGCAGGAGCTCGTGCAGCAGGCCGCGATCGCCGTCGCGGGCTCGACCACGGTCACGTGGGCCGACGGCACCGAGTACGACCTCGGGGGCGAATGGGATCGCATCTCGATGTACGAGTCGCTGTCGGCGGTGTCCGGTCGCACGATCACCCCGAGCGACTCGGTCGAGGATCTGATCGCCTTCGCCGAAGCGAACGGTGTGGACCTGCCCGCTCAGGCGACGCACGGCAAGCTCGTCGAGGAGCTGTGGGAGCACTTCGTGAAGGGCGACCTCGTGCGCCCCACCTTCGTGATGGACTTCCCGGTCGACACCTCGCCCCTCGTGCGCGAGCACCGCTCGATCGAGGGTGTGGTCGAGAAGTGGGATCTGTACATCCGCGGCTTCGAGCTGGCGACCGGATACTCCGAGCTCGTCGACCCCGTCATCCAGCGCGAGCGCTTCGTCGAACAGGCGAAGCTCGCCGCCCGGGGCGACGTCGAGGCGATGCCCGTCGACGAGGAGTTCCTCCGAGCCCTCGAGCACGGCATGCCGCCGTCCGGTGGGATGGGCATGGGGATCGATCGTCTGCTGATGGCGATCACGGGGCTCGGCATTCGCGAGACCATCCTCTTCCCCCTGGTCAAGTAGCGGGCGTCGCACCGCGTCTGAACGCCCACTCCGGCAGCATCGCCGCGCTGATCATCGTTTCGAGCAGGGCGGCGAGGCCGTACTCGGGATCGATCGCCCGCACGAGTTCGAGGTACTGCCCGGCGTGACTCGAGCGGCCGAGCGCCCACGAGAGCCATGCCGCAGCGGTGAGCGGTGCGGGTCTCGTGACACGCGGAGCGAGCGACGCGGCGGTGCGGACGAGTGAGAGGGCGATCGCGAGCCTCTCCGGATCGGGCGTGGGTCCGCGCCCGAGGAACACATCACCGAGATCGTCGGGAACAGTCGACCCCGAGTCGGCGAAGGTGAGCTGCGCTTCGAGCGTGCGTTCGCCGCCGCCGAGATCGGTGGCCCACTGCGTGAGCGCCACATCTCTGAAGAGCGGCCGCTCCAAGCACCAGAGCAGCGCGGCGGTGGCGAAGGGCGGCAGATCATCGGGCGAAGCGAGCACGGCTTCGAAGAACGCCGGGATGTCTTCGAGGAGGACGAGCGCAGCGATCGCCTGAGGGTTCTCGGCGCCCGTCGGCGCAGGTGCTCCACCCCGCTCGAGGAGCGCCGTGATGTCGAGCAGCGCCCGAGCCACCCTCTCTTTGTCGGCGAAGCCGGCGGTGGGCAGAGCAGCGCCGGACAACTGGTCGCCTGATACGTCGCCGACGCCCGGCACCTCGGGGGCCGCGTGCTCGAGGGTGCGGAGCTGCGGGTCGCCGTCGAGATAGCTCGACCACCCGCCGGATGTCACGCAGAGCGCGTCGACGATGCGCAGGCCGGCGTCCTCCGCCCGCCCGAGGAGTTCATCGACCTCGACCGCGAACGGCAGGACGAGCCCGTCGCGCGTCTGCTGAACAGCATCATCCGTGTAGACGACGAGGGCGACCGCATCCGTTCGGTCTACCCGCGAGACCAGGCCGACCGCGGCATCCGCGTAGTCCTCGAGCTCGACATCGTCACGAGGGAGGTCGAGTCTCATCGCACCGTACGTGCGTGTGCCTCGGAACGGCAGCAGGACGAGGCTCTCGGTCGGGGTGAAGCCTGCGAGAGAGGGGACGATGCTGAGGAACTCAGCGGAGCCGGAAGCGCGGAGCAGTGTTGTCATCCGGCGAGTCTCATCGCACGCTCGCCGTCGCGGATCGATTCCACAGCTGCGATCGTCGATCCGCTCGGGGTCCCCGAGTGTGGAGGAGTAGTGGGTCGCGTACCATGGAGCCATGGAGAACTTCTGGCTCGCAGCCGCATGGTCGATCATCCCGACCATCGGGGTGAGCGTCGTGTTCTTCTTCGTGCTCCGCGGAATCCTGCGGTTCGATCGCACCGAACGCAAGGTGCACGCACGGATCGAGGCCGAGGAGCGGGCCGCGCGCGGTCTGCCGCCGCGCTCCTGAGCGGCGTCGGCACCATCGGCTACTGTGTAGCCAGCGCACCGTCTTCGGTGCCCACTGAAGCGCCTCGCGTCGAAGTGCCGACCGGCCGAGAGGACGAGGTATGACGCCCGAGATCTGGGCCTGGTGGACCGCGGCGTTCCTGATCGCCCTCGACCTGACGATCCGCATCACCGCGATCATCGTGATCCCGCGCAACCGGCGACCCACTGCGGCGATGGCCTGGCTGCTCGCGGTCTTCTTCATCCCGTTCATCGGCGTGTTCCTCTTCCTGCTCATCGGAAACCCGCGCCTGCCGCGCGCCCGACGCCGCAAGCAGGATCAGATCAACGAGTACATCGCCGAGACGAGCGAGCACCTGCACTTCGGCACCCTGCGACCGGATGCCCCGAGCTGGTTCCCCCCGCTCGTCGAGATGAACCACAGGCTCGGCGCGCTGCCGATCTCGGGAGACAACGGCGCGCATCTGATAGCGGACTATCAGGATTCGCTCGACGCGATGGCCGACGAGATCCGCAAGGCCGAGGACTACGTCCACATCGAGTTCTACATCCTCCAGGCCGATGCATCGACGGACAACTTCTTCCGAGCGATGGAGGAGGTCGCAGAGCGCGGCGTCCACGTCCGCGTGCTGCTCGACCACTGGGCGAACAGATGGAAGCCGAAGTATCGGCAGACCGTCAAGCGGCTCAATCGGATGGGTGCGAACTGGCATCTGATGCTTCCGGTGCAGCCGCTGAAGGGACGCATGCAGCGGCCCGATCTGCGCAACCACCGCAAGCTGCTCGTCGTCGACGGCAAGGTCGCGTTCCTCGGCTCGCAGAACGTCACGGACTCGACCTACAACCTCCCCAAGAACATCAAGCGCGGTCTGCACTGGGTCGACCTCATGGTCCGAATCGACGGGCCCGTCGTGCTGAGCGTGAACGCGATCTTCCTCAGCGACTGGTACAGCGAGACCGACGAGGTGCTGCAGGAGATCGACATCTCGCACGCCGAGACGGGATCAGGAGATCTCGACTGTCAGGTCGTGCCGTCGGGGCCCGGGTTCGAGGTCGAGAACAACCTGCGTCTCTTCCTCGGGCTGCTCTACGCGGCCAAAGAGAAGATCATGATCGTCAGTCCGTACTTCGTGCCGGATGAAGCGCTGCTGCTCGCCGTCACCGCAGCCGTCGACCGCGGCGTCGTCGTCGAGCTGTTCGTCTCCGAAGAGGGAGACCAGGCGATGGTCTATCACGCGCAGCGCAGCTATTACGAGGCGCTGCTCAAGGCCGGGGTGCGGATCTGGATGTACCGCAAGCCCTACATCCTGCACACGAAGAGCCTCACGATCGACGACCAGGTCGCCGTGATCGGCTCGAGCAACATGGACATGCGATCGTTCGGTCTCAACCTCGAGGTGTCGATGCTGGTGCGGGGCGAGGAATTCGTCTCCGAGATGCGCGCGGTCGAAGACGTCTACCGCTCGCTCAGCAGGGAGCTGACTCTCGAAGAGTGGATGCAGCAGCCTCTGCGCTCGACCGTCCTCGACAACCTCGCGCGCCTCACCTCTGCGCTGCAGTAGGGCGGCAAGACGGGGGTGCCCTCGGACATCGCTGCCGGTACCCTGTGTGCATGGAATCCCCATCGCGTGTCATCGCCGCACTCTCGTCCCTGGCCGCCGTGCTGCTCATCGCGGGGTGCACGATCGGTCCCGGGGCCACCGGGTCGCAGGCGACCTCGAACCCCTCGAGCGGGCCGGGTCAGAGCACCGACGACTCGGATGACGTCGAAGGCACGCTGCTCGACGACGGCCGCATGTTCGCCGTTGTGACCTGGGGATCCTCCACCTGTGTGCCGCAGGTCGACACGGTGTCGGCCGAAGGACAGACCGTCTCGGTGACACTCGTCGAGCCGGAGTCCGACGGGGACGGCGAGAAGGCATGCACGGCCGACCTGGCGTCCCGCGCGAGCGTCGGCGCGCTGCCGGAAGGTGTCGACCCGACGAAGGAGATCACCCTGCAGGTGACGTACGGCGATGTCGTCGACGACGTCGATCTCGACGGCGACCCTTCATTCACCGGCGCCCCCGGCTCGTCGACCGAGTACGCGCCGACCGCCGGCTGGTTCGATGACGGTTCACTGGTGCTGCTCACCTGGGGCTCCTCGACATGCGCACCCGTGGTCGAGAACCTCGAAGGCTCGGGCTCCTCGGGCACTGCCACCTTCGCGACGGACGAAGACCAGGTCTGCACTATGGACATGGCGCCGCGCGCGACGATCCTCGAGTTCGGCGAGGACGCCGTAGACGATGACGCGTTCACCCTCACACTCGGCGGCGGCGGCCTCGACGGCACGGTCGAGGTGCGGGGCTGACACTGGATCCGAGCGGTCCGGAGCAGGCCGGTCCGGCGAGGATCAGAACGATGCGATCGGATGGTCGGCGGGAAGGGCGAGCAGGAGCGCTCCGGGGTCCACGCGGCAGGTGATGCGCACGGCGGTCCCGAACTCGTCGCCGTCGAGCTCGATCGGCGTGGGCGACGTCACGGCGGCCTCGGCGGCGGCTCCGCGGAAGTAGTGCACCGAGGCGTCCCTGCCCCGACGTTCGAGCACCCGGCGTCCCGCGCGCGATCGCCGCAGCACCGAGTTGTCCCACCAGATCTTGCGCCAGACCCCGAGCCAGCCCCACATGCCGGTGGGCTGGATCACGGCGATATCGAGGACGCCGTCGGTGATGGAGGCGTCGGGGATCAGAGAGATGCCCGCCGGCAGAGTGCCGCAGTTGGCGAACAGGATGCTGTGCACCTTGGTCGAGTGCAGGCGTCCGTCATCGACCTGGAACACGGAGCGGAAGGGCTCGGCGCCCACGAGCGACCTCGCGGCTCCGTCGACGTAGGCGATCCACCCGACAGACTTCTTCAGATCGGCGCGGGTGTTGGCGATCATGTCGGCATCCAGCCCGACCCCGGCGAGAACGACGTACGCATGCTCTTCGTGCTCGCCGTTCTCTCTCGTGAGTCGCGCCCAGCCGATGTCGATCGCGTGGCGGAACTCGCCCAGCGCCGCGCGGATCATCTCGTCGGGATCGGCGAGCGGGAGCGCCAGATTGCGCGCCAGCAGGTTTCCGGTGCCGCTCGGCAGGATCGCGAGTGGCACCCCGGTGTTCGCGATGGCTTCGGAGACGGCGCGCACCGTGCCGTCTCCGCCGGCCACGAGCACGACATCCACCTCTCGGGCGAGGGCCTGAGCCGTCGCCCCCTGGCCGGGGTCTTCGATCGTGGTCGGGTAGAAGGCCGGATGCTCCCACCCGGCCTCGCTCGAGAGGGCGCGGACTCTGGCCCGCAGATGCTTCTCGTCGACTTTGATCGGGTTGTAGATGAGCGCTGCCTGGCGTCGGCCGGTGGCGCTCGTGGTCATGGCGCTACTCTAACCCGGCAGTCGACCCGCTCGGTCGCGGCGGACGCGCCCGGGCCGCACCATAGACTTGGTGGATGATCGACCTCGCACTCCTCCGCGAAAATCCGGAGATCGTCCGCCGCTCTCAGGCCGCCCGTGGCAACGACCAGGGCACCGTCGACACCGCGCTCGAGGCCGACCGATCGCGTCGGGCGGCGCTCGCCGCGTTCGAAGAGCTGAGGGCCGAGCAGAACGCGTTCGGCAAGCAGGTCGCGAAGGCCCCCAAGGAGGAGAAGGCGGCGCTCGTCGCGCAGGTCAAGGACCTCGCCGAGCGCGTCAAGCAGGCGCAGCAGGCCGCCAACGAGGCCGCCGAGACGCTGGCCGCTGCTCTCGCACGCATCGAGAACGTCGTGATCGACGGCGTCCCCGCCGGAGGCGAGGCCGACTTCGTCGAGCTGCGCCGAGTCGGCGAGGTGCCCGCGTTCGACTTCGAACCCCGCGACCACCTCGAGCTCGGCGAGATCCTCGGCGCGATCGACATGGAGCGCGGCGCGAAGGTGTCTGGCGCTCGCTTCTACTTCCTGCGGGGCATCGGGGCTCGTCTCGAGATCGCGCTCATGAACCTCGCGCTCGACAAGGCCCTGCAGAACGACTTCATCCCGCTGATCACGCCCACCCTGGTGCGGCCCGAGATCATGCAGGGCACCGGATTCCTCGGCGAGCACGCAGACGAGGTCTATCACCTCGACAAGGACGATGACCTGTACCTCGTGGGCACCAGCGAGGTCGCGCTCGCCGGGTACCACAAGGACGAGATCCTCGACCTGGGCAAGGGCGCGCTGCGCTACGCCGGCTGGTCGACCTGCTATCGCCGCGAGGCGGGTTCGCATGGCAAGGACACCCGCGGCATCATCCGGGTGCACCAGTTCAACAAGCTCGAGATGTTCGTCTACACGAACCCGGAGGATGCCGAGGCGGAGCACCTGCGGCTCGTCGCGCTGCAGGAGGAGATGCTCACCTCGCTCGGCCTCGCCTATCGCGTGATCGACGTCGCCGCGGGCGACCTCGGCTCCAGCGCAGCGCGCAAGTACGACATCGAGGCGTGGGTGCCGACGCAGGGCGCTTTCCGCGAGCTCACCTCGACCTCGAACTGCACGACGTATCAGGCGCGTCGTCTCGACATTCGGCACCGTCCAGAGGTGCATGAGGGCCAGACCGCGAAGACGCAGCCCGTGGCGACGCTCAACGGCACGCTCGCGACGACCCGCTGGATCGTCGCTCTGCTCGAGACGCATCAGCAGGCCGACGGTTCTGTGCGCGTGCCGGAGGTGCTGCGGCCCTACCTCGGTGGACTCGAGGTTCTGGAGCCGACCGCGTGACGGCCCCCTGGCTCGTCGGTCTCGACGTCGACGGCACGATCATCCTGCAGGACGAGACGATGAGCCCCGGTGTGCCCGAGGCTGTCGCACGGCTGCGGGACGCCGGTCATGAGGTGACGATCGCCACCGGGCGCAGCTGGATGGCCACGCGTCGCTGGGTCGAGCAGCTCGAGCTGACCCCGCAGTTCGTGGTGTGCTCGAACGGAGCGGTGACGATGCGTCGGGTGGGTGACGAGTGGGAGCGGTGGCACATCGAGACGTTCGATCCGTCTCCCGTGCTCGCTCTCCTGCGCGACCGCCTTCCTGAGGCTCGGTACATGGTCGAGCTCGGCTCCGGACTGCGGCTCTACACCGAGCATCTCGACGACTGGACGCTCGACGGCGGACGACAGGTCGGCTTCGAGGAGCTGGTCGCCGAGCCCGTCTCCCGTGTCGTCGTCGTGTCGCCGGGGCACGATGAGGAGGACTTCCACCGCCTCGTCGCCGACGCAGGGCTCAACGAGGTCTCGTACGCGATCGGCTGGACCGCGTGGCTCGACATCGCGCCGCAGGGCGTCGACAAGGGCACGGCGCTCGAGCGTGTGCGCACCGAGCTGGGCTTCGAGCGCGGACAGGTCTTCGTGGCCGGCGACGGTCGCAACGACATCGGCATGTTCGGGTGGGCGCTGGGGCTCGACGGCCGGGCCGTCGCCATGGGGCAGGCGCCCTCGGAGGTCAAGGATGCCGCGGGTGAGGTGACCGGCGACGTCGAGGACGGCGGCCTCGCGATGGCTCTGAACACGCTTCCAGCGGCCGCCCAGGTCAGCGCGAGAGAATAGAACTCGGCTAGACTCACGGCTTGTCGGCAGATTCGTCTGTCGGGAGGGTTGTCCGAGTGGCCGATGGAGCTGGTCTTGAAAACCAGTGGGCAGAGATGTCTCGTGGGTTCGAATCCCACACCCTCCGCATTCCAGGGAACGGTGTCCCCCCGCACCGCACGCTGAACCGAAAGGTCCCGAGTGAGTCCTCACACCCGACGACGTCGTACCATCGCACGACACGGGCAGCTCCACTCGCCAGGCCCCGTCAGCCAGCTTCTGACGTTCATCGCGATCGGCCTCGCCGTCGTCCTGGTGAGCGGGTTCGGCGTCGTCTCGTACATCGTCTACGACCTCTCCAGCACGGTCTCGGCCAACGCGGTCGAGCTGGACAGCACTGAGCAGCTCCCGCCGGACATCAGCGAGTACGAGGGCGGATTCAATATGCTCCTCACCGGTGTCGACACGTGCGAAGAGGCCTACGCGCAGTACTTCGGAGAGCGCTGCACCGGCGCCGACTCCGAAGGCACGCTCAACGACGTGAACCTTCTCCTGCATGTGTCGGAGGAGCCCCGCCGCATCACCGTCGTCAGCCTGCCCCGAGACATGATGGTCCCGATCCCCGAGTGCGAGGACGCCGAGGGCGACGTGCACTCGGCGATGAGCAAGCAGCAGATCAACACCGCGTACACCGACGGCGGACTCAACTGCGTCGCGAAGACCGTCTCCGACCTCACCGGTCAGGAGATCCAGTTCGCGGCGTCCGTCACGTTCGGCGGCGTGATCGAGATCACGAATGCGATCGGCGGCGTCGAGGTGTGCCTCGCCTCGCCGATCAAGGACCGCTACACGGGACTCGACCTCGCGGCCGGAAACCACGTGATCGAGGGAATCACGGCTCTGCAGTTCCTTCGCACCCGTCACGGGGTCGGAGACGGCAGCGACCTCGGACGCATCGGCAACCAGCAGCAGTACATGTCGAGCCTGGCTCGCACGCTGATCAGCGGCGAGACGCTCGGCAACGTCCCGATGATGCTGAAACTCGCGACCACCGGTCTCGACAACGTCGAGGCGAGCACCTCGCTCGCCGACCCGATGAAGATCGTGCAGATCGCGCTCGCGGTGAAGTCCGTGCCGTTCGAGGACATCGTCTTCCTGCAGTACCCGACATTCGCGGACCCGGCCGACCCCAACCGCGTCGTGCCGGACAAGGAGTCCGCCGAAGCGATGTGGACCGCGATCAACGAGAACGCCCAGCTGCAGGTCACGCACCAGAACACCGAGAACGACGGAGTCGTCGTGACGGATCCGGGACCGCAGACGCCTGTCGACGCCGGTGCGACGCCCGACCCTGCGGTCACGCCCGAGAACGTGGTGGCGCTGCCGGACTCGATCAAGGGCAACTCGGCCGCACAGCAGACCTGCTCGAACGGAAACGTGCGCTGACGTTCGCGCACTGACGGCATGATCCGTCTCGACGAACCGCCCCTCCTGCCAGCCGGGTGAGGGCGGTTCTTCGCATTCAGCGGGTGGGTGTCTCCGGCTGATCGGCCGGCGGGTAGAGCACGTCCATGAGGGCGCCGATGATGCCCGGCATGTCGACCGAGCGGTCGATCATCCACTGCAGCTGCAACCCGTCGGCGACCGCCTGGATCACCCGCGCCATTGTGTCCGGATCGAGCGTCGCTCGGTGTGCCTCGTCGTGGGCGAAGCTGACGGTGATGCTCTCGCGGAGCCGTTCGCTGCGCTCGAGGAAGTACTGATGGGCCGGATGCGCGGGGTCGACGGCGTCGACGGACAGGCGGGAGAACAGCTCGACGACACCCGGGACCTCGGTGTTGTGGCGGATGACGTCGATGAACGCGGACTTGCCGTCGGACGGATCCATCGTCTGCGGCATCATGCCGTCATGTTCGTCGCGCTTGCGCAGCACCTCGGTGAAGAGCTCCTCCTTGCTGCCGAAGTAGTGCAGGAGCGCAGCCGGGGTGACGCCGACCAGCTCGGCGATCTGCTTGAGCGACGCGTTCTGGTAGCCCTTGCGGCCGATCACATCGAGAGCGCTCTCGAGGATCTCTTCGCGCCTGGCGACGCCCTTCGCGTATGAACCTCGTCGTGCCATCCTCCGAGAGTAATCCTGAACAACGTTTGAAATCCAATACTTACTGGCATATAGTTTTCGCAAGACACCGCTGTCGCCGCGAAAGGAACACCATGACCGATACATCGGCATCCGACCTCACCCTGGAGGAGAAGGCATCGCTCACGAGCGGGGCCGACTTCTGGACGACGAAGGCCATCGATCGCGTCGGTCTGCCGTCGATCATGATGACCGACGGCCCGCACGGGCTGCGCAAGCAGGCGGGAGGCACCGATCACCTCGGTCTCTCGAGCAGCGTGCCCGCGACCTGCTTCCCGCCCGCCGTCGGCATCGGCTCGTCGTTCGACCCCGAGATCATCGAGCGGGTCGGCGCAGCCATCGGCGTCGAAGCGGCCATCGAAGACGTCGCCATCGTCCTGGGCCCCGGCATCAACATCAAGCGCTCCCCGCTGTGCGGACGCAACTTCGAGTACTTCTCCGAAGATCCGATCGTCTCCGGAATCCTGGGCGCGGCTTCGGTGCGCGGCGTGCAGTCTCAGGGGGTCGGCACCTCGCTCAAGCACTTCGCGGCGAACAACCAGGAGTTCGATCGCATGCGCGCGAGCTCCGACGTCGACCCTCGACCGCTGCACGAGATCTACCTGCGTGGCTTCGAGCGCGTCATCACCGACGCCCAGCCCTGGACTGTCATGTGCTCGTACAACCGCATCAACGGTGTCTACGCCTCGGAGGACCCGTGGCTGCTCACTCAGGTGCTGCGCGACGACTGGGGTTTCGACGGTGTGGTCGTCTCGGACTGGGGTGCGGTGAACGACCGTGTGGCGGGCGTCGCGGCAGGCCTCGATCTCGAGATGCCCTCGTCCGGCGGACGGACGGATGCTCAGCTCGTGGCCGCCGTGCGCGCGGGTGAGCTCGCGGAGAGCGTGCTCGACACCGCGGCGGACCGCGCGATCGACCTCGTCCGCAAGGCGCAGCGGCGCCCGGCCGTCTCAGGCCCGCTCGACGTCGACGCGCACCACGCGCTCGCGCGGGAAGCTGCCGGACGCTCGATCGTGCTGCTGAAGAACGACGGCGATGTGCTGCCGCTCGCAGCGGGACAGAAGATCGCGGTCATCGGCGCATTCGCCACCGAACCGCGCTTCCAGGGCGCAGGGTCGTCGCTGATCAACCCGACCCGTGTCGACAATGCGCTCGACGAGCTGCGAGTCGTCGGGGGAGACGACGTCACCTACGCGGCCGGCTTCTCGGTCGAGGGCGGCGCCGTCGCGGCATCCGGTCGCTCCGACGACGACCTGCGCGAGGAGGCCGCGGCTGCAGCCTCGGCAGCGGACGTGGCCGTCGTCTTCCTCGGCCTTCCCGCCGCAGAGGAGTCGGAGGGCTTCGACCGCGAGCACATCGATCTTCCCGCCGACCAGCTGGCGGTGCTCGATGCCGTGATCGAGGCGAACCCGACGACCGTGGTCGTGCTCTCGAACGGTGGCGTCGTGGCGCTGCCGTTCGCAGGCCGGGTGCCCGCGATCGTCGAGACCTGGCTGCTCGGCCAGGCAGGCGGCGGCGCTGTCGCCGATGTGCTGTACGGCACCGTGAACCCGTCGGGCAAGCTCACCGAGACCGTTCCGGTGCGGCTCGAGGACAACCCCTCGTTCGGCAACTTCCCGGGTGAGTTCGGACACGTCCGCTACGGCGAGGGCGTGCTGGTGGGCTATCGCTGGTACGACGCGAAGAACCTCGAGGTCACCTACCCGTTCGGGCACGGCCTGTCGTACACGACGTTCTCTTACGGCGAGGCCTCCGTCGAGGCGAGCGAGAACGGCGACATCGTCGTGCACGTCGACATCACCAACACCGGCACGCGCGACGGCAGGGAGATCGTGCAGGTGTACGTCGCTCCCGTCGCGTCTGCAGTGCAGCGCGCGCCGCGCGAGCTCAAGGCGTTCTCGTCGGTCGCTCTCGCTGCCGGTGAGACCCGCACGGTCGAGCTGGTCGTGCGTCGCGCAGACCTCGCCTACTGGGACGTGCGCGTCGACCGCTGGATCGTCGAGAGCGGCGAGTACACCGTCGAGGTCGCGGCATCGAGCCGGGACATCCGCTCGTCGTCGACTGTCGAGGTCGAGGGCGACGCTGTCTCGCTGCCCCTGACCATGAACTCGTCGATCGGCGACGTGGTCGCTCATCCCGTGGCAGGGCCCATCATCATGGGCGCCCTCGGGGGCTTCATGGGAGAGCTCACCGGAGCCGACTCGTCGGCCGCCTCGATGATGCCGAACGATGAGGCGATGCAGAAGATGATGGCGTCGTTCCCGATCGGCCGACTGATCGGCTTCCCCGGCATCGAGGTCACGCACGAGCAGGTCGAGCAGCTGCTCGAGGGGGCCAACGCCGGAGTGCTGCCGAACGCCTGACCTGACGTTCTCCGAACGCCTAAGCGCCCTCCCCGTCCTGCGACGGAGAGGGCGCTCTGGCGTTCGGTGATCGGCCGCAGCGATCACACGGCGGAGCATGAGATCAGGAGGGGGCGCTCCTATGCGGGACTCGGGGCGTCGGAGCGGGGCGAGTCGAGCAGAGGCGAGAATCGGATGCCGAGACCATCGTGTGCGGTCTCGGTGAGCCAGCCGTCGCTGATCGTCACCGGCGACGGATCGACCAAGGCGCCCAGCGCTCCGAACCCGGCATCCTCGACGTCTTCCACCAGGATCTCGTGAGCGGTGTCGGCCAGAGTCAGCGCGAGCTGCCCCGAGAGCTCCGGCAGCAGATGCGGATGCAGCGCTGCGCCGTGAGATGCGGCGAGTTCGGCGATGCGCAGGAACGGGGTGATGCCGCCGACCCGCACGATGTTGGGCTGCACGATCTGCGCTGCTCCCGCGCGCAGGAAGTCGCCGAAGCGGTGCACCGTGTGCAGGTTCTCGCCGAGCGCGATCGGCACGTCGATACGTCGCGCGAGTTCCGTGTGGCCGTCGAGGTCGTCGGCGCGCAGCGGCTCTTCGATCCAGGCGAGGTCGAAGCGCGACAGGGCCTCGACGGATGCTGTCGCCCGCTCCAGATCCCACCGCTGGTTCGCGTCGATCATCAGCCCCCGATCAGGGCCCAGCAGCTCGCGCACGGCGGCGACGCGATCGAGGTCTTCTGCGAGATCGGGCCTTCCGACCTTGATCTTCACGGCGCCGAAGCCCGAGTCGATCCACCGCTGCACCTGGGCGAGGAGCTCGTCGAGCGAGTAGTGCAGGTTCACACCCGAGCCGTAGGCGCGAACTCGCTCGCGACGGCGGCCGATCAGCCCTGACAGCGAGAGGCCCGTCGATCGGGCCTCGGCATCCCACAGGGCAAGATCGAGTCCGGCCAGCGCGATCGTCGTGATCCCCCCGCCTCCGGCTTCGTGCAGGTGCTCCCACAGACCTTGCCAGGATTCGCCGGGAACAGCGGAACGGCCCTCGGCGGCGTCAGCGATGTCGTGCTCGAGCAGCGCGTGCACGGCGGGCGCACCGATCTGCGGGGTCCACGAGAACCCCCACCCCTCGGCGCCGTCGGAGCGCACGACGTGGGTCGCGACGACGCCGACGGAAGTCACGTCGGCCGCCCACGGACGCGTCAGCGAGACTCGCTGCAGGCGCGTCGTCAGCCTGCGGATGGTGGTCACCGCGGGAAGGCCTTGCCGGGGGCGGATGCGGCGGCGAGCTCTGCGCGCCAGGTGCGGGTGGGGCGCCAGCCGAGCAGCCGGGCCGCCTTGGCGGAGGAGAAGGCGGGCGCATCGCCGGTGAGTTCGGCCGCCGCCCGCGCGGTGCCGGGGTGGAACCGCGGCAGCAGCTCGCTCAGGGGGCGACGGGCCAGCGCATCGTCAGCGCCGACGAAGAACCGCTCGCCGTTCGGGATGTCGTCCAGGGCGGCGAGCAGCGTGACGGCGAAAGCGGCCACGTCGCGGGCGTCGACGTAGTTGAAGAGCGCGGGGGCCGACAATGCCGGGTCGTCGAGGCGCTCGATCACCGTGTGACCCTGCTGGGTCGGAGCGCCGGCCCATTCCTCGGGGGCGATCACGTAGCAGGGGCGGAAGGACGCGAAGCGCACATCGTCGCCGGTCTGTCTCCTCAGCATGTCGACCGTCTGCTCGATCAGCAGCTTCGACAGGGCGTAGGCGTTCCAGGGCTCGGTGGGCGACGTCTCATCGAGAGGCAGTCGCTCGGGAGTCCAGCCGCGTGGTGCTCCGTAGCCGATGACGGTGGGACTGGAGGCTGCGACCACACGGTGGATGCCTGCGCGCACCGCTCCGCCGAGCACCGACTGCGCGAGAGCGGCGTTGGTGCGGAGGATGACATCCTCCGGCGCGCTGAACGGCACCGCGATCGCCGCGAGGTGGATCAGCGCGTCGGCATCCGTGCCCGCGAGCGCCGAGGCCGTGGCATCCGCATCCGTCAGATCGAGGGAGAACTGCGTGATCCCGGGGCGTGCGAGGTCGTCGGTCGCCTCGCGGTCGATCGAGACGAGCTCGTGCCCGGCATCCGCGAGGCCGGTCACGAGCGTGCGCCCGAGCCTGCCGGAACCGCCGGTGACGACGATCCTCATCGGCGTGCGAGCAGGGCGATCCCGAGCTCGTCGACCTTCACAGGGAGCCCTGTCTCGAGTGAGCGATTGCCGGCGATGCCCACCGCGATCGAGCGGATGCCGTCGGTCCAGTCGGCGGGGCGGGCGAGCGGATCATCGCCCGGGCCCTCGAAGACGTCGGAGAGCAGCAGTTCATCGCCGCCGCCGTGACCGCCGTCGCCGCCGTCGATCGGCACCTCGTATGCGGCCTCCCAGTGGCGCTGCACGATCAGCCGCTCGCTCTCGGGGCGCAGCGAGCTGATTCCGTCGGCACCCGAGAGGCTGGGGTCGATGTGCGGGTGCAGGCCGTCGCCGGCGAGCACGGCGCCGCGTTCGACGACCTCGAGCTCGACCCGGCCGAGCGTGCCGTTGACCGCGACGCGGTAGCCCTCCCACGGCGAGTGCGCGTTCAGCGAGTACGACATCGTCGCGCCCGAGGCGTAGTCGACGACGAGGGCCAGATTGTCTTCGATCGTGATTCCCTCGCTGAAGACGTCGAGGTCGCGCCGGTATCCGTCGTGCTGTTCAGCATCGAGGTAGAGCGCGGTGAGGCGCTCGTCGGTGCGGAGGTCGAGTTCGAACAGGTCGCCGCCGTCGTGCGTGCCGCGGGCGGGGCGCACGCCCAGGCCGCGGCTCTGAGCGTTGTCGGCGCCGTAGAAGCGCAAGCCGCCCGAGGCGAAGACGCGCGTCGGCTGCGAGCGGATCCACCAGTTGACCAGATCGAAGTGGTGGCTCGACTTGTGGACCAGCAGTCCACCCGAGTTCTTCTTCTCGCGGTGCCAGCGACGGAAGTAGTCGGCGCCGTGGTTCGTGTCGAGCATCCACGAGAAGTCCACCGAGGTGACCTGCCCGATCGTGCCGTCCTGGATCACCTGGCGCAGCGCGCTGTTGCGAGGGGAGTAGCGGTAGTTGAAGGTCAGCACGACCTGGCGCCCCGTGCGCTCGACGGCGGCTTCGATGCGGGCGGCGCTCGCCGCGTCGATCGTCAGCGGCTTCTCGACCACGACATCGGCACCCGCTTCGAGCGAGCGGACGATCAGCTCGGCGTGCAGGTCGTCGCGGGAGCAGATGATGACCCGGGCGACGTGCTCGTCGCGGATGACCTGCTCGAGCTCGTCGGGGGCGGCGAGTCTGGGCGCCGGTGCACCGACCTCGGCGATGCGGTCGGCGTAGTGCGCGGCCCTGACGGGATTCGGCTCGATGATCGCCACGAGCTCCGCGCGATCGCGGTGCGGGCCGATGATCCCCTCGACGTACATCTGCGCACGGGCTCCGGCGCCGACGAGGGCGTAGCGGGTCTTCGTCATCGTGATCCTTCTTTGATCTCGAACTCAGGAAACGTTTTCTCGACGATAGCACAGGGCCGATGCCGAGCAATCGCTGGGCGCGTGCTCAGCTTTCGTGCGGAGGCGCGGTGCTGCCGCGCACAACGAGATTCGGTGTCAGAGTGAGTATCGGGGTGGGATCGCCGCCCGTGAGCTGGGCGTGCATCGCGGCCCACGCGGCCGCGCCGATCTCGACTGCGGGAACAGCGGCAGTCGTGAGCGGCGGCGAGGTGTAGGCGGCGAACGGGATGTCATCGAAGCCGGTGATCGACAGCTGCCGCGGCAGGTCGACCCGTCGGACCGTCAGAGCGGAGAGCAGGCCCATCGCGACGAGATCGTTGTAGGCGATCACCGCAGTGGCTCCGCTCGCGAGCACCCGATCGGCCACCGCAGTGCCGCTGTCGAAGTCGACACCGGCGGAGATCTCCTCGACCTCGAGCCCGTCGACGGCAGAGACCGCTGCCGCGATCGCATCCTGTCGGGCCCGATGGGTCACACTGCGGGTGGCGCCGGCGAGGTACACCAGGCGACGGTGGCCGAGCGAGGTGAGGTGGTCGACGATCTCGCGCATGCCGGATCCGTAGTCGGCGCCGACGACGGGAGCGTCGGACTGTGGTCCGCGATTGATCGCGACGGCGGGGGAGAGTGCGGGGAGCAGCTGGGCGAGCTCCGCCTCGGGCATGCGCGGAGCGCAGAGGATCACACCGTCGGTGCGCAGCCTGGTCGCCCTGGCGAGTGCGTGCTCCTCATCGAGGTCTTCACGCGAGTCGGCGACCAGCACGTGATATCCGTCGGCGTTGGCGGCGCGACTGAGACCTCGGAGAATCGCCTGGAAGGTCGGGTTCTCGAGATCCGGGATGACGACGGCGACCGTCTGCGTGCGGCCGAGCACCAGGCTGCGGGCGAGGGGGCTCGCGGTGTAGCCGAGCTCTGCCGCAGCGGCATGCACTCGTTCGGCGAGAGCGGAGTCGACCGACGGGTTTCCGTTCATCGCGCGCGACACGGTCGAGAGTGAGACGCCGGCGAGCTTCGCGACGTCGGTGATGCCGGGGCGTGACGATCGGCGTGCCATCAGCATCCCTCCGTTCCGCGATCGGTCGCGGCTGTCGTCATACTACGAGAAAACGTTCTACAGGGAGAGTCGCATGGCCGGAGCATCCGATGACCGCATCGAGAAGCAGGATCGCCTCGCACGGGTGCGACAGGAGCTCGGCGGAGCGCCGCTCGTGCTCACCTCGCACGAGTCCGTGTCGTGGTACCTCGAGGGCGCGCGCACCCACGTGTCGCTCGCGGGTCCTCCCGTGCTCGCGGTGCGGGTGGAGGCGCACGGAGATGTGCTCTTCGTGGCCGACAACGAAGCCGACCGGCTGATCGCCGAGGAGCTGCTTCCTGAGGACGCCGAGCGAGTCGTGCGGGTGCCGTGGTGGATTTCACCGGCCGTCGCGGCGGCGGAGATCGCGGGGGTTCCCGAAGCGGATGCCGCCGCGCAGCTGCGCGCGGCACGGGCGCGGATGCTGCCGGCCGAGCGCGCGAGATATCGGTCGCTGGGGCGCGAGACAGCGGAGGCTCTGACCGATGTCCTCGCTCCGGTCGACCCCGCCCAGACCGAGCGCGCCGTCGCGGCCCTCATCGCCGCTGAGCTCATCGCCCGCGGGATCGATCCTCTCGTGGTGCTCGTCGCCGGTGCGCAGCGCGGTGGCTTCCGGCATCCGCTTCCGACCGCCGGCGTGCTCGGAGAGCGGGCCATGGTCGTCGTGTGCGGTCGCCGGGGTGGGCTGATCGCCAACGCGACCAGGTGGATAGGGGCTCCCGTCGATGAGGAGCCGCTGCTCGGCGTCGAGCGCGCGTTCCTCGACGCGTCGGCGCCGGGCGCTCGTCTCGACGACGCCTTCGCGGCGGGCACCGCGGCGTACGCGCGCTTCGGCTTCGATGCGGATGAGTGGCAGCGGCACCACCAGGGCGGGCCGACCGGCTATGCCGGACGCGACCCCCGCGCCACGGCATCCACGTCCGATCTGCTCGTCGCGAACCAGGCGTTCGCCTGGAATCCGACAGCGCCTGGCGCCAAGGTCGAGGACACGATGCTGCGCACAGCGGACGGGTGGGAAGTGCTCACGACCGATGACCGCTGGCCCTCGGTCGAGTACGAGGGGCTGCGTCGGCCGGTCGCGAGGGCATACGGGGCCTGATCGAGGGGCATAGCGAGGGGCCCGGCGCCGAATGCATGCTCAGATGGCGGATGCATGCCGGGAAGGCTGTTCTCGGCATGCATCCGTGTTCTCGGCATGCAGATGTGCGTGAGTCGCCGAGGACGCCCGGCGAGAAGCGGTTCCGGATCAGCCGCCGGTCGAGCGGCGCACGATCAGCTCGGGAGGGAACACGGTCTGACGGGGGATGCTCTCGGGGTCGGCCGCCTCTTCGAGCACGATGCGCAGCGCAGTGCGGCCGATCATGCGGCTGGGTTGGCGGATGGATGACAGGGGCACGGCGGCAGCCGCAGCGAACGGGTTGTCGTCGAAGCCGATCAGTGCGATCTCGTCGGGCACGAGCACGCGCCCACCCGACACGAGTGACTGCAGCAGCCCGAGGGCGAGCAGGTCGTTGGCGGCGAAGAGAGCATCCGGCCACTCGCGGCGAGGGCGGGTGAGCAGCCTGGTGCCGGCGGCGACGCCCTCCTCGACGGTCATCGCCGAGGTCGGCACGACTTCGAGCTCGACATGCACAGCGGCGTTCTCCGCCGCGGCGCGTGCTCCGGCGAGGCGGTCGGTGACCTGTCGCATGTCGAAGGGGCCGCCGACGAAGGCGATGCGCCGTCGACCTCCTTCGATCAGATGCTCGACCGCGAGCCGCCCGCCCGCGACGCTGTCGACCGACACCGACGAGAACCCGCTGTCGGCGCTGAACCGGTCGACGAGGACCGTGGCGATGCCGCTCGCCCGGAACTTTCGCAGCTGCGTCATGACGTCGCCGTAGGGGGCGATGAGCAGACCACGCACCTGCTGCTCGCGGAAGAGGTCGAGATAGACCTTCTCGCGAGAGGGGTCGTCGTCGGTGTTGCCGTAGAGGATCGCGATGCCGTGGCTGGACGCCTCATCTTCGGCGCCGCGCACCACGTCGTTGTAGAAGGGGTTCTGGCCGTCGAGCACGACGAATCCGACGGTCGTGCTCACGCCGGCGCGGAGCTTGCGAGCTGCATCGTTGCGCACATAGCCGAGCTCTTCGATCGCCTGAGTGACGCGTTCGACTGAGTCGCTCGAGACCTCGTCCGGACGGTTCAGGACGTTCGAGACCGTGCCCACCGAGACGCCCGCACGGACGGCGACATCGCGGATGCTGATCGGCATTCGGCTGTCCTCTCGTCGTCGGGCGGATCACGCTTCGGCATCGGGGGTTGACCTGAGACCGGCATCACATACACTAGCCTGAAACGAGCTTGAATCGATTCAGGTAAAGTTCATTCCGATCATCATCCCCCTCAACGGAGAGGAAAGCCAGTGGTAGACGCAGCCTCCGCCCGCAGCGCTCCCCCCACCGCGCTCGAGCTGCATCGGGTCGTGAAGTCCTTCGGCCCCGTCGTCGCACTCCGCTCCGGCAGCCTGACGCTCCGCCCCCGCTCGATCCACGCCCTCATCGGCGAGAACGGCGCCGGCAAGTCGACGCTCGTGAAGATCATGGCCGGTCTCTATCGCCGTGACTCGGGGGACTTCCGCCTGCACGGCGAGGACGTCGACTTCACCAGCACGGCTCAGTCGAAGGCCGCGGGCATCGCGGTCATCTACCAGGAGCCGACGCTGTTCCCCGACCTCTCGGTCACCGAGAACATCTTCATGGGGCGCCAGCCCACCGGCTTCCTCGGCCGCATCGACCGCAAGGCGATGCGCACCGAGGTCGACCAGATCTTCCGTCGCCTGGGCGTGACGCTGGACCCCGATCGCATCACCGAGGGGCTGTCGATCGCCGACCAGCAGATCATCGAGATCGCGAAGGCGATCTCGCTCGATGCGAGTGTGCTGATCATGGACGAGCCGACGGCCGCGCTCAGCGGCGTCGAGGTCGACCGTCTGTTCGCGGTCGCCCGGAGCCTCCGTGACGAGGGCCGTGCGATCCTCTTCATCTCGCACCGCTTCGACGAGGTGTTCGACCTGTGCGACACCGTCACCGTCATGCGCGACGGCGCCTACATCGACACCACGGCCATCGCCGAGACGACGGTCGACGATCTCGTGCGCCAGATGGTCGGCCGCGACGTCACCGAGCTGTTCCCCAAGCAGGCGGCCGTCGTCGGCGACCCCCTGCTCGAGGTCGCGGGGCTCACCCGCCCCGGGGTCTTCCACGACATCTCGTTCACCGTTCGAGCGGGCGAGATCGTCGCACTGGCCGGTCTCGTCGGAGCCGGCCGCAGCGAGGTCGCCCGCGCCGTCTTCGGCGTCGACCCGTACGACGAGGGCGAGGTGCGGATGCTCGGCGCGACCGTCGCCCGCCGCAATCCGACCGCCGCGATGCGCAGCGGACTCGCTCTCGTGCCCGAAGACCGCCGCAAGCAGGGTCTCGTGATCGATGCGGGTGTCGGAGGCAACATCACGCTCGCGATCCGTCGGCGCCTGTCGAAGTGGGGTCTGATCACCAGCGGCATCGAGAACCGCGCGGCCAAGGAGTGGGCCTCCCGCCTCGAGGTCAAGACGCATGCGCTCGACACCGTGGCATCCACCCTCTCCGGAGGAAACCAGCAGAAGGTCGTGCTGGCCAAGTGGCTGGCGACAGATCCGCGCGTGCTGATCATCGACGAGCCGACCCGAGGCATCGACGTCGGCACGAAGTCCGAGGTGCACCGGCTGCTCTCGCAGCTCGCGGGCGAAGGTCTGGGGATCCTCATGATCTCGTCCGAGCTGCCCGAGGTCCTCGGCATGGCCGACCGCGTGCTCGTGATGCGCGAAGGCCGCATCACCGCCGAGATCTCCCGCGACGACGCCACCAGCGAGAACGTCATGTTCGCCGCCACCCACTCATCGGAGCTGCACTCATGAGCACCACCACCGCACCCGCGGCCGCCGCTCCGGCGATCGCGAAGAAGCCCGGCGGCATCGGCCGTGCACGTGAGTTCGGCATCCTCGCCGCGCTCGTGCTCGTCGTGATCGCCGCCACGGTGAAGAACCCCGCCTTCCTCTTCAGCTCCGACGGCTGGCGCGACCTGCTGCTGACGCCGTCGATCCTCATGCTCGTCGCGGTGGGTCAGGCGATCGTCATCATCACGCGCAACGTCGACCTGTCGGTCGGATCGGTGATGGGCCTGACGGCCTACCTGACCGGACGCCTGTTCGTCGACGTGCCCGGCATCCCGATCGTGGTCGTCGTGCTCGCAGCCGTGCTGCTCGGCGCGTTCCTCGGCCTCGTGAACGGCGCGCTGGTCGCGTTCGCGAAGGTGCCGGCCATGGTGATCACCCTCGGCACGCTGTATGCCTACCGCGGCATAAACGTGCTCTGGACTGGCAGCGACCGGATCAACGCCTCCGACATGCCGAAGGGCTTCCTCGCGCTCGGCACACAGCAGGTCCTCTTCATCCCGGTGCTGACGATCATCGCGGTGATCGTGCTCGCGCTCGCCGCCTGGTATCTGCGCAACATCCGCGGCGGCCGCGAGTACTACGCGATCGGATCCGATCCGTCTGCCGCAGAGCTCTACGGCCTCAAGGTCACCCGCCGCGTGCTCTCGGCGTTCGTCCTCTCGGGAGCACTCGCAGGTCTCGCCGGCGTCTTCTACGCCGCCCGCTACGGATCCATCAGTTCTCAGGCGGGCAGCGGCTGGGAGCTGGATGCGGTCGGTGCCGCCGTCATCGGCGGCATCGCGATCACCGGCGGCGTCGGAACGGTCTGGGGCGCGGCCATCGGCGCGATGCTCCTGATGACCATCAACCGCGCCCTGCCCATTCTCGGCATCCCGGACTTCTGGCAGCGTGCCGTCGTCGGTGTGCTCATCATCGGGGCCATCGTGCTCGACCGGGTGCTCGCGGTCAGACAGAGACGCCAGCTCATCGAGGCGAGGGACGAATCATGACCACGACAACGACGACCATGTCGACGCGCGTCATCCGCGACTACGACCGTCCGCTCTGGCGGCGCATCTTCATCAACCGCGAGTTCGCGATCATCGCGCTGCTCGTCCTGGTGACGATCGTCGCGGCTGTCACGATCCGCGGATTCGCCCAGCCCATCACGGCGAACTACCTGCTGCTCGACGTCGCGCCGATCCTGTTGATCGCCCTGCCGATGACGCTCGTCATGATCACCGGGGAGATCGACCTCTCGGTGGGATCCATGGTCGGTCTCGCCAGTGTCGTGACCGGTGTGCTCACCGAATCCGGCGCTCCGTTCGAGGTCGCCGCCCTCGCCGCCCTGCTCGTCGGCGTGGTGGGCGGCGCGTTCAACGGCTTCCTCGTCACGGTGGTCGGCCTCCCGTCGCTCGCGGTCACGATCGGCACGCTCGCGCTCTTCCGCGGTCTCGCGGTCGGCCTGCTCGGCACCACAGCCGTCACCGACTTCCCCGAGACCTGGACCGCTCTCGCGAAGGCGAAGATCGCCGGCACCACGATCCCGTACATCGTGATCCCGTTCCTGATCCTGCTGGTGCTGTTCGCGGTGCTGCTGCACTTCACCCCGTTCGGTCGCGGAGTGTTCGCGATCGGGCTGTCGAAGGATGCCGCACGCTTCTCGGGCGTCAACGTGGAGCGGACGAAGTTCATCCTGTTCGTGCTCTCGGGTGTGGTCGCCGCGTTCGCGGGCATCTTCTACACGCTGCGGTTCGGCAGCGCCCGAGGCGACAACGCCACAGGGCTCGAGCTGCAGGTGATCGCGGCGGTGGTGCTCGGCGGCGTCTCGGTCTTCGGCGGTCGCGGGCACCTGCACGGTGTCGTCGCAGCGGTGCTCCTGATCGGGGTGCTCGGCAGCAGCCTTCGCCTCGCGGGCGTCACCTCCGACGTCATCAACATCATCACCGGCGGTCTGCTGATCTTCTCGGTCGTCGCAGCCAGCGTCCTCGCCTGGGCGCAGCGCGTGCGAGCGAAAGCCGGTCCGCCACTCCGCGTAGCAGCCTCTCCCGCACCATGAGGCAGCCTCACATCGTCGGCACCCGCCAGCGGTGATCATCACGAAAGGAAGAACAAAGATGTTTGCACGTAAGAAGATCGCGGGGTTCGCGGCGGTCGCCGTGGCCGCAGCGCTCGTGCTGACCGGCTGCGCCGACACCAGCGGCGGCTCCGGCGGCTCCGGTTCGGGCTCGGGGGAGGGCGGCGGATCGGACAACCTGTCGATCACGTTCCTGCCGAAGAACCTCGGCAACCCGTACTTCGACACCTCGAGCGAGGGCGGCAAGACCGCCGTCGACGAGTTCGGTGGCACGTTCGCCGAGGTCGGGCCGGCCGAGGCCACCCCCGACGCCCAGGTCAGCTACATCAACACCGCGACGCAGCAGGCCGTCGGCGCGCTGGTCGTCTCGGCCAACGACCCGAAGGCGATCTGCGACGCCCTGAACGAGGCGCGTGACGCGGGTGTCAAGGTCGTCACCTTCGACTCCGACACCAACCCCGAGTGCCGCGACCTGTTCATCAACCAGGCCGACTCCGAGGGCATCGCCAAGGTGCAGGTCGACCTGATCGCCGACCAGATCGGCGGAGCCGGCGAGGTCGCGATCCTGTCGGCATCGGCCAACGCGACCAACCAGAACGCCTGGATCGACCTGATGAAGGAGTACGTCGCCAGCGAGTACCCCGACATCACGATCGTCGAGACCGTCTACGGTGACGACGACGACCAGACGTCGTTCGACAAGACCGCAGCTCTTCTGCAGAGCCACCCGAACCTGAAGGGCATCATCTCGCCCACCACGGTCGGCATCGCTGCTGCCGCTCGCTACGTCTCGACCTCGGACTACAAGGGCAAGGTCGCGATCACCGGTCTCGGCACCCCGAACCAGATGCGCGAGTACGTCGAGGACGGCACCGTCACCGCCTTCGCACTCTGGAACCCGGCCGACCTCGGCTACCTGGCGGCATTCGCGTCGAAGGCACTGATCGAGGGCGACATCACCGGCGAAGAGGGGGACACCTTCGAGGCCGGCGAGCTCGGCGAGTACACGGTCGGCGCTGACGGCGTCGTGCTGCTCGGCGACCCGTTCGAGTTCAACGCAGACAACATCGGCGAGTTCGACTTCTGAGTCGCGTTCGTGGGGGCGTCGGGGCTTCGGCTCCGGCGCCCTTTTTTCGTCTGTGCCGGGGCGCGTCTTCTCCGGCGCCTGGCGCGGCCGGCATCCGCATCCGAACGGGGATCCCGCACCGGCATCCCGCACCGGCATTTTGCACCCGCCCCTGCGTCGACGGGTACAGATGCATGCCGAAAGAACGGATGGATGCTGAGAAAGGGTGTTCTCGGCATCCATCCGTGATCCGGGCAGCCGAATGTGCGGCTGCGACGGGTGTGAGTCAGCGCGGGTCGAAGCGCTCCGGTTCGTGCGTGGCGGCGACCAAGGAGCGCAGCTCCTCGAGAGAGGCAGGGGCAGCGCCGAGGGCTCGCGCCTGCACGAGCACGTTGCCGAGGGCGGTCGCTTCGACGGGGCCTGCGAGCACCGGAAGACCCGTGCGATCGGCCGTCGCCTGGCACAGCAGACGGTTCAACGAGCCGCCTCCCACCAGATGGATGCTGTCGAGTTCGCGCCCCGACAGATCTGATGCCGTCTGCACGGCATCCGCGAAAGCCGTCGCGATCGACTCGACGATCGAGCGGGCGAACGCGGGCCGCGTCGTCGGCGCGGCACCCCCGAGCAGCGCCGCGATGCGTGCGGGCATGTCTCCGGGTGCGCTGAGCGACGAGTCGTTCGCGTCGAAGATCGGCACATCATCGGTGACAGCGGATGCCGCGGCCAGCAGCGCGGGCAGGTCGATCGACGATCCGTCTTCCGCCTCCCACGCGCGCACGGTCTCGCTCAGCAGCCAGAGCCCCGTGACGTTGTGCAGGAAGCGGTAGCGCCGGTCGACGCCGAGCTCATGAGTGAAGTTCGCCTCGCGCGCAGCATCCGTCAGCACCGGCTCGGTCAGCTCGACGCCGACCAGTCCCCAGGTGCCGCATGAGATGTAGGCCGAGTGCGGCGTCGACAGGGGAGCAGCGACGACAGCGGATGCCGTGTCGTGCGAGCCGACCGCGATCACGGGCAGCTCCTTGCCGATGCGCTCAGCCAGCTCTGCGCGGAGTGTGCCGATCGTCTCGCCCGGGTCGACGAGCGCCGGCAGGATGCGCGACGGGATGCCGAGGCGCTCGGCCAACTCGCTGTCCCAGTCGCCGGATTCGACTCCCAGAAGGCCCGTCGTCGACGCGTTGGTGCGCTCGGCCACAGCTGTTCCGGTGAGCAGGAACGCGATGAGATCCGGGATCAGCAGCGCGCGGTCGGCATCCGCGAGGCGGGCGTCGACACGGTACTGGTAGAGCGTGTTGAACGGCAGGAACTGCAGTCCGTTGCGCCCGTACAGCTCGGCGAACGGCGCCTCAGCGTGCACCTCGTCGACCCCGCGCGCCGTGCGCTCGTCGCGATAGTGGAACGGCTCGGCGAGAAGCTCGCCGTCTTTCAGCAGGCCGTAATCGACGGCCCAGGAGTCGATGCCGATGCTCTGGATGCCCGGCTCCCGGCGCACGGCCTCGGCGAGACCTGCCACCACGTGCTCGTAGAGCGCACCGAAGTCCCAGTGCAGGCCGTCCTCGCGCTCGACGGGCCCGTTGGGGAACCGCGAGACGAGTTCGAGGTCGAGCCGGCCGTCGCCGATCCGCCCGATCATGACGCGACCGCTGGTCGCCCCGAGGTCGACGGCGGCGACGGACCGGATCGTCATCGCAGGAACGCCGCGGCGACGCCGGAGTCGACCGGGATGTGCAGACCCGTGGTGCGGCTGAGCTCGGGACCGGTGAGCACGTAGACGGCGTCCGCCACGTTCTCGGGAACGACCTCGCGCTTGAGGATCGTGCGGTTGGCGTAGTACTGGCCGAGGTCCTCCTCGGCGACGCCGTAGGTGGCTGCGCGGTTCGCGCCCCAGCCCGAGGCGAAGATGCCCGAGCCGCGCACGACACCGTCGGGGTTGATGCCGTTGACGCGGATGCCGAACTCGCCGAGCTCGACCGCGAGCAGTCGCACCTGGTGCGCCTGGTCGGCCTTCGTCGCCGAGTAGGCGATGTTGTTCGGGCCGGCGAAGACCGAGTTCTTCGACGAGATGTAGATGATGTCACCGCCGAGCTTCTGGTCGATCAGCACGCGGGCGGCGGCCTTCGACACGAGGAACGAACCCTTGGCCATGACGTCGTGCTGCAGGTCCCAGTCCTTCTCGGTGGTCTCGAGCAGCGGCTTCGACAGCGAGAGTCCGGCGTTGTTGACGACGAGGTCGACGCCACCGAACGCGAGCACGGCGTCGTTCAGCGCGGCCTGGATGGCATCTGCGTCGGCGACGTTCGCCGCGACGCCGATCGCGACGTCGGTGTTCCCGAGCTCGGCCGCAGCGGCCTGAGCCTTCTCGAGGTCGAGGTCGGCGATGACGACGCACGCACCTTCGGCAGCGAGACGCGTGGCGATGGCCTTGCCGATGCCGCTGGCGGCGCCGGTCACGAACGCGATGCGACCCTGGTGCGACTTCGGCTTCGGCATGCGCTGCAGCTTCGCCTCCTCCAGCGCCCAGTACTCGATGTTGAACTTCTCGGCGTCCGAGATGGGGGAGTAGGTCGACAGCGCTTCGGCGCCGCGCATCACATTGATCGCGTTGACGTAGAACTCTCCGGCGACGCGCGCGGTCTGCTTGTTCGCACCGTAGGAGAACATCCCGATGCCGGGCACGAGCACGATCAGCGGGTCTGCGCCGCGGATCGCGGGCGACTCGCTGGTGGCGTGGGCGTCGTAGTAGGCCTGGTAGTCGGCGCGGTACTCGGTGTGCAGCTCGTGCAGGCGGGTGATCTGCTCCTCGGCGGACGCCGTGACGGGCAGATCGAGGATCAGCGGCTTGACCTTGGTGCGCAGGAAGTGGTCGGGGCAGCTGGTGCCGAGGGCGGCGAGTTCGGGGGCGCGATCCGAGGCGAGGAAGTCGAGGACGACGTCGGAGTCGGTGAAGTGGCCGACCATCGGCTTGTCGGTCGAGGCGATGCCGCGGATCGTGCCGGCGAGGGCCGCAGCGCGCTCGCGGCGTTCGGCCTCGGGAAGCGCCTCGAAGCCGGCGCGGATGCCGCCGAACGGGTCGGCCTTGCCGTTCGCCTCGATGTAGGCGGCTGCGGTGTCGATGATCCACAGAGAGTTGGCCTCGGCCTCCTCCGACGTGTCACCCCACGCCGTGATGCCGTGGCCGCCGAGGATCGTGCCGATCGCCTGCGGGTTCTTCGCCTTGATAGCGGCGATGTCGAGTCCGAGCTGGAAGCCGGGGCGACGCCACGGAACCCACACGACCTTGTCTCCGAAGATCTTCGCCGTCAGCTCTTCGCCGTCGGCCGCGGTGGCGATCGCGATGCCCGAGTCGGGGTGCAGATGGTCGACGTGCGCGGCGTCGACGAGGCCGTGCATCGCGGTGTCGATCGACGGAGCTGCACCGCCCTTGCCGTGCAGGCAGTAGTCGAACGCGGCGACCATCTCGTCTTCGCGGTCAAGACCCGGATAGACGTCGACGAGTGCGCGCATGCGGTCGAGGCGCAGCACGGCGAGCCCCTGCTCCTTGAGCGTCCCCAGGTCTCCACCCGAACCCTTGACCCACATCAGCTCGACGGGCTGACCCGTGACCGGGTCGGTCTCGGTGCCCTTCGCCGACGTGTTGCCGCCGGCGTAGTTGGTGTTCTTCGGGTCGGCGCCCAGGCGGTTCGACCGCTCGATGAGGGCGGCGGCGGTGGGGTTGGTCATGGAGTCTCCCTGACGTCAGAGCACAGACGGCCGAATGCGGAATGTGATGTCATGTGAAATCTAACATGATGTGACGCTGAAAGGAAGGGTGCTACAGGATCTCCCGATCCCCGACGCGGAACTCGTCGAGAGCTGCGTGCTGAGGGTCGAGTTCGGTGACGAGCATCTGGAAGTCGGTCGAATGCAGTGCCCGTGCGACTGATCGGCGCCCCAGTTTGCTGGAGTCCGTGCACAGGATCACGGTCGATGCGTTCGCGGCCATGGCCTGCTTGGGCTCCGCCTCATCCAGTGACACCTCCGAGGTGCCGTCCTCTGCGTCCACGGCATCGGCTGAGGTGAAGAAGACGTCGAAGTAGACCGAGCGCAGACTCTGTCTGGCGACGGGCCCGACGAAGCTCCCTGTGCTCGGTTCTGCGACTCCTCCGGACAGGACAGCGGTCACTCCATCGACGGGATGCAGGATCTGGAACGTCTCGAAGGAGTTCGTGTACACCGTCAGACCGTTCCGGGGGCCGATCATCGAGGCGAGCATGCTGATCGTGGTCGACGCATCGAGGGCGATCGTGCCCGCCTGTGGCACGAACCGCAGAGCCTTCTCGGCGGCGGAGCGTTTCGCCGATGCGCGGATCGCTCGACGGGCGTCAAAGGGGCGGGCTCGCGGCGAGGCAGTGGCGCCGCCGCGGATGCGTCGGATGAGCCCTTCCGCCTCTAGCTCGAGGAGGTCGCGGCGGATCGTCATGCTCGACACCCCGAACAGCTCAGCCGCCGCGTCGATCTGCACTCCCTGAGGCGACCCGGCGAGGCTGACCAACTCCTCTCGTCGGCGCTGTGCATCGAGATTGCCCGTGAGACCCATAAGAGGAATCTATCCGGGCGGCCGCGAATCCCCGTGTTAGATCGTGTGAGATCTTGCCCCTTTCATATACTGAACATGTGAAGTCACTTGCGGCTGAGGAGCGGTGGAACTGGCTTCTCGCGCGCCTCAAGGAGTCCAAGGCGATCTCGCTCGCCGATGCGGCGCACTCATTGGGAGTGAGTGAGATGACCGTGCGCCGCGACTTCACCGCGATGGAAGAGCGCGGAATCGCACGTCGCGTCCGCGGTGGCGCCGTGTACAGCGGCCCGGTCAGCTTTCATGGGCGTGAGCGGTCGCATGCTGAGGAGAAGGCGCTCATCGCCGCGAAGCTGCTTCCGCTCGTGCCCACGAGCGGAGTGATCGCGATGGACTCGTCCACGACGATCAACCGGCTCGCTCAGGAGATCGTCGCCAGCGACGATCTCACGGTCGTGACGAATGGGCTCTCTACGTTCCATGCGCTTCAGGACAAGCCAGGCGTGACCGCGATTCTCACGGGCGGGGCCGCCGATCGGCGGTCGGATTCCCTCATCGGACCGGTCGCTACGGCGTTTCTCGAGAGCATGCGGTTCTCGAGCTTCTTCGCTTCGGCGGCGGCGGTCGATGATCGCGCCTGCTACGAGGACACCCTGGAGGAGGCGGAGCTCAAGCGCGCCTTCGCCCGATCGTCTGCGCACATCGTGATCGGCGTGCATGCCGAGAAGCTCGACGGAACCGCCACGGCGGCCTCCGTGTCCCTCGCCAAGGTGGCGGCCCTCGCCACCGAACTCGATGCGGATTCGCCGGAACTCGCGCTGTACGCACAGGCGGTTCCGACCATCCTCTGACCCGGCGCCCTCCACTCCGGCGTCTGGTCGATGTTCTGTCGTGTGATTCTTTTCACACAGAACTTGACAAAATCTAACTTGATCGAACATTCTGGTTCGAACAGGTCAGCACGAAGGAGTGTGTTCATGGTCACTCGGAGCCCGAATCCGACCCGAACCGTGGTGTGCGGATGAGCGTCGTGGACGACGCCCTCCCGACACCTGCGGCGATCGACGTCGCGCTGACGGACATCACCAAGCTCTACCCTGGCGTGACTGCCCTCGGTGGTGTGTCGCTCGACCTGCGCGCCGGCGAGGTGCACGCGATCGTCGGCGAGAACGGGGCGGGCAAGTCGACGCTCATCAAGGTCCTCGCGGGCGCTGTCGAGCCCAGCGCCGGCTCGATCGTCGTCGACGGCCAGACGTACGACAAGCTCACCCCCGCCCTCGCGCAGGACCTCGGCATCGCAGTGATCTATCAGGAGTTCACGCTCGTGCCGACATTGAACGCGGCAGAGAACGTGTTCCTCGGGCACTACCTGCTGCGGGGGCCTGTGCTCGATCGCAAGCGCATGAACGCCAAGGCGGAGCAGCTGTTCTCCCGGCTGGGGGTGAAAATCGACCCGCGCGAGCTCGTCGGCGACCTGACCACCGGCTACCAGCAGATCGTCGAGATCGCGAAGGCTCTGTCTCGCAACGCTCGGCTGCTCATCATGGACGAGCCGTCCGCCCCCCTCACAGCCTCCGAGGTCGAGGCGATGTACAAGGTCGTCGACGCGCTGCGCGCCGAGGGCATGACGATCGTCTACATCTCGCACCGTATGGAGGAGATCTTCCGCCTGTCCGATCGAGTGTCGGTGCTGCGCGACGGTCAGTACATCGCCACGAAGAACACCTCCGAGACCACGAGGCGCGAGCTCATCAACCTGATGGTCGGCCGCGAGCTGACCGAGGGCTACCCGACCAGAGACTTCTCGCCGGGCGAGGTCACCCTGCGGGTCGACGGCGTCAGCGGCAACGGCGTGCGAGGCGTCACCTTCGAGGCGCGAGCGGGGGAGATCCTCGGCTTCGCCGGCCTCATCGGCGCGGGGCGGACCGAGCTCATGGAGCTGCTGTTCGGCGCCAAGCGGATCGACGCGGGAGAGGTGACGCTGCACGGACGCTCGGTTGTCTCGCGGTCGCCGATCCAGGCGATCCGCAATCGCATCGCGCTCGTGCCCGAGGATCGCAAGCGACACGGCCTCGTGCTGCCTTTCAGCATCGCCGAGAACATCACACTGCCTCTGCTGAAGAAGCAGCTGTCTCGGGCAACGGTCATCTCGCCGAAGGCCGAGCGCGACCTCACGGCCGAGTACATGACCGACCTTCGCATCAAGGCCCCGAGCGGCGCTGAGATCGTCGGCAACCTCAGCGGAGGAAACCAGCAGAAGGTCGTCCTCGCGAAATGGCTTGCGACTGACCCGGAGGTGCTGATCTTCGACGAGCCGACCCGCGGCATCGACGTCGGAGCCAGGGCTGAGATCTACCTGATCATGAACCGGCTCGCTGCGGCGGGCAAGACGATCCTGATGATCTCGTCCGACATGGAGGAGCTGATCGGCATGTCCGACCGCGTCGTCGTGCTCCGCGAAGGCAACCAGGAGGGGATCCTCCACAAGAACGAGATCACCCAGGAGACCGTGATGGCCCTGGCCGCGCAAGGAGAGCCCGCATGAAAATCGCACTGCCACGGATCAAGGACATCGGCATCGTCCTGGTGCTCGTCGTCCTCATCATCGCATTCAGCCTGATGACCCCGAACTTCCTCGACCCGAGCAACATCTTCAACATCGCGCGGCAGGTCGCGACGCTCGGCATCGTCGCCGTCGGCTTCTCCTTCGTGCTGATCACCGGTGGCATCGACCTGTCGGTCGGCTATCAGATCTCACTCAACGTGGTCGTCACGGGCATGCTCATGGCGCAGGTCGGGCTCCCTTGGTACCTGGCCTGCCTCGCCGCGCTCGCGCTCGGCACGCTGATCGGCGTCATCAACGGTCTCATCATCACGCTCACAGGAGTCGCACCCCTGATCGTGACCCTGTCGATGATGATGATGCTCAACGGACTGAGCTACCTGATCTCCAAAGGTCTGCCGATCTTCGGATTCCCCGCGGAGTTCTCGCTGCTCGGCCAGGGCGCGGTGTTCGGCATCATCCCCGTCTCGCTGTTCTTCCTCATCGCCGTATGGGGTGTGGGCCTCTTCGTCCTCAACAAGACGTACATCGGCCGCTACTTCTATGCGATCGGCAACAACGTCGAGGCGGCCAGACTCTCCGGCGTCAACACCCGCCGCACCCTGATCCTCGTGTACGCCCTGTGCGGCTTCTTCACTGCGATCGGCGCGATCCTGCTCCTCTCGCGACTGAACTCGGCGCAGTCCGCCACGGGCGCCGGCTTCGAGTTCAGCGTGCTGACGGCCTGTGTGCTCGGCGGCATCAGCGTGATGGGTGGGCGCGGTCGGCTCTTCGGGGCGTTCATCGGCGTCCTCATCGTCGGCGTCCTCGACAACGGACTCGTGCTGATCAATGTCAGCGAGTACGTGCAGCTCCTCATCAAGGGAGCCATCCTCCTCATCGCCGTCATCTATGACGCGATGTCGAAGAACTCTCCCGGCCGACGCAAGCAGATCGGCGGCGTGCCGCTCACCGTGCCGACCGTCCCGGCATCCACCTCCTGACACCCCTCCGGCGGTCGTTTCAAAGACGGACGACCGCACCCGACACAGTAAGGAACCATCATGAAGAAGTTCGGCAAGATCGCCGCAGTCGCCGGCGTCGTCGCTGCACTGCTGCTCTCCGGCTGCACCGCCGTCTCTCCGAGCGGACCGGGCGGTGGCGGAGATGCCTCGGCCGGTGGCGATCAGAGCGTCGGCATCACGTTCTCCGACCTGAGCAACCCCGTCTGGGCGGAGCTCGTGCAGGAGGCGGAGTCGTACGGCGCTGAAGAGGGCCTCAGCGTCACGTACGTGGACGCGCGCAACGATGCCGCCGCCCAGGTGACCCAGATCGAGAACTTCATCCAGCAGGGCGTCTCGACGATCATCATCTGCGCCGTCGACGCGAACGCGCTGGTCGACGTCACCAAGAAGGCCCAGGACGCCGGCATCAAGGTCGTCGGCTACACGCAGGTCCTCGAGAACTACGACGCGCAGTACCTGGTCGACGCCTACAACACCGGCTACGCCAACGGCGAGGCGGCTGCCGCCTGGATCAACGACAACTTCGACGCGGACGAGACCGTGCAGTGGGCGCTGATGGACCTGCCGCGCTTCCCCGAGATCATCGACCGCGCGAACGGCATCAAGGAGGCCATCGCCGAGCTGGCTCCGAACGCCGAGCTCGTCGGCACCGCGCCCGCACTCACTGCAGAGGACGGCGTCGCCAATGCGGAGAACTTCCTCCAGGCGAACCCCGACCTCAAGGTGATCGCCACGATCGGCGGCGGCGGCGCAGTCGGCGGCAACGAGGGCGTGAAGTCCGCCGGTGTCACCGACTACGACTCGTTCGGGCTCTTCGGCATCGATGCTACCGAGAACGAGATCCAGAACATCATCAACGGCGACCCGCAGAAGACGTCGATCAGCCTCGGCGGCGGAAAGGCCCACGGTCGTGCCCTGATCGACATCACCCTCGACCTGCTCGCGGGTGAGAACGTGGAGAAGGACCAGTACATGCCCATCGAGGTCATCGACAGCTCCAACGCCCAGGACTACTTCGACGAGATCTACGGCGGCTGACGCCCCGGTGGCCACCCGTGAGCGCGGGTGGCCACTCTGTAGTCCCTCCCCTGAATGTCGCGGCTCGACCGCGACGGAAAAGGACCAGCACCATCATGATCCGAGTGCTCGCCGCCGGTGACCGCTTCATCCGTTCCTCCCTGTTCCGGAAGGAGCTCGAGCGAGCGCTGCCCGAGGGCATCGACATCGTCGAGACCGAGTTCGGCTGGCCAGACGTCCCGTTCGGACGCGTGGGTGAGGTCGACGAGGCGTCAGGGTCTGAGGACGAGCTCATCGACTCGCTGCAGGGCTCGACGGCGATCGTCACCCAGCTCGCGCCCCTGACCGAAAGGGTGATGGATGCCGTGCCCGAGCTGCGGTTCATCGGCGTCTCGCGCGGAGGGCCCACCAACGTCAACATCGAGGCGGCCCGCGAGCGTGGCATCCAGGTCGCCAACGTGCCGGGCCGCAACGGCGTCGCCACCGCGGAGATGACGATCGGGCTGGCGCTCGCCCTGATGCGTCGCATACCCCTGGCGCAGGCGAGCATGATGGCGTCGAACTGGCGCGGCGACCTGTATCGCTCCGACGCCGTGGGTCGTGAGGTCGCGGGCTCTGTGATCGGCCTCCTCGGAGCGGGTGCCGTCGGCTCGCACGTCGCGCGGACCTTCGTCGCGATGGGCGCGCGGGTGCTGGTGTTCGACCCCTATCTCCCCTCAGGGCGACTCGCGGACGGCATCGAGCAGGTGTCGTCCTCCGACGAGGTCTTCCGTCGCAGTGACCTCGTGTCGGTGCACGCTCGGCTGACGCCCGAGACCGCGCACATGGTGAACGGCGATACGCTCGCACTCATGAAGCCGGGTGCCCTGCTCGTCAACGCCGCGCGCGGCGGTCTGGTCGACTACGACGCCGTCGCCGCTTCGATCGAGAGCGGAGGTCTCGGCGGCGCTGCGTTCGATGTGTATCCCGAGGAGCCGGTCGACTTCGGCCATGCACTGTTCCGCCTTGCGAAGGACGGCCGCGACGTCGTCGTCACGCCCCACATCGCCGGTGCGAGCCAGGAGACTGCGGTGCGGGCGGCGCGCGGAGTCGCAGAGGAGCTGCGTCGGTTCCTGCACGGGGAGCCGGCGATGAACCCGCTCACCGACGGTGCCCGGGCGGCGCTGCTGTGACGGCCGCGCTTCTGGGGATCGATGCCGGCACCAGCTCCGTCAAGGTCGTCGCCATCGATCTCGAGGGGCGGAGGGTCGCCGACCACTCGGTCGCGTACCCCACGAAGACAGACGGGGCGAGCGCCGAGCAGGACGCGAGCCAGTGGTGGACCGCCCTGCGGGCAGCGCTCGCCGCGGTGATCCCCGGGCTCGAGGTGCTCGCCGTCGCCGTGACCTCTCAGGCGCCGACCTTCGTTCCCGTCGATGCGAGCGGCGACGCCACGGGCCCAGCGCTCACTTGGCTCGACCGGCGGGCGGCATCGGAGGCCCGCACCATCGGCGAGCTCGTGCCGCACTCGCGTAACGGCGCTGACCCGTTCTTCGGAACGGCCAAGCTGCTCTGGCTGACGCAGCACCGCGCCGAATCGCTGGACGCCGCGGCCGCCGTGCTCTCGACCAATGGCTACCTGGTGCGCAGGCTGACGGGAGTCAGTGCGCTCGACGACACCACCGCATCGTTGATGCAGGGGTTCGACGACGAGGTCGGCGACTTCCCCGATCGGCTTCGCGATGCGGTGCCCGCTCTCTCGCTGCTCGCGCCGCTGGTGCGGTCAACCGACGTGGTCGGAGTGGTGACTCTCGTTGCATCGTCCGATACAGGGCTTCCCGCCGGCACGCCGGTGGTCGCCGGCGGCATCGATGCGATCGGATCAGCGCTCGAGGCCGGAGTGCTCACGGCGGGTGATCCGCTCGTCGACATGACCGGCTTCTCGAGTGTCACGATGCTCGCGGTCCCTCGCGGAGCAGCCGTCGCCGGCTTCATCCACTCCCGGCATTGCGTGCCGGACGTCGACCTGCTGATCACGGCTCAGGTGACTGCCGGCGCGACGATCGACTGGGTCAACGGGCTCGATTCGTCCGCAGATCTCCGTTCGGCAGAGCGCATCCTCGCCAAGCCACGACCCGGTCGGGTGACGATGGTGCCGAGTCTTGCCGGCGAGCGCACTCCCACCTGGAATGCCGACGCGCGCGGCCTCATCGCCGGTGTCGATCTCACGACAGACGGCACCGACCTCATGCTCGCGGCGATGGAGGGGAACGCTCTGTCCCTGGCCCGCGATATCGACGCGATGAGAGCCGCCGGCTACGCGATCGATGAGCTGATCAGCACGGGAGGCGGGGCCTCGTCGGACGCCTGGCTGCAGATCAAGTCCGATGTGCTCGGCATCCCTGTCTATCGACCGGCCAGTGGGCATGGTGCAGCACAGGGAGCGGCCATGCTCGCCGGCGTCGCCACGGGCCGTCTCGCCTCGTTCGAGTCGACGCGAAGCATCGCGCACGCCGTCGAGGCCGAGTTCCGACCCGATGCCCGTCGCCACGACGCCTACGCGGCCAGGCGAGCGCGCTTCGATGAGCTCGTGGCGGTCAGCTGAACCGCGAGCGGGCGACCGGCCGCAGCGACGAGCCGTTCAGAGGGCGAGGATGCGTGCGGCGAAGCGGTCGATCGATGCTGCCGCTGCCGCGAGTTCGGGCTGATTGAGGTGGCCGTGGCGGGTGCCCGGCTCGGTCGAGATGTCGAGGTCGACGCCGGCGTCGCGCAGCGAGGCGCCGAACGCCTCACCCGAGACGCGCAGCTCGTCGACCTCGCCGTTGATCATGATCGTGGCGGGGAAGTGCGACAGTTGGGCGACGGATGCCGTGCCGGGCACGGCGTAGATGTCGCCGCTTTCGGCCGGCCCGCCGAGGTAGTTCTCGTACATCCCGCGCACCGGCTCCGGGCCGAACACGTCGGCGTCAGGGTTCGCGTCGAGAGCTGAGCGCAGCGTGGCATCCGGCGTGCCCTGCACGGCGTGCAGCGTCGGGTACGCGAGCACGGCGAGTGCGGGCGCCGGACCCGAGCCATGGCTGAGGCGAAGAGCCACCCCCGTGGCGAGGTTGCCGCCGGCGCTCGCTCCGCCGAGCGACCAGGGGCCCTGGGCGAGATCCGACTCCACGGCCCAGCGGAACGCGGCCTCGACCTCGTCGGACGCGACGGGATAGTGCACGCCGTCTCGCTCGGGGGCTCCCGACGCTGCGGCCCAGGTGCGCGGGAACGGAGCGAGCGCGTAATCCACCGACACCACGACGATGCCGCGGTCTGCGAATCTCTGCGCGACCCAGTCTGCCTCGGGCATCTCGAGCTCGCCGGCCGCGAAGCCGCCTCCGTGCACCCAGACGAGGCCGGGCCCTGCGGGGGAGGTCGGCGTGTACACCCGCACGCGCAGCGGCCCATGCGGGCCGTCGAGCACCTGGTCGCTCACAGCGTCATCCGTTCTGTCGGTGGGACGTCGGGATGCGGGGATCGGCTCCCGCATCCCGACGGGTCGGGGTGCGGGCTCAGGCGCCCCAGCCGGCTTGCACGCCGCCGACGCGGTCGGCGGCGATCTGCTGCTGGTAGCCCGACTCGGCGTAGGCCGCCATCGGGTCGGCGGGGAGGCCGCGCGACTCGCGCCATTCGGCGAGAGCCGGACGCACGTCGGTGTAGAACGCATCCATGAAGACGGCGTTCGCTGCCAGCACGTCGCCGGACTTCTGCGCGGCGGACAGTGCCTCGCGGTCGACGATCAGCGCGCGGGCCGTCATCTCCTGCACGTTCAGCACCGAGCGGATCTGGCCGGGGATCTTGTCCTCGACGTTGTGGCACTGGTCGAGCATGAAGGCCACGTCGGGGTTGTTCAGGCCGCCGCCGCGGACGACCTCGAACAGGATGCGGAACAGCTGGAACGGGTCGGCCGCGCCGACGATGAGGTCGTCATCGGCGTAGAAGCGCGAGTTGAAGTCGAACGAGCCGAGCTTGCCGAGACGCAGCAGTTGCATGACGATGAACTCGATGTTGGTGCCGGGGGCGTGGTGGCCGGTGTCGAGGCACACCATGGCCTTGTCGCCGAGCGACGAGACCTGGGCGTACGACGTACCCCAGTCGGGAACATCGGTGTGATAGAACGCCGGCTCGAAGAACTTGTACTCCAGTACCAGGCGCTGGTCATCGCCGAGGCGGGCGTAGATCTGCTGCAGCGACTCCTGCAGGCGGTCCTGGCGGCCGCGCAGGTCGGCCTGGCCCGGGTAGTTCGACCCCTCTGCGAGCCAGATCTTCAGGTCGCGGCTGCCCGTGGCATCCATCACGTCGATGCAGGCGAGGTGGTGGTCGATCGCCTTCTGGCGGATCGTGGGGTCTTCGTGGGTCAGGGCGCCGAACTTGTAGTCGTCGTCCTGGAACGTGTTGGAGTTGACCGTGCCGAGGGTCACGCCGAGGTCTTCGGCATGCTTGCGCAGATCGGAGAACGAGTCGACGAGGTCCCACGGGATGTGCAGGGCGACGGACGGCGCGAGCGCGGTGTACTTGTTGACCTGCGCGGCATCCGCGATCTTCTCCCACGGGTCGCGCGGGGTGCCAGGCGTGCCGAACACCTTGAAGCGGGTGCCGGAGTTGCCGAACGCCCAGCTGGGGAGCTCGATGCCCTGCTGCTCGAGAGCTGCGAGGTTGTCGGACGAGAGGATGCTCATGAGGCGCTGCCTTCGGTGTCGTTGCGGTTGTCTGTGTGGGATGCTGCGGAGCTGCCGGCGTCGGCGAGCTGGTCTTCGAGGTGGAACACCTCGGTGAGTGCGGTGGCGGCCTGGTCGGGGCGCCCGTCGAGATCGACGAAGAAGCGGCCCATCTCGGCCTCCCAGCGGGCGGCGACGGGGGAGGCGGCGAGGTAGGCCTGCGCCGCGGCATCGTCATCGGTCTCGTAGTAGCCGACGAGTGTGCCGCCGTCGGCCAGGAACAGCGAGTAGTTTCGGCGGCCGGCGGCCGCGATCTCGGCCAGCATCTCGGGCCACACGGGCGAGTGACGGGCGAGGTATTCGTCGAGCAGTTCAGGACGCACCTGCAACTGGAACGCGACGCGGGTCATGGTTGTTCTCTCTTCATCGAGGTTTTGAATCGTTTCATTCAATGGTCTCAACATTAGACAGGGGTGATCGCCCTGTCAAGTGAGCGCCGCTGACTACAGGGCTGCGACGATCGCGTTGTCGAGCTCGTCGGCGTCGACGCCCGGCCGGACGGCGGCGTTGGTGAGCAGCACCCAGGCCACGCCGGCCCCCGGGTGCACCCAGAACTCGGTGCCGGCCCACCCTCCGTGGCCGTAGACGTCGCGATCGACGAGCCCGGGAGCCCGCGAGCGCAGATTGAACGTGAAGCCCCAGTCCTGACCGCGCCCGTCGGGGTAGGGGTCGAGGCGGGGGATGTCGCCGGTCAGCGGGCGCAGCATCATCGCCAGCCCGGCGGGAGACAGGACGCCGTCGCGCTCACCGCGACCGATGCGCAGCAGTTCGGCGCCGAGGTGGAGCAGATCCTCGGCGCGGCCCAGCATCCCCGCACCGGGTGCTCGCGTCGCGTGGAACCGGTCGAGGTCGAGCCCGCCCGCCGCCGCATCCGGCACGCCGACGGACTGTGCGGTGTCGAGGGTCAGGCCGATCGCGCCGATGCGATGTGCCCACTCGAGAGTGCCGTCGTCCCACGTCGTGTCGGTCGCATGCTCGATCAGCGCCGCGATGCCCTCGAAGGCCAGAGTGGAATACCGCGAGGCGGTGCCTGCCGCGAAGTCCCGCCCCCGGGTGAGCAGCTCGGAGCGCAGCGGAAGTGCGGTGTCGAGCGGGGGCTCGGAGATCCCCGAGGTGTGCGACGCGAGATGCCAGAGTCGCACGATGTCGTCACGAGACGACCCGAAGTCGGGCAGGGCGTCCGTGAGGGGAGTGTTCGGGGTCAGCAGGCCTCGTTCGACGGCTCGAGCCGCGGTGATGCCGGTGAGCACCTTCGTGATCGAGAACAGCGGGTACACGGCGTCGGTCGCTGCGCCGAAGCCTTCCAGGTCGATGATGCCGTCCGCCGTGGCCATGCCCAGCACCGCTGTCGGCAGCCGTTCCGCCTGCACGTGACGACGGGCCCAGTCGAATGCTGCGTCGAAGGTCATGGGTGCTCCTGTCGATCCGGGTGGTCGCGCTTCCCTGGCGACTGTGGTGACTCTACGATAGGACCATGGTACAGAAAGCGCTTTCCCATCCGGCCGCGCTCATCGACGGTCAGCACCCGACCCGTTCTGTGCTGCGCCTGGTCGCACGGCGGCCTTGGCGCCTCACCTTCGCGATCACGGCCTTCGCGATCAAGGAGATCCCGCTCTGGTTCCTACCGGTGATCACCGCCGCGATCATCGACGTCGTGGCGAGTGACGGCGACGTGACGGAGGTGCTGTGGTGGTTCGCCCTCGCCGCGGTGCTCCTGCTGCAGAACTACCCGAACCACATCATCTACACGCGCAACTTCATGACGGTCGTGCGCGATCTCGGCGCCGACCTGCGCAACGCGCTCACCGCCCGCCTGCAGAGCCTGTCGATCGGGTACCACACGCGCATGAGCTCATCGATCGTGCAGACGAAGGTCGTGCGCGACGTCGAGAACGTCGAGCTCATGCTGCAGCAGGTCACGCATCCGCTGCTGTCATCGACCATGGTGATGCTCGGAGCGTTGGGGATGACGGCGATCACCGTGCCCCAGTTCCTTCCCGTCTACGCCCTCGCCGTGCCGATCGCCATCGGCATCCGCTACGGCATGCGCAATCGTTCGCAGCGTCGCAACGAGGTATTCCGCCGCGAGATCGAGACGCTGTCTGCCCGAGTCGGTGAGATGGCGTCGCTCATTCCGGTGACTCGCGCTCACGGACTCGAGGAGACGGCGATCAGCCGCGTCGCCGGCGGCGCAGACGGAGTACGCAAGGCCGGCCTCGACCTCGACCTGTTGAACGGCAGAGTGGCGTCGATCTCGTGGGTGGCGATGCAGCTGCTCGGCGTCGCCTGCCTCATGCTCGCGGCCGTATGTGCACTGACCGGGTTCCTGCCGATCACGCCCGGCGAGGTCGTGATGCTCTCGAGCTACTTCACCCTGCTGACCGGCGGACTCACCCAGCTGCTGATGCTCATCCCGGTCGGGGCCCGCGGCCTCGAGTCGGTGCGCTCGATCGCCGAGGTCCTGCAGGAGCCCGACGTCGAGCAGAACTCCGGCAAGCGCGTCGTCTCGACGGTGAGGGGCGAGATCGTACTCGACTCTGCCACGCATCGATACGCGGATGCCGAAGAGGACGCCCTGTTCGAGATCGATCTGCGCATCGCGCCCGGCGAGACGGTCGCTTTCGTCGGCTCATCGGGGTCGGGCAAGTCGACGCTCCTGAATCTGGTGCTCGGCTTCGTCAGACCGACCAGCGGCCGCATCAGACTCGACGGCCAGGACATGCAGGAACTCGACCTCCGCACCGTGCGCCGGTCGATCTCAGTGGTGCCGCAGGAGTCCGTGCTGTTCGAGGGGTCGGTCTTCGACAACATCGCCTACGGCATGCCCGACGTCACACCGGACCGCGTGGAGCAGGCTCTGCGAGACGCGAATGCCTGGGAGTTCGTGAGCGAGCAGCCGCAGGGGTGGCACACGGTCGTCGGAGAGCGAGGAGCTCGTCTCTCGGGTGGTCAGCGCCAGCGCCTGGCCATCGCCCGCGCGCTCGTGCGCGACCCGCGGATCCTGCTCCTCGACGAAGCGACCAGCGCACTCGATCCCGAATCCGAGGGACTCGTCAAAGAGGCACTCGAGCGGCTGATGCGCGGCCGCACGACTCTGGTCGTCGCACACCGTCTGTCGACGATCAGACAGGCCGACCGTATCGTCGTGCTCGAGCACGGGCGCATCGTCGAGCAGGGCTCGCACGACGATCTGCTGGCCGCAGACGGGCGATACGCTCGGTTGCACCTGGTGCAGAACGGCCTGAGATGACCCCCACTCACCGTCCTGAGGAGGACCGATGACTTCCGACAAGACCCTTCGCGCTGCCCTGGTGGGCACCGGCTCCGTGGCGAACTCGCACGCCCGCGCCGTTGCCGCATACCCTCGGGCGGAGCTGGTCGCCGTCGCAGACCTCAGCCTCGACAAGGCCGAGGAGTTCGCGGGCAGATACGGCATCGCCGCCGCCTATGGCGACCTCGACGAGATGCTCACCGCCGAGCACCCCGATGTCGTGCTCATCTGCACGCCGCCGGCGCCGCACCGCGAGCAGTCGCTCGCCGCCTTCGCGGCAGGCGCCCACGTGATCGTCGAGAAGCCACCGGCACCGTCGCTCGACGAGCTCGACGACATGCGGGAGGGGGCGCGCGCGGCCGACAAGCAGCTCGCTGTCGTGTTCCAGCAGCGCACCGGCACTGCGGCAGCGCACGTGCGCTCGCTGCTGCAGAGCGGTGCGCTCGGGCGCCCGCTCGTCGCAGTGTGCCAGACGCTCTGGTTCCGTGACGCCGACTACTTCGCCGTGCCGTGGCGGGGCAAGTGGGAGACCGAGGGCGGCGGCACGACGCTCGGGCACGGCATCCATCAGATCGATCTGCTCGCGCACCTGCTGGGCGACTGGTCGTCGGTGCAGGGCAGGCTCTGGCGGCTCGACCGCGAGACCGAGACCGAAGATGTCTCGACCGCGACGATCGTGTTCGATCAGGGCGTGGTCGCCCAGGTTGTCACGAGTGCGGTGTCGCCGCGAGAGGCGAGCTCGATCCGCATCGACACGCAGAAGGCCACGATCACGGTCGATCACGTCTACGGACACGGCCACGAGAACTGGCGCATCACTCCCGCCCCGGGGTTCGAGACGGAGGCCGAGGGATGGGTGTTCCCGGATGTCGAGGAGCGCAGCGACCACGCGCCGCTGCTGCGCGATGTGTTCGACGCCCTGCTCGACGGCGGTCCGCTTCCGGCGACCGCCGACGCACCCGCGCGTTCGCTCGAGATCGTCGCGGCGATCTATGCCTCGGCCGCGGCTGACGGCATCGCGATCACTCCCGAAGTGCTCGGTTCGCACCCCACGCATCGGGCTGGTTTCGCGAGTCCGGTCACCGATCTCCGCCGGTGAACGAGCTCTACCGAGACCCGGTCTACGACGGGGCCACTGATCCACGGGTCGTGATCGACCAGAGCGGGCGGTGGTGGATGTTCTACACGCAGCGGCGCGCGAGCCTCGAGGATGCGGGCCCGGGGGTCTCGTGGATCCATGGCAGCCGAATCGGCGTCGCGACCTCGGACGACGGAGTGGCGTGGATTTACGACGGCACGCTCGAGCCCGCGGCATCCGACCTCGTCCTGGAGCCGGGCCCGCCGCCTGTCGGCATCGACGGCACGCACTGGGCGCCCGAGGTCGTCTGGGACGGCGCGCAGTGGCGCATGTACCTGACGGAGATCGACGGCATCCCCGACCGGTGGCCGGGATTCGTGCGCGAGATCGTCGAGTACGTCTCGGACGACCTCCGTCACTGGGAGCGACGCGGACCGCTCGCGCTGAGCAGCGATCGGGTCATCGATGCGGCGGTCGCCCGCACCCCCGACGGCCTCTGGCGGATCTGGTACAAAGACGAAGCGGCGGACTCGGTGACCATGGTCGCCTCGTCGCCCGACCTCGGCGAATGGCGGCTCGACGGCGTCGCGATCGGCGGACGCCCGCATGAGGGGCCGACGGTCTTCGAGCTCGGCGGGTTCTGGTGGATGATCGTCGACGAGTGGCGGGGGATGGGCGTGTACCGCTCCGGCGACGGCATCCGCTGGCTGCGTCAAGGAGATGACGATGCCGTCATCCTCGCCGATGCTCCCGGGGGAGGCCACGGCAATCACGGCGCTCATGTGCACCACGGCGACGAGCTGTGGTTCTACTTCTTCGGCACCGCGGAGGCAGCACCCGTGCACGCCGCGACGGGCGAGCAGAGGCGAGCCGCGGTATATCGGTTGGGTCTCGAGGTCGAGGCCGGGAACCTGGTCGTGAAAGACTGGAAGGCCCCGCGGTAATCGTTGTAATCCCCGTCGCGAATTGCCGGTTGCGAAACGTTTCAATCTCGATTAGCGTGCAGGTAAGCGTTTTCCCCACACCGTGGAGATCGCTTCCCGCACCACATGGACACAGGCGTTCCGCGGCATTGCCGAACGAGGACGTTCACCAGAGAGGACAACGATGTTCAGCAAGAAGCGTCTGGCGGCCGCAGCGGCCGTCGCCACCAGCGCAGCGCTGGTACTCGCCGGCTGCGCCGGCGGTGGCACCCCCGAGGGCGGGGCCACCTACGACCCTGACGAGAAGGTCACGCTCGACCTCGCGTTCTGGGGCAACGACGTCCGGGCCGACCTGTACAACCAGGCGATCGAGGCGTTCAACGAGGAGTACCCGAACATCACGGTGAACGCGACGTTCCTCGGATTCCCGGAGTTCTGGGAGAAGCGTCAGACCGAGGCCGCCGGTGGCGGACTTCCCGACGTGATGCAGTTCGACTACTCCTACCTGCGTCAGTACTCCGAGAACGGCCTGCTGCTCGACCTCGAGCCCTACCTCGGATCGGTCATCGAGACCGACCCACTGCCCGAGAACATCCTCGGCATCGGCGTCGTCGACGACACCACCTACGGCATCGCGACCTCCACCAACGCGTGGGGCATGTTCACCAACCCGCAGCTCCTCGAGACCGCCGGCGTCGAGCAGTTCGCCGGCGGCGACTGGGAAGACTACGACGAGTGGATCGGCGAAGTCACCGATGCCAGCGGCGGCGCGTTCTGGGGCGGGTCCGACTGGACCGGCCGCATCCAGAACTTCGAGATCCAGCTGCGCAGCGAGGGCAAGAACCTGTTCGACGAAGACGGCACACCCGGATTCGACGAGGACCGCCTGAAGGAGTTCTGGGAGTCCGGCGATGACATCCGCGACGGAGCCGTCGTGCCGCAGCAGACCGTCGAGGAGCTCAACCCGCTGAGCGCCTTCGATGCGGCGAAGAACGCCAGCGAGCTGACGTGGGACAACTTCGGCGCCGGCTACCTCGCCAACCTCGGCGAGAGCTACACCGAGCTCGGTCTCGTGGCCCCTCCCGTCACCAAGGACGGCGCGAAGGACCTCTACCTGAAGCCGTCTATGCTGCACACGATCTCGGCCAAGACCGAGCACCCGGAGGCGGCGGCGACGCTCGTCAACTTCCTGGTGAACTCGCCTGAGTCCGGGGAGATCTTCGGCACGAACCGCGGCCTTCCGGCCTCCGAGACCGCTCTCGATGCGGCCGACCTCGATCCGATGAGCCAGCTCGTCAAGGACTACGAGGAGTCCATCTCCGACCGCCTCGGCGATGCACCGCCCGTGCCGATCGTCGGCTACGGCACGCTCGAAGAGAAGTTCCGCGTGCTGGGCACCGAGCTCAACTTCGGCACGACGACCGTCGACGACGCTGTGACCCAGTTCTTCGCCGAGATGGACGTCGTCCTCAACCAGTGATTCCGTCGGTGGGCCGGGTGGCATCCGCCCGGCCCACCGCACACCACCCACTTCGGAAGGAGCTGTCATGAGCACGACGGCGACCAGGACGATCGTCACGGGCAAGAAGTCCGGGCGAGGGCGGGCGCTGCGCAGCGGCCGCCGCCCCGAGAACGAACTCGCACGGCCCGGCCAGAAGGCCCGTCTGCGCCGCGAGACGGCGACAGGCTACGCATTCCTGACACCCTGGCTGATCGGCTTCTTCGGACTGACCGGCGTGCCGATGGTGTACTCGCTGTACCTGTCCTTCACGAAGTACAACATCTTCCAGCCGCCCAAGTGGATCGGGCTGGACAACTACATCCGTCTCTTCACGAGCGACCCGAACTTCATCCAGTCGGCGCAGATCACCCTGGTCTACGTCTTCATCGGCACACCGATCACCCTCGCCGCGGCGCTGGGCGTCGCGATGCTCCTGAACTACCGCGACAAGGGTGCGGGCTTCTTCCGCTCGGCGTTCTACGCCCCGTCCCTCATCGGCGGTTCGGTGTCGGTCGCCATCGTGTGGCGGGCGATGTTCTCCTCCGACGGTCCGGTCGACAGCGGTCTGCAGATCTTCGGGGTGAACCTCGGAGGGTGGATCGGAAACCCCGGCCTCGTGCTCCCGATGATGATCCTGCTCGCCGTGTGGCAGTTCGGAGCCACCATGGTGATCTTCCTCGCCGGTCTCAAGCAGATCCCCAAGGAGCTCTACGAGGCGGCAGAGATGGACGGCGCGAACGCGTACCGCCGGTTCCGCGCCGTGACCATCCCGATGCTCTCGCCGGTGATGTTCTTCAACCTGCTGCTCGGCCTGATCGGCGCCTTCCAGGTGTTCGCCTCGGCGTACATCATCTCGAACGGCACCGGCGGTCCTGCAGGCATGACGAACTTCATCACCGTGTACCTGTACAAGCGCGGATTCTCCGACGGGCAGATGGGCTACGCCGCGGCGATCGCCTGGGTGCTGCTGGTAGTGGTCGCGATCATCGCCTTCATCCTCTTCCGCACCCAGAGGTCGTGGGTGCACTACTCGGGAGACGACAAATGAGTACCTCCAATCAGGCCACCACGTCCGGTGCGGCATCGACGCCGGTGTTCGCCGCACAGCAGACGACGCCCGCCGGCCCGCCGGCGCCTCGTCGCAAGATCAAGCGCAAGACCTGGCAGACCGTCATCTGGTTCATCGGTCTGATAGTGCTCACCGCCGTGGTGCTCTACCCGCTGCTGTGGCTGTTCCTGTCGACGTTCAAGCCGAACTCCGAGTTCGGTCAGAACCCGGGGCTGTTCCCGCAGGCACCGACGATCGAGAACTACGGCAAGGTCATGGAGGGCATCGCCGGAGTGCCGATGTGGCGCTTCTTCCTGAACTCGCTGATCCTCGCGGCATCCGCCGTCGTCGGCACGGTGCTCTCGTCGGCGCTCGCCGCCTATGCGTTCGCCCGGGTGCAGTTCAAGGGACTCGGGGTGCTCTTCGCCGCGATGATCGGCACACTGCTGCTGCCGTTCCACGTCGTGATCATCCCGCAGTACATCATCTTCAACCAGCTCGGCTGGGTCGACACGTTCATCCCGCTGATCCTGCCGAAGTTCCTCGCCACCGAGGCGTTCTTCGTCTTCCTGCTCGTGCAGTTCATCCGCCAGATGCCGCGCGACATGGATGAGGCGGCGCGCATCGACGGCGCCGGTCACGTGCGGATCTTCTGGTCGATCATCCTGCCGCTCATCAAGCCGGCGCTGATCACCTGCGCGATCTTCTCGTTCATCTGGGCGTGGAATGACTTCCTCGGCCCGCTGCTCTACCTGACGAGCCCTGAGAACTACCCGCTGCCGATCGCACTGCGTCTCTACAATGACCAGACCTCATCGTCCGACTACGGCGCCACGGTCACGGCCTCGTTCGTCGCACTGCTGCCGGTGCTGCTGTTCTTCGTGGTGTTCCAGCGCTTCCTCGTCGACGGCGTGGCCACGCAGGGACTCAAGGGGTAGTCATGTCTGTCATCAGCGGAGAGCGCCGGGCGCACCGAGCGGCGAAGCGTGAGGCGCGCTCGGGCGCAGGGCCCACGGTCGCCGGTGTCGAACCGGGCGCCAACCCCGGAGCGACCGCGAAGTTCGGACTGTTCGGCGAGGTGCTCACGATCGGCCTGATGATGACCGTGGTCGCGCTCGGCGTCGTCACGCTGCCGATCGCGCTCGCCGCAGGCATCCGTCATCTGCGTCGCTTCGTCGCCGCGGAGGACTCGCGGGCCGGACTGTTCTGGGAGGACGTGCGCGCCGGCATCCTGCCCTCGCTCCTCGTCGGCGTGCCCGCTGCGCTGATCGCGACCGTGCTGACGATCGACGTGGTGCTCGCAGGGTCGGGTGCGCTGCCCGGTGGCGAGGCCATCGCGGTCGTCGGCTGGGCGGGACTGCTCGCTCTCGCCGTCGCCGTGCTCCTCGCCGCAGGAGCCTGGTCGCCGACGCTCGGGTGGAAGGACGCCGTGCGTGCGGTGCCCGGAGCGATCACGGCGGATGCCGCCGGTGCCGCCTACATCGCGGCTGCGGCCATCTTCACCGGTGTCGTGACCTGGGCGCTCGCGCCCCTGTTCATCGCCGGAATCGGCTGCGCGGCGCTCGCCGTCGTCGCCGTGCCGGGGCGTCGCAGGCGTGGAGAGAACCGCGAGGGATGAGAAGGTAGTCGTTGGCGCACGCGCGGACGGACGGAGGCACGCCATGGCGGTAGGGGTGAAGGACGTCGCGGCTGCGGCCGGCGTCTCGGTCGGCACCGTCTCGAACGTGCTCAATCAGCCGGAGCGCGTGTCCGCCAAGACGGTCGAACGCGTGCAGCGGGTGATCCAGGAACTCGGCTTCGTGCGCAACGACGCGGCCAGGCAGCTGCGCGCCGGTCGCAGCCGCAGCATCGGACTCGTGGTGCCGGACATCGGCAACCCGTTCTTCGCGGAGGTCGTGCGCGGAGCGGAAGACCGAGCGGCGGATGCCGGCATGACCGTGCTGCTCGGCAACAGCGACGAGCGCGACGAGCGCCAGCTGGCCCACCTCGAGCTCTTCCAGGAGCAGCGGGTGAACGGCGTGCTGCTGACCCCGGCGACGGACGACCTCACGGCCGTGCACCGCTTCGCTGCCGGTGGGATGCCGGTGATCCTCGTGGACCGCGAGGTGGAAGAGGGCCTACTGCCCTCGGTCTCCGTCGACGACGTCGAGGGCGGGCGGCTGGCCGCAGATCATCTGCTGTCTTCGGGGCGTCGGCGTCTGGCCTTCGTCGGGGGACCGCAGTCGGTGCAGCAGGTCGCTGACCGTCTTCGCGGCGTGCAGGCGGCGGTCGCAGCACACCCCGATGTGACGCTCGAGGTGTTCGAGCAGTCGGCGCTCACGGTGCTCCAGGGGAGGGCCGCGGGCGAGGCCATCGCGCGGCGACCGTCGGAGTCTCGACCCGATGCCGTCTTCGCCGCCAATGATCTGCTTGCCGTCGGTCTGCTGCAGGCGTTCAGCTTCGGCTCCGGCATCCGGGTGCCTCACGACATCGCCATGGTCGGCTACGACGACATCGACTTCGCCTCGGCGACCGTCGTGCCGTTGAGTTCGGTGCGCCAGCCCGCCAGACTGCTCGGCTGGACCGGCGTCGACCTCCTGCTCAAGGAACTCGACGGGGTCGAGCACGACCGTCGCGTACGCTTCCAGCCCGAACTCGTCGTGCGGGAGTCGAGCTCCGGCGGTCAGTGAGCGATCGTCGGTGGGTGGCACGCTCGGAACCCGTGCAGTGTGCAGGACCGGGTCACGGATGCGGGAGCATCCGTCGGTTTTCGTCCTGCAGACGTGCTTTCGTCCTGCAGACGGCCCGGCCGAGGACCGCTGACTCCCGATTCGTTCCCGCCACGGGAACCCGTTATGCTTGCAAGGTGCATCCGGTCTTCACGGAGCGGATGCCTGGAGACGTCGCATAGTCCGGCCGAGTGCACCACCCTGCTAAGGTGGAGTCCCCTCACGGGGACCAGGGGTTCAAATCCCCTCGTCTCCGCAGATAGAATCCCTGCCTCGGCAGGGATTCTCTGTTCTCAGACGCTGGTTCGGAACTCCTGCGCGGCGATGGCAGCCGCAAGGTACGACGCCGTCGTGCTCCCACTCTCCGAGGCGATGGAGCGGGGAGTTCCCTGCGCCACGACCGTGCCTCCGAGGTCTCCGGCCCCCGGGCCCATGTCGATCACCCAGTCGGCCTGCGCGACCACGCGCATGTCGTGCTCCACCATCACGACCGTGTTGCCGGCATCCACCAGATGCTGAAGGTGCACCAGCAGCCGGTCGGTGTCCGACGGATGCAGTCCTGAAGTGGGCTCGTCGAGCAGGTAGAGGGTGTCGCCGTGCTGGGCCCGCCGGAGTTCGGACGCCAGCTTCACGCGCTGAGCCTCACCGCCCGAGAGCTCGGTCGCCGATTGGCCCAGCGGCAGATAGCCCAGGCCCACATCGAGAAGGGCATCGAGGTGTCGTGTGACGTCGGCATCTTCGGCGAACAGAACACGCGCGTCGTTCACGCTCAGGGCGAGCACGTCGGCGATCGTGTGCCCGTGGAGTTCGATCTCGAGGGTGTCCGGGTTGTAGCGGGTGCCGCCGCACGTGCTGCAGGGGGCATGGACGGTGGGGAGGAAGAGCAGCTCCACCTCGACCGTGCCCTCTCCTCTGCAGGTGGGGCATCGTCCGCTCGGCAGATTGAATGAGAACCGGCTCGCGGCGTACCGCCGCCGGCGTGCTTCGGGAGTCGCGGCGAACAGAGCGCGGACGCGATCGAACAGCCCCGTGTACGTCGCGACGTTCGATCGTGACGTGCGGCCGATCGGCTTCTGGCTGACCTGCACCACGCGCCGCACGCGGCCCGCGGGTCCGGAAGCCCGCCCCGTGGTCTCGGCCGTCGGCGAGGAGAACAGCGGATCCGCCGCCGTGCTGCTCTGCTCCTCTCGCGACGCGTCGATCGTCGAGCCGTCCACCTCGCTGGAGAGGCTCTTCTGCAGCAGATCGGGCAGCGCCTGGGTGACGAGAGACGACTTGCCCGAGCCCGAGACGCCGGTGACGGCGGTGAGGCAGCCGAGGGGGATCGACACCGAGACGCTGCGGAGGTTGTTGCGCGAGACATCGGCGAGCACGAGCTCGCCGTCGGGCTCGCGAGAGGCCGTCGGCGGCGTCTTCGGCTGTTCGGCGCGCAGCTCATCGGCGAACAGATAGCGCCGGGTCTGGGAGTGCTCGGCCTCGCGGAGTCCGTCGATCGGACCGGAGTAGACGATCTCGCCTCCGGTCGCTCCCGCACCGGGGCCGATGTCGACGATCCAGTCCGCATGCCGGATCACGTCGAGCGAGTGCTCGACGAAGAAGACCGTATTGCCTGAATCTCTGAGCGAGCGGAGGATGCGCACGAGCGCTTCACCGTCGGCGGGATGGAGCCCGGCAGACGGCTCGTCGAGCACGAACATGACCCCGAACAGCTGCGAGAGCACCTGGGTGGCAAGCCGCATCCGCTGCAACTCCCCGGACGAGAGCGTGGGCGTCGATCGATCCAGCGAGAGGTAGCCGAGACCGAGCTCGATGATGGGCGAGACCCGATCGCGCAGCTCGTTGACCAGGCGCTGCGCCGCGAGCTGCTTCTCAGGTGAGAGAGCCTCGCGGTCGGATGCATCCGCACCCACGCCGTCGGATCGGTCGAGTGCCGTCTCGAGGAGAGCCGCGAGGTCGGCGAGTGGCAGGGCGGCCATCTCCGTGATGTCGAGACCGGCGAACGTCACAGCGAGAGCCTCGGGCTTCAGCCGTCGTCCTTCGCACATCGGGCAGCGGACGCTGACCATGAAGCCCGCCGCCTTCTCGCGCATCTTCGCGCTCTTCGAGTGGGCGAAAGTGTTGAGCACGTACTGCTTCACGCCGACGAACGTGCTCATGTACGACGGCTCGATGCCGGCCGCGACGGCCTTGCGCACCTGTGCCGGACCGCGGTCGGTGAACACCGGAACCTGAGGCGACTCCTCGGTATACAGCACCCACTGACGCTGCTCCTCGGGCAGATCGCGCCACGGGATGTCGATGTCGTAGCCGAGAGAGATCAGGCTGTCGATGAGCTGCTTGCCGTGCCAGGCTCGCGGCCAGGCGTCGAGAGCGCGATCGCGGATCGTCAGCGACTCATCGGGCACCATGAGGTGCAGGGGCACGTCGTACACCTGTCCGATGCCGTGGCACCGAGGGCAGGCGCCCTGCACGGTGTTCGCGGAGAAGTCTTCGGCGAACAACGGCTCCGCCCCGGGCGGGTACGTGCCGACGCGCGAGAACAGCATGCGCACGACGTTGCCGATCGACGTGGCGCTGCCGACGGTCGACCTAGCGCTGCCGGCGGTGCGCTGCTGGGGGAGGGCGACAGCCGGGGGCAGCCCGTCGATGGCATCGACGTCGGGGATGTCAACCTGGCTCATCAGACGCCTCGCATAGGGCGCCACCGACTCGAAGTACCGACGCTGGGCTTCGGCGTAGAGGGTGCCGAAAGCGAGCGAGCTCTTTCCCGAGCCGGAGACGCCGGTGAACGCGACGAGGGCATCGCGGGGTATCCCGACGCTCACATCGCGAAGATTGTGCACACGTGCGCCGGTCACGACGATGGCGTTCGACGTGCCGGAGAGCTTCGACGGTGGGGTCCCGCCCATCATGGACCTCTTCTCGTGTCGCGCGGAGCGCGGAGTGACTGCGACGATCGCCGACTCCGCGCCACGTTACCTCGACCCCCCGACTTCGTCGGCGTGGTTGACAGCGGGCGCGGTCAGGCCCCGCTCAGACCGTCTCCGTGAAGATCGCTCAGGGCTGCGCGTTCTCCATGCCCGGCGGGCGCGTCAGCTGCGAACGATCGCGGGAACCTCGTAGCTGCGGTCGAGCACTGCCTCCGCCGGTTCGTACATGCGCAGTACGGGGCGGAAATCGCCCGCCGGCGAGGGCAGCCAGTTCGCTCGGGCACGGGGATCGACGGGCTCACTGTGGCTGATCGTGATCGTGAGCGAACCGTCCGGCTCGTACACGATGCCCTGCGTGCGATCTCCGATCGAGTATCTGTCGATCGGGTTCTCCACCATGAAGAAATTCGGCACGTCGTACATCGTCAGCGACCAGAAAGCGCCCACCGGAGGCGTGGGGTCGAGGTGCAGGGTGTACGTGCGCGATCCGGTGAGCTGGTCGCCCAGATCATCGACGTAGGTCATGATGTACGCCGCTTCATAGGCGTGATTTCCCCACAGACCTCCTGCCGCGGCGGCAGCTCGTTCGATGATGCGCATCTTGGGGTCGTCGATCTTGAATCTCGGGTCGTCCAGTGCACCGGTCCGGAAGTAGTCGAGGTTGTAGTCGAACGCGTGGAAGGTGAGCTTCCAGCCGTTCACCTCCGGGCTGGTGCCGCCCGAGTGGAGCACCTTGTCGACGAGTGCTCGACCCTGTTGGTAGCCCGCCGTGAGTGCGGCCGCGGTCGCCTCATCGACGTCGGGTATCGACCGATCGGCATCGTCGATCCCCAGAGGTGTGAGGCGTGCCTGCAGGTGCTGGTCGCGTTCCGGGGCGGGGAATTCCTCGCTCCACAGGCGCAGCTTGTCGAAGAAGACGAGCGCGTCCGAGTCGGAGTCGGCAGGCCGGGGGATGCCGGTCGGCAGAGCCTCCGGGTCCAGCGCCGTCAACGTGGTGCCGTCCTGCAATGCGGCGACCGATGCGAGGTCGTCGTCCCCGGCGCACGCCCAGCGGCCGACGATCGACGCGATGCGGGTGGGGAACTCGATCGTGGTGACGTCGTCCTGCGCATCGCCCGACCAGCCGGGAGGGACGAGCAGGAACGCTCCCGCCTGCGTTCCGGTGGCGCGGTGCCCGACGTAGGCGAAGTTGTTGGTCCATGCGTCGACGAACTGCAGGACGTAGTAACGCCCCGCCGTGTCCGGCACCTGCAGGAGCACGGGGCCGACGCTGAGGTCGATCTGCGCCATCGAGTACAGGGTGTCGTTGTTGATGGTCACGAAGGTGTCTGCGGGTCCTGCCATCGTGCGCGCATGGCTGAATGAATTGAAGGGAGCCGCCGGGTTCGCTCCGACGCCCTCTTTCACGTATCTCTGCACCTGGTCGAGGTTGAAGACCAGCGGGAAGCCGAAGACGTACGCCTCCGTGGCGAGCGATGTCAGGTCGGGGGTCATGGTGGGCTCCTGTTCCTCCGTCGTGCGGCCGATGATGCCTGCCGCCCCACGGTAGCCTCGGATTCCGCATCTCGTGCGGGACGCTCACCCTCTTCGGATGACTGATCGCGAAGCGACGGAGATACGGCCCCCGCAGCGCGGCAAGCGCTATCCTGAAGGCCTTCCCCGCCTGCATAGGAGCATCGTTCATGCCCATCGCCGCTGATGACCCCCGCCTGACGCACGCCTACGAGGCTGCGTCCACCCGCTACACCGATGTGCCGTTCCAGCGAGCAGGGTCCAGCGGCATCCAGCTGCCCAAGGTGTCGCTGGGGCTCTGGCAGAACTTCGGTCGCGATCGCACCTTCGACAGCCAGCGTGAGATCGTGCTGCACGCCTTCGACCGCGGGGTCGTGCACATCGACCTCGCCAACAACTACGGCCCGCCGTACGGATCCGCCGAGTCGACGTTCGGCGCTGTTCTCGGCAGCGGCCTCGCCCGCTACCGCGACGAGCTGTTCGTCACGACCAAGGCCGGATACGACATGTGGCCGGGGCCGTTCGGGGACGGCGGCTCCCGGAAGTACCTCACCCGCTCGCTCGAGCAGAGCCTGCAGCGCATGAACACCGACTACGTCGACGTGTTCTATTCGCATCGCCCCGACCCCGAGACCCCGCTCGAGGAGACGGTCACGGCACTCGTCGACATCGTCCGCAGCGGAAAGGCGCTGTACGTCGGCATCTCGAACTACCCGGCCGAGCTCGCTCGTCGTGCCTACGAGCTGCTGGCGGACCAGGGAGTGACGCTGCTGCTGCACCAGCCCCGCTATTCGCTGTTCGACCGCACTCCCGAGGCCGAGCTGTTCCCGGCGCTCCGCGAGCTGAAGGTCGGCAGCGCGGTCTTCTCGCCGCTCGCCCAGGGACTGCTCACCGGCAAGTACATCGACGGTGACGTCCCCGCCGACTCGCGCGCCGCGAACAGCCACTTCCTCAACGGATCGGCCCTCACCGACAGCTATCTCGAGCGCATCAGGGGCATCGATCGCGTCGCGAAGGAGGCGGGACTGTCGATCCCGCAGCTCGCCATCGCGTGGGTGCTGCGCGACCCGGTGGTGACGACCGCGATCATCGGAGCCTCGCGCACCGGCCAGATCGACGACGCCGTGACTGCGAGCCGAGTCGAGCTGTCGGACGACGTCGTCGGCGCGCTCGAGCAGTTCGCTGCGGCACCGGGCGCCAGCGTGGTCTGAACGAATCGAGCGGTCACGCTCGCGCGGTGGTGAAGTCCGGACGCACGCTCGGGCTGTCGGAGGGTCCCTCGGACTTTTCGGCGGCCGCGCGTAATATTCCGGGCGGCAGCGGGTCTGGTTAGTGGAAGCCCCCTCGATGGGAGCTTCCGCAACAGATCCCGAGGAGCATCAGATGACCATCGCCAACGTGGAGTTCAGGGCGCGCCCGTGGATTCAGCGCAGCCCCGCTCCACTGCCCGAACTGGCATACGAGCACATCCTCTCGGCGATCCTCCGGGGAGATTACGTGTCCGGCGACAAGCTCGACACAGCGCGCTTCGCCCAAGAGCTCCACATGTCGCTGAACCCGATCCGTGAAGCGATCATCCGGCTCCGAGACATCGGGCTGGTGGAGGTCACTCCTGCTCGCTACACCAAGGTCGCCGATTTCACCGCCTCCGATCCGCATGCTGCCGTCAGCTATGCGGGTGTGCTGGCTGGCACAGCGCTCAGGACGGCACTGCCGGCGATCCCCGAGGACCTGCGCTCAGATCTCGCTGCCCGGGTCGACGAGATCGGTGGTGCCGACACGACCGCCAGCCGCGATGCGGCGGTGATCGCCTTCCTCACCGCCGCGACCGACCTCATCGAGCATCCCCGACAGGTGATCCACCTCGTCGAGGCCACGATCCTGGCCCAGTGCGCGCTGCAGTTCTCCGGGGTCACTCGCGGTGACGAGGCGCTGCAGGTGCGATCCGCCGCGGCTGAAGCCGTCGCGCAGGCGATGCGCGCAGGCGACCCGGATGTCACTGAGACTGCGGTTCGCGCGCTCTTCGGGCACCTCGTCTGATCGGCGGTCTCGCTGCGTGTCGCGTCGCTAGAGTCGAACCATGGCTGCGACGAAGGTGTTGTTCATCGGTGGGACCGGAATCATCTCCTCCGCGGCGAGCGCGCTCGCCGCGGCCCGCGGGATGGAGGTGACGCTGCTGAACCGTGGGCAGTCGCGTCGGGAGCCCGCAGAGGGCGTCGAGGTGCTGACGGCCGACATCACGGACGCCGCTGCGGTCGACGACGCGCTCGCCGGGCGCGAGTTCGACGTCGTCGCCGACATGATCGCGTTCACGCCCGACCAGGTGCAGCGCGACATCGACCGCTTCGAAGGCCGCACCGGTCAGTACGTGTTCATCAGCTCGGCGTCCGCGTATCAGAAGCCCGTCGCCCGCCTGCCGATCACCGAGTCGACGCCGCTGCGCAACCCGCACTGGCAGTACTCGCGAGACAAGATCGCGTGCGAAGATCTGCTCACTGCCGCGTATCGCGATCGCGGGTTCCCGGTCACGGTGCTGCGCCCCTCGCACACCTACGACAAGTGGACGATCCCTGCGTTCGGCGGCTGGACGGCGATCGACCGCATCCGCCGCGGTGAGGAGATCATCGTGCACGGCGACGGCACGTCACTGTGGACGCTCACCCATTCGAGCGACTTCGCGGTCGGGTTCGCCGGCCTGCTCGGCAACCCACTCGCCTACGGCGACACGTTCCAGATCACCAGCGACTTCGTCTACACCTGGAACGAGATCTACTCGATCCTCGGGCGGGCGGCCGGGGCCGAGCCGCGGATCCGCTATGCGACGAGTGCGGCGATCGAGGATGCTGCGCCCGACCGCGCAGGTCAGCTCTCCGGCGACATGGCGCACTCGGTCGTCTTCGACAACACGAAGATCCGCCGAGTCGTGCCGGACTTCAACCCGGTGGTACCTCTGCACACGGCGGCGCGAGAGATCATCGAGTGGCACGACGCGCACCCCGACCTGCAGCGTGTCGATCCAGGCGTCAACGCACTGTTCGACCGCCTTCTCGCCTGACTCAGGATCAGCCGGCAGCGAGCACGGCGAGAACGTTGCCCGCAGGATCCTTGAACCAGGCGATGTCGGGCCCCTTGTCCGGCCCTCCGCGCAGGATTCCCTTGGAGTCTGTGGCGAACTCCGAGTCGTCGTAGATCTTCGTCACGACACCGCGCCCGTTGAGCTCATCGACGGCGGCCTCGACGTCGTCGACCGGGAAGTTGAGGATCGTGAAGCTCGCGGGCTCATGATTCGGCTTGGCGTAGACGAGGATCGACCCGCCGTCGGGCAGGCTGATGTCGAGGAACCCCATGGCATTGGTGGTGACGTCCATGCCGAGGGTGTCGCCGTAGAAGGAGCGGGCGGCGTCGATGTCGTCGACGCTGAATCCGCTGAACGCGTGTGCTGTCTGGAAGGCGGTCATGCGTTCAGCATGCGCCGCTCCCGGCGAGGTGTCCAGACCCTATGGGCGAACCTGGTTCACGAGAGCATCGCCCGCCAGCAGCCGGGTGACGTTGTCGTCGACGAGCCGAGCCGCCCCCACTGGTCGGTTGCCGGCGATGTGCGGGGTGATGAGCAGGTTCGGTGCATCCCACAGCGGATCGGATGCCGGGAGCGGTTCGGACTTCGCGACATCGATCGCCGCTGCGCGCAGCTGCCCGGACTCGAGGGCCGCGATCAGCGCACCCTCGTCGACGGTCGCTCCCCGACCGACGTTCACGAACACCGCGCCCGGCTTGAGCGCCGCGAACACCCGGGCATCGAACAGGTCGGCGGTCGCGTCGGTGGCGGGCAGGATCGAGACCAGCACGTCGGTGTGGGCCAGGACGTCGGCCGCATCGGCATCCGCGTGCACCTCGAAGCCCGACCGCCGCCCCGCGGTGCGGGCGATGCCCTGCACCTCGGCACCCAGCGCCGTGAGGAAGGGAGCGAGCGTCGAGGCGATCGAGCCGAAGCCCCAGATGGTGACGCGAGCACCGTCGAGCGTGTACGACCGCTGCGTGTCGGACGCGCTCTGCACGTCGTTGAACTCGTCGTCCCAGCGGTGGTCCCGCTGCGCGTCGCGCAGCCGGTCGAGGCGCCGCACGGCGCTCAGGATCAGTGCCAGGGCGTGCTCGGCGACCGGCCCGTCGTGCAGCGAGCGACCGGAGCAGATGCGCACATCCGCCGCGAACCCGGCGTTCAGCACCGCGTCGGCCCCCGAGGCCAGCGCCTGCACGAGCTGCAGTCGAGGTAGCGCGCGGGCAGCCCCCTGCAGCCACGACGAGGAGTTGTGCCAGACGACCAGCGCCTCGGCGTCGTGGTGCTCCTCGGGGATGTCCACGTCGATGTCGTAGACGACGGTCTCGACGTCTGCGGTCACCGGCAGTTCGATGGTGTTCGGAATCAGGATCTTCATGTGCGCCTCCAGATCGTGGCGGTTATGGCTGTCAGTGAGGGGATTCGGTCGACTCGCGCCAGATGACGGTGAGCAGACCGTGGGGTTTCTTCGGCGGTTCTCCACCACGCACGGCCGCGATCAGGCGATGCATCGAGTAGGCGCCCAGTCTCTCGCGGTCCTGCGACACGCTCGTGAGAGATGGCACGAGGAACGCGCTCTGCGGGTGGTCGTCCCATCCGGTGACGACGACGTCATCGGGCAGCTTCCATCCGCGCCTGGTCGCCGCGCGGATCGCGCCCGTCGCGATGACGTCGTTCGCCGCGATCACCGCCAAGGGCGGTGCGTCCGCCGGCAGTCCATCGATGGCGGCCTCGCCGGCGCTGCCGCTCCACTCCCCGCCGAACACCCCCAGCGACTCGAGTCCGAGACGGGTGATCGTGTCGAGGTAGGCGGTGCGGCGGGCGCGAGCGGAGGGGAAGTCGTCTGGGCCGGCGAGGTGCACGAACCTCCGGTGGCCCTGCGCGGCGAGGCGTTCGATCATCTCGGCGATCGGACGTGAGTCGGTGAACTCACCGGTCATGTGCATGTCGTCGTCGAACTCGCCGACCGAGAGCACGACGGGTCCGCCGCCGCCGTTCGTGTCGACGAGGGGGAGCGGGGTGAATGCGAGCACACCCTCGTACTGCCCCGAGTCGACGAGGTCGGCGAGGCGCTCGTCGCGTGCCGCGGCGCCCTCCGGCAGGCTCACCACCTCGACGACGTAACCCTCCTCGCGCGCGGCGGAGATCGCGCCCGACAGCAGGGTGAGCGGGTTCATCGTCGCGATCGGCACGACGACCGCGAGCCGCCCCGTCCGATGGGTGCGCATGGATCGGGCGGCGAGGTTCGGCCGGTAGTTCAGCTCGGATGCCGCTCGAAGAACCCGGTCGCGAGTGGCCTCCGAGATTCCGGCGCGTCCGGTGAAGACGAACGACACCGTCGACTGCGAGACTCCGGCGAGGTGTGCGACGTCGTGACTCGTCGGCCGTTTTTCCATGGCATCCGTCCTTTCCGGGCTTGACGCGACCGGTGTGCTTCTCGATAGTATCTACTACGTCTTAGTAATACGTAGTAACACCTCATCGGGGAGGCAGCGAATGCTCAGGATCGGAATCATCGGCACCGGCGGGATCGCGGATGCGCACATCAGCGGATACCTCGCGTTCGCGGGAGACTGCGAGATCGCAGCGCTCGCCGACGTGGTCCCCGGCAGGGCGGCACAGAAGGCGGAGAGCTTCGGACTGACGGATGCGACGACCTTCGACGACCCGCTCGAGATGATCGCCCGCGGGGGCCTCGACGTCGTGAGCATCGCGACCCCTCCTTCGACGCACGCCTCGCTGGCGATCGCCGCCCTCGATGCGGGGATCCACGTGCTCGTCGAGAAGCCGATGGCCCCCTCTCTCGAAGAATGCGATGCGATGCTCGCGGCGCAGGAGCGATCGGGCAAGGTGCTGTCGGTCGTCGCGCAGAACCGCTTCCGCGACGATCTCGCCGCGCTGAAAGACGTCGTCGACTCGGGTCTGCTCGGCTCGATCTCGCACGTCCGCGTCGATTCGGCGTGGTGGCGAGGACTGCCCTACTACGACCTCTGGTGGCGCGGCACGTGGGAGCGGGAGGGCGGCGGGTGCACGCTGAATCACGCCATCCACCACATCGACCTGCTGCTGTGGCTGCTGGGCAGTCCGACCGAGATCACCGCCATGCTCGCCAACGCGCAGCATGACAACGCCGAGGTCGAGGATCTCTCGGTCGCGATCTTCCGCTACGACCGTGGGCTCGCCCAGCTGACCAGCTCGGTGGTCCACCACGGTGAGGAGCAGGCGATCGTGATCCAGGGCGCGAATGCCCGGGTGTCTCAGCCGTTCTCCGTCGTCGCAGAGCAGTCGCGGCGCGACGGATTCCCCGAAGAGGGCGGGGCCCCCGACGTGGTGGCACGCATCGAGGCTCTCGTCGCCGGTCGCACGCCGCTCGCGCACCTCGGTCACGAGGGGCAGATCGGCGATCTGATCGGCGCGATCCGCGACGGACGCCCCCCGATCGCCGCGGGTCAGGACGGTCGCGATGCGGTCGAGGTGGTCACCGCGATCTACAAGGCGGGGGTCGAGCGCCAGTTCGTATCGCTGCCGATCGCGGCATCCGATCCGTACTACCGAGCCGGGCAGCTGGTCGCGCATGCTCCCCACTTCTTCGAGAAGACCTCGTCGCTGGTGGAGGCTGCCTCGTGACCGCATCCTCGTTCCCCGGGGGCACATCGCTGTCGCACCTCGACGTGTATGCTGACGCCGCGCCCGACGGGATCTGCGGAGGGAGCCCCCACATGCACCTCGTCTCGACAGAGGCCTACGTCGTGATCTCGGGGGAGGGTGCGCTGCAGACCATCGATGCCGACGGATTCCGCGAGACGCCGCTCGCTCCGGGCTCCGTCGTCTGGTTCACTCCGGGCACGATCCATCGCGCTGTGAACCGCGGCGATCTTCGGGTCGTCGTGCTGATGAGCAACTCGGGTCTGCCGGAGGCGGGGGACGCGGTGATGACCTTCCCCGCGGAGGTCGTGGCGAACCCGAGCGCGTACGCTGCCGCTGCCTCTCTCGGAGACGATGACGCAGACGGGCGGGCGGAGAGGGCTTCTGCACGTCGCGACCTCGCGGTCGCCGGGTTCGAGACGCTGCGGGCCGCCGTGGCTCGCGGTGACCGCGCCCCTCTCGACGCCTTCCACTCGGCCGCCGGTGCGCTCGTGCGCGGCCGTGCCGCGGCGTGGGGCGACCTGGTGCGAGAGCGTCCGCTCGCACAGGCGCGGCAGTCGCTCGCGCTCGCCGACGCCGTGGCATCCGGATCCGTCGACCACCTCGCCGACGCCCGCGTGCACCAGGCCGTACCCTCGGTGGGAGATCGCGGATTCGGCATGTGCGGACGACTGCGCACCTATGACGTGAACGATGAGGAGACCCCACGATGACCCGCACCTACACCTTCGATCCGCTGCCGGAGCCGGTGGTCGGCCACGGCGAGTTCGTGTTCGCCGCGGTGGGGCTCGATCACGGCCACATCTTCGGCATGGTCGAGCAGCTCATCGACGCGGGCGCCACCCTGTCGCTCGTCTTCGACTCCGACCCTGCGAAGGTCGCGGACTTCGTCGAGCGGTTCCCGCAGGCGCGGGCGGCCGCAGACGAGCAGGAGGTGCTCGACGACCCGCGGGTGCGACTCGTCGCCAGCGCGTCGATCGCCAACAGGCGAGCCTCGCTCGGGGTGCGGGTGCTCGACGCGGGCAAGGACTTCTTCGCAGACAAGCCTGCGATCACGACGATGGACGATCTCGCCGCGGCACGTGACGCCGTCGATCGCACCGGGCAGAAGTTCGCCGTCTACTACGGCGAGCGGGTGCACTCCGAGGCGGCGATCCTCGCCGGCCAGCTGATCGATCAGGGCGCGATCGGAACGGTGCTGCAGGTCGCGTCGTTCGGGCCTCATCGCATCGGCACCGGGCGTCCCGACTGGTTCTACGACTCCGAGCAGTACGGCGGCATCATCTGCGACATCGGCAGCCACAACTTCGAGCAGATGCTCTATTACACGGGCGCGACGGACGGCGAGGTGGTCAGTTCGACGGTCGCCAACTACGCGCATCCCGAGACCCCCGGGCTGCAGGACTTCGGCGACGCCCACGTGGTGCTCGACAACGGAACGACCGGCTACGTGCGTGTGGACTGGTTCACGCCGGCAGGGCTCGATGTCTTCGGCGACGGGCGCACCGTGCTGCTCGGCACCGACGGCTACATCGAGCTGCGCAAGTACACCGACATCACGACCGACAACGGCGGGGGACAGGTGCTGCTCGTCAACCAGGACGGGCAGTTCCGGTTCGATGCGACGGGCAGGACGGGATTCCCGTTCTTCGGTCAGCTGATCCGCGACTGCCTCGACCGCACGGAACATGCCATGACCCAGCAGCATGCGTTCACGGCCGCCGAGCTGAGCATCGTCGCCCAGCGCGACGCTCGGGTGCTCGCCGGCTGACGGCATCCGCCTCGCTCGTCTGCTCGGAGCGGCGCACGCGACGCGAACGGCATCCGCTCGGGAGGAGAACTGCGCTTCGGGAGGACGGATGCGGCGAATTCGTCCTCCCGACAAGGAGATCTCCTCCCGACGGGGTGCACTTCTGCAGGCTCAGCCGACGAGCTGTGCCGCCTGGCGGGCGGCGCCGAGCGCGACGTACTCGCCGGGCTCCGGCACCTCGATGGGGAGGCCCAGGACCTCGGGCGCGATGCGGCGCACGGCCTCGGACTGCGCGCCGCCGCCGATCAGCAGTGCTCGCTCGAGAGGGATGCCGAGGTCGCGCAGCGCGTCGAGTCCGGCGCCGAGTCCGCGGAGCATCCCTTCGACGGCTGCACGGGCCAGGTTCTCCCTGGTCGTGGAGGCGAGCGTCATCCCCGAGAGCGACGCCGTCGCATCCGGCAGGTTGGGTGTGCGTTCGCCTTCGAAGTAGGGGAGCAGCGTGAGGCCGTCCGCACCCGGTGACGCGTGCAGGGCGAGGTCGCTGAACTCGTCGTGCGTGACGCCGAGCAGCGCGGCAGTGACGTCGACGACCCGGGCCGCGTTGAGAGTGGCCACCAGCGGCAGGAAGTTGCCCGAGGCATCGGCGAACCCGGCCACGGTTCCGCTCGCGTCGCTCAGCGGGGTGGCGCTTATCGCGCACACCGTGCCGGATGTGCCGATCGACACGACCACATCACCGGGCACGGCGCCGAGTCCGAGCGCGGCACCGGCGTTGTCTCCGGCTCCGGCGCCGACGCGTCGCCCACCGGCATCCGTCGTCCATTCATCGTGCTCGAGCACCCTGGGCAGGATCGCATCGTGCCCCAGAGCGGCGACCAGCAGCTCACGGTCGTACTCGCCCGTCGACGGGTTCCAGTAGCCCGTGCCCGATGCATCCGACCGATCGGTCACCAGCTCGTCGAGCACCGGATTCTCGGGCCCGAAGCCGCGCAGGCGCCACGTCAGCCAATCGTGCGGCAGAGCGACAGCGGCCACCCGCGCCGCGTTCTCGGGCTCGTGATCGCGCAGCCAGCGCAGCTTCGTGATCGTGAACGAGGCCACCGGGACGAGTCCGGTGCGGGAGGCCAGAGCGGATGCGCCGAACTCGGCGATCAGGTCCTGAGCCGCGCCGGCCGACCGCGTGTCGTTCCACAGCAGCGCGTCGCGGATCACCCGGCCGGATTCGTCGAGCGCGACGAGGCCGTGCTGCTGCCCGCCGATCGACCAGGCCTCGACGTCATCGAGAGAACCGGCCTCCGCGATCGCCGAGTTCAGGGCATGCCACCAGGCTTCGGGGTCGACCGACGTCCCGTCCGGGTGCGACGCGCGACCGGAGCGAATGACCGCTCCGGTCGCAGTGTCGATGACGGCGGCTTTGCACGACTGGGTCGACGAGTCGACCCCGAGAACCAGCGGCATGACGATCAGCGAGCGCCGAGCAGGTGCTCGGTCGCGAGCTGCTGCAGGCGGACGAAGCCGAAGCCCTTGCCGCCGAAGTAGGAGTCCGCGTCGAAGTCCTCGTATGCCGAGCGGTCGGCGAGGAAGTCGTCGTAGCTCTCTCCGGGGTTGAGGGTCGGCGTCGAGAGTTCGTCGACGCGGGCTGCGGCGAGCGCCTCCTGCACCTCGGGGTCGGCGCGGAATGCGGCCGCCCGCTCCTTGAGCAGCAGGTACGTGCGCATGTTGGCGGCGGCCGACTCCCACACGCCCTTCTCGTCTTCGGTGCGGCTCGGCTTGTAGTCGAAGTGGCGGGGGCCTTCGTAGGCGGGCACTCCACCGGGGCCGCCGTTCTCGAGCAGGTCGACGAGCGAGAAGGCGTTGTGCAGGTCGCCGTGACCGAACACGAGGTCCTGGTCGTACTTGATGCCGCGCTGGCCGTTGAGGTCGATGTGGAAGAGCTTGCCGTGGAACAGGGCCTGAGCGATACCCGCGGTGAAGTTGAGTCCCGCCATCTGCTCGTGCCCGACCTCGGGGTTCACGCCGACGAGTTCGGGGCGTGCGAGCGAGTCGATGAAGGCGATCGCGTGGCCGAGGGTCGGCAGCAGGATGTCGCCGCGGGGCTCGTTGGGCTTCGGCTCGATCGCGAAGCGGATGTCGTAGCCCTTGTCGGTGACGTAGTCGCCGAGCAGGTTCACGGCCTCGCGGTAGCGCTCGAGCGCCTGGCGGATGTCCTTGGCGGAGTCGTACTCGGCGCCCTCGCGGCCACCCCACATGACGAAGGTCTTCGCGCCGAGCTCTGCGCCGAGATCGAGCTGACGGAACACCTTGCGCAGGGCGTAGCGGCGCACGTCGCGGTCGTTCGAGGTGAAGCCGCCGTCCTTGAAGATCGGCGCGCTGAAGAGGTTGGTGGTCACCATCGGCACCACGAGACCGGTGTCGTCGAGAGCACCCTTGAGCCGATCGATCTGCGTCTGGCGCTCGGCGTCGGTCGAGCCGAAGGCGAACAGGTCGTCGTCGTGGAAGGTCAGGCCGTATGCGCCGAGTTCGGCGAGCTTCTCGACGGCATGCACCACGTCGAGCGAGGGGCGGGTGGGGCCGCCGAACGGGTCGGCGCCGTTGTAGCCGACGGTCCACAGGCCGAAGGAGAACTTGTCGTCACGGGTGGGAGTGGGCATGTCTGCTCCTGTGCAGGTCAGCGAATAAGTTGTGGTTGACAACATATCTCATGACAGGAGCTCCGTCCACCCCCTACAGTGAAGGGATGCCGTCGCAGTCGAGCCCCGCGCTGGGCACCCGCCCACACAATCTCTCCCTCATCCTGCGGCTCGTGCACGAGAACGGCGCCCAGTCGAGAGCGGCTCTCACCGAGCAGACGGGGCTCAACCGCTCGACGATCGCCGACCTCGTCGCCGAGCTCGTCAGGCGGGGTCTGGTCGACGAGCGGGTCCCCGACGTCGCCGGTCGCGTGGGTCGACCCTCGCCGGTCGTGACGGCCTCGGCTCGCGTCGTCGCCATCGCGGTGAACCCGGAGGTCGACGCGATCGAGATCGCCGCGGTCGGCCTCGACCGCAGCATCCTCGTGCGCGAGCGCCTGCCGAACGAGACCGTGCCGACACCCGCAGTCGTCGTGGCGACCATCGCCGAGCGCATCGCCGCGTGGCGCGTGGGGCCGCTCGCGGACGTGCGGATCGCGGCTGTCGGAATCGCCGTGCCCGGTCTCGTGCGCACCTCCGACGGAGTCGTGCGCAACGCACCCCATCTGGGCTGGACCGACGTGCCGCTCGCCGACCTCGTCGGCACGGCGACGTCGTCTGCGGCCTTCGTCGACAATGACGCGACGCTCGGGGCGATCGCGGAGCACCGCTATGGCGCAGGCCGGGGGATCGACGACGTCGTCTATCTGAACGGCGGCGCGTCCGGCATCGGCGGCGGGCTGATCGTGAACGGCAAGCCGGTCGCGGGTGCGGGCGGATACGCGGGGGAGTTCGGTCAGAACAGGCCGCGGATCTCCGCGGACGCCGATCGACGCACCGCCGACGGCGTGCTCGAAGCAGAGGTGAGTCGCCGACTGCTGCTCGACGCGGTGGGCCTCGATGCGGCTGACGACGAGATGCTCGAGGTCGAGCTGTCGGAGTCCGAATCGGGCGTGGTGGCCGACGAGATCACACGTCAGGCGCGTGTGCTCGCGGGGGCGCTGGCCAACGCCGTGAACGTGCTGAATCCTGCTCTCGTGGTGCTGGGCGGATTCCTGGCCACGCTCGCCGACCTGCGGGCGGATCAGATCGCCGACGATGTGAAGGCGCTCGCGATGTCGGAGAGCGCAGAGGCACTGGAGATCCGTCCTGCCGCTCTCGGCGCCGACCGGCTGCTGATCGGCGCGGCCGAACTGGCCTTCGCAGACCTGCTCGCTGATCCGGGGGAGCGCAGCTGACCGGTCGAGGCCGCTGATCGGATCCGACGCGGAAAGTCGGGTCACGGGTCGCCCTCGGACCGCACGATGGTGAGGAAAGGAGGACCCCATGATCGGAACGCTCAACGCACTGGTCGATCTCGTCGAGGCGGGCACCGCAGACGAGGTCGATGTCGCCGGATTCGCTCGGGTTCACGGGACGACCGAGTACCACCTGCGGCGGATGTTCTCGGCTCTGGCCGGAATGCCGCTGTCCGAGTACGTCCGCCGTCGCCGGATGACGCTCGCCGCGGCGGAACTCGCCGCGGGAGCCCCGAACGTGCTCGATGTCGCGGTGCGACACGGATACGGGTCGATCGAGGCTTTCGGTCGCGCCTTCCGTGCCGTGCACGGGATCGGCCCGGTCGATGCGCGCCGAGACGGGGGTCCTCTCCGCACACAACCCACGCTCCGGTTCCGCCTGAGCGTCGAAGGGAGCATCCAGATGGACGTCACCATCACCACCACCCCCGAGCTCGTGCTCGTCGGCCATGCCGCGCGAGTGCCGCTCATCCATGAGGGCGCGAACCCTCACATCCAGGCGCACATCGCGTCGATCGCGCCGCAGGAGCACGCGAGGCTCAAGGCGCTGAGCGATGCGCAGCCTGCGGGCATCCTGGCCGTGACCGGCGATATCGCTCCGGATGCCGCGGAAGGGACCGAGCTCACGTATCTGCACGGCGTCTCCGTGCAGCCGACGACTGCCGTTCCCGGCGACCTCGATGTCATCAGGGTCGAGGCGGGCGCGTGGGCGGTCTTCGCCGCGTCCGGGCCGTTCCCCGAGACCCTGCAGACCCTCTGGGCGGCCACGGCGACCGAGTGGTTCCCGTCGAATCCCTGGCGGCTGCGTCCTGGCCCGTCTATCGTCCGGTACCTCGAGTTCACCGGCTCGCATGCGTCGTGCGAGCTCTGGCTCGCGGTCGAGCCCGCCTGAGCACGATCGGGTGGGTGGTGCGGATGATGCACCGCCCACCGGATGTCCGCTGCGCGTGCGACACTGTGGCGACGGTCGGATGCCGATGCCGCCGCGAGAGGATCTGCGATGGCGCTCGACCCCAAGAAGACCCTCGACGCCTACAGGGCGAAGCGCGGTGAGTTCCGCATCCTCGATGTTCCCCCGATGCAATACCTGATGGTCGACGGCGCGGGTGATCCCAACAGTGCCCAGGCGTATCAGGATGCGGTGTCCGCACTCTTCCCCCTCGCCTACACGCTCAAGTTCGCGAGCAGGGCGCAGCTCGGGATCGACACGGTCGTGATGCCGCTCGAGGGGCAGTGGCACGCGCCCGACATGGAATCGTTCACATCGCGCCGCGACAAGTCGGCGTGGCAGTGGACGCTCATGATCATGGTGCCGGAGCACATCACCCACGAGATGTTCGATCAGGCGACCGACTCGGTCGAGGCGAAGCTCGCGAAGAAGAAGCAGCCTTCGCCCGCACTGCGCTCTGTGCGGCTCGAGACTCTCGATGAAGGCCTGTGCGTGCAGACCCTTCATGTCGGCTCATACGACGATGAGGCCCCGGTGCTCGACGAACTGCACCACCGGTTCATCCCCGAGAACGGTCTGGCGATGACGGGACTGCATCACGAGATCTACCTCAGCGATGTCAGGCGCGTCGAACCGGCGAAGCTCCGAACGATCCTGCGTCAACCTGTCGAGCGCACCGGCTGAGCGGCACCGAGCGCGCTCGCGCAACCCCTCTGCCGTTCTTCGTACCGGGCGATATCCTGCTCGGATGACCTCAGCGAAGGGTGCCGCGCGCACGGCGCAGCGATCCGATGCATTCCGGCGCGCGGCGCGGGCGGGCTTCGTCGTGGTCGGCCTCGTGCACATCATCATCGGGGCGATCGCCGTCTCGATCGCCACGGGCGGTGGCGGGGATGCCGATCAGGACGGGGCGATGGAGCAGATCCGCTCCACGCCCGTCGGCGGACTGGTCCTCGGGGTGGTGGCGGTGGCGCTGATCGCGCTGGCCGTGTGGCAGGTCGCCAGCGGTCTCCTCGCCGGCGGCAAGGAGCCCCGCAAGTGGGGGATGAGGGTGAAGCTGATCGGCATCGCGGGCGCGTACCTCGTGATCGCCGGGCTGGCGCTGATCTTCGCCTTCGGAGGGCATGTCGAGTCCGAGACGACGCTGCGCACTCTCAGCGCGGTGATCCTCGGCGCGCCAGGCGGAATCGTGCTGCTCATCCTCCTCGGACTCACCGTGGCGGGTGTGGGAGTCGGTTTCATCGTCATCGGATTCACCCGAGGCTTCGAGAAGACGATGGATGTTCCGGACGGGCCCTCGCGGCCCGGGATCATCGCCCTCGGCGTCGCGGGCTATATCGCCAAGGGAATCGCGATCACGACGACCGGGTTGCTCTTCGTCGTCGCCGCGTGGACCCAGGATCCCGAGAAGGCGGCGGGCCTCGACGGTGCCCTGCGGAGTCTGATCGACCTGCCCCAGGGGCGTGCGATCCTGTGGCTCGTCGGGGTCGGACTCGCGATCTACGGCGTCTTCTCGATGGTTCGCGCGCGCTTTGCCCGGATGTGACGTCCGGGCTCAGCCGTTCGCGGGCTTCTCGCTCCACAGCAGAAGGAACGCGCCGAGCCCGATCATGAGCCCGCCTCCGGTGGCGCTCATGGCCTCGATGCGACGAGGGGATCGACCGAACCACTCTCGCGCACCGCTGGCGAGCAGCACCCAGATCGCATCGCACGCGACACCGATCGCGACGACGATCGCGCCGAGCACGAAGAGCTGCATCGGCACCGAGCCCGCGTGCAGGTCGACGAACTGAGGAAGGATCGCCAGGAAGAAGGCGATCGACTTGGGGTTGGTGACGCCGACCACGAAACCCTCACCGAGCAGCCGCGCGCCTGACCGCCTCGCCACCGCCCCGATCATCGTGGCCGCGGCATCCTTGCGGTGCCTGATCGCCTGGATGCCGAGGAACACCAGGTAGCCGGCACCGAGCACCTTCACGATGGTGAAGAGCACGATCGACTGGGCCACCACCGTGCCCACGCCCAGCGCGACGGCCACGACGAGCACGATCGACCCCAGCGCCGTGCCCAGGATGCTGAGGAATCCGCCGAGCCGCCCCAGGGCCATAGCTCTGCCGATCGTGAACAGCACCGTAGGCCCGGGGATGACGACCATGACGAACGCGGCAACGACGAAGGTCGCGAGGGTCTGGGCGCTGAACATGGTGCGAGCTTAGAGCAGGCCTGCGGAGACCTATCCGAAAGTTTTTCTCGCGCCCGTCATAAAAAGTGCGCGTCGGGGTCTGGGTATGTGACGGGCAGCTTCTGCTTCCTGTATCGCACTGGGGACACACACGACTTTTGGGGACAGGCATCCGCCTCTCGCTCTCCGCCGTATTCGGCGGGCCGAGGGCATGCCGGGATAGGGACATTCATGAGCATTCGCTCGCACCACCGCACGACGGAGCGGTCACCACGCTCCGCAGTCGCGCCTCGCCGACGGGCGATCACGCGGCTGCTCGGCGTGCTCGCCATCGCCGGCGTGCTCGTCACCGGAGCGACGCTCGCCCCCAACAGCGGAATCACGGCCGCGGCGACGGTGCCCGGCACGCCGGGAACGCCTCAGGCCGGCACCCCCGTCTACACCGAGGACTTCTCGAACCAGAGCGCAGCACTCGCCGCGCGCTCGATCACCACCTACACCGGTGGTGCGGCAGCGGCGAACTCGACATACACGGCCTCGACGCAGTACACCCCGGCCGGTAACCAGTGCAACGGCTGGATCATGAGCGGTGCGACTCCGACAGCACCGATCACCGACCTGGGCTGCCTCAACAACGTCAGCACGACGTGGACGACTCTGCAGCAGATGGCTCGTGCGCTCGGAGTGGCGCAGGGCCAGACGACGACGCAGGCCGCGACCAACCAGGTGCTGACGTCGTACACGAATGCGACGAACGGAGCGATCGCCGCGGGCACGCAGTTCCGCACGGTCAACACCATCCCGGCCATCGGCGGTCACTACTACGCGGTCTCCGCATACTTCGCGGCGGTCAACTGCCCCGCAGCCGGCGGAGCGAACCAGCCCAAGGAGACCTTCAGCCTCCTCGTGAACGGCACCCCGATCACCCTGAGCACCGGACTGAACCCGTGCACGAACAACACGGTGTGGGAGACGCAGATCGCGAAGCTGCAGTCGGCTGCCTACCAGGTGCCCGTCGGAACCACGGCGAACCTCGGTCTGATGCTCTACAACGCGACGGCCACCGGCGCGGGCAACGACGTCGCCTTCGACCTGCCGCAGATCGTCGATGTGACCCCGCAGCTCGACAAGGCGTTCAGCCCGACCGTGATCACCAACGGCTCGACCTCGAAGATGACGCTGACCGTCACGAACACGACCGACCTGATGGCCAAGAGCGACTGGACCATCACCGACGCGCTGCCGACGAACCTCAAGATCGCGGCGGCCCCGAACGTCGGTGGCACCTGCACGCAGCGCACCGGTGCCGCTTACGTGGTCACGGCGCCGGCAGGCGGAACCTCGGTGTCGGTCACCGGTGGTGACCTCGCCCTCGGCCAGGCATCGTGCACGATCACGGTCGATGTCACCTCTACGGTCAACGGCACGTACATCAACGGCCCCGCCAACATCACGACGAACCTGAACCCGCCGGCCAACGCCTCGCTCGAGGTCATCCAGCCGTCGATCGACATCGTGAAGAGCATCACCGCCGTGAACGGCGTCGCCGTGACCAGCGACACCGACCCCGACAAGGTGTATTCCAAGGTCGGCGACGTCATCACCTACTCCTTCGTGGCGACGAACACGACTCCCAAGGCGCCGACGAACACCACGCTCAACACGAACCTCACGAACGTGCGCATCACCGAGGACGCGTTCTCCGGCGTGGGCGACATGACGGCTCTGTCGTGCACACCGACGCAGGGCTCCACGCTCGCCAGCGGAGCGAAGATGACCTGCACGGCCACGTATGTAGTGCAGCAGAGCGACCTCGACAACGCTCCGCTGACGAACGTCGCACGCGCCACCGGAACCCCGACCGCGGGGCCGAACGTCACCGACACCGACGACGAGATCATCCCGGCCACCTGGAAGCCCGCACTCGTGCTCGACAAGACGGCTTCGGTCGTCGACGTCGACCAGGATGGCGTGACCGGGCTCGGCGACCACATCATGTACGCGTTCACGGTCACCAACACCGGAAACATCACGGTCGCGAACATCACCGTGGTCGATGACCGCCTGACGCAGCGCAACATCACCGTCACCTGCACGCCCACGACGATCGCACCGACCCAGGTCTCGACGTGCGCAGCGAATGCGCCGTACGTCATCGGCCAGGCCGATGTCGACGCGAAGAAGGTCATCAACACGGCCTACTCCACGGGAACCGACCCCAAGGGCGGCCCGGTGCGTTCGAACAACGACAGCACCGAGACGCCCGTCGAGCCGTTCCGCATCCCGTTGAAGATCGAGAAGGTCGGCGAATCGGGCGCGAACACCTGGGTGCGCATGGACGGCTCCTCGTTCGCCGTGCTCGCCGACGCCAACGGTGAGCCCGGTACGGCCCTGCCCTTCACGATCAACGGTGTCGAGACCGGACTGTTCCAGATCGACAGCATCCCGGCCGGCACCTACTGGTTGAGCGAGCTGACGGCACCCGACGGGTTCAGCCTGCTCGCGGCTCCGGTGAAGTTCATCATCAACCCCGACCGCACCGTGAGCGTCACTGCTGGCGGCGACGAGGCGGTGACCGCCTCCGGGCAGATCATCACGGTGCGCGATGTTCCGGCGCTGACCCTTCCGACCACCGGCGGGACGGGCGCTCTGCCCTACATCCTCGCCGGATCCCTGACCGTGCTCGGCGCGGGCGGGCTGGCCCTCTGGGTCCGCCGACGCAACGCACGCACCGAGACCAACGACCCGCAGATCTGATCTGCACTTCACAAAACCACCACCTGTAACCCACCAGGGCGACCTGGCCACCTAGAGAGAGACACAGTGAACACTCCCAACAACGGACGCGGTTCCCGCGTCGCGGCAGGTCTGCTCGTCGCAGGCGTCGCCGCGCTGACCCTCGCAGCGCCCGCAAGCGCTGCGACGCCCAACCTCGTCGACCCGGACGCCGTCGGCTCGCTGACGATCCACAAGTTCGAGGCACCCGAGACGCCGACCGGCCTGCCCAACGACGGCACCGAGCAGAACGTCGCACTGGCACCGCTGCCGGGCGTGGGCTTCACGGTCTACAAGGTCGACACGATCGACCTGACCAGCAACCAGGGGTGGGTCGACGCGAACGACCTCGCCGACCTGAACCCCGACAGCGTCGCCGACATCACGGCTGCCGGATACACGGCCAGCGCGATCGGCGGTCAGACCCTGACCGATGCCAACGGTGAGATCGCTCTGGCGAACCTCGACCTCGGCCTCTACTTCGTGGTCGAGACCGCTCCGCTCGCGGGCTCGACCGGTGTGGCCCCGTTCCTCGTGACGGTCCCGCTGACCGACCCGGCCGATGACAGCACCTGGCTGTACGACGTGCACGTCTACCCGAAGAACGCGCTCACCGAGGCGACCAAGACCGTCGAGGACTCGGCCGACATCAAGCTCGGCGACGAGATCGACTTCACCATCACGGGTGACATCCCGAACGTGGCCGTCATCGACGGATACAAGATCGTCGACACGCTCGACGCCAAGCTCGACTACGTGAGCGCCGCTGTGTCGCTCGTCGACGGAACCCCGCTCGCCGCGGGCGACTACACGGTCGTCCACGACACCGCGACCAACGCCGTCACGGTCGAGTTCACCGCCTCCGGTCTCGCAGTGCTCGCGGCTCACCCCGCGACGCAGGTGCAGGTCATCGTCACCGCCGAGGTCAACACGGTCGGCGAGATCGCCAACACGGCAGTCCTCTACCCGAACGCCGGTTCATTCACCGTCGCACCGGGCGAGCCCGGCGGACCCACGGTCACCCCTGAGGTCATCACCAAGTGGGGCGACATCACTGTCGAGAAGACCGACAAGGCCGGCGCACCGCTCACCGGCGCCGTGTTCTCGGTGTACCCGACGCAGCAGGACGCGATCGACGGCACCAACGCCATCGCTCTCGCCGGTTCGACGGAGTTCGCAGTCGCCGCTGACGGCACCGTGACCATCTCGGGTCTGCGCTACTCCGACTGGGCTGACAACGCCACGGTCGCCGTGGGCGAAGACGGCTACCAGTCGTACTGGCTCGCTGAGATCGTCGCACCCGACGGATTCGAGCTGCTCGCAGCTCCGATCGAGTTCACCGTCACCGCCGCCACCTCGGCTGTGGGCGTCGACCTCGAGGTCGTCAACGTTCCCTCGAACGCCGGCTTCACCCTGCCTCTGACCGGTGGCACCGGCACGACCCTGTTCCTCGCCGGCGGCGTCATGCTGCTCGGCGGAGCGGTCCTGCTCGCCATCCGCAGCCGCCGCAAGGCCGCAGCGCAGGCGTAACACGAAGACCGGCCGCGCGGGGGAGGTGAAGAGACTCCTTCCCCCGCGCGGCCCATTCGTTTCCACCCTCTTCAGCACCCTTCAGTACCTCCTCCGAACAGAGAGCGCAGCATGACCCTCATCGACGCGTCAACACCGGATTCTCCGGCGCGACCCTCCACGCGTGCCACCGCGCACAAGGCGCGGTGGGGATGGAGCCAGTCGATCGTCATGCTCATCGCGACCATCGGGATCGTGGTGCTCGTCTACCCGACCGCGGCCTCCTGGTTCTCCGCCTGGAGTCACGACACCGACGTCGACGGATACGTCCAGTCCGTCGAGCAGATTCCGGACGAGGCGGTCGACGAGATGCTCGCCGCCGCCGAGGAGTACAACGAGAACCTGCCGACCGGCCCGCTCCGCGACCCGTATGCACTCGGTGCAGACGGCCAGCAGACGGCGATCGGCGAGGGCGCGTCCGCGTACTTCGACACCCTGAGCGCCGAGGGGACCGACACCATGGCCCGGGTTCGGATTCCGAGCATCCACGTCGATCTGCCGGTCTTCCACGGCACAGACGAAGAGACTCTGTCTCGGGGCATCGGGCACCTCTACGGCTCATCACTCCCCGTGGGAGGACCGGGGACGCACTCGGTGCTCACCGGTCACAACGGCTTCGTGCAGGCGACCCTCTTCGACGACATCGACGAGCTCGTCGAGGGCGACGTCATCATCGTCAGCGCACTGGGAGAGGACCTCTACTACGAGGTCGACCAGACCAAGACCGTTCTTCCCGACGACGCGGAGGACCTGCGCCAGGTCGCCGGCAAGGACTATCTGACCCTCGTCACGTGCACGCCCACGGGCGTCAACACGCATCGTCTGCTGGTGCGCGCCGAACGCATCGACGCCCCCACCGAGGACTCCTCCGTCACCACGATCGCCGACACCACCAATCCGGCAGGATTCCCGTGGTGGGCACTGCTCGTCGTCGGGGTTCCTGCACTCACCTTCATCGTCGTGATGCCTCGGCGCACGCGCACGAAGCGCAGCAGTCGCCGTGCGACGCATCTTCCCTCCGAATCCGACTCATGACCGTCGACGTCACAGCGGACCGCATCGCCTCGAACCCATCAGATCCCGGTGAGCCCGACCCGGTCCGCCGGCCGCGGCGGCGGGTCGGTCTGCTGTTCGCGAGCATCCTGCTCGTGGGGCTGGGTGCGTCGTTCCTCTGCGTATCCGTGCTCGCTCCCGACCTGGTCGACAAGGTGACCGGCGATGTCAAGGTCTCCGTGGAGGAGACGCTCCATCAGGTGTTCTCACCCGACGAGCTCCCCGTGATCAGACTCGGGGCCGAGGGCGGGATGGTCGAGCTCGACCACTGCGACGGCACCTTCACCGAGATGGTCAGCTACCGGATCGACGACGTGCTTCCGCTCTTCGCCGCGCACAACAACTGCGGCGGTGACGTGATCCTCGGATGGGAACTCGGTCAGCGCGTCATGGTGGAGGGCTCGGACATCGTCTACGAGGTCGTCGAGGAGAGGCACACCCCGAAGTGGTCGGACGTCGAGGCGCTCGCCGGCATGACGGGCGAGTTCATGGTGCAGACCTGCTTCTACGGCGAGAACAAGATGCGCTTCCTTTCTCTCGCGCCGGTGGGCCCGGCGGCGAGCGCCGGCTGATGTGCCTCTCGTCGATGAATTCAGGCAGGCACCGTCACATTTTCGGGTCATTCCGGTCTTGTAGGTATGGCCATCGGCCTCGCGTCGGGTTCCCGGCCGACGCCCGCACAGCAGAGTTCGACCGCTCCCCGGCCGAACCCTCTCCCCGCGGAATCGACCCTTTCGAGAGTCGGAGGGACGAGGCATCCCCACTGCCTCGTCCCTCATCCGTCTCCGGCGCGTCGCTCGCGACGCCGAGCCTGACAGCGACGGGAGCATCATGATCCTCGGCACGCACTTCGACGGCGAGGACGACGTGCCATGTGAACCGTCCGACGCACAGATCATCGCGGCGGTGCGCGGCGGCGACATCGGCGACTTCGCTCTTCTCTGGCGCAGGCATGTCGAACCCGCTCGTCGCGCAGCGAGAGCGATCTCGCCGTCTTCGGATCCCGACGATCTCGTGAGCGAGGCCTTCGCATCGATACTCCGGGTGACGAAGGCCGGCGGTGGTCCGAGCGACGCCTTCCGGCCCTATCTCCTCGCCACGCTGCGCAACACTGCCGCACGATGGTCGAGGAACGGGAGCGAACTCTCTATCGACATGGTCTCGGAGCGCGACCTGTCACACGAGGGCGGCGACGTGTTCGAGCGCATCGCCGAGCGGTCCAGCATCGCCGCGGTGTTCGGCACGCTCTCGGCGCGGCATCGCACTCTGCTCTGGTATCTCGAGGTCGAGGGGATGAAGCCGAGAGAGCTCGGACCCCTGATGGGGATGACCTCGAACGCGGTCTCGGCCCTGGCCGCGCGTGCGCGCGACAGCTTCCGTCGGGCATGGCTCGAGGCGCACATTCACGACCCCAGCAGATCGGAGGACTGCCGCTGGTTCTGCGAGCGTGTCGTGGACCGGCGGGGTCGCTTCGCGACCACCGGCGACGCGGACCGCTTCAGCGAGCACATGAGCGTGTGCGGCGGATGCCGGATCGTCGCCGCAGAGATCGACACCGTTTCGCAGCGGCTGCGTTCGATCCTGCCGGCGGCGCTGCTCGGCGGCGCGGCAGCGGCGATCTACACCGGCGATGCGACGGCTGAGGCTCAGATCTCGGCGGGGTCGGGTGCGGCCGGGGCAACCATCACGCCAGACCGATCGGCGGCGTCGCTCGGGGCCGCAGCCGGAGCGCCTGTCGCGGCGCACGGAGCGGGGGCGGCGCTTCCGGCCGGAGGCTTGGCGGCGCTCGCAGCCACCGCCGTCGTCATGGTCGGCGCCGTCATCTTCGCGGGCAGCGCGTTGAGCCTGTCCACCGCGGACCCTGCTGACTCCGAACGCACCCTGTCTTTCTCCGAGTCGTCGATCGCCGGCGAGGCCGGTCCGGTCCTCGAGGATCTTCCCACGCTGTCGCCTGATTCGGACCCGACCCCCGAGCCTCAACCGCTGCCCGCACCGTCACCGGAGCCGCACCCGGTCGAGCCGCCGCAGTCGTCTTCGGAGCGGGAGGACGAGCCGGAGCGGCAACACCCGCAGGAGCAGGAGCAGGAGCAGGAGCAGGAGCAGGAGCAGGAGCAGGAGCAGGAACAGGCTGAGGAGGGTTCCGAGGGCGATCATCAGCAGGTTCCTGGCGACGGGCGCCCCCCGTCCCCGCCGGCGGTGGACCCGGGAGCGAGTCCGACCATCGACGGATCAGCGGAGACTGCACCTCCGGACGGGGCCACGGAGCTCGGCGTCACGCACTCGATGAAGCAGGGCTCGCTCGTCCCCGATCTGCTGAGAGGGATCGGCACTCCCGGTGCGGTCGTCAGAGTCACCGATGAGAACGGTGTGTTGCTCGACGCCACCGTCGTCGATGAACAGGGCGTGTTCGTGCTCGACGTGTCGGGTGAGCAGGCACACCAGGGCATGACCCTCAGTGTGAGGCAGCACGACGCCCGGACCGGGCTCACGGAGTGGGCGGAGGACATCGGGCCGCTGACCTTCGCGACGCCGACGATCGCGCCGGCGGGTCAGGATGCCTGCCCCGAGGCGCCGCTCGGGGCTGTCAGCTGTCTGCATCTGAACGCCGAGCCGAATGCGTGGGTCGAGCTGCTCGACGAACAGGGGCGGTCACGGACGGTTCGGCTTCAGGCAGACGACGACGACGGGATCGTCATCCGTTCCGGAGCTGATGAGCCCTTCGTCGCGGCCCGATACTTCGACCCCACGACCAAGCGCGCCGGTGTCACCGTCCTCCTGCCCGCGGCGATCGAGTGAGCGCTCAGACCGTGCCGCGCGAGGCCGCCGACAGCCGAAGCCAGAGCCAGAGTCGGGTATCCGGAGAGTCGAGCTCGATTCCCAGCTCGTTGCGCACGACATCGAGGCGATACCTGACGGTGTTCTGGTGAACATGCAGCGCGTTCGCCGTCTCACGCACGCTGCCGAGCTGGTCGAGGTAGACGCGCATGGTGCGCGACAGGTCGGTGCCCTGTGCGGCGTCGTGTTCGGCGAGGATGCTGGCAGAGTCGCCGACCGTGGCGTCGAGCCCCTCGATGAGCTCGGTGACCTGCAGGATGGCGAGGCGATCGCGCATCTCGTCGAAGGTCGCGACACGGGTCATCCGGTGACGATCGTCGGCGAGGGGCGAGCTCAACAGCACGCCTGCGGTCGCCCCGGCCTCGCGGTGCGACCGCGCGATGCCTCTGATGTCGTTGGCGCGCGTTCCGATACCCGCGAGCAGTGCGGCGTCCGTGCGCACCACGGAGTGGGCGAATGTCTGCACCCTGGCGGCGATCGTTCCGGGAATCAGCGTGACGACCTGCGTCCCGATGACGGCGCTGTGAGAACCCGGGAACGCCGCGCTCGAGACGCTGATCGCCAGGTGCAGGAGTCTGTGCAGTCCACGCATCGCCTCGACCTCGTCGAACGTGTCGACCCGGAAACAGACGATCGTGCAGCCCACTTCGGGCCGGATCAGCAGATGCGACGCCGCATTGCGGGCATGTCGTTCGTCTTCCAGCAGAGTGCGCAGCAGGCTGGAGTTGCGCTGATCGCGGTCGGCGGCATCTTCGCGCGCGCGCAGGAGGTGCTGGGCGGCGATCGGCTCCATCTCTTCGAGGAGCGTCTGGGTGCGCGTCGCCTGCGCAGGGTCGATCTGGATCACCCACATCGACCCCAGCAGCTCACCCGACGCACGCACCGTGATTCCGACCCTGCCGAACTGGTCGGTCTCGGAGGGGAAGTGCCTGGCATCCGCGGCGCGGAGCAGGGACTGGTACTCGGTGTCGGAGGAGATCGGGATCTCCTCTTGAAGGAGCAGGGTCGTCCGGCGGCGGATGTCGTCGATGGGCTGCTCGCTGTGCGTCGAGTACCCGACCACCTGGCCGGTGGAATCGACGATGCTCACCGCTCCCTCCGCGAGGGTGGCCAAGGCGTTCGCGAGACCGAAGAGATCACCCAGGCGAACTCCGGTCACGCGTCCTATGGAGTGAGAGCTGAGCAGGGATCGAAGCACGTTGGCGAGCTGTGCCCAGTCACCGCCGACGAGGTGGAGGACGGGGACTGCGGCGCGCTCCAGGCCTTCGCCCTCCTCGCTCTGCGTGCCTTCGTCTCGGCGCACGACCACTGCAGCCGCGCCGGCCGCGGCGAGGCGCGCCGTCAGCCCCACGAGTTCGTCGGCCGCGGAGGACGTTCCCGCGGCGAGCACGATGCAGTCGCGGTACTCCGCCGCGTCGGAGGTCGGATCGAAGAACACGACGCCCGTGAACACGGCCGTCGTCGCCGACGGGGCTCCGACCGGCGCGAGCATGCCGTCGCCGATGAGCACGGCATCGTGCAGTGTCGGCTCGCCCGTGGGAGCTCGTTCCGAAGTCTCGGACATGGAGTCTTCTCCATTCATCGATGTCAAGTGGCGGAGGAACCTACATATCGGTCACGTCGGGTTCCCGCAAGACTGAGAGTACGAGGTCGACGACGACCTCGTACGAATTCCGACCATCAATTTCCCTTTTCGCAGATGGACTCCGGGCGTGGTCGCCCAGGCAGGACGCTCACATGAACAGCACTCACCTTTCGCGCCGCGGATCGATGGCGATCATCGCAGCACTCGGCGTGACCGCCGCCCTCGGGGGCTGCGCCGCGCAGGACGCTCCCGACTCCGCAGCCGACGAGGTCACGATGAAACCCGTGGCCGATGCGGTCGCACTCCTCCCGGACGAGCTTCAGAAGGGTGGGACGCTGCGGGTCGCGATCCCCACGAACGAACCGCCCACGCAGTTCTACCGCGAAGGCACGCAGGACATGACGGGGATCAACCCCGACGTCGCGCGCCTGCTGGCGGGCGCGCTCGGGCTCGATCTGAAGATCGAGGTGACCACCTTCGACACGATCATCCCTGGCATGAGCGCCGGACGATACGACCTGACGGTCTCATCGATGACGCCGACCGAGGAGCGCATGGAGCAGCTCGATTTCGTCGACTACGTGCAGATGGGGAGCGCGTTGGCGGTTCCGGAGGGCAACCCGCAGGAGCTCGGCTTCGATGGGCTCTGCGGCAAGCGCGTGGCGGTGCTGAAGGGGTCGTACCAGCTCACCGTCAACGTGCCCGGATTCGACCAGGCGTGCGAGGACGCGGGTGAGAAGCCGCTCGAGATCCTGCAGTTCCAGGACACGCGCCAGGCGATCTCCGCGTTGCTCAGCGATCGCGCGGACGTCGTATACGCCGATTCGCCGATCCTCGGATACGCGGTCGCTCAGGACCCGAAGCTCGAAGTCGGGGATGAGAACGACTTCGCGCCGGTCGCTGTAGGCATCCCTCACGACTCGGGAACGCTCGAGGCGATCGCGGCGGCACTCGACGCGATCATCGTCTCACCCGAATACGAGCAGCTGCTCGCCGACTACGGACTCGAATCGATGGCGATCACCGAGGCACGCGTGAACGCGGCGCAGGGCTGACGACGATGACCGTGATCGATGAGGGCGACTCCCCGATGGGAGAGCCGGCGGGCGTCACCGGACTCCAACGCACGCTCACCTCGCTGGAGGTGCACAAGCGGCGCCACTTCGGCATCCTCATCGGAGGGGTGCTGCTCTGCCTCTTCGTCGTCTTCTTCCTGATCGACGTCGCCACCAATCCGCGGTTCGGCTGGCCCGTGGTCGGGGCGTACCTCTTCGACCCCCAGGTGCTGCAGGGCATGCTGCTCACGCTCGTGCTCACCGTCGTCTCGATGACGGCCGGCATCGTCCTCGGAGTCGTGCTCGCCATCATGCGCGTCTCCGGAAATCCTGTGTTCGCGGGGGTGAGCGGCACCTATGTCTGGTTCTTCCGAGGCACTCCGCTGCTGGTGCAGCTCATCTTCTGGTACAACATCGCGGCGCTCTATCCCGTGATCGCGTTCGGGCTTCCGTTCGGCGGCCCGAGCATCGTCCTCGGCTCGGCGAACGTGCTGATCACACCGCTGGGCGCTGCACTGCTCGGGCTATCGCTGAACGAGGCGGCGTACATGGCCGAGATCATCCGCAGCGGTATCTCGTCGGTCGACGAAGGACAGCTGGATGCCGGCAAAGCCCTCGGCATGACGCGATCGAAGCTGCTGCGTCGGGTCGTGCTCCCTCAGGCGATGCGCGTGGTCATCCCGCCGACGGGCAATCAGGTGATCTCGATGCTGAAGGGCACATCGCTGGTCAGCGTGCTCGCGATCTCCGATCTGCTGTACGCCGTGCAGTCGATCTACTCGCTCAACTACGAGGTCATCCCCCTGCTGCTCGTCGCGTGCATCTGGTATCTGGTGCTCACCACCGTGCTCAGCATCGTGCAGTCCCGTCTCGAAGAGCGCTACGGGCGTGGCTTCACGCCGCGTCGGGCTGTGCGGGTCAAGAAGTCGAAGGAGCCGGTCGCATGACGCGCAACATGGTCGAGATCCGCGGCGTACGCAAGGCGTTCGGCCACAACACCGTGCTCAAGGACGTCTCGCTTCAGATTCCCACCGGTTCTGTGACCTGTCTGATCGGGCCGAGCGGGTCGGGCAAGACGACTCTGCTGCGCTGCGTGAACCGCCTCGAGACCGTCGATGCAGGGATCATCCTCGTCGACGGGGAGCTCGTCGGTGCGACGCGTCATCGAGGACGCCTGCTGGAGGCGAAGGAGTCGGCGATCGCCAAGACCCGCCGCCATACCGGCATGGTGTTCCAGAGGTTCAACCTCTTCCCGCACCGCACGGTCCTCGAGAACGTGATCGAGGGGCCGACCCAGGTGCTGGGGCGTCCTCGCGCTGAGGTCGTGAGTGAGGCGAAGGTGCTTCTCGCGCGGGTCGGACTCGACGACAAGGCGGCGTCGTATCCGCAGGAGCTCTCGGGCGGGCAGCAGCAGCGCATCGCGATCGCCCGCGCACTGGCCATGAAGCCCAAGCTGATGCTGTTCGACGAGCCCACCTCGGCGCTCGACCCTGAGCTGGTCGGCGAAGTCCTCGCTGTGATGCGAGATCTCGCGGCGGAGGGGATGACGATGATGGTCGTCACCCACGAGCTCGGCTTCGCCCGGGAGGTGAGCGATCAGGTGGTCTTCATGGCAGACGGCGTCGTCGTCGAAAGCGGAACACCCGAGGCTGTGCTCGAGCGTCCTCAGCACGAGCGAACCCAGACCTTCCTCTCCCGAATCCTGCACTGACAGTCACATCCCCACAGGAGCACGACGTGCGAAACATCCACAGCATCGAAGACCTCAGGAGCCGTGCCAGGCGACGTCTGCCGGCCATGGTCTTCGATTTCATCGAGGGGGGAGCCCTCGACGAGCTCACCCTTCGACGCAACCGTGAGGCGCTCGACGCGCATCTGCTTCCCCAGCGGGTGCTCGTCGACACCTCGCAGCGCCACGCGACGACCCGCATCCTCGGAACCCGACTCGACCTTCCCCTGGTCGTGTCCCCCATGGGCCTTCTGACGGTATGCCACCCCGACGCCGACGTGGCCATCGCGCGGGCAGCCGCGACCTCAGGAAGTGTCTTCGTGCACAGCCCCTGGTCCGGCTGCTCGCTCGACGAGGTGACGGATGTCGCCCCGGGGCGGGTGTGGGCGCAGATCGCGTTCTGGAACGACGCTGCCGAGACACGGCGCCACATCGACCGTGCACAGGCGCTGGGAGTCGACACTCTCGTCGTCGCCGGCGACGTCGCCGTGTCGAGCAAGCGCGACAGGGACCTCAGACACGGAACCGGCATGCCCCCGCGGCCGCCACTGCGCGATGTCGTGAACACCGCACTTCATCCCGGCTGGGTGATGCGGTGGCTGCTCGGACGCTCGATGACGTGGGGCAACTACCGCATCGACGGCAGGGCCATCCGCATGCGCGAGATGGAGAGCTGGATGGAACGCAACGAGAACCAGACAGCGACGTGGGACGACATCGCCCGACTTCGCAGCACCTGGAACGGCAACATCGTCGTCAAGGGCATCATGACCCCCGCGGATGCGCGGCTGGCCGTGGACCACGGTGCCGACGGCGTATTCGTGTCGAATCACGGCGGTCGCCAGTTCGACGGCCAGCAGGCGACGATCGAGGCGCTTCCGCGAGTCGTGGATGCGGTGGACGATCGCGCTGCGGTGATCGTCGACGGCGGGATGCGACGCGGCTCCGACATCGCGAAGGCGCTCGCCCTCGGTGCCGACGCCGCGGCAGCGGGTCGTCCGTTCGCCCTGGGCCTCGCCGCCGGAGCGCAGTCCGGGGTGGAGCACGCGTTCGAGGTGCTCCACGACGAGCTCCTCACGGTGATGGGCTTCCTCGGGGCGACGCGTGTCGACGACATCCCCCGCATGCTGTCGGACACAGCGAACGTGCGTCTCGAGTCCGCGACAGCGACCCTCGCCGCCGGCACCGCCGAGGTGGGCTCGTGAACGCGCTCGATGTCGGCGCCCGTGCTGAGGCGGTGCGGGCGGTGCACCTGACGTCTCCGGCGACTCTGCCGCTCGGGCCATGGGCCGGCCGGGCGACCGCATTGACCCCCGGGCTCCAGGAGGCGGAGCGGGAGGACTACGTCGACAGCGCGAACGGCCTCGAGGTCGGTGTCTGGGAGGGCACCCAGGGCGAGTTTCCGGCTCAGCGCGACGGGTATTCGGAGATCTGCCAGATCCTCGCCGGCCGGGCGACGTTGCACACCGACGGTGCGGATCCGATCGAGCTCCATGCGGGAGACACCATCATCATGCCGACCGGGTGGACGGGGCGGTGGGAGCTGCATGAGCCACTGCGCAAGCTCTATGTGATCGTCCACGACCGTGCTGCGCCTCCCGCCGATCCGGAAGGGCGATCATGACGAGGTCCTCGAACACGATCGTCCGCACGAGGATCGACCCCGAGACGAGCGATGACGAGCTCGTCCTCGCCACGCGAGCGGGGGACAGCGGCGCGTTCGGCGTGCTCTGGGATCGTCATTCCCCGGCCGCACTCCGCGCCGCGCGTTCGATCACGAGCTCGATCGATCCGGAGGACCTCGTGAGCGAGGCCTTCGCCAAGACCTTCAGTGCGATCCGCAACGGCGGCGGCCCGACCGATGCGTTCCGTCCCTACATCTTCGCGGCCGTGCGCAGTGCCGCGGCCACCTGGGGAGGCAAGCAGAAGGACGTCGTCGCACTCGAGTACATCGAAGAGCTGCCGGCTGAGCACACAGACGACTCTCTCGACCTGCTGTCTGACAAGGCGCTGCTGACGGCGGCGTTCAAGGATCTGCCGGAGCGCTGGCGCACCTTGCTGTGGTACCTCGAGGTCGAGGGGATGAAGCCGCGTGAGATCGCGCCGCTCATGGGCATGACACCCAACGCCGTCTCGGTTCTGGCGGCGCGGGCTCGTGAGGGCTTCAAGATCGCCTGGCTTCACGCCCACATCGCAGAGGCGAGGCGCGAGCCGGAATGCCGGTGGGCCTGCGAACGCATCGTGGCGCAGGGCAGGAAGCGGCATGTGGCGCGCGCGGACCGTGCGCGCTTCGACGCGCACCTCGAACGCTGCGCGCGATGCACGATGGCCAGCGCCGAGATCGAGCAGGCTTCGTCGAAGCTGCGGGCGGTTCTGCTGCCGGTGATCCTCGGCGGACCGGCGGCGGCAGCATATTCAGCCGGGTCTCCGGCACCCGCCATGGCGGCCACTGCGACGGGCTGGATGCCACGACCCACCCCACGCTGGCTGGTCGTCGGCGGAACCGTCGCTGCCGCGACGGCGGTGGTAGCGGTTGCGGCGGTCGCCGCCCAGCTGGCCCCTGCCGGTTCCCCGGATGCCGGCGAGTCATCGGCTCCTCCGTCCGCGCTCGTCGTCGCATCGCCGGCTCCGATCGCGTCGCCCGAATCGACGGAGACGCCCGCCGTGACGGTGCCCCCGGTCGAACCGGAGACCCGCGTCGAGCTGGAGCGGCCGCCCGCGCCGGTTCGTGAGACGCAGCCCGATCACGAGGATGTCGACGACACGGTCGTCGAACCCGAAACGCCGGTGGGGGAGACCCAGCCGTCGCCCTCCGGCGAAGACGGATCCCATCCGGAGATCCGGCCTCCGTCGACCCCGGCCGAACAACCGCCGGTCGACGGCCCGCGGACTCCAGCTCCTGAGGCTCCGGTTGAGCTGCCTCCGGTTGAGGTGCCTCCGGTGGTGGTGCCGCCGGTGGTATATCCGCCGGTCGTGGAGCCGCCCGTTGTCGAGCCTCCTGTTGTCGACCCGCCGGTTGTCGAGCCTCCTGTTGTCGACCCGCCGGTTGTCGAGCCTCCCGTCGTCGACCCCCCGGTTGTGGCGCCACCCGTTGTGGTACCTCCGGTTGTGGAGCCTCCGGTTGCCGTGCCTCCGGCTGCGGTGCCGCCCGTTGCGTACCCTCCGGTTGTCGAGCCCCCCGTCGTCGAGCCTCCGGTCGTGGACCCACCGGTGGAGGCGCCGCCCGTTGTCGAGCCCCCGGTCCTGGAGCCTCCGGTCGTGGAGCCGCCCGTCGTGGATCCGGTCGCCTCGCCAGCGACGGTCTCCTGGAACATCCTGCCGAGTGCAGCCGTTCCGCCGATGGTCATCGGCACAGGGACGCCCGGTGCAGCCGTCGAGATCGTCGACGAGACGGGCCGCGTGATCGCCACGACGGTGGTGGACGCAGCGGGCACGTTCTCGGTGCGCCCCGGCTTCGATTCGCTTCACCAGGGCATCTCCATCTCGATGCGTCACACCTCCCCGACCACGGGAGAGCAGACGGTGAGCGAGCCGACGGGACGCGTCTACTTCGCCGTCCCAGGACTCGGCGAAGATTCGGACGGAGTCATCTCGCGCACGGATTCCGATGGTGACGGCAGACGGGATGATCTCTCGCTCGATCTTCGGGGTATCGCCGGCTCGACGGTCTCCATCGCCCTCGATGGGAACCCGGCATCGACGGTACTGCTCACCGGCTCTTCAGCTGTCGTGTCGTTCGTCGACGTCCGGCCAGGACTGCATCAGGTCACGCTGCGCTACGTCGACCCCGTGACGGGGACCTTCGGATTCGCGGATACGGATCACATCCTCGTGGTGCCCTGACCGCCGACCGGCACCCGGAGGGCGCCCCGTGGGGGTGCGTCAGATGAGAAGCTAGAAGGATGAGCATCTCCCGCGAGTCCGACGTGATCGCCCCGCGAGGGGGTGGCCCTCTGACAGACGCCGAGGTGCGGCGCCTCCGTGCGGACTTCCCGATTCTGCGTGCCGAGGTCAACGGACACCGCCTGACGTATCTGGATTCCGGTGCCACCTCGCAGCGTCCGTTCGCCGTGCTCGACGCCGAACGCGAGTTCGCGTCGACGCTGAACGCCGCCGTGCATCGCGGTGCGCACACCCTGGCCGCCGAAGCCACCGAGGTGTTCGAGGATGCCCGTGCCACCGTCGCCCGATTCGTCGGTGCTGACGAGGGCGAGATCGTGTGGACGTCCAACGCCACCGAGGCGCTCAACCTCATCGCCTACTCGCTCTCGAACGCGTCGCTCGGACGCGGGGGAGCGGCTGCCGAGCGTCTCCGTCTGCGTGAGGGCGATGAGATCGTCACCACCGAGATGGAGCATCACGCGAACCTCATCCCGTGGCAGGAGCTCGCGGCCCGCACGGGGGCGACCCTGCGGGTGATCCCGCTCGACGATGACGGCGCTCTGCGCCTCGACGTCGCCGGCGAGCTGATCAACGAGCGTACGAAGCTCGTCGCGTTCACGCATGTGTCGAATGTGCTCGGGGTGATCAATCCCGTCGAGCAGCTCGTCGCCCTGGCACACGCGGTCGACGCGATGGTCGTGCTCGACGCCTGTCAGTCCGCACCTCATCTGCCGCTCGACGTGCGCGCGCTGGACGTCGACTTCGCCGTGCTGTCCGGACACAAGATGCTCGGCCCCACGGGCATCGGCGCTCTCTACGGTCGCCGTGAACTGCTCGAGGCCATGCCCCCGTTCCTCACGGGCGGTTCGATGATCACGACGGTCACCACGACGGAAGCCGCCTATCTGCCGCCGCCGCAGCGATTCGAGGCCGGCACCCAGCGGGTCTCGCAGGCGGTCGCGCTCGCCGCAGCGATCGACTACCTGACCGCGGTGGGGATGCCGCGGATCGCCGCGCATGAAGCCGCCTTCGGCAGACGACTCGTCGAGGGTCTCACGGCCATCGACGGGGTGCGTGTGCTCGGCGCCGGCATCGACCTTCCGCGCGTGGGACTCGCGAGCTTCGACGTCGACGGCATCCATTCTCACGACGTGGGGCAGTTCCTCGACGACCGCGGCATCGCAGTGCGCGTGGGACACCACTGTGCACAGCCGCTGCACCGTCGACTGGGCATCACCTCGTCGACGAGGGCGAGCACGTATCTGTACACGACCGATGCCGAGATCGAGGCCGTGATCGACGGCGTCCAGGGTGCGATCGACTTCTTCCGGAGGGGCGCATGAGCGACCTGCAGAACCTGTATCAGGAACTCATCCTCGACCATTCCCGCACCCCGCACGGGTTCGGACTGCGCGACGAGATCGCCGCGCAGTCGCATCAGGTGAACCCGACCTGCGGCGATGAGGTCACCCTGCAGGTGCACCGAGCCGGCGACGGCAGCATCGAGGCGATCGCGTGGGAGGGGCACGGCTGCGCGATCTCGCAGGCATCCGCGTCTCTGCTCGCCGAGCTCGCCGAGGGGCTCACGGTCGACGAGCTCGAGATCCGCATCGCCGCGTTCCGAGAGGCGATGCGCTCGCGGGGCAAGATCGAACCGGATGAGGAGCTGCTCGGAGACGCCGCCGCCCTCGGGGGCGTCTCGCGCTACGTGGCACGAGTGAAGTGCGCCATGCTGGCGTGGGTCGCGGTGGAGGACGCACTCCACAAGGCGTGATCGCCGATGCCGCGAGGTGCAGGATGGACTCATGCCTCTTGATCTGACTCCGCTCAGCGCAGACCGCTTCGGCGACTGGCTCGAGACCACCCGAGCGCGCCTGGTGACGCTGCGGCAGGAGTCGGGGATGCTCGTCGGCGAGGATGCGGTCTCGCACGTCGACGGCGTCCTCGCCGAGCTGCTCTCGGCAGGGCACGAGACCGAGACGTCGCTCATCCTCACGATCGATGACGGCGATACCCGCATCGGCACGGTCTGGCTCGCCGCCAACAACGGCGTGCTGTTCATCGTCGATCTCGCGTTCGTGGTCGACCCGAGTCGACGACAGCTCGACGCCCTCCTCGACGAGCTTCGGTCGCTGGCCCGCAGGCAGAAGGTCGGTCGACTGAGCGTCGCTCTGCACTCTTCGGATGCGGCGGGCCGAGCTTTCGTCGAGGGGCGAGGGTTCGAGGTCGCGTCGATCCAGATGCTCCTCGAACCGCTCCCGTCTCGCTCGTCTCGCGCGCCCGGGGGCCTCGTCGTGACACCGATGACGCCGGAGCGCTTCACGAGCTTCGCTGTGGCATCTGAAGCGGCCTTCGCCGAGGATCTCGCGGCGTCCGGCCGATACTCGGCGGAGGACGCAGCGGTCGAGTCGCATCGGCAGATGCAGCTAGAGCTCCCTGACGGCGTCGACTCGGAGGGACAGGAGCTGTTCACCGCCGATGTCGACGGCGGCGAGGTCGGAGTGCTCTGGATCGGCATCCGTCGACGAGGAGGCCACCCGCATGCGTTCATCCTCGACATCGAGATCGCGGAGGATCAGCGTCGTAAAGGGTACGGTCGCGACCTCATGCTGGCGGCCGAGCACGAGGCGGCACGGCTGGGCGCCGACTCGATCGGGCTCCATGTCTTCGGCTTCAACACCTCGGCGATCGGCCTCTACGAGAGCCTCGGCTATCGCCGGGTCGAGGAGCGCTTCCTGCTCTCGGTGTGATCGGCGTCACGCGGCGTGAATCGGGAATAGCAGCGCCTCGATCGCGTTGGGCCGAGCATGACTACTCTCGGAATCATCGGTGCAGGACATATCGGCAGCCAGGTCGCACGGATCGCCGTGGCCAACGGCTATGACGTCGTGATCGCGAACTCGCGAGGCCCGGAGACCCTTGCGGACCTCGTCGCGGAGCTCGGCGATCGAGCGTCGGCCGCGACTGCCGTCGACGCCGCGGCTGCAGGCGACGTCGTGGTCGTCACGGTGCCCCTCGGCAAGATCGACGAGCTGCCCGCCGAGCAGCTCGCGGGCAAGATCGTGCTCGACACGAACAACTACTACTTCGAACGCGACGGGCACATCGACGCCCTCGACCGCGGCGAGACCACCACGTCGGAGCTTCTGCAGGCGCAGCTGCCGACCTCGCGCATCGCCAAGGCGTTCAATCACATCCTCGCGGCCGACATCACGACCGACGGCTCGCCGGCGGGCACGGCCGATCGCCGCGCGCTCGCCACATCCGGCGATGACGCCGAGGCTGTCGCCTTCGTCACCCGCTTCTACGACGAGGCCGGCTTCGACACGGTCAACGTCGGACCGCTCAGCGAGTCCTGGCGCGTCGAGCGCGACCGGCCCGCATACGTCGTGCGGCAGAACGCCGACGAGCTGAAGGCCAACCTCGCGATCGCCAACCGCCTGCCGTGACACGTGGGAAGAGGGGCGGATGCCGCGGCATCCGCCCCTCTTCCCTGTCCGTCGCCTGTCGACGGACCGATACGTAACATATGCGTACCGTTGGGATACCAAACTTGTCCGGCAGTTCGGCGAGTGACATACTTCCGACATGGTGGGGGTGGGGACTACCGGCGAACTCGAGTCGGTGCGGGTGACGCGCGTTCTTCGCGACGATATCGTGCTCGGTCGGCGTGCCCCGGGATCCCGACTCATCGAACGGGACATCGCAGCCGAGCTCAACGTGTCGCGCCTGCCTGTGCGCGAGGCGATCCGCACCCTCGTCGCTGAGGGAGTGGTCGTCGCGCGGCCGAGGAGCTGGGCGGTGGTGCGAGAGTTCACGCATCGAGACATCCGGGATTTCGGCGAGGTCCGCGAGGCGATCGAGACGCTGATCTTCGTCTTCGCCGCCGAACGGCACACCGACGAGGGGATCGCGCGGCTTCGGGCCGCATACGAGCGCGAGTTCGCCGCAGCATCCGCCGGTGAGACCGAAGCCGCGCGTATCGCGGCGGGCGAGTTCCACGAGATCTCTGCCGAACTCGCAGGCAACGAGATGCTCGGCGAACTCATCGCGGTGTTCGTCACTCGCCTGCGCTGGCTCTTCGGGCAGCACGACGATCTGCTCGCGATGGCCGAGGAGCACCGCCTGATCCTCGAAGCGGTCGCGGCTCGTGACACCGACACCCTCCGGTGGATGATCCCCCGCCACCTCGCCAGTGGCCAGGAAGCCGCGGAACGACGACTCACCGAGCAGGTCCACTCGATCTGAGCGTTCTGTCGGTCGAACAGGCCGCTCGCAAGGAGATCCTGATGATGCTACCGCGCAACATCGCATAGAGACCCTGTTAGGTGAGACTGATGAAGGAGAATACGCCGATGATTCGCATCGGCTTGGAAGCGTCGCGACAAGCCGCGCATGGCTCACCCAATATCGGTCTCGTAACCATGAGTATCAGAGGTGCCTCCGTGCGCCGAAGCGCGACGGAGGTACGAACTACTCTGAGATCGTGATGCGCGACTTGAATGAACTACCTCGGCCACGGGTTCTGGTGCACGTCTCCGGACGGAGCAAAGCGGCGGCGGCCGTTGATGCCCTCGAAGATCTCGCTGGCACCGTGCGCGTCGTTGAAGACATCGACGAAGTGCACCTCGACGAATGGGATGCGCTGATCACGTCGAGTGGACTCGGTCGCAAGGTGTATCCCGGTGGCCCCCGCAAGGCGTATCTAAACCGGTGGGTGCCGGAACACCTCTATGTCGTTGTGCTCCAATCGCGTACCCAGGGATTTTGTGACTACACGGCCAGCGACGCCGGAGAGCTGATGTTGCAGCTCTCGGAGATGGAGTCAGTGGGGGCTAGGGCGGTGATGGGGGATGGTCTCGATGATGAGGTCGCGGCCCTGGTGAAGGCTCAGCTCGTCCCCGTCGTGGCTGAACGCTCCGATCAGTTCGGGCTACGCGTTACGAGTCCCTCTGGCGAGAACACCGTTGAGTATGGCGAGTTCAAGCCGTTGCTTCTCGGGCCGGATTCACTCGTCTACGCGGCTCACTACGATCGTGCACCAGGGTCGCCTGTGTGGCTGCTTCCCGATGACGTCCCGGACCTCTTGCCCTGGTTCAAGCACATCTTCAAGTCTTGGCACGAGCTGAAACCAGATGTCTATCGAGGCGCGCCAGATTGGTATGAAGCGGACGATTGGATGGTTCCAGCTGAGTTCCAGAAGGCGGATGAGTTGTCGGCGGAAGTAGCGTCCTTCGAGCAACTGCGGTCGGCGCACCGCGAGCGGAAGGCGCGGATAGAGGCGGAACTTGGAAAACTTCGCGACGAGACGGCTCGGGCCGAGCGCATACTGCTTGGCGGGCAGGATTTCGAGCTGCAGGAGCAAGTGCTAAAAGTACTCGAAGAGCTCGGCTTCGACGTTGAAGACATGGACCCCACCTGGCATGAAAAGGAGCCTCGCGAGGACTACCGGATCCGAGACGTGTCGGACCCCACATGGATGGTCATCGGCGACGCAACGGGCACCACAAAGGGGGTCAGGGGGACGAAGCTCATGACCGTGGAACGGTACGTGACGAAGTACGTTCAGGAGCACCCTGGGGACGCCATCCCGAAGTACTGGGTGATTGCGAATCACTTCGCTCGGCGCGCTCCTAGTGAGCGGCCCACCGATCTGCTCCGTAAAGACGAACTCTCCGTAGTGAAAAAAGACGGAAACTTGGTCTTGGACACCGTGGCCCTCTTCCTACTGCTCGTCGCGGCAAGACGCGACACCGCGTTGAAGGAGGCTATACGCGCCGAGTTGCGCTCGAGATCCGGGCAGTTCACGGCCGAAGATGCACGGACCTGGATCGCAGCACAGTGATGCGTCTCGCGATACGGCGAATGAGTCGGAAATGAGGGCGCGATGGAGAGTTGGATCACTGCCATTGGTTCGCTGGTCCTAGTCGGCATAACTGCTTGGTATGCAGTTCTCACGAGAAGGCTGGCTATTTCAGCGCGTGAATCGGCGGCGAGCGCGGAGCGGACCGCCCAGATCGCTGCTGACGCCCTAGCTGCGTCCGTAGCGGGTCTCGATATCGAATTCGGTGTCTACCCAAATTGGCGAGCTAACGAGAAGGGCGACGGTCACGCACTCGGGGTCTCGGTGATTTCCACCGGAGCCGCAGTCTTCGTGCACGGAGCGCACATCGACGAGCTGTGGTTGCTAGAAGGTGACGAGCGCGAGGACGGCTATTCATCGGCACTCGAAGTTTCGGATCATGCATTGGTGCTGGATGAAGATTTCGCGCTGAACACTGACGGCGTTGCTCTGCCGGTGCGTCTGCATCGAGGGGAGGGAGTTCACTTCGTGACGCAGCCGGAGGCCGACATCGAGGTCTCGAAGATCGCGCAACTCGAGGTATCCGTGTCGTACTCGCTGAGTCCTGGTGGGGAACAGCTCGTTAGGCGCTCGACCTACGACTTTCAAGACGAGTAGGGCGACCGGCACGTTTCTCCGGTCGCCTCACTGCAGGCAGCATCAGCTCAGATAGCTCATGCTCCCTTGAGTGACACGCTGACGAAGTCGAACGGCTTCTCGATGCGGAAACCGTACCGGCCCTCAAACATGAGCCGGAACGAGACTACTAAACGATGGGGGGGTCCGCTTGCGTTCCTGATCCTTTTGCTCTCCGTGGCCTTCTCGTCGCCACCGGCTGGCCGCCAACCGGTCTGGAGAGTCATCTCGGGCGAGGATATATTGGCCCTACGGAATCGTTCCGGAAAGTCGTCGTGTCCTGGGGAGCGATATGAGAGGCGTTGCCGTCGTCGCCGGAGGCCTCCTGCTCCTCGGCGGAACGGTGCTCATCGCGGTCGCCGATCAGCAGCGAGTGGATGCGCTCGCCGAGGCGAGGGCGGCCGTCGTGCAGGCCGAAGAGCGTCTCGACGAGGCGCGGGAGGCGAACCTTTCTCTGGCCGAGCAGCTGACCGCGCTGCGCACGACCATCGCCGAGCAGGAGACGCTTCTCTCCGACACCTCGGGGCTCCTGCCATGAGGGGATCTCCGTGATCCGGCGCATCCTCTCTGTCGCCATGGTCGCGGCACTGATGCTCTCTGCGGGCGTGGTCGCTCGCGCCGTCGCTCTCGACGAAGACAGGGTGGCCGTGATCGCCGAGCTGCAATCACTCACGCAGTCGACTCGCACCGCGCAGATGCGCACGGATCACCTCGAAGGGTCCATCGCGATCGCCGAGAAGGACACGGCTGCGCGCGCCGCCGTGCTCGAGGCGCGGCCGGCGTTCGTCGCTGAGATCGCCGCGCTGCGGGATGCGATGGAGGGAGCCGACGGCAAGATCGACACGTCGGCGCACCGGGCGGCAGCGATGTCAGCTCAGCAGTCCGTGCTCGCGGAGCGGAAGGACCCGGCCACGGTCGTCGCCGCCACCGCCACCGTGCACGCCCTCATCGGCAGGGTGGGGCAGGACATCGGCAGCTGGGAGGCGGCGCAGTACGCGGCGCCGTCGGGTCCGGCATGGTCTTCGAGCGGGCCCGATGGGTTCGCGCGGGTGCGCGCCGCTCTCGACCGGGTGGGCGGCGGGGGAGTCGGCCTCTACGAATCCTCCTCGTGCGCGGGAGGCACGGCGCCCGCGTGCGCGAACAGCAGCGGCTACATCAAATATCGTGCCGACATCGTGGACTGGAGCGTCGACCAGCTGAACTGGGCGATGGCGCACGAGCTGGCCCACATCTACCAGTTCCGGGTCTGGGGAGCCCTGACCTCCTCGGACGTCTACTACTCATCCTTCGGCGGGGATCCCGAGTTCCTCGCGAACTGCATGGCGGTCGTGCGCGGCTACCCCGGGCCCGTCGGCTGCGACGGCGATCAGCAGGCGTGGGCGTCGGGGATCTGGGTCGGCGCGGTCCGTTGAGTCAGGCGATCGGCGTGGTCGTGTCGATGGCGTCGCGCAGCGGGCGGCGCATGACCCGCCAGTAGCCCGTCGGCGCGAGGCGTGTGAGCACATCGATCAGACGGGCCTCTCGTCCGACCATCGTCCGCGCACGGCGGCGCTCCGTCGCCCGCACGATCAGCGCCGCGGCATCCGCGGGCTCGGTGTGGTACATCGCTGCCTGTGCGTTCGCTGCGCGGGCCGCGACCGCCGGGTCGATCGCGGCGGCATAGCGCCCGTGCAGGATGATGCCCGTGCGCACGCCGGCGGGGTAGACCGCTCCGACTGTCACCGAAGTGTCCTCGAGTTCGTGCCGCAGCGCCTCCGAGAACCCGCGCACCGCGAACTTGCTCAGAGAATACGGGATGCGTCCGGCGGGTGCGGCCAGTGCGTAGACGCTCGCAAGGTGCGTGATGTGGGCCGCGGGCGCCGCACACAGAGCGGGGAGCAGCGCCTTCGTGATCGACACGGTCCCCCAGAGATTCACATCGGTCAGCCAGCGCATCTCCTCCATGGTCAGCTGCTCGAGATCGCCGAGCATCGACGAGCCTGCGCAGGTGATCAGAGCGTTCACGCGCGGGTGCGCCGCCGAGATCTCATCAGCCGCAGCGAAGACGGCGTCGTCATCACGCAGATCGACGACGTGCGTGGTGACCGTGGTGCCCTCGAGGTCGGCTGCGACGGCTGCGAGACCGTCTGGGTTGTGGTCGACGAGTGCCAGGTGCACGCGTCGGCGGGCGAGCAGACGGGCGATGTCGGCACCCATCCCGCTGGCGGCGCCGGTGATGACCGTCGTGCTGCCGGTGAGCGTGAGACGCTTCATTGCACCCTCCTGGCGGCGAGCGGGAGAGCAGCCGGTCGTAGAGCAGGTCGCGGAGACCCGATTCCGATCCATTCTGGCCCACTGCATCGCAGAGCGATACCGGTACTCTCGAAGGAAGGAGGTAGGGGTGGGACGAACAGCGGATGCCATCGCCGAAGGCGTTGCGATCGCGACCGCTGCGGCGCGCCTCGCCGTGAAGAATCACATCCTCATCGGGACGATCGCCGAGAACGGCGTCTTCGACACCGACAAGTACATCGCCGACGCGCGCGAAGCGCTGCGGGCGATGGCCGAGGAGTCGGAAGAAGTCGAGCGGAACCTGACCGAGCTGCGCAAGCGCGCTCGCGGTCGTCATTCCGACCCGTCTGGCACTCACGACTACCGAGACCGCGACGTCCGCAACCTGCGTCGACGGGCCAAGCAGTCGCACGGGGTCGCGACGAAGCTGCGCGACATGATGGAAGACGAGGCGGCGTTGCGCGTCATCGTCGAGGAGGCCCGCGAGGGCGCCTGGGCCGACGTGCGGCACAACCTCGATCGTCGGCTGCGTGTCGAAGGCATGCGGCCCGATCAGGACCCCGATTACGAGCGCATGCGCGAGGCGCGGATGCAGGCGCTGCGGCTCGTCGATCTTCAGGCTCTGTCGTCTCTGCAGCGCGCGAAAGCGAAGCGGAAGAAGAAGCAGAACACGCCCGACAGCGATGAGTGAGCCCTCGTTTCGCTTTCGCGTCGCGTCTGTTGTAGGCTGTTCTACGGCCCGCTGAGCGGTCCAGGAGCGCCCGTAGCTCAATGGATAGAGCATCTGACTACGGATCAGAAGGTTAGGGGTTCGAGTCCCTTCGGGCGCACATCAGCTGAAACCCCCGTCGCGAAAGCGGCGGGGGTTTTGCGTTGCGTGTGGGGCAAGATCGCGCCCGAGAGCCTCAGCCCCAGAGCCTCAGTCCCTGCGCCACATCTCGCCGAGGGTGGATGTGCGGGGGAGCAGGCGGGGCTCCAGTGTCACGCTGCGCGCCCGAGCCGCGGGGTCGGCGATGCGCTCCAGCAGCAGGTCGGCCGCGACGGCGCCCATCTCTTCGCCAGGCTGACTCACGGTGCTGATCGGGATCGAGCTCTCGGATGCGAAGTGGTTGTTGTCGTAGCCGGTGATGGCGATGTCGCCCGGCACTGAGAAGCCGGGCACCTCATTGAGGATCTGGATGAGCCCGATGGCCACGAGATCGGATGCCGCGACGATGGCGTCATAGGTGCCCGCGCCGCGCGCGAGGATCTGCCGCCCGGCATCCCGCCCGTGTCGGATGTTGACGCCTCGGGTCTCGAGGATGTCGATGTGCGCTTCGGCGTGGGCTGCAGTCGCCTGCTCGGCGCCCTCCCACCGCTGGTTCACTGCCGTGAGGAACCGCGGTCCACCCACGAACAGCAGCCTTCTGCGCCCGAGTGCGATCAGGTGCGACGCGGCGAGTGCGCCTCCGTGTCTCTCGTCCACGGTGACTCCGGGGTAGGCGAGCGAGGGTGACTCGAAGTTCACCAGGACGGTCGGAGTGGTGCGATTCTCCGGATGAGGCGACTTCGCGAGCGCGGTGTCGAGTGGAGCGAGGATGATGCCGGCCACGCGCGAACGATCGAGAAGCTCGAGGTTGTGCACCTCGCGGTCGGGGTCGACGTCGGAGTTGACGATCAGCACGTCCATCTTGTGACGGCGCAGCGCGCGCTCGGCACCCCGGGCGATGTCGACGAAGAACGAGTTGCCGAGGTCGGCGAGCACCAGGCCCACCGAGGTGCTGCTCCCTGCGGCCAGAGACCTGGCTGCGTCGTTGCGGACGAAGCCGAGTTCGGCGATCGATGAGAGCACCTTCCGCCGGGTCGTCTCTCGCACCTTCTCCGGATTGTTGAGGGTGTTCGACACCGTGCCGAGGGCGACTCCCGCGTGAGCGGCCACGTCAGCCATGCTGGGCTTCGTGCGCCCAGACGGGGGAGTGTCGGTCACGTCATCCTCCTCGGCATCCTCGCCAGGTCCTGGCTCTTCAACTCTAGAGCATCAGTATTCGTGAAGCGCTTCATTTGTGATGCGTAACTCTCTTGACAGGGCCTTTTTTTCTATGGCATGGTGTGAATGAAGCGCTTCAAAAGAGGCGTCGCTCTTCAAGGAGGAACAGTGACCACAGCAATGAGGCGCGCCCGTCGCCTGGCCCCCGCAATCGCGCTCATCGGCGTCGGAGCTCTCGCGCTCTCGGCCTGCTCAGGCAGCTCCGGGGGATCCGGCTCCGAGTCCGGCGCCGGCGACGGCGAGTTCACGTATCTCGGACAGACCGAGAACACCACGATCATCTCCACGCTCGAGACCCTCGCGGGAGACCAGTGCAAGGCCGCGGCGGACGCCGCTCCGCTGAAGTCCGATGACATCTCGGGCACGCAGTGGGATCAGCAGCTCCAGCTGCTCGCGAGCCAGGACGGACTCTCCGACATCCAGATGGCCGCCGGAACGCCCGCGCTCATGTCGGAGTTCATCGACGGCGGCAAAGTGCTCGATCTCTCGAAGGCGCTCGACGACCTCGGTGTCTCGGACCGACTGGTGCCCGCGGCCGAGTCGACGGTCAAGGCGCTGTACGGCGACGGAGCGCTCTACGCCCTGCCGACCGAGTTCAACATCGAGGGCTTCTGGTACAACAAGGAGCTCCTCGAGGCGAATGACGTCGAGGTGCCCGAGACCTGGGACGACCTCGTCGATGCCGCCTCCACGCTGAAGGATGCCGGTGTGCAGCCGTTCGCCACCGCCGGGAAGGACGGCTGGCCCGTCACGCGCCTCGTCGGTGACTACATCTTCCGCACACTCGGCCCCGACGCTCTACAGAAGGTCGCTGACGGCGACGCCAAGCTGACCGACCCCGAGTACGTCGAAGCCGCTGACGCGGTCGCCGAGCTCGGCAAGGCCGGATACTTCGGTGACGCGGTCGGCTCGATCGACTACAACGCATCGATGAACCTGTTCCTGTCGGGCAAGGCCGCGTTCTACTACATGGGCAGCTGGGTCCTCGCGAACTTCAACGACGAGGCGCAGAACCAGATCGGCGCCGACAACATCGGCTTCGCGCGGTTCCCCGAGGTCGAGGGCGGCGCAGGCAGCATCGACCAGATCCCGGCCAACGTGGGCATCCCGGTGATGCTCGCCGAGAAGAGCTACGACGACGACTCGGCCGCCTGGCTGAAGTGCATCGCCGAGGGTTACGGCGACACCGCGCTCAACGACAGCGGAGTGATCTCGGGCTTCGTGGTCGACAACCCGCCGACCGACCTGCCCCCGACGACCCAGATGGTGCAGGAGGAGATCGCGAACGCTCCGTCCAGTGTCCTCTGGTTCGAGGCGCTCTTCACGCCCAAGGCCACCGGCATCAGCCAGAACAACGGTGCAGGTCTCGCCAACGGCAGCCTCTCCGGCGAAGAGTTCATGAAGCTCGTCCAGGCAGCCAACGACGAAGGCTGACCCACTCCCGGGGCGGGCGCCCGCCCGCCCCGGGACCGTCGTCGTCGCATCAGGAGATCCACCATGCACAAAGTCCTCGGTGACAAGCGCGCCATCCTCGTCCTGCTCGGACCCGCGCTGCTCGTCTACTCGCTCGTCATGCTCGTCCCGATCGTGTGGTCGCTGTTCTACACGGTGCAGGACGGCAACCCCATCACCGGCTTCACCTTCAACGGGTTCGCCAACTTCGCGAAGTTCTTCCAGGATCCGGCCGCCTGGGACGCGATCTTCTTCACGCTGAAATACGCCCTCATCCTCACGGCGCTGCAGGTGATCGTGGGTTACCTGCTCTCGCTGATGTACGTCTTCTGGCTCCGCAAGGGGTCGGGCATCATCCGCACGATCGTCTTCTTCCCGGTGGTGCTCCCCACCGTGGCGGTCGCGCTGCTGTTCCAGCGCCTGTTCGAGGCGGCGCCGACCGTCGGTCCGGTGAACTCGTTCCTCGGCATCCTCGGCGTGCAGAACCTCGACTGGTTCGGCACCCCCGACGCATCGTTCTGGGTCATCATCGCGATGGACCTCTGGCGTTCGATGGGCTTCTACGCCGTGCTGCTCTACGCCGGACTCGTCGACATCCCCGACGAGCTCATCGAATCCGCCCGCATCGACGGGGCATCCGGATGGAAGCTCATCCGCACGATCGTCCTGCCGCTGTCCCTGCCCGTGCTGCTGTCGTCGATCATCTTCAGCATCAACGGCACGCTCAAGGTGTTCGACACCGTGGTCGCGCTGACGAACGGCGGACCAGGCAATGCCACGACGCCGCTGACCCTGTACATGTTCCGCACCTCATTCGCCTACGGCGACTACGGGTACGGCAGCACCATCGCCCTCATGCTGACGATCCTGTGCCTGCTGTTCACGGTCTTCATCTTCCGCTCCACCCGCCGCGATCTGACGAAGGACTGAACCAGTGAGTGCGACAACCGCCATCGTCACGGGCACCCCGCTGCCCACCCGCCGCGACGTCGACCCGAACCGCCGGGGAGCACGCGACTTCTTCCGCCGGCTGCCGATCCGGCTGCTCATCGCCGTGCTGCTGATCGTCGAGGTCTACCCGATCCTGTGGATGATCCTCGGTTCGTTCAAGACCCAGAACGAGTTCCTCAACGAGCCGTTCTGGGCGCTCCCTCAGTCGTGGGACATCGTGAACTACATCGAGGTCTTCACCACCGGCGAGTTCGGCAAGTACATCGTCAACAGCGTGATCGCGGTGTTCCCGTCGCTGGCGATCATCCTCGTGTTCGGCACGGCCGCCGGCTTCGCTCTCGAGGTGATGGTGTGGAAGGGCAGGGGCACGGTCCTCTTGCTGTTCCTCGCAGGAATCATGGTGCCGGCGCAGATGATTCTCCTGCCGCTGTTCACGATCTACTTCCGCACGAACATGACCGGCACGCTGTGGCCGCTGATCATCACCTATGTCGCCCTGGGCATGCCGTTGACCGTCTTCATGATGGCCACGTTCTTCCGCTCGGTGCCTCGGGAGATCTTCGAGGCGTCGACGCTCGACGGAGCCTCGATCTTCCGCTCGTTCTTCTCGATCGGGCTCCCGCTGGTCAAGAACGCCCTGTTCACGATCGGCCTGGTGCAGTTCTTCTTCCTCTGGAACGACCTGCTCATCGCGCTGACCTTCACCAACAGCAGCGACCTGCGCACGATCCAGGTCGGTCTGCTCAACTTCACCGGAGAGTACGGAGCGGTGCAGTACGGGCCGACCTTCGCCGCGATCTCGGTCAACGTGCTCGGAACGCTGCTCATCTACGTGTTCCTCAACCAGCAGGTCATGAAGGGCCTGACCGCAGGATCGGTGAAGGGCTGACATGACGAACATCATCGAGATCTGGCTGGAGAACAGGCGCGCAGGCAAGACCCTGGGGATCGGCGAAGCCGAGCCGCGGATCTCCTTCGTGGCGGATGCCGCGGCCCCCGCGTTCGAACTGGAGTTCACCGCAGACGACGGCGTCACGCGTGTCGAGCGCACCGCCTCGACCCAGCTCGTGCCGTGGCCGTTCGCATCCCTGGCTCCCCGTGCCGGGGGAGAGCTGCGCGTCCGCGCTGTCGACTCCGACACCTGGAGCGAGCCGATGAGGATCGAGGCCGGCCTCGGCGACGACTGGCAGGTCGATTTCGTCTCGCCCTCTGTCGTGGCCGACCGCACGACGCCGCGACCCGCCCATCTGCTGCGGGCCGTCGTCGCCGAGGGCGCGCTGCCCGAGGGCATCGTCCGGGCGCGGATCTACTCGACGGCGCACGGCGTCTACGAGCTCGAGCTCAACGGCGAGCGCATCGGCGACGACGTGCTGGCGCCAGGCTGGACGAGCTACACCCATCGCATCCGCTATCAGACCCATGACGTGACCGCGGCGCTGCGCAGCGGTGAGAACGTGCTCGGCGCGTGGCTCGCCGACGGCTGGTACCGCGGCCACATCGGCTTCGACGGCGGTGTCTGGGACATCTACGGATCCGACGTCGCGCTGCTCGCGCAGCTCGAGGTGACCACCGCCGACGGCACGATCCATCACGTGCCGCTGGAATGGAGCGCTGCTCCGTCGCCGATCACCGAGGTGGGGCTGTATGAGGGAGAGGCCTTCGATGCGCGCCTCGTGCAGGACGGCTGGTCGGCTCCCGGCTATGACGCCTCCGACTGGTCCTCGGCAGCCCTGCTGCCTCGGTCCGACTTCCCCGCGGCGATCGAGCCGCCCACCGCGCTGCCCGTGCAGGAGACCGAGACTCTGCGTCCGGTATCGACCACACGACAGCCGAGCGGCCGCATCCGTCTCGATTTCGGGCAGAACATCTCGGGTGTCCTGCGCGTCAGGCTTCGAGCGGATGCCGGTCACACGGTGCGCCTGCATCACGCCGAGGTCATCGAGAACGGCGAGCTCGGCACCCGGCCACTTCGTGCGGCGACCTCGGTCGACACGTACACAGCCGCGGGCCTCGCTGAGGAGACCTACACACCCCGGTTCACGATCCACGGCTTCCAGTACGCCGAGCTCGAGAACTGGCCGGGCGAGCTTCGAGAGGGCGACGTCGAAGCTGTGGTGATCCACACGGGTATGCGTCCGACCGGCTGGTTCGAGTCATCGAACGACGGACTCGACAAGCTGCACTCGAACGTCGTCTGGAGCATGCGCGACAACTTCGTCGATCTGCCCACTGACTGCCCGCAGCGAGACGAGCGCGTCGGGTGGACCGGCGATATCCAGGTGTTCGCCCCGACTGCGCTTCGGCTGTTCGCGGCCCACGGCACCCTCACCGGCTGGTTGCGGGACCTCGCCTTCGAGCAGGCCGACCAGGGCCACGTGCCCAACTTCGTGCCCTGGGTGGAGTGCGGCTTCCCGAACTTCCCGACGGCGGCCTGGGGGGACGCGGCCGTGATCGTGCCGTGGGAGATGTACCGCAACGACGGCGACCTGCGCATCCTCGCAGACCAGTACCCGAGCATGCGCGCCTGGGTCGATCTCGTCGACGACCTCACCGGAAACACCGGACTCTGGAACACCGGCTTCCAGCTGGGAGACTGGCTCGACCCGACCGCTCCGCCCGAGGATCCCGGCAAGTCGCACACCGACAAGTACCTCGTGGCGACCGCCTATCACGTGCGCACGGCGCGGATCCTGGCCGACACCGCGGCGCTCCTGGGAGAGGAGGCGGATGCCGCGCACTACCGCACGGTCGCCGACCGAGCCGCCCGCGCCTTCCAGGACGAGTTCCTCAGCGACAGCGGCCGAGTGGTCAGCGATACCCCGACCTCGATCGCCGTCGCGCTCGTGTTCGAGCTCTTCGAGAACGAGGACCAGGTGCTGCGTGCCGGTGCCCGGCTGCAGGAGCTGGTGGGGGTCGGCGGGTTCCACATCTCGACGGGCTTCGTCGGCACGCCGATCATCTGCGACGCGCTCGTGCGCGCCGGCAGCATTGACTACGCGTACCACCTGCTGCTGCAGGATGAGCTGCCGTCGTGGCTGTATCCGGTCAGCATGGGGGCGACGACGATCTGGGAGCGGTGGGACAGCATGCTGCCGGACGGGTCGATCAACCCGGGCGACATGACGTCGTTCAACCACTACGCGCTCGGGGCTGTCGCGGACTTCCTGCACCGTGCGGTCGCAGGGCTCGCCGCCGACGCGCCGGGATGGGAGCGCATCCGCTTCGAGCCTCGCCCCGGTGGCGGTCTCGAACATGCGAGTGCGCGGTACGACAGCGTCCGCGGCACGGCCGCCATCGCCTGGCGTCGCGACGGAGAGGAGCTGTCGATCGAGGTCGAGGTGCCTGCAGCATCCACCGGCGTGCTGGTGCTGCCGGGTTCGACGGAGGAGATCCCGGTGGGACCAGGGACGCACTCGTTCACCACCGCGTTCCGGTCAGTCGATGACGATCCCGAACGTCCGTTCTTCGGTTGGCGCCGGCCAGAACCCGTTCTCGAGAATGAGGGAGCAGCATGACACAGCAGCACATCCGACCGGGGCAGGTGTGGCTCGACACCAAGGGCGAGCGCATCCACGCCCACGGCGGCTCGGTGCTCACGGTCGACGGGGTGCACTACTGGTACGGCGAGAACAAGGAGTTCTCCACCCCCGGCAGCGGCATCTGGCACTGGGGCGTGCGGTGCTACTCGTCGACCGACCTCGTCGACTGGGACGACCGCGGTGTCATCATCCCGCCCGACGAGGAGGACGAGTCTTCACCGCTGCATCCGTCGCAGGGTCTCGATCGACCGCACATCATCTTCAACGCCGAGACGGGCAAGTTCGTGTGCTGGGTGAAGGTGATGACCAAGGGATCGGTGCAGCGCTCGACGGTGCTCACCGCCGACAGCATCCTCGGTCCCTACGAGATCCAGCGCACCTGGCTGCGGCCCCTCGACATGAGCGCCGGCGACTTCGATCTAGTCGTCGACCCGCACGACGGCAAGGGGTACTACTACTTCGAGCGCGTGCATTCCGAGATGATCTGCGCCGATCTCACCAGCGACTACACCGACGTCACCGGGTACTACTCGACCCACTTCCCGCAGCCGCAGCCGCCGTACGTGCGCGAGGCGCCGGCCCATTTCCTGCGCCACGGACTGCACTACCTGCTGACGTCCGGCACCACGGGGTACTACCCGAACCCGTCGGAGTCGGCGGTCTCGCGCAGCTATCACGGCCCCTTCGAGGTGCTCGGCGACCTGCATCCGCAGGACGACTCGCGCACGTCGTTCCACTCGCAGATCTCCTCGGTGTTCCGGCATCCCGGCAAGAAGGACCTCTACATCGCCATCGCCGACCGCTGGCTTCCGCGGTATCTCGACCACGGCGATCGAGCCCGTCAGGCCTTCATCGAGCACTTCGGGCCCGGCAAGGACAGCGACGAGCCGATGGAGGAGTTCGCCTACGTCGACACGTCGATCGCCGATTACGTCTGGCTGCCGATCCGGTTCGACGGCGACCGGCCGATCATCGAGTGGCGCGAGGAGTGGTCGCCCGACGAGTACGAGGACGCCTGATCATCGGTCGTCGAGCGGTGCTCAGGCACGGTGCCCCCGCTGGGTAGGCTCGTGCTCATGACGCTTCCCGAGCAGGCCCAGAACAACCGGGTGTGGCACGTGATCGGCCTCGTGTGCGGAGTCCTGGCGATCGTGTCGCTGTTCGTGCTGCCGAGCGGCATCGTGGGGTACCTCATCGCCATCGCCATCGCGATCGCCGCGGCCGCCGCGCTGATCGGCCATGCCTCCGTGCGGCGTCACGGTGCGTTCCGCGCCGCCGCCATCGTCGGGCTCAGCCTGGCCTACCTCGGACTGATCATGTCCGTCAGTCTGCTGGTGGTCCGGCTCCTGCGCGTGTTCGCCGGCTGAGCTGCGTCAGTCGAGCAGGCTCGTGATCGCGGGGTCGCGTCTGGCGACCTCGGCGGCCGTCGCGACGATCACGTGACGCATCGCCGCGACGGCGATCGCGGGGGTGACGTCGGCGCGGTGGGCGAGGCTCACGGTTCGGGTCATCATCGGATGCGTGAGTCGCACCGACCGCAGTGCCGGCTGATCGAGGAGCACCATCGCCGGGACGACCGCGACTCCGACGCCGCGCTCGACGAAGCGCAGCACCGCATCCATCTCCGCACCTTCGAGCACGAAGTTCGGAGTCAACCCGGCCGAGCGGAACGCCGCATCCGTCGTCGCCCGCAGCTCATAGGTCTCGTCGAGGGCGATCAGGGGGAGGGTGGCGAGGTGAGCGAGGCTCATCGACGAGGACGACGACACCGGGGGCTCGGATGCCGCGGAGACCACGACGAGCTCCTCGGTGAGCAGCGGCATCCGCGACAGGCTGAACCCCGACGGCGGAGGACCCTCCGACTCGGTGATGAGTGCGATGTCGACCGCGCCGACGGCGAGCTGGTCGACCAGCAGTCGTGAGCCGCTCTCGGTGAGGTGCAGGTCGACACCGGGATGGGCGGCGTGAAAGGTGCTGATCGCCTCGGCGACGAGACTGATGCAGAGCGTGGGAGGAGCGCCGAGTCGGACGCGCCCGCGGCGGAGGCCGGCGAGCTCGCCCATCTCCTCGCGGATGGCATCGGATTCCGCGAGCATCCGCTGTGCGCGGGGGAGGAGCGCTTCGCCGGCGGAGGTGAGCGCGATGTGGCCGCGAGCCCGATGGAAGAGCTCGGCCCCGAGCTCGCGCTCCAGCGTCGAGATCTGTCGGCTCAGCGACGGCTGGGCGAGGTGCAGGTGCTCGGAGGCGCGGGTGAAGTGGCCGAGGCGGGCGACCTCGACGAACCCGCGGAGCTGCTCGAGGTTCATGCCTGCAGTCTATCGATACGAGTAGAACAATGCATTGGAGTTATTAGGTCGCCCTAACTAGCGTCGAATGCATGAGTACTCGCGAACGTCAGATCTCCACCACGGTCCTGGTCATCGGGACCGGCGGATCCGGGCTGCGCGCGGCGATCGAGGTCGCCGAACACGGCATCGACGTCCTCGCCGTCGGCAAACGCCCCCGACAGGATGCCCACACCTCCCTCGCCGCCGGCGGCATCAACGCCGCTCTCGGAACCATGGACGAAGGCGACAGCTGGCAGCAGCACGCCGCCGACACCATCAAGGAGAGCTACCTGCTCGCAAACCCCCACACGGTCGAGATCGTGACGCAGGGCGCCGAGCGCGGCATCCGCGATCTCGAGCGCTGGGGCATGGACTTCGCCCGTGAAGACGACGGGCGCATCTCGCAGCGGTTCTTCGGCGCGCACACCTTCCGTCGCACGGCGTTCGCCGGCGACTACACCGGCCTCGAGATCCAGCGCACGCTCGTCGCCAAGGCCGAGCAGCTCGACGTGCCGATCCTCGACCACGTCTACATCACCCGGCTGCTCGTGCGCGACAACGTCGTCTTCGGCGCCTACGGCTTCGACCAGTCCGACGGCACGCGCTACCTGATCCACGCGGATGCTGTGATCCTCGCCGCGGGCGGACACAACCGCATCTGGCGTCGTACTTCGTCGCGCCGCGACGAGAACACCGGCGACTCGTTCCGCCTCGCGGTGGAGGCGGGCGCGCGGCTGCGTGACCCCGAGCTCGTGCAGTTCCACCCCTCGGGCATCATCGAGCCCGAGAACGCGGCGGGCACCCTCATCTCGGAGGCCGCTCGCGGCGAAGGCGGCATCCTGCGCAACGCCCTCGGCGAGCGGTTCATGTCGAAGTACGACCCCGAGCGCATGGAGCTCTCGACCCGCGACCGCGTCGCGCTCGCCGCGTACACCGAGATCGCCGAGGGCCGGGGAACCGAGAACGGCGGCGTCTGGCTCGACGTCTCACATCTGCCGCGGGAGACGATCATGACTCGTCTGCCCCGCGTGTATCAGACGATGATGGAGCTGCAGATGCTCGACATCACCACCGATCCGATCGAGATCGCGCCGACCGCGCACTACTCGATGGGCGGCGTGTGGGTGCGTCCGGACGACCACCAGACCGACGTCGACGGCCTCTATGCGATCGGCGAGGCCTCCAGCGGGTTGCATGGAGCCAACCGTCTCGGCGGCAACTCGCTCATCGAGCTTCTCGTCTACGGGCGCATCGTGGGTCAGGCGGCGATGGCGCACGCGGCAGGGCTCGACGCGCAGCGCCGGTCGGCGGAGGCGGTGGCTCAGGCGAGAGCAGAGATCGACGACCTTCTCGCCGCCGACGGCCGAGAGAACGTGCGGGCCCTGCAGCGGTCGATCCGCAACACGATGACGCAGCACGCGGGTGTCGTCCGCTCGGAGGAGGGACTGCGAGCCGGCCTTGCCGAGCTCGACATGATCGAGGGGCGCATGGAGGACATCGGCATCCACCCCGACATCGCGGGCTTCCAGGATCTCGCGCACGCGTTCGACCTGAAGGCCTCGGCCCTCGCGGCGCGGGCCACGCTCGAAGCTGCGTTGGAGCGTCGCGAGACGCGCGGATGCCACAACCGCAGCGACTATCCCGACACCGATCCGACGCTGCAGGTCAATCTCGTCTGGTCGCCGACCGGCGGTGTGACGCACGAATCGATCCCCGAGATCCCCGCCGAGATCGCCGAGCTCATGCGCGAGGTCGACACCGAGGGCAAGCTCGTCGAGTAGCCCTTCCCGAACTCGCTCCCGTCGCAGGGTGCATCGCGACGGGAGCGGCCGGGTGGCGGAGCGAGGTAGGAGTCGCTCAGTCGCCCTCGTCGGTCTCCGGGCCGTCGATGACCCCGATCCCGACCGCCTCATGGTCGGGCTCGGGGTCGTTGCGCGTCGGGGCCTTGGGCTCCTCGGAGGGCTCCTTCTCAGTGCTCGGCTCCTCGAGCTCGTCGTTGCTGGGAACCTCGGAGGGATCCGCGTCTTCGGGCGAGTCGGCCTCTGCCGGCTTCTCGGCGGTGTTCGCCGGATCCTTGAACTCGCCGGCGTCGCCGGACGACGGCGTCGGGGTCGGTGTCTGCGCCTCGGGGTCGAGGCCGGAGGTCGGGTCCTGCTCAGGCGTGCTGTTCGTCATGATCGTCCCTTTCGCGTCGGATACACCCCCAGGATCAGGTTCTGCACCCGCGACGAGAAGGGCCTTGACGGCGGTGTCCTGACCCGTCTCCCCGCCCACGACGTAGGCTGAGGAGGTGACAGCGTACGTCTCGGCCTTCGATCTCTTCTCCATCGGAGTGGGCCCCTCGAGTTCCCACACGGTCGGGCCGATGCGGGCGGCACTCGAGTTCGCTCGGCGACTGCGTTCGGACGCCGTGCTCGACCGCGTCGCGCGGATCGGCTGCACGCTCTACGGATCGCTGGGGGCCACCGGCATCGGACACGGCACGCCCGATGCGGTCGTCGCCGGACTCCGCGGTCTGGCCCCGGAGACCTGCGATCCGGCTGACGTCCGGGCGGCCTGGACCGAACTTCGCGAGGGTGCGACACTGCGGATCGACGGCGTGCACGAGATCCCGTTCTCGAAGGGCGACATCGAGTTCGCGCCTCGCACCCGACTACCCGGTCATCCGAACGCCATGACGATCACCGCGTGGGATGCCGCCGAGGGCGTGGTCGCCGAGCAGACCTACTACTCCGTCGGCGGCGGGTTCATCCGCCGGGACGGAGAGGACGCGAAGCTCGCCTCTGCCCCGCTGCCGTATTCCTATGCCGATGCCGCGTCCCTGCTCGCCCTGTGCGACGAGCACGGCCTGTCGATCGCCGAGGTCGCGCGTTTGAACGAGACCGCGGAGCGTCCGGAAGAAGAGGTCGCCGCGGGACTCGACGCGATCTGGGATGCGATGGCCGCATGCGTCGAGAACGGACTGCACTCCGACGGCGTGCTTCCCGGCATGCTCAAGGTCAAGAGGCGGGCGAGCATGATCCGCTCTCAACTCGAGGAGGCAGAGGCCGACGGCCATCGCGAGCTGCCGGGAGAGTGGCTGGGTGCCTTCGCGCTCGCCGTGAACGAAGAGAACGCCGCGGGTGGTCGGGTCGTCACTGCTCCGACGAACGGTGCTGCCGGCATCCTTCCCGCCGTCGCGATGTACTGGTGGCGATTCCTCGCCGATTCGGGTCTCGGCGCCGGCAATGCCGTGACGCCGTACGGAGAGCTGGTCGGCAGTGCGCTGCTCGGCTTCGACGGCACACGGGCCATCGACGCGGCGCAGGCCACTGACGACGAAGCCGTCGCCGATGCGAACCGTCGCCGCGGTATCAGGAGGTTCCTGCTCACCGCCACCGCGCTGGGCTCGCTGTTCAAGGCCAATGCGTCGATCTCGGGTGCTGAGGGCGGATGCCAGGCCGAGGTCGGCTCGGCCTGTGCGATGGCGGCCGGAGGGCTGACGGCTGTGATGGGCGGCACGAACCGGCAGATCGAGAACGCCGCCGAGATCGCGATGGAGCACCACCTCGGACTCACCTGCGACCCGATCGGCGGACTCGTGCAGATCCCGTGCATCGAGCGCAACGCCATAGCGGCCTCGACGGCGGTCACGGCTGCCCGCCTCGCGCTGCGCGGCGACGGCAGCCACTACGTCTCCCTCGACGCTGTGGTCGAGACGATGCGCCAGACCGGCATCGACATGTCGACCAAGTACAAGGAGACCAGCGAGGGCGGCCTCGCGGTCAACGTCATCGAATGCTGATCCGACGTCCCGACGATCGCGTCGGTGGCTGCGGCTAGCCTCCTTCGGAGGAGGAACGCATGGAATCGATCTGGACCCCCGGCAGCCGTCGTCGACGAGAGCAGCCGGTCGTCGCCGTGCGAGCGAGCGATGACGCCCCCGAGCCCGGGCGGGTCTGGCCGACGAGCATCCCCGCAGTGGCCCAGGTGCTGAAAGAGGGGATCGACCTCTCGCCCGGGGTGACGTTCCTCGTCGGTGAGAACGGCAGCGGCAAGTCCACGATCGTCGAGGGGATCGCGATCGCCTACGGCCTCTCGCCCGAAGGAGGTTCGAAGTTCGCCAGACACAGCACCCGGCCCACAGAATCGCCGCTGTCGGAATGGCTGCGGCTGCAACGAGGCGTCGGCGCGAACCGCTGGGGATTCTTCCTGCGGGCCGAGACGATGCACTCGTTCTACACCTACCTCGAAGAGAACCCCTCGCCGCGGGGCGATGTGCCGTTCCACGAGATGAGTCACGGCGAGTCGTTCCTCGCGCTCCTCGAGAGCCGCTTCGACGAGCCCGGGTTCTATTGTCTCGACGAGCCCGAAGCAGCACTGTCGTTCCAGTCGACACTCATCCTCATCGCCGTGCTGCAGCGCATCGTCGACGACGGCGGCCAGGTGCTGTGCGCCACGCACTCGCCCGTGCTCGCCGCGCTGCCGGGCGCCCGGATCCTCGAGGTGGGCGACTGGGGCATCCGTCCTGCCGAGTGGAACGACCTCGAGCTCGTGAATCACTGGCGCTCGTTCCTGCAGGACCCGCCGCGGTACCTGCGGCATCTGCTCGACTAGGGGTCGCCGAGGCGGCTGCGCGGGCAGATAATCAAGCATGACGAACGGTCCGGCGGTCGAGATCACGGGGCTCCGTGTGCGCAGAGGCACGACGGAGGTCTTCGACGGGATCGATCTGACGATCCCGCAGGGCGAGATCACCGGACTCCTGGGCCCATCCGGATGCGGCAAGACGACGCTGATGCGCTCGATCGTGGGGGTGCAGCGCATCGCCGACGGCACGGTGACGGTGCTCGGCGAGCCGGGCGGATCGGCGCAGCTGCGCCACCGGGTGGCATACGGCACCCAGGGTGCTGCCGTCTACGGCGACCTGACCGTCCGTCAGAACCTCTCGTACCTGGCGGCCGTGTTGAAGGCGCCGAAGGGCGATGTCGATCGGGTGATCGCCGAGGTCGGTCTCGAGGCGCAGGCGGGCCAGCTCGTCGAATCGCTCAGCGGCGGCCAGACCACGCGCATCTCGCTGGCCATGGCGCTCATCGGCTCTCCTGAGCTCATCGTGCTCGACGAGCCGACCGTCGGCCTCGACCCGGTGCTGCGCGTCGAGCTGTGGGAGCTGTTCCGCGGGCTCGCGCACCGCGGAGTGACGATGATCGTCTCCAGTCATGTGATGGATGAGGCACTGAGATGCGACCGGCTCGTGCTGATGCGCAGCGGGCGGATCATCGCCGACACGACACCGGCGGCTCTGCTCGCCGACACCGACACGGACGACCCCGATGCGGCGTTCCTCGCTCTGATCCAACGCGACAGCCGCGAGCAGGAGGGCCGTACCCCGCCCGCCACACGACGTGCGCGAAGGGAGGCGGGGGAGTGAACGCCCGTCGGATTCTCGCCACCGCGGCTCGTGTGCTCGGCCAGCTGCGACACGACCCGCGGTCGATCGCACTCATGCTCGTCGCGCCGAGCCTGCTGGTCGGTCTGTTCGCGTGGCTGTTCAGTGATCAGGACGGGGTGTTCGACCAGTTCGGCGGCGCGATCCTCGCGCTGTTCCCGTTCATCGTGATGTTCCTGATCACCTCGATCACGACCTTGCGGGAGCGTCGTTCCGGGACCCTCGAGCGCCTCATGACCACTCCGCTCGGCAAGGCCGACTTCATTCTCGGGTATGCCCTGGCCTTCGGGCTCATGGCCCTGCTGCAGGCGGTGATCACCGTGTCGTTCGCCGTCGGTGTGTGCGGACTCGACGTCGAGGGCGAACTCTGGCAGCTCGGACTCGTCGCCGTGGTCGACGCGCTTCTCGGAACGGCACTCGGACTGCTCGCGAGCGCCTTCGCTCAGACCGAGTTCCAGGCCGTGCAGTTCATGCCGCTGATCGTGTTCCCGCAGATCATCCTCGGCGGGCTCTTCATGCCGCGCGATCAGATGCCCGATGTCCTGCATGCGATCTCGGACTGGCTGCCGCTGAGCTACGCGATCGACACGATCAATGCGGTGACGGCCGGCGACGAAGGATGGGACGTCTACGCACCGTTGCTCGTGGTCGTCGCGTTCGGCGTCGGCGCGCTCGTGCTCGCGTCGCTGACCCTGCGGCGGCGGACGCCCTGAGACCGCGGTCCGCGGCGCTGCTCAGCGTGCGGAGCGGTTCTTGGTGTGCTTCGTGGGCACGGCGGCCCAGGGATCCTCCGGCCACGGATGCCGCGGGTAGCGGCCCCGCATCTCTGCGCGCACCTGACTGTAGGGGCCCGACCAGAACGAGCCGAGGTCGTCGGTGACCGCGAGCGGACGCCCCGCGGGCGACAGCAGATGGAACAGCACCGGCACCCGCCCGTCGACCAGCCGCGGGGTCTCTGCCCAGCCGAAGCACTCCTGCAGCTTCACGGCCACGACAGGCCGCGCGGTGGCGTCGTCGACCGCGGGGTAGTCGAGGCGGACTCGCGAGCCGCTGGGCACCTCGAGACGCTCGGGGGCGAGCTCGTCGAGGCGCGCGGCCTCGGGCCAGGGGAGCAGGCGGCGCAGCGCCGACGACAGCGAGACTCGTCCGGCAGGCGTGCCACCGGCGAGAGCATCGAGCTCGGGTGCGAGCCAGTCGTCGAGAGCGTCGAGCAGTCCGGCATCCGACACGTCTGGCCAGGGCGCGCCGAGCTCCCGTCGCAGCAGGCCCAGTCGGCGGCGCAGAGCGGCAGCGGTGTCAGACCAGGTGAGCATGTCGAGACCCTCACGCCGGATCGCGCGGCGCACGGCATCGCGCCCCTCGTGAGCGGACGCCCGCACCGGCGAGGACGACCGAAGGATCGCGCCGACGCGACGTTCTCGGCGCGCCTGGACTCGGCCCGCCGTGAACTCCGCCTCGACACGGTCGGTCATCAGATGATTCGCTGCGCGCTCCATCTGCGCCTCGGTGAGCACGGCCGCCGATCGGATGATCGCGCCCGAGCCGGCAGCCGCCCGTGCGGAGGCGCGGGCGACGTCGGCGACCGCGAGCCACTCGACGGCCCCGAGCGGACCACGCACCCCCGCCCGGGTGCCGGATGCCAGCAGGAATGTCGCGCCTTCGGCGGTGCGCTCGACGCGATGGGCGATCCGCTCGGGGAAGGCGAGCGCGATCACGAGTCCGACGCCGTCGAGATCCGATCGCACGCCCGGTGTCGGGCGAACCATGCGCTCGAGGCGATCGGCGTCGTCGCGCCACCGGCGCGCATCGGCCGTTCGTCCGCCTCGCAGGGCGATGAGTGCCTGCGCGACGTCGGCCTCCGCGACGCGCACGTCACCGCCGAGGACGGCGACGACCTCGGCGGCGAGTCGGCTGCCGACGACCGGACTGCCGTCGCGGAGAGCGCGCGCGAGGCGAGGGTCGGCAGGAATCCGAGCGAGGGCGCGACCCTCGGCGGTCGCGCGACCCTCGTCGTCGAGCGCGCCGAGACCACGGAGCACCGAGGTGGCATCAGCCAGGCTGTCTGCGGGCAGCGGGTCGATCATGCGCAGACCTGCACCGCCAGGAGCGCCCCAGCAGGCGAGGAGCAGGGCGGCGTCCGCGAGATCGGTCACCGCGATCTCGGGTGAGGGACGGGCGGGAGCAGCTGCATAGGAACGCTCGTCGACGCAGCGGATGACGGTGCCGGGGCCTTGGCGCGTGGCTCTGCCGGCGCGCTGCACGCATGACGAACGCGAGGCGGCGGTCGTGACCAGGCCCGTCATGCCGCGGGTGGCATCGCGCTGCGGATGCCGCGAGAGACAGCTGTCGACCACGAGGCGCACACCCGGCACGGTGAGCGAGGACTCCGCAAGCGATGTCGTGACGATGATCCGCGGTGGGGCTGCAGACGAGCGGCCACGGATCACCGCATCCTGTTCGGCCGCGGGGATCTGGCCGTGCAGCTCTCGCACGTCGAACGCATCACTCGCGTCGCGGATGCGGCGGGCGATCTCCGACACCTCACGCGCGCCCGGTGCGAACACCAGCACGTCGGCGCCGGGGGTCTCGCGGATCAGATCACGGGCAGCCGATGCGGCGGTGCGGGCGACGTGCTCGAGGAACCCTCTGGTGACTCCGCGCTCGTCGAGCCTCGGCGTCGGGCTCGGAACCCAGCGCTCGACGAGCGGGAAGGCCGGAACGTCGTGGTCGATGATCGGCGCGGGAAGAGCATCCGTCCCGAGCACCGCGGCGATGCGCGCTGCATCGAGCGTGGCCGACATGGCGATGACCACGAGGTCGTCCCGCAACTCGCGCACCTCGGAGAGCAGGCCGATCAGCAGATCGGTCTCGAGCGCGCGCTCATGCACCTCGTCGATGATCACGGCCTCCACGCCGTCGAGTCCTGGGTCGTCGATCATGCGCCGCAGCAGCACTCCCGCGGTGACGAACTCGACTCGGGTCTGCGGTCCCGCCGAGCGCTCGCCGCGCACGGTGAAGCCCACGCGGGTGCCCAGCGGCGAGCCGTCGAGCTGTGCGAGGCGACGGGCGGCCGCGCGGGCGGCGACGCGACGAGGCTGGGTGACGATCACCCGCCCGGTCGACCGCGATGCGAGCAGCGGTGGCACGAGCGTGGTCTTGCCCGTGCCGGGAGGTGCGCTCACGACCACCGAACTGCTCGTGTCCAGCGCCGCCGAGAGCTCGTCGAGGGCGCCCGCGAACGAGAGCCCCGCGCCGATGGCGGCGAGGTCGAAGGCGGCGGTCGGCATGCTTCCAGTCTGCCTGCTCTTCACAACTCCGGAGATCCGCGCCCCAGCGGAATGAATCGGGCTCTTCGGCCGCTGACGGCGCCGGATCTCCGGAGTGATGGCACCGACCGCCGGCATCCGACACACAGAAAGCGGATGCCGCGACCGATCCGGCCGCGGCATCCGCTGTGTCGTGTGAGCTGACTACTCCGCTGCGGAAGCCGGCGCTGCGGGCGGCGGCGGAGTGGTCGGGGTCGACTGGCGCGTCGCCGGAGCAGGCTGAGCCGATGCTGCGGCCACGCCTTCACCGATGCCACGGCCCACGGCCTGCCCCTGGATGATCGAGGCCAGGTCGAGTCCGGTCGCCGCGCTGACGCTGTCGAACACCGACTTCAACGCCTTCGCGCTGTCGGCGCCGACGACGCTGGATGCGCCGTCTTCGCCCGAACCGCCGATGATCGAGACGTTGCCGATCGCGGCGTAGCCCTTCGAGAACTCGGCCATGATCGACGGCAGGGTGTCGAGCACCCGCTGCGACAGGAACGCGTCCTGGTTCGACGCGATGGCCTTCGCCTCTGCCTCGACGGCGGCGGCTCGCGCCTCACCCTCGGCGCGGATGGCGTCTGCCTCGGCGTTCGCACGCAGGCGGCGTGCCTCGGACTCGGCCTCTGCTTGCGCACGCAGTGCGTCGGCCTCACCGGTCGCACGGGCGATGGCGGCTGCGGCCTCACCGTCGGCCTTGGCGCGGTCGGCCTGCGCCTGTTGCTCGGCGATGCGGGTGCGGGCCTCAGCCTGCTTGACCTGCTCGATCGCGCCTGCCTCTGCCGCACGCTCACGCGTGTAGAGCTCGGCCTGCGCGCGGGTCTCGGCCTCGTACCGCTGCGCGTCGGCGACGCGCTTGACGTCGGCATCGAGCTGCGCCTGCTTGTTCTCCGCCTGCTGCTGCAGCACGGCCTGCTGGGCCTGCTCACGGGCGAGGTTCTCGGCCTGCTCCGCCTCGGCGCGCGCGCGGCCGATGCCGGCGTTCGCGTTGGCGGTGTTCGTGTCGAGGGCCGTCTGCTCGACCAGGTTGGCTTCCTGGTTCGCGATGTTCTTCTGGTTGATCGCACGGTCGGCGTTGGTCTGCGAGATCTCGGCGGACTGACGCTTCGCCTGGATCTCGGGAGCACCGAGCGACTGGATGTAGCCCACCTTGTCGGTGATGCCCTTGATCTGGAACGAATCGAGGATCAGACCCTGCTCGGCGAGCTCCTGAGAGACGTCGGCGGCGATCTGGTCGGAGAACTTCTTGCGCTCGCGCATCAGCTCGACGACCGAGAGGGTCGCGACGATTCCACGGAGCGCACCTTCGAGCTGCTCGGTGGTGAACTGCTCGATCGCCTTGTCCTGAGAGGCGAATCGCTCCGCGGCGCGGCGCACGAGGATCGGGTCGGAGCCGATCTTCACGATGGCGACACCGTCGACGTTGAGCGTGACGCTGTCGAGCGACTGGGCTTCGGCGTTCAGTGAGACCTGGCGCGAGCGCAGCGAGATGATCTCGTGGCGCTGGGTGATCGGGTTGACCAGGGACTTGCCGTTCACGATGACCGTGACGGGCGACTCCGACATCTCGTCCCGCGACGTGCCGTCTGCAGCGATGACGGCGCGTTGCACCTTCTGCTTGCGCCCTGAGATGACGAGCGCCTCATCGGCGCGCGCGACCTTGATCCAGCTGCGTGCGAACAGCAGCAGGATGAGCAGGACGACGATAGCGATCGCTATGCCGATCCCGACGATGATGAGGATGCCTACGACTCCGGCGATCTCCATGAATGACCTCCCTGGTTCCCCCCGAGGGGGCGGTCTCGGATGCCGGCGCGGCCGCGCGGGCGTTCACGCTCCACCCTGCCAGAAATCACGGGATGCCGTCGTGGGCGCGGACAACTCGGGAATGCGTCGCGTCGGGAGTGCGTCGCGTCGGGAGCGTGCCGCGTCGGGAGGAGAAGTGCGCGTCGGGAGGAGTCTGCAGCCCTGATTCTCCTCCCGTCGGGGAGAACTCCTCCCGTCAGGTCGGACCCGACGAACCGGTCAGTGGCCGCGGAGCTTCTCCGCCAGGTCGCGCAGCGTCCTCAGCTCGGCGTCGTCGAGACGCGACATCCGCTCGGCGATCGACCGTCCGTGCACCGTGGCGACGTTTCGGAACTGACGGACGCCGGCATCCGTGGCCCTGATCAGCGCACCGCGCCCGTCGTCGGGGTCTGGGCACTTCGAGACCAGTCCGCGGGCGACCATGCGGTCGACGAGACGAGAGACGCTCGGCTGGCTGATCAGCATGTTCGCGGTGACATCGCGCAGACGCGCTGACATTCCGGCCGCGCGCGTGACGGTGAGCAGGACGTCGTACTCCGCCTGCCCGAGGTCGGTGTGATCGAAGTCGGCGTTCATCTCGGTGAACAGCTCGTGCTGAGCGCGGAACAGGCTCTCCCATGCCTCAACGGCGAGCTTGCGATCGGTCATGGTGAACAGCGTAGTGCGAACAGTAAAGGGCCGGTCGGAGAGGCTCCCGACCGGCCCTTGTCCCTTGCACCAAGAGTGTCCTGCAATCACATGCGGTGTATGCCACAGCAAACATTCACCGTGCGATCACTCTATAACGGCGAGATAACGAATGCAACGGTTTGGTCACGGAATCTTCGAGAGGTGTGCGGGCGCCGCGCGCCGCGCGGTCCGCGGCACGCGGTGGTCAGCGGTCCAGAACGGCCCGCGTGCTCGCTTCGGGGGTGAGGTCGATGCGGCGCAGCAGCTGCGCGTTGAGGGCGACGACGACGGTCGACAGGGACATCAGGATGGCTCCGACCGACATGGGCAGCACGAATCCGACGGGTGCCAGAATGCCGGCGGCGAGCGGCACAGAGAGCAGGTTGTATCCGGCGGCCCACCAGAGGTTCTGCTTCATCTTGCGGTATGCGGCACGGGAGAGCTCGATCACGGAGATCACCGACCGGGGGTCGGAGCTGGCGAGGATCACGCCGGCCGAGGCGATGGCGACGTCGGTGCCGGCGCCGATCGCGATGCCGACGTCGGCCTGCGCGAGAGCGGGCGCGTCGTTCACGCCGTCGCCGACCATCGCGACCTTCTTGCCCTCGGCCTGCAGCTCCTTCACCTTTGCCGACTTGTCTTCGGGGCGCACGCCCGCGAACACCCGGTCGATGCCGAGTTCCGCGGCCACCGCCTCCGCGACAGCCTGCGCGTCTCCGGTGATCATGACCACCTCGACGCCGAGGCGATGCAGCGCGTCGACGGCCTGCTGGGACTCCGGGCGCACCTCATCGGCGAGCTTCACACCGCCGACCACCTGCCCATCGACGACGACGTGGAGGATGATCGCCCCTTCGCCTCGCCAATCGTCGGCGGCGGCGATCTCCTGACCGCCCACCTCGTCGAGGAGCTTCGGACCCCCGACGCGGACCTCGTGGCCGTCGACGAACGCCGTCACACCCACTGCGGGGGACGACGTGAATCCGGAGGCCTTCGCCAGCGTGAGGCCCTTGTCCTGGGCGGCGCGGACGATGGCGCGGGCCAGGGGGTGCTCGCTGTCGCCCTCGGCGGAGGCTGCGAGGACGAGCAACCGGTCCCCGTCGAGGTCGCCGGTCGGCTCGATGAGGGTGACCGTGGGTGCGCCTTTCGTCAGGGTGCCCGTCTTGTCGAACAGGACGGCGTCGACTGTGCGCATGCTCTCGAGCGCGAGACGGTCCTTGACGAGCACACCTCCCCGGGCCGCACGTTCCGTGGCGATCGACACGACCAGCGGGATCGCCAGACCGAGCGCGTGGGGGCAGGCGATGACCAGCACGGTGATGCTCCGCACCACCGCCGCATCCGGATTCCCGACGACGGTCCAGACCACGGCGGTGAGGGCGGCGGAGATCAGGGCGAACCAGAACAGCGATGCTGCCGCCTTGTCGGCGATGCGCTGCGCCCGGGAGGACGAATTCTGGGCATCGGTGACCAGACGCTGGATGCCGGCGAGTGCGGTGTCATCGCCCGTGGCGGTGATCTCGACGCGGAGGCCGGAGTCGGTCGCGACGGTTCCGGCGGTCACCGTGTCACCGGTCTTCCGGGTGACCGGGCGCGATTCGCCGGTCACCATCGACTCGTCCATCGCCGCCGCCCCGTCGATGATGAGGCCATCGGCCGGCACGCCCCCACCGGGGCGGACGACGACGATGTCACCGACGGCGAGGTCGGCAGGTGCCACCTTGACGATCTCGTCGCCCTCGACCCGCTCTGCCTCATCGGGAAGGAGCGCGGCGAGGGAATCGAGCGCGGATGTCGTCTGCGCGAGGGAACGCATCTCGATCCAGTGACCGAGCAGCATGATGACGATCAGAAGCGCGAGCTCCCACCAGAACTCGAGCTCGTGATGCAGCAGACCGAGTGTCGCTCCCCACGAGGCGACGAACGCGACGGTGATCGCGAGGCCGATGAGCAGCATCATCCCCGGCGTGCGGGTCTTGAGCTCGCTGATCGCGCCGGTGAGGAACGGCCATCCGCCCCAGGCGTACATCACGGTGCCGAGGATCGGCGCGACGAAGCGCGCCCACCCGGGGACCTCGTATCCGAGGATCATCGCGAACATCGGTGAGAACACCACGACAGGCACCGCTATGACGAGGTTGATCCAGAACAGTCGGCGGAACTGGCCCACGTGATCACCATGGCCACTGTGTTGACCATGGCCACTGTGTTGACCATGGCCACTGTGTTGACCATGGCCACTGTGATGACCATGGCCGCTGTGGCCTGTGTGCTCCACGTGATCGGGCTGCATGTGCTGCCCGTGGGCTGTTTCTGCACGACGACCGTACCCCTCGTGCGGGCTGGCGGCGGGGCGGGGTTCCTGGTGGTGCGCATGCGGATCGGTCATGGTGTTCCTTCCACGGGAGAGGACGACAGCGAAGAGCGGGGGCGGTCTGGCGCTATCGGGTGATGCTCGTGAAACCGCGCAGTCGGAGGCTGTTACCGACCACGAAGACACTGGACAGGGCCATCGCGGCGCCGGCGAGCATCGGGTTGAGCAGTCCGAGGGCTGCCACGGGAATTGCCGCCACGTTGTAGGCGAAGGCCCAGAACAGGTTCGTCTTGATGGTGCTGAGCGTCTTGCGCGACAGGCGGATCGCGTCGACGGCGCTGCGCAGGTCGCCACGTACCAGCGTGATGTCCGACGCTTCGATCGCGACGTCCGTGCCGGTGCCCATCGCGAGGCCGAGGTCGGCCTGCGCAAGGGCGGGGGCGTCGTTCACGCCGTCGCCGACCATCGCGACGATCTTCCCCTCGGACTGCAGACGGGTGATCACGTCGACCTTGTCCTGGGGCAGCACCTCGGCGATCACCTCGTCGATGCCCACCTCCCGCGCGATGCGCCGCGCCACGGCCTCGTTGTCGCCGGTGAGGAGCACCGGCGTCAGTCCGATCGCTTTCAGCTCTGCGATGGCTTCGGCGCTCGTGGGCTTCACCGTGTCGGCGACGACGAGGATGCCGCGAGCCTGACCGTCCCACCCGACGGCGACGACGGTCTTGCCCTCGCCCTCCGCTCGAGCCTTCGCGGAAGCGACCTCGCTGCTGAGGGTCTGCGACCACTCCGCGAGGAGCGTCTCTCGTCCCACGATGACGGCGTGGCCCTCGACGACGCCCTGTACGCCCTTGCCCTCGATATTGATGAAGCCCTCCACCGGTGCGAGGTTCCCGGTCTCCTGGGTGGCGCCCTTGGCGATCGCCTGGGCGATGGGGTGCTCGGAGGCATCCTCGAGAGCCCCCGCGAGGCGCAGGAGCTCAGCACGGTCGTTGCCCGGCTCGAGCACGACGTCGACGAGGGTCATCTTTCCGCTGGTGACCGTCCCGGTCTTGTCGAGCACGACGGTGTCGACCTTGCGAGTGGATTCGAGCACCTCCGGGCCCTTGATGAGCACGCCCATCTGCGCACCGCGGCCGGTGCCCACGAGCAGAGCCGTCGGCGTCGCCAGGCCGAGGGCACACGGGCACGCGATGACCAGCACGGCGACGGCAGCGGTGAAGGCGGCGGCGACGGGGAACCCGGCACCGAGCCACCCGCCGAGGGTGATGACGGCGATGACGATCACGACGGGAACGAAGACACCGGAGATCCGGTCCGCAAGCCGTTGCACCTCGGCCTTGCCGGTCTGGGCGTCCTCGACGAGCTGCGCCATCTGCGCCAGTTGCGTGTCGGCGCCGATGCGCGTCGCCCGGATCACAAGACGTCCGCCGGCATTCACGGTCGCTCCGGTGACGGTGTCTCCCTCGGTGACTTCCACAGGTACGGACTCTCCGGTGAGCATGGAGGCGTCGACAGCGGAGGTGCCGGAGGTGACGATGCCGTCGGTGGCGATCTTCTCGCCAGGTCGGACGACGAACTCGTCGCCGACGGCGAGATCCTCGACGGGGATCTTCGTCTCGACGCCGTCGCGCAGCACCGCGACCTCCTTCGCGCCGAGTTCGAGCAGGGCGCGCAGAGCGGCGCCGGCCTGCCGCTTGGAGCGCTTCTCGAAGTACCGGCCGGCGAGGATGAACATCGTCACCCCGGCGCCGACCTCGAGGTAGATGTTCGCCGCGCCGTCTGAGGGCGCGAGCGTGAACTCGAACGGGTGCACCATCCCCGGGGTGCCGGCGGTTCCGAAGAACAGCGCATACAGCGACCACAGGAATGCCGCGCCGGTGCCCATCGAGATGAGCGTGTCCATCGTGGCCGTGCCGTGGCGGAGGTTCGTCCAGGCGGCACGGTGGAACGGCAGCGCACCCCAGATGATCACGGGGGCGGCCAGGGCCAGGGACGCCCACTGCCAGTAGGTGAACTGCAGCGCGGGCACCATCGCCATGGCGATGACCGGGACGGTCAGGATCACCGAGGTGATCAGGCGGATGCGGAGCGAGCGGAGTTCCGGATCGCTGTCGTCCCCCTCCACCTGGACAGGGTTCTTCGTGTGCTTCGGGGCAGGCACTGCTGCGGAGTATCCGGTCTTCTCGACCTCGGCGATCAGAGCGGCCGCGTCGTAGCCATCGGGGACGGTGATCTTGGCCTTCTCGGTGGCGTAGTTCACGGTGGCTGTGACGCCGTCGAGCTTGTTCAGCTTCCTCTCGATCCGCATCGCGCAGGATGCGCAGGTCATGCCGCCGATCTCCAGTTCGATTCCGGTGGCCCCGCTCGCGGGTGCTGAGGTGCTCATGAGATCTCCTTCGTATGGGTGGGCGCTGACCGCGGGTCAGTGCCCGTCCGAATGCGTCTGGTCGCCGGAGTCGTCGGAATCCTCGACGTCGCCACCGTGCGCGGCGTCGACGACGAACTCGGCGGTGTGGACCGTGCCGTCGACCTGGAAGTCGAAGTACAGGAGGTAACGGCCGTCGGTCGGCACCTCCGCGCTGAACCCGATCGTGGGTCCGGCCGTGTCGCCTGCCTGGGGTTCGTCGCCCTCGGCGTGCACGTGCAGGTAGGCGAGGTCGCCTTCGCGGAGTGCGACGAGGTGGCCGAAAGCTCCGAGGTACGGCTCGAGAGCGGTGACCGACTCGCCGTCGCGGGAGACCGTGACGGCGAGCTCGCTCGTCGAGCCGGCAGCCACGTCGCCCTCCAGGGTCACGGTGAAGCCGTCGACCTCATCCACCCTGCTCGCCTCGGTGGGCGCCGACGTGAACTGACCGTCGACGTGGAGCAGCTGCGTGAGGGTGACGCCGGACGCGTCCTCGCCTGCAGGGGTGAAGTCTGCGAACGCACGGTACGTGCCCGCCTCGTCCCAGCGCCACGGGATCGACCAGGTGCCAGCGGCATCCATCGTGGGATGGACGTGCTGGAACCGGGAGCCGTCGCTGCGCACGACGATCAGGTGCAGCTCCTTGTCGTGCTCCTCGGCGAAGTCGGTCACGGCGGTTCCATCGGCGTGCTCGACGTGGAAACTCAGGGTGCCGTCTTCACCGATGACGCGCGGTGCGGCCACCGGCGAGAGGACCAGATCGGCGTCGGAGAGCGAAAGTCCCGTGAGCGCCTGTGCGGGGGCTGCGGTGGTGGATCCGGTGTGCTCACCGCCGTGCGACGGCCGCGTGCTGCTCTGTTCGGTCCATCCGGCCACCAGGCTCTCTGGAACGATCAGGCCGGAGAGGCCGAAGGCGGCGCCGAACGCCACCACCAGCCCTCCGGCGTACAGCCCCAATCGCGTACCGGCGTTCATCAGATGCGCACCGCCGAGTAGCCGGCCTCCTCGACAGCGGCGAGGACCTGGGCGTCTTCGAGGTCACCGGTCGAGTTCACCACGAGCTTGCCGGTCTGCGCGCTGACCTGGATCTCCTGCACGCCGGCGATCTGCGCGACCTCCTCGCGGACTGACATCTCGCAGTGCCCGCACGTCATGCCGGTGACCTGGTACTCGTTGCTGTTCATGCTCATGTTGTTCTCCTCGGTTCGAATACCCCTAGGGGGTATAAGTAGTAACGTACCCGGGCGCACGCTATTCCCGCAACCCGGGGGAGGGCGTCGGTCACGCTCGGTCGCTGAGTCTGGCTCTCCGTAGCCCTCTCGGGGCGGGGAGACGCACGCGAATTCACCATCCGGATCGCGATGACCAGGGATGCGAGCAGGGCGAGGATCGCGCCCCGATGAAGGGGTGGAGGGGCGCTGTGCGAGCGCGTCGCGCCGGACGACTCGACGCCGGATGTCAGAGCAGTCGGCGCTGCGAGGCCCAGACCGTGAGTTCGTGGCGCGAAGACAGCTGCAGCTTTCGCAGCACGGAGGAGACGTGCGTCTCGACCGTCTTGATGGAGATGAACAGCTCCGCGGCCACCTCCTTGTAGGCGTATCCGCGGGCGATCAGCCTCATCACTTCCTGCTCGCGCGCCGAAAGCCGATCGAGTTCGTCCGTGGTCGTGGCGATCTCGCCTGCCACCGCGCCGAAAGCGTCGAGCACGAACCCGGCGAGCCGGGGCGAGAACACTGCGTCTCCGCCTGCGACGGCATGCACCGCTCGGCTGACCTCCCCGCCGGATGAGCCCTTCGTGATGTAGCCGCGCGCCCCGGCGCGGATCACCCGCACGACGTCCGCCGCGGCATCCGACACGCTCAGCGCCAGGAATCGGGCGGTCGTCGGCAGCGAGCCGCGGATCACCGATTCCCCGCCGGTGGAGTCGTCACCGCTGCCACCGGGAAGATGCACGTCGAGCAGCACGACGTCGGGCGCCGTGTCGCGGATCATGGCGATCGCCGACGGCACGTCGGCGGCCTCGCCGACCACCTCGACGCTCGCATCGAGATCGGCGCGGAGCCCCGAGCGGAAGATCGAATGGTCGTCGACGATCACGATTCGGATGCTGTCAGCCACGATCGTCCTCGCCGTCATCCGTGCGCGCCTGCGCATTGGGAACCTGCACAGTGGGAACCTGCGGGTTGGCCGCGCCTCGCGGCACGGTCGACAGCCGCAGATGCACCTCTGTGCCGGTGTCGTCGCTGCGAACGGTTCCCGAGCCCCCGGCTCTGCGCATCCGACCGATGATCGACTCCCGCACGCCCAGGCGGTCGCTCGGCACGTCGTCCAGCAGGAACCCGGGGCCGCGATCGCGCACGAACACGTCGACATCGGTCGCATTCCCCTCGATGTACACCGAGACCTCACCCGTCGCGTGTCTGGCTGCGTTCAGCATCGCCTCTCGCGCCGCTGCGGCGAGTTCGCCGCTCGCGCGCTCCGTGGAGAGGCCGGCCGAGACCACCTCGATGCGCACCGGGTAGTCGAGCTCGAGGCCTCCGGCGTAGTCACGCAGGTCGGTCGCCAGATCGCTGTCGGCCGGGGCGTCTCCGTCGTACAGCCAGGCTCGCAGCTCGCGCTCCTGAGCCCTCGCGAGCCGGGCCGCCTCGCTCGACGCTCCCGCCCTGTTCTGGATCAGCGCGAGGGTCTGCAGCACCGAGTCGTGCAGGTGCGCGGCCATCTCGCTGCGCTGCTCCTCGCGGATGCGCCGCACACGTTCACCCGCTAGGTCACGCCATCGCGGGATCAGGGTCGACAGCAGAACTGCGATGATCCCGGCGAGCGGGACGAGGACGAGTGCGACACCGGTGTCGCCGACCGGTCGGGTCAGGAGCAGACCGAACAGCATCGCGAGGAGCGCGACCGAGAGGATCCTGACGAGCATCGTGTGTCGAGGGCCGCGCGCGGTGTCGGTGCGATCGATCAGGGTCGCCCACAGCCCGGCTCCGGTCGCGACTCCCGCGGTGCCGAACACGACCACGGCCGCCGCATCCGAGGGCACCGTGCCGGCGAGCCAGTCGCTGCCTCCCCGCCAGAAGAGCACGACGAGCATGCCGACCACGGCTGGAGCGAGCAGCATCCACGCCACCGGGACGCGTCGCGACGGGGTGCCTTCGTCGTCCGCCCAGGGCGTGAACGCCCAGCACCACGCATAGAGCAGGATGCCGGCCCCGCCGCACATCGTCAGCGCGATGAAGAGCGCGCGGATCATCCACACTCGAACGCCCAGGTGGCGGGCGAGACCGGCGCTGACGCCGGCGACCAGGCAGTCTCGGTCGCGCGTCAGCGCCGGACGCGGCTCGCGCCGGGGACCTTCTCCCGCTCGCGGCGATACGCCGGTGCGGGCGGGTCGCGCGGAGGCGGTCGCGGAAGAGGACATGTCGACATCCAATCATCCGTCGCGTGGATCCGGGGCCTCCCCGGGTGAGAACCAGGGGCAGCTCAGGGGTTCACCCCATGGCAGGGATCCGACCGGGAGAGACAGGATTGACCCATGACGATTCCGACTGCGCCACCGCCTCCCGTCGACCAGGCCGGCACGCCGAGCCCGGCCGTTCCGCACGGCGCCGAGCGCTTCCTCCTGTGGGTCGCCGGTCTCGGCGTCGCCCGCTCAGACGGATGGCTCGGCGGGGTCGCGTCCGGAATCGCCGCCCGACTGCGGATCGACCCGCTGATCGTGCGCGGCGTCCTCGTGGTCGCAGCGCTCTTCGGCCTGCCGGTGATCTTCCTCTACGCCCTGGCATGGGCGCTGCTGCCGGATCTCGACGGCCGAGTCCACCTCCGTGACCTGCTCCAGCGCAACTACCAGCCCGTGCAGCTCGGCCTGCTGGGCATGGCCATCGTCGGGTTGATTCCGACGGCTCCGCTCACCGGACGCCTGTTCGGGTTCGGATACGAGAGCTGGTCGGCGCTGGCGGTGTTCAGCTGGGTCGTGGGGCTCGTCATCGTGGGTGGCCTGCTCTTCCTGATCGTGCGTGCTGCAAGCCGCACCCCGGGTGCTTCCGCGCCTGATCTGCGGGTGGGCCCCGCAGATCAGGCGGCCCCGGCGGCATCCGCTCCCCTCGGCGGTTCGGGTACCGCCGAGGGGACGGATGCCACACTCGCAGTCGCGTCCGAGGAGTACGCCGTCCCCGAGGCCGCCATCGCACCCACCGCTTTCGCAGACGCGCCGCCTGCTCCGCCTGCGCCGCTGCCCTCCGGGGTGCAGGATCCGGCAGAGGTCGCCGCGTGGCGGATCCAGCATCGGGCGTGGAAGGAGCAGGACCAGGCGTGGCGTCGGCGTCAGCAGGACGCCGAACGCATGGCCCGTGACCAGGTCAGACGTGAGCGCCAGGCGGAAGCCGCGGTGTTCGCCGCCGAGGCCGCGGAGCGCCGTCGCATTCGCCGCGCCTCACGCCCGCGTGCCGGCTTCGCGATCGTCGCCTCGGTCATCGGCCTCGCGATCGTGATCGGCGCGTTGGTCGGCTTGAGCAACGGGGGTGCTGCAGTGGGTGGCGCACTCGGCCTGCTGACGGCCGCGCTGGTGCTCGCGATCGGGATGATCGTGGCCGGGGCCCTCCGACGACGAAGCGGCTTCCTCGCCTTCACGACCGTGCTGACGCTCGTCGCCGGACTCGTGGCCGGTGGTTTCTCGGCATTCCAGGGCGTGAGCGTCGGCTGGGCATCGATCTCGAACAACGAGGCGGCGCACGTGCGCCAGCCGTTCGGCGATCTCTACATCTCGCTCAACCGGCACGACGACGCTCCCCGGCCGATCGTCGTGGAGAAGGGCGCCGGCAGCACCTGGATCTCGGTCGACCCCGGTGTGCAGCTGCAACTGCGGGCGACAGTCGGAACCGCCGACGTGAGTTGGACGCGGGTCGATGCCGGCACCGGCGCGATCGTCGACAGCGGCACCTGGACGGCGACCGAACGCGGTGGCGAGTCGGTCGTGGCGGAGACGATCTCGGCCGAGAACGCGCCGACGACGACCGTGCAACGCGTGACCATCGATCAGAACAGCGGCGAGATCAACATCACCCTCATCGAGGCTGAGGAAGAGGACGAGCGATGACCACCCAGACGAGCACAGAAGCGGCGACCGCCGCATCCGTGAACCACACCGAATCCGTCGCGCCGCCGCGCACACGCTGGGCGGCCATCCTCTGGGGCCTCCTGTTCGCCGCAGTGGCGGCGACCTCGCTCTGGCTGATCGCCGACGATGACCGCCGGGCGGGCATCGCCGACTGGGCGCTCTCGCTCACGCCCGTCACGGTCAGCACCCTGATGATCCTGACCATAGGAGTGCTCGTGCTCGTCACCGGCGCATCCGCATTGCTCCGCACGGTGCAGCGCCGCACGTCCGCCGGCGCCCTGCGGCATCCGGCCGACGAGGTCTCGGGCGAGTAGTCGAGAAAGCGCTGACGGTGGGCGCGGCCCTAGCGCTCGGCCGCACTCGCCTCCAGAGCCTTCGCCTGCCCGACCGACCAGACGAACTCGGGCGTCCGGCCGTTCACGGCGTGGTCGCCGAGCTGCCGGGCCTTGAAGATCCACGGGTTGTGCGACGACACCGTGCGGGCGTTCCGCCAGTGGCGGTCGAGAGCGGTGCCCGACCGCACGGCAGAGGCGCCGAGCGTGTCGAACAGGCGAGAAGCGGCACGGGGCACCAGATCGGTGAGCACGATCTGCGCCTGCGCGGAGCGGAGTTCGGCCGCGATCACGGCATCCTCGGTCTCCGGCGTCCCCAGCACGTCCGCTGCGTGCTGCACCGCTCGAGCGACATCGAGCACGAGCGCCCTGGCCGTCGCGGTCGTCGCCGTCAACTCGCCCACGATCTGCAGGATCTGGGGGTCGTCGGCCACTCGTTCGGCACTGCCGTGGCTGTAGGTGCGAGTGCGTGCGCGCACCTGGGCGACCGTGTCGCGTTCGATCGCGGCGGCGATCCCGGCCAGCACCGACAGGAGTGTGAGCTGATAGACCGCCGTCTGGAAGGGGAACCGAGACGTGAACGGCTCGACGTCGTCTTCGTCGACCGAGGCGTCCGTGAACACTGCCGTGCCGGTGCCTGTCAGGGGCTGCCCGAAGCCGTCCCAGTCGTCGGAGATCTCCACTCCGTCCTGATGCCTGCGGATGAGGGCGGTCACGGTCTCGCCGTCGAGATCGACGGTCGCGTCGATCCACTCCGCGAAGATGCTGCCCGTCGTGTAGAACTTGCGTCCGTCGACACGCCAGCTTCCGTCGGGGCGCCGGGTCACGCGTGTTGCATTCGTGCCCACTGCGGCGGCGCCGTTCTCCGACCACGCATTGCCGACCAGCTCTCCGTCGGCGATGCGCTCGAGCCAGCGGGATCGCCGCTCGCTCGGCGCCGCAGCCAGGATGTGCTCGACGTAGGCGATGTGTCCGCGAAAGATCTGCGGAAGGTTCGAGTCGGCTGCGGCGAGCTCGATCAGCACCTCGGCGAAGGACTCCCAGTCCAGCCCGAACCCGCCATGCTCGATCGGCAGCCTGAGCCGACCGAAGCCGTCGGCGCGGAGGCGGGCGATCTCGGCGAACGGCAGCTCGTGATCCTTCTCTCGCGACACCGTGCCCGCACCGATCTCGGCGAACACGGGGCGCAAGCGCTGCCGGGCGGCGTCGAGTCGACGCGTCTGCTCGCCCATCAGGTGTACAGCGAGATCGGCTGGAGCTCGCGGTTCAGCGTCCAGGCGCCGACCTCGAGCTTCTTGTAGTCGATCGGATCGTGCAGCGAGTGCGTGCGGATGTTCCTCCAGAACAGGTCCAGCCCCACATCCGCGCGGGCTGAGCTCGATCCGGTGATCTCGAAGATCCTGTTCGCGACCTCGATGCCGACCTCGGTCGAGACGACCTTGACCTTGGCGATCTCGATGGCGAGTTCGCCGCGGCGTTCCGCTGTGACGGCGGCGCCCTCGGCCACGACCTCGTCGAAGAGGCGTCCGGCGCGGTCCGCCAGCGCCTCGACCGCTGCGATCCGCGACGAGAACTCGCCGACGACACGCTGCACGAACGGGTCGTCCCGATACGACTCGGCGTGGCTGAGGAACCATGCACGCGGACGAGCACGGACGATGTCGAGCCCACGGGCGAGCGCTCCCTCGGCGACGCCGAGGTAGAGGTTGCCGAAGGCGAGCTGGATGCCGGGCGTGATGAGGGTCGAGAACGGCTCGTCCCCGAGCTCGCCGAGCACGTCGTCGACGGACACGTGCACGTCTTCGAAGCGGACGGATCCGCTCGCCGACAGCCGCTGTCCCAACGCGTCCCAGTCGCCGAGATACCGGATGCCGTCACGGTCGTGGTCGAGCACGACGAACAGCACCTGACCATCGCGCTCGCCGCCGCGGACGAGTGCGGCCGCCAGCACGACATCGCCGGCCGAGGCGCCGGTCGAGAAGCGCTTGAGGCCGTTGAGTCGATAACCCTCACCGTCCGCGGTCAGTTCGAGGTCGGGGTCGGTCGGGTTCACGGAGTCGCCCCACACCCACCGGCCCTCGGTGGTCTTGCGGTGCCATTCCTCCTGCACCGACGGGTCGGCTGCGAAGCCGATGTTGCCCGAGTTGATGTAGTGATACGCGAGGACCTGGGCGACCGATGCATCGGCGCGCGACAGGATGCGGATGACGAGGAAAGCCGTCTCCCAGTGCGCGCCGCCACCCCCGAACTCGGCCGGCTGCAAGAGCGTCACCAGCCCGGCGTCACGGAGCAGATCGAGCTCGATCGCGGGGTCCTGGTTCGCTCGGTCGCGCTGCAGCGCATCGCTCTCGAGCTCGGCGGCGACGCGCTCCGCGACACCGCGCCAGTGCGCGCGCTCCGCGGCATCCGCCGTCCCCGTCCAGTGGCTGCGGTTCGTGGTCTCTGCGATGACGCTCATCGGGCGCCCTCCTTCTCGGTGAGTTCTGTCAGATCGTCGAATTCGGCGGAATCGGCCGCGGCAGCTGCCGCGGCATCCACCAGCGGCCCGCCGAGCGTGCCGTCGAGCGCGGACGCGCCGCCCGCGTACGCGCCGCGATAGGCGTGCGCGGGATGCCACTCCGGCACCACGGGGGAGCCGTCGCCGCTGAGTCGACCGCGCAGCGTGCCTTCGGGGTAGTCGTCCCAGGCGCGCCCGCGGCGGCGCAGTTCGGGCACGAGGTGGTCCACGATGTCCTCGAACGACCCCGGTGTCACGACGTAGGCGATGTTGAAGCCGTCGACGCCTCCGACCTCGACCCATCGCTCGAGCTCATCGGCCACCGTCTGCGGGCCGCCCACGATCACGGGGCCGATGCCGCCGATCCCCACATAGTGGGCGATGTCGCGAGGCGTCCACTTGCGCTCAGGATCGGCCCTGGTGAAGACCGAGAGGGCGGATCGTCCGGCATCCGTGTCGACGTACTCCAGGGGGACGTCGGGGTCGTACTGCGAGAGGTCGAGTCCCGTCCACCCCGCATACAGCGCCAGCGCCCCCTCGACCGAGACGTAGCGGCGGTAGTCGGCGAGCTTCGCGTGGGCCTCGTCGTCGGTCGCCGCGACGACGACCGTGACCAGAGTGAGGATCTTGACCGACTCACGCGGGCGTCCGAGAGCCTCGGCTCGATCGCGGATGTCGTCGGTGACCGGCCGCGTCGCCTCGGGGCGCAGCCCGTTGATGAAGATCGCCTCTCCGTGCTTCGCGGCGAACTCGCGTCCGCGGGGGGAGGCACCCGCCTGGAACATCACGGGCGTGCGCTGCGGACTGGGCTCGGCGAGGTGGATGCCGGGAACCCGGTAGTGCCGCCCCTCATGGCCGATCGGGTGCACACGCGACGCATCCGCGAAGACGCCGGCCTCACGGTCGCGCAGCACAGCATCGTCCTCCCACGACCCCTCCCAGAGCTTGTACGTCACGTCGAGGAACTCCTCGGCGATCTCGTAGCGGTCGTCGTGGGCGATCAGTCCGTCGAGCCCGAGGTTGCGGGCCGCGGAGTCGAGGTAGCTGGTGACCACGTTCCAGCCGACGCGGCCGCGCGTGAAGTGGTCGAGGGTCGAGAACCTGCGGGCGAGAGCGTACGGCTGCTCATAGGTCGTGGCGACGGTCACTCCGAATCCGAGATGCTCCGTCGCGTGGGCCATGGCGGAGATCTGCACCACCGGGTCGCCGAGCGGAACCTGCGTCGCGTCCCCGAGCGCCGTGGCCGCGGAGTCGCGATAGACGTCGTAGGTTCCGAGCACGTCCGCGATGAAGATCGCATCGAACCTGCCGCGCTCGAGGGTCTTCGCGAGATCCACCCAGTAGTCGAGGTCGTGGTATCGATCGGCCTGGTTGTCGGGGTGCCGCCATAGTCCGGGGGCCTGATGAGTCACGCAGGTCATGTCGAAGGCGTTCAGGATGATGCGGCGTGACATGGTGCTCCTCAGGAGATCGGGGACTTCGCGACCATAGCCACTCGAGCAGTGCTGCGACCCGCCCGATGACTCTTCGCGTCGCTCCACGACGAACTGTTACGCCGACGATGCGGCGGCCCGCTCCGGGCTCCTAGCGTGAGCGCCGATCTGCTTCCCGACCCGTTGCCTGAGGAGCCCCCATGCCATTCCTTCCGAGCCCGAGCCGCAGCCGACGCCGCGTCCTTCTCGGTGCCGCCGCACTGACGGCCGCGACCATCGCCGTCGCCGGCTGCGCGACGCAGAGCCCTGAGCCCGGTGGGGCGGGCGCCGACGGGGATTTCTCCGGCCAGACGCTGAACGCGCTGCTCATCACCTCGCACGAGGGCGCGGGCAACTGGCTCAAGGAGCACTTCGAGGAGGAGACCGGCGCAGAGGTCAACCTCACGATCGTGCCCTACGACGAGATCGGTTCGACCCTCGCCCTCGACCAGCAGTCGGGCGCCAACACCTTCGACGTCGCGGCCCCCTGGTACGTCTCGATCGGCGACCTCGCCGAGGGCGGTTCGATCCAGGACCTCACCGACTGGATCGCCGACACCCCCTCGCTCGAGGAGGACGACTTCATCCCCTCGATCAACGACCCGTACACGCTGGTCGGCGACCGCCGCTACGGACTGCCGTTCGACGGCGACACCCACGTGCTCTTCTACAACAAGGAGATCCTCGAGCGGAACGGCATCACCGAGCCGCCCACGACCTGGGACGAGTACCTGGCGGACGTGAAGACCATCACCGAGAACGAGGGTGACGAGGGTGTCTACGGGTCGGCGATCTTCGGCCAGAAGTCTCCGCTGATCCTCGGCGCCGCCTACGCGAACCGGCTGGCGGGCTTCGGCGGCGAGTTCGTCGACGAGGACGGCAAGCCGACGATCAACTCCCCGGAGGCGGTGGCCGCTGCCGAGGCACTGGTGGATGCGGTGCCCTACGCCTTCCCCACGGCTGCCGAGACCGACTTCGGCGTCGGCAACGGCGCCTGGTACGACGGCAAGGTCGGATTCATCGAGAACTGGACCGACCTGGGGGTGGGGTCGGAGACGAACCCCGACTCGAAGGTCGCGGGCAAGTGGGGCGTGACCACGCTGCCCGTCGGCGGCGAGAACACCGAGGCGCGGGCCTCGCTGGTGGCCGGCTTCACGTGGGTCATCGCCGCGAACACCGAGAAGACGGATCTCGCCAAGGCGTTCATCGAGTACGCCGCGTCGAGCGAGGTCAACTCCGAGCTCATCGTCGCCGACCCGCAGACCGGCATCGACCCGAACCGCGAGTCCTCGCTCGAGAGCGAGGCGTACGGCGAGACCTACCCGGACCTGCAGCGAGTGAACCGCACGACGCTGAGCGGATCGCTCGCCTGGCCCACGGGGGAGAACGCCTCGCAGGCGGCGCAGATCCTCACCGACGAACTCGCCAAGCTCATCGCGGGCGAGGGCGGCACGGCTCAGGAGACGCTCGACAGAGTGCAGGCCGAGTGGGAAGAGATCCTTGGCTGACGCCTCTCCGACCCGCGTGCGGAGCGCCCGTCCGTCCGGCCGTCTGCCGAGACGGGCGGGCGCCTCCGCGCTGCTGCTCACGGCGCCGACCATCCTGTCGATCGTCGTGCTCGGGGCCTATCCGCTCCTCTTCGTCCTCGCCGCCGCTTTCACCGACTCGACCCTGGGGCGGCCGTTCCAGGAGTGGGTCGGGACCGCGAACCTGGAGACGATACTCACGGATGCCGATGTCGTCGCCTCCTTCGTGCGGACGGTCGTCTACGCGGTCGCCGTGGCCGTCGCGAGCGTCGTCCTGGGGGTCGCCATCGCGGTCGCGTTGGAGCGGGCGACCCGCTCGGGTGCCGTCGTGCGCACACTCCTCCTGCTTCCGCTGATCACTCCGCCGGTCGTGGTCGGCACCCTGTGGAAGCTCGTCTTCAACCCCGGGGGCGGACTCCTCGCGACCGTGCTGCCCGGCATCTCGCTCGCGCCGCTGTCGAACACGGCGTGGGCGCTGCCCGCGATCGGTCTCGCCGACGTCTGGCAGTGGACGCCGTTGATCGTGATCCTCGTGTACGCGGCGCTGCTCACGCAGGACCCCGCGGTGCGAGAGGCCGCGTCTCTCGACGGCGCCCACGGGGCCGGCCTGTTCCGCGAGATCACCTGGCCCGCGATCGCCGGCACGGTGATCGCCGCGCTCTTCATCCGGCTGGTCATCGCACTGAAGGTCTTCGATCTCGTCTTCGTGATGACCTCGGGCGGCCCCGGCCAAGCGTCCACGGTGACGACGTATCTCATCCAGCAGGTCGCTCTCAAGGAGTTCGACATCGGCCGGGCATCCGCGATCACGATCGTCTTCGCCGTCATCGTCACCGCGGTGACTCTCGTGGTGGTGGCGTTCGCACGGAAGGCCCGACATGACTGATCGACGAATCCGCCTGCGCCCCGTCGCGAGCAGCGTGCTCTTCGTGGCGCTCGCAGTGACCCTGGTTCCGCTCGCCTATCTGTTCTCGGTGTCGCTGATGGGCCGGGATGAGACCGTCTCCGGCGTGCTGTGGAGTGCCGATCCGCAGTGGTCGAACTGGGGCGAGGTGATGGCGACCGACATCCCGCGTTCGATCCTGAACTCCTCGGCCGCCGCTCTCGGCGGAGCTGCCGTCTCACTCGCCATCGCCGTCCCCGGCGCCTGGGCCATCGTGCGCCACAACGCCGGTGGTCGCACCCTCGCAGCGACCCTGATGAGCCCGTGGCTCCTCCCTCCGATCGTCGCCGTGGTCCCGTTGCTCACGCTCCTGCGATCGGTGGGGCTGAACAACACGCTCCTCGGCCTCGCCCTGGTCTACGCCCTCGTCAACGTCCCCGTCGCCGTCTGGCTGCTGGAGGGATTCATCCGCCGGCTCCCCGTCGAGATCGAGGAGGCCGCGCGCATCGACGGCGCGGGAACCCTGCGGATGCTGTGGTCGGTCGTGGTACCGCTGCTGCTGCCGAGCCTCGTCGCGATCGGGATCATCGTCGCGATCCTCAACTACAACGAGTTCCTGCTCGCGACCTTCCTCACTCAGAGCGTGGACTCGCAGACCTTCCCGGTCGCGCTGTCGCTGTTCTACGGAGACCGCACGCCGCACTTCGGCAAGATCGCTGCTGCGTCGTTCATCGGGGTCATCCCGGTCTTCGCCGCCACGGTGTTCTTCCAGCGCTGGCTCGTGGGGGGATTGACGTCCGGGGCCGTGCGCTGAGGCTGCCGACTCCGCAGCGCTCTCACCACATGCTGATATATCGGCGTTGTATACCGGTTGCCGCGTAATCCTCGGGCCTTTTCCTGATCTCTTAGATGGGTCGCGACTGGGAGCGACTCGTATCGGATGGGGAAGACGATGACTGGGGAACGTGGTTTCGTGCGCACGCACGGCAGAACGGTCGGCGCAGCAGCGGCGATCAACGGGGAGATGCACAAGAGGCGGGGGCGAGGTGCCGTTGCGATCATCGTGGGGATGGTCATGGCGGTCGCCGGACTCCTGGGGTCTGTTGTGCCGGCGGCAGCTGCGCCGACGGTCACATACCCCGGGGCGATCGGCAGCGTGTCGCTCGAGAACGAGAACGGCGGAGGACCGCTGGTGCAGTGGCAGACCGTGCGGATCTCGGGAGAGTGGGCCGTACCGGTCGGAGCGCAGGCGGGGGAGACCTTCGGGATGACACTCCCCGCCGAGTTCAGCCGGCAGTCGGCGGGAGAGTTCACGATCGCGGATCCCGTGACGGGTCTGGTCGTGGCGAACTGTGCCGTGGCGGCAGGTGCCGGGCCCGATATGGTCTGCACCCTCACGGAGGCGGTCGAGGGTCTCGAGGAGGTCGGAGGTTCTTTCTGGATGGAGGCACGTGCCTCGCAGACGACGACCAGCGAGACGGTCGAGTTCGACCTGGGCGACACGGTCGAGATCGTCGACCTCCCGGGAGACGGCGGGGTGGTTCCCGAAGACCCTGCGGAAGAGGAAGCGCCCTACAAATACGGCGGAGAAACCGCGACCGACGGAATGCTGAAGTGGGTCATCGGGATTCCGAGCGGTTATGTCGATGACGGGTCCTTCACCATCACTGACACGCTCGACGGGGACCTCACGGGGCATCACTACACCGGTGACGTGAAGCTGATTCAGCGCGCGGTCGTGAATGGCGAGTTCGTCGGGGACTGGAGCGAGGTCGACTCGTCGGCCTACGTGATCGACGTGGCAGACGACGGACGCTCGTTCGAGTTCACGGCATCGGGTCTGCCGGTCGGAGGGTTCGCCTACGAGCTGGTCTACTTCACCCAGGCGGACGCGCCCGTGGCGGAGGGTGACGTCTTCGGAAACCACGCGACCGTCGACACCTTCGAGACATCTGCGACCCACACGGTCGTCGAGTCCGGAGGAGGCGACGGCAGCGGTGTCGCCTACACGACGTTCTCGATCACCAAAGAGGTCACCGGCGCACAGGCGGATGCCGCACGCGACGCGACCTACACGGTGCGGTACTCGGTCAAGGGATCGGATGCGCCGCCCACCACGATGTCTGTTCCCGTGGGGCAGCCGGTGGTCAGCGCGCGTGCGCCCCTCGGCTCGACCTTCGTGATCGAGGAGATCGATCTGCCGGAGATCCAGGGCGTCACATGGGGTGAATGGACGATCGTCGGCGAGGGCGTCGTCGACGGCGGCGACGGTACCTACGAGGTGACGCCGGGCACCACCGCCGGTGTCGAGCTCACGCTCACCAACGTCGCCAACCGCACGCCGGTCGTGACTCCGACTCCGACGCCGACGCCGACGCCCGTCAATCCGACGCCGACGCCGACGCCGGTAACGCCGACGCCGACTCCTACGCCGGTAACGCCGACGCCGACACCGACGCCGGTCACGACGCCGACTGCGACGCCGACCCCGGTCGCCGGTGGGCTTGCTCTGACGGGCGGTGAATCCGGCGCAGCGTTCCTGTCTCTCGCATTCGCGTTGATCGTCGGTGGCGCACTGGCCACAGGTATCGCCGCGAAGCGCCGGTCTAGCGCCGCGCGTCGCTGACCTCCGTCACGCACAGAAGCCCACCCGTTCTTCACGGGTGGGCTTCTGCGCGTCCTGCGCCGGGCTCAGCGGATCGCGTAGACGGCGCTGCCGACGATCACAGCCACGATCGTCGTCCAGCCGATGATCGCGACGGCCTGCCAGATGAGGATGCGGACCTTGCCGACGCCGGCCGCGGCGAGCATCGTGGCGGTGAACTGCGTGGGCAGGAGCAGCGGGCCGAGCAGGCTGACGCCCGGCACGCCGTAGCGCTCGAAGGCCCGCTGGAACTTCTCGCGGCGGGCGCCGCCGCGGTCTGCATCCACGTGGTCCGCAGGCACGGTCTCGACGGCTCCGCTGCCGGCGACCACCGTCTGCCGGGTGCGCGACCGATTCACGATCGCTGTGCGCGCCCCCGAGCTGGCGATGACGAGCACAGCGACGCAGAGGAAGTTGCCGACCATCGCCGCGATCGCCGCGATCACCGGATGGATTCCGCCGATGATGCCGATCGACACGGCCCCTTCGCCCTCGATGAAGGGAATCGCCCCTGCAAGGGCGACGATCAGCGGCTGGACGAGTTCGGGCACCTGGGCGACGAAGCCCTGGAAGGTCTCGATGAGATTCATGGGGTGGCTCCTGCCGGTCTGTGCGTCGGTGTCTCCGTCGCGATGCATCCAGTCCACCGCCTCTCGCCGCAGCCCGACAGTGCCGAAGCGTCACTGCTTTCCGGGTGGTTCGCCCACGGCATCCATGACATGTGTCACGCCCGTATCGTGGGGGCATGCGCAGCACTTCTCCGGTCGTCGATCCCTCCGGCGACCCGCCGCCCGGCGCGCGTCAACTCGCGCGAGGGATCACCGCCACGTGGTGGTACACGTTCTCAGCCGTCGTCTTCCTCGAGCTGTTCCTGGTGCTCGTCTGGACGCTCCAGGCCCTCTCCGTGCCCGGTGATGCGACGGCGGTGCTCGTCGTGGGCCTCGGCGGCGCGGTCTGGTGGGTCTCCACTACCGTGCTGCTCACCGACTACCGTCATCGGCTGGACGCGGAACCCGGCATCGCGTGGACGCGCATCGCGCTGCCACTGCTGGCCGCGGTCGGCTATGGCGTCGCGGGCGGGCTGGCGATCGACAGCTGGCTGCTCGCCGTCATGCCCATCGCCCAGTCGGTGTTGCTGCTCAACTGGCCCAAGGGCGTGCGCCTGCGAATGGTCGCCCTGACCACCGTGCTGCTCGTGCTCGTCGCGGTCGCCGACGCAGCGCGAGGTGCCGCCGAGATCGGCCTCCCCGGCTGGATCCCCGCTCTCTACGCGATCCTCATCCCGGCGATGTCGGTGAGCTCGCTCTGGTGGTGGGACGTGCTGGTCACCGTCGATCGCGCCAGGGCATCGGAGTCCCGCCTCGCGGCGACACAGGAGCGACTTCGGGTGGCCACCGACGTGCACGACCTCCAGGGGCATCATCTGCAGGTCATCGCGCTGCAGCTCGAACTGGCCGAGCGCCTCATGCGGATCGATCCCGATGCCGCTCTCGATCAGCTGCAGGCGGCCAGAGTGAGCGTCGACGAGGCCAGGCAGGGCACCCGTGACCTTGCCACGCGGTTCCGTTCGGTGCCGCTGGGGGACGAGGTCGCGAACGCGCGAGACCTTCTCGCCGCGGCCGGACTCGATGTCGAGGCCGAGATCGCGCCGGATGCCGACGATGCGCCGTCGTCAGCTCTCGGACCCGTGATCAGGGAGACGACGACCAACGTCCTGAGGCACGGGGCCGGGCGCCGCGCCCGTCTCGCTCTCGGCCGGGTCGCCGACGGGTGGCGCTACGAGGTCGCGAACGATATGACGGACGGCGTCGGAGGAGAGCCGGTGGGGTCGGGGCTCGACGGAGTGAGAAGACGCATCTCGGAAGCCGGCGGAACTCTGGAGATCCGGGAGGACGCGGGTGAGTTCATCGTCTCGGTGACGGTCCCGGCATCTGAGGGGCAGCTCGCCGACGGGGAGGGGCCGAGATGATCCGGGTGCTCCTCGCCGACGATGAGGGCATGATCCGTTCGGCCCTCGCCGCTCTGCTGCGCCTCGAAGGCGACATCGAGGTGGTGGCCGAATGCGCCGACGGAGAGCAGGCGCTCGCCGCTGCGCTCAGGTTGACGCCCGACGTCTGTCTGCTGGATCTCGAGATGCCGGGGTTGGACGGCGTCGAGGTCGCCGAGCGGCTCAACCGAGCGATAGCCACCCGTTGCGTCGTCGTCACCCGGCACGCCCGCCCTGGAGTGCTGCGTCGGGCGCTCGCGTCCGGTGTCGCGGGGTTCCTGCCCAAGTCCCGAGGGGCCGATCAGGTCGCCGACGTGATCCGCAGGGTCGCGGCGGGAGCTCGCTACGTCGACCCCGAGATCGCGGCAGATGCTCTCAGCGACGAGCGGTCGCCTCTCACCGATCGTGAGCTGGATGTGCTGCGTGCGGGGCGTCGGGGAGAGACCACGACTCAGATCGCGAGGGTGCTGTCGCTCGCTCCGGGCACGGTTCGCAACCACATCTCCGCGGTGCTCGCGAAGCTCTCGGTCGGCACACGGCAGCAGGCGGTGCTGATGGCGGAGGAGCGCGGCTGGATCTGATGCCAGGACGCAGGATCCGTTGAAGAACAGGAGGGCGGGTGGGGCCGTGGGAGGTCCCCACCCGCGAGCCGCTCAAAGGGGAGAGTGCGGCCCAGACCGGAAGCGGGCTCATGTTCCCCCAGGCCGGCTTCTGGTCTCATGTGCAAGACCCCGGATACGGCCGAACGTGACGCTGAGGTCGGAATCTCGCTGACGTTCTTTCGGGTCACTGCTCACGACGCGGGGCGTCGTCGTGCGTGTGGTCGTCGTGCGCGTGGTCGTGTTCGTCTTCCAGGATCATGCCGACGGAGGTCGCGCAGGCGTCGCCCTTCCAGGCTTCCAGGCCTTCTCGAACAGCGAAGACGGCGATGACGAGTCCGGCGACGGCATCCGCCCACCACCAGCCGAGCAGACTGTTGAGAGCCAGTCCGATGAGCACGGCGGCCGACAGGTAGGTGCAGATCAGCGTCTGCTTCGAGTCGGCGATGGCTGTGGCGGATCCGATCTCGAATCCCGCCCGCCGCTCGGCCAGAGACACGAGCGGCATGATGATCACGCTGAGCGCCGTCAGCACGAGACCGACCGTGCTGTGCTGGGGCCGGTCGCCGCCGAGCAGCGACATCGCCGACGACGCCGCGACGTAGACCGCGAGTGCGAAGAACGCCACGGCGATCACTCGCAACGTGGGCTTCTCCCAGCGTTCCGGGTCGCGTCGCGTGAACTGCCAGGCGACGGCGGCGGCCGACAGCACCTCGATGCTCGAGTCGAGTCCGAACCCGATCAGCGCGGCAGACGAGGCGGCCGATCCCGCGGTGATCGCGACGACGGCTTCGATCACGTTGTAGACGATCGTGAACGCCACGATGAGCCGGATGCGGCGGTGCAGCGTCGCACGCCGCTCGGGCGCGAGAGCGGTCGGTGACATCAGCAGGTGCACCCGTCTCCGTCGCAGCAGTCCGGTTCGACGATCAGCATCACTCGCATCAGCTCGTCGAGCGCTGCGGCGAGGTGCGGGTCTGCGAGCGCATAGCGGCTGCGGCGTCCGTCCGGAACGCTCTCGACGAGTCCGCATCCGCGCAGACATGCGAGGTGGTTCGACAGGAGCTGACGGCTGACCCCGAGCTCCTCCGCGAGATCGGAAGGATAGGCGGGCGTCTTTCGGAGCGCCAGCAGGATCGCTGCCCGAGTCGTGTCCGACAGCGCATGCCCGAGACGGGAGACGGCGGCGGTATGGGTGAGCGAGGCGGTGAGGGTCACGCTACGACTGTACACAGAACCGTGAATTCAGGAAAGCATGAACTCAGACGTCCTCGACCTCGCGCACGACTCACGCCTCCTGGCACAATTCAGCGCGGCGGAGCGACGATCGCCGCGGACTCGGGCGGAAGCGCGATGGTCCGCGCCATCATCCGACCGGGTGCCGTCTCCAACAGGATCCGCGAATCGGGGCCGAGTTCGAACTCCACCTCTTCAGGGGTGAGGTTCACGAGCACTGCGAGGTCGCCCCGCTCGATGCGGTAGGCCCGGTGCTCCGGTGCGCCGTCGAGGTGTGTGACAGAGACGACGTTGTGCGACATCTCGGAGTCGGTGAGCTCAGGCACCTCTCGCCGCAGAGCGATCAGGCGTCGATACAGATCGAGCATGCGGGCATGCTGCGGCGATCCGACCTCATTCCAGTCCAGCCGCGATCGCTCGAAGGTCGCAGGGTCCTGCGGGTCGGGCACTGCGGCCGGGTCCCATCCCATCCGCCCGAACTCCGCGATCCGCCCCTCCGCCGTGGCTCGCGCGAGCTCGGGCTCCTTGTGAGACGTGAAGAACTGCCAGGGAGTCGAGGCTCCCCATTCCTCGCCCATGAAGAGCATCGGGGTTCCGGGAGCGGTCAGCGTCAGCACTGCGGCGACCGCGAGGCGATCTGACGACAGCGACGCGGTCAGCCGGTCTCCGGCCGCGCGGTTGCCGATCTGGTCGTGGTCCTGCGCGAACGTGACCAGACGCCAGGCGGGAACGCTCGAAGGCAGCGGAGCGCCGTGCGTTCGTCCGCGGAACGACGAATACGTGCCGTCGTGGAAGAACCCGCCCTGCGTCACCTTCGCGACAGCCTCGGGCGCCGCGAAGTCGGCGTAATATCCATCCGTCTCCCCGGTGAGCGCGACGTGCACCGCGTGATGCCAGTCATCGGACCACTGCGCGGTGAGCCCGTACCCGCCGGCCTCGCGGGGGAGGACCATGACGGGGTCGTTGAGATCGGATTCGGCGATCAGGCTCAGGGGGCGGTCGAGCTCGCGCGACAGCTCATCGACGCGTGCGGACATCTCGTGCAGAAGATGCGGTGTGCTCTCGTCATGCAGGGCGTGCACGGCGTCGAGACGCAGACCGTCGACATGGAAGTCGCGCAGCCACATCAGGGCGTTCTCCAGGATGTACTCGCGCACAGCGGCCTCGTCGAGGTTGACCGAGTCGCCCCACGCGGTGTGCTCGCCCTCGCGCAGGTAGGGGCCGAACTCGGGCAGGTAGTTGCCGCTCGGGCCGAGGTGGTTGTAGACCACGTCCTGGATCACCGCGAGACCACGGGAATGGGCGGCGTCGACGAACCGCTGGTAGGCGGCCGGTCCGCCGTACCCCTCGTGCACGGCGTACCAGAGCACACCGTCGTACCCCCAGTTCCAGTCACCGCTGAACGCGTTGACCGGAAGAAGCTCGATATGGGTGATCCCGAGGTCGACGAGGTGATCGAGACGGCCGATGAGCGAGTCGAGCGTGCCATCCGGTGTGAAGGTGCCGACGTGCAGCTCGTAGATCACTCCGCCGTCGAGCGGCTTCCCTCGCCAGTCCGTGTCGCTCCACTCGAAGCGGGCGGGGTCGAACAGCGCTGAGGGCCCGTGCACGCCCCGCGGCTGTCTGCGTGACCGGGGGTCGGGGCGCAGTGCGGTGCTGTCGTCGAGGAGGAAGCCGTAGCGCTCGCCCTCGGCCATCGCCACGTCGGTGCGCCACCACCCGGACCCGTCATCCGCGGGCTCGAGGTCGTGTTCCGAGATCGTCGTGCCGGCAGGGGTCAGGCGTCGCAGTCGCACGCTGTCGGCGCGCGGAGCCCACACCGAGATCATCGTTCATCCACCAGAAGCGCCACGGGATACGTGTCGAGCAGGTCGGCGAGGCGGATCGGTCCGCGGTCGAACCGGCGACCCGTGATCGCGTCGGTCGTGGGCAGCTCTCGGCGCAGCAGCACAGTGTCACCCCACCCGCCGCGACGCGTGAGCCCGACCGGCAGACGCGTGGCGACCGCGAGCACTCCGCCCCGGTCCATGGCGACCGCATGATCCGATGCGTCGCCGGCGACGACGGCGGGGCGATACCGGTAGAACAGCTCGGGGTTGTCCCGCCGCAGACGCAGCGTGCGCGAGGTGACGAGCAGCTTCGCGAGACCGGAGTCGTCGACAGGAGGGAGGACGCCGCGGGCGACGTCGTCGTCGAGCTGCCCGAGCATCGCCGAACGCGCGGCGAAGTCCACCGGCCTCCGGTTGTCGGGGTCGACGAGAGAGTGATCCCACAGCTCGGTGCCCTGGTAGACGTCCGGCACGCCGGGGGCAGCGAGCTGGAGGAGCTTCGCGGACAGCGAATTCACCCGGCCTTGGTCGACGATCTCGCTGACGAATCCATCGAGGATGGTGCGGGCCCGCCCGTTCGCTGCCTGCGCGATCGCCTCGACGCCCTTCTCGAACTCGAGATCCGGATGCTGCCATCCGGTCGCCTCTGCGGCTTCCCTCGCCGCTTTCAGGCCGTAGGCGAGCAGTCGCTCCGAAGAGATCGGCCAGGCGCCGACGGCCGCCTGCCAGAGCAGCGAGTCGAGGGGGCCGTGTCCGGTCGAGGCGACGGCCCGGAGTTCGCCCAGGGCCTCAGCCCAGCGATCCGGAATCTCGGCGAGCACCGAGAGGCGTGCGCGGACGTCCTCTGATCGCTTCGTGTCGTGGGTCGACAGCGCCGTGAGCGAGTGCGGCCACGACGCCAGTCGTGCCCGCTGCGCGTCGTGGAACTCTTCGACCGGGACCGAGTCGATCGACGGATCGCCACCGACCTCGGTGAGGGTTCCGAGACGGGTGTGGCGGTAGAACGCGGTGTCCTCCACGCCCTTGGCCATCACGGCTCCGGTCACCTGCGGGAAGCGCTGCGAGACCTCGAGCGAGGTGTCGAGCAGCAGCGGCGTCAGCTCGGCGATCGATGCCGCGAGGTCGGGGCGTCGACGCGAGGCGTCCTCGACCGCGTGCTCGAGGTGCTCGCGCCCCGCCGGCAGGTACGACCGGTAGACGGGGAAGCTCGCCACGATCTCGGCCAGCGCGTCTTCCGCGCCGACCACGCCGAACGGCAGCGCCCGCACCAGGCGGCGCACCTCGGACTGCAGCAGCTCATCCGCGATCATCCGCTTGGTCGTGTGGATCAGGTCATGCCAGGGTTCCGCCGGGGGCAGGCCGGTCTCCGAGCGCAACTGCGCATCGAGCCGATCGAGGGCCGCGACTCCGTCGCCGTCGATCAGGACGCGGTCGATCTCGCCCATCGCGTCGTAACCGGTCGTGCCATCCGTGCGCCACCACGACGGCAGCTGCTCGCCCGGTTCGAGGATCTTCTCGACGACGGTGTATGCGCCGCCGGTGACGTCTGCGAGCCGCTCGAGGTAGCCGCCGGGGTCTGTCAGGCCGTCGGGGTGGTCGACGCGCAGGCCGTCGGCCAGCCCGTCCGTGATCCACCGGGCGATCTCTTCGTGCGACTCGTCGAACACATCGGGGATCTCGACGCGGATGCCGGCGAGCTCTGATACGGCGAAGAAGCGGCGGTAGTCGAGGTCGGTGTTCTGATCCTCCCAGAACCGCAGCTCGTAATGCTGGGCATCCAGCAGGCCGGGCAGGTCGTCCGCGAACTCGCCCGAGCCCGGTGCCAACGGCAGCACGTGGTCGAAGTACGACAGCGTTCCGTCGGGGGCATCGTCGGCGGGAGTGGTGTCGACGACGATGTCACCGGCTTCGAGGACCTCTGAGAGCGACGAGCCCAGGATCGGCAGTCGTACCCGCCCCTCCGACAGCCGTCGGTCGACGTCGAACGCCACCGCGTGCCGTGATGCGCGTCCGAGCCTCAGCAGATCCCACCACCAGATGTTGGCGCGGGGGATCGCCACGCCGACGTGGTTGGGCACGATGTCGACGAGGATGCCGAGTCCGGCTGCGCGGGCGGCGGCGGCGAATCGCTTCAGGCCCTCCGGGCCGCCGCGGTCGTCATCCACCCGGGAGTGGTCGACGACGTCGTACCCGTGGTCCGACCCCGGCACGGCGACGAGGAGCGGTGAGAGGTAGGCCCACGACGCCCCGAGATCGGCCAGATACCTCGTGACCGATGCCGCGTCGTCGAGTGTGAAGCCGGAGCGGATCTGCAGCCGATAGGTCGAGAGCGGGCGATGCGTCATCGAGGCAGCTCCGGGGTGGGAGCCGGTGACGGGGCCTCGGACTGCTCGGTCTGAATGCGCAGCGACGCTTCCACGGAGTTGTCCGTCGACACCACCGTGCGGTCGACATCGCGCAGCACGATCAGCGAGTGCGCCTCGAGCGAGACCGAGGCACCCGGGTCCAGCGATGCGCCGTCTGCTCGCTCGCCGGCCGTGTCGATCATGACCTCCCACGCGTGTCCGTGCCGCTCGTCGGGAAGCGCGACCTCGACAGCATCCGTCCCGCTGTTGAAGTACACGAGGAAGTTCTGGTCGGTGACGGGCCGACCGCGCCGGTCCTTCTCGCGGATGCCCTGACCGTTGAGGAAGACTCCGATCGCGAGACCGAAGCCGGAATCCCAGTCCTCCGGCTCCATACGGCGGCCGTCCGGACGAAGCCAGACGACGTCCGGAACGCGCTCGCCGTCCTCCGACCGCACCGGACGACCGTCGAAGAAGCGGCTGCGCCGGAACGTCGGATGGTCGCGGCGAAGCCGTGCCACCGCTGCCGTGAACTCCACGAGCGGCAGGTCGGCTGACTCCCAGTCGACCCAGGTGAGCTCGTTGTCCTGCGCGTACCCGTTGTTGTTGCCATTCTGGGTGCGGCCGAGCTCGTCGCCGTGCGCGATCATCGGCACCCCCTGCGACAGCAGCAGGGTGGCGAGGAAGTTGCGCTGCTGCCGGGCGCGGATGCGGTTGATCCCCTCGTCATCTGTGGGGCCTTCCGCGCCATGGTTGTCGGAGCGGTTGTGCGATTCACCGTCGGCGTTGTCCTCGCCGTTGGCCTCGTTGTGCTTCTCGTTGTAGGAGACGAGGTCGCGGAGCGTGAAGCCGTCGTGAGCGGTCACGAAGTTGATCGATGCGACAGGGCGTCGACCGGAGTGCTCGTAGAGGTCGGCCGAGCCGGTGAGACGAGACGCGAATTCGCCGAGCGCCTGAGGCTCACCGCGCCAGAAATCGCGCACCGTGTCTCGGTACTTGCCGTTCCACTCGGTCCACTGCGGCGGGAAGTTGCCTACCTGGTATCCGCCGGGACCGACATCCCACGGCTCGGCGATGAGCTTCACCTGAGAGACGATCGGATCCTGCTGCACGAGCTCGAAGAAGGCCGCGAGCCGGTCGACGTCGTAGAACTCGCGCGCGAGAGTAGAGGCGAGGTCGAACCGGAAGCCGTCGACGTGCATCTCGGTGACCCAGTACCGCAGCGAGTCCATGATCAGCTGCAGCGCGTGCGGGTTGCCGGCATTGAGGCTGTTTCCCGTGCCGGTGTAGTCGGTGTAGTAGCGGCGATCCTCTTCGAGGCGGTAGTAGGCCTCGTTGTCGATGCCCCGCATCGAGAGCATCGGCCCCATGTGGTTGCCCTCGGCGGTGTGGTTGTAGACCACGTCGAGGATGACCTCGATGCCCGCCGCGTGCAGCGCGCGCACCATGGCCTTGAACTCCTGCACCTGCTGACCGTGCTGCCCGCTCGACGAGTAGTCGTTGTGCGGTGCGAAGAAGGCGAGGGTGTTGTAGCCCCAGTAGTTGGTGAGGCCCTTCTCCTCGAGGGTCGAGTCGTAGACGAACTGGTGCACCGGCATCAGCTCGATCGCGGTGATGCCGAGGTGCACGAGATGATCGATCACCGAGGGGTGACCGATCGCCGCATACGTGCCGCGCAGCTCCTCGGGGATATCGGGGTGCAGCTCCGTGAGTCCCTTGACGTGCGCCTCGTAGATCACGGTCTGCGCGTAGGGGGTCTTCGGAAGCCGGTCACCCGCCCACTCGAAGAACGGGTTCACGACCACGCCCTTCACCATCGTCGCGCCGGAGTCCTCGTCGTTGCGGGAATCAGGATCGCCGAAGTCGTAGCCGAACAGGGGCTGCCCCCACTCGACCCGACCCGCGACCGACTTCGCATAGGGGTCGAGGAGGAGCTTGTTCGGATTGAAGCGCTTTCCCTGGGCGGGGTCGTAGGTGCCGTGCACCCGGTATCCGTACAGCTGTCCCGGCTGGACGGAGGGCAGGTAGCCGTGCCACACGTACGCGTCGACCTCTTCGAGCGGCACGCGCTCTTCGGAGCCGTCGTCGTCGAACAGGCACAGCTCGACACTCTCGGCGCCCTCGCTGAACAGGGCGAAGTTGGTGCCCTGACCGTCGAAGGTCGCGCCGAGCGGGTAAGGGGAACCGGGCCAGATGTCGCGGCTCACTGAGCGCGCCGCTTCGAGACGGCGCGGTGCAGGACAGTCCGCACAGCGTCGTGGAAGTCGTGCACCTGAGCGATCTCGTCGGCGTGGTGATACGGGTGGCCCACGTAGCAGACGAAGACCGGATGCACGTGCTCGACGTATCCCACGGGGCCTTCGTGGAGCACGACGTACCGATCGAGATCGACACGTTCGTAGAGGGGCTCGGCCGGCGTGGAGGCTGTCATGGGAGCCTGGCCGTCCGCGGGCTTGTGGTCATGCGCGGTATGGGTCTTCGCAGTCATGAGGGCTCCTGTTCTGTTGATGGGCTCCACGCTAAGAGATTCGAGTTCACAGCGGAATACCATTGCCTCCGCGGGATGAACGCGCTATGTCGTGAGACGCATGTCCGGGCAGTGCAATCACCCCGCGGTCACCTGCGAGAATGGAAGCCCCGCGCCGATTCCGAACCGAGGAGCACCCGTGCAGTACATCTCCACCCGAGGCGGCATGCAGCCGCTGCCGTACTGCGAGACACTGCTCGAGGGGCTCGCGACCGACGGCGGGCTCGCCGTGCCCGAGACCATGCCGACGGTCGACGGCGAGACGCTCGAGCGCTGGCGGGCGCTGACCTACCCGCAGCTCGCGACCGAGGTGCTCGGGCTGTTCGCGACGGACATCCCCCGAGCCGATCTCGCGCGCATGACCGCCGCGGCCTACGACCAGTTCCCCGAAGAGGTCGTGCCGCTGCGCTCGATCGATGACGACCTCACTCTGGTGGGTCTCTCGGAGGGTCCCACGCTGGCGTTCAAGGACATGGCCATGCAGTTCCTCGGCCAGGTCGTCGAGTACGCCCTGGAGCGCAAGGGCTCGGTGCTGAACATCCTCGGCGCGACCTCCGGAGACACGGGATCGGCTGCCGAGCACGCTCTGCGCGGCAAGGATCGCATCTCGGTCTTCATGCTGTCGCCGAAGGGACGCATGAGCGCCTTCCAGCGTGCGCAGATGTTCTCGCTCGCAGACGAGAACATCCACAACATCGTCGTCGACGGCGTGTTCGACGACTGCCAGAACCTCGTCAAGTCGCTCGCCGGTGACCTCGACTTCAAGCGCGCCCAGCACCTCGGCGCGGTCAACTCGATCAACCTCGCCCGCATCACCGCTCAGGTCGTCTACTACTTCTGGGCATGGCTGCGCGCGACGGATGCCGGTGGGTGGACCGAGGTGTCATTCACCGTGCCGTCCGGAAACTTCGGCAACATCCTCTCGGGGTTCTTCGCGAAGCAGATGGGGCTGCCGATCCGCCGCCTCGTGCTCGCTGCCAACGAGAACAACGTGCTGGACGAGTTCTTCCGCACCGGTGTCTACCGTCCTCGCAGCGCGGCGCAGACGCTCGCCACCTCGAGCCCGTCGATGGACATCTCGAAGGCCTCGAACCTCGAGCGCTTCATCTTCGAGCTCGTCGGACGTGATGCGACCCGCGTGGTGAAGGCCTGGCAGGATCTCGACACCCAGGGCTTCTTCGATTTCACCGCCGATCTCGCTCGTTTCGTCGACGAGTTCGGCATCGTCAGCGGCACCTCGACGCACGCCGACAGGCTCGAGACGATCAAGTCGGTCTACGAGTCGACGGGCGACATCATCGACCCGCACACCGCCGACGGGGTCAAGGTCGCCCGCGAGAATGTCGAACCGGGCGTGCCGATGCTCGTACTCGAGACCGCGAAGCCGCAGAAGTTCGCCGAGACGATCCGCGAGGCGATCGGTGTCGAGCTCGAGTACTCGTCAGAGCTGCGCACCATGCTCGACGCTCCGCAGCGCAAGACAGAGATGGCAGACGACGAGCACGAGCTCCGCGCGTTCATCGCCGCCAAGGCCCTGCGCTGAGCGGGCGCTGACTCCGCTCGGGCTCACCCGACGCACCGGAGCCTCTCCTGTTGACACAGGCAGGGGAGGGTCTTCGCAGTCAGGGTGTCGGTCGCGTGCGGCTCATTCGGGGTGCCGTGCAGCATCCACGGCACCCCGAACCGATCGACCAGCATCCCGAAACTGCCGCCCCATGGCGGAGTGTCGAGCGGCATGACGATCGCCGCTCCGTCGGAGAGGGCGTCCCAGACCTGCTGGGTCCTCTCCTGCGAGTTGCCGCTGAGCGAGACGGAGAACCCCTGCGGCGGCTCGAACGGAATGCCGTCGGGAGTGTCTGATGCCATGAGCACCAGGCCGTCGGGCGTGGTGAGCTGCGCGTGCATCACGAGGTGCGCCTGATCGGGGTTCTGCACCATGTCGGGGAACTCGCCGAACACATTGATGTCGAGGTCGCCGCCGAGAATGCCCTGGTAGAACTCCATCGCCTGCCGCGCTTCGGTGCGGAACGAGAGATACGGATTGAGATTGGCCACGACTGCCCCCAGCGATGTCAGGCGGGGCCGTCATCGGCCCTGCTGCGGCTCATTCTGCGCCGGGGAGCGGACATCCGCAAGGGCTCGATCAGGGCTCAGGCGGGGAGGGCCTTCACGGCTGCGGTCAGCACCTGAGGGACCGTGGGCACACCCTCCGCTCGGAAAACCTCCGTGCCCGTGGCATCGCGGATGATGACGGTCGGGGTGAAGCGGATGTCGAGCGCCTCCGCTGCGTCCGGCTCCGCTGCGACGTCGATCTCGGTGACTGTCGCATCGGGCAGGTAGCGCACCGCATCCGACACGACCGTGCGGGTTCGCGAGCAGGCTCCGCAGAACGCAGAGGTGACCAGCGTCAGTTCCATCGCTTTCCTCTCGGCTCTCGATGTGCAACCCGGCACCGGTCCGCCGTGTTCCCGGATCGACCTCAGAACTCGGTGCGCTTGACGAGGCCGCGGTTCGTGCGGATGTGCTCGTAGTCCCACTGCACGACCCGCGACTCCGACAGCCAGACAGCCAGACGGTCGATGTCGATCTCCGAGACGTCGACGAACCTCACCTCGGCTGCTTCGAATGAACCTGACGCGACGAGACCGGGCTCGGCGAACGACTGGCCGCTCCAGAACATCAGCCGCACGGCATCCTTCAGCCGGTCATATCCCACGATCGGATTGCCGTCGAGGAACCAGACGGGGTGCGCGTGCCAGACCTTGGCCGTCGCCTCGGGCAGTCCTCGGTCGATCTCATCGGCGAGACGCTCGCAGATCTCACGATCTTCGGGGGTGAGTCTCTGGTGGTAGTCGTCGATCTCTGGCGCGCGGGTCATGGTGCGAGTATGGCCCCTGCGACAGCCACGGTCGAGCGTCAGGTGCGAGGTGTCGCGGCGCGAGGATGCAGCAGGCCCGAAAGCGCACCGAGCGCGGCACCGACGAGGGTGTCGACGATGCGTTCCCACGCCACGACCATCGAACCGATCTCGCCGGTCGCCGCACCCGTCAACAGCAGCACGAGCGGCGTGATGAAGACGAGCGCGAGGGCGTAGTGGCGCACCACGACGAGCTCGATCGTGAACTGCAGAGCACCCAGGAGCAGTGCCAGCCAGAGACCCGAGGGATGCAGCAGCGCGAGAAGGGCGTAGACGCCGGCGCCCACGACTGTCCCGAGCATGCGGTGCAGGCCGCGCTGCACTGCGGCGCGTCGGGCAGCCGCCACGCCGATCACGGCGACGGCCGATCCGACGATCCAGTAGGTCCGCGTCGGATCGATCACCAGCCCGAGCAGAACCCCGATGACCGAGACGATCGCGACTCGGATCAGCAGCATGCGCGAATCGGCGGTGAAGTCGGGCCCTGGCAGCAGCTCACGCAGCGGCCGGGCCGAGACCGCACGCGCTCGGGGGAGCAGAAGCGGCGCCATCGCGACCAGGTAGGAGAACACGCATCCGGCCGCGAGGGCGGCGATGTAGACCATCGGCTCGATCGCAGAGCTGACGACCACGTGAGCGGAGAGCCCGAAGACCAGCACGAAGAAGAGGGGCCCCGGCGGGCCGAGCCGGAAGCCGAAGGCCAGAACGGCGCTGACGACCGCGACCACCACGACTCCGATGCTCACGAGCCAGGCGTTCGCGGACAGGGCGACTCCGAGCGCGGCGCTCGCGATCAGGCCCGCGGCGACGAGGGGCAGGATTCTCGCGCGATCCACCACCGGGGAGGTTCCGGCGAAGAGAACCGTGAACGCCCCCGACGCGGCGATGTACCCGAGCGCGGGCTCGCCGATCATGGTCATGACGGCGATCGGCACTGCGATGCCCAGCGCCGCCTGGGTGGCGAGATGCCAGCGCGGACCGCGCTTGGGTGCCAGGGCGAACAGGCTCATCCATCCATTGTCTCGCGGGTGGGAGGCGCTGCGCCCGGCGCTACGATGGCCGACGTGACAGAACCTCGACCGGGAATCGCCGAACGTCTCTCGCAGATGATCCGGCTGCCTACAGTGTCGGCTGAGCTCGAGGAACGCGGATCCGGGCCCTTCGAGGCCTTCGTCTCGTTGATCGCCGAACTCTATCCGCTCGTGCACGAGCACCTCACGCTCGAACGACACACCGATTTCGGGCTGCTCTTCCACTGGTCGGGCAGGGATGCCGCGTCCGACGGGCCGGTCGTGCTGATGGCGCACTATGACGTCGTGCCGGTGGATGAGAGCGATGCGTGGACGCATCCTCCGTTCGAGGGCGTCGTCGCCGACGGGGTGGTCTACGGGCGAGGGGCTCTCGACGACAAGGGTCCGCTGATCGTCGTGCTCGAGGCCGTCGAGAATCTGCTCGCCGAGGGTTTCGTCCCCGGGCGAGACGTCTACCTCTCGTTCGGTGGCAACGAAGAGACCTTCGGCAGAGCGGCCGAGGAGATCGCGCGGGCGCTCCGCGAGCGCGGCATCATCCCGTGGCTGGTGGTCGACGAGGGCGGTGCGGTGGTCGATGCCCCGCTGCCGTTCGTCCCGGGACGAGCGGCCATGATCGGCGTCGGCGAGAAGGGCGTCATGACCCTCACCCTCTCGGCGCGCGGCGAGGGTGGCCACGCATCGGCTCCACCCTCTCGCACGGCAGTCCGGAGGGTGGCGAGGGCCGTGGATCGGCTCGGACCGCGAACGTTCCGCCCCCGCCCCTCGAAGGCGATCGGGCGGATGCTGTCGCAGCTCGGCGCTCAGACGCCCGGTCCTGCGCGGCACCTGCTTCGTCTGCTCGGATCCGCCCCGCTCCTGACCGGCCAGCTGTTCGCCGCGCTCGGCGGGGAGCCTGCGGCCCTCGTGCGCACGACTGTGGCTCCGACGATGCAGTCGGGCGGCACGGCGGCGAATGTGCTGCCCTCTCAGGCATCGGCGACCGTGAATCTGCGCATCGCTCTGGGTGAGACGACGCAGCAGACCGTGCTGCGGGTGCGCCGCCGCATCCGGGATCCGCTCGTGACGGTCGCCGTCGTGGAGGCGAGCGAACCCTCGCCCGAATCCGCGACAGACAACGCCCAGTTCGCGCTGCTCGCGGACGCACTCGCGGTCTCGCATCCCGGAGTCCCCGCCGTGCCGTACGTGATGATGGCGGCGACCGACTCCCGCCACTTCCACCGCTTCGCGCCCGCCGTCTACCGCTTCGCGCCGCTCGACATGTCGAACGCGCAGCGGGCGTCGATCCACGGGGTCGATGAGAACGTCGAGATCGCCGCGCTCGAGCGCGGGGAGCGGTTCCATCGAGCTCTCCTCGAGCGGCTAGGGTGATGCCACCCCCTCACGGGCGTCTCGGCGCCCGGCTCAGCCCCTTCACCGAGGAGCCGCGATGACGCGCAGCCGAACTCTGGGAACCCTCGCCACGGTCGTCGGTTTCCTCGCTTTCGTCGAGTTCACCAGCGGTGTGCTCCAGGGCTACTACACGCCCATGCTCACCGACATCGCGCGGCATCTGGGCATCCACGATGCCGACGTGAACTGGCTGGAGGGCACGCAGCTCATGCTCTCGGCTCTCGTCGTGCCGGCGTTCGCGAAGCTCGGCGACATGGTCGGGCACAAGCGGATGCTGTTGATCTCGACGGCACTGACCGCCGCGGCGGCGCTCGTCCTGCCGTTCACGGACTCGTTCCCCGTGTTCCTGATCGGCTGGACGCTGATGGGCTTCTACGTCGTCTGGCTGCCGCTCGAGATCGCGCTCATCTGGTCGCGCTCCCGACGCATGGAGGGGCGCTCCTCGATCACGGCGAAGGCCGCCGGGCTCCTGGTCGCGGCACTCGAAGGCGGTGCGATCATCGGTGCTCTCGTCGGCGGCGCGCTGATCGATGTCCTGCCGCTCACGGTCGTGCTCCTCATCCCCGCAGTGCTGATCGTCGTCTGCTTCTTCGTGATCCTGTTCGGGGTGAAGGAGTCGCCCGATCCGACCGGCGGCGTGTTCGACACGGTCGGCGTCGTGTTGATCTCGCTCGCCCTGATCTGCTTCACCGGCGGCTTGAGCCTTCTCCGCCTCGAGGGCGGGCTCGTCAACCCCTGGTCGTGGGCGGTCGTCGTGCTCGGACTCCTGCTCGTGATCCCGTTCGTGCTCTGGGAGCTGCGCTGCGATGACCCTCTCATCGACGTGCGCATGTTCCGCTCACCGGCGCTCGGCCCCGTCTTCCTCACAGCCGGCCTGTTCGGGGTGAGCGTGCTGGGGGCCCAGGCGCCGCTGTCGACGTTCGCCCGCACCGATCCGGGTGTCTACGGCTATGGGCTCGGAACCACCGGCTTCGCGACGTCGCTGATCATCGGGCTGTACCTCATCGCGATGATCGCCGGCGCTCTGCTGTTCCCGCTCATCGCTCGACTGGTGACGCCGCGGATCACTCTCATGGGTGCGTCTCTGCTCGTCGGCATCGGGTTCCTGCTGTTCCTGCCGTTCCATGACTCGTATGTGCAGGTGGTGACGAACATGGTCATCGTCGGTCTCGGCTCCGGCGCTCTCGTGGCGGCCCTCCCCGCGGCGGCCGCATCGGCGGCTCCCGCGACGCAGACGGGGGTCGCGACGGGCCTCACGAACTCGGTCAAGACGGTGGGTGGAGCGATCGCCTCGTGCGTCTTCGGCATCGCGCTGCTCAACGGCGTGAGCGGAGCGGTCGAGGGCACCGCAGGGTCGTTCGCCGGCTACATCACGGTGTGGGTGGTCTGCGGCGTGACGGCGCTCGTCGCCGCCGCCATCCTCGTCTTCGTCCCGAAAGCGGCTTTCACCGACAGAACGGATGCCGAAGCCGTCGCCACACCGGCCGTCTGACGTCAGTCGGGGTTCAGGTCGAGGATCCGGGAGATCTCGGGCCAGGCCCGCATACCGAGTTCTGCATCGGCCGACGGTGTGCCACCCCGGGCCATGTTCACGCCGCCGGCCGCGGGGATCTCGCCGGGAAGCAGCAGGCGATGCCCCGCGTCCGGATGCAGCACGACCGTCGTGCGGCTGCCATGGGCCCGACGACGCTCCGCGATCGCGGTCGCGAATGCGGCACTCGGCCAGACTCGGTCGTCGCCTCCGGCGATCAGCAGCAGATCGCCGGAGAGCCGCTCGACAGGAATCGATGCCACCTCGGTGAGTGCCGGGTCGAGGGTCAGGCTCGACGAGTACAGCGAGAGGTACTCGGGCGGGTCGGTGGTCGGGGTCCATGCGGGATCGAACGCGACCGACGGCAGCGCAGAACCGCCCAGGGTCCAGTGAGAAGACCAGCGCCCCTCCGCCAACCCGGACCAGACGACCGACGAGGGGGAGACGGCGATGGTGGCGTCGACCTCGACGGTGGTCGCGGTGACGAGTGCCGCCTCGGCACCGAACGACGTTCCGAAGATCGCCACGCGATCGTGGTCTCGTCGCAGCAGCTCGATCTGATCGATGAACAGTTCGATCGGCACCTCATGGGCCGTCGGTCGCTGGCCGATGCCGCCGAACCATCGGATCGCACGCACGCGCGCACCACGACGGCTGAGGAGATCGGCGCGAGCGGATTCGAGGCGCCCGCTCGAACCGGCGAGCAACAGCACTGCCGTCCCGCAGGGGTGCTCGGGGAGCGCGTCGTAGGCGTCATCCGAGACGATGGGTGAAGGCATGTGTCGTGAGCCGGAGTCAGTCGCGGTCGAGCCCGAAGGAGCGCTTGACGACTGCCTGCATGTCGCGGTCGAGTCCGTCGATGCGCGTGTTCACGGTGTCGAAGCGGGCGTTCATCTCTCCACGGAGCCCGCCGATCTGGGCATTCATCTCTCCACGAAGGCCGCCGATCTGGGCGTTCATCTCGTTGCGGAGGCCACCGATCTCGGTGCGGACGACGCGGATGAACAGCGTGGAGACGACGGTCAGCATGCCGAACATGAGCGCGGTGAAACACCCGATCATGGTCCAGATCTGAGGGTCGGTCATGAGGTGCACCATGTCATCCTCGCATCGTTCCACGCCGAACAGGGGAGTCGAGGTCGCTGTATACCGTCATCCCGAGCGGTGGGAGGAACTCGAGTCGCGGGCAGGGTGTGCAGGAGGGATGGCGGTGACTCGCGTCACCGCCCACCCCCTTGCTCAGTCGCCCTTCACGTTGACGAGCTGCCGCAGCGTGTGCCGGATCGAGACCAGGCTCGCGGCATCCGCCATGACCTGATCGATCGGCTTGTACGCCTGCGGAATCTCGTCGATGAAGGCGCTCGTGTCACGGAACTCGATGCCGGTCATCGCCTCGCGCAGCTGCTCGTGAGAGAAGGTCCGGCGAGCCGCCGACCGCGAGTACTCCCGGCCGGCGCCGTGCGGTGAGGAGTTCAGCGACTGCGGGTCGCCGAGCCCTTCGACCACATACGACGCTGTTCCCATCGAGCCCGGGATGAGTCCGGGGCGTCCGGCATCCGCGTGGATCGCGCCCTTCCTCGACACCCACACCCTCTTGCCGTAGTGCTTCTCCGATTCGGTGAAGTTGTGGTGGCAGTTGATGCGCTCCTGCTCGTCGACGGGGGTTCCGAGGAACTCCGACACCTGCCTCGCGACACGGTCCATCATCTCCTCGCGGTTGAGCAGCGCGAAGTGCTGGGCCCACCGCAGCTCCCGGATGTACCGGGTGAACTCCGTGGTGCCCTCGACGAGATAGGCCAGATCGGGGTCGGGCAGCTCGATCCACCACTGCTTCGCCAGCCGCTGCGCGACGGCGATGTGGTGGCCCGCGATCCGGTTGCCGACGCCCCGGGAACCGGAGTGCAGGAAGAGCCACACACGGTCGAGCTCGTCCACCGAGACCTCGATGAAGTGGTTGCCCGAACCGAGGGTGCCGAGCTGGAGCCGCCAGTTCTTGGCATACGTCTCGGGGTCGAATTCGCTCTTCTCGGCGAGGGCCTCGAGCTCGGCGATGCGAGGCTCGGCGGTCGCGACGATCTTGTTGTTGTACCGGCCGGCCGAGAGCGGGATCGCGCGTTCGATCTGCTCGCGCAGTTCGGCGAGATCGCGGCCGTCGAGATCCGTCTTCGTGAACTGGGTGCGCACGGCGATCATGCCGCAGCCGATATCGACGCCCACGGCGGCCGGGATGATCGCACCGAGCGTCGGGATGACCGACCCGACCGTCGCCCCCTTGCCGAGGTGCGCATCCGGCATCAACGCCAGGTGCGGATGGATGAACGGCATGCGCGCGGTGGTGTGCGCCTGATCGAGTGTCTTCTCATCGATCATCGACGCCCACGAGAGCAGCCGTGTGGAGAGCCTCTCCATGGTTCCTTTCCTTTGTGTGATGTTCAGCCACAGGTCGGGAGTCTCGTGAGAAACACAAATGCCCCGAACCTGACGGTGCGGGGCATGAGAACAGCGGATGCTGTCACACGGCGCGCGCCGGAGGGTACGACTCGTAGCGGTCATTGCGCTTCTGCTGAAGCGGCAAGACCGCGGCGAAGGGGAAGTTCCGCATGGCGGTCATCCGTCGTCTCCTCGGCGTGAATGCTGTGCTCGATCGGCACAGCTTTGCAACACTAGGACGCGACACGCCCGGGAGTCAAGCGGACGCGTGCGGAGGGTTGTGCATGAATTCGACCCGGATGCCGTCGGCATCCTCGACGAAGGAGGCGTAGTAGCGGTCGGTGTACCGCGGGTACTCCTTCGGCTCTCGGACCGCCGTCCATCCGGCGTCGAGCGCCACTGCATGCAGGCGATCCACCTCATCGCGCGAGGGTACGGCGAACGCGATGTGCTGCCAGCCGACGCGACCGTGCCGGTGAGGACCGGAGTCCTCGTCCCACGCGTAGAGGATGATCTCCGTCTCGTCGCCGTAGTTCCACGAGATGGAATGGTCGTCCTCGCCGCCGCTCTCGTAGCCGAGCGCGATGAGCACGGGGTGGAACTGGGCCCTGCCCCGTTCGAGGTCGTCGACCGTGATGCCCAGATGATCCAGAAGTGCCATGCGTTCAGTCTTCCAGTCGACGCGCGCGTTGCACTAGTGCGGAGCGTGGTACTCGGCTTCGCCGCGCTTCCAGTAGCCCTTGACCACCGCGTTCGCTGAGTCGATGCCCCAACGATCGAGCAGTGCACGACCCGGCTTCACGATCGACTGCTCGGCTGCGATGAAGACGAAGGGGTCCTCGCCGACCGGCTCGTCAGGGGCGAGTTCGTCGAGGAATGCGATGAGCGCCGACCCGGACGGCGCGTCGCCGCGATGCAACCACTCGATGTCGACGGGCGCGGCGATCTCGATCTCCCGGCCCGCCGAGACCGTCTCGATCACGATTCGCGCGGCGACGCCCGCGGGGATGAGCGACGCGAAGCGCCGGATCGCGGGGATGGCCGTCTCGTCTCCGACGAGCAGCCAGGAGCCGGGGCTGCCGTTCAGCACAGCCGACCCGCGGGGCCCGCCGACACCGATCGATGACCCGAGAGGAGCAGTCGCCGCCCAAGGGGCTGCGATACCCGAGTCGCCGTGCACGGCGAACTCGACATCGAGCCAGTCCGCTCCCCAGTCGAGGGGGGTGTACTCGCGACTCGGAGCCGCCCGCATCTCCTCGATGGAACCCACGGGGCCCGTGGGGAAGAACAGGCGCATGTGGTCGTCGGATCCGAGGGAGTCGAATCCCTCGAGGTCGCCGCCGGTGAGGCGTACGCGGACGAAGTCGGGGGCGAGCCACTCTCTGGCGCTGAGAGTCACCGTGCGGAACCGCAGGTCGAGGCCTCGGCGCTCGATCGAGAAGCCGGATTTCGTATCGCTCATAAAGTAAGGCTAACCTATCTTCCAGGTCGAACTTAGGCATGCCTAAGTCGATCGTCCTGCGCCGATCGTGCGCGTTTCCACACCGCAGAACAGGAGTCTCTCCATGTCCATGCCCAGAATCCTCAGCGCCACGAGCGTCGGTCTCGTCGGTCTCCTCGCCCTCGCAGGCTGCGCCTCCGGAGCAGAAGCAGAGCCGGCCGAGACTGCGCCCGCCGCCGACTCCGTCACGATCGAGGACAACACCGGATCCCACGAGATCGCCACGCCTCCCGCATCCGTCGTCGCACTGGACAACCGCACCTTCCAGACGCTCTCCGACTGGGGAGTCGAGCTCTCCGCCGGCGCGGTCGCGCTCATGCCCGACACGGTGTCGTACCTCGACGACGACTCGATCGTCGACATCGGCCTGCACAGCGAGCCCGACCTCGAGGCGATCGTCGCCGTCGAACCCGATCTGATCATCAGCGGACAGCGCTTCACGCAGCACAACGAGGCCATCGCCGAGCTCGTGCCCGACGCCACGATCATCGACCTGGAACCGCGGGAGGGCGAGCCCTTCGATGAGGAGCTCAAGAGGCAGGTCACGGTGCTCGGCGAGATCTTCGGCAAGCAGGACGAGGCAGAGGCGCTGGTCGACGACTTCGACGCGGCGGTCGAGCGGGCGAAGGCCGCCTACGACGACGCCGACACCGTCATGGCGGTGAACACCTCGGGCGGCGAGATCGGATATCTGGCACCGACCGTGGGTCGCTCACTCGGGCCGATCTACGACATCCTCGGGCTGACCCCGGCGCTCGAGGTGGACGACGCCTCCGACGACCACCAGGGCGACGACATCTCGGTCGAGGCGATCGCCGCCTCGAACCCCGACTGGCTCCTGGTGCTCGACCGCGACGCCGTGTTCGCCGCAGAGACCCCCGACTACGTGCAGGCATCCGAGATCCTGGAGGGCTCCGAAGCACTCGCCGGCGTCACGGCCGTCGCGGATGAGCAGATCGTCTACATGCCCACCGACACCTACCTGAACGAGGGTATCCAGACCTACACGACGTTCCTGAACGACCTCGCCGACGCCCTCGAGGCCGCTCAGAAGTAGTCCGCTCGGCGGCATCCGCTCAAGGGCGGATGCCGCCGGCCGGCGTCCCATCATGGTCCGCACCGCGTTCTCCGTCGAGCCGCCCCGATCTGCCGGGCGGCTCTTCGACGTCAAGCTCCTCGTCGGCATCCTCATCGTCCTCGCGCTTCTCGTCGTATCCCTCTTCACGGGCGTGTACGACATCGCCGGAGCCGCTGACGGTGCCGAGATGTTCCAGATCACCCGCGTGCCGAGGACGATCGCGCTCGTCCTCGCGGGTGCCGCGATGGCCATGGCTGGCCTCGTCATGCAGCTGCTGACGCAGAACCGCTTCGTCGAGCCCACGACCACCGGCACCACCGAGTGGGCGGGGCTCGGGCTGCTGACCGTGATGGTGCTCGTGCCCAACCCGTCGATCCCGCTGCGGATGGCGGGTGCCATCATTGCGGCCTTCATCGGCACCATGGTGTTCTTCGCCTTCCTGCGCCGAGTCTCGCTGAAGTCGTCTCTCATCGTCCCGATCGTCGGCATCATGCTGGGTGCCGTCGTCGGATCGGTGTCGACCTATTTCGCGCTCGCAACGGATTCGCTGCAGGCCATCGGGGTCTGGTTCGCGGGCAGCTTCACGTCGGTGCTCCGCGGGCAGTACGAGATGCTCTGGATCGTGGCGATCGTCGGAGTCGTCGTCTTCGTCGTAGCCGACCGTCTCACGATCGCCGGACTGGGGGAGGAGATCGCGACGAACGTCGGGGTGAACTACAACCGGGTGATCCTCCTCGGAACCGTGCTCATCGCGATCACGACCGGCGTCGTGACGGTCGTCGTCGGCAACCTGCCGTTCCTGGGACTCATCGTCCCCAACGTCGTCTCGATGGTCCGCGGTGACGACCTGCGCAGCAACCTCCCGTGGGTCTGCCTGCTCGGCATCGCGATCGTCACCGTCTGCGACATCATCGGACGCACGATCATCATGCCGTTCGAGGTGCCGGTGTCACTGATCCTCGGAGTCGTCGGCGCGGTCGTCTTCATCCTGCTCCTGCTGAGGCAGCGTCGTCGTGGCTAGCGTGACAGCGGCCGGCGCCCGCACCTCGGGATCGTTCACGACTCCGCGCGCGCGGCGGCGATACATCATCGTGCTCGGCACTCTCATCGTCCTGTCCGTGTCCCTCGCCTTCGGGCTGCTGGCCTGGGAGAACCCGATGCCGATCGGGTCTCCGGGGTTCTGGCGCATCGCGAAGCTGCGGGTGACGAACGTGACCGTGATGGGCGTGGTCGCCGTGGCGCAGGCGATCGCGACCGTGAGCTTCCAGACGGTCACGAACAACCGCATCATCACGCCGTCGATCATGGGCTTCGAGTCGCTCTACCGGGTCGTGCAGACGACGACCGTCTACCTCTTCGGTGTCGCCGGGCTCGTCGCGATCCAGGGCGTCTGGCAGTTCGGCCTGCAGGTCGTCATCATGGTGGGGCTCGCCATGGCTCTGTACGGATGGCTGCTGTCCGGACGCTACGGCAACCTGCAGATCATGCTCCTCATCGGCATCATCATCGGCGGCGGCCTCGGAGCGATCTCGACCTTCATGCAGCGACTGCTGACCCCCAGCGAGTTCGACGTGCTGGCGGCGCGATTGTTCGGCAATGTCTCCAACGCCGATGCGTCATACCTGCCGCTCGCGATTCCGCTGTGCGTCGTGGCATCCGCGCTGCTGTGGCTGAGGTCGCGGAGGCTGAACCTGCTGGCGCTGGGCCCCGATGTGTCCCGCTCGCTCGGCCTCGACCACAAGCGCGAGCTCTACATCGTGCTCTTCCTCGTCGCCGTGCTGATGGCGACGTCGACCGCACTGGTCGGACCGATGACGTTCCTCGGCTTCCTCGTCGCGACCCTCGCCTACCAGTTCGCCGACACCTACGATCATCGACTGATCTTCCCGGTGGCCGTGCTGACGGCCTTCACGATCCTCGCCGGGGCCTACTTCGTCATGAAGAACGTCTTCTATGCGCAGGGCATGGTCTCGATCCTCATCGAGCTCGTCGGCGGAACCGTCTTCCTCATCGTCATCCTCAGAAAGGGCAGGCTGTGATCACACTCGACGGCGTCCGCCGCCACTACAGCGACGAGGTCGCGATCGGCCCCGTGGACCTCGAGATCCCCGCGGGCGGGATCACTGCGCTGATCGGTCCGAACGGCGCAGGCAAGTCGACGCTGCTGACGATGATCGGCCGGCTCGGCGGCATGGACGCCGGCACGATCGAGATCGCCGGGTACGACGTGGCGACGACGAAGTCGAAGGACCTCGCCAAGATCGTCTCGGTGCTCCGCCAGGAGAACCATTTCGTCACCCGCCTCACCGTGCGTCAGCTCGTCGGGTTCGGACGCTTCCCGCATTCGCAGGGTCGGTTGACCCGCGATGACGAGGAGATCATCAGCAGGGCGATCGACTTCCTCGACCTCGGTGACCTGGAACGGCGCTATCTCGACGAGCTCTCCGGAGGCCAGCGACAGCGGGCCTACGTCGCGATGGTGCTGGCGCAGGACACCGAGTTCGTGCTGCTCGACGAGCCGCTGAACAACCTCGACATGAAGCATGCCGTGCAGATGATGAAGCACCTGCGTCGGGCGGCTGAGGAGCTCGGACGCACGATCGTCATCGTGCTGCATGACATCAACTTCGCGGGGCACTACGCCGACCACATCTGCGCCATGAAGGACGGAGCCGTCGTCGAGTTCGGCCCGCCCGACGAGATCATGACCGGCGAGGTGCTCACCCGCGTGTTCGATACGTCGGTCCAGGTGGTCGAGGGCCCTTCTGGTCCCCTCGCCGTCTACTACTGACGCTCAGAGCTCGACGCCGTGGTCCTCGTCGTTGACGCCGGCATTGCGGCCACGGCGGGATTCGTAGCCGATGAACCATCCCAGCCAGACGATCGCGGCCAGCAGGATGCCGAGCCAGACGTTCTGGAAGATCAGGCCGATCACGACACCGAGGATGAGAAGCCCTGCGGTGACGGAGAAGCGGAGCACGTTGCGCGACATGGGCTCAGCCTAAAGGCGATTCGCCCTCCACGGGAGGTCAGCGACTGCGGTGGTCTTCGGGCGAGAGACGGGGGCCTCGTCGGGGCTCGCTGATCCTGCTCGCGAGGATGAGGCGGATCACGCGCTGGCGGTGACCCGCCCAGGGAGCGAGCAGCTCGAGCATCCCGTCATCGTCGGTGCGATGGCCGGTGAGGGCGAACCCCACCTGATGGGCGAGGTGATAGTCGCCGACGCTCACCGCGTCCGGATCGCCGAGTGCCCGGATGCGGGTCTCGGCCGAGGTCCACACCCCCACGCCGGGGAGGCTCGTCAGCACGCGGTCACGGTCGTCACCGGTGGGGGCGGCCAGCAGCGCGCGCGAGATGCTCTCTGCACGCTCGGCCACTCGCACGACGGTCTTCGACTGCGGCGGCTGCACAGCGACACGATGCCAGTCCCACGACGGGATGCGGCGCCACTGTGCCGCGGTCGGAGCGGCGTACATCGGTCTCGGCGTCGGACCCGGCGCTCGCTCGCCGAACTTCGTGACGAGCAGTCTCCAGGCGCGGAACGCCTCGAGACCGGTCACCTTCTGCTCGATGATGGCGCAGGCGAGAGCATCGAACACCACGCCGGTGCGAGCCAGGCGGATGCCGGGTGCACGACGGTGGACCTCGGAGATCAAGGGATGGTGTGAAGGATCGAAGCCTGACGGGTCGTCTCCGGCGCCGCACAGATCAGGCACGGTGTCGAGCGCGTGCTCGGCTCCACGACCCCACGCGGTGGCCCTGATCTCGCCGTTCTGCGCGCGCAGCGCCAGGGTCGCGGCGCCGAGGGGAGTTCGGACAGTGCGCCAGATCACCGGGCCGTCGAAGACCATCGTCGGGTCGCCGGGGCCTCGACGGAGCATGCCGACCGTCGAGTGCAGATCCACTGAGGCGGCGGGCCGGTACACCGTCTCGCGCGGTGCGCTGGGAGGAGCCGCGTCGGCGGCTCCGGCATCCGCGGTCAGGGTCATGGGCCCCACCATACGTGGCGGGGCTGACACTCGGATCAGAAGCGGTCGGGCGAGGGTGTGCCGTGGCCGTAGCGGATGACGACGTCTGCGTGACGGTCGAAGCGGTAGCCGATGCCGCGCACAGTGCGGACGATGTCCTCGTAGCGGCCGAGCTTCGCGCGCAGGCGCCGCACGTGCACGTCGATGGTGCGCTCGCCGGGAGTCTCGTCGTCCTGCGCCTGCCACAGTGCCGAGACGAGCTCGCTGCGCTCGATCGTGCGTCCTTCGCGCAGAACGAGGTACTGCAGCAGCTCGAACTCCTTGTAGGTGAACGCCGCGGACTCTCCGTCGATCAGCACCCGCTTGCGCGAGATGTCGACGACGACGCCACCCTCTTCGTCGGTGGTCTCCTCCTCGGCAGCGGCCTTGGTGCGAGCGATCGCTCCGGGCTCGTGCAGAGCGAGGCGGACGACGTCGAGGTCGCGTCCACCCGACCCGTGCGGGGCGAGGGCGACAGTGGCGTGCGTCTCGGCGCCGGGCGCCAGCTCCGCGAGGGTGCGACGCAGGGCGTCGACGAGAAGCGGGAGGCTGACCCCTGCTTCGGCCGCCTTGATCTCGTCGAGACCGACGTAGAGGGCGAAGCCGCGGGGCGAGCGGACGGCGGGAAGGTCTGCATCGAGCGGTGCGGTCGTGGGCGCTGATGCGGTGCGGACAGCGGCAGTGGCGGCGGGACGCTCGAGAAGTGCGATGTTCGACATGATGATGAAGTCCTCAGGACGTGAGCCGGGAGAGGGGCTCTGATGCGTTGCATGAATGACCGGGCGAGCCGGAAGAGCGAGCAAAGGGTGGATGCTCGATGACCCATACCTCGCAGATCGCGAGAAGTCAGGTCAGACGGAGTGGCTGTTCGTTCAGCGACACATTCGGCAACACATGCCAACGCGACCGGGCATCATCATCCCGGCAGTCCTGTTCGCCTCCTGGGCGGACAAAGGGCTTGCGTTGGTAGTCATGGGGGGATTATGTCGGAAGAAGTCCGCGCGTGTCAAAACGGCCGTCGGTGCAGGAGGCGGGCGTAACGTGGAGAGGGTGACCACTTCGACCCTCGCCGCAGGCTTCATCCTCACCGATGAGAAGGATGCATCGCGGTACACGCTGATGCGAGACGGGCAGCTCGTGAGCGTGCTCGACTATCGCGACGACGGACATACGATCGCCCTGACGAGAGCGTTCACCATCCCCACATTCCGCGGCCACGGCTATGCCGGTGTCGTCGTCGAGGGGGCCGTCGCCGAGATCGAGGCGCGCGGAGATCGCAAGGTCGATGCGGTGTGCTGGTACGTCTCCGACTGGTTCCAGGCACACCCCGAGCACGCGTCTCTGCTTCGCACCCGCTGACGACCAGCCGTGTGACGCTGTGTTACACGGCGGCGTGCTGGCAGGATGAGGGCATGAAACTCGCAGAGGCCTTGACCGCCCGCGCAGACCTGCAGCGTCGTATCGAGCAGCTCCGTGCCCGGATCACGGCGAACGCCCGATATCAGGAGGGGGAGGAGCCCGCGGAGGATGCGGCAGCGCTCCTCGTCGAGGGGGACGCCGCACTCGAGCAGCTGCGTGACCTGATCCGGCGCATCAACGCGACCAACTCGCGGCTGGACCTGGGCGCGGACGGGACGATGACGGATGCTCTCGCGGCACGTGACGTCCTGCGGCTGCAGCACTCGCTGCTGGCAGACGCGGCGGCTGCCGCATCAGGAGCGAACGATCAGTTCCTCCGACAGATGAGGTCGGAACTGCGCCAGATCTCCGCACTGCCCGTCGCCGAGCTTCGGGCACGCGCCGATGCGGTCGCGCAGGAATTGCGCGAGCTCGACAACCGGATCCAGCAGGCGAACTGGCTGCATGACCTGAAGGAGTAGCGAGCGGAAGTCGGTAGTCACGACGAGGCGGGCACAACCCCAGCCGGAGGGGCAATTCCGGCCCATGTCGGGCGGAGGGCAGCCCAGATTCGCATCGCGCAGCCCCGCACCCCGCACATGTGATCGCGCATCGCGCATGTCGCATCACCACGTGCCGATCATCGTGACGAGGGTGGGTCAGGGGACCTTCCGCTCGCACTCGCACAGCCTCACGTCGGGTAATATGGATGCTCTGCTCAGCCCCGTCGGCTGAGGTGGTCAGGCGCTCCGAGCGTGCTGGTCCGAGGCTCGAAACCTCCGGCATCGTTCCCGACACCGGAGGTTCTTCCATGTCATCGTCCTTGCGCGCCCGCCCCCAGACCAAGTGGTGGGCGCTCGCCGTCATCTCTCTCACTCAGCTGATCGTCGTCCTCGACGGCACCATCGTCAGCATCGCCCTGCCGCGAGCCCAGGCCGATCTCGGCCTCAGCGACGGCCAGCGGCAGTGGGTCGTCACCGCCTACGCCCTCGCGTTCGGGGCGCTGCTGCTGCTCGGCGGCCGTATCGCCGACTACATCGGGCGCAAGCGCGTCTTCATGATCGGCATGGTCGGATTCGGCGCCGCGTCGCTCTACGGCGGCCTCGCCCAGTCGGGGTGGGAGCTCGTTCTCGCCCGCGGACTGCAGGGCGTCTTCGCAGCTCTCCTCGCTCCCGCGGCCCTCGCGCTGCTCACGGTGACCTTCCCCTCGGGGCGCGAGCGCAATACGGCGTTCGCGGTCTTCGGGACCGTCGCCGGAACCGGGGCCGCGGTCGGGCTCCTGCTGGGCGGTCTTCTCACCGAGTTCGCCGACTGGCGCTGGTGCCTGCTGGTCAATCTCTTCTTCGTCGCGGTGGGTCTCGTCGGCGGAGGTCTCTTCCTCACCGAGAGCAAGGCCGACGGAGACAACCGCTACGACGTCTGGGGCGCGATCACCGTGACGCTCGGCCTCGGATCCCTCGTCTACGGGTTCAGCCTCGCGGAGAACGGCTGGGGAGACCCGCTCACGATCACCTTCCTCGCCATCGGCGTGGTCCTGCTCGTCCTGTTCGTCTGGGTCGAGAGTCGCGTCGCGCAGCCGCTGCTTCCGCTGCGTGTCGTGGCCGACCGCGTGCGCGGCGGGGCGTTCCTGATCCAGGGCGTCGCGGGCGCGATCATGATCGGCGCGACCCTCTATCTCACCTTCCACCTCCAGTTCGTGCTCGGAATGGGCGCGCTGCCGGCGGGTGCCGCGACTCTGCCGCTTCCGATCGCGACGATGATCATCGCCCCGATCGCGACGAAGCTCCTCACGGTGATCGGCCCGCGACCGATGCTGATCGTGGGGCCGCTGATCGCCGCGGCCGGGCTGTTCCTGCTGTCGGGCATCACCCCGGACGGCGCGTATCTCGTGCAGATCGCTCCGGCGCTCGTCCTTCTCGGCGTCGGGATGGGATTCGTGTTCATCCCGCTGCAGAATCTCGCGCTGACGGGAGTCGCCCCGCATGACGCGGGTGTGGCATCCGCCGTCGCGAACTCGGCCATGCAGATCGGCGGATCGATCGGGCTGTCCGTGTTCACCGCCGTGTACGCGGCATCGGTCGGCGGCCACGCGCAAGCCGACCTCACCCCGTGGCAGATGACCGACGCCTACGGCTGGGTGTTCATCGTCGGCTCGATCCTCATGGTGGTCGGAGCCGTCATCGCCGCGGTGATGGTGCGAGGCACGAAGGACGAGCTGATGCCGGCGCATCCAGGCCTCGCCGTCGGCGCGCACTGACGTCGACGGCATCTGAGACGGCCGTGGCGTCCGCTCCCACCGGGATCGTGCAGATCCGACAGGCAGGAACGGACGCTGCGGCACGCCTCGGACCGAATGTCGGTGGGGGTTCGTAGCGTGTGAGTATGCGAATCCTGCACACCTCCGACTGGCACATCGGTCGCACCTTCCATGGCAACTCGACCATGGACGCGCTGACCGAGGTGCTCGCGGCGCTGACGCTGCAGGTCAGGGAGAACGCGGTCGACGTCGTCATCGTCGCCGGCGACGTGTTCGACTCGGCGACACCGGCAGGTGCCGCTTATACGCTTCTCGGTGACGCGCTGGTCGCGTTGCACGAGACGGGCGCACGGGTGATCGTCACCAGCGGCAATCACGACTCCGCCGCGCGTCTGGGTTTCCAGGCGCGTCTGCTGCGCGACGGCATCCACGTGCTCACCGACCCGCTGGCGATCGGAACACCGGTCACCATGACCGACTCCGACGGGCCGGTGCACTTCTACGGCATCCCCTACCTCGAGCCGGCGATCGTGCGCCAGCACTGGAACGGTGTCGAGCTGCGCACGCAGGCGCAGACGCTCGCCCACGCGATGGATCTGGTGCGCGCGAGCATGGCTGAGCACCCTGGCCGGTCGGTCGCGATCGCCCACTGCTTCTCGGCGGGGGTCGACGCGACCGTCGGCCTCGAGCGCGAGGTGCGTCAGGGTGGCCTCGACGTCGTGCCGCTGGCCGTGTTCGACGGGCCCGACTACGTCGCCCTCGGCCACATCCACGGACGCCAGCAGATCAGCGAGCGCGTGCGCTACTCGGGCGCACCGCTGCATTACAGCTTCGGCGAGCAGAACAAACCTCGCGGGTCGTGGCTGGTCGAGCTCGACGCGGCAGGACTGGCGTCGGTCGACTGGCTCGAGCTGCCTGTGCCGCGTCGCCTGGTCACGCTCACCGGCACGCTCGACGAGATCCTGTCCCCCGAGAACGTCGCCGCACACGCCGACGATTGGGTGTGCGCCGTCTACACCGACGCACTCGCCCAGACCGAGCCGATGCGGCGACTCCGGGAGCGGTATCCGCACTGCGCGATGGTGCAGCATCAGCCCGCTGAGACGGCCGCGACGGCGGAGCGTTCTTACGCCGAGCGGTTGCGGGGCGCCGTCACCGACCCGGAGCGCATCGAAGCGTTCCTCGAACATGTGCGCTCGGGCCATGGCGCGACGGAGCGTGAGGGCGAGCTGATCCGCGAGGTCCTCGACGACCGCGTCCGCGCTGATGCCCTCATCTAGTCCGGTGACGACTCGATCTAGTCCGGTGACGACTCGATCCAGTCCGGTGACGACTCGATCCAGTCCGGTGACGACTCGATCCAGTCCGGTGATGCGTCACCGCGATCATGCTCCGACAGCGAAGAAGATGCCCTGATGCAATTGCACCGACTCGAGGTCGAAGGATTCGGCCCGTTCCGCGAGCGGCAGATCGTCGACTTCGACGCATTCGCCGACGACGGCATCTTCCTGATCGCCGGGCGCACGGGTGCCGGCAAATCGAGCATCCTCGACGCCGTCTGCTTCGGCCTGTACGGCGGGGTCCCGCGGTACGAGAGTGGCGAGAAGCGGTTGCGCAGCGATCACTGCGAGCCTGACGATCTCACCGAGGTCGTGGTCGAGTTCAGCACGCCGGCCGGCCGATATCGGGTCAGTAGATCGCCCGAGTACGAGCGCCCCAAGAAGCGTGGTGGCGGCATGACGGTGCAACCTGCGGCCGTGCAGCTCGACACGTCGGTCGGCGGCGAGTGGATCGGTCTCGCCGCGAAAGAGCGCGAGGCAGCCTACGAGCTCGACGAGATCCTTCAGCTCAGTCGCGAGCAGTTCCTACAGGTCATATTGCTCGCGCAGAACCGGTTCTCGGAGTTCCTGCTGGCGGGAAGCAAAGAACGACAGGGGCTGCTGAGGCGACTGTTCGGCACCGAGCGCTTCGAAGACGTGCAGTCGCGTTTCGACGAGCGGCGCAAGGCGGCCGAGCAGGCTCTCGGTGCACGACTGGCCACGGTGTCGGCTCGCCTCGACGAAGGAGAGAGGCTGGTCCGCAACGCCGACCTCGGGCGTGACAGCGAAGCGCAGACAGACGAGGCATCCGCGCAGGAGGCAGAGCCTTTCGCGGCGACGACAGACGAACGCCTCGATGGTCTGCGCCGCGCGAAGGCTCGTGCCGATTACCGGGCCGAACGTCGGGCGGTCGAGCGTGTCGAGGCGGAGAAGCAGTCGGACGCCGCGGATGCCGCTCTCGCGAGTGCGCGGGAGGAGCAGCGGGCACAGGTCGAGCGGGATCGGGCGCGAGCCGCGCTCGACCGTCTCGAGGCCGATGAGGCGGTCATCGCCGATGCACGTCGAGAACTGCAGAATGCTCGGGCTGCGGAGATGCTGCGGGCTCCGATCGCGAGCGCTGTCATGGCTGCGTCCGCGCTCGACGCGGCGGTCGATGCCGAGACGCGAGCACGAGCGGACTGGGAGGCTCACGAGATCGTCGTCGACGACCTCGCGGCATGGGCGTCAGAGCGCACGAGGCAGACCGGTGCATGGGAGCGAGCGGCTGAGCTCGAACGCTCAGCCTCCGCTCTCGATGCTGAACTCGCAGCAGCCGATGATGCAGTGGCGGCAGCTACCGCCCGGATCGACGCCGCAGAGGCCGATCTGGTGGCGCTGCCCGCCGAGCTCGAACAGCTGACACTCGCGCGCGATGCGGCCAGGCAGCTCGCCGATCGCGCCGGAGATCTGGCTGCAGCGCGAGACGCCGCTGCGGTCCGGCACACGGCCGCTCTCGACGTGGTGCGTCTCAGAGCTGCGCAGACGGAGGCGGAGCGGGCGCTCGCTGAGACCAGCGCTGCGCTCGCCGCCGCACAGACCGCCCTCGCCCAGCTCAGACAGAGACGACTCGACGGATTCGCGGGGGAGCTGGCGGCGTCGCTGCACGAGGGCGAGGCATGCCCGGTGTGCGGATCGCACGAGCACCCGGCTCCCGCCGTGCATGCCGATCCCGTCTCCGCCGACGACGTCGACGAAGCAGAATCCGCCCGCGACGCGGTCGCTCGGCGCGAGCGGGACGCCGCCGAACTGACATCTTCTCTGCGTGCCGACCTCGCTGCGGCGATCACCCGTGCAGACGGTCGCGAGGTCGACGAGGCCGTCGCAGAGCTCGACACCGCGACAGCGGCTCTCGCGCAGAGCACCGACGCGTTCGATCAGCGGACTGCGCTCGAGCTGGAGCGCGATGCTCTGATCGAACGCATCCGCCGGCTCGACAGCGAGCGCGAACGTGACTCTGCGGCACTGGCCACGGCGCGCGAGACGCAGCTGCTCGTGGCGCAGCGCGTCACCGAGACGCGGCTGGCGATCGATGACGCGCGAGGGCCCTACGAGTCCGTCGCCGACAGGCTGGCTGCGACGCTGGCCGAGGTCCAGGCCGCGCTCGCTCTGGTCGAGGCGACCGCGGAGCGAGCGCGCAGAGCTGAGGCGGCCGCCGCCGCGAAGGCCGAGCAGGATGCTGCGCTGGAGGCCTCCGAATTCGATGGAGTCGCCGCCGTCGAACTGGCGCTCCGCTCTGCCGCCGCTCAGGCGGCACTGGAGAACCGAGTCACCCTGCATGCCGTGCAGCGCGAGAAGGAGCGCGCGATCCTTCTCGACCTCGAGCTCCGCACTCTCCCGGAGGAGGAGATCGATCTCGGGCCGGCCGAGCTGCGTTCTCTCACCGCGCGACAGCGCTGGTCGGCGGCGGTCGATGAGGCAGGTCGTGCGGCCGCCGTGGCTGAGCAGCTCACTGCGATCATCGAGGCCGCCTGGGCGGAGCATGCGCGCACCGCGGACGATGCGGCCGACTACGAGGTCTTGCGCGGGCTCGCCGACACGATCGCGGGGCGCGGCGCCAACACCCGCAAGATGACCCTGGAGACCTTCGTCCTGGCGGCAGAGCTCGAAGAGATCGTCGACGCTGCGAATCGACGCCTGGGAGACATGTCCACCGGCCGCTACCAGCTGCGCCACTCCGACGCGCTGGCGGCTCGGGGAGCAGCATCCGGGCTCGGGATCGTCGTGTTCGACGCCTTCACCGGCCAGACGCGCCCTGCGCAGTCGCTGTCAGGAGGGGAGACGTTCCTCAGCTCTCTCGCCCTGGCCCTCGGGCTCGCCGAGGTCGTCACCGCGCGAGCCGGCGGCATCCGCCTCGACACTCTGTTCATCGACGAGGGATTCGGGTCGCTCGACGGCGACACCCTCGATGTCGCGATGCGCACGCTCGATGAACTCCGCCAGGGCGGACGCACCGTCGGCGTCATCAGCCACGTCGAGGCGATGCAGGAGCAGATCCCGGCTCAGCTGCGGGTGCGTGCGACGTCGGAGGGCCCGAGCATCATCGAAGCGCGCTGAGGGTCACCGTCCCGCTCGCCGAAGGCGCGCGTTCACTCGGCCCGCATTCAGACGCCGTACTCCCGGCGGATCACCTCACGGAGCTGCACGCTGCACCGGGCGATCGCCTCGCGGAAGTCGACGAGCGCGCCATCCTCGGCCCTGTCCGAGATCGCGCGGAACGCGCGGATCGGCACCCCGAACTGCTCCGCGACCCAGATGTACGCGTAGGTCTCCATGTCGACCAAGCCGGCGCCGGACGGCCGGATGACGGCGGTGATCCCTGCGTCGCCGACGAAGCTGTCACCGGTCGCGATCAGCACGCCCTCGCGGCCGGTGGACACGCGCGCGGGCAGGGACACGTGCTGACCTGCGACGCCGTCGAGGTCGAACACATCGTGCTGCAGCGCGCTGCCGATCTCGTGCACGGTGGCCTCGAGATCAGGGTCGATGCCGCCCGCGGTCCCGACGACCACCACCTCGGAATACTCCTTGGCGTCGAGCGCGCGGGTGAGGGCGAACACGGCCTGCATCTTGCCCTCGCCGGTGACGAGCCGGTCGAACCCCTCGAGCTCCTCCGGGAACGCTGCGAGTTCAGAGGCCATGGCTGCGACGAGAAGTTTCACCTCGCCATCCTGCCAGGTGTATCGATCGGTGCGAAGTCGAGCCGTGTGCGGCCGATGTCATCTCGATGTAACACTGGGGGAGGATACTGACGTCGGGCAGACCGGAGGAACACATGACCCTGCAGCAGCAGATATCTGAAGCGCTCGGAGTGAAGGCCGAGATCGATCCCGAGGTCGAGGTGGAGCGCCGAGTGGCGTTCCTCGTCGACTACCTGCGCACCACGGGCGCCAAGGGGTTCGTGCTCGGGATATCCGGCGGACAGGACTCGACGCTGGCCGGGCGGCTCGCCCAGCTCGCGGTCGAACGGGTTCGCGCCGAAGGGGGAGAAGCGAAGTTCCTCGCCGTGCGCCTGCCCTACCGGGTGCAGAAGGATGCCGCGGATGCTGAGGCCGCGCTCGAGTTCATCGCACCGGACTCGTCGGTCGAGGTCAACATCCAGAACGGTGTCGACGGCGTCGAGGAGGACATCGAGTTCGCCGTCACGAGCGACATCAGCGACTTCAACCGGGGCAACATCAAGGCTCGCGTGCGGATGGTCACGCAGTACGCGCTCGCAGGACACGACGGTCTCATCGTCATCGGCACCGACCATGCGGCCGAGGCGGTCACGGGCTTCTACACGAAGTTCGGCGACGGCGCGGCCGACATCCTCCCGCTCTCCGGTCTGTCGAAGAGGCAGGGGCGCTCGCTGCTGCTGCTTCTCGGAGCGCCGGACAGGCTCGCCTACAAGGTGCCCACGGCCGACCTGCTCGACGGTCAGCCGGGGCGCGCCGATGAAGACGAACTCGGTCTGACCTACGAGCAGATCGACGACTTCCTCGAGGGACGCGAGGTCGCCCCCGACGTCGCAGGGCGTATCGAATCGCGCTACCTCGCGACGCAGCACAAGCGCCATCTGCCGGGGACCCCGGACGACACGTGGTGGCGCTGACACACCTCCCGGCGTGATCCCATGTCGGATGCCGCGGCTAGTGTCGAAGCATCCGAGGGAACGGGAGAATCGTGCGGATCGACACTCAGGCGCAGCGCGTCATCTGGAGCGCGAGCGACCTCAAGGCGGCCGCCGAATGCGAGTTCGCGTGGTGCCGCGCGATCGACGCCAAGCTGGGTCGCGTGCCCGCGGTCGAAGAGCCTGAAGACGCGACCCTCGCGCGCGCCGCTCTTCTCGGTGACGTCCACGAGCAGAATGTCCTCGCGCGCTACATCGACGACCTCGGGGACGATCGGGTGCACCGCGTCGAGAAGGTCTCGTCGGTCGATGCCGAGGCCCTCGCCGCTGCCGTCGACGAGACCGTGCGGGCGCTCGGATCCGACGCGATCGTCGTCTTCCAAGCCGCGTTCGCGACGCCGGAGTTCGTCGGATTCGCTGATTTCCTGAAGCGCGATGACGACGGGCGCTGGCGGGTGCAGGATTCGAAACTCGCCAGGAAGGCGCGAGTCACCGCACTCATGCAGCTCGCGGCATATGTCGACCAGCTCGACCGGCTGGGCATCCCCCGATCCGACGAGGTCGATCTCATCCTCGGCGACGGAACCCTGAGCACGCACGCCGTCGACGATCTCCTTCCGCTGTTCCAGGTCAGGCGGGCGCGATTGCGTGCCCTCATCGCCGACCGCCGGATCGACGACGGCTCCGCCGGTGCGGCGCTGGCATGGGGCGACGATCGCGGCGACCTCGAGGTGGTGGCATGCGGGCGCTGCGCCACGTGCGAGGAGCAGGTGATCGCGCACCGCGACCTGCTGATGGTCGCCCGTATGCGGCCCGTCCAGCGGGCGCGACTGCGGGCTGCGGGCATCGAGACGATCGATGCGCTGGCCGCCGCGAGCATCCCGCCTGTGGGCATGAACACCGACTCGTTCGAGACCCTTCGCGACCAGGCGAGGCTGCAGATCCGGGCGGATGCAGAGGGCGCGCCGACGTACGACGTGCACTATGCCGCGGCGATCCACACCCTCCCCGTGCCGAGCCACGGCGACATCTTCTTCGACTTCGAAGGCGATCCGCTCTACACCGAGCCGGCACCGGACGGACAAGCGCACTGGGGGATCGACTACCTCTTCGGCTGGGTCGACAATGCCGACCAGTACACGGCGCTGTGGGCTCACGACTTCGCCGCGGAGCGAGAGGCGTTCGAGCGATTCCTGGACTTCGTGACGGTGCGCAGAGCCACGCACCCTGGCATGCACATCTACCACTATGCGCCGTACGAGACCTCGCACCTGGTCGCGATGGCCGCGCGGCACGGTGTGCGCGAAGGTGAGATCGATCGGCTGCTGCGCGAAGGCGTGTTCGTCGACCTCTATCCGTTGGTCCTGCGCACCGTGAGGGTCGGCACGAGGTCGTACTCGATCAAGAAGCTCGAGCCGCTCTACATGGGCGAAGACGTGCGCACGAGCGACGTGCAGAAGGGCGACGACTCGATAGTGCAGTACGTCGCGGCCCGAGAGCTCGCGGCGGCGGGGGAGCAGCAGGAAGCGGATGCGGTCTTCGCCGACCTCGCCGACTACAACCGCTACGACTGCGTGTCGACGAGGCGCCTCCGCAACTGGCTGATCGACATCGCCAGGAAGGAAGGGGTGAGTCCTGCACCTCCCGACGAGGCGGACGAGGTGATCTACGAGCCGTCGCCTCGTTCGGTGGCGCTCCTCGCCGACGCGGAGCGGGCTGTCGACGCGGGCGGCGACGGGCAGGTGCACCGCATCGCGGCGGCAGCGATCGACTACTTCCCCCGTGAGGCGAAGAGCTTCTGGGTCTCGCACTTCCAGCGGCTGCGCGAGCCCGTCACGATGTGGGACGGCACGCGCGACGTCGTGCGTGTGGACCGCACGTCGTCGACGGTGCAGCGAGACTGGAGCGTCGGCGAGGGGCGCCGGGTGATGTCGCGTGACATCGAGATCCGCGGCGAGGTGTCGCCTGGCACGACGCTCAGCGCAGGATCCCAGCCGTTCGCGCTGTACCCGGTGCCTGCGCCCTTCGACACCGAAGCGCCGTCACGAGCGGTGCACGTTCCGCACACGGTCACGGTCGCGGAGGTGCTCGACGATGGCTATCTGATCACCGAGACGGCGATTCAGGGCCAGACGTGGGACGAGCTGCCTCTCGCGCTCACCCCGGCAGCGCCGCCACGCGTCGTCTCGCTGCAGGGTGCGATCGACGAGTGGGCCGACACCGTCCATGCGGCAGCACCGGAGTTCCCGCGTGATGCGGCGACCGACATCCTGCGACGGATCCCTCCGAGGACGCTCTCCGGCGGCACGCTGCCGCAGCAGGGAGCCGACACGATCGACGCCATCGTGCGGGGGGTGCTCGATCTCGACCGCAGCTACCTCGCCGTCCAGGGCCCGCCCGGCACGGGTAAGACGTACACGGGTTCGCAGGTGATCGCGCGCCTGGTGAAGGACCACGGCTTCAGGATCGGTGTCGTTGCGCAGTCCCACGCGATCATCGAGAATCTGCTCGAGCGGGTCGTCGCCGACGGCGTTCCGGCAGGTCAGGTGGGCAAGGCCCCGAAGGACTCCGCGTCCGATCCGTCGTACACGGTGATCCCCAAGAACGGCATGGCGTCGTTCCTCGGCGAGCACGCCGAACACGGCGCCGTCGTCGGAGGCACGGCCTGGGACTTCAGCAACACCGCCCGTGTCGAACGGGCGGGGCTCGATCTCCTCGTGGTCGATGAGGCGGGGCAGTTCTCGCTCGCCTCCACGATCGCCGTCGCCGCAGGCGCACAGCGGCTGCTGCTGCTCGGAGACCCGCAGCAGCTTCCTCAGGTCAGTCAGGGCGCGCACCCCGAGCCCGTCGACACCTCGGCGCTCGGCTGGGTCATGGACGGCGATGCGGTCATCGCAGCCGACTACGGCTACTTCCTCGCGAAGTCGTGGCGCATGCATCCGTTCGTCGCCGCCCCCGTGTCGAAGCTCGCGTACGCCGGGCGGCTCGCCTCCGCCCCCGGCACCGAACGGAGAGCGATCGCCGGCGTCGATGCGGGGCTCCACGTCGTCCCCCTGCGACATCGCGGCAATGCCACCGACTCCCCGGAAGAGGCGGCTCAGGTGGTGGCACTCGTTCGTGACCTCGTCGGGCGCGCCTTCACCGACAACGACGCGGACGCGACGGTCCGCCCGCTCGCTCAGAGCGACATCATCGTGGTCGCGCCCTACAACGCGCAGCGTCAGACCGTTCACGACGCGCTCGCCGCGGCGGGGTTCCCCGACGTCCCGGTGGGCACTGTCGACAACTTCCAGGGCAAGGAGGCGGTGGTCTCGATCACATCCCTCGCCGCGTCCAGCGGTCGTGACGCGCCTCGGGGACCCGAGTTCCTGCTTCTGCAGAACCGGCTCAACGTCGCCATCTCCCGGGCGCAGGTCGCGGCCTACCTCATCCACTCCCCGGCGCTTCTCGACGATCTGCCCCGCACGCCGGAGGGGGTCGCTCGCATGAGCGCCTTCGCGCGGTTGGTCGGTGCGGCGAGCTGACGCCGTCATGAGCAGCAGAGGTGAGCGATGACTCATACGATCGAGGAGATCCTGCGCGCGTCAGCGGCATGGGTCTGGTTTCCCCGCGACAGCGATCAGCAGAAGACGCATCTGCAACTGGTCCGGTATCCCGAGCGCTTCGGCGGCGGAGTGCGCGGATCACAGGTCGACTCGGACGCCGATCCCGTGGCCGTACTCGATCACGCGATCGCGCACACCAGGGCCTGGCGTGAGCCGGAGTTCCGATTCTGGACCAACGCGTCCGATAGCCCCGATCTCGAAGAGGAATTGCGGCGGCGAGGAGCGGAGCACGTCGACACCGTCGCCGTGTTCGCTCGCCCGATCGGGGGATCGGACGTCGACGTCCCCGCCGGGATCAGCGCGGAGGTCGTGCGGACACTCGACCAGGTCCGCGAGGTCGACAGGATCAACGTGCCCGTCTGGCAGCAGCAGCCACTCGACGAAGAAGGGCTCCGGGTGGAACTCGACGAGATCACGTCGAACCTCGACGCCGGAACGCACGTCCGAGTGCTCGCGCGACTCGCCCCCGACGGTGAGGCGGTGAGCACCGGCGGCTGCACGATCGTCGACGGCTTCGCCCGGCTCTGGGGCGCTGCCACGCTCGAGCACGCGCGGGGGAGAGGCGCCTACCGCGCGGTCCTCGCCGAGAGGCTCCGAGTGAGCGCCGCACTCGGAGCGACCACCGCGCTGGTGAAAGGACGCACGGCGACATCTGCGCCGATCCTCGCGAGAGCCGGGTTCATCCACCACGGAGACGAGCGTGGCTACCGACTGAGCGTGTGAGTCGCGCCTGCGGGGTCGCGGGCGAGAGCCCGGCAGCTCCGAGCTCGCTACGACGGTGAGCAGACTCGGCGTCGCCCGGGATGTGCCGTGATCAGGCCCCGCTGTCGCCGAGCTCTTCGCGGACTATTCGCGCTCCCGCCGCCAGTGCGCTCAGCTTGTCGAGCGCGACGCCCCTCGGCAGAGGTGCCATGCCGCAGTTCGAGCTGGGGATGAGCAACTCTGCGTCGACGAACTCGAGAGCACGTCGCAGGGTGTCCGCGACCTCTTCCGGCGTCTCGACCTGATCGCTCGCCACGTCGATCGCTCCGAGCATGACCTTCTTGCCGCGGATGAGCTCGATGAGGTCCATGGGTACGTGCGAGTGGTGGCTCTCGAGCGAGACGATGTCGAGGGAGGACTGCTGCAGCAGCGGGAACGACTCCTCGTACTGCCTCCACTCCGCCCCGAGGGTCGCCTTCCAATCGTTGTTCGCCTTGATCCCGTAGCCGTAGCAGATGTGCACCGCAGTCGCGGCGCTCAGCCCTTCGACCGCCCGCTCGAGTGCCGCGATGCCCCAGTCCTTCATCTCGTCGAAGAAGACGTTGAACGCGGGCTCGTCGAACTGGATGATGTCGACTCCCGCCGCCTCGAGCTCTCTCGCCTCCTGGTTGAGGATGGTCGCGAACTCCCATGCCAGCTTTTCGCGGCTTCGGTAGTGGCGGTCGGCGAGGGTGTCGATCATCGTCATCGGGCCAGGGAGCGCCCACTTGATCGGCTGATCGGTCTGCTGACGCAGGAACGTCGCGTCGTCCACGAACACGGGCTTCGGACGGGTCACCGCACCCACCACCGTGGGCACGCTCGCGTCGTAGCGATCGCGGATGCGCACCGTCTCGCGGTTCTCGAAGTCGACGCCGTCGAGATGCTCGATGAAGGTGGTGACGAAGTGCTGGCGGGTCTGCTCCCCGTCGCTGATGATGTCGATGCCGCGACGACGCTGCTCGTGCACTGCGGCGCGCAGCGCATCATGCTTTCCCTCCACGAGCGCATCACCCTGCAGCTCCCACGGCGACCAGAGCACCTCCGGCCGCGCGAGCCACGCAGGCTTCGGCAGGCTTCCGACGATCGAGGTGGGCAGCAGCGGTCCCACGATCTTCGATCCCTCGTCGGTCATCGGACCGGAGCCGGTGAGGTCGGAGCGGGGGAGGTCGGAGCGAGGGCGGACGGAGCGGGGTAGGAGGCTGCCCACTCATCCAGCACTCGGCGATGAGGCGTGACGAAGTGCTCATCCGCATAGCGTCCCTGGGCGACAGCGAGCTGGCTGCGCTCCTCGCGGTCGTACGTGATCTCCGTGTGCTCGTAGTCCTGATGCGCGAGGCTCGGACGGTAGACGCTCTCGGCGGGGGTGTTCGCGTTGTAGATCTCCGGGCGGTAGATCTTCTGGAAGGTCTCCATCGTGCTGATGGTGCCGATGAGCTGCAGATCGGAGTAGTCGCCGAGAAGATCGCCGCGGAAGTAGAAGGCGAGCGGAGCGGAGCTGCCGCGTGGCATGAAGTATCGCACCTGCAGTCCCATCCTCCCGAAGTACTCGTCGGTGAGCGAGAAGGAGTCCTGCACGTACTCGATGCCGAGCACGGGGTGGACATTGCCTGTGCGGCGATACGTCCGGCTCGTCGAGACGCTGATGCAGATGACCGGCAGCGTCGGGAACCGGTCCTGGTATGCGTCGGACTCGAGGAAGTGCTGGAAGAGCTTGCCGTGCAGCACGCCGAAGTCGTCGGGAATCGCGAATCCGCCGGCTGCCGCGCTCGCCGCGGGTAGGACGACGCTGAAGTCGTAGTCGCGCAGGTAGGAGGAGAAGTTGTTCCCCACGATGCCCTGGTGGCGTTCGCCGGTCAGCCGGTCGACGATGTGGATGTCCAGCACTTCGAGCACGGGGAAGTCTCGATCTTCACCGTCGGCGAATCGCAGCTGCACGGAGACGATGTCGAGCTCGACCGAATACCGGTCAGGGCTGTCTCCGCCCGCAAGATCGTTGAACCGCTGATCGATCATCGCGAGGGCGTTGCGGAGATTCTGCTGACGCCGCTCACCACGCGCGAGGTTGGCGAAGTTGGTGGTGATCCGCGAGCTGTCAGACGGGGCGTAGTCCTCGTCGAAGCGGGTGGTGGTGATGCTGAACGTGATCTCGTTCGCCATGAGGGGCCAATCCGGGGGATCAGAGGCCGACTCGGCCTCGCGAAATGCTGTGTTCCCATCGTGCGGCCGCATCCCGGCCATCGGGTAATTCGGCTCCGCTATGCGGTGATATAGCCTTCTCCTATGGCCAGGCGATCGAGCGGCATCACGCTGCAGCAGCTCCAGTACTTCATCGAAGTCGCCGCGGAGGGATCGATCACAGCGGCGGCCGAGATGCTCTATGTCGCTCAGCCGACCATGTCGGCGGCGATGAAAGACCTGGAGAGCCGGGTGGGGCGCGCTCTTCTCACTCGTTCGGCCCGGGGCGTCACGCTCACCAGCGACGGCTCGGAGTTCCTCGGGTACGCCCGACAGATCGTCGAGCAGGCCGAGCTGCTCGAGCAGCGCTACCTCGGCCGGCCGCCGTCGCGCCGTCTCCTCGGGGTGTCGACGCAGCACTACTCCTTCGCGGTCGACGCGTTCGTACGGATGGTCAAGGGCACGAACGCGGCCGAATACGAGTTCTCACTTCGCGAGACCCGCACGTGGGACATCATCGAAGATGTACGGACGCTCCGCAGCGAACTCGGCATCCTCTTCCGCAACGACTTCAACCGGAACGTCATCGACAAGCTGCTCCGCGACTCGGGCCTCGCGTTCCATCCTCTCTTCATCGCCGAGCCGCACATCTTCGTCTCACGACGCAACGCGCTCGCCTCCAGAGACCGTGCGACCCTCGACGATCTCATCGGGCTGCCGCGGCTCACCTTCGATCAGGGGGCGAACAACTCGTTCTACTTCGCGGAGGAGATCCTCTCGACCCTCTCGAGTGCGCGGGAGATCAGGGTCTCCGATCGAGCGACGATCTTCAACCTCATGATCGGACTCGACGGGTACACGATCTCCACCGGCATCATCAGCGATGATCTCGACCCCGAGATCGTGGCGGTTCCTCTCGAGGTCGACGATCACATCGAGATCGGATGGGTCGGACGCACCGCCATCCCCCTCACCGCACAGGCGAAGCGCTACCTCGACGAGGTGCGCGACGTCGTCGCCGGCTTCGGCGTTGAGCTGCTCGACGAGGGCGAGCCGGGGGTCCGTCAGACGGTGCCGTAGAGCCGATCGCCGGCGTCGCCGAGTCCGGGCACGATGTAGCCCTTCTCGTTGAGACGCTCATCGAGAGCACCGAGCACGATCGTCACATCGCGGTCTCCGACGAGAGCCTCGATCGCGGCGAGGCCCTCCGGGGTGCCCAGCAGGCAGATCGCGGTGACGTCCTTGGCTCCTCGGTCGAAGAGGAACTGGATGGCCGCAGCCAGCGAGCCGCCTGTCGCGAGCATGGGATCGATCGCGAAGCACTGGCGGTCGCTGAGATCGTCGGGAAGGCGCTCGGCGTAGGTGGTCGGCTCGAAGGTCTCCTCATCGCGGACCATCCCGAGGAATCCGACCTCTGCGGTCGGCAGGAGCTTGACGAGTCCCTCGAGCATGCCGAGTCCCGCACGCAGGATCGGGACGACGATCGGCCGAGGCTCGGAGATCTTCACGCCCATCGTCGTGGTCACCGGAGTGGTGATCTCGATCGGGCTGACCTTCACGTTGCGGGTCGCCTCGTACGCGAGCAGCGTCACGAGTTCTTCGGTCAGCTGGCGGAAGACCGGCGACGGTGTGCGATGGTCGCGCAGCACCGAGAGCTTGTGAGTGACGAGAGGGTGGTCGGCGACGTGGACACGCATGCTTACAGGCTAATGCGCCGGACGCTCGCGTACGACATCGGATGCGAGGGGCCGCTCCCGTGGCTGTCGTAGGCTCGACCCATGACCGCCGCCGACCTCAGCGCGATGAGACGCGCTCTCGCGCTCGCGGCCGAGGCAGCGGCCGCGTCGGAGATCCCCGTCGGGGCGGTGGTGCTCGACGCCGAAGGGCGGATCGTCGCCGAGGGGCGCAACAACCGCGAGGCGACCGGTGACCCGACCGGTCACGCCGAGGTCGACGCGCTACGGGCGGCTGCGGCATCCGTCGGCTCCTGGAACCTCGACGGCCACACTCTCGTCGTCACTCTCGAGCCCTGCCTCATGTGCGCGGGCGCGATCCTGCAGGCCCGGATCGGCCGGGTCGTCTTCGGCGCCTGGGACGACAAGGCGGGGGCCGCCGGGTCGATGTACGACGTGCTGCGCGATCGACGGCTGCCCTATCGTGCCGAGGTCATCGGCGGGGTCGAGGCAGACGCCGCGACGACGCTGCTGCGGGATTTCTTCGAGCAGCGCCGCTGAGGGCAGATGTCGTCGCGGGAGATCAGTCCGAGGACTTGAGCACGAACACGTCGGTCGACGGCTCCGGGTCGAGCGACGGCCGGTAGACGTCGGGCTCGATGTAGATGACCCTGGCCGTCGGCACGGCCTCGCGGATGCGGGCCTCGATCGCATCGATGTCGACAGCGGCCTCGCGCAGCGGCTTGTCAGCGTTGAGTGCGATCTTCGCGGCGACCATCAGCTCATCGGGGCCGAGGTAGAGCGTCTTCATGTGGATGATCTTCTCGATCTCGTCGCCCGCATTGATCGCGTCGACGATGCGGTCGTGATCGGCGGGCGTGGCGCCCTCGCCCACGAGCAGGCTCTTGGTCTCGACACCGAGAACGATGGCGATCAGCACCAGCAGGATGCCGATCATCAGGGTGCCGAGGGCGTCGAAGACCGGGTTTCCGGTGATCACCGTGAGACCGACGCCGAGCAGCGCGAACGTGAGTCCGGTGAGGGCTCCGACGTCCTCGAGGAGCACGACGGGAAGCTCCGGGGCCTTGGCGCGGCGGACGAACGAGACCCACGACTGGCCTTCGTCACGCACCAGGTTGCTCTCCTTGACCGCCGTGCGCAGCGAGAACGACTCGAGGCCGATCGCGATGACGAGCACGAGGAGCGGCAGCCACCACCAGGTCTCGTCCAGTTCGTGCGGGTGGGTGAGCTTGTCGATCGCCTCGTAGATCGCGAACAGGCCACCGACCGAGAACAGGATGATCGACACGACGAACGCGTAGACATAGCGCTCGCGGCCGTAGCCGAACGGGTGCGCCCGGTCGGCCTCGCGCTTCGCCTTGCGGCCGCCCAGCATGAGCAGCAGCTGGTTACCGGAGTCGGCGACGGAGTGGATCGCCTCGGCGAGCATCGATGCCGACCCTGAGAGCGCCCAGGCGACGAACTTCGCCAGGGCGATGCCCAGATTCGCCAGGAACGCCGCGAGAATGGCCTTGCCGCCGCCGGATGCACTCATGCGTCGAGTCTAGATCCGCTCGCCCGTCGCCGCCGGGTGCGCCCGCCGTAGGATGACGACATGGCTGACTCTCTTCCCGCCCTCGCGTTCCTCGGTGCCGGTTCGATGGGCGGCGCGATCCTCCGCGGGGTCGTCGCATCCGGCATCCCGGTGGACGGGGGCGTCGTCGCGACCAACCGCACGCCGGAGAAGGCCGCGGCCCTCGCGGCCCTCGACGGCGTCACGAGCATCTCGCTCACCGAGACCCCGGACGGCAATGTGCAGGCGGCTCAGTCGGCTCGTATCGTCCTGGTCGGCGTGAAGCCGGCGATGGTCCCCGATCTGCTGCGCGAGATCGCGCCCTCACTGGCCGACGACGCGATCGTGGTCAGTCTTGCTGCCGGTGTCACTCTGCAGACCTTCGCCGACAACCTCGGTGACGGCGTCCGCGTCATCCGCTCGATGCCGAACACTCCGTCGACCGTCGGCAAGGGCGTCACGGGCCTCGCGGCGGGTGCAGCCGCATCCGCTGACGATCTCGCCCTCGTGCACCGCCTCTTCGCGACAGTGGGCGCTGTGGTCGAGGTGCCCGAGTCGCAGATCGATGCGCTCTCGACGATCTCCGGGTCGGGCCCCGCCTACGTCTACCTGCTCATCGAGGAGCTGACGAAGGCCGCCATCGGCATGGGCTTCAGCGAGAGCGATGCGCGGATCATGGTGGAGCAGACCTTCATCGGAGCAACGGCACTGCTCGACGCATCGGGGGAGGAGCCGTCGGAACTCCGCCGCCGGGTCACGAGTCCGAAGGGCACCACAGAGCGGGCCGTCGCGGTGCTGCAGGACGCGCACCTCGACCGGACGTTCGCGGAAGCCGCCGATGCGGCACTGGCCCGGGCGAAGGAACTCGCCGCAGGAGGCTGACATGCAGCTGCGGTTCTCGGGAGAGATCTGGTTCTGGCGCGGACCCGCGCCGTTCCATTTCGTCACCGTGCCGCCGGTCGAGAGCGAGATGATCGGCGAGATCGCCGGCGTCGTCACCTATGGGTGGGGCATGATCCCCGCGTCCGTGACGATCGGACGCACGACCGTGACGACGGCACTGTGGCCGAAGGACGGCGGCTACATCGTTCCGATCAAGAAGGCGCTGCAGGATCGGGAGAGCGTCGGGATCGACGACGTCGTCGAGATCACGCTCGACATCGACGCCTGAACTCGCGGCGGGCTGTCGTTCAGCGGTCGAGGGCCGCGAAGCGTTCGATGTCGCTGTTCGTTCCCGAGACGATGATGAGGTCGTGATTCGTGACGATCGTGTTCGCCTCGGCGTAGCGGAACGGCTTGCCGGGGCTCTTCACGCCGACGACGGTGACCTTGTACTTGCTGCGCACGCCGGATTCGTTGAGCCCCACGCCGCGGATGAACTTCGGCGGGTACATCTTCGCGAGGACGAAGTCGTCGTCGAAGCGGATGAAGTCGAGCATCCGTCCGGAGACGAGGTGAGCTACGCGCTCTCCGGCTTCGCGCTCGGGGTAGATGACGTGGTTGGCGCCCACTCGGGCGAGGATCTTGCCGTGCGACTGCGAGACGGCCTTCGCCCAGATCTGCGGCACCTTGAGGTCGACCAGGTTCGCGGTGATCAGCACGGATGCCTCGATCGACGAGCCGACGGCGACGACGGCGACCTGGAAGTCCTGGGCGCCGATCTGACGCAGGGCGTCGATGTTCTTGGCGTCGGCCTGAACGGTGTGCGTGACGCGGTCGGACCACTTCTGGACGAGCTCCAGGTTGCCGTCGATCGCGAGGACCTCGCGGTCGAGGCGGTCGAGCTCGCCGGCGCATGCGGCGCCGAAGCGGCCGAGGCCGATGACGAGTACGGGAGCGTCGCCCCGGAGCACTTCAACCAACGATCGGCCTTTCCACGGGCAGCGAGTAATACTGCGATCGCGATGTCGCGGCGACTGCCGCGGCGAGAGTCACTGTACCAACGCGCCCCATGAAGATGGTGGTCGCGAGCACGTACGAGGCGGAATCGGGGAGCTCGGCCGTGAGGCCGGTCGACAGGCCGACGGTGCCGAATGCCGAGATCACATCGAACAGCACATGACTGATGTCGGCCTTGGTGATCTGGGCGATGATGATCGTCGACAGTGCGACGATCGTGGCGCCCCAGGCGACGACGCTGAGCGCCACACGCTGCACGTCGCTGGGGATGCGGCGGCCGAAGACCTCGACCGACTGGCGTCCCTTCGCCTCAGACCACACCGCGATGGCGAGTACGGCGAGCGTCGTGACCTTGATTCCTCCGGCGGTGGATGCCGAGCCGCCGCCGACGAACATCAGCATGCTCGCGGCCAGCAACGACGAGCCGTTGAGGTCGTCCATCTCGATCACGTTGAAGCCGCCCGAACGGGTCATCGCCGAGAGGAAGAAGGCCTGGAAGGTGGTGTCCGCCGCGTCCATCGAGCCGAACGTCTTCGGGTTCGCGTACTCGAGGATGAGGAACACGGCTGCGCCGAGCACGAACAGGAGCACGGTGGTCACGAGAGTGAGCTTGGTGTGCAGCGACCACTTCTTCACGTGCCACACGTGCTTGGCCAGTGTGTAGATCACGGGGAAGCCGATGCTGCCGAGGAAGACGCCCACCATCAGAAGAGACAGCACGAGATAGTCGTCGGCGAAGACGGCCACGCCGCCGTCGTTGGGAGCGAAGCCGGTGTTCGTGAACGCCATGGCCGCGAAGTACGGAGCCTCCCACAGGGCGGCGATCGGGTCGACCTCCGCGAGGACCAGTGCGGGGTAGAGGAGTACCGCGAGTGCGCCTTCGATGATGAGCGACGACACCGCGACGGTGCGCAGGAGCTGGCCGACCTCGCCCAGCCGAACGGTCTGGCTCTCGTTCACGACGCCGCCGTGCGCTCGCAGCGGGTTCGTGTCGCCGGCCGCCATCAGCTTGGCCCGCAGCCCGAGGCGCTTGGAGATGACGAGACCCATCAGCGATGCCAGGGTGAGCACACCGAGCCCGCCGATGTTGACACCGACGAAGATCAGCACGTGCCCGAAGGGAGACCAGTGATTCGCCATGTCGACGGTGGCGAGACCGGTGACGCAGATGGTGGACACGGCGGTGAACAGCGCGTCGGCCAGCGGGGTGACCGTGCGCGATGCCGACGCGATCGGCAGCGACAGCAGCACGGTGAACAGGAGGATGAGCAGCGCGAAGATGACGATCGCGAAGCGCGAGGGCGACGAGGTGACGATGTGCTTGCCCCAGGAGGCGGCATTCTGAAGACGCTGTCGAGGTGACGACGCCGAAGCGATGCCCGACATCGAGTCCCCCTTCGCTTTCCCCTCGCCGCGCACCGCGGCTGCACGACGCCGATCGCCGAGCCTTCGTCATGGTACTCCGTGCCGGGGACGACTACCCTGATCACATGACGGACATCTTCGACGTGATCGCAGACGGTACGAGGCGCGACATCCTCCAGCTTCTCCTGCGACGCACCACCGAAGGGGACGCCGGTACCAGCGTGAGCCAGATCGTCGCCGATCTGGGCATCAGCCAGCCCACCGTCTCGAAGCATCTGAAGGTGCTCCGCGAGGCCGAGCTCGTCAGCGTGCGCGAAGACGGTCAGCGCCGCTTCTACAGCCTCGCTGTCGAGCCGTTGGAGGTCGTCGACGACTGGCTCGTCCCGTTCCTCATGGACGCCTACGGTGACGATGCGCCTGACATCGACTACCCCGGACTGCCGCTTCCCGACGGGGCCGCACACGCTGCCGAGGTCGTCGGCCGTGCCGCGGCATCTGCGAAGCACGTCGTCGCCACCGCGCTCAAGCGCTTCGGCGGCTGACGCCCCGGACGCACTTCGCCCCCGATGACAACGGGGGGCTTGTCAACGGGGGCGTGGCCGCGGGCCCCAGCCCGCGTGGACTCGGACGGTGCCATCGTGAGTCGTGGGTTCAGCATCCCAGTGCACCCTGAACGGTTGCGGCAAACGTCCTATGTCTCCGCTGTGACCCGGGCGCCCGTTCGCGACAGTCGGCCCTCAGCGGCGAGCGGACCTGCGTCGGAACAGCCATGCACCCCACGCGACCGAGCTGGCCAGGATCACGACGCACCAGCCGATCGCCCACAGCGGTGCCGCCTCCAGCGGAGTGCCCGTGAGCAGGCCGCGGATCGTGTCGACGATCGGTGTGATCGGCTGGTACATCGCGACGGGCTGCAGCCACCCTGGCATGCTCGCCACCGGCACGAAGGCGCTCGAGAGGTAGGGGAGGAACAGCAGCACGAACCCGTATCCGTTCGCGCCTTCCGGTGACCTCGCCGCCAGGCCGATCGCCGCGAACAGGTAGGTGATCGCCAGGATGTACAGAGCGATGAGTCCGGTCAACGCCAGCCATTCGACGAACGAGGCATCGGGCCGGAAGCCCACGAGGATGCCCACGACGATCACGATCGCCGTGGCGACCAGATTGCGAAGCAGGCTCGCCACGACATGACCGGTGAGCACCGCGCTCGCGCGCAACGGCATGGTGCGGAAGCGGTCGATGATCCCCGTGCGCATGTCGTTGGCGACGTACACGGCGGTCGACGAGGCCCCGAAGCCGGCGCACGTGAGGATGATGCCGGGAACGACATAGTCGACGTATGCACCGGACGGGTCGATCGCGCCGCCGAACACCCACGTGAACATCAGCATGAGCATCACGGGCAGCAGGACCGCCATCAGCAGCGATTCGCCGTCTCGTAGCGAGTGCCGCAGACTTCTCCCGACGAAGACGCTCTCGGCCGTCAGGCCCCGCAGCCGTGGTCGCGGCCGGAGTGTCGAGGGCGCCGTGAGAGCATCGGCGGTCGTGGCGTTCATGAGTGCTCCTTCGTGAGTTCGGCGGGCTCGGTCGTGGTGACTGCGAGGAAGACATCGTCGAGAGTCGGACGCCGCAGCGAGACCACGCCATCGAGGCCCTCCTCGTCCAGGCGGTCGAGCGCTCGCCGCAGGTCGGCGACGGTGCCGTCGGTGGCGATCTCGCGCACCAGCTCGCCGTGGGCGTCGTGCAGCTCGACCGTGTCGCCGCCGATGCGCGCCTTGAGCTCTCCGGGTGTGCCGAGCGCGGCGATGCGTCCCTCGTGCAGGACGGCGATGCGATCGGCGAGCTGATCGGCCTCCTCGAGATACTGCGTCGTGAGCAGAACAGTGGTGCCCGAGGCCGCGACAGCGCGGATGAGCTCCCAGAGATCGCGCCTGCTTCGAGTGTCGAGACCCGTCGTGGGTTCGTCGAGGAAGAGCACCTCGGGGGTGACGACGAAGCTCAGAGCGAGGTCGAGACGACGCCTCATGCCTCCGGAGAACGTGCGCACGGATCGCGTCGCCGCCTCGATCAGGTCGAAACGCGTGATGAGCTCGGTCGCGCGCCGCGCCGACTCGCTCCGGGTCATGCCGGCGAGGCGGGCGAACATGACCACGTTCTCGACTGCGGTCAGGGCGTCGTCGACGGCGGCGGACTGTCCGGTGAGGCTGATCCGCCGCTGGACCTCTCGAGGTTCGGATCTCGTGTCGAATCCCGCGACGAGAGCAGCGCCGGAATCTGCGGCAGTCAAGGTCGTGAGGATGTTCATCGTGGTCGTCTTGCCCGCGCCGTTCGGCCCGAGCAGCGCGAAGACCTCTCCGCGGGACACGGTGAAGTCGAGGTCGTCGATGACGCGTCTGCTTCCGAAGGCCTTGCTCAGCCCGCGGACTTCGATCGCCTGATTCATCGGTGCTTTCCTTTCGGTTCGGAGCTCTGTGCCAACAGAACTGTGTGCGTCATACGCAATTGTGTATGACAGTAACACACGGTTTACGTAATATACAGAAGTAGGATGGCGGCATGACCGAGATCGAGCCTCCGGAGCTGCCCCGCGGCATCGCACTCGCCTGGGGGGTCGCGACGAACCCCCAGCGAGGGCCCAAGCGCGAGATGAGCGTCGAGCGCATCGTCGACGCGGCCGTCGAGCTGGCGGATGCCGACGGGATCGGCGCCGTCTCGATGGCGGCCGTCGCTTCGGCACTCGGGTTCACGCCGATGTCCCTCTATCGATACGTGAGCGCGAAGGACGACCTCCTGCTGCTCATGCAGGAGCAGGCCACGGGCCTGCCGCCGGAGGCGCTGCGAGACATCGACGGATGGCGCGAGCGGCTGCTCGCGCTGTACACGGAGCAGGTGCTCCTGTATCAACGGCACCCCTGGATGCTGTCCCTGCCGATCAACGGCTCGCCGATCACACCCCACAGCTCTGCGTGGCTGGACGCGAGTCTCGAGGCGTTGGAGGCGACGCCGCTCTCGGCCGATGAGCGGGTGGCTGTGGCGCTCGCCGTCACGGGCAACGCACGATGGTGCGGAATCGTGCAGGCGGGCTACACGGAGCAGTCGCGAGGCAGCGGACTCACGCCGGAGGAGGTGGCGCGACGCGAGTCAGATCTGTACGACCGCGTCATCACCGCAGACGAGTTCCCCGCGCTGCGCCGGGCGATAGACGATGGGGTGTTCACGTCGGCATCCGATCCGTTCCGATTCGGCATCGAGCGCGTGTTCGACGGCGTCGACGCCTACATCGCCGCCCTCGACCGCGGAACGCCGGCTCAGCCGGTGACCGATTGGATCGCCCTCGACCCTGTCGAGCTCGCGGGCGACCGGCGCCTCAAGGATGCCCAGAAGGCCGTGCGTGAGGCCGAGAAGGCGCTTCGGCTCGCGCACAGGGCCGAGCGGCAGGCGCTCCGCGAGGCGCGCGAGCGAGCGGCGAGAACGAACAGGTCTCGCTGACCGCGTCTCGCGCTTGCCATGATGTGAGCATGACGACAGCTTCGCCCTCGTACCGAGCGCATTTCGACTTCACCATCTCGTTCGCGAACGGCGGGGGGATGAGCGGTGAGAGCTTCCGCCTCGACCTCCCTGATCCGAACCTGGAGGCTGACGAGATCGGTGCGCTGCTGGTGCGGCATCTCGGTCTCGCTCTCGTGAGCACGGTCGAGCTGCAGCGGCTGCGCATCGTCGAAGAGGTGCACCGCGGCAGTCGTGGGATCGAGGTTCCTGCCGAAGACGCGTGGCGGGTGATCGATCTCAGCCATCCGATCGAGGCCGGCCTCGTGACCTACCCGGGCCTCCCGGCGCCGATCATCACTCCTCATCTCACGCGCGAGGAATCCCGTGCGAAGTACGCGCAGGGCACGCAGTTCGCCATGGACATCATCACGATGATCGGCAACACGGGCACCTACCTCGACTCGCCCTTTCACCGGTATGAGGACGGAGGAGACCTGGCGTCGCTCGAGCTCAGCTCCCTCATCGGCCTGCGCACTGAGGTCTTCCACCTGCACGACGCCTGGAGCGATGCGCGCCGGGGGATCGACGCGGTGACCCTCGCCGATCGCGAACTGCGCGGCACCGCCGTGCTGCTGGACACCGGGTGGAGTGAGCACTTCGGAACGCCGGAGTACGGCCATGGGGCGCCGTTCCTCACCGAAGGAGGAGCGCGATTCCTCGCCGACGCCGGGGTCGCGCTCGTCGGGATCGACTCGCTCAACATCGACGACACGGAGAGCGGCGGAGAGCGTCCGGCGCACAGCATCCTGCTCGCGGCGGGAATCCATGTGGTCGAGCATCTGACGCGTCTCGCCGAGGTGCCGGCGCGGGGTGCGCGATTCACCGCGGCTCCTCCGGCTGTACGCGGATTCGGCACCTTCCCGGTACGAGCGTTCGCCACCGTCGGCGATCCTCACTGATCACACAGGCCACATGGGTTTACACGCGTCCCAGATTCCCCCTAGAGTGTGCACAAATCGAGAAAGGGGTACGTGGGATGCCCGAGGTTCCAGATGTCCGGTTCCTTACGGTGGCTGAGGTCGCCGAACTCATGCGCGTGTCGAAGATGACCGTCTATCGGATGGTGCACGCTGGGGAGCTGCCAGCCATTCGCTTCGGTCGCAGTTTCCGGGTTCCGGAATCCGCTGTGGCCGATGCCCTGCAACGACCGATAGCCGACGTCGGCTGACGCTCTCGGCTCGGTCTCGTGAGCGCGTGCAGCAGGAGCTCCACGATTTGCTAGACTGATCCGAGGCATTTTTCCGTGCCCGTACCCGGGTGTCCGTCACCGACGACACCCAGCCACTGACTTAGTGAGGTTTCCGTGGGTTCTGTCATCAAGAAGCGCCGCAAGCGCATGGCGAAGAAGAAGCACCGCAAGCTGCTTCGTAAGACTCGCCACCAGCGTCGCAACAAGAAGTAAGCGACCAGACACGAGCGCCTGTCTCCGGACGGGCGCTTTGTGTCTCTGCCCCCGGTTTCCCACTCGTCGCAGGAGCATGCCATGAAGTCGATCACCGTCACCGAGCTCGCCGAGCGTTCGAACACTCCGCTCATCGATGTCCGCGAGGTGGACGAGTTCGCCGCAGGACACGTCCCCGGGGCGGTGAACATCCCGATGTCCGAGATCGGCAACCGGCTCGACGAGCTTCCTTCGGAGTCGTTCGACGTCATCTGCCAGGCCGGCGGACGCTCGGCGCGCGTCGTCGAGGCGCTCGAATCCCGCGGGTACGACGCGACCAACGTCGAGGGCGGGACTGGCGAGTGGATCGCCCAGGGCCGCGATGTCGAGGTGCCGTCGGCGTGACCACGCTGACCCTCATCGGCAAGCCCGACTGCCACCTGTGCGACGTGGCGTCCGAGATCATCGACTCCGTGGTCGCCGAGCTGCCCGATGCGGCTGCCGAGCGCATCGAGATCGTCGAGGCGTCGATCAAGGACGACCCCGCACTCTACGAGCTGTGGTGGGAGAAGATTCCCGTCGTCCTCATCGACGGGGAACTGCATGCGCACTGGCGCCTGTCGGCCGACCGACTGCGCGAGGCCCTCGAGGCCGCTGTGCAGCACGATGCTCTGAAGAAGGAAGCGCGATGATCCGTCACGTCGTCACCTGGAAGCTCGCGGCAGACGATGCGGCGACGCGCGCCGAACAGGCCGCCGAGGTCGCTCGCCGGCTGAATGCACTCGACGGCGTCGTGCCGCAGCTCCGCTCGATCTCCGCGGGCGCGAACGTCGCATACCCGGACGCGAACTGGGACGTCACGCTGGTTGCGGACGTCGATTCGATCGACGCGCTCGAGGAGTACCAGGTGCATCCGGCTCACGAAGAAGTCGTGACGTACGTGCGCTCGGTGGTCGCGTCGCGCGTGGCCGTCGATTTCGAGGTCTGAGCCGCCGATCTTCGACTGTCCATTCGATGGGAGCAGGCGGACTGATGGGCGAGATCACCTGGCGCGACGTGACCGTCGCGTGGGCGCGGCCCTCTGATCCTCACGGGTTCACCGAGACCGACGCCGCCGCGATGGGGCAGGGGCAGATAGACCGCCTCCGTCAGCTGAGTGGCAGCCGCGCCCAGTCCTTTCTTGCGGGAAGGGCGCTGATCCGCGCACTCGTGCGCAGGATCCGAGGCTCCGATGAGGTGCTGCTCTTCAGCCGCTGCGCCAGATGCGGCGCGGAACACGGCCGCCCGCGGTCGGCCGGCGTCTCGCTCAGCGTGAGCCACGCGGAGGATCTCGTCGTCGTCGCGGCGTCGGCGGGGTCGATCGAGTTGGGCGTCGACGTCGAGGAGGAAGCGGCAGCCGGCCGTGTCGAGGGATTGGGGCCGATGTTCCCCGACGGGCGCGCCCCGGATCTCGGTGCGTGGACGCGCATCGAGGCGGCTGTCAAGGCGGACGGGCGCGGTTTCGAGATCGACCCGTCGGAGGTGATCCTGCAGCCGCACGCTGATGAGTCCGAGCCGTGCGTGTGGTCAGCGGTGGTGCCCGGACGTCTGCGTCCCCTCGAGGTCACGACGCTCGGTGGGCCACCCGGATACGTGGTGAGCGTCGCCGTCGGCTGATTCTCCTCGTCAGCGCCGGAGGGGAGCAGCAGGGAGGGCGGGCAGCGGGAGCTCGTCGATCCAGGTCCGCACGAGCGCGCGCGCCCGACCGTCGGCGACCTCGTCGACGAGTCCGAGGAAGTCATCGCTCGTCACTGCGAGCCCGGCGAAGCGCGACGTCCACTCCCGAGTCAGAGCGAAGAACCGCTCGTCGCCGATGGTCAGACGCAGAGCGTGGAGGGTGAGCGCGCCCCGCTTGTACACGCGGTCGTCGAACATGTCAGTCGGGCCGGGGTCCGAGAGCACGAGATCCTGGGGCAGGATGCGGAGGCTGGCGTGGTGCATCAGAGCCTTCGCGTGGGCGGTGGGCCCACCCGCGGCCTCCGACCACAGCCATTCCGAGTAGCACGCGTACCCCTCGTTCAGCCAGATGTCCTGCCAGCGGGCGACGCCGACGCTGTTGCCGAACCACTGGTGCGCGAGCTCGTGCGCGATCAGGCGCTCACTGCCCCCCAGGCCGTCGACGTGGTTCGCTCCGAAGATCGCCATGCCCTGCGCCTCGAGCGGGATCTCGAGGACGTCGGGGGTGACGACGATCTTGTACGACTCGTAGGGATACGGACCGAAGGCCTCGACGAACGTCTCCATCATCTGCGGCAATGCGGCGAAGTCGGAGCGCACCCGCGGTGCGAGCGCCCGGGGGTGGAACAGACGCCCCGGAGTCGTGCCGAGCTCGACCCTGTCGTCGTCGTACTGACCCAGCTGCACCGTCATCAGATACGTGGCCGTCGGCACCGGCTGGTCGAAGGTCCATCGAGTGCGTCCCCGTTGCGTCGACCGGGTGGCTGTGCCGCCGCTCACGACGGTGTACTCGGGATCGGCCGTGAACTCCAGACGATACGTCGCCTTGTCGGAGGGGATGTCGTTGCACGGGAACCAGGTCGGGGCACCCGTGGGCTGCGACGCGACCAGCACGCCGTCTTCGAGCTCTTCCCAGCCGAGGAGCCCCCACCGGGTGCGGCGGGGCGAGGGGGCCCCGGAGTATTCGACCGTGACGGTGAGTTCCTGACCGCTCGTGCGCTCGCCGCCGAAGGTCACCTTGAGCCGACGGTCGTCCTGGCGGAACGAGGCGGCCCGGTCGCCGCTCACCCGCACCTTCGTGGCCTTGAGGCCGACCAGGTCGAGGGATATGTGCTTGGTCGACTCCTGCATCCGCAACCGGATCGTCGCGATGCCGGCCAGGCGGTTCGTGGTCACGCGGTAGTCGATCGCGAGGTCGTAGTGCAGCACCCCGTAGCGTCGATCGCCGCTGTGCGGGGTGTACGGGTCGACGTTCATGCGCCCGACGCCTGGTAGGAACGCACCTTCACGGCACGCCACGGTCCGATGGGGTTGCCGCTCCATCGGCTGCCGACCGGCACGAACTCGCCGCGCATCACGAGCGACGCAGGGCCAACCGTCGCGTCCGCTCCGATCGTCGCGGCGGGGAGGATCACGCTGTGCGGCCCGAGGGTCGCACCGTTCTCGAGGGTCACTGCGTCGATGCTCATCACTCGATCATGGAACAGATGCGTCTGAACCACACATCCGCGGTTCACCGTCGCGCCGTCGCCGAGTGTCACGAGGTCGGGTTCGGGCAGCCAGTAGCTGTCGGTCCAGACGCCTCGACCGATCTTGGCTCCGAGCGTGCGCAGCCAGATGGCGAGTGCGGGGGTGCCGGATGCCGAGTTCGCGAACCACGGGGCCGCGACCATCTCGGTGAAGGTGTCGGACACCTCGGTGCGCCAGACGAAGCTCGACCAGAGCGGATGCTCTCCCGCGCGGATCGGCCCGACGATGATCCACTTCGCTGCGGTCGTGACGAGTGCGGCGATCGCGCCGGCGGCGAGCATGACGGCGCTCGAGAGCACGACCGCCCATCCGAGACCCCAGGCGTCGACCACGGTGGCGAGCGTGAGCATCACGGCCAGTCCGATCGCACAGGTCACGAACACCGGGATGATGCGGCCCAGCTCCCACAGTGCTCGTGCCACGCGCAGACCGGCGCGCGGGCGGTAGGTGCGCTCGAGGTCGGAGTCGTTGACGACACGACGCAGTCGGGCGGCCGGCGAGCCCAACCACGACGACCCGGCCTTGGCCTTGGGCGGCGCGACAGAGAGCACGGCCACCAGACCGTCTCGGGGCACGTTGTGCCCACCGGCCGCCATGCCGGAGTTGCCGAGGAACGCGCGTTTGCCGATCCGCGCGGTCCCCAGCCGCATCCACCCGCCCTGCAGCTCGTAGGTGGCGACCATCGTGTCGTCGGCGAGGAACGCGCCGTCGGCGATCGTGGTGAGCTTCGGGATGAGCAGCACGGTCGACGCCTCGACATCGCGACCGACGTCGGCCCCGAGGGCGCGCAGCCAGAACGGGGTGAAGCTGCTGGAGTACAGCGGGAAGAGGAAGGTGCGAGCAGAGTCGAGGAGGCGTTCGGTCGTCCACGCCTGCCACGCGATGCGAGAGCGCACGGGGTAGACGCCCTCTGACAGGCCGAGGCCGAGCAGGCGCACCAGAGCCAGCACGAGGACGGCGAAGACCAGACCAGCGAGCAGCACGGCGGGCACGAGCAGCGCCAGGATGCCGGGAATCGCGGACGTGAGGGAGTCAGCTCCTCGGATGCCGAGTGCCACCACCCACGCCCCCGTAGCAAGCGAGACGACGGGCAGCAGGCCCAGGAACGCCGAGGATGCGGCATAGGCCCACAGCCAACGGGTGCGGCTCGGAGGACGACCGGCCGCGAACGGCTTCGAGACACCGCCGACGCGTGCTGCCGGGGATCCGGCCCAGCGCTGCCCGGAGCGCACGCGTCCGAACACGGCCGAACCCGGTGCGATCTCGGCGCCGCGGCCGATCTTCGTGCCGGGGGCGAGGGTGCTTCGTGCGCCGATCGTCGAGTCGGCGCCGATGCGGATGCCGCCGATGCGCACCGTGTCGCCGTCGATCCAGTATCCGGTGAGGTCGACCTCGGGCTCGATCGAGGCCCCGGCCCCGATGTCGAGCATGCCCGTGATCGGAGGGACCGTGTGCAGATCGACGTCCTTGTGGATGCGCGCACCGAGCGCTCGGGCGTAGTAGACGACCCAGGGTGCTCCGGCGAGGCCGACAGGGTCGACCTGCTGCGCGATCTGCTCGGCGAGCCACAGCCGCAGGTGCACGCCGCCGCCTCGCGGGTAGTCGCCGGGCCGGAGTCCCGCGAGCAGCAGGCGGGCGGCGACCGCGGCGATGGTCATCTTGCCCAGCGGGGTCACGAAGATCACCAGGCCCACGATGATCGTCCACAGCGGAACCTCGGGAAGGAATTCGAATCCGGGCGACAGGCGCAGGATCCAGCTCGCGGTGAGCAGGAAGAGCAGCCAGCGGATGCCGGTGAACACGAACAGCGGCAGGCCCGCGATCGTCTGCACCCACTGCATGCGCCGCGGTGTCGGTGCCTGCTGGCTGAAGACCCGCTCAGCGGTGTCTTCATCGTCGGACTCGTCATCGACGGCATCGGCCATCTGTCGAAGCCGCGGCAGATCGTAGACGTCGGTCATCGTGAACTCGGGGGCGCGGGTGCGCAGTCGCGAGACCAGCTGTGCGGCGGCGAGCGAGCCTCCACCCAGCTGGAAGAAGTCTGCGTCCTCATCGCTCGGGCGGATGCCGAGCACGGCGAACCACTGCTCGGCGAGCCACGCTGCGGTGCCGGAGAGCGAGGATCCGCCCTCGTCGCCGGAATCGAGGGGCCACGGCAGTGCCGCCTTGTCGACCTTGCCCGATGTGCGCACAGGCAGATCGTCGACGGTCGCGAGCAGCGGGATCAGGGGAGCCGGCAGCATCTCGGCGAGCTCACCACGCGCCACCTGTCTGTCGAAGCCCTCGTCGGGAACCACGTAGCCGACGAGGATCGGCATGCCCGCTTCGGTCTTCTGCACCACCACGGTCGCGGCTGAGACGGAGCTCAGTCCCTGCAGCGCCGCCTCGACCTCGCCGAGCTCGATGCGCCGACCGCCTATCTTGACCTGGTCGTCTGCGCGGCCCTGGAAGATCAGGCCCTCGGCCTCCACGCGCACGACATCGCCGGAGCGATAGGCGCGGTCCCAGCCGAGCGTAGGCATCGGGGCGTACTTCTCGGCATCCTTGGCGGGGTCGAGATATCGCGCGAGGCCCACGCCGCCGATGATGAGCTCGCCCGCTTCGCCGTCGGCCACGCGCTGGCCGTCCGCATCGACCACGGCCAGCGACCAGCCGTCCAGAGGCAGGCCGATGCGCACCGGACCCGTCCCGTCCATGAGAGAGGCGCAGGCGACGACCGTGGCCTCGGTCGGGCCGTACGTGTTCCAGACCTCCCGACCATCGGATGCCAGTCGTGCGACCAACTCTGGCGGGCAGGCCTCACCTCCGAAGATCAGCAGGCGCACGTTCTCGATCGCATCCTGGGGCCAGAGGGCTGCGAGCGTGGGAACGGTCGAGACGACGGTGATGCCGTGCCCGAGCAGCCAAGGGCCCAGGTCCTCGCCCGACCGGACCAGCGCTCTCGGAGCCGGAACGAGGCAGGCGCCGTGGCCCCAGGCGAGCCACATCTCCTCGCACGAGGCGTCGAAGGCGACCGAGAGGCCCGCGAGCACGCGGTCGCCGGGGCCGAGCGGTGCACCCTGCAGGAACAGACGTGCCTCTGCGTCGACGAAAGCCGCTGCGGAGCGATGCGAGACGGCGACTCCCTTGGGCACTCCGGTCGAGCCGGACGTGAAGATGATCCAGGCGTCGTCCTCGATCGTCGGCGGGGCGACGACAGGGATCGCCGAGGTGCTCGGGTGCGGTGTCGCGCCCGTGAACAGCTCCCTCGCCTCAGGGGTGTCCGCGGGGAGGTAGCCGGCGTCGGTGATCATGCCGACGATGCGTGCCTCGCGGAACACGAGGTCCGCGCGCTCCTGAGGATCGTCGGCGTCGACGGGGACGTATGCGGCGCCGACAGCCATCGCACCCAGGATCGCGATGTAGAGATCACGGCGCCCCGATGTCATCCTGATGCCGACGCGGTCGCCCCGTCCCACCCCGTGCTCTCGCAGCAGGCCTGCAGTGCGCCACACCTGCGCCAGAAGCTCGGCGTAGCTCAGGGCGCCGTCCGCGTCCTCGACCGCCGATGCATCCGGATGCCGATCGGTGGTGTCCCGGAGGATGTCGATCAGTGTGCGGGGGAGTGGCGCCTCGGCAGCGCGGTCCAGCGCCTCCTGCACGTCAGTTCGCAAGGAGGTCGAGCAGTGCGGCCTTCGACAGTCGCGAGTACCCGGTGCGGCCCTCGGCGCGGGCGCGGGCCCGGAGCTGGACGACCGTGAGGTCACTCAGGTCAGATGCGGGGGCCGGCGTCGGTGCGGCCGGCTTCGGCGTCGCCGTCCTCGTGGTGGTCGTCTTCTTCACAGGACGAGCAGCAGGCGTAGGTGCGGCCGTGGCCGTGGCCGTGGCCGCCGCGGGAGCCGGGGCGACCTTCTGCGTCGGTGCCTTCGGTGCGGCTGCGACTGCCTTCGGTGCGGTCGCCTTCGCGTTCGGCTTCTTCCCCTCGGACTTCTTCGCCGACGGCCGCTTCGAGTCCTTCTTGTCCGCCTTCTTCTTGTCCGCCTTCTTCGGGGCCTGCAGACGCGCGGTGGCCTCCTGCAGTCGCTCGGTGGCCGCGGTGGCCGACTTCGCGACCTTCTTGGGCCGGTCTGCGATCTTCTTCTTCGAGGCGCTCGCCGCGTCCTTCGCGTCCTCGACGAGAGGCTTCAGCTTCTTGGCCGCCTTCTTCGGAAGGGTCTTGATCAGCTTCTTCGCGTCCTTCGCCGCATCCTTGGCGGCGTCGAGTGCTGCCTCGGCGTTCCGGTGGGCTGGTGTCTTCTTGGCCATGATCGGTCCTCCCGTACGACCCGAGCGCGTCCGCTCGGGTGTTGGCACAGAGGATACTCAGGCAAGGTGAACAATCGGTGCCACGAAGTTCACCGGGGGTGTCACATTCAGTCACACTTGCAACACAAATGTGATCCGGAGAAGGCGGCTGGCGACCGGTACGGCCCGGTGGTGCATGTTTAGATGTTCTCCTACCCGTCCGTGGGCAACCACACCCTCGTCGTTCAGGAGCTGACATGCGCCGTCGCAACATCATCGCCGGGATCGCGCTCGCCGCGACCGCAACCCTCGCCCTCGCCGGATGCGCGACCGGCGGCAGCGACGCGGGATCGGGCGAGCCCGCTGCTGGCGGCGAGTACGACCTCATCGAGGCGGGCACGCTCACGGTCTGCTCCGACATCCCCTACGCGCCCTTCGAGTTCGAGGGCGGCGACAACGGCACCGGCTACACCGGCTTCGACATCGACCTGCTCGACGCGATCGCCAAGGAGCTCGACCTCAAGCTCGCCGTGCAGGACGTCGGATTCGACGCACTGCAGTCGGGCACGACGCTCGCAGCCGGTCAGTGCGACATCGGCGCCTCCGCGATGACGATCACCGACGAGCGCAAGGCCAACATCGACTTCTCCGAGCCGTACTACGAGTCGCTGCAGTCGCTGCTCGTTCGCACCGACTCGGGCATCGAGTCGATCGACGACCTCTCCGGCAAGAACGTCGGCGTGCAGCAGGGCACCACTGGCGAGGCGTACGCGACCGAGAACGCCACCGGAGCGCAGCTCGTGCAGTACCCCTCCGACGGCGAGCTGTGGCCCGCGATGCAGGCCGGTCAGATCGACGCGATCCTTCAGGACCAGCCCGTCAACCTCGAGCACGAGAAGGCCGACAGCGCCTACAAGATCGTCGAGGAGTACGAGACGGGCGAGTCCTACGGCTTCGCATACGCGAAGGGCGAGAAGGATGCGCTGCGCGAGGCGATCGACGGTGCGCTGCAGGATCTGCGCGACAGCGGCGACTACCAGACGATCTACGACACCTACTTCACCGCGAAGTAATCGGCGAGCGACGCAGGACAGGGAGACCTTGACAATGGCGTTGAGGCGCACCACGAAGAGCAAGCTCTACCGTTACACCGTCTACGCGGTGCTGATCGCGGTCGCCGTCTGGCTGATCGTCAGCACCGACTGGGCCCGGATCGCGCAGCTGTACTTCAACCCCGAGGTCGCGGCGAAGATGCTCCCGGGCATCATCACCACGGCGCTCGTGAACACGCTGTGGTTCACAGCCGTCGCGTTCGCCGGTGGCCTGCTGCTCGGCATCGTGCTGGCACTCCTGAAGCTGTCGAGCATCGGACCATTCCGGTGGATCGCGACGGCGTGGATCGAGCTGTTCCGCGGGCTTCCCGCGATCCTCACGATCTTCGCCATCGCCTTCATCCTGCCGATCGGACTCGGTGTGCCGGGCACGAAGCTCGGCGGACCGGTCGTGCTCGGCCTGATCGGTCTGATCCTGGTGGCGTCGGCGTACATGGCCGAGACCATCCGCGCGGGCATCCAGGCGGTCCCGAAGGGGCAGACGGAGGCGGCTCGCTCACTCGGCATGTCACCCATGAAGACGACCTTCTGGATCGTCGTGCCGCAGGGCTTCCGCATCATCATCCCGCCGCTGACCAACGAGTTCGTCCTGCTGCTGAAGGACACCTCGCTGCTCTTCGTCGCGGGGTCCTTCATCTGGTCGAAGGAGCTGACGAACTTCGCCCGTGATGCGAGCACGCAGAACGCGAACGGAACGCCGCTGATCATGGCGGCGGCCCTCTACCTGATCGTGACGATCCCCCTCACGCGCTTCAGTGCGTACCTGGAACGAAGGATGTCGAGGCAGCGATGATCACCGATCTGATTGACGTCCACGCACCCGCGATCGACCTGCAGGGGCTCGTGAAGAGCTTCGGCGACAACGAGGTGCTCAAGGGCATCGACCTCACCGTCTCCGCAGGAGAGGTCGTCTGCATCATCGGCCCGTCGGGTTCGGGCAAGTCGACGCTGCTGCGCTCGGTGAACCTGCTCGAGGAGCCCACCGGCGGCAAGGTGCTCATCGAGGGCATCGACATCACCGACCCCGATGTCGACATCGACCGCGTGCGCACCCGCATCGGCATGGTGTTCCAGAGCTTCAACCTCTTCCCGCACCTCGATGTGATGGGCAACCTGATGATCGCGCAGCAGCGCGTGAAGAAGCGCTCCAAGGCCGAGGCCGAGCGAGTCGCGAAGGAGATGCTCGGACGCGTCGGCCTCGAAGAGAAGGCGGACGCCTATCCCGGGCACCTCTCGGGCGGTCAGCAGCAGCGCGTCGCGATCGCGCGTGCACTGTGCATGAACCCGGACATGATGCTGTTCGACGAGCCGACCTCTGCGCTCGACCCCGAACTCGTCGGCGAGGTGCTGCAGGTCATGCGCTCGCTTGCCGACGAAGGCATGACGATGCTGGTCGTCACGCACGAGATGGGCTTCGCCCGCGAGGTCGGGTCACGTCTGATCTTCATGGACGGCGGTCACATCGTCGAAGAGGGCGACCCGCGCGAGGTGCTCGCCAACCCGCAGCATCCGCGTACGCAGGACTTCCTCGCTCGCGTTCTCTGATCTCGCGGTCGCACGACCCGCATCATACGAAGACCCCCTCCCGCTGAGTCAACGGGAGGGGGTCTCTTCGTGCAGTGCGACGCAGGAGATCAGTCGAGTTCGACGACCGTGGCTCCTGGTGCGTTGGTCTTGATCGACTCGATGCCGTTCTTCGCAGCGGACCGCGTGGTGTAGCTCTCGCTCGACGCGATCACCTCGCCATTACCGGCCTTCAGGCGGAACCGGTGACCGCCGGCACTGTCGGTGTACAGCTCGAACTTGCCTGCCATGAGGCGTCCTTTCTCTGCCGAATCGAGGGAGAGATGCCCTCGAGCATCACGGTATCCCGGAGTACTGGCCCAGGGATAGAGCACGACTCAGCCGCGAGGATGCACGGCCACGGGCTCGGGCGCGACAGCGATCCGCACACGATCTCCGAAGGCGGGATGGATGCCGGGGGCGTGCTGCAGTCGCACGAGCTCACCCGACTCGGTGCGCACGAGCGTGCGGCGCATGCTGCCGAGGAACGTGCTCTCCTGCACGAGCGCATCGGTCGCGGCATCCGCCTCCGAGGCGAAGTGCACGTTCTCCGGGCGCAGGTAGACGTCGACCGGTCCGTCGGCGGGAGCCTGCAGCGGCAGCTTCTGCCCCCACACCACCACGTGGTCGCCCTCGGCGACGCCCGACACGACACTCGAGAGACCGACGAAGGCGGCGACACCTGCCGTCGAAGGGGTCGTGTACAGCTGCTCGGGGGTGCCGATCTGCTCGATGGTCCCCGCGTTCATCACGGCGATCCGGTCGGAGACGGCCAGTGCCTCCTCCTGGTCGTGGGTCACGAAGACGGTGGTGATGCCGAGGCGCAGCTGGATGCGGCGGATCTCATCACGCAGTTGCACGCGCACCTTCGCGTCGAGTGCCGACAGCGGCTCGTCGAGCAGCAGCACCTTCGGTTCGGTCACCAGTGCACGGGCGAGCGCCACACGCTGTTGCTGGCCACCGGAGAGCTGATGCGGGAAGCGGTCGGCGAAGTCGGCGAGGCCCACCAGGGCCAGCGCGTCGAGAGCCCTCTTCGCGGCCTCGGTTCTGCCGAGTCCACGGCGGCGCAACCCGAAGGCGGTGTTCTCCGCGACACGGAGGTGCGGGAACAGCGAATAGGACTGGAAGACCATGCCGATGTCGCGCTTGTTCGTCGGGACGCGGGAGACGTCGCTCCCGCCGAGAAGCACCGCGCCGCTGTCGAGACCCTCGAGCCCCGCGAGCACCCGCAGCAGAGTGGTCTTGCCGCATCCTGACGGACCGAGCAGGGAGACGAACTCACCCGGCGCGATGTCGAGGTCGACTCCGTGCAGCACGGTGTTGCCCGAGTAGCTCTTCACGATGCCCTGCAGCTGCACGCGGGTGCCCTCGCCGGCCTCGGCGAGAAGCATGTTGTCGGCGGTCTGGGGGAGGGTCATGAGCGGGCCTTTCCGTTGCCGCGCGCGACGCGGCCGATGAGGAGGAGCAGGAGGAAGACGAACAGCAGCGCCAGCAGGGTGAAGATCGCCGGCGCGTACGGGTCCTGCTTCTGGACGACGACCATGGCCGTCTGGAACACCTGACGGTTGAGGAGCGAAGCGATCGTGAACTCACCGAGCACGACGGCGATCGAGATGAGCGATGCCGCGAGCAGTCCCTGGCGCAGATTCGGTGCGAGCACCTTGAGCACGACGGTCGGCCAGCTCGCACCGAGCGAGCGTGCAGCCTCGGCGAGGGTGCGCAGATCGGCGGCGTCGATGGAGGCCTGGATCGAGCGGTAGGCGAACGGCAGCACGGTGATGCCGTAGGCGAAGGCGAGCGTCCAGGTGCCCGTGCCGAGCGCGCGGCCGATCTGCAGGTAGATGGGCGCGAGGCCGACGACGAGCACGATCGCGGGGATCGAGATCGGCAGCAGCACCGCGAACTCGAACACCGGCTTGAGCTTCGCGAAGCGCAGGTTGACCAGGATCATCGTCGGCGCGAGCAGAAGCAGCACGATCGCGACCGTCACGACGGCCAGGATCAGCGAGTTGCCCAGGCCCATCCAGATCGGTTTGATGGCTGCCGACTTGGCGGGGTCGAACAGCGCGAACCACCGCTCGAGGCCGAGGTTTCCGTCTGTCTGGCGCAGCGTGTAGAGGAAGGTCGAGGCCAGCGGGATGGCGAAGAAGGCGCCGACGGCGATGCCGATGATCCAGCGGGTCGCGAGAGAAGGGCCGAGACGATTCATGACTGCCACCTCGCGGCTCGTCGCTGGATGATCGAGTACAGGGCCATGACGACCCCGACGATCACGATCATGCCGAGCGCGAGCGCACCGGCCAGGTTCTCGCGGCCGAGCACGGTCTCGCTGGTGAGCGCAGCCCGGATCTGCAGCGGGACGATCTGCGCGCCCTGGCTCGCGAGTGCTGCGGCCGTGGCGTAGGACGAGAAGGCGTTCGCGAACAGCAGCAGCAGGCTCGCGAGGAACGAGGGCGCCAGCACCGGGATGCCGATGCGCAGCCAGAAGCTCGAGCGTGTGCCGCCGAGCGTGAGGTTCGCTTCCGCCCACTGCGGCTTGAGCGCGGCGAGGGCGGGCATGAACGTGATCACCATGAGGGGGATCTGGAAGTAGATGTAGGGCAGGATCAGGCCGGGGAGTTCATAGAGCCAGGTGCCGTTCGCGAAGATGTCGACGCCCAGGTCGTCCTTGAGGAAGAGCGTCACCACGCCCTGGATGCCGATCGTCGCGATGAACGCGAACGCGAGCATCACGCCGCCGAACTGCGCGAGCACGCCGGCCGCGGCATCCACGGTCGACCGCACCGCCCCGTCCGGGTTCATGCCGAGGAGGGCATAGCAGACGAGGGCTCCGACGATCGCGCCGACCAGGGCTGTCAGCAGCGAGAGTCCGGCGGAGTTCGCGAACGTGGTGAGGACGACGGGATCGCCGAGGGCCGAGACGTTCGACCAGGTGAATGAGCCGTCCTCCGTGAAGAAGCCCGACCCGATCGCGAGGATCGTCGGCACGGCGAGGAAGAGCAGAACATATGCGGCGAACGGCACGAGACCGAGCCAGGCCGGGGACGGCGCCGAGCGCCGGGCCCCCGAGACGATGGGCCCGGCGCTGGCCGGAGCGAGGGGGACGGGGGCGGATGCCGTGGCATCCGCCCCCGTCGTGGTGGCAGTGGTCACTGGACCGCCGCTGCCCACTTCTCGCCGAGCAGCGTGCCGGCGTTCGTCGACTGCTCCTCGGTCGGGACGACCGTCTCGCTCGGGACCTCGGGCAGCGCCGCTGCGAGGTCGGCGTCGATCGTGCCGGCCTCGGTCATGGCCTCCATACGAGCCGGACGTGCGCCGCCCTTGAGCCACAGGTTCTGCACCTCGTCGCTGTAGAGGAACTCCTGCCACAGGCGAGCAGCCGCCGGGTTCGGGGCATCCTTGTTGATCGCCTGGTTGTAGTAGCCGGCATAGCCGGTGCCGTCGAGGACGACGACCTTCCAGTTCTTGTTGCCGTCATCGCCCTGCGCGTGCGCGGCGTTCAGGTAGTCCCAGTCGAAGACGACGGGGGTCTCGCCGCTCGCGACGGTCGCCGTGGTGACATCGACCTTGAGCAGGTTGCCGGCCTTCTGCAGCTCGGAGAAGAAGTCGATGCCCGGCTGGAAGTCGTCGAGCGTGCCGTCGGACTGCACGGTGGCGAGGCCCACGGCGGCGAACGCCGCACCGGCCTGCGTCGGGTCGCCGTTGATGGCGACGGCGCCCTTGTACGAGGCGTCCTTCAGGTCGTCGAGCGACTCGGGAGCGTCGAACTTCGACGAGTCGTAGCCGATCGACATGTATCCGCCGTAGTCGCCGACGAACAGTCCGGTCGGCTCCTTGAGCGCGTCGGGGATCTCGTCCCACGTCTGCACCTGGTACGGGGCGAACACGTCGGTGTTCTGCAGCGCGACCGTGAGGCCGAGGTCGAACACGTCGGGTGCGGTGTCGAGGCCCTCGTTGGTCTTCGCGGCCTGGATCTCTTCGGCGCTCGAGACATCGGGCGACGCCTCGTTGATGGTGATCTCGGGGTACTTCTCGGCGAACAGGTCGATGATCTCGCCGTAGTTCGCCCAGTCGCGCGGAAGGGCGATGACATTGAGCTGGCCTTCGGCCTTCGCAGCCTCTTCGAGGTCGGCGAACGAGCCGAAGTCCTCGACCGAGGTCGCGGCTGCGGCATCGACGTCGTCGCTGCCGGCGGCGGGAGTCTCAGCGCCCGTGGCGCAGGCCGTGAGGCCGAGCGCAGCGGTGGTGAACAGGGCGATGCCTGCGCCGATGCGCGCGCGGCGGTGGAAGTTCGTCATCAGGGTCCTCTCGGTGTCCGGCGCTGTGAGCCGGATTCGGGTTGCGAGAGGACACTATGAGCCGAGGGTTGCCGATCATCGCGGTCTCGGTGAACGCGAGGTGTCCGCGGTGTGGCGGGTCGGGCCGCGGTGGCGGTCGAGTCGCCACGCAGTCTGACATCCTGGACGGATGGACATCGGCAGTGTGCTCGGGCTCGAGCAGCTCACCTGGGGCACGCTGATCCTCATCGTCGTCGCGGCCTTCGCGGCGGGCTGGATCGATGCCGTCGTAGGCGGGGGAGGGCTGCTGCAGCTGCCCGCCCTGCTGCTCATCCCCGGCATCTCGCCGATCCAGGCGCTCGCCACCAACAAGCTCGCCTCGGTCTTCGGCACGGCCACGAGCAGCGTCACGTACTACCGCCGGGCGAAACCCGACATCCGCACGGCCCTGCCGATGGCCGCGATCGCGCTCGTCGGGTCGTTCGGCGGTGCCGCCGTCGCCACGGTGCTGCCGGCCGCGGCATTCAAGCCGATCATCGTGGTCGCACTCCTCGCGGTCGCCCTCTTCACGGCATTCCGCCCGCAGATGGGCGCGGCCACCCGCTTGCGGTTCAGCGGGCACAAACACCACATCATGGCGGGGCTCGCCGGACTGGTGATCGGCTTCTACGACGGGCTGATCGGGCCGGGAACCGGGACATTCCTGGTGATCTCGCTCGTCGCACTGCTGGGGTACGACTTCCTGCAGGCGAGTGCCAAGGCGAAGATCGTGAATCTCGCCACGAACACCGGTGCCCTGCTGCTCTTCATCCCTCACGGTGCCGTGCTGTGGCTGCTGGGCGGCATCCTCGCGGTCGCGAATGTCGCCGGGAGCTACCTCGGCTCTCGCATGGCGATCTCACGCGGCACGACCTTCATCCGCGTCGTCTTCCTCGTCGTGGTGGTCGCCCTCATCGCGAAACTCGGCGTCGATGTGTGGAACGAGAACATCGCGCCGGCGCTCGCCGCGCTGCGCTGAGCATCCGTCCTGCCGCACCTGCGCTCCGGCATCCGCCCGCGGGCATCCGCTCGCCGTCCGCGCGGTGTTCTGCGCGTGCTGCGGCCGAATTCGGCGAGTCCGGCCGATTCTGGCGCATTCGGCCGAACCGGGGAGGCGCGGCGCAGGAGTCCGGGATCCGGCCCGGCGCATACGCAGAGACCCCGCTCCGCTGAGCGGAACGGGGTCTCGGTGCGACGGGCGAGGTGTCGTCAGGCCTCGTCGTCTTCGGGCTCGAAGTCGACGCCGGCCTCGGCGCGCTGCTCCGCGGTGATGGGAGCCGGAGCTGCAGTCAGCGGATCGAAGCCGTTGCCCGACTTCGGGAACGCGATGACGTCGCGGATCGACTCGGTCTTGGCCAGGTGCTGCAGCACGCGGTCCATGCCGAGCGCGATTCCACCGTGCGGCGGTGCGCCGAACTTGAACGCGTCGAGCAGGAAGCCGAACTGCTCCTGCGCGACCTCGTCGCTGATGCCCATGACCTCGAACACGCGCTTCTGCACGTCTTCGCGGTGGATGCGGATCGATCCGCCGCCGAGCTCCGAGCCGTTGCACACGATGTCGTACGCGTAGGCGAGAGCGGAACCGGGGTCGGTGTCGAACGTGTCCTGGAACTCCGGCTTCGGTCCCGTGAACGCGTGGTGCACAGCGGTCCACGCTCCGGCGCCGACGGCGACGTCACCGGATGCCACGGCATCCGCTGCCGGCTCGAACATCGGAGCGTCGACCACCCACGTGAAGGCGAACTCGTCGGGGCTCAGCAGGCCGAGGCGACGGCCGATCTCGACGCGGGCGGCGCCGAGGAGCGCACGGCTCTCCTTGGTCGAGCCGGCGGCGAAGAACACGCAGTCCCCGGCGGAGGCGCCGACGAACTCCGCGAGACCTGCCTGCTCGGCCTCGGACAGGTTCTTGGCCGCGGGGCCGCCGAGAGAGCCGTCCTCGTTGAAGAGGACGTATGCAAGACCGCGGGCACCGCGCTGCTTGGCCCAGTCCTGCCACGCGTCGAGCTGCTTGCGCGGCTGGCTCGCGCCGCCGGGCATGACGACGGCACCGACGTACTCGGCCTGGAAGACGCGGAACGGAGTCTCGGCGAAGTACTCGGTCGCCTCGACGAGCTCGAGTCCGAAACGCAGATCGGGCTTGTCCGAGCCGTACTTGGCCATCGCCTCGGCATAGGTCATGCGCGGCAGTGGGGTCTGCACCTCGACGCCGATGGTCTTCCACATCGCCTGGATGAGCGACTCCATCAGCGTGATGACGTCTTCCTGGTCGACGAAGCTCATCTCGATGTCGAGCTGCGTGAACTCCGGCTGACGGTCGGCACGGAAGTCCTCATCGCGGTAGCAGCGCGCGATCTGGTAGTACTTCTCGACGCCGCCGACCATGAGCAGCTGCTTGAACAGCTGCGGCGACTGCGGCAGGGCGTACCAGCTGCCCGGGTGCAGGCGAGCGGGCACGACGAAGTCGCGGGCGCCCTCGGGCGTCGAGCGCGTGAGCGTCGGGGTCTCGACCTCGGTGAAGTCCTCGCCGTGCAGCACGTCTCGGACGGCCTTGTAGACGTTCGAGCGCAGACGCAGAGCGGATGCCGCGGCGGGGCGACGCAGATCGAGGTAGCGGTACTTGAGGCGGGCCTCTTCGCCGACCGTCTCGGTGTCGGCGACAGCCGTCGACACCTGGAACGGCAGCGGAGCGGACTCGTTCAGCACCACGACGTCGGTCGCGATGAGCTCGATGTCGCCGGTCGGCAGGTTCGGGTTCGCGTTTCCCTCGGGGCGGCGCGAGACCTCGCCCGTCACCTGGAGGACGAACTCGTTGCGCAACGGGTGCGCGATCTCTTCATCGCGGATGACGACCTGGGCGATGCCCGATGCGTCCCGAAGATCGATGAATGCGACTCCTCCGTGATCACGACGGCGATCGACCCAACCCGAGAGGGTGACGGTCTGACCGATATGCTCGGCTCGCAGTGAGCCTGCCGAGTGGGTGCGAAGCACGGAGGATTCCTCCTGATCTGGGAAATGATGAACCCGCCCATTCTACGGGGGCGGTGTCGCCTCCTCCGCCGGTGGCATATCGGTCAGTAGGATCGCCACGACAGCCGCTCGACCAGCGAAAGGGTCATCATGGACTCCAACGGCATCTCGGATCTCTACGCATCGATCTTCTCCGGCACGACGGGCCTGATCGCCCTCGTCTTCTACGTCCTCGTCGTCATCGGCCTGTGGAAGGTGTTCACGAAGGCCGGTTACCCCGGCATCCTCGCGATCATCCCCATCGTGAATGTGGTGTTCCTCGTCAAGATCGCCGGGATGTCCGGCTGGCTCGCGCTGCTCTATCTGATCCCCATCGTCGGTTTCGTCTTCGGGATCATCGTCGCGATCAAGCTCGGCGAGCGGTTCGGCAAGGGCGGGCTCTTCTCGTTCTTCCTGCTGTTCGTCTTCCCCTACATCGGATACCTGATCATCGGCTTCGGCGAGTCCCGCTACCGCCAGGTCTGACGTGGTGGCGTCGCGACTGCACCTCGTCCGTCACGGTGAGGTGCACAACCCGAAGCGTGTGCTCTACGGCCGCCTCCCGGACTATCACCTCAGCAAGGCGGGGCGGGAGATGGCGCGAGCCGCGTCCGATCACATCGCCGGCCTCGATCGTCCGGTCGCAGGGCTCTACTCGTCTCCGCTCGAGCGTGCACAGGAGTCGGCGGAGCCGTTCTCCGAGCGCTTCGGCCTCACGCCCGAGATCGACATCCGCCTGATCGAGCCGACCAACGTGTTCGAGGGCACTCAGATGCGTCGCTCGCTCATGAATCCGCTCAAGTGGTGGCACCTGCGTCAGCCGTCGCTGCCGAGCTGGGGCGAGCCGTACGCGTCGATCGCCGAGCGGATGCTGGGCATGATGGCGGAAGCGTGGCGGTCGGTCGACTCCGGCGACCTCGTGATGGTGTCGCACCAGGCGCCGATCTGGATCACGCACCTCCGCGTCGCTGGTCTGCCGCTGCAGCACGACCCGCGTACCCGTCGCTGCGCGCTCTCGAGCGTCACCTCATTCGAGCTCGTCGGTGATGTGTGGCGAGAGGTCGCCTATGCCGAGCCTGCGGCGACCGGGGGTGCGGTCGACGTCGGGGCGGTCTGACCCGGCAACCCGAGTTCCGCGCGTAGAGATGGTCGCTCCCGCTGTGGAAGGAAAGCGGCCATCTCTAGCGAGGGGCAGGATGCTCTCTCAAGGAGCCATAAGCGACTGGATGACTCCGACCGCCGCCAGCTGACCAGCGGCGGCGGCCAGCAGCACCGACGCCATCGGCCCCGGCAGCGACGCGCGGTGCGCGAGATCGCCCGCGGCGAAGACGCCAGGCAGTGAGGTGCGACCGAAGTCGTCGATCTCTATCGATCCGGACGACAGCAGATGCAGACCGAGCTGGTCGGCGAACGGCGCCCGATGGCGCAGAGAACCGGATGCGACGAAGACGCCGGCGACGCTCTGCTCGCCGGACTCCGTGCTGATGCGCACGCCGTCGGCATCCGGGGCCACGGCGGTCACGATCTCTGCACTGACGCGGGCACCCAGCCCCTCAAGCGTCTGCGCCTCTTCAGGGGAGAACGCCTGTTCGACCGGGAACACGATGATGTCGCTGACGATGCGTCCGAGGAGCCCGATCAGGTGCTCGGCCCGAGGCGCGGGGCCGAGGATGGCGATGGAGCGCCCCGCGTGCTCGTGACCGTCGCAGAACGGGCAGCTGAAGGCCTTCACGCCCCACAGCTCCTGCAGGCCGGGCACCGGGGGAAGATCGTCGGCGACCCCGGTGGCGAGGATCACGTGTCGGGTCTCGGCCGTCTCTCCGTCGGCGAGAAGCACGGTGAAGCCGGCATCCGTGGGCGTGACCGTCTGCGCCCCGACGTCGCGGATCCCGATGTCGGCGTACTCGGCGAGCTGAGTGCGGGCCGTCGCGCGGAACTCGGCCGGGGGCGTTCCGTCGTTCGCGACGACGTTGTGCATGTGCAGCACTGTGCCGTTGCGGTACTGGCCGGAATCCAGCAGCAGCGTCGAGCGGTGCATCCGTCCCAGCGTCAGTGCCGCCTGGAGGCCGGCGGGGCCTGCTCCGATCACGATCGCGTCGTACATGTGGTGTCCTTCCGAGGGGCGGCGTTTGCATTCGTCCTCAGTCTGTGACTTCATGTCAACATGAAGTCAAGCGTCGAGAGTCCCTGGTCCGTCGGTGAGGTCGCTGCGCGCTTCGAGCTGCCGACGAACGTATTGAGGCACTGGGAGACGGTCGGCCTGCTGCGGCCCGCTCGCGACCCCGCCGGGAGGCGCCGCTACGGGCAGGACGAGGTCGTGCGCATCGCGGTGATCCAGCGCAGCAAGGCGGCCGGAATGACCCTCGACCAGATCGCCGTTCTGCTCGACGACGGAAGCGCCGGGCGGCATGAGGTGCTGCAGCGGCATCTCGATGACCTTGATCGGCGGATGGAGGACATGCGCCGATCGCGCGAGATGACCGAGCATGCGATGGGATGCCGTTCGCACGACATCGCCACGTGTCCTCGCTTCCGCGCGAGTGTGGCGGACGTGCTGGCGCGGCTCTGACAGAGGCGCACGACGGCCAGGGCGCCCGGCCCACGCATAGGAACCCCTGCGTAAACTGGGAATCGTGCCACTCGCCTCGACGGTTCTTCCGATCCGCAGCGGCCGCCCCTCCCGCATCCGGCCTTCTCGCCGCGCGGTCGGTGCCGCGCTCGCCGCGGTACTAGCCATCGGTCTGAGCGCCTGCGCTCCCGATCCCGTGAACGACTCGTTCCTCAGCGGTGACAATCCCGGCTACGTCGCAGCCGACGGAGCGATCGTCGAGATCCCGGTCGCCGAGCGCGGTGAACCCGTCGTCGACTTCGGCGGCGTCACCGAGAACGGCGACGACTTCAGCAGTTCCGAGCTCGCGGGCAAGGTGACCGTCGTCAACTTCTGGTACGCCGGCTGCGCTCCGTGCCGTGTCGAGGCAGAAGACCTCGAGAGCGTGTGGCAGGAGCACGGCGGAGACGACGTGGCCTTCCTGGGCATCAACACCCGCGACCAGGCCGACACCGCCAAGGCGTTCTCGGCTGAGTTCGGCGTGACGTACCCGAGTCTCATCGATGTCGACACCGCCGAGGCGAAGCTCGCCTTCGCGTCGTCGGTGCCGATCCAGGCGACGCCGACCACTCTGGTGCTCGACAAGCAGGGCCGAGTCGCCGCTCGCATCATCGGTCCGATCGACGGCACCTCGATCCTCTCGACGCTCGTCAAGGACGCGCTCGCGGAGGACTCGTGAGTCTCTCGGGAGCGCCATGAACCCCGAAGCCATCATCGGATCGGGTGCCCTCTGGCTCGCGATCCCGGTCGCGATGCTCGCCGGCCTCGTCTCCTTCCTGTCGCCGTGCGTCCTGCCGCTCGTGCCGGGCTACCTCGGGTTCCTCGGGGGAGCGGTCGCCCCGCGCCGCGAGCGCATGACGAACGGCAGTGCCGTCTCGACGGCGGAGGCTCCCGCCCGGGGTCGACTCGTGGTCGGCGTGCTGCTCTTCATCCTCGGTTTCAGTCTCGTGTTCGTGTCGCTGACAGCGCTCGGCGGGCTCGCCAACGTCTTCCTGCTCCAGTGGGGAGAGCTGATCACCCGCATCCTCGGTGGAGTGATCATCCTGATGGGCCTCGTCTTCCTGGGCCTTTTCGGCTTCGCCCAGCGCGAGCTGCGCTTCCACGTCGACTCGAAGGCGGGCTTGATCGGCGCACCGCTGCTGGGCGTCGCGCTCGGTATCGGCTGGGCCCCCTGCCTCGGCCCCACCCTCACCGCGATCTTCGCCCTCTCGTTCAACCAGGGAGACCCGGTGCGTGCGGGCTTTCTCGGCCTCGCTTACTCCCTCGGCCTCGGTATCCCGTTCCTTCTGGTCGCGCTCGGATTCGGGTGGGCCACGAAGACGATCGGGTTCCTCCGTCGCCACATCCGCATCGTGAACATCATCGGCGGCGTACTGCTGATCGTCCTCGGTGTACTGATGGTGACCGGGCTCTGGACCGACATCATGTCGCGACTGACGGCGGTGATGAACAGTGTCGTCCTCCCGATCTGATCAGAAGAAGACGCATCGGAAGGATGACGTGAGCAGCACAACCGAGAGGTCCAGCGATCCGCTCCGGCCCTCAGACCACGTCGACGGCGAGGAGTCGATCACCCAGCCGCGCCTCGGCTTCGTGGGCTGGCTGCGCTGGGGCTGGCGTCAGCTGACCTCCATGCGCACCGCGCTGATCCTGCTGCTCGTGCTCGCGATCGCGGCGATCCCCGGCTCGATCTTCCCCCAGCGGATGGCCGACCCCAACGGTGTGACCCAGTGGGAGCGCGACAACCCCGATCTCTTCCCGATCCTCGACGGTCTGAAGCTGTTCGACGTCTACCTGTCGCCGTGGTTCTCGGCGATCTACCTGCTCCTGTTCGCCTCGCTCGTCGGCTGCGTCATCCCGCGCATCCGTCATCATGCCAAGGCGCTGCAGGCGAGGCCGCCTCGCACCCCTGCGCGTCTGAAGCGCCTCGCCGACTTCCGCGCTGTGGAGCGCACCTCGACGGATGCTCCGGCTGAGGCCGCCGCATCGATCGACATCGCGCAGAAGCAGCTCAAAGCCCTGGGCTACCGGGTCGAGCGCTATGACGACAAGCGATCGTCGTCGGTCTCGGCTGAGCGCGGCTACTGGCGCGAGTCGGGCAACCTGCTCTTCCACCTCGCCCTCGTCGGCGTGCTGATCACCGTGGGCGTCGGGGGAGGGTTCGCCTACACCGGCCAGCGCGTGCTGGTCGAGGGTGAGACCTTCGCCAACACCCTGCTCGACTACGACTCGATGAACCGCGGCCGCTTCGTCAGCGACGGGGCGCTCGCGCCGTACTCGATGCGCCTCGACAGCTTCGACGTCACCTACCAGCCGTTCGGCGAGCCCGGCTCCGGTCAGGCCGGCGACTTCTCGGCCAACGTCACCGTGCAGGAGAACGGCGAGGAGCGCACCGGCTCGGTCAAGGTCAACGAGCCACTCGGCGTCGCCGACGACAACGTCTTCCTGCTCGGCAACGGCTACGCGCCGACGATCACCGTGCGCGATCCCGACGGAGAGGTCGTGTTCACGAACAGCACGCCCTTCCTGCCGCAGGACAACAACATGACCTCGCTGGGCGTCATCAAGATCCCCGACGGGCTCAGCGAGCAGGTCGGCCTCGTCGGCTTCTTCTACCCGACCACCGGTGTGCTCGACACCGGCGCGTTCTTCTCGGGCTTCGGCGATCTCACCAACCCGACTCTCACCCTCGACGTCTACACCGGAGACCTGGGCATCAACGAGGGCATTCCGCGGTCGGTCTATGTGCTCGACACCACCGGCATGACCAAGGTCACCGGACGCACGACAGACCTCGAATCGATCGAGCTGGCGCCCGGACAGACCGCCGACCTGCCGAACGGCATGGGAACGGTGACCTTCGAGGACGAGTCCCCGGCCGGCGCGACAGATGCGTCGCAGTCGGTCAAGCGCTTCGCCTCGCTGCAGATCCACCGCGACGCATCGGGCCCCTGGGTGCTCGGCTTCGCGCTTCTGGCGCTCGGCGGACTCATGCTCGCGCTGTTCATCCCGCGACGCCGGGTGTGGGTAAAGGCTACGGCGCAGGACGGCGTCGTCTCGCTCGAATACGCCGGCCTCGCGCGAGGCGAGGATCCGACGCTCGCCACGGCTGTCGACGATCTCGTGGCCGGTCACGCGCGGCTGATGGACGCTGCAGGAGTGACGACTGCGGTCGAGGCGGACGATGAGCCCGACGCTGACGACTCCGACCAGGCTGAGACGGCGTCCGAGGCCGTTCGCGACGGTGACCCCGGGCTCCCCGCATCCGACACCCCGAAAGTAGACTGACACCATGTTCGATCTCGAAGTGATCTCGCCGATCCTGCTGTGGACGGCGATCGCGATCTATGCGGCGGCCTTCGTGGCCTACGCCTTCGACCTTGCCCGCCGGTCGCAGCTGTCGGCCGATGCGGCGAGCGTCCGGGACTTCGAACTCGTCGGAGCCGGAACCGGCTCGCGCGGCGGCACGGCAGCGAAGGGCTCCTCGGCATCCGACTCGACGGCCGCCCCGCAGCGTTTCGTGATGGCACGCATCGGCACCTCGCTCACCGTGCTCGCCTTCATCTTCCACCTCGCTGCGACGCTCACGCGTGGTTTCGCGGCCGGGCGCGTGCCGTGGGCCAACCTCTACGAGTTCGCGATGATGGGCACGCTGCTGATCGTCGCGGTGTTCCTCGTGGTTCTGACGCGCATCGATCTGCGTTTCCTCGGCACATTCATCACCGGTCTCGTCGTCGTGCTGCTGGGCCTCTCCGCCACGAACTTCTACGTCGAGGTGTCGCCTCTGATGGACCCGCTCAAGAGCGTGTGGCTGGTGATCCACGTCTTCGTGGCATCCCTCGGCACCGCGTTCTTCGCGCTGGCCTTCGCACTGTCGGTGATCCAGCTGATGCAGTCCCGCCGCGAGCGCCTCATCTCCGAGGGTGCCGAGAAGACCGGTCCGGGCTTCCTGCGCACGTTCCCCGGGTCGGAGCGCCTCGAGAGCATGGCCTACCGCTTCACGATCATCGGCTTCATCCTCTGGACGTTCACGCTCATCGCCGGCTCGATCTGGGCGTACTACGCCTGGAGCCGCTTCTGGGGCTTCGACGTCAAGGAGACATGGACCTTCGTGATCTGGGTGCTCTACGCGGGGTACATCCACGCCCGCGCGACGCGCGGCTGGCGCGGCAACCCGTCGGCTTGGCTGGCGATCGTCGGATTCTCGGCCGTGCTGTTCAACTTCACGATCGTCAACGTGTTCTTCAAGGGCCTGCACGCATACTCGGGCCTCAGCTGAGCGCCCGAGCGCACCTCATCTGAACGAACGCAGTCCGAACGGGATCACCTCGGCGTGCTCGACGCCGTCTTCGTACCAGACGAGCTCGGCCTCGCTGATGGTCTCGGCGGGGCGTGAGCTGAGCGAGCGACGGGACTTGTGCGACAGCTCAGTCCACGCCGCGGGTGCGAGCGTCTTCGCGTAGATCACCGACAGGTGGAACGTCCAGTCCTCCGTGCTGCGCTCGTCCAGGCGACGGAAGTCCGTGCCTCCGAGGGCTTCGCTGAGATTCGCGTAGGCGGACACGAGGGAGGGAGTGCGTCTCAGGCGCAGGATGACGACCTGCCACGGCGCCGGAAACACGTCGACGGCCTCGGCGACGACCTCGATGGGGCGCTGCGCCACCGCCCATTCGCGGACGAGGGCGAGCAGGTCTTCCCGGCGCTCGGGCTCGTGGAATGCGCGCAGCGTGACATGCTCGGTGTGCGGGTGCGGGGCGTCCATCCGGCCGAGCGCCGACCTCTGCTCTGCCCGGTACACGTCCGACACGGCTCTCGTCGGACGCAGCACGAGATACTGCTGTCCCTCGAGTGACTCGAGCTGGGCGGGAGAGGTCATGAACGGGCGACGCATCTTCTGATCGTACGTGCGTCGGGGAGTGTGCGAATACCGCGTCTGTCCGGGCGAGCACGGTTTCGGAGCTGGACGACGACGCGCCGCGCATCGAGAACGAGGCGCGGCGCGTCGTCGTGTGTGGTCCGACATTGTGCCCGGGTGGGGTGCCCGGAGAGGGGGGGTCAGGCGGTCGCCACGGCCGCCTTCACCGATGTCGTGCGACGCAGGGCGACCGCGATGGTGGTCGCGACGAGCGACAGCACACCCCACACGATGAGGCCGGCGGCTGCGCCTCCGTTCGCGGCGATCAGTCCGGCGAACGCGGGGGCTGTCGGCAGGGAGGCGCCGAGATCCGCCAGCCAGCCGGGCACCGTCGAGATGAGTCCTGTCGCGATCGCGAGCACCCCGACGAGGGCGCTGATCCAGCGACCTACGCCGCCGAAGACCGCGACGAGCGCCTGGTTGACGGCGGCGAAGACGATCCCGGCCAGCACGGCGATACCGGCGAATGCCCACCAGGTGGCGGCATCGTAGCTCGCGACGATCTGCACGATCAGTGCGACCAGCAGGCCCTGAGCGGCACCGATCCCTGCAGCCGGTGCGAAGGCGCGCAGCGCGAGCCCGGCAGACGAACGCCGCGAGGTGAGAGTGCGTGCGGTGTGCGCCCGCATCACGAGGAACGACGCGAGAGCTCCGAACCACAGCACCACGGCTGTGAGCAGCGGGATCGCGGTCGGGCCGAAGATCGTTGCTCCGTCGGCTCCCTCCGACGCCACAGGGTCGGCGATCACCGAGGCGAGCGAGGTCGACTCGGAGTCGCTGAACGATGGCAGGGAGTCGGATGCGGTGCGCAGGCCTCCCGCGAGGTCACCCGTGCCGGTCGCGAGGGTGTCGAGGCCGGTCGCCAGTTCGGAGGCTCCGGTCGCGAGCTCGGTCGCCCCATCGGACAACTGGACAGCTCCCGTCGACAGTGCACGTGCGCCGGCGGCGGATTCGTCGAGGCCCTGGGATGCGAGCTGGTTCAAGCCGTCCGCGAGAGTCGTCGCGCCGGCGCCGGCCTCGCCGAGCTGGGTCGAGAGGGCGGTGAACGCGCCGGGGAGGGTCGCGATCTGCGGTTCGACTTCCGTGAGCCATCCCGACGCGGTCCCCGCTGCCTTCGCGGCCGCTCCCGCGTTCGCGGCTTCGGTGGCGAGCTGAGCGCACAGCTCTCCGGAGACCTCGGGGTCGCAGCTCGCCGCCATCGTGCCGAGCTTCTGCGCGAGCGTCGCGGTCTTCGTCGCGGCGTCCGTGGCCGCATCCGTTCCGGTGGTGATCGCCCCCACCAGCGCGGGCATCTGCCCGGCCTGGTTCTGAAGCTCCGTCGCTCCTGCGGTCAGACCGGTGCCGATCTGACTCGCCCCACCGGCAGCCTCGCGGGTCTTCGCCGCGAGGGTATCGAGTCCGGATGCCAACGAGGAGGCCCCCGTGCCGAGTTCGGCGGCACCGGAGGCGAGCTGCGTCGCGCCGTCGGGGATCGCTGTCGCGCCCGTCGCCGCATCCCGCGCGCCGGTGGCCAGCTGGGCGGCACCGTCGGCGGCCTCTCCGATCTGGTCGCCGATCGTGGTGAAGCCGACGAGGATGTTCTCTGTCGTCGCCTCCGACAGCAGCGTGCCCATGCTCGACGCGGCGACGTTCGCGATCTGACTCGTGATCAGATCGTCGGCGACGAGGCCGTCCTCCGGAGTGGTGACCTGGATCGTCGCCTGCTCGGCGTCGCCTCCGCCGTCCGAGATCGCCTGCCCCGCAGAGGTCGCGGCGGCCGAGAACTCCTCGGGGATCGTGATGACCGCCTGGTACGACCCGTCGGCGAGGCCGTCGGCCGCGTCGTCCTCGTTCGAGATCACCCAGGTGAGGTTGGAGTCGAGCTCGTCCGATCCTTCGACGAGTCCTGATGCGAGCTGCCGCCCCAGCGGGGTCAGCTGTCCGTCGATCTCCACGGGCTCGTCGAGATTGACGATCGCCGCGGTCATCGATTCGAGTCGCTCGGTCGGGTTCTGCAGCGCCGCGACCAGGATGCCGCCGACGGCCGCCGGCAGCAGCAGGACGCCGAGGATCGTCAGCCAGGTGATGGGCTTGCGGGAACGGGCGCGTTCGATGGGGAGGGTCATGCGTTCACCTCGGTCGATTCGGTGGTGCCGTCTGCGGTGCGGGGCACCGAGGACTCGGGTCGTGTCTGAGGGGCGGGTGCGTCGGTGTCGACCACGTCGGCGGGGGAGCGACCGGCGTCTGCGAGCAGCTCGAGGCCGATCTCCGCGTCGAGCGCGGTGAGCACGATCGCGGTCGCGCTGCGGGAGTCACGCAGCCGTGCCGCGAGCTGATCACGTTCCGAGCGCGAGAGGCGGTCGGCTCCGTCGATGACCACGAGCGCGGGTCGTCCGCGCAGCGCCTCGGAGAGGTCGGCCGGCAGGCTTCCGGCATCCGCGGCCATGACGGCTCCGACATGCGCCCGCACCCAGGCCGCTCGCCCGGGAAGGAGATGGCCGGCGACCCGGAGGCGCCCGTCGTCGGCAGTCGCCCGGCCGGCGATCGTCAATGCCAGAGCGCGCAGCGCGCCAGCGGAGGAGCCGGTGAGCACGGCAGAACCCCCGGGTGCGACGCGCAGGTGAAGGCCGTCGATCCCGGCATCCGTCACCGTGAGATCGTCGGCGGCCACGACCGAGTCGTCGCCCGGCCATCCGGCCAGGTGGCGCTCGCGCTCGACCGCCTCGCCCTCGATGTCGACGCTCGGGAGAATCCTCTCCAGCCACGCAGGGATCTCCCACGCCCGCTCGCCGAGGATGGCCATGAGCGCCGGGATCAGCGTCATCCGCACGAGGAACGCATCGATCGCGATGCCGGCGGCGAGGCCGAGCGCGATGGGCTTCAGCGACGAGTCGCCTTCGGGGACGAACGCCACGAACACCGCGAACATGATGAGGCCGGCCGCGGTGACGACCTTCGCAGAGCCCGTGAAGCCGCTGCGCACGGCCCGCAGCGCGGCGGCGCGACGCATGGCTCGGTCGGGGCTCTTCCCATCGGGGTCGTGCACGAAGTCCTCGCGCATCCGCGAGACGAGGAACACCTGGTAGTCCATCGCGAGCCCGAACAGCACGCCCATCAGGATGATGGGCATGAAGCTGATGATCGGGCCGACCTTCGCGACGTGCAGGGCGTCGGCGAACCAGCCCCACTCGAACACCGCGCCGACGATGCCGAACGCGGCCACGATCGAGAGCAGGTATCCGGCGGCGGCGGTGATCGGCACCCAGAGCGACCGGAAGACGATCGTCAACAGGATCAGCGACAGACCGATCACGAAGATGCCGAACGGCAGCAGCGCGTTGCCCAGCTGATCCGAGATGTCGATGCCGACCGCGGTGAATCCGGTCACCTTGAGGTCGATTCCGAACTCGTCGAGCCACTCGTCATGGTGCGATCGCAGCTCGCGCACGAGGTCGGCGGTCGCGGGGTCGTCGGGCGCGGTCTCGGGGATGATCTGCACGATGCCGGTGTCAGCCGTCTCGTTCGGGGTCGCGAGGGCGACCTCCTTGACGCCGTCGATCTTCGCGACCTCGTCGCCGAGATCCTCCATCAGCGTGAGCGGATCGGTCGAGGTGACGATCGTGCCCGTGAGGATCATGGGTCCGTTGAAGCCGGGCCCGAACTCTTCGGCGACGAGGTCGTAGCTCTGCCGCGCTTCGGAGTCCTTCGGCAGCACACCGGCGTTGGGCAGCGCGAGGTTCAGGCTCAGTGCCGGCACTGCGATGATTCCGAGGCCGATCACGACCGCGAGTGAGACGAGTATCGGGCGCTTGGTCACGCCGGTCACCCAGCGCTCGCTGAATCGCACGCGCGGAGCGGGTGCAGGCTTGCCTTCCTTCGCTTTCGGAGCCTTGCGCGGCCGGCCGGCCACCCGGCCCTTCATGAAGCCCAGCATCGCAGGGGTGAGCGTCACGGCGATAGCGACGGCGACAGCGACGGCGGCGGAAGCGGCGATGCCCATGGTGGTCAGGAACGGGATGCCGGCGAAGCCGAGTCCGATCAGGGCGATCAGCACGGTCACGCCCGCGAACACCACTGCGGAGCCGGCCGTGCCGACGGCGCGGGCCGTGGATTCCTCGGGGTCGACTCCGTCGCGCACCTGATCCTGGTGTCTGGCCATGATGAACAGCGCATAGTCGATGCCGACGGCGAGTCCGAGCATGAGCGCGAGGAGAGGAGTGGTCGACGAGACGGTGGCGAAGGCGGTCGCGGCGAAGATGCCGGCCATCGAGATGCCGACACCGAGCACTGCTGTGAGCAGCGGGAGTCCTGCGACGACGAACGAGCGGAAGGTCACGATCAGCACGAGCAGGGCGATGAGCAGACCCACAGCCTCGGTGAGGGTGACACCGGGGATGGAGGTGGCGAACAATTCGCCACCGAGAGAGGTCTGCGATCCATCGGGGAGCTCATCGGCGAGCTCGGCCACGACGGCTCGCAGGTCGTCCTGCGTCTCGTCCGAGACATCGCTCGCCTGGCCGTCGAACTGCAGGCGGATGATGCCTGCGGTCTCGTCGTCGTTGATCATGCCGCTGACCATCTCGTCGAACGGGGACGTGGCCGAGAGCACGGAGTCGTCGAGATCGGCGAGCCGATCGACGACGTCCTCGATGTCGTTCCTGTACGCGTCGTCGGTGATCGCGTCGCCGTCAGCCGCCACCACGATGATCTGCGCACTGGTTCCGCTGACTGCGGGGAACGAGCGGTTGAGCTGCTCGAGACCGGCCTGCGACTCGGTTCCAGGGATGGAGAACGAGTTGTCCGTTCCCGCTCCGAGCACGAGTGCGCCGGCGCCGGCGATGCCGAGCGCGAGCAGCCAGGAGACGAGGACGCGCCAGGGGTGCCGGTAAGACCAGCGGCCGAGCGACGACAGGAGTGTGGACACGAGGCTCCTCAGGGAATGCGGGCTGGATACACAGGTGTATCCAATACATACCTGTATCGTAAGGTGGTCCGAGCCCCGGAGTCTGTGTGCGGGGTGTGAGAATGAGAAGCAGGAGGATTCGATGACGACACCCGCCACTCGCAGCAGAGAGAACACGCGAGCCAGGCTTCTCGATGCCGCGGCACAGGTCTTCGCAGAGGTCGGACTCGACGGCGCATCGGTCGAAGCGGTCTGCGACCGCGCCGGCTTCACACGCGGAGCCTTCTACTCGAACTTCGAGTCGAAGGACGAGCTGTTCCTCGTGCTCGCCGGCAGCGTCGGCGAGCAGAGAGTCAACGCGGTGCGCGAGCGCGTCGACGAGATCGCCGCCGAGGGCGGGCTGTCAGAGGGATGCGACCCGGTCGAGCTCGTCCAACGCATCATGGATGCGGGCGGCGACGATCGGCTCGGCGTCATGCTGATGAGCGAGATCCGTATCCGCGCGCTGCGCGACCAGCAGTTCGGCTCGGCCTATCTCGTGCAGGAGCGCGAGATGGTCTCCAGCATCGCCGTGATCATCACCGACATAGTCTCGGTGAGCTCGCTCGAGTTGAAGGTGCCTGCCGAAGAGGCGGCGAGGATGCTGATGATCATCTGGGAGGGCATGACCGTTCGCGGGGCGATGGCCGGCCAGGACTCCGATCAGCTGCGGCATTCCAGCGGTGAGGAACTCGGACGCCTCGTACAGCTGCTTCTCGCGAAATGACACGGTCACTCGACAGATACGTGTCGAGATGACGGTCGTCTGTCGAGGTGGCTCGTGGCGACCAGCGTCCCTGTCCTCGGCACGCGGATGACACCGTTCAGCGGGCGGCGAGCGCCTCGTGGCAGCGGCTGAGGCGATCGAGCCACCACTCGCGACGGTCGTCGCCGGCGGCGAGTCGAGTCAACGCGGCGGCATCCGGTGTCACTCGTCCAGCGGGGATCGACCCGTCGACCGGGCGCAGGTCGGCGACGTCGTCGAGGAACAGTGATGCGGTGCCGAGCCCGCAGTCGTAGTCGAGCGTCGGCAGCGCGGCGGCGAGCGCGGCCCCCTGTGAGAGTCCGATCGCGGTGTCGAGCGCGCTGGAGACGACCACGGGGAGGCCGGCGGCGGTGATGATCTGCAATGCGTGGGTGATCCCGCCCAGTGGTTGCGCCTTGATCACGAGCAGGTCGGCGGCCTTCTCCCGAGCGACGGCGAGCGGGTCGGAAGACTTGCGGATGCTCTCGTCGGCCGCGACCGGGATGCCCATGTACTTCACGCGGGTGCGCAGTTCGGCGAGCTCGGGCACCGTGGCGCAGGGCTGCTCGACGTATTCGAGATCGAACTCGTTGAGGGCGTGCACCGCGTGTTCGGCCTCGTCGACGTTCCAGGCGCCGTTGGCATCCACGCGGATCCGCCCCTCCGGCCCCATCGCCTCGCGTACGGCTCGCACGCGGGCGACGTCGTCTCCCAGCGTCTGGCCGGGCTCTGCGACCTTCACCTTCGCGGTGCGGCAGCCGGCGAACCGGGCGAGCACCTCGGCGACGCGTGCGGCTTCGATGGCGGGGATCGTGGCGTTCACGCCGATGCGCTCCCGCAGAGGTGCCGGCTGCGACCGCCAGGCGAAGTCGATCGCCGCAGCGAGCCAGGTCGCCGCTTCGGCATCGTCGTACTCCAGGAACGGCGAGAACTCGGCCCACCCCTCAGGGCCTTCGAAGAGCAGCGCCTCGCGGGTGTCGACCCCGCGGAATCGGGTGTGCATCGGAAGCGAGACGACCCTGGCCGAGCCGAGCAGGTCTGCGAGCGGTGGGAGCATGTGCTCATTCTGCTCTGTCGCAGCCGGTGTGGGGCATCCGCCGTGCCGACGGACCCTGCTCAGGTCAGACGCTTCTGAAGTTCGCCCATCCGCTCGCTCGGACGGAAGCCGAGCATGGTGTTCACCGCGAGCATGTGCGCATTCGATTCCGCGTTGTAGGTGTAGACGGCGCGTGCCTGCGGCGCCTCGCGGTGCAGCATCCGCAGGTTGGCGACCTTGACGGCGACGCCGAGTCGGTGACCCCGGTCGGCGGCGCGCACGAGCGTGCCCCACTGATACGCGTTGCCGTCATCGGTCGACACGACGAGCTGTGAATAGGCGGCGGCTGCTCCATCAGGTGCGAGAGCGATCGTGCCGAACGAGATGCGGTGCTGCAGGTCGAGCAGCTCTTCGCTCTCGCGGATGCTGTCGATGTCGGGCTTCTGGGGTTCGATGTCGAGTTCGCCGGTCGGCGCCTCGGTCTCGAGCGTGGCGTCGAGAGTCGTCCAGCGCTCGACGACATCGTCGGGGACGCGCCCGACCCAGCTGCGGATCTCGTATCCCTCCGTCGACTCGGCGATCTCGGCTTCGATCCGGTCGAGTGTCGCAGGAACCACCGGCAGCGCGAGTCGGCTCTGCACGTCACCGAGTGCGAGTGCATACCCGTGCGCCCGCGCGAACTCGCGGCCGGGGGCTCCGGTTCCCCCCGGCCCGAGCGTATGGGGCCACGATGTCGAGGCCTGCAGAGTCGTCCGCGCGGATGCCGCCGCCTCGCCCTCGAGGAATGTCAGCGCTGCGGTGCCGACGCCCCGCCTGCGATTCTCTGGCGGCACGCTGATCGCGAGATGGGCCGTGTGCACGTTGTCCTTCAGAGGGAGAGCCAGGCTTGCGGAGCCGACGATCTCGTCGTCGTCTCGGAGGAGAAAAGCACGTCTGTCCACGACTGCAGAGTCCTGCTGCAGCTCGCTTCGGCTCTCCGCGAGCGACCACACCACGGCATCCGCGCCGCGGTCCGCTCGCTCGGCCGCCGCGTAGGCCTCCCACCAGGCATCGACGTCATGGGGATCGAAGGGATCGATGCGCGAGATCTCGATGGTCATGTGTCAACGCTACGTGCTGTCGTCAGGCTCGCCGAGGAGGGTGGCCGCCACATAAGTGTGTGATTGACAATGGTGTGTGCCACACAGTAATGTGGCGAACATGAACGAGACCCTCGACACGCATCTGCAGGAACTGCGCCGCGGCACCGTGGTGCTGGCCTGTCTGCAGCTGCTGCGCACCGCGGGGTATGGCTATGGGCTGCTCGAAGACCTCGAGCGCCGCGGCTTCGCCACCGATGCGAACACGCTGTACCCGCTGCTTCGCAGGCTCGAGAAGCAGGAGTACCTCACGAGCGAGTGGAACACCGACGAGGCGCGGCCCCGCAAGTTCTACCGCACATCGGAGGCCGGCATCCGGCTCGCCGACACCCTGACCGAAGAATGGCGCTCGCTCACCACCGCGATCGCGACCCTCACAGCTGAGGAGAACTGACATGACCACGACCGCCACGCTCACCGAGCGCTACATCAGCGCCACGATCCGCAGCCTCACGCCCGAGGTCCAGGACGACGTCCGCGCAGAGCTCGAAGGGTCGATCGCCGATGCGATCGACGCGAGGCTCGATCAGGGGGAGGCGCCGGCAGACGCCGAGCGCGCCGTCCTCACCGAGCTCGGCGACCCCGGCATCCTGGCGGCGGGATACGCCGATCGTCCTCTTCACCTGATCGGACCGAAGTACTTCCTCGTCTATTGGCGCCTACTGAAGGTCCTGCTCTGGATCGTCCCTGCCTGCGCCTTCGCAGGGGTCGTCCTCGGCCAGCTTCTCGACGGCGCTCCGACAGGCACGGTCATCGGCACCGCGGTCGCCGCCACGATCGGCTCGATCGTGCACGTCGGGTTCTGGGTCACGCTGGTCTTCTTCATCCTCGAGCGTGCCGGCGCCGACACCGGGGTCAAGTGGAACGTCGACCAGCTGCCCGAGCCGACGCAGAACGGTGCGGGGCGGGCGGATGCGATCGCCTCCCTCGTCTTCCTGCTGCTCGGAGTCGGAGCGGTGTTCTGGGACGCTTCCTTCGGCTTCTTCCCGACGGACGGTGCTCCGATCCCGATCCTCAACCCGACGCTCTGGCCCTGGGGCATCACCTTCTTCCTCGCGCTGTTCGTCGCCGAGGCGCTGCTGGCCGTCGTGGTCTACGCCCACCGGCGCTGGACGATCGGCGCCGCAGCGGTCAACACCCTGCTCGCGGTGGTGTTCGCCGCCTGGTCGCTCACCCTGCTGGTGCGAGGTGAGCTGCTCAACCCCGAGTTCCTCAGCTACGTCTTCACCGACAGCGGCGTGACCGAGGAGACGATGCGGATCCTCGCGGTGATCACCGGATTCTGCCTCGTGGCCTTCCCTGTCTGGGACATCATCGACGGGTGGATCAAGACAGTACGCGCTCGCCGCGGCTGAGCGGGACACCCAGACGGCGTCGCCTCTCCGGGCGACGCCGTCTGCGTCTGCAACCCCTGCGGGAATAGGCTGGATGCTGTGACCAGCGCATTCGTCTCAGACCTGTTCGACCCGGACGAATGGGTGCTCGCGCCCGGTGCCGAGGACTACACCGACATCACCGCCCACATCAGCAAGGACGGCGGAGTCGCCCGCATCGCGTTCAACCGCCCGGAGGTGCGCAACGCCTTCCGCCCGCACACCGTCGACGAGCTCTACCGCGCCCTCGACGACGCACGGCAGAACCCGCGCATCGGCGCCGTGCTGCTCACCGGCAACGGCCCGAGCCCGAAGGACGGCGGCTGGGCGTTCTGCTCGGGCGGCGACCAGCGCATTCGAGGTCGCGACGGCTACAAGTACTCCGACGACGAGAAGACCGTGCACGACCCCGCGAGAGCCGGCCGCCTGCACATCCTCGAGGTCCAGCGCCTCATCCGCTTCATGCCCAAGGTCGTCATCGCCGTCGTGCCCGGGTGGGCCGCGGGCGGCGGACACTCGCTGCACGTCGTCTGCGACCTCACGATCGCCTCCGCCGAGGAGGCCCGGTTCAAGCAGACGGACGCCGACGTCGGCAGCTTCGACGCGGGCTACGGCTCGGCGTACATGGCCAGGCAGACCGGGCAGAAGTTCGCGCGCGAGGTGTTCTTCCTCGCCGAGGAGTACTCGGCGCAGCGGGCGTACGAGGCCGGGGCGGTCAACCGGGTCGTTCCCCATGCCGACCTCGAGCGCGAGGCGTTGAAGATGGCGCGCACCGTGCTCACCAAGTCGCCCACGGCGATCCGCATGCTGAAGTTCGCGTTCAACGCGGTGGACGACGGTCTCGTCGGTCAGCAGGTCTTCGCGGGCGAAGCCACGCGTCTCGCCTACGGCACCGACGAAGCGGTCGAGGGCCGCGACTCGTTCCTCGAGAAGAGGGACGCCGACTGGTCGTCGTTCCCTTGGCACTACTGAGCGGATCGAGACGGACATGGTCGCGCTGACGCCGACGGATGCCGAGGATCCGGCCGAACTGCGCGACGCTCTCGCGCGGGCGCTCGACGGCGGGCCCGCACTCGGGTTCGGGATGCTCGGCGACGCGCCGAAATGGGTGCCGGACGGCACGGCCGTGGTGATCGCCACCTCCGGCTCCAGCGGCGTGCCCAAGAGGGTAGCCCTGAGCGGCGAGGCGCTGCGGGCCAGCGCCGAAGCCACGGCGGCGAGGGTCGGAGGCGGACGCTGGCTGCTCGCGCTGCCGGCCGGATACGTGGCAGGCCTCCAGGTTCTGGTGAGGTCGCTGGTCGCCGGCACGCACCCTGTCGTCTTGAGCGGTCGGTTCTCACCCGAGTCCTTCGCCGATGCGACGCTCTCGATGCTCCGTCCGTCCGCGGGCGGCTCCGCGACGATCCCCGAGCTGTATACGTCTCTCGTGCCCGCACAGCTGTCGACCCTGCTCGACGCCGCCGATGACCGACCGGTGCGGGCCGCGTTGCAGGCCTACCGGGCCATCCTCGTCGGGGGGCAGGCGCTGCCAGTGCCGCTCCGGGAGCGGGCCGCCGATCTCGGCGTCCGGCTCGTCCGCACCTACGGTTCCACCGAGACCAGCGGAGGATGCGTGTACGACGGCGTTCCTCTCGACACGGTCGCCGTGCGCACGGTGAACGGCGAGCTGCGAATCGCCGGCCCGATGCTCGCCGACGGATATCTCGGTGAGGGGGAGCTGACAGCGAAGAACTTCTCGCGCGACGAGCACGGCATCCGCTGGTACCACACCGGCGACCTCGGGCTCTTCGACGACGGCGTGGTGCGGGTGCACGGTCGTGCCGACAACGTGATCGTCTCCGGCGGCATCAACATCTCCCTCGACCGGGTCGAGCGGCTGGTTCGCGGCGTTCCCGGACTCACGGGTGCCGTGGTGGTCGGCGTGCCGGACGAACGGTGGGGTGAGGCCTCGGTCATCGTCGCGCCCAGGGGAGAGGCGCTGCGGCGCAGCGAGGCCGAGCAGCTCGCCCACGCGCGAGACCTCGTGGCGGAGGAGCTCGGCAAGCATGCCCGACCGGCACGTCTGATCCTGGTCGACGAGCTCGCCGTGCTGGCCTCCGGGAAGCCGGATCGCGAGTCGATCAGCCGGGCCGCCGCCGAGCTGCACTGAGCGATGCGCGAGCGCCTGCCAGACTGAGTCATGGCCATCTACACGCACGGACATCACGAGACCGTCCTCCGGTCGCACAGCAACCGTGACATCTCCAATTCCGCGGAGTACCTCCGCCCGCACCTGACCGAGACCACGAGGCTTCTGGACGTGGGAGCAGGGCCAGGCAGCATCACGGTCGACTTCGCCGGGATCGTGGGTCATGTGACGGCGACCGAGATCGATGAGAACGCGCTCTCGCTGTCGCGTGATCTCGCCTCGAGCCGAGGTCTGCGCAACCTCGACTTCGCGATCGAAGACGTGCACTCGCTGAGCTTCGCCGACGACAGCTTCGACGTCGTGCACACGCACCAGGTGCTGCAGCATGTCGGAGATCCCGTGCAGGCGCTCCGCGAGATGCGGCGGGTGACGGCTCCGGGGGGAGTGGTCGCGGCGCGCGACGCCGACTACGCGGGCTTCATCTGGTTCCCCATGCTCCCTGAACTCGACCACTGGCTCGACCTCTACCGGCGAGCGGCACGGGCCAACGGAGGGGAGCCCGACGCGGGGCGCCGCCTTCTCGCCTGGGCCCGCGCGGCCGGATTCGATGACGTCACCGCGACGACGTCCAACTGGACCTACGCGACGCCCGAGGATCGCGCCTGGTGGGGCGGCATGTGGGCCGACCGCATCCTCGAGTCTGCGCTCGCCCGGCAGCTGGTCGACAGCCGGATGGCGACGTCGAGCGACCTGCAGGCCATCAGCGATGCCTGGAAGCGCTGGGCCGATGACGGCGACGGGTGGTACCTCGTGCCGCACGGCGAGATCATCGCCCGCGCCTGAGGTGGGTCGCGGATACATCTCCAGGCGGATGCGAGGCGCACGCCGCGCCGCGTAGCGTGGGGGAGTGATCCGCCCGCTCTCCCGCACGGCGCTCGTGCTCGACATCGTCGGGGCGGCGCTGTTCTTCGTCATCCTCACTCCCTTCTCCGTGGCGTTCTACGGTCCGGGAACGGCAGGCCAGGGGATCGACGCTGCTGCGGTCGTCGCGGTCGTGGCGGCGGGCATCCTGATGTTCGGCGGTGTCGCCATTGGCAGGCTCGCTCCCGGACTCGCGCTCGCCGCGGCCTGGGCGGGCGCGATCGTGCAGATGCTCTCCGGCTTCGGGCCGCTTCCGATCGATATCGCGATCCTTCTCGTGCTCTACGCGACCGCCGCCTGGGGATCCCGGGCCGTGCTGTGGTGGGGTTTCGGCTCGGCGCTGCTGGGCGCCTTCGTGTCGGCGGTCTACCTCGTGGTCGTCACCGGCGTCACCTCCGGCACCAGCGGCTGGGATCAGCTGACCACCGGCACTCTGCTCCTCGTCGTCTCCGTGCTCGCTCTCGGCTTCGCCTGGGTGTGCGGTCTGCTGTGGCGTGTGGTGCTTCGCGCACGGAGCACCCGGTCGGCGCAGCTGAAGGCGGAGTCGCTCGCGGCGGAGGAGCAGGAGCGCGTGCGCATCGCTCGCGACATGCACGACATCGTCGCGCACTCGCTGGCCGTGGTGATCGCCCAGGCTGACGGTGCGAGGTACGCCGCGGCCGCGAAGCCCGAGATGGCCACCGAGGCGCTGGGCACCATCGCCCAGACCGCACGCAGCGCCCTGAGCGATGTGCGGCTGCTGCTCACCCAGCTGCGCCACCGACAGGGAGACGGTCCCCAGCCGACGCTCGCAGACCTCGAGGCGCTGTTCGCTCAGGTGCGCCAAGCAGGCGTCGAGCCCCGCATCACGGTCGATCCGATGCCACCGGGGGAGCCGCCGGGGGCGATCCAGCTGGCGGTCTTTCGTATCCTCCAGGAGGCGCTCACGAACGCCATCCGGCACGGCGACGGGGCCGTCGACGTGCACCTCGCCTGGCTTCCCGACCGTGTCGACATCCGGGTCCGCAACACGATCGGCCAGGCTCAGCCGCAGGTCGGCGGCGGGCACGGGGTGATCGGAATGCGCGAACGGGCTCAGCTCGTCGGCGGTAGCCTTCAGGCGGAGCGTCAGGGCGCGCAGTTCGTCGTCGATGCCTCGCTCCCGATCGGAGAAATCGCATGATCAGGGTCGTCCTCGTCGATGATCAGGCGCTGTTCCGCGCGGGGGTCCGCATGCTCTTGGCCTCCCAACCCGACCTCGACGTCGTCGGCGAAGCGGGCAACGGGCGTGAGGCGGTGACGCTCGTGCACGCGACCCGACCGGATGTGGTCCTGATGGACATCAGGATGCCGGTGATGGACGGTCTCGCCGCGACCGCCGAGATCCTCGCCCAGCCCGATCCTCCCCGCATCGTGATGCTGACGACGTTCGACCTCGACGAGGCGGCCGCGCGTGCGATCCGCCAGGGAGCCAGCGGGTTCCTCCTCAAAGATGCCGACCCCGAGTTCCTCCTCGCCGCGATCCGCACCGTCCATTCCGGGTCGAGCGTGATCGCCGCGTCCGCCACGCGTGAGCTGTTCGAGCATTTCGCCGAGGAGACGAAGCCGGTTCCGGCGCAGTTCTCGGCGCTGACCGACCGCGAGCGGGAGATCTTCGCGCTCGCGGCCAGGGGACTGTCGAACTCCGAGATCGCCGCTCGCGAATATCTCAGCGAGGCGACCGTGAAGACCCACATCAGTCGCATCCTGACCAAGCTCTCCCTCCGCGACCGTGTGCAGCTCGTCGTCTTCGCCTTCGAGCACGGGCTCGCCTGACCTCAGACTGCCGGCCCGCAGGCCCGCAGGCGGGATCATCCTTCCGATGTAGGCGGATGCGCCGCCAGGGCGACGCGGCGCCGCACCCGCCGTCCGTAGCGTCGAGGTATGGAGATCACGACCACCGACCTCGGGCTCGCAGCCCGCGTCCAGCACCTCACCAAGACCTACGGCGCCGGCGAAGGCACCGTCCACGCGCTGGATGACGTCAGCGTCGGCATCCGCCGGGGGCAGTTCACCGCCATCATGGGTCCGTCCGGCTCGGGGAAGTCCACCCTCATGCACATCATGGCCGGCCTCGACACCCCGACGCAGGGGAGGAGCTGGATCGGCGACACCGAGATCACCGAGCTGGGAGACCTCGATCTGACGATCCTTCGTCGTCGCCGAGTCGGATTCATCTTCCAGGCGTTCAACCTCGTGCCCACGCTCACCGCCCTGGGGAACATCATGCTGCCGTTCGAGCTCGACGGACGCCGAGCCAGGGCGATCGAGAAGGCGCGCATCGACGGACTGATCGAGACGCTCGGGCTCGGATCACGGCTGCAGCACCGACCTCATCAGCTGTCGGGCGGTCAGCAGCAGCGCGTCGCGATCGCCCGCGCTCTCGCCACCGCGCCCGACCTGGTCTTCGCGGATGAGCCGACCGGCAACGTCGACTCGAAGACCGGTCGCGAGGTGCTGCAGCTGCTTGCGACCGCGAGCCGCGAGCACGGGCAGTCGATCGCGATGGTCACGCACGACGCGATCGCCGCGAGCTACGCCGACCGGGTGCTGTTCCTCGGCGACGGACGGATCGTCGCCGATCACCCACGTCAGAGCGCTGAGCAGATCTCGGCCTACATGCTCGCCGCCGAGGTCGCGGCATGAGCGCGGTCATCGATTCTCCGGTCCGCGCGGTCGTCGCGCAGACGTCCGCGACAGGTCCGCGCCTGGCCTGGCTGCGCGACCGGGGCATGGGAGCCAGCATCCTGGTCGCGACGCTCTCGGCCGCCTTCGGCGTGGTGCTGGTCGAGACCACGGCCTACCTCGGAGCGGTGCTGCAGGCAGACCCGTTCATCGGAGACAGTGAGACCCTCGCGTTCGTGGTCGGGCTGCTCTCGGTGCTTCTCACGGGGGTCGCGATGTACGTCGCGGCGATCGTCACCGCCAACACCTTCTCGACGATCATCGCCGGGCGCACTCGTCAGATAGCGCTGATGCGACTCATCGGTGCGACCGCGCGGTCGCAGAGGGCGGAGGTCGGCAAGCAGGGCTTCGTGGTCGGTGTCATCGGCGCGGCACTCGGGCTGCTCGCGGGGCTCGCGATCGCGGCAGTCGGTGTGCAGATCGGCTCCGGACTGATCGAGAACGTGCCTGCGGGGTTCTCGCTCGCGCAGCCGTTCGTCGCGTTGCCCGTGATCGGCGTCGCCCTCACCACCTGGGCCGCGGCCTGGGCGGGATCCAGACGCGTACTCGCCGTCACACCGCTGCAGGCGATCGGCGGATCGGTCGAACGCAGCCACGAGGAGATGTCGCGCCCCGGGCGTCACATCGGTGCGTGGGTGCTGCTGGGCACCGGCACCGTCCTGCTGGCCGCAGGGGTCGTGGTCGGACTCGCGCATCCCCTCGGGGTGGTCGTCGCCTTCTTCGGTGGGCTGCTGTCGTTCACGGGACTCGCGCTCGGATCGGTGCTGTTCATGCCGCCGGTGCTGCGACTGGTGGGGCGGATGTTCGGTTCGAGTGCCACCGCGCGGCTCGCCGCCGAGAACGCACTGCGCTATCCGGAGCGTTCCTCGCGGATGGCGATCGGCGTCGTGATGGGGGTCACGCTCGTCACGATGTTCGCCGTCGCGCTCGAATCGGTCAAGCAGATGCTCATCGGTCAGGTCGAAGGCGAGACACCCGCCGAGTTCTTCACTCCGTTCGACGCCTTCGCGTCGGTGATGATGGTTCTCGTCGCCGTATCGGCGGTGATCGCCGCGGTCGGCCTGGTCAACCTCCTGACGATCGGCGTCGTGCAGCGTCGCCACGAGCTCGGCCTTCTCCGCTCGATCGGCCTCTCCAACGGGCAGGTGCGCCGCATGGTGCTGCTCGAGGCCGCGCACATCACGGTGGCGGCGACGCTGACCGGGTTGATCCTGGGCATCGCGTACGGGTGGATCGCTGCGCAGTCCCTGCTCGGATCGGTGCCGACCCTGCCCGACTTCGAACCCGCCGGGCTCGTCGCGCCTCACGTGCCGTGGCTGCCCGTCGTCATCATCGTCGCGGCGACCGCCGTGCTGACCCTGGTCGCGGCTGCGACGCCGACCCGCCTCGCCACCCGGGTGGCGCCGGTCGATGCGCTCGCCGCTGACTGACGGCGTTCATGCCGGCCAGCGCGCCCCCGTGACCCAAACGGTCATCGGGGCGTTCTGGCGCATCCGGTCGCTCTAGGCTGGACGGATGCCGTCTCCGTTCGACCAGTCCACTTATCAGGTGCGCCTCGAGTGGGGCGTCGAAGGGCTCGACCGTCTCGCCCCCTCCGAGATCGTCGTGGTGGTCGACGTGCTCCGCTTCTCGTCGACGGTGGCGGATGTCGTCGCCTCCGGATCCACGGTCTCGCTCGACGACGCCCGAGTGTGGTCCCGCAACGGTGCCGCAGTCGCCGACCGCGCCCGTGAAGCCGTGGTGCTGATCGGAAGTCTCCGCAACGCGTCGGCAGTGGCGCGAGCGATCGCGGCATTGCAGGAGCGCAACCAGGCACGCACCTCGGTGAGCGTGATCGCGGCGGGCGAGGCCGACGCCGACGGCGCAGCGCGCTTCGCGGTCGAAGACCACCTGGGCGCCGGAGCGATCGTCGCGGCGCTCACGGATCTCGGCATCGATCACACCGCGCCCGATGCGGCCGTGGCGGCCGAGGGATTCCGTGCGTTGAAGCGAGCGCTGCGCCATCTGATCGGCGCCAGCGGATCGGCGCGCGAGCTCGCGGACGGGGTCGCCGCGACAGATCGGATTCTGGCATCCGGTGCTGCCCCGACGACCACGTCGAGCGCCGCCGAGCTCGACGCCCTCGATGTCGTGCCCGTGCTGCGCGACGAGGTCTTCGTCGCCTTCGACTGACCCTTCGTCCGGACCCGTGGCGACGAACGCACCGGAAGCCCGCGAAGCAGCGACTGGCCGACGTTTCCCGGCGCGGTCCGCAACAGGCCGTGCACTCGGCACGGGTTTCGGATCTCGCGACGTAGGGTCGTGGCATGAGGTTCGTCCCCGCTTTCATCGTCGATGCCGTCCTGGTGCTCGTCTTCGCTGTGATCGGCCGTGCCTCGCATGGCGAGAGCCCCGGCGGATTCCTGATCACCGCCTGGCCGTTCATCGTCGCGCTGCTGCTGGGTCATGTCGTGGCCGCTCTGCTGCCGGCGAGGCCACGTCGTCCGTGGTCGCTGGGCTGGGGCGCCGTCGTCTGGCTGGTCACGGTCGTCGGCGGACTGCTGCTGCGCGTCGCGGCGGGGGACACCGCTCAGATCGCGTTCATCATCGTCACGACACTCGTGCTCGGAGTCTTCCTCGTCGGATGGCGGGCCGCAGCGGCGTTCCTGCGCCGACGCGCGGCGCGCACGACCGATGCGGGCCCGGGGTCGGAGCTGTCTGACGAGCGAGCGGATGGCGAGCTCCCCGCCCACGCGGTCGCCGATGACGTGCTCCCCGACGAGATCGCTGATGAGGCGGTCGCCGAAGAGCGGTCGTCGGCAGACGCGGCGCCAGAGGCCGACCCGGGAACTGGCGCTCAACCACGCTGACTGCGGCGATCCGGAGCGCGCCCGCGGCGCGTGGTCACAGTCGCATCCATATCAGCCGACTGGGGTGCGTTCTCGACCCCAAAGCCCGTGACGGCTGAACGGCTCGTGTGCTGTCAGCGCGACATCTGGGCGGCGAGCCTCGTATCGGCCGTGATCTCGCGCCGTGTCCAGTCGAAGAGATACCGGGCGTCGTACGAGCGAGAGCATCTCGCGCACGACGTCGCGCGCGACGGGCGCCGGTGACGGTAGGTGACGTGCCCGGCGGGGCATCGGCCGACCCACGGCGCGAGCTCGACCGCGGTCTCGCCATGATGGGTCGTTCCGCCGACGTAGCCCAGGTCGCGGGCCACGCGCTTCCAGGTCGCGCCATGGGCCGCCTCATGACCGGCGAGCGCATGCGCGACCTCGTGCAGCAGCACCTGGTGGATCTCGTCGTCCTCGAACCGGGCTGCCAGATATCGCGACACGGTGATGCGCTTCTTCGTGTAGTCGCACTGCCCCGCTCGACGCTTGGCATGGTCGAAGCCGAACGACCAGCTGTCGTCGAGGTGCATCGTGATCAGTGCCTCGCCCCAGACGCGCACCCGGTCAAGTTCCGCCATGCGATCAGGCTAAGCCATGCCGCCGACATCGCCGCTCAGCAAAGCGGCGGACGGCTCAGCGCAGTGTCAGTCGGCGAAGCTCAGGGGCAGTCGGTGATGTCCAGCGTCAGCCGGCGACGAGCTGCGTCGTGCGGCGCCGTTCGGCGGCTTCGATCGCGAGCAGCACCGTCTCGAGCTCTCGATCCTCGGCCCCCGCTTCGCGGCGCAGGAACAACGACTGCTTGAAGCTCTCGCGGGCCGTCTCGTAGTCCCCGGCCTCGTACGCGTTCTTGCCGTGGTGATGATGGGCGAACGCCGCGATCGAGACCCAGCGCTGCCCTTCCGCCTCGGCGGCGCACGTGGCGAGCTCCTGCGCGGCGGCGGCGTGCGCGCCGCGGTACTGCAGGATCGTGGCGTGCAGCACCCTGGCACGGAGGACGTCCTTGCGGGTCCCCGCCATGCGGGCCTGACGCACGGCTTCGTCAGCGAGGGGGAGTGCTTCATCCAGGCGATCGAGCACCTTCAGCAGCCAGACGCGCTCGAGCAGGGCCGGAAGGCTGCGCTGACCGTCGATCTCCTCCAGTCGTGCCGAGCACTCATCGAGATCGACGCGCTCGCGAAGGCTCTCATGGTCATAGCCTCTGATGAAACTCATTGCTCTCCTTCCGCAGCGTCCCCCCACAAGTGTGCCTCGCGACGGAGCGGTCGTCGGGGCGGCACGCCCCAGGTCCTCGCATCCGATCTCGAACGAGGTGCTCAGCGCAGGAACAGCGAGGCGTCCGGACGAGGGGAGTCCACGGCATCCGCGTCCGTCACCGCGCGCGCACCCTGCACGAAGGCGGTCACCTCGGCGCCCTGGGCGATCTTCGCCGGATGCGGTCCGGCGGCCAGCATCCTCGGCAGCCATTCGCTCGGAAGGGGAGCGGCCGACGCCGCGATCACGAGGTTGCCGAACCTGCGTCCCTTCAGCACCTGCGTATCGGCGAGGACGCCGATCTCAGGCAGCACCTCTGCGATCGTCGCGACCTGACGCCGCGCGAAGGCGAGGCCGGGGCCGTCCGCGACGTTCACGAGCAGCACGCCCCCGGGCGCGAGAAGCTCCGCGAGTTCGCGATAGAACTCGATGCTGGTGAGGTGAGCGGGCGTCTGGGCGCCGGAGTACACGTCGGACACCACCAGATCGCAGCTGCCGACGATGGCCGGCGGAAGACGGCGGACGCCTTCGCGAGCGTCACCGATCCGCAGCCTGATCGACGCGCCTCTCGGCAGGGGGAGGTGCTCGCGCACGAGCGCGGCCAAGGGAGCCTCGAGCTCGATCACCTGCTGTCGCGAACCCGGCCGGGTGGCCTCGATGTAGCGGGGGATGGTCAGCGCTCCCGCTCCCAGGTGCACCGCGGTGAGAGGGCCGCCGACGAGCTGGTCGATCACGGCGCCCATGCGCACGATGTACTCGAAGTGCAGGTGCGTGGGGTCATCGAGGTCGACGTGCGACTGAGGGGTGTCGTCGACGATGAGTTCGAAACCGGTGGTGAACTCCGACGGCACGATGCGGGCGATGCCTCCGTGGTCGAGACGGGCCTGCGGGTGTTCGGTGTCCTTCGCGCGCGTCCTGCCCATTCTCCGAGACTACGCTCTCACTCCGGAGCCTCGGTCGCCGTGCGGTCGGTTGCGACGATGAGAAGATTGAAGGCCCTGTCACTCCGGTGCACACCCGACGGCCCAGTCACGGCCGTGCGCTCGGACACCGCAGCGAACTCGTCGTCGTGGGCGTGGATCCCTTGTCCTCCGGGGTCTCCGGCATGCCGCGAGCCTGCGCGGGAGGCGCGATGTTACGGCCGCATGACGTTTCCGGGAATAACTTGCAGGGAATTAGTTAGTGATGAATACTTTTTCCTACGTGGTAGGCACCCGATGCCGCCAGGACGTTCAAAGAGGAGATCCCTGATGCACAAGCGCATTCTTCCGGTCGTGGCGCTGGGCGCCGCGGCCACCCTGGGCCTGGCGGCCTGTGCCGGTGGCGGAGCAGACACCGGCGGAGCCGTCGACGGAGAGGGCCAGGAGCTCACCGTCTGGATCATGAAGGGCACGAACCCCGACGCGACCGCGTTCTACGACGAGGTCTCGAGCGCGTTCGAAGACGAGACCGGAGCCACGGTCAAGATCGAAGAGATCCAGTGGGCGGATGCTCACGACCGCTTCGTCACGTCGATCGCCGGCGGCACCACGCCCGACATCGCCGAGACGGGCACCACCTGGACGGCGGAGTTCGCGGACGCAGGTGCCCTCGAGCCGCTCGACGAGTACGTCGACGCGGAGAAGGGCCTGCGCGACGACCTCGTCGAAGGTCTCGCCGTCGCCGGCACCTACGACGAAGAGCTGTACGGCATGCCGTGGTACGCCGGTGTCCGGTCGATCGTCTACCGCACCGATGTGTTCGAGGAGCTCGGTCTCGAGGCTCCGAAGACGTGGGACGACATCGTCACCGCCGGTGAGGCGATCAAGGCCGCCAAGCCCGACATGCTGCCGTTCCCCGTCGCGGGCGACGCCGAGTTCCAGGTGTACCCCTGGGTCTGGGGCGCGGGCGGCGAGGTCGCGACCCTCGACGGGAAGACCTGGACGAGCGAGCTCGACAGCAAGGAGTCGCAGGCCGGAATCGAGTTCTACACCGGACTCGCGACCGAGCACGGCTTCTCGTCTGCAGGTGCCACCACCTGGAAGGAGACCGACCTCCGTGACTCGTTCACGCAGGGCAACGTCGCCATGATGCTCTCGGGCTCGTGGACCCCCAAGGCTCTGATCGAGGCGAACCCCGAACTCGACGGCAAGATCGGCGCCGCAGTGATCCCCGGAGAGGACGGCGGAATCGCTCCGTCCGTGCTCGGAGGCTCGCACCTGTCGGTCTTCAACACGACGAAGAACGCCGACCTCGCGTGGGAGTTCGTGAAGCTGATGACCACCGGCGAGTTCGCCGAGCAGTGGGCTGACGAGACCGGCTACTTCCCCGGCGTCCAGTCGGCGATGGAAGAGGCCCTCGCCTCGACCGACCCGCTCGTCGCTCCGTTCGCTCAGCAGATGGTCGAGGGCGGCGCCTCCGTGCCCGTCACCCCGAACTTCGGAGCCGTCCAGGCCAAGAAGACCACCAACTCGATGATCCAGGCGATCCTCGGCGGGCAGAAGGACGTCGCGACCGCGACGAAGGATGCCGCAGCTGAGATGACCGAGCTGCTCAACAAGTAAGGCTGTATCCCTTCATGTCGATGGTGCAAGCGCCACTGCCGGCCACGAAGGCAGAGTCCACCTCCGCCTCCGTGGCCGGCGGCCAGCCCCGGCGGCGAGGACTCTCGCTGCTCACGGCCCGCCCCTGGCTTCTTCTCGCTCCCGGGCTGGTCATCCTCGCGGTGCTCATGCTCTGGCCGCTCATCCAGGTCTTCATCTTCTCGCTGCAGGACTACGGTCTCCGCGAGATCAACACCGGCGAGAACAACTGGATCGGCGTCGACAACTACGTCGAGGCGCTCACCAACCCGACACTGTGGACCGTCGTCCTGCCGAACACCGTCGGCTTCGCCGCCGTGGCCGTGTTCGTCACGGTGGCGGTCGGCACGCTGGTCGCTCTCCTGCTCGCGAAGCTGGGCACGGTCTGGCGCACCATCGTCTCGAGCTGCATCATGGTCGCGTGGGCCATGCCCGCCGTCACCGGCACCTACGTCTGGACGTTCATCTTCGACGCCGACCGCGGCATCTTCAACACCACGCTGCAGAACCTCGGTCTGATGGACGAGCCGGTCAACTGGTTCACCAACCAGTGGTCGTTCTACGCGATCGTGCTGCTGAACGTCGTGCACCACGGATTCCCGTTCGTGGCGATCACGGTGCTCGCCGGTCTTCTCGGCGTCTCGAAGGAGATGCTCGAGGCGGCGGCACTCGACGGAGCGAACGCCTGGATGCGCTTCTGGAAGATCATCTTCCCGACGCTCAAGCCCGTCTTCTCGGTCGTCATCATCCTGTCGACGATCTGGGACTTCAAGGTCTTCGCGCAGGTCTATCTGATGCCGGGCGGAGGAGGCGGCAACCGATCGGTGCTCAACCTCGGCGTCTGGTCGTACGTCGAGTCCTTCGGTCAGAACCGCTACGGGTTCGGTGCCGCCCTCGCCGTGCTGCTCACCCTCGTCCTGATCGGAATCACGATCGTGTACATCCGCTCCCTCATGAAGGAGGACGAGCTGTGAACCCCCGCCCGTCCGCCATGTCGCGCCTCGGCACCGGCATCGCGATCGCCGCCGTCCTGATCTTCACGCTGTTCCCCGTGTACTGGATGGTCTCCAGCGCGTTCGACGGCAAGGCCTCCAGCGGCGGCCAGTCGCTGCTGCCTCAGGAGTTCACGTTCGACAACTTCGCCTTCGTCCTCACGGACGGCGGCTTCGGCACCTACCTGCGCAACTCGGCGATCGTCGCGCTGGTCACGGTGCTCGTCAGTGCGCTGGTGTGCCTGCTCGCGGCCGTCGCCGTCGCGCGCTTCCGCTTCAAGTTCCGCACGACCGTCCTCATGATGATCCTCGTCGTGCAGATGGTGCCGCTCGAGGCTCTCGTCATCCCCCTCTTCCTGCAGGTCAAGAGCCTGGGGCTGCTCAACAGCATCCTCGGTCTGATGGTCGTCTACGTCGCGCTCTCGCTCGCCTTCGGGATCTGGATGCTGCGCGGCTTCGTCGCCGCAGTGCCGGTCGAGCTCGAAGAGGCCGCGTACATCGACGGCGCCAGCTGGTGGCGGATGTTCCGCTCGATCCTGCTGCCGCTCGTGATGCCCGGCCTCGTGGCGACGAGCATCTTCAGCTTCATCACCGCATGGAACGAGTTCATCTTCGCCATGACGATCCTCGGCAGCGAGACCGACCAGTACACGGTCTCGATCGGTCTGAAGTCGTTCTTCGGTCTGCACTCCAACGACTGGGGCAGCATCATGGCCGCGTCGACGATCATCACGATCCCCGTCATGGTCTTCTTCGTGATCGTGCAGCGTCGCCTCTCGGCAGGCATGGTCGCCGGAGCGGTGAAGGGATGACGGACGAGCTCGTCCGCCTCGCCAACGGGGTGCTGTGGCCAGGGTTCCTCGGCACCGAGGCGCCGGACTGGCTGCTCGCCGAGCTGCGCGACGGCCTGGCGGGTGCGGTGTACTTCAGCCAGAACGTCGGCGAGGGGCTGTCTGCGCTGAGCGACGAGATCCTCCGCGCGAACCCCGACGCCCTGATCGGCATCGACGAGGAGGGCGGCAACGTCACGCGTCTCGAGTCCACGGCCGGTTCCACGCTCCCGGGGGCGGCGCAGCTCGGAATCGTCGACGACATCGAGGCGACGAGGGAGTCCGGAGCCGAGCTGGCTCGACGAGTCGCCTCGGTCGGCGCCAACGTGGTGCTCGGGCCCGTCGCCGATGTGAACACGGATCCCCGAAATCCTGTGATCGGCGTCCGGTCCTTCGGCAGCGATGCAGAGCTCGTCGCCCGACACGTGCAGGCGGCGGTCGACGGCCTCCAGAGCAACGCGGTCGCCGCGTGCGTCAAGCACTTCCCCGGCCACGGTGACACGCATCTCGATTCGCACCACGCGCTTCCCGAGATCTCGCTCGGCATCGAGGAGTTCGAACGCGTGCACCTCGAGCCGTTCCGCGCGGCGATCGCCGCGGGAGTCGATGCCATCATGACCGCGCACATCGTCGTTCCGGAGTGGGGGGCAGAGCCGGCGACGCTGAATCCGCGCGTGCTCGGAATGCTGCGCGACTGGGGCTTCGACGGTGTCATCATCTCGGACGCCCTCGATATGGCGGCGATCCGCGAGACCGTCGGCATCGGCCGAGGCGCCGCACGGGCTCTGGCCGCCGGCACCGATCTGCTGTGCATCGGCAACCCGACGAACCGCGGCGAAGCCACGCTCCCGGACCAGGACCGGCAGGACTTCCTCGCCGCGCGCGACGGCATCATCGCGGCGGTGGGCGACGGCTCGCTGTCACGCGAACGCCTCGCCGCTGCGGCCCAGCGCGTCGCCCGCCTGGCCGAGACCCTGCGCACCCGTGCCACGACCGAGACTTCCGTCGAGTACGACGGATTGGAGATCGTCCGACGTGCGATCACCGGAGCGACCGCGGATGCCGAGGTGCTCGCGGTGGTCGATGCCCGCCGTCGTTCGACCCTCGCTGTCGACAGTGCCTCTGCGTACGTGGCCGCGACACTCGCCGCGGACGGTCACCGTGAACGTGTCGACGTCGCGCGCGCGTCGATCGAAGAGCAGGACGCCGCTCTCGAGCGAGCCGTTCTGGCCGAGGGGCTGACGGTGATCCTGCTGGATCGACCTGATGCCGACGAGGCGCAGCGCTCATTGGTCGAGCGCGCTGCGGTGCGCGATCCGGAGGCGGTCGTCGTCAACGTCGGGCTCACGGGCCAGCGACCTCTGCCGCTTCCCGTCGTGGAGGTCGGATCTGCGAGCAGAATCGGTGCGCGGGCCGCCAGAGACCGACTGACCGGCGGGTCCTCGCGCCGCGCCGATCAGTCGCCCGCCAGCGCAGATCCGCCCGACTGAGGCAGGATGACACCGTGGACGACGATGTTCTCGCGCTGGTGCGCCGATCCGTTCCTCGACTGAGTGCTGCAGAAGCACGGGTCGCGGAGACGATCCTCGGCGACCCCACGCTCGTCGTCGATCTCGCCATCAACGACCTCGCCCAGCTCTGCCACACGTCTCTGTCGACCGTGGCCCGATTCGCTCAGTCGCTCGGCTTCAGCGGGTATCGGGAACTGCGGGTGGCGGTGGCTCGCACGGTCACGCTCGCGCAGGCGCAACGGGCGCGTTTCGGTCTCGACACCACCGCGATCGACCCGGACGACGAGCCGTCGGCGATCGCCGCGAAGCTCGCCGCTCAGGAGATCGACGCGATCGAGAAGACGGCGCTCGGGCTCGACGCGGACGCACTCGATCGGGTCGCGAGGGCCGTCGTGGCCGCCCGCCACGTCGATCTGTTCGGCCAGGCGGCCTCGTCGCTGACCGCGCAGGACCTGCAGCAGAAGCTCGCGCGCATCGGCTGCTCCGTCGCGCACTCCGCTGATCCGCATCTGGCTCTGACGACGGCGTCGTTGCGGACCTCGGACGACGTCGTCATCGCGTTCTCGCACGGAGGCGAGACCCAGGAGGTCGTCCGCGCCGTCGAGATCGCCCGAGACGCGGGCGCGCTGTCAGTGGCCATCACGAGCGCCCCCGACTCGACGCTCGCGCTCGCTGCCGACATCGCGCTGATCACGTATGCACAGGAGTCGCCGTTCCGGATGGCCGCGATGTCGAGCCGCATCGCGCAGCTGGCCCTGGTCGACATCCTGTTCGTGCGCGTCGTCCAGCACCGGGGTGAACCCGTGGTCATCCCCCTGCAGCTCACGCACGATGCTGCAGCGTCTCGTCGCCGCCGTTAGCAGGAACCGGGCTGGCGCTCGCGCCGGCGGATGGCGTCCTCGTCATAGGCGGGATCCGACGGGGGATCAGTCGATGTGATCGCGGGTGCTGACCAGCGCTCGTGTGGCGATCCTGTGCGCGCGGGCGAGGCTGCCCGTGAGGGAGAGCCCGGTCAGCACGCCGGCGAGGAAGCCGGCGGCGAATGCGTCTCCTGCGCCGATCGATTCCACGACCGGCACGTCGAGCGACCTGCTGTCGGTGCGCTCGGCACCGTCGAACGCGACGGCGCCGTCCGGGCTCGTGGCGAGCAGATAGCGCGGCTCGGGGAACAGCTCGCGCAGTCGGTCGGGCTCGGCGGTGCCGAACACCGACTCTGCGTCGGGTCGAGTGCAGAATGCGATGTCGGCGCGACGCACGTAGTCCGAGATCACTGCGCGTCCCTCGTCCTCGCGTCCGCGCCAGAGCGCAGGGCGCCAGTTCACGTCGAAGCTGAGCAGCCGACCGTCGCGGGGCGCGTCGAACAGCGCATCCTGCGCTGCACGAGCGGACTCGGAGAGGGCAGGAGTGATCCCCGAGGTGTGCACGAGCGCCGCCTGGGCGAGAAGAGCGGATGCTGCGGGGGAGCCGAGTGTCGCGGGCGACAGCGCCGCGGCCGCCGAGCCCGAGCGGTAGTAGTGCATCGTCCCGTCGATCGAGCCGTCCGGGCGCGGCGACAGCTCCTTGACGTAGAGACCGGTGGGCGCCTCCGCGTCGACGTCGACGGCTGAATCGTCGACGTCGTGCCTGCGCAGCTCGGCCGTGAGGAATCGTCCGAAGCCGTCGTCGCCCACACGGGACACGACAGCAGTGCGGATGCCTGCCGAGGTCAGTGCGATCGCGGTGTTCCATTCCGCCCCGGCGAGCGAGCGATGGAAGGTGCGCACGTCCTCGAGGGGAGCGGCAGTGGCGGGGACGAAGGAGACCAGGCCCTCGCCGACGCAGACGGCGAGGGGAGATGTGTCGGGCACGTTCTGGAGGCTACCTGATCGACCACGGCCCCGGACATCCGTAACAGGAATGCAACCTGGAGGTGTTTGCATCGGTATGCGCACTGGGTAGCGTCGAGGCATCACCGTTCCGGAGTCGACGATGTCTTCGGGACGCGCAAGTTGCGCTCGACAGGAAGGTCACACAATGCACCACTCAGTCATGCGTCGGCGAGGACTCCTCGCCGTCACCGGAGCCGCACTCGCGGCGCTGGTCCTCTCGGGATGCGTCGCCAGCGAGCGCGGCGACGACGGCGGAGAGGCTGCCGGCGATGTCGACGGCACCTTCGTGTTCGCCGCATCCTCGGACCCGGCCAGCCTCGACCCGGCATTCGCCCAGGACGGCGAGAGCTTCCGCGTCTCGCGCCAGATGTTCGAGGGGCTCGTGGGCACCGAACCGGGCACGGCCGACCCGGCACCGCTCCTCGCCGAGTCGTGGGAGTCATCCGAAGACGGCATGAGCCACACCTTCACCCTGAAGGAAGATGTCACCTTCCACGACGGCACACCGTTCAACGCCGAGGCCGTGTGCGCGAACTTCGACCGCTGGTACAACTGGACCGGCCTCGCGGCATCAGAGGCATTCGGCTACTACTACAACAAGCTCTTCAAGGGCTACGCCGACAGCCCGGCGGACGCCGTCTACAAGTCCTGCACCCCTGACGGCGACTACTCCGTCACGATCGACCTGAACAAGCCGTTCGCCGGCTTCGTCGCGTCGCTGTCGCTGCCGTCCTTCTCGATGCAGAGCCCGTCGGCGCTGCAGGAGTTCGGCGCCGACGACGTCAGCGGTTCCGCCGAGGCTCCCGTGCTCTCCGAGTACGCGATGGGTCACCCGGTCGGCACCGGCCCGTACCAGTTCGACGAATGGGCGCCGGGCGAGCAGGTCACGCTCAAGGCCTACGGCGACTACTGGGGCGATGCTGGACAGATCGACGAGATCATCTTCCGCACGATCGATGACCCGACCGCTCGTCGCCAGGCGCTCGAGTCGGGATCGATCGACGGCTACGACCTCGTCGGTCCCGCCGACACCAAGGCGCTCGAGGATGACGGCTTCACCATGGTGTCCCGTCCTCCGTTCACGATCCTCTACCTCGCCTTCAACCAGGCCGTGCCCGAGCTGCAGGACCCCAAGGTCCGCGAGGCGCTCTCGTACGCGGTCGACAAGGATGCGCTGATCAGCCAGGTCCTGCCCGAGGGCACCGAGAAGGCGATCGAGTTCGTGCCCGACACGGTCAACGGCTACAACCCCGACGTCACGACCTACGACTTCGACCCCGAGAAGGCCAAGTCGCTGCTCGCAGAGGCAGGCTACGACGAGGCCAACCCGCTGAAGCTGACCTTCAACTACCCGGTCAACGTCTCGCGTCCGTACATGCCGGACCCCGAGCAGATCTTCACGGTGCTCTCGTCGCAGCTCGCCGAGGTCGGCGTCGAGACCACCCCGGTCTCGGAAGAATGGGTCGAGTACCTCGACCGCACCACCGGAACGTCCGACCACGGCATCCACCTGCTCGGCTGGACCGGCGACTACAACGACACCGACAACTTCGTCGGCGTCTTCTTCGGCCAGCAGAGCTCTGAGTGGGGCTTCGACAACCCTGAGCTGTTCCAGAAGCTGAACGAGGCTCGCGGTGTCTCCAACCTCGAGGACCAGACGGCCCTCTACGAGGAGATCAACGAGATGGTCGCGCAGTTCATCCCCGGTGTCCCGATCGCGCACCCGGCACCGACACTGGCGTTCGACCCTCGCGTCGAGAGCTATCCCGCCAGCCCGGTGAACGACGAGGTCTTCACGGACATCGTCCTCACCGAGTAGGTCTGACCGACTGAGTTGCCCACCCGGGTCTCCGCGCTCGCCGCGGAGACCCGGGCCCGGCGTACCTTCTGATCAACGGAGACCTTTTGCTGCGCACCATCGGCAGGCGACTGCTTTTCCTCATTCCCACCCTGATCGGCCTCAGCATCCTGCTGTTCGCCTGGGTCAGAGCCCTGCCAGGCGGCCCGGCCGTCGCTCTTCTCGGCGAGAAGGCGACTCCGGAGGCCGTCGCCAGGGTCAACGAGCTCTACGGCTTCAACAAGCCGATCCTGGAGCAGTACTTCATCTGGGTCGGACGCCTCCTCCAGGGCGACTTCGGAACGTCCATCCAGACGAACCGGCCCGTGACGGAGGAGTTCTTCCGCCGATTCCCCGCGACGATCGAGCTCAGCGTGCTGGCGCTCATCTTCGCGGTCGGCGTCGGCATCCCGCTCGGCTACTGGGCGGCTCGTCGCCACGGCAAGTTCACCGACCATGCGTCTGTGGTGCTGAGCCTCGTGGGCATCACCATCCCGGTGTTCTTCCTCGCCTTCATCCTCAAGTACGTGTTCGCCGTGCAGCTCGGGTGGCTGCCGTCGGACGGGCGCCAGAACCCCCGAATAGATGCCACGCATCCGACGGGTTTCTACGTCTGGGACGGCATCATCACCGGCGAGTTCGACGCCTCCTGGGACGCGCTCATGCATCTCGTCCTCCCGGCGCTCGCACTCGGCACCATCCCGCTCGCGATCATCGTCCGCATCACCAGGGCGAGTGTCCTGGAGGTCCAGAACGCCGACTATGTGCGCACCGGTCGGGCGAAGGGCGTCGGCTCGTCGACGCTGCGCAGTCGCTTCATCCTGCGCAACGCGATGCTGCCGGTGATCACGACGATCGGTCTGCAGACCGGGCTCCTGATCTCGGGGGCGGTGCTCACCGAGACGGTCTTCGCGTTCCCCGGGATCGGATCCTTCCTCGCGAGGGCGATCTTCACACGCGACTTCCCGGTGCTCCAGGGGTTCATCATCTTCATCGCGATCGCCTACGCGCTGATCAACCTGGCGGTCGACGTGTCGTACAGCTTCATCGATCCGAGAGTGCGGGTGCAGTGATGACCCGTCTCGTTCTCCGAAAGGGGGTGGCGTCATGACCATCTCGCTCCCACCCGCACAAGGCCCGTCGGCAGCGAGCGGCTCGGTCGTCGACACCGTCGCCGTCAACCAGGCCGGCCTCAAGGAGGGGCCCGGCGGATTCTGGCGCGACGTGTTCCGCCGCCTCCGTCGGAATCCGACCGCGTGGATCGGCGCCGGCATCGTCCTGGTGTTCATCCTGGTGTCAGTGCTCGCGCCCGTGCTCGCTCCGTACCCCGAGACCGCGCTGCCCGGCGCGAAATACATCACCCCGACGCACATTCCCGGCCCGGGCGAGCTGCCGGAGTTCCCGCTCGGCCTCGACCGCTTCGGCGGCGATGTGCTCTCCAAGCTCATCTGGGGTGCGCAGGCGTCGTTGCTGATCGGTGTCATCTCGACGGCACTCGGTCTGATCGGCGGAATGATCCTCGGTCTTCTCGCCGGCACGTTCGGCGGATGGGTCGACACGCTCATCATGCGCATCGTCGACATCATCCTGTCGGTGCCGAACCTGCTGCTGGCCGTCTCGATCGCTGCGATCCTCGGTCAGACGCAGTTCGCGGTGATGATCGCGATCGGTGCGTCGCAGGTGCCGATCTTCGCGCGCCTGCTGCGCGCGTCGATGCTGCAGCAGCGATCGAGCGACTACGTGCTGTCGGCCCAGACACTGGGTCTCGGCCGCGGTCAGATCACGATGTCGCACGTGCTGCCCAATGCGATCGGCCCGGTCATCGTGCAGGGGACGCTCACACTCGCCACCGCTGTCATCGATGCGGCGGCGCTGTCGTTCCTCGGCCTCGGCGGCGGTCGACCCGAGACGGCCGAGTGGGGGCGCATGCTCACCTACGCGCAGGCCGAGCTCGCCATCGCGCCGTGGCTGGCATTCCTGCCCGGTATCTGCATCGCGGTCACCGCACTCGGCTTCACCCTGTTCGGTGAGGCTCTGCGCGAGGCCATGGACCCGAGGACGAGAGCACGATGAACGCTGCGAAAGAGAACCGCGTGCCTGACGCGCCCCTGCTGTCGGTCGAGGGCCTGGCCGTCGACTTCGCGACCATGGACGGCGTCGTGCACGCGGTCGAAGGTGTCGACCTCGAGATCGCCCCTGGCGAGACCGTCGCGATCGTGGGGGAGTCCGGGTCGGGCAAGTCGACGACCGCGATGGCCATCATCGGGCTGCTCGCCGGCGGCGGTCGCGTCGCCGCGGGAAGCATCCGCCTCGACGGCCGTGACATCACGCGCGCCTCCGAGAACGAGCTGCGCACGATCAGGGGGCGAGACATCGGCCTCGTGCCGCAAGACCCGATGTCCAATCTGAACCCGGTCGCCAAGATCGGCACCCAGGTCGCCGAGACCCTCCTCGCGCACGGTCTCGCCACGAGGCAGAACGTGAAGGAGAAGGTCGTCGAGGCGCTCACCGCCGCGGGCCTGCCCGACCCCGAGCGTCGTGCGAAGCAGTATCCGCACGAGTTCTCGGGCGGCATGCGCCAGCGCGCGCTGATCGCGATCGGTCTGGCGTGCAAGCCGCGCCTGCTGATCGCAGACGAGCCGACCAGTGCGCTCGACGTCACCGTGCAGCACACCATCCTCGACCAGATCGGTCAGATGACGCGCGAGCTCGGCACGGCCGTGCTGCTCATCACGCACGACCTCGGTCTCGCGGCCGAGCGCGCCGAACGCGTCGTCGTGATGCACCGTGGCAGGGTCGTCGAGCAGGGGCCGGCGAAGCAGATCCTCGAGTCGCCGCAGCATCCGTACACCCAGTCGCTGGTTGCAGCCGCACCGTCGGTCGCGGCGGCACGCCTGCGGCCGGAGGCCTTCCGCGTCGAGGAGCGTCCCGTCGATGCGACGGATGCTCCTGCGACGGCGGATGCGGTGACACCCAGCGGTGCGGCGGACAACATCGTCGAGTTCGAGCACCTCACCAAGGTGTATCCGGTCCGAGGCCAGAAAGAGGACTTCGTCGCTGTGAACGATGTCTCCCTCGCGATCCCGCGCGGCGAGACGGTCGCGATCGTGGGGGAGTCCGGTTCGGGCAAGACCACCACGGCGCGGATGCTGCTGAAGATCATCGAGCCGACGAGCGGCCTGATCCGCTACGGGGGCAAGGACATCGCCACCCTCGACCGAGCGGAGACCAAGGACTTCCGCCAGCGGGTGCAGCCGATCTTCCAGGATCCGTACTCGAGCCTCAACCCGATGTTCACGATCGAGCGCCTGATCTCCGAGCCGCTCGATTTCTACAAGCGCGGAAGCAGCGCCGACAGGCGCAAGCGCGTCCGTCAGCTGATCGACGACGTGGCGCTGCCTCAGTCGATGCTCCGGCGGTATCCGTCGGAGCTCTCCGGCGGTCAGCGGCAGCGTGTCGCGATCGCCAGGGCGCTCGCCCTCTCGCCCGATCTGATCGTGTGCGACGAGCCGGTGTCGGCGCTGGACGTGCTCGTGCAGGATCAGATCCTCACTCTGCTAGGCGACCTGCAGACCGAATACGGGCTCAGCTATCTGTTCATCTCGCACGACCTCGCCGTCGTGCGGCTGATCAGCGACTACGTGTGCGTCATGAAGGACGGCTCGCTCGTGGAGGCCGCTTCGTCGGAGGAGATCTTCACGAACCCTCGTGATCCGTACACGCGACGCCTGCTGTCGTCGATCCCGGGGAACGAACTCAACATCGCCTCCTGAGTCGATCCGCGCCGGACCTTCCGGGCCTTCTTCGGGTGCCAATACCGCAGCATCCGAAGAAGGTCAAGGATTGAGCTTGCCATGTCGCAAGATCATGCGTATAGTTGGTAGTTGCGCTCGCTTCTCCCTGCCCTCATATGGTGGTCGGCATTTCGTTGAGCATCCGGGCGCACACTCACCTGACGACAAAGGAATCGAGAAGCCCTGCGGGGCTCACGGAGGTTATTCCCTTGGCTGCTGCTCGCAACGCATCCACCACCACCACCACTAAGAACGGACGCGGAGCATCCCGTCTTTCGTTCGCCAAGATCTCCGACACGCTGACGGTCCCTGACCTTCTCGCTCTGCAGACCGAATCCTTCGGATGGCTCGTCGGCAACGACGCCTGGAAGGCTCGTGTCGCAGAGGCCAAGAAGGCCGGCCGCACAGACGTGAACGAGAACAGCGGCCTCGGCGAGATCTTCGAGGAGATCTCCCCGATCGAGGACCTCGGCGAGACGATGCAGCTGTCGTTCACGAACCCGTACCTCGAGCCGGAGAAGTACTCGATCGAGGAGTGCAAGGAGCGTGGCAAGACCTACGCCGCTCCGCTGTACGTCGAGGCCGAGTTCATGAACCACCTCACCGGTGAGATCAAGACCCAGACGGTCTTCATGGGCGACTTCCCGCTGCAGACCGACAAGGGAACGTTCATCATCAACGGCTCCGAGCGCGTCGTCGTCTCGCAGCTCGTGCGTTCGCCCGGTGTCTACTTCGACAAGACCCCCGACAAGACGTCCGACAAGGACATCGTGTCGGCGCGCGTCATCCCGAGCCGTGGTGCATGGCTCGAGTTCGAGATCGACAAGCGCGACCAGGTCGGCGTGCGCGTCGATCGCAAGCGCAAGCAGTCGGTCACCGTCTTCCTCAAGGCGCTGGGCATGACCAGCGAAGAGATCCTCACGGAGTTCGCCGGCTACACCTCGATCGAGGAGACGCTCGCGAAGGACACCATCGTCACGAAGGAAGATGCGCTCCGCGACATCTACCGCAAGCTGCGTCCGGGCGAGCAGGTCGCCGCCGAGGCCGCACGTGCGCTGCTCGACAACTTCTACTTCAACCCGAAGCGCTACGACCTGGCGAAGGTGGGTCGTTACAAGATCAACCACAAGCTCGGTCTCGATGCACCGCTGACCGACTCCGTGCTCACGGTTCAGGACATCGTCGCGACGATCAAGTACCTCGTGCGTCTGCACGCGGGAACGGAAGAGACCTTCCCCGGCATCCGCTCGGGCAAGAAGGCCGACATCCGCATCGCGACCGATGACATCGACAACTTCGGCAACCGTCGCATCCGCGCGGTCGGCGAGCTGATCCAGAACCAGGTCCGCACCGGTCTCTCCCGCATGGAGCGCGTCGTCCGCGAGCGCATGACCACGCAGGACATCGAGGCGATCACGCCGCAGACCCTGATCAACGTGCGCCCCGTCGTCGCCGCGATCAAGGAGTTCTTCGGAACGTCGCAGCTGTCGCAGTTCATGGATCAGAACAACCCGCTCGCGGGTCTGACCAACAAGCGCCGTCTCTCGGCTCTCGGACCCGGTGGTCTGAGCCGTGACCGTGCAGGTGTCGAGGTCCGTGACGTCCACCCGTCGCACTACGGCCGTATGTGCCCCATCGAGACTCCTGAAGGCCCGAACATCGGTCTGATCGGTGCTCTCGCGACCTTCGCGCGCATCAACTCGTTCGGCTTCATCGAGACCCCGTACCGCAAGGTCACGGGCGGCGTCGTCACCGAGGACATCGACTACCTGACGGCTTCGGAAGAGGTCGACTTCAACATCGCGCAGGCCAACGCCCCGCTCGACAAGAACGGTCGCTTCATCGAGAGCCACGTCCTGGCCCGCCCCAAGGGCGGCAGCGGCGAGGTCGACATGTTCCTCCCGGAGGACATCGGATACATCGACGTCTCGCCGCGCCAGATGGTGTCGGTCGCGACCTCGCTCGTGCCGTTCCTCGAGCACGACGATGCACAGCGCGCCCTCATGGGTGCCAACATGCAGCGTCAGGCTGTGCCGCTGCTGCGCAGCGACTCGCCGCTCGTCGGAACCGGTATGGAGGGCTACACCGCCATCGACGCCGGCGACGTGCTCACGGCTGAGAAGCCGGGTGTCGTCACCGAGGTCTCTGCAGACCGCGTCACCGTCATGCTCGACGAGGGCGGCACGCAGGACTACCACCTGCGCAAGTTCGACCGCTCGAACCAGGGCACGTCGTACAACCAGAAGGTCGTCGTCAACGAGGGCGACCGCGTCGAGGTCGGAGAGGTCATCGCTGATGGCCCCGCCACCGAGAACGGCGAGCTGGCACTCGGAAAGAACCTCCTCGTCGCGTTCATGACGTGGGAAGGCTACAACTTCGAGGACGCGATCATCCTCAGCCAGGACCTCGTGAAGGACGACACCCTCTCCTCGATCCACATCGAGGAATACGAGGTCGACGCCCGCGACACGAAGCTCGGCAAGGAGGAGATCACCCGTGATCTCCCGAACGTCAGCCCTGAGCTGCTGAAGGATCTCGACGAGCGCGGCATCATCCGCATCGGCGCAGAGGTCCGCCCCGGCGACATCCTCGTGGGCAAGGTCACGCCGAAGGGCGAGACCGAGCTGTCGGCGGAAGAGCGTCTGCTCCGCGCGATCTTCAACGAGAAGAGCCGCGAGGTCCGTGACACCTCCCTGAAGGTGCCCCACGGTGAGCAGGGCACGATCATCGCCGTCAAGGAGTTCAACGCGGAAGACGGCGACGACGAGCTCGGCTCGGGCGTCAACCGCCGCGTCGTGGTCTACATCGCCCAGAAGCGCAAGATCACCGAGGGTGACAAGCTCGCCGGTCGTCACGGCAACAAGGGTGTCATCGCGAAGATCCTCCCGATCGAGGACATGCCGTTCCTCGCGGACGGAACTCCGGTCGACATCGTGCTGAACCCGCTCGGCATCCCGGGTCGAATGAACTTCGGCCAGGTGCTCGAGACCCACCTCGGGTGGATCGCGAAGCAGGGCTGGAAGGTCGAGGGAAACCCCGAGTGGGCTACCAAGCTCCCGAAGGATGCCTTCGAAGCCGCCCCCGGCACCAAGGTCGCCACCCCCGTGTTCGACGGTGCGAGCGAGGAGGAGATCGCCGGTCTCCTCGACGCGACCATCCCGACGCGCGACGGCGTCCGTCTGATCGACTCCACCGGAAAGGCCCAGATGTTCGACGGCCGTTCCGGCGAGCCGTTCCCGGCGCCGATCTCGGTGGGCTACATGTACATCCTGAAGCTCCACCACCTGGTCGACGACAAGATCCACGCGCGTTCGACTGGTCCGTACTCGATGATCACCCAGCAGCCGCTCGGTGGTAAGGCGCAGTTCGGTGGCCAGCGATTCGGTGAGATGGAGGTGTGGGCCCTCGAGGCCTACGGTGCCGCTTACGCGCTCCAGGAGCTCCTCACGATCAAGTCCGACGACATCCTCGGCCGCGTCAAGGTGTACGAGGCGATCGTCAAGGGCGAGAACATCCAGGAGCCCGGCATCCCCGAGTCCTTCAAGGTGCTCATGAAGGAGATGCAGTCGCTCTGCCTGAACGTCGAGGTCCTCTCGGCAGACGGCACGCTCGTCAACCTGCGTGACACGGACGACGAGGCCTTCCGCGCAGCGGAAGAGCTCGGCATCAACATCTCCAGCCGCTTCGAGGCCGCCTCGATCGACGAGATCTAAGGTTCAGGCCGCCGACTGAGCGTCATGCCCGGTCGGCGGCCCACCTCCCCGATTTCTTCAGAAGAATTCCTACACAGGAGAATTTGTGCTCGAGTCAAACACTTTCGATGAGCTTCGCATCGGCCTGGCCACCGCGGACCACATCCGCGCCTGGTCCTACGGCGAGGTCAAGAAGCCTGAAACCATCAACTACCGCACCCTGAAGCCGGAGAAGGACGGTCTCTTCGGAGAGCAGATCTTCGGCCCGTCCCGCGACTGGGAGTGCGCCTGCGGAAAGTACAAGCGTGTCCGCTTCAAGGGCATCGTCTGCGAGCGCTGCGGCGTCGAGGTCACCAAGTCCTCGGTCCGTCGTGAGCGCATGGGTCACATCGAGCTCGCCGCTCCCGTCACCCACATCTGGTACTTCAAGGGTGTTCCCTCGCGTCTCGGCTACCTGCTCGACATGGCGCCGAAGGACCTCGAGAAGGTCATCTACTTCGCCGCCTACATGGTCATCTCGGTCGACGAGGATGCTCGTCACCGCGACCTGGGCACGCAGGAGAACAACATCCGTCTCGAGCTGAAGACGCTCGGAGACCGTCGCGACGCGAAGATCGCCGAGCGCCTGGCTCGCCTGGAGGAGGAGCTCGCTTCCCTCGAGGCGGAGGGCGCCAAGGCCGACGCGAAGAAGAAGGTCAAGGACGCCGCCGAGAAGGAGATGTCGCTCATCCGCAAGGGTGCCGACGAGGCGATCGCCAAGCTCGAGCGCGTGTGGGAAGACTTCCGCACCCTCGAGGTCGGTGCACTGCGCCCCGAGGATGACGTCTTCCACGAGCTGCAGGACCGCTTCGGTCAGTACTTCGAGGCCTACATGGGCGCCGAGTCGATCCAGCGTCGCCTCGCGGCGTTCGACCTGGCCGCTGAGGCGGAGAGCCTGCACCTGCAGATCTCCGAGGGCAAGGGCCAGCGCAAGATCCGTGCGATCAAGCGTCTGAAGGTCGTCAACTCGTTCCTGGAGACCGGCATGAGCCCGGCCGCCATGGTCCTCGACGTCGTTCCGGTGATCCCGCCGGAGCTGCGCCCGATGGTGCAGCTCGACGGTGGCCGCTTCGCGACCTCCGACCTCAACGACCTCTACCGTCGTGTGATCAACCGCAACAACCGTCTTCGTCGTCTGATCGACCTCGGCGCCCCCGAGATCATCGTCAACAACGAGAAGCGGATGCTGCAGGAGGCCGTCGACGCACTGTTCGACAACGGCCGTCGTGGTCGCCCCGTCACCGGTACCGGCAACCGCGCCCTGAAGTCCCTCAGCGACATGCTGAAGGGCAAGCAGGGTCGTTTCCGCCAGAACCTGCTCGGCAAGCGCGTCGACTACTCGGGCCGTTCGGTCATCATCGTCGGCCCGCAGCTGAAGCTGCACCAGTGCGGTCTGCCCAAGCAGATGGCTCTGGAGCTCTTCAAGCCGTTCGTGATCAAGCGCCTGATCGACCTCGGTCACTCGCAGAACATCAAGGCAGCCAAGCGCGCTGTCGAGCGCACGCGTCCCGAGGTCTGGGACGTGCTCGAGGAGATCATCCGCGAGCGTCCGGTGCTGCTCAACCGTGCACCCACCCTGCACCGTCTCGGCATCCAGGCCTTCGAGCCTCAGCTCGTCGAAGGCAAGGCCATCCAGCTGCACCCGCTCGTCTGCGCGGCGTTCAACGCCGACTTCGACGGTGACCAGATGGCTGTCCACCTGCCGCTGTCGGTCGAGGCTCAGGCCGAGGCCCGCGTGCTGATGCTGGCGTCGAACAACATCCTGAAGCCGTCCGACGGCCGCCCGGTCACCCTGCCTTCGCAGGACATGATCATCGGTCTGCACCACCTGACCACGGTCAAGGTCGGCGCAGCCGGTGAGGGCCGTGCCTTCGGTTCGGTGGGCGAGGCGATCCTGGCGAAGGACGAGGGCACCCTCGACCTGCAGGCCAAGGTCCGCATCCGCATCCCGGGTCTGACGTTCCTCGAGGGCGAAGCTCCCGAGGGCTACGAGCGTCATGGTCTCGTCGATGCATCGCTCGGACAGGCGATCTTCAACGACACGCTTCCCAAGGGATACCCGTTCGTCCGCGAGCAGGCTGACAAGAACAAGCTGTCGCAGATCGTCAACAAGCTGGCCGAGGAGTACCCCAAGGTCGAGACGGCTGCGTCGCTGGACCGTATCAAGGACGCCGGTTTCTACTGGGCAACTCGCTCCGGTGTGACCGTCGCTCTGAGCGACATCCTGACGCCGCCGAACAAGGCTGAGATCGTCGCCGGTTACGAGAAGCAGGCCGCGAAGGTCCAGTCCCAGTACGAGAAGGGCCTGACGACCGACACCGAGCGTCGCCAGGAGCTCATCAAGATCTGGACCGAGGCCACGGACGAGGTTCAGGCCGCGATGCGGGCGAACTTCCCCGAAGACAACACCATCAACCGCATGGTGTCGTCGGGTGCTCGTGGTAACTGGCTGCAGATCCGGAACATCGCCGGTATGCGTGGTCTCGTCAACAACCCCAAGGGTGAGATCATCCCGCGTCCGATCATCTCCTCGTACCGCGAGGGGCTGTCGGTAGCGGAGTACTTCATCGCGACGCACGGTACCCGTAAGGGTCTCGCCGACACCGCTCTGCGTACCGCCGACTCGGGTTACCTGACCCGTCGTCTGGTGGATGTCTCGCAGGACGTCATCATCCGCGAAGAGGACTGCGGCACGTCGAAGGGCCTCGAGCTCCCGATCGCCGCTCCGAACTCGCAGGGCGAGCTGGTGCGCGACGCGAACGTCGAGAACTCGGTGTTCGCTCGTACGCTGGCCTCCGACGTGGTCGACAGCAAGGGCGAGGTCCTCGCTTCTGCCGGTGACGACGTGGGTGACGTGCTGATCGACAAGCTGGTCGGACTCGGGGTCGAGAGCATCAAGGTGCGCTCCGTCCTGACCTGCGACTCCGCTGTCGGTGTCTGCGCACAGTGCTACGGCCGTTCGCTCGCGACGGGTAAGACCGTCGACATCGGAGAGGCCGTCGGCATCATCGCGGCCCAGTCGATCGGTGAGCCCGGTACCCAGCTGACGATGCGTACCTTCCACACCGGTGGTTCGGCTTCGGCCGATGACATCACGCAGGGTCTGCCCCGCGTGCAGGAGCTCTTCGAGGCGCGTACCCCCAAGGCTGCGTCGCCTATCGCAGAGGCCGACGGTCGCATCACGATCGACGAGACGGACAAGGCCAAGAGGCTCATCCTGACGCCCGACAACGGTGACGAGGAAGTGATCTACCCGGTCCTGAAGCGTGCGACGCTTCTGGTCGAGGACGGTCAGCACGTCAGCGTCGGTCAGCCGCTCCTGGTCGGCACGCTCGACCCCAAGGAGGTCATGCGTGTCATGGGTGCCCGCGAGGTGCAGCGTTACCTCGTCGGTGGCGTCCAGGGCGTGTACCGCTCGCAGGGTGTGCCGATCCACGACAAGCACATCGAGGTCATCGTCCGTCAGATGCTCCGCAAGGTCACCGTCGTCGATCACGCCGACACGACCCTGCTTCCGGGTGAGATGGTCGACCTCAAGCGCTACCAGGCGATCAACCGCGAGGCTGTGGCAGAGGGCAAGCGCCCGGCGTCCGGCCGTTCGGAGCTGATGGGTATCACGAAGGCGTCGCTCGCGACGGAGTCGTGGCTGTCGGCCGCCTCCTTCCAGGAGACGACCCGCGTGCTCACCGAGGCTGCGATGCAGGGCAAGCGCGACCCGCTGGTCGGTCTCAAGGAGAACGTCATCATCGGTAAGCTCATCCCCGCCGGAACCGGTCTCTCGAAGTACCGCGACGTCACGGTCGAGGCGACGGAAGAAGCCAAGAGCGAGCGCTACCCGAACCGGATCTTCGCATCCGACGGCGCGTACGCTGACGGCGACTTCGGCTACGTCGACTTCGACGCGTTCTCGACGGACGACATCACGCCGGGTACGTACAACTGACGTACTGAGTGAGTGAGAAGGCCCCGGGCGTTTCGCCCGGGGCCTTCTTCGTGCCCGGATGCGAGCGGGTCACTCGAAGAGGTGGGCCACGATGCTCGAGGTGTAGCCCTCGGGGGCCAAGTTGGAGTATTCGGAGTCGATCAGCACGTCGTCACGCCAGAACAGGGTGCGCCCGTCGGTGACCGGGTACTGGGTGTTCGGCCAGGTCTTCTCGCAGCGGGTGCCGCCGTCCGGAGTGAAGCAGGTGAAGCCCTCATCGGCGACGAGAGCGTTCAGCATGTCGAGGGCCGGACCGCGGTTCATCAGAGAGATCGTCGTGACGAGACGGGTGGTGTCGGCCTTCGGGTCCGCCCAGATGCACGTCAGCGCGCCGTCGTCGCCCACTCCGGAGGGTCCGAAGGCCGCATCGTTGAGAGGGATGCCGTCGAGCTGCGCCAGCACGTCCTCCGAGAGGATGGCGCGGCAGTCCGTCGGCAACGCGATCGGCGTGGTCGTCGGTGTCGGCGAGGTCGTCGGGTTGGCCGACTCGTCGGGCGACGAACTCGACGGCTTCGGGGATTCGCTCGAACCTCCGGATCCCGAGCCGGCCGGACCGCAGCCGGTGAGCACTGCGACGAGCAGAAGAGCCGCAGCTCCGGCGGCGAATCGAGCGTTCATGCGCTCACCGTAGCGCTGCGCCCTGCCCACGCCGGGAGGCTGACCGAACCGTCGCCGAAGCCGCTCTCGCGGTAGTGTCGGCAGAATGAGTGATGATTCCTCCCGTGTGCCCGGTGCAGTCGTCGTCGGAGACGCGCTGATCGACGAGATCCACGACGACGGCGGTGTGCGAGAGCTGGTGGGCGGCGCGGCGCTGAACGTCGCCGTCGGTCTTCGCCGGCTGGGCGTTCCGACGACCCTGATCGCGATGGTCGGAGAGGACGAAGCGGGCGCGCACATCCGCGAGTACCTCGCGGATCACGATGTGCGGCTGATCTCGAGTGAGGCGCCGCTCGGCTCATCTCGTGCGATCGTCCAGCGCGGGGCCGACGGCGAGCCCGTGTATGTCTTCAACGAGGCCGCGCGGAGGCGCAGCATCCGGTACTCCGATGAGGCGGGTCGAGCGATCGCCGATTCGAGTCTCGTGGCCGTCAGCTGCTTTCCCTTCGACGTCCCCGCCGAGGTCGATGCGTTCCTCGAGGCCGTCGGCGATGCTCGTCTCGCTGTCGACCCGAATCCGCGTTCGGGGATGCTGACTGACCGCGCAGAGTTCGTGCGGGGCTTCGAGCGTGCGGCCGCCGGGGCATCGATCGTGAAGGTCGGCGCAGATGATGCGTCGCTCCTGTACGACGGGGATCTCGACGCTCTCAGGGCGCGGCTGCGCGCACTCGGGGTCAGTGCCGTTCTCGCGACAGCGGGCGCCGATGGTGCGGCTCTCGAGTCGGATGCCGGAATCGTCACGGCGCCGATCTCGACGCTGCCTGGACGCGTCGTCGACACCGTCGGGGCCGGAGATGCGACTCTCGCCGCCGTGGCCGCAGGGCTCGCGCACGGCACGCCGTCTGACGTCGACGGGTGGCAGCAGCTGCTCGATCGAGCGATGGACGTGGCCGCTGCGACGTGCCGCGCCGAGGGCGGGCTGCTGCGGACTCCGGAGTCCCTGGCCGACCCTGACCAGGGCGTCTTCGGGAGCTGAGCGCTCGATTTCTCACGCCTGCCCTTGGCAGGTATGATTATCTATCGTGCCCCCGGTTGGCTGTCGAAGTTGGACGGGTGCGCTCTGGCGAGTTACCCAAGCGGCCAAAGGGATCTGACTGTAAATCAGACTGCTCAGCATTCGGGGGTTCGAATCCCTCACTCGCCACCACTGAAAGCCCCGGAACGCCTCAGGCGCCCGGGGCTTCGTCATCTCCGGTGAGCGGGCAGTATGGATGCGGGGATCGATCATCCGGGGAGTGCTGCGGACCAAGAGGAACTGAGCGCGCTGCGCAGGTGGGGCACCAGTGCCCTGCAGTACTTCCTCTGTCTGCTGCCCCTCGGGGCGGCCGCGGCGGTGTTCTTCCTCGTGAGCGGCAGCGTCAGGGTCGCGCGGCACGAAGAGCTTCGCGACGCGGTGTTCGGATGGCCGTTCGGATGGGTGACCCAGGACCTCTCGCGGTACCAGCCGACGGAGTACCCGGCGACGATCACGTTCGAGTATCAGCGGGCGTGGCACGATCCGATCGACACCTCGTACGACTGGTGGCTGTTCGCCGCGAACAGCGCGATCCTGAGCGTCATCCTGACGGCGATGCTGCTGATCGGACTCGGAGTGCTCAGGGCGCGGCGCGCGCTTCGGGAGTAGCGCAGTGCGGCGGCTACAGTCTCAAGCGAACCATCTACGAGAGGCACCGCCGATGACCGACCAGACGAGGCTCGCACAGTTGGAGAGGGAGCACGTCGAACTGGTCCTGCGTCGGTTCGACCGCGCGGACGCGTGGCGGCTCGGGCGCTCCATCGCAGAGCGGGCGCTGGCTCAGGGGGCTCCGGTTGCGGTCGATGTGCGCACGGCTTCGGGCGTCCTGTTCCACGCATCGCTGCCGGGAGCGACGGCCGACAACGACGTCTGGGTGCAGAAGAAGGCCGCGACCGCCCTGCGGTTCGAGACCAGCACCGCGTTGCTCGAAGAACGGGTCGCCAGCGGTGAGCGCGACATGCACGAGCCGGGATGGCTCGACCCCGTCACGTATGCCGTCGCCGGCGGGTCGGTGCCTGTCCGAGTCGACGGCGTGGGCGTCGTCGCGGTCGCGACGGTGTCGGGGCTTCCCTCAGCCGACGATCACGACCTCGTCGTCGAGGGGATCACGGCGCTGGGGCTGCTCGTGGGGTGACGTGTGAGTCGCAGGCGGTGACAGCGACTCACCCCGGGTTCACGGTTCTCTGGAAGATCGCTTCGAACTCGACAGGCACAAAGCCGAGCATGCTGTTGATCGAGCGCATCCAGATGTTCTGATCGTCGGTGCTGGTCCTCACGCGACCGACTCCGTGCAGCGCGCGAGCAGTCTGAAGGTTCGCGAGTTTCACGGCGGCACCCAGCGCATGCCCCCTGTGGTCTTTCAGGACGAGTGTTCCTTCGATCCGAGCGTGTCCACCCTGCGTCTCAGAGGTGACGAGGCAGGTCCATGCCGCCACCTCGCCGCTGGCATCCACTGCGACCGTCTCCACAGCGGTCGAGCCCTGTGCGTTCCACAGCTCGATCTCCTCGAGGTACTCGGCCGCCGTGACCGGTGATTCGAGCCAGGCCAGCTCTCCGTTCGGTGCCTCTGCATCGACCAGACCCTTGATCCGGCCGACCTCCTCGCGGAGGCCTTCGGGCACACCGTCGATATGGCTGGTGACCGTGTAGCCCGCCACCGCCGACTGCTCGGGCAGCGATACGGCGCGAAGATCCAGTTCGACGACCGTCTCCGTTGTGGCAGACGCGAATCCCAGGGGTTCGAGGAAGCCTCGCGCGAGCGTCGAGATCGCGTCGCGCGTCGGCCTGTACGCCCTCGCGACGAACCGGGCGACCACCGGAGGGCTCTGCTCTTCAGCCGCACGCACCAACGCGCTCCCGATTCCACGATGCTGGAGATCAGGAAGCACCCACGCGAAGATCCATGCGGTGTCAGGCACGCTGTCATGCGTCACGCTCGCGCCGAATCCGACCAGTCGCTCGTCGTCCCACGCTCCGAGAAGTCGGGTGGTCCATCCGTCGTCAGCACGCCACCCGAGAGTCCGTGCGTCTGCGCCCGCACCCCGCCAGCCCGGTCGCGCGTGCTCGTTCGCGGCGGTCTCGACGAAGTAGGCGCTGCGCATAGCGCGGTCATCTGAGACGTCCAGCGATCGAATCTCCATGTCCTCAACCATACGAACCCACGAGGGAGCGGCAGTGCGATCAGTGGCTTCCCGCGGTCAGCGGCGGATCTCGATCTCCGCGAACGGATAGTGGCAGTCGCCGGTGGCACCGGCTTGCTCGCAGTCCTGATCGGGCGCAAGCATCAGCAGCGCCGGTCCCGTGAGATCGGGTGGCAGATCGACCGAGACGCTGGTCGCTCCGATCTCGAGGCGTGAGCCGGTGCTCGTGTCGCCATCGGCAGTGCGGACGATCAGTTCTCCCGCCCACTGCTCGTCGATGCGGCACTCGGCAGGATCGACGGATACGGAGACGGTCTGGCCCGACCGTGGCGATGCCGAATCGATCGTCAGCATCAGCGCCAGCCCCTCGCACGCCCGTGAGGCAGCCGGGGGAGCGCTCGCTCCGATACCCGTGCTTCTCGCATCACTCGTCGGATCGTGCGGGGTGTCGGGGGCGGCGGCCTGCGGCGAGCATCCCGCGAGCCCGGCACTGAGCATCAGCGCCACGAGCACTGCTGGGGACGGGTGCCGCATCGGGTTCCTCATGACTCTTGAGTGTCGCGAGCCGAGGAATCGTCTCAGTAGTCGGGGTGCAGGCGTAGCCGGGAGGCGATCTGCGCAGCCTGCTCGGCGGGGGTGAGCGCGATGTCGATCTCGATCGCCCTCTCGTCGTCCTCGAGCGGTTCCAGCGTGGCGAACTGCGAGTCGAGCAGCGTCGCGGGCATGAAATGACCCTGGCGGCGCAGCATCCTGTCGAGGATCAGCTCGCGCTCACCGGCGAAATGCACGAAGGTGACGGCGTCGCGGCGAAGCACGTCACGATAGCTGCGGCGCAGCGCCGAGCACGTCACGATGCCGGGTTCGCCGGCCTCGATGCGTGCGTCGATCCACTCGGCGATGCGGTCGAGCCAGGGCCAGCGGTCGTCGTCGTTGAGCGCATGGCCGGCGGCCATCTTGGCGACGTTCGCCTCGGGGTGCAGATCGTCGCCCTCTTCGAAGGCCCAGCCGAGGCGGCCGGCGAGCATGGCCGCGACAGTGGACTTGCCGGTGCTGGCGACGCCCATGAAGACCAGGACAGGTGCGTTTACGGACATCATGGCGCGCTCAGACGAAGATGCTCAGGACGAGGACCCCGGCGAGACCGGTGACCGAGATGAGGCACTCGAGCACCGTCCACGACTTCAGGGTCTGCGGGATGCTGAGGCCGAAGTACTCCTTGATGAGCCAGAAGCCCGCGTCGTTGACGTGCGACAGGAAGACCGATCCAGATCCGATCGCGAGCACGAGCAGCGCGACCATGGGGGAGTCGAGGGTCTCGGTGAGCGGCTGCAGGATGCCGGCGGCGGTGATCGTCGCGACGGTCGCCGATCCGGTGGCGATGCGGATGACGACGGCCACCAGCCAGGCGAGGATCAGCACCGAGACCGAGGATCCGGAGACGAACTCGGCGATCACGTTGCCGATGCCGGTATCGACCAGCACCTGCTTGAAACCGCCGCCCGCGCCGACGATCAGCAGGATGCCGGCGATCGGGCCGAGCGACGATCCCACGATGTCGTTGATCTTGCTGCGGTCGAAGCCGGCGCCGTGTCCGAGGATGAAGAAGCCGGCGAGCACCGCGATGAGCAGTGCGATGACCGGGGTGCCGAGGAAGTCGAGTGCGAGCTTCCAGGGGGCGTCCGAGCCTGCGGCCGAGATGTCGGCGACAGCCTTCGCGAGCATGAGGAACACCGGCAGCAGGATGCTGAAGAGCGTGGCGCCGAACGAGGGGCGACGACGCTGCTCGACACCCTCGTCCTCCTCGGTGACGAACAGCTCGGGCACCGGCACATCGACCCAGCGCTCGGCGAAGCGTGCGAAGAGGGGGCCCGAGATGATCACGGCGGGAATCGCCACGATCACACCGAAGGCGAGGGTGAGGCCGAGGTTGGCGCCGAGGGCATCGATCGCCGCGAGAGGGCCGGGGTGCGGCGGGACGAGGCCGTGCATGGCGGAGAGGCCGGCGAGCGTGGGGATCGCGATGCGCATGAGCGGGGCGCCGGAGCGCCGCGCGACGAGGATGATGACCGGTACGAGGAGCACGAGGCCGACCTCGAAGAACATGGGGAGGCCGATGACGGCGCCGATGAGTCCCATGACCCAGGGCAGCGAACGTGCGCTGGCCCGGCTGACGAGTGTGTCGACGATGCGGTCGGCGCCGCCGGAATCCGCGAGGAGCTTGCCGTAGATCGCGCCGAGCGCGATCAGGATGCCGACCCCACCCATGGTGGTGCCGAAGCCAGTCGAGAAGCTGGTGACCGACGAGGCGATGTCCATGCCGGCGATCGCGCCGGTGGCGAGCGCGCCGATGGTGAGCGACAGGAAGGGATGCAGCTTCACCCAGGTGATGAGGACGATGATGATCGCGATCCCCAGCACTGCGGCGGTGATCAGCTGACCGGCGGGGCGGTCAGGGGCTGCGGTGTCGGCGACTGCCGTCATGAGCGCGTCGGCGGCGGGGGTGAAGAGTGCCATGAGCTTCCTTGATCCGGGCGTGGTTTACGACCTTATGCCGTACATAATAAGCACGCATACCACGTCATGCGCAACATAAACGAAACATTGATGTGAGATGTCCCACGTCACCGATTCGCGACGGGCATACTCGACATATGACCGTCGCCGGCCCTGCAAGCCCCGTTCACGACTCGCTCGTCGCCGAGCTCGGTCGCGCGATCGTCGATGGCGAACATCCGCCGGGCTCGCGGATGCTGACGGTCGAGGTGGCTCAGCAGAGGGGCGTGTCCCGTTCTGCAGCACGCGAAGCGGTGCGGGTCCTGGAGTCCTACGGCCTGGTCTGGGTGCGGCGCAAGTCCGGCGTCGAGGTGCGGCCGCGCGCCGACTGGAATGTCTACGCGCCGGAGGTGATCGCATGGCGGCTCGCGGGTCCGGGGCGTGACGAGCAGCTCCGCGAGCTCAGCCAGCTGCGTTCAGTGATCGAACCTCTCGCTGCGCGCCTCGCTGCAGGCATGGCCACCTCGGAGCAGAAGGTCGATCTCGTGTCACTCGTCGTCGCGATGGGCGAGGAAGATCATGAGGCGGATCGCGAGCGGTATCTCACGGCCGACATCCGGTTCCACCGCCTCCTCCTCGAGGCATCCGGCAACGGGATGCTTTCCGCCCTCGGAGGCACGGTGGAGGCGGTCCTCCGCGGACGCACCGCCCACTCGCTCATGCCGCACGTGGCGAACCGGAACGCTGTGCAGTGGCACCGGGATGTCGCGTTCGCGGTGGCGAGCGGCGACGCGGATGCGGCGTCCGCTGCCATGCGCAACATCGTCTCGGAAGCCGATGAGGCCATGCAGCGCGCCGCCGAATAGGCCTGCTCGCCGCGGCTCCCGACCGATATCTCGGTATACGTCTGCTCGCGCAGTATTCCGCGCTCGGTCGCGGATCTACGATCGGATCGCGGAGAGTCGCGCGCTCTCGGGGGAGGCGACCGATGGGGCAGGGGCCAGGTGGACGTGCGCAAGATCGAGCGCGTCTTCCCCTGCACATGATCGAGCGCCCGAGGCTGACGGAGATCCTCGATCGCGGTCATGCCCTCACTGTCGTCAGCGGCCCGGCGGGCGGCGGGAAATCGGTTCTGCTCAGCCAGTGGGCGGCGGCGCAGCACTCGCGAGAGGCCGCTTCGGTCAGGCTCGGGTTCGACGAGAGCATCACGAATGAGCACCTCCTGCTTCGCGAGATCCTGATGCAACTCGTCGTCCAGGACCTGATCGCCGATCGGAGCGCCGCACGCTCGGCGCTTCGCGGGTTCGACAGTGTCCGGGATCCGGCGGGCGAGCTCGGACGCCTTCTCGCCGATCTCATTCGACCATGCATGATCCTGATGGACAACGCGGAGAGGGTCGACGAGAGAGCGCTTCTGACGGTGAGTCTCGACCTGCTCGAAATCGCACCGATGCTGCGGATCGTCGTGGCGACGCGTCGGTCGACCGTCGCCCGGACGCTGCAGATGCTCGCCTCCGCGGATGTCTGCATCGTCGGCCCCGCACATCTCCTCTTCACGTGCGACGAGGCTCGCGACGTGGTGCAACGTGTGTCCGGCCAGACGATCGCCCCTGGCGCGCTCGGCGAGGAGAGCACGCTGCCGCTCGCCGCTCGAGCGCTGGGGCTGACGCTCGCAACGCACCGCGTCCCCGTCGAGATCGCTGCCGTCGACGTGCAGGGACTGGGCGACGCTCTGATGGCCAGCCTGATCGGTGCAGACGTTCCTGCGGATTTCGAGGAGTTTCTTCTCAGAACGTCGGTGCCTGGTGGTGTGACGACCGAGATCGCCCAGCGCCTCGGATGGCCCGACGGCGGACGTGAGCACCTCGATCGTGCCGAGCTGTACGGCCTGGGCATGTGGGAGTCGGGTGATGAGGGTTTCGTCTTCGTCTACACGCCGCTGCTTCGGGAAGCGCTCATCCGCAGGCTCGATCAGCGGCCTGCCGAGACCGTGGCGCCGATCCGCCGAACCGTCGCGCTCTGGGCCGCCGAGCACGGTCGCCATCTCGAAGCGCTGACGAATGCGATGCGAGCGAAGGACTATGTTCTCGCGTCACGCCTGGGGCGCAAGTCCTGGTTCATCCTCACTCGCACGAGCCCGCAGGACGTCGACTCGTTGCTGAGACGAGAGAGCCCCCTCGTGCTCGCGCGTCATCCGCTGCTCGGCATGCTGCTCGCGCTGGTGCTGCTGCGGCTCGGGCATCGACTGCGCGCCTTCGCCTATTTCCAGAGCGCCGCCCTGTCGCTGCGCCGGCGCGGGCTCGACGACGATCCCGTCGAGCGATTCTGGATGCTCAGCGCGAAGACACTGGCGGAGCGCTTCGCCGGACAGTTCCGGCGATCGGGGGACACGGCGGACCTCGTCATGAAGGTCTTCGACGCGATGGATGCCGAACAACGCGCGCAGTGCGCGGGGTTCGCAGCGCTGCTGCTGAGCAACTGCGGGCTGAGCTACCTGCAGCTCGGGCGGATCTCGGATGCCATCGAGGTTCTCGAACTCGGCATGACCATACAGGTCGCGCATACGGTGATGATCCTCGAAGACGGCGTCGGATTGCGGATGCCCGATGATGACGGCGGCTGGTATCACTGCGCTGCGACGCTCGCCGGTGTCTATGCTCTGCGAGGACGACTCTCCGACGCCAGACGGGTCCTCGACGCGATCGACGACGCCGACCCGCCGCCGGTCTGGCGTGTCGAGCAGTTCGGGATACTCGAGCAGATCGCTCATGCGGTGATCGCGGTCGCGGCGCTCGACCTCGACGAGGCTCGGCGCCGGACGGACTCGATCGCGCATCACCTGGGCACCACCGAGCTCTGGCCGTACCTCGTCTGCATCCGGAGCGAGATCGACCTGCGCGTAGGGCGCAAGGCAGAGGCATCCTTCGCCATCACCCATGCGCTGGGGAGGGGAGTCAACTCGGCGGTCTCCGGCTATGGATCATCGAGGCTGACGGTCACTCAGGCGATGACATCCCTGGCGCTCGGCGATCAAGCAGCGGCTCGCCGGAACGTGGCCGCGCTGCCCGCGGACGATCCATCTCGAAGCGCCATAGAGGCTTTCACCGCTCTGCTCGCCAGAGACGACGCGCTCTCCTTCGCGGCCGCCGAGACCGCACAGTCCGAAGCAGGCACGGATCTCGGTCCGTTCTGTCTGGCCGCCGTGACGTCGGCGGCTGCTGCTGCCCGGCTGGGCAAACGCGAGGCGTCTGCCCGTGCGATGTCTCGTGCGGTCGCGGTCCTGCGAGAGGAACGTTCTCAGGCTCCGCTGGTGATGTTCGACCGAGCCGTCCTGGGTGAGGTGCGCGAAGTCTGTGCGCCGGCCGAGCAGGACTTCCTCGATTCGTACCTCGCGCGCGCATCGGACGTCTGCCCGTTCCCGGCATTGCCGCCCCCGGTCAGGCTCACGGCGCGGGAGCTCGCCGTGATGCGCGAGCTCCGAAAGACCTCGTCCACCGATGCACTCGCCGCGGCACTCTTCGTCTCGCCGAACACGGTGAAGGTCCAACGCCGGAGCGCATATCGCAAGCTCCGAGCGTCGAACCGCGAACAGGCGCTTCTACGCGCCGCCGAGCTCGGCCTGCTCGACGACTGAGAGACCGGTCGATGAGGCGCACCTCGCGTTCGGGTGTTGCGCGGTGCGCCTCAGAGTCGGGAGCGTGGGGAGGGATGAACCTGGGGGTTCGTGCTCTCGTCGACCTGTGTTCACGATAGGGGCGCGCTGACCTGCGTCCCCCGCGGGTGATTCGCAGACGCGGTATCTCACCCCGGAATTCACCCTGGTTCCTCCGATGCGGAGTCTGAATCCCCCAGCGCGCTCCGATCGCTCGAGGCGTTCATAGACTGGTCGAATGCGAGCGCTCACCGAGGCAGACATCCGTGCGTCCTTCGTCAACGCGGATGCGGACGAGCTGAGGGTGATGGAGATGCCGCTCGACCTCGTGCTGGTCGACTGGGACTACCTCGACTTCTTCGCATGGCGCGATCCGAGTGCGGGGCGTCGCGGATATGTCCTGACCCAGCATGACGGGGAGATCTCCGGAGTCGTCCTTCGAGTCTCAGACCCCGGCCGTGGGCGCTCGGGAATGTGCAACATCTGCCACACGATGCAGCCGGGAAACCAGGTGGCGCTCTTCTCGGCGCGACGTGCGGGCGAGGCCGGGGAGCGAGGCGACTCGGTGGGCACCTACATCTGCGCGGATCTGTCGTGCCACGAGAACGTGAGGCTCGCGCACCCGCTCGCCCCGAACGAGGTCAGGGCACCGGGGCAGGTGGACTTCCGTCTCGACGGGACCAGGCGACGTATGGAGGCCTTCGTGGGACGAGTGAGGCAGCCCGCCTGATCGCGGTTAGCCTGGTGGCATACGTCCTGTGCTCGAAGGAGAAGCCATGAACGACGCCATCCTGTTCGCTGTCGATGAGGGACTGGCCAGGCTCACGCTGAACCGCCCGGCGAGACTCAATGCCTTCAACGCAGACCTCGCGCACGCCTGGCGGGATGCGACGGCGGAGGCCACGTCCCGGTCGGACGTCAAGGCGATCCTGGTCGACGCGGCCGGTCCGGCGTTCTGCGCGGGCGGCGACGTGATCGACATGGCGACGACGATGGGGTCGGCCGACGACATCACCGCGCTCGCGGAGGTCATCAACACCGGCATCCGCTCGCTGACGGAGTCCGCGGTGCCCGTCGTCGCCGCAGCGCACGGGACGACGGCGGGCGGTGGGCTCGGCATCCTGCTCAGCAGCGACTATGCCGTCGTCGGCGCACGATCTCGTCTCGGCAGCCTGTACGCGAACATCGGGCTGACCCCCGACCTCTCGGTCTCGGCCCAGCTCGCCAGGGCGGTCGGGCAACGTCGGGCGCTGCAACTGGTGCTGCAGGACCGCATGCTGTCCGCCGCGGAAGCGGTGGAATGGGGCCTCGTCGCCGAGAGCGTCGAAGGCGCGGACTCGGCGGACGAAGCCGACCTGGTCAGATCCCGCGCCGAGGAGGTCGCGCGCTTCTGGTTGGCCGGGGCGGCAGAGGCCTACGGGCATGCGAAGCGACTCGTGCGGTCGCAGCCCGAGCGAACGTTCGCGGAGCAGCTGAGCGAGGAGGCTCGATCGATCGGAGCCGCCATGGCGACGCCGGACGCTCAGGCCCGGATCGCCGCGTTCGCAGCCTCGTCCGCGCGCAAGCGCTGATCATCGGGCCGGATCCGATTCGACGGATGTGTCCACGGATCGCGCTGTCGCTCCTGCCCCCGCGTCGGTGCATGCAAGGATGAACGCAACGCCGCCCAACGAGAGGAACGCGATGACGCAGCCGGAGATCGCCCAGGAGCCCCCTGCGCTGGTCGAGAAGAAGAACATGTCCCTGCTGATCAGGGGAGCGATCTGGATCGCCATCGGTGCGCTCATCGCCGCCGCGCTCGTCTGCGTCGTGTGGGTGCTGGTCGGTGATCAGGACGGGCTGATCGGCCGAGCCTTCCTCACCATCCTCCTGCTCGCCGCGTTCGCAGGAATCGCGATCCTCGAAGCGGGGCTCGCACCGAACCGTCCCGATTGGCTCGCGCTGTCGAGCATGGTCAGCTGGATCGTCGCTCTGCTCGTCGGAGCCGTCAAGATCTGGCTTCCCGAGGACGATCAGTTCTTCACCGGTGCAGAGCGCTTCTTCCAGCTGCTCCTGGTCGTGGGAATCCTGCAGCTCGCACTGCTGCATGTGCGGCTGTTCACTCCGGCCGCACAGCGCCACGTGACGACGTTCACCCGCATCATCTACATTGCGACGATCGTGTTCCTCGGCGGACTCGTGGGAATGCTGATCTTCTTCCTCACCTTCCCGCACACCTTCGAGTACGGCGAGCTCTATTGGCGCATCGTCGTCGCGCTCACGATCCTCGCGGCGGTGGGAACCACATTGATCCCCCTGCTGAACGCGCTGTTCGCGCCCCGTAAGCCTGCGGGCGCTCGTGCTGCCGTCGCTCACGGCGTCGCCTCCGCTCCCGCCTGGCCGACCTACGCCGACGGTCTCACTCCACTGCCGGTGCTGCCTGACGGGTCGCCGGACTGGAACGCCTATTACACGGGGCATCCGTCGAGTCAGCAGCCTCAGGCCCCGCAGCACGCGCTGCCCGTCGCTCCGGCTCCGCAGCCGTTCCCGGTCGCACCCTTCCCGGCTGCCCCCGAGCCGTACTCGCAGGTGCAGCCTGCGCCTCCGGTGCCGCAGGCGCCAGAGGCTCCCGCTGCCTACCCGCCGGCCCCGCCCTTCCCGCCCCAGTGAGCCTCGAACGCGAGCTCGTCGACCTCGCCTCTCGAATCGCACGCGAAGCCGGTGACCTGGCACGCACGCGTCGGACCGAGGGCGTGCACCTCGCCGCGACGAAGTCCACGCTCGCAGACATCGTGACCGAAGCCGACCGTGAGGTCGAAGCGCTCATCCGGGAACGGCTGCGCGTCGCTCGACCCGGTGACGGCTTCCTCGGTGAGGAGTCGGAGGCCGAGCGGGGCGAGAGCGGAATCACCTGGGTCGTCGACCCGATCGACGGCACGGTGAACTACGCCTACGGCATCCCCTCCTACGCGGTGAGCATCGCGGCGGTGCGTGGCAGCGCTGTGGCGGGGGAGTGGGAGGCGCTCGCCGCGGCCGTCTACGCCCCGGCATCCGAAGAGCTCTTCACCGCGGCACGGGGACACGGCGCGTTTCTGGGTGAGGTGAAGCTCGCGGTCACGGACGAGACGCCGGCCGGAGCACTGCTGGCCACCGGATTCGGCTACGACCCGGCGACGCACGACGGCGACCTCGCCACCGTGCGCAGGATCATGCCGATCGCCCGGGATCTCCGACGGGCCGGTTCGGCGGCGCTGGATCTCGCCTTCGTGGCCGCCGGACGCCTGGACGGCTACTTCGAACGCGGCCTGAAACCCTGGGATCATGCGGCGGGTGCTCTGCTCGTCACCGAAGCGGGTGGCGGCGTCTCCCTGATCGACCTCGACTCGGCGAGACCGATGCTCATCGCGGGCGGAACCGAGGTCCACCGTCGAGTGCTCGATATTCTTCGAGATGAAACGTGAACGATTCATGGCATTCACAGGTGGATCAGGCTAGGGTTTATCCGATCGTTACTTTCATCGGCCCGAATCGGTGAAGGTCGTAAGCGCCCCCGAGCTTGACGTTAAACCCGAGAGAATCTGACTTGCCCTTCGAGAATTCACAGGCTGCCTCTGCGCCCACGCGCCGTTCCAGCCGTCCCCGCACTGCGGCCTTCGAGGCCTCCGCGGCAGGAGTGACGGAAGCCGTCTCCGAAGCTGCACCCGTCTCCGAATCCGCGTCCGTCGCGTTCGAGACCCCGACTTCGCGCCGCGCGGCCCGCCAGCGACTGAACACCGCAGAGGTGTTCATCGCAGCGACCGCCGTCGCCGCCGCGTCAGCAGCATCCGACTCCGCAGACGTCGTCCCGGTCGAGCCGACTGAGGCTCCCGAGATCGTCGTCGAGCCGGTCGTCGCCGAGTCTGAGGCCGCGCCCGCATCGGTCGACCAGGACGAGTCCGAGCCGGTGCGCTCTGAGCGCGACGACGCCGGCCGCGATCGTTCGAGCACCGACGACGCCTTCGAGACCGCGGCCCGCGCGTTCCGTCGCGTCGCCTCGGAGAGCGCGTCCGAGCCGACAGCCGAGCCTGAGGGCGCTGCCGCTGAAGAGACGCCTGTCGAGCATGTCGCCCGCCGCCGCCGCCCGTCGGCGCGCAAGTTCCTGACGGTCGGAGCGACCGTCGGCGTGATGAGCCTCGCCGGACTGCTCGCGGTCGGAATGACTCTTCCCGCTGAGGCCGTCGCCGCAGTGCAGGGATCGCCCTCGCTCGCGGCCACGTCTCTCGTCGCCGCATCGGGCGCCAAGTCGGCGGACACCGCCGACGATGAGATCCAGGCGTTCGTCACCTCCTCCGATGTGCAGAACGAGTCGCTTGCGCGCTCCGACAGCTTCTCGACCGTCTCCCTGATCCAGGTGGCATCCGAAGAGGGCATCAACTACTCCAACGAGGTCTTCACGAACGACGCCGAAGCCGCCATCCAGTGGCCCTTCAAGGTCGGCGTGGGAATGAGCTCGGGATACGGCATGCGCTGGGGCCGTCTGCACGAGGGCATCGACTTCGTCCCCGGCGAAGGCGCGCCCATCCAGGCGATCGCCGACGGCGTCGTGCGCACCGCCACAGAGCAGGGTGGCGCCTACGGTGTGACCGTCTACATCGATCACGTGATCGACGGACAGATCGTCACCAGCCACTACTCGCACATGCAGTACGGGTCGCTGCAGGTCAAGGCCGGGCAGACCGTGAAGGTCGGCGACATCGTCGGGCACACCGGAAACACCGGCCGTTCCTACGGCGCGCACCTGCACTTCGAGATCATCATCAACGGCGGGACGATCGACCCGCTGCCCTGGTTGCGCGAGAACGCGGGTCGCACCTCGTATTGACACCTCGATTTCATGAGGACGCCACAGTGATGGTATTCTCGTGTGGTTGCCCCGCGAGGGGCAGCACGCCCCGATAGCTCAGTGGCAGAGCACTTCCATGGTAAGGAAGGGGTCGTCAGTTCAATCCTGACTCGGGGCTCACAGCGTTCGTATCTGCGATGCGGATGCGGTGTGGCAGGGTAGCTCAGCTGGTCAGAGCGCACGACTCATAATCGTGAGGTCGCGGGTTCAAGCCCCGCTCCTGCTACAGATGAAAACCCCCGGGATTCCCGGGGGTTTTTGCGTATTCGGCGGGTTGCATGGAGCGGTGGCGGCAGGGGGTGTGCCAGTTTGTGCCGGACGCGGCTCGAGGTGAACGATCGCTAGCCCCAGTCGGTGGCTGCGCGATAGACTTGAGATACGGCGGGCAGTAGCCCTCGGAGCCTGGCAGTCTTCCGGACGGTAGACGAGCCAGGCTCACGTGTTTCTAGAGTCGGATGACCCGTGAATCGACGATCGCGTCGACCCGACGGATCCAGTCGCCGCCGTTGGAATAGCACCAAGCGACGGCGTCACTCACCCAGAGCAGCGGATGCTCGTGAGGCGCGACGTGTCGGTACTGCAATTCTGATGATCCGGCGCGACGCATCACTTCCGCGATCAGTCGACGGTCCGCTCGCTCAAGAGATTCGTCTCGTTCGATGATCAGTAGTTCGGCACCGCTCTTGACCGCCTCCGCAACAAGTGCGCCGAGAGACAGCGGTCGAGCCTCTTTGTCAGGTCTACGTTTCACAATCCAGACGGAGACACGCACATCGAGCGCACACATGCTCGAGAGGATCTGTCGTCGCCGGCTGTCGCTTTCGCTCTTGAAGTGGATGCGCCGCTGGCCTGGCTTGAGAAGGTCGCGCAGGGCTCGCTCGGACCGGCGTAGGTCTCCGATAGCAGTTGCGGTTGCCGCAACGTAGTATCCGCGCGCCTTGGACTCGTCGACATAGACGCGGTCGGCTGGGCGGAAGGTCACGGGTCAACCGTAGACTCAGGCTCGGACGTGCAAGCGGGCGCGAGACTATCGCAGTCATCCAGGGGATAGTGGAGCTGTGAGAACTTTCATTACTCGTTCAGGCGAGCGATGAGCTGCGCATACATGTACATATCCCGCGGCTGACCGTCGATCCTCTGCCAGGCTTTGAGAAGACCCTCGCGCTCGTAGCCTGCGCTCTCGGCCACGCGCCAGGAGCCTTCGTTGGCCGGCTCCACATAGAGCTCGAGACGGTCGAGGCGTTCGAGAGTCGATGCCCACGACGTCAGGGTGGCGAGAGCGTCGGCTGCATAACCGCGTCGGCGGTGGGATGCAGCGACCCAGTAGCCGATGCTCGCACGCGTGCTGCCGACGGGGAAGAGGCCGATGTGGCCGACCGCCCGGTCATCGAGGTCTGCGATCGCGAACGCGTACCCCGCGCCCGACTCGAGCCTCTGATGCTGACGATGGATGAATGCCAGGGCGGCGGTCTCGTCGGACGTCCGCGGGACCGTGGTCACGAGCGGGATGAGCGTGTCGCGCGATGCCTCCTGGACCAGGGCGGTGTCCGTGTCCCGCCATGCGCGGAGCCGCACATGTGTGCCGGAAAGGGTCGGAAGGACGAGAGGGACATCGCTCATGATCCGATGGTCGCATGGCGACCATCCGATCGAACGCGGCGCGGCGCGGGGGATGTCAAGGGGATGCCGTCTCGGCGCTCGTCTCAGTCACACTGATGGTCCGATACCCCGGACGATAGGAGCGATCATGTCAGACCCCCAGGCAGGACCCGACGAAGGTGCCGAGATCGACGCGACGGGCGTGGACGCCGACTTCGTGACGAACGACCCGGATCCCGAGATCGACCCCGCGACTCCGGGCGAGGATCAGAGGGCCGACGGAGACAACGCCGATCACCCCGACGAGCTCGAGGTCGGCGACCTCCCCTGACCCTGCAGCGAACACGGGCCCGCTCCTCGATGTGAGGAGCGGGCCCGTGTTTCTGTGGGAGCGACGTCAGCGAGCGCTCGGCGGCGCGTCGCTGTCGACCGCGACGCGGCCCTCACCATCCGGTCCGGCGGTGCTCCGGATGACCGTGCCTCGTTGCTCGGCTTCCAGGCGCTCGGCCTCCTCGCCGCTGATGGCCTCGCCCCGGGCGACGAGCCCGGCTTGATCCGACAGCGGAATCTGCTTGAGGAACAGCGACAGCACCAGCGCGAGAACGATGAACGGCACGAGGAACCAGAACACCGGTGCGAGAGCATCCGCGTAGGCCGTGACGATTCCATCTCGCACCTCATCCGGAAGCGCGTTGAGCGTCGCCGGGTCGATCGTCGACGCGGCCTGCGACGCATCTTCCGGCGATGCGCCGGCATCGGCGAAGACGCCGAGCAGGTTCTCGGTCAGACGCGTGGTGAAGATGGTGCCGAACACTGCGGTGCCGAGCGACGCTCCGACCTCGCGGAAGTAGTTGTTCGTGCTCGTCGCGGTGCCGATCTCGCCGGCGGGGACGGCGTTCTGCACGACCAGGACGACGACCTGCATGATCAGGCCGAGCCCGGCGCCGAACACGAACAGGAAGGTGCAGATCAGCCAGATCGGCGTCTCGGCGGAGAGGGTGGTCATCGACACCATCGCGATGCCGGTGAGGATCGTGCCGACGATCGGATAGACCTTGTACTTCCCGGTCTTCGAGATCGCGATGCCGGAGAAGATCGAGGTGCCGATCAATCCCACCATCATCGGGATCATCAGCAGACCGGATGCCGCGGCTGATGTGCCGGACGACATCTGCAGGAATGTGGGCACGAACCCGATCGCCGCGAACATGCCGATGCCGAGCACGAGTCCGATCGCGGTCGCGTTGACGAAGATCGGATTGCGGAACAGGCTCAGCGGGATGATCGGGTCCTGCACCTTGGCCTCGGTGAGGACGAAAGCTGTCGCGGCGACGATGAGCCCGGCGCCCCACGCCCAGGTCGCGAGGGAATCCCAGCCGAACTCCTTGTCCCCTCCGAAATCGGTGAAGAAGATCAGGCAGGTGGTCGCGATCGACAGGAAGATCACGCCGAAGATGTCGATCGGCTTCTCTGCCTTCTTGCTCGGCAGCTTCAGCGCCACGAGGGCGATGATGAAGGCGGCGATGCCGACCGGGATGTTGATGTAGAACGCCCACTGCCACGTCATGTGGTCGACGAAGAAGCCGCCGAGGAGCGGGCCGGCGACGGCGGACAGACCGAACACGGCACCGAGCGGGCCCATGTACTTGCCGCGCTCGTTCGCGGGGACGATGTCGGCGATGATCGCCTGAGACAGGATCATCAACCCACCGCCACCGAGCCCCTGCAGGGCGCGGAACGTGACGAACATCCAGAAGTCGGTCGCGAAGGCGCAGCCGACCGAGGCGAGCGTGAACAGGGCGATCGCGACGAGGAAGAGGTTGCGGCGGCCGAGGACGTCGCCGAATTTGCCGTAGATGGGCATGACGATGGTCGTCGCCAGCAGGTAGGCGGTGGTGATCCAGACCTGGTGGTCGACGCCCCCGAGCTGTCCGACGATGGTCGGCATGGCGGTCGAGACGATCGTCTGGTCGAGGCTCGAGAGCAGCATCCCGGCGATCAGGGCGCTGAAGATGATCCAGATGCGCCGCTTCGTGAGCAGGAAGGGTGCATCCTTGGTGGCAGTGGCGGACATTCAGTCGGCTTTCTGTGACGGTGCGAACACGGTGCGAGCGATCTCGAGCCGGCGGCTGACGAGGTCGCTGAAGGAATCGGTCGAGTGGTGGTGCAGCAACTGGTCCATGCACAGGCGCACCAGCGCGCCGACCGAATGGACGAGGACCTCGGCGCGCAGCTCGGCATCGTCGCCCTCGCCGGTGCGCTGCACGATGATCGTCATGTCACGCCGCTCGTTCTTCGCGATCTGCTCGAACACCGCTTTGAGCAGCCGAGGCTCCTGCTCGATCACCGCGAAGAGGGCAGGAGCGTCATCGAGCGGATTGAAGAGCTCGAAGCGGGCGATCGTGAGCCGGATGAAGTCGTCGAGCAGGTCGCCGTTCTGCCTGGCGAACTCCGCCTCCAGCTTCTCCTGCCGCGGGTCGACCGCGGCGAAGCCGAAGACCGCGTTCTCCTTGCTCTCGAAGTAGTTGAAGAACGTCCTCCGCGATACACCGACCTCGGCGCAGAGCTCTTCGACCGTGAACCCGGCGAATCCCTGCTCGGCGGTCAGGCGTCGGGCGGCGTCGGTCAGAGCGCGCGACGTCTCGCGCTTGCGCTGGTCTCGCAGTGAATCTGCACTCTCGCTCATAGAGTGCAATATTGCACTTCAAACCTAAGAGTGCACTGTGAGTGCTGCTCATTTCGTGGCCGATCCGTAACACTTACGAAACACGCCGTATCGTATCGTTGGGCCATGGCATCCGATCAGACCGAGAAGTCCGGCCGTCCCACCGATGAGGACCTGACGCGACGCATCCTGGAGAGCGCCGGCGAACTCCTTGGTCGGCGCGGGTATCAGGCGCTCAGCGTCGAGCAGGTCGCGAAGGCGGTCGGCTGCGGCAAGACCGCGATCTACCGCCGATACGCCGACAAAGGCGCGCTCGTCGCCGCCGTCCTGCGGTCCCAGGTCGAGATCGGGGCGATGCCCGACCTGGGGAGCGTCCGCGCCGATCTGCTCGAACACGTGCTGCAGAACCAGCGCAACCAGGAGATCTCTCCCGAGCAGGGCCACGGGCTGCGCGCCATGTTCGAGCCCGATGTCTTCCCCACTCTGTGGGACTCCTTCTTCCAGCACCGCCGTCGGCAGGGCGTCGAGATCATCGATCGCGCCATCGCCCGAGGCGAACTCCCGGAGGACGTCCACCACGACATCCTCCTCGACACGATCGCCGGGCTCACCCTGTACCGGCAGTCCGTCAAGCGCATACACATCGATCAGCGCCACTACGTCGACATCATCGACGCTCTCGTCAGCACCCCGCCGCGTCGCCTTGCAGACGCCGATGAACAGGCCTCCCCTTGACCACTGACACCCCACCCCTCACCGCATCCCTGCCGAAGGTGAGCGCCCGCGCCGTCGTCGGCTTCCTCGTCTTCTGCGAACTCGCCAGCGGATTCGTCCAGGGGTTCTACGCCCCTCTGCTGGGCGAGATCGCCGGCCATCTGCGGGTCTCCGACTCCGACATCACGTGGTTCCTCACCGTCCAGACACTGGCCGCGGCCGTGTGCGTGCCTCTGCTCTCCAAGCTCGGAGACATCTTCGGGCATCGTCGAATGCTGCGGATCGCCGTGGTCGCGGTGCTCATCGGCACGCTGGTCACCGCATTCCTGCCGAGCTACCCCCTGGTGCTCGCCGCTCGCATCCTGGTGGGACCGCTCGCCGTCTGGCTGCCCCTCGAGATCGCCCTCGTGCACAACCGCATCAAGGGCGAGACCGCGCGCACCTCGATCGGCCTGCTCGTCTCCTGCCTCACGGGAGGCGCGATCCTCGGAATGATCTCGGCCGGAGTGTTCTCGGCTCTGCTGCCGACCCTGACCCTGACCCTGCTCGTGCCCGTGCTGTTCGTCGCGGTCAGCGTCTACGCGGTGTTCTTCAAGGTCCCGGAGTCCACGACCCGGACGGGCGCGAAGATCGACGTCGTCGGCTTCATCGGCATCGGCCTCGCGATGGTTCTGCTGCTGTTCGGCCTCCGTCTCGCATCCAGCGACGGGTTCGGCTCCGCGTCGACCATCGTCACGCTCGCCGCCGCAGCCGTGATTTTCGTGTTGTGGGTGCTGTGGGAGCTGCGCGTGGCTTCTCCGGCCATCGACGTGCGACTGATCGTCTCGCCCCGTCTCGGCCCCGTCTACCTGACGGCGTTCCTCTTTGGCATGGTCATGTTCGGTGCGCAGGCGCCGTCGACCACCTTCCTCACGGCCGATCCGGACGTGTCCGGGTACGGCTTCGCGGCGACGGCCGGGACGGCTTCGGCGGTCACGGCGGTCGTGACGATCCTCGCCACGGTCGGGGCGGCGACGTTCGCGCCGATCGCCCGTCGGATCGGCATTCGAGCGGTCCTCGTCACGGGCGCGGTGCTCGCGGCATCCGGATCTCTCATCCAGATTGCGTTCCACGATGAGCTCTGGCAGATCTTCGTGATCTCGGCGATCAACGGCATCGGCATGGGGTTCCTTCTCGGAGCGCTCCCCGCGCTCGTCGCCGAACTGGCCCCGAGCGACTCGACCGGCATCGCGACGGGCGTGTACAACTCGCTGCGCACCCTCGGAGGCTCCGCGGCCGGTGCGGTGTTCGCGGTGCTGCTCGCGGGATTCACGGCGTCCGGATCCCTCAGCTCGTCGATCGGCGGCTACATCACGATCTGGAGCGTCTGCGCGGGTGCCTTCATCATCGCCGCCCTCGCCCTCGCCTTCATGCGGATGCCGCGCGAGACCGACTCCTCCCTCACGAAAGGCTGACCCTTGAGCACCCCAGATTTCGCAGCGGATGCCGTCGCGATCCTGCCCGACCTGGTATCCCTGCGCCGTGCCCTGCATGCCGACCCCGAGCTCGGCCTCGACCTCCCTCGCACGCAGCAGAAGGTGCTCGATGCACTCGGCGGTCTGCCGCTGGAGCTCACCACCGGCACCCGCACCACCTCGGTGGTGGCGGTTCTGCGCGGAGGGCTGCCGGGGCCCGCAGTGCTGCTGCGCGGCGACATGGACGCCCTGCCGATCGACGAGACGACAGGCCTCGACTTCGCGTCCGTCAACGGCAACATGCATGCGTGCGGTCACGACCTGCACACGGCCGGACTCGTCGGAGCGGCGAAGCTGCTCGCTGCCCGGCGGGATGAGCTGCGCGGCTCGGTCATCTTCATGTTCCAGCCCGGAGAAGAAGGGCACGGGGGAGCGAAGGTCATGATCGAGGAGGGTCTACTCGAGGCTGCGGGTGAGCGCCCGGTCGCCGCCTACGCGATCCATGTCGCCCCTGGACCCCGCGGGGTCTTCGCGACCAGGAGCGGAGCGGTGGCGGCCGGGTCGAACCAGCTCTTCGTGACCGTGCAGGGGAGGGGCGGGCACGGATCGCAGCCGCACCAGACGCTCGACCCGGTTCCCGCAGCGGCCGAGATCGTTCTGGCGCTCCAGAGCTTCGTCACGCGCCGCTTCGACGCGTTCGACCCCGTCGTGCTGTCGGTGACCCGGCTCTCGACAGGAGACGGCGCGGTCAACGTCATCCCCGAGCAGGTCGAGCTGGCGGCGACCGTCCGCAACATGTCGCCCGCCTCGCTCGCGATCCTCCAGGAGGGTCTTCCCCGGGTGATCGACGGGGTCGCGGCCGCGCACGGTCTCACGGCCGACATCCGCTTCGACACGATGTACCCGGTGACCGTGAACGACCCGGCGGAGACGAGCGAGACGGTCGATGTGCTGCGGGATGTCTTCGGCGAGCAGCGCGTCGTCATCATGCCGACGCCCATGATGGGTTCGGAGGACTTCGCCTTCGTCCTCGATGAGGTGCCCGGCACGTTCATCGCGTTGATGACCTCGCCTCCCGATGCCGACCCGAGCACCATCGAATGGAATCATTCGCCACGGGTGGTGTTCGACGATGCAGTGCTCGGCGACCAGGCCGCCGCCCTCGCAGCGGTCGCGTTCGCACGCACCGCGCGCTGAGCCCCATCCCGAAGAAGGCCGTTCCCTTGCGGGGGAGCGGCCTTCTTCATGAATTCAGACCAATCTGTGACGAATCGTTCGTAGCATCCGTCTTAGTGGTGTCGCTGCACCGCGACCCGCCCGGTGAGGGCGGAACACACTGACGAAGGAGCACCCGATGACGAACGTCTCGAACGCACAGCAGCCCAAGGCCCAGGTCGCCCCGGCAGGTTCCACCGTCGCCTCGACGGGTGCGACGATCATCGAGAACGGCGTGGTCGCGAAGATCGCCGGCATCGCGGCTCGCGAGGTGCCAGGCGTCTACGCACTCGGTGGCGGAGCCGCGCGCGCGGTCGGCGCCATCCGCGACGCCCTCAACTCCACGGACCTCACCCAGGGGGTCAGCGTCGAGGTCGGCGAGACCCAGGTCGCGGTCGATGTGACGATCGTCGCCGAGTACCCGGCGTCGCTGCAGAAGGTCGCAGACGACGTGCGTGCGGCGATCTCCGTCGCGATGAGCGAGTTCGTCGGCAAGCAGGCTGTCGAGGTCAACGTCACCATCAACGATGTGCACATCCCGTCTGACGACGACTCGAACGACGACGCGGTCGCTGCAGATGACGGCAGCGCGGAGACACGTGTCCTGTGACCCATCGAGATGCGAACGATCGATCGGATCAGCATCTCGTGACCTCGCGATCGGATCGTCGATCCGATCCGATCGGGGGTCCGCTCCGAATCCGTTCGGGGGCATGGAAAAGGGAGTCGACGCATGGCTGGGGAACGATTTCGCTCTGCACTCGAGCAGGCTGACGACCGGATCGTCGCCGGTCGGGCGATGGACGGCGACGTCGCCGCCTTCGCGGTGCTGGTGCGCAGGTACACGCCGATGATGCGCGCGTACACCCAGCGGATGCTGAACGCCTCGGCCGATGTCGACGACATCGTTCAGGAGACGTTCGTGACCGCATGGCAGCGGTTCTCCGAGCTCGACGACCCGGGCAAGGTCAAGAGCTGGCTGATGCGCATCGTGAGCCGCAAGGCGGTGGACCGCATCCGCGCGCTGCGACCGATGGTCGACGTGGATGACGTGGAACAGGCCGCCCCGGCGCAGGGTGCGCCTGCACGCATCGTCGAGGCCCGCGCGGGTATCGAGGCGCTGGGAGCCGCGCTGCAGGAGCTTCCGGCGGCCCAGCGCGAGTGCTGGGTGCTCAGAGAGATGGGCGGGTACTCGTACGACGAGATCGCGGCCGAGCTCGACATCTCGGTGTCGACGGCCCGCGGTCTTCTCGCGAGAGCCCGAAAGTTCATGATCGTGCGAATGGAGGCCTGGCGATGACCGATGATCAGGCGACCCCCGACGTCCGTCAGCTCGGACTCGAGCCGAGTGATCTCGATGGACACACGCTCGAAGAGCTGAGTGACTATCTCGACGCAGGCAGGCTTCCTGCAGACCCGTCGATCGAAGGCTCGCCCGGATGCCAGCTCGCTCTCGACGCGCTCGAGCGGCTTCGCGGTCTGGGCGGCCAGCTGATCGAAGCGGACGCCGCGGCAAGCCCGGAGGTCGACGACAGCTGGGTCGATCGCATCCTCTCGGGGATCGCGCTGGATGCTCGTGCAGGACGCCGCATCCCGTTCGCGGAGCCCGACCCGTCGGTCGACTTCGGCATCACAGAGGGTGCGGTTCGGGGACTCATCCGCTCGGCGGAGAATGCCGTACCGGGCATCCTGGTCGGGCACTCGACCCTCGACGGAGACGTCACCGTCGTGGGTGAGCCGATCCGCATCTCGATCGAGGTCAACGCCGTCTACGGCGAATCGATCCCGACGGCGGTCGCACGGCTTCGCGCCGAGGTCGCAGAGCGTCTGCGCCGGCAGACGTCCCTCACCGTGACGTCGATCGATGTCACAGTGCGGGACATCCAGCGGATCAGCAGTGCGGCGGAGGAGGCCTCATGAGCACGACAGCCCTACCGGGATTCGCCGAGCGGATCGAGACGGCGGTGTTGGCGACGCCCGGCGTGCGCAGCGTCTACCGGGCAGGTTCGCTCGTGTCGAACCTCGTCGGGGAGGGGGCCGTGGCGATCGGCATCAGCCGGATCGACGAGCCTCTCGTGGCGGTGCGGATCTCAGACGAGATCGCCTCGGTCGAGGCATCTCTCGGCGTCGAATACTCCGCGAGCGCTCTCGAGCTGCTTCGAGATGTCCGCGCGGCCATCGGCAAGGTCCTCGCGGAAGACGGTCTGGGGACCGTCGAGATCGTGCTCACGATCGCGTATGTCCATCCTCGGGAGGCAGCGTCGGACTGAGTCCGCGTGAGCACGCGAGGGGGCCGATCTTGGGTGAAGATCGGCCCCCTTCGTCAGGTGAACGTCCGGTGATCAGGCGATCGAGCGAAGGCCGTCGACGAGGGGTGTGGTCGGCCGCCCGATGAGACGGGCCAGCGTGCCGTCGGTGTCGGAGAGCGCGCCCGAGGCGATGCCGGCATCCAGAGCGACGACGAAGCCCGCCGTGCCCTCGTCGAGACCGGCTGCCTGCAGACCCGCGAGCTGCTCGTCAGCGGTCAGCGGCTTGTACTCGACGTCGCGACCCGTGACCTCGGCGATGGCCCCGGCGAGGTCGGTGTAGTTCCACGCGACATCGCCGCCGAGCTCGTACACCTGGCCGATGTGGCCGTCCTCGAGCAGGACGACGGCTGCGGCTTCGGCGAAGTCCTTGCGGCTGGCTGACGCGACGCGTCCGTCTCCGGCGCCGGAGGCGAGCACACCGGTCTCGGCTGCGCGGGCGACGTCGGCGGCGTAGTTCTCGGTGTACCAGTTGTTGCGCAGGATCACCGCGGGGAGACCCGACGCCGCGATGAGCTCTTCGGTCGCCTTGTGCTCGGGGGCGAGCACGAGGTCGCTCGTCGTCGCCTTGGGGGCGCTCGTGTAGACGAACTTCGTGACTCCGGCGGCCTTGGCCGCGTCGATGACGGCCTGGTGCTGCGCGACGCGCTGCCCGACCTCCGACCCCGAGACCAGGAGCACCGAGTCGACGCCGTCGAGCGCCGCGGCGATCGACGAGGGATCGGTGTAGTCCAGACGCGCTGCTCGCACGCCGAGGTCCTCGGCCTTGGCGACGTCGCGCGCGCCGGCGATGATCGACTGCGGGTCGGCGCCTCGCTCGAGGAGGCTGGCGATGACGAGGCGTCCGAGGTTGCCGGTCGCGCCGGTGACGAGGATGGTCATGGGGTGTCCTTTCGTAGGTGACATGAGCGACAACCTCGCCATCGGTACCGAACATTCCAGGCTGCGGGTACCCACTTTGAAGTAAGGTACGTACATGACGGTTAGTTATGCGCAGATCCGGGAAGCGACCCCGCAGATCTTCGAACCCGGGTGCAGCACTCGAGTGATACTCGACCACGTGATGAGCAAGTGGGGCGTGCTGGTGCTCTCCTCGCTCTCCGACGGCACTCGTCGCTGGGGCGAACTGCGCCGCGAGGTCGGCGGCATCAGCGAGAAGATGCTCGCCTCCACCCTGCGCACCCTGGCGGACGACGGGCTCGTGCGCCGCGAATCCTTCCCGACGGTGCCGCCGCATGTCGAGTACAGCCTGACGCCGCTCGGTCGCGATCTCATGGAGCGCATGCTGCCGCTCGTCGAGTGGGTCGCCGACCATGCCGATGGAATGATCGATCGCGATTAGCTCGACGGAATTCGTCGTAGAGGAATACCCCTCGCCACGGAATCCGTCGGTGTAAGAAAAGGATTGACGCGATATACGTGGTGGCCGTATGTTCTGAGCATGTCAGCTACGACGCCGATCCATCTCGAACGCCCCGACGGCAAGGGGCTCGCCGCAGGCACACTCGGTCTGTGGGGCTCCACCGTGATCGGCCTGGCCTCGACGGCCCCCGTGTACTCGCTGGTGGCGACGCTCGGCTACGTGGTGCTGGCCGTCGGCGCACAGGCGCCGATCGCGTTCATCATCGCGTTCGTGCCGATGCTGTTGATCGCCTTCGCCTACCGTGAGCTGAACAACGCGGTCCCCGACTGCGGCACGACGTTCACATGGGGGACGAAGGCGTTCGGCCCGTGGGTGGGCTGGATGGGCGGCTGGGGTGTCGCGGTCGCCGGCATGGTCGTGCTCGCCAACCTGGCCCAGATCGCGTCGGTCTACTTCTGGTCGCTGATCGGGTTCGATCTCGAGAACGACGACTGGCGGATCGTTCTCGTCGCGGTGCTGTTCATCGCCGCGATGACCTGGGTCAGCTGGCGCGGCGTCGAGATCGGCGAGCGCATCCAGAACGTTCTGCTGGGCATCCAGTACCTCGCACTGGCGATCTTCGTCGTCGCCGCTCTCTGGCAGTTCTTCGCCGGGACCGCGCCGAACCCGACGCCGTTCGAGATGGAGTGGCTGAACCCGTTCGCGTTCACCAGCTGGCCCGGCTTCACCGAGTCGATCCTGCTGGCTCTCTTCATCTACTGGGGCTGGGACACCTGCCTCGCGCTCAACGAGGAGACCAAGGATCCCAAGAGGATCCCCGGCCGCGCAGCGCTGCTGACGACCGTCATCCTTCTCGTCACCTACGTCGGTGTCACGATCGCCGCGATGATGTACGCCGGTCTCGGGGCTGAGGGCACCGGGCTCGGCAACGAGGCCAACGCCGACGACTTCTTCCTGGCGATCAAGGACGGCCTGCTCGGCCCGTTCGGCTGGGTGCTCGTGGTCGCAGTCGTGCTCTCGGCCATCTCCTCGACGCAGACCACGATCCTCCCCACCGCTCGCGGCACTCTCGCGATGGGCGTGTACCGGGCTCTGCCGGCCAAGTTCAAGGACGTGCACCCGACCTACAAGACGCCGTCGTTCTCGACCATCGTCATGGGGGTCGTGGCCGTCGCCTACTACATCGGCATGACCCTGATCAGCGACGACATCCTCCAGGACTCGATCCTGTCGCTCGGTCTGGCGATCGCGTTCTACTACGCCATCACCGGATTCGCCTGCGCCTGGTACTTCCGCAAGGACCTCACCCGCTCGGCTCGCGAGTTCTTCTTCAAGGGGCTGTTCCCTGTGCTGGGCGCGGCGATGCTCACCTGGGCCTTCGTGCAGTCGGCGATCGACATGTGGGACGTGGACTACGGCTACACGGTCCTCTTCGGCATCGGCGGCACCTTCGTGATCGGCATCGGAGCGCTCGCCTTCGGCCTCGTCCTCATGTTCATCTGGTATCTGTTCCCGCGGTCGAAGAGGTTCTTCCGCGGCGAGAGCCTCAACCGCGACACCCAGGTGATGGTGCCCGACGAGCCGGGCCTGATCCGCTCGATCGACGGTGGCATCTGAGCTCCGGCATCCGGTGAGAGCCGGATCGCGTGCGGCCACGCCCTAGGCTTTATCCGTGCGCATCCGGCTCGACATCGCCTATGACGGCACCCACTTCCGCGGGTGGGCGAAGCAGCCGACCCTGCGAACGGTGCAGGGGACGCTCGAGGCGGCGCTCGCGCGCATCGTCGGCTCCGACGTGCAGTTCGTCGTCGCCGGGCGCACGGATGCCGGGGTGCACGCTCTGGGCCAGGTGGCGCACGTCGACCTCGACGAGGCGCAGTGGTCGCGCATCGAGTCGCGTCAGGGCCGTGCGCCGCAGGATCCGGCGGCGTCGATCGCGCGGCGCATGCGCGGTGTGCTCGGGGCCTACCCCGACGCGACCGTCACGCGCTCCTCGATCGCTCCTGAGGGCTTCGACGCCCGCTTCTCGGCGGTCTGGCGACGCTATCGATATCGGCTCGCCGACTCGACCTCCGGGTACGACCCTCTTCGGCGCCACGACACGACCGCGCATCGGGGTGTTCTCGACGGACAGGCGATGGATGCCGCCGCGCGGACCCTCATCGGCCTTCATGACTTCGCCGCATACTGCAAGCCTCGCGAGGAGGCCACGACCATCCGGACCCTCCTCGACTACGGATGGTCGCGAGACTCAGAGGGAGTGCTCGTCGCCGAGGTGAAGGCTGACGCGTTCTGCCACAGCATGGTTCGGGCACTGGTGGGCGCGTGCGTCGCCGTGGGTGAGGGGCGGCTCGATGTCGACGATCTGGTCGTGCTGCGCGACGCACTCACCCGCACCAGCGAGTTCAAGGTGCTGGCGGCCAGGGGGCTGACGCTCACCGAGGTCGGATACCCCGCGGATGAGCTCCTGTCGACCAGAGCGGAGCAGACGCGCGCTCGCCGCGACGGCACGAGCGCATGACTCGGCGGGGACGATTCCCTGCAGGCCGAGGGGGCGACGCTGCTGAACCGTATGCTGATATTACGGAGGCCATCTTCACACTGCGGCGGGGGACTGTGACGGAGCGGATCGGCGAACAGGGCGGCACATTCGCGGCTGCGCTCCGGGCGGCGATCTCCGACCGGGGAATCACCCTCGCGCGCCTGCGGGACCAGCTGATCGATGACGGCAACCCGGTATCCATGGCGACGCTGAGCTACTGGCGTTCCGGTGATCGGCAGCCCGAAGGGCCGCAGTCGTTGAGCGTCGTCGACGGCATCGAGGACCGTCTCGGTCTGCATCGAGGCCATCTCGGGGGCCTGCTGATCCCGACTTCGCGTCTGGGACCGATCGCACCTCCGCGGCTTCCCTTCGACGAGGAGCGCGAACAGCGGGAGACCGAGGAGACCCTGCGAGAGCTGCGTGCGGCTCCGCAGGACGCGCTCCGCGACCTCTCGACCCACATGACGGTGTTCGTCGGCGCCGACGGCGCGGTGGAGAAGACGACCATGCGCTCGCTCGTGCAGGCGACGAGAGGCACGATCACCGAGGTGCCCCTCATCGACGTGGCACCGATCGAGACCGATGTGATGTCCGTGATCTCCGATGTCGTCGGCGGGAGGATCGATCGAGAGCATCTGCACCGGGGCCGGCTCGTGTCCGGCGTGGTCATCGCGCTCGACGAGCCGATCACCACCGGCGGAACGACGCTGTTCGAGTTCACCGAGACCTTCCCGCCCGGATATCCGCCCCGGCAGTCGGCCTGGCATGCGACGTCGAGATCGGCTCGCGAGAGCCTCATCTGGGTGCGCTTCCATCCCGACGCACTCCCCAGCTGGTGCGAGGAGTACATCGAGACGGACGAGGAGTACGTGTCGTCGATGCGCTCCGTGCGCAGCGGATCCGTCCACCTCGCCAGGCACGGATTCGGCCCTGGCGTGATGGGGATCCGATGGGGATACGACGCCTGACTCCGGGCAGCGATGTTCAGGCGTCGCGGAGGATCCGCACAGTGGTCCGGGCGCTGAAAAACAGACTCTCGACCGGCACGCACTCGTCGGCGGAGTGGAACTGCCCGTAGACATCGAAGTCCTCCGGCACACGCAGCGGGACGAAGCCGTAGCCGTCGACGCCCAGTCGAGCGAAGTGCTTGTTGTCCGTCGAAGCGGGCAGCAGATAGGGGACGACGACGCCGGCAGGGTCTTCCGCGCGGATCGCTTCGGAGATCACATCCTGAAACGGAGTGTCGAGAGGAGAGTCGATGGGGGAGAGCCAGGCCGACCAGGTGACCTCGACGTCGGGGCCGGCGAGGCGGGCCACCTGCGCGCGAAGGTCGTCCTCCCGCTCCGGCAACGCGCGGAGGTCGAGAGAGGCGCGCGCCGTCGCCGGGATGATGTTGCTCTTGTCGCCTGCGCGGAGCACGGTCGGAGCCACAGTCTGGCGGGCGGATGCCGCGATCACTCGCCCGACGAATCCCAGATCCTCGAGCTGTTCGTCGAGGTCGTCGTCGGTGAAGGACACTCCGCGGTGCTCGCCGAACACCTCGAGGAACCGCTCCAGCGCGGGCGTGCGCACGACGGGGAAGCGGTGCTCGCCGATACGGGCGACCGCGGCCGCCAGGCGCGTCACAGGGTCTGTCGGTCGGGGGCGTGAGGCATGACCGGCCTCGCCTCGCGCCGTGACCGTGGCCCCGCCGACGCCCTTCTCGGCGGTGGCCAGCAGGTAGGCCCTGCGCCCCTCCGCGAGCGGCACCGAGAAGCCGCCGACCTCGCTGATCGCCTGCGTGGCACCGACGAGCAGATCGGGGCGGTTGTCGACGATCCAGGACGCGCCCCATCGGCCCCCTGCCTCCTCATCGGCGAGAAAGGCGAAGATCAGATCTCGGCGCGGGCGGATGCCGGAGCGTGCGAACTCGCGCGCTGCGGCCAGGATCACTCCCGCGAAGTTCTTCATGTCCACCGCGCCCCTGCCGTACAGCAGACCGCCGTCGATCTCGCCTCCGAACGGATCATGAGCCCAGTCGCGGGCATCGACGGGGACGACGTCGAGGTGGGCGTGCACGATGAGCGCCCCGGCGTCGGGATCACTGCCCTCGATGCGGGCGATGACGCTGCCGCGTCCGGGAACGGGCTCGACGAAGGTGGTCGCGATGCCGGCATCCTCGAGCCGCTCCTGCACGAGACGAGCGGCTCGCGTCTCGCCGTCGCCGATGGTCTCCGGCTCGCCCGTGTTGACGCTGTCGATGCGGATCAGTGCTCGGACGAAGTCGAGAGCCTCGTCCTCCAGCAGGCTGCGGGTCACCCCTCTCACGGTAGTGATCCGGACGCCATGCACTGCCTTCGTATTACGCGAGATGACCCCGATTACGCGGGGTTACCGCGGCCACGGGCCCCGAGCGCCGGGCGTGCTTCACTCTCGTCTTGTGAATGACTCCCGTGTGAAGAACAAGATCCTGTCCGTTCTCGGTGTGCTCGCCGCCGGCGCCCTGACCCTGTCGATGGCCGCCTGCTCCGGTGCTGCCGAGCCCGCATCGGGCAGCAGCGCTGACGACGCCGAGAGCAGCAAGATCGTGATCGGCGCTGACGACGGCACCGAGGCGCACTGGACGATCCTCAAGGACAAGCTGGCCGAGGAGGGCATCGAGCTCGAGGTCCGCACCATCAGCGACGGCGTGCAGCTGAACCAGGGTGTGCAGGACGGCGAGCTGGACGTCAACCTCTTCCAGCACCTCATCTTCCTCTCGCAGTTCAACGTGAACAACGGCGGCACCCTGGTGCCGATCGGCGCCACCGCGGTCTACCCGCTCGCGATCTACTCCGAGGAGTACAAGAGCGTCGAGGAGCTTCCCGAGGGCGCGACCGTCGCGGTTCCGAACAACCCGACCAACCTGGCCCGCGCGCTGCTGAACCTCCAGCGCGCCGGTCTCGTCGAACTCGAGGACGGCGGCGACAGCCTCTCCACACCCGATGACATCGTCTCGAGCACCGTCGAAGTGCTCCCGGTCGACGCGAACCAGACGGTGACCGCTCTGAAGGACGGCAGCGCACAGGCTGCGATCGTCAACAACACGCAGGCGCAGAAGGGCGGTCTCGGCGACGAGCTCATCATCTTCAAGGAAGACCTCGACGACCCCGAGCTCGCCCCGTACATCAACGCCTTCGTCGTTCGTGACGATCAGAAGGACGACCCGCGCTGGGCCACGCTGCTCGAGGCGTACCACAGCGCCGAGGTCGAGGAATCGGTGACCGAGCTCAACCAGGGCAACCTGCAGTTCAAGGGCGACTGGAGCGCGGAGGACCTCCAGTCCGAGCTCTCCGACCTCGAAGACCAGCTGCGCGACTCGCAGTGACGAGCGACGGCGGACCCATGACGGTGATCAGTTTCGACGGGGTGTCCAAAGGATTCCCCGCCACCCGGCGGGGGTCCGCCGTCTCCGCGCTCGAGGACGTCGACCTGCAGGTCGAGCGCGGATCGATCGTGGGAGTGATCGGCTACTCGGGCGCGGGAAAATCCACCCTCGTGCGGCTGGTCAACGGCCTGGAGAAGCCATCCGCCGGAGTCGTCGACGTGCTCGGCGTGGACGTCGGCTCGGCGTCGGCGAGCGAACTGCGGGGCCTCCGCGGGCGGATCGGAATGATCTTCCAGCAGTTCAACCTGTTCAACTCCCGCACCGTGCGAGGCAACGTGGCGTATCCGCTCAAGGTGGCCGGGTGGAAGAAGCAGGACATCGGCCCTCGTGTCGCGGAGCTGCTCGACTTCGTCGGCATCGGCGACAAGGCGCACAGCTATCCGCGGGCGCTCTCGGGCGGGCAGAAGCAGCGAGTCGGCATCGCGAGGGCGATCGCCGCGAACCCCGAGCTGCTGCTGGCCGACGAGGCGACGAGCGCACTCGATCCTCAGACCACGGGGGAGGTGCTCGCTCTCCTCCGCCGGATCAACCGCACGCTCGGCATCACGATCGTGGTGATCACCCACCAGATCTCCGTCGTCCACGAGCTGTGCGACCAGGTGATCGTGATGGACGGCGGCAGGGTCGTCGACAGCGGCGACACCTATCGGGTGTTCGCGCATCCGCGAGCGGCGCTGACCGAACGCTTCGTCGCGGCCGTCACCCAGGGGGTGCCGACCGGCGACACCCTCGACGCGCTCCTGGTCGGCGGCGGATCGCTGATCAGCGCCGACGTCAACGAGTTCACCAGCGAGCACGCCGCCGATGTCTTCGAGCACCACGGCGTGCGGCACACTGTCGTGTTCGGCGGAGTCACCGACATCCGAGGTCGCCAACTTGGCACCCTCACCTACCGGGTGCACGCCGAGGACGACGTGCTCGCCTCCGTCGTGGCAGAACTCTCCACCCGCACGAGAGCGCAGCTGCTCCGGCCGTCGGATGCGGCTCCCACCCGCGGGACGGAGGTGGCCTCGTGAACCACGTGCACACCGCCACCGACTGGGGCAGCCTGACCCCGGTGCTGCTGCAGTCGATCCAGGAGACCGTCTACATGGTCGCCGTGACGCTGGTGATCGGCGGTGCAGCCGGTCTCCTGATCGGCGCGGTGCTCTACGCCACGCGCCCGGGCAATCTGTTCGCCAACAGGGCCGTGTTCGGGGTGCTGAATCTGCTGATCAACGTCATCCGCCCCATCCCGTTCATCATCTTCCTCACCGCGGTCGGACCCGTCACGAAGGCGGTCGCCGGAACGACGCTCGGCACCCAGGCGGCCATCGTGCCGATGACGATCATGGCCGCTGTCGTGATCGGCAGGGTCGTCGAGCAGAACCTCGTCGCGGTCGATCCCGGGATCGTCGAGGCGGCTCTCGCGATCGGGGCCAAGCGGTTCGCGATCCTCTTCGGGCTCGTGATCCCCGAAGCGCTGGCTCCGCTGATCCTCGGATACACGTTCATGTTCATCGCGGTCGTGGACATGTCTGCGATGGCGGGCTACATCGGGGGCGGCGGCCTCGGCAACTTCGCGATCATCTACGGATATCAGCAGTTCAACCAGGAGGCGACCTGGGTCACCGTGGCGATCATCATCGTGATCGTCCAGATCGGACAGCTCTTCGGCAACTGGCTCGCCCAGCGCGTGCTGCGCCGCTAGCGGAACACAGGCGTTCACTGCAAGTGTCTGCGATCTTCACCGGAATCCAAGCCTGAGCCACTACCGTGAGATGCGATGAAGGTCATCTCGTACAACCTGCAGAAGCACCGCGCCGCAGGAGAGCTCGCGGCACTGGTCTCGGCGCACGATCCTGACATCCTGTGCCTCCAGGAGTGCGATGTCGTCGACCTGCCCGAGAACATCGGCGACCTCACCCTCGCGGATGCGACGCAGGGGAACCGCCTCGGACTCGCGATGTTCTACCGCGCGAGCGAGTTCCACCTGCAGGGCATCCGCACGATCGAGCTGAAGAAGTCACTGCACGACCGCATCGCCAAGCCCGCGCACGAACGGGTTCTGGGAGCGCGGCTCAGGAACATCGACGCAGGACGCGACTTCATCGCGGCGTCGTTCCACGCGGCGCCGCTGACGGCCCTGAACTCCCTGCGCCGGCACCAGATCCGGGCCGCCCTCACCGAGCTCGCGACCCTCGGCGAAGGGCTGCCGCAGCTGATGGTCGGCGACTACAACTACCCGGTGTTCAAGGAGAACCTCGGTCAGACGATCCGTGAGCACGGATACGCGCTGACGTTGAGCGACGACCACACCTACACCCGCTACCGGGTGTTCCGTGGTCACTACGACTTCGCCACCTCGGTCGGCTTCGAGATCCAACGGGTCACCACCCTCCCGCAGGGGATGAGCGACCACCGTCCGATCCTCGTGACGACGCAGTTCGACTGATCGCCGATCAGCCCGGTTTGGGAGAACGTCCGGAATGACGTAAGCTGTCACTTTGGTACTCGACTGCCGAGCACTAACGAACGTGAGCCCTCCACTGGCGTGTTCATCCCTGTAGGGAAGAACCACCCCGGAGTGGGATTCACGAACTTCTCCGTTCGAACAAGAAAGCAGCACTATCGTGACGCGCACTTACTCCCCGAAGGCTGGCGAGGTCCAGCGTGACTGGGTCGTCATCGACGCCACTGACGTCGTTCTCGGCCGCCTGGCCTCGCACGCCGCTACGCTCCTGCGCGGCAAGCACAAGCCCACCTTCGCCAACCACATCGACTCGGGTGACTTCGTCATCATCGTGAACGCAGACAAGGTCGCGCTCACCGGTCAGAAGCTCCAGAAGAAGCTGGCCTACCGCCACTCGGGTTACCCGGGCGGCCTGAAGTCGGTCACCTACGCCGAGCTCCTCGAGAAGAACCCGATCCGCGCTGTCGAGAAGGCCATCCGTGGCATGCTCCCCAAGAACAGCCTGGGCCGTCAGCAGCTGTCGAAGCTCAAGGTGTACGTCGGTGCCGAGCACCCGCACGCCGCCCAGCAGCCGCAGACGTACACCCTCGACCAGGTCGCCCAGTAAGCGCCGTAAAGACTTAAGGACATACTCGTGGCTGACATCCAGGACACCACCGAAAACCCCCAGAACTTCTCGACGTCGACTCCCGAGACCGACGCAGTCGAGGCGGCTCCCCGCCCCGTGCTCAGCGTCCCGGGTGCCGCTGTCGGCCGTCGCAAGCAGGCCATCGCCCGCGTGCGTCTCGTCCCCGGCTCGGGAACGATCACGGTCAACGGCCGCACGCTCGAGGACTACTTCCCGAACAAGCTGCACCAGCAGCTGATCAACGACCCGTTCACGATCCTCAACCTCGCCGGCGGCTACGACGTCATCGCGCGCATCTCCGGTGGTGGCCCCTCGGGTCAGGCCGGCGCGCTGCGTCTGGGCATCGCCCGTTCGCTCAACGGCATCGACGAGGAGAACAACCGTCCGACCCTGAAGAAGGCCGGCTTCCTCTCGCGCGACGCGCGTGTCAAGGAGCGTAAGAAGGCTGGACTCAAGAAGGCCCGTAAGGCGCCTCAGTACTCGAAGCGTTAAGGTCAACCGCTCCGATGCCGATCTTTGGCACGGACGGTGTGCGAGGACTCGCCAATGGCATCCTCACCGCCGACCTCGCGCTCACCCTGGCCCAGGCGACTGCTGTCGTCCTGGGCCAGGGCCGTACTGCGGAGGCTCGCAAAGCCGAAGGCAAGCGACTCACCGCAGTCGTGGCCCGCGACCCCCGCGTCTCCGGTCACTTCCTGACTGCAGCTGTCGCCGCAGGACTCGCGTCCTCGGGCGTCGACGTGCTCGAGGCCGGGGTCATCCCGACCCCTGCGCTCGCGTTCCTCGTCGCCGACCGTGACGCTGACTTCGGTGTGATGATCTCCGCCTCGCACAACGCGGCGCCCGACAACGGGATCAAGATCTTCGCCCGGGGCGGCGTGAAGCTGCCCGATGTGGTCGAACAGCGCATCGAAGAGGCGATGGCGGGCGAGAAGCTCCGTCCCACGGGCGCGGGAGTCGGCCGGATCGACCGATTCTCCGACGCTGAAGACCGCTACGTGGTGCACCTGCTCGGCTCGCTGCCGAACCGCCTGAACGGCATCAAGGTCGTGCTCGACTGCGCCAACGGCGCGGCATCCGGTGTGTCTCCCGAGACGTTCCGTGACGCAGGCGCCGAGGTCACCGTGATCGGCGCCGACCCCGACGGCTGGAACATCAACGACGGCGTCGGATCGACGCACCTCGACAAGCTCGCCGAGGCGGTCGTCCGACTCGGCGCCGATGTCGGGATCGCCCACGACGGCGACGCCGACCGCTGCCTCGCGGTCGACGCGCAGGGCAACATCATCGACGGTGACCAGATCATGGCCATCCTCGCGGTGTCGATGAAGCAACGTGGGCATCTGACCGACGACACGCTCGTCGCCACCGTCATGAGCAACCTCGGCCTGCACGTCGCCATGCGCGAGCACGGGATCACCGTGCGCCAGACGGCCGTCGGCGACAGGTACGTCCTCGAGGACATGGACAGGGGCGGCTACGCCCTGGGGGGCGAGCAGTCGGGTCACGTGATCATGAGCGAGTACGCCACCACCGGTGACGGTCTGCTCACGGGTCTTCACCTGGTCGCCGAGATGGCTCGTCAGAACAAGACGATCGCCGAGCTCGCCGCCGTGATGAAGGTCTACCCGCAGGTGCTCATCAACGTGCGCGACGTCGACAAGGACGCCGTGGACGCCGACCCCGTCGTGCAGCAGACCGTCGCCGAGGTCGCCGCCGAACTCGGCGAGACCGGTCGAGTGCTGCTCCGCAAGTCCGGAACCGAGGCCCTCGTCAGGGTCATGGTCGAGGCGGCTGACGCCGAATCCGCTCGGTCGTACGCCGATCGGCTCGTCGCCGTCGTGCGAGAGCGACTCTCCCTCTGAGCCGTCGAGCGCGCCGTGCGAGCCCGACCTGCAGGTCAGCCGCGCGGCGCGCTCCAGTTCAGCTGCTCGATGTATCGCAGCAGGACGCCCTCGCGCAGCGCCCACGGCGACACCTCGAGCTCATCGACGTCGAGAGCCGTCATCGCCGTGTGCAGCGACACCGCCGCGGCGACGATCTGGAAGGTGCGATCCGCGGTGATGCCGGGAAGCTCCTGTCTCGCGGACGCGGGCAGCCGCGCCAGCCGCGGGATCCACGACCCCAGTGACGCACGCGGCAGCACCATGCGCTGGATCCCCGACCACCCTGGCACCGGGTAGCCCGCGAGCCTGGCGAGCGATCGGATCGCCTTCGACGAGCCGACGACGTGATCGGGGCGCGGCAGCGCCGTGAAACGCGGGAGCACCTCGGCGAGGGTCGCGGTCGCGTGCTCCCGAAGTCGCTCGACGTCGTCTTCACCCGGCGGATCATGCGGCAGGAACTGCACCGTCATCCGGCCGGCTCCGAGCGGGACCGATGCTGCGGCATCCGGCAGCTCGTCACCGCCCGCCGCGACTTCGAGCGATCCGCCGCCGATGTCGAGGAGCAGCAGTTGTCCGGCCGACCAGCCGAACCAGCGCCGTACGGCGAGGAAGGTGAGTTCGGCCTCGGTCTCTCCGTCGAGAACCTGGAGCGGCTGACCGAGGGCCGCCTCGATGCGGGCGATCACGTCGGCTCCGTTCCGGGCGTCACGCACCGCGCTCGTCGCGGTGGCGAGCAGCTCGTCGACCCGCTCGGACTCAGCCACGTCGCGAGCCCGAGTGACGGCAGCCTCGAGTGCGCGCACTCCGTCTTCGGAGATCGATCCGTCGTCGGTGAGGTAGCGCATCAGGCGCAGGACGGTGCGGTCGCTGGTGGTCGCCAGAGGTCGACCGCCGGGGCGAACATCGGCGGCGAGCATGTGGACGGTGTTGGAACCGATGTCGAGTACTCCCAGGCGCACGGATAGAGACTACTCGTGCGCCGTTACGATGTATCCGTGACCACCGCCGATCCCACGCTGCCTCTGTCTCCATATCGCGAGATCGGTCGTGACGAATGGGCACGATTGGCGGCGGGCCTCGATCAGCCGCTCACCGAGACCGAGGTCGTAGAGCTGCGCGGCATCGGCGACCGCCTCGACCTCGCCGAGGTGCGCGAGGTCTATCTGCCCCTGAGCCGGCTGCTCAGCCTCTACGCGACGGCCACGAAGCGACTGGGGGCCGCGACGAGCTCGTTCCTGCAGGAGGACGACTCGACGACCCCGTTCGTGGTGGGCGTCGCAGGCTCCGTCGCCGTCGGCAAGTCGACCATCGCCCGTCTGCTGCGAGAGCTGATGAGTCGGTGGCCGGGCACCCCTCGGGTCGAACTCGTCACGACAGACGGGTTCCTGCACTCGAACGCCGAGCTCGAACGCAGAGGCCTGATGGACCGCAAGGGCTTCCCCGAGTCGTACGACCGGCGAGCGCTGCTCGAGTTCCTCACCGAGGTGAAGAGCGGGGCCGCAGAGGTGCGGGCGCCCTTCTACTCGCACATGCGCTACGACATCGTCCCTGATGCGCACGTGGTCGTGCGGCGCCCCGACGTCGTCATCGTCGAGGGGCTGAACGTCCTGCAGCCGCCGCCCGCACCCAACGATGTGGCCGTGAGCGATCTCTTCGACTTCTCGATCTTCGTCGACGCCGACACCTCGCACATCGAGAAGTGGTACGTCGACCGCTTCCTCGCCCTGCGTCAGGGAGCCTTCTCGAACCCGTCGTCGTACTTCAACGTCTTCGCCCATCTCACCGACGAGGAGGCGATCACGACGGCACTCGGCTATTGGAACGAGATCAACATGCCGAACCTCGTCGAGAACGTGATGCCGACCAAGCACCGAGCGCGTCTCGTGCTCAACAAGGGCGTGGACCACAGCGTCGAGAGCGTGCTTCTCCGCAAGCTCTGAGCGCGCCCGGGGCTTTCGTTCGGAACCTTCGCAAAAACCCCGCCTTACTCTTGACGACATGTGTGGAATCGTCGGATACGTGGGCCCGCGGCCCAGCCAGGACATCCTGCTCGCAGGGCTCGCCCGTCTCGAGTACCGCGGCTATGACTCGGCAGGCGTCGCGGTCATCGACGGCGAGGGCTCGCTGGGCATGCGCAAGAAGGCGGGGAAGCTCGCGATGCTGCGCGACTCGCTGAAGGATGCCGCCCTCGCCGACGGCAACACGGGCATCGGGCACACCCGCTGGGCCACCCACGGTGGCCCCACCGACGAGAACGCGCACCCGCATCTCGCCGATGACGACAAGCTCGCCGTGATCCACAACGGCATCATCGAGAACTTCGCCTCGCTGCGCGACGAGCTGCTCGCAGACGGCGTGGCGTTCCGCAGCGAGACCGACACCGAGGTCGCGGCCGCGCTGCTCGGTCGTGAGTACCGCAACAACGGCGGCGACCTGCAGGGCGCTTTCCGTGCGGTGGTCAACCGCCTCGAGGGCGCGTTCACCCTGCTCGCGATGCACCAGGACCACCCGGGACTCGTCGTCGGCGCACGACGCAACTCGCCGCTGGTGATCGGCCTGGGAGAGGGCGAGAACTTCCTCGGCTCCGACGTCGCCGCGTTCATCGAGCACACCCGCAAGGCGCTCGCCATCGGACAGGATCAGATCGTCTCGATCACCCCGGATGCCGTGACCGTCACCGACTTCGCCGGCACGCCGGTCGAGGCCGAGCCGTTCGACGTGTCGTGGGACGCCGCCGCCGCCGAGAAGGGCGGATGGTCGAGCTTCATGGCCAAGGAGGTCTCCGAGCAGCCCGAGGCGGTCGCCAACACCATCCGCGGTCGCATCCAGGGCGACCAGGTCGTCATCCCCGAGCTCGACGGACTCGACGACCTGTTCCTCGGCATCAACCGCATCATCATCACCGCCTGCGGCACCGCCGCGTACTCGGCGCTCGTCGGCAAGTACGCGATCGAGCAGTGGGCCCGCATCCCCGTCGATGTCGAGCTCGCCCATGAGTTCCGCTACCGCGACCCGGTGATCGGGGACGACACGCTCGTCGTCTCGATCAGCCAGTCCGGTGAGACCATGGACACCCTGATGGCCGTGAAGTACGCGAGCGAGCGCGGCGCGCGCACCCTCTCGATCTGCAACACCCAGGGCGCCACGATCCCGCGCGAGTCCGACGCTGTGGTCTACACGCACGCCGGTCCCGAGGTCGCGGTCGCATCGACCAAGGCGTTCTCGGCGCAGATCACCGCCCTGCTGCTGCTGGGCCTGCACATGGGGCGCGTGCGCGGATCCGTCCAGGATGCGTCGGTCGACGTCGCCGAGCTCACGGCCCTTCCCGAGAAGATCGCGAAGGTCCTCTCGAGCGAGCAGGAGCACGTCACGCAGCTCGCCGGCTGGATGGCCGACACCCGCTCGGTGCTGTTCCTCGGCCGCCACGTGGGCTTCCCGATCGCCCTGGAGGGCGCGCTCAAGCTCAAGGAGATCTCCTACATCCACGCAGAGGGATTCGCTGCGGGCGAGCTCAAGCACGGTCCGATCGCCCTGATCGAGCCCGGGCAGCCGGTCTTCGTGCTGGTGCCGTCTCCCCGCCACTCGGCCGTGGTCCACTCCAAGGTCGTCTCGAACATCCAGGAGATCCGCGCGCGTGGCGCTCGCGTGATCGTGGTGGCCGAAGAGGGCGACGCGGCGGTCCTGCCCTTCGCAGACGAGGTCATCCGCATTCCGCTCGCCGGAGCGATGTTCGAGCCGCTGCTCGCCGTCGTCCCGTTGCAGATCTTCGCCATGGCGCTCGCCACGGCCAAGGGCCTCGACGTCGACCAGCCGCGCAACCTCGCGAAGTCCGTCACCGTCGAGTAGGCCTCGGCGGCCCTGCGCTTGCAGGTCAGAATCACGGATGCATGCTCAGATGAGCAATCTGGGCATGCATCTGTTTTTTGAGCATGCGTTTGTGCGGAACGATCATCGCCGCGCCCGAGCGACAGCCGAGAGCACGGCGTGAGCGACGGCATCCCAGTCGTGCATGATCATGGCGTAGTCGAATCGGAGCGTCTCGAATCCCAGACGCGATGCCGCGGCGTCCCTCGTCAGATCCTTGTGCCGCATCTCGGGGCCGTCGTGGTTCAGCCTGCCGTCGACTTCGATGATCACGCGCCGCTCGGCGACGAAGTCCACTCGACCGACGCCACCGATGACCACCTGGCAGTCGAGGTGTATCCCGAGCTGATGCAGTCTCAGGCGAAGGGTCGATTCGAGTCCGCTCTCGGCATCGGGTCGTGCGAGATCCAATAGCCAATGGGCCGACTTCGGCAACTCGCGCCGGATCCTCTCGTGATCGTGCGCCGAGAGCAGGCGCTGGTTCCACGCGGACTCGTACGCTGCGAAAAACGCCTCCTGATCTAGGCATCTGTACGCGTGGATCAGAGCAGCTGCGACCGGAGCCAGCCCGAGACCGGCAGTGCCGGGGGAGTGATGAGGGATGCATTCGCACGGGGTGTGCGGATGTCTGCGACCCGAGCCGCCCAGCCACACATGCACGATCGCATCGACCCTCGGCAGCACCCAAACGCCGTGCGCGCGGAGCGCATCCCCACAGGTGAGCGCTCCACCGTGCGCGGCGGCGGCGATGATCTTCGGATCCGTCGCCGGCAGAGCGTAGACCCCCTGACGTACCCGGTGGATCGAGCCTGCGTGCGCGGCAATCGCGAGCTGAGGTCGGGAGGATCCGAACTGCTGCAGCTGCCTTCCACGCGCGATACCGCCGACGGTGTGGAGGAGGTCTGCCGGGTCGATCATCCTCCGAGCATCCGCTGTCGGCGGTGCCGCCGGATCACGGATACCCGCACGCTGTGGAGGATCGCCGATGTCACGCCGGGCGTGCAGGCGGAGTCATATGCACAAATGCATGCCTGTACGACAGATGCAGGTCGAACGGATGGAACTGAGCATGCATATGTGATCCGAGCATGCATTCGTGTTCCCAGAGGCTGCCCATCGGGACACGTCAGCCATCAGGGGTGGGGGGCTGCCGAGGAGAGCAGTGGGACGGGGGAGTCGGGCGAGGGCGGCGCGGGGGACGGGCCGGGGCCAGAGGCCGAAGCCGACGGATGCCGCGACTAGGCTGAACGGGTGATCATCGGGACCGGCATCGACCTCGTGGACATCCCGCGGTTCGAGCGCACGATGGAGCGCACGCCGCGGCTGCGGGAGCGGCTGTTCGCGCCGGGGGAGCGGGGGCTTCGGCTGCCGTCGCTTGCGGCCAGATACGCCGCGAAGGAAGCCCTGATCAAGACCCTCGGCGGTTCTGACGGGGTGCACTGGATCGAGATCGAGATCGCCTCAGAGGCCTCGGGTCGCCCGCATTTCGTGCTGTCCGGGTCGACCGCCGACGTCGTCGCGGAGCGCGGGATCACCCGACTGCATCTGACCCTCACCCACGACGCTGGGCTCGCCGCCGCGTTCGTCGTCGCCGAAGGAGAGCCCCTGTGACCGTTCCGTTCCGCGAGGCCCGCATCGAGCTGGATGCCATCAGCGACAACGTCCGCCACTTCCGCCGTCTCACCGGCGTGCAGGTCATCGCCGTGGTCAAGGCGAACGCCTACGGCCACGGCGCCGCGGCCGCAGCCGTCGCGGCCCTCGCCGGCGGCGCTACCCGCCTGGGCGTCGCCGAGATCCCCGAGGCTCTCGAACTCCGCCGACAGGGCATCACCGCTCCGATCGTCGCGTGGCTGCACGCGCCAGGTGAACGGTTCGACCAGGCGGCAGCGCACGACATCGAGGTCGGCATCTCGTCGTTCGACCAGCTCGAGGCGGCCGGTGCCGTCGCCTCGGTCGATCGCCCGGTCGGAGTGCACCTCAAGTTCGAGACGGGGCTCTCGCGCAACGGCATCGCGCCGGCCGACTGGCGGCGCGTGCTCGCCGAGGCCGCGCGTCTCGAGCGCATCGGACGGCTGCGGATCATCGGGCTCTTCAGCCACCTCTCCAACACGTCGCCGCAGGACGACCGTGAGGCTCTGGCGAAGTTCGAGGAGGCGGTCGCTGTCGCGGCGTCGTTCGGCATCCACCCCGAGATCCGCCACATCGCCGCGACGGCGGCCGCGATCGACCTGCCCGAGATGCGACTGGATGCCGTACGCATCGGCATCGGCATCTACGGCCTCTCTCCCTTCGACGACCGTTCCTCGGCAGAGCTGGGGCTTCGCCCCGCGATGACGTTGCGGGGTGCGATCGCCGCCGTCCGCAGGGTGCCCGCCGGGGCAGGAGTGTCGTACGGATACGACCACCGCGCACCGCGCGACACGACTCTGGTGCTCGTGCCGCTGGGCTACGCCGACGGGGTGCCTCGGCACGCGTCCGGACGCCTGCCCGTGTCGATCGCCGGTCGCCGTTACACCAACGTCGGCCGCATCGCCATGGACCAGTTCGTGGTCGACGTCGGGGACGCCCCGGTGTCGATCGGTGACGAGGTCGTGCTGTTCGGCGACCCGACTCTCGGTGTTCCCTCGGCGGCGGAGTGGGCCAACGCCGCGTCGACCATCGACTACGAGATCGTCACGCGCATCGGCCCGCGCGTGCCCCGGCGGTCGGCATGAGCATCGATCCGGCCCTCCTCGGACGCCTCGAGATCGAGACGTCGGAGGCAATGGAGCAGCTCGGGCTCCGCATCGGCGAACAGCTCGAACCCGGGGATCTGCTGATCCTGACCGGTCCCCTCGGCGCGGGGAAGACGACGTTCACGCGAGGGCTCGCGGAGGGGCTCGGTGTGCGAGGCCCCGTGCAGAGCCCCACGTTCGTGATCGCCCGCACGCACCCCTCGCTCGTCGGACGTGCGCCGCTCGTGCACGTCGACGCCTACCGTCTCGGCTCCGGCGCAGAACTCGACGACCTCGACCTCGACCTCTCGCGATCAGTGGTCGTGATCGAGTGGGGGCGCGGAATGGCTGAGGATCTCGCCGAGACCTGGTGGGACATCGAGCTGGAGCGTCCCGTGGGCGGCGACGACGATCTCGACCCGTCTGAGCTCGACGCCGACGCCCCGCGGCACGTGACGATCACGCGCGGCGGGCGCTCAGCGATCACCGGCTGAACGGCGACTACCCTGGAGAGGTGATCCTCGCCGTCGACACCTCCCTGGGCACCGCCGTCGCCCTCATCGACGACGACGGCACACGTCTGTCCGACGCCTCGGCCGCCGACCCGCTCGGTCACGCGGAGGTCATCGGCGAACTGCTCGTGCGAGCTCTCGACGCGGTCGGCACCGGGTCGATCAGCCACGTCGTCGCCGGCATGGGCCCCGGCCCCTTCACCGGACTCCGCATCGGCATCGCGACGGCCCGCACCTTCGCGATGGGCAGGGCGATCCCCGTGATCCCCGTCCCCAGCCATTTCGCCGCAGCGCTCACCGCGATCGAGCACGACGCCGTCACCGGCCCGTTCGCGATCGTGACGGATGCTCGCCGGCGAGAGGTCGCCATCACCGTCTTCGACGGGACGGATGCCGACGGCATCCCGAACATGGTCGCCGACACCGTGCTGGTCGCCAGGGTCGACGCCGACGAGCACCTCGACGGCATCCGCCGCATCGACGTCGAGACGCTTTCCGCCGTCGACCTCGCCCGTGTGGGCGCGCGATCGCTGGCCGTGGGCCGAACGCTCACCGGAGCCGAGCCCTTGTATTTGCGGCAGCCCGATGTCACCGTGCCCGGAGCGCCGAAGAAGGTGGGCTCGTGACTCTCCGCGAAGCGACTCCCGACGACCTCGAGGCCATCATGGCGATAGAGCATCGGTCCTTCCCCACCGACGCCTGGAGCTCGGAGGCGATGGCGCTGGAGCTCGCGAGTCCGCACGGTCGCTATCTCGTCGACGAGCACGAAGGATCGATCATCGGCTACGGCGGAGTCCGCGCCCTGCAGGGATCGCTCGATGCCGACATCCAGACGATCGCCTTCGATGTAGAGCACCGCGGCGCCGGTCGCGGTCGCGCGCTGCTTCGGGCGCTTCTCGAGGCAGCCGTCGAACGCGGCGCACGCGAGGTGTTCCTCGAGGTGCGCGCCGACAACCCGAGCGCTGAGGGGCTCTACCGGTCAGAGGGGTTCGAGGAGATCGGCCGCCGCCCCCGTTACTACCAGCCCGACGACATCGACGCGGTCGTGATGCGCCTCGCGCTGCAGCATCCGCGTTCCGACCATCGAGACGAGTCCGCCCCGGATGCCGCGAAGGAGGCGACCGCATGACCGAGCCGCTGGTGCTGGGCATCGAGACGAGCTGCGACGAGACGGGGATCGGCATCGTCCGCGGGCGCACGCTGCTGTCCAACACGATCGCGTCGAGCATGGACGAGCACGCCCGCTACGGCGGCGTCGTTCCCGAGGTCGCCGCCCGAGCCCACCTCGAGGCCCTGCAGCCGTCCATCGACGCCGCGTTGGCGGAGGCCGGTGTGCGCCTGGAAGACCTCGACGCAGTCGCCGTGACCAGCGGGCCTGGCCTCGCGGGAGCCCTGATGGTCGGTGTGGGCGCCGCGAAGGGCCTGGCAGTGTCGCTCGACAAGCCGCTGTATGCCGTCAACCACCTGGTGGGCCACATCGCCGCCGACATCCTGACCCCCGACTCCGAGCCCCTCGAGTACCCGACGATCGCCCTGCTCGTCTCGGGCGGCCACACGTCGCTGCTGCATGTGCGCGACCTGACGACCGACGTCGAGATGCTGGGCGAGACCATGGACGATGCCGCGGGGGAGGCGTTCGACAAGGTCGCCCGTCTCCTGTCATTGCCGTACCCCGGCGGCCCCGAGATCGACCGGGCGGCGCTCGACGGAGACCCAGACGCGATCCGGTTCCCGCGCGGGCTGTCTCGGGCGTCCGACCTGGCGAAGCATCGCTACGACTTCTCGTTCTCGGGACTCAAGACGGCGGTCGCGCGCTGGGTCGAGCGCTGCGAGGCCGACGGCGTGCCCGTGCCGGTCGCCGACGTGGCCGCCAGCTTCCGCGAGGCCGTCGTCGACGTGCTCGTGACGAAGGCGCTCGCCGCATGCGCCGACCTCGGTGTGCCGCGCCTGCTGCTCGGTGGCGGAGTCATCGCCAACCGACGTCTGCGCGAAGTCGCCCTCGCCAGGGCCGAGGCCGCCGGAGTCACGGTGCGGATTCCGCCCCTGTCGCTCTGCACCGACAACGGCGCCATGATCGCGGCTCTCGCCGCGGAGCTGATCTCGTCGGGTCGGCGCCCGTCGACGCTCGCCTTCGGAGCAGATTCCACCCTTCCGGTCACCGAGATCCAGGTCGACGAGCGCGTCGCGGTGATGTGATGAGCGACGTGCCGCGCACGCCCGATCCGGTGGGTGCAGAACCAGGGCCTGATGCCGTACTGCCTCCGACCAGGATCGAGCGCCCGAGCGACGAGGTCGAGCATCCGGCGGGTTCCGCGCGGATACCGGGGTCGCGCCGCGAGGGTTACACGAGGCTGCCGACGGGGCCGGTCGGAGTCGAACCGGTGGTCGTCAGCGGACCAGTGGCCGACGGTGTCGGGCGAGACGACGACTGGGCCCCCTCGACCGGAGCGACTGCCGTCGATGACACCCGTCTCGCACCCTGGGCTCTGATGGCGGCCATCGTCGCTCTGGTCTCGTCGTTCTTCGTCGGCTGGGGCATCCCGATCGCCGTCGTCGCCGTGATCGCCTCGATCATGTCGCTGCGACGACCGGTCGAGAGCCGGGCCATCGCACGATGGGCGCTCGTTCTCGGCCTGTGTGCGACCGTCTACAGTCTCGGCTGGCTCGTGTGGGCCGGCATGCAGTTCGAAAGACTCGGATAGCGGATGCTCGACGCGGACGAATCCGTCGAGCTGCGGGCCCTCCAGGCCCGGGCCTACGGTCGTGCCGGTGCTTTGAACGAGGCGGAGGCCGCGCGGCTGCGGGAGCTGGAGGCCGGGAGGGCGCGTGGAGCGGAGCGCCCCGCGCCGACGCGACCGGAATCGCACGCGACGACACCCCCGCAGCTCGAGACCTCGACGTCGATCGTCGCCGAGGGAGGCGGGCCTGCGGCGTCTGGGGAGGTCGGCGCGACCGGCGCGGCGCACGGCGAATCCGCGCTGCGACGACACTGGCCTGTCGTCGTGATCAGTGCGGCTTTCGCTGTCGTCGGCCTCGTGCTGGGTTGGCTGATCTTCGCCGACCGTGGTCCTGCACCGATGCATCTCACCGCACAGCAACAGGAGTGGCAGAGCGCGATCGTCGCGTCGGGCGACTTCGACCGGGGCTCGGTGCGCGCCATGACCCAGGAAGAGGGCGTCGTGATCTGGTTCGCGACGAAGAACGAGGGCGCCGACGTGTGTCTCGTGCTCGGTCATGAAGACGCCACGGCTCCTGCGTGCACCACGCGGGAGCAGGCGACGATCCAGGGCGTGAATGCCACGCTCGCGAAGCCCGTGAGCTCTGCGCAGACCTATGACATCCAGGCGCAGATGTTCCTCACGCAGAGCGGCGAGCCCGCGGTCATCACCCGCAGTTTCATCACGTCGTCGCAGTCCACGTCGATGTTCGCCAGCGAGGCCGAGGCCGAGGCAGCGACATCGCTCGCCGAGCGGACCGGATTGGATCGCCGCACGATCCTGGTCGTCGGCTATGACGACGAGGTGCCGATCTGGACCGGGATCGACACGTCCACCCAGCGCTACTGTCTCGTCTATGACGGGTCCATGCCCGACCCTCCGATGGTGTGCGACGACAGCCTGATGCTCGCGGATGCGGACCGGACGCTCGTGCTCGACGTCGTAGACGACGGCGAGACGACCCGCTATGAGTACCAGTTCGGCTACGGTCAGCAGTACCTCACCGTGACGAGGGGCTGGGAGAGCGACGATGCTGCAGGAGAGTGAGTCTGCCGAACTGCGCGCGCTGCAGGCCAAAGCGTATGGCCGTGGCGGCGGTCTGGCCGAGGCCGACGCGGCGAGGCTGCTCGAACTCGAATCCCAGCGCGTAGAGCCTGCCGAAGTCGCCCGAACTGCGGTCGCGGCCCCGGTGGTTCCGGGTGTGAACCCGGTCGACGTGGTGCATCCGACGGATGGCTCGGTGCTTTCGCATGCCGAAGCACCCGCCTCGAACATATCGAGTGCGATTCCCGCGGATGAGGGATCTCCCGGACGACCACTCGAGGAGACGGGGCTTCGCGCGGCGATCCGACAGCACTGGAAGGCGGCCGCGGCCGCATCCGCGGCCATGCTCGTGATCGGTCTCGGTGTCGGATGGGCTCTTTTCGGGCACACCGGTGGCGCCGTGGCGCTGACCTCCGAACAGCAGCAGAGGCGCGCTGAGCTGCAGGAGGAGGGCGAGTTCGACGCCGGCAGTCTGCGGGCGATCGGACAGGATGAGGGGGCCCTCGTCTGGTACGCGACGAAGGATGACGGCGAGACGATCTGCATCACGCTCGACACCGCCGAAAGGTCGGCGGATCAGTGCCAGCCGGCCGCCGATCTCGACAACGGAAACGGCATCGGTATCAGCGCCAGCGTCACCGTCTCGGACGAGGAGAGCGAACCCCCCGAGCAGGTCTGGGCGTCGGCGGCACGGGCGATGAACGGAGAGGTCGTCGCCATCATCCAACGCTGGCAATCGGATCAGGACTCCTGGCTGGCCCAGTTCCAGGGTGAGGAGAGGGAACGGGCCGAGCAGCTGATCGAGGAGGGCTTCGAGGAGTACTCGTTCTCAATCGTCGGCTACTTCCGCGATGCCCCCGTCTGGCGTGCACAGCGCCTCGATGACGATGACATCCGCGACTGTCTGATCGTCGACGCCGTCGAGAGCGTCGAATGCCTCGTGTCGGGTGACGAGCAGTTCTCCGGCGACGGCATCGAAACCCGAGGAGTCACCGTCGACGAGACGGGGACCGTCGCTGCGGAATGGAGCGTGCGCCTCGCTTACACACTGAACGGCACGCCGTACCTCGTCGTCTCCGGCGACACCGCAGCAGTCGCCGCGGAGCAGACGGTCGGGCCGGGGGAGACGCTCGAGCTCGGCGGCGAGAAGCAGGACCCGATCCAGGTCGACCTCCCGTCCGACGACTCCGACGGCTAGGGTCGCTCGGGCGGACGCTACTCGGGCGCGGGCACCCGATCGGCGAGGATCGCGCGGCGCTGATCGCCCACACGGGTGAGGATCAGCGTCGCCGCCTGATCGCCCCGCAGTGTCAGCTTCTTGCGGAAGGCCGCGGGGTCGATGTCCATGCCGCGCTTCTTGATCTCGAGCGAACCGACGTCGTTCGCCTTGAGCACGGCGCTGATCGCCTTCGGATTGGCGGGCGTCGTCTCGCGCACCCGGAACGACTGCACGAACGGACTCGTGAGTGCGGCATCGGAGGTGAGATACGCGATGCGCTCGTCGAGCATCCCCGCGTCGAGACTGCGCGCGACGTCGCCGATCAGGCGCGCCCGGATCACCGCGCCGTCCGGCTCATGCAGGAAGGAGCCGAGCTCACGTACGGGCGCGTCTTCGGCATCCGCTCCCGCGGTGAGCTCGTGCGAGCGCTCGCCGCGGATCACGAGGGCGGACCGGCGGATGCCGTCGCGAGCGAGCGCCCTCGTCCACAGCACGAGCTCGACGACGCTGCCGTCCGCACTCACCCACTGCGCCTCCGCGTCGCTGGGGAGCGCCTCCCGATCGTGACCGGGGCCGAGCTTGATGCCGGTCGAGGTGCGGGAGGCCACGTCGAAGGCCCAGTCCAGCGGCGGGGAGTAGTCGTCGGTCGATACGCGCCGCGTCTCGCTGTGACCCGCGGTGCGGCGGGCGGGGTCCATCCAGATCGCCTGAGTCTCGTCGCTGTCGACCGGCACGTGGTTCTCGGCGGTCCCGTGCGTCACCACCGCGCTGTCGCCGAAGGGTGCGAGGTTGTAGGCGGCGATCGCAGCGGTCACCTCGTCGGCGTCGACGGCGACGACATCGATTCCGGCGCCGGCGAAGGCGAGCGAGTCCCCGCCGATACCGCATCCGAGATCGGCCACCCGAGTGATTCCGGCTCGGCGCAGTCGCTGGGCATGCCGCGCGGCGACGCCCAGTCGGGTGGCCTGCTCGAGCCCGGCGCGGGTGAACAGCATCCGCGATGCGAAGTCGCCGAACTTGCCCTTCGCCTTGGTGCGGAGACGCGCCTGCCCCACCACAGCAGAGACCAGTTCGGGGGAGTGCCCGGCGGCGCGCAGCCGAGACACGATCCGAGCGACATCGGCGACCTCGTCGACTGGACCGAGGTCGTCCAGAGCCTTCAGGCCTTCGGGGGTGAGCAGGGCGCGCAGCTCGGAGATCTCCACGGCTCCAGCTTAGGCGGCGGTCCGTGCGGCCCATTGGCACTCGCATTGCGTGAGTGCCAGCTGAGCGCCTAGACTGAATTAGCACTCTCGGGTTGAGAGTGCGAAAAGTCTTCCTGTCAGCGTCAAGAAAGAAGAGGTAGACCGTGTCGGTTTCCATCAAGCCGCTCGAGGATCGCATCGTCATCAAGCAGGTCGAGGCAGAGCAGACCACCGCGAGTGGCCTGGTCATCCCCGACACCGCCAAGGAGAAGCCCCAGGAGGGCGAGGTCGTGGCCGTGGGCCCCGGCCGCATCGATGACAACGGCAACCGCGTTCCGCTCGACGTCGCCGTGGGCGACCGTGTGCTCTACAGCAAGTACGGCGGCACCGAGGTGAAGTTCGGCGCAGACGAGTACCTCGTCCTGTCGGCTCGCGACGTGCTCGCAGTCGTCGTCCGCTGAGACAACGTCTTCGGAAGGCCCGGATGCATCACGCATCCGGGCCTTCCTGCATGTCCGGACCGTATTCGGCGACCGGGGTCGAGACTCAGCGCGGTTCAAGCAGGGCGATGGCTGCAGCGGCAGCGCTGCCGGGCGCCGCGCTGTACGCGAGGATGCGCTGGCCATCGCCTTCGGGCAGGTGCAGGACCTCGTAGCGGAGGGTGAGGTCCCCGACGACGGGGTGGCGGAAGCGCTTGTCGCCGCTGGTGCAGAGCCTGACCATGTGTCCCGCCCAGAGCTTCGCGAAATCCGGGCTGCTCAGGCTCAGTTCGCCGATGAGTCCGGCGAGCTGTCGGTCGTCGACGAATCGCGCGGCGACGTACCGCAGCGATGCCACGGCCAGCGCCGCCTCTTCCTGCCAGTCGGCGTACAGATCCCGCGTGTGCGGATCGAGGAACAGCATCCGGAGGTGGTTGGGGCGGTCTGCGGGCCGAGACGGCGCGTCGACGTCGACGTGGCCCGCCATCAGAAGGTGGCCGGCGCTGTTCCAGTCGAGGATGTCGTTAAAACGACCGAGCAGCACGGCCGGTACGCCCATCGCGTGCAGCAGCTGGGAGGCGCCCCGGCGCGGCTGCTCCGGTCGTCGGGGGCGGCGGGGAGCAGCGGATCTCGGCCGCGCGGGCGCTCGGAGATGCGCATGCTCGTCGGGGTCGAGGTGGAGCGCACGGGCCAGACTGTCGACGACCGCCTCGGAGGCATTCTGCGACTGGCCCTGCTCGAGGCGGGTCAGGTAGGTCACTGAGACCCCTGCGAGCCGTGCGAGTTCCTCTCGGCGCAGGCCCGGAACCCTGCGCCGACCGAAGCTGGACACCCCGACGTCGTCCGGGGTGACGCGATCCCGCCGGGAGCGCAGGAACTCGCCCAGCTCGGTCACCGGCCGTTCTGAGGCGATCGACCTGGCGAGCGCGGTGTGCGGATCCATGGTGCCATTCTCCCCGACAGCCGCGGGCGCAGCCTGTCCCTGTCGGTGCTAGTCAGGAGAGGGGACTGGCTGCCCCGTGCCGCGGCGCGGAGTCTGAGGAGCGTGACTCATACCGACTCGACTCTTCCCGCCACGGCGCCGCAGGCGACCGATCGCTTCGCCCCGGCGCAGGCGCTCGCCATGGGCGTCCTGCTGACGGCGAACTTCACTCTCGCCGTCGACTTCTCGATCCTCACCGTCGCGCTGCCTCCGATCGGCCGGGAACTCGGCTTCGACACCGCATCGCTGCAGTGGATCGTGACTGCCTTCGCCGTCTGCGCGGCGTCGTTCACCCTGTTCTTCGGGCGGGTGGCCGACGTTCTCGGGCGGAAGCGGCTGTTCCTCGCCGGGCTCGTGCTGCTCGGTGCGGCGTCGGTCGTCGGCGGACTCGCCACCACACCGGGTGTTCTGCTCGCCGCCCGTGTCGGTCAGGGCGTCGCGACCGGGATGGTCACTCCGGCGGCTCTCGCGCTGATGACCACGATGTTCCCCGAGGGGCGGGCACGTTCGCGGGCGCTCGGGCTCAACGGTGCGCTCATGGCGGCGGGGTTCACGTCGGGAGCGGTGCTCGGCGGGCTGCTCACCGGAGGCGTGTCGTGGCGCTGGGCGTTCTTCATCAACGTCGCGGTGGCCGCTGCAGCCCTGCTCGTCGGGGCCTTCGTCCTTCACGAGCCGCGTCGTGTCGCACGGGCTCGGCTCGATGTGGTCGGCGCCATCACCGTGACAGCCGCCCTGGTGGCACTCGTCTTCGGCATCGACTCCGCGGGGCGCGTCGGCTGGGGCGAACCGGGCACGTGGATGCCGCTCGGGGTCTCCGCGGCGTTCTTCGTGGTGTTCGCGCTCGCCGAGAAGCGAGCGATCGAACCGCTCATCGCACCTTCGCTGCTGAGGAGAAGGGAAATCGCCTGGGGCAATCTCGCCGGTCTCCTCGCCTTCGCGACCGAGACATCGCTCGTCTTCCTGCTGACCATCTATCTGCAGGAGATCCTCGGGTACACCCCGATCGCTGCCGGTCTGATGCTCGGAGTGCTCGGTCTCGGCACGGTGATCGGTGGCCTTCTCGCGCCCCGCGTCATCGGAAGGGTCGGATCGTCGCGCGCGATCGTCGTCGGGTTGATCGTGCAAGCCGCCGCGACCCTGCCGCTCGCCTTCGCATCCGATGAGCATGCCTGGGCGGTTCCGCTCCTGCTTCTGACGTTCGTCGGCGGCGTGGCGAATCTCGTCGCGATCGTCGGCTACGTCGTGACGGCGACGGGATCGGTTCCCGCTGAAGAGCAGGGCCTGGCGACCGGTCTCGTCACGATGAGTCAGCAGGTGGGCATCGCACTGGGTACACCGGTGATGGCGGCTGTGGTCGCCGCAATCGCGGGTGCCGGCCTTCTCACCGGGCTGCGTGCGGCGATCGGACTCAACACGACGATGGCGCTCTCGACCGCGCTCCTCGTGGCCGTCCTCCTCAGACGTCCGCGCCGCTGAACAGCGGAGGACGCGCCAATGGTGCACCGATTCCTGCCAACGTCCGGTCGACGACCGCTGTCGGCGCGATGCCGTTCAGCGGCGGGCATAGGGTTGTGCGGTGACCCCGACGAACGCCGCGACCCGAGCCACCCAGACTGCGGGGGTCGCGTACGCAGGAGGTGCGTACCTGCTCTGGGGCGTGCTGCCGCTCTACTTCCTTCTTCTCGCGCCGACGGGGCCGTGGGAGGTCGTCGCATGGCGGGTGCTGCTGTCGCTCGTCTTCTGCCTCCTCCTTCTCACCGTGACGCGTGGCTGGGCGGCGTTCGGCGTGATCCTCCGACAGCCGAGACTTCTGGGATGGACGGCTCTGGCGGGTGTCCTGATCTACGTCAACTGGCAGGTGTTCCTCATCGGCACCCTCTCCGAGAACATCGTCGAGACCAGCCTCGGATACTTCATCAATCCGATCACCACCGTGCTGCTCGGGGTGTTCGTGCTCAAGGAGCGCATCCGCAGGCTCCAGTGGGTCGCGATCGGGATCGCTGCCGTCGCCGTGATCGTGATCGTCCTCTTCTACGGCGAGTTCCCGTGGATCGCCCTCTCCCTCACGGCCTCTTTCGGCGTGTACGGACTCATCAAGAAGAAGATCGGCCCCTCGGTCGATGCGATCAGCGGACTCACACTCGAGTCGTTCTGGCTGATCCCGATCGCCGTGCTGCAGCTGATCCTCGTCGCCACCACCCCCGCCGGGATCACCATGGGCTCCCACGGCGTCTGGCATGCGGTGCTGCTCGCTTTCGCGGGAGTGGCGACGGCGGTGCCGCTGCTGCTGTTCGCCGCCGGCACCCGTCGCATCAATCTGACCGTCATCGGCATGATCCAGTTCGTCACGCCCGTGATGCAGTTCATCATCGGCGCGGTCGTGCTGGGTGAGCCGATGCCGCCCGAGCGATGGGCGGGGTTCATCATCGTCTGGGTCGCCATCCTGGTCTTCGTCATCGACCTGCTGCTCGCCGCGCGTCGAGGGCGTCGGATCGCTCCGCCGACGCTGGTCTGAACTCCCGGTTCACGCCTGTGGAACTCGGTGTCGGATCGTTAACGCACCGAAACATCGGCGACCCCTACGCGAAGCCTTTCAGTCCTAGTGTTAGAGCACCCGACCGTGGTCACAATCCACGGCCAGTCACGCAAGGGAGCATCATGACCGCATTCACGCGCTCGCGCAGCGCCAAGATTCTCGCAGGAGTCGCGCTGTTGAGCGCCTCGGCGATCGTCGTCGCAGGCTGCAGCAGCACGCCCTCGGAAGAGCCGTCCGACGGCGGAGGCGGCGGCGCGTCGGCCGACCTCACACTCGAGCTCGGCTCGCTGCTGCCGCAGACCGGTTCGCTGTCCTTCCTCGGCCCGCCCATGGAATCCGGCGTCGGCCTCGCAGTCAAGGAGGTCAACGACGCTGCTGCAGGTGTCACGATCAACCTGACGGCGGAAGACGAGGGTGACACCGACACCAAGGCTTACGAGACCTCGATCAGCAAGCTGCAGAGCGCAGGCGTCACGGCCATCGTCGGCGCCGCGGCGTCCGGCGTCTCCCGCCTGATCCTCGACGGAAACGTCAGCGCAGGCATCCTCCAGATCTCGGCCTCGAACACCGGCCCCGACTTCACGGACTGGGACGACAACGGTCTGTATTTCCGCACCGCTCCCAGCGACCTGCTGCAGGGCGAGGTCCTCGGCAACCTGATCGCCGAAGACGGACACAAGACCCTCGGCGTGATCTACCAGAACGACGCCTACGGCACGGGACTCTTCGAGAACATCCAGTCGACGTTCGAGAACGCGGGTGGCGAGGTCGTCGCCAACGCGTCGTACAACGTCGGTGACGGACAGTTCGACGCACAGGTCGAGACCATCAAGGCGCAGAACCCCGACGCCGTCGCGATTGTGTCGTTCGACCAGTTCAAGACGATCGCTCCGCTGCTCGTGAACGCCGGCATCTCGCCGGACAAGTTCTACCTCGTCGACGGAAACCTGTCGGACTACGGCTCTTCGCCCGACACGAACTTCCCGTTCTCGCTCGAGGGCGCGCAGGGCACCAAGCCCGGCCCGGCACTCGAGGACGACTTCACCGATCGTCTGCAGGAGTACTGGACCGGCGAGGGCAACCCCGAGGTCAACGACTTCACGTACGCGGCCGAGGCCTACGACGCCGTCGTGCTCGTCTCGCTCGCATCGCTCGCGGCCGGTTCGACCGAGGGCGCGGACATCGCCGCGAAGATGGCCGAGGTCTCGGGTGGCAGTGGTGACGGAGAGAAGTGCACCAGCTTCGCCGACTGCGCCGAGATCATCAACGGCGGCGGTACTGCTGACTACGACGGTTACTCGGGCGAGATCACGTTCGACGAGAACGGCGACCCGCAGGGCGCCTCGATCGGCACCTACGTGTACGACGCTGAGAACCTGATCTCCCGCACCAACTGATCACGAGCGAAGGCCCCGGATCCGGCATCCGGGGCCTTCGTCGTGTCCGGGTGCCTGTTGAGGCGGCAGGTCTGCCGAGCGTGACCGGCAGCCCGCACCTGCAGATGCCGGTACACAGACACAGACACAGACACAGAGAAGGGGCGGATGCCGCAGCATCCGCCCCTTCTCCGTGTCTCAGCCGCGTCAGGCTGCGTCGGTGCCGAGTGTGCCGAGGTAGAGGCCGATGACCTTCGGGTCGTTCAGCAGATCGCGTCCGGTGCCCTCGTACGCGTCCTTGCCTTGATCGAGCACGTAGCCGCGGTCGCAGATCTGCAGGCAGCGACGCGCGTTCTGCTCGACCATGATCGTGGTCACGCCCGCTTTGTTGATGTCGGAGACGCGGATGAACGCGTCGTCCTGGCGCACGGGGGAGAGACCGGCGGAGGGCTCGTCGAGGAGAAGGACCGACGGGTCCATCATCAGCGCCCGCGACATCGCCACCATCTGGCGCTCGCCACCCGAAAGCGAGCCTGCGCGCTGCTTGAGACGCTTGCCGAGCTCGGCGAAGATGCCGGTGACGAACTCGAGGCGCTCCGCGTAGATCTTGGGGTTCTGATAGAGCCCCATCTGCAGATTCTCCTCGATCGAGAGCGAGGGGAAGACGTTGTTGGTCTGCGGCACGAAGGCGACGCCGCGCTTGACGAGCTTGTCTGCCTTCAGTCCGACGATGCTCTCGCCGTTCAGGGTGACGTCGCCGCTGCGGATGTTGACCATGCCGAAGATCGCCTTCAGCAGTGTCGACTTCCCCGCGCCGTTGGGGCCGATGATGCCGATCAGCTCTCCCTGCCGGGCGACCAGGTTCGCGCCGTTCAGGATGTTCACTCCGGGGAGGTAGCCGGCGTGCACGTCCTTCAGCTCGACGACGATGTCGTCGAGTGGAGACGGCGACGCTGCGGGGGTGGCGGCGCTCATGCGTGGCCCTTCTGGTCGGGATCGAGGGTGCTCGTCGCTTCGAGCTCCGCCTCGGCTTCTGCTTCGATCTGCTCTCGGAGCTTGGCGGCTGCGGCGTTCTCGATGACCGGGATACGACCGGTGACGGCACCGAGATCGAGATCCTGGTGTGCGCCGAGGTACGCGTCGACCACCGCGGGGTCTTCCATGACCTCTTCCGGGGGGCCCTCGGCGACGATGCGACCCTCGGCCATGACCACGACCCAGTCGGCGATGTGGCGGACCATGTGCATGTCGTGCTCGACGAACAGCACGGTCATCCCGAGACCCTTGAGGTCGAGGATGTGGTCCAGGAGCGACTGCGTGAGGGCCGGGTTGACGCCGGCCATCGGCTCGTCGAGCATGACCAGGGTCGGGTCGCTCATCAGCGCTCGAGCCATCTCGAGGAGCTTGCGCTGCCCGCCCGAGAGCGATGCGGCGAAGTCCTTCTCCTTGGCGTCGAGCTTGAAGCGGGCGAGCAGCTCGCGCGCCTTCACCTCGATCTCCTGGTCCTGCTTGCGCCACAGGAACGGGAAGAGGCTCGACCAGAACCCCTCACCGCGTTGTCCTGGAGCACCGAGCTTCATGTTCTCGAGCACGGTGAGCAGCGACAGCGACTTGGTCAGCTGGAAGGTGCGCACCTGTCCCATGCGAGCCACCTTGAACGAGGGGACGCCGGAGAGGCTCACCCCGTCGAACGACCAGGTGCCGCTGTTGGGCTTGTCGAACCCGCACAGCAGGTTGAACAGCGTCGTCTTGCCTGCGCCGTTCGGACCGATCAACGCGGTGATCGCGCCGCGCGGGATCTCGACATGATCGACGTCGACGGCGGTCAGGCCGCCGAAGCGTCGCTGCACGGCGTCCGCCACGAGGATCGGATCGACCTTCGGCACTCCGGGGGCCGCTGGGCCCTTCGCGAGACCGGTGGTCTTCGGGCGTCGGATGCTCCCGGTGCTGGGCGCCGTCTGGGCGCTCTCGTCGGGGGTCAGTTCATTTGACAAAGGTCATCTCCCTCTTGTCTCCGAGGATGCCCTGAGGTCGGAAGATCACGAGCAGCATCAGGGCGATGCCGACGAAGATGAACACCAGGGTCGAGGCCTGGCTGTCGGACATCGGCAGGATTCCCGCCTTCGCCATGGACGGCAGCAGGTTCGCCATGAACGCGAACACGACCCAGAAGAGGATCGCGCCGAGCGTCGGGCCGAACACCGTGGCTGCTCCACCGAGCAGCAGAGCGGTCCAGAGGAAGAACGTGAGCGAGGTCGTGTAGCTGCCGGGGACGACGGCCGACGGGAGGACGAATACGATCCCTCCGGCTGCGCCGATGACGCCACCGACCACGAGCGCCTGCATCTTGTAGGCGAAGACGTTCTTGCCGAGCGAGCGCACAGCGTCCTCGTCTTCACGGATGCCCTTGAGCACGCGCCCCCACGGGCTGCGCATGAGCGACCAGACCAGGAGGATCGCGACGACCAGGACGAGGAGTCCGAACACGCGGTTCCACAGGTCGTTCGCACTGTAGGTCCACGGTCCGAACCCGTAGGTTCCCGGCGGGAAGGGGTTCGCATCGCGGAATCCGCCGTTGAACTGCGCGAGGCCGTCGGCCGAGTTGGTGTACTCGTCGAAGATCTGCGTGGTGAAGAGGAGTCGAACGATCTCACCCGCCGCGATCGTCGCGATGGCGAGGTAGTCGGCTCGCAGCCGCAGCGTCGGGATGCCGAGGAGGACCGCGAAGAGCGCGCCGCCGAGCAGGCCGATCAGCATGCCGATCCACCAGGGGAGACCGAAGGTGAGGACGGAGATGGCGTAGCCGTACCCGCCGATGGCCATGAAGGCCGCCATGCCGAAGTTGAGGAGTCCCGCGTATCCGAAGTGCACGGCCAGGCCGGTCGCCGCCAGTGCGTAGGCCAGGGTGACCGGGCTGAACAGATAGGCGGCTGTGTTCGAGAAGATGCTTCCGAAGTCCATGGCGATCAGCCCAACCTTTCCCTGCGTCCCAGCAGGCCCTGCGGTCTGACGAGGAGGATCACGATGAGCACGACCAGGGCGCTCGCATACTTCAGATCCGAGGGGATCCAGAGGGTGGAGACCTCGACCGCGATGCCCACGATGAGCGAGCCGACGAGCGCGCCGAACGCGGTGCCCAGGCCGCCGAGGGTGATGGCGGCGAAGATGAGCAGCAGCATCTGCATGCCCATGTCCCACTTCACACCGGGGCGGAAGTACGCCCAGAGGATGCCGGAGATCGCCGCGAGGGTGCCGGACAGGATCCAGACGTAGCGGACGACCTTGTCGACGTCGATCCCCGATGCCGCAGCGAGCTGCGGGTTGTCGGAGATGGCCCTGGTGGCCTTGCCGATGCGGGTGCGTGTCAGGAAGAACGCGACACCGAGGATCACGACAATGCTGACGACGATGCCGATCAGGTCGATGTACGACAGCGAGATCGGCCCGAACCGGAACGGCTCGGGACTGGCACCGGGAAGCTGGCGCGTGCCGCCGCCGATCATGTACTGGAAGGCGTAGCGCAGGGCGAGGGAGAGGCCGATGCTGACGATCATCAGCTGCACGACGCCTAGTCCTCGTCTTCGCAGCGGACGCCAGATGCCGGCATCCAGCGCCCAGCCGAAGAGACCGCCGCCGACCACCGCCGCGATGATCCCGAGCCACAGAGGCAGATGCCAGAAGCTCGTCGTCACGAGGGCGACCAGACCGCCCCAGGTGACCATCTCGGCGTGCGCGAAGTTCGAGAGCCGGGTGGTGCCGTAGATGAGCGCGGCGCCCATGGAGGCCAGTGCGAGCAGCAGACCGAAGTTCAGACCGCCCACGAGTCGCGAGAGAAGCTGATCGATGAAGGACGTCGTCATCCTCTCGCCCTCACCGAGGAAGAGGTTCAGGATCTTGGTGCCGGTCAGACCGAACTCGACCTCGAACGACGCCGTCGTGCCGGCGATCGGCTGAGTGCCCTCGGGCAGCTGCGCCGCGTCGACGATCACGCCGTCGGGGAGTGTCTCCTCGTCGACGGTGAGCGTGTAGGTGTCCTTCTCCGGCACGTACAGCCGCCACTTGCCCTCTGCGTCGGTCTCGGTCTCGCCCTCGAAGCCGCCGCCCTCGATCGTCATGACGACGCCTTCGACAGGGTCGTCGTCGAAGGTGATCACGCCGGCGAAGTAGAAGTCGGTGATCTCCTGGCCGTCGTCCGTCTCTTCGGCGGAGGCGGCTGCAGGAGGCTGCAACCACAGGAAAGCGATGGCGAGGAGCGACGCGAGCAGGATGATGACCCACCGCATTCCGCTTCGATTCGCCGAGATCGTCGGACGCACAGAACCTCCAGCCGAGTACACAGGCCATGACGGAGTTGTGCATCGGCCCTGATGTACGACGGTATGAGCGTAATGTGTCGGCTCTGTTTCAACCAAGGCACGATCTGCTCACAGTGAGAACGATCCCATCACGAAGTTGCGAATCCGGCTCGTCTCGGCGCGTCCTCCTGCGCAGGGCGACGCGAGGGCCGGGAATTTCCTCAGCCTCCCGGCGCTTAGAATTGGTACACCCTCGCCCCAGATCGCGCCCGCAGGAGGACAATCCATGGACCAGCACGACCCCTTCGGCTTCGTCGGACTCACGTACGACGACGTGCTGCTCCTCCCGGGGCACACCGACGTCATCCCCAGCGAGGCCGACACCTCGTCGCGGATCACCCGCCGGATCTCGGTCGCGACACCGCTGCTCTCCAGCGCGATGGACACCGTCACCGAATCTCGGATGGCCATCGCCATGGCGCGAGAGGGCGGCATCGGCATCCTGCACCGCAATCTCTCCATCGCCGACCAGGCCGCGCATGTCGACCGCGTCAAGCGCAGCGAGTCGGGCATGATCACCGACCCGATCACGACGTCGCCTGACGCGACCGTCGAAGAGGTCGACGCGCTCTGCGCCAAATACCGCATCTCAGGTCTTCCGGTCGTCGACCCCGACGGGCGCCTCGTCGGCATCATCACCAACCGCGACATGCGCTTCGTGTCGGGCTTCGAGCGCCAGACCACCTTCGTGAAAGACGTCATGACGTCTGAGGGCCTCGTCACCGCACCGGTGGGCGTGGCCGCGGGTGAGGTCATCGCGCTCTTCGCGCACCACCGTGTCGAGAAGCTGCCGCTCATCGACGAGGACGGCAAGCTCGCCGGCCTCATCACCATCAAGGACTTCGACAAGAGCGAGAAGTACCCGCTGGCCACGAAGGACGACCAGGGTCGTCTGCGCGTCGGCGCGGCCATCGGTTTCTTCGGTGACGCCTGGGAGCGTGCGGAAGCGCTGCGCGACGCCGGCGTCGACGTCCTCGTGGTCGACACGGCCAACGGCCAGTCTCAGGGTGTGATCGACCTCGTCAAGCGGCTCAAGGCCGACGAGAGCTTCGCGCACATCGACGTGATCGGCGGCAACGTGGCCACGCGCGAAGGCGCCCAGGCGCTCGTCGATGCAGGCGTCGACGCCGTCAAGGTCGGCGTCGGACCCGGCTCGATCTGCACCACCCGCGTCGTCGCCGGAGTCGGGGTGCCCCAGGTCACGGCTGTGTACGAGGCGTCGCTCGCCGCGCGTCCTGCCGGAGTGCCGGTCATCGCCGACGGCGGGCTGCAGTACTCGGGTGACATCGCCAAGGCGCTCGTCGCCGGCGCTGACGCCGTGATGCTGGGATCGCTGCTCGCAGGCACGGACGAGTCGCCGGGTGAGATCGTGTTCCAGTCGGGCAAGCAGTTCAAGCAGTACCGCGGCATGGGCTCGCTCGGTGCCATGCAGACCCGTGGCAAGCAGACCTCGTATTCGAAGGACCGCTACTTCCAGGCCGATGTGCCGAGCGACGACAAGCTGATCCCCGAAGGCATCGAGGGTCAGGTGCCGTATCGCGGTCCGGTCGGGGCCGTCGCCTACCAGCTCGTCGGCGGACTGCGCCAGTCGATGTTCTACGTCGGCGCTCGCACCATCGAAGAGCTCAAGCAGCGCGGCAAGTTCGTGCGCATCACGTCGGCCGGACTCAAGGAGTCGCACCCGCACGACGTGCAGATCGTGGTCGAGGCGCCGAACTACAAGCGCTGAGAACGAACAGACAGAGGGCCGGATGCGAAAGCATCCGGCCCTCTGTCGTGCTGCGCGGTCGTCGCGGTCTATTGATATGCCAGTATTTAGAGACACCCGCTCGACTTCCCCTCGAGCTCTCCGCGCGAAGGGCGCAGGGAGTGACATGCCGGACGCTGATCGGCAAGGGGACTTCCCCAATGAGAGCCGCAGATATGCCCCAGGATGCTCCCCGCGTCCTCGTCGTCGATGACGACCCTGACGTCGCCCTGCTCGTGAAGACCGTGCTCGAGAGGCGGGCCGGCTGCGAGGTCTCGGTCGCGCACGACGGACACTCCGCCGTCGAGCGACTCGAGACCTTCACCCCTGACGTGGTCGTCACCGATATCGAGATGCCGGGTCTCGACGGCCTCGAGCTGCTGGCCGAGCTGCGTCGCAACGACCCGCTGCTGCCTGTGATCGTCATGACCGCGCACGTCTCGGTCGAGTACGCGGTCTCCGCCCTGCGCGCGCAGGCCGACGAGTTCCTCACGAAGCCGCTCGACAACCTGAAGCTCGTCGAGGCCGTCCAGCGGCTCGCGGCGGAGGGCCGAACGCGACGCGAGGCCGGCCGCAGCAGGGAGGTCGTGCTCGCGATCGGCGCGCACCCCGACGATGTCGAGATCGGCGTCGGCGGCATCCTCGCGGCGCACGCCCAGGCCGGCGACTCGATCACCATCCTGACCCTCTCGCGCGGTGCTCGCGGCGGAGACGCCGACAGCAGGCAGCACGAGTCGCTCGCATCGGCCGAGATACTCGGCGCGCGGCTGTTCGTCAAAGATCTCGTCGACACCGAGATCTCCGGCGGCGGCGCCACAGTGCGGTTGATCGAGGAGGTCGTGCAGGAGGTGCAGCCCACCATCGTCTACACCCACTCGTCGAACGACCGTCATCAGGATCACCGTGCCGTGAGCGAGGCGACGATCGCCGCGACCCGCAGAGTCGGCACGGTCGCCTGCTACCAGAGCCCCTCGGCCACCATCGACTTCCGCCCGACGCGGTTCGTGCGGATCGATCAGTACATCGCCCAGAAGCTGCGACTGCTCGAGTGCTTCGGCTCTCAGACGGCGACGCGCGACTATCTCGAGCCCGACTTCGTGACCGCCACCGCTCGGTACTGGTCGCGATTCGGAGGCGGAGCCGCGGTGGAGCCCCTCGAGGTCGTTCGCGAGACCGCTGAGTTCATCGGCGCCCACGAACTCACACGACGGGAGAGCTGATGGCTGCGCGCGTACTGGTGACAGGCGCCGGAGGTCCCGCCGGCGTGGCCGTGATCCGCTCGCTCCTCCGCCGTTCGGATCTCGAGGTCTTCGCCGCCGACATGGACGGCTGGGCCAGCGGCATCTACCTCGTCCCGCCCACGCACCGACGTCTCGTGCCGCCGGGGCGCGATGAGGACTTCGTCTCGACCATCGCCCGCATGGTCGAGGAGGATCGGCTCGATCTAGTGATCTCGACGGTCGACGTGGAACTCATCGCCCTCGCCGGCCGGCGCGACGAGCTGGCCCCGGCAGTGCTCGCGGCGCCTTCTCAGGACACGCTCTCGGTCGCCCTCGACAAGCTGCTGCTCGCCGAGCGCTGCGAGGGGACGGGACTCACCCCGCGCACCGTCCTCGCAGGCCCCGATGCTCAGGCGGTCGACTGGGAGTTCCCGGTCTTCGCCAAGCCCCGTCAGGGTGCGGGCAGCCGTGGTGTGCGACTCGTCCCCGACAGGGCTGCGCTCGACGCTCTGCCCGAGGACGAGGGACTCATCGTGCAGGACTTCCTCCCCGGCGAGGAGTACTCGGTCGACGTGATCGCAGATGCCTCCGGCTCCGTGGTGGCGGCCGTGCCCCGGACCCGTGCCAGGGTCGACTCCGGTGTCGCGATCGCCGGACGCACGGTGCACGACGACGAGCTCGAGAGCGCGGCTGCGTCGATAGCGCGCGCCATCGGCCTCGTGGGCGTCGCCAACGTCCAACTCCGGCGTGACCGAGCGGGCCGAGCCGTGCTCCTCGAGGTCAATCCGCGGTTCCCCGGTGCTCTTCCGCTCACGATCGCCGCAGGGGTCGACATCCCCTCGCTCGTCGCCGACCTCTTCCTCGGCCGCGAGATCCCGTCGACGATCGCGTTCCGAGAGGTCGCCTCGGTGCGATTCCTCGAGGACGTGATCCTCGAGGTCGACGAGGTCCTCGTCTCGGCACACGCGGGGCATCAGGAGGAACTGTGACCCGCGCTCTGCTCCGAGGCGATCACCACGTGCACTCGACGTTCTCGGACGACGCGGTCTCGACCCTCGCCGAGAACGTCGCGGCGGCCTCGGCGGCAGGACTCACGACAGTGCGCCTCGTCGACCATGTGCGGCGGTCGACGCCGTGGGTGCCCGACTACCTCGCCGCGGTGCGGGCTGTGCAGGTGCCGGACGGTCTCACCGTGCTGACCGGTGTCGAGGCGAAGATCCTCGATGCGTCAGGCGATCTCGACATCCCCGAGCTGCCCACGGGGATCGACCGCATCCTGATCGCCGACCATCAGTTCCCCGGAATCGACGGACCGCTCGGTCCGAGCGCGGTCCGAGAGCGGATCGAGGGAGGCTGGGCCGCGGAGGACGCGCTCGATCAGCTGGTGTCCGCGCTGATCTCGGCCATGCGTCGCCATCCGGGGAACCAGCTGGCGCACTGCTTCTCGATCCTGCCGAAGATCGGACTGTCCGAGGACGACCTCGGTGTCGATCGCGTCTCGGCCTGGGCGAAGACGGCCGCCGAGACCGACACGATCGTCGAGGTGAACGAGAAATGGGGCTGCCCCGGCATCCCGCTTCTCGACGCACTGCACGACGCGGGCGCCGAGATCGTGGCGTCGACCGACAGCCATGTGGCCTCCGATGTCGGACGATACTCGCGGGTCGCCGAGATCCTCGACGGATGGAGCGTTCGCTGATGTCCGAGCTGAACTGGGTCGAGACCGTCATCGTCGTCTTCCTGCTGCTGTGCGTGCTGGTGGGAACGCTGCCGGTCATCAACACGGGCCTGCAGTTCCTCACCCTGCCGCTCCATGCGTTCCGCAACCACTACGGCAAGGCGGCCCCGTACCACCCCCGCATCGCCGTGCTGATCCCGGCGTGGAACGAGGGGCTCGTGCTCGGGCAGGCGATCGAACGCCTCACGCAGCTCGAGTATCCGGCCGATCGAGTGCGCATCTTCGTGATCGACGACGCATCGACCGATGACACCCCCGAGGTGGTCGCGGCGAAGGCCGCCGCATTCCCCGGACGGGTCGTGCACCTGCGCCGAGACAAGGGCGGCGAAGGCAAGGCCCACACGCTCAATCACGGACTCGACATCGTGCTCGCCGACGAGTGGACCGAGGCGGTCCTGATCATGGACGCCGACGTGATCTTCGCGCGGGATTCCCTGCGGAAGATGAGCCGGCACCTGGCCGATCAGAAGGTCGGGGCCGTCACCGCCTACATCGCCGAGGGCAGTCGCGACCGCAACTACCTGACCCGGTTCATCGCCATCGAGTACGTCATCGGCCAGCTCTCGGCGCGACGCACCCAGAACGTCGGGGGAGCGATCGCATGCCTGGCCGGGGGCGCACAGCTGCATTCGCGGGCGAACCTCGAAGCCATCGGCGGTCGGATCCCGACCGGCACGCTCGCCGAGGACACCATGACGACCTTCGAGGGCCAGCTGGCCGGCCGTCGGATGGTGTTCGAGCCCCACGCGGTCGTTCTCGCCGAGGAGCCCCGCACCATCGACAGCCTCTGGAAGCAGCGCCTGCGATGGGCCAGGGGCAATGTGCAGCTGACCTCGATCTACCGCCATCTGTGGTTCCGGCCCAGCCGCGTGCACAACCTGGGCAGCGTCGCGTTCGGTCTCGCCTGGTTCACGATCCTGCTGCTGCCGGCGCTCATGATCCTCGCTGCCACGGCGCTGCTCGTGCTGCTCGTCCTGCACAGCGACATCGCCGAGTTCGTCTTCCGCTTCATGTGGATCTCCGCTGCCTGCATCTATCTGTTCTCGATGCTCTACGCGGTGCAGCTCGACGGTCGGATCGGACGCCAATCCTGGCGCGAGGCACTGATGTTCCCCGGGCTCGGGGCCCTCATCCTGATGGCGATCGCGCTGTTCCCCTGGCTGTTCGAGTCTGGTCTGAGCGACCTCGGACTCGCGCTGACCGACGAGACCAGATTCATGTGGGCGGTGGTCTTCTACCTCTGGGGGCCGATCTCGATGCTCGGAGTCTGGCTCGCCCGTGCCGTCGAGCCGCTGCCGGCAGGCCGCTTCTTCGCCGGCCTTCTGCTCTACATCTGCGGGTACGGCTCGCTTCTCTGCGCCATCACCGTGGATTCGTACATCAAAGAGTGGCGTCACGCCGACGCCGCATGGATCAAGACCGAGAAGATCGGACGGGTCGACTCATGACCGACGCACCTTCGAGAAGCGCCGAGGAGGAGGAGCTCGCCGCCGACGCCCGTCGCGAGAAGCTCCTGATCCCGCAGGCGCTCCTCGCCCTGGGCATCGTCGTCGTCATCGTGATCGTGCGAGAGCTGTTCCTGCGATGACCGGGCGGCCGCTGGCCCTCGTGGTCGAGGACAGCGCAGATCAGACGGCGCTGCTGAAGCGCTACCTCGACCGCGAGGGCTTCGACGTGTTCGCCACAGCGGATGCCGAATCGGCGATCGCCGCGTTCGGGACGATCTCTCCTGCCGTCGCCGTGCTCGACCTGCTGCTCCCCGGCATCAGCGGCACGGAGATGGCGCGTCTCATCAAGACCCGCTTCCCCGACTGCTTCCTCATCGTGAGCTCGGTTCTCGACGTCGCCGACTACCCCGACGCGGATGCCGCACTCCCCAAGCCGATCATCGGTGCGGAACTGCGAGCGCTCCTGCGAGAAGTGACGCGATGACTCCGACCAACACGGTGCAGCAGTCCATGGAACTCAGCTGGCGCCGATTCTTCGACAACCCGACCCCGCTGATGAAGCAGGGGCCGACCGCGATCGCCGTCGCGGTCGCGGCCGTGCTCATGTGGACCATTCCGGGCATCCCGGTGACGGACACGGCGGTCGCGATCTTCGGCCTCGCCACCATCGCTGCGGCGACGGCCTTCGCCGCGGTGCTCTCGGTTCGCGGCGTGTACGAGGGCTGGGTCGTGATGCTCATCCCGATCGTCGACATCCTCGGATTGGGTGCGATCAGAGCGGGCACCGGCGGCCCGGCATCGCTCTTCTCTTCTTTCGTCCTCCTGCCCGTGGTCTGGATCGCCGCCGCGCCGGGGCGCAGACAGGTCGTCATCGTCGGGGTCTTCTCGTCGATCGCTCTGATCATGCCGAACCTCATCGATCCGCCCGAGGAGGCCGCCGACTGGCTGCGCGGCGTGATCGGTCCGCTGGTGTTCGCGACCGTCGGTGCCATCGTCAACGAGCTCTCGCGCCTGCAGCGGCAGCGCACGACCCAGGCCGAGGCGCACGTCGTCGAGCGGACCGCCGCGCTGGCGGCCAACGAGGCGATGCTCGAGCAGCTGAAGGCGAGCGAGCAGCAGTACCGTGCGCTCTCCGAGTCCTTCACGAGCCTGTGGAACTCGATCACCGGACAGGCCGTCATCGCGACCGACAACTGCGGTGTGATCACGGCATGGAATCCTGGCGCTGTGCGGCTTCTCGGCATGGCGGTGCCCGATGCGCTCGCCGCGGTGCAGGTCGACCGGTTCTTCCCGTCGCACGCGCTCGCCCAGTTCGTGACGAACGCGAGCGAAGGCGTCGACGACGGTCTTCACCCCGGCATGCGCGCGCTGTTCGACGACGCCGACGCCGGGCTGCCGGTGGATTCGCACATCGACGTGGCCAGGGTGGGTGGGTCGACGGTTCCCGCCCGCGTCACGGTCACGCCGTATCAGGACTCCGACGGTTCGCGGCACGGGTATCTGCTGGTGATCACCGATGAGACGCGGGCGGTCGAGGTCGCCCGCATGAAGGACGAGTTCGTCGGGATGATCTCGCACGAGCTCCGCACTCCGCTCAGCGCGATCATCGGATTCCTCGACCTTCTGCAGAACGATCCGGCCCAGCCCCTCACCACGGATCAGCAGGAGTTCGTCGACATCATCGAGCGCAATGCGCAACGGCTGCTGAATCTCGTCGGCGACCTGCTGTTCACCGCTCAGGTCGAATCCGGTCGATTCCCTCTCGAACGCCGAGAGGCCGACGTCGCCGAGCTGGTGCGCAGCGCTGTCGCGTCTTCGGGTCCGCACGCGCAGCGCGAGGGCATCGAGATGCTCGCCGAGATCCCGACGGGTCCGGTGCTGATGACCGTCGACTCTGGACGCATCGGTCAGGCGCTCGACAATCTGCTGTCGAACGCGATCAAGTTCACCGCGGCGGGAGGGCGGGTGACCGCGAGTCTGCGTCAGCTCGACGGAGCCGTCGAGCTCGCGGTCCGCGACACCGGTGTGGGGATCCCCGAAGACGAGCAGGGGATGCTGTTCACCCGGTTCTTCCGCGCATCGACCGCGACCCGGAACGCGGTGCCCGGCGTCGGACTGGGCCTGACGATCACGAGAGCGATCGTGCTCGCCCACGGCGGCACCATGGATGTGACGAGCAGGGAGGGCGTCGGCACCGAGTTCCGGATGCTTCTCCCGGCGGCGCCGCGCACCGAGGCGATCCAGGTGGTGGGCCGTCGCACGTGATCGGTCGCCACCCCGATTGCTGATAGCCTGGTCGGCTCGCCATGCGGGCGGAAGGACGGCCACGCACGGTGGGATACATAGATGTTGCAGGGGTCTCGCTGACCCTTCCTGACGGCAGACCGCTGTTGGACGAGACGACGTTCCGCGTCGGAGCGGGCTCGACGAGCGCGCTCATCGGACCCAACGGCGCGGGCAAGACGACGCTGCTCCGCATCATCCGCGGCGATCAGTCCGCGGATGCCGGGGTCGTGACGATCGACGGCGGGCTCGGCGTGATGGATCAGTTCGTGGGACACGGCGCGACCGGCGAGACCGTTCACGAGCTGCTCGTGCGAGTGGCTCCCCGGCGCATCCGCCAGGCTGCGGAAGCCCTCGAGGCAGCGGAGGACGCGCTGATCGAGCGAGACGAGCACGACACCCAGATGGCCTACGCGACGGCGATCGCGGAGTACGCGGATGCCGGCGGGTACGAGCACGAGACCGTGTGGGATCAGTGCACCGTCGCGGCGCTCGGCGTCCCCTACGAGCGAGCGCGGTTCCGCGACCTCACGACGCTGTCCGGCGGCGAGCAGAAGCGTCTCGCTCTGGAGGCGCTCCTGCGGGGCCCGGACGAGGTGCTGCTGCTCGACGAGCCGGACAACTACCTCGACGTGCCGACGAAGCGCTGGCTCGAGGAGCAGCTCCGGCAGACTCCGAAGACGGTGCTGCTCGTGTCGCATGATCGTGAGCTGCTGGCGCGGGCAGTCGACCGCCTGATCACTCTCGAACCCGGCGGTGCCGGGGCCTCGGCGTGGGTGCACGGCGGCGGCTTCGCCACCTACCACCAGGCCCGCAGCGACCGCATGGACAGACTCGACGAGCTTCGTCGTCGCTGGGACGAACAGCACGAGAAGCTGCGCGTCCTCGTCGCGAACCTCAAGGTGAAGGCATCGGCGAACGACGGATTCGCCTCGCGATATCAGGCGGCGCAGACCCGTCTGCGCAAGTTCGAGGAGGCGGGCCCGCCGGAGGAGCGGCCACCGGCCCAGGACTTCGACATGCGGCTGCGAGGAGCGCGCACGGGCAAGCGCGCGGTGGTCGCTCAGAAGCTCGAGCTCACCGGTCTGATGCGGCCGTTCGACGCCGAGGTCTGGTACGGCGACCGGGTGGCGGTGCTGGGGTCGAACGGCTCGGGCAAGTCGCACTTCCTGCGCCTCCTCGCCCGCGGGGGCAGCGACCCCGATCCGACGCTGGGCCATGTGACCTCCACGGGCGAGCAGCTCCCGCCAGTCGATCACAGCGGGCGCGCCACGCTCGGCGCGCGCGTCGTGCCGGGGCTGTTCGCTCAGACGCACGCTCATCCGGAATTCGTCGGCCGGACTCTGCTCGAGATCCTGCACAGAGGCGACGAACGGCGGGCGGGGATGCCGAGGGACGCCGCGAGCTCGGCCCTCGACCGCTACGGCCTCGTTCGCCAGGCGCAGCAGACGTTCGAATCGCTCTCCGGCGGGCAGCAGGCGCGCTTCCAGGTGCTGCTGCTCGAACTCTCGGGCGCGACGCTGCTGCTGCTCGACGAGCCCACCGACAACCTCGACATCGAGTCGGCCGAGGCGCTCGAAGACGCGCTGCAGCGTTTCGAGGGCACCGTGCTCGCGGTCACCCACGATCGCTGGTTCGCGCGATCCTTCGACCGGTTCCTCGTGTTCGGTTCGGACGGCGAGGTCTACGAGTCCGATGCGCCGGTGTGGGATGAGCGGCGCGTGGCGCGAGCGCGCTGAGTCAGGGCAGACGGAACGGCGAGGCCGCAAGAGCTGTCGGATCGAGCGCCAGGTCGGCGAGAGCGGCACCCACGCCCGGCGCGAACTTGAATCCGTGCCCGGAGAAGCCTGCGCCGATGACGATGCGTCCCCGCCGATCGAGAACGAAGGCACTGTCGGCGGTCGAGGTGTAGGTGCAGCTGACGGGCACCGCAGATGCCGGGTCGAGGCCGGGCATCCACTCGCGTACATAGTCGGCGAGAGCGTGCGCGTGTGTGACCGCGTGCGGGCGGGCATCCGGATCGATGACATCGCCGACGCGGTGGAAACCGACTTTGACGCCCTCGCCCGGTGTCGGCATGCCGTACACCGTGGCCGGATAGCGGTCGGCATCGACGTAGTGATTGAAGGAGGGCCAGGCTGATCCGTCCCTGGGCAGGAAGTGCGCGGGGAACTCCTCGGTGACCTCCAGTCGAGGCAGGCGGACGCCCGGCAGCATCCGCTCGGTCCAGGCGCCCACCGTGACGATCGCGACATCCGCCTGGATCCGCCTGTCGGCGAGCACGAGGTCGACGCCGGCGTCCGTCTCCGCGATCCGTGTGACCGGTGTCTCCCAGCGCACCTCGCCCCCTGCCGCCACGATGCGCCGCTCGAACTCGCCCAGCGCAGCGGACGCTCGGGCTACGCCCGCGTCGCGGGAGAACAGCACGGCCTCTTCGAACCGCATGCCCGACCAGCGCGACGATGCGTCGCCGGCCGTCAGGATCTCGGCGTGGATTCCCCGCTCGATCAGACGCTTCTCGATCGCGGTGGCGTCGACGTCGCCGTGGGTCACGAGGCCGTGGAGACGCAGCAGCGGCTCGCCGTCGACCCGCCCGAGGGCATCCCACCCCTCCCGCGCGCGGACGAGCAGGTCGAGGTAGTGCTCTTCGTCGTAGGCGTTGTTGAAGTTGCGTGTCGCACCGTGCGATGCGCCCTGGTGGTGTCCGCGCGCGAATCGCTCGAACACGACGGGCTTCAGACCGCGCCGCGCGAGCTCCCACGCGGTCGCGAGGCCCATCACGCCGGCGCCGACGACGGCGACCTCCACCGAATCCGACATATTGCCTCCCGAGCTCCTTCTCAGTCTTCCAGCCGTCGGTGTCATCGTGCGCGCCCGGTAGTCTGGAGTGGTGACCATGGAGATCGAGCTCGGCCGAGGCAAGCGCGCGCGACGCGCGTACACGTTCGACGACATCGCGGTGGTGCCGTCGAGGCGCACGCGCAACCCGGAGGATGTGTCGACCGCCTGGACGATCGACGCATTCGGCTTCGGCATCCCGGTGCTGGGCGCCCCGATGGACTCCGTCGTGAGTCCGCAGACGGCGATCATGCTGGGGCAGCTCGGCGGCCTGGGTGTGCTCGACCTCGAGGGCCTCTGGACCCGCTACGAGAACCCCGAGCCGCTGCTCGCCGAGATCGCCGGCCTCGACGAGGGTCAGGCGACGGTGCGCATGCAGGAGCTCTACGCCGAGCCGATCAAGCCCGCGCTCATCACGCAGCGCCTCGCCGAGATCCGCGAGGCCGGCGTGACCGTCGCAGGCTCCCTGACCCCGCAGCGCACGCAGGAGTTCTACGACACCGTCGCCGCTGCCGGCGTCGATCTGTTCGTCATCCGCGGCACGACGGTCTCGGCCGAGCATGTGTCGAGCGTCGACGAGCCGCTGAACCTCAAGAAGTTCATCTACGACCTCGACGTGCCTGTGATCGTCGGCGGAGCAGCCACCTACACGGCCGCGCTGCACCTGATGCGCACGGGTGCTGCCGGCGTGCTCGTCGGCTTCGGCGGGGGAGCGGCATCGACCACCCGCGCCACCCTCGGCATCCACGCGCCGATGGCCACGGCCGTCTCCGACGTCGCGGCCGCTCGTCGCGACTACCTCGACGAGTCGGGCGGACGCTACGTGCACGTGATCGCCGACGGCGGGGTCGGCACGTCCGGCGACATCGTCAAGGCGCTCGCGATGGGAGCGGATGCCGTCATGCTCGGTGTCGCGCTCGCTCGCGCCACCGACGCCCCTGGCCGCGGCTTCCACTGGGGCCCCGAGGCGCACCACCCGAAGCTTCCGCGCGGTCGCCGCGTAGAGGTCGGCGGCATCGGCACCCTCGAGGAGATCCTCTACGGCCCCGCACCCGTCGCCGACGGCACGGCGAACCTGATCGGCGCGCTGCGCAAGTCGATGGCCACCACCGGATACTCCGACCTCAAGGAGTTCCAGCGGGTCGAGGTCGTCCTCGCACCGTATGAGGCCTGAGGCACCGCTCGTCACCGTGACTTCACCCGCACTGTTCCCGCCGACCCTCCGCGAGGTCATGCTCCGGGGACGCTGGATCGGGATGCTCGTGCTGTGCCTGGTGGTGGCCGGCGTCTTCGCGTGGCTCGGCCAATGGCAGCTCGAGCGGGCGATCGAGACCGATCCGCCCCCTGCCGGCGCGACCGAGCAGGTGCGCCCGTTGACCGATGTGGTCGAGCCGGGAGAGTACCTGCCGGAGCCGCTGGTCGGGCAGAAGGTCGAGACGTCCGGGGCCTGGATCCCCGACGACTTCCTCATCGTGTCGAGCCGATTCAACGACGACGCGGAAGGCTACTGGGTGACCGGTCAGCTGCGGGTCGCCGAGCGCACATCGATCGCGGTGGCCATCGGCTGGACCGCCGACCGGGCAGTCGCCGATGCGGCCGTGGCGGAGCTGAAAGAGGGCGACGCGGACGCATCGATCGTCGGACGTGTCATCTCCGATGAGGGCCCCTCCGTGCCGCCGAAGGACGATCCGCAGCGTATCGACCGGATGTCGACCGCCGCGCTCCTCAGCCATTGGCACGATATCGACGAGCTCGACGTCTATCGTCCGTACCTGGCCTCGATCACGGCGACCGCAGGTCTCACGGACATCTCCTCTCCAGCGCCCGACGAGCAGTCGCCGGTGAACTGGCTCAACATCTTCTATGCGGCGGAGTGGGCGATCTTCGCCGGGTTCGCGTTCTACCTCTGGTATCGACTCGCGAAGGACCAGTGGGAGCGCGAGGTCGAGGAATTCGAAGACGCTGCCGCCGGCGGGGCCGGCGGGGCCGTCTGAGCGGATGACCGCGCGCATGCGCGCGGCCCGGCGCGCGCATCTGAGCGCGTTCCGTCGCGATATTCCACCTTCGTCAGGGGCGCCTCCGGACATTCGGTGAGGGCTTGGTTACCAATCGGAAAACTCCGTTGAGGTTGTCGGAGGGCCTCCGTATGCTCGCTCACATGTGCGTGAGCTGAGAGGCCGCACAGCCGCGGTTTCACGAGAGCCGTCGCCAGACCACACCCGAGGAGACAACACAGATGATGTCCGCTCCCGACGCCGCGAACCGCCAGGTTCCCGGGTCAGATCGCAGAAGTCGGGGGCGTCTCGGCGTCCTCGCCGCCACCTGCGTCGCCGCTTTGGGCGCCAGCGCCCTGATCGTCACGCCAGCCGCCGCAGACGTCTCGGGAACCGGGGTCGTGATCAACGAGGCGTACCTCTCCGGAGGCAGCGCCGGTGCCGCGTTCACGAACAAGTTCGTCGAGCTCTACAACCCGACGGCGGCGCCCGTCACCCTCGACGGGCTCTCGCTGCAGTACCGGTCCGCGACGGGAACAGGCAACTCCAACGGTGTCGCACCCTTGACCGGTGTCATCCCCGCGGGCGGTCACTATCTGGTGCAGGCGGGCAGCAACGGAGCCAACGGCGCCGCGCTGCCCACAGCCGACGCCGTGAGCACCCTCAACCCCAGCGGCACGAACGGCACGCTCGCACTCGTCGAAGGCACGGCGGCGATCACACTGACCCCCGGCTCGGTCACCGGCGTCGACGGTGTCATCGACGTGCTCGGCTACGGAACGTCGAACACGTTCGAGACCGCCGCGGCGACGCCGCCCACGGGCAACACCGACGTGAAATCGCTCAACCGCACCGGGGGCAAGGACACCGACGACAACAAGGCCGACTTCAGCCTGTCGCCGACCATCACGCCGCAGAACGCCGGCACCGTTCCCGATCCTGATCCCGACCCTGAACCCGAACCCGAGCCGACCGAGGTGTCCATCGCCGACGTGCAGGGCACGGCCGATGTCTCACCGCTGAACGGCCAGACGGTCACGGTCGAGGGCATCGTCACTGCCGACTACCGCACCGGTGGCTACAAGGGCATCGTCATCCAGACCGAGGGCTCAGGCGGCGCGAACGACGCGACACCGGGGGCATCGGACGGCGTCTTCGTCTTCCTGAACGCCCTCGCTCCCACGCTCGCGATCGGCGACCTCGTCTCGGTCACCGGTACCGTCAGCGAGTACTTCGGTCAGACTCAGCTCAACCCGGCGGCGCTGACCGGCATCTCGGTGGTGCAGGCAGCAGCAGGGGTGCCCGAGGTCACGCCTCTTCCCGACTCCGCCGTCGGCACCGACCGCGAGCAGTACGAGAACATGTATGTGGCGCCGGCCGGCACCTACCGACTCGCGTCCAGCCACCAGCTCTTCAACTTCGGCACGCTCTGGCTGAACGCCGGCGCTGACCTGAATGTCAAGAGCACCGAGACCGTGCGACCCGGCTCCGAGGCCTCGGCTATCGCCGCAGCCAACCGGGCGAACCGCATCCTCCTCGACGACGGATGGTCGATCCAGGTGACGAACAACGGTCACCCGAACGACCAGCCGTACTTCACCGAGGACCTCGTCGTCCGCAACGGCGACACCGTCGACTTCAGCGACAGCGGGTACGTGCTCCAGTACGGTTTCGACGACTGGCGTCTGCAGCCGGTCGTGCCGATCGACAGCACGTCTCCCGCCGACCTGAAGGCCGGTTTCGAGGCGACGAACCCTCGCACCGACTCGGCTCCGACCGTGGGCGGCGACGTTCAGGTGGCATCGTTCAACGTCTTCAACTACTTCACGACGCTCAAGAGCGAGAACTCGAACGCGAGGGGCGCGGCCAACGCAGCCCAGTTCGAGATCCAGAAGTCGAAGATCGTCGCGGCGATCAACGGCCTCGACGCCGAGATCGTGTCGCTGATGGAGATCGAGAACTCGATCAAGCTCGGCGGCTCGCTCGACGAGGCTCTCGCCGATCTGGTCGACGGACTCAACGACGCGCTCGGCAGCGAGGAGTGGGACTACGTCCGCACCCCCGACGAGCTGAACGACTCGGCGACGACCGACTTCATCACCAGCGCGATCATCTACAAGAAGGATGCGGTCAGCACCGTCGGCGAGAGCCTCACGGTCACGGACGAGACCGTGTGGGGCAACGCCCGCGAGCCGATCGCGCAGGCCTTCGACATCGACGGCCGCGTCGTCACGGTGGTGGCGAACCACTTCAAGTCGAAGTCGGCGCCGGAGGGCGGTGGCGCCGAGCCGGCTGATGGCCAGGGCTTCTTCAACGCCGACCGTGTGAAGCAGGCGAACTCGCTCAAGGGCTTCACCACGGAGATCGAGGAGACCACCGGAAGCAGCGACATCCTGCTGATCGGCGACTTCAACGCCTACGCGAAGGAAGACCCCATCGAGGTCTTCACGAGCGAGGGCTGGAGCGACGTCGCACGGGAGAAGGCACCGGACGAGCACACATACTCGTTCGACGGCGAGCTCGGCTCGCTCGACCACGTGCTCGCGTCGCCGTCTCTCGCCGAGTCCATCACGGGCGCGGGGGTGTGGAGCATCAACTCTCCCGAGTGGAGCGATCGCGGCTACGCGTTCGGCGCCACTGAGGCGGGCACGCCGTTCCGCTCCAGCGACCACGACCCGATCATCGTCGGCGTCTCCTCGGAGATCCCGCCGGTGAGCATCGACGTCGTCACGATGAACGACTTCCACGGACGCATCGAGGCCGACGGCGCTGCCGCAGGCGCGGCGGTCGTCGCAGGAGCAGTGCAGCAGTTCCGTTCCGAGAACCCGAACACGATCTTCGCCGGTGTCGGCGATCTGATCGGCGCCTCGACCTTCACCTCGTTCATCAACGACGACAACCCGACGATCGACGCGCTCAACGCGGCCGGTCTCGATGTCAGCGCTGCCGGCAACCACGAGTTCGATCAGGGGTGGGAAGACCTGCGAGACCGCGTGCAGGACCGCGCGGATTGGGAGTACATCTCGTCGAACGTCTTCGTCACCGAGACCGGCGAGCCCGCGCTCGCGCCGGCCTGGGTGAAGGAGCTCGACGGCGTGCGCGTCGGCTTCGTCGGCGCAGTCACCGAAGACCTCGACTCGCTCGTGTCCCCGGAGGGCATCGCGGATCTCGAGGTGCGCAGCATCGTCGACTCGGTGAACGCCGTGGCAGACGACCTCCGTGACGGAGACGCGTCCAACGGCGAGGCGGATGTGGTCATCCTGCTCGTGCACGAGGGCGCATCGAGCGTCGAGCTGTCGAGCATCACGCCGGACTCGCCCCTGGGCGAGATCGTCTACGGAGTGGACGAAGACGTGAACGCCATCGTGTCTGCGCACACGCACCTCGCGTACAACCATGTGATCGACGGGCGTCCGGTCATCTCGGCCGGACAGTACGGCGAGAACCTCGGGCTGATGAACATCCAGGTCGACCCGAAGACGAAGGACCTGATCTCGATCACCAACGAGATCAAGCCCCTGACCTCCGGAGGACAGGCGCTGTACCCGGCTGTTCCGGAGGTCGCCGACATCGTCGCGAAGGCGAAGGCGGAGGCTGACGTTCTCGGCGCGGTCAAGGTCGGAGACATCACCGCCGACTTCAACCGCGCTCGTCAGACCAACGGCTCGGAGAACCGCGGTGGCGAGTCCACGATCGGCAACTTCGTCGCGGACGTGCAGAAGTGGTCCACGGGCGCCGACATCGCGCTGATGAACCCCGGTGGCATCCGAGCGAACCTGACGTACGCCTCGGCGAACGCCAGCGACCCGAACGGCAACGTCACGTACCGCGAGGCGGCGACGGTGCAGCCGTTCGCCAACACGCTGGTCACGCTGACACTCACCGGTGTGCAGCTCAAGGGTGTGCTCGAGGAGCAGTGGCAGCCGGCCGGTTCGGCTCGTCCGTTCCTCAAGCTCGGCGTCTCGGAGGGGCTGGTCTACACGTACGACCCCGCTGCGGCGCAGGGCTCGCGGATCACGTCGATCACGCTGAACGGCTCGCCGATCGACCCGACGGCGAACTACACGGTCGCGGCGAACTCGTTCCTGGCGGCGGGTGGAGACAACTTCTTCACCTTCCGCGAGGGCGCGGGCAAGCGCGACACCGGCAAGATCGACCTGCAGTCGATGGTCGACTGGTTCGACGCGAACAAGACCGCGACCCCCGACCTCGCACAGCGCGCGGTGGGTGTCTCGGTAAGCGCGCCGGATGCCGACGGCTACAGCGCCGGTGACCAGGTGACGGTGGCTCTCTCTTCGCTGGCATTCAGCGCGGGGGAGCAGGCGCCGGGTGAGGTGACGCTGTCGCTCGGCGGCACCCCGCTCACAGCGGGTGCGGTCGACCCGACCATCGTCGACACGACCGACGAGGCGGGGCGTGCGACACTCACCTTCACGGTGCCCTCAGGGATCTACGGCGAGCAGCAGCTCGACGTGGCGGTCGCCGGCACGGGAACCACGGTGCAGGTGCCGTTCACGATCGCGGGTGAGGAGCCGGTGGAGTTCGCAGGCTCGATCGACCTCGGCTCGTCGAAGGTCGCCGCAGGCAAGAAGCTCGTGGTCACAGGTGAGGGCTACCTGCCTGGCGAGACCGTGACCGTCGAGCTGCGACCGAAGAAGGGATCGGCCGTCGAGGTCGGCACCGTCCAGGTCAAGGCCGACGGCACCTTCTCCACCTCCGTGACGGTGCCGAAGAACACCCAGCCCGGCAAGTACACGGTCGCGGTGTCGCAGGCTGACGGGGACGAGGCGACCGCTACGGTCACCGTCAACCGCGCAGGCGGCATCGGCGGCATCATCGGCGGCATCATCGACTGGCTGTGGGATCTCATCAACGGCTGGTTCTGACCTCGACAGGCGGGGCACCCGCCTGACACGCACGAAGGCCGTCGGGAGCGATCCCGGCGGCCTTCGTCGTTCGCGGGCCCGGAGAAGATGCGCTGGGGTGCAGCGGGCGGAAGATGTTATCGTGCTGGCATGGGGGTAGCAGTCGAGGTCGATTTCGACCAGATCCAGACCATGATCGATGTCCTGCTCGGGGCGCTTTCCGACCTGCAGGCCGAGGGTGGCGCTCTCGACAGCGCATCCCGGCTGATGCTCGCAGGCTGGGACGGCGAAGCCGCAGACGCCTATGAGAGTCGGCACGATCAGTGGCAAGCGGACCATACCTACACTCTCGACGAGCTGACAGGTGCGATACGAGTCCTGCAGCGCGCGCTCGCGAGCTACCGCCATGCCGAAGCGACCATCATCGAACTGGTCGCCTGACGGCCCGAGCCTGGAGCTTCTCATATGACTCCCTCAGATGACCTGACCGCGCGCATCGACGCTCTCCGCATCCAATCCCGTCAGATAGCCTCGGACTTCTCAGCCGAGATGGCGCGATTGACGCGCGAGGTCGCTCAGCGTGACCCACTCGTCGAGATCGAGGCCGACGCCCGCGGGCTCATCTCCTCGGTCGCCGTCGATCCGAGCGGCTACATGAACGCGGCCGCCACCGCCCTCGCCTCCGCCACGGATTCCGCTCTGGCGCTTGCGGGTGTCTCAGCGATGCCGGATGTCTCGACGAAAGCGCACCGGGCCATGCAGCTGTTGCGCGACGGACTGCCGGCTGAGGATGCGATCGACGCCGTGGTCGCCGAGCCCGACGGTGCATCCGAGCGGCACGTCTTCCCGGAGCTGACAGTCGAGATCAACGCGCTGGGTCAGTTCTCGGTCACGATCGATGCGGAGTGGAGGGCGTCCGCCACCGCGGTCGAATTCGCAGACGTCGTGAAGACGACCGCGAACACGGTGATCGCACGACGCGCGGGCTATGACGACGGGGGTAGCGATGAGTGACGGGTACACAGTCGACACGGGAGTTCTGAGGGCTGACGCCGAACTCTGGCGAGGTTGGGGCGAGACTCTCGCGACGGGAGCCGACAGCATCTCGGACACCTTCGAGTACTGGGCGTTCTCGGACCAGCCGGGGTTCGAAGCCCTTCGCGACGAATATCTCGCGGCGGCGGCCGACCTGCGGCAGAAGGTTCGCGACGGCGGCGCGCTCTTCCGCGCCATGGGGTCGCGGCTCGAGCAGGTGGCAGAGATCTACGAGAAGACCGAAGACGAGGTCAGCCGCGACATCAGGGGGGCTTGAGGTATGCATCCGGAGGCGATGGGGCAATGGATCATCGACGTGATCGATGATGGTCTCAGAGAGCTCGACAGGGCCGAGCGCGGCGCGCCGGCCATGGCGCGCGAGTGGGCCGACGGCCTTTCGACGTTCGGCGTCCCCTGGCCCGACTGGGCGAAGGATGCCGCATACCACGCGGCGATGGCAGCACTCCTCGCCAACATCGGGATCATGCGGGAGATTCTCAATGCGATGCGCGACGCGGTCGCTCGGATGGGTCTTCCCACGGTGCTGCGCGCCGAAGCGGACAAACTGGTGGAGGGCATCCGCAGTGTGCAGAGCAGCGTCGATGCGGAGTGCACGACAGCGCGGCTGGGCGGTCTCGGCAGCGACGCGTGGGACTCCGACGCGGCGCGGCACTACCTGTCGGCGTATGACAACCACGAGGATCAGGTCGACGAACTCGAGAAGTCGATCGACGGGCTGGTGCGTGTGCTCCGGGATGCGGCAGCGTCGCAGGACGCGTGGTACTCCTCGAATCTGTTCAACGCGATCGGCGGGGTGGTCGGCATCGCCGGTCTCGTCGTCGCCATCATCGGCGGCTTCGCGACGCCCGTCGCGTGGGTGGGACTGGCGATCGGCATCATCGGACTGCTGCTGAACGTGATCGGGTACTTCATCGGGCGCGGCGACTCGGAGTCGCGCGCATCCGTGCTCTCGGGCGTCCTCTCTTCCACGGTTCTGCCTTCGTGGCCCCAGCCGTCGTTCGCCTCATGAGCGGTGGGGGGCCGGCCTCGCCGGGTTGGTACGACGTGCACCGACGCACCCAGCGGTGGTGGGACGGGCGGCAGTGGACCGAGAACGTCATCCACCACGGGCGGCCCACGACAGCCACAGCACTCCGTGCGGCGACGACCAGGATGCAGTGGATGTGGGTCGGAGTCGGCGTCGTCGCCTGGGTGGCGTTCCTCGTCTTCTCGTTCGCCTTCGGTCCGAGCGCGGCGTTCGCACTCGCCCTGCTGCCGGTCGCCGGCACTGCTGCGATCGTCGCCTCTGCGATCACCGGGTCGCGCCTGATAGCGGCTGTTCCCCCTACCCCCGGTGGTCCGGTCCACGCCCGGTGACGTGCGCTGTCATGTCGAGGGGCTGACGATCTCGACCTCGGCCTGCGCGAGTGCGGCCGCGAACGCCGGCTCCGGCGCCGAATCGGTCACCAGGTAGTCTGCCCGGTCGAGCGTGGTGACCTGAGCGAACAGGCGGCGACCGAACTTCGACGAGTCGGCGAGGATCGCTGTGCGCTCGGCCCGCTGGATCATCTCGGCCATCATGTTCGCGTCGCCCATGTTCGACGTCGAGAAGCCGGCGTCGTCGATGGCGCCCACGGCGATCATCGCCAGATCGCAGCGGATGTCGACCTCCGGTCCTCCCGGCGTCATCATGAACGTCACGGGCCCGGTGGTGGCCTGGGTGATCGCCCGCACGGCGCCACCGAACACGTAGAGGTCGCGGAAGGCGGAAGGCGATATCTCCGCCGGGATCCGCAGGTTGTTCGTGGCGATCGTCAGGTCGCGATGATTGCGGAGCGCTCGCGCGAGGGCCAGGGTGGTCGTTCCGGCGTTGAGCATGACGACCGCTCCGTCGTCGATGAGCCCCGCGGCGAGGCGCGCGATCGTCTCCTTCTCCTCGGTCTGCAACCGAAGACGGACGTCCAGCGCCCGGTCCTTGAGCTGCCCCTCGGCGCTGACCGCTCCACCGTGCGTGCGGATGACCACGCCTTCACGGTCGAGCTGATCGAGATCGCGGCGGATCGTGTCGATGGAGACGTGGAAATGCTCGGCGAGGCCGCCGACGGTCACTTCTCCCACCTGCTCGACATATGAGGCGAGATCCGCCTTCCGGCCGGCCGGGAGGCGGCGCTTGGGCGACGGTGCAGTTGCTTCCATGCACACATCTCTAGCACAGAGGAGCGAGAAAGGCGGCAGAGTTCAGCAGAAAACGGCAGATCGGATGCGGCGGCACTCTCGCCCCCAGCTCGTGCGGTGGCGCCGATTCGCCGAAGACGCTGTGAGTACATCCATCGAATAGTGCAAAGAAATGCTTGACGTTCCCGCAAAGGACGGCATAACATTGCTCAAAACCGCATGAACAAGCATCGAAGCGCGTGTGCGGCACGATCTCGAAGAGGAGAAGTGATGATCACAGTGGGACGAGGGCGACGCATTCTCAAGCTCGCCGGCGCCGCGACAGCAGCCGTGACAGTCCTGGCCGTGGCTGGGTGCGCGGCAGGCGACAGCGGAACCGACGGCGGGGATGGCGGAGACGTCACGATCGAATTCGCGCAGTGGTGGGAGCCCGAACTCCCCGACGGCGAGTTCCGGGCGCTCATCGACGAGTTCGAAGACGCGAACCCCGGCATCACGGTCAAGCTGGTGAGCGGACCGTACGCATCGACCAAGGAGCAGCTCTTCGCCGGAGCCGCATCCGGCACCATGCCCGATGTCGTCGGCCTCGACGGGGCATGGGTCAACGACTTCGCCTCTCAGGGTGTCATCGCCGACCTGACTGCCCTCATGGAGGAGAACGACTACGACGACAGTGAGCTGGCGAGTCAGATCCAGGTCGACGGCAGTACCTACATGATCCCCGTCGTGAACTTCGTCTACCCGATGTTCACGAACGACACCCTGCTGGCAGACGCGGGCGTCACCGCCCCGCCCGCCACCCGCACGGAGTTCGCGGATGCCGCCTCGAAGGTCTCGGCCCTGGGTGGCGACGTCTCGGGTTGGGTGCTCCCGCTTTCGCTCGAGGCTCCGAACGGCGTGCAGAACGACGTCATGTCGTGGGTCTGGGCCTCGGGCGGCTCGATGCTGAAGGACGGCCAGCCCGACCTGACCAACGACGACGTCACATCGGCGGTCGACTTCATCGGCGGCATGTGGGACGACGGCTCGATCGCCTCCGGTTCCTTCACGATGAAGGAGCAGGACAAGGTCGAGGAGTTCACCAACGGTCGGGTCGGCATGATGATCGACTCGCTGGCCCACATCAACCTGATCCGTGAGACGAACCCCGACCTGAAGTTCTCGATCTCGGCGCTCCCGGCCGAGGACGGCTACGACGGCGAGCGGGGCATCCCCTACGCATCCTGGGGAATCGGCGTGGCCGAGAACTCGGAGCACAAGGATGCCGCGTTCAAACTGGTGTCGTTCCTGATGAGCGAGGAGACGAACTCCGAGCTCTCGACGATGGCGAATGCCTTCCCCGGCAACTCGAAGTCGGTTCCCGGATTCGTGGAGGACGACGAGCTGTTCGCGCAGGCGTTCGAGATCTACCAGGCCGGATACCCCGCGAACGAGTTCACCGGGCTCCCGGTCGCCGAAGAGCTGATGCGTCAGCTCGGCGAGCAGCTGCAATCCGCGTTCGACGGGCAGCAATCGGTCGACGATGCGCTCAAGAAGGCGCAGGAGGCCTGGAAAGCGGAGTTCTGATCTCCTGCTTCCCGAACGAACGGGGTGCCGCATCGCTCCCGATGCGATGCGGCACCCGTCCAACCAAGGAGCCACGCTTCCCATGAGTCTGAGAACGTCCGACGACACCGAGGTGATCGTCACCGGGGTCTCGATGTCGCGTCGCCGGCGGCAGCTGCGCAAGACGACCGAGTCGTACGCCTTCCTCTCGCCGACGATCATCCTGCTGTTCGTGCTGATGATCGTGCCGATCGTCATGGTGATCGGCTACTCGTTCCAGGACAACGTGATCCTGAACAAGTCGCCCGAGTTCGTGGGCATCGGCAACTATGTCGAGATCCTGTCGGACCCCCGCTTCTGGAAGGCGACCGGCAACACGATCCTCTTCACGGTGGCGAGCGTGGCGGCGCACCTGGTGCTCGGCCTCGCCTTCGCGATGATGCTCAACAGCCCGCTGCTCGGCCGGTTCTCCCGGTCGTTCTTCCGGGCCCTCTACGTGCTGCCGTGGCTGTTCACGGTCGCGGTGATCGCGGTGCTGTGGCGCATGCTGCTCGCCCCGAACGGGGTGGTCAACTTCCTGCTCAACACCGACATCGAGTGGCTGGCATCGCCGCAGCTCGCACTCGGGACCATCATCTTCATCAACATCTGGGCCGGATACCCCTTCTTCATGGTGAGTCTTCTCGCGGGACTCCAGGGCATCCCCAACGAGCTCAACGAGGCGGCGACTGTCGACGGCGCCGGTGCCGTCCAGCGCTTCTGGAACGTCACGATCCCGCAGCTGCGGCCGATCATCGTCAGCCTCGTGCTGCTCGACCTGATCTGGACCTCGCAGCAGTTCGCCCTCATCTGGATGACCACAGGCGGCGGACCGATCGATGTGACCGAGGTGCTGAGCACGTTCACCTACAAGCTCGCCTTCGCCAAGTACGACTTCTCGCTCGCGGCGACCTCCGCCGTGCTGGTCCTGCTCATGTCGATGGTGCTCGCCGTCTTCTACGTCCGTCACCAGAAAGCGAGGGACTGATCATGGCTCTCACCGTGCAGAACCAGCGCCGCGTCGCGAAGACCGGCATCATGATCGGGCTGATCCTCGGAGCCGTCTTCGCCGCGGGACCCGTGCTGTGGATGCTGTCGAGCTCGTTCAAGTCCAACACGCAGATCTTCGAGCTGCCGCCCAGACTGATCACCGACACGTTCTCGTTCGACGCGTACATCGCCATCTTCACGAACCCCGAGACGATGCGGTTCTTCTTCAACAGCTACGTCGTCGCGGGCTCGGTCACGATCCTGACCCTCCTCGTCGCGATCCAGGCGGCGTACGCGTTCAGCCGCTTCGACTTCCGGGGCAAGCGCATCCTGAACGTCGTGATCGTGAGCGTGCAGGCGGTGCCGCCCATCACTCTGCTGATCCCGTACTTCGGTCTGATGGTGGCGCTCGGTCTCTACAACTCGTACCTCGGCCTGATCCTCACCTACATGGTGTTCACGCTGCCCTACGCGATCATCATGATGACGGGCTACTTCAACACTCTGCCGAAAGAGCTCGACGAGGCCGTCCGTGTCGACGGTGCCGGTTCCATGACCGCCCTGTGGCGCATCCTGGTGCCGATCTCGATCCCCGGCATCGTGTCGGTCGGCATCTACACCTTCATGATCGCGTGGAACGAGTACCTGTTCGCGCTCACCCTCACCCGCACGATCGACATGCGCACGGTGCCCATCGGGATCCAGCTCCTCATGGGGCAGCACTCGTACGAGTGGAACCAGATCATGGCGATGAGCGTGCTCGGATCCATCCCAGTGCTCATCCTCTTCCTCATCTTCCAGCGGTACTTCATCAGCGGTCTCACGGCGGGGTCCGTGAAGAGCTGACGTCGCGCCGACGGACGAACGACCACCACGAAACAGGAGAAAACACGTGCTCTACACCGGCAAATCCATCCTCGATGTCGCCAACGAGAACAACTTCGCCATCCCGGCGTTCAACATCAGCGACTGGGCGATGTTCAACGGAATCATGGACATCAGCGAGCAGAAGGCCGCTCCGGTCATCATCGCGATCCACCCCGACGAGGTCTCGCACATCACCACCGACCTCATTCCGGCGATGCACGCGCGAGCCCACCGGTCGAGCGTGCCGGTCGCCATCCACTGGGACCACGGCGGAAGCTACGAGCAGATCATCGCGGCCATCAAGGCCGGCTTCACCTCGGTCATGATCGACGCCTCCCTGCTGCCGTTCGACGAGAACGTCGCGCTGACCCGCAAAGTCGTCGACGCGGCGCACGCCGTCGGCATCCAGGTCGAGGGAGAGCTCGGCACCATCGGCGCGAACGACAGCTACGGAGAGTCGGGCGCCGCGGAGATCATCTACACGAACCCGGCAGACGCGGTGCGTTTCGTCGAGGAGACGGGCGTCGACAGCCTCGCGATCGCGATCGGCACCTCGCACGGCCTGTACCCGAGCGACAAGAACCCCGAGCTGCGCCACGACCTGCTCGAACAGATCAAGGCCGCGGTCGGGATCCCGCTCGTGCTGCACGGCGGCTCCTCGAACCCGGATGCCGAGCTGCGCCGCGCTGTGGAGCTGGGCGTCAACAAGATCAACATCTCCAGCGACATCAAGGTCTCGTACCACAACCGCATGCGCGAGATCCTCGGCACCGATCAGCGTCTGCGCGAGCCGAATGCGATCCAGCCGGCGGCGCTCGAGGCCATGAAGGCCACGGCTGCTGAGAAGATCGACCTGTTCGGCGCGGACGGCAAGGCCTCGCTGTACTGAACCTCGAACCTCGGAAGGATGATCGGCGACGTGGACAGAAAGCTCGTGCTCGGACTCGGCGGAACCGTCGACTACGAGCTCACGTGGGATTCGTCGGTGTTCGACAGGCTGGCGAACGCGCACGGTGTGCGACGACACGAGCTGACGACCACGGCGCCGATCACCGACGAACGCTCGCTGCTGGTGGCGGTGCTCGCGTTCGTCGCCTCGGGGACCGGGGCGGAGCGATTCGTCGCCTCGTCCGAGGTGATCGAGGACTTCGTATCGCACTTCGACTACGCGATCACGCTCGGCGGCACCGGGGTGCGGGCGGGGCTCGTGCTCGACGCCCTCGGCATCCCGAGCGTGCAGCACCTGGTGAGCATCGACGAGAATGTCCGTCGGCTGTTGCCTGAGACGATCTCGTACATCTGCTCGGCGACGGAAGACACCCTCGACCCGCACCTGATCGTGCAGTACCCGGTCGGCGCGCACGTGCGCCTCACGGACGGCGACGTGCTGTCGCCCGCGCCCAACCGGCTGATCTTCGCGAACGACCCGCCCAACCGGCGGATGCTGCTCTCGGCCGAGCTGCCGGCATCGCTGTCGGACGCCGGGGTGTTCCTCGTCTCGGGCTTCAACACGATGCAGGACCACGACCTGCTCGAGCAGCGGCTCATCGAGGTGCAGCGGGCGATGCAGAGCCTCCCGGATGATGCGCTCGTCTACTACGAGGACGCGGGCTTCTACACGAGGGGCTTCGCCGAGACCGTGCGAGGCCGACTGCTGCCGCAGATCGACGTCTACGGCATGAATGAGGATGAGCTGCAGGAGTACCTCGGCCGGTCCGTGAACCTGCTCGACCAGTCCGACGTCGTCCGCGCCCTGCGCGAGGTGCAGATGATCATCCCCGCTCGCGCGCTCGTGGTGCACACCCGCTACTGGGCGATCGCCACCGGACCGGATGCCGTTCGACACCGTGCGGCGCTCGACAGTGCGGTGCGCGTCGCCGCCACCCGCTATCGCGTCGGTGACGGCGTGACGTCGGACGATGTCGTGCACACGTCGTCGATGCCCAGGCACGGGGGAGGGGCGGCCCTGGTCTCGGCCATCGAGGCGGCGCTTCCCGATGCTGTCGGAGTCGCGGCCTACGCTCTCGATGTCGCATCACCGACAACCGTCGGCCTCGGAGACACGTTCGTCGGCGGCTTCCTCGCCGGAGCCGTGCGATCGAAGGAGAACGCATGAATCCCATCCTGCTGCCGTCCAATCGACCCGCCGAGCGCTTCTACCGCGGCGGAGCGCGCATCAGCGAGTTCCGAGGCGAAGCCGTCGCCGCGCCCCGGGAGCCCGAGGACTGGATCGGCTCCACGACCACCGTCAACGGCGAGCGAGCGCTGGGCCTCACGATGCTCCCGGACGGACGGGTGCTGCGTGACGCGATCGAGCGGGATCCGGTCGCCTGGCTGGGCGACGAGCATGTCGCGCGGTGGGGCGCGGACACGCGACTGCTGGTGAAGCTGCTGGATGCCGGGCAGCGGCTGCCCGTGCACGCGCACCCGCACGACGACTTCGCGGCGGCGCATCTCGGTCGCGCGCACGGCAAGGCCGAGGCCTGGTACACCCTCGAGGGCGGCACGGTGCACATCGGCCTGCGACAGGATGTCGAGGCGGCCGATCTGGCCGCGCTCGTCGAGCGGCAGGACGCCACGACGCTGCTCGGTCTGCTGCATGAGGTCGAGGTCGCCACGGGAGATGTGGTGTGGGTGCCCCCGGGCGAGCTGCACGCGATCGGCGCCGGCGTGCTGCTGCTCGAGCTGCAGCAGCCGGAAGACCTGTCGATCCTTCTCGAGTGGGGAGACTTCGCGATCGACGGCGCAGCGGTCGGCCATCTCGGCCTCGGCTTCGATCTCGCGCTCGCCGCGGTCACCAGGACCGCGCGATCGGCCGCAGACCTCGCCGCGCTGATCTCCGCCGCCCCCCGAGTCCGGCTCCGCCTTCCCCGAGGCTGCAGACGAGTACTTCCGACTCGAACGGGTTCCCGTGCGCGGAGCCGCGACCGTCGATCAGGGATTCTCGATCGTGATCGTGAAAGAAGGCGACGTCGAGATCGGCGCGCGGCGACTTCGCAGCGGCTCGACCCTGCTCGTGCCCCACGCGGCCGGAGCGCTCGACGCGACAGGCACGGGCGAGCTGCTCGTGGCGCGCCCGCCGGCGCCCTGAAGCCGGAATCGACGCGGATTCTGCCCGGGTAGACTGAAGTCATGCCCGAACCGAAAGTCGCCAGCTTTCCGGCGATCCGTGGTGCGCTGAAGTTCTACCAGATCGCGTCGATCATCACCGGAGTCATGCTGCTCCTCCTGGTCGCCGAGATGGTGCTGAAGTACACGCCGATCCGACTCGAGCTCTTCGCAGGGGGATCCGGCGGTCTGCTGTGGTTCGCACCCGTGGTCGAGGGGCCCGAAGGCCTCGAATCGACCGGCGACGGACTCAACATCTCGCTCTTCATCCTCGTCGCGCACGGCTGGTTCTACGTCGTCTACCTCTTCGCGTGCTTCCGGATGTGGAGCCTGATGCGCTGGCCTTTCCTGCGCTTCATCCTGCTCGCGCTCGGCGGCGTGATCCCGCTGCTGTCGTTCTTCATGGAGGCCATCGTCGCGCGCGACGTCAAGGCCTACCTCGCTTCGAGGGAGGCCGCCTCGGCCCCCGCCCCTGCCACGGAAGGTGTCCGGTGACCGAACAGTCCGAGACCCAGCAGCGCCCCACGCTCGTCGTCGATTTCGGCGCGCAGTACGCGCAGCTGATCGCCCGCCGGGTTCGTGAGGCCGGTGTCTACAGCGAGATCGTGCCGCACACCGCCACGGCCGCCGAGATCGCCGAGAAGAACCCGGTCGCGATCATCCTCTCGGGCGGTCCGTCGTCGGTGTACGAGGAGGGCGCTCCGCGCCTCGACCCCGCTGTCTTCGACCTCGGCGTGCCGACGCTCGGCATCTGCTACGGCTTCCAGTACATGGCGCAGACCCTCGGCGGCGAGGTCGCGAACACCGGCCTCCGCGAGTACGGCGCGACGGATGCCGTCATCTCGGGTGACGGCGGCATGCTGCTCGGCGGCCAGCCGGCCGAGCAGAACGTGTGGATGAGTCACGGCGACCAGGTCGCCAAGGCTCCCGAGGGCTTCGACGTGCTCGCCACGACCGATGCCACGAAGGTCGCGGCTTTCGCGAACGAGGAGCGCGGCTTCTACGGCGTGCAGTGGCACCCCGAGGTCAAGCACTCCGACCACGGTCAGCGCGTGATCGAGAACTTCCTGCACAAGGGCGCGGGGCTCGCCTCCGACTGGAACAGCGGCAACGTGATCGCCGAGCAGGTCGAGCGCATCCGCGAGCAGGTGGGTGACGCACGCGTCATCTCGGCGCTCTCCGGCGGCGTCGATTCGGCGGTCTCGACCGCCCTGGTGCACAAGGCGATCGGCGACCAGCTGACGGCGGTCTTCGTCGACCACGGCCTCCTCCGCAAGGGCGAGCGAGAGCAGGTCGAGAAGGACTACGTCGAGTCCACCGGAGTCCGTCTGATCACCGTCGACGCGGCAGACGTCTTCCTCGGTCACCTGGCGGGCGTCACCGACCCCGAAGAGAAGCGCAAGATCATCGGTCGCGAGTTCATCCGCGCCTTCGAGAAGGTGCAGCTCGACCTCGTCGCCGAGGCCAAGGCCTCGGGCGGCGCCCCGGTCAAGTTCCTCGTGCAGGGAACGCTCTACCCCGACGTCGTCGAGTCCGGTGGTGGTGCCGGCACCGCCAACATCAAGTCGCACCACAATGTCGGCGGGTTGCCTGACGACCTCGACTTCGAGCTCATCGAGCCGCTGCGCGCCCTGTTCAAGGACGAGGTTCGTGCGATCGGCCGGGAGCTCGGCATCCCCGAGGCGATCGTCGGCCGCCAGCCGTTCCCCGGACCCGGCCTCGGCATCCGCATCATCGGCGAGGTCACCCAGGATCGCCTCGAGATCCTGCGCGAGGCCGATGCGATCGCTCGCGAGGAGCTCACCAAGGCCGGACTCGACCAGGACATCTGGCAGTGCCCCGTCGTGCTCCTCGCCGATGTGCGCTCGGTGGGCGTGCAGGGCGACGGACGCACCTACGGACACCCGATCGTGCTGCGCCCCGTGTCGAGCGAGGACGCCATGACCGCCGACTGGACGCGTCTGCCGTACGACGTGCTCTCGAAGATCTCCAACCGCATCACCAACGGCGTGCGCGACGTCAACCGCGTCGTGCTCGACGTGACGTCGAAGCCGCCGGGAACCATCGAGTGGGAGTGACGCAGGAGCTCCCACTCGCATAGGCGCCGGTGGCACTCGACCGCGCCAGCGGGCGAGTGGGAGTAAGCGCTCCCGCGCAGATGAGGTGAACGGGCACGGACCATCGCGGTCCGTGCCCGTTCGCGGTATTTCGGGCAGGATGAGCCTATGACCAAGGCGCGGACGAAGATCACGGTTATCGGTGCGGGCAGCGTGGGGGTGAGCGTGGCGTATGCGGCGCTGATCCGGGGGAGTGCGGCCGAGGTCGCGCTCTACGACATCGCCACCGACAAGGTGGATGCCGAGGTGCTCGACCTCGCGCACGGCACCCAGTTCACCTCCGCGGCGGTGAGTGGAGGCTCCGACCTCGCGGTCGTCGAGGGCAGCGACGTGATCGTGGTGACCGCAGGCGCCAAGCAGCAGCCGGGGCAGACCCGCATGGAGCTCTCGGGCATCAACGCGCGGCTGCTTCAGAAGCTCATGCCGCAGCTCGTCGAGCGCGCGCCGGATGCGGTGTTCATCATCGTCACCAACCCTGCCGATGTCATGACCGTCGTCGCGCAGCGCGTCTCGGGTCTTCCACCGCATCGGGTGTTCGGATCCGGCACAGTGCTCGACACCTCGCGGCTGCGTTGGCGTCTCGCGCACCGGGCGAACGTGAGCACCGCGAGCGTGCACGCAGACATCGTGGGCGAGCACGGCGACACGGAGTTCCCGCTCTGGTCGAACGCGACGATCGGATCCGTGCCGATCCTCGACTGGCCTGCCGATGAGCCGTTCACGGCCGAGGAGCTCGACCGGATCGCGATCGAGGTGCGCGACGCGGCCTATGCCGTCATCCGCGGCAAGGGAGCCACCAACCTCGCGATCGGCGTCAGCTGTGCGCGCATCGCCGAGGCGGTGCTGCACGACGAGCGCGCGGTGCTTCCGGTGGCGACGGTGCTCGACGGCGAGTACGGGCTGCACGGCGTCGCGCTGTCGGTGCCGTCGGTGGTGGGGGCTGCGGGTGCGGTGCCGCTGGCCGAGACGCCGATGGACGAGCGTGAGCTGAGCCTGCTGCGGGCCTCAGCCGACGCCATCCGGGCAGCGATCGACGAGCTCGGCTGACCTTTCCGCAAAGAATTTCACGAATATTCGTCGAGCGTGTCGATCTGAGGCATCCTCGTTCGACGTCTTCAATGAGAGGGTCGACAGGCGGCCCCACCCACCAAGGAGAACACCATGAAGTACATGCTGATCATGCGCTCGAACGACGAAGCGGTCGAGGCGTACAAGGAGATGCCGTTCGAGCAGGTCATCGAGGCCATGGGCAAGTACAACGAGTCGATGATCAAGGCGGGTGTGCTGGCTGCCGGTGAGGGCCTCAGCGACGCTGCCGAGGGCTTCGTGGTCGATTTCAGCGCCGAGACGCCGCTCATCACCGACGGCCCTTACGGAGAGACGAAGGAGCTGTTCAACGGCTTCTGGATCCTCGAGGTGTCCAGTCGAGAAGAGGCGGCCGAGTGGGCGAGCCGCGCACCGCTCGGGCGCGGTTCCTTTCTCGAGGTGCGGCGCGTGACCGACGAGTCCGACTTCCCCGCCGACAACGAGTGGATCGAGAAGGAGAAGGGCTGGCGCGAAGAGGAAGAGGCGCGTCGCGCCCAGCAGTGAGATGACCGGCTCTCCCCACAGCGAGGCGGCTCGCTCCGCACCTGACGAGGGTGCGCGGCGAGCCGTCGCCGCCGTGTGGCGCATCGAGTCTGCGAAGATCGTCGCGACGCTCACGCGCGTGGTCGGCGACTTCGGACTCGCAGAGGACCTCGCGCAGGAGGCCCTGTTGGATGCTCTGCAGCAGTGGCCCGTCGATGGCGTGCCGCGCAACGGCGCCGCGTGGCTCACGGCAGTCGCGAAGCGAAAGGCGATCGATGGCTGGCGCCGTCGTGAGCGATTGGACGACCGCATGGCTGTGATCGCCCACGACCTGGAGCGTGAGCAGTCCGAGGCGGAAGGCGCGCCCCCGTGGGATCCCGATGCCGTCGACGACGACGTGCTCCGACTGATCTTCATCTCGTGCCACCCCGTGCTGTCACGAGAGGCGCAGGTCGCGCTGACTCTCCGCGTGGTGGGCGGCCTGTCGAGCGAGGAGATCGCCCGGGCCTTCCTCGTGCCGACGGCGACCGTGCAGCAGCGCATCGTGCGGGCCAAGAAGACCCTCGCCGCGGCGAACGTGCCCTTCGAGATGCCACCGCGCGAAGAGCACACGGCAAGGCTGGGGGCGGTCCTGGGCGTGCTGTATCTGATCTTCAACGAAGGCCACGCGGCCAGCAGCGGGCCCGACTGGATGCGCCCAGAGCTGAGTCTCGAGGCGGTCCGGCTCGCGCGCGTGCTCGCGGCGCTCATGCCCCGCGAGCGCGACGCGCACAGTCTCGTCGCCCTCATGGAGCTGACTGCCGCGCGATTCCCCGCCCGGGTGGATGTGCACGGCGACCCGGTGCTGCTCGCTGATCAGGACCGCCGTCGCTGGGATCGCGGCCGCATCGCCCGCGGGCGTGCGGCGCTGGGTGCCGCAGATGCCCTCGGCACAGGTCGTGGCCCCTACGGTCTGCAAGCGGCCATCGCCGAGTGCCATGCGGTCGCCGCATCGATAGACGACACCGACTGGGACCGCATCGTCGTGCTGTACGAGGCGCTCGGCCGCATCGCGCCGTCGCCGGTGGTCGAGCTCAATCGAGCGGCGGCTGTCGCGATGGCGACGGGGCCGGCATCGGCCCTGCAGATCATCGACCGGCTCGCCTCCTCGGGTGCCCTCGCCGGATACCACCTGCTCCCCGCCACGCGGGCGGAGCTGCTGCTGCGGCTCGGACGTGACGAGGAGGCGCGCAGCGAGTTCGCCGTGGCAGCGTCGCTCGCGGGCAACGATCGAGAACGTGCGCTACTGCGGGCCAAGGCCGACGAGCGCTGAGCGCGTCGCCCGCATGCAGAGAACCGCCCTCTGCTCCAGCGATGCCGGGGGAGAGGGCGGTTCAGGTACTGCGGTATGTCAGCTGCGGGCCTTGCTGCCGCGGTTGACGACCAGGCCGTAGATCAGCAGCACGATGATCGAGCCGCCGATGGCGAGGAGCCAGGTGCCGAGGTCCCAGAACTCGGTCAGAGGACGGTTCAGGATCAGGCTTCCGAGCCATCCGCCGAGGAAGGCGCCGACGACACCGAGCAGCAGCGTGATCAGCCATCCGCCGCCCTGCTTTCCGGGCAGGATCAGCTTCGCGATTGCTCCGGCGATGAGGCCGAGAAGAAGGAATCCGAGAAAGCTCATGTTCAGCTCCTTTGTTTCGTGAGCCCCGGGGTGCCAGGGCTCGTAGGATCCATCGTGCCCTCTCAGCTGATTATCAGCCAACCCCTTGCGCTGATGCCTCCAGGTGTGCAAAGAGGCCCGCCTCCCAAGGGAGACGGGCCTCTTGACGAACCGGTTCGCGTCAGTTGTTGCCGCGGACGATCGCGATGATCCGCAGGATCTCGACGTAGAGCCAGACGACCGTGACCATGATGCCGAAGGCTCCGAGCCAGCCGTACTTGCGGGGAGCGCCGTTGCGCACGCCCTGCTGGATCTGGTCGAAGTCGAGCACCAGCGAGTACGCCGCCATGATGACGACGAGGACACCGATGATGAGGCCGAGCGGGATGCCGAAGATGGGCTGGCTGTAGAGGCCGAAGGCCTGGCCCTCAGGCAGGACGCCGGTCCACATGAGCACGAGGTTCAGCAGCGAGAAGACGAGGTAGCCGACCATGGCGATCATGAAGATCTTGGTGGCCTTCTTCGAGGCGCGGATCTTGCCGCTCGCGAAGAGCGCCAGCGTGACACCGACGACCGACACCGTGGCGAGAGTGGCCTGCACGACGATGCCGGGCCACATGACCTCGAAGAACGCCGAGATGCCACCGACGAAGAGGCCCTCGAATGCGGCATAGGCGAAGATCAGCGCGGGGCGGACCTTCTTGCGCGAGGTGAACGTGATGACCATCGCGAGCACGAAGCCGCCGAGCGCGCCGACGATCCACGGCATCAGGTTCGGCTCGAAGCGGTTGTAGGGGTTCAGCTCGGGAGCGACGACGCCGCCCAGGGTCAGGACCCAGCCGAGCGCTGCGGTGACGAGCAGGATGGCGAAGAGTCCGGCGGTCTTCCAGACGGTGTCCTCGACGGACATGCGGTCGGTCTCGATCGCGCCGGCGGGGGGAGCGGCGTACATGCCCTCCAGCTGCGCGTTCGCGGCGGCATCCATCGTGCCGTGCTGGAACGACGCGGCCTGTGCACCCTGAGCGCCCTGCGGCGCACCCGGGTAGGTCGCGACGTTGCGCGGGTCCTGCTGCTGGAACGCCGGGTTGTTGAAGGCGAAGTTGCTCATGTGGGCCTCACTCCAAAGTGGGTTGTAGGTCGCTTTCCTCCACGATACCCGGAATGCCGGGCCATCAGGGTGTCCTACGCTGAGAGCGTGCCCAGGAAATCGCCTCTCGTGATCGGGCACCGCGGTGCGCCCGGTTACCGTCCGGAACACAGTCGCTCGTCATACGAGCTCGCTCTCGCGATGGGGGTGGATGCAGTCGAACCCGACGTCGTGGCGACGAAGGACGGCGTGCTCATCGTGCGGCACGAGAACGAGATCTCGGGCACGACGGATGTGGCGGAGCACTCGGAGTTCGCGGACCGCAAGACGACCAAGCGCGTCGACGGCCAGGCGCTGACCGGCTGGTTCACCGAGGACTTCACGTGGGACGAGCTGTCGACGCTGCGCAGTCGAGAACGGCTGCCGGAGGTGCGGCTGTCGAGCGCGACCTTCGACGGCTCCCAGGCCATCCTGCGGCTCACTGACGTGCTGGACATCGTGCGTGCCGGTTCGGTCGAGCACGGGCGCGAGATCGGTGTCGTGCTCGAGGTCAAGCACGCCACGTACTTCGCGAGCATCGGCCTCGATCTGGCGCCGCTGATCGAGCGCGACCTGCGTGCTGCCGGGTGGGCGGACGGCGAGCTGCCGCTGATCATCGAGTGCTTCGAGTCGACGATTCTGGGCGAGCTCAGGGCGCGGGGTATCTCCGCCTCGTACATCTACCTGATCGAGGCGTCTGGGCGCCCGTACGACCTTCTGGTCGCGCAGGGCAAGCATGCGCTGACCTACAAGGCCACGGTCACCCCGCAGGGCCTCGACGGGCTCGTCGGTCAGGTCGACGGCATCAGCGTGAACAAGCGGATGCTGCTCGCGGCCGGCAACTCGATCGTTGCCGACGCGCATGCCCGAGGCCTCAAGGTCTTCACGTGGACCGTCCGCCCCGAGAACGCGTTCCTTTCGGCGGAGTTCCGCGGCGCGGGCGGCAAGAGTGCGTATGGCGACTACGAGGCAGAGTGGGGCGTGATCGCTCGGACGGGCGTCGATGGGGTCTTCGTCGACCATCCCGATCTCGGCGTCCGCTTCTTCCGCAGCTGACGGTCGGCGGCTGGCGGCCGGCAAGTGGTCGACTCAGAGCGGGCCCAGCACGTCCGGCACGCGTCGATCGAGATGCAGGGCGCGCAGCGGTTCGAGGATCTCCCGCTCCTCGAAGCGGAAGTGCGACTCCATGATCGCTCCGATCCCGTCGAGATGGCGCTCGATGGCGTCGGTGCTCTCGCCGCCCTCGACGGCCGTGCGCAGCCCGCCGAGCAGGTGGGCCAGCATCGAGTGGTCCTGCATGAGCTTGTCGATGACCTCGCCCAGTTCGGGGTGCTCCTCACGGAGCGCGGGGAAGAGCGCGCGGTCCTCGCTCAGGTGATGTCCGTCGAGAGCGGAGCAGAAGCCGATGCAGAACAGTGCGAGCTCGCGCGCGGCATCCGGCGTAGCTGTGTCGTTCTGCAGCGCTGTCCGGGTGGCCTCGAGAGCCGCGCGGAGTCGGGTGTGGGCCCGGCGGAGTTCTTCATCCCAGGCGATCAGGCGATCGGCATCCATCCCGGCCAGTCTAGAACCGGCGTCGGTGTCAGAGCGTGCGGTCGAACGCGCCCTTGCGCGACACGATCTCCTTGCCGAGCGGCATCAGCGACACGGGCACCATCTTGAAGTCGGCGATGCCCATCGGGATGCCGATGATCGTGATGCACAGGGCGAGGCCCGAGACGATGTGGCCGATCGCCAGCCACCAGCCGGCGAGGATCACCCAGAGCACGTTCCCGAGAAAAGATCCGACGCCGGAGGTCGGCTTGCTGACGATCTCCCGTCCGAACGGCCAGATCGCGTAGCGGGCGATGCGGAACGAGGCGATGGCCCAGGGGATGGTGACGATCGGGATGCACAGCAGGATGCCCGCCAGCATGTAGCCGAGGAAAAGGCCGAGTCCGGCGAAGATGAGCCAGATGATGTTGAGGATCGTGCGCACGGGTCGATTCTCGCATCGGCGGCTGGGTGTCTGCCGGTTCGCTGCTGCCTCTCGAGGCCCACGGTGCGGCGACCGGCCAGGCTCGGGCGATGGCGAACCGCCACCGGTCGTTCACCATCCGTGCACCTGAGAGTCGTCGGGCGGCCATGGGGCATCGCTGATGTGGAGTCATACCCGTCTGATTCCCCCAGGAGCCCCATGTCCCGCCTGCAATCCGCGGCTGCGGTCACGACGGTCTGCGCGCTCAGCGCAGCCGCTCTGCTCGCCGTGCCCCTCGCCGCCACCGGAGCCGAACTCGGCATCCGGATCAACGAAGTCGAATCCAGCGGAGGTGTTCCCGGAGACTGGATCGAGTTCGTCAACGTCTCAGACGCCGCCGTCGATCTGAGCGGCTTCGTCGTGAAGGACGACGGCGACGACGAGTCGTATGTGTTCCCCGACGGATCTGTCGTCGAACCCGGCGCCCACCTCGTGCTCGATGAGGCAGGCGATGGCGTCAGCGGCTTCACCTTCGGTCTCGGAAAGGACGACCAGGTCCGTCTGCTCGACCAGAGCGCGACGCTCGTCGACCAGACCTCCTGGACGGCTCACGCGGCTGTCACGTGGGGTGCCCGCGAGGTCGCAGGCACGGTCGAGTGGGCGGAGACGACCGAGTCCACGAAGGGCGCGGCCAACGTGTTCGCCCCGGACGCTCCTCTCGGCGGTTCGATCGTCATCAACGAGGTCGATTCGCAACCCGCGGACTGGGTCGAGTTCTACAACCCCGGGGACGCCGCACTCGATGTCTCCGGCTACGAGATCCGCGACAACTCCGACGACCACCGCTGGCAGTTCCTGCCGGGGACGCAGATCGCTGCAGGCGGATTCCTCGTGGTCGAGGAGGGCACGATCGGCCTCGTCGACGGCGTCGAGACCGCGTTCCGCGATCCGATCGGCATCGGCAGCGCCGACCGCATCCGGCTGTTCGACGTCGGTGGCGCGCTGATCGACGACACCCTTCCCTGGGAAGGCCACGCCGCGATCGACGGCGACTCCGCCGCGGCGACGCTCGCACGCTGCCCTGACGGCGAGGGCGCCTTCGTGCTCGCCCACCCGACCATGGGCGGCGCGAACTCATGCGTGATGCCCGATGTGGTCATCAACGAGATCGAGTCCGACGGTGACGCGACCGACTGGGTCGAGGTCGTGAACTCCGGCAGCACGGCGGTCGACCTCTCCGGCTGGACGGTCATGGACGGCGATCCGATCGGGCACGCGGCTGAGACGACGCCGCTGCCCGCGGGTACCGTCCTCGAGCCGGGTGCGTACTTCGTCTTCGACCAGCCGGCGAACTTCGTCTTCGGCCTCGGCAACGGCGACACCGTCACGGTGCGCGATGCGAACCTCAACGTCGTCGACGAGCATGTGTACGACGCGCACGCGGCGGGCGTCCTCGCCCGTTGCGCCGACGGCAGCGGAGACCTCATCGACATCGCCGTCTCGACCAAGGGGCAGCGCAATGCGTGCGGCAACGCGGTGCGCATCAACGAGGTCGAGTCCGACGGCGGAACGCCCGGCGACTGGATCGAACTCGTCAACCCGACCGGATCCGACCTCGATGTCTCCGGCATCGTCGTGAAGGACGATGACGACACGCACTCGTACGAGATCCCGGCAGGCACGACGATCACTGCCGGCGGATATCTCGTCATCGAGGGCGCGGACCTCGGCTTCGGCTTGGGGGACGGCGACACCGTGCGCCTGTTCGACGGCGATCTGCTCGTCGACTCGACCACCTGGGGTGCCGGGCACGCAGCGGTCACGTGGGGTCGCTGCCCGGATGTGACCGGAGCCTTCGACATCACCGCGGAGAGCACGAAGGGCGAGGCCAACACCTGTGCGGGGGAGATCGAGGTATCTCCGTGGCCCGGCTCCGCCGAGGTCAGGGTGCTCGACACCGCGCCGACCTTCCTCGAGGACAGCTCCGGCCTCGACGTGCAGGAGACCGCAGACGGATCGTTCCTCTGGGCAGTCGACAACGGTGACGGACGCATCTGGAAGCTCGAGGCCCACGCCGACGGCTCCTTCGCGCAGATCCCCGGTTGGGAATCGGGCAAGCGCGTGCGGTTCCAGAAGGATGCCTCGGACCCGGGCGCCGCAGGCCCCGACACCGAGGGCATCACCGTCGACGGCGACGGGGCGGTCTACGTCGCCTCGGAGCGCGACAACAGCGCCAAGGGGGTGAACAGCAACACCGTCCTGAAGGTCGACCCCGAGTCGTCCGCCGGTGATCTCGTCGCCGAGCAGGAGTGGGATCTGACCACCCTGCTTCCGGCCGTGGGAGCGAACCTCGGCATGGAGGCGGTGCAATGGGTGCCTGATGCTGCGCTCGACGGTGTGCTCTTCGACGACAACACCGGAGCGGCTTACGACTCGGCCGACTATGCCGGTCACGGTGACGGTCTCTTCTTCGTGGCCGTCGAGGACAACGGTCATGTGTATGCGTTCGCGCTCGGCGCCGACGGTCAGGCGACTCTGGTCTCGGAGATCGCACCGGGTCTCGCCGGCGTCATGGCACTCGACTACGACAGCGTGCTCGACGTGCTGTGGGCGGTCTGCGATGACGGCTGCCAGGGCCAGTCGGCGCAGATCACCCTGAACGGCACGGCTCAGCCCGGACTCGCGCACTTCGCCCGCCCCGCCGGCATGCCGGACATCAACAACGAGGGATTCGCGACGGCTCCCGCCTCGCTGTCGGTCGACGGCGAGCGTCCGGTCTGGTGGTTCGCCGACGGCTTCGCGACGGAGGCGCTGCGCGTCGGCACCCTCCCCGGCGCGACCGCGGAGAACCCGGGCGAGAATCCGGGCGAGAACCCGGGCGAGGATCCGGGCGAGAACCCCGTGGAGAACCCGGGCGGGAACGCCGGCGGGCAGACGCCGCCGGCGCCCGGCAGCGTCTCCGATGGGAACGGTCTGGCTGCCACCGGTGCCGAGCTGCCCGTCGGGATGACCGCGATCGCGCTGCTCCTCGTCCTCGCCGGTGCGCTGATCATCCGTCGGCGTCGACTGACCCCCTGAGGCGAGCGTCTTCGGGATGGGGCGGGTGCACGGCATCCGCCCCATCCGCCGGCAGTGTCGGTGGCGCGGCCTAGACTCGTAGAGCCATGACCGAAGCCCCCCTCATCGTCCCCGGATCCGTCGGCCCCCGCTCCACCGGAGCACAGGGACAGGACGACCTCCTCGCCGGCCTCAACCCGCAGCAGCTCGAGGCGGTGACCTATCGTGGGCCCGCGCTGCTGATCGTCGCGGGCGCAGGTTCCGGCAAGACCAGCGTGCTCACCCGCCGCATCGCGTCGCTGCTGAGGGCGCGAGAGGCGTGGCCCAGCCAGATCCTCGCGATCACCTTCACCAACAAGGCGGCCGGTGAGATGCGCGAGCGCGTCGAGGCGATCGTCGGCGACGCCGCTCGAGGCATGTGGATCTCGACCTTCCACTCCGCCTGCGTCCGCATTCTCCGCCGCGAGGCCCAGCAGTTCGGGTTCACCAAGTCCTTCACCATCTACGACTCGGGCGACTCGCGCGCGCTGATCAAACGCCTGGTCAAGCAGCACGAGGCCGATGCATACGGGCTCACGCCCGGAGCCGTGCAGTCGCGCATCTCGAAACTCAAGAATGAGCTGTCCGACGCCGACGCCTACGCGCGCCAGGCGAACATGAGCGACCCGGCCGAGCGGATCTTCGTCGAGCTGTTCGCCGACTACCAGCGTCAGCTGCAGAAGGCGAACGCGTTCGACTTCGACGATCTGATCGGGCAGACCGTCCATCTGTTCCGCGCGTTCCCGCAGGTCGCCGACACCTACCGCCGTCGTTTCCGTCATGTCCTCGTCGATGAATATCAGGACACCAACCACGCCCAGTACGCACTCATCCACGAGCTGACGAGGCCCGTGACCGGCGAGAGCCCCGACCCGTATGCCTCCAACGGCATGATGATCTTCGAGCCCGAGACCACGCCAGAGCTCGAGGGCGCCTCGCTCACCGTCGTGGGTGACTCCGACCAGTCGATCTATGCCTTCCGCGGCGCGGACATCCGCAACATCAGCGAGTTCGAGCGCGACTTCCCCGGCGCGCGGGTCGTGCTGCTCGAGCAGAACTACCGGTCGACCCAGAACATCCTCTCCGCGGCGAACGCGGTGATCGGCAACAACTTCGATCGAAAAGACAAGAAGCTCTGGAGCGACAAGGGCGACGGCGACATGATCGTCGGCTTCACCGGGTACTCGCAGCACGACGAGGCGCAGTTCGTGGCCGACGAGGTCGAGTCTCTGCACCGTGCCGGGATGCCGTACTCCGAGATGGCGGTCTTCTATCGCACGAACTCGCAGTCGCGCGCCCTGGAAGAGATCTTCATCCGCTCGGCCGTGCCCTACAAGATCATGGGTGGCACGAAGTTCTACGAACGTGCCGAGATCAAGGACGCCCTCGCATATCTCGTGGCCGTCGCGAACCCCGCCGATGAGATGGCGGTGCGGCGCATCCTCAACAAGCCGCGTCGCGGCATCGGCGATGTCAGCGAGACGGCGATCGCCCGCTTCGCCGAGGACCACGACATCACGTTCCGTCAGGCGCTGTCCGTGCCCGAGCAGCTGGGCTTCGGTCCGAAGATCCAGGCGGGCATCGCCCAGCTCGACGCGGTGCTCGCCGAAGCGACCGAGATCATGCTCCCCGCCTCCGGCGAGGTCCCCGCTCCCACCACCGTCGCCGACGGGCTCAGCGTGCTGCTGTCGAAGAGCGGGTACCTCGATGCGCTGCGTGCGAGCCGCGACCCGCAAGACGAGGCGCGTGTCGAGAACCTCGACGAGTTCGTCGCCGTCGCACGCGACTTCGCCCGCAACAATCCCGACGGGACGATCGTCGACTTCCTCACGGAGGTCGCTCTCGTCTCCGATGCCGACGACCTCGACGACGAGTCGGGTTCGGTGTCTCTCATGACGATGCACACCGCGAAGGGGCTCGAGTACGATGCGGTGTTCGTGACCGGAGTCGAAGAGGATCTGATCCCGCACCGCATCTCGGCAGGCGAGCCGGGTGGCCCGCAGGAGGAACGCCGCCTCTTCTACGTCGGCATCACGCGCGCGCGCAAGCGTCTGCACCTGTCGCTGGCGATGACCAGGGCGCAGTTCGGAGAGGTCTCTGTCGCGATGCCCAGCCGATTCCTCCAGGAGATCCCCGCAGGACTCATCGACTGGCGCCAGTCGCCGGGCGATGTCAACTCCCGCGGTGGCACGCAGTCCCGCGCGCTCAATGCGCGTCGCGGGGGAGGATTCGGCGGATCCGGTTCGGGCGATCGCTTCGGCGTGAAGCAGCTGCCAGGACGCGACTCGCTCAAGCCGCTGTCGACGGCGATGGACAAGTTCCCCAACCGGGTGACGGCCAAGATGCGTGACAACGGCGACCTCGAGCTGGCTGCGGGTGACCGCATCCGCCACTCGGATTTCGGCGAGGGACGAGTCGACGCGGTGACGGGCGAAGGGGCGAAGCGCATCGCGCACGTGCGTTTCGATTCCGCCGGTCAGAAGAAGCTGTTGATCAAGGTCGCGCCGATCGAGAAGATCTAGCCCGGTGGCGGGTTAGGCTGGCAGATATGGCCCTGTTCTCCCGCCGCAAGAAGTCCGCTGACGACGTCGTCGCCGACCACATCGAGACCGAGGATTCTGCCGTCGACGCTCCGGAGGTCGCGGACGCACCCTCCGAACCCGCTGAGGTCACGCCCACCATCGGGATCTCCGTGCAGGCGTTCCGCGGTGTCGGCGCGCAGGCCGGACCCGAGGTCGAGCTGCCCGATGCCGACGCGGCTCCCGCGGCATCCGCGCCGACCACCGCACCTGCGCCCGCAGCGCCCGCTGCACCTGCGGCCGAGCCCGAGCGCAAGCTCCCACTGGCACCGGCGATGCCGCCCGAGCAGACCGAGACCGTCGCGGGCATGAAGGACAACGTCCTGCTGCGTGAATCCCTCAAAGAGGTCGAGCAGGGTGCCACGAACGAGCAGCTTCTCGGAGTGCTCCGCCAGGCGCTGCAGGGCCACATGTACATCCGGGTGAACGGCGATGCCCGTGCGCAGATCAGTGAGGGCAAGCCCCTCGCGGTCGCGGTGGTGCGCGATGGCGATCGTCAGTTCATGCTGGCGTTCAGCTCGGCAGCCGCAGTGCGCGACTCCGTGCAGCTCGAGAAGGACCCGACGGCGACATCGGCGGTGGCCCAACCCGTCACCTCCGTTCTGCAGCAGGTCGTCTCCGGAGATTTCGCCGGTCTCATCGTCGACAACGCCTCCGCCCCGCACCGCGTGGTGTTCCCGACCGAGCTGCTGCAGAAGGCCCTCGAGCAGGCAGACGTCGACATGACGGTCAAGTCGCTCATCGCCGCGCCGCGCGAGCAGGACACCGCAGCCAAGGTCGGTGAGGCGCTCGCGACCAAGCGCATGTGGGTCGCCGTCAACGAGGGCAACCCGGGCGGACAGGTCGGCATCGCCGAGGCGCAGACGCCTGACGGCAAGCGGTTCCTCCAGCTGTTCTCGCACCCGCTCGAGGTGCTCGCACTCGGCCGCGGTGATCGACCGCTGCCGTTCGAGCCGCTGCAGCTGGCGAAGATCCTGTCCAGCCACATCGACATGGCCGGCGTCATCATCGACCCGGCCGGGCCCAGCATCGTCGTCGAGCGCGATGCGCTGACCTCCGTGCTGATCCTGGCGGTCGACATCGACGACTGACGGGCTTCCGCACGTCCCACCGGCCCCCTAGGGTCGGAGCATGGCCTCAGAACGCGTGCCCCTGACCGTCACCGATCCTGACGGAGAGCGCGAGGTCGTGCTCTCCAGCCCCAATCGGATCGTGTGGCCGAAGGACGGCATCACCAAGGCCGAGCTCGCGGAGTACTTCCAGCTCGTCAGCACTCCGTTCCTCGAGGCGAACGGCAATCGTCCCGTCTCGCTCGAACGCTTCCGCGACGGGCTGGGCAGCGACGGCTTCTTCTCGAAGAACCCGCCCAAGGGCACGCCCGACTACGTCGACGCCGTCACGGTGACCTACAACAGCGGGCGACGGCATCCGCAGATCGTGCTCAACCGACCGAGCGCCATCGTCTGGGCGGCCCAGATGAACACGATCGTGTTCCACCCGTGGGCGTCGCTCGCCTCTGATCCTGACAACCCCGTCGAGCTGCGGATCGACCTCGACCCGCAGCCGGGAACGGGGTTCGCCGATGCCATTCCCGCCGCACACGCTTTGCGCGAGGTGCTCAGCGAGGTCGGTCTCGACGCGTTCGTGAAGACCAGCGGCAACCGCGGGCTGCACGTCTTCGCTCCGATCGAACCGACGCACGAGTTCCTCGACGTGCGACATGCCGTGATCGCCGCAGGCCGAGAGCTGGAGCGTCGGATGCCGGACGAGGTGACGATGAGCTGGTGGAAGGAGGAGCGCGGGGAGCGGATCTTCATCGACTTCAACCAGGCGAACCGCGACCGCACGATGGCCGGTGCATACAGCCCTCGGGCGCTTCCGGGAGCCACGGTCTCGACTCCGGTGCACTGGGAGGAGCTCGACGGCCTCGACCCCGCCGTGTTCACTGTGCGGAGCATCCCGAAACGACTCGACGAGGTCGGCGATCCGTGGGCAGGCAAGCAAGACAGCCCAGGGCGCATCGACACGCTGCTGGAGTGGTGGGAGCGTGACAAGGAAGCCGGTCTGGGAGAGCTGTCGTTCCCGCCCGAGTTCCCCAAGATGCCGGGGGAGCCGCCGCGCGTGCAGCCCAGCAAGAAGGTCGAGGCCAACTGGGATGCGAACGGCGACCCGATCGACGAGTGAGGGTCAGCCGATGACCTCGGCCAGATCGTATCCCGCAACCGTGTCGAGCTGGTCGTAGGTGCACGAGCGGGCATCACGGTCGGGTCGCCAGCGTTCGAACTGCACGGTGTGCCGGAACCGCGACCCCTCGAGCTGGTCGTAGCGGACCTCGAGCACGAGCTCGGGCCGCAGCCGCACGAACGACACATCCTTGGACCCGCTGAAACGCGAGCGCTCGCCTTCTCCGGTGACGGCATCGCCTGCATCGTCGCGCTCGACCAGCGGGGCGAGTTCGTCGACGAGTGCTGTGCGACGAGCGTCGCTCCACGCGGCGACGCCACCGACCTGCCGCAGCGTGCCGTCTGAGTCGTAGAGGCCGACGAGAAGCGATCCGACCCCGGACCCGGATTTATGCACGCGGTATCCGAGCGCGACCACATCCGCTGTGCGGGCGTGCTTGATCTTGACCAGTGTGCGCTTGCCCGGCGCGTACGGCTGATCGAGCGGCTTGGCGACGACTCCGTCGAGGCCGGCGCCCTCGAACTCGGCGAGCCAGCGCACGGCCGCTTCGCGATCGCGGGTCGTGCGCGTGATGTGCAGCGGATGCCCGACCTCGGCCATCAGCGTCTCCAGGCGCTCGCGCCGCTCCGCGAAGGGGACAGCCAGCAGGTCTTCATCGCCGATCGCCAGCAGGTCGAAGGCGATGAACATCGCCGGAGTCTCCGCGGCCAGTCGGGCGACCCTCGACGCGGCGGGGTGGATGCGCTGACTCAGCGCTTCCCAGTCGAGCCGCTGCGCGCCCGCCGGCCCGGTGGCGACGACGATCTCGCCGTCGAGCAGGCAGGGGGCCGGAAGCAGCCGGGGGATCGCCTCGACGAGCTCGGGAAAGTACCTGGTCAGTGGCTTCGCTCCGCGTGAGCCGATCTCGACGGTCTCGCCGTCCCAGGCGATGAGCCCTCGGAATCCGTCCCACTTGGGCTCGAACAGCAACCCGCCGGCGGTCTTCGCGGGATCGGGGACGGATGCTGCCGCCTTCGCCAGCATCGGGGAGGGGATCTCGTAGCGCATGGGTCCATCCTGGCGTCGGGGACGCCCCGGCAGAAGTGCGACTTCGGGACCGTCAGTCGAACAGATCGCCGAGCGAGACGCGGGCGCCCGCATCCTTCAGCGCCGTCCGGGCGGCGTGCCACCCGGCCATGCCGTTGACGCCTGGCCCCGGCGGGGTCGATGCCGAAGCGAGATACACGCCGCGCATCGGGGTGCGCCACGGTGCCGTGCCGAGCACAGGTCGGCGGAGCGCCTGCGGGATCGTGAAGGCGCCCCCCAGGATGTCGCCGCCGATCTCCGACGGGTTGACCGCTTCGCGCGACGATGCGGGCACCGAGTGGTGGGCGAGGATGAGGTCGCGGAACCCGGGTGCGAAACGCTCGACCTGACGGGTGATGAGTTCGGTGGCGTCGAGGTCGGAGTCCTGAGGCACGTGGATGTAGGCCCACAGCACCGCTTTGCCCTCGGGTGCCCGACTCGGGTCGAAGACCGATGGCTGCACACTCAGGACGTACGGTCTGTCGCTGATCCGACCGCGGGCGACGGCGTTCTCGCTGTCCCAGATCTCCGCCGCCGACCCGCCGATGTGCACGGTGGGTGACTGCCCCACTTCGGGATTCGTCCAGGGGATCGGGCCGTCGAGAGCGAAGTCGACCTTCGCGGCGGCCGGGCCGTAGCGATAGCCGCGGATCGCCCGCGCATACGCCGTGGGGATATCGGGATGGGTGAGCGTCAGCCGGGGCGATGTGTTCAGCATCAGCAGGTCGCCGCGAGCGGGGTCGCCCCAGTCGAGCGACGCGAGGTCGGTGACGTGGGTTCCCGATTCGACGGATCCGCCATGGGCTTCGAGGTCGGCGACCATGCTGTCGGCGATGCTCTGCGCCCCGCCTCGCGGGTACATCCACCCTCCGGCGTGCGCCTGCGCGGCCAGCAGCAGCCCGGCGGCGGCGCCGGCGAGGGAGGGGAGAGGAGTGTTCGCGTGCGCCAGGACGCCCGCCATCAGGCCGGCGGCCTCTTCGGTGCGGAAGGACCGGCGGGCGAGAGGGGTGCCCTGGTCGAGCATCCGCAGCGCGAATCGGAGAGCCGTGATCGGCTCGCGGGGAATGCGGAGCATCTGATTGCCGGTGAAGTCGACGACACCCTCGACATGTGTGCTCAGCGGGCGCAGAAGCGACAGCCACGCGCGCTCATCGACACCGAGTCCCGCCGCGGTGCGCTCGATGTCTCGCCAGGCGATGCCGGCTCTGCCGCCGTCGAGCGGGTGCGCGTAGGAGATGTCGGGCAGGATCCAGTCGACACGTTCGGCGAGGCCGAATGCCTGGAAGAACGACGAGGAGAGCGCAGCCGGATGCACCGCGGCGCAGACATCGTGGCGGAAGCCGGAGAGGGTCGATTCTACGGTGCGGACGCCGCCGCCGATGGTGCTCGCCGCTTCGAGGACGCGCACCTCGTACCCGGCTCGCGCGAGGGTCACGGCCGCCGCGAGGCCGTTCGGTCCGGACCCGATGATCGTCGCGCGTGCCATTCGGCCAGTCTTCCATGCCCGGGCGTGAGATCCTTGAGGAAATGAATGAAGTTCAGGGCCCGACCCCCACAGGCAACTCCCGTCCGTACCGAACCCTCGCGGAGGCGCTCCGTGCGCACCGCATCGCCGAAGAGAACCACGAGTTCATCGCGGCGATCACGGATGCCGTCGGCATCTCGTCCTACATCGACCGAGGCCGCTACATCGAGGCGATCCGCCGCGGCGAGGGCGCCTCGCTGCACATCGGCAAGACCTACACCAATGGCTTCACCGAAGACGAGGTCGTCGTCGTCGGCTCGACGCCCCTCCGTCTCCGGGCGAGCGAAGGCCGTGCTCCGTACTTCTTCGTGACGCACCCGAGCGAGTTCCGTCCCATCGCTCCGGTCAAGGCGAAGCGCACCACGACTCCTCGAGTCGCGGCGGCGCCGAAGGTCGAGCGCGCGACGAAGACGAGCGAGCGCGACTACGGCGTGTGCGATGTCTGCTTCATGGTGAAGACCCCGGCCGGTGGGTGCGGCTGCGACTGACGCCGTCAGTCACCGCGCCGAGAAGCGCACCCCCGTGAGCTTCTCGGACACGTCCCAGATCCTGCGGGCTGAAGCGGCGTCTCGTAGACGCGAGTAGAGCTTCTGGGGCGCGGGCGGGCCGCCGAGATGACCGACGCCCGACGGTCCGTAGAACCCTCCGCCGACGGCATCCGCGGAGGTCGCGGCGTAGAGCGCAGGGAGCCCTGCGGACTCGGCGGTGCCGACGATCAGGCCGTGCCGCGAGAGAGCGTCGATGATACGGCGTCCTGAAGTCTGCGCCGCGCGGCCGAGTTCCGGCTGCGCGGCCAGCAGATTCGTCGGAGCGATCCCCGGATGCGAGAGCAGGCTGCGGATCCCCCACCCCTCGGCCCTGCTCCGTCTGTCGAGTTCGAGCGCGAACAGCCCGAAGGCGATCTTCGACTGGCTGTAGGCGCGCATCCCGTTGTACGAGCGCTCCCACTGCAGGTCGTCCCAGTTGATCCCTCCGCTGTCGGCGGCGATGCTGATCTGCGAGACGACCCTGCCCTCGCCGGCCGTGAGAAGCGGGAGCAGCCGTCCGACGAGTGCGAAATGCCCCAGATGATTGGCGCCGAACTGCAGCTCGAAGCCGTCTGCTGTGGTTCTGCGGTCCGGAGGTGTCATCACTCCGGCGTTGTTGATGAGGATGCTGATCGGCGTGCCCTCCTCCTGCAGCGTTGCGGCGAGTGCGGCGACCGAGTCGAGCGAGGCGAGATCGACGTCCCGCAGTGAGATGCGCGCATTCGGAGTCGTCTGCCGGATCCGTGCGATCGCCGCGTCGCCCTTGGCGCGATTGCGGACGGGCATGACGACCTCCGCGCCGGCGGCGGCGAGACGAGCAGCGATTCCCATCCCGATTCCGTCACTCGCTCCGGTGATCACGGCGCGCGCGTCGTGCAATGGCGGGATGGTCGGTTCGGAGTCCTTGCGTGGCATGTTCTCTCTTCTTCCTGGTTGCTCCGATGCTCTCCCGTGTCCGTCGTGCGAACCAGGGATCGTCGATCCGTGGATCGCGAAGGAGCCGGCTGATAGAACAGAGTCGACGGCGGGAGAAGCGCATGGCGGTGGATCGGCGGGGGCTCGCGGAGTTCCTGAGAACGAGGCGCGAGGCGCTGCAACCCGAGGACGTCGGGCTCGCGCGCGGAGAGCGACGACGCACGGACGGCCTGCGGCGGGAGGAAGCGGCCTCGCTGTGCCACATGTCGACCGACTACTACGCGCGGCTCGAACAGGAACGGGGACCCCAGCCGTCGGATCAGATGGTGGCGGCGATCGCCCAGGGACTGCACCTCTCGCTGGCCGAGCGCGACCACCTCTTCGCGCTCGCCGGGCACACACCGCCGCCGAGAGGCGCCGAGAGCGACCACGTGAGTCCGGGGATGCTGCGGATCTTCGATCGACTGCACGACACCCCCGCCGAGGTCGTCACCGAACTGGGCGAGACTCTGCGTCAGAGCGCCTTGGGCACCGCCCTGGTGGGGGACCTCGTCGGGCTCCGCGGTCCCGCGCGCAGCATCGGATATCGATGGTTCACCGATCCCTCCGCCCGCCTGGTCTACGACCCGGAGGATCATGCGTTCCTCTCCCGACTGTGGGTGTCAGGGTTGCGCGAGATCGCCGCACGTCGGGGCCCGGGGTCCCGAGCGGCGGGCTATGTCGAGCTCCTGACGGACAGGAGCGAAGAGTTCCGCCGCATCTGGAAGACGCATGAGGTGGGTCTTCGCCCCGGTGCCACCAAGCGCTTCGTGCATCCGGAGCTGGGGCGGTTGGAGCTCACGTGCCAGACGCTCGTGGATCCGGAGCAGTCGCACTCGCTGCTCGTCTACACGGCGGCGCCTGGCAGCGAGAGCCACGAGAAGCTGCGGCTGCTCTCCGTGATCGGTCGTCAGCGATTCGTCGACGATCCCGCACCGACGGCCTCAGGAGGAGGGAGGGCCGACGGCTGACCCGCGACAGGCGCTCATCGCACCGAGTCAGGCGAAGGCGCTCATCCCGGTGATGTCGCGTCCGAGCAGCAGCGCCTGCACGCTCTCGGTGCCCTCGTAGGTGTGGATCGCCTCGATGTCGGCCATGTGCTGCATCACGCCGTTCTCGAGCAGGATGCCGTTGCCGCCGAGCAGATCGCGGGCGATGGACGCCACGCGCCGTGCTGCGCGCGTGTTGTGGAACTTCGCCAGTGACGCCTGCGTGGGGCGCAGTTCGCCGGCGGTCTCGAGGTCTGCGAGGCGGCGGCAGTAGAGCTGCATCGCGGTGAGATCCTCGAGCATGTGAGTGAGTCGCTCCTGCACCATCTGGAACTTGGCCAGAGGCTTGCCGAACTGGATGCGCTGCGTCGAGTAGGCGAGCGCGGCCTCGTAGCAGGCGGTCGCGTGGCCGAGAGCCGACCAGGCGACGCCCGAACGGGTCGCGTAGAGCACGACCGACGCGTCCTTGAAGCTCTTCGTCCCCGGCAGCACGGAGTCGAGCGGCACCCGCACGTCGTCGAGCACGATGTGCGCCTGGTGGATCGCGCGCAGCGATGCCTTGCCGCGGATCGGCGTCCCGGTGTAGCCCGGGGTGTCCTGCTCCACGAGGAAGCACCGCACGGCGCCGTGCTCGGCGGCCGTCTCATCGTCGACGCGGGCCCACACGAACGTGATGCCGCCCGAGGCTCCGTTGCCGATCCACTTCTTCGTGCCGCGGATGACCCATTCGTCCCCATCGCGGCGTGCCACGGTCTCGAGCGAGACGGAGTCCGATCCGTGGTCGGGTTCGGTGAGGGCGAAGGAGCCGAAGACCGAGCTGTCGGCGAGCGACGTCAGCCATCTCTCCTGCTGCTCGGGTGAACCGAAGAGCGCGAGAGTGCGCAGCGCGAGCCCGCCCTGCACCGCGAGCACGGTGCCGAGGGATCCGTCACCGCGGGAGATCTCCATGTTGACCAGACCCGCCGCGAGAGGGGAGAGACGCGTGAGCGAAGGATGCTCGATGCCGTCGACCACCAGGTCCATCTCGCCCATGCGGCGGGCGGCGTCGAGAGGGTATTCCGCGCGGTCCCAGGCATCCGCCATCTGCGGGCCGACCTCGTCGATGTAGGCCTTGGCTCGATTCCAGGCCGAGCGATCGGCCTCGGGGATGTCGGCGAAGACGGCGTAGTAGTCGCTGTCCTGTCTTCCGGTGATGTCGTATGACGAGACGCGCTCGCCGGGGAGGGGAGAGGCTGCGGTGCTCATGATGACTCCTTCGTGACACCAAGTATCGTACTCCTCGATACTCGGTTCCACGACTCCGTTCGGGGGAGTCCGGCCAGGTCAGTCGAGCTGCGTGCGCAGGCGCCTGGTGACCTCGGCGATCGGCATCGAACGGGGGAACACGGCGACGACGACGTCGTCCGGCGCCTCGGTGGCCGCGTCGGAGGGCACGCCGTAGCGACGACGCACATCGGCGAGAGCCGTCTGCAGCGTCGAGAGCGGCACCTTCTTCTTGCCTCTCAGCAGCTGCCGGAGCACATGGTTGTGCACCGCGGTGACGAGGGCCGAGAAGCCGACCGCGTCCAGAGGATCGATGCCGGGCAGCGAGCTGCGCAGGTAGTCGTCGAACAGCCGCTCGTAGCGGAACACGGTGATGATCTCGCGCTCTCGGAGCACCGGCACCTGGCGGACGATCTGATAGCGCCGACGCGCGAGCTCCGGGTCGTGCGCGAAGTGGGCGAAGACCGACTCGGATGCCGCGCAGACAGCTCCCCAGGGGTCTTCGTGTCCCTCGCCGAGGAACGTCCGCAGCTGCTCGAGCAGCACCTCGTGGTCGGCGAAGACGACATCCTCCTTGCCGCCGAACTGGCGGAAGAACGTCGACCGAGAGACGCCCGCGGCCTTCGCGATCTGCTCGACGGAGGTCTGGTCGAAGCCCTGCGACGCGAAGAGCTCGAGTGCAGCGGCCACGACGCCGGTGCGCAGTTCTGCGGATTCGTGCATGGGATGAGCCTAGACCTCGGCCCGTGGCGGCGCAGACGCCGCCGGATGAGTGATTGCCTTCCCATCGACCGTCCGATCGCCCCGACGCCTCATCCTCGCCGTTGGGGCCCTCGACCATCATGCGGTGCGACGGCTCCTGGTGGTTTCGGCTCGGCCGGGTCTGCGACGGGCGTGGCGTCCGGCGCGACCGGAGGATCGGCCACCGGGGCGGGCGGGCGTTCCATGGCACCGGGCGTGATGGGCGGAGCCGCGGGCGACGACGAGAAGCAGCGCGAGCTCGGTCACGAGGATCCTCCCAGCCGACGAGTCGCCGAGGAGTCCCCCGCCCTGTACCGGCGCGCGATCTTCAGGAAGAGATCCAGCGCTTCGGCCTCCGAGGCGAAGCGAAGCGGGTCATGGAATATACCTCCGCGCTCGTCGGTCTCCCACACGAGCCAGCCGTCGCCGTCGCTGTCGATCCATGCCGAGGACTCGCGTCGACCTGTGCGGCCGAACCAGTTCGCGGTGGCGGTGAGCGTTTCGGCTGCGATGATGCGCTTCACTTCGTCGGGGGTGAGTTCGGTCATGTGATCTCCTTAAGCAGGCCCAGCGTGATCAGCTGCTGCGCCGTGAGGGCAGCTGCACCTGTACGCCGCCCGCCGGGCGAGCCGAGTCCGGTCGCGATGTCTCCGCGATACCCCTGCGACCCGAGGCATTCGGGCGGGAGCTCGTCAGCCAGGAGCTCGTCCTTGGGCCGTCTCCTGGTACTGGCGGAGGTGTACCGGCCCTCGTGAGGACCGTAGCGGTCGAGTACATCTCCGGGCTGCGGAGTATGCGGCCTCTCTCCCTGATCCGACGCTCGAGAATGCTACCGGACGCCTTCTGGTCGTCGCCCGCGCTCTGCGGACGTAGGGGCGCTCAGGAGGCGGTAGTAGGCTGGGGGATTGATCGATGTCTCGACATCGAGAGAATTCCAGGCCGCAGCCCAGTGAAGGAAGCACAGTGGATCTGTACGAGTACCAGGCACGAGACGTTTTCGAGAAGTACGGAGTGCCGGTCCTCGCCGGCATCGTCGCTGACACCCCTGAGGAGGTGAAGGCAGCCGCGGAGAAGATCGGCGGCGTCGTCGTCGTCAAGGCGCAGGTCAAGACCGGCGGTCGCGGCAAGGCCGGCGGCGTCAAGGTCGCGAAGACCCCCGAAGAGGCATACGAGGCAGCCAAGGCGATCCTCGGCCTCGACATCAAGGGCCACGTCGTCAAGCGCGTCATGGTCGCACAGGGTGCGCGCATCGCCGAGGAGTTCTACTTCTCCGTGCTGCTCGACCGCGCCAACCGTTCCTACCTGAGCCTCTGCTCGGTCGAGGGCGGCATGGAGATCGAGGAGCTCGCCGTCGAGCGCCCCGAGGCACTCGCACGCGTCGAGGTCAACCCGCTGACGGGCATCGACAAGCAGAAGGCCGTCGAGATCGCCCGCGCCGCGAACTTCCCCGAAGACCTGATCGAGAAGGTCTCCGACGTCTTCGTCAAGCTCTTCGACGTCTACAAGGGAGAGGACGCGACTCTCGTCGAGGTCAACCCGCTGGTCCGCACCGAAGAGGGCGACATCATCGCGCTCGACGGCAAGGTCACGCTCGATGACAACGCCTCCGAGATCCGTCACCCCGAGCACGAGGCGCTCGAAGACAAGGACGCCGCAGACCCGCTCGAGGCCAAGGCCAAGAAGAGCGGTCTGAACTACGTCAAGCTCGACGGCGAGGTCGGAATCATCGGCAACGGTGCAGGACTCGTCATGTCGACGCTCGACGTCGTCGCCTACGCCGGTGAGAACCACAACGGCGTCAAGCCCGCCAACTTCCTCGACATCGGTGGCGGCGCATCGGCCGAGGTGATGGCCGCAGGCCTCGACGTCATCCTCGGCGACCCGCAGGTCAAGAGCGTGTTCGTGAACGTCTTCGGCGGCATCACGGCGTGCGACGCCGTCGCCAACGGCATCAAGGGCGCTCTCGAGACTCTCGGCAGCGCGGCCTCCAAGCCGCTCGTCGTGCGCCTCGACGGCAACCGCGTCGACGAGGGTCGCGCGATCCTCGCCGAGTACGCGCACCCGCTCGTCACGCTCGCCAGCACCATGGACGAAGGCGCCGACAAGGCCGCCGAACTCGCCAACGCCTGATCGCAGAGAGACACAAGGACTAGAGAAATGTCGATCTACCTCAACAAGGATTCCAAGGTCATCGTCCAGGGCATCACCGGCGGCGAGGGCACCAAGCACACGGCGCTCATGCTGAAGGCCGGCACCCAGGTCGTCGGTGGCGTGAACGCCCGCAAGGCCGGCACCACGGTCTCGCACACCGACAAGGACGGCAACCCCGTCGAGCTCCCCGTCTTCGCCTCCGTGGCCGAGGCGATGAAGGAGACCGGCGCCGACGTGTCGATCGCCTTCGTCCCCGGCGCCTTCACCAAGGACGCGATGATCGAGGCCATCGACGCCGAGATCCCGCTGCTCGTCGTGATCACCGAGGGCGTCCCCGTGGGCGACTCGGCCGAGGCCTGGGCCTACGCGCAGAGCAAGGGCAACACGACCCGCATCATCGGGCCGAACTGCCCCGGCATCATCACCCCCGGTGAAGCGCTCGTCGGCATCACGCCCGCGAACATCACCGGCAAGGGCCCCATCGGCCTCGTGTCGAAGTCGGGCACCCTGACCTACCAGATGATGTTCGAGCTGCGCGACCTGGGCTTCTCGACCGCCATCGGCATCGGCGGCGACCCCGTCATCGGCACGACGCACATCGACGCGCTCGCCGCATTCGAGGCCGACCCCGAGACCAAGGCGATCGTGATGATCGGCGAGATCGGCGGCGACGCCGAAGAGCGTGCGGCCGAGTACATCAAGGCGCACGTCACCAAGCCGGTCGTCGGCTACGTCGCGGGCTTCACGGCTCCCGAGGGCAAGACCATGGGCCATGCAGGCGCCATCGTCTCGGGCTCCGCCGGTACCGCTCAGGCGAAGAAGGAGGCCCTCGAGGCCGCCGGCGTCAAGGTCGGCAAGACGCCGTCCGAGACCGCCGCTCTGATGCGCGAGATCGTCGAGTCGCTCTAAGCGCTATAATCGAAGAGAAGGCCCTGGACTCCACTCCGGGGCCTTCTTTCATGCCCGGACACTTCTGGCACCCGGGGTCGCAGCCGGTGCAGCGAAAAGGGGCGGATGCCTCAGCATCCGCCCCTTCGTCGTTCCTTCGTCGCTCAGGCGACGCCGAACAGCGCCTCGATGGGACCGCGGGCGAAGAACACCACGAAGCCGATCGCGACGATCCACAGCAGCGGGCTGATCTGCCTGGCCTTGCCGGAGAACGCCTGCACGAGCACCCAGCTGACGAAGCCGGCGCCGATGCCGTTGGCGATCGAGTAGGTCAGCGGCATCACCGTGACCGTCAGGAACACCGGCAGCAGCACGCTGAACTCGGTCAGATCGATGTACTTGATCTGAGCCATCATCATCGCTCCGACGATCACGAGCGCCGCGGCGGCGATCTCGGTCGGGACGATCGACGTGAGCGGGGTGAGGAACATCGCCAGCAGGAACATCCCACCGGTGATCAGGTTCGCGAAACCGGTGCGCGCACCCTCGCCGATGCCGGCACCCGACTCGATGAACACGGTGCTCGACGACGACGAGGTGCCACCGCCGACGATCGCTCCGACACCTTCGACGATGAGCGCGGACTTGATGCGGGGGAAGTCGCCGTTCTCGTTCGCGAGGTCGGCTTCCTTCGCGAGCCCGGTCATGGTGCCCATGGCGTCGAAGAAGTTCGAGAACACCAGGGTGAAGACGATCATCACGATCGCGACGAGGCTGACCTTGCTGAAGTCGAAGCCGAAGTCGACGGCGCCGATCAGACTCAGGTCGGGCAGACCGAAGGGCGATCCGGCGAGCGCGGGGACGGTGAGGCCCCAGCCGCCCGCGTTGCCGTCAGCGGCGGCACCCAGGTGCCAGATCGCCTCGACGATCACCGCGAGCACGGTGCCCGAGACGAGGCCGATGAGCAGGCCGCCCTTGACCTTGCGGGCGACCAGGATGCCGGTGATGATCAGCGTCGCGATGAACAGGACGGTCGGGACTGTCGCCACTGAGCCGCCGATTCCCAGACCGACCGGCGGGGATGCGCTGCCGGTGGCTGTCACGAAGCCCGAGTTGACGAACCCGATGAAGGCGATGAACAGGCCGATGCCGACCGTGATCGCGATCTTGAGCTGGAACGGGACGGCGTCGAAGATCATCTTCCGAAGGCCCGTGGCCGCGAGGAGCACGATCACGAGACCGTTGATCATCACGAGCGCCATGGCCTCGGGCCAGGTGACCTGGCCGACGACCGAGAACGCGACGAAGGCGTTGATGCCGAGGCCGGCTGCGAAGCCGAAGGGCAGACGGGTGATCAGACCGAACAGGATCGTCATCACGCCGGCGGTCAGCGCGGTCGCGGCGCCGACGGCGCTGAAGTCGAGGGTGTTGCCTGCGACATCGGCGGAGCCGGACAGGATGATCGGGTTGAGGATCACGATGTAGGCCATCGTGACGAAGGTCACCAGACCCCCTCGGATCTCGGTGCCGATCGTGGATCCGCGTCTGCTGATCTCGAAGAAGCGGTCGAGGGCGTTCTTGGGTTCGGCCTCTGAGCGGGTGGGGGACGGGGCAGTTGTCATCGGGAAACCTCCGCAGGAGACGATATCGTGTCGCGCGAGTCGCGCGCGCCCCCAGGCGACGACAGGGTTCTCGTCGTAGTCTCGATTCGATATGCAACGCCTCCTCGTCGCGCTCCTCGCCGCCTTCGATGCCGCAATCGCTGCGGCGGTCGGTCTCGTGGTCCTGCTGGCGCCGCTCACGCTGCTCTGGACGCTCTCATTCGGCGTCACAGCCGACTGGGGAGCCCTCTGGCCTCTCACCGGCTCGCTGTGGCAGTTCGGCCACGGCGTGCCGCTGAGCATCGAAGTGTCGACCGAGGTGCTGCGCACGACGGGCATCGCGCCCGACGCCGCCGCCTTCACGCTCTCGGTGACCCCGCTCGCTTTCCTGATCTTCACGCTGCTGTTCGCGGCTCGCTCCGGCGCCCGAGCCGCCCGTGCAGGTGCCTGGCTGCTCGGCACGCTGTCGGGTTCCCTCGCCTTCGCGGCGATCGCGACCGGAGTCGCGCTGACCTCGCATCTCGCGGCGGTCGAGACGTCCGTCGCCGAGGGTATCCTGCTGCCTGCGGCCGTCTACCTCGTCGGCGCGGTGTGCGGGGCGGTGCGCGTCGCCTGGGAAGACGGCGACAGCGGCATCCTCGACCGCGTGCACGACGTCGTCGACTCGTGGGGCGACTGGGGGCCGGTGCCGAGCGCAGCGGTCCGCGGAGCCGCGTTCGCTGTGGTGGGGGTCATCGCGGTCTCGGCGGTGGCGGTCGCTGTTCTCGTCGCGGCACGAGGCGACGAGATGGTGGCGCTGTTCCAGGCTGCTCGGGTCGATGCACTCGGCGCCGGCGTCATCACACTCGGGCATCTCGCGTATCTCCCCACGATCATTGTCTGGGCGGCATCCTGGCTCGCCGGTCCGGGGTTCGCGGTGGGAGTCGGCACTGCGGTGTCTCCCGCAGGCACCCAGCTCGGAGTCGTCCCCGGCATCCCCGTGCTCGGTCTTCTTCCCGAGAGCACATCGATCTGGATGCTCATCGTCATCATCCTTCCGATCGGCGCCGGAGCCTTCGCCGGATGGGCCGTCCGCTCACGTCTCGTCTGGGAGGGCACTCCTCTCGCCATGGCGCCTCGTGCGGCGATCGCGGCGGGGATCGGCGTCCTGACCGCCGCGACCGCCGCGATCGCCGCCCTGCTCGCGGGAGGATCGATGGGTCCGGGCCGGCTCGCTGAAGCCGGACCGGCCGCGCTGCCCTTCGCCCTCGCTCTGGGTGGCGAGGTCCTGCTCGGCGCGGCGATCCTGCTCCTGTCGCCGCGGAACCGGGATGAGCTCGCAGAAGAGCGCACCGACCGGTGGGTCGCCGAGATGACGGTATCCGACGCGGTCGCGAGCGAGTCCGGCGATGCGATGGTCGGCTGGCCGGGAGCATCCCCAGCCCACGACCACGACACTGCGCCGCTCGATGGAGTGGGGGGCTTCCGGCTGCCGAAGCGCGACCCGGGGGATCCCGTCCGCTGACATGCGGGTCGGGCCCTGACGCCGGCCCCGGTAGACTGGGCGCGTGCTCACGGTCGCCGTTCTCATCTCGGGCACCGGCTCGAACCTTCGCGCCCTCCTCGAGGCCGCTCGTCACCCCGATTTTCCTGCGCGGGTGGTGGTCGTCGGTGCCGATCGCGAAGCCGACGGACTCGCCCATGCCGAGGAGTTCGGCATCCCGAGCTTCACGGTTCCGTGGCATGAGCACGAGTCCCGCGACGCGTGGGGTGAGGAGCTCGGACGGCAGCTCGCCGTCTGGAACGCCGACCTCGTAGTGCTCAGCGGCCTCATGCGACTGCTGCCCGCATCACTGGTCGCGAGCCTCGCACCGCGCCTGATCAACACGCATCCCGCCTACCTGCCGGAGTTCCCCGGCGCGCACGGCGTGCGCGATGCGCTCGCCGCAGGCGTCTCCGAGACGGGCGCCAGCGTGATCGTCGTCGACGACGGCGTCGACACCGGCCCGATCCTCGCGCAGGAGCGGGTTCCGGTCCTCGGCGGCGACACCGAGCACACTCTGCACGAGCGCATCAAGCCCGTCGAACGACGACTTCTCATCGACGTGGTGCGCCGCATCGCGACCGGCGAGCTCTCGCTGACCTCCGCATCCTGAACCGATCCCACGCACGCACCCCTCGCACGAAGGAGCCCATCATGGCCGGACCCCGCCACGACCACTCGCTGTACCGCGATCGCGACACCGTCCCGGTGCGCCGCGCACTCGTCTCGGTCAGCGACAAGACCGATCTGCTCGTGCTCGCCAAGGCCCTGTCGGAGGCGGGCGTGCAGATCGTGTCGACGGGCTCGACAGCCTCCACCATCCGCGAGGCCGGGTTCGAGGTGACCGACGTCGCCGCAGTCACGGGCGTCGCCGAGATGCTCGACGGCCGCGTGAAGACGCTGCACCCGAAGATCCACGGCGGTCTGCTCGCCGACCTCCGGCTCGAGGACCACGAGCGCCAGCTCGCCGACCTCGACATCGCGCCATTCGAGCTCGTCGTCGTGAACCTCTACCCCTTCGTCGAGACGGTCGCCTCCGGTGCCGAGGGCGATGATGTCGTCGAGCAGATCGACATCGGCGGGCCCGCCATGGTGCGCGCTGCGGCCAAGAACCACGCGAACGTCGCGATCGTCGTGTCGCCGCAGTCGTACGGCGGCATCATCAGCGCCATCGAGAACGGCGGCACCACGCTGACGCAGCGCCGCGAGCTCGCGGCTCGCGCCTTCGCCCACACAGCCGCCTACGACACCGCCGTGGCCTCCTGGTTCGCGGAGGGCACGCTCGGTGAGGGGGAGGACCTGCCGACCCACCTGACGATCCAGGCCGAGCTTCTCAACACGCTGCGCTATGGCGAGAACTCGCACCAGCGCGGCGCGATCTACACCCGTGTCGGCGGCCATGGCATCGCTCAGGCGACGCAGCTGCAGGGCAAGGAGATGTCGTACAACAACTACGTCGATGCGGATGCCGCACTGCGCGCCGCGTACGACATGGTGAAGCCCGCCGTCGCGATCATCAAGCACGCGAATCCGTGCGGCATCGCGACCACGGCTCCCAATGCCCTCGACCCCATCGCGAGCGCCCACATCCGTGCGCATGAGTGCGACCCCGTGTCGGCGTACGGCGGCGTGATCGCCGCGAACGGCACGGTGACGCTCAAGATGGCGGAGAACCTCAAGGACATCTTCACCGAGGTCATCGTCGCTCCGTCGTTCGAACCCGCCGCGCTCGAGGTCTTCAAGGCCAAGAAGAACCTGCGTCTGCTGCAGCTGCCGGAGGACTGGCAGCAGGAGCGCATGGACGTGCGCCTCGTCTCCGGCGGCCTGCTGCTGCAGGACGCAGACCGGTTCCCCGATGACATCGTGTCGGTCGCCAAGAACTGGGAGCTCGTCTCGGGCGAGCGTCCGAGCGACGAGGAGATGGAGAACCTCATCTTCGCGTGGAAGGCCTGCCGCGCTGTGAAGTCGAACGCGATCGTGCTCGCGAAGGACAACGCCACGGTCGGCGTCGGCATGGGTCAGGTCAACCGCGTCGACTCGTGCCGGCTCGCCGTCGAGCGCGCCGGTGACCGCGCCGCCGGCTCCGTCGCGGCTTCCGATGCGTTCTTCCCCTTCGCAGACGGCGCGCAGGTGCTCATCGACGCGGGGGTCACGGCGATCGTGCAGCCCGGCGGATCAGTGCGCGACGAAGAAGTCGTGGATGCCGCTCGCAAGGCCGGCGTCACGATGTTCTTCACCGGAGAGCGTCACTTCTTCCACTGAGTCGTTCGGCCGTCGATGACGACCGGCGCTCAGAACACCACGATGGCGGACATCGCTACAGTCGATGCCGCCATCGTGGTGTGATGCACTCGGTGGAGCCAGGACCGCTCCGAGCGCAGTGCGATCGTCGAGAGCAGGATCGCTCCGAGTCCGAGAGTCACGCTGAGCACCTGCGGCATCCCTGCGCCCCCACCGTGCGAGTGCGTGGAAGAGACGGCCGCGTCGGTGACGTCGGTCCCGGGAATCGCCGCCATCAGCAGGATCAGCGCGGCGGTCGAGACGAGTCCGAGTGCCAGGTGGGCCGACAGCGTGCCGCCTGCGGGCGCACTCCGGTCTCCGAGCGCAGCCGGCACCCGGCAGCGGATCGCGAGAACGATCGCGGCGGGGAGCATCACGGCGAACCACACGACGGGTGGCAGCAGCGCGACTGTCATGGCATCGCCCATGCCCGCCAGCATGAGCACGGCCGCGGCGATCTCGGGAGCGCCGACTCCGCGTCGCATGCCGATCAACGACCCCGCACCGATCGCCGCCAGTGTCAGCGCGCCAAGGTGCAGGAGGTCGTTCATCGGATGGACGCGGGGCGTACGTCGCTCAGGATGCCGACACGACGCCACTCGGCGTCGAGGACGTCGGCCGGCGCCGCGGCGGCGAACGACAGGGCTCCCGCTGCGACGTCGAGAGCGACCGTGAGCTTCGTCTCCCAGCGGAGATGCTCAGGCTGCTCGGGGCGCGCACGCACCGAGATCGGTGCGTCGGGGATGGCTCCGAACGCGAGAGCGCGTTCGCGATCGTCGATGATCCGAGCGAGATCCGCGGCATCCGTCAGACACCGGTATCGAGGCACGCTCGTGGTCTCGTACGGCGAGTACTCACCGGCGGCGAGGGTCTCGTCGAGGAAGTGATTCGTGTGGGCCAAGGTGCGGCCGCGCGGAACAGGCAGCACCGCGACCCCCGCGGGAGAGACTTCGACGGCTGCGGCTTCAGGCGCCTGACCGTTGTAGGCCGCGACGGTCAACACGCTGGACGCTGCGAGCGGGACGCTGCGGGCGATCGCGACCGCGTCGGCCACCGTGGCTGCGCGATCGAGGATCATGCGGGCGAGCACATGCACCGGCACACCCGCCTGCGACCCGTCGGATCGGTGGTGGAGGATGTTGAAGTGCAGGCCGAGGCCGCGGTCGTTCACTCCGATCTTCGCCGGTTGGCCGAATTCGCAGAAGGTCACGACACCGGTTCCGGACGCCGAGCGCAGACGCCGCACGACGGTCTCGTTCGACAGGGTCTCGTGCCAGTCCCAGGTCTGCAGAGTGCGGGGTGCGCTCGCCTCGTCGGGCACGTACACGACCGTCGAGCACTCCATCGACGGCGTCATGCGCGCCAGGATCTCGGTGCGAGCGGTCAGCAGGTGCACGTCGGTCAGCGACAGACCGCTGCCCTCGGCGATGCCGACGAACTCGTCGGCGATCTCGGGGGCGTGGGTCTCGGTCATCGCCCGGCATTCGTCGGCGATCGCTCGCGCGCGCTCGGCCGGAACACCGGATTGCGCGAAGAGTCTCAGGTACGAGTCGCGGGCAGCCGCGAGCTGAGGCGACCAGTGGGCACCGAACCGGCGTCCTTCCTCCTGCGGCTCGCCTGCCTCCGCAGACCACTCGTGGACGATCACCGGTCTCCTCCGATGCGCTCGACGAGTTCGGCGACGTCCCCATAGGGGCAGCCGCGTGCACGGGATGCGGCGGCGACGCGCTCGCGCACCTCGAGGGGCTTGTCCTGACTGACCTTGAAGACCGCGCGCTGCTCGATGATCTCGAACCGGAACGACACGATCCCCCCGACGATACGCTCGAACGTGGGCAGCGAGCTCTGCATGTCCCACGCGGCCGGCTCGAGGCTCTCGAGCTCCTCGACAGTTCGTGTGACGACGTGCATGCCGTCGCTCGCATCCTCGAGCACGGTCACCCTGGCCGTCAGATGCACGGCCGCGTAATCCCACGTGGGCACGTTGGGGTCGTCGGCGTACGTCGTCGGCGACACGTAGTCGTGGGGGCCGGAGAAGACCAGCAGCACCGAGTCGCCGTCCGCGATCTGCTGCCACTGCGGGTTCTTCCGTGCGATGTGGCCGAGCAGCTCTCCGCCGACGAAACCGCCGTCCGGCGCCATCCGCTCGATGATTACCGGAGTGTGCGTGACGGCGGGGGCTCCGGCCGCGCCGCCGCCGTTCGTCACGACGAGTGCGAACGGGTGTCGGCGGACCAGCTCGTTGACCTCGTGCTGTGAGGGGGCGAGGTACTTCTCGAACTCGTACACGGGGTCAGCCTGCCGCGCAGAGGATCGCATCCCACGCCGTCTCGCCCGCGAGGGTGGCGACGGCGGTGGAGTTCAGCGAGAGCCGGCCGCGGGACGTGCTCGGGTTCTCGGGCAGCGCGACCTCGTCGGTCGTCAGCGCGAAGAGAGTGTCGCCGTCGAGCGGTGTGTGGAAGGGCTGGATGCCGCGGTGCATCGAGCTGTGCACCTGAAGGCCGAACTGCTTGAGCTCGGTGTCGGTGAGCTGCACGTTCGTGACGACAGCCGTGATCGTGGTGTTGCCCGACATCGAGTCGACGAGACGGGACTCGCCGATCGCGTCTTCGTAGTCCAGGGCTGGGTGGCGGCGCTCGCCGGTGTTCGCGTCGTAGTTGCCGCGGATGATCCTGCCGGAGCGATCGAGGATCACTCCGTAGGGGTTGAGCACCGTCACGACGAGGACCTTCACATCACCCACCTGGCGGAATGCGACACCCTGGCCGGTGAACTCCACGCGCGCGGGGTCGACTTTTCCGGACGACGCCGAGGCTCCACCGCCGACGCGGCCGACCTCGACGACGCCCTGACGCGCGGCGTGCAGGGCGGCCTTGCCGAGCGCGGTGTCGGGGAAGACGGAGTTCTCGCGCACCGAGTAGTCGTAGATGATCGCGCCGGACACGAGCTGCAGCTGGTCGAAACCGGAGCGGTGCTCGGCGCGCTCGAACAGCGCCTCCGACACGCCTGCCACGGCGGAGAGGCCGTACACCGAACCCCCGGCGAGGCAGATGGCGTGGTTGTACCCATACAGTCCGCTGGCGCCGACGGCGCCGCCGCGCCGGTCGGTGAACGTCCGAGCGCCGGCCGGGATCGACAGCACCGTCGCTCCGGTCGGACCCTCGGCGTATTCGGCCGTTCCGAGGAGCACGCCGGGGAAGTCGTATTCGACCTGCCCGCGATCGGTGCCGTGCACGGGGGAGAGGGCGTAGTCGCCGTTGGATCGACGCGGTCCCGCGGCGAGGACGGGGGCGAGACGGTGGGTGTCGGTCACGATGAGAGCTCCTGGAACAGTTGACGCGAATAGGGATGGCTGGGCAGGTCGTAGAAGACCTCGGTCGGGGCGTGCTCGACGATCTCGCCGGCGCGCATCACCGCGACGTGATGGGAGATGTAGCGGACGGCTGCCAGGTCGTGCGAGATGAACAGGGCGGCGAAGCCGTGCTCCGCCTGCAGGTCCTGGACGAGGTTGAGGATCTGCGCCTGCACCGAGACATCGAGCGCGCTGACGGCCTCGTCGAAGACGATGAAGGCGGGATGGGTCACGAGTGCACGTGCGACGCTCACTCGCTGCAGCTGTCCTCCCGAGAGCTGGTGGGGCCGGCGAGCGGCGAACGAGGCCGGGAGGCCGACGCTCTCGAGCATCGCCAGGGCGCGCGCCTCGGTCGCCGGCGTGCGACGATCGTGCACGAGCACGGGTTCGAGCACCGACGAGAGCACGGTGGATCGCGGGTCGAGTGCCCACCGCGGATGCTGCAGCACCGCCTGCATCCGCCCGGCGCGGGATCGCAGGCTTCGGGCGAGCGGCGCTCCCTGGAACCGCACGGCGCCCGAGTCGGGCTGCTGCAGTCCGAGAACCACGGTCCCCGTCGTCGTCTTGCCCGAGCCGGACTCGCCGACAAGGCCCAGCGTCTCACCGGGTGCCACCGAGAACGAGACTCCGGACATGGCCCTGACCTCTCGCCTGCTCGCGCCGAAGCCCGACGAGAAGGCGACGCTCACGTCGTCGAGTTCGAGGGTGGGAGTCACGCCGGACGCGCTCATGCCGACACCTCCTCTTCGGGGATGAGCCCTGCGCGCCGATCCGCCAGCACGAGTTCCGTCGTGCGGATGCAGAGACTGTGGCGCGGTGCCACGGGCTCGGGTCGAACGATCTCGCACGCGTCGATCCGGTGAGCGCAGCGTGCGGCGAAGGCGCAGCCCTCCGACTCGCCGTGCAGCACCGGAGGGGAGCCGGGGATGCTCGACAGCCGCTCTCCCCGCTTCGCACGCGAGGGATCCGTCGCCGCGAGCGCTCTGGCGTACGGGTGCACCGGGGTGCCGAGTACGGCTGATGCCGGGCCGCGTTCGACGACCCTGCCCGCATACATGACGGCGACCTCGTCGCACCAGCGTGCCACGGCCGGCAGGTCGTGGCTGAGCCAGAGGATGGTCGTGCCCTGCTCCTTCGCCTGAGCGAACAGCAGCCGGATGACCTCTTCGCGCACCTGGCTGTCGAGCGCTGCGGTCGGCTCATCGGCGATCAGCAGTCGGGGTCGGCGACACATAGCCATCGCGATGGCCACACGCTGGGCCATCCCGCCCGAGATCTGATGGGGGAAGAGGCGGATGACGCGCTCCGGATCGGTGATGCGCATGCCCTCCAGCAGCTCCACCTGACGGCGGGGAGATCCGTCGTCGCCGACGGAGCGGAGCACGAGCTTCAGTTGCGCGCCGATGCGCATCGTCGGATCGAGCGAGCCGATCGGATCCTGCGCGATGTAGGCGAGCGCGTGTCGTCGGTAGTCGCGCAGTGCGGCGTCGTCGAGACCGAGCACGTCGATCCCGTCGACCTCGACCAGACCGCTGACGATCTTCGCCGATCGCGGCTGCAGGCGGCCGATGACGGCGGCGAGCGTCGACTTACCGGACCCCGACTCACCCACGATCGCGACCGAGCTGCCGTCGGCGACGTCGAGGTCGACCCCGTCGAGGGCCCTGACCGTGGTGGCACCGGTGAACTCCAGTGCCAGATCGCTGATGCGTACGGCGGTCATCTGAGGGACCTCGTCTCTCGCGGTTCGAATCGGTCACGGAGGCCGTCGCCGATGATGTTGATGCAGAGGATCGAGACCACCAGCACAGCGCCGGGGACGATCACGAGCTGTGGAGCCTGGGTCATGTACAGCATCCCCTGTTGGATGAGCAGACCCAGAGAGGCCTCAGGAGCCTGCACGCCGAAGCCGAGGAAGCTCAGTCCTCCCTCGACGAGGATCGCGACGGAGAGCGCGTAGCTCGCCTGAACTGCGATCGTGCCGGCGATGTTCGGCAGCAGTCGGCGGACGAAGATCACCGGGGTTCGGACTCCGCTGATGCGAGCGGACACGATGAAGTCGCGCTCAGCCACCGCCCGGGTCGCGATGCGCACCACCCGGGTCATGAGAGGGATGGTGATGACGACGATGCTGATGATGGCCGCCGGTCGACCGGGGCCGAGGAGTGCGGAGACGAGGATCGCCAGCACGAGAGCGGGGAACGCGTAGAGCACGTCTGCGACGCGCATCACCGCCTCGTTCACCGCCCCGCCGTAGTAGCCGGCGAGCATCCCGAGCACGGTGCTGACCACCGCCGAGCAGACGACGGCGACGATCGAGACGACGAGGGTGGTCGCGGTGCCTTGGAACAGACGCGGCAGCAGTGAGCGACCGAGGTTGTCGGTGCCGAACGGCGCGAGTGCCGAGGGGCCCTCGAGCCTGCCGCCGACCGTCGCGGTCGTAGATCCGGCGAGGCCGGTGAGCACAGCGATCACGGTGATCACCACGACGAGGCCGAGGACGACGATCGCGGTGCGCAGCACGGCGTCGCTGCGGCGCCAGGCGCCGCGCGTCGCGTCGCCCGCTGCGCGGACGCGGTGCGTGGCTGTGGGGGCGATGGTCATCGGCGGCTCCCTCCGGTCAGGCGCAGACGGGGGTCCAGCGCATTGGCGATGAGGTCGACGAGCAGGCTCGCGACGATGAACACGATGGCGGCGAGCAGCACCGCGCTTTGGACGATCGCGTAATCGCGTCGCCCGAGGGCCGTCTGCAGGTACGAGCCCATGCCCGGGATGTTGAACACGAACTCGACGATCACGGTGCCGCCGAGGAGGACGGCGACGAGGGCGCCGACGATCGTGAGGATCGGGGCTGCGGCGTTGCGCAGCACGTGGTGACGGACGATGAACCAGGGGGTCTCGCCTCGCGCCACTGCAGCCTGCACATGCGGTTCGACGAGGACGTTCATGACGGCATCCCTCGTGTTCCTGGCGACGACCGCCACGCAGCCGACGGCGAGAACCGTGACCGGCAGCACGAGCGCCCCGAAGAAGCGCGCAGGGTCGACGGCGAACGGGGCGAAGCGGCCGACCGAGACGCCGAGCCCGAGTGTCGAGACGGCGAAGACCACGACTCCCGCGAGCAGGAACTCCGGGATGCTGATGCCGAGAGCGCTGACGATCCGACCGACGGCGCCGCCAGAGCCCTCCGATCGCAGCGCCGCGAAGAAGCCGAGCGGGATGCCGACGAGCAAGGTGACGATGATCGTCAGCAGCGCGATCGTCGCGGTGACGGGAAGGCGGGCCGCGAACTCGTCGGTGACCGACACGTTCGAGACGAATGAGTATCCGAGGTCACCGGTGAGAACGCCGAACAGCCAGTGGAAGTACTGCGCGATCACCGGGTCGTCGAGCCCGGACTCGGCCACCGCCTGGGCCCGCTGCGCCTCGGTGGCGAGCGGACCCAGGACGAGGTCGGTGTAGTCGCCCGGCATGAGACGGACGGACGCGAAGATCAGCACCGAGACGACGATGAGCGTCACCAGTGCGGCGCCGAAGCGCCGGAGCGACCACAGAGCGACGGCCATGTCAGCTGGCGCGGAACTGGGTGATGTACCGCAGGAAGTTGCCGTAGCCCTCATCGCTGCTGAGCGTCGGCGACAGCGACTCGGTGTTCCATCCGATCGTGGAGGGACGCAGCACCAGCGGTACCATCTCGCTCTGCTCGTCGGCGACGGCGCAGAGGTTCTCGAACACGGCGGCCCGGTCGGCCCCCGGCTCGGTCGAGTATCCCTCGGCGATCAGTCCGTCGAGCTCGTCGGAGCCCTTCATGAAGACGGCCGAGAAGCCGGCGACCTCGGGGTTCCACCACGTCGTGACCATCGCGGGGTCCGCGTAGCCGGCGAACCAGCTGAGCGCGAGGTCGAAGGTCGCGGGGCTGCCGTAGACCTGGGCGGAGTAGGTGGCGTAGTCGACCTGCTGGATGTCGACGGTCACGCCTATCTCGGCGAGGTTCTGCTGCATGACCTGTGCGATCTGGGCGAGAACCGGCTCATCGGTGTACACGACGAGGTCGAGCTCGAGGCCTCCGATCTCGTCGATCACGGCTTTCGCCGCGGCGACGTCGTGCGCGGCCGAGGGGAGGTCCTCCGCGACGCACGAGTCGGGGAGGCCGGCAGGGGTGACCCCGGTGGCGGCGGTCGAGCCGCCGAACGCGAGCTCGTTGATCGCGTCACGGTCGATCGCGCTGTTGATGGCGAAGCGCACGTCTTCATCCTGCAGTGCCTCATCGCCCGTGAGCGAGTTGATCATCAGGTAGTGGAAGTCGGTGTTCTTCTGCCCGACGACATTGACTTCCTGCGCGTTCGCGAGGAGCTCTGCAGAGTCGATGGAGTTGAGCACGGCGAAGTCGGCCGATCCGTCGCGGAGCGCTGCGGCCCTGGTCGCCTCATCTCCGACGATGTCGATCGTCAGAGTCGAGAAGCCGAGCGCATCGGCATCGGGGTGGTGCTCGTTCGGCTCGAACGTCCACTCCTCGTCCTGTCGGTGCGCGGTCGCGACGAGCGGACCGGTGCCGACCATCTCGGTGGTGATGTCGATCTCGCCCGCATCGATCTCTGCCATCGGCAGGACGGCGGCAGGGGTGTTCGCCAGCGCGGCGAGGAACGGGGCGTACGGCTCCGACAGGGTGACGGTGACCTCCAGGTCGCCGGTCTCCTCGACCGACGCGATCGGCCCGAGCTGACCTGTCCAGGTCGTCGGAGTGTCGAGCAGACGCTGCAGGCTGCCGACGACATCGGCAGCCGTCATGGCGCGCCCGTTCGAGAACACCGCGTCGTCGGCGAGCGTGAAGACGTACTCGGTGTCGCTCGGCGTCTCCCACGAAGTGGCGAGCGACGGCGCGACGTCGAGGTTCTCGTCGATCGTGGTGAGGGTCTCGTAGGACAGTCCCTCCAGCATCCACGAGCGTGCGGTCGCCGCGCCCTGCGGGTCGAGACCGCTGGCCTCCGCGGTGTCGTAGTCGACCTGGACGACGAGGTCGCCCCCGCCGTTGAATGCGTCGTCCGCGACGGCGAGGAAGCCGGGCGCCGCCTCATCCTGGCTCGGTTCGGTGTCTGGTGAGGCGCCGGCGGCGCATCCGGTGAGTGCGAGGACAGCGATGGCGGACATCGCCACCCCCGCGCGAGCTGCTGTGTGCATGTCGGTGTTTCCCTTCGGGATGCCGGACGACGGCTGATCAGCCGTGGTGCGACGACGGGCGGACAGAGAGGTGATGCAGATGGTGCTCGGACTGCGCAGAGCCTGTGTCCTCGTGAGCGCAGGCGCATGCGGTGGGGGAGGCCGGGACGTCGAGGGTCGGGTTCCGGTCGAAGAAGTCGTGGGGCGTGAGGGTGAATCCACACGTGTCGACGGGCATGATCGGCCAGTCCTCGGTGCGGGGGAAATGGGTGAGGCCGAAGGTGTGCCAGAGCACGAGGTCGGCGCCGTCGAGCGGGGCGTCGTCGGCGACGAAGGCGGGGAGACCCTGCTCGGGAGCACTCTGATTGACGACGTCGCCTGCGGGATAGCGCTCGTCAGGGTCGTAGGCGGTGACCCACAGGTCGGATGTCGCGAACCGTGCACGCGACGCGATCACCGATTCGGGCTGCGCGAGCAGCACGGGCTTGCCCTCTGGCGTCAGGACGTAGGAGGTCGGTCGGCCCAGGCGGTTCTTCGCGGTCGCGCTGCTCACCCGCCAGGTGCGATCGACCGTGGCGTTGGCGCGTCGGCGTCCTTCCTGCTCACTCCGCAGCCGGGTGGTCGTGAAGCCGATCGCGCTGCCGTGCATGTTGTCGTCGTCGATCGGCAGGGCGCGGACATCGATCTCGTCGACGATGGCCGGGCCGTCATCGACCGCCATGTCGAGGCGGGCGCAGAACAGATGCTGGTGATAGGGAGCGGCGAGCCCCGGCGCCAGCTCGCTCGCGAACCGGCTGGTGCGCTCGTCGTAGGCGGCGGTGAAGACGAGGCCGGTGGCTTTGGCCTCGAACTCGATCTTGCCGTCGAGGTAGAGGTACCAGTAGAAGCCGTAGTCGTAGTTGCCGACGGTGACGAAGAACGAGATGACCAGGCGGCGCTGCCGTCGAACGTCGCTCGAACCGGTGAACTGCTCGGTGTGCTTCCAGAGCACCCCGGCGTCCTCCTCGTGGATGCAGATCGCATTGGGCAGGACCTTCACCTCTCCTCGGGCATCGGCGATCGGCACGTCGAGGTAGGTGATGTCGCCGACGCAGTCGCAGCCGAGTTCGAGCGAATTCACCAGCCGTCCGAGCTGGTACTCGCCGGTGTCGAAGTAGTTCTGCCAGAAGCGCACCGGGCCCGGGTCTCCGTAGGGCACGAGCATCTCCGCGATCGAGGCGCGGTGCACGATCGGACGCACACGCCCGTCGTCCTCGAAGCCGATGCCGTGCAGGATGAGACCCTCGCGCATGTCATAGCCGATGCGCAGCGACCACTTCTCCCACGAGATCACGTCGCCGTCGAACGAGAAGCTCGGTCCTTCCGGCTGCGTGATGACGATCGGCTTCTGCGTCGTGCGCTCGGGGCCGAAGGTGCCAGGCACGTGGTAGTCGGCGGTCTCCTGAGGGATCGGCATGACCCCGGTGTCGATGACGTCGACGACGGTTCGGCTCGCGAGGTCGACGTAGGCGACGAGACCGTCGATCGGGTGCGCCCAGGGCATGGTCTGCGGGGTCGGCTGGTGGTGCCCGAGCACGCGCGCCAGTCGGCGTCCGCTCTCGCCTTCGATCGGATAGCGGCCCGCCGACAGACCGGCGAGCGCCACGGTGCTCGGGTCGTCGATTCCTCGAGCCGAGAGCGCGGTGGCCCAGCGCGCGTCGGCGCCGATGAGCTCGCGGATGATCACGTGCTCCTCCTGCAGCAGCGGCACCTGGCCGTCGATCTCGGGGTCGATGTCGACGTCCTTCACGAGCGTGCCGGAGCCGAGATCCACCGAGAGCGCTCGTGCGCGTCCGCTGTCGACGTCGAGGAGCTGCACCCGAGCGCGGCGGGGGACGGGGCGGCCCGCGGTGACCTCCGCGCGGTCGGGCTCATCGAGGCCGAGGTAGGCGATGCGATGCTCCTCGTCGAGCGCGCCTTCAGCGCGCAGGATCTCGGCGACGCGCTGCAGCTCGTCCGCCGAGAGCGTCGCATACGGCGCACCGGACTCGTCGCCGAGGCGGCGCGAGCGCTGGACGTGGTCGGACGAGGAACAGCTGCAGTTCATGGAGTCTCCATCGGAAGTCGGTGCCGGAACGTCTGCGTGCCGGAACGTTCCGGCAAAAGTATGCGAAAAGCGTGTTACGGCGCAAGACCCGATGTGTTTCGAGTGGATTACGGCTTGCTCCGTGTGGCTAGACTCGGCCGCATGCAAGAGCCACGACGCGCCAGATTGATCGATGTCGCTCGGCGCGCGGGTGTCGGAAAGACCACCGCGTCCGACGCGCTCAACGGCGGCGGTCGTGTCTCACCGGCCACTCGGGAAGCCGTGCTGACGGCGGCAGCCGAGCTCGGATACTCGGTCAACACGGCGGCGAGACACCTCCGCGGCGGCGCGATCGGCACGATCGGGATCGTGCTCCCCGAGGTCGTGTCCCGGTCGTCGTACTACATGGCGTTCACCTTCGGAATCGTCACCAGCGCCGCAGCCCACGACATCGACGTGACCATCGTGAGCCCGTCGGCGTCGTCCGGCCGTTCACGGCCGATCCGGGCGGACGGGTTGATCATCGGTGACCCGGTCTCCGGAGACCCCGGGCTGCCGTCGCTCATGGCCTCCGGCATCCCGATCGTCACCCAGGAGCACCTGCCTGACGACATCGAGGGGGTCCCCGACGGCGTCATCTGGTCGTCGCACGAGGCGGCGATGCTCCGGCTCTTCGCCGAGATCGACGTCACCAGGGCCCAGCATCCTGCGTTGCTGGTCGCCCCGGATGCGACGGACTGGTCGCGCCAGCTCGTCTCGGGCTATCGAAGGGGCTGCGCGGCACGCGGCCTCGACCCGGTCATCGCGCCGATCTCGTTCGAGGCTCCCTGGCATGCCGTGCGCGAATCGACCGAACGGCTGCTGCAGACGAATCCGGACACCGACGTGATCATCTGCGGACCGGACTCCAGTGCGATCGAGGTCGTCGCCGTGCTCGGGCGCCTCGGCCGCACTGTCGGCGAGGACATCACGGTCGTCTCGTGCGTCGATCATCCGTCCCTGCCGTTTCTGACTCCGTCGATCACCTCGATCGATCTGCGCCCCCGTGACTCGGGAGTCGCCTGCGCCGAGCTGCTCATCGACCTGCTCGACGGTCGTGCGGCATCCGGCACCGATGTGGAGTTCCCGATCACGGTCGTCGCCAGGGAGTCCACTTCACAGCCGCTGCGGGTGCGCCGGTGAGCGCGCCGCTCGACGGGATCGTCGTCGCAGACTTCTCCCGCGTGCTCGCGGGGCCGCTGGCGACCATGACCCTCGCCGATCTCGGTGCGCGGGTCATCAAGGTCGAGAGGCCGGGGGCAGGCGACGACACGAGGTCGTGGGGTCCGCCCTATGCCGAATCAGGGATCACGACGTACTTCGAATCCGCCAACCGCGGCAAGGAGTCCGTTGCTCTCGACCTCACCGATCCGGGCGACGCGGCACGCGCTCGCGAGCTGATCGCGAGAAGCGATGTGGTGATCGAGAACTTCCGACCGGGGCTCTTCGCGAAACTCGGATTCGACTGGGACTCGCTCGCCTCCGAGCACCCCGGTCTCGTCTACGTCTCGGTCAGCGGCTTCGGCCTGGGGGCCGGTGCGGCGCTTCCCGGATACGACTTCGTCGCCCAGGCGGTCGGCGGCCTCATGCACATCACCGGTGAGACCGGCGGTGATGCCATGAAGGCCGGTGTGGCCTTGGTCGATGTGCTGACAGGCAAGGACGCGGTGATCGGCATCCTCGCGGCTCTCCGCAGGCGAGAGTCGACCGGACGCGGCTCGAGGATCGACGTCAACCTGCTCTCGAGCCTGCAGGCGGCGCTGGTCAACCAGATGTCGGCGCACCTGGGCGCCGGCACCGAGCCCGGCCGGCTGGGCAACCGGCATCCGTCGATCGCTCCCTACGAATCGCTGCGCTGTGCCGACGCTCCGATCGCGGTCGCCTGCGGCAATGACGCGCAGTTCGCGCGCATGACCACCGAACTCGGATGCCCGCAGCTCGCCGCCGATCCGCGGTTCCTCACGAACCCCGACCGCGTCGCGCATCGAGAGGCGCTCGTCGTCGAGCTCGAGTCTGCGCTGGCCGCTGACACGGCGGCGGCGTGGGCCGCGAGGCTGAATCGGATCGGCGTCGCCGCCGGCGTCGTCAACTCGATCGGCGACGGGATCGCGCTCGCCGAAGAGCTCGGGCTCGAGCCTGTGTGGGATGCCTTCGGCCGCGACGGGCGCCGGTCGAGGCAGATCCGCTCACCGCTCACCTGGTCTCCGGCGATCCCGGTGACGGCGTCCGCACCTCCGCGGCTCGGCGAGCACGACGAGGCCGTGCGGGCGTGGTTGGATGCCGATCGCTAGAGCCCACGATCCCGCAGTGCGAGCCACAGTTCGGCGGCGACATCCGGGTCGTCCAGCGAGGCGTCGAGCATCTTCTCCGCAGTGGCGATCCTCGGCCTGATCGTGTTCCGATGCACCCCGAGCTCCCGTGCGGTCCGCTCGGCCTGCTGACGATTGCGCAGGTACGCGATGACCGTGCGCCGCAGTTCCGTGTCGCCGCTCGCGAGCAGGCCGGCCCAGCGGCGCGACCGCGACTCCGGATCGGTGCGGGCCCCTGCGTCGGGAGCCGTGCGGTGGAGGGCCATGACCCGGGCGGCCGCGGCAGCGACGTCTTCCAGCCCCACCGGCCCGCTGAGGACTCCGGAATCGGGCGTCGCGTCTGCCTCGGCGGAGAGCAGGGTGAGGTGCACGCCCGCATGCGCGGTTCCGGCGCCGAGTCCGCCGTCGACCGTGGAACGGTCGCCTGCGAGAACGCGGAACAGCATCGGCAGTTCGATGTCGGAGGCGTCGGCGAGTGCGCGGGCGGCCGCGGGCTCGCCGCGAAATGCGAGCTCGGCTATCCATGCCCCGGGCGTCGGGCCCCCTCGCTCCCGCGCATTCAGCAGCCGCAGCAGGGCGGTGGCGGTGAGGGCGAGTTGGCGATCCGAGCTGCCGAAAGGTCTCCCGGCGCCGAGGGCGAGCGCACCGCGGGTGCGTTCGCCGTCTGTCACCGCGTGGGCGACGACCGTCGAACCGTGAGATACGAACGACGCCGCCTCGACCCCGGAGCGCAGCAGCGACCTCTCCACGTCTGCCCGCACGGAGGGCAGCATCCCCTGGAGCGACGGGGGATGCAGGGTTTCTGCCGAGCCGCCCTGACCGATCGGCAGCCAGGCGACCCATCCGCCGATCGCCTGAGCCATCACCCGGACGACCGCGGTGATCGGATCCGGCCCCGCTGCGGCCTGCACGAGTCGGGTGTGGGCGTGCGCGGTGCGCATCGCCTCCTCCTGGCCGCCACGGCCCGCGAGCGACCAGAACGCTCGGGAGACGTCGAGGAACGGGACGCCGTCGGGCACTGCGAAGATCGGTATGCCGGTGGCGCGGCATCGCTCCACCAGCGCGGACGGCGCGTGCTCCCAGCCTTCGCCGAGACCGATCCCGATCGCGCCGATGCCCTGCTCAGCGAGACGGTCGACGTAGAGGTCGGCCGAGTGGGCGTGAAGCGGGATGCCCGTGGTGAGCAGCAGCTCTCCGCCATCGAGATAGCGACCTGGGTCGTCGAGCTCCGAGACATGCACTCCGGTGATGCTGCGGGCGGCGTCGAACGGCGCGAGGGGGCGCAGGGAGGCGCCGGATGCGAGAGCGAGTTCGCCGAGGGAGACCATGGTCGTCATTGTGCAGTACGCATAGGCCAGGTATCAAGACTGGGCGAAGTGTCACCCTCGACGTCTCTATGGCGTTCTAGCGTCGACCTCATGACCACCGCTCCGCATCTGATCACCGAGATCCCCGGGCCGCGATCGCGCGAGCTCCACGCTCAGCGCACCGCCGCCGTCGCCTCCGGTTTCGGAATCACCCTTCCCGTCTTCATCGCCCGCGCCGGCACCTCCACGCTCGAAGATGTCGACGGCAACACGCTCATCGATCTCGCCTCCGGCATCGCCGTGACCAGCGTCGGCGCGGCGAATCCCCGCGTGCGCGAGAACGTCGCGGCCCAGCTCGACCTCTTCACCCACACCTGCTTCATGGTGACCGAGTACGAAGGGTTCGTACGTGTGGCCGAATGGCTCAACGCGCACGTGCCCGGCGACTTCGAGAAGCGGACCGCGTTGTTCAGCACAGGAGCCGAGGCCGTTGAGAACGCGGTGAAGATCGCGCGGGCGCACACCGGCAGGCCCGGGGTGCTCGTGATCGACGAGGCCTACCACGGCCGCTCCCTGCTGACCATGGCGATGACGGCCAAGGAGCACCCATACAAGACCACGTTCGGCCCCTTCCCGAACGATGTCGTGCGGGGGCCCAATGCCAACCCGCTGCGTGGGGAGGGACCCGATGCCGCACTCTCTGAGATCGAGCGGATCGTCATCGAGCACGGCGCCGACCACTTCGCCGCGCTCGTCGTCGAGCCCATCCAGGGCGAGGGCGGGTTCATCGTTCCCGCTGAAGGCTTCCTTTCGGGGCTCCGCCGGATAGCGGACGCACACGGGATCGTGCTCGTCATCGACGAGATCCAGAGCGGCCTCGGCCGCACGGGTCGTCTGTTCGCGAGCGAGCACGAGGGAGTCGCCGGAGACATCACGCTCACGGCCAAAGCGCTCGGCGGCGGGCTGCCGCTGAGCGCTGTCACGGGCCGCGCCGAGATCATGGACGCCGCGCACACGGGCGGCCTCGGCGGCACGTACGCGGGCAACCCTCTCGCCTGCGCCGCGGCGCTCGCCGTGTTCGAGGTGCTCGAGGACCCTGAGCTGCTGCCGGGCGTCACACGTATCGAGCAGAGCATCCGTGCCCACCTCGAGCCGCTGCTCGCCGAGTTCCCGGTGATCGCCGAGGTGCGAGGGCGAGGAGCGATGATGGCCCTCGAATTCGCCGACCCCGACACCCTCGCGCCACGCGCCGACCTCGCCCAGCGCGTCACCGCCGCCTGCCACACGGCGGGCGTGCTCACCCTGACCTGCGGCACGCACGGCAACGTCATCCGCCTGCTCCCGCCGCTCGTGATCGAGCCGGCCGTGCTCGACACCGGGCTCGAGATCCTCAGCCGTTCCATCCGCTCGATCGCCGCCGAGGAGGCCGCAGCATGACCGCCGTTCCCGACCTGCTCGACTTCGACGAGATGCTCAGCGATGACGAACGGGCGTCGCGCGATCGCGTGCGTGCTTTCGTCGACACCCGCATCCGTCCCCATATCGCCGACTGGTACGACCGCGCGATCTTCCCTACCGAGCTGGTGCCGGAGCTGGCCGAGCTCGGACTGCTCGGCATGCACCTCTCGGGATACGGGTGCGCCGGCCGAAGCGCCGTCGAGTACGGGCTCGCCGCGATGGAGCTCGAAGCGGGCGACTCGGGTCTGCGCACCTTCGTGTCGGTGCAGGGTTCGCTCGCGATGAGCGCGATCCACAAGCACGGCAGCGAGGAGCAGAAGCAGGAGTGGCTGCCGCGCATGGCACGCGGCGAGGTCATCGGATGCTTCGGGCTCACCGAGCCCAACTCCGGATCCGACCCCTCGAGCATGACCACGTTCGCTCGTCGCGACGGCGACGGCTGGGTGATCAACGGAGCGAAGCGGTGGATCGGTCTCGCCTCGATCGCGCAGGTCGCGATCATCTGGGCGCAGACGGATGACGGCGTTCGCGGCTTCATCGTGCCCACGGACACCGACGGCTTCGTCGCGACGCCGATCGCACCGAAGCTCTCGATGCGCGCATCGATCCAGTGCGACATCACGCTCACCGACGTGCGCCTGCCGGCGACCGCTCAGCTTCCGGAGGCACGCGGTCTCAGGGCCCCGTTCTCGTGCCTGAACGAGGCGCGGTACGGCATCGGCTGGGGTGTGATCGGCGCCGCGCGCGACAGCTACGCCACGGCCCTGTCGTACTCGCGCACCCGCATCCAGTTCAACCAGCCGATCGCCGCGTTCCAGCTCACGCAGCAGAAACTCGTCGACATGGCGGTCGAGATCGAGAAGTCCCAGCTGCTCGCTCTGCGCCTGGGCAGGCTGAAGGATGCGGGAAGACTCGAGCCGCATCAGATCTCGGTCGCCAAGCTCAGCAACACCAGGGCGGCGATCGCCATCGCGAGGGAGGCGAGGACGATCCTCGGGGGCAACGGGGTGTCCGGCGACTACTCGCCGCTGCGCCACGCCGCCAATCTCGAGTCCGTGCGCACGTATGAGGGCACCGACGAGGTGCACACGCTGGTGCTGGGCGCCCACATCACCGGCTTCTCCGCCTTCCGCAGCACTGATACCGAGGGAGCATCATGACCGTCATCGCCCTGCGCCACTTCATCGCCGGATCCTGGGTCGAGGGTGGGGGAGAGACCCTCGTCGACGTCAATCCGAGCCGACCGAGCGACGTCGTCGCCGAGGGGCCGGGAGCGTCGGATGCCGACGTCGACCGCGCCTATGCGGCGGCCCGCGCGGCCTTCGACGGCTGGCGTCGTACACCGGCACGCGCACGCGCCGGCATCCTTCTCCGCGCAGCCGACATCATCGAGGCACATCGTGACGAGTGGGGGAGGGAGCTGGCCCGCGAAGAGGGCAAGACCCTCGTCGAAGCGATCGCCGAGACCGGCCACTCCGCGAACATCCTCCGCTTCCACGCACAGGAGGTCGAGCGCCAGAGCGGCGGTGTCTTCGAGTCGCCGACACCGGGCGAGCGCATCCTCGTGATCCGACGACCGGTGGGGGTCGTCGGGGCGATCACGCCGTTCAACTTCCCGATCTCGATCCCGGCGTGGAAGCTCGCTCCCGCCCTGGTCTGGGGCAACACGGTGGTCTGGAAGCCCGCGACGTTCGTGCCGGTGCTCGCGATGCGATTCGCGGAGGCGCTCGAGCAGGCCGGTCTGCCGCAGGGAGTGCTGAATCTCGTGAACGGCTCGGCCGCGGTCGGTGAGGCGATCGTCTCGCACCCGAACGTGGATGCGGTGACCTTCACCGGATCCACGAAGGTGGGCCGCATCATCGCCGCGCAGCTGGCGGCGCGCGGCATCCCGTTCCAGGGAGAGCTGGGCGGCAAGAACGCGTCGCTCGTGCTCGCCGATGCCGACCTCGACGTCGCCGTCGAGCAGGTGGCGATCGGCGCGTTCCGTGCCGCCGGACAGAAGTGCACCGCCACGTCTCGGGTGATCGTGCACGAAGCGGTCGCCGACGAGTTCCTGCGCCGGCTCGCGGCGCGCACCGAGCGGATGGTCGTGGGCGACGCCCAGGATCGGGCGGTCGAGGTCGGACCCGTCGTCGACGCCTCCGCGCGGGACCGCGTCGCGGCGGCCATCGCGCGCGCTCGAACCTCGGCGACAGCGGTGGTCGCTCCGGAACCGTATGGGCCCGGCCACCTCGATGACGGCTACTTCATCGCGCCGTCGGTGTTCGAGCTGAACGAAGACGACCCGGGCGAGCTGTGGACGGACGAGCTGTTCGGCCCCGTGATCGGCGTGCGCAGGGTCTCGAGCACCGAAGCGGGGATCGCGCTGGTCAACGACAGTGAGTACGGCCTCTCGACCGCAGTCTTCACGACCGGTCTCGCGGACGCTCTCAGCGCGATCGAGGAGATCAGGGCGGGTGTGGTGCACATCAACTCGGCATCGGCCGGTGCCGATCTGCACGTGCCGTTCGGTGGCAGCGGTGCGAGTGCGCTCGGCCCGAAGGAACAGGGAGCCGCGGCCCGGGAGTTCTTCACCGAGACCGCCACGGTGTATCTGAAGGGCTGATCGCTCTGCGGCGCCCGGGGGTCACCGCGATGTCCGATTTCCGCCAGCCGGTGTCGGGTGCCAGTGGCAGAGTGGGGGCATGAGCTTCCCCGTGACCGACTTCGACGAGCGATATCGTGCGATCAGCGCACGTGACACGCGTTTCGACGGTCAGTTCGTGACCGCTGTGCGCTCCACCGGCATCTACTGCCGGCCGAGCTGCCCCGCCCGCACACCCAAGCCGCAGAACGTCACCTTCTATCCGACCAGCGCTGCGGCCCACGAAGCGGGCTTCCGCGCCTGCAAGCGCTGCCTCCCCGAGGCGGCCCCCGGCTCGCCCGCGTGGGATCTGCGCAGCGACGTCGCCGCCCGCGCGATGCGCCTGATCTCTTCGGGCGTGGTCGAGCGCGAGGGAGTGTCCGGCCTCGCCGTGCGCCTCGGATACTCGACACGGCACCTCACTCGACTGCTCTCGACCGAACTCGGAGCGGGCCCGCTCGCTCTCGCCCGGGCACACCGGGCTCACACCGCGCGGATGCTGCTCGTCGGCACCGATATGCAGATCTCCGATGTCGCGTTCTCCGCGGGCTTCGCGAGCATCCGGCAGTGCAACGACACGATCCGCGAGGTATTCGGCCTGACGCCGGGTGAGCTCAGGGCTCGACGGAAGACGCCTGCGTCGACGGCGCCTGGAGCGATCGACCTCGTCCTTCCGTATCGCGGACCCCTCGATGCGTCCGGCATATTCCATTGGATGGCGGCCCGTGCGGTGTCGGGAGTCGAGGAGGCCACCGCGACGTCGTTCTCCCGCCATCTGCGTATGGCGGGAGGGGCGGCGTGGTTCGAAGTGAGTCAGGACGCGGCGGAGCGGCTGCACCTGCGCGCGCGCGTCGCCCAGCTGGGCGACCTCGCTCCGCTGGTGTCCACCGTGCGACGGATCTTCGATCTCGACGCCGACCCGCTCGCCATCGATCAGGCGCTGAGCGCGCACCCGGAGCTCGCTCCGCTCGTCGCACGCACCCCCGGCATCCGCGTGCCCGGCTCGGCGGATCCGCATGAGATGCTGATCCGCGCGATGATCGGCCAGCAGATCACGGTCGTCGCCGCTCGCACCGCGCTCACCGCCCTGACCGATGCGCTGGGGGAGCGCACAGAGCAAGGGCTGCTGTTCCCCACGATGTCGGCGATCGCCGAGCGAGGAGCCGAGGTGCTCCGGGGGCCGGGGGCACGCATCAGGGCGATCGTCGGTGCTGCCACGGCACTCGCCGACGGAACCCTGAGGCTCACGGTGGGAGATGACGGGGTGGAGCAGCGCGCGGCGCTGCTCGCGATGCCGGGCATCGGCCCCTGGACGGCCGACTACGTGCGGATGCGCGTGTTGGGCGATCCCGATGTGATTCTCCCGGGCGACGTCGCACTGCGTGCAGGAGCTGCCGCTTCCGGACTCCCGGGTGATCCGCTGCCTCTCGTCGCGTGGGCGGAGCGCGCTGCTCCGTGGCGCAGCTATCTCAGTGCACATCTCTGGCGAGCAGCACCGGCGCGGCCCGTTCGACGCACGCGTGCGTCCCACACCACCACTCTTGTGAAGGAGACCTCATGAACGCCATCATCCAGACCATCGAGACCCCGGACGGGCCGTTCACCATCCTCGCCGACGAGCATCAGCGAGTGCTCTCTTCGGGGTGGACGGCCGATCAGGCGACGATCGTCGCCCGCCTCTCGCCCCGCGACCGACCGACGGAGGTGCGCGAACGCGACACGGATGCGGCGGCCGCGGCCCTTTCGTTCTATGCAGGAGACCTCTCTGCGATCGATGCGGTCGCGGTCAAGCAGACGGGCACGATGCTGCAGCTCGCCGGATGGTCGGCGCTGCGTGAGATCGAGCCGGGGGAGCCGTTGACCTACACCTCGTTCGCAGCGCGCCTCGGCAACCCGCGTGCGGTGCGGGCAGCGGCCTCGATCTGCGCCCGCAACGCTCCGGCGCTGTTCGTGCCATGCCACCGTGTGCTGCGATCCGACGGCACGCTCGGCGGGTTCGCCTGGGGCCTCGACGTCAAGGCGAACCTGTTGGAACGCGAGGCCGCACGAGGCTGAGGGGGAACTGACGCGACGCCGCCCGAGGAAGACGGCGTTGAGCAATCGGGAATCTCTCTTGCGCTCAGCTTGTTCACAGGAATAGGCTGGTGGGCTGTCGCACCGACCGGACGACATCGCCGAGCCTGAGGAGGACACCATGACATCGATCGCCATCGTGCAGATCGCCGCTCTCGGCTCGACCCCGGTGCGCCCGCTCCGCTAGAGCCCCTTTCCGACACGCACGACCTCACCGGATGCCGGACTCCGAGAGTCCCCTGCCGCGTCCGCCCCCTTCAGCAACCGCTTCCCCATACGAAACTCGTCTGAGAGACATGTCTTCCTCGCCTTCATCGCAGAACGCCTCCTCCTCTTCCTCTCTCTCCACGCCGGCCGCGCTGTGGCGTCTGAAGCCCTTCGTGAAGCCTGTCATCTGGCGGCTCGCGGGTGGTGCGGCCAGCGCGCTCGTGGCCGCGATCATCGCCCTGATGATTCCGATCGTGCTCGAGCAGATCATGCGCGGACCGGTGCAGACCGGCGCGATCGATGCCATCGCCTGGGGCGCGCTCGCAGTCTTCGGCCTCGCCCTCGGCGAGGCGCTGATGGTCTGGCTGCGCCGTCAGTTCGTGCTCAACCCCGCGACGCAGGTCGAATACAAGATGCGCACCGAGCTCTACTCGCGGCTCCAGACGCTGCCGGTCTCGTTCCACGACCGCTGGCAGTCGGGGCAGCTGCTGAGCCGGATGATGCAGGACATCGGCCTGATCCGCCGGTGGCTGGCATTCGGTCTCGTGCTGCTCGTCGTCAACGTGCTGACGATCATCATCGGCTCGGTGCTGCTGTTCCGCTGGCACTGGCTGCTCGGCGTCATCTTCATCGTCACCGCCATCCCGCTGTGGATCCGCGGCTACCTCTTCGAGAAGCGCTACGGCGCGCTCACCCGCCGCAGCCAGGACCAGGCCGGGGACCTCGCGACGAGCGTCGAGGAGAGCGTGCACGGCATCCGCGTGCTCAAGGCCTTCGGTCGGGGCAAGCACGCCCTGGGGCGCTTCAGCCGTCAGGCCGAGACGCTGCGCGAGACCGAGATGAGCAAGGCGGGCGCGATCGCGTCGATCTGGTTCTGGCTCGACCTCATGCCCCAGATCGCCTTCGGTCTCAGCCTTATGTCGGGAATCTGGCTGATCTCTCAGGGCGAGATCGACCAGGCGCAGCTGTTCGCGTTCTTCGCCATGGCCGTGGTGCTCCGCTGGCCCATCGAGTCGATCGGCTTCCTGTTCTCGTTCATGCTCGACGCGCGCACCGCGACCGATCGCGTGTTCGACATCTACTCTGAGACGAACTCCATCACCGACCCCGAGAATCCGGTTCACATCGCGGAACCCCGCGGCGAGCTGGCCTTCGAGGCGGCGCATTTCCGGTACCAGGATGCGGGAGCGCACGAGCGCGACCTGCTCGACGGGATCGACCTCGTGCTGCGACCGGGCGAGACCATGGCGCTCGTCGGACTGACCGGCAGCGGCAAGACCACGCTGACCACGCTGCCGACGCGTCTCTACGACGTCACCGGCGGGCGGGTCACGCTCGACGGCGTCGACGTGCGGGACCTCCCGCTTGCCGAGCTGCGCCAGCACATCGCGATGGCCTTCGAAGACGCCACGCTGTTCTCAGCGACGGTTCGTGAGAACGTGCTGCTGGGCCGTGCCGACCTCGACGTGCACAGCGAGGAGGCCGAGCGTGTGCTGCGCGAGGCGCTCGACGTCGCGCAGGCGGCCTTCGTGGATTCGCTGCCCGAGGGCGTCGAGACCGTCATCGGCGAGGAGGGGCTGAGCCTCTCCGGCGGGCAGCGTCAGCGTCTGGCGCTCGCCAGGGCAGTCGCAGCCAACCCGAAGGTGCTCGTGCTCGACGACCCGCTGTCTGCGCTCGACGTCGACACCGAGGCTCTCGTCGAAGAGGCGCTGCGGCACGTGCTGGCCGACACCACGGCCCTGATCGTGGCGCACCGGCCGTCGACCGTGGCACTCGCCGACCGCGTGGCCCTGCTCGAAGCCGGCCGGGTCACCGCAGTCGGAACGCACAGTGAACTGCTGAAGACGAGTCGTCACTACCGGCATGTCATCTCGAGCCTCGAGGCCGAGGAGGCTGCGCGCACGGGCGCGATCCCGATCATCCGGGATGAGCAGGACGAGATCGACGCCGCAGTCCAGGCCGGGATCCGCGAGGATGCCGCCGACCAAGACATCATCACCGAGAAGGAGGTGCAGCGATGAGCTCGGCGATCACCGGAACGCAAGACGAAGACCGCTCCAGCTACACCAAGGAGGAGAGCCGGGCCATCCGCCGTCGGTCGCTCCGACTGCTGGGCTCCCTCGTGCGTCCCCTCAAGGCGCAGATCGCGCTTGCGGCGATCGTGCTCGTGATCTCGACGGCGCTCCAGGTCGCCGGCCCGATCCTCATCAGCATCGGGCTCGACCGGGCGCTCCCCGCAGTGCTCGAGCGCGCGGACTGGATGCCGACCTTCATGATCGGCGGGGTCTACCTCCTTGCCGGTGCTGTCGCGGCGGCGATGATCGCCTGGTACGTCATCATCGCGGCCAAGCTCACCCAGGCGGTGCTGCTCGATCTCCGCAAGCGCATCTTCCTGCACACGCAACGCCTGAGCTTGGAGTTCCACGAGTCGTACACGTCCGGTCGCATCATCTCGCGCCAGACGAGCGACCTCGATTCCATCAAGGAGCTTCTCGACGGCGGCCTCAACGAGCTCGTCTCGGGTGTGCTGTTCGGTCTGTTCACCTTCATCGCCCTGTGCGTGTGGGACTGGCAGTCCGGCCTCATCCTCGCGATCGGCGGTGTGCCGCTGTTCTTCCTGATGCGCTGGTTCTACTCGCGCTCGCAGCTCGTCTACCGCGAGTCCCGCGTGATCAGCGCGAAGGTGATCGTGCAGTTCGTCGAGACGATGACGGGCATCCGTGCGGTGAAGGCGTTCCGCAAGGAGCCTCGCAACGACGTGACCTTCCAGAAGATCGCCGGTGAGTATCGAGACGTCAACCGCCGTTCGATGCTGCTGTTCGGCACGTTCGAACCCGGTCTGATGGGCGTCGCGGCTCTGGTGCTCGGCATCGTCGTGCTCTGGGGCGGGATCCGAGTGTCCGAGGGCGCGCTCACCGTGGGCGTCCTGCTGTCGGCTGTGCTGTACGTGCGCAACTTCTTCGCTCCGATGCAGGAGATCGCGATGTTCCTGAACTCCTACCAGTCCGCCACGGCGGCGCTGGAGAAGGTGTCCGGCGTGCTCGAGGAGGTGCCGACGGTTCCGGATCCCGAGAAGCCGGTGGATCTCTGGGAGTCCCGTGGACACATCGAGTTCGATGAGGTGACGTTCGGCTACAACGGTGAGAAGACGATCCTGCCGAACTTCTCGCTCGACATCCCGGCGGGGCAGACCATCGCTCTGGTCGGCACGACGGGAGCGGGCAAGTCCACGCTCGCGAAGCTGATCTCCCGGTTCTACGACCCGTCGATCGGAAAGGTCACTCTCGACGGGGTCGACCTGCGCAATCTGCATCCGAAGGATCTCCGTCGAGCCATCGTCATGGTGACTCAGGAGGCCTACCTGTTCAGCGGCACGGTCGCCGACAACATCGCCCTCGGGAAGCCGGATGCCTCGCTCGACGAGATACGTGCGGCTGCGCGCGCGGTCGGGGCGGACGAGTTCATCTCGTCGCTGCCCGACGGGTACCGCACCGACGTCAACAAGCGCGGAGGTCGCGTGTCGGCAGGTCAGCGCCAGCTGATCTCGTTCGCCCGCGCGTTCCTCGCCGACCCGGCAGTGCTGATCCTCGACGAGGCCACCGCATCGCTCGACATCCCTTCGGAGCGTCTGATTCAGGATGCGCTGCAGACGCTGCTCAAGGACCGCACGGCGATCATCATCGCGCACCGTCTCTCGACGGTCGCGATCGCGGACCGGGTGCTGGTGATGGAGCACGGACAGATCATCGAGGACGACACCCCCGAGACGCTCATCAGCGGAACGGGGAAGTTCGCGCAGCTGCATGCCGCCTGGCAGCAGACCCTGGTGTGAACCAGCGGGACTCCTGAACACCGAGGCCACGACCGTTCGCCGGGCGTGGCCTCGGTCGTTCACTGTCGAGACGGCGGAGCGGGGAGCCGCAGGCCTGGGTAGCATCGAAGTATGGATCCGTTGCTGCTCGCCGTCGAGTTGTGGTGGGTCGCGCCCATCGCGGCCGGAGGGGTCGCCGCCGGCGCGGTCGGGTTCCGTCGTCGAAGCACGAAGAGCGGCCGACGCCTCGAGTACGACGCGGCTCGACACGACCTCAAGTCCGCCCAGCAGACAGCGGTCGAACGACGGATGGCCGTCAAGCTCGCCCGGGCCGACGTCGCCCGCATCTCGGCGGAACGCAGCGCGCGTCGGGCCACACCCGAGCAGGTCGCCGGCGCCAAGCGGATGCTGCGCGCCAAGGAGAACGACGCCAAAGCCGCGTCCGCAGACGTCCGCGCGAAGCAGGTGCGCCTCAGTGCCGCGCGTGCGGCGATTCCCGCAGCCTCCGCACCGCGTCCCTTGGAGCGCCTCCAGGCCCAGCACGAGGCGATCGTGGTGCGCTGGATGAGCTACGAGACCGATGCAGGCCTGCAGATCGCGTATCCGGCCATGACCGACGTCAGACAGCCAGCCACAGCGGCGTATCTCCGGGCGGCAGCCCACGCGGTCGAGATGCGTCGCGCCGCCACCGGGCGGGTCAGCGCTGCGGACTTCGCCGCATACCGCGATGCGGTCGCCGACCTCGAGAGGGCCTTCGAAGCGGCCGAGCACGCCGCGAGGCTGCAGGCGGGCGAGACCCCGTCGGCGTCATCGAACTGGCAGAACGCCGCGCAGGACGTCTTCAGCCGATCGGCAGAGGCCATCGATCGTGCCGCAGGCGCCGCCGCGTCGGCCATCGCCGCGTGGAACGAGCGCAAGCGGCCTGACAAGCGCTGAGCGCCGCCCCCACTCGCGAGGCGGCGCTCGATGCTCGCACCGGGACGGTGCCTCAGGCTCCGATCGTCCGTGACGCGATCAGCCGCCTGTACCAGTGCCCCGAGTCCTTGACGGTGCGTTCGAGCGAGTCGAAGTCCACGCGCACGATGCCGAACCGCTTGGCGTAGCCGTAGCCCCACTCGAAGTTGTCGAGCAGCGACCACACGAAGTAGCCCCGCAGGTCGACACCCCGCTGGATCGCACGATGAGCGGCGGTGAAGTGCCGTCGCAGGTAGTCGGTGCGCTGAGGATCCGGCACGGAGCCGTCCGCTGCGACCTCGTCATCGAACGCGGCGCCGTTCTCGGTGACCATCAGCGGTTGCGCGGGGAACTGCTCCGCCAATGAGACGAGCAGCTCTTCGAGCCCTTCGGGGGCGATGTTCCACCCCATCGCCGTGTAGGGCCCCGGCTGCTCGACGAACTCGACCAGCTGATCGCTGCCCGGCCACGCAGTGCCTCCGGCCGTGCCCTTGTGCCCGTCGTTCTGCTGCTTCTCCGACACCCCGTCCCACAGCCTCACTGTCGCCGTGGAGTAGTAGTTCACTCCGAGCACATCGATCGGCTGATTGATGGTCGCGAGATCGCCGTCGTGCACGAACGACCAGTCCGTGACCGAGGCCGTGTCGTCGAGGAGGTCCGCGGGGTACTCCCCGCGCAGCATCGGGTGCGTGAAGGCACGGTTCGCCAGAGCGTCGATCCGGCGCATGGCCTCGTCCGCGCCGTCGCCGACACCACGCAGCACGTGGAAGTTCAGCGTCACCGAGTAGTCGGGGTCGCCGGTCGACGTGGAACGGAGCGCCTGGATCGCGCGCCCGTGCGCGAGGTTCAGATGGTGCACGGCAGCGAGAGCAGAGGCCGGCTCGTGGCGGCCCGGCGCGTGACCTCCCTGCCCGTATCCCAGATACGCCGAGCACCAGGGCTCGTTGAGCGTGGTCCAGGTGTGCACACGGTCGCCGAGCGCCGCGCCCATGATCGACGCGTATCGCTCGAACGCGTCTGTCGTCGATCGTGAGGTCCACCCGCCGGCATCCTCGAGGTACTGGGGAAGATCCCAGTGGTAGAGGGTGGCCACTGGTCGGATGCCGCGCTCGAGCAGCCCGTCGACGAGACGAGAGTAGAAATCGATGCCCGCCTGGTTCACCGAACCGTCTGCCGTCGGCACGATCCGCGGCCAGGCGATCGAGAAGCGGTACGCCTGCAGTCCGAGTTCCGACATCAGATCGAGGTCTTCATCGACGCGGTGGAAATGATCGCAGGCCACGTCGCCGGTGTCGCCGTTCCACACCTTGCCCGGTGTCCGACTGAACGTGTCCCAGATCGACGGCGTCCTGCCGTCCACGTCGGCTGCGCCCTCGATCTGGTACGACGCGGTCGCCGATCCGAACGTGAAGCCCTCGGGCAGCACGAGTCCGGATCCGCGGTAGTCATCGGCGGGGGAGAGAGTCACAGGGTCACCTCGGACAGGTCGGTTTCGTAGATCTTCTCACGGCCGTCCGGGGCCGTGACGGTCACCGACGTCGATCCCGATCCACCGGGGAACACCCGCAACTGAAGGCCATCGTGATAGTCGTAGTCCGGTCGGTCGGTGCGGGCTCCCCAGGGGAGCGCTGTGCCGGGTCGCACATACAGCGGAAGCGAGTCGAAGGAGTGCGTCTCGCGGCGCCAGCCGCCCCCCGTGACCGTCTCGCCGCTGAGCAGCGACGTCCACTCGCCCTCCGGCAGATAGAACTCCACGGCTCCGTCCTCCGAGAAGACGGGCGCGATGAGCAGGTCCGTGCCGAGCATGTACTGCCGGTCGAGGTATCCGACGGCCGGATCGTCGGGGAACTCCAGCTGCATCGGACGCATCACGGGCAGACCGGTTCTCGAGGCGATGATGCCCTGCTGATACAGATACGGCATGAGCTGCATCTTGAGGTGCGTGAATCGCCTCGTCACATCGACGGCCTCCTCGTCGAACGCCCACGGCACCCGGTACGAGCTGGAACCGTGGAAGCGCGAGTGCGAGCCGAGCAGACCGAAGGCCGTCCAGCGCTTGAACACGCCGGCATCCGGTGTGCCCTCGAACCCGCCGATGTCGTGGCTCCAGAAGGCGAAGCCGCTGAGTGCCAGCGAGAGCCCGCCACGCAGGGTCTCGGCCATCGATGCGTAGGTCGAGGTGGAGTCGCCGCCCCAATGTACCGGCATGCTCTGTCCGCCTGCGGTCGCCGAGCGTGCGAACAGCACGGCGTCGTCGGCGCCGCGCGCCTCGACGAGCACATCGTGGACCGCGCGGTTATAGAGATCGGTGTACAGGTTGTGCATCCGCTCGGGGTCGGAGCCGTCGGCCCAGACCACCTCGGTGGGGATGCGTTCGCCGAAATCCGTCTTGAAGCAGTCCACACCCTGCGCGATGAGGTCGCGGAGCTTGGACTGGTACCAGGCGGTCGCATCGGGGTTCGTGAAGTCGACGAGTCCCATCCCCGCCTGCCAGAGATCCCACTGCCAGACCGATCCGTCGGCCCGCCGCACGAGGAAGCCCTGATCCGAGGCCTCGCGGAACAACGGCGAGCGCTGTGCGATGTACGGGTTGATCCACACGCAGACACGCAGGTCCTTGTCGTGCAGTCTCGACAGCATGCCCTCGGGGTCGGGGAACACGCGGGAATCCCAGACGAAGTCGGTCCAGTTGAACTCGCGCATCCAGAAGCAGTCGAAGTGGAACACCGACACGGGCAGCTCACGCGCTGCCATCTCGTCGATGAACGAGTTGACCGTCTGCTCGTCGTAGTCGGTCGTGAAGCTCGTCGACAGCCAGAGTCCGTAAGACCAGGCGGGCACCACCGGCGGGCGACCGGTGAGAGCGGTGTACCGCCCCAGGACGTCCTTGGGTGTGGGACCCGCGAACACGAAGTACTCGAGCACCTCGCCCGATACCGAGAACTGCACGCGCTCGACCGACTCCGATCCGATCTCGTACGAGACGTGGCCGGGGTCGTTCACGAGCACGCCGTAGCCACGGTTGGACAGATGGAAGGGGATGCTCTTGTACGCCTGCTCGCTGGAGGTGCCGCCATCGGCGTTCCAGATGTCGACCGACTGGCCGTTCTTCACCAGCGGCCCGAAGCGCTCGCCGAGACCGTAGATCAGCTCGCCGACTCCGAGGTCGAGCTGCTCGTGCGCGAAGACGGATCCGTTCGGGGTCGAGCCACCCTGGCGCGCATTGTCGACGATCCCGGCATCGACCTGTGCGTCCGGGGCGAGTCGTACGTATCCCTGGGCCTTGTGCCCGCTTCCGGTCACGCGCCTGCCGTCGACCTCGAACGCGAGATCCCAGGGTGCGCCGTGACTGACGCGAGCCACGAGCGAGCCTGCGTCGAGGATGCCGCCAGCCTCGGTGATCGATACGGACGCCGCCCCGGAGCCTGCCCCGGGCAGATCGAATCCGCCGTGCCAGCGGCCGCCTTCGTGATGCGCGATCCGCACCCGCACCACACCCTCGGCGGGGGAGGAGAGCGTCGTGGTCAGCACCGGACGGTTCAAGGTGTCGCCGCGTTTGGCGATCACCATGGTGGGCGCCGTGATCACGATGCCGGGGCCGTCGGGGGTGTCGGTGGTCTCGGCGATGTCGTAGGCCTCCTGCGCGTAGAGCGCGGTGACGCCCGGACGCAGTTGCCAGAACCCGTCGGTGAACTTCATTACTTGACTGCTCCTGCCGTGATGCCGCGTGTGAGGGTGCGCTGGAAGATGAGGAAGAAGATGAGCGTGGGGATGATGCCGAGGAGCGCCGAGGCACTGGTCGTCGTGACGTCCATCAGTCGATCGCCCTGCAGCACGCTGATCGCGACGGGGACCGTCTGGTTCGCGTTCGAGGCGAGGAAGGTCAGCGGGATGAGGAACTCGTTCCACGTCCAGATGAAGAAGAAGATGAGCAGCACCGACAGCGTGGGGCGGCTGATGGGGAAGACCACGCGCCAGAGGATCTGCCAGCGGCTCGCGCCGTCGAGCGAGGCGGCCTCGAGTATCTCCTTCGGGAACGTGCCGTAGACCGACGACAGCAGGTAGGTGCCGAAGGCCGCCTGGATCACGGTGAAGACGATGATGACCGACCACACGTTGTCGTACAGGCCGACGGACTTGAACATGTAGTAGAGCGGGTAGAGCAGAGCCTCCTGCGGCAGCAGGTTCGCGAGCAGGAACAGCAGCACGATCCAGCTGCGCCCGCGGACGCGGCCGATCCCGATGGCGAAGGCGTTCAGCATCGAGATGACGACGGCGAGAACCGAGACGACACCCGCGATGAAGAGCGAGTTCCAGACCTTCTCGGGGAAGTTCACGCGCTCCCAGAACTTGATGATCCCGCCGAAGTCCAAGGTCTCGGGGAAGGCGAGAGGACCGGACGTCGCGTAGTCGACGGGGGACTTGAACGAGTTGACCAGCACGAGGTAGAACGGAGCGACGATGAGCAGCGCGCCGATCACGACGAGCGCGAGCATGAGCCAGTCGATCGGACGCTTCTTGGTCATTCCGCCGCGGGCGCGGGTCTTCTCCGGCTTGCCGGTGACGATGGCGGTGGTGGCGTGCATCAGAGACCCGCCCTTTCCTTGCGCTCGAGCGAGTTCTGCACGCGGATGAAGATGATCGACACGATCACCACGACGATGGTCAGTACGGTGGCGATGGTCGCGCCGTAACCGACGTTCCGCTTGGTGAAGAACTCCTGATAGGCGTAGTAAGCGGGCACCAGGGTGGCTCCGGCGGGGCCGCCGCGCGTGATGATGTACACGGGTCCGAAGACTTTGAGGGCGGCGATCGTGCAGGTGAGCGTGACGACGAAGATCTCCGGGCGGATGATGCTCATCGTGATCGCGGTGAAGCGCTGCAGCCAGTTCGCGCCGTCGAGCTCCGCGGCTTCGTAGAGCTCTGGGTCTACGCGCTGAAGCGCCGCCATGAAGACGACGACGGGGTAGCCGAGCTGCACCCACACCATGACGACCATCAGCACGATGAGGGCCGAGGGCATCTGGCCGAGCCAGTCGTAGGCGGGGATGCCGAACCATCCGAGGATCTGGTTCAGCGCCCCGTCGCCACCCGGCCGGACGATCCAGCCGATCACGATGCCGGCGACGGCGATCGGGAGGATCTGGGGGAGGTAGTACGTCGCTCGCAGGAAGCTGCCCACCTTGCCCCCGAACTTGCGCCCGACGACGTCGAAGAGCAGCGCAGCGACGATCAGTCCGACGATCGTCGGGACGACGACCATGGCGATGATCATCCACACCGAGTTCGTGAATGAGGTCCAGAAGTCGCTGTCGGTGAGGATCTTCTGCCAGTTCTCGAGACCGATGAACTCCGGTGTGCGGACGCCCTTCCACTTCGTGAAGGTCAGATACACGTTCCAGATCAGCGGGACGATGACGACGACGAGGAGCAGGACGAAGCCCGGGAGCAGGTACATCCAGTAGGCCCCGGTCCCACCGCTGCGCTGCGGGATCGACGGCTCTTCGGGCGGCAGCTTCGTGCGGCCCTCGCGGCGGGTGACGAGTGACATGTTCATCTCCAGGAGGATGCGGGGGCGACGCCGTGCGGCCGTCGCCCCCGCGAGCGGATCAACGGAATTCGGACGTGCCCTCGTCGTACTGCTCGCCGAGGTTCGTGTTCGTCGTCTCAGCGTCCTGTGTGCCGGTTATGAGGCCCTGGAGCTCCTGCACGATCACGTCGTAGAACCCGGGAGCGGGCCAGTCCGGGTAGAAGGCGAGACCGTCGGCATCCAGCACGCCGTTGAACGTCTCGATCAGCGCCGCGCTCTTCTCGTCGGTGATGTCGGCCGTGTCGGCCGCGACCGGGAGGCCGCCGTTGTTGCCGATGATCGCCTGGATCTCCGGACGCATCGTGATGTCGATGAACTCGTAGGCGAGCTCCTTGTTCGCGGCGTTCTCGGGGACGACCCAGAGGTTGCCGGACGAGCCGAGCGAGAGGTCTGCGCCCGGGAAGGCGGTCATCGTCCAGTCGAAGCCGGTGGCCTCTGAGACGAAGCGGCCGAACCACCATGAGCCTGACACGAAGATCGGCGAGGTGCCGTTGATGAACGAGACGCCCGCATCCTCGGCCTTGACCGAGGAGACGTCCGAGGCGATGTAGCCCTTGTCGACGTACTCCTTGAGTGTCTCGGAGGCGGCGGTGACCTCAGGGCCCTGCCAGTCGACCTCGCCGTCGTAGAGCTGGTAGGCGTCTACGAATTCGCGGTCGCCTTCGAGCAGCGCGAGCTGATACCAGAGTTGTCCGAGGGGATACTCGGCGCCGGCCTCGGCGAGCGGGGTGACGCCCTGCGCGACGAATGCGTCGAGCACGTCGACGAACTCCTCGTAGGTGGTGGGGATCTCCAGTCCCGCCGCGGCGAAGGCATCCTGGTTGTAGTACACGCCGACGAACTCGCCGTAGTTCGGGACGCCGAACCAGGTGTCGCCGCCCATCACGCCGTCTTCCGAGTACTTCGCGGTGGTCTGGAGCGAGGGGGCGAGTTTCTCGTCCCATCCGTACTCGTCGACGGCATCGGAGATGTCGGTGATCAGGCCCGTGGAAGCCAGGAACCCCGCCGTCGCATTGCCCTTGTTGAACTCCATGAGGTCGGGGGCAGCGTCCGTGTCGAGCACCTGGCTGGCGGTCTTCTGGATCTGCTCGAAGGACTTCTCCTCGAACTCGACGGTGGCTCCGGTCTCCTCTTCGAAGATCGCGATCGCCTCGTCCCAGGCCTTGCCCATGGCGCTGTCCGCGCCCTCGTAATGCCAGAGCTTGAGGGTGTCTCCGTCGCCGCCCTCGTCTGCGGAACCGGCGGTGCAGCCGCTCAGAGCGATTCCTGTCGCGGTGAGCGCGGCGAGAGCCGCCAGCGTCTTCGTCCTGCGGGTGGTGCGTGCCATCGTCGGCACTCCTTTCTCAGTGGCCCTGGGGCCGGACACATCAATGGGTCGGGTGTTCAGTTGTGATCAGGCAGTCGTCGAAGCGTTTCGATGACCGCGATGCGGGCGCGATCTCCGCGCGCGGTCACTCTCGAGCGGGAGCGACCGAGCCGGCGGGGTGGTACTCGGGAGGAATGAGGTGGATCTGGGCGGGCGTGCCCCGTTCTTCCAGATGTCGCACGGCGAGATCGACGGCGAGCTCGCACGACTTCTGCGGCACGAGCGGGATCGTGTCGATCGGCACCGCGAGCGAGGAGGTGTCGAACGATGCGGCTGCCGAGATCACCGACACGTCGTAGCCCACCGTCAGCCCATGTGCCGCGATCGCCTCGAGAAGAGTCTCGTGGACGTCGCCGACGGCGTGAACGATGAACGCGCGGACGCCCCGACTCAATGCCAGCTCAGCAGAGGCGCGGACAGCGGCGATGTCGGTCGTCGTGTCGCCGGTCGTCGCCCAGTCGAGGTCGACTCCTCGCTGGGCCGCCCGATCCTGCACGCCGAGGAGCAGTCGTCGGGGGAAGTTCGACTTGCGGTACGAGACCTCCGTCTGGCCGAGCAGCGTGACGGACGTGTGACCGGCATCGGCCAGTCGATCCACCGCGAGATGGCCCGTGCCTTCGAAGTCGAGGTCGACGCACGTCAGACCGTGCGCGTCGTCCGGGATCCCGATGAAGACGCTCGGTGAGCGCAGGGACCGGGCGATGTCCGCGCGTTCGTCGTCCGGCGCGACGTCGAGCACGAGGATGGCGTCGACCAGGTTGCTCGCGGCGACCCGGTTCATCCCCTCGGATGCCTGCTCGTCGGTCAGGAGGAGGATGTCGTAGCCACGGCGACGGGCGGCCACCGCTGTCGCGAGCACGAAGGCCATGTGGGTCGGGGCGTGCGTATCCGCTCGCAGGGGCTCGGTGAGTCCGAAGATCTGCGTGCGTCGACCGGCCAGCATCCGTGCTCCGGCGTCGGGCTCGTAGCCGAGCGTCTGCACCGCGTCCTCGATGCGCCGACGCGTCTTCTCCGAGACCGGGCGCTTACCGCTGAGCGCGTAGGAGACCGTGCTGATCGACACTCCGGCAGCCTCGGCCACCTCGTGAATCGTCGTCATCGGGACTCCATCGTCGCTGTCATCACATCGTCGAAGCGTTTCGCTTGTGCTTCCGAAAGCGATGATAGGCCGAGGCGGAGACTGCGCGCAACCCTTTTGTGGCTGCTCGCAACAAATTAGGCGCCAGGGTCGCGGGAGCGGTCCCACCACGGAACCGGAGAGGGCGACGGAGCCTCGATGGGGGAGGGGATTCGAGACCCCGCCGCCGGTCTACGAAGTGAGACGGATCTGGGCGATGACTTCGGAGTACTCGGTCTCGCCGACGGGAGTGAATCCGACGCGCAGGAAGAACGCCTCCGGGCCGTCTTCTCCGGCCTCGTAGATGACGTTGACGTGGTCGAAGCCGCGGGTGCGGGCTTCTTCGAGCAGACTCTCGACGGCGAAGCGGCCGACGCCCTTGCCCTGGCCCTCGGCGTCGACGTTGATGCGCCAGAGCACCGAGCGGAAGTGCTCCTCCGGGGCCTCGGGGTCGAAGTTCGCGCTGACGAACCCGACGACCTGGTCGTCTTCGAGGACGACCCGCTGCCAGGAGGTCTGCGGGTTGATGACCGTCGCCGCGATGCCATAGGACACCGGAGCGAGGAACTGCTCCTGTCCGGGCTTGAGCGACAGGTTGTTCACGGCGACGATCGTCGCAGCGGAGAGTTCGACCATGCGCAGTTCGGACATAGTCACAGGCTAGCCCCTCGATGGGTCTCCGCGCAGAAACCCTCGACTTTCGTCAGGGGTGCACGCGCGCGGAATGCCGGAAGTCGATGTCCGCCCCACCTCGCGGCGAACGTGCGCCGGGAGCGCCTCAGGTATCTTGGTATCGAGACAAATCTGCCCTCGCGAACGGAGAACCTCCTGGTGACCGACGACGCCATCATCTACACGTACACGGACGAGGCTCCGGCACTCGCCACCGCCTCCCTCCTGCCGATCATCAAGGCCTACACGGGACAGGCGGGTATCGAGGTCGAGACCCGCGACATCTCGCTCGGCGGACGCATCCTCGCAGCGTTCCCGCAGAAGCTCACGCCGGAACAGCAGGTCGGCGATTCCCTCGCGGAGCTCGGTGGCCTCGCCACACTGCCCGAGGCGAACATCATCAAGCTGCCGAACATCTCGGCCTCGATCCCGCAGCTCAAGGGTGCGATCGCCGAGCTGCAGGCTCAGGGCTACGACATCCCGGATTTCCCGGACGAGCCGTCCTCCCTCGAGGAGAAGGACGTCCGCGCGCGCTACGACCGCATCAAGGGCTCCGCGGTCAACCCGGTGCTCCGTGAGGGCAACAGCGACCGTCGCGCCCCGCTCGCGGTGAAGAACTACGCCAAGAAGCACCCGCACCGCAACAAGCCGTTCGCGGAGGGGTCCAAGACCCGCGTCGCCACGCTCGGTCACGACGACTTCAAGAACAACGAGCGCTCATGGGTCGCGGCCCATGACGACGTCCTGAGCTTCCGCCACACCGCCGCAGACGGCACGGTGACGATCCTCAAGGAGGGCCTCAAGGTCCTTCCGCGCGAGATCATCGACGCCACGTTCCTCTCGGCCGCGCACCTCGACGCCTTCCTCGCGGAGACGATGGAGACGGCGAAGAACGACGACATCCTCTACTCGGTGCACCTCAAGGCCACGATGATGAAGGTCAGCGACCCGATCATCTTCGGCCACGTCGTGAGGGTCTTCTTCAAGGACGTGTTCTCTCAGTACGGCGACAAGCTCGCTGAGGCAGGGCTCAACCCGAACGACGGTCTCGGCTCGATCCTCTCGGGCCTCAGCTCCGTCGCCGGCGGCGAAGAGATCGCCGCAGCCTTCGACCGCGCGCTCGCCGAGGGCCCGCGCGTCTCGTACGTGAACTCCGACAAGGGCATCACCAACCTGCACGTGCCCAGCGATGTGATCGTCGACGCCTCCATGCCCGCGCTCGTGCGCAACGGCGGCAAGCTGTGGGGCGAGGACGGCGGCGAAGCCGACACCCTCGCGGTCATCCCGGACTCGTCGTACGCGAGCGTCTACCAGGCCGTGATCGACGACGTGATCGCGAACGGCCCGCTCGACCCCGCCACGATCGGAACCGTGCCGAACGTGGGCCTCATGGCTCAGGCGGCTGAGGAGTACGGCAGCCACGACAAGACCTTCGAGATCGCCGCCCCCGGCACGGTGCAGGTCCTCGACAGCGAGGGCACCGTGCTGATCGAGCACGAGGTCGGCGCCGGCGACATCTGGCGCGCGACGCAGACGAAGCACATCCCGGTCATGGACTGGGTCAAGCTCGCCGTCACGCGTGCTCGCGCATCGGGCGTGCCCGCGGTGTTCTGGCTCGACGCGAACCGCTCGCACGACGCGCAGATCATCGCCAAGGTGCACCAGGGCCTCGCGACGCTCGACACCAAGGGCCTCACCATCACGATCCTCGCCCCCGAAGAGGCCACCCGCTACACGCTCGCGCGCATGCGTCACGGCCTCGACACGATCTCGGTGACCGGCAACGTGCTGCGTGACTACCTCACCGACCTGTTCCCGATCCTCGAGGTCGGCACCAGCGCCAAGATGCTGTCGATCGTCCCGCTGCTTGCAGGCGGAGGGCTGTTCGAGACCGGCGCCGGGGGCTCCGCACCCAAGCACGTGCAGCAGCTGGTGGAGGAGAACTACCTGCGCTGGGATTCCCTGGGCGAGTTCTTCGCGCTGGCCGCTTCGCTGGAGCACTTCGCGGACCGCACCGGAAACGAGAAGGCGCGCGTCCTCGCCGAGACGCTGGACGCGGCGACCGGCACCTTCCTCGAAGAAGACCGCTCGCCGGGGCGCGCTCTCGGCACGATCGACAACCGGGGCAGCCACTTCTACCTGGGCCTGTACTGGGCTCAGGAGCTGGCGAACCAGACGAAGGATGCCGAGCTCGCAGCATCGTTCGCTCCGATCGCCGCCACGCTCGCGGAGAATGAGGAGAAGATCGTCTCCGAGCTCAACGCCGTGCAGGGCAAGCCCGTCGAGATCGGCGGCTACTACCGCCCCGACGACGCACTGGTCGAAGCCGTCATGCGCCCGTCCACGACGCTGAACGGCATCGTCGACGCACTGAGCTGACACGGATGAACGAAGGAGGGGCCGGATGCGTGAGCATCCGGCCCCTCCTTCGTCGTTCTGCCCGAGTCTTTCGCGGGAGGCGTACCGCCCGCTCAGCCGGGGACGAAGCTCAGTAGTGGACCGCGACCTCGAGGCCGACAGGGGACCATTCGTAGACGTACTTGGCGACGTCGATCGGCATGTTCACGCACCCGTGGCTGCGGGGGTTGCCGAAGTCGTTGTGCCAGTAGGTGCCGTGGAAGCCCTCGTCGCCGTTGAAGTACGTGACCCAGGGGACGTTCGGCGTCTCGGTGATCGACCCGTCCGGTTCGCGGCTCTTCATCGTCTGCTCGCGCACATGCGCATACACCCGGAAGTTGCCGGTGTCGGTGGGCGTCGCGCTCTTGCCCGAGGAGATCGCCCACGAACGGACGACTGCGCCGTTCTCGATGAGGGTCGCCGTCTGAGAGCTCAGGTCGACATCGATCTTGCGCACCAGGTTGACCGATTCGAACGGGGTCTCGGCGACTTCGATCGGGAAGACGCCCTCTCCGGCCTCCAGCTTCGCAGCGACATCGGATGCGAGGGTCGAGGTGTCGCCGATCGTGCGGCCGTTGGTGCCTTCGGCGACGGTGCGGAGCACTTTGCCGGCCGAGTCGACGATGTTCGTGGCGTTGACAGGGGCCCGATCGACGGCAGCGGGAAGGGAGTCGATCGTCGTCTGGATCGCCGCCTCGTCTGCGACGATGCTCAGCTCACCCTCGTCGTCCACGACCGAGAACCAGGTCGATGCGGTGGCCGGGTCGACGGGGACAGTGCGCTCTTCGCCGATGTAGAAGCCGATCGAGCCGAGCATCGTGTTCAGCGAGGTGGCGAAGGTCGTGGCGTCCTCGTCGGTGACGGCGGGGGCGGCTTCCGCCGGACCGCCGGAGAACTCGAGGCTCTTGCCGCCATCCGCGATCGTGGCGACGATGGCGGCGGTGAGGCCGTCGACGTCGACGGCAGTGCCCGTCGCCGACGGCGTGATCGCATAGCCACCGCCTGCGGCGTCGAAGACGACGCCGGCGTCGACCGGATCTTCGAAGCTCGTCGGCACTGCCTCGCGCAGTGCGGACTCCGCTGTGGCGGGGTCGAGGGTGATGTCGGCGGCGACGGGTTCGCCCATCCAGGCGCCGATGTTCCAGAGCGGTCGCTCTGCGAAGGCCTGGTCGGCGAGTGCGTCCGCGTCGATCGCGGCCCCCAGGTCGGCTCCGGTCAGCACGACGTCGTCGCCGGCTCCGGTGAGAGTGACCTCGGTCTCGGCGACGTGGCTCTGAATGGTGTCGGCGGCGGCTCCGGGCGTGAGCCAGCCGACGGGGATCCCGGCAACCGTGGTGCCAGGGGCGATCAGGATCATCGATGCGGCGCCTGCGCCGATGGCGAGGGCCCCGACGCCGAGGCCGATCCACAGGCCGAGACGCTTCTTCTTGGGGGCGGGCTCGTTCGGCGCCCAGGCGAGTTGCTGGTCGCCGCTGCTCGGCGGCTGGGAGTCTGTGGGTGCGTCACCGGAGCCGGCGGGCGCGACGGTCTGCAGCTGGTCACCGGAGGCGGTCGCCTCGGTCAGCTTCTCGGTCTTCGCATCCTGCGCTGAGATCAGATCGGTCACGAACATCACCCCCCGGTTTCTCGCGTGTCCTTACCGATATGCTACGCGATCGCGTATAACGGGGAGGCAACGGTCCGTGGACCTGTGGAAACGGTGCTCGCGTCAGTCAATGACGACCGCGAGACCGTCGATCTCGACAAGCATCTCCTCGCGCGGGAGGCCCGTGAAGACGGTGGTGCGCGACGGCAGGACGCCGCTGGGCGTGTGCGCGGTCACGAAGGCGCCGTATGCGTCGTTCATGATCGCGAAGTCCTCCCGCTTGGTCAGATACACGCGCAGCATGACCACATCGTCGAACGTCGCACCCGAGGCCTCGACGATCGCCTTGACGTTCTCGAGGGTGCGCGTGGTCTGAGCCGCGACATCGCCCGGGAAGAGATACTCGTTCGTCTCGGGATCGACGGGGCCCTGCCCGGAGACCTGCACGATCGGCCCCTTGCGGATGCCCTGCGAGAACGTGTGGGCGGGGGCGGGGGCGGCGTCGGTCGACACTCGGATCTTCGCGGTCATGATCCCAGCCTAGTAGCCTTGTTAGATGCCTCTACAAATCCCGGATCCTGTTCTCGGCACCTGGGCGAAGGGTTTCCCTCCGCGATCCGCGGGGCTCCGACTCTCGGAGGTCGCCGGGGCGGGGCTGCATGTGTCCGACCTCGTGACTCCGGTGCTGACAGTCCATGAGGCCGCGCTCGCGCACAACGAATCGACCGTCTTCGCGTGGGCGGCGGAACAGGGCGTCCTCCTCGCTCCGCATGGCAAGACCACGATGGCGCCTGCGCTCTGGCAGCGGCTGCTCGATGCGGGGGCGTGGGGCATCTCGGTCGCGACGCCGTGGCAGGCCGAGGTCGCTGTCGGGGCAGGGGTCTCCACCGTGCTCATCGCGAACTCGGTCACCGATGGCGCCGCGGCACGTCATCTGGGGGAACTGCTCGCTGCGGATCGCGATCTCCGGATTCTGTGCTGGGCCGACTCCGTAGGCACCGTCGGCATCCTCGCAGACGCTCTCTCGGGCGCCGATCGCGAGCTCGACGTGCTCGTCGAGCTCGGTGGCAGGGGAGGCCGCACCGGTGCACGCAGCGTCGAGGAGGGCGAGCGCATCGCCCAGGCGATCCTCGCGGTACCCGGTCTCCGGCTCGCCGGCGTCACGGGGTACGAGGGTCCTTTCGGCCCCGACCGGGGAGACGAGTCGATCGCTGCGGTCGACGCGTACCTGTCGACGTTGGTCGAACTGCACCGGCGTCTCGCATACTCGCCCGGCGTGCGCCCCGTGCTCAGCGCAGGGGGCAGCGCGTTCCCCGACCGAGCGGCGGCGATACTGGCCCCGCACCGGGGCGATGCCGACATCGTGCTGCGGTCGGGGGCGTTCCAGATCCATGACGACGGCTTCTACTCGCGCATGTCGCCGTTCGGACCGTTGACATCCACGGAGCGGCTGCGGTCCGCCATGCACGCCTGGTCGCGTGTCGTATCCCAGCCCGAGGCGAGACTCGCGCTCCTGGACGCGGGGCGCCGCGACGTGCCGTTCGACCTCGACCTGCCCGTGCCCCAATCGGTCGGCGGGCGGATCACTGCGCTCAATGATCAGCACGCGTTCCTCGATCTCGCCGACGGGGCAGAGGTCGCGGTGGGCGACGTCGTGCGGCTCGGGCTGTCGCACCCGTGCACTGCCTTCGACAAGTGGCGTGTGGTGGCCGTGATCGACGACCCTGATGCCGCCGATCCGCGTGTGATCGGAGCGGTGGCGACATGCTTTTGAGCGCCGAGAAGCCCGTGCGGGTGTACCGAGGCGCCACGGTGGTCGACGGAACCGGCGCAGAGAGGTTCGTCGCCGATGTCGCCGTCGAGGGATCGCGGATCGTGGCAGTGATCCGCGAAGGCGACGGGACCGATCTGGAGCTGCCGGCGGATGCGGTGGAGATCATCGCCGCGGGGCGGGTTCTCGCGCCCGGCTTCATCGACATGCATGCGCACAGTGAGCTGGCCGTGCTGCAGGGCGCAGCGCACGACGCCAAGATCCTGCAGGGCGTAACGACGGAGGTGCTGGGCCAGGACGGACTCGGCTACGCGCCGCTCGACGATGCGACGGCAACCGTGATCCCCGCTCAGATCGCCGGCTGGAACGGCACGCCGTCCGACGTTCCATGGCGCACGATGGACGACCTCCTCGTTGCGATCGACAGGGTCTCGGTGGGCAACGCCGCCGTCCTGGTGCCGCAGGGCAACCTGCGGATGATGGTCGTGGGTCACGAGAACCGCGCGGCCACCCGCGAGGAGATCGCGGCGATGTCCGGCATTCTCGGCGAGGCCCTCGACGCGGGGGCGTTCGGAATGTCGAGCGGACTGACCTACACCCCGGGGATGTATGCCGACACCGCCGAGCTGGAGGCACTCTGCCGCGTCGTCGCAGAACGCGGTGGATACTGGGCGCCGCACACCCGGAGCTACGGCGGTGGAGCCCTGGACGCCTATCGTGAGGCCCTCGGCATCGGTCGCCGCACGGGGTGTCCGATCCATCTGACGCACGCGACGATGAACTTCGCACCGAACCGCGGGCGGGCGGCGGAGCTGCTGGCACTCGTCGACGAGGCACTCGAGGACGGCGTCGACGTCACTCTCGACACCTACCCCTATCTTCCCGGCGCCACGACCCTTGCGGCGCTGCTGCCGAGCAGGCTCGCAGAGAGCGGAGACCTGCTGGCGACCATCGCCGCTCTCGATGAGGGAGAGCGCGAGGCCTTGCGCGTCGAGCTCGAGGAGACCGGCTGCGACGGATTCCACGGTGAACGCGCAGACTGGTCGGCGATCCAGATCTCCGGCACCTCCTCGCCCGCGCTCGCAGACCTCGTAGGGCGCACCGTCGACGAGATCGCCTCGACGTCAGGCAGACGCGCCGTCGATGTCGTGCTGGACACGATTCTCGCGGACGGCGGTGCGACCGGCATCCTGATGCACATCGGCGATGAGGACAACGTCCGCGCGATCATGCGGCACCCGCGGCACTGTGGCGGCAGCGACGGCATCCTGATCGGTGCGCGACCTCATCCGCGGGGTCGGGGAACCTTCCCTCGCTATCTCGGGCGCTACGTGCGTGAGCTCGGGGTCCTCTCCCTCGAACAGGCCGTTCGGCATCTGTCCGGCACGCCGGCGATGCGGCTGGGCCTCGACCGCGGCGACGCACCTCGCGGCGTGATCCGCGAGGGCGCGACAGCCGATCTGGTGCTGTTCGATCCCGAGACCATCGCGGCGGGCGCGACGTTCGATGCACCCCACCGGGCACCGATCGGGATCGACGAGGTGCTCGTCGGCGGTGTGCCGGTGGTGATCGCGGGTCGCGTGTCCGGCGAGACACCCGGCGGTGCTCTGACGATGAGCCCCGCAGCGCATCGCGCGCCCCTCCCGGACATCCGCTCGGTGATCGACCCGGCCGCTGCACCCTTCGACTGGACGGCCCGCACGCCCGTCATCGCTCCTGCAGCACTCGCCGGGAGCGCGTCCCGTCTCGGCGGACCTCACGGGGGATCGGCTTCGACCCCCGCGATCACGCTGCGCATCGACGAGTCTCTCGCCGACGAGCCGTTCGCCCGAGAGCGGGTGGGCGACGAAGCCTTCCGGGTGACGGTCGCCGCCCAGGGGATCGACGTCACCGGTGCCGGCCCGGCAGGTGTGTTCCGAGGCGTCACCCTGCTGAGGCAGTTGCGCGAACCGGGCGCTGATCGAGCTCGGATCCCCGCGGGGGTCTGGGAGTCCGCGCCCGCCTACGCCTGGCGGGGAGTGATGCTCGACGTCGCACGGCACTTCCACCCCGTCGAGGATCTCGAGCGACTGGTCGATCTGATGGCCGACCATCACCTCACGCACCTGCACCTGCACCTCACCGACGATCAGGGTTGGCGCTTCGAGGTGCCGGGGTTCCCGCGTCTGACCGAAGTGGGCGCTCGCCGCGGGGAGACACAGCTGGGCCACGGGCCTCGGGCGACGGTCGAGGCGGGGCTGCACGAGGGGCACTACACAGACGCCCAACTGCGCGAGCTGGTCGCCTACGCGGCCGAGAGATTCGTGACGGTCGTGCCGGAGGTCGAGCTGCCAGGGCACATCCAGGCCGGGCTCGCCGCCTATCCCGAGCTCGGCAACACGGACGTGGGCGAGCCCGTCGTCGCACCGTGGTCGCGTTTCGGCGTGAACCCGCGGACGCTTGCGCCGACGGATGACGCTCTCGCCTTCGGACGAGCCGCGATCGACGCGCTCTGCGACCTCTTCGAGTCTCCGTGGATCGGCATCGGGGGTGACGAGGTCCCGGTGACGGAGTGGGCCGAGAGCGCGGTGGCGCGCGAGCGGATGCGCGAGCTCGGTCTCGCGACTCCGCATGACGTGCAGCCGTGGTTCACGAGTCAGTTCGTGGCGCACGTCCGCAGCCGCGGACGCACAGCCCTCGCCTGGGACGAGGTGCTCGAGGGCGAGGTCCCCGACGGGGTGCAGGTCCTCGCCTGGCGCGGCCCTGTCGCCATGCGGGAGGCGCTGCGGCGTGGCATTCCCGTGATCGCGTGTCCCGACCTCGAGGTGTATCTCGACTATCCCCAGTCGGAGTCGGGGGAGGAGCCGATCCGGGTGGGGCCGCCGCTGCCGATCGAGCGTGCATATGCGCTGCGCGTCGAGGACGGCGCGTCCGGTGGGCAGGCCAACGTGTGGACCGAGCACCTCCCGACGAGAGACCGAGTCGACTTCGCCATGTTCCCCCGTCTCGCGGCGATCGCCGAGCGGCTGTGGGATGGTGGCGATCCCCCCGCGTACGAGGGGTTCGCCCGCAGGCTCCCGACCCACCTCAGACGCCTCACCGCGTCGGGGGTGCGGTATCGTCCTCTCGACGGTCCGACGCCGGCGCAGAGGCGTCCTGGAGTGCCGGGGAAGCCTCTCACTCGAGAGGCGCGAGAGGAGATCGTGGCCGGCCTCGTGGAGGGCTTGACCGGGCCTCGCAGCACCCCAGACGGGGTACTCTCGGCATAATGTAACGTTTCCGTAACCCTCCCTGTGCTAACTGAGCCAGGGGTTGCGAAATTTTTGTTCGTAAGGTCTACTAACAAACATGTCCGTATCGGATGGATCGCGTCCTTCGACGTCGCCAGATTACGTCGCCGCGAGCGCACACGCCTTCGGCCCGGGGCGCCACCTGCGCTCGCGATCGAAGGTGCTCCCGGAGCACGCTCGCGGGCACAACCGTGCTCTCGTTCTCCAGACCCTCTATCACTCCGGCGCGATGAGCCGAGCGGATCTCTCGCGAGAGACCGGCCTGACACGGGTCACCATCTCGGACCTCGTCGCCGAGTTCATCGCCGACGGGATCGTCGTCGAGATGGGAGTCCGCGAGACGGTCGGACCGGGCAAGCCGCCGATCCTCATCGACATCGATCGCGTCGGCCATCAGATCATCGGGCTCGATCTCTCGGGTCCCCACGCGTTCGTGGGCGCTCTGCTCAGTCTCGACGGCGACGTGCTCGAGCGCCGCGAGGTGCCGCGCCCCGAGAGCGCAGACGGTGACGCCGCCTACGCCGCCACGCTCGAACTGGCGCGCGCGCTCGCCGAGACCGCCACCCAGCCCATCCTCGGCGTCGGAATTGGCAGCCCGGGTGTCGTGCGCCCCGACGGCGTCGTGCTCAGCTCGCCGAACCTCGGGTGGAGCAATCTGCCTCTCGAGGCGAAGCTCGGCATCGACCTCGACCTGCCGGTGCTGGTCCGCAACGACGCCAACGCCGCCGTGCTCGCCGAGTACACGTTCGGCGAGGCCAAGGCCGACTTCATGCTCATCAAGATCGGTCGAGGAGTCGGAGCCGGAGTCATCACCGGCAGCCAGCCGCTTCTCGGCAGCCGCTTCGCGGCGGGCGAGATCGGGCACGTCGTCGTCGGCACGGACGGCGGACCCCGCTGCGCGTGCGGCAAGGACGGATGCCTCGAAGCCTGGTTGAGCGAGACGAGACTCCGCCCGGCGATCGCTGCCGCTCCCGAGTCGCGAGACGAGATCCTCCGCGATGCCGGCACCCGCATGGGCATCGCGATTGCCCCGATCGTGGCGGCACTGGATCTGTCCGAAGTCGTGCTCTCGGGCCCGGAGGACCTGCTCGACGGAGTGCTGATCGACGCCGCTGTCGAGACCCTGCATGCGCGCACGCTCGAGGGCGTCTTCGAAGACGCGCTCATCCGACGCACCCACCAGGAAGACATCGTCCTGCGCGGCGCGGCCGTGATGGTGCTCTCCAGCCAGCTGGGTGTCTCGTGAGCCGCGCCCTCGTTCGCAAGAGCGCCCACGCCCCGGAGACGAGCAGGGGCTCCATCCGATGACGGATGCGATCGCGGTCGGCCTGTCCGGTCGACCCATTCGAGTGGGCCTGGATGTCGGCGGAACCAAGATCGACGCCGTAGCGGTGTCGCCGGACGGAGACCTCCTGGCGCGCCTGCGCCGACCGACGGGATGGGGCGAGGAGGCGGTCGTCGTCAGCATCCTCGACGCCGTCGACGCGCTCGCCGTCGAGGGAGGATTCGCCCGCTCCGCCGTCGAATCCGTGGGCGTCGGCATCCCCGGGCTGGTCGACGCGGATACCGGTCGAGTCCTGCATGCGGTGAACCTGGGCGTCGAGTCGCTGGATCTCGCCGGTCTCGCCGGCCGACAGCTGGGGATCCCGGTGCGCGTCGAGAACGACGTGAAGGCGGCAGCCCTCGGTGCTGCGGTGCTGCGTGGTATCGACGGCTCCATGGCCTACCTCAACCTCGGCACGGGTGTCGCCGCCGGCATCGTCGTCGACGGCACCATCTGGCGGGGCGCACGAGGAACCGCCGGCGAGGTCGGGCACCTCTCGGTCGACCCGAACGGCCGGCTGTGCGGCTGTGGACAGCGCGGATGCATCGAGACCTTCTGCGGCGGAGGTGCGCTCGCTCGTGCCTGGGATCGACCGGGTGCGCTGCCGGTGCGCGACATCCTCGACGCAGCCGATGCCGGAGACGAGCGCGCCGCAGGTCTGCGCGCCGACCTCTTCCACGGCGCGGCCGCAGCCGTGCGGGCACTGGTGCTCTCCGCAGACGTCGAACGCGTCATCATCGGCGGCGGGCTCACCTCGCTCGGAGACAGGCTCTACTCGGGCATCCGCAGCGCCCTGCAGACAGGTGCAGAGGCATCGCCCTTCATGCGTTCGCTGCACCTGGACGACAGGATCGAACTGCTTCCTTCCGGCTCTCCCGCTGCGGCCTTCGGGGCAGCGGTCGTCGGTGCAACCACACCCTCTAAGGAGATCGTTTCCCATGGCTGAAGTCGTCATCGTCGAGAACGCAGAAGCAGCAGGCGCACTGGTCGCCGCCGAGATCGTGGAGTTGATCGACGGGCGTCCGGATGCCGTGCTCGGCCTCGCCACCGGTTCGACGCCGCTCCCTGTGTACAAGGCGCTGCGCGAGAAGCTCGCGGGGCGCGACGTCTCGCAGGTGCGCGGGTTCGCTCTGGACGAGTACGTGGGGATCGATCCGGCTCACCCCGAGAGCTACCGTTCGGTCATCACCCGCGAGGTGGTGGAGCCCCTCGGACTCGACCCGCGACGGATCCATGTGCCCAACGGCGCGCAGGACACGATCCAGCACGCGGGTGACGACTACGAGACCGCCATCGAGGCGGCCGGCGGAGTGGATCTGCAGATCCTCGGAATCGGCACCGACGGACACATCGGCTTCAACGAGCCCGGCTCGTCCTTCGCCTCGCGCACGCGAGTGAAGACCCTCACCGAGCAGACCCGCGAGGACAACGCGCGTTTCTTCGACTCGATCGACGACGTACCGATGCACTGCATCACTCAGGGTCTGGGCACGATCCTGCGCGCTCGGCACCTCGTGCTGCTCGCCTTCGGCGAGGGCAAGGCTCAGGCGGTGGCGAACGCGGTCGAGGGGCCGCTGTCGGCCATCCTCCCCGGTTCCGCCATCCAGCTTCATCCGCACGCCACCGTCGTGGTCGACGAAGCCGCGGCATCGCGCCTCAGACTCGCCGACTACTACCGCTACACCTTCGCCAACAAGCCGAGCTGGCAGGGCATCTGATCCGAGCGGCTCTCAGGGGTTCGTCGGCTCTCAGGGGGGCGTCGCAGGCCAGGCGAGCGGCAGCAGGTGCTCGAGGCTGAGCGGCGCCAGGGGCAGCGTCTCGGCGTCGGTGGGCGTGATCCAGCGCAGCTCGGCGAGCTCGGCCTGCACCGTCACCTCAGCGGCGGCGATCGAGACCGAGAACGCATCGGCCACGACCCGGTGCCCGGGCTCGTTGGCCGCCTCGGAGACGAACGTGCCGAGGGGCTCGAGGTCGGCCTCGTCGAGTCGCAGACCGAGTTCTTCGTGCAGCTCGCGGATCAGCGTCTGCGACGGCGTCTCACCGGCTTCCGGTTTGCCGCCGGGCTGCATGAAGCGCGTCGTCCCCTGCTTGCGGACCACCAGCACCCTTCCGGCGTCATCGACGATGACCGCCGCACTGACGTGGATGTCAGGCATCGGGGGCGAACACCTTGCCGGGGTTCAGGATCCCGAGCGGGTCGAAGACCCGGGTGATCTGCCGCTGCAGCTCCCACTGGTCCTCTCCGAGTTCGGCGGCCAGCCAGCGGCTCTTCAGCGTTCCGATCCCGTGCTCGCCGGTCAGCGTGCCGCCGAGCGCGATCGCGGCCCGGAAGAGCTCGTCTGCGGCGGCCCAGACCTCCGCGGGGGGCTCGGTGCCCTCGAAGATGAAGTTCGGGTGCAGGTTGCCGTCGCCGGCGTGGGCCACGGTGGGAATGGTCATCGAGTAGGCCTTCTCGATGCGGGCGATCTCGTCGAACATCGCGGGCATCGCGCTGCGCGGCACGGACACGTCTTCGATGAGGGTCGTGCCGAGAGCGGACATCGCGGGGTGCATGGCACGGCGGATCGCCAGCAGACGCTCGCCTTCGTCTCGGTCGTGCGACACCTGAGTCGCACCGCGGTGAGCCGTCAGGATCTCCGCGATCGTCGTCGCCTCCGAGACGGCGGCCGGGCCATCCGTCTGAATCGTCAACTGAGCGCTTCCGGCCGCGGGGGAGGGCAGCTCCAGCAGGGCGGCGACTGCGGCCAGGCTGGCGGAGTCCATAAGCTCCATGATCGCCGGCTGTGCACCCGAGGCGGTGACGGCGGCGGATGCGGAAGCCGCTGCGCGCACGTCGGGGAAGATCGCCGTCACCGTGCACGTGGTTCCTTCGACCAACCGGCGAAGCTTCAGCGTGGCGCCGACGACCACGCCGAGAGTGCCTTCCGAGCCGATCACGAGCGACGTGAGGTCCAGCCCCGTGACGCCCTTGACGCTGCGATGGCCGAGGCGCATCAGGCGACCGTCTGCGAGCACCAGGTCGACCCCGAGGACCGCGTCCTTCACGACGCCGTACTTCGCGCACAGGAGCCCGCCTGCGCCGGTGGCGATGTTGCCGCCGACGGTCGAGATCGCACGGCTCGCGGGATCGGGGGCCCACCAGAGTCCATGCTCTGCCAGCAGGTCGTTGAGGTCGGCGTTGAGGATGCCGGGCTCGACGACGGCGAGCAGGTCGTCTGCCCGGATCTCGTGAACAGCGGTCATGCGGCGGGTGGAGAGGACGATCTCTCCTTCGCCGCCGTTCGCCGCACCGGCGAGACCCGTGCCGGCCCCGCGCACGACGACCGGGGTGCGGTGCTCAGTGGCGATGCGCATCACGGTCTGGACGTGCCCCACGGTCTCAGCGTGCACGACTGCGAGCGGGCGACCTGGAGCGGCGTGCCCTGACCGGTCGGCTCGGGCTTCTTCGAGGGTGGCGGTGGCGGTGTCGACGATGTCGCCGAGCGCAGCGACGAGCTGGTCGAGCGTGCTCATCGGATGCGACGCCGCCCGCTCATGACGCCGGCGCCGACAGCGACCACGGCGAATGCGGTGCCGATGATCGGCTGATCCATCAACCACCAGGCGATCGTGACTCCGACGTAGATCAGGAGCTCGACGATGACTCGCAGGAACGGGTGCAGACGCAGCACGGGCCGCGGGGAGAGGAAGAGAGCCCAGACCAGGATCACGACGATCGGAGCCCCGACCCCGAGGATCACGTTCCAGGGGAACGGCCATGTAGCGAATCCCCACAGTGCGAGCGTGCCCACGGCGACGATCAGGACCACCGATCGGACGATGTCGAGGGGAGTGATGCTCGGGCGGTCGACGCCGGGGACGGAGGCGGGATCCTGGGACATGGATCCAGTCTATTCGCCGCGGATGGCGGGTCAGAGCGCGGGGGCGGCCTCGTCCGCGGCGGGTGCCTCGACGGTGACCTGCTCCTCGGGTGCAGTCGTCTGCGCAGGCGCCGGCGTCTCGACCGGGGCCTCAGCTTCAGCCGGCGCCTCGGCGGGTGCCGGCGTCTCTGCCGGGGTCTCGACGGGTGCCGGTGCAGGTTCCTCTACAGGCGCCGTCGGATCCTCCACGGGCGCTGCCGGTTCTTCCACGGGCGCTGCCGGCTCTACCGGCGCTGCGGGCGCAGGGGACTCCTCGATCGGTGCGGGAACCTCGACCGGATCCGCTTCGCCGCCGTCCCCGTCGGGTGCCGCGTCGTCGGGTGCCAGCACGCAGAGCAAGCCGGGGTTGAACCCGTTGAGACCCCGGAGGGTGGTGGAGATCGTGGCACCGGACTGGTCACCCGCGATGTAGAAGAACTCGACAGGGGCGTCGGCGCAGATCTGCTGCAGCGACGGGCGCAGATCGATGACTCCGTATCCGAGGGACGGGTCGGCGTCTGATGCTTCGAGAGTCGTCGTGCCGTTGCCGCCCGTGCCTCCGCCGATGCGGGTGGTCACAACGGCCCCCGGAACGCCGGACACCGGGACGAGGTAGTGAGTCGTGACGATGTTGTCACCATCGAGCACGAACTGCACCGTGGCGTCCGAGAGCACAGGGGTGCCATCGGGAAGGCCCGGATCGACGGGGTCAACGGGGTCCACGGGGTCCACGGGGTCGACGGGATCGACGGGGTCCACGGGGTCCACGGGATCGACAGGGTCAACGGGGTCGACAGGATCCACGGGATCTACGGGATCGACGGGATCGACGGGATCGACGGGATCCACGGGATCCACGGGATCGACAGGATCTACGGGATCTACGGGATCCACGGGATCGACAGGGTCGACGGGATCGACCGGATCCACGGGGTCGACAGGATCCACGGGGTCGACAGGGTCGACAGGGTCGACCGGATCCACGGGATCGGTCGGGTCAGTGGGATCAGCTGGGTCCACCGGAGTAGTCGGGTCCGCGGGCGGCGCGGGCTTCACCGTCTCGACCGGAGAGGTGGGCGTCGTCACGGCAGGCGCCGTGTCCTCGGCAGGCTCGGAAGGAAGCGGAGCTTCGATGGGCGGCGCCTCAGGCGTCTTCTCCGTATCGGTGTCCGGGTCGGTCTCGGGTTCTTCTGCGGGCGGTGTCTTCTTGTCAGACATCGATTCGTCCGGCCCGACATCTGCGCTGATCGACGAGTCGCTGTCGCCGGCGCTCGGAAGCGATGCTGCCGGTGACGCGCCGGTGAGGCCGGGGATGATCGTGGCGGCCGCCACGACACCGGCGACGACCAGAGCCGCCGATCCAGCTCCGACGAGCGCACCGACGCCGCTGAAGATGCCGCCGCTGGCCATGCCGCCGGCTCCGCCACCTGCCGCACCGCCGCCACCTGCCGCACCGCCGCCGCCTGCCGCACCGCCGCCTGCTGCACCGCTCGAGGAGCCTGTCGATGCCGCCGTCGTGTGTCCTGCGACGACGATCGCACCCTCGGTGATTCCTGAGGGCATGGCTGCGAGCGCGACGATCGGAGCGCCGCCGCCCTGCAGGGTGGCGAGGTAACCTGCGGAACCGGTGACGCCGAGGACGAGCGGGAGCAGCACGAGAGCCAGACGCTTGGACACGTCCTTCGCCTCGGCGGCGACGATCATGCAGCGTGCGCACTCTTCGAGGTGCTGCTCGAGACGGTTGTGGTCGCGTGTGCCGAGGTTGCCTCGTGAGTAGGCGCCCAGATGCTCGATGGTCCACTGGCAGTCGGAGCCGGCGGCCGCGCTGCGGAGGTGAGCCTGGATCCAGGCCTCGCGAAGCCCTTCGCGCGCCCGGAAAGCGAGCTGCGAGACGGCACCGGCCTTCATGCCGAGAAGGGTCGCGGCCTCCTGCGGCTTCATCTGCTCGATCTCGGTGTACCAGAGCACCTCCTGCCAGCGGGAGGGGAGGCTGCGGAACGCCTGTGCCGTCAGACTGCGATCGAGCGCCTCGTTGGCCGCCTGGTCTGTGCTGTCGGGGTCGGCGACGCTGTCGAGCTCGTCGATCGCCGACTCGCGGCGAGAGCGGCCCCACGCGGCGGCGGTGTTGCGGATGCTCGTGAACAGGTACGCGCGGAAGGAGCCGTTGGGCCCGCCGCCTTTGATGATCGCCTGATAGATGCGGGTGTAGGACTCCTGCACGAGATCGTCCGGGTCGATCGACGACGTGATCGATCGGGCGACCGACATGCCGGAGGGATAGTGCCGCCTCCAGAGTTCGCCGAATGCCGCTGCGTCACCCGAGCGGGTGCGCAGGACGAGATCGGCGTCGGCGATCGTTCCCTCGTGCGAAGTGCTGTCCTGATCCACTGTCATCCATCTGTCGTGGAGGGCGAGTGCGCCTCCACATGAAGAGACGCGTGAACCCCATTTTCATCACGCGTCATCTCCATTCTCTCTCCAATCTCTCAGCCTTGCCACCCCTTCCGAGAAACTGGATGCAAATCTTCTTCTCGCGATAAACCCCTGATCAGGAGCAGATCGAGGGGATCCGGCGAAGAACCTCGAAAAAAATCTGGGAAATCGCGTAATGAATCGGCATCGCCTTCGTCTCATCACTAGAGACAAGCCATGGAGCTCCACCGGGGGGCGGAGCTCAGGCGCTGGTGCAAGGGGTAAGTGCACCGGCATGGCGGGTCGGGCACCTCGGGGGAGGAGCGCTCGGCCCGCCAGCTCTCGCACATGGGAGGGAAATGTGACGGGGCCGCCGATCTGGGGAACGGCGGCCCCGCACCCATTCAGGGGTCCGGCAGGAGAGCGCGTCGGCCACTCGATGAGCTATCGCATCCGACTGCGCGACATCGGGTTACGGGCGATCGCCCACCCATACGCGCACGACCTGCAGCTGCGCATCCAGAAGCACCGCGTCGCCGACGTATCCGACTGCGAGGCGGCCGAGTCGGTCTCCGTATCCGATGGCGTCCGCCGGAGTCTCGGTGAGCGCGCGCACCGCCTCAGCGAGCGGTGCCCCGGCGGCGATCGCCCTGCGCAGCGCGACGTCCTGAGTGAGCGTCGACCCTGCGATCGAGCCGGTGTCGTCAGCGCGTGCGATGCCGTCTTCGACCGTCACGCTCACCGCTCCCAGGTCATAGTGGCCGTCGGCGCTGCCCGCGGCGGCCATGGCGTCGGTGATGAGCGCCACGCGCCCCGGCGCCGAGTCGAACACGAGCTTGACCACGTGCGGATCGAGGTGGACGTCGTCGGCGATCACCTCGAGCACCACCCGGCGGTCGGCGGCTGCCGCCAGCACCGGCCCTGGTGCGCGATGGTGGATGCCGGGCATGGCGTTGAACGCGTGGGTCAGCACCGTCGCGCCTGCGTCGAAGGCGGCGATCGCCGTCGCGGCATCCGCGCTCGTGTGACCGACCGCGGCCACAGCCCCAGCATCGACGATCAGTCGGATCGCGTCGAGTCCGCCCGCGAGTTCTGGCGCGATCGTCACCTGTCTGATCGTGCCGCGGCCCGCGTCGAGCAGCCGGACGACATCGTCGTGGACCGGAGTGCGCAGCAGAGTCGGCTCGTGTGCTCCATGGTGCGCAGGGTCGAGGAAAGGGCCCTCCAGATGCGACCCGAGGATGTCGGCGTCCGTCTCCATCAGATCGGCGATCTCCGCCACGCGCTGTGCGAGGGCATCGAGCGGCGCCGTGACGAGCGAGATCACCGATCGTGTGGTGCCGTGAGCTCGGTGCAGGGCTCGCGCCGTGCGGATCGCCTCCACGCCGTCGTCGAACGAGGCGCCCGCGCCGCCGTGGCTGTGGATGTCGATGAACCCGGGGGCGAGCACGGCATCCGAACCGGCGACGACGCTCGCATCGACGACCTCGTCTGCCGTGCCCCACGTCTGCCCGGAGCCGACGGCGATGATGCGCCCGTCTTCGATCCGCACCCAGGAGTCCGCGACATCGGCCCCGTGGTCGATCAGTCGGGCCGAATGGATGACGAGCGACCCTGTCGCTGCGGAACCGGTTGTCATCGCTCGCTCCAGGGGATCTCGGGTGCGGGGTGGAAGTCGACGCCTTCAGCCTTCCACAGCGGTGCGAGTGCGCCGAGCCGCACACGGAACGACTCCCAGTCCCGACCGGCAGCGGTACGCGGCGACCAGGCGACCTCCGCCTGAGCGGCGGCCCGCGGGAACACCAGCTGCTCGACATCGCTCAGCGTGCGAGTGGTCTCGCTCCACAACGGCGCCTCGATGCCGAGGATCGCGGACTCCGGCACGTCGAGCACCGAGGTCGGCTCCCATTCGTAGGCGGTGCGGACATCGATGATCGCGGCCCAGGTCAGCCCGAGAGGGAAGTCCGCGGTGTACTTCATGTCGAGGTAGGCGACGTCGGCGGTCGACATGATGAGCGCTCCGCCCCGCTCGACGAAATGCGCGGCCTCCGCGGCATGCGAGCCCTCGGGCGTCGTCTTGCCCCAGTACTGACCGATCGTGCCCTCGGCGATGTTCTTCGCCGCACCGACCTCGTGCCACGCCAGCGGGATCTTGCCCTCCTCGAACACGATCGCCGTCGCGCGCTCGACGAAGTGGTCGAAGTCGGCCTGCGGGGTGCCGAGCGATTCGTCTCCGCCGATGTGGATGAACGGACCGGGCGTCATCTCGGCGAGTTCTCGTATCACGTCGCGCACGAACTCATACGTGCGCTCCTCATGGATCCGGACGCTCGAGTGCCCCACTCCCCATCCGAGGTAGGGCTCGCCGGCCGCGGGGAGCGGCTGACCGAGGCGCCCCGATTCGGCGATCAGCATGTCGTTCATCACGGGATCCTCGACGAGCTCGGGGTACGCGACGCCGATCGCGTGCGTGTGACCGGGAAGGTCGATCTCGGGGATGACGAGCATGTGCCGCTCGGCCGCATACGCCACGATCTCGCGATAGTCGTCCTTCGTGTAGAAGCCTCCGGGGTCGCCGAGCGAGGCGGTCGACGACGCCAGTTCGGTGAGCTTGGGCCAGGAGTCGATCTGGATGCGCCACCCCTGGTCGTCGCTGAGGTGCAGGTGCAGGTGGTTGAACTTGAGCGCGCTGGTGCTGTCGATGAACTTCTTGACCTCGGCGACGTCGAAGAAGTGGCGGGTGACGTCGAGCATGACGCCGCGGCGCTCGAATCGCGGTGCGTCCGTGACCTCGGCGTGCAGCAGTGCCCAGCCTTCGTCGTCTTCGCGGAGCAGCTGCAGCAGAGTCTGCACACCGTAGAACAGTCCGGCCTCGTCGCCGCCGACCACTTCGACGGAGTCGGCGACCCTGAGCGTGTAGCCCTCGGGCGCGGTGGCGGCATCGATGCGGAGCACGATCGCCGATCTCTCGTCTGCGGTGTCCGTGGAGTGGAGGAAGCGGATGCCGCTGCGCCGCTCGGCGGCATCGATCAGCTGGCGTGCGGCCGGGGAGTCGCCGATGACTCGCGTGCTCTCGGAGACGGTCAGCCGGCCATCGCCGACGATGGCGGAAGCGGGAAGAGGAACAAGGGGCATGGAATGGGGAAGGACCATGAACAAAACCTACCCTGCGCGGAGTCGGCAGCACAGGGAAATCCGCTATGCTGACTCACGTCGCGACTGGCGTCTGGGTGGACTACCACCGGGGAGCGACTGACCACGGAATTCGACCGCGCGCCTGGGCCGATAGGTATACCCCTTCGAATCCGTCGTCAGAGGAGCAAGTCATGACCGATCGTTACTTCAACGCCCCGCTCGCCGAGGTCGACCCCGAGATCGCACAGGTCCTCGACCGCGAGCTCGCTCGCCAGCAGACGTTCCTCGAGATGATCGCATCCGAGAACTTCGTCCCCGTCTCGGTCCTGCAGGCGCAGGGCTCCGTGCTCACGAACAAGTACGCAGAGGGCTACCCCGGCCGCCGCTACTACGGTGGCTGCGAAGAGGTCGACGTCGCTGAAGAGCTCGCGATCCAGCGCGCGAAGGACCTCTTCGGCTCGGAGTTCGCCAACGTCCAGCCGCACTCGGGCGCATCGGCCAACGCCGCAGTCCTGCACGCGATCGCCCGCCCCGGCGACACGCTGCTCGGCCTCGCCCTCGACCAGGGCGGTCACCTGACCCACGGCATGAAGATCAACTTCTCGGGCCGTCTCTACGACATCGTCGCCTACGGCGTCGACCCCGAGACCTCGACGATCGACATGGACGAGGTGCGTCGCCTCGCCATCGAGCACAAGCCCAAGGTCATCATCGCCGGCTGGTCGGCGTACCCCCGCACGCTCGACTTCGCCGCCTTCCGCGCGATCGCCGACGAGGTCGGCGCCCTCCTCTGGGTCGACATGGCGCACTTCGCCGGCCTCGTCGCCGCGGGCCTGCACCCGAACCCGGTGCCGCACGCACACGTCGTCTCGTCGACTGTGCACAAGACGATCGGCGGCCCCCGCTCGGGATTCATCCTGACGAACGACCCCGACCTCGCGAAGAAGATCAACACGGCCGTGTTCCCCGGGCAGCAGGGAGGCCCGCTCATGCACGTCATCGCCGCCAAGGCGACCGCGTTCAAGCTCGCGGGCACCCCCGAGTTCAAGGAGCGCCAGGAGCGCACACTGCGCGGCGCATCGATCCTCGCCGAGCGTCTCTCGCAGCAGGACGTGAAGGATGCCGGCATCGGAGTGCGCTCCGGCGGCACCGACGTGCACCTGGTGCTGGTGGACCTTCGTGACGCCGAGATCGACGGCAAGCAGGCCGAAGACCTGCTGCACGAGATCCACATCACCGTGAACCGCAACGCGGTGCCTAACGACCCGCGTCCGCCCATGGTGACCTCGGGTCTGCGCATCGGCACGCCCGCGCTCGCGACCCGCGGTTTCGGCGACGCCGAGTTCACCGAGGTCGCCGACGTGATCGCGCTCGCACTCCTTCCCGGTGCCGATGTCGAGGCTCTCCGCGCTCGCGTCGACGCGCTCGCCGCAGGCTTCCCGCTCTACCCGGAACTGCAGCAGTGACCGCGAAGGTCCTCGACGGCAAGGCGGCGTCCGCCGCGATCAAGGCCGAGCTCACCGAGCGGGTCGCCGCGCTGAAAGCGAAGGGCGTCGTGCCCGGCATCGCGACCGTGCTCGTCGGCGCCGACCCGGCATCCCAGCTCTACGTCGGCATGAAGCACCGTCAGTCCGAGGCGATCGGGATGAATTCGATCCAGCGCGAGTTGCCGGCCGACGCCACGCAGGCCGACGTCGAAGCGCTGATCGACGAGCTCAACGCCGACCCGGAGTGCCACGGCTACATCGTGCAGCTGCCGCTGCCGAAGCACATCGACACCGACGCGATCCTCGAGCGGATCGACCCGGCGAAGGATGCCGACGGCCTGCACCCGACCAACCTCGGCCGGCTTGTGCTCAACGTCAACAACCCGATCCACACACCGCTGCCGTGCACACCGCGAGGCGTGATCGAGCTGCTGCTGCGCAACGACTACGACCTCAAGGGCAAGCATGTGGTGGTCGTCGGGCGAGGCGTGACCATCGGTCGCTCCATCGGACTGCTGCTGACGAGGCGCGACCTGAACGCGACGGTGACTCTGACGCACACCGGCACGGTCGACATGCCACGCTACCTGCGGGAGGCCGATGTCATCGTCGCGGCTGCGGGTGTGAAGCACCTCATCCGCGCTGAGGACGTCAAGCCCGGCGCCGCCGTGCTCGACGTGGGCGTAACGCGCGAGACCGACCCCGAAACCGGCAAGAACCTGGTCTTCGGCGATGTGCACCCCGATGTGGCCGAGGTCGCGGGCTGGGTGTCGCCGAATCCCGGTGGCGTCGGGCCTATGACCGTCGCGCTGCTCATGACCAACGTCGTCGAGGCGGCCGAACGCCTCGTCTGACTCTCGTCGGTCCCGATCTGCGCATCCGGTCCCGATCCGCTGACTTCGCCCTCTGATCCGCACGCGGATCGGGACGGGGCCCGCAGATCGGGGCCGTCTGCGTTCAGCCGAGTTCGTCGAGCATCCGTCGCTGCTCGGCTGTCAGGCCGTCGTGGAGCTCCGCGCGCGCCTCGGCGGTGGCCGGTGCGGTGGGGGAGGCTGAGGCCGCCGGAGCGGGCGCGGACTTCTTGCCCGACACCCTGCCCTGCACGGCGTCGTACAGCTCGCTCGCCTTCGCGCGGAGCCTGTCGTCGACCTGGTCGTAGATCATCCAGCCGAACAGCAGGAACAGCGGGGGAAGCGCGTAGCTCCAGAAGCCGGAGGCGCGGACGCCGCTCAGCCACACGACGGCCACCCAGATGAGGAGCTCGACGAGGTAGACGAGAACGTACTGCACGACCTTCTCTCCGGTCTTGGTGCGGTCGGCTGCGGACTTGGCGGCGGCCTTGCGGAACGCCCCGGTGAGCAGTGGCTTCACGAAGAGTGCCGCGAGAGTCAGGACCACCGCGGCCCAGAGCGCGTGGAACCCGACCGAGACCCCGGCGGACAGCAGCCCGATGAGCAGCAGGACTGCGACGTTGAACACGTAGAGCGCGGCGAACCGGACGATTCCGTTCTTCATGCGACCAGAATTCCACACTCTCGGATGCCGTGGCATCTCGAAGGTGCAGGACGGATCAGCGGGCGGGGAAGGCGCGCTCGACCGCGTCCACCACCGCGCCGTAGACCGAGTCCCACGGAACGAGCGGGGGCGTCACGCCGGCGAGTTCGAGGCTCACGGCGCCGTGCACCTGCGCCCAGACGGTGAGGGCGGCGGCCGGAACGTCCGACTCGTCGACGCGTGCCGCGAGTGCGCGCATCAGTGGAGCCATCGCCGTGCTCATGGTCGCATCGTCGGGTCGGCAGTCCTCGGTCGCGACCCCGCCGCCGAACATCAGGCGGTAGAGGGCGGGGTTGGCCATCGCCCACGACCGATAGGCGAGACCGAGCGCGCGCAGTCCCTGGGATTCGGATGCGGCCTGCGCCTCGCCGAACGAGGCGAAGCCGTGCTCGATGACGGCGACGAGCAGTTCGGTCTTTCCTCCGAACAGAGCGTAGACGGCCGAGGTCGAGGTGCCGGCATTCTGCGCGATGTCGCGCAGGCTGATCCGCTCAGGCCCCTTGTCATCGACCATCTCCGCTGTCGCGAAGAGCAGGCGATCACGCAGAGCGACATCGTACAGAGGAGGTCTTGCCATGCGTTCGATCGTACCGTAACGTTGTTGCATAACGCAGTTACATAACAACGTTCCAAAGAGTGGCGCATGTCTCAGCAGGTCTTCCCCGGTCGATTCACCGCGGCCCCCGACCGCTCGGACGTGACGGTCTTCCTGATCGGGATGCGCGCCAACCGCTGGTGGCAGCTCGGCAAGGTGTGGTGGACCGCCAGCAAGATGCCCCCGATGCTGCAGCACCTCGCGACCCATCCGGACGCGGGGATGCTCGGCGCACACAGCTGGTTCGGTCGCACGACGATCCTGCTGTCGTATTGGGAGAGCCCGGAGCACCTGCAGCGATTCGCCGCCGACCGCGATGCTCCGCATCTGCAGCCTTGGCGCGACTTCATGCGGTCGCTGCAGGGCACGGGGAGCGTGGGCGTCTGGCACGAGACCTACCAGGTGCCCGTCTCCGACCTCGAAGCCGTGTACGTCGACATGCCGGTGTTCGGGCTCGCGGCGGCCACCGCCCATGTGCCGGTCGGCTCCGGAACGAAGACAGCGCGCCAGCGGCTGGGCCGATGACGCGCTGTCCTCTGCGAGGGTCAGGGCTGCGGGTGCAGGCTGCTCTCGATGTTCGTGATGCGTGCCTGCTCGTCGAAGCGGAACGTCGCAGTGCCTGTCGCATCGGCGACAGTGGCACCTGAGAAGGACTCGTCGGTCCAGGTGAGATTCCACCCGGCGAGGCGAGCGGCATCCCACACGGCCGTGCGGGCATCGGGCAGAGCCACGGTCGAGAGGATGCGAGGGAGGACGATCGCCGCGGAGGCGACCGTGAGCGGCGGGAGCGGGGCGTCGAGCAGGAACACCGCGTAGGTGCCCCCGCCGACCGGAGCGAGGTAGTAGGGGGCGCGGCCGGTGAGCTCGACGGCCACGGCGCCGACGGTATGAGCGGCGGCAGTGATCCACTCGGCGTCTCCGGCGGAGTCGGCGGGGAAGGGGAGCTCGGTCTCGCTCAGCTCGACGATGCCGTGCTCGGTTCCGTAGTCGCGCAACTGGGCTGCGACACCGGCCGGGTCGCCCTGCGGGTGTGCCCACGCCCAGAGCAGCGAGCGAGGCCCCGGGGCGATCGTCGCGACGAGGTGGGCGCGAGCGACGAGCTGGCGGGTGCTGTCGGCGTTCGACGTGAACGTCAGCGTACCCGCCGCCATGTCGGCATCCCAGCGGTTGTCGCCGAGGTCCTCGAGGGCGGTGGCCAGGGAATCCTGACGAAGGGCGGAGAACAGTGCAGCACGGTCTGCGAGCGGCTGGAGCGCGGCGAAGGTCATGCCCACAGTCTCGCCCGAATTGCTATGAATCCGCCAACTCCTCGTGGGCGGAAAGGGCACCTGCCGGCCGCCCCATGTGCCAGACGCTCGGCACGATCAGCGTCGCGACGGCGATCGACGCATAGAGGATCGCCGAGGTGACGAGCACCGTCTCGACGTCGCTGTGGGTGATCAGCCAGCCGTACACGAGGGTGCCGATCGGCATCACGACGTAGCTGCCGAGCATGTCGTAGCTCGAGACGCGCGAGAGCTTGTCACCGGGGATGTTCTCCATCATCGCGAGATTCCAGCCGGTGCTGAAGAGCTCGACGCCGGCACCGGCGATGAACGCGGCGATCGCCAGGAGGACCACGGCCGGGTGCACTCCGAGAACGGTCAACGGGATCGCGAACGCGGCCATGCCGATCATGCCGTAGCGCAGCGGTCGCTTCAGGGGCAGCCACATCAGAATCAGGGTCATCAGCAGGATGCCGACGCCTTCGGCGCTGACGACCCACCCCCAGCCTGCGATGCCGAGTCGTTCGTCGTTCTTCGCGATGTACGGCCCGACGACGCCCCAGGCGCCGATGTGGATCGCGTTCATCACCATGAATGCGATCACGATGACCCAGAGCCACGTGCGGCTCCAGAACTCCTGCCAGCCGACGCGGAGATCGTGGAACATCGTGGTCCCGCCGCCGTGGTCGGGTGGGGGCAGTCGCACCATCGCGAGGACCGGGATCGCGATGACCCAGCCGATCGCCTGCACGACCATCGCCCAGGCGGGGCCGGCAGTGGCGACCACGATGCCCGCGATGATCGGCCCGCCGATCGTCGTCGCCGAGCGCACGAAAGAGAGCATCGCGTTGGCCTGCTGGAGGTGCTCTGCGGAGGCCAACTGCGGGATGATCCCCTGCATCGCAGGCAGCACGAACGCGGTGGATGCTCCGTTCACGACCGACAGCAGGGCCAGCAGCGGAACAGTGGCCGTGCCGGTGAACAGGAGCGCGGCCATCGCTCCGACCGTGACGATGTCGATGACGTAGCAGGACTGGATGATCAGCGCTCGGGGGAGGCGGTCGGCGATGACGCCGCCGAACAGCAGGAACACGATGTTGCTGATCGTGAAGGCGGCGAGCACCAGCGACAGCGATCGTGCGTCGTTGTCGATCTCGAGCACCGCGAAGGCAAGGGCGATCGACGACATCGAGCCGGCGATGAGGGTGATCGCACGGGCCAGGAAGAACCAGCGGAACCCCTTGTCGTGCATGGCCGCGAGGGCGCGGATCATGTCGGCGCCTCGCTTCTCTGCATCCGTCAATCCTGCCACGCCCGGCGGGGCGGTCTCAGGCGTCAGTAGCTGGCGCGGGACGTGTCGTCGGATGCCGGGATGAAGCGGGCGGCGAGAGCCTCGGATGCTCGTGCGAGCATCGCCACGTCGGCACCGACGGCCACGAAATCGGCACCGGCCGCGATGTAGGAATCGGCAGCGGCGGGGTCGAAGGCGTTGACGCCCACGGGTACCCCGGCACTCCTGACCGCAGCGAAGACCCGCTCCACGGCGGCGACCACCTCGGGGTGCCTCTGCTGGCCGAGGAGCCCCATCGACGCAGAGAGGTCCGACGGACCGACGAAGACGGCATCCACTCCGGCGACCGACGCGATCCCGGCGGCGGCTTCGACCCCGGCCGTCGTCTCGATCTGCACCGTGAGCGACGTGTGCCGGGCAGAGTCCTGCAGGTAGCCGTCGACGCGGTTCCAGCGGGCGCTGCGTGCGAGTGCGCTGCCGACTCCCCGCACGCCCTCCGGCGGGTAGCGCGTCGCCGCGACGGCGGCACGTGCCCCGTCGACCGACGACACCATCGGCACGATGATGTTCTGTGCGCCGAGGTCGAGGACCTGCTTGATCGCCACCGTGTCGTTGGACGGCACGCGCACGACCGGGGCGATCGGGTACGCGGCGACGACCTGCAGCTGCAGCAACGTCGACTCGAGCGTGTTCGCCGAGTGCTCCATGTCGATCAGCAACCAGTCGAGACCGGATCCCGCTGCCACCTCGGTGACGAGCGGGCTGCCGGAGCAGGCCCACATGCCGATCAGCGACCGGTCGGATGCGCCGAGCTGCTCGCGGAACGACGGGCTCAGATGAAGCGGCATGCGATCGTTCCCATCGGTCCGTAGTCGCACAGCACCTGATCGCCGCGCGACACCCACATCGGGCGTGTGAACGATCCTGCCAGGATGATCTCCCCGGCCTCGAGACGCGCGCCGTGCTGGTGGAACTTGTTCGCGAGCCAGGCGACACCGGTGGCCGGATGGCCGAGCACGCCGGCCGCGACGCCGGTCTCCTCGATCTCGCCGTTGCGCGAGAGCACACCGGGCACCCAGCGCAGATCGATCTCGTCAGGCCGCTTGTGCACGGTGCCGAGCACCATCGCACCGTAGGCGGCGTTGTCGCTGATCGTGTCGACGATCGTGCGCCCCTCGAGCTCGATGTGAGAGTTGAGCACCTCGAGCGCCGGAACTGCGTAGTCGATCGCCGCGAGGGCGTCGTCGAGCGTGCAGTCGGGGCCCTCGAGCGGACGCTTGAGCACGAACGCGAGCTCGACCTCGATGCGCACGTTCGAGAAATGGTCGACGGGGATCTCGGCGCCCGACTCGTAGACGGTGTCATCGAACATCACGCCGTAGTCGGGCTCGGTGATCCCCGTGGCCTGCTGCATCGCCTTGGATGTCAGACCGATCTTCCGACCCACGAGGCGACGACCGGCGGCGATCTGCGAGTCGCGCCACATGCCCTGGATCGCATAGGAGTCCTCGACCGTCGCCTCCGGATACCGCGCCGTGATGCGCGGGATCACGGAGTGGTTCCGGTCTGCCTCGGCGAGTTCAGCGGCGATCTGCTCGATGGTGTCTGCTGACAGCATCCGTGTCTCCTCCCTGTCTCAACCTGCGTGCGAATCGATCAGAGCTGGTGACCGAGCTTGTACTCGCCCTGCTTGTACTCGGGCATGTCCTTGTCGTCGTCCGGGCGGGTGTACGAGAACCCGTCGGCGCCGATCGTGACGGCCATCTCTGAGCTGTCGGTGCGGGCGACCACGGGCTGGGGGTTGCCGTCGAGGTCGAGAACGAGAGAGGCCTCGGTGTACCAGGAGGGCACCACCGGGTTGCCCCACCAGTCCCGACGCTGGTTGTCGTGCACGTCCCACGTGATCACCGGGTTGTCGGGGTCGCCGGTGTAGTAGTCCTGCGTGTAGACCTCGACGCGGTGCCCGTCGGGGTCGCGCAGGTACAGGTAGAACGCGTTCGAGACGCCGTGACGGCCGGGCCCGCGCTCGATGGCGTCGGACCGGCGGAGGGCGCCGAGCTTGTCGCAGATCGCGAGGATGTTGTGCTTCTCGTGGGTCGCGAAGCACACGTGGTGCATGCGGGGACCGCCGCCGCCGGTCATCGCCGTGTCGTGCACGGTGGGCTTGCGGCGCATCCACGCGGCGTACACGGTGCCCTCGTCGTCCTGGATGTCTTCCGTCACGCGGAAGCCCAGATCCTGCATGAACTTCACGGCGCGGGGCACATCGGGGGTGACCTGGTTGAAGTGGTCGAGGCGCACGAGCTCGCCGGGGGTGTGCAGGTCGTAGCGCCACGACATCCGCTCGACGTGGTCGGACTGGTGGAAGAACTCGATCGGGAAGCCCAGCGGATCGACCACGCGCACCGAGTCGCCGACGCCCTTGACGAAGCCTTCGGGGTTGCGGCGCACATCGCAGCCGAGCTCGGTGTAGAACGCGACGGCGAGGTCGAGGTCGGCGGCCGAGCGGACGCGGTACGAGAACGCGGCCACCGCGGCGATCGGGCCCTTGCGCAGGACGAGGTTGTGGTGGATGAACTCCTCGGTCGAGCGGAGGTAGATGGCCTCGTCGTCCTCCTCCGTGACGTAGAGGCCCAGCACATCGACGTAGAACACCCGCGATGCTGCCAGGTCGGTGACGACCAGCTCCATGTAGGCGCAGCGGAGCACGTCAGGGGGCGTGCTCTCGGGGGTGGCGACCGGGTTGTCGGTCTGGATCGGAGCCTCCTGGCTCACGTAGTAGCCCGATGACGTCAGCGTCTTCGCAGTCTTGTCGGTCATGTCAGGTCCTTGCTCAGTTCTTGCCGAAGGTCGGGTTGTGGGCGCCGCCGAGCGTGATGTGCACACTCTGCTGGTCGGTGTAGAAGTCGATCGAGCGGTAGCCGCCCTCGTGGCCGAGGCCAGAGGCCTTGACGCCGCCGAACGGGGTGCGCAGGTCGCGCACATTGTTGCTGTTCAGCCACACCATGCCCGCCTCGACGGACTGCGCGAAGTTGTGGGCGCGCTTCAGATCGTTGGTCCAGATGTAAGCGGCGAGACCGTACTTCGTGTTGTTCGCGAGCGCGAGCGCCTCTTCGTCGGAGTCGAACGGCGTGATCGCGACGACAGGTCCGAAGATCTCCTCCTGGAAGATGCGGGCGTCGGGGGAGACGTCGGCGAACACCGTCGGCGCGACGAAGTTGCCCTCGTCGAACCCTTCGGGGCGACCGCCACCGGCGACGAGGCGGCCCTCGGTCTTGCCGATCTCGACGTAGCTCATCACCTTGTCGTAGTGCTCGGGGTGCACGAGGGCGCCGACCTCGGTGGCCGGGTCGTGCGGGTAGCCGACCTTGACGCGCTTCGCCTGCGCGGCGTATCGCTCGACGAACTCCTCGTAGATCGAGCGCTCGACGAGGATGCGGGAGCCTGCGGTGCAGCGCTCGCCATTGAGGGAGAACACTCCGAAGATCGTCGCGTCGACCGCGGCCTCGAGGTCGGCGTCGGCGAACACGACGGCGGGGGACTTGCCGCCGAGCTCCATCGAGAGTCCCTTGAGGAACGGGGCGGCGTTGCCGAAGATCAGCTGCCCGGTCGAGCTCTCGCCCGTGAACGAGATGAGCGGCACGTCGGGGTGCTTCACGAGGGCGTCACCAGCGTCTTCGCCGAGGCCGTTCACGAGGTTGAAGACGCCCTTGGGCAGGCCGGCCTCCTCGAAGATGCCCGCCCACAGCGAGGCGGACAGCGGCGTGAACTCGGCGGGCTTGAGCACCACGGTGTTGCCCGTCGCGAGCGCGGGGCCGAGCTTCCACGACTCGAGCATGAACGGCGTGTTCCACGGGGTGATGAGCCCGGCGACGCCGATCGGCTTGCGGTTGACGTAGTTCATCTGCTTGCCCGGCACCTTGAAGGCGTCATCGGACTGCGCGACGATCAGGTCGGCGAAGAAGCGGAAGTTCTCGGCGGCGCGGCGGGCCTGTCCGAGCGCCTGGGTGATCGGCAGCCCCGAGTCGTACGACTCGAGCTCTGCCAGGCGGGCGTCACGGGACTCGACGAGGTCGGCGATCCTGTGCAGCACCCGCGAGCGCTCGCGGGGGAGCATCCGCGGCCACGGGCCCTCGTCGAACGCGCGCTTCGCTGCGGCGACGGCGAGTTCGATGTCGGCCTTCTTGCCCGCGGCGGCCGTCGTGTAGGTCTTGTTGGTCACGGGGTCGAGCACATCGAAGGTGTCGCCGTCGACCGAGTCGACGAACGCGCCGTCGATGTAGTGCTGGATGTGGTCGGGCAGATCGGCGGGGATGCGGGAATCGGTCATGACTCGTCTCCTGGGTTGTGGTGAGAACGGGTGTGCAGCGCATCGAGGAAGGCGTCCCTCGTGCGCAGGCGGTGATTTCGGGCGGCGAGCTCGATCTCGAGCGGGTCAGCGCCCGATCGGATCAGCTCGAGGATCTGCGTGTGCTCTTCGACGGAATGCTGGGCGCGGCCGGGCACATAGGCGAACGTCGAGTCGCGGATGCCGGAGAGCCGCGCCCACCCTCGGTGCACGAGGTCGAGCAGGTGCGGGTTCGGGCAGGGCTCGAAGAGCAGAGAGTGGAACTGTCGGTTGAGCTCGGTGAACGCGTGCGCATCGAGGTGCCCGAGCATCTGAGTCATCCGCTCGTTGACGGCCTCTGCTGCGTCGAGCGTCTCCGGGTCGAGCAGCGGTGCCGAGAGTGCCGTGGCCGCACCTTCGACCAGGCCGAGCGTCTGCATGGTGTGCGCGTACTCGCTCTCGTCCACGAGAGTGACGCGGGCGCCGACGTTGCGCTCGAAGGTCACGAGACCCTCGGCTTCGAGGCGCCGGATGGCTTCGCGCACCGGCACGACGCTCATGCCCAGCTCTTCGGCCAGGGAGCCGAGCACGAGGCGGTAGCCCGGGCCGAAGGCATGTGCCGAGATGCGCGAGCGGATCCAGGCGTAGGCCTGCTCCGATTTGCTGGAGTTGGAGACCGCGGTCACGAGTGCGACCCTTCCTCAGACCCCGCGCCCGTGGCGGCCTCGTACTTGGCGCGCCATTCCGCGTCGAGCGGGAACAGCCCGTCGACGGGGTGCCCGGCCGCGACCTGCTCGGCGATCCAGGCGTCTTCGATCTCCTGAGCGAGAGTGTCGTCCGCGACCTGCTCGGCAAGAGAGGGCGGGATCACGACGACGCCGTCGCTGTCGCCGACGATGATGTCGCCGGGCTGCACCGTGGCGCCGCCGCACGAGATCGTGATGTCGGAATCCCACGGCACGTGCTTGCGTCCGAGGACAGACGGGTGCGCGCCCTGCGAGAAGACCGGCAGTCCGATCTCGGCGACCGCGTCGAAGTCGCGCACGCCGCCGTCGGAGACGACGCCCGCCGCCCCGCGAGCGCGGGCACGCAGCGCGAGGATGTCGCCGAGGGTGCCGGTCGTCGCATCGCCTCGGGCCTCGATCACGATGATCTCGCCCTCGTCGACGGCGTCGAACGTGCGCTTCTGCGCGTTGTAGCCGCCGCCGTGGGTCTTGAACAGATCCTCCCGGAAGGGCACGAAGCGCAGCGTCTTGGCGGTGCCCACGATCTTGCTGCCGGGGATGTTCGCTGAGACGCCGTCGATGAAGCACGAGTGATGGCCGCGTTTGCGCAGCTGGGCGGAGAGGCCGGCGGTCGGCGCCTCCATCAGCTTGGCGCGCAGCGCGGGGGAGAGCGCGGGAACAGCCTCGGCAGGCGCAAGTCCGGCCTCTTCACGAGAGCCCCAGGCTTCGGTGCGCTGCAGGTCATCGACGGCGGGCAGCGAGCCGATCTCGGCGTCGAACGGCGCGTCGCCCTGCGTGACCGTGGTCACCAGGCGTCCTGACGACGGCGCGCCCTCGGCATCCGGCGCGTCGACCTCGACCTCGACCACGTCGCCCGGGACGATCACGGAGGACCCCGCGGGGGTGCCGGTGAGGATGACATCGCCGGGCTCCAGCGTGAAGTGCTGAGAGAGGTCGGCGACCAGCTGGGCGAGCGGGAAGATGAGACCGGCCGTGGTGTCGTCCTGGCGCAGCTCGCCGTTGACCCAGGCGCGTACGCGCAGAGCGGCGGGGTCGACGGCGCGGGCGTCGATCAGCTCGGGGCCCAGGGGCGTGAATCCGTCGCCGCCCTTGGAGCGGACGTTCGAGCCCTTGTCATTGGCGCGCAGGTCGTAGATCCCGAGATCGTTCGAGGCGGTGACCCAGCCGACGTGGCTCCAGGCGTCATCGAGTGAGACCCGACGGGCGGGGGTGCCGATCACGAGGGCGATCTCGCCCTCGAAGGCGAGCAGCTCGGTGCCGGCCGGGCGTTCGACGGTGCCACCCGAGACGCCGACCGAACTGGCCGGCTTGAAGAAGTAGGAGGGGGCTGCGGGCCGCCGACCCCGCTGATCGGCACGGGAGGCGTAGCTCAGGTGGATCGCGATGATCTTGCCGGGGCGGGTCATGGATGCCGTCACGGGGCGCCTCCTCGCGCTTTGCGTCGACGCCTTGTGCGTCGTATTCGAAATCATATATCATCGTGTCACCCCTCGGCAAGCAACTCGAAACACCTCGTGCGCGAGCCGTGACAATGCGGTCACAATCAAAGGAGACACCCCTATGAGCGGGCAGTCACAGGCGGGGTTCACCCCCACCGGAACAATCGCGACACCGGCCGATCGGCGCCGGGTCGTGTTCGCCACCGTCGTCGGCACCACCGTCGAGTGGTACGACTTCTTCATCTATGCCACGGCCGTCGGCCTGGTCTTCGGACAGCTGTTCTTCGAACCGCTGGGCGCGAACAGCGCCATCGTCGCCTTCGCGACCGTCGGCGTCAGCTTCCTCTTCCGCCCGCTCGGAGCCTTCCTGGCCGGTCACTACGGCGACAAGCTGGGGCGCAAGACGGTGCTCATGTGGACGCTGATCCTGATGGGAGCGGCGACCGCACTGATCGGTGTCCTGCCGACCTATGAGGCGATCGGCATCGCCGCCCCGATCCTCCTGGTGCTGCTGCGCATCCTGCAGGGCATCTCGGCCGGTGGCGAGTGGGGCGGCGCGGTGCTGATGGCCGTCGAGCACGCGCCGAAGTCGAAGCGCGGGATCTTCGGCGCCTCACCCCAGATCGGCGTGCCCCTGGGGCTGCTGCTCGCATCGGGCGTGATGGCGCTCATGACCGTCATCGCCCCGGGGGATCAGTTCATCCAGTGGGGCTGGCGCATTCCGTTCCTGCTCAGCGTCGTCCTGATCCTGGTCGGCTACTACGTGCGCCGCAAGGTCGAGGAGAGCCCGGTCTTCATCGAGCTCGCCGAGCGCAAGGAGAAGGCGAGCATGCCGATCGTGCAGCTGTTCCGCAAGCACCTCCTGCTCGTCATCGTCGCCGCCCTCGTCTTCGCCGGAAACAACGCGGTGGGATACATGACGACCGGCGGGTACATCCAGGGCTACGCCACCAACCCCGAGGGTCCGATCGGCCTCGAGCGCGGCCCCGTGCTGTGGGCTGTCGCCGGGTCGGCCGTCACCTGGCTCATCACGACTCTGATCGCGGGGTGGCTGTCCGACCGGATCGGCCGGCGCACGACGTACATCATCGGCTGGATCATGCAGCTCGTCGGTGTCTTCACGCTCTTCCCGCTGGTCAACACCGGCGAGATCGGTCTTCTGTTCGCCGGCCTCGCGATCCTGACGATCGGTCTCGGGTTCACGTACGGACCGCAGGCGGCTCTGTACACCGAGCTCTTCCCCGCCAGCATCCGCTTCTCGGGCGTCTCGATCTCGTATGCGATCGGCGCGATCGCCGGCGGGGCGTTCGCCCCGACCATCGCGACCGCCATCGTGCAGGCCACCGGCTCGACGCAGGCCGTCACCTGGTACCTCGCCGGGATGACGCTGCTCGGCCTCGTGGCGACGCTGCTGCTGCGTGATCGCTCCGGCATCCCGCTGGGCCCGGATCACGAGGAGGAGCAGTCGGTGAGCCCGATCCGCGGGCTCGCCAAGGTCTGACGCGCGCCGCATCCAGAACGCACGTCCGCCTCGCGGGCGTGCGTTCTGCGTATCCCGACTCAGCCTTCGAGGGCTTCGCGGATCGCGGATGCCGAGCGCCGCAGACGTGCTGCGATCTCAGCGTCGTCGAGGGCCGTGGCGACATGCACGACCGCGATCGCCGAGGGGCGCTGGCCGCGCAGCACGAGCGGCACCGCGACCGATCGCACGGTGGGGATGACCTCGTCGTGACTGGTGGCGTATCCGCGCACGCGCGCCTGCTCGACCTCTGCGTGCAGGGCGGCGGGCGCATCGCCCGGCCATTCCGAGATCGGGAGCTGCGTGAGGATCGCCTTGCCGGGCGCGCCGACGGTGACCGGGTGTCTGGCGCCCGGGCGCTGCGCGACGCTCGCGATCGCGTGCCGGGGCTCGATGCTCGCGAGCGTGATGCAGTCGTCGCCGTCGAGCACACCGAGGAAGCACGTCATGCCGAGTTCGTTGGCGATCGCGGTCAGCTCGGGGATCGCCTCGGCCTGCAGATCGTGGGCGACGCCGGCCGCCAGCGCCGCCATGCGAGGACCCAGAGTCACGGCACCCGACGCGTCTCTCCCGATGAGCCGGTGGTCCTCCAGCGTGCGCAGCAGTCGATACGCGACCGAGCGGTGGACCGCGAGTCGCACCGCTATCTCGTCGATCGTGAGCGGGACCCGCGCATCGGCGAGCACTTCGAGGATCCGGATGCCGCGGCTGAGGGTCTGCGAAGCCGGAGTGCCTTCGGGCATGCGTTGCGCTCCCTTGCGTTTCGGGACGAGCGTCCCTAAGCTGTGTTCAATAGTAGAACGTTGTGTTCGAATATAGAACACGATCGGTTCGAACGCAACGCCCGACAGAGACGTCCGGAAGGAATCGACGACGATGCAGTTCCACCACCACGGCTATGTCTCGGGAGACCCGCGCGTGAAGGATGCGGAGGGCATCGGCACCGAGCGGCCCGCAGACCTCCCTGACGAGATCGACGTGCTGATCGTCGGCTCCGGCCCCGCCGGCATGCTGCTCGCGGCACAGATGTCGCAGTACCCCGACGTGTCCACGCGCCTCATCGAGAAGCGCGAGGGGCGGCTGGTGCTCGGTCAGGCCGACGGCATCCAGCCGCGCAGCGTCGAGACGTTCCAGGCCTTCGGCTTCGCCGAGCGCATCGTCGCCGAGGCGTACAACATCGGATGGATGAACTTCTGGGGGCCGAACCCAGAGAAGCCCGACGAGATCGTGCGGACGTCGCGGACCGCCGACTACGCCTACGACATCTGCGAGTTCCCGCACCTGATCGTCAACCAGGCGCGAGTGCTCGACTACTTCGCGGAGGCCGCGGCGAACGGCCCGGGCCGCATCGCCCCCGACTACGGCATCGAGTTCACCGGACTCACCGTGCACGACGACGGCGAGTATCCGGTCGAGGTCTCGCTGCGCTACGTCGCGGGGGAACGCGCAGGCGAGGAGCGCACGATCCGTGCGAAGTACGTGGCCGGGTGCGACGGTGCGCGCAGCGGCGTTCGTCAGTCCATCGGGCGCACGCATGTCGGCGGCAGCGCGGCGCATGCCTGGGGCGTCATGGACGTGCTCGTCAACACCGACTTCCCCGACTGGCGCACCAAGTGCGCGATCAACTCGGAGGCGGGCAACATCCTGCACATCCCCCGCGAGGGCGGCTACCTCAGCCGGATGTACATCGACCTGGGCGAGGTCGCCGAGGACGACGACCACCGCGTGCGTCAGACGCCGATCGAGGAGATCATCGCCAAGGCGAACGCGATCCTCACTCCCTACACGCTCGACGTGAAGGAGGTCGCCTGGCACAGCGTCTACGAGGTGGGGCACCGGGTCACCGACGGGTTCGACGACGTGATCGACGGTTCCGGTCGCACGCCGCGGGTGTTCCTCACAGGTGACGCCTGCCACACGCACAGTGCCAAGGCGGGCCAGGGCATGAACGTGTCGATGCAGGACGGGTTCAACCTCGGATGGAAGCTCGGGTCCGTGCTCACCGGGCGGGCCCCCGAGGCGCTGCTCGCCACGTACGGCGCCGAGCGCCGGCCTGTCGCCCAGCAGCTCATCGACTTCGATCGCGAGTGGTCGACTCTGATGGCGCGCAAGCCCTCGGAGATCACCGACCCGACTGACCTCGCGACGTACTATCTCGCGACGGCGGAGTTCCCCTCGGGGTTCATGACGCAGTACACCTCGTCGATGATCACCGGCTCTGACGCGCACCAGGGTCTCGCCGTCGGATACCCGCTGGGCAAGCGCTTCAAATCTGCAGAGGTCGTGCGGGTCGGCGACGGCAACGCGATCCACCTGGGACACCACGCCAAGGCCGACGGGCGCTGGCGCGTCTACGCCTTCGCCGGCCGCGACACGGCGAGCCTCGACGCATGGGCAGCAGAGGCTGCGCCGGTGTTCGAGCGGTTCACGCCCGCGGATGCCGACACCGACGCGGTGTTCGATGTGAAGGCGATCTACCAGCAGCCGTATGAAGAGATCGAGGTCACGTCCGCGCCCGCTCTGTTCCAGCCGAAGACCGGTCCGCTCGGGCTCACCGACTGGGAGAAGGTCTATGCCGCTGGGCCGTCGAAGTGGACGGAGACCGACATCTTCGAGGCGCGCGAGCTGTCGCGCGACGGAGTCGTGGTCGTGGTGCGCCCCGACCAGTACGTCGCCGCGATCCTGCCTCTGGACGCCGTGGAGGAGCTCGCCGCATTCTTCGACGGGGCGCTGCTGCCCGCATCCTGAGTCCGTCGCGAGAGCCCCTCGCGCCGTCGGGAGGACACGGGTGAGATGCCTCGCACGGGTGAGGTACCTCTGGCGGGTGTCGGAGGCCGCGCGTACCGTGAGGGTCGATGGGCGAAGTCGCCCCGACAGGAGGAGTGCGCGATGGAGTGGAAGATCGAGCTGATCTTCGTCCCGGTCTCGGATGTCGACCGATCGAAGGAGTTCTACGAGAAGATCGGATTTCATGCCGATCACGACCAGGTGCCGTATGAAGGCCTGCGGTTCGTGCAGATGACCCCTCCCGGGTCGGCCTGCTCGATCGCCTTCGGCACCAACCTCGGCGAGGGGCTCTTGCCCGGCCAGCAGAACACGATCCAGGTGGTCGTGCCGGATGCCGACGAGGCGCTCGCCCACCTTCACGGGCTCGGAGTCGCGGCACAGGGCGTCGATGAGCAGGCGTGGGGGCGGTTCGTCACGTTCGACGACCCCGACGGCAACACCTGGACGCTGCAGGAGCTGCCGGACTACAGCGCTCAGGCCTGAGCGCTGCCGGCGTCGTGCTCAGCGCTCGGTGATCGCGAACAGAGCCTCGGGTGCACCCGAGGGGAACAGGATGCGCGCGCCGGAACGGATGTCGTCCACCGGCACCCAGCGCACGGGGCTGCCCTCGTCGAGGATGCGGAGTTCGGCGTCGAGGGGCACGGCATCGAGCGCTGCGGACGACACCGCGAAGACGTGCGCGATCTCGTGACAGGGTGAGCCCTCGTACGTGAAGATGTTCTCGAAGACGCCGAGAAGCTCCGCAGCGTCGACGACGACGTCGAGTTCTTCTGTGAACTCGCGACGCAGCGCCTCCTCCGCCGTCTCGCCGAACTCGATGCCCCCGCCGATCGCACGGAGGAAGTCGAGCCGACGTGAGCGGTCGTGTCCCTCGAGCGCGAGCAGGTGACCGTCCTTGACGGGGAGTCCGACGGCGATGTTGCGGATGGCGGGCATCCCGGAAGGCTAACGCACCGCCCATGCTCGCGCGCGATCAGCCGATCTGCGTCGCACCCCCGGAGACGACGATCCCGCCGCGTGGAGGGATGGCCACCGTGAGCAGGCTCGGCCGCCGGACATGGGCGCCCTGGTGGATCCGCACGGTCGTCTCGGGGTGGTCGAGTGCGCGCAGATACGCCCCGGTCGATGCTGCGGCCGAGCCGGTCGCCGGGTCCTCGGTGATGCGACCGACGGGGAAGAGGTTACGGGCGTCGAAGTCGGCGGGGCCGGCGGCGTGCAGCACGGTCACGGTGCCGAGCCAGTCGTTCACGCGCATGAGAGCCGCGACCTCGGCAGGGGAGAAGCGGAACTGGTCGAACAGCTCGCGGTCTTCGACGACGAGGATCGGATGCCAGTTGCCGGCGAACGCCTCCTTCGGCGGAAAGCGCTCATCGAGGTCGGACGCAGTGAGGTCGAGCAGTCCGAGCAGGCGCTCGAGCGCTTCGGCGTCGAGGTCGCGCACCTGCGGTTCGACGCTGGTGAACGAGACGGTCACCGCGCCGTCCGCGCCGACCACCGATCGCAGTGCGACCGCGCCTGCGTTCGTGTCGAACACCACGTCGCCCGGGCCGTCGCGCTCAGCGAGGGCCACGGCCGTCGCCACGGTCGCGTGTCCGCAGAACGGCACCTCCGCGGCCGGGGAGAAGTAACGCGCGCGATATCGCGGCGCACCGGAGTCGTCCGCGCGACCGACGAGGAAGGCGGTCTCTGAGAAACCGACATCCGCCGCGATGCGCTGCATCCGCTCATCCGACAAGCCGCCGCCGTCGAGCACGACCCCGGCGGGGTTGCCGCCCTCGGGGGTCGCCGCGAAGGCGCTGTACCGCAGGACACTCGGATCATCCGTCATGACGAGGAGCCTAGCGATCCTGCGGAGTCACGAATTCACGCGGATGATCTCCTGCTGGTACGGCGCGATCACGTCACCCGAGATGCGCAGGTCGAGCAGCAGGAACCTGCGCGTCGCGGGATCCTCTTCCGTCCAGGACGCGAGCCGATCGAGGTCGGCGAGGTTCTTGACGACCACGCCCTCGGCGCCGACCGCAGCGCCGAACGCCGCGAAGTCGACCTCGGGAATCAGCATCGGTCCCTCGGCGAGTCCCTTCAGACCATAGAGGTTGACCTCGGCGCCGTAGGCGGCGTCGTTCCAGATCACTGCGATGCCGCGGCCGCCCGCGGCGCGCACCGCCGACTCGAGGTCGGCGATCGCCATCAGGCCGCCTCCATCCCCAGAGGTGAGGACGACTGTCGACTCCCGGCGGGCGAGAGCAGCACCGACGACACTGGGCCAGCCCTGGCCGATCGATTGGAACGCCGTGCCGACCATCATCATGCGATCGGGTGCCTCGACAGGCCAGTACATGTTCGCCCAGCCGATGAAATGGCCGCCGTCCGAGACGACGACGCGGTCGGAGGGCAGGAGCTCTGCGATGCGGCGGGCGGCCGATCGGGGATCCAGGCGCCCGTCGGGGGCGAGGTCGTCGCCCGCGTCATAGGTTCGCGCGGCCGCGACATCGACGGTTTCACGCCACGGCTGTCCGGGCACAGCGTCGGGTGCCGGTGCCGACGCGCCGTGTGCGACCCCTGCCACCTCGGCCTGGCGGGGCGCTGCTCCGAAATCGTGTCCGGCGTCGGGTCGAGGAGCGGACGACAGGGCGCTGACCCGTGCGACCAGCGCCTCTGCGGCGACACGGGCGTCGGCACGCACGAAGCCGCCGACGTGCGGATGCGTGGCAGCCGGAGCGATGTCGATCTGGAACACCTGTGTTCCCGGGGCGAAGAGCTCGCCGAAGCGCATCGTGAACTGGTTCAGTGACGCGCCGAACACGACCGCGACGTCGGCGGAGTGCACCAGGTCCATCGCCCCGTCCGCGCCGAATCCGCCGGTGACGCCGAGATCGAACTGCGGCTCGGGAAAGACCCCACGGCCGAGAGCCGACGACGCGGTGAGTGCGCCGGTCATCGCAGCCAGCTCTCCGAGGGCCTTCCCGGCGCCAGCCAACCACGCCCCGCGACCGGCCAGCAGGAAGGGGCGGGATGCGCCCCTCAGCGCTGCGGCAATCTCGTCGAGCGTGCCCTCCGCGAATTCGCCGCGGGGAGCGAGCGGCGCGGGAATGCGGGGCGTCGGCGCCTCGGGCACCGCGCCCGCCTCGAGCGATGCCACGTCATACGGGATGGCGAGCACGACGGGGACGCGGTAGGTCAGGGCATGCTCGATCGCGATGACGGTGGTCGCCGCGGCATCCGCATGCCCGACCGTATAGGTGCGAGCACCGACGGCGGATGCGAGGGCGATCTGGTCGACATCCCACGGGCGCGGGCCGGAGGTCGGCTCGTCGCCCACCACGAGCACGAGCGGCACGTGGGCCTGGACGGCCTCGGCGAGGGCCGTGAGGGTGTTGGTGAAGCCGGCCCCGTAGGTCGAGGTGCCTGCGGCGATGCGTCCGGAGGCCCGGAAGTGCGCATCGGCGGCGACCACTGCGCCCTGCTCATGACGGACGGCGGTGAAGACCGCATCCGTCTGGGTCTCGATCGCGTCGAGGAAGTAGGCGTTGCCGTTGCCCATCACGCCGAAGACGGCGTCGATGTGCTGAGCGAGAGTGAGGGCGACGTGCGCGGAGACAGAGGGCATGCGAAAGCCTTTCGAGACAGGGACGGAGAACATTCGTATTCCGTATGTGTCTCGCCCCCGCGTCATCGTGGGGAGCTTCGTGCCTCTTTTTCAGGCACCGGCGTCAGAGAGCGCCGGACGGGTAGATCCTATCGCGCCCGGGCCGACGCGGCGCCGACTTGCGCGCGTAACACCAGCGAAACGGCGGCACGGAAACATGCGGTCATGGAGTCACTGTTCGACGGATACACCTCGCGCCGGTCGCCGCGACGGGCGGGCGCCGCACCCTGGGACGAGATGTTCCCCTCAGACGCATCGGCTGGCGGCGAGGGCGTGCGCCTGCCTTATCAGGACATGTATCCGGCGCTCGCGGCCATGGACGACGCGGAGCTGAGGGCACGCACCGACGCGCTCGCCAGCTCGTATCTCGCTCAGGGCGTCACGTTCGACTTCGCAGGGGAGGAGCGTCCGTTCCCTCTCGACGTGGTCCCTCGCGTGGTCGCCGCGGATGACTGGCGCTATGTCGAGTCGGGAGTGAAGCAGCGTGTGCGGGCTCTCGAGGCGTTCCTCGCCGACGTCTACGGGCCGCAGCTCGCAGTGCAGGACGGTGTGATCCCCGCGTCGCTGATCAGCTCGTCCGCTCACTTCCACCGTCAGGCGGCGGGCGTCGTCGGCGCGAACGGAGTGCGCATCCATGTCGCGGGCATCGATGTCATCCGCGACGAGCTCGGAGCCTGGCGCGTGCTCGAAGACAACGTGCGCGTGCCGAGCGGCGTCAGCTACGTGCTGGCGAATCGGCGGGTGATGGCGCAGACGCTTCCCGAGCTGTTCACGAGCCTGCGGGTGCGACCCGTCGTGGACTACCCGGGCCGCCTCCTGCAGGCTCTGCGCGCGGCGGCGCCAGACGGCGTCGATGATCCGACGGTCGTGGTTCTCACCCCCGGCGTGCACAATTCGGCGTACTACGAACACACCCTGCTCGCGCGCATGATGGGCATCGAACTCGTCGAGGGGCGCGACCTGTTCTGCTCCGGCGGGCGCGTGTGGATGCACACGACTGCCGGCCCGACGCGGGTGGACGTCATCTATCGGCGGGTCGACGACGAGTTCCTCGACCCGCAGCACTTCCGTCCCGATTCTGTGCTCGGTGCCCCTGGTCTGATGCTCGCGGCTCGCCTCGGCAACGTCACGCTCGCCAACGCCGTGGGCAACGGCGTGGCGGACGACAAGCTCGTCTACACGTACGTCCCCGACCTGATCCGCTACTACCTGGGCGAGGAGCCGGTGATCCCGAACGTCGACACCTGGCGGCTCGAGGATCCGGGCGCGCTCGAGGAGGTGCTCGACAGGCTCGACGAGCTGGTGGTGAAGCCGGTCGACGGGTCGGGAGGCAAAGGGCTCGTGGTCGGGCCGGACGCATCGCGCGAGACGCTCGACGACCTGCGCAGTTCGCTGCGGGCCGACCCCCGGGGTTGGATCGCCCAGCCGGTCGTGCAGCTGTCGACCATTCCGACACTGGTGGAAGACGGGTTCCGCCCCCGGCACGTCGACCTGCGTCCCTTCGCGGTGAACGACGGACACGACATCTGGGTGTTGCCCGGCGGACTCACCAGGGTCGCTCTGCCCGAGGGGCAGCTCGTCGTGAACTCCAGCCAGGGCGGCGGCTCGAAGGACACCTGGGTGCTGGATCCCTCTCTGCTCACCGGGCCGACGACGACCGTGGAGGGCGACCCGGATGCGGCGGCAGACGAGGTGTCGCTCGCCACCGGGGCGATCGCCGTCGTGGCCCCGACGCGCGGTGACGCGCACCCGCCGTTCCTCTCGTCGCCGCAGGACGAGGACCTGGAGCTGCGCCATCACCAGCAGCAGCAGCAGCAACAGCAACAGCAGTCGGGAGGAGCGGGATGCTGAGCCGTATCGCCGAGGCGCTGTTCTGGATCGGCCGCTACGTCGAGCGGGCCGACGGCACTGCGCGCATCCTCGATGTGCACCTGCAGCTGCTGCTCGAAGATCCGTGGGTCGACGAGGACACGGCCTGTCGTGCGCTGCTCTCGGTGATGGGCACGACGGCGGACGCCGATACCGTGTTGAGCCGTGACGACGTGGTGAGCCGCCTCGCCCTCGACCGCGAGCACTCCGCATCGATCGCCCACTCGATCGCGGCTGCGAGGGAGAACGCGCGGCGGGCGAGGGAGATCATCTCGACGGACCTCTGGGAGACGCTCAACGAGTCCAACGCGCGGATGCCGCGTCGGATCGCCTCGGACAAGACGCATCCGTTCTTCCGATGGGTCCGCGACCGCTCGGCGCTGGCCTTCGGCGTCGTCGACTCGTCGACTAGTCGTGATGAGGCGTGGCATTTCTTCGTGCTCGGCCGCTCGATCGAGCGCGCCGACATGACCGCGCGGCTGCTGGCGACGCGGTCGCTGACAGAGGCAGGTGGTCCGAGCTGGACGACGCTGCTGCGCAGCTGCGGTGCCTACGAAGCACATCTGCGCAGCCACCGAGCGGTGCCCACGGGCGCGTCCGCGGTGGAGTTCCTCTTGATCGACCGACTGTTCCCCCGCTCGGTGCTCTCCAGCATCCTGCAGGCGGAGGAATGCCTGCGCGGCATCGATCCGGCTGGCGCATTCGGGGTGCCCGACCGCGCTCATCGCGTGCTGGGGCGCATGAGATCGGAGCTGGAGTACCGGCCGATCGGCGACACCGTGCATCGTCTGTCGGAGAGCATGGAGGAGGTCCAGGTGGGGATGTCAGTGGCGAGTGACGCGATCAGGGAGCGGTACTTCCCGTCGATCGCGATGCCGGTGTGGATCGGAGAGGCGCTGTGAGCCGCCTCAAGATCGTGCACCGCACGGGCTTCCGCTACGAGCAGCCGGCGACGGCGTCGTACAACGAGGCGCGGATGCTGCCGCACTCCCGAGAGGGACAGTTCGTGCTGCAGGCGACGCTCGACATCTCGCCGACCGCCACGCAGCACTCATACTCCGACTACTGGGACACGCGGGTCTCGACATTCGAGCTGCTGACACCCCACCAGATGCTCTCGGTCACGGCGACGAGCGTGGTCGACGTCAGGCCGCTGCCGACGGCGACCGCCGGGATCGACTGGGATGAGCTCGCAGCCCGCATACCGCAATCGCTCGCGCTGGCCGAATGCGTCGCGCAGACCCCCGCCACCGCTCCTGATGAGGAGATGCGCGATCTCGCCCTGCACATCGAAGCGGAGGGCGGCGGCGTGGACGAGACCGCACTGGACATCTGCCGCGCGGTCGGGGAGGCGATGGAATACCGCAGCGGTGTCACCGGTGTGGGCTCGACGGCGCGTGACGCCTGGCCCACCCGGTCCGGGGTCTGTCAGGACATCGCTCACGTGGCTCTGGGTGTGCTGCGCGCGGCCGGGATTCCTGCGCGCTACGTCTCGGGCTACCTGCACCCCGACCCGACGGCGGCGATCGGGCAGCCGGTGACGGGGGAGTCGCACGCCTGGGTGGAGTGGTACTCCGGAGAGTGGCGCGGATACGACCCCACCAATCTCGTCGAGGTGGGCGAGTCGCACGTCTACGTCGGGCACGGCCGGGACTACACCGACGTGCCGCCGCTGCGCGGTGTGTACGCCGGACCCAGCGCGTCCGAGCTGTTCGTGTCCGTGGAGATCACTCGTCTCGGCTGAGAGTCGGCAGAGCCCGGGGAGTGCGGCGGTGGGGAAGAATGAGACGATGACGGATGCATCGATCGAGCGCGAGACGCTCACCTGGGACGGCTTCGGATCGGCGACGCGAGACCTCGCGCGCAGCATCCTCGACAGCGGCTTCATGCCCGAGGTCGTGGTGGCCATCGCTCGCGGTGGCCTGCTGCCTGCCGGCGCCATCGCCTACGGCCTCGGCGCGAAGAACTGCGGCGCGATCAACGTCGAGTTCTACACCGGCATCGGCACGGTGCTCGACGCCCCGGAGGTGCTGCCGCCCGAGCTCGACATGGCGTACCTCGACGGTCGTCGCGTGCTGCTCGTCGACGACGTCGCCGACTCCGGTCGCACACTCGCACTCGCCGTGCAGCTGTTGAAGGACAAGGGCGCCGATGTGCGCTCGGTCACGATCTACACGAAGCCGTCGACGATCATCCAGCCCGACTACGCGTGGAAGGACACCGATCTGTGGATCAACTTCCCGTGGTCGTTCCAGGGCACCGTGCGTGAAGAGGATCTCGGGCTCGCGCCGTCCGCCTGAGGGTATCAGCCCCGCTGCAGCGAGCGCAGAGTCTGGATGGTGTCGGCGTCTGCGACGGTCTTGTCGGGGCGATACCCCTTGACGCGGGCGAAGCGCAGCGCGATTCCGCCCGGGTAGCGCGGAGACCGCTGGACGCCGTCGATCGCGATCTCGACCACGAACTCGGGGCGCAGGAAGACCGTGCTCTGGGTGCGTCGCGTCTCGAGTGGCGGGAACTGCTCGGTCTGCCAGCGCAGCAGCTCGTCGGTCAGGCCTTTGAACGTCTTGCCGACCATCACCAGACCGCCCGGATCGCCGAACTCGCCACTCGGATCGAGCGCGCCGAGGTGCAGGTTCGACAGCCATCCCTGGCGCCGACCCGACCCCCATTCGGCCGCGAGCACAACCAGGTCGAACGTGAGCACGGGCTTGACCTTGACCCACGACTTGCCGCGTCTGCCGGCGGCGTAGGGAGCATCGACTCCCTTGACCACGACTCCCTCGTGCCCCGCCACCAGTGCCTCTCGCGACAGTCGTTCGGCAGCCTCGGGGTCGTCGGTCACGATGCCGCGCATGCGCCACTCGCCGACGACCCTCTCGAGTTCGCCGAGGCGGGTCGAGAGCGGCTCGTCGAGCAGATCGCGCCCGTCGACGTGCAGGATGTCGAAGAACCACGGACGCAGGACGAGCTCGCGCGAGACGTCGGCGCCGAACCGCGACATCGTCTCCTGGAACGGTCGGGGGCCGCCGTCTTCGTCGAGAGACAGAGTCTCGCCGTCGAGGATCAGATCGTGGGCGGGAAGGCCTCGCACGATCTCGACGATCTCGGGCACCCTGTGGGTGATGTCGGCCAGGCTGCGGGTGTACACGCTCACGTCGTCGCCGCTGCGGTGCACCTGGATCCGCGCACCGTCGAGCTTGTATTCGACGGACGCCCGGCCTGTGACGTCGAGGGCCGCGGTCGGGGTCGCGGCGGTCGAAGCCAGCATAGGCAGCACGGGGCGGCCGACGACCAGGCTCACCGCATCGAGTTCGGCCTCGGTGCCGGTGATCGCGAGGAGCGCCGTCTCGCCGAGATCGCCCGAGAGCATCGCCGCTCGCCGTACCGACGCCGCCGGTCGATCGGATGCGCGGGCGATCGCGTCGAGCAGCACGCCGCCGAGCGCGCCGGTGCGCAGCTCTCCCCGCATCGCCCGGGAGAGGAGATCCCATTCGTGCTCGGTGGCTCGGTTCGCGAGCGCCGCGAGCGTGGCGGTGCGCGTCGCAGCGGAGCCGGAACCCGACGTGCGAGCGAGAGTCTCGAACCCCTCATCGACGTCGCCGATCGACAGGCTGGGAGAGTCGGCGTGCGAGACGTCGAGTGCGGAGATCCCGCGCCAGCCGACTCCGACCCGGCCTTGACGCGGAGCAGCCAAGAGGATTCCGACGACGACGGGGATCTCATCGCGGTCAGCACGCGCGAGCAGCTGCGACAGCGCATCGATCTTGGCGAGGCGCGATGAGGTCGCGGTGACGGTGTCGGCGGTGGAGACGAGCTCCGAGAGCATCATGCAGGCAGTCTCGCATCGGCATCCGACATCGACGACTCCCTTGCTTTCGCCTGTCCAGGCGCAGTAGGAACGTCCGGCTCAGCGCCCGCGGAACTCCGGCGTGCGCTTCTCCTGGAAAGCCGCGAAGCCCTCGCGGTAGTCGTCGGTGTCGCACAACGCGGCCTGAGCCGCGTTCTCGAGGTCGATCGAGTCCCACAGAGCCAGCCGCTCGTCGCGGATGCGCGTGACGAGCTGCTTGCTCGCCAGGAACGCGGCGGTGGCGCCTCGTGCGGCGGTCGCCGCGGCATCCGTCGTCGTCTGCAGCACCTCGTCGTCGGGGAGGACCCGCGAGAAGAGGCCCGAACTCACGGCTTCCGAGCCGCTCATCAGGCGACCGGTGTAGATCAGGTCGAGGGTCTTATGCGCCCCGAGTCTTTCGACGAAGAGCGCGTGCCCGCCAGAGTCGAGCGTGGCGCCCAGCGCCGCGAAGGGTGAGCCGATCTTGGCGGATTCCGCGACGTAGACGACATCGGTGGCGATCAGCAGCCCGAGTCCGACCCCCAGACAGGCACCGTGTGCGACCGCGAAGGTCGGCGCGGGGAAGCGCGACATTCTCTGCAGCAACGGCGTCACGAGGCCACCGAGGTAGCCCATGACGTCGTCGTCGCGCGGGTCGACCGCCGAGATGTCCCGCCCGGCGCAGAACGCCCGGCCCTCGCCGCGCAGCACGAGCGCCCTGACTCCTGCCGCGTCGGCCTCGTCATAGGCGCGACCGAGATCCCGCAGCGCCTGCTCGTCGAGCGAGTTCAGCTTCGCCGGTGCGTTCAGCACGACCGTGGCGACGTCGTCGGCGATGGTGAGATCGATCATCGGATGCTCCTCAGACGTCGTAGTCGACCACGACTCGGTCGCTCGTCGGGTGGGACTGGCAGGTCAGCACATAGCCGCGGTCGAGCTCGTCGGGTTCGAGGGCGTAGTTCTCGGTCATCGTCACGCTTCCCTCGATGACTCGCGCACGGCACGTGCCGCAGACACCGCCCGCACACGCGAACGGGGCGTCGGGGCGCACCCGCAGCGCCGCGTTCAACACCGACTCGTGCGCATCGACGGGGCTCTCGACGGTCGAGGAGACGCCGTCGAGGTTGACCTCGATGCGGATCGTCTTCTCTCCCGCTCGCACCTCGACGGGGCGCGCTGCTCGCACCGGCTCATCGCCGGTCGTGAAGAGCTCGAACCGGATGTGCTCGCGCTGCACGCCGACGTCGGCGAGCACCTCGCGGCACAGGTCGACGAGCGAGAGCGGGCCGCAGAGGAACCACTCGTCGACGTCGCTCGGATCGATCAGCATCCGCAGGATGGTGCGCAGCTTCTCCTCGTCGATCCGGCCGGACAGTACCGGTGCCGTGCGCTGCTCGCGCGAGAGCACATGGTGCAGCGTCACCCTGGTGGGGTAGCGGTCTTTGAGGTCGGCGAGGTCTTCGAGGAACATCACGTCGAGCGTCGAGCGGTTCGTGTAGAGCAGCGTGAAGCGTGACGAGTCCGAGCGCGTCAGCACGGTGTGCGCCAGTGCCATCAGGGGGGTGATGCCCGAGCCTGCCGCGATGCCGACGACGTGGCGGTCGTCGAGGTCGTCGAGGCCTGAGGTGAACGTGCCCTGCGGGCTCATCACGTCGATCTCGAATCCGGCGTGCAGCCCGGTCTGCGCCCACGTGGAGAAGAGGCCGCCCTCGTCGCGCTTCACGGCGACGCTCAGGCGGGTCGGCAGTCCCGCCTCGATCTCCTCCGCCGTGCGATGCTCGGGGGCGCGACACAGCGAGTACGAGCGGCGCACCTCGGCGCCGTCGAGCGTCGTGCGCAGCGCCACGTACTGGCCGGGCAGGTGGTCGTAGTCGTCGGCGAGCTCTGCCGGCACGGTGAAGGTCACCTCCACGGAGTCGTCGGTGAGCGGACGCACCTCTTCGACGGCGAGAGTGTGGAACCGGGCGCGCTTCTTCGCCGTCGTCGACGCGGCGCGATAGGTGGCGGCCGCCGGAGCGATGCCCGGAGAGGCGAACAGCGACATCAGTGCACCTTGAAGTGGTCGAAGGGCTCGAGGCAGGCGCGGCATTCGAAGAGCGCCTTGCACGAGGTGGATCCGAAGCGGGAGACCTCACGGGTGTCGAGCGATCCGCACCGGGGGCAGCGCACGCTGATGGCGAGCCGGATCGGGCCCGATGAGATCGCCGAGCGCCCGGACGGCGGGGCGATGCCGTACTCCGCGAGCTTCTGCTTGCCGGCATCCGACATCCAGTCGGTCGTCCAGGCGGGGGAGAGCACGAGGCGCACCTCGACCTGCGCGTACCCGGCCGCGGTGAGCGCCAGGATGACGTCGTCACGGATCGTGTCCATCGCCGGGCATCCGCTGTAGGTCGGGGTGATGTCGACTCGCACGACATCACCGTCGATCGCGACGGCGCGCAGCACGCCGAGGTCTTCGATCGTCAGCACGGGAACCTCGGGATCGGCCACTGCGGCGGCGATCCGCCAGGCGGCGGCCTCGGTGTCCGGGCGCAGGATGTCGGTCACCATGATGCCCCCGGATGCCGTCTGGCGAGCACCTGCATCTCGGCGAGCAGATGACCGAGCGGTGACGCGTGCGCCCCTCGTCTGCCGCCGGCGGAGGATGCAGAGACGGCGGGTGTCTCCAGCTCCGCCTCGGCGAACACGGTGTCGATGACCGCGTCGAAACCGGGGCGCAGCGTCGACGGGCGCACGGCGGCGTCGCCGAGCCGCTCGATCAGGGGTTCGTCGCGGAAGAGCTCGTCGACGTAGGGCCAGACATCGCCCAGCGCGCGGATGATCCGCTGCCGCGACTCGTCGGTGCCGCCGGCGAGGCGAAGCACCCACTGCACAGAGTGGTCGCGGTGGTAATCGACCTCTTTGAGCGACTTCTCGGCGATCGCCGAGAACGTCGGCTCGGTGCTCCCTCGCAGAGCGGAGTAGAGCTCGAACATGTAGGTCGACACGACGAACTGACGCGCGATCGTCTGCGCGAAGTCGCCGTTGGGCTGCTCGACTATCCAGGCGCTGCGGAAGTCCGGCTCATCGCGGAAATATGCCAGATCGTCTTCGGAGCGTCCGTCGTACGACCCCGCGAAATGCAGGAACGAGCGGGCATGTCCGAGCAGATCGAGGGCGATGTTGCCGAGCGCGACGTCCTCTTCGAGTTCCGGCGCGCGGGCGATCCACTCGCCGAGCTGCTGAGAGAGGATCAGGGCGTCGTCGCCGAGCCACAGCGCGTACTCGGCGATGTCGGCGGATGCCGCCGTGGAGCCTGTTCCCGTGAGCTCCTCGCTCAGTCGCAGCTCGTCGACCGACACGTCGCCGTGCAGGTCGCCGTGGGGGTCCGCATGGATCTCGTTCACAGGTGCGGCACCCCTTCGGACGCCGTGTAGTACACGGCATGCCGGTAGTTCTTGCCTGCGGGGCTCTCGAAGTAGGCGCCCTTGGCATCGGGGTCGCTCGTCGTGATCGCATCCGCCGGAACGGCCCAGATAGACACGCCCTCGCCGCGGCGCGTGTAGAGGTCGCGGGCGTTGCGGATCGCCATGTCGGCATCCGGGGCATGCAGGGAGCCGACGTGCACGTGGCTCAGACCGCGATTCGCGCGGACGAAGACCTCCCAGAGGGGCCACGGTTCGCGTTCGTCGGACCCCGGCGTCGCCATCATGCCACCGCCTTCGTCTTCAGCGCCTGCTTGCGGGCGTACTCGGCCGCGGCCTCACGCACCCACGCGCCCTCCTCGTGCGCCGTGCGGCGGCGCTCGAGTCGTTCGGCGTTGCACGGACCGTTGCCGCGCAGCACCTCGAAGAACTCGTCCCAGTCGATCTCGCCGATGACGTACTGCCCTGTCTCGTCATCGAAGCGCAGATCGGGGTCGGGGAGGGTGATGCCGAGGATCTCTGCCTGCGGCACGAGCATGCCGACGAAGCGCTGGCGCAGCTCGTCGTTGGTGAAGCGCTTGATCTTCCACTTCATCGACTGAGCGGAGTTGGGGGACTGGTCATCCGGCGGCCCGAACATCGCCAGACTCGGCCAGTACCAGCGGTTCACGGCGTCCTGTGCCATCTGCTTCTGCTCATCGGTGCCCTGCATGAGCGAGAGCAGGATCTCGAATCCCTGCCGCTGATGGAACGACTCCTCCTTGCACACGCGCACCATCGCGCGTCCGTAGGGTCCGTACGACGCCCGGCACAGCGGCACCTGGTTGCAGATCGCGGCACCGTCGACGAGCCACCCGATCGCGCCCATGTCGGCCCAGGTGGGGGTGGGGTAGTTGAAGATCGACGAGTACTTGGCCTTGCCGCTGATGAGCTGGTCCATCATCTCGTCGCGGGTGATGCCGAGGGTCTGCGCGGCGGAATAGAGATACAGGCCATGGCCCGCCTCGTCCTGCACCTTCGCCATCAGGATCGCCTTGCGCTTGAGGCTCGGTGCCCGGGTGATCCAGTTGCCCTCCGGCTGCATTCCGATGATCTCGGAGTGCGCGTGCTGCGAGATCTGACGGATCAGCGTCTTGCGGTAGGCATCGGGCATCCAGTCTCGGGGCTCGATGCGCTGCTCGTTCGCGATGAGCTCGTCGAACAGGCGCTCGTCATCGGAGAGTTCGCCATCGACGAGGGAGAGATCTGCGGGGCTGGTCATCATCGACTCCTCGGTATCCGATCGGCTTTACTGACCGGTCGTTAGGTAATTCTGACACGCCCGTCCGTCGTGCGCAAGAAGCGGCGCTCAGCGGGAGCGCGAGACGAGATCGAGAAGAGCGAGGCCGTATGCCTCCGAGGGGTCCGGATGCTCGAAACGCAGGGTCTCACCGGCGATCTCGGCCTCGACGACGAAGGCGTCGGGAAGGCGGGTAAGTGCGCGGAACGTGCCGCGCAGCAGCTCGCGCAGCTGATCCTCGCGGGGGAGCCATACGGCATCCGCCAGCGTGACCGCGTCGAGCGCCCACTCGGTGGTGCCGTTGAAGGCGAGGTCGGTGCCGCTGGGGGTCTGTCTCGCCTCGATCGTCATCGCACTCACGGTGAAGACGTCGGCCTCGGCCTCGAGCTCGACATCGTTCGGGAGGTCGAGCTGGAAGCGATCGCCCTCGGAGGGATGCCACACGAGTCCGGCATCACGCAGGGACACGGCCAGTTCTCGGGTGATCATCGTTCCACGGTAGACGACGTCGTCGGATGAAGGGCCGTGGCGACCCTGTGGACGGCGAGGCCCCCGGTGTCGGCGGTCTCGGGCAGAGTGGAGACATGACTTCCACCCCCTCTGTCGATACCCGCGGCGCTGCACTCTCGGCGCTGCGCGAGCTGGTCGGTCGCTCCGACGCCGACTTCCACGACGGGCAGTACGAGGCGATCGAAGCGCTGGTCGAGGGGCGTCGCCGCGCACTCGTCGTGCAGCGCACGGGGTGGGGCAAGTCGGCCGTCTACTTCGTCGCGACGCTGCTGCTGCGACGGCAGGGTGCCGGGCCCACCGTTCTGGTGTCGCCTCTTCTCGCGCTGATGCGCGACCAGATCGCTGCGGCCGAGCGGGCCGGCGTGCGGGCGGTCGCGATCAACTCGACCAACGCGCACGAGTGGTCGGAGGTGATGGGGCAGCTCGACCGAGACGAGGTCGATGTGCTGCTCGTCTCTCCCGAACGACTCAACAACCCCGCGTTCCGCGAGCAGCAGCTGCCGGCGCTCGTTCGACGGATCGGCATGCTGGTGGTCGACGAGGCGCACTGCATCAGCGACTGGGGCCACGACTTCCGGCCCGACTACCGACGCCTGCGCGACCTCATCGAGCAGATGCCGCAGTCGGTGCCCGTGCTGGCCACGACGGCGACGGCGAACAGCAGGGTCGTCGCCGACGTCGCCGAGCAGCTCGGCACAGGGGGTGCCGACTCCTCGGGCGGCGAGCCGGAGGTGCTGACGATCCGCGGTCCGCTCGCCCGCACCTCGCTGAGGCTCGGGGTGCTGCGTCTGCCCAACTCGGCGAGCCGTCTGGCGTGGCTGCTCAGTCACCTCGACGATCTCCCCGGTTCCGGCATCATCTACACGCTCACGGTCGCCGCCGCGGTCGACACGGCGCGACTGCTCCGCGATCACGGCCACGAGGTGCGCGCGTACACAGGGCAGACCGACACCGACGAGCGCACGGAGTCGGAGGGGATGCTGAAGCGCAACGAGGTGAAGGCACTCGTCGCCACGAGCGCCCTCGGCATGGGGTTCGACAAGCCGGATCTCGGTTTCGTGCTGCACCTCGGCGCTCCGTCATCACCGGTCGCGTACTACCAGCAGGTCGGTCGTGCCGGCCGTGCGAGTGAGAGCGCCGACGTGCTGCTGCTGCCCGGCGTCGAAGACCGCGACATCTGGCACTATTTCGCGACGGCGTCGATGCCCGACCGTGAGCGTGCCGAGCGCGTGATCGGGGCGCTCGGCGACCAGCCGATCTCGACTCCCGCGCTCGAGGCCATGGTCGACATCCGGCGCACGCCGCTCGAACTGCTGCTCAAGGTGCTCGATGTCGACGGTGCGGTGCGGCGCGTGCAGGGCGGATGGGTGGCCACGGGTGAGCCCTGGACCTACGACGCCGAGCGCTACGAACGCATCGCAGGTGAGCGCCGAGCCGAGCAGCAGCACATGATCGACTACGAGCAGACCGACGGCTGCCGGATGGAGTTCCTGCAGCGCTCTCTCGACGATGACACCGCTGCACCGTGTGGCAGGTGCGACAACTGCGCGGGCATCTGGTTCCCGAGCGAGATCGGCGAGGCAGCGACCACGCAGGCTGCGGAGTCGCTCGATCGGGTCGGCGTCCCCGTCGAACCGCGACGCGCCTGGCCGACGGGAGCCGACAAGCTCGACGTCCCGGTCAAGGGGCGCATCCCTGCGGGGGAGCAGGCAGGGGAGGGGCGAGCCCTCGCCCGATTGACCGACCTCGGCTGGGGTGGCACTCTGCGGGAGCTCTTCGCGGCAGGAGCACCCGACGCCGCAGTGACTCCGCAGGTGCTCGGCGGTTGTGTGCGGGTCCTCGCCGGCTGGGGATGGGCAGAACGCCCGGTCGCGGTGGTGGCCATGCCGTCGCGTTCGCATCCGCTGCTCGTCGATTCGCTCGCCCGCGGGATCTCGGAGATCGGGCGGCTTCCGTACCTCGGTGCGCTCGACCTGGTGAACGGGGGACCCACGGGGCAGCCCGGTGGCAACAGCGTCTTCCGTCTCGCCGGTCTGTGGGACAGGTTCAGCGCGCAGGGTCTCGACATTCCCGAGGGTCCGGTGCTCCTCGTAGACGACATGGCCGACAGTCGATGGACTCTCACGGTCGCCGCGCGCACACTGCGTCATGCCGGCGCCACGGAGGTCCTTCCGTTCGTGCTCGCGCTCCGCGGCTGACGCCCGCGTCAGGAGCATCGATCAGCGCTTCGTCGATGCGTCCCGTTCTCTCGACCGCATCCTCTGAACGGCTGCGGCAAGCAGCGGTACGTCGGATCTCGCAGTCGTCATGACGATGGCATGCGTGGTGTCGAAGTAGCGGTGCGCGAGGTAGTCGCGCATTCCAGCGATCTCCGCCCACGGGATACCGGGCTCGGGCGCGGTCGCGGCTTCGCTGAGGCCCTTGACCGCCTCGCCGATCTCGATGAGCCGTGCACGAATGGCATCGAAGACGATCTCGTCATCGCTGTCGATTCGGCGCTCGTAGCGAGAGACCGCCTCGCAGGCGGCCGCGATGTCCTGAAGCCTCTCGGACGTGTGCCGGTTCACAACGTGACGGCTTCACGTTCGACCGCTTCTGCCACCGCGGGTTTGAGGCCGTCGGAGGGGACAAGGTCGACCGGTCGGCCGAGTATCTTCTCGGCCTCGCGCCGCATCCGCAGCAGATCGAACACGCCGACGGTCGGCGCGACATCGACGGCCAGATCGATGTCACTTGACGCACTCTCGTCGCCGCGAGCGACGCTGCCGAAGAGGCGGATGCGCTGCACCCCGAGCGGCAGGAGTGCGCGCCGGAGTTCACCGGACAGAGCGATCACTCGGTCGCGCGCGCTCTGCTCCTCCGGAGTGCGCGGGGTGACCTCGACGATCAGCCCAGCAGCCGAGATCAGCCGGTCGACCGCGTCGAAAGACGGCTCGCGCCTGCCGGTCTCATATTCGCTGACGACGCTCTGCGTCACGCCAGCCAGTCGAGCCAGAGCGGACTGCGTGAGTCCGCTCTGGCGGCGGGCGTAGCGGATCAACTCGGCGGCGCGACTCATGCAGTGATGATATCGCCTATCCGCGATATCGTGGATAGGCGATTGATCTCTCAGCGCAGGTCGTACACGCGCTTGTACTTGCCCTCGCTGCGGGGCAGCGTGCCGGGCTCCTCGACCTTGACGTCGACGCTGGTGCCGATGTGCATCTTGATGCGGTGGTGGAGCACCGCCGCCGCGGCGTCGCACTCCTCGGCGCTCAACGACGGGTGCCGCTCGATGCGCACTGTCATGGTGTCGAGGTGCGCGACATGGTGCAGCTCGAGCACGAAGTGCGGCGTCAGCGTCTCGATCCCCATCACGAGCTCCTCGATCTGCGTGGGGAACAGGTTCACACCGCGCAGGATGATCATGTCGTCGTTGCGTCCGGTGATCTTCTCGATGCGCCGCAGAGCGGGGTAGGTCGTGCCGGGAAGAAGTCGCGTCAGGTCGCGTGTGCGGTATCGGATGACAGGAAACGCCTCCTTGGTGAGAGACGTGAACACGAGTTCGCCCAGCGCTCCGTCCGGCAGTCGATCGCCCGTGTCGCCGTCGATGATCTCGGGCAGGAAGTGGTCCTCCCAGATGTGCGGCCCGTCTTTCGTGAGCACGCTCTCGCTCGCGACACCTGGTCCCATGACCTCGCTGAGCCCGTAGATGTCGACCGCGTCGATGTTCAGTCGTCGCTCGATCTCCCGCCGCATCTCGTTCGTCCACGGTTCGGCGCCCAGTACCGCCACTCGCAGCGATGTCTTCGTCGGATCGATCCCCGCCGTCTCCATGGCATCCGCGATCGTGAGCAGGTAGCTGGGGGTGCAGAGGATCGCGTCCGGCTCGAAATCGGCGATCAGCTGCACCTGCCGCGCGGTCTGCCCTCCCGACACCGGGATCACGGTGGCCCCCAGCCGCTCGATCCCCGCGTGTGCGCCCAGCCCACCGGTGAAGAGTCCATAGCCGTATGCGTTGTGGACCTTCATCCCCGCGCGGATGCCGGCCGCGTGCAGCGACCTCGCGATCAGATCGCTCCATCGGTCGAGGTCGCCCTCGGTGTAGCCGACGACGGTCGGACGCCCCGTCGTGCCGGACGACGCGTGGATGCGACGGACGTCTGGCATGGGAACGGCGAACATCCCGAACGGGTAGCTCTCGCGCAGGTCGGCTTTGGTGGTGAAGGGCAGCTTCTGCACGTCGTCGAGGGTGCGGATGTCGTCGGGGTGCACACCGTGCTCGTCGAACTTGCGGCGATAGACCGGCACATTCTCGTACGCGTGGTGCACCGTCCACTGCAGGCGCTCCAGCTGCAACCGGGCGAGCCGGTCGGGCGAGTGCAGGTGCGCCTCGGTGCCGATCTCGGTACGTGCTGTGATCATCGTCGACTCCTTCGTCATGAACGGGACACTGAGCGTTCGGGCGCTCAGCCCGGGTGCGATCGGTTGGTGGTGAGCGAGCGGCCGCGCACCTCTGCGACGACATCGCCTGACTCATCGGTCACGGTCACGTCGTAGAGCCCGTTCCGGCCGCTGACGACCCGGCGAACGGCACGTGCCGTCAGACGGTCGCCCGAAGTGGTCGACTTCAGGAACGTGATGTCGGCGCCGCCGGCGACCGTGACGCGCTCGTCTTCGTTGCAGGCGATCGCGAAGGCGGTGTCGGCGAGAGTGAAGACCAGCCCGCCATGCGTGATCGCGAAGCCGTTCAGCATGTCGTCGCGCACCGTCATCGACACCACGGCCTCTCCCGGTGCATCGAGTTCGACCACCATGCCGAGCATCGCCGACGCGGCGTCGCGCTGCATCATGGGCCTCATGCGGCTGCGACCTCGGGTGCGGGCTCCTTGCTGACCAGAGTGAGCACGTCGTAGGTCGCGACGAGCTCGTCGGCCTGGTTGCGGATCACGGCATCCCAGCGCACCTCGCCGTACTCATCGGTCTCGCGCGGCGTGATCTGCTTGGCGGTGAGCTCGACGCGGATCGTGTCGCCGGGGGAGACGGGCGTGATGAAACGCAGGTTCTCGAGCCCGTAGTTCGCGAGCACGGGCCCGGGCTCTGGGTCGACGAAGAGACCGGCAGCCCACGAGACGAGCAGGTAGCCGTGCGCCACGCGTCCGGGGAAGAACGGGTTCGCCGCAGCGGCCGCCTCATCCATGTGCGCGTAGAAGGTGTCACCCGTGAAATGGGCGAACGTCTCGATGTCGGCGAGCGTCACCTCTCGCGACGCCGAGACGATCTGGTCGCCGATGCGGAGCTCGGCGAGCGACTTGCGGAACGGATGCCGACCATCGCTGCGCGCCGCAGCACCCGCGTGCCAGACCCCGGTCAGCGCCGTGAGCATCTCAGGCGAACCCTGCACCGCGGTGCGCTGCATGTGGTGCAGCACCGCGCGGATGCCGCCGAGCTCCTCGCCGCCGCCTGCTCGGCCGGGCCCGCCGTGCACGAGATTCGGCAGCGGAGAACCGTGACCGGTCGAGGAGCGCGCATCGTCGCGGTCGAGCAGCAGCATCCGGCCGTTGAACGGAGCGATGCGCGTGGCCAGCTCCACCGCCTGCACAGGGTCGTGCGTGGCGACGCTGGTGACCAGTGATCCGCCGCCCCGGGCGACGAGCGCTGCGGCGTCGGCGATCGTGTCATACGTGAGCAGGGACGACACCGGACCGAACGCCTCCACCGAATGGGCGGCCTCTGACTGAGGGTCGTCGAAGCGCAGCAGCAGCGGTGAGACGAACGCGCCGTCGGGCGAGGGCCCGGTGCTGCCGTCGAGGAGGCGCACCTCGGGGGCATCGGTCGAGCCGATGACGATCCGTCCGCCCGCATCCTGCAGTCTTCCGACTTGACGCAGCACCTCGTCACGCTGCGCGGTCGAGGCGAGGGGGCCCATGGTGACTCCCTCGGCTCGCGGATCGCCCAGCACCGTCTTCGCGGTGATGCGCGCCTGCACGGCGGCGATCACTGCATCCGCCGAACCGGTCGGCACGATCGCGCGGCGGATCGCCGTGCACTTCTGACCGGCCTTGCTCGTCATCTCGGTGACGAGCTGCCGGACATAGGCGTCGAACTCGGGGGTCCCCTCGGTCGCGTCGGTGCCGAGCACCGAGGCGTTGATCGAGTCGGTCTCGGCCGTGAATCGCACCCCACCGGTCTGCACGGAGGGGTGCGCCTTGAGGCTCTCGGCCGTCGAGGCACTGCCGGTGAAGCCGACGATGTCGCCGAGTCGCAGGCTCTCGAAGAGGTCGGGCACGCTCCCGCTCACGAGCTGCAGCGAGCCGTCGGGAAGCAGGCCCGACTCGACGAGGATCCGCACCATCGCCTCGGCGACGTAACCGGTGGGCGTCGCCGGCTTCACGAGGGTCGGCATGCCCGCGAGGAACGCCGGCGCGAACTTCTCGAGCGATCCCCAGACAGGGAAGTTGAAGGCGTTGATCTGCACGGCGACGCCGGGCAGCGTCGTGTAGACATGGCGCCCGAGGAAGGATCCGTCCTTCGACAGCGGCTCGACCGGCCCGTCGACGTGCACGCGGCTGTTCGGCAGCTCACGGCGGCCCTTGCCGGAGTACGAGAACAGCACCCCGATGCCGCCGTCGATGTCGACCCACGAGTCGGCCTTCGTGGCGCCAGTGCGGGAGGAGAGAGCGTACAGCTCGTCCTTGCGGTCGGTGAGGGCGAGGGCGAACTGCTTCAGCAGCACCGCGCGCTGATGGAAGGTGAGGGCGCCGAGGCTCCGCTGACCCACGGAGCGAGCGTGCTCCAGCGCGCCGGCGAGATCGAGGCCATCGGTGGAGACGAGGGTGACGACCTCGCCGGTCGACGCATCGCGCACCTCCGCGGACCGGGTGGGGGACGAGGGCGTCCACCACTCGCCCTGGACGTAGCTCGGCAGATACTCGGTCATCTCTCCTCGTTCCATGCGTAGAACCCTTCGCCGCTCTTGCGGCCGAGCTTTCCTTCGGCGACCATGCGCCGCAGCAGATTCGGCGGCGCGAACCGCTCGCCGAGCGTGCGTTCCAACTCCTCGGCGATGCCCAGCCGCACATCGAGCCCGACGACGTCGGTGGTGCGCAGCGGGCCCATCGGATGCCGGTAGCCCAGAGTCATGGCCGCATCGATGTCGGCTGCTGACGCGACACCCTCCTCGAGCATCCTGATCGCCTCGAGGCCGAGCATCACCCCCAGCCGCGACGACGCGAATCCGGGGGAGTCGCGCACGACGATCGGCGTCTTGCCGAGGGCTGCCACCCAGCGCCCCGCGCTCTCGGTGGTAACCGCGTCGGTCGCGGCTCCGTGCACGATCTCGACGAGTGCCGAGGCGGGCACCGGGTTGAAGAAGTGGAGGCCGAGGAATCGCTCGGGGCGCAGCCGAGCCGCGGCGAGGTCGTCGATCGAGATCGACGAGGTGTTGCTCGCCAGAGTGGCGTGTGCGGGCATAGCGACCTCGGCGCGAGCGAGCGCCTGTTCTTTGAGGTCGCGATCTTCGGGCACGGCCTCGATCACGAGGTCGCTGTCGGCGAAAGACGTGATGTCGGCGCCGGTCGCCAGGCGAGCGCCGATCTCCGTCTCGTCGAGGGACGGGTCGCGTTCGACCGATCGCCGGATGCTGTCGCGGATGCGATCGTGCGCCGCATCGGCGCTCGCCGCATCGCGCTCGACCACGCTGACGCGGGACCCTGCGAGCAGGAACGCATGCGCGATCCCCGCGCCCATCCGCCCTCCGCCGAGCACCCCGACCCTGACCGGTGCGTTCTCCGGGACGCTCATCGGCTCTTCCTCTCGAGGAACGCGGTCATGCGGCGGTGCTTCTCCGCAGACTCGAACAGCTCGGCCTGCAGCTCGAGCTCGACAGCCGGATGTCCGGCGCGCGGAGTCCGCAGAGCACGCTTCGTGTACTGCGTCGCCAGCGGATCGTTCGCCGCGATGCGATCGACGATTCCGTGCGCGGCGGCGAGCAGCTCGTCGACCGGATGCAGCGATGACACGAGCCCCCACTGCAGCGCCTCCTCGGCGTCGAGTGCCCGGCCGGTGAGTAGGAGCTCGCTCGCCCTGGCATCGCCGACGATCTCGGGCAGGCGCCAGGTCGCGCCGGCCGCGGCGATGATCCCGAGTCCTGTCTCGGGATTGCCGATGCGCACCGCACGCGTCGCGATGCGGATGTCGGCTGCGTAGGCGAGTTCCGCTCCGCCGCCGAGCGCGTAGCCGTCGATCGCCGCGACCACAGGCATCGGCAGCTGATGGATGCGGATGAACAACGTCGCGTTGATGCCGCGCTTCGCGTCGTCCGCGGTGCGATCGCGCAGCTGGGCGATGTCGGCGCCCGCGGCGAAGACGCCGTCGGTGCCGGTGAGGATGAGGGTGCGGGGAGTCTCTTCGAGCATCGCGCACAGCTCGTGCAGCGCATCGACCGTCTCCTGGTCGATCGCGTTGCGCTTGTCCGGGCGGTCGAGCGTGGCGATGACGCGGTCGTGCTTTTCCTCGATGCGCAGGGTCATGTCAGACGCTCCACGATCATCGCCGTTCCCTGGCCGACGCCGACGCACATCGTGGCCAGTCCGTATCGCGCGTCTTCGCGCTCGAGTCGGCCGAGCAGGGTCACGATCAGGCGGGATCCACTGGAGCCGAGGGGGTGGCCGAGCGCGATCGCTCCGCCGTCGGCATTGACGATCGACGGGTCGAGGCCCAGGCGCCGGATGCAGGCGAGCGACTGCGATGCGAAGGCCTCGTTCAGCTCGACGGCTCCGATGTCGCCGAGCTGCAGGCCCGCGTTCGTCAGCGCCTTCTGAGTCGCGAGCACCGGACCGAGCCCCATGATCTCGGGGGCCAGTGCGGCGGTCGCCGATGCGACGATCCGCGCGCGTGGTCGGAGCCCGTGCCGCTCGACGGCTTCGGCGCTCGCCACGACGATCGCGGAAGCTCCGTCGTTCAGCGAGCTGGAGTTGCCGGCGGTGACGACCTCGCCGTCTGCGACGACGGGGCGCAGCCTCGCGAGTGCGTCGAGCGTGGTGTCCCGCCGCGGTCCCTCGTCGGTGTCGACGATGCCGTGGCCCGTCTCGACTCCGACGATCTCGGGGGCGAAGCGGCCCGCATCGATCGCGGAAACCGCACGCTGATGGCTCAGGAGCGCGAAGGCATCGGCAGCCGCCCTGGTGATCCCGTCGACGCGGGCGACCTCTTCCGCAGTCTCGGGCATCGTGAACGTCGCCTTGTCGCGGGCACCCAGCCGGGGGTTCGTGAAGCGCCATCCGATCGACGTGTCGAAGGCCGCTCCGGGCTTCGCCCACGCCCGCTCGGGTTTCGCCTGCACCCAGGGGGCACGCGTCATCGATTCGACCCCGCCGGCGACGATGAGGTCGGCGTCCCCTGCGCGCACGGCGTTGGCCGCGATCGCGATGGCGGACATGCCCGAGGCGCAGAGCCGGTTCACCGTGAGGCCGGGGATCGAGTCGGGGAGGCCGGCGAGGAGCACAGCCATCCGGGCGACGTTCCGGTTGTCCTCGCCCGCCTGATTCGCGGCTCCGAGAATGACCTCGTCGATCGACTCGGCAGGGATCGACGATCGGGCGACGGTCTCGCCCACCACGAGGGCCGCCAGATCATCGGGACGGATGCCGGCGAGTGCGCCTCCGTAGCGCCCGACGGCGGTGCGAACCCCGTCCACGAGATAGGCCTCGGACATCGTCATCCTCTCGAACGCCCACGCTGGCGATATTTTCAGACCGATCGGTCAGGAATACGATCTCAGATCCTTCCGCGAATGGCAACTCATCGGGACTGACAGACTGGGGCCATGGCACAGCCCGGAATCGGCGCGCCGGCCCCCAAGCGCGGCCGGCCAGGTTATGACCGCGAACAGGTGCTCGCGGTCGCCGTCAAGGTGTTCAACGAGCACGGCTACGACGCCACCAGCGTCGCCGATCTGAGCGCGACGCTGGGGCTCACCAAGTCGGCTCTGTACCACCACTTCGAATCGAAGTCGGCAATTCTCGCACTCGCGCTCGACGACGCGCTCGATGCACTGGAGGCCGTCGTCGACGACGCGACAGCGCGGCATCCGCTGGCCTCCGACCGCCTGCGGGCGATCATCCGCGGAGCTGTGCGGGTGCTGACCGAGAAGCTGCCCTCGGTCACACTGCTGCTGCGTGTGCGCGGCAACGGCGATGTCGAGACCTCTGCTCTCGTGCGCCGGCGGGCGTTCGATCAGCGGGTGACGGCGATCGTCGCCGAGGCCCAGGCCGAGGGGCTGATCCGTGTCGACGTCGATGCGGCGGTCGCGACGAGGCTGATCTTCGGCATGATCAACTCGGTCGTCGAGTGGTATCGGCCCGGCGGACCCGTCGACCCCGACGAACTGGGGGAGGACATCCTCAGGGTGAGCCTGGACGGACTGCAGTCGCGCTGAGTCGACTCAGTCGTCGGCCGGAGCCACCCGGGGAGGCCAGCTGGTGGCCCCGAGTTCGCGTGAGATGTTTCGCGCCGTCTCCCGGAGCGCGTTCAGCACGACATCGGATGCAGGAGCCTGCGATGTGGGCATCACGACGGCGACCGCGGCGATGATGTCGTTCGAGGCGTCGGCGACCGGTGCGGCGACGGACGATTCTCCGAGCACGGCCTCATCGGTCTCCGAGGCGCTGCCGCGTTCTGCGATGGCGGGCAGATCGAGCAGCAGTCGAGCGACGTCGGTGATCGTGTCACCGGTGAGGCTGTGCAGCGGCCGTTCGAAGACGGTGCGCTGGAAGCCCAGGTCGTGTGCGAGGAGCACCTTTCCCATCGCCGAGGCGTGAGCGGGGATCGCCACACCCGTCTCGAGCATCTGCTGGCTGTCGTCCGGGCGCAGGTCATGGTGGATCACGAGCACCTCGTGGAAGTGCGGTGCGCCGAGCCGCACGGGCAGGTTGGTCCGGCGGGCGAGCTCCTGGGTCCAGCGCATGGCCCGTGCCCTGACGTCGAGCGTGTCGAGGTAGACGTTGCTGAGGCGCAGCAGCGTGGGCCCCAGCATGTAGCGCTGCCCGCCACGCTCCTTCGCGACCAGGCCGTGCTCCCGGAGTGACTTCACGATCCCGTGCACGGTCGACGGGGGGAGGCTCAGGGCCAGGGAGAGATCGGTGATGCCGAGGTGGCGCGCTCCCTGCAGCAGTTTGAGCACTTTCGCCGCCCGATCGATGGCCTGGATCATCGAGGCTCCTCCCTCCGGATCGTCGTCGAGCCGGACACTCTCATCGGTCGTCAGGTCGATCTTGACAACTCGACTGCGCCCGAGCATATTCGACATTGACGAATAACTTTCCAATATTGCGAAAGATCGCCACCGCAGAGATCAAGGGAGATCGAACGATGAAGAAGCTCATCAACAACCCCGCCGATGTGCTGGTCGAGTCGCTGCGAGGCGTCGCTCTCGCGCACCCCGAACTGTCGGTCGACCTCGAGACGCACGTGATCACGCGCGCGACGCCGAAGGCGCAGGGAAAGGTCGCGGTCGTCTCCGGTGGCGGCTCGGGACATGAGCCGCTGCACGGCGGGTATGTCGGTGTCGGCATGCTCGACGCGGCCGTCGCCGGTGAGATCTTCACCTCGCCCACTCCCGACCGCGTGCAGGCTGCGACCAAAGCCGTGGACCGCGGTGCGGGGGTTCTCCACATCGTGAAGAACTACACGGGTGATGTGCTGAACTTCGAGATGGCCGCCGAGCTCGCCGCGATGGACGGCATCGAGGTCGGCACCGTGATCGTCGACGACGATGTCGCCGTGCAGGACTCGCTCTACACGGCGGGGCGCCGTGGGGTCGGACTCACCGTGCTGCTCGAGAAGCTCGTCGGAGCGGCAGCGGAGGAAGGGCAGGATCTCGCCTCGATCGTGGAGCTCGCCCAGCGCATCAACGGTCAGGGGCGCTCGATGGGAATGGCGCTCACGAGCTGCACGGTCCCCGCAGCGGGCAAACCCACGTTCGACCTGCCGGATGACCAGATGGAGATCGGCATCGGCATCCACGGCGAACCCGGTCGTCACCGCGAGCCGCTGGCCCCCGCGTCCGAGATCGCTCGTCAGCTCGTCGAGCCGATCCTCGCCGACCTCGACGCCGCCGGACCCGCGATCGTGATGCTCAACGGCATGGGCGGATCGCCCCTGATCGAGCTGTATCTGATGTACGGCGAGGTCGTGTCGCTGCTCGAGGAGGCGGGAGTGCAGATCGCACGCAACCTGGTCGGCGACTACATCACGTCACTCGACATGGCCGGTTGCTCCCTCACCGTGCTGAAAGCCGACGACGAGCTGCTGCGGCTGTGGGATGCCCCGGTGAACACGCCCGGACTGCGGTGGGGAGCATGATGGCGGCGATCGACACCGCGGCCCTCGCCGACTGGATCCGGCGGTTCCGCGACGTGATCGCCGAGAAGCGCGAATGGCTCACCGAGCTCGACTCGGCGATCGGCGACGCGGACCACGGGGCCAACATGGCGCGCGGGATGGATGCGGTCGTGGCGAAGCTCGACTCGGGCGTGCCGTCGACCGTCGACGAGCTGCTCAAGACGGTCGGCATGACCCTCGTCAGCTCGGTCGGGGGCGCCAGCGGACCGCTCTATGGGACGCTGTTCCTGCGGATGGGCATGGCCGCAGGACCTGTCACCGAACTCGACGCGGCCGGCCTCGCGGCCTCAGCACGAGCGGGCCTCGACGGCATCGTCGCGCGGGGCAAGGCCGAAGCAGGCGACAAGACCATGTTCGATGCGATGGCGCCCGCGGTGGACGCCCTCGACGCGGCGATCGCCGGCGGGGCGGACCTCGAAGAGGCGACCGCGGCGGCTGCCGAGGCTGCGGCTGTGGGACGCGATGCCACCGAGTCGCTCGTGGCACGCAAGGGACGCGCGAGCTACCTCGGTGAGCGCAGCGCCGGACACATCGATCCGGGGGCGGCATCCACGACGCTGCTGTTCGAGGCGCTCGCGCGGGCCACCACGGAATCGTCCTGATGATCGGCATCGTCGCCGTCTCCCACAGCGCTCGGCTCGGGGAGGCGGCCCTCGAGCTTGCCCTGCAGATGGTGCGGGGCGGCGGAGTGCGCGTCCTGGTGGCCGCGGGGGCGGGCACGGATGCCGACGGCACCGCCGTTCTCGGCACGGATGCCGTGGCGGTCGCGGCGGCCATCGACGAACTGGCCGCCGACTGCGACGGTGTCCTCGTGCTGATGGATCTCGGCTCGGCGGTGCTGAGCGCCGAGCTCGCGCTCGAGCTGCGGATGAGCGACGTCGCGGTTCGTCTCACGCCCGCGCCCTTCGTGGAGGGGTTGCTCGCCGCAGCAGTGTCTGCGGCGGCCGGTGCATCGCTCGAGGTCGTGGCCGAGGAGGCCGCTGCTGCGCTGGGCGCGAAGACCGGCCAGCTCGGCGATCCGGAGGCGCCTGCCCCTCTCGCCGCCCCGGCGCTCGTCGAGAGCGACACGGCGACCCGCGTGGTCGCCGTGCGCAACCCCCTCGGCATCCACGCGCGTCCGGCCGCGCTGATCGCCGAGGCCGCCGCGGGGGCTGATGTGCGACTGACTCGGCTGCCCCACGGGCCGGAGGCAGCGGCGGCCAGCCTGTCACGGCTGCTGATGCTCGGTGCCAGGCAGGGCGACGAACTGCGCGTCTCGGCGACCGGCGCCGACGCCGACGGCGCTCTCGATCGACTGGTCGCGCTGTTCGACGACGGATTCGGTGAAGGAATCGACGTCGCAGAGACACCGACAGAGCTCGTGCACCAGCGATCGATGGATCCTCCGGACGTGGCGCCGGTGACGTCCGGGACGGTGCTGAGCGGGCGAGGCGTGAGCTCGGGCCGTGTCGCGGCGCAGGCCGTGCTGCTGGCTGCGCCGCTCGACGAGCCCGACCCGGGAATCACGGTCGAGGCAGACGAGCGCGAGAGCGAAGTGTCGGCGATCGAGTGGGCAGCCGTGGCGGTGGCCGATCAGCTGCGCCGCCGCACGTCGGCGGCGACAGGCGAAGCGCGGGCCATCCTCGACGCCTCGCGTCTGCTCGCCTCCGACCCCGAACTCGTCGCCGACGCGACGGCGCTCGTGCGATCGAAGGGGTGCACCGCCGCCCGAGCGGTCTGGGAGACTGCTGTCGCGCACGAGAAGGGGCTCAAGGCACTGGGAGGTCGGATGGCCGAGCGTGCTGCCGACATCCGCGACGTCCGCGATCGGATCATCGCCGAGATCCTCGAGGTCGAGATGCCGGGTGTCCCGGAACGGGACGAGCCTTTCGTGCTCGTCGCGACCGACCTGGCGCCGGCCGACACCGCCGCCCTCGAGGGCGGCAACTGCGTCGCGCTCGTGACCGAGCAGGGTGGACCCACCTCGCACACCGCGATCATCGCCCGCTCGCTCGGAATCCCGGCGGTCGTCGGGGTCGCCGGTGCCACGGGGATCGCATCCGGCGACCTGATCCTCGTCGACGGCGACCGGGGCACGGTCGAGGTCGACCCGAGCAGCTCCAGGATCGAGGAGGCGAGAGCCGCGGCGATCGTGGTGCCCTTCGACGGGGAGGGAATGCTCGCCGACGGTCGCCGGATCGCACTGCTCGCCAACGTCGGCGGGGCGGCCGAGGCGCTGACGGCCGCGGCATCGGGCGCCGAGGGAGTGGGCCTCTTCCGCACCGAGTTCTGCTTCCTCGACCGCGTCGACGCGCCCTCGATCGATGAGCAGGTCGACGCCTACAGGGGCGTTCTCGCGGCGTTCCCGGGGCGGAAGGTCGTCGTGCGCACGCTCGATGCGGGCAGCGACAAGCCTCTGCCCTTCGCGAACTCCGACGCGGAGGAGAATCCGGCCCTCGGCGTGCGTGGATTGCGGATCGCGCGGCGATCGCCCGCCTTGCTCGACGATCAGCTGCGAGCTCTCGCGCTCGCAGCGGAGGCGGAGTCTGCGCTCGTCGAGGTCATGGCTCCGATGGTGGCGACGGTCGATGAGGCGCGAGACTTCGCAGAGCGTGCCCGGGAGGCCGGACTGGAGACGGTGGGGGTGATGATCGAGACGCCCTCCGCCGCGCTCCTCGCCTCCGAGATGCTCGAGGTCGTCGATTTCGTCAGCATCGGCACCAACGATCTCGCTCAGTACACGCTCGCGGCCGATCGACTGCTCGGAGAGCTGGGCGATCTGAACGATCCGTGGCAGCCGGCCGTGCTGCGACTGATCGGGCAGGCGGGTGCGGCCGGACGTCGGTGGAGCCTGCCGGTGGGCGTATGCGGGGAGGCCGGTGCCGATCCCACTCTGGCCGCAGTGCTGGTGGGGCTCGGCGTCACCTCGTTGTCGATGACACCCCGTGCGCTGGGTCGGGTCGCGACGGCGCTCGCCGGTGTCACGGGCGAGCAGTGCGATGCCGCTGCGGAAGCGGTGTTGAGAGCAGCGACGGCGGCCGATGCCCGCGCCGCTGCAGCTGCCGCACTCAGCGGAGAGTGAGGGGCGGGCGTCCGGTCAGCGACATATGCGATCTCCGGCATGTCTTCCTCTCATTCTGATCTCGACATGCGCAGGCTCCTGGCCGAGGTCGCCTCGGCGCCCCTAGGCTCCGAGGAGGGGACGTCTGCATCGGCGAATGACGAGGTCGGAGGATTCAATGGCTGTCTTCACCACGGGTCGCGCGCGAGTGATGCTCGCCTCGATCGGGATCGGCACCTTGGTCGCCGTGAGCGCCTGCGCCCCGAGTCCTCAGACGTCATCACCTCCGTCGCCTTCGCCGTCGCAGACGACCGCGTCACCAGAGCCTTACGCCGGACCGATCGTGTTCGTCGGAGATGAACTCGACGCGTTCGCGCTCACCCCAGAGGAGATCGTCGGGATCCTGCCCGAGGCCACCGACGTCGGCGAGCCCTCGCCGGTGCTCGAACAGGTGTCGGATGGCGGGGCTCTCCCTGCGGATCCGCCGATCTGCGATGCCCTCTATGCCGAGCAGTCACTCGGCAGCGTCGGGGCGAGAACGATCGAGTGGCAGGTGCCGACGGATCCCGCCAATGGGTTCGGCCGGATGACGATCATGCAGTTCGCCGATGAGGCGCAGGCCGAGGGGCGCATGGATCAGTTGCTCCAGGCGGCCGAGCAGTGCGCCGAGTTCGCCAAAGAGGGAGCCATCACGTTCGATGCCGTGATTCCCGAGCCGTCGGAGGATGTCCGGGCGTTCGCGGGCTCACTGATCGACGCGGGTCTCGACTGGCGATCGTTCAGCACGTTCGCGTCGACCGGGAACGTGATCGTCCAGCTGTGGCAGCCTTTCACCGGCGAGCGCACCTTCGACGCCGAGGCCGCCGCCCTGCTGCTGCAGAGCCGCGCTGCGGAGGCCAGGTCGGGACTGATCGAGGAGCTCACCGAGAACCCGCCCATCGCGGAGACCGACCCGTCCGGCGACCCCGGCGCCGTGTGGAGCGACTGGCAGATCGGTGTCGGCGGGGTCGGTCCGCTCCGCTTGGGCGACTCGGTCGATTCCGCGATCGCCGCAGCAGGACCCGATGCACAGGTCGTCGAGCCCGAGTACGATGGCGGGCCGTGGACGCTCGTCGCCCCCGAGGGGGCCGGGACGATCCTGGTGCATCCCGCCGAGGCCGGCGACGCGGTCTGGTCGATCACCGTCGGGAACGATCGCAGCCTCGGCGAGAGCGTCGTCGAGGGAACTGCGCTGCCGGCTCGGGGCGAGATCCAGGTCGGTGCTCCCGCAGCCGACGCGATGTCCGCCTACCCCGGGGGCACCGTGGTCGATGTCGTGTCGTCGAGCGATCACTACTATGCCGTCACGACGCGCGACGGGCAGGTCTTCCGATTCCAGGCCGATCGCGGGGCTCTGGAGGAGGGATCGACGATCGTCGGCATCACGGTCGAGGACGCCACGGCACGCACGCCGCTCGTCTTCGGCTGACGGCGAGTCGGTCGTGTGACCGACCGGCCCGCCGTCCGGCAGATGTCAGGACTCCGTCAGGCGTGCAGGTCGACGCCCTTGGTCTCCTTCACCATCGATACGGCGATGAGGGAGATCACCGCTGTGATGGCGATGTAGACGCCGATGGTCCAGGCTGCCTGGAACCGGTTCATCAGAGCCTCCGCGATCATCGGTGCGAACGCCCCGCCGAGGATCGCCCCCAGCGCATATCCGATCGAGACGCCCGAGTAGCGGACGTTGGCCGGGAACATCTCGGCATAGAGGGCCGCCTGCGGGCCGTACGAGAGCCCGAGGGCGAACGTCATCACGAACAACGCGACGAAGTACCAGAGGATGTTCGCGGTGTCGATCAGGAACCACATCGGCACGGCCCAGACCGCGAGCGCGATGTAGCCGATCTGGAAGGTGCGGACCCGCCCGAGGCGGTCCGACAGATGACCGCCCCACAGCGTGAAGATGAGCCATCCGAACGAGGCGAGGGTCGTGGCCAGCAGCACGGGAGGACGTTCCATGCCGAGGGCGGTGACCGCGTACGTGGCGAAGAACGCGATGAGCAGGTAGCCGGCGGCGTTGTTGCCGATGAAGATGAGCGCGGTGAGCACGACCTGCTTGGTGTTCTTGCGGAACAGGCGGCCCAGCGGCGCGGAGGCCTCCTGGCGGCGACGGCGGAGATCCTCGAACACCGGGCTCTCGTCGACTGCGCGCCTGATCACGTAGCCGACGGCGATGAGCACGATCGACAGCAGGAACGGAATCCTCCAGCCCCACTCGAGGAACGCCTCGGGCGACATCGAGCTCGTCAGCACCCAGAGTGTGGCTGTGGCGAGGATCATGCCGATCGGGACACCGATCTGCGGGAACGCGCCGAAGAGCCCCCGGCGGGTGTTCGGTGCGTGCTCGACGGCCATCAGCGCCGCACCGCCCCACTCGCCGCCGGCCGAGAACCCCTGCAGGATGCGGAGCACGATGAGCAGGATGGGTGCGGCGACACCGATCGCCGCGTAGGTCGGCAGCAGTCCGATCAGGGAGGTGGAGAGTCCCATCATCACGAGCGTGAAGACGAGCATCTTCTTGCGGCCCAGTCTGTCGCCGAGGTGCCCGGCGACGATGGCTCCGAGGGGGCGGAAGAGGAAGGAGATGCCGATGGTGGCGAAGGAGAGTATCTGCGCGAACCCCTTGTTCTCCTCGGCGATCGGGGCGAGGAAGAGCGGGGCGAGCACGAGGCCGGCGGCTTGTGCGTAGATGAAGAAGTCGTACCACTCGATCGAGGTGCCGACCAGCGTACTGGCGAGGACTCGCCGTTCCTCGGCGGGCATTCGCGCCGTCGAGTTGCGGGCGGAGACTGCTGACGTCATGAGAACTCCATTGTTCTGCGGGTGGGGGAAGAGCGACGCTGCGTCGCCCCGAGCTACTTACCGAATGATCGGTCAGTAATTGACGAGAGTAGCGTACGCCGACCCTCGGCCCAAGCGCGAGTCCCTCACACTCTCCCGAACGCACGGAGCGGATGCTCGATGAGCTCCGTGACTCGTCGGAGGAAGCTCGCGGCGTACCCGCCGTCGCACACCCGATGGTCGAACACCAGCGAGATCTGCACGATGCGGCGGGGGACGATCTGGCCGTCGACCACCCACGGGCGCTCGATGATGCGACCGATTCCGAGGATCGCGACGTCGGGGTGGTTGATGATGGCGGCTGAGCCGTCGACCCCGAGCCCGCCGTAGTTGTTCAGCGTGAATGTCGATCCGCGCAGGCGCTCCGGCGGCATGGTCCCGGCACGGGCGGCGGTCGTCAGCTCGCGCAGCGCCGCGTCGAGCTGTGCGACGGTGAGGTCGTGGGCGCGGGGGATGACCGGAACGACGAGCCCGCGTGCGGTGTCGGCGGCGACGCCGAGATTGACCCCCTCGAACGAGATGAGCTCGGTCGCATCGTCGCTCAGCCGAGAGGCCAGCACAGGGTGATCCTCCAGCGCGAGCAGCACGAAGCGCGCGATGATCGCCGTGAGCGAGGGGGCCCTGCCGCCCTCCGGCGCCATGCCCGCGCGCAGCGCCCACAGCTCGGTGGCGTCGACGTCGACCCACACGGTCGCCTCCGGGATCTCGGAGCGACTGCGGCTGAGCTTCGCGCTCACGGCTCTGCGCAGGGCCGACAGACGCTCGCGAGAGACCACGGTGAGTCCGTCGAGGTTCTTCGCGCTCGTGGTGAGGTGCTGTGCCGCGGCGCCGTCGACCGCATCGTCCACCGCCGCAGCCAGGACATCGGCGCGGGTGATCGAGCCGTCGTGTCCGGTCGGGGTGATGTCGTGCACGTCGAGCCCCAGATCCCGCGCCAGACGTCGGACGAGCGGTGAGCGCACCGCCACCGGACGCCGTGCGGCATGCTCCGCCGGGGTGGGATCACCGGCCTCCTCCGACGTCGGCTCTGACGGTGTCGCGCGCGGACGACGACGACCGGTCGTCACCCGCTCGGAGGTTCCGTAGCCGATCAGGACGTTGCCCGACCCCGCTCGCTCCTCCTCTCGGTAGGCGTCGTGCTCGACGGCATCCGACCCCTTCGCCGCGTCAGACTCGGTCGGAAGCGCGGGTCGCGCCACGTCGGCGACCTCGAGCACCGCCGCGCCGACATCGATCGTCTCGCCAGGCTCTCCGTGCAGAGCGGTCACGACTCCCGCGAAGGGCGAGGGCAGCTCGACGACGCTCTTGGCCGTCTCGACCTCGGCGATCGCCTGGTCGGTGACGATGGTGTCGCCGACCGCGACCAGCCATTGCACGAGACCCGCCTCGGTCAGGCCTTCGCCGAGATCGGGCAGGCGGAACACGCGGCTCGTGAGCGCGGTCATGATGCGTCCTCCCAGTGCAGCGCATCGATCGCGTCGAGGACGCGGTCTACATCGGGCAGATACCAGTGCTCGAGCTTCGGCGGCGCGTACGGGGTGTCGAAGCCGGTGACGCGTCGGACCGGTGCCTCCAGATATTCGAAGCATCGCTCGAACACCCGCGCCTGGATCTCGGAGGCGACGCTGGCGAAGCCCGGGGCTTCGGCGATCACCACGGCTCGTCCGGTCGAACGCACCGCGGCCGTGACCGTCTCGTCATCGAACGGCGACAGTGAACGGACGTCGACGACCTGCACACTCCGCCCCTCGGATGCCGCGACGTCTGCCGCCTCGAGAGCGAGCGGCACCGAGGCGCCGTAGGCGATCAGGGTGACGTCGGTGCCCTCGCGCGCGACCCTGGCGGTGCCGATCTCGGCGACGACCGCAGTGTCGACCTCGCCCTTCGTCCAGTACAGCTTCTTCGGTTCGAGGAAGATCACCGGGTCAGGCGATGCGATCGCTGCACGGAGCATCGAATACGCGTCCTGCGGGGTCGACGGACTCACGACCGTGAGTCCGGGAGTGTGAGCGTAATACGCCTCCGACGAGTCGCAGTGGTGCTCGACTCCGCCGATGCCGCCGCCGAACGGGATGCGGATCACGAGAGGCATCCGCACAGCGCCGCGGGTGCGGTTGCCGAGCTTCGCGACGTGACTGACTATCTGCTCGAACGCCGGAAGGGCGAAGGCGTCGAACTGCAGCTCGACGACGGGACGCATGCCGTTCATCGCCATGCCGACGGCGGTGCCGACGATGCCGGATTCGGCGAGCGGGGTGTCGAAGCACCGGTCCTCGCCGAACCGTGCGGTGAGTCCGTCGGTGATCCGGAAGACGCCCCCGAGTGCGCCGACGTCTTCGCCGAACACCACGACCTCCGGGTCGCTCTCGATCGCATCCCCGAGAGCGAGGTTGAGGGCGGCGGCCATGCTCATGGTCGATACGGCCGCTGAGCGCGTGTCGACGCGGACGTCGTCGTGGGCGATGGTCATCGTGCACCTCCTGCGGTCGCGTGCGTGCGTTCGATCTCGCCCCGCAGCATGTGCCACTGCTCCTCGCGCTGCGGCGATCGGGACTCGGTCACGAAGCGGAAGAGGTCCTCGGGGTCGATATCGGCATCCGTGTTGAGGGCCTCGCGCATCGCCGCGGCCGTCTGCTCAGCCCCGTCGGTGAACTCGGCCTCGAGCTCTTCCGTGAGGGCGCCCGTGCTCGTGAGAAGGGCGCGCAGGCGCGCCAGTGGATCCCGAGCGACCCACGCCTGCACCTCGGCGCGCTCGCGGTAGCGGGTGTCGTCGTCGGCGTTCGTGTGCGCCTGCATCCGATAGGTATGCGCCTCGACGAGCGTCGGTCCCTCGCCCGCGCGCGCCCGATCGACCGCTTCGCCGAGCACCGACAGCACCGCGGCGACGTCGTTGCCGTCGACGCGCTGCCCCGGCATCCCGTATCCGATCGCCTTGTGCGCGAGGGAGGGAGCCGCGGTCTGACGGCTGAGCGGCACCGAGATCGCGAACTCGTTGTTCTGCACGAAGAAGACGACGGGCACTCGGAAGACGGCCGCGAAGTTCATGGCCTCGTGGAAGTCGCCCTCGCTGGTCGCACCGTCTCCGCACAGGGCCACGACCACCGTGCGCTCTCCGCGCCGCTTCGCGGCATACGCGAAGCCGACCGCGTGCAGGAGCTGCGTGGCGAGGGGGGTCGCCTGCGGAGCGACGTGGTGCTCTCGCACGTCGTAGCCCGAATGCCAGTCGCCCTTGAGCAGCACCATCGCCTCGGCAGGAGCGACGCCGCGCGCGATGACCGCCACCGAGTCGCGGTACGTGGGGAAGAGCCAGTCGTCATCCGCGAGAGCGAGAGCGACGCCGATCTGGCAGGCCTCCTGACCGTGCGACGACGGGTAGACGGCCAGGCGGCCCTGTCGAACGAGAGCGCTGGCCTGGTCGTTGATGCGTCGGCCCTCGACGAGGCCCCGATAGGCGGCGAGCAGGGCGTCGGCGTCCGGCAGCGCATAGCGCTCGTCCTCGATGACCCGTCCGTCTGCGTCGATGAGCTGGACCGCGGTGTCGCGCGGCAGCAGATCTGTGTGTTCCATCCGTTCGCCCTCCTTGCCGAACCTGATGAGGACAGCTTGCGCCTCTGCCGACAAACGTCCAACAACAATCGCCACATCGTGGATGAATGCGATCCAGTTGCCCCTTCGTGCGACGGAGTGTCAGAATTCGGGCATAGGACGAAGGGGTGCCATGACCACGCTGGACGACACCGACCACGCCATCCTCGAACAGTTGCGGCTCGACGCACGTGCGTCGATGACGGCCATCGCCGAGGCGGTGCACATCTCGAGGGCGGGAGCGCATGCGCGCATCAAGCGCCTCACCGAGGCGGGGATCATCACCGGATACTCGGTGCGCACCGACCCCGTGCTGCTCGGCCACCATGCGAGTGCCTACGTCACCCTCGCGATCGAGCAGGCGACCTGGCAGGACGTCAGCGCTCGGCTGCGCGCCATCCCCGAGATCGAGCACATGGCGCTCGTCGGCGGTGACTTCGACGTCATCCTGCTGGTGCGCGCGAGCGATGCGCGCGACCTCCGCCGGATCGTGCTGGAGGACATCCAGGCGATCCCCTCGATCCGCTCCACGCGCACGACCCTCATCTTCGAGGACTTCACCCTGATCTGAGCACGTACGGAGGACATCCCTTCGCACTCGGACATCTGCGGCGCGCTCCTCGACAAGTGAGCGTCCCCGCGGCGTTCGACAATGAGACGACCGCCAGGTCCTTGGCACGCGTCCCGCTCGAAGGAGAGTCCCGATGTCCGAATCCGCCGCATCCGCAGCCGCCGCGCTGCTCGACCGCATCCAGGCGCCGGAGGGCGTCGGACGAGACATCCCGGATGCCGCCACACGCGACGTGATCGGGCGCGCGCCTGAGCATTCGGTCGCCGACCTCGACGACGCGATCGCGCGGGCGCGCGCAGCCCAACCGGGCTGGGAGGCCCTCGGGCACGCGAAGCGCAGCGAGCTGCTGATCGCCGCGGCGGATGCGATCGATGCGAACGCCGAACCCCTCGCGCATCTGCTCTCACGCGAGCAGGGCAAGCCGCTGAACGGTCCCAACGCGCGCTTCGAACTGGGTGCGTGTTCGGCCTGGCTCCGCACCAACGCGTCGATCCCGCTCGAGTCGCAGGTGCTCGTCGACGACGAGACCCTGCATGCCGAGCTGGTGTACAAGGCCGCCGGAGTGGTCGGGGCGATCGGTCCGTGGAACTGGCCGCTGATGATCACGATCTGGCAGATCGGTCCGTCGCTGCGCATGGGCAACACCGTCGTCGCCAAGCCCAGCGAATACACGCCCCTGAGCGTGCTGGCGATGCTGGCGGTGATGAACGACGTGCTGCCGGCCGACGTGCTCATCGGCGTCTCGGGCGACCGGGAGGTGGGCGCCCGCCTCGCCTCGCACCCCGACATCGACAAGATCATGTTCACCGGGTCGACCGCCACCGGGCGACGCATCATCGAGAGCTCGGCCGGCAACCTCGCCCGCCTCACCCTCGAGCTCGGAGGCAACGATGCAGGCATCGTGCTGCCGGGCACCGAGGTGTCGGCGATCGCCGAGGATCTCTTCTGGGGCGCGTTCATCAACACCGGCCAGACGTGCGCGGCGATGAAGCGCCTCTACGTGCACGACTCCGTCTACGACGAGGTCGTCGACGCGCTCGCCGCGATCGCGGCATCCGTGCCGATGGGCAACGGGCTCGATGAGGGCAACGTGCTGGGTCCGCTGCAGAATCGCGCCCAGTTCGACATCGTCTCGCGGCTGGTCGAGGAAGCGAAGGGACGCGGTGCCCGCGTCGTCACGGGTGGCGAGGCGGCCCCCGAGCTCGGCGAGCTGTTCTACCGGCCCACGATCGTCGCCGACATCGACAACGACGCCGCCCTCGTGCAGGAGGAGCAGTTCGGACCCGCGCTTCCGGTGATCAGGTACAGCGATGTCGACGAGGCATTCGCGTTCGCCAACTCGGTCGACGTCGGTCTCGGTGCGTCGGTGTGGTCGAGCGACCCCGAGGCCGCCCGCGAGGCCGCGACGCGCATGGAGTCGGGCACGGTGTGGATCAACTCGCACGGCGGGCTGCACCCGATGGTGCCGTTCGGCGGAGTGAAGAGCTCGGGTTACGGCCTGGAGTTCGGTGTCGAGGGCCTCAAGTCCGTCGCCGTGACGCAGGTCGTGTCTGGCCCCGGGCGCAAGGCGCAGGCATGAGATCCGCGATCGTCGTCGGGGCAGGAACCTCGGGCGCGATCGTCGCTCGACGGCTGGTGGATGCGGGTGTCGAGGTCACGCTGATCGAGGCAGGAGGGTACGACTCGAACCCGGCGATCCACGATCCGTCGAGGGCGGGGGAGCTCTGGCATTCCGCCGACGACTGGGATTTCTTCACCGTCCCGCAGGAGCACGCCGGCGGTCGTCGACTGCATCTTCCGCGTGGAAAGGTCACCGGAGGATCTCACGCGCTCAACGCGATGATCTGGGTGCGCGGCGCGGCCTCCGACTATGACGGGTGGGAGCGCGCCGGGGCGATCGGGTGGGGGTGGAGCACGGTGGAACCCGTCTTCGACGCGCTCGAGCACGATGTGCTGCCCGTCACCGACGACTACGAGCTCTCGCCGATCCAGGCCTCGATCATCGACGCGGCGGTCGAAGAGGGCCTGCCCCGCAATCCGGACTACAACGGCGGCACCCTCGACGGAGTCTCGCTGCAGCAGGTGACGATCCGTGACGGGCGACGGGTGAACACCTGGATGGCCTACGCGCAGCCGATCGCCGACAGGCTCACGATCCTCACCGATCGCGAGGTGCATTCGGTGATCGTCGAGGAGGGCCGTGCCGTCGGAGTCCGGCTCGGCGCCGGCACCGACGCCGAAGACATCTTCGCCGACGAGATCGTTCTCTCGGCCGGTGCGATCGGATCGCCCGTGATCCTCCTGCGCTCCGGCATCGGCCCCGCCGACGAGCTCACCGCCCTCGGCATCCCGGTCGTGCTCGATGCGCCGGGTGTCGGCAAGAACCTGCACGACCACCTGCTCTCCCCGGTCATCTTCACGACGGAGCGACCGGTGGGGCCGCCGCAGCCCGGTGTCTCCGTCACACAGTCGCATCTGTTCTGGCGCAGCCGTGGCGACCTCGCCGAGCCCGACACGCAGCCGATCCACTTCTCCGTGCCGATGTGGGGCGACCTCGAACCGCGCGGTGACGACGGATTCACACTCATGGCCGGCCTGGTGACGCCGCACAGTCGCGGAGCGCTCACCCTGTCTGGTCCGGACCTCGACGACCCGCCACTGATCGACCTCGCCGCACTCGAAGACGAGAGGGATGTCGCCTCGCTCGCAGCATCCGTCCGTCAGTGCCGCCGGATCGGCGCGCAGCCGGCGCTCGCCGACGAATGGGGCGCGACCGAGGTGTATCCGGGACCCGACGTGCTCGATGCGGGGGTCGAGGACTGGGTGCGCCGCACCGCCATCACGTATCACCACCAGGTCGGCACGTGCCGGATGGGGTCGGATGCCGAGGCGGTCGTCGACCCGCTCCTGCGGGTGCGCGGCCTCGAGGGGCTGAGCGTGATCGACGCATCGGTGATCCCCACCGTTCCGACGGGCAACACCAATGCGCCCGCCGCGATGATCGGCGAACTGGGCGCGAGGTTCCTGCTGGGGAGCTGACGCCTGTGCACGTTCGAAGCCCCCTCCTGCGAAGTGCGGGAGGGGGCTTCGGCGTCTCATCCGGCGTGCGAGCTCGAACCCGCACCTCGTCCCGCATGCGGGGTCAATAACGCATCTCGTGCCGCGTGCGGGGTCAATAACGCATCCGAATCGCTCCTGAGCGATGCGAATTTGACCCCGCACGGAAAATGCGCGCGCGGGAGCTGCCGCGATCGAGCTCAGCCCGCGGTGTAGACCTCGCGGCCCGCGAACCACGTCGAGCGCACGGGGGTGTGCACGATCTCGTCGGCAGGGCCGGCGATCGCATCCCGCTCGAGCACGACGAAGTCCGCGGACTTGCCGGGCGTCAGAGATCCGGTCTCCGAGCCGAGACCCATCGCAGTCGCGGCATTGATCGTGAAGACCTCCAGCGCCTCCTCGGCGGTGATCGCCTGCTCTGGCCAGAGGACGCCGGGTGCGCGTCCGAGCGGGTCAGCGCGCGTCACGAGCCCCTGCAGTCCCTCGAGGGTGTTCGGCGACTCGCTCACCGGCCAGTCCGAGCCGCCGGCGACGAGCGCACCGGCATCGAGCAGCGAGCGGTTGGGCTGAGAGTGCTCGGCCCGGTCGCCGAGCACCTCGGCCAAGGCCTGCGGGATCACGCCGGGGAACCAGATGAACGGCGAGATGTCGGCTGACACGTCGAGGGCTCGCAACCGGGGGATGTCGTCATCAGCGAGGAACTGACCGTGCGCGATCTGGATCGGCGTGGTGAAGCCCTCGGCGCGGATGTGCTCGGCGACGTCGAGCACCAGACGCGCCGACCCGTCGCCCGTGCAGTGCACCTTGGCACCGAGACCGCGCTCGGCGACCGACCGCAGCCACGTGTGCAGCTCGTCGAAGTCCATGGTCGTCTCGCCGTGGAAGTGGGCGCCGTGCACGGCATCCGCCACGTAGGGCTCGAGGAACGACGCTGTCCGGGCTGGGGGCACCCCGTCGAGGAAGATCTTGACGAAGTCCGGTCGATGGTGCGGGGTTCGGAACTGCTCGCCGAGATCGATGAGCGCGGCGCCGATCGGATCGAATCCGAAGATCTCATCGTTGATCAGCAACGACGAGACGACCCAGGCGTTGAGCTCCTCCGAGCGGTCGAGTGACGCGAGGGCGGCGAGGATGTCGGTCGACACCCCCGCATCCTGGAACGTCGTGATGCCGAAGGAGTTCAGGATCTCGACGCCGCGGCGCGATGCGGCGATGTGCTGCTCCTCGGTCAGTCCGCCGCTGCGGTCGTAGGCCTCCTGCACCGGGATGCCCGCCGCCTCGAACAGCACCCCGGTGGGCGTCCCGTCGTCGGGATCGAGCAGCGTGACACCGCCGGAGGGGATGTCGTCGGCGGTGATCCCTGCGAGCTGGAGCGCCCGCGTGCTGGCCCACCGGTTGTGCCTCGAGTCCTCGACGAGCACGACCGGTCGGCCGCCGGCCGCCTCGTCGAGACGTCGCCTGGTCGCGGTGTTCGCGAGGGTCGGCAGCAGCGTGGTCGACACCGGGCCGCCCACGATCCACGCGTCCGGCGGCAGCGTCTGCGCCTTGTCCCGCACGAGGTCGAGGACGTCGTCGAGAGCGAGCGACGGCGGCAGCGAGAGCTCGAACAGCTCGGTGCGACCGGCCATCGCGTGGTGATTGTGCACGTCGACGAAACCCGGGTACACCGCGGCGTCCCCGACGTCCAGCATCCGCGTGTCCGGCCCGCGGTGCGCCTGCATCTCGGTCCTGGTTCCGACATCGAGGATCCGCCCGTCTCGCACGGCGAACGCCTCGACGACGGGGCTCCGGCGATCCGCCGTGCGGATCATCGAGCCTGTGACGATCAGCTCGGCGGCCGCCATCTCAGACGGCCCCGAACAGGGCGGGCTCGAGCCCGTCGGCGTGATGCGTCGTCGAGAGCAGCCGGCCATGCGCGCCGAACGTGAAGTGGGTCGGCACCTCACCCGACTCGTCGAGTCCGAACAGCACGCCGTGCGAGCGGATCGCGTTGACATCGCGGTGGTCGGCGATCGTGACCGATGCGCAGGGGATCACCTTCTCTCGCCACGCGAAGACGTAGATGCCGGGACGCACCTCCCACACGCTGTTCTCGTCGGTGTCGGCGAGGCCCCGTTCGGGACCGGCGAGGCACTGCCACGAGTACCAGCGCTCCGAGAGGTAGACGTGCTCGTATGCATGCTCCTCGCTGTACACCCATTCGACGCGGCGGCCGATCAGCGTCGTCGTCGGGGCAGGCTCCGCCCCTGTCACGGTTGCGCCCTCGATGATGCTCGGCGCGAACACGTGCTGCACGCGGGTGCGTCCTTGCTCCGGCGCAGGCAGGATCACCGAGATGACGGCGAGGGCGCGCCCGTGGCGCAGATCGACGACCAGCGACACCGCCTCGTTCGGCAGGTAGTTGTGATGGAACTGCACGAAGTACAGGTCGTCGTCGACCTCGAAGGCCTCGTAGTCGTCGGTGTCGGATGCCGGCGCCGTGGAGTCCTCGGAGCCCGGGCGGTAGTCCCACGTGACCGTGGTGTCGGCGAAGCGGTGCGAGATGCGGGTTCCGCGCGCGTTCACGACCGTGATCTCGTGGCCGCTCAGCGCTGTCGAGTGCGGGGCCTTGTTCGCATCGAATCCGGGGGCAAGGCCCTCGAGCGGAAGCCACGTGGATGTGTCGGCGGGGTTCAGAGTCGTCATGTCTCTCCTTGAAACGGGGGGTGGGGTCAGGGGGTCAGCGATCGCTGAAGCGCTCGAGATCGGAGGCGAGGCCCTCGTAGACGGCAGGTCTGGAGCGCTTGAGATAGGCGCCGTAGACGATGCCGCCGATGAGGGCCACCACGAGCAGCAGCGGCATGAGGCGGATGGCGAGCTCTTCGGATCCGGCGACGATGTTGAAGTTCACGATCGCGAGCACCGAGATCGCGGCGATGCCGAGGAATCCGATCCCCGGAGCGATGAACGTGCTCCACCACCGCGGGTCGCCGGCACGTCGGAAGTACACGACGATCGAGATCGCAGCGAGTCCCTGCAGGATCAGCACGCTCAGGGTGCCGAAGCCGAGCATGGCCGGCACCAGGGTGAGGATGGGGTCGGCGCCGGCGATCGCGAAGATGATCGCCACGATCGCCGCGAACGAGGCCTGCACGATCCCGGCGAGCTGCGGGGCGCCGTTGCGACGGGTGCGGGCCAGAGCATGCGGCAGGATGCGCGAGCGCCCGAGGGAGTAGAGGTAGCGCGTCGCCGAGTTGTGGAACGCGAGCATCGCCGCGAACAGGCTGACCAGCAGCAGGATCATCATCACCGTGGTCAGCGGACCGCCGAGGTACTGCTGCGACAGCATGAAGATCAGGTCGCCCGTCGGCAGGTGCTCGAGAGCCGTGGCCTGTGCCTGCGCGACGCCGGTCGCGCTCACCACGGCCCAGGTGGTGACGCCGAGGATCACGCCGATCGCGATGATCGAGGTGTAGGTCGCCCGCGGGATGGTGCGCAGCGGTTGCTTCGCCTCTTCGCTGAACAGGGCGGTCGCCTCGAAACCGAGGAACCCCGTAGCCGCCAGGAGCAGGCCGATCGGCAGGGACCCCGAGAACACGGCTTCGGGGCTGAACGCGGCCACGTCGTATCCGGTCTGCACGAGCACCGAGACGTCGAAGACCACGAGCATCAGCACCTCGAGCACGAGGCAGACGCCGAGGATCTTGGAGCTGAAGTCGACGCCGACCCTCGCCAGCACGAAGCAGACGACGATCGACAGCAGACCCCAGATCAGCCAGTGCACGTCGAGGCCCGTGAGGTCGCGGATGATGTTCTGCATGAAGAAGCCGCTGGTGCCGATCGTCCCGACCACGAAGAAGTTGTAGCCGAGCGTGGCGATGAGGCCCGCAACGAGACCGCCCGTGCGACCAAGGCCCTTCACGACGAAGGCATAGAAGCCGCCCGCATTCACGAGCTGCTTCGACATCTGCGCATACCCCACGGCGAACAGCAGCAGGATCGCGGCGACCAGGAAGAACGCCATCGGCGTGCCGCCGCCGTTTCCGAGCGCGATCGCCAGGGAGGCGACGACCACGATGCCGGTCAGCGGTGCGACGGCGGCGAGCACGAGGAAGACGATCCCGGCGACGCCCAGCGCGCCGGGTCGAAGAGAGGTGTGGTCCTGCTGCGTCGTGGACGCAGATATCGGGTCTGCCACGTCGGCTCCTTTGCTGGGTGACGGCCGTGTCGAAACGGCATCGAGGATGAGGGGGATCGTCGATAGAGCGAGTCTGCTCGCGCCGTGGGCCCGGCGGTTGACCCTGAGCGAAGGACGATGGTGCCAGCGCGCACAGCCGCCGTGGCCGAGTTCCAGGGCTGCGATCGGCAGAGCAGGATGACCGTGATGACACCGCCGTCCTCGAAGAGCGCCGCCCGGCGCCGCCGCGGAGTCTCGGGGAGATCATGGACCTGCAGCTGAGCGGCACGACCGCGCTGATCACCGGAGCGGCGAGCGGCATCGGGCGGGCGACGGCGCTCGCGCTCGCCGCGGAAGGGGTGCGCGTGGCGCTGCTCGATCGCGATGGTGACGCGCTCGCTGAGACTGCACGCGGATGCCGTGACGCCGTGGTGCGTGTGGCGGATGTCACCGATGAAGTGCAGGTGGCGGATGCGGTCTCGACCTCCGTCGCGGAGCTCGGCCGGCTGGATGCGGTCGTCTGTTGTGCCGGAGTCTCGGGCCCGGTCGGGTCAGCCATCGACGAGATCACGCTGCTGGAGTGGAACACGGTGTTCGCCGTCAACGTCACGGGCCCGTTCCTCGTGCTCGCGCAGGCGCTTCCCGCGCTGCGTGCATCGGCTGCGGCATCCGTCGTGCTGCTCGCGAGTGACTCGGCTCTCGTCGCCTCCGCCGGCATGGTGCCGTATTGCGCGTCGAAAGCCGCGCTCGTGCAGTTCGGTCGCGCGCTGTCGGTCGACCTTGCCCTCGACGGCATCCGAGTGAACACGGTGGCGCCATCGATCGTCGACACTCCGATGAGTCGCGGCGACCTCGGTGCCGAGGCCTTCGTCGATCCGTCGTTCGCGGTGCAGTCGCCGGCGGACGTCGCCTCTCACGTGCTGTATCTCGTCTCGCCACGCAGCCGAGCGATCAACGGCACGACGATCGTCAGCGACTTCGGGTATTCGGCCCGTTCAGGATTCCCCGCCTGATGGCCTCGGGGGTGCCACACAGCGCGCGAGCGCACGGACAGCGCGCGAGCGCTGGGAGAACAGGAGCAGACATGGGAATCACAGTGGGATCTACGGTCTCTGGTCGCATCGTCGTCATCACCGGCGGCGGAACCGGCATCGGAGCGGCGATCGCCGAGCGGTATGCCGCAGAGGGAGCGCACGTGGTGGTGGTCGGGCGGCGACCGGAGCCGTTGCGCGTCGTGGCGGATGCGGTGGGCGCTCACCCGATCATCGCGGATGCCGCCGACACGGCATCCGCCCAGGCCGCGGTGGCCGAAGTGCTCGCGACGTTCGGTCGGCTCGACGTGCTGGTCGCGAACGCCGGTGGGCACGGCTTCTCGCCCGTCGCCGACACCGACGACGACAGCTGGGATGCGGCGATCCGCGCCAACCTCACCACGGCGTTCGTCATGGCGCGAGAGGCGCTGCCGTCGCTGATCGAGGCGAAGGGACAGATCGTGATCGTGTCGTCGCTCGCCGGTCTCTTCGCGGGGCCGTCGGTGGCCGGATACACGGTCGGAAAGCACGCGCTCATCGGCCTGACGCGGACTCTGGCCCGCGACTACGGGCGACAGGGTGTGCGGGTCAACGCCGTGTGCCCAGGGTGGGTGCAGACACCGATGGCGGACGACGAGATGGACGAGTTCGCCACACAGGCCGGGCTGGGCTCTCGGGAAGAGGCGTATGCGACCGTCACTGCGGATGTGCCCCTGCGGCGCCCGGCTCGGCCGGCGGAGATCGCGTCGGTCGTGCGGTTCCTCGGCTCGGGGGAGTCGTCGTATGTCACCGGCGCTGTGATCGTGGCGGACGGCGGATCGCACGTCGTGGATGTGCCGACGATCGCGTTCGATCATGCGGGGATGTAGGGGGCGCGTGTGCTCGGTCCCGGCATCTGCGCTCTCGTTCCCGGTCCGGTCGTTTCCGCTCTGATGTCTCTGCGTTCCCCTTCTCGCGTATCTCGTCTCACGTTTCTCGTTTCTCGTTTCTCGTTTCTCGTAACTCGTCTCTCGTCTCTCGTCTCTCGTCTCTCCCTTGTCGGTCGCGCTTCGTGTGGTGTCCCACCGCATCTCGGGGTGCGATCTGGGTCGCACCCGCTGTGTCATTCCGGGAGATCGGAATACGCATCTGATCTGGGCTAATTCAGCGTGGTTTCGGGACTCGAATGTCGGTGGTCCCGGGTTGACTCGGGGGTATGAACAGCACTGCGGAGCTCCTGGATCGGGTCATCGCCGACCTTGACGCGGTGCTGTCCGACGACGCGCTCGCCGGGTTGTCGGATGCGGATCGGATCGCGGTGCTGCAAGGCGCGGGGGCGACGTTCCGCCGCGTGGAGGCCGTGATCGTGGAGACCATCGCGACGGGCGACGCGGCCGACTTTCCGCACTCGGCGGGCTGCCGTGGTCTGAACGAGCTGCTGCAGCGAACGGTGTCGGTGGATGTGCGGGGAGCGGCCAGGGTCGACAAGGTCGTCGATCTGGTGCGGCGGCCGGTGAGTCTGGCGGGGGAGAGGATGCCGGCCCGGTGGTCTGAGATGCGGCTGGCGCTGCTCGACGGGGTGGTCGGGGTCGCCGGGTTTCTGGCAGCGACGGGACCGATCGAGAAGGTGTGGGATCGGCTCACGGTCGATCAGCGGTTGGCGGCGGATGTCGCGTTGGCGGGGTGTGCGCGCGGGCACGGCCTCGTGGTCGACGCTGACGATGACGGCATCGAGGCTGATGAGTCGGGTTCGGCGCCGACTGCGCAGGACTTGAAAGCGCTCGCGGAGGACCTCGCGTCGATGTTCGACCCCGATGGGGAGGAACCGAAGGATGAGGACTCCCGTCGTCGCCGGGGCATCACGATCGGTCGTCTCACGGACGGCGTGCATGCGATCCGTGGGTATCTGACACCGGATGCTGCTGCCCAGTTGCAGCTCATCCTGGACGCGATCCTCAACCCCAAGGGCGACGGCCCGCCCATGCCCGGAGTGCACTTCGCCCCGAGCGAGGGCGCCGATGCGGATGCGGATGCGGATGCGGACGCTGCCGCGGAGGCCGATGCTGCCGCGGAGGCCGATGCTGCCGCGGAGGCCGACGCTGCCGCGGAGGCCGATGCTGCCGCGGACGATGCCGACCCGTTCAACTCCGACCCGCGGTGCGTGCTCGATGACCGCACTGCGTCGCAGAAGCGCCACGACGCCCTCGCGATGGTCTTCGCCATCGCTGCCCGGCACGAGGGCATGCCCACTCTCGGTGGTTCCGCACCGGTCCTGGTCGTCAACGTCGACGCGAAGCACCTCGCCGCCCACGCTTCTCACGGGGCCGGTGTGACCTTCCGGAACGCTGCGACCGGGACGAGCGGCGCCCACCGTGATGGCGGGTGGGCAACGATCCCCGGATCCGGTGCCCACGTCCCCGTCTCCGTGGCGGCCCAGGTCGCCTGCGCCGGGACCATCCAAAGGGTGTTGTTCGATGAGGGCAGGATCATCGGGATCGCGACCACCGACCGGGTCTTCACTGTGCACCAACGCCGGGCGATCATCGCCCGCGACAAAGAGTGCCTCATCCCCGGGTGCCATGTTCCGGCATCATGGTGCGAGATCCACCACGTCACCGAACATGCCAGGGGTGGTCCGACTCATACGGATAACGGTGTGCCGTTGTGCTGGTGGCACCACAGATCCCTCGGAACCTCGGGGTGGGAGATCCGGATGGACGACGGCGTCCCGCGGGTGCGAGGACCGAGATGGTGGGATGCCGAACAGCGATGGCGCATACCGAGGCTCAGCGCGGCCGGACTGAAACGCCCCGCGCGGCTCGCCCGGACCGGATGACGTGGGTGAGCGTCATCGACGCGACGCCGTCACCGCATCACCGGTGCGACGGTCACCGCGTCACCGGTCACCGCGTCACCGACCACCGCGTCACCGATCAGCGAATCAGCGAATCGTGAGCTCGAATCCGCCGACGGTCGGCACCACGGCGACCTGGGTGAGGTCGTCGACGTGGAAGGTCGGCTCGTGCGACGTCGCGTGCGAGCCCACCCCGATCACCCGCATCCCCGCAGCGTGAGCAGCCTGGATGCCGGCGCCGGAGTCCTCGAACACGACGCAGTCGGCCGGGTCGACACCGAGCAGCTTCGCTCCCAGAAGGAAGCCTTCGGGATCCGGCTTCGACGCCGACACGTTCTCTGCGGTCACGGTCAGTGAGGGCACCGTGAGCCCGGCCTGTCCCATGCGCGCATTCATCAGCGTGAGATCAGCCGAGGTGACGATCGCGTGCGGGTAGGGGAGCAGCGCGGCGAGCAGGGCATCTGCGCCCTCGATCGCGACGACGCCGTCGACGTCCTCGCTCTCGTTCGCCAGCATCACGGCGTTCTCGCGGATGTTGATCTTGTGATCCCGCTCGGGAAGCATGATCGCCATGCTCTGATGCCCCTGGCGACCGTGCACGACGCTCAACACGGTTTCGGGAGCAATGCCGTGGGGCTCGGCCCACGCCAACCACAGGCGCTCCACGACGGCGGTCGAGTCGACGAGAGTGCCGTCCATATCGAGCAGGACGGCGCGGGCGCTGATGGTCTCGGTCATCCCCTCAGGCTACTGTGCAGCATCTGAGGACTCAGACGGACGAGTGGTTACGGTGGTCGCATGACCTACGCGCAACACGGCGATGAGCTGCTCCTGAGATATCGCTACCCGGATGGTCGACTCCAGGCAGCGCTGCCGTTGCGAGTCGTCCAGGACGACGCGAGCGTCACCGTCGGGTGGCTTCCGAACGGCACGGACATCATGTACTGGGCGCTGGCCGACGGCAGCGATCCCCGTCAAATTCCACTGGCAGCGCGATTCCGGCAGCGCCTCGGTACCGCGCCACGTGTCTGGCAGGGACCCGGGGTCTTGAGAGTGATGCCAAAGAACGCGGCGTTCCAAGTTCTGCATTTCTGGGACGAACACCAGCAGTTCGCCGGCTGGTACGTGAACCTGGAGAGGGAACGACACCAGACCGGCAGATTCCTCGACACGGTCGACCAGCACCTCGATCTCGTCATCACCCCCGACCGCACCGGCGCATGGAAAGACGAGGACGAGGCCCAGGCGGCCGTCGAGGCACGACAGCTGCCGCCCGCCGATCTGGCTTCTGCTCGCGTCGTCGGCGAGGGCATCATGCGCGACATCGAGGGTCTGCTGACTCGCATCGGCGACTGGAGAGGCTGGACCCCGCCCGACGGATTCGACCGACCGCTGACCCTGCCCTCGGACTGGAACGCCTGAGACCCCATCACCCGCCGAGATACGCGCGGTGCAGCAGTTGCGGATCCTCCTGAAGCGCCTCCGAAGTGCCCTGGAAAGACACCTGCCCGCCGGCGACCACCACGGCCTCCCGGGCGAGCCCGAGGGCGAGCTGCGTGAACTGCTCCACGAGCAGCACTCCGACGCCGGAATCCGCGATCGACTTCACGATCGGCATGAGACGCATGAAGACCACCGGTGCGAGCCCGAGCGACATCTCGTCGATCAACAGGATTCGGGGCTTCGCCGCGAACGCCCGGGCGAGCACGACCATCTGCTGCTCGCCGCCCGAAAGCAGAGCGGTGGGTGAGTCGATGCGCTTCTCGAGCTCGGGGAACTGCGCGAGCGCAGCATCCAGTTCCGCAGTCGTCCGCGCCGTGAGCGAGATGTTCTCGCGCACGGTCAGCGACGGGAACACGGCCCGCCCCTGCTCGATGTGCACGATGCCCCGGCGCGCCCTCGACACCCGGGACAGCTTGTCGATCGGCTCACCGTCGAGCGTCAGTGACCCCGCGGAATGCGGAGTCACGCCTGACACCGACTCGATCAGGCTAGTCTTGCCTGCGCCGTTCGGACCGACCAGGGCGAGCACCTCGCCGCCTCGCACCGTCAGTGACACATCCGAGATCACCGGGCCGGCGCCGCGGCTGACCGTCACCTCCTGCAGCACGAGTTCGCTCACTTCAGCAGCTCCGTCTCTCCCATGTACGCCTTCACGACATCCGGATTCGCGAGCACCTCGGCCTGCGGTCCGCTCGCCAGCACCCGGCCGAAGTCGAGCACGGTGAGCGTCGGGCACACCGAACGCACCAGATCCAGGTCATGCTCGATGATGATCAGCGCCACTCCGTAGCGCGCGGGCAGCTCACGCAGGCGCGCGGCGAGAGCGAGGTGCTCGTCGTGCGACAGGCCGGCGGCCGGTTCATCGAGGATCAGCAGCCGCGGACGCGAGATCACGTTCGCGGCCACCTCGACCAGCCGTCTGGTGCCGACATCCACGCTCGACAGACGCGCACCGGCCGGCGGGCACCCGAAGAACTCCAGGACCTCGTCGATATCGGATGCGGCGAGTCGACGCCGCGCGACGAACCTCACATATGCGCCGACCGTGAGGGCCGGTGGCACCCTGTCCTGCTGGAAGGTCCTGCGCAGCCCGAGCCGCGCGCGACGCGTCGGCGAGAGACCGGCGAGGTCGCGATCACCGAGCATCACCCGACCGCCGTGCTTCGGCAGGAAGCCGCTGATCGCATCGACGAAAGTCGATTTGCCCGCTCCGTTGGGGCCGATGAGCCCCATGATCGATGCTGCCGGCACCTGGAACGACACATCGTCGAGGGCCTTCAGCGCCCCGAACTGCACCGTGAGTCCCTCGACCGTGAGCACCGGCGCGCCGTTCAGCGCGCGCTCGTCGACGGTCGCGGTGGTCGTGGTCGTGATGGCGGCGTCACCCGCGTCGGCGTCCGGAGGCAGCGCCGTCAGCGTCGCAGACGCCGTCTTGCGATCCGTCCGCTTCCAGATCAGGTTGCGGATGCCCTGCCCGAGGTTTGTTCCGCTGGTGAGCGCCTGCACACCGAGCACGCCGAAGACCACGAAGGCCCAGTCCTGCGGCACGCCCCAGCGCTTCAGCAGCTCCGGCACCAGCACCCAGAGGATGCCGCCGAGGATCGCCATATCGATCAGATGCGCTCCCGACATGACGGCGAGGACGTAGAGGGCGAGCGACTGCAGCGGTGTGAAGCTCGAGGCGAAGGGAAGCTGCACCTGGCCGGCGAGCAGCCCGCCGGCGATGCCTCCGAGGGCGGCCGAGACGGCGAAAGCGGTGAGCTTCGCGCTCTGCACGCTCTGGCCGGCGGCGGCGGTGCCGCGTTCCGAGAACGCGACGGCCTTCCAGCTCGAGCCCCACCGCCCGCGCTGCAGGAAGAAGACGCCGAGTGCGCAGACGGCGAGCACCACGACCGAGAGGAAGAAGAACTCGCGGTCGTTGGAGAACATCGAGGGGCGTTCGACAGCCGTGCCGTCGGCGGACCCGGGGAACTGTATCTGCACTAGGGTCACATCCGCGGCAGCCGCGAAGCCCAGTGTGACGACGGCGAGGTTGACGCCGCGAAGCCTCAGCGCCGGAAGCCCGACGAGGATGCCGACCAGACCGGCGGCGATGCCGCCCAGCCCGAGCCAGACGACGAAGCCGCCCGGGGCCTGCATGACGTTCAGCAGCGACACGATCCAGGCGCCGACCGCGGCGAACGTGAGCTGGCACAGTGCGATCATGCCGGCAGACCCGGTGACGATGCCGAGGCCCAGAATCGCGATCGCCGCGACGACCGCGCTGATCGCGAGGAACACGAAATAGCCCGGAAGCGCCGCGCTCAGGAGGGCACCCACTCCGACCGCGGCAGCGGCGACGGCGAGAGGCCAGGACAGACGGAACCAGGGACGGTCAGCGAGCGGCATCCCACACCTCCTTGCGCTGCGTCCACAGGAGCAGGACGACGATGAACAGGAACGGGAGGAAGTTGCGCACGAGCGCGACCTCGTCGATCTGCGCGACGAGCCCGCCGAGCACACCGAGGACGACTCCGCCGACGACCGCGAGGTCGAGTCGGCGGAAGCCGCCGAGCAGCGCGGCGGCTGCGGCGGGGACGATGAGCATCGCGAGGCTCGTCGCGTCGTTCGACTGCGACGGCGCCACGATCATGATCGCGATGGCACTGATCACGCCGGTGACGAACCAGACGGCGATCGAGAGCGGACGCGAGCGGATGCCGAGGAGCTCGGCGGTCGTCGGCCGCTCCGACAGTGCGCGAAGCTGCGTGCCTACTCTCGTGCGGCGCAGGACGATCCGTACCACCACCGCCGTCGCGATCGCCATGACGACGGTGGCGATCGTCACCTGGCTGATCACGACCCCGCCGAAGGAGAACGCGGGGCCGGCGATGATCGGCGTGAACGGCTGCGGTTTGTTGCCGAACAGGATGAACGACATCGAGATCAGCAGAAGCAGGGGGCCGACGGTCATCGCCGAACGGGTGGTGGTGGAGGCTTCGGAGAGCCAGGTCGCGGCGATCCATCCGATCGCGGCGGAGAGGACCCCGCCGACGAGCACGCCGAGCACGGAGCCGAGCCAGATCGGCATCCCCAGTTCGCTGACGAACCACACGGCGCTGAACGCACCGAACATCCCGGTCGCAGCCTGCGCGAAGTTGACGACCCGCACGAGGCGGGACATCAAGGTCAGGCACACTCCGAGGACCGCATAGAGACCGCCGGCGGCGAGACCGGCGATGGCGCCTTGCAGCATGAGGCGTCCTTTCTGGTGTGAGGGGGAGAGGACCTGCCGCCGAGAATGCGCTCGGCGGCAGGCGAGGGTCGACTACTCGCCGATGCGGAGCCAGTCGTCGGCGACCTTCTCCCAGGCGTTCGTGCCGGACTCGAGGATGATCGGCCACCCGGCGGTATTCTGCGTGCCGAAGGCATAGGGTGTTCCGACCATCGGGTTCTCGATCGGGTCCATCCCGCGCAGCGCCTCGGTCACCGTCTCGCGCGTGATGTCCCCGTCCATGCCTTCGAGCACCTCGATGAAGTAGGTCGCCGCGAGATAGCCGCCCTGACTGAACGAGGTGAGGGGGATCTCGTTCGCCTCCATCAGCTCCCGCCATTCGGAGTTGATCTCGTTGTCGTCCGTGAACGGGTAGAACTCGGCGGGCACGTAGATGCCGGCGCCCGCATCGTCGATCGCGTCAGCGAAGTTCTCGCTGTAGACGCTGGTCAGATAGAGCCAGGTCACGTCGTCCCATCCCTGGGCGTTCGCGGCCTTGACCTGTCCGATCGCGTCGGGCTCGACCGGGTTGATCGCGAGTGCCTTGCACCCCTGCTCACGGGCCTTCACGATGTAGGGCGTGTAGTCCGATGCACCATAGGGCACGGTGTCGTCGACGTACTTCGGCTCCTTGCCGGTGATCTCGGTCCACTTGTCAATCGCGGCCTGATAGGTCGGGCGCGTGGATCCTGCGATCTCCAGCAGGATGCAGATGTCATCGAGCCCCAGCACCTCGGAGCCGTATTGCAGGGTGAGGGTCATGTCGTTGAACGGACCGACGTTCGCGGGGGAGATGTTGTCGCTGGCGAAGCAGCCGGTGTCGACCCCGATGCCCGGGAGCGAGAGGATCTCCTCCTGCTCGTAGTACTTCGCGTTGATCTCGCACTCGATCAGGCTGGCGGAGCCGACCAGCGCGACGGCGCTGTCGCTGCCGACGAGCTCGCGGGCCGATGCGGTGGCGGTCGCCGGGTCTCCCTTGTCGTCGAGGGTCTTGTACTCGATGGTGCGTCCGTCCAGGCCGCCGGCCTCGTTGAACGCGTCGAACACGGCGGCCGCCGCGAGAGATGCCTCGGGGAACGTCGCCGGCCCGCTGATCGTGTTCACGGAGCCGACGACGATGGGGGCGCCTTCGCCGCCTCCGCTTCCGTCTCCGCCGGCGCAGCCGGCCAGGGTGAGGGCTGCCACGGCGATGAGCGCCGCAGTGCCGGATACTCGCTTGTTCATGTGATTCCTGCCTCTCGTGTGCTTCGGGACTGCTGCGGTCAGTCGCGCAGCGCGCGGTTGACCAGTTCGGTGTCGGTGAACTGCTCGAACGCGACGACCCTGCGATCGTTCAGGCGCCAGACGTGCGCGACACGAGCGGCGAAGAATCGACCGGTCGCTCGGTACGTACCCGAGTAGGTGCCGATTCCGACGACCACGTCGCCGCCGTCGATGACCTCGTCGATCGCGACCGTGTAGTCGTCCCACTCGTCCTGGATGCGCTGGAAGACCCCTGCGGCCACGGCATCCGGCCCCAGATACGTGCCGGCATACGGAAAACCCGCAGCCTCGGTCCAGCTCACATCGGCGGCGAGCGGTGCCAGCATGCCGTCGAGGTCGCCACGGTCGCTGGCCGCATAGTGCTCTGCGATGATGTCTGCGTTGCTCATGGGAATCCTTCCTGAGGCCGTCGGCGGGTCAGACGGGCTGAGCGTCGGGATAGTCGACGGAGCCCAGCGGATAGATGTGGCCGCCGCCGCGGGAGTGCTCGGCATCGCCGTCGCCGTTGAGACCGAGGAAGATCCCGGTCGTCATCAGCTGGTAGCCGAGGTCGTGCAGCCAGACGCTGGCCACCGCGATGCGGAACTCGCGGAAGCAGAACAGGTAGAGCCCGTCGGCGAACTTCCACACGGTCGACAGGTCCATGTCGCCGTGACCGCGCTGCACGCCCTCGAGGCACTGCCACGCGTAGCGTCGGCTCGAGACGTAGACGTGCTCGTAGAGATGCTGGGGGCTGTAGCGATAGATGTTGCGCTTGCCGATGAGGTCTCGGCTCGGCCCAGGCACCTCGCCCGTGGCGGTGCCGCCGTCGGTGGTCGCCGCCCAGAAGTCCTGCCCGACCTGAGGCGTGCCTTCGGCCGCTTCAGCCGCGATCCGTGAACGCACGACGGTCGCCCGGTGGGTCGTGGTCGAGTACACGACGGTGATGGCCTCGCGTTCGCGGCTCTCGAGCGGGATGTTCACGAAGACGATGTCATCGCGCACAGCCACGGCGTCGTAGGGGTCTGTGCCGGACTCCGCGAATCCCGCCCAGGTGACGGCGATCGCGTCGAACGTCAATGACAGCGTCGAGCCGTCATCGAGCGTGAGCGTCAGCGCCGTGCCGGACAGCGAGGCGTTCGGCAGCCTGTAGGTGTCGATTCCGGCGGCGAACTCGTCGTAGGTGCGCCATTCGTCCAGCGCTGGGTCGGTCGTGACAGAGGCGGTCATGGTGGTCCTGACGTCGCATGCGGCGAAGCGTCGTCGCTCCGGGCACCGCATCCTCGCGGTGTGCTTGCCTCATGCTCCGGCGCGCCCCGGCATCCGCTCAAGAGAAGCGGCGCCATCGCGCGCCGACAGTCAACCGGCGTGCCCTGCAGGGCAAGGACGGGCCTGGGAATCCGCCGTGGCGTCGGCGGCGCCGCTCACGGCGGATGCCAGGATGAGGCATGCGAACAGAACCCCGGGCCGCCCTCTCGCCCGCGGTCAAGGCGGTGGCCTGGACGGCATCCGTCTTCTTCGCTCTGCTCATCTTCGCCGTGGCGTGGGTGTGGTGCGGAATGTCCTACGAGGAGCAGTTCAGCGAGCAGTCCAAGGCCGTCTCCGCCGGGTCGACGATGGAGGGCTGGGGGTTCACCGTCGGCTTGGTGCCGGTGCTGGTGTTCCACGCGCTGGTCGCGATCGGTGCGTTCTTGGCCGTCCGCGACGGAGGACGCCGCGGAGTGCTGGCGAGTCTGGCGCTGGCGCTGGTGCTCGTCGTCGCGGTATCGCTGCCGGGTTTCGTCGCGGTACAGCTGCTGTACGGAGGCACGATGTTCGCGCCGCCGGTCTATGTTCCCTGACCGGCCGTTCGCCAGGCGCTGCGCACCCGGACTGAACGGTGCCGGGTCAGTGCGCCGCGCGGTACTCGCTCGGCGAGATCCCGAACGCGGACTTGAATGCGCGGCTGAAGTGCGCCGCATCGACGAATCCCCATCGGGCTGCGATCGCGGCGACGGGACGATCCGCGAGCATGGGGTCGAGCAGATCCCGGCGGCACTGCTCGAGGCGACGCGTGCGGATCCACGTCGAGACGGTCACGCCCTGCTCCTGGAACAGGCCGTGCAGGTGCCGGGTCGAGATGAAGTGCGCCGATGCGATGGTCGCGGGTCCCAGATCCGTAGAGGCGAGGTTGCGGTCGATGTATGAGCGGATGCGCTGCACGAGGGCGCGATGAGGGTCGGCCGACACCCCGTCGAGGCCGAGTTCGCGGGTGAACACCGTGGTGACGAGATCGAGCGCGCTGTGCGCCAGCCGGGCTCCCGTCGTGCCGGCGAGCTGATCGAGGTTGCCCGCGAGCTGGGTCAGATAGGGCACGACCATCCCTCCCAGTCCGCCCTGACCCGAGATCCGCACCGCGGTGAGCTGCCCGATCATGTCTGACGGGAGGCTGATCAGGTGCTTGGGGAACATCACGACCATCGTGCGGAAGTCATCGTCGAACACCAAGGAGTACGGTCGATCGGTGTCGTAGACGGCGAGGTCTCCGGCCTGGAGCACGGCCTCACGGTCGTCCTGGATCAGCATCCCGGTGCCGGCGAGCATGAGGCTGAGCTTGAAGTACGACCGGTCGCTGCGTGCGATGAGCTCGGGGGTCCTCTCGACGACGTGCGAGGTGGCCCGCACCTCGTTGACGTGCACCTCGTCGACCGAGGCGCCGCGGATGATCCCGCGGAAGTGGTCGGGCCCGGCCGTCGACACCTGCAGCGGCACGAAGGACTCCGAGACGGCCGCCCGGAATTCGCTGATGTTGCGCGCGACGAGCGTCGATACCGATTCGGCGGGGGCGGCGGGTGCACCGTTCATGACTGATCACCTCGGGTGGTGGAACGACGACGTTGTATACGATCCGTGCCGCGATGCTATCACCGGCACGGTCCGGAGGGCGAGGCTTCTATGATGTGGGCGGAGGCCAGTGATGCGATATCTCGGCGACAAGGTCATGCAGGTCCTGCGTCAGCTGCGCGGACCCGACACAGCGGATGCGGTGTTCGAGGCCACCGCGCTCATCGTCGGGGCGGTGTTCTTCGTGCTCGGCTTCGTGATCGGGTGGCCGGTCTTCTGGGGCAGGGAACTGGCGATCAGCGGCACGGGTTCGATCGGCGCCTTCACTGCCTACGGTGGAGCGATTACCGCCGTTCTCGCCTTCGCGATCGGTCGTCTCGTCGTCAGACCGGCGGAGATCGCCCCGGACGGCACTCGCGACGGCTTCAGCGTTCCGGGCGATCGGCTGCGCTGGTACGACCTCGCCGCGATCGCCTTCGCGCACGCGGCGATCGCCTACCTGGGTTGGCTGGGCATCGCCGAGCTGCTCGACCGCAGCTTCACGGATGCCCCGGTCTTCGCCTTCCCGGGAGCGATCCTCGTGGCCGTGGCGTTCGCACTCACGGCCTATGTGACGTTCTTGAGCGCCGTGGCGCTGACGCCGACCGTGCTCTCGCTCGTCCTGGCCGTCTTCCTCGTGGTGGGAGCATTCGCGGCGATGCTCGCCTCGAGTGATGTGCATTGGTGGCAGGACAACCTGTCGGCGCTCGGGATGAGCAGCAACAGCGCCTCCCTGGCGTTCAACGCCACGTTGATCATCGCTGGCGTCCTGGTGACGACGATCGCACGCTATGCCACAGCGGGTCTCCCGGTCGATGACCGCATCGATCGTCGCGGCCGGCGGATCGTGCGAGGCGGGCTCATCCTGATCGGAATCTTCCTCGCGTGCGTCGGGATCTTCCCCGTCGACGAGTTCTTCCTCGTGCACAACACCGTGGCGACCGGGATGACCGTGGCGTTCGCGGTCATCGTCGTCGGGCTGCCCTGGTTCGTGCGCACGATCCCGCGGGTGTTCGTGGTGCTGGGCTGGATCTACGTGCTCGTGATCGTCCTGCTCGGTGTGTTCTTCGCCGTCGGCTACTACAACCTCACGGCGGTCGAGCTGATCGCGGCCGTGCTGATCTTCAGCTGGATCATCGTGTTCCTCCGGACGGCGGGGTCGGTCGATCCCGCGCGCCGACACGAACCGGTGCAGGCCTGAGGGCAGATCGTCAGCGCAGCGGCTGCGTGGCGTCGGCCGTGCGCTGAAGCGCGTGGATGGTGTGGGCATGCCGACGTTGCGCGACGCCGATGAACAGGCAGTCGACGAGAGCGAGCTGCGCGATCCGGCTCACCATCGCACCGGCGCGGAGCCGCGGCTCGCGGGCACGAGTGAGCAGGGCGTGATCGCAGCTCTCGGCGACGGGTGACGCTGATCCTCCCGTGACACCGATCGTGACGCCCGCCGCTGCCCGCGCGGTCTGCAGGAAGTGCACGGTCTCGCGAGTCGTGCCCGAGTTCGAGAAGCCGATGGCGACCGTCTTCCTGGCTCCGAGCGACGCGGCGGCGCTCGCCTCATGGGCGTCGGTGAGCACGATCGCCGTGTGCCCGATGCGCAGCAGCTTGCGGCCGAGGTCTGCCGCCGCCTGTCCGCTCGCTCCGATACCGAAGAGCAGGATGCGATCGGCGTCGTCGACGGCTTCGACTGCGGCCGCGAGATCGTCGTAGTCGAGGTTGGCGATGGTCTCTTCGATGGCCAGGAGCTCGAGCGCGGCGACCTTCGCCGTCGCCTCGCGCAGGGTGTCGGCCGCGGAGATCTCGGAACCGAAACCGGACGCTGCCGGAAACTGCACGGACTCGCGACCGAGTTCGGTGGCCAGGGCCATCCGCAACGCGGCATAGCCGTTCACGCCGATGACGCGGCAGAAGCGGACGACCGAGGCGACCGAGGTGTCGCATCTCGCCGCGATCTCGGTGATGGTGCTGTCGACCACGATGGTCGGATCGTCGGCGATCGTCCGAGCGATGCGCGCCAGCGACGGCGGAAGCTTCTCGGCCGCCGTGGCGATCGTGGTCTGGATGCTCATGGCTCTCCTGGCTGAGGGCGGGTTTCCGTCGTGTGAACAATTCTTTCATGCGGGAGGGGTGATGCGTAGACTATTTCCATGCCTTCCTCGCGTGCCCTCGTCGCCGTCGACCTCGGCAAGTCGCGATGCCGTGCGGTGATCTTCGGGCCGGGGGATGCCGACGATCGCGGCTCGCACCGCCGGCCCGTCTACGACGGCATCGGCGCACCGGGTCTGGCGGCCGCAGACGGCGTCGCCGCAGCGCTTGCCGCGATCCTTCCGCTGAGAGAGCGGCTCGATGCGCCGATCGCCGCCGTCTCGATCGGCGCGGCGGGAGCCTGGGCGGCCCCCGAAGCCGCATCCGCACTCGCTCGCAGCCTCGCCGACGCGTTCCAGGCGCCGGTCGCGGTGACCTCCGACGTCGTCTCGGCCCACGCCGGAGCGCTCGCGGGCAGGGCGGGCGTGCTGCTGATCGCCGGCACCGGCGCGGCGGCTCTCGGCATCGACGGCGAGGTGGCCACCCTCATCGACGGGTGGGGGCCCGAGCTGGGAGACTTCGGCAGCGGATCCTGGCTCGGGCGGGAGGCGCTGCGCGCTGTGCTGCGCGCCTCGGTCGGCCTCGCGCCCGCGACGGCGCTCACGGACGCGGTGGCGTCGACGATCGGCGGCTCCGCAGCCATTCCCGACTGGCTCTCGACGGACGGCCCGCTGCCTCGCCGCCTCGCCACCCTGGCGCCTCTGGTGCTCGATGCGGCAGAGCACGGCGATCCCGTCTCGACGGAGATCGCCGCCGAGGCGGTCCGTCTGCTCGTCGCATCAGCCGTCGCCGCATCCTCGGGCGACCGCGAAGTCGCCCTCCACGGAGGCCTCACCGAACACGTGTGGTTCCACGCCGCACTCGACGACGCGCTGCGCGCCACAGGCCATGCGGTCGTCGTCTCCGCCGGCGACGCGCTCGACGGGGCGCTCCTGCTCGCCCAGCGCGCTGATCTTCCCCATGAAAGGTTCGTGCATCGTGCCGAATGAACACGCCAGACTGACAGCACTCCTCGACGTCCTCTCGACGCTCGGCACCGAGGCGTCGACGACGGAACGCGGTGATCTGGATCTGCTCGAGACCGCGGAGCTCGTGCGGCGCATGAACGCCGAGGACCACCGCGTCCCGACCGCGGTCGGGGAGCGGAGCGCCGAGATCGCCGCAGCCGTCGACGGCATCACCGACCGCTTCCGCTCCGGTGGGCGCCTCATCTATCTCGGGGCAGGCACCGCAGGCCGCATCGGAGTGCTCGACGCCAGCGAATGCCCGCCGACCTTCGGCACGGACCCCTCGATGGTCGTGGGGCTGATCGCGGGCGGTGAGACGGCGATCCGCGCTGCCGTCGAGAACGCCGAGGACGACGACGCCGCCGCGGCGATCTCGCTGCGGGCTCTCGGGCTCACCGAGCGCGATACGGTCGTCGGCATCTCGGCGTCCGGTCGCACGCCGTATGTCGTGGGCGGTCTCGACTTCGCGAGGGGACTCGGCGCGCTCACCGTCGCGATCGCCTCGAACCCGGCATCCGAGATCGGTGCTGTCGCCGATATCGCGATCGAGGTCGTCACGGGCCCCGAGTTCATCTCGGGATCCACGCGTCTGAAGTCGGGAACAGCCCAGAAGCTCGTCGTCAACATGCTCACCACCCTGTCGATGATCAAGCTCGGAAAGACGCACCGCGGGGTGATGGTCGACCTGCTGGCCACGAACGAGAAGCTGCATGCACGCTCGATCCGCACGGTCACGGAACTCACCGGCGTCGGGGTCGACGAGGCCTCCGCGGCACTGGACGCGGCCGGCGGCTCTGTCAAGCTCGCGATCCTGATGATCTCCACGGGGGCGGCCGCGGACGCGTCGGCTCAGGCGCTCCGCGAGGCCGACGGGATCCTGCGCGTCGCGATCGCTCGACTCTCGTGAGGGGCACGTTCGCCGCATGCTTCCGTCAGGGGCTGCCCGATGACGGCGACGCGCTGACCGCCGACGGCGACGCCGAGGCTCAGTGGCCGCAGCTGCAGCCGTCGCCGCCTCCGCAGCATCCGGCATCCGCCGAGACGTGCGCCTGAGACGACTCGGGCACATCCATCGCGGGGTTCTGATCGAGGAACCCATTCGGCTTGAACCAGAACCCTGCATAGTCGACGGGCATGATCGGCCAGTCCTCAGGGCGGGGGAAGTGCGTGAGGCCGAAGGTATGCCAGAGCACGATGTCCTCGCCGTCGAGAGATCGGTCTCCGGCCGTGTATTCGGGCAGGCCCGAGCCGCCCTGGTGTGCGTTCGGGTATCTTCCGGCGGGCCAGATCTGACCCTGCTCGTGCTGGGTCGCCCACAGGTGTCTGGTCGCGAAGGTCGCACGCGCCGCCACGGACGACGCGGGGTCGGCCATCAGCAGTGCGGTGGGCTGGGGGATCAGGTGGTACGCGGTCGGACGCCCGACGTGGTTCGTGCGCGAGGCACTCTGCACCTCCCAGGTACGCGCGACGGACGAGTCGGCATCGCGCTGAGCGGCGGATTCGGTGGCGAGCTGGGTCTCCGACCACGTGAAGGCGTTGCCGAACGGGTTGTCCGGTCCCATCGGGATGCGCTGGGCGTCGATCTCGAACAGACGGTTCGCCTCGCCGTCGATCGCGACGTCGAGGCGGGCGCAGAACAGGTGCTGGTGCACCGGCGCGAACACCCCGGGGGCGAGTTCGGTGGCATGCTTCTGCCGTACACCGGGTTCTCCGGCGCCGGCGAACACGATCCCGGTGGCCTTGGCCACGACCTCGATCGACCCGTCGAGGTAGAAGTGCCAGTAGAACCCGTAGTCGTAGTTGCCGATCGTCGAGAAGTACGACACCACGAAACGGCGTGACCGGCGCACATCGGAGCGTCCTGCGAGGTCGGTGTGCTTCCAGAGGATGCCGTAGTCCTCCTCGTGCATGCAGACGACGTTGGGGATGCGCACGGGATGGCCGTGGTCGTCGGCGACGTAGCCGTCGAGGTAGCGGATCACCCCCAGGCAGTCGCAGCCGAGCTCGAGGTGGTTGGCGTTCTTGCCGAGGAGGTACTCGCCGGCGTCGAAGTAGCTGATCCAGAAGCGCCCCGGCGCGGTGTCGCCGTAGGGGACGACCATCTCGGGCACGCTGGCCCTGCTCAGCACCGAGCGTCCGTCGAACGCGACGTCATGCAGCACGAGTCCCTCTCGCGCGTTGAAGCTGACCCGCATCGACCAGTTCTCCCACTCGACGAGAGATCCGGTGACGGCGAAGCTCGGCCCTTCCGGCTGTGTGATCTCGATGGGCTTGAGCGTCGTGCGCGCCGCGCCCTGAGCCTCGGGGTAGTAGTTGCCGTGGCCGGCGGGCACGGGCACGTCGCCCTCGTCGTCGATGCGGATCACGCCGCCGGTGGTGAGGTCGATGTGCACGACCAGTCCTTCGACGGGGTGGGCCCAGGGGGAGTCGGCCTCGTCGTACTTCAGGAAGGTGAGGGAGCGGATGACGCGGCGTCCCACCTCATCGGAGCGGCCGGTGTACCCCGGCGCCAGTGGTCCGCAGAACGCGAGTGCCATGTGCTCCGCGAGTCCGCGGCGCGTCATCGCCGCCTGCCATTCGGGGGACGCCTTCGCGATCACCTCGGCGCGTTCGTACTCTTCGAACAGGTACTGAGGTTGGCCGTAGGGCGGCGCATCGTTGGGAACCCGCTCGTTGCGCAGGACCTCGCCTCGGGTGATCGAGACGACGACCTCACTGGCGACACCCGTCGCGGTGTCGAGGAGCGTCGCGTCCACCCGGCGGTCGATGGGGGAGCCTGGTGACCATGCCGCGAGCTCCTGCTTCGTGGGCTCGTCGGGCAGCAGCATCGGCACGCGCACGGACTCGCCGAGAAGTCCTGCGGAGTCGAGCACGGCGCGCGCCGCGGCGATCTCGGCGCCGGTGAGCGGGTCGAGCGGATGCGGGGTCGGGATCCGGTCGATGGAGACGGGCTGGCGGTGGGACATCGGCGTACCTCACTATTTCGAGCGATCGCTCAATAAACGGATTGGATCGATGGTACGACGGCGCGGCGGGGCGCACAAGAGCGACGGACGAGGATTCCGAGGGGCTCGGGCGCCGGCCGGACGCGGCGGCCCCGGCGAACGGCAGGGGAGTGCGGTGTGCTCAGCTGCGCCAGGGGGCGAGGATGCTGTCGTACACCGCGAGGTGCGCTGAGGCCTCCTGTGGCTCGGTGACCTCGATGACCTGCTGCCCGTAGGTGATCGAGCGCAGCAGCTCCATCACGGCGCCGGTCGGAGTCGACGGTGACAGCTCGCCGTCGGTGATCGCCTGATCGAGGGCGTCACGGATGCCCTCCTGCCAGGTCGCGACCGTGGGTGCCCCTGCGTTCGGCGCGGGCGCGAGAGTCGCGATGCGCCCCCAGAACCCGACGACGACGTAGGCCTCAGTGCGCGTGCGGTCGTCGATGGGGAGCACTTCATGCATGAGCGCGTCGAGGCGTGCGAGTCCACGGAGCCCATCCGTGGCCGCGGCGATCCGTTCATCGGTGCGCCGGGTCACGATGGTCGCTGCGGCGCGGATCACATCGTCGAACCCGTCGAAATAGTGCCAGAGCGAGCCTGTCGCGACACCGAGCTCCTTGGCCACGGCACGAGACGACACCGCCTCATGGCCGTCGCGCGCGGCCACGGCCAGCAGCGCCTCGGCGATCTGCCGGCGGCGCTCATCATGGTCTACGACGCGGGGCACATGCCCATCCTGACGCATCCACCGCAGGTATCGCTATTTTGAGCAGTTGATCAATATGATGCGAGTGTGGACCACCTCCTCCCCGCAGCACCGTGGCTGATGGCGCTCGCCGCCGTCGTCTCGGCTGCGGCGTGCGTGGCTGCCTGGCGGGCCGTGCCGTGGCAGGGGCGGCAGAGCGCGCTGATCATGGCGGCGGCGATGCTCGTCATCGCAGTGAGCGGCGGTGATCCGCTGATCGGTCTGGTGACCGGACTCGTCCTCATCGTCTCCGCGATGCTGGGCACAGCCGGCGTGCGGGGCACCCCGGCGGCTGCGACCTGCTGCCACCGCGCGCTGGTCTCCCTCGTCATGGCGACCTGCTCTTTCGAGAGCCTGTCGGCGGGTGACGGGCGCGGGACGACGCAGTCGGTGGTCGAGTCAGGCGGCCACGGTGGGCATGGGCTCGACGGACTCCTCTCGGTGCTCGTGATAGCCGGAGTCATCGGCGTGGTGCTCTGGACGGTCGTCTCCGAGTGGGTGCTCGTGCCCGTGCATCAGGGGCGGACCGCCCGCCTGCTCGCTGTGGAGTCGTGGGCGATGGCGGCGGGAGTCACCGTGATGTGCGTGGGGTTCTGAGGTCACGTCAGTGCGCTCCGCCGAACTCGATCAGCACGACGCCCAGGGCGATCAGTGCGACGCCGATCGCCATCATGACTGAGAAGTGATCCTTGAAGATCACTCGGCCCAGGATCGCGGTGATCGCGACGCCGGCCGCTGACCATACTCCGTAGGCGACGCCCACCGGCATGCCCATGGCGAGGATCGTGCCGAGCAGTGTGAACGCGGCGAGATAGCCGATGACGATCACGGGGATCCACCTCCGGCGACGGAGGCCTTCGGACGCGCGCAGGCTGAGGGTCGCGGTGACCTCGCTCGCGATCGCGAGGGCGAGGAGCAGCCAGGTCATGCTCCGACCTCCGCGAACGCCTCGCGCGGGTGCGACCCGAGCTCGACGAGCAGCACACCGACCACGATCGCGCCGATCCCGATGATCTGCACCGTCCCGAGAAGCTCGCCGAAGAGCACCGTGCCCATGATCGCGGTGAGGACGACGCCGATCGCGGCCCAGATGCCGTAGGCCACACCCACCGGCATCCCTCGATCCAGCACGATCGACAGCAGCCAGAGCGAGCCGGTGTAGCCGATCACGACGGGGATCAGCCACAGCGGATGGGTGAAACCCTCGGCGGCCCGCAGCGACAAGGTGGCCGTCACCTCGAGGGCGATCGCGATCAGCAGCGGTGGCCACGCGGACGGGCGGGAGGTGTCGGTCATCTGGTGCCTTTCGACGCGGGGCGTGCCCGGGGGACAACGCGTCGGATGGTCGCAGGATTCCCTGTCGTGTGGGTGAACGGCGGGCGACAGGCCGCGATTTCAGAACCTCGCCGCGCGGCGCGTACCCTGGACGCATCCCCCGAAGCTCACCCGGCAATCTCGCGCGCCGGCGACCTCGGCGCGCTCACACATGCAAGGACGCAGATGAACGTAACCGCCGCACCCTACGACGACTGGACGGCGAGAGAAGAGCTGGCCGAGCGGATGATCCCGCTCATCGGCGCTCTCAAGCGCGAACGCGACGTGGTCACCTCCCTCCACGGGCACCGACTTCTCGGGCTCTCGGCCACGGCGATCGTGGAGGTCCATGATCGGGTCGCCCAGCTCGGGCATGAACAGCTTCCGCTCGACGAGACCCTCGGGGTGCTCGAGGCGGTACACGAACTCGCACCCGGTGCGTCGTCGCTCGACCTCGCGCGCCTCGCCGCGGGCCACGCCGACAGCGACCTGCCCCTCGACGCGTACCTGGCCGAGGTGCTCGCACCGGCGATGGGTGCGGTCGCGGCAGCGCCCACCGACGTCGTGCTGTACGGCTTCGGTCGCATCGGGCGGCTGCTCGCCCGCATCCTCGTCGCGCACAACGGGGGTGGCAGCGGTCTGCGCCTGCGCGCGATCGTGGTGCGTCGAGGATCCGAGAACGACCTCGTGAAGCGCGCGTCGCTGCTGCTGCGCGACTCGGTGCACGGCCGCTTCGCCGGCTCCGTCACGGTCGACGAGGACGCCGATCAGATCATCGCGAACGGCACCCGCATCCAGGTGATCTACTCCGATGACCCCTCGACGATCGACTACACGGCGTACGGCATCGACGACGCGATCGTCGTCGACAACACCGGACGATGGCGCGACGAGGCGGGTCTCAGTCGCCACCTGGAGTCGACGGGGGTCGCGCGCGTGCTGCTCACGGCGCCTGGCAAGGGTGCCCTGAAGAACATCGTGCACGGCATCAACGACAGCACGATCGAGCCCGACGACCGGATCATCACCGCAGCCTCGTGCACCACGAACGCCATCACCCCGGTGCTCAAGGCGATCGACGAGGCGTACGGCATCGTGCGGGGTCACGTCGAGACGGTGCACTCGTTCACCAACGACCAGAACCTGATCGACAACTTCCACAGCGGTGACCGTCGTGGCCGGTCGGCCGTGCTCAACATGGTGATCACCGAGACGGGCGCGGCGAAGGCCGTGGCGCGGGCGCTGCCCGAGCTCGAGGGCAAGCTCACCGGCTCTGCGATCCGCGTGCCGACGCCCGATGTGTCGCTGGCCGTGCTGCACCTCAGCCTCGAGCGTCCGGCGGTCAGGGCCGAGCTCAACGACTACCTGCGCCGCGTCTCGCTGCACTCGAAGCTGCGCCAGCAGATCGACTACGTCGAGAGCCCCGAGGTCGTCTCGACGGACTTCGTCGGCTCGCACCGCGCGGGCATCGTCGACGGCCTCGCCACCATCGCGAACGACCGGGATGTCGTGCTGTACGTCTGGTACGACAACGAGTACGGGTACTCGTGCCAGGTGATCCGCGTGCTCGAGGTCATGGCCGGTTCGCATCCGATCGTGCTCCCCGAGCGCCGTGAGGTGACGCTGCGCGGCTGAGTGCGCGATGTCCGTCCTGCCCGGCATGATGAGGGCATGAAGACCGCGACTCTGCGCACCGAGCGGCTCCGCTCTCATCGGCTGAGCACTCCGGCGCGCACGGTGACGGATGCCGCGTCGCACATGCTCGCCGTGCAGAGTCAGGACTTCATCGCGGGGAGGTGGGCACTGGCTTCCCGCACGCGCGGCGAGTCCGCGCTCCGCACGGTGGATCGCGCCTTCGACCGGGGCGACCTGGTTCGGGCGTGGACCATGCGCGGCACCCTGCACATCATCCCGGCGCGTGACCTTCGCTGGGTGATGTCCGTGACCGCTGAGCGGCAGCGTCGACAGGCGGCGGGCAGGCGCCGCGATCTCGGGATCGACGCGCCGATGGTCGCGGCGGTCGTGGCGGCAGCCGTGCCTCGCCTGGGTGACGGAGGCCTCACGCGGGCCGAGATGTTCGAGGTGTTCGCGGGTGTCGGCATCGACCCGGCCGGGCAGCGGGGCATCCACCTGCTGAGCGAGCTCACGCTCGACGGCCTGATCTGCCAGGGTCCGGTGGTCGCGCGCGACGGTGTGAGTCGGGAGCAGCGCTTCGTCCTGGTCGATCAGCACATCAGCGAGCATGCGGCCCCCGATGACCCGCTCGCCGAGCTCTTCGTGCGTTACATCGACGGGCACGGGCCGGCCGGAGTCGCTGACTTCGCCTGGTGGTCGGGGCTCACGCTCGGGCAGTCGCGCGACGCTCGGGACCGGGCGACGGGCCGGGTGCACGAAGTCGAGGAGGGCATGTTCGTCAGCGTCGATCGCCTGCGGCGGTCATCGAATGCTCCGTCGGTGCTCGCCCTGGCGGCCTTCGACGAGTACTACATCTCGTACGCCGACCGCACGGCGGTCTGCGCTCCCGAGCATCTCGCGCTGGTCGGTCCGGGCAAGAACGGCATGGTGCGAGCGACGATCGTCGCCGACGGCCGGGTGATCGGATGCTGGACGCACGCGAGCGCCTCGCTCGGCACGCCTCCAGAGCTCTTCGAGTCCGCGGACGAGGCACCGGCGCCAGGCGAGGAAGCGGTGCGCGCTGCGCTCGCGCGGTTCACCCGCTTCCTCGACGGCTGATCCGGTCTGCCGCGGCTCAGCTCACTCGCTCGCGTGACGCCCGAGGAAGTTGTAGACCTCGTTGTCGTCGACGCCGGGGAATGCGCCGCGGGGGAGCGGCGAGAACATGTGCGTGTGCACGCGAGCGCTGGGCCAGGCCTTTCCGTTCCACCGGTCTGTGAGGTCGGCGGAGGGGCGTCGGCAGCACGCCTCGTCCGGGCACGTCGAGACCGCGCGGTCCGCGGTCTCTCGTCCGCGCCACCAGCGGGCGTCGTCGAAGGGAACGCCGACCGTGATCGAGAACTCGCCGTCGGTCGCGGCTCCGGTCTGGGTGGAGCACCAGAAGGTGCCGGAGGGCGTGTCGGTGTACTGGTGGTGCTCATTCGTGCGGTTCTGCTGCGTGAACGCCGCCCTCGCCTGGAACTTGCGACACACCCGCTGGCCTTCGACGGCGCCGGTGACGTCCATCGGCAGGGGCAGATCGTCGTTCTCGTAGACGCGGGTGATCGCGCCGGTGGCGTCGACGCGGAGGAAGTGCAGCGACATTCCGAGGTGCTGCGTGAGCAAGTTCGTCATCCGCATGCCCGCGGCCTCGTGCGTGACGCCGAACGCGTCGCGGAAGTCCTCGACGGCGAGGTTGCGATCCTTCTTCGCCTGCTGCAGGAAGGCCACGGATGCCGTCTCGGGCATCAGGCAGGATGCCGCGAAGTAGTTGATCTCGAGTCGCTGCTGCAGGAAATCGGCGTAGTCGGTCGGCGGGGTGTGGCCGAGCAGGCGATGCGCCATGGCCTGCAGCGCCATGGACCGCAGGCCATGGCCGCCGGGGATCGACGCCGGCGGCAGGTAGATGCGGCCGTTCTCGAGATCGGTCACGGATCTGGTCGAGTGCGGCAGATCGTTGACGTAGATCAGCTCGAAACCGAGCTTGTCGGCCATGATGCTCACCGTGCGGTGCGTGAGCGCACCCTGCACGTGACCGGCCGACCGCAGCTGCTTCTCTGCGAGCTTCTCGATGTCGGCGAGGTAGTTGTTCTGCTCGCGCATCCGCAACCGCAGCTCGGTGTTCGCCCGTCTCGCCTCTTCAGGGGTCGCTATCGCCTCGCGTTCGCGTCGCTGCAGCTCGCGGTGCAGGCCGAGCATGGATTCGATGGTCTCATCGCTCATGCCCTTCGTGACCCGCACCGGAGCGATGCCGAGCTGCCGGAACACGGGACTCTCCTGTGCGCGTTCGAGTTCGATCTCGAGCGCGGCACGTCGGTTCGGCGGCTCGCCGGAGATGAGATCGGTGACCTCGGTGTCCGTGGCCTGCGCGATGGCCTGCAGCAGCGAGAGCTTCGGCTCGCGTTTGCCGTTCTCGATCAGGCTCAGCTGCGAGCCGGCGACGCCGACGAGCGCACCCAGCTCGTCGAGCGTGAACCCCTTCTCGAGGCGGTGGTGCCTGATGCGGTGGCCGAGAGTCGCGAGGTGGATGCCGGAAGGAGCCATTCCTTGATCCTAGCTAAAGAACTTCGATTCTTATCGCACGATATGACGGAAAGTCGCCTCTGAGGGGGAACATGATGGAACAAACGCCCCTCACTTCAAAGGAGTAGTCATGGCGATCGCCGAAGTCTTCACCCCCCGAGCATCATCTGTCGCACCTGTGCGCACCTTCGGGACGGCTCCGACGTATGACACCCCTGCGATGGCAGAGCTCGCCGCGTGGGTCGATGAGATCGCCGCTCTCACGCAGCCGGCGTCGATCCACTGGGTCGACGGCTCGCGTGCCGAGAACGACTGGCTGCTGCGCGGACTCGTCGACGAGGGCAAGCTGATCAAGCTCAACCCCGAGTGGCGGCCCGGCTCGTACCTCGCCCGCTCGCACCCCAGCGACGTCGCGCGCACCGAGGGACGCACCTACATCTCGTCGGAGAACGAGGAGGATGCCGGTCCGACCAACAACTGGGCGCCTCCTGCGCAGATGCGCGAGAAGATGACCGAGATCTTCGAGGGCTCGATGCGAGGCCGCACGATGTTCGTCGTGCCGTTCTCGATGGGTCCGGTCGGCGGGCCGCTCTCGCATATCGGCGTCCAGGTCACCGACAGCGCCTACGCCGTGGCATCCATCGGCATCATGACTCGCGTCGGTGATGCGGTCACTCGCCAGATCGCCGAGGGTGCGCCCTGGGTCAAGACCGTGCACTCGGTCGGCGCACCGCTCGCCGCGGGAGAGCCCGATGTCGAGTGGCCGTGCAACGACGACAAGTACATCGTGCATTTCCCCGAGACCCTCGAGGTCTACTCGTTCGGCTCCGGCTACGGCGGCAACGCGATCCTCGCCAAGAAGTGCTTCGCGCTGCGCATCGCCTCGGTGATCGCGCGTGACGAAGGCTGGCTGGCCGAGCACATGCTGCTCATCCGTGTGATCGACCCCGCCGGCAAGGCGTACCACGTGGCTGCGGCATTCCCCTCGGCGTGCGGCAAGACGAACCTCGCGATGCTGCGCCCCACGATCCCTGGATGGCGCGTCGAGACCCTCGGCGACGACATCGCGTGGATCCGCCCGGGTGAAGACGGTCGCCTCTGGGCGATCAACCCCGAGGCCGGCTTCTTCGGCGTCGCGCCCGGAACCGGCGAGTCGACCAACGTCACCGCGGTCGAGACGCTCTGGGGCAACACGATCTTCACGAACGTCGCACTCCGCCCCGACGGCGACGTGTGGTGGGAGGGGCTGACCGATCAGGCTCCGGCTCACCTCACCGACTGGGAGGGCAACGCATGGACGCCCGACTCCGGTCGCCCCGCCGCGCACCCCAACTCGCGCTTCACGGTCTCGGCCGCCCAGTGCCCGCAGATCTCGGAGGACTGGGAAGAGGCCGTGCCGCTCGACGTCATCCTCTTCGGCGGACGCCGTGCGACCAACGTGCCGCTCGTCGTGGAGGCGACGGATTGGACGCATGGCGTGTTCCTCGGATCCAACATCTCGTCTGAGCGCACTGCCGCCGCCGAAGGAACGGTCGGCGAGCTGCGCCGCGATCCCTTCGCGATGCTGCCGTTCTGCGGCTACAACATGGCCGACTACTTCGGCCACTGGCTGAAGGTCGGACGTGGTCTGCGGTTCGATCGCGCACCCCGCATCTTCCAGGTCAACTGGTTCCGTCGCGGTTCGGACGGTCGCTTCCTGTGGCCAGGATTCGGCGACAACTCGCGCGTCGTCGACTGGATCATCCGTCGCGTCGCAGGCGAGGTCTCGACCGTCGACAGCCCGATCGGCCGCCTGCCGCTGATCGAGGATCTCAATCTCGACGGAATCGACGTGCCGGAGGCCGATCTCGAAGGGCTGTTCTCGATCGACACCGAAGCGTGGAAGACCGAGGCCGACCTCACCGAGGAGTTCTACGACACGTTCGGAGACAAGGTGCCGGCCGCGTTGCGCGCCGAGCTGGCGTCGCTGCGCTACCGACTCGACAAGGCCTGACAGACCGGGCGCCGGTTCGGGGGAGCCGGCGCTCTATACCCCAGATCCCCCTACCCCCAGACCGCGAAGGCGGGATGGCTGAGGCGAACCCATGGCTGAGTGGTCTCTGACATCCCGCCTTCGCGCATGTTCCGGCGCGAGGTGACGCTGTTCAGGCGAGCAGCTGGTGCCGTGCCAGATCACGGTAGAGCGACGTCGACTCGATCAACTCGGCATGTGTGCCCTGGCCGACGACAGCGCCGTCCTGCAGCACCACGATGAGGTCGCTGTCGATGACGGTCGACAGCCGGTGGGCGATGACGATGAGCGTGCGGTCGGTCGACACCGCGTCGATGGCCTCCCGCATGCGCTGCTCGTTCACGCCGTCGAGAGACGACGTCGACTCGTCGAGCAGCAGGATCGGCGCATCGGTGAGCAGCGCGCGGGCGATCGCCAGACGCTGACGCTCTCCGCCGGAGAGCATCACGCCGTCCTCGCCGACGGGAGCCTCGAGGCCCAGAGGGTCGCGCTCGAGCACGTCGCCCAGGTTCACGGCGCGCAGCACCTGCTCGCAGGCCTCGTCCGAGGCGTTCGGCGAGGCGAGACGCAGGTTGTCGCCGAGGGTTCCGGCGAGCGTGGGGGCGTCCTGCTCGACATAGCCGAACTGCGCGCGCAGCTCGTCGCGCGGATAGGTGCGCGAGTCGTGGCCGTAGAGACGGATCGATCCGCCAGTCGGATCGTAGAAGCGCTCGACGAGAGACAGGATCGTGCTCTTGCCTGCTCCACTGGGGCCGACGAGTGCGACGCGCGCGCCGCGGGGCACGGCGAACGAGACTCCGCGCAGGACCTCTCGCTCCGCCGGGGCGGCCGGGTCGTCGGTCGGCTCGAGGTGGGCGTCGGCGAGAAGCGTCTGCGCCTCCTTCGCAGCGGCCAGCCGTGCGGCGACCACGTTCTCGGGGTAGCGGAAGCGCACGTCGCGGAACTCGATCGCAGGGGCGTGAGGGTCCGCCTCGTCGCGAGGGAAGGAGGCGGCGATCTCGGCATCGTGCTCGGTCTCGACCGGCAGGTTCAGCACCTCCTGGATGCGGCCGAGTGCTCCGAGCGCCTGGTTCACCGAGGTGATCGCTCCGAACGTGGTCGCGAGCGGCATCACGAGCATGAACAGGAACAGGATGAACGTGATCAGCGACGCGATGGTGATGGTGCCCGCCGCGACCCTGAGGCCGCCCACGCCGAGAACGACGAGGAGCGAGACCTGCAGCGCGACGCCGGCGATCGGAACCACGAGGGATGAGATCTTCGCGATGCGCACGCCGATGCCGTAGGCCTCGGAGGCGAGGACGGACACCGTCTCGGTCTCGCGTTCGGTCGCCCCTGAGGCGCGCACGGTGCGGATCGAGCCCACGGCGCGCTCGACGCCGGAGGCGAGCTCGCCGACCTTCTCCTGCTGCGCGGTGGAAGCGGTGCGGATGCGACCGCTGAGCGCGGTGACCACGACGACCGAGGCGCCGATCACGACGACGATGAGCAGCAGCAGCACGGGGTCGATCACGAGCATCGCGATCAGGGCGCCGAGGAAGAGGATCGCGCTGCCGACGGCATCCGCCAATCCCTGGGTGAGCACGGCATAGAGCAGCGTGGTGTCGGTGCCGACACGCGAGACCAGGTCGCCGGTGCGTCGGGCGTCGAACTCGCTGATCGGCAGGTGCAGGATGCGGGAGATCAGCTTGCGTCTGCTGGAGTACACGACCGCTGTGCCGGTGCGCTGCAGCAGATAGTGCTGGTAGCCGGAGATGATCGACGACACGATCACGAGACCGACGAGGATCCAGACGAGGATGCCGAGACCCTGATCGGACTGCACGGTCTCGATGAGCTGGCCGACCAGCAGTGGCTGCGCGAGCGATGTGGCCGCTCCGAACACGCTGAGCACAGCGACGACGATGAGTGTGCGCTTGTGTTCGAAGAGGAAGGGGAGGAGCTGGCGGAAGGTGGCGCGCGGACCGTCGTGCTGCGCGCCGCGTCCGCGTCGGCGTGATGTCGCCGTGCTGGACATGCGGAACCTCGTTCTGAAAAGGGGTAGTTCGACCGTACTTCGTTCGAAGACGGATTCTGTGGATGGGCTGTATGCGGTTCAGTGCCTGCCGAACCGGCGGTGCGCCGCCTGTTTCGAGACGCCGAGCGAGCTCGCGATCGCCTGCCAGGAGTATCCGAGATTGCGCGCACGGCGCACCTGGGTCTCTTCGGCCCTGGCCAGCTCACTGCGCAGGGCGGCGAGGCGGTGCAGTTCCGACAGCGGCTCGCTGCCGTCATCCTGTGCGATCGCGGTCTTCATGGTCATCATGGGCCTCCCGCGTCAATCTTTGTTGACGCGTGGTGAGATGTCAACAGAAATTGACGGACAGGGAAACGCGCGCGATGCGAGACTGGGCCGATGCTGTCTGCATCGAAACCTGAACCAGGCGACCGCGTCGCCGTCCTGTCGCCCGCTTTCGCCGCCCCTGCGGTCGCCCCGGAGATCCACGAGCAGGCTCTGCATCGACTCGAGCAGCTGACCGGACTGATCCCGGTGGAGTTCCCGACCACGCGACAGCTCGATGCGAGCCCGGAAGCCCGAGCGGCCGACGTCAACGCGGCCTTCGCCGACCCCGGCATCCGCGCGATCCTCGCGACGATCGGCGGAGACGATCAGATCCTGGTGGTGCCGCACCTCGATCCCGCGGTCGCTCAGGCCGATCCCAAACCGTTCCTGGGGTACAGCGACAACACCAACATCCTCAACTGGCTGTGGGGGCTCGGCATCCGGGCCTACTACGGCGGGTCCACGGCCGTGCACCTCGGGCCGGGTCCCGCGGTCGACGACGTGCACCTGCGCTCGCTGCGAGCGGCGCTGCTCGACGGCGGCACGCTCGAGATCACCGAACCAGGCGAATCGGAAGACAACGGAAAGCGCTGGGACGACCCCCTCGCGCTCACCGAGTACGGAGACCGGATCGCGACCGAGGAGTGGACCTGGTCGGGTCCTGGAGCGCGTGTCGAAGGTCGCACCTGGGGCGGCTGCCTCGAGAGCATCGATGCGCTCGCGCTCGCGGACCGGCTGCCCACGACCTACGATCTGCGCGGCGGGATCCTGCTGCTCGAGACGAGCGAGGAGCGCCCGCCGGCGAGCTGGGTGGCTCGATGGATTCGCGGGCTGGGTGAGCGCGGGATACTCGATGCCGTCGCCGGCGTGGTCGTCGCACGTCCGCCAGTGAGTGATTTCGAGTTCCAGCCGTCGCCGGCCGAGGCCGATGCGCTGCGTGCGGCGCAGCGAGACGCGGTGATCGAGACGGTCTCGCGGTACAACCCCGACGCGGTCGTCTGCGTCGGAGTGCCGTTCGGCCACACGCGGCCGCAGTGGATCGTCCCCTATGGCGGGACGATGACGCTCGACGGTTCGACGCGTTCCATCCACGCGTCCTACTGAGCACGAGACGGCCCACTGAGGCGAGACGACTGAGGGCGGCACCTCCCGAGGAGATGCCGCCCTTCGTGGGACGAACGCGTCAGAGCTCGACCGCAGCCGCGACTCCGAGGTCGGATTCGTAGTCGTTGTCCTTGGTCTCCTTCGACAGCAGCAGTGCGATGAAGGTCAGCACACCCATCGCTGACAGGTAGAGACCGACGAGCCACGGGGCGCCGTCGCCGAGCTCCCAGAGCCACAGGGCGATGAGAGGCGCCACGGCCGCGCCGAGGATCGACGACACGTTGTACGAGATCGCGGAACCCGTGTACCGGACGTTCGTCGGGAAGAGCTCGGGAAGCAGCGCGCCCATCGGGCCGAATGTCGCGCCCATGAGCATGAACCCGAACACGAGGAACGCCTGCGCGAGTGCGCCGGTGAACTTCGGGTCCATCGCAGGAAGCAGGAAGGCGTTGAACGTGAACCCGAACACGATGATGAGCCCGGTGACCCACAGCAGCAGCTTGCGACGACCGATCGAGTCGGCGATCGGCCCGGAGAGCAGCGTGAAGATGCCGAAGAACACGACGCCGACGATCTGCATGAGCACGAAGTCGGTGTAGGCGAACCCGAGACCCGGATAGAACTGCGCAGCGAAGGCCGACGCGTCGAAGTCCTTGCCCGTCGCCTCGGCAGCGGCCTGCGCGGCGGCCGACGCCGTCTCGAGCGTGGCCGGCTTCGTGCCGTACGCGAGGGTGAAGTTCGTCATCAGGTAGAAGAGCACGTAGGTCGCCAGCATGATGAACGTGCCGAGGATCAGCTGCTTCCAGTGATGACGGAACACGGTCGCGAGGGGCAGCTTGCGGATCGCGCCCTTCTTCTCCGCCTTCTTGAAGGTGTCGGACTCGACGAGCTTGAGCCGGACCCACAGGCCGATGATGACCATGACGGCCGAGAACAGGAACGGGATGCGCCAGCCCCACGACAGGAAGGCCTCGGACTTGAGCGCGGGGTTCTCGGAGTGCGGAAGCAGCCAGTTGATGCCGAGGAACAGGAAGTTGGCGATGATGAAGCCGAGCGGCGCTCCCAGCTGCGGGAATGTGCCGTACCAGGCGCGCTTGCCCGCCGGGGCGTTCTCGGTCGCGACCAGTGCGGCGCCCGACCACTCGCCACCGAGTGCGAAGCCCTGCGCCAGTCGCAGGATCAGCAGCAGCAGCGCTGCCCACCAGCCGATCTGCTGGAACGTGGGCAGGAGCCCGATGATGAACGTCGCGATGCCCATCGTGAGCAGGGAGGCGACGAGCGTGGCCTTGCGTCCGAACTTGTCACCGAAGTGGCCGAACACGACCGCGCCGATCGGACGGGCGACCATCGCGGCACCGAACACGGCGAACGACGACAGCAGCGAGGTCGTGTCGTTGCCCGTGGGGAAGAACAGCACCGGGAACACGAGCACTGCGGCTGTCGCGTACGCGTAGAAGTCGTAGAACTCGATCGTGGTGCCGACGAGGCTCGCCGTGATGACGCGCGAGCGCGGGTTCGCGGGCGCTGTGGTCGTACTCATGCTGCTCCTTAGATCCATGGGCCCGGTATACCAAGGCACCGAGAGATCCTACGCCTTCCTGAACGTTTGCTGGGTACGTATGACGACCTGTCGATGCGCGTGCGTAGAGTCGGAGGCGGATGCCGAGGCCTGCGCGAGACGGGGAGAACTGTGACGACGAGACTGCTGCTGATCGCCGACACCCATGTGCCCGCACGTGCGAAGCACCTGCCCGACGTGGTCTTGCGGGCGGTCGAGGATGCCGACATCGTCGTGCACGCGGGCGACTGGATCGACGTCGCAACGCTGGATCTGCTCGAGTCCCGGTCGCGGGTGCTCGTGGGCGTCTACGGGAACAACGACGGCCCGGCGCTGCGCGAGCGGCTGCCCGAGATCGCCCGCTTCACGGTCGAAGAGGTCGAGGTGGCGGTGGTGCACGAGACCGGGGCGAAGCAGCGACGCGAAGAGCGGATGGACGCCGCGTTCCCGGGCAGCGATCTGCTCGTCTTCGGCCACTCGCACATTCCGTGGGACACCGTCGCCCCCTCGGGGATGCGGCTGCTGAACCCGGGCTCGCCGACCGATCGGCGTCGTCAGCCGGTGTGCACGATCATGACGGTCACCATCGACGGAGGACGGATCGAGGCCACGCTGGTGCCGATCGCATGAGCGCCTCACCTCGCGGCAGCGACGACATCGACCTTCCCTCGACATACCGCGCTCCGATGCGCTCGCGCGACGACGACGTGAGCGCCGGGCCGGCGGTCGAGCGGGCGCTGGCGCTCGGCGTGTGCGGAGTGGGCGGCAGGCTCGACGATGCACCGGACTCGATCGCCGATGCGCTCGCCGCGGTGGACGCGGTCTACGGAGAACGGATGGCACGCCGACTCGAGCGGTTCGCGGGGGTGCCTGAGGGGGCGTTCGTCTGGACGCGTGACGCTGACGGGTTCCTGTGGCTGGGCAGGCTCACCGGACCGTGGCGCTACGACGCCTCACCCGACGCGCGGGACGTCGACCTCGTGCACGTGCGCGCGTGCGACTGGCTCGATCGTCCGGTCGAGTCGGCCGCGGCGCCGCCCGGAGTGCACGAGGCATTCGCGCGCGGCGGCCGCAACTGGCAGAGCATCACCCGGGCCGACGCCGCTCGTCTCACCGCAGCCGTGTGGAGTTCGCGGACGAGTCGGGAGTGAGGCCGTTCAGTCGGTCTGGCGCAGGTCGCGGAGGATCGCGTCGTATCGGGTGAGGAAGGCGCGTTCGTCGAGCCGCTTGCGACGGAGCCACGACGTGACCTCGTCGTTGCGCTTGCTCGCGTTGCACGAACCGCACGCAGGAACAACGTTCTCGACGGTGTACCGCCCGCCTCGCGAGATCGGCATCACGCAATCGCGTTGCAGAGCGATGTCGTCCGCTCCGCAATAGGCGCATCCTCCCCAGGCCTCTCGCAGCGACGTCCACTGCTCGGCGGTGAGGTCGTTGTCCGCCCGCGCCACGCGGCCCTGGCGTCGCTTGGCATAGCGCGCGCGAGCGGCAGGTGAGGGAGTGGAGAACCTTCGACGCGGCACAGACACACGGTATCGGGTCGGGTGGCGCTCTGAGGGCTATTCCTCGGTGTCGCCGAGAGCGAGTGCCGAGACGAAGTCGGCGGTCGTGTCGAGCAGGTGCTCGAGCTCGAGCACCACGAGCCTGTTCGCCCCGGCGACGGTCGCGGGTGCGGGCACGAAGAGGGTGCGCTGCGGGCCGTTTCGCCAGTAACGCCCCAAGAAGAACCCGTTGACGAACGCGTAGCCCTTGCTCCAGGCGGCGGTGTCGAGGAACAGATCCGCGGGGGAGTCGAGGTCGAAGTCCGCGACCCACGCCGACGGACCGGTCGGTTCCGCGACCGACGGTTCCGCGACGCGGGATCCGATCTCCGCAGCCAGAGCCGCGACGTCGAGCGGTGTCGAGTGCCACCCGGTCAGCGGCAGGCCGTCGAGCTCGGGCGTGCCGATGAGACCCTTCTGCTCACCGAGTCGGTGATCGTAGTTCACCCGGCCTCCCTCTTCGACGAGGATGCTGAGCGCACGGCCCGACGGGATCCGCAGGGAACGGTCATGACGGGTGCGTGAGAGCGTTCCGACGGGTTGACCGTCGACGCTCACCCAGGCGAGGTCGCGCACCTCGTCGAGCACGAGCTGACCGCCGACTCCCTCGGGCAGAGTGATGTCATAGCGGACGAGGGCACTCAGGTGCTCCAACTCGTCGAACGTGATCGGTGCCGTCGAAGAGAGAGTCGACGCCGCGGCATCCGTCCACGGCCCTGCGGCGACCAGCGGCACCGAGAACACGGGGGCGGGCTCGGCGGGGGCCGGAAGCTCGTCCGGCACCGTGGCGTACTTGGCGATGACGTCGCGGAACGCGAAGAACTTCGCGGTAGGGTCGCCCGCCTCGTCGAGAGGGGCGTCATAGTCGTACGAGGTGACGATCGGCAGGTAGCGGCCCTTGTGATTCGCGCCGTTCGTGAGACCGAAGTTCGTGCCGCCGTGGAACATGTAGATGTTGACCGAGGCGCCGGCGGCGAGGAGCTCGTCGAGGTCGGCGGCCGCTGCGGCCACGTCGGTCGTGTGGTGCACGCCACCCCACCAGTCGAACCAGCCGTCCCAGAACTCCGAGCACATCAGCGGGCCGGTGGGCTGGTGGGCGCGCAGGGTGGCGAGGCGCTCGGCGCTGCGCGATCCGAACGATCCGGTCTTGTGCAGCTCGGGCAGGCTGCCGTCGGCCAGCATCCGGTCGGTGGGCTGGTCGACCGTGGTGAGGGGGACGGTGATTCCCGACTCGCGCGTCAGGGCGACGAGCGCCTCGAGGTAGGCCTTGTCCGAGCCGTAGGCGCCGTATTCGTTCTCGATCTGCACCAGCACGACCGAGCCGCCCCGGTCGATCTGCCGCGGGGCGACGATCTCGTAGACCCGACGGAGGTAGTCGCTCACGTCGGAGAGATAGGTGGGCTCGGAGGAGCGCAGCTCGCGCTCGCCCGCGGTGAGCCAGTTCGGCAGGCCGCCGTTGTGCCACTCGGCGCAGATATAGGGGCCGGGCCGGACGATCGCATCCATCCCCTCGGCCTGGATCAGGTCGAGGAATCGGCCGAGGTCGTTCCAGCCTGTGGCATCCCATTCGCCGCGCCGCGGCTCGTGCGCGTTCCAGGCGACATAGGTCTCGATCGTGTTGAGCCCCATCAGGCGGGCCTTGCGGATGCGGTCCTGCCACTGGTCCGGGTGGATGCGGAAGTAGTGCAGGGCCCCGGAGATCACTCGGTGGGGGAGCCCGGCGCGGAGGAAGTCTGTCTCGCCGATGGAGAAGGAGGTCACGATGAGGTGCTTTCGATGGGAGGGCCGGGCGGGGAGCGAGTCCCCGCCCGGCCCGGACGTGCGATTACTTGTTGACGGCGAAGCCCTGCGAGTTGCCGTACTCGACCAGGGCGTCCTGCCAGGTCACGAGGCCCTCGTTGAGGTCGGTGCCGTTCTGGTACGACTGGCCCACGGTGTCGCCGAAGATGCTGTTGCCGTAGACCTGGTAGGGCAGGTAGCTCCAGCCCTCGACGACGTCGTCGGCCGCTGCGGCCAGGACCTCGTTGATCTTCTGGCCACCGAAGTACTCGGGAGCGTCGGCGAGGAACTCCTCGCTCGACAGCTCAGCCGTGGTCGACGGGAAGCCGCCCGACTCGAGGAAGGTCGAGATGCTCTCCTCCGAGTTGTTCAGCCACCACAGGAATCCGGCTGCGAGCTCCGGGTTCTTGCTCTGCGTGGTCACGGCCTGGCCACCGCCGCCGTTCTCGGCCGTCGCCGGGCTGCCGTCGTAGGTCGGCATCGGCGCGACACGCCAGTCACCGGCTCCGTCGGGAGCTCCGGTGATCAGGTTGCCGGGCATCCAGGCGCCGATCACGAGGGTCGCCAGGCTGCCGTCGCCGAGGGCGCGGAACCACTCGTCGCTCCAGCTGCCGTAGGGGGCGAGGAGGTCTTCCTCGACGAGGCGGTTCCAGTTCCCGGTCCACTTCTTGGAGCCGTCGTCCTGCAGGTCGATCGTGACGTCCGTGCCGGAGGTCGCGAACGGCTTGCCGCCGGCCTGCCAGATCATCGAGGTCGCGAAGCCGGCGTCGCCGGTGTCGTTCGTGATGTAGGCGTCGGGGTTCGCTGCGTGGATCGCCTTCGCCGCTTCGTAGTACTCGTCCCACGTCGTGGGCACGGCGACGCCGGCGGCGTCGAAGACGGCCTTGTTGTAGAACAGCGCCATGGGGCCCGAGTCCTGCGGCAGGCCGTAGATGGCGTCGCCGTCGGTGACGGAGTTCCACGTCGAGGCGGTGTAGTCGTCCTCGAAGTCGGCGAAGCCGTACTGCGAGAGGTCGACGAACGCGTCGGTCAGGGCGAACTGCGGGAAGGCGTAGTACTCGACCTGCACGACGTCGGGGGCGCCGGATCCGGCCTTGATGGCGTTCTGGAGCTTGGTGTATTCCTCGTTGTTGGTACCCGCGTTGACCACGTTGACCTTGACGTTCGGGTACTCCTTCTCGAAGGCCTCGACCTGAGCCTCGGCAGAGGGGGTCCACGACCAGTACGTGATCTCGCCGCCCTTCTCGAGAGCGGCCTCGACGGAGTCGAACGAGCCGTCGCCGGCAGCGCTGCCGCCGGAGCCGGTGTCGCCGGTGCTGCAACCGGCCAGCGCCAGCGCTGCCACGGTTCCGGCCGCGAGCACCGCGAGGGTGCGCCGTGCGGCGGGTGAGGGAAGGTGCTTCATTGCTGTGTCCTTTCGGGGGTGCGGTCCAGCATCGGACCGACGTGTGCGGTGCGGAGGGATGCCGGGAGCTACTCCTTGACGCTTCCGGCGGTGAGACCTGACTGCCAGAACCTCTGCAGCAGCAGGAAGGCGATGACGATCGGGATGATCGTGAGCAGCGAGCCCATGATCACGAGGTTGTAGATCGGCTGGGATCCGGCGCCGATCGCCTGGTTGCTCCACTGGTTGAGGCCGACGGTGAGCGGGTACCAGGCGGGGTCGGACAGCATGATCAACGGCAGGAAGTAGTTGTTCCAGGTCGCGACCACGGTGAAGAGGGTGACCGTCACGATTCCGGGTGCGAGCAGTCGCATCGAGATCGTGAAGAAGGTGCGGAACTCTCCGGCACCGTCGATGCGCGCGGCCTCCAGCAACTCGGTCGGCACCGAATCCGAGGCGAACACCCAGATCAGGTACAGGCCGAACGGGCTGATCAGTGAGGGGATGATGACAGCCCACGGGGTGTTGGTGAGCCCCAGCTCGCTGAAGAGCAGGAAGGTCGGCACCGCGAGGGCGGTGCCGGGGACGGCGACGGCACCGAGGACGACGGCGAACACCGCGCGGCGACCGGGGAAGCGGTACTTCGCGAGTCCGTAGCCGGCCATGGTCGCCAGCAGCGTCGCGCCACCGGCTCCGACGACCACATAGAGCAGCGTGTTGCCGAGCCAGCGCAGGAAGATGCCGTCCTGGTACGAGAAGGTCGCGACCAGGTTGTCGAAGAACGCGAAGTCGTCGGAGAACCACAGTCCGAACGAGCTGAACAGACCCGACTGCGTCTTCGTCGAGCTGAACAGCAGCCAGACGAGCGGCACCAGCGTGTACAGCGCGTACATCACCATCACGATCAGCAGGATCTTCGACTTGCGCGGATTCATCAGATCGTGGCGCTTCTGCGAGGGGCGGGCGAGGGGGAGTGCCATGTCAGCGCACCTCCGACTTCGAGCCGCGCAGTTGCACGACGTAGGCGATCACCGCGGTGATGACGCCCATGATGATGGCGATCGTCGCGGCGTAATTGAACTGCTGTCCGGCGAACGAGAGGTTGTACGCGTACATGTTCGGTGTGAAGTACGTCGTGATCACGTTCGGGGCCAGGGGGCGCAGGATGTTGGGCTCGTTGAAGAGCTGGAAGCTGCCGATGATCGAGAAGATGGTCGCGATCACCAGGGCGCCGCGCACCGAGGGGATCTTGATCGAGAAGATCGTGCGCCATGCGCCTGCTCCGTCGAGCGACGCCGCTTCGTACATGTCGGTCGGAATCGTCTTCAGCGAGGAGTAGAAGATCAGCATGTTGTAGCCGACGAACTGCCACGTCACGATGTTGCCGATCGAGACCAGGATCCACTCTCTTGCGAACGGAGTGATCAGGTCGCTGCCGAGGAAGTCGTTGAGGTTCGACGTCAGACCGAACTGGTCGCCGTAGATGTAACCCCACATCAGCACCGCGACGACCGCGGGCACCGCGTACGGCAGGAAGATGAGGATGCGGAAGAACGACGCCCCGCGCAGGCGGGCGCTGTCGAGCGCCAGGGCCGCGGCGAGGGCCAGGATCAGCATGATCGGCACCTGCACGACGAGGAACAGCACGACGCGGCCGAATGCCTCCCAGAACTGGGGGTCGGTCAGCGCTCGCACGTAGTTGTCGAACCCGACGAACGCGGTGCCGCCGATCAGCTTCTCCTGGAAGAAGCTGAGGTACAGCGCGTATGCGAGGGGAGTGAGGAACACCAGGGCGAACACGACCATGAACGGGCCGACGAAGGCCCATCCCTTCCAGTCGCGCTTCTCACGCCGGCGGATGCCGTGGTCCGCCAGGGCTGCGGAATCTTGAGTCGTCATTGACGAGAACCTTCTTAGAGATCGGGCGCTCACGGCGCCGTGTGTCAACGTCAACATATTCGATGCGCTGCTAGTGTGTCAACGTCAACACATGAATGGATGAGTGCTCGTGACCTCGGAACAGTCGGCAGAGCCGCCGCAGCGGCGGCGAGACCCTTCGATGGAGGACGTGGCCCGAGAGGCCGGAGTCTCCGGACAGACCGTCTCGCGGGTCGTGAACGCGCGCGGCTACGTCGGGGCCACCACCAGAGCGCGCGTCGAAGACGCCATGCAGCGGCTCGGGTATCGGCCGAACAGCGCCGCCCGCGCGCTGCGCTCCGGTCGATTCCGCGCGATCGGCGTCATCATGTTCTCGTTCAGCTCCTACGGGAACCAGCGCACGCTCGACGCGATCGCGGTGCGCGCCTCGCAGATGGGATACGCCCTCACCCTCATCCCCGTCGAATCGAGCGCCCGCGACACCGTCGCCGGAGCCTTCCGTCGCCTCGAGGAGCACGCGGTCGACGGCATCATCATCGTGATCGAGGCGCACCAGCTCGATGAGGCCGAGGTCGAGATCCCCGACGGGCTGCCCGTCGTGCTGGTCGACTCCAACCGGGGAACGACACATCCCTTCGTCGACACCGACCAGGCGCAGGGCGCGCGGCTCGCCGTCGAGCACCTGCTCGACCTCGGCCACAAGACGGTCTGGCACATCGCGGGCCCGGCGAAGTCCTACTCGGCCGAGCGTCGGCGTGAGTCGTGGCGCGAGACGCTCGAGGCCCGCGGTCTCGAGGCTCCTGAGCCGCTGCAGGGCGACTGGTCGGCCGAATCCGGATACCGAGCGGGGGTCCTTCTGCGCGACGACGAGAGCGTGACCGCCGTGTTCGCGGCGAACGACCAGATGGCGATCGGCGTGGTCCGGGCTTTCCGCGAGGCCGGCCGTGAGATCCCCGGGGACGTCAGCGTGGTCGGCTTCGACGGTCTGCCGGATGCCGCCCAGCTCTGGCCGCCGCTGACCACCGTGCAGCAGCACCCCGAGAAGGTCGGCGCCCTCGCCGTCGACGCCCTGCTCTCGGAGCTCGACGGGGGAGAGCGCACCCAGACCCCGCTGGTCGGCACCGAGCTCGTCGTGCGCGAGAGCACTGCTGCGCCGCGAGCATAGGGCGCGTCAGCACCCCCTCATGTCGTCTCGGGCGCGTCGGCGGCTGCTTCTGCTCGTCGACGGACCATGGCCTCCGACGGGATGCCGCGCGAGAACAGGATCGACAGCAGGCTGATCACGATCAGGCCCACGAACGCCACCCGCAGCGACGAGAGCTGCGACTCTCGATAGATCTCTGCGAGTTCTGCGGCATCCTCGTCGCCGAGTCCGGCGTCGGCCGCGAGACCGGCCACATCGGCGGCCGGCACCACGGTGACGCCTCGATCCGTCGCCGCGCTCACCGTGGCCTGCACCTCGCTCGGCAGGTCGCTCGTCGCGACCCCGGAGGCGAACGAGGTCGACAGGGCGCCGATGAGGATCGACCCGATCAGGGCGGTGCCGAGCGATGACCCGAGGTTCTGGAACACACCCTGCAGCCCACCGGCCTCGCTGGTGTCCTTCTCCGAGACGCTCGACATGTTCACGTTGCCGAGCTGCGAGGCGAGAAGGCCCAGGGCGCTGCCCGCGAGGAACATACCCAGCGCGAAGAGGGCACTCCGAAGGTCATCGGTCACGGATGCCAGCAGCAGAAGCGCGCTGAGCACCAGCACCGACTGGCCGACCCGCACGATGCGTCGCGGGGACCACCGTCGCGACAGTGCTGTGCCGACCACAGAGAAGAGGATCAGCGAGACCGAGAGCGGGAAGATCTTGATACCCGTCTCGAGCGCGTCCAGCCCGAGCGTCATCTGCAGGTAGACCGGCACCATGAAGAACAGCCCGGCGGTCACCGCGTATTGCGCACCGAGCACGGAGAGACCGCTGCGCAGCGTGCTGATCGCGAACAGATCGGGCTGCATCAGCGGCGCCCGTCCATCGCGGATCAGTCGTCGCTGCCAGCTGATGAACGCGGCGATCAGCACTGCGCCCAGCGCGATGCACCACGTCGTCAGGGAGACGCCGAGCGGGGCGATCGGGATACCGCCGATCTCCGGCCGATCCAAGGGGATCACCCATCCCCAGGTCTTACTCTGCAGCATCCCGAAGACGATCAGCACGAGCCCGGCGGATGACAGCAGCACGCTGCCGACGTCGATCCGGATCGACCGCCGGGGGGTGGAGTCCGTGATCATGCGTGCGCAGATCACCACTCCCAGCATGATCACCACCTCGGCGACGAAGACGAACCGCCAGCTGGAGTAGGTGGTCACGGCGCCCCCGATCAGTGGACCGGCGGCGACAGCGGCACCCGAGACGGCACCGACGACGGCGAAGGCGGTGACGCGGTCGCGGCCCTGATAGTTGTCGGCGACGAGGGCCGCGATCGCGGGGATGACCAGCACGGCGCCCAGTCCCTCGATGACCGACCAGCCGAGGAACAGGAATCCCACCGACGGGCTCAACGCCGTGATCAGCGATCCGGCCGCGTAGACGCACGAGCCGATCACGAAGGCGCGTCGTCGTCCCCACACGTCTCCGAGCTTGGCGCCGAAGAGCATGAACGCCGCCATGGTCAGTGTGTAGAACGTGATCGCCGCCTGCATCGCCGCGACCGAGGTGTCGAGATCGTCCACGACGGTCGAGATCGACACGTTCATGACCGTGCCGTCGAGCACCATGACGAACTGCGCGGCGCCGAGCACGATGACCACATTCCACTTCTTCATGACGCCCCCTCGTGTGACGCGTCCGCTCCGGGCGGCGGCCTGCGGGCGCTCCGCATGATGCGCGCGACCGCGGTGATCAGGAACAGCTGCCCGGTGATCGCCTCGGCGACGGCGATCGCCTGAACCCCCGACGAGACCGGCACGATGTTGCCGTACCCGGTGGTCGTCAGCGTCGTGAACGAGAAGAAGAGCTGGGTGGAGAGCGAATCCACGACGTCCGAGCCGAAGGTCGGCGCGACCGTGAGCAGCGCGACCAGGTTGTACAGCAGCGTGAAGAACATGCCGACCAGGACGTACGCGGCGATAGCGGCGAGCAGAGCCTCGATGTCCACGCCACGTCGCCGCACCTGATGCCGGATGATCGCGACGGGCGCGATCAGGAAGGCGATCACGGATGCTGCGGACAGCACGATGTCGAGGCCTCTGCCTCCGGTGCCCAGCACCCCGACGACGACTGTCGCGGCGGCGGCGAGGGCGAGGATCACCCAGGCGATGTGCTGCACCCGCTCGCGCACCTCGGTCACCCGGAGGACGACGGCGACCGTCAGCAGCTGCACGGTCAATGCCCACGGGCTGGGATCCGTCGTCGCCTGGACGGCGCTGAAGGCGTACGCGGTGGCAGCGAGAGCGAGGATGAGCCAGTACCCGCTCCGTCCGCTCGGGATCGGGCCGGCGACATGGGCGCCCGCGTGTGCGGGGGTCGAGCGGAGTGCGGGTTCCGGTCGCATCATCCGGCTCACCTGTCCGCGGACTCGCGCGGAAGACGCCCGGACGCCAGCGCGGCGGTGAGCGCGGCGAAGTCCCGATCATTCTGCTCCGCGTATGCGGCGGCGAAGTCGGCGACCGCCTCATCGAACGCGGAGCCGCGACCGACATATCCGGCGATCTCGACGCGATCGCCGGAGCGCGCGTGGGCGCGGGCGAGCGTCTCCCCGCAGATCCGGGCATAGAGGGTCGCGCCCCGAGCTGTCATCGTGTCCGGATCGCTCCCGCCCTTCCCGTCCTGCAGCTGACGCAGATAGAAGTCGCGGTGCTGGCCGTCGACCCCGACGATCGACTGCCATCCGAGGAAGATGTCGCTCGACGCCTGCATCAGGCGCTGACCTCGCACCACACGCTCTCCGTGGGAGGCGAACTCGCTCGGACCCAGGAAGCGTTCGAGAACCGATTCCTGTGCCTCCTTCGCCTGCAGGAGCAGGGGGTCGTCGTCGTCTCGACCGCTGAACAGCAGCACCCAGGCGCGGGTCCCCACGCTTCCGACGCCGACGACCTTGCGAGCCATGTGCCGGTAGCGGTACTCGTCGACAGGGTGGCGTTCGCCGACGAGCGTCGTCCGATAGGCCGCGATCACGTGCCGCATGACCTCCTCATCGTCGGAGGCATCGTCCGCGTCTCGGAGGATGTCCTCCACAGGCACGATCAGCGGCGGGGCGGCGATGATCCGCAGATCGCCGTCCACCACGCGCACCAGCTTGCGGAAGGCCTTCCGGTGGCCCCGCCTTCGGGCCTTCTCGATCACGGCATCGAGGCGACCGACCTCGCCATCTCCCGCGCGATCGTCACGGCGTTCCGAGCGCAGCCACTGCTGCGCTCGCTCCGCGTCGAGCCGGTCGTACCACGCGTCGAGCACCGTCGCCTTCGCCGCCTCCCTGATCCCAGTGCGATAGCCGCGCGCAGCGGCCAGCACGCAGGCGCGCCCCTCCTCTGTGGAGAATCCCCGCTGTCTGGACGCGACCGCGAAGCTCGCCGCGAGACGTTTGACGTCCCATTCGAACGGCCCAGGGAGCGTCTCGTCGAAGTCGTTGATATCGAAAGCGAGGTTCCGCTCCGGCGTGCTGTACAGGCCGAAGTTCGACAGATGAGCGTCGCCGCAGAGCTGCGTGATGATCCCGGTGTGCCCTGCCGAGGCGAGATCCGATGCCATCAGCAGCGCTGAGCCTCGATAGAACGCGAGGGGCGAGGTCGCCATCCGGGCATATCTCACCGGCGTGAGCTCTCGGACGCGCGATCTCCCCTGCTCCTCCAGCAGATCGATCGGGTCCGGCCTGTCATCCTTCGGCGACCAGATGCCGAGCTGCGATCGTGGCATCCGCGTACGCGCGGAGCGGCCTGCGTCCCGCCGTTCGCCGAACGTTCTCGCCCCCGTCGATCGACGACTCGTGTCCATGCGGTTCTCCGTTCTCCGAGCGACCGTCGTAGGCGAATCGGACGTCAGTATCACAGGGGGCGGGCGAGCCATCCAGAGGGGCATCATCCGCATCGGGTGATCCCCTCGCAGCGACACTCCCCGGCGTCGCTAGGGTGACCGCATGACCGAGCTGACCATCGGATCCCTGACCGCTGACCCCACGGAGCCCGTGCACCTCGATGCGCGACGATTCAACCGTCATACGTTCTGGTGCGGGCAGAGCGGCAGCGGCAAGACCTATGCGCTCGGAGTCGTCCTCGAGCAGCTCCTGCTGCACACCGAGCTGCCGATGCTGATCTTCGACCCCAACGCCGACTTCGTGCGGCTGGCCGAGACGAGACCCGGGGCGAGGGTCGACCACGCCGCGCAGATCGCGCAGAGCGACATACGCGTGTTCCGCTCGGGGCATGATGCCGGCGAGCGACTGCACACCCGCTACCTCGATCTGTCACCCGCGGCGAAGGCTGCGGTTCTGCAGATCGATCCGATCGCGGACGCCGAGGAGTACAACGTCCTCCTGCACTGGTCCGTGAGCGCCACGGAGTTCGACACCGAGCGGATGCTGCAGGAGTTCCGTGAGTCCGGCGATCCGGCCCGGGTGCGCCTCGCCAACCGCATGGAGAACCTTCAGGTGCTCGAGTGGGATCTGTGGTCGCGGGGCGCGGGCTCCGTCGTCGACGTGATCGAGGAGCGCCCGCGCGCGACGGTGCTCGATCTCGGCGGATTCGACCACCCTGCCGAGCCGAAGGTGGCGGCCCTCGCCGTGCTCGAACAGCTGTGGGCGCGTAGGGAGAGCCGCCGGCCGATCCTCATCGTGGTCGACGAGGCGCACAACCTCTGCTCGCCCGAGCCGCGCACCGCGGTCGAACGAGCGCTCACCGAGCAGCTGGTGCAGATCGCCGCCGAGGGGCGCAAGTTCGGTCTGTGGCTGTTCCTGTCGACGCAGCGGCCGACGAAGATCCATCCGAACGTGCTCTCGCAGTGCGACAACCTCGGCCTCATGCGTGTGAACGCCCCGCGGGACATCGCCGAGTTGGCTGAGGTGTTCGGCTTCGTCGGCGAAGACGACATCCGGCGGGCGCAGGGCTTCGCCCAAGGTCAGGCGCTCTTCGCGGGAGGCTTCATCCCGCAGCCGACGTTCGTGCAGATGGGGGCGCGGCTCACCGAGGAGGCAGGCGCCGACGTCGTGGTCCCGCTGCGTGTCTGAGGCGTCGGTGCGGAGGGTCAGCGCCAGATCGCCGCGATACCTGCGTTGAGAGCGGTCAGGATGCCGACGAGCCAGAACATCGCGGTCGGCACCGAGCCGGACTTGCGCTGCTTCGACGTGCCGATGCCGAGGAGTGCGCCGATCACGAGGAGCACGACGAGCTTCGTGCCGATCTTGGCGTAGTTCATCTCGACGCCGTCGGGCAGCCCCCACGGAGCCGCGAGTGCGAGACCGGCGACTGCGGCGATCGTCATGCCGATGCTCATCAGGCGCGTGAACTCGCGCTTGCCGCCGAACGCCTGCACGGCCCAGGCGCCGAACAGCACGGCGAAGCCGATGAGGTGCACGAACAGGACGATGTGGCGCAGGGTCTCCATACCCTCACCGTACGAGTGCGCGACGACGGGCCGCCAGCAAGGGCAGGCTGACCTCAGCCGCGCAGCTCGCGCACGAGGAGGGCGGTGCGCAGTGCGGCATCCGCTGCCTCTGCGCCCTTGTCCTCCTTCGAGCCCTCGAGACCCGCACGGTCGAGGCCCTGCTTCTCGTCGTCGAGCGTGAGGACGCCGAAGCCCACCGGCTTGCCCGCATCGAGCGAGACGCGGGTCAGCCCGTCGGTCGTCGCCGCCGAGACGTACTCGAAGTGCGGGGTTCCGCCGCGGATGATCACGCCGAGGGCGACCACGGCATCCGCTCCGCCCGCGAACGCGGCCTGGGCGGCGAGAGCGAGCTCGAACGAGCCCGGCACGCGCACGAGTCGGTACGCGGCGTCGGCCTCGTCGAGGACGCGCTGCGCACCGGCGATCAGGCCGTCGGTGATGACGTCGTGCCAGGTGCCGGCGACGATGACGACCTTCAGTCCCCGCCCGTCGATCTTCTCCGTCTTGGGTGCTCCTGCGCCGCTCATGCGTCGTCCTTCCGTCCGTCGGCGAGAGCCTCTGCGAGCTCCGCCTCTCCGATGATGTGACCCATCCGGTCACGTTTGGTCTCGAGGTACTGGTGGTTGTTGGGTCCGACGCCGACGATCAGCGGCACCTGCTCGACGACGTCGAGCCCGAGATCGCGCAGCTGATTCACCTTGTCGGTGTTGTTGGTCAGCAGGCGCACCTTCGAGACTCCGAGGTCGGCGAGGATCCCTGCCGCAGCCGCATAGTCGCGGGCATCCGCCGGCAGCCCCAGCGCGAGGTTGGCGTCGACCGTGTCGAGACCCTCCTCCTGCAGGCTGTACGCGCGGAGCTTGTTGATCAGACCGATGCCCCGGCCCTCGTGGCCTCGCATGTAGATGACGATGCCGCCGTCCTGCTCGATCGCGTCGAGCGCGGCGTCGAGCTGGGGGCCGCACTCGCACTTGAGCGAGCCGAACGCCTCGCCGGTCAGGCACTCCGAGTGCACACGCACGAGGGCGGTCTCGCTCGGCTCGCCTGACACGACGGCGATGTGGTCTGTGCCGGTGACCCGGTCCTTGTAGGCGAGGAAGCGGAACGTGCCGTGCGTCGTCGGCACGGTCGCATCGGCGCGCAGACTCACGCGACGACTGGCGTGTTCGGGCGACCAGCCGGTGGGGTCGGTCTCGTTGAGGTGCGCGATGAGCTGCTCGATCGTGATGACCGGCACCCCGTCTCGCGCGCCCAGCTCGATGAGGCCGGGAAGCCGCATCATGCTGCCGTCCTCGGCGACGACCTCGGCGATGGCGCCCACCGGGCGGAGACCGGCGAGCTTCATCAGATCGACGGCGGCCTCGGTGTGGCCGCTGCGCTCGCGCACGCCTCCGTCCACGGCGCGCAGGGGAAGCACGTGTCCAGGGCGGATGATGCTCGTCGCGGTCGACTCGGGGTTCGCCAGGACGTTCAGCGTGTGGGCTCGATCGTGCGCGCTGATGCCCGTCGTCACACCCTCCGCCGCGTCGACGCTCACGGTGTAGGCGGTCGAGCGCGCGTCTTCCGACGCCGCGACCATCGGCTGCAGGTTGAGGTTGTCGGCGAGGTCGGCGGGCATCGGCGCGCAGATGAACCCGGACGACCAGCGGACCGTCCACGCGACCCATTCGGGCGTCGCGAGCTCCGCCGACATGATGACGTCGCCCTCGTTCTCGCGATTCTCATCGTCTGCGACCAGGACGGGCCGTCCGGCACGCAGGGCCTCGAGGGCCTCGGAGATGGTGGAAAGGCTCATCGCGAGCCTCCTTCCGGTGCTGCCCTGAACGCCAGCAGACGTTCGACGTGGCGGGCGAGGATGTCGGTCTCGAGGTTGACACGGTCGCCGACCGTGCGAGAGCCGAGGGTGGTGGCGGCGAGGGTCTCGGGAATGAGCGAGATCTCGAACCAGTGGGCATCGCCGTCGACGGGGCTGACCGCGCTCACCGTGAGCGAGGTGCCGTCGACCGAGATGGAGCCCTTGTCGACCACGAGCGGCGCGAGGTCGTGCGGCAGCGAGATGCGCAGCACGCTCCACTGCTCCCCGGGGCGCACCTCGAGCACGCCGCCGACGCCGTCGACGTGTCCCTGCACGATGTGGCCGCCGAGCCGTGCACCGACCGGCATCGCCTTCTCGATGTTCACACGGGTGCCGACGGTTGCTGTGCCGAGCGCTGCGACGTCGAGGGTCTGCTTCATCACGTCGGCGTCGAAGGTGTCGGCTGTCGAGTCGACGACCGTGAGGCAGACGCCCGACACCGCGATGGACTCGCCGTGCACGGCGTCGGAGACCGCTTTGGGGGCGCGAACCGTCAGGCGCCAGCCGTCTCCGGCGGGCGCGATGGCGGTGATCTCGCCGATCTCCTCGATGATTCCGGTGAACATCAGGCGGCTCCTTCTTCGGTGGTGAGCGCGGGATGAGCGATCGCCAGCAGGTCCGCCCCGAGAGGCAGCCACTCCTCGATCGTCAGTCTGCGGGCGGCGTCGATCGATCCCACGCCGATGTCTGTGAGGGCCAGCCGATCGCCGCCGAGCAGCACCGGCGCGAGGTAGGCGAGCACGCGATCTGCGAGTCCGTCGGCGACGAAGGCACTTGCCAGCGTCGGACCGCCTTCGACGAACACGCTCTGGATGCCGCGCGAGTGCAGGTCGGCGAGAACATCGTGCAGGTCATGGGTGTCGTAGAAGAGCGGCGTCTTCGGATGCCGACGGATCGCCGCGCCATCGGGGGTCTGACGCGAGCCGATCACGACGGGGACCGGCTGCCGGTCGTAGAGTGCATCGCCGTCGCGGGCCGTCAGCGAGGGGTCGTCGGAGAGCAGAGTGCCGGTTCCGACGACGATCGCATCGGCCGCGGCTCGACGTCGGTGCACGTCGGCCCGGGCTTCCGGTCCGGTGATCCACTGACTGCTTCCATCGGATGCCGCCGCGCGGCCGTCGAGGGACTGGGCCCATTTCACGGTGACGTGCGGTCGCCCGAGGCTCTGAGCGGTGAGCCAGCCGTCGATGAGATCGTGTGCGACATCGGCCTGCTCGCCCGAATCGACGCTCACCCCCGCTGAGCGAAGGCGGTCGGCACCGCCGCCCGACACGGCGCCGGGATCGTCGAGGGCGTAGACGACGCGCGAGACGCCTGCCTCGATGAGCGCGACGGCGCACGGTCCTGTCCGCCCGGTGTGGTTGCAGGGTTCGAGTGTGACGACTGCGGTCGCACCGTCGGCGGCGCCGGGTGCGAGCTTCGAGAGCGCATCGACCTCGGCGTGAGGGGTGCCGGCACCGTGGTGCCAGCCTTCGGCGATGATCTCGCCCTCGGGGGAGAGGATGACGGCGCCGACCTGGGGGTTGAGGCCTCGAGGGCCGAGCGCCGCGAGCTCGAGCGCACGGGACATCGCCCGCCGTTCCGTCTCGTTCACTGCCATCCGTGGTCCTCTCTGAGGCTCCGGGGATTCTCCTCGAGGGGAGACGTCGGCAGAACGCGCGCGCGGCGGCGCACCGTGCTGCCTCCCTTCCGGACTAGCGAGGCTGCGCCTCGCACCACCGTCGGTCCCGGAATTCCACCGGATCGGCATCTCGGAGAACCGAGACGCTCGCGGACTGTCACCGCCGGTTCGGATTCTCACCGACCCCGGAGCACGTTGATGCTCTGAGTGTACTCAACACATCCGAATGCATTTCATTCCGCGTCGAAGTGCTACTTGAGCAGCCGCGACAGGCGGCGATCGGCGAGTGGTTTGCCCCCGGTCTGGCAGGTCGGGCAGTACTCCATCGAGCGGTCGGCGAAGAAGACGCTGCGAACGGTGTCGCCGCACACGGGGCACTCCTCGCCGCGACGGGCGTGCACCTGCATGCCACGGCGCTTCGCGTCTTTGAGGTCGGCCGGCGGCTTGCCCGAGGCCTCGGCCACGGCATCCGTCAGCGTCGTCTGCATCGCGGCGTACAGGCGATCGATCTCGTCGTCGCCCAGCTTGTCGGCGATCGCGTAGGGCGACATGCGCGCCGCGTGCAGGATCTCGTCGGAGTACGCGTTGCCGATCCCGGCGATCACACCCTGGTCGCGCAGCAGCCCCTTGATCTGCGTGCGCCTGCCGCGCAGCAGGTCGGCGAACACGTCGCGGGTGAAGGACGCCTCGAGGGGGTCGGGGCCGAGGCGGGCGATGCCCGGCACCTCTTCCGGATCGCGCACGACGTAGACGGCGAGCGACTTCTTCATGCCTGCCTCGGTGAGGTCGAATCCGCTCTCGTCGTCGAGTCCGACCCGGATGGCGATGGGCGACTTGCCGGGTTTGATCAGCGTCGTCGGCAGATTCTCGTACCAGCGCAGCCACCCTGCCTTGGCGAGGTGGAACACGAGGTGCAGGTCGTCGCCGCACGAGAGCACGATGAACTTGCCTCGTCGCGACGCCGCAGTGATCTTCGCTCCGTGGAGAGCGGTGTTCGGCGGATCGTAGGTCTTCAGCGCAGCGATCGCCCCCACGCTCGTGCGCACGATCGTCCGCCCCACCGCGCGCTCGGTGAGAAACGCGGTCAGGCCCTGGACCTCCGGCATCTCAGGCATGCGCTCATCCTGCCACCGACGTCGGACACGCGGCTAGGGCGGCTCCCTGGAGGATCGGCCAGTCCACCGGCGCACGGTCATCGGCCGGGAGGAGCCCGCCGAACCATCCGTCGTCGCGACCGCGGTCGCTGGTGAGCGCCTGGCGCCCCAGCCCCTCATAGCGGAAACCCAGCGCGCGAGCGGCACGGGCCGACGGGACGTTGCCGGCCACCGCGCGCCAGCCCAGCCGAGCCAGACCGAGCTCCTCGAACCCCCAGTCGACGACGGCGCGAGCCGCCTCGACGAGGTAGCCGTTGCCGCGTGCTGACTCGGTGACCCAGTATCCGATCTCCGCGTGCCCGCCGGTGCGGTGCTCGGTGATGTGATGCAGCCCGATCGACGCGACCAGTTCGCCCTCCCGGTAGGCGCACCAGATCGTCTGGCTCCCGTCGGCCCACCATTCGCGGATCAGGCGCACGTAGCCTTCGCCGTGCTCACGCGTGTAGGGGCTCGGCACCGTGGTCCACCGAGGGATCTCCGGGTCCTGACAGGCCGCGGTGATCGCATCGACGTCCGACTCGTCCGGCACGTGCAGGACGAGGCGCTCGGTGGTGAGGGTGACCGGTTCCATCCCGGCATCCTACGGCTCCCGCAGCGCGTGTCCGTGGCGATCCCGATGCCGGTGTCGGTGGCCGCGGCTAGGCTTGTCCGGTGACTGTGCCGGGGATTCTGCGCGCCTTGGAAGAGGCATCTCTTTTTCGTGACGCCCTGACGTGGGCCCAGACCGATGCCGACCTCGGCCTCGTCGACGGCCTCGACGCTCCGGCACTCGCCGGTCTGCTCGACAAGCGCCGGGCAGCCGGGCATCCGGCCGCGCTCCTGACTGTCGTGCCGACGGGCAGACGCGCCGAGAGCCTCGCCGCGGCGCTCGCAGCGTACATCCCCGATGCCGAGGTCGTGACATTCCCCGCGTGGGAGACGCTCCCGCACGAGCGCCTCAGCCCGAGCCCTGACACCGTGGGCCAGAGACTGCAGACCCTGCGTCGCATCGCGGAGTGGTCGGGCGATCATCCCCTCGTCGTGGTCGCCTCGGTGCGAGCCGCACTCCAGCCGATCGCGGGCAACCTCGGCGAGATCGCGCCGCTCGAGCTGCGTACCGCCAGCAGAGGGCACGAGCTCGACCACGTCGTCGAGCAGCTGGTCGAGCGCGCCTACTCGCGTGTCGACATGGTGTCGCGCCGTGGCGAGTTCGCCGTGCGCGGCGGCATCCTCGACGTCTTCCCTGCGATCTCGGAGCATCCGTTCCGCGTCGAGTTCTTCGGCGACGAGATCGACCAGATCCGCGCGTTCTCGGTCGCCGATCAGCGCTCCCTCCCCGGCGATGTCGACGGCGTCGATCTGCCTCCGAGCCGCGAGCTGCTGCTGACTCCCGACGTACGCGATCGCGCGCGAGCGCTGATCGGCGGGTTCCCGGCGATCGCGGGCATGCTCGAGAAGATGGCGGAGGGCATCCCGGTCGAAGGCATGGAGTCCCTTCTTCCGGCGGTCTCCGGGCCGCTCAAGTCACTCGCCGAGTATCTGCCCGAGGGCAGCGCGACCGCCGTCGTCGACCCCGAGAGGTCGAGTGCTCGGGCGATCACGCTGGGCGAGACCAACCGCGAGTTCCTCGACGCGGCCTGGAGCGCGGCGACCTCGGGTGCGTCGGCGCCCATCGATCTCGGCGCCGGCGACTTCCTCACGATCGCCCGGCTGCGCGAGGTCGTCCGTGACCGCGGCGGCGTCTGGTGGCGCCTGAGCCCGTTCTCGATGGGCGGCGAGGACGCCGAGACCATCGACGCTTCGGTCATCCCCTCGTTCCACGGCAACGTCGACGGCGCGATCTCGTTCGTCGAGGCGAAGGTCGCCGACGGCTGGCGGATCGTCGTGATCGCCGCCGGAGCGGGCCTCGTCGACCGCGCCCGCGATGTGCTCTCCGACCGGGGGATCGCCGCCCGCATAGTGTCCGAGCTGATCGACGCACCCGACACGGGCGTCGCGACGCTCGTCACCGGCTCGGTCGAGGCCGGATTCCAGATCCCCGAGGCCAAGCTCGCCGTCCTCACCGACAACGAGTTCTACGGCCGCACGATCGGCGGTGACCAGCGCGTCGTCAAGAAGCTCGCCTCCCGTCGGAAGAACGTCGTCGATCCGCTGCAGCTCAAGCAGGGCGACTTCGTCGTGCACAACACCCACGGCATCGGCCGCTTCGTCGAGATGACCCAGCGCGAGGTCTCGACCGGCGGGCGCAACGCGACGAAATCGGTGCGTGACTACCTGGTGCTCGAATACGCGCCGTCGAAGCGCGGATACCCGGGCGACAAGCTCTATGTGCCCACAGATCAGCTCGACCTGCTCTCGAAGTACGTCGGCGGTGAGGGACCGACCCTCTCGAAAATGGGCGGCAGCGACTGGTCGCAGGCGAAGGGCAAGGCTCGCAAGGCCGTGCGCGACATCGCCGTCGAGCTCGTCAAGCTGTACTCGGCGCGCATGAGCGCGAAGGGCCACGCGTTCGGGCCTGACACCCCCTGGCAGCGCGAGCTCGAGGAGGCGTTCCCGTTCGCCGAGACCCTCGATCAGCTGCAGACCATCGACGAGATCAAGGCCGACATGGAGCGTCCGATCCCGATGGACAGGCTGCTCTCGGGCGACGTCGGCTTCGGCAAGACCGAGGTCGCCGTCCGCGCGGCGTTCAAGGCGATCCAGGACGGCAAGCAGGTCGCGATGCTCGTGCCGACCACGCTCCTCGTGAAACAGCATCTCGAGACATTCACCGAGCGATTCGCCGGATTCCCCGTCAAGGTGCGCCCGCTGTCGCGGTTCCAGTCCGACAAGGAGGCGCGTCTCACTCTCGACGGTCTGCTCGACGGCACCGTCGACATGGTGATCGGCACGCACCGCATCCTCACCGACCAGGTCATGTTCAAGGATCTCGGCCTGATGATCATCGACGAGGAGCAGCGCTTCGGCGTCGAGCACAAGGACACGCTCAAGAAGATGAAGACCAACGTCGACATCCTCGCGATGAGCGCGACCCCGATCCCGCGCACGCTCGAGATGGCTGTCACGGGCATTCGCGAGATGTCGACTCTCGCGACGCCGCCGGAGGACCGGCATCCGATCCTCTCGTTCGTGGGTCCCCGCAGTGACAAGCAGATGGCGGCGGCGATCCGACGAGAGATCCTGCGCGAGGGCCAGGTGTTCTTCGTGCACAACCGCGTGCAGTCGATCCAGCGGGTCGCCGCCCAGCTCGCCGAGCTCGTGCCCGAAGCGCGCATCGCCGTGGCGCACGGTCAGATGGGCGAGCACGCGCTCGAGCAGGTCGTCGACGACTTCTGGGAGCGCAAGTTCGATGTGCTCGTCTCGACCACGATCATCGAGACGGGCCTGGATATCGCGAATGCCAACACGATCATCATCGACCGGGCCGACAAGTACGGTCTGAGCCAGCTGCATCAGCTGCGCGGCCGCGTCGGCCGTGGTCGTGAGCGCGCCTATGCGTACTTCCTCTACGACGAGATGAAGCCGCTCAGCGAGACGGCGGCGGACCGCCTGCAGACGATCGCAGTGAACAACGACCTCGGATCCGGAATGCAGGTCGCGCTCAAGGACCTCGAGCTGCGAGGCGCCGGCAACCTGCTCGGCGGCGAGCAGGCCGGCCACATCGCGGGCGTCGGATTCGACCTCTACCTGCGGATGATCGGCGAGGCGGTCGCGACCTTCCGAGGCGAGGACGTCGAGTCGGGTCAGGAGCTGCGCCTCGAGCTGCCGCTGGACGCGCGCATCCCCGAGTACTACATCGACAGCGAGCGACTTCGTCTCGAGGCGTACCAGAAGCTCTCGGCCGCCTCGACGGCCACCGCGAAGGACGACGCGATCGATCTCGTGATCGACGAGCTCACCGACCGCTACGGCACCCCGCCCGACGAGGTCACGGGACTCATCGCCGTCGCTCGTCTGCGTCGTCGGGCCGCCAAGGCCGGACTCGCCGACGTCGTGGTGATGGGGTCGAATCTGCGCATCGCGCCGGCGCGGCTCGAGGACTCGATCAAGGTGCGCCTGCAGCGGCTCTATCCGAAGGCGAAGCTGGTCTCCGGGGGAGAGGCGCTCGTAGTGCCGATGCCGACGATCCCGGCCGCGGTGGGTGTCGGCCTCGAGCCGCTTCCCGACGCCCAGCTGCTCGAATGGGTCGAGCAGCTGTTCACAGCCATCTTCCCGGAGCCCGCGAAGGTCGAGTGACGGGAACCGACTACAGCGAGAAGCCGCCGTCGGTGGTCAGCACCTGACCGACCACCCACGAGCCCGCGTCCGTGCACAGCCACCCGATCAGGCGGGCCGGGTCGCCGGGGCGGCCGACACGTCCGAACGGGGTGCCGGCGATCCACTCGTCGACGCCGGACAGATCGCGATCCGTCGTGTCGGCGTCGAGGTAGCCCGTGTTCACCGGGCCGGGATTGACGGTGTTCAGCACGATCCCGACGTCGAGCAGCTCGGCGGCTGTCGAGCGTGTGATCCCCGCCAATGCGGCCTTGCTCGTCGCATACGAGATCTCGCCGCGCATGGCTCCGTGCCCCTGGCCGGAGGTCATCCAGATGACGTGGGCGGTCGGCTTCTCGAAGGGGCCGAGCGTCGGAATGCTGTCGCCGGGGCGCGCGACCGGTGACTCGGGTCCGCCGAGCCCATGGCGGACCCGACGCGCGAGCCCGGCGGTGAGCAGCAGCGAGGCGCGGGCGTTGGCCTGCCAATGCGCATCCAGTCGGTCGGCGGTCATGTCGAAGATCGTGCCGTCGCCGCCGCTCATCGCCTGGTTGCAGACGACGATGTCGAGACGGCCGGAGAGGGACGATGCCGCGTCGAGCAGCGGTTCGATGCTGTCGGGGTCGCGAAGATCAGCCTGCGCGTCGCCCATCACAGCCCCGGACGCGAGAGAGTCGCGGATGCCCGCGCGCACCGCGTCGAGATCGTCCCCGCCCCAGGGGTGATCGAGATCATGGGGGCGGAAGTGGTGGAAGAACACGTTCGCACCGAGGGAGGCCAGTGTCGTCGCGGTGGCGAATCCGATGCCGCGTCTGCGGGAGACACCGGTCACCAGAACGGTGCGTCCGAACAGGGGAAGGTCGGGGGAGTGCATGGCAGTGAGCCTTTCGATCGAAGAAGCCGCGGGCACGCCGAATGGCGGTCCGAGGCGGGAGAGGGGATCGAGTCAGCTGCACTTCATGGGCGTCAGCGTAGCAGGAGGCTCGGTCAGCCTTCTCGACCCGTGCGCGGCGGCGCTACGCTGGCGTCATGTTGTACGAGCACCTCGGGGCTCGGCCCCGGATCCATGACACCGCCGTCGTCGCTCCCACCGCCGTGATCTCCGGAGACGTGACGATCGGTCCAGACTGCCAAGTGCTGCACGGCGCTGTGATCACCGCCGAGGGAGGTCCGATCAGCATCGGCGAGCATGTCATCGTGATGGAGAACGCGCTCATCAGGGCCACGGCTGCGAATGCCGTGCACATCGGTTCGCACACGCTCGTGGGAACCCTCGCGAGCATCGCCGGGGCGACCGTCGGCGAAGAGGTCTTCCTCGCGTCCGGCGCACGGATCTTCAACGGAGCACTGGTGGGCGACAGATGCGAGGTCCGTGTGAACGCCATCGTGCACCGCCGGGCGGTGCTGCCGTCGGGCACGGTCGTGCCGATCGGCTGGGTCGCGGTGGGTGATCCGGTGCAGTTGCTCTCGCCCGACCGAGAGGCCGAGATCGCAGCCGCTCAGCCCGAACTGGACTTCCCCGGTCACGTGTTCGGAGTGGACCGCGACACCCCCGATCTGATGGTGCAGCTGACCGAGCGCTACGGCAGCTCGCTGGCTCGGCACGCCGACGATGTGCGTCTCGACGCCGACGGCCGCGCGGCGGGTCGAGGGTGAGCGACGGCACAGGGCTCGTCCGACCGGACATCAGCACGGACGACGCCGTGCTGATCGCCCGCGAATGCTACGGAGTCGAGGCGGTGGCCAGCGAGCTCGGCAGCAATCAGGACCGCAACTTCGTGCTGCTCGAACCCGACGGGTCCCGCAGCGTCCTGCGCGTCGACAACCCGGTCTTCGGCGATGACGCACGATCCGCGCAGCACGCAGCTCTCGACGCGTACCGTGCAGCCGGCGTTCGTGTTCCCACAGCGCTTCCGGGGCTCGACGGTGAGCTCACCCAGCGCTGGCGAGGATTTGCGGTGCGGCGCAGCGAGTTCGCCGAGGGTGAGCCGCTGGTCGACGCGGGCTATCTCGCTCCCCTCGTCCTGGGGGAGTTCGGCACGCTGGCTGCGGCATCCGTGAACGCGCTCGCAGGTCTCGTGCATCCGGGGCTCGACCGTGAGCAGATGTGGGACATGCGCGTCGCGTACGAGCAGATCATCGGCCTCGCCCCGGCCATCACGGATGCCGAGCTGCGCTCGCGCGTTCGCACGGCGGCGGACGAGGCGCACACGGCTCTGTCGTCCGTCGCCGCTGCGCTGCCGGTGCAGCCGATCCACGGCGATCTCACCGACGACAACGTCACCGGGGTGCGCGGCGCCGATTCCCGACTGCACCCGCACACGGTGCTCGACCTGGGAGACTTGGGGCTCGGATGGCGGGTCGCCGAACTCGCGGTATGCGTCTCGTCGATGCTGCACCATGAGCCGGAGCGCCCGCTTCGGGCACTCGACACCGTCGCGGCATTCCACGCCGATGCCCCGCTCACTCGCGACGAGGCGGTCGCGGTGTGGTCCCTCGTCGTGCTGAGAGCAGCTCTTCTCGTCCCCAGCGGCTGGCGACAGCTCGCGATCGACGGGGACAACGACTACGCCCGCCAGAGGATCGCCGGCGAGCAGGCGATCTTCGACGCCGCGACCGACGTTCCGCTTCCCGAGGCGACCGAGCTGGTGCTCGCTCGGCTCGGGTTCGAGGCGCCCGAGTTCGAATCGCCGGAGGGGGCTGCGCCGCCTCGCGCGGCGCCTGAACCCGGAGTCGAGGAGCCTGAGACCGGGCGACCCGAGACTCCGGAGGCTGACGATTCCGAATCAAGGGAGCCTGAGACGACTGTGCCGGAGACGACTGCGCCGGTGACGACTGCGCCCGATGCACCGCTGGTCGACGCGGCCGACCGCACGCGCCCCGAGCTGTCGACGCTTCTTCCGGATCTCGACGGTCGCGTGGCCGTGATCGACCCCGGCATCGAGGCCGAGGGGCTGGACGCCGGAAGATGGTTGCGTTCCGACGCCGAAGCGCTTCTCATCGCGGAAGCGCATGCGCAAGGTGCTCGTGCCGCCGTCGTGCCCTACGGTGTGTTCCGACTCACGCGCGTGACGATCGACGCCGCGAGCGCTGCCGCCACGTGGCCGATCGAGACCGAGGTGCACGTCGCCCCCGGGCCGTCCTCACGGATGATCGCGCCGGCAGAGGGCGAGCTGAAGATCACCGAGGGCGCGGTGCGCGTCGCACTCGACACCGGGTGGATACTCGAGATCCGAGGCGCCGACCTCGAGCCGAACCGCAGCGGACGAGTCGAGCGGGGCGAGAGCATCGGCAGGCTCGCCGCATCCTTCGAGAACAGGACGATCATCGTCGGACTCAGGCGGGCGGATGCTCCGATGCTTCCGGCGACGCGCTCCGATGCGCCTGCTGTCGCGCACCTCGTCGCCCCCGATCATGTCGAGGCATGGCGCCGCTTCACGGCAGATCCGGCGGGGCTGCTCGGGCTCCCCTCCTACGCGCAGCGGGACGAGGCCGGGCAGGAGCTCACGCGAAGGGAGCGCATCTTCGCGGACGCACAGGAGCGCTATTACGAGCACCCGCCGCAGATCGAGCGAGGCTGGCGGCATCATCTCGTCGACACGACCGGTCGCAGCTACATCGACATGGTGAACAACGTCGCGGGGCTCGGACATGGCCACCCGCGAGTCGCGGCGGCGGCGAACCGCCAGCTGAAGACGCTCGCCACCAATTCGAGGTTCCTGTTCCGCGGCCTCGCGGAGTACAGCGAGAGGCTGATCGCGCTGATGCCCGAGGGGAGCGGTCTCGACACCGTGCTGCTCGTGAACAGCGGCTCGGAGGCGGTCGACCTCGGCATCCGTCTCGCCCAGGCGGCCACCGGGCGACGCACGGTGGTGGCGCTTCGAGAGGCGTATCACGGCTGGACCATGGCGAGCGATGCCGTGACGACCAGCGCCTACGACAACCCGCATGCTCTCGCGACGAGGCCGGACTGGGTGCATGTCGCCGACGTGCCCAATCCCTTCCGCGGCACATATCGCGGCCGGAACACGGCCGACCGGTACCTCGCCGATCTCGCGGCAGACCTCGACCGACTCACCGCAGACGGCAGAGACCCGGCGGCGTTCCTGTGCGAGTCCGTGCTCGGCAACGCCGGGGGAGTGCTCCTGCCCGACGGCTATCTGGCGGGAGCCTACGAACTGATCCGCGCGCGCGGCGGTCTCACCATCGCCGACGAGGTGCAGGTGGGCTTCGGCCGCATGGGGTCGACCTTCTGGGGATTCGAGCAGTCCGGCGTGGTTCCGGACATCGTCACGATCGCGAAGCCGATGGGCAACGGCTTCCCCATCGGGGGCGTGATCACCTCGAAGCGGATCGCCGACGCGCTCAGCAGCCAGGGGCAGTTCTTCTCTTCAGCCGGCGGCAGCACCCTCAGCAGCAGCGTCGGCCTCGCCGTCCTCGACGCGATGGTCGAGGACGACCTGCAGCGAAACGCGCTCGAGGTCGGTCGGCATCTGGCAGATGCCCTTCGAGCGCTGGCGCAGCGGCATCCGATCGTGGGTCCTGTGCATGGTCAGGGCCTCTATCTCGGCGTCGAGCTCGTGCGCGATCGCGAGACGATGGAGCCGGCGGATGCCGAGGCGGCGGCGATCTGCGAGCGGATGCGGGAGCTCGGCGTGATCGTGCTCACCACCTCGGAACGCTCGAACGTGCTGAAGATCAAGCCGCCGCTCTGCCTGACGCCGGAGAGCGCCGACCACGTCGTCGCGATGCTCGACCGTGTGCTCACGGACGGATGGTGACCGGAGGAGAGTCTTCGAATCGAGTCGGTTCTCGGCATGTTAAATGCGTATTTCGAATCAGATCTGCTCTTCCGCTGACGAATATCCCGGGTACATACTGAGCGTCAGTGTCGGACCGCCCGAAGTCCGGCCCATGCGCTGTTCCCGAAGGAGTACTCATGGCCACGCCCATCAAGACGAAACCGCTCGCGCAGGGCGGCGGAACACTGCGCCGCAACCTCGGTCTCTGGGCGATCGTCGGTCTAGGTCTCGGCTACATGACGCCGACCGTCGTCTTCGACACCTTCGGCATGGTCGCTCGCGACACCGACAACGTCGTCCCCGCCGCCTACCTCGTCGCCCTCGTCGTGATGGTCTTCACCGCGATCAGCTACGGCAAGATCTCTCGCGCCATCCCGAGCGCGGGCTCCGCCTACACGTATGTGCGCAAATCGATCCACCCCAACCTGGGGTTCATGGTCGGCTGGACCTCGCTCATCGACTACGTGCTGCTTCCGATGGTCAACTGCCTCATCATCCGCAGCTACCTCGAGGCGCTGTTCCCCGACATCCCCGGCTGGATCTGGGTCGTGCTCTACTGCATCCTCGTCACGAGCATCATCTACATGACGATGCGCGGCACCTCGAACATGAACATGATCCTGCTGGTGTTCTCGATCGTGGTCATGGTCGTCTTCGTGGTCATGGTCGTCGCGCAGCTGATGCGCGGTGAGGGCGCGGCGACGATCGCTTCCGCAGCCCCGTTCATCCACGACGGTGCGACCATCGGCGCCGTGCTCATGGGCGCGACGATCGTCTGCTTCTCGTTCATCGGCTTCGACGCGGTGACCATGTACGCCGAGGAGGCGAAGGACCCGAAGACGATGCCGAAGGCGATCCTCCTCACCGTGCTGCTCGGCGGGGCGATCTTCCTCGTGGCCGCGTATGTGACACAGCTGCGATTCCCCGATTGGAACGAGTTCGCCCCCGGCGGCGACATGCAGTACGTCGAGGACTCCACGCTGCCGATCATCGGAAACCTCGTGGGCGGCAACGTGCTCATGGCCGTGCTGACGGCGGCGGGCTTCTGCGCGACCCTGGCATCGGGGCTCGCCTCGCATGCGTCGGTGTCACGCATGCTGCTCGTGATGGGCCGCAACAACGTGCTGCCGCAGAAGGCGTTCGGCTATATCAACCCCCGCACCCACACGCCGACGTTCAACATCGTGCTGGTGGGCGCGATCTCGCTGCTGGCGATCCCGTTCACACTCGAACTGATCGCCGCATGGATCAACTACGGCGCGCTCATCGCGTTCACCTTCGTCAACATCTCCGTGATCGCATGGTTCGCGATCCGCAAGGGCCGTCGCCACACACCGCGCGACATCTTCTCGTACATCGTGATGCCCGGGATCGGCATGCTGCTCACCGGGCTGCTGTGGGTCAACCTGCACGCGGACGCGCTCACCGGGGGTCTGATCTGGACCGCTCTCGGCCTGATCTACCTGGCCGTGATCACGAGGGGCTTCCGCAAGAAGGTCGTCGCGTTCGACGAGAACCAGCCGGTGACCGGATTCAACAAGGTCGTGAAGGTGCCGGTCGACGAGAGCTGACGACCCGGGATGCAGAAGAGCCGCCACCCGTGAGGGAGGCGGCTCTTCGCACGTGCGCGGGGCGCGAGTGGGTCAGATGACGCCCTGCGCGAGCATCGCGCCGGCGACGCGCTCGAAGCCGGCGATGTTCGCTCCGGCGACGTAGTCGCCTGCGACGTCGTAGCGCTCCGCGGCATCGAATGCGGCGCTGTGGATGTCCGCCATGATCTCGCGCAGCTTGTTCTCGCTCGCATCGAAGCTCCACCGCTGGCGCGAGGCGTTCTGGCTCATCTCCAGCGCAGAGGTCGCGACGCCACCGGCGTTCGCGGCCTTGCCGGGCGCGAACAGCACACCGGCGCCCTGGAACGCTTCGACGGCTGCGGGGACGCAGGGCATGTTCGCGCCCTCCGACACGGCGCGCACGCCGTTTGCGATGAGGGCCTCGGCGGCGTCGAGATCGAGCTCGTTCTGCGTCGCGGAGGGCACTGCGATGTCGACGGGAACCTCCCAGACGCTGCCGCCCTCGACGAACCTGGCACCCGGACGACGGTTCGCGTACTCGACGATGCGGGCGCGCTCGACCTCCTTGATCTGGCGGAGCAGGTCGACGTCGATCCCGGCGTCGTCGACGACGTAGCCTGACGAATCGGATGCCGTGACAGCGGTCGCGCCGAGCTGCGATGCCTTCTGGATCGCATAGATCGCGACGTTGCCCGAGCCCGAGACCCCGACGCGCTTGCCGTCGAGCGAGTCGTTGTGCACGCCGAGCATCTCCTGCGCGAAGAACACCGCCCCGTACCCGGTGGCCTCGGTGCGCACCTCGGCGCCACCCCAGCCGGTGCCCTTGCCGGTGAACATGCCCGACTCGTGACGGTTGGTGATCTTGCGGTACTGACCGAAGAGGTAGCCGATCTCACGACCGCCGACCCCGATGTCGCCCGCGGGAACGTCGGTGTGCTCGCCCAGGTGTCTGTAGAGCTCGCTCATGAACGACTGGCAGAAGCGCATGATCTCGGCATCCGAACGGCCGTGCGGGTCGAAGTCGGAGCCGCCCTTGCCGCCGCCGATGCCCTGCCCCGTGAGCGCGTTCTTGAAGATCTGCTCGAACCCGAGGAACTTGATGATCGACAGGTTGACCGAGGGGTGGAAGCGCAGGCCGCCCTTGTACGGGCCGAGGACAGAGGAGAACTGGATGCGGTAGCCGCGGTTGACCTGCAGACGACCGGCATCGTCGACCCACGGCACCCGGAACAGGATCTGACGCTCGGGCTCGACCAGGCGGTCGAGGATGCCTCCGTCGACGAACTGCGGGTTGCGCGCGAGCACCGGCGCGATCGAGTTCAGCACCTCGTGCACGGCCTGCTGGAACTCCGGTTCGTGCGGGCTGCGGACGAGCACCGTGTCGAAGACGGGCTGCACGGACTCGGCGAGCGGGTGGAAGTCTGCGGAAGACGAAGAGGTCACGCGAAAGAGCTTTCTGATCGGGGGATGGTGCTGCGTGCGATCGTGTCGCGTGAGGGTTCGCCGGATCGGGCGGAGTTTTCACTCTAGCGGGCACGCCGATGTGAGGATCTTCACCCAGGCATGCACTCGCTCAGGCGCGATGGGCGTCGATCACCCGGTGTTCTGCAGGCCGGCCGCGACGCCGCTCACCGAGAGCAGCAGCAGGCGCTTCTGCTCGTCGTCGGCACCTGATCCGGTCGCCTCGGCGGGGTCGCGCAACGCGCGCAGAGCACGCAGCTGCAGCAGCGACAGGGCGTCGACGTATGGCGTGCGCAGCTGCACCGCGCGCTGCAGGATCGGCTTGTTCTCGAGCAGTCCGACCCCGCCCGTGAGGCGGATGACCCATTCACGGGTGAGCGAGAGCTCGTCCAGCACGAGCTGCGCGAGATCGTCGCGGTCACCGAGTGCGAGGTACTGGCGGGCGATGCGCTCATCGGTCTTCGCGAGGCTCATCGCCACGTTGTCGATCATGGTGCGCAGCAGCGGCCAGTCGCGGTAGGCCTCGATGAGTCGCGCCTCGTCGCCGACCGCCGCGAGAGCCGTTCCGAGGCCGAACCACCCGGCCAGGTTGATGCGCGCCTGGGTCCAGGCGAACACCCACGGGATGGCGCGCAGGTCTTCGAGCGACTCCACCGACAGTCCGCGCCTGGCAGGACGCGAACCCAGGGCGAGCAGGCCGATCTCCTCGAGAGGCGTCACCGTGGCGAACCAAGGGGCGAATCCCTCGGCCTTCACGAGCGAGAAGAACCGCTCGCGGGAGGACGCGTCCATGACGGCGGCGATGTCGGCGAACCGCGCCGCCGCGTCGCTCGTGTGCTTCTCGACCGACGGCGAGGATGCGAGCAGGGTCGCCGCGGCGACCTGGTCGATGTGGCGCATCGCGATGGCCGGCTCGCCATAGCGGGCGAAGATGACCTCACCCTGCTCGGTGAGCTTGAAGCGACCGTCGACCGAGTGCGGCGGCTGGGCGAGGATCGCCGAGTTGGCCGGCCCGCCGCCGCGCCCGAGGGCGCCGCCACGGCCGTGGAACAGGGTCAGCTCGATGTCGGACTCCAGCGCCCACTGCGCGATCTTCTCCTGAGCCTCGTACAGCGCGAGGTTGGCTGCGACCGGGCCGACGTCCTTCGACGAATCCGAGTATCCGAGCATGACCTCGAGCCGGTTGCCCGTCGCCGCGAGGCGCGCCTGGAACTCGGGGAACGTCACGGCCTCCGCGAGGATGCCCGGGGCGGCCTGCAGGTCGGCGAACGTCTCGAACAGGGGCACGACGTCGAGCACGGGCGCGTCGTCGCCGAGCGCGTGCGCGGCGAGCCGGTGCACGTTCGCGAGGTCGGAGGCCGCCTGCGTGAACGACACGACGTAGCGGCCGGCGGCGCGGAGGCCCCGGTCCCGCTGGATCTCGGCGATCGCGCGGAAGACCTCGAGCACCTCTTCGGTCTGGGCGCTGATCGCCTCGCCGCTCTCGAGCTCAGCGAGGGCCTTCGCATGCACCTGCGAGTGCTGACGGACCTCGAGCTCGGTGAGGTGGAAGCCATACGTCTCCACCTGCCAGATCAGGTGCTGCACACCGCCGAAGGCGTGGCGCTTCGCACCGGCATCCGACAGCGAGGACTGCACCACGCGGAGGTCTTCGAGCAGCTCCTCCGGCCGGGCATACCCCTGCTCGTCGCCATGCCTCGTGGCTGCGACGCGATGTGCCAGAGCGAGCAGCACCCGTCGGTGGGGCTCGCCGGGCGAGCGGGCGGCCAGCTCGTGTGCGACCCGCGGCTCGGCGGCGGCGAACGAGTCCCAGAGCGCCGAGACGGCGTCACTCGGGGGCGTGTCCTCGGCGCTGAGCGTGAGAGTGCGGCCGATGCGCTCGAGCGCGCGCTCGAGACCGCGCAGCACGTGGTCCGAGGCGATCTGCGACGCCTCCCGTGTCACGGATGCCGTCACGAACGGGTTGCCGTCGCGATCGCCGCCGACCCAGGAGCCGATGCGCACGAAGGCGGGGACGACCGGTGCGCTGGAGCCGGAGTCATCGCCACGCAAGGCGTCGTCGATGCGCCGGTACACGTGCGGCACAGTGGTGAACAGCGTCTCGTCGAAGACGCCCATGACCGTGCGCACCTCGTCGGTCGGTGACGGCTTCTCGGCACGCAGGGGAGCGGTGCGCCACAGGGTGTCGATCTCCTCCAGCATCCGGCGGCGTGCACGGTGCTCCTCGGCCCCGCCCTCGCTCGCGGCGTCGTGCTGGGTGAGCAGCTCGGACAGACGGCGGATGCTCGACGACACGGCGCGGCGGCGCGCCTCTGTCGGGTGAGCGGTGAACACCGGGTGGAAGCGCAGGCCCTCGAGGCGACGACGAGCCTCGTCGTCGCCGACCTCGGTCTTCAGGCGCGCGTACGCCGTGGCGACCGTGTCTGCGGCATCCTCGCGGCCGGGCTGGCCGGCGCGCTCGCGCAGCACCCGCACGCGCTGGTGCTCCTCGGCGAGATTCACGAGGTGGAAGTAGCAGGTGAACGCCCTGGCCACCTCGTCGGCGCGCGCGATGCTGAACGACTCGGCGATCGCCGCGGCGCGGTCGAACGCGTCGGAGGTCTCCTCGTCGTAGGCCTGGATCGTCGCCAGTCGCAGGCGCTCGACATCCTCGAAGAGGTCGTCTCCGCCTGCTTCGCGCAGAACCTGGCCGAGAAGGGCGCCGAGCATTCTCACGTCGGTGCGCATGGCATCCGGAATGCCACGGCCCGCTTCGAAACGGCCGATGATGCGGATGGCCGAGGTGTCAGTGGGCTCGGGGAAGGCGTGTTCGGGGGTCACCGTTCGAGAGTATCCCGGGTCGGGACCGTGCTCTGAACGCATGACGGCGCGAGACGCCGGGCACGGGCGCAACTACCATGGGGGCGATGCGCATCTCCGCGAACCCCCTCCGAGGTCAGCAGTTCCCCGCTGTCCTCCTCCTCGTCGCGGCAGGACTCGGCATCCTCCTGGCGAATCTCCCGTCGCACGATGCGCTCGCCGCAGTCCTCGACTTCCATATCGCGGTCCCCGGCACCGTCCTCGACCTCTCGATCGAGCACTGGGTGTCCGACGGGCTGCTCGCGGTGTTCTTCCTGGTCGTGGCGATCGAGCTGCGACACGAGCTGACCCACGGCGAGCTCGACTCTCCGAGCAAGGCCGTGCAGCCGGCGATCGCCGCCGCAGGGGGCGTGCTGGTGCCGATCGCCGTCTATCTCCTCATCGCGGGCGACTCGGCGACCGCCACCGGCTGGCCCATCCCCACCGCGACCGACATCGCCTTCGCGCTCGGCGTCCTCGCCATGTTCGGCCGCGGGCTGCCCTCGAACGTGCGGGTGTTCCTGCTCGCGCTGGCGATCCTCGACGACATCATCGGCATCATCTTCATCGCCGTGCTCTTCGCCCACGATGTGCAGTGGCTGTTCCTCGCCCTCGCCGTCGTCGCGGTCGTGGCCTTCTGGCTGCTGAGCAGACTGCTGCACGCCAAGGGGCACCCGGCGATCGCCGTCGCGATGGTCGTGGTCGGCATCGTCGCCTGGGGCCTCGTGGCGTCGTCTGGAATCCATGCCACGATCGCCGGCGTGATGCTCGGGCTCGTGATGTCGCCCGTCCCTGCCGCGCGCACCCGTCACGCTCTCGAGCCGACGGTGAACGGCGCGATCCTGCCCCTCTTCGCCTTCGTGGCCGCGTTCGTGGTGATCCCCGCTCTCGCACCGTCCGAGCTGTCGCCCGCCTTCTGGGGGATCGTCGTCGCCCTGCCCATCGGCAAGATCGTCGGAATCTCGCTGTTCGGATGGCTGGCGATGCGGATCCGGCCCCGAGGTTCAGCGCCCGCCTTGCCGTTCGCCGACATCTTCGCCGCCGGCGCGCTCGGGGGGATCGGCTTCACCGTCTCGCTGCTGCTGGCCAATCTCGCCTTCGCGACCGATGCGGGCATTCGCGACCAGGCGATCCTGGGCGTGCTCGTCGGCTCGCTCGCGGCGCTCATCCTGTCGGGCGTCATCGTCTCGCTCCGTGCCCGCACCTACCGACGCCTGGGCGTCGTGACCCCGTGACCAGGAGGCAGGGACGATGACGGCAGGGAGAGCGATGTCCGAGGCAGTGCCGGTGAGCGCAGACCGCGACCGCGACGCGCTTCGCGCCGCAGCCGAGACGATGCGGGAGGTACGAGAGCGCTGCGTCTGGTCTCAGCAGATCACGCACCGCGATCTCGTGCCGTATCTCATCGAGGAGTCGCACGAGGTGATCGACGCGGTCGAGAACGGCACGCGCGACGATCTGCGCGAAGAGCTCGGCGACCTGCTCTGGCAGGTGCTGTTCCACGCCGCCATCGCTGCGCAGGATCCGGACGACCCGTTCGACATAGACGATGTGGCGGCCACGCTGACCGAGAAGATGGTGCGTCGGCACCCTCACGTGTTCGGCGGCGAGACCGCGACGACGCCCGAAGAGGTCCTCGTGCACTGGAACGCCGCGAAGGCGGCGGAGAAGCGCACGAGACGAAGCGTGCTCGACGGGATCCCGCGCGGGATGCCGGCGCTCGCCCTGGCGCAGAAGATCGTCGGTCGAGCTGCCGGAGCCGGTGTCATCGACGCCGAGCCGGATGCCGCGGAGGCTGCCGCGAGGCCGACGTCGGAAGCCGAGCTGGGCGACGCGCTGCTGGGCCTCGTCGCGCTCGCCCGCACCGAGGGCTGGGATGCGGAACGAGCACTGCGGGAACGGCTCCGAGGCATCGAGGACGAGGTCCGCGAGGCGGAATCGGGGGACTGAGGCCACGGCCTGCCCCGCCGACCTGGAAGGATGGAGGCGTGGCTACTGTGAACCCGCCGCGCGGAATGCGCGACATCCTCCCCGCCGACAAGGCACGCCGTGAGCGAGTCCTCTCGGTCATCCGCGATCGCTACCGGTCTCACGGCTTCGACGAGATCGAGACGCCCGCACTCGAGGAGTACTCGCGACTGCATGCCGGCATCGGCGGCGACAACGAGAAGCTCGCGTACAACGTGCTGCGCCGCGGCCTCGACGCCGAGGCGATCCGCGAGTCGGCCGACGACCAGGGTGCACTCGCCGATCTGGGACTCCGCTACGACCTCACGGTGCCGCTCGCTCGCTTCTTCGCCAGCAATCGGGGGCAGCTTCCCGGCGTGTTCCGCTCCATCCAGATCGGGCCGGTCTGGCGCGCCGAGCGCCCCCAGAAGGGCCGCTACCGACAGTTCGTGCAGTGCGACATCGACATCATCGGTGACGACTCCTCGCGAGCAGAGGCCGAGCTCATGGTCGCCTCGCTCGACGCCGTCGACGCGCTGGGCCTGGACGGAGCGACCGTCCGCATCAACGATCGCCGGGCACTCGACTGGATGCTCGACAGCTTCGGTTTCACCGCGGAGGAGCGCCCCGGCGTTCTGATCACGATCGACAAGCTCGACAAGATCGGCCCCGACGGCGTCGCCGCCGAACTGCGCGAACGCGGCTCGGCTCCGACGTCCGTCGACGCGTTCGAGGCGTTCCTCGTTCGTCCGCAGACCATGGAGTACAACCCGTTCGGGGAACGGCAGATCCGCAAGGCGCTTCCCGAGAACGCGCCGGACGAGATCGTCGGGCATCTCGTCGGCATCGGTGAGGCCGTCGCCGCCGGACGGGGGGCGACCGACATCCCGCTGGTGTTCGATCCCTTCCTCGTGCGCGGCATGGGCTACTACACCGGCACGATCTTCGAGCTCGCGCATCCGTCGGTGGCGTACTCGCTCGGCGGTGGAGGTCGCTATGACGGGATGATCGGGCGGTTCCTCGGCCAGCAGGTCCCGGCCGTGGGCTTCTCGCTCGGCTTCGAGAGGCTCGTCGATCTCCTGACGACGGGAGCGCATGCCGGCGAGCGTGCCGTCGTGCTCATCCACGACGCCGACGTGCCGGTCGCCGAGCTCGTCGCTCACAAGGCCGGACTCGTGGCATCCGGTGCCAGGGTGCGGTTGGAACGGCGCACGAAGAACGTGAAGGCTCTGCTGGAGCGCTCGGTCGCCGACGGATACACGGAGTTCGCGACCGTGTCCGCGGGCGCTGCCGAACTGGAGCTCAAGCCCCTGTCCTGAGACTCGGCTCGTCCTTCGCCCGTCGGGCCCGGCTTTCGAACTCCGGGCCCGGCTTTCGAACCCCGGGAGTCCGTCTGCAGGACGACCGCACGGGATGCAGGGGCAGACCGCTGGTTTCGTCCTGCGGACGTGCCCCGGTCCTGCAGACGGACACTGCGGATGCCGTTCACTCGGCGTTCACGCCGGTCGGATCGAATCAGACCATGAGCCGACAGCATCTCGTCGCCTTCACCGCAATCGGTGCCGCGTCGGTCGCGGCCGCCGTCGGCATCCGGTTCGTGCTGACGCGTCAGGCGGCGATCGCGCGTCGGCGCATCGGCAAACCGCTAGGCGAGCGGTCGATCGATGCGGATCGCGTCTGGCGTCGTGCGCTCGACGGCGATCCTGTGCAGCTCCTGGTGCTGGGCGACTCGGTGGCGGCGGGTCTCGGCGCCGAGCGCCGCAAGGAGACGCTCGGCGGTCGGCTCGCGAAGGGCATGGCGCGGCGCATGCGGCGACCGGTCCGCCTGCGCACCGCCGCGGTCGTCGGCTCGGAGTCGCCCGATCTCGCTGCCCAGCTGGCGGGTCTGCCCGACGGGTATGCACCGCACGTGGCCGTGATCGTGGTCGGCGGGAACGACGTGACCCACCGCCTCCCGCTCGCCGTCTCGACGCAGCACCTGCGCGACACGATCCTGCAGCTGCGGCGCCGCGGCACCGAGGTGGTCGTCGGCACATGCCCCGACCTCGGTGCGCTGCGCCCCGTGCCGCAGCCGCTGCGGCGCCTGATCTCCAGCATGTCTCGCAGGTTGGCCGAAGCGCAGGCCGAGACCGCGCGATCGGCGGGGGCGAGCCCTGTCGATCTCCGCAGAGCCGTGGGTCCGATGTTCTTCGACGATCCGGAGGCCATGTTCAGCATGGATCGCTTCCATCCGAGCGCGCTCGGCTATCGGCGCACGGCCGAGGTGCTGCTTCCTGTCGCGTGCCTCGCCGCGGAGGCGGCGCTCAGCTCGCGTCGTCAGCCGGGGCCGCACTGAACGAGGCGGCCCATTCGGCGACGCGACGCGCGCTCTCGTCATCCGAGAGGTCTTCTACCCGGGTCATCACCGACCATCGCACGCCGAAAGGGTCGCGGATGCTCGCGAATCGGTCGCCTGAGACGAAGGCCGACGGAGCTTCTCGCACCGTCGCTCCCGCAGTGACCGCCCGCTCGACCACGGCGTCGACGTCCGAGACGTAGAGGCCCATCGAGTAGCAGTCGTCGTCACCCGAGGGCGCGGGCACCAGGTGATACTCCGGGCTCGGCTCGCCCAGCTGCAGGCGGCCGAGGCCGAAGTCGAGATCGGCGTGGGCGACGACGCCCCCGAACTCCGTGACGTCGACGACGCGAGCACCGAAGACGTCTCGATAGAAGTCGATCGCCTCTCTGGCTCCGGGGATCGCGAGGAACGGGGTGAGCGAGGTCGCGCTGTGCGGGCGGCCGTCGGTGGTGTGTGCGCCGGTCACGCCGGTCGTATTGTCTGGGGTCATGCGTTCACGGTACGGATTCGCGGGCGGCGTGCGCTTGAAGATCCGCGACAGACTGCGGCGCACAGGGCTGCTCGAGGGGCGTGGGTCGTAGGGTCGAGATCATGGATGTCGAGTACCTCGGACCGACGGTGTCGGCGATGTGGCTGACCGTCGCGATCCTCGCCGGTGGGTTCGCCCGCACTCGCAACAGGTCTGCACTGGCGTGGTTCGTGCTCACCGTCTTCCTGGGACCGATCGCGGCGTTCCTGCTCGTGGTGTGGCCGCCTGCTGATCCGGTTGCGGCGCCATCGCCGCGTGTCGCGGGGCCTCCCGCGGCTCGCCCGAGCGACGAGTAGACGTGCGTCCGACCCGAGGGGTGCTGTACCCGGCCCGGCTGCCCGAGTTCCACCGTCTGCCGCCCGCTGCGGCCGCGCGGGATCTCGTCGTGTGGTTCTGGATCCCGGAGTGGTCGATCGAGCCCGGACGATCCTCACGCCAGGAGGTCGTCGGCTACCCGGCGCTGAATCTCGTGGTCGAGCAGGGCGTCGTGACCCTGTCCGGCGCGACGACGCGGGCGTCGCATCGCGACCTGACCGGCACCGGCTGGGCCGTCGGCGCGCTGCTGCGGCCCGGCGCTGTGGGAGCACTCGTCGACGACCCGGGGACGCTCGTCGACACCGAGCAGACAGTCGATGCGCCCGATCTCGCTGACGCGGTGAGTGCTGCGATGGCGACGGGAGAGGGGCGCCGCGAGCGTGCCGCCGCGGTGCTGTCCGACTGGCTCGTGCGCCGGGTCGGACCTCTCGACGAGAGTGCCCGGCACGCGAACGCGCTGGTCGAAGTGCTCATGGGCGATGATGCAGCCGGGAGCCTCGAGGAGGCGGCGCTGAGACTCGCTGTCTCGACCCGCACCCTGCAGCGGCTGTGCCACCGGTATGTCGGCGTCTCGCCGGCGGCGATGATCCGTCGGCGCCGCCTGCAGGAGGCGGCCGAGCGGATGCGTCTCGACCCGGGGGTCGACCTGGCGGGCCTTGCGGCCGAGCTCGGATACTCCGATCACGCCCACCTCACGCGTGACTTCCGCAGCATCCTCGGCATCGCCCCTCGGACGTATCGTGCCGGGTCGTCTGAGCAGTTCCGGGACGAGAGCGCGCGGGCCTGATCACCGCGACAGTCTGAGGCGCGTCATCCGATAGACCACTCCGAGGAGCACGACCACGGTTCCGATCGCCGAGGCGACGACCGGCAGCGTGTTCACGAGCAGGAGGCACCCCAGCGCTCCGATGACCTGCAACGCGCGCGGATAGCGGCGAGCCTCCGCCTGCTGTCGGAACGCCGCGGCGTTCGCGATGAGGTAGTACAGCAGCACCCCGAACGAGGAGAATCCGATCGCATCGCGGAGATCGGCGACGAACACGATCAGCACGACGATGATCGCGATCGCGATCTCGGCACGGCGGGGCACCTGCCAGCGCTCGTCGATCTTCGCGAGGAACCGCGGCAGATCCTGCTCGCGGGCCATGGCCAGGGTCGTCCGCCCGATGCCCGTGAGCAGCGCGAGCAGAGCGCCGAGGGAGGCTGCCGCCGCAGCGACGCGGATCACCGGGGTGAGAGCCGGCCAGCCGGTGGCCGCGGCGACGTCCGCCAGAGGCGTCGTGCTCGTCGCCGCGTCGCCGCCGAGCACGACGATGACCGTGATCGCGACGAGCGTGTAGACGGCGACCGCACCACCCAGTGCGAGGGCGATCGCCCGCGGGATCGTCCGAGCGGGGTCGACGACCTCTTCACCCATCGTCGCGATGCGCGCGTACCCCGCGAAGGCGAAGAAGAGCAGTCCTGCTCCCTGCAGCACGCCGTATGCGCTGGCGTCAGGGAGCGGGGCAGGGGAGGCTGCGGACGACCCGCCGAGTCCGGTCGCGACGACGACGGCGAGCCCCAGCAGCGAGCACACGACGAGGATCCGGGTGACGAGGGCGGTTCGCGTGACGCCGAAGCAGTTGACGGTCGCGAGAGCGACGACCGCGGTCGAGGCGATCGGCACCCGCCAGCCTTCGGGCGCCGCGTAGGCGGCGAAGGTCATGGCCATCGCGGCGCAGCTCGCGATCTTGCCGATCACGAAGCTCCAGCCGGCGATGAAGCCCCACCACGGGCCGATCTCAGCTCTGGCGTACGCGTAGGTGCCGCCGGCCACGGGGTGGGCTGCGGCGAGCTGCGCAGACGCGGTGGCGTTGCAGTATGCGACGAGCGCGGCGATCGCCAGGGCGAGCAGGATGCCGCTGCCGGCGACGCCCATCGCCGGAGCCCACACCGAGAACACGCCGGCGCCGAGCATCGACCCGAGTCCGATGGCGACGGCGTCGCCGAGTCTCAGGCGGCGTGCGAGGGGCATCCCGTCATCGTGCCATGCGAGGGTGAACTCCGAGTGTCTGCGCCACCCTGCGGGTCAGCTCCGCGTGGCGGTGATGCGCTTCTTCTCTCGGATGTAGACCTCACGACGCACTCTCGCGACGACATCGCCGTCGCGGTCGGTGATCACTGTCTCGAACCACTCGAGCACCTTCGCTCCGCCGTGGGCACGCTCGCGGATCTCTGCGGCCCGCTCCCTGCTGACCTCGAATTCGGCGGTGAGGACTCCCCGGCCCGGTTTGAGGAACTCGATCTCGCCGCGGGTGTCCCACACCACGTAGTCCCGTCCGAGCTGGTGCATCACGAGCATGAAGAAGTAGGGATCGGTCATCGCCGACATCGAGCCGCCGAACGCCGTCTTGACGTAATTGCGCGTGAAGACGTTCACGTGCAGCTCGACGGTCGCCTGGGTCCAGTCCTCGCTGAAGCGGCGGATGCGGATTCCGCTTAAGAGGTTGGGGATCCACAGGCTCATGCCCGTGGCGAGGCGGCGGGGAGTGATGCGCATGAGGTCAGTGTGGATGATGCAGCGAGGGAGGCGAAGCTTGCTGGAGGGTTCCGACAGTTGTTATAGTTCTCCTATAACTAGTAGAAATTGAGGAACGCGATGCTGATTCGAATCGATGCCGACAGTGCTCGGCCGCTCTTCGATCAGGTCGCGGCGTCCGTCCGTGCCGACGTCCTGACCGGGCGGCTCGGCCCCGGCGATCGGCTGCCCGCCGCGCGCGAGCTGGCAGATGCCCTCGAGATCAATCTGCACACGGTGCTCCGCGCCTATCAGCAGCTCAGAGACGAGGGTCTGATCGATCTGCGTCGCGGCAGGGGAGCGGTGGTCGCAGCCTCCGCCGCACCTCTGGCCGAGCTCGCACAGGACATCACCGCGCTCGTCGCCCGCGCCGCCTCGCTCGGCGTCTCGTCCACGACCCTGGCCGCCCTCATCAAGGAGACCGACGCATGACCCCCGAGATCCGCAGAGCCCGCACCGCCTACTGGTGGGTGGGGGTGATCCTCCCGCTGGCGCTGATCGCGCTCGCGAGCATCGTCGTGCTCGCCTGGCTCCCCGAGGTGCCGGACCCTGCGGCTATCCACTGGGGTCCCGACGGTGTCGACGGCTTCGCCCCTCGGTGGACGCCCCTCGTCCTGCTGATCGGTCTCGGCGGAGGTGTCGTCGTGCTGTTCGCGTTCATCGCGCTGTTCTCCCACAGACTCCCGCAGCGGGGAGCTGCCGCACCGGTCCCGCAGCCGCAGTGGTCCGCGACCGCGCGGCTGCTCGGTGCGACGAGCCTCGGCATGGCGGGGATGATGGCGACGCTCGCCATCGTCACAACCGCCGCGCAGCGGGGGCTCGCCGATGCCGCGGACGCGGCCGACATCACGCCGTGGGTCCCCGTGTTCCTTGTCGTCCTGGCCGCCCTGAGCGTGGCGGGCTGGTTCCTGCAGCCGAAGACCGCCATCCCCGCACGTCCGTCCGATGCTCCGGCGCCGCCGCTGCCCCTGGCCGATCACGAGCGTGCGGTGTGGATGCGAAGCGTGTCCATCGCGAAGTCGGGACAGATCGTGCTCGGTATCGGGGTGTTCTTCGCGATCGCGATGACTGTCCTGCTGCTCGCGCAGGGGATCGCCGCGGGATGGATCACGGCGGCGGTCTCGCTCCTCCTGGTGGTGGTCGTCGTCACGGGGCTGTCCTTCCGCGTCCGTGCGAGCCCGGCCGGGCTGCGTGTTCGCTCCGCGGCAGGATGGCCGCGTCTCGCCATCCCGGCCGACGAGATCGCGAGCACCCGTTCGATCCAGGTCGACCCGTTCGCCGAGTTCGGCGGCTGGGGATATCGCATCGGCACGGACGGACGGCGCGGGTTCGTGCTGCGCGCCGGCGAGGCCCTCGAGGTCACCCGCACGAACGGGCGGGTGTTCGTCGTCACGGTCGACGACGCGGGCACCGCCGCATCCGTCCTCGCAGCAGCCGCGCGGCGCTGATCCCATCGCCGACCCGCGCACTCAGAGCATCCGACCGAGGAGAACCATCATGAACCGCATCCGCATCGCCGCCGTCATCGCGTTCACCGTGCTCGCCTGCGGGCTCGCCTGGCTCGCGGCTCTGCCCCTGTGGCTGGGCGACGGTCTCGCGGAGCCGGTCGCGGGTGTCCTGCTGCCCGTGATGATGCTGACACCCGCGGTCGCAGCCCTCGTGATCACCTTCACGATGCGCATCCCCGCCCCCGGCGAACGGGTGCGCTTCTTCGGGCTCTGGCCGCTGCGCCCGGCCAAGCGCGTCGTCTGGCTCATGGTCATCGGCTGGCTCGCCCCTCCACTCGTCGTGGGCCTCAGCATCCTGCTCGCCGCGGCGCTCGGGTTCATCCGGCTCGATCCGACCTTCGCGGGATTCTCGGCCGAACTCACGAAGATGCTTCCCGAGGGCACGCCCATGCCGCCGGTCGAGCTCCTCGTGATCTCGCAGATCGCGATGATCCCGCTGGGCGCCCTCTTCAACAGCGTCCTGGCCTTCGGCGAGGAACTGGGGTGGCGTGGGTGGCTCGTGCCGGCGCTGCGACCCCTCGGCACCTGGCCGACCCTGCTGATCAGCGGAGCGATCTGGGGGCTGTGGCACAGTCCGGTGATCCTCCTCGGCTACAACTTCGGCCGCACCGACTTCACCGGTGTGCTCTTCATGGTCGGCGGCTGCGTCGCCTGGGGCATCCTGCTCGGTTGGCTGCGTCTGCGCTCGGCGTCCGTCTGGCCGGCGGTTCTCGCCCACGGCTCGCTGAACGCCGCGGCCGGCCTCGTGATCCTCGTCTCCGCCTCGCAGCCCGATCTCGCGCTCGCCGGCCCGCTGGGCATCGCCGGATGGATCGCGGCCGCGGTCGTGATCGCGATCCTCATCGTCACCGGACAGTTCCGTCAGCAGCCCGAGCTGGCAGGAGCGCCCGGTCGGCTGCTGTCCGCTCCGCGCGACGGAGGACAGTCGCCGCACCCCTCTTGACGGTCCCACTGCCTCGCGGTTTGCTGAGGGCATGGATTCCACTCCCGCCGCCTGGTCCCACGCCGACGCCTATCTCGTCGACACCCTCGTCGGTCACGATCCAGAGCTCGAGGCGGCGCTCGTCGCGCAGCGCGACGCGGGGCTGCCGGCCATCGAGGTCGCGCCGGTCTCGGGCAAGCTGCTGCACCTGATCGCGCGCATCAGCGGCGCTCGCCGTGTGCTCGAGATCGGCACGCTCGGCGGATATTCGACGATCTGGCTCGCGCGGGCCGTGGGGCCGGGCGGCCGGGTCGTCACGGTCGAGGCCGAAGCCGACAACGCCGCCGTCGCCCGCGCCAGCATCGATGCCGCCGGTGTCGGAGACCGGGTCGACATCCGGATCGGCCGGGGGGCGGACGTGCTCCCGACCCTCGTCGGCGGTTTCGATCTCGTCTTCATCGACGCGGACAAGGAGTCGAACACCGTCTACCTCGACTGGGCGGCGAAGCTGGGGCATCCCGGAACCGTCGTCATCCTCGACAACATCGGACGAGAGGGTGAGATCGTGCGTGCGGACTCGACGGACTCCAAGGTCGTCGGCACCAGAGACGCACTGCGGATGCTCGGGGAGGATCCGCGGTTCGACGCGACCGCGCTGCAGACGGTCGGTGCCAAGGGCTGGGACGGCTTCGCGCTCGCCGTCGTGGTGTGAGCCGCCGAGACGGACCCGAGAGGTCGGCGGCGAGCGGGCTAGACTGGGCGCGGATCGACGACGCTCCACACAACGTTTTCTCTGAGCAAGGAGCACATCAGTGGCACTGATCGAGGCTGTAGGCGCACGCGAGATTCTCGACTCGCGCGGTAACCCGACCGTTGAGGTGGAGGTGCTCCTCGACGACGGTGTGGTCCAGCGGGCCGCCGTCCCGTCCGGTGCATCCACCGGCGCATTCGAGGCGTACGAGCTCCGTGACGGCGACAAGAGCCGCTACGGCGGAAAGGGCGTCGTCAAGGCCGTCGACGCGATCATCGACGAGCTCGGCCCGGCGCTCGAGGGCGTGGAGGCGAGCGAGCAGCGCATCGTCGACGCGATCCTGATCGAGACCGACGGCACGGAGAACAAGCAGCGCACCGGCGCGAACGCGATCCTCGGCGTCAGCCTCGCGGTGGCGAAGGCCGCGGCCGACTCCGCCGACCTGCCCCTGTTCCGCTACCTGGGCGGACCGAACGCGCACCTGCTGCCCGTTCCGCTCTTCAACGTCATCAACGGCGGCGAGCACGCCGACAACGGCATCGACATGCAGGAGTTCTTCCTGGCCCCGATCGGCGCCGAGACGTACTCCGAGGCGCTCCGTTGGGGTGTCGAGACCTACCACGTGCTGCGCGGGGAGCTGAAGGCCGCCGGATACGCGACGGGTCTCGGAGACGAGGGCGGCTTCGCCCCCGATCTGCCCAGCAACCGCGAGGGCCTGGACTTCCTCGTCAAGGCGATCGAGAAGGCCGGATTCACGCCGGGCACCGACATCGCGCTGGGCCTCGACGTCGCAGCCACCGAGTTCTTCAAGGACGGCGTCTACCGCCTCGACAACAAAGACTGGACCGGCCCCGAGCTGATCGAGTACTACGAGGGCCTCGTCAACGACTTCCCGATCGTCACGATCGAGGACGCCCTGGCTGAAGACGACTGGGACAACTGGAAGCTCCTGACCGACGCTCTCGGCTCGAAGGTCCAGCTCGTCGGCGATGACCTGTTCGTCACGAACCCGACCCGTCTCGCGGACGGCATCAAGCGCGGCGTCGCGAACTCGCTGCTCGTCAAGGTCAACCAGATCGGGACGCTCACCGAGACGTTCGACGCGGTCAGCCTCGCGCAGCGCTCGGGCTACACCGCGATGCTGTCGCACCGCTCGGGTGAGACCGAGGACACCACGATCGCCGACCTCGTCGTCGCGACGAACGCGGGTCAGATCAAGGCTGGTGCGCCTGCTCGCAGCGAGCGCGTCGCGAAGTACAATCAGCTTCTGCGCATCGAGGAAGAGCTGGGCGAGGCGGCGGTCTTCGCCGGCCGTTCGGCGTTCCCGCGCTACCAGGGCTGAACACTGCTGAGACAGACACACGCCGCCTGAGCGGCACGTACGGAGGAGGAGCCGTGGCACGACGACCGGCTCCTCCTTCGGCGTCTTCGGGTGCCTCCCGCCCCACCACGACGGTGAAGCCGCCGGCCCGCCAGCCGCGGGAAGCGGCGAATCGCGGCTCCCAGGAGCGTCGAGTCGATGTGCGGGAGTGGGCGTCCGGCATCCGTCTCTCGGCGTTCTCGGTCATCATGCTGTCGCTCGTCGTGCTCGGGGCCTGGGTGCTGGTGCCGACACTGGGCACCTTCATCGACCAGAGGCAGAAGATCTCGGCTCTGGAGGAGTCGATCCAGGTCTCCGAAGACCAGATCGCCGCGCTCGAGCAGGAGCGCGAGCGCTGGAGCGATCCTGCCTACATCACCACGCAAGCACGCGAGCGCCTGTACTACGTCAAGCCCGGCGAGGTCGTCTACCTGATCGACAACGATCTCGATCCCGCGGCGCTTCCGCAGCAGCAGGGACCGGTCAGCGACACCCTCGAGGAGACGCCGTCCGACTGGATGCCGCAGCTGCTGCGCACGCTGACATCCGCGGGACTGAGCGACACGGCGGCCGTCAGCCGCTGACGGTCCGCGCATCCGCCGGGGAGTGCGCTCCGAGCATCCTCCCGGTCGGCTCCCGTACGCTGGACGGGTGACCACGCCGCCATTCCCCGCTCCCACGACCGCCGAGCTCGCCGTGGTGTCGGCCCAGTTGGGAAGGACCGCCCGCGGCGTCGTGGGCATCGCGGCCCGATGCGTGTGCGGCAACCCCACAGTCGTCGCCACGACGCCCAGGCTTCCCGACGGAACACCGTTCCCCACGTTCTACTACCTGACGCATCCGGTCGCGACCGCTGCGATGTCGACCCTCGAGGCGACGCAGGTCATGCCCGAGCTCGCAGCACTGCTCGCCGAGGACGAGGAGGTCGCAGCGGCCTATCTCGCAGCGCACCAGGCGTACCTCGCCGACCGGGCGCAGTTCGGCGAGGTCGGCGAGATCGACGGGATCTCCGCCGGCGGCATGCCGACCCGCGTCAAGTGCCTGCATGCTCTGGCGGGGCACGCTCTCGCGGCAGGTCCGGGCGTGAACCCGATCGGCGACGCTGCTCTCGAGCGTTCGAGCTGGTCGCCGGAGAAGTGCCGGTGCGACGACCCCGGCGCCGCCCTGCGTGACGCTGAGGCATCGACCGCATGAGGCGACCGCGGATGCTGCGCAACGGTGCCGCGCTGGCGACGATCGTGGCATCCGTCCTGCTCCTCGGCGCGGCAGCGACCCCGCCGCCCGTGCCGGACGATCCCGCAGACCCGGATCGCGCGGCCCAGTACTGGCTCGACGGCGCCGGCATCCGTGAGGCCTGGCAGACCACTCGCGGCGATGGAGTGACGATCGCCGTCATCGACACCGGGATCGGCAAGGTCCCCGGAGTCTTCGATGACGCCGTCGTGGGCGGCACGGATGTGTCCGGCACCGGAACTCCCGACGGGCGTACCCCGGTGGGAGCCATCGACGGCAATCACGGATCTTGGGTGGCCTCGCTCGCCGCCGGACGCGGCTCCGCAGACGGTAAGGGGATGATCGGAGTCGCCCCCGAGGCCGATCTGCTGTCGATCTCGGTGGGTTTCGGTGCTGCCGCCGCCGTGCCGTTCACCGAGCAGGTCGCGAAGGCGATGCGCTGGGCGGTCGATCATGGTGCCGACATCATCAATCTCTCGTTCACCACGAACACGCTGGACTGGGACCGGAGCTGGGACGACGCGTTCCTCTACGCCTTCGAGCACGATGTGGTGGTGGTCGTCGCCGCGGGCAACCGGGGGAGCGGCACCAACATCATCGGCGCTCCCGCGACGATCCCCGGCGTGCTGACGGTCGGTGGAGTCGATCAGACGGGCACTGCGAGCATCGAGGCGTCGACGCAGGGGATCACCATCGGGATTGCCGCTCCCAGTGAGGGGCTCCGGGGCGTCTCGGCAGACGGCACGGTCGTGCCGTGGAGCGGCACCAGCGGTGCGGCGCCCATCGTCGCGGGAATCGCCGCTCTCATACGATCTGCGCACCCCGACCTCGATGCCGCGAACGTCATCAACCGCATCATCAAGACCGCCATCAAGGTGCCGGGCATGGCAGACCTCCCCGATCCCCTCTACGGCTACGGTCTGGTGGATGCCGAGGCGGCGATCACGACCGACGTGCCCGAGGTCTCCGAGAATCCGATGGGCGACCTCGCCGAGTGGGTCCGGCTGTTCCGACGCGCGGAGACGGTTCCGCAGCCCGAACCCAGCGTCGCACCGGTCGAGGTGCCACCCCTGCCGGATGCTGATGCGCCGTCCGAACCCGGTTCACCGCTGCTTCCCAGCGCTGAATCGCTGCGCTACGGTACCCTGCCGCTCATCGCGCTCACAGTCCCTGGTATCCTGATAGCGCTTGGCGTCACCGCAGCTGCCCGGCGCATCCGATCGGCGCGCGCTCGCACGCCACATCCCTGACTCCCGAGGAGTTGTCCCCCTGTGCCTCAGAACAGCACTGTGCCCAAGATTCTGATCGTCGGTGGAGGCTACGCAGGCTTCTACACGGCGTGGAAGCTGGAGAAGCACCTTCGCAAGGGTGAAGCAGACGTCACCATGGTCGACCCGCTGCCGTACATGACGTACCAGCCGTTCCTCCCCGAGGTGGCTGCCGGCTCGATCGAAGCCCGCCACTCGGTGGTCGCACACCGTCGCCACCTGAAGCGGACGAACGTGCTCACCGCCAAGGTGACCGGAATCAACCACGCCGAGAAGGTCGCGACGATCACCCCTCCCGTGGGAGAGCCGTACGAGTTCTCGTACGACCAGATCGTGGTCACCGCGGGTGCGGTCTCCCGCACGTTCCCGATCCCCGGCATCGCAGACAACGCGATCGGCCTGAAGACGATCGAAGAGGCCGTCGCGATCCGTGACCGCCTGATGTCGAACTTCGACAAGGCCGCATCGCTGCCCGCGGGCCCCGAGCGCGACCGTCTGCTGTCGGTCGTCGTCGTCGGCGGCGGCTTCGCCGGCATCGAGGTCTTCGCCGAGCTGCGCTCGCTCGCCTCGTCGCTGGTGGGCAAGTACCCGCAGCTCAGCTTCGAGGACACGCACTTCCACCTCATCGAGGCGATGGGCCGCATCATGCCCGAGGTGTCGCTGCCGACGAGCGAGTGGGTGCTCAAGGACCTCGCGAAGCGCGGCGCCAACGTGCACCTCGACACCCAGCTGACCAGTGCGATCGACGGCAACGTCGAGCTGTCCACCGGCGAGATCATCCCGACCGACCTCATCGTCTGGACCGCCGGTGTCATGGCGAACCCGACCGTGGTCCGCGGTGGCGACCTCCCCGTCGAAGAGCGTGGTCGCATCCAGACCCGTGCAGACCTGCGAGTCGGCACCCCCGAAGCATTCGTTCCGGATGCCTGGGCAGCCGGCGACGTCTCGGCCGTTCCCGACCTCTCCGGCGGCGGAGTCGGCGGCTTCTGCGTGCCGAACGCCCAGCACGCGGTGCGCCAGGCGAAGCTGCTCGCGAAGAACCTCGTCGCCGTTCTGCGCGGTGAGGAGCCGAAGGAGTACTTCCACAAGAACCTCGGCGCCGTCGCGGGCCTCGGTCTCTACAACGGTGTCTTCCAGTCCGGCAAGATCGCCCTCAAGGGCTTCGTCGCCTGGGTCGCGCACCGTGGTTACCACGGTCTCGCGATGCCCACGTGGGAGCGCAAGTTCCGCGTGGTCTGGGGCTGGTGGAACAACCTGTGGCTCGGCCGCGACATGGTCAACCTCGAGACGGTGCAGAACCCGCGCTACGTCTTCGAGGAGTTCGCCGCTCGCCCGCGTCCGGCTGCCGACGCACCTGCGCCCGCTGTCACGGCTCCTGCCGAGCAGGCGAAGGCCGTAGACAAGGCCGCCGATGAGAAGCCCGCCGGCGAGAAGACCGCGGTCAAGAAGCCGGCAGCGAAGAAGTCTGCTGCGACGGCTGCTGCCAAGTAGTCCTCTCCTCGAACGCCCCGACTCCGATGAGTCGGGGCGTTCGGCGTCTCTGCGAGGGCGTGTCTCGCATCCGGCTCATAGGCGTGATTGCTAGCCTCGGCAGTGCAAGGGGAGTACTCCCGTCTGCGGTGGTGTCGTCATTACGGATACGAAGTCGTGTCCCGGCCCACCGGCCCGCAAGGGTGGAGGAGACCTGGCGTCCGTATCCGCGGACGACCATGGACCCTCACCGCCCTGCTGTCGAGTCCCGTGGTCGTCCACACCACGAAGGAACCGTCACCATGGGAAAACTCAACCGACTGCTCGGGATGGCCGCTCGCGCTCTCGATCTCGACGAGAGCGGATCCCGCACGGACCGCGCCGGCTCGCATGCAGCGACGCCGCCTTCACCTGTCGGTCGGCAGGGCGGTACAGATCGCTACGCGCCTCCGCCCGCCCGCCCGGCGGCTCGGGATCCCTACTCGCCTCCTGCACCCGGCGCACCGGGTGCGGCCGGCGCGATCTCGGATGCCGACCGTGCAGCGATCGCGCGATACGACTACCTGCTCGAGACCGCTGATCCGCACCGCGTCGAACAGATCCATCGAGAGGCCTTCGCGCGTCTGACCCCCACTCAGCGTGCACAGGTGCAGCAGCGCATGAATGCCGAGCTCGCACCGGGCGAGCGTCCTGCATCGTCCTCGCCCGATGATCTCGCCCGCGCGGCCGGTCGGTCGGAGGCGGCGCGTCCTGGGCGTATGCGGGGCATACTCTCGCGCGTGCGCGGATTCGGCGCCGCCGGTGCCGTCGGCGGTGCCGCGATGGGGGCGTTGGGGGTCGTCGCGGTGGGTGCGATCGGCAGCGCCGTCGCCGCGCCTCTTCTCGAGCAGGCCGCCGGTCTCGGAGTCGACTTCGACGCACTCGCCCAGGGCGTCGACATCGAGGCGATCGCGAGCGGCCTCGGCGGCGAGGAGCTCGCGGGTGCTGCGGAAGGCGTGCTCGGATCCGCCGGGGAGACCGTCTCCGGTCTCGGCGACACGGCGAGCGAGTGGGGGCAGCGGCTCGGTGACCTCGGGATTCCCGGAATCGGCGATCTGTTCGGTCGATGAGCATCGCGAGCATGGCCGCAGCCGACCCGACGGCGTCTGATCACGGTTTCTCCGGTCTCACCGGATTCGCCGCCGATGTCCTCACCCATCTCGGCGACATCGGTGTGGGTGTGCTCGTGTTCCTCGAGGTGCTCGTCCCACCCATTCCCAGCGAGGTGATCCTGCCCTTCGCGGGGTACCTCAGCCAGAGCGGTGACCTCACCCTCGGATGGCTGATCCTCTGGAGCACTCTCGCGTCGTGGATCGGCGCGCTTCTGCTCTACTGGCTCGGGGCGGCCATCGGCATCGAACGGGCGGTGCGGCTCCTCTCCGCCACCAAGCTGGTCAGCCGTGCCGACCTGGATCGGGGAGTGGACTGGTTCCGGCGACGCGGCGGATGGACGGTGCTCGTCGGCCGGATGGTTCCCGGTGTGCGGAGCCTCATCTCCATCCCGGCGGGCGCGACGCGCATGAACCTGGTCCGATTCAGCGCGTACACGATCGTGGGAAGCGGCCTGTGGAATGCGCTGCTCATCGGGGTCGGCGCTGTGCTCGGCACTCAGCACGAGCAGCTCGAGCACCTGCTCGGATACCTGGACTACGCCGTCTACTCGGCACTGGCCATCGCGCTTGCCGTTCTGATCCTCCGGCGCGTCCGTGAGGCGCGTGCGTCCTAGGCGCCTCTCGGTCCTACTCGCCCGGTTCGCCGTGCTCCGGGTGGCGTCATCCGAGGCGCTGGCGGGTCGGCCGCGTCACATTCGCGGAAGTCGGCATGACAGTCGCCGGTGATATTCGGCGCCTCCGAATGTGCCAGGGTTTCACATGGTGATCCGCACGCGCTCGCAACAGGAAAGGAGTCGTTCATGAGTCAACCCGCTCTGCAGCCCTCCAGACCGGCTCGAACGCGTCGACGAACAAGGTGGCTGATCGCGGTCACCGCTGTCGCTGCGACCGCCCTGGTCGTCGTCGCATTGTTCGTGATAGGTCAGCGGCCCTGGCTCACCACCAACGTGACGATCTCCCTGCACTATGTCGGCGACGACGGGCATACGTACTCCTGCACCTACGACTACGGCACGTCGTCACGCCTGCCGATGCCCGCCGATATCGCCGAGAGCATGAACGAGAGCGACTGGTCGCAGACGGGTCAGCTCATCTACGACTGGGCGAAGAGCCACCCCGCTGATTCCTGGACGACGGAGGATGAGCTGCCCGCGGACGACCCTCGTTCGACGCGGGCGGACGCATCGTGGAGCCTCGCGAAGGATCGGTACGTCGTGTTCCCGCCGTGGACGATCGACACGGGCGACGGGCGCGAATACGAGCTGTGGTGGGAACAACGACCGGGGAGCGACTGCGCAGACGGCCTGCGATGAGTCCCTCATGACCCCGCACTGGATGTGGGTGCCCCCGCTGGGACTCGAACCCAGACTGAAGCGATTTTAAGTCGCCTGCCTCTGCCATTGGGCTACGGGGGCTCCATGCCGTGACTGGCTCAGAGTACACGGGGAGTGGTGGCCGGACGCGCGACGGGCGCTGCGCGGTGGTCTCTCGCGCTGCGCGGCCCTGGGCGAAGGGAGACGGGCGTCCCAGCGCCCGTCTCCCTGTGACGCTGCTGAGACAGCATCGCTACCCCCCGGCAACCGGCCGGACACGGCCGGTGAGCCCGCCACGAATGACGGTCTCACTGATCAAGACGACGATCCACGGTGTTCATTACGACGGTCGCGGCTAAAGTATCGGGATTCCGAATGGGTTGCGCCTTCGCAGTGCAACTCGATCTCAGAAAGAGTGAATCCGAGTCCACCCAACCCATAGGGTGGGGGAGTGCTCGACCTCACCGCCGATCTGAGCCCCGATCAGGGACGAAGCGCCGTCTCGCCCGAGTGGCAGGACCCATCACGATACTGGCCGCGCCTGTCTGCCGCGACCGGCCATCTGCCGGCTCCCGTGGCGGTGATCGATCGTGAGGCGCTGCGCTACAACGCCCTGGACCTGCTGGTCCGCGCGGGGGGACTGCCGATTCGCGTCGCGTCGAAGTCCGTGCGCGTCCGCTCGATCCTCGACGCCGTGCTGCAGCTCCCGGGGTTCAAGGGGATACTCGCCTTCACCTTGGCCGAGGCCCTCTGGCTCGCCGAGACGCACGATGACATCGTCGTCGGATATCCGACAGTCGATCGCGCGGGACTCGCCCAGCTCTTCGAGTCCGAGGAGGCGGCCAGACGGATCACGCTGATGGTCGACGATCCCGCGCACCTCGACATCGTCGACAGCGTCGCGCCTGCGGGCAGCCGCCCTGACATCCGCGTCGCGATCGACGCCGACGCGTCACTGCGATCCGCCGCTCTCGGCCATATCGGCGTGCGGCGGTCTGCTCTGTTCACCGCTGGCGAGGTCGCCGCTTTCGCACGCACGATCGTGCGGCGCCCCGGATTCCGGCTCGTCGGGCTGCAGATGTACGAGGCCCAGATCGCAGGTCAGGGCGACAACGCCGGAGCGGACGCCCCGGTGATCCGTCTGATGCAGGCTCGTTCCCGATCCGAGCTGCGCGATCGTCGAGCGGCGATCGTCGGTGCGCTGTCAGAGGTCGCGTCACTCGAGTTCCTCAACGGGGGCGGCACCGGCTCGCTCGAGTTCACCGGCAGCGACGAATCGCTGACCGAGGCGAGCGCGGGTAGCGGATTGCTCGGCGGCCATCTCTTCGACGGATACCGGTCGTTCCGCCCGGCGCCGGCGTCCGCCTTCGCTTTCGACGTGGTGCGGCGGCCCGCCGCCGACATCGCGACCGTGCTCGGTGGCGGATGGATCGCGTCGGGGCCCGCCGTCGCATCGCGGCAGCCGCTGCCCGTCTGGCCGCAGGGGCTGCGCACGCTGCCTCGTGAGGCCGCGGGCGAGGTGCAGACTCCGCTGCAGGGTCGAGAGGCACAACGGCTCGGCGTGGGTGACCGCGTCTGGTTCCGCCATGCGAAGAGCGGCGAGCCCGCCGAGCGCATCGACAGCTACCAGCTCGTCTCGGGCGATGAGATCATCGGCGAGCTTCCGACGTACCGCGGCGAGGGGAAGGCCTTCCTGTGACCCGGATCGGGGGCACCTGGCAGAACTGGGGAAGGTCGGCGCAGGTCACACCGCTTCGCGTCGAGCGCCCGCGCACCCCCGAAGGCGTGCAGCGCGCAGTCCGCGCCGCGGTCGCACAGGGGCTGACGGTGAAAGCGGTCGGTGCCGGGCACAGTTTCACGGGCATCGCCGTGGCACCCGGGGTGCTGCTGGAGCTCGACGACATGCAGGGTCTGGTGTCGGCGGACGCGGCGACCGGACGAGTCACGCTGCTCGCGGGCACTCGGCTGCACCGCATCCCGTCGCTCCTCGCACCGCTCGGCCTCGCGATGGAGAACCTCGGCGACATCGACCGGCAGTCGATCTCGGGCGCGATCTCGACGGGGACGCACGGCACTGGAGCGGGCTTCGGCGGTCTCGCGACTCAGGTCGTCGGTGCGACCCTGGTCACAGCCGCAGGGGAGTTCCTCCGAGTGGATGAGAGGCAGAACGCCGACCTGCTTCCTGCGGTCGCGCTGGGCCTCGGCGCCCTCGGCATCCTGGTCGACGTGACGCTGCAGTGCGTGCCGATCTTCCTCATGGAGGCGATCGATGAGCCGGTGCCGCTCGAGGAGGTGCTCGAGACCCTGCACGACAGGGTCGGGGCATCGGACCACTTCGAGTTCTACTGGTTTCCGCACACGGATGTCGCCCTGACCAAACGGCAGACGAGGGTGCCCGAGTCGACGAGGCGGCAGCCGCTGCCTGTGGTGGGACGCTGGATCGACGAGACGCTGCTCTCGAACGGCGTGTACCGGGCGGTGTGCGCGACCGGGCAGGCTGTCCCGGCCATCACTCCGCCTTTCAACAGACTCGCGGTGAAGCTCACGGGCGATCGGCGGTACACCGAGTTGTCGCACAGAGTCCTGACACAGAGCCGCACGGTGAGGTTCCGCGAGATGGAATACGCGCTCCCCGTAGAGAATGTCGTGCCGGCGTTCCGTGCGGTGTGCGACCTCATCGAGCAGCGCGGCTGGCGCATCGAGTTTCCCATCGAGGTGCGCTTCGCGGCGGAAGACGACAGATGGCTGTCGACGGCATTCGGCAGGGCGAGCGGCTACATCGCGGTCCACCGCTACTGGCGTTCCGACCCGACCGCGTACTTCGAGGCCGTCGAGCAGATCATGATCGAGCACGGGGGGCGCCCCCACTGGGGCAAGCTGCACACGCAGACGGCTGAGCAGCTGAGCGAGAGCTACCCGCGTTTCGCTGACTTCACCGCGCTCCGCGATCGACTCGACCCCGATCGTCGGTTCACCAATCGGTACCTCGATCGGGTTCTCGGCGCATGATCCGGTTCTGTGCCTGGCCGGCGCACCCAGTCGACGCGCAGGCTGCGCCGATAGGATGAGACAAACACGAGGAAGGGTGGGCCTCTGATGGAATGGCTCGTGCCGGTACTGATCGTCGTCGGTGTGATTCTGCTCATCGGAATCTACCTCTGGGCGACCTACAACTCGCTGGTGCAGCTGAACGTCCGCGTCGATGAGGCGTGGAGTGGCATCACGGTTCAGCTGAAGCGCAGGGCAGATCTGATACCCAACCTCATCGAGACGGTGAAGGGCTATGCCTCGCACGAGAAGGCGGTCTTCGAGAACGTCACTCGTGCGCGAGCCGAGACGCTCTCCGCCGGCAGCCCCGGTGAGGCGGGCATCGCCGAGGGTCACCTTCAGCAGGCACTCCGCAGCCTTTTCGCGGTCGCAGAGGCGTATCCGCAGCTGCAGGCGAGCCAGAACTTCCTGCAGGTGCAGCAGGCCCTCGTCGACACCGAAGACAAGATCCAGGCCGCGCGCCGCTTCTACAACGGCGGGGTCCGCGAACTGAACACCAAGATCAAGGTCTTCCCTAACAATCTCTTCGCAAAGGGACTCGGATTCACGGAGCGTGAGTTCTTCGAGGTCGCTGACAGCGGCGCGATCTCCGAGCCACCCCGCGTGCAGTTCTGACCCGCGGAAAGGCCCGATGCGCACCGGCGCATCGGGCCTTCTGCATGTCCGGTCCCGGGTGGCGAGTCGATCGCAGGGCCTGAACGCCGCTCACCAGACGTCGAGCTTCACATCGTCACCCTCGACGGTCACGCCGCCGCGGAGCGTCCAGGACTCCGTGCGATACGTCTCGGTCCTCGGACTGCCGTCCTGACCTGTGCCTGAGACGGTGGCGACGAGGATGCCGCCGTCGGCGACGAATCCACCGTCCGTCAGCTCGAGGACCGGCAGCTGCTCGATGCGGAAGCGGACGTCGTCGACCGCGGCGAACTCGGTACCCCACGGGATCCTGATCCCGCATCCGTCGGGAACGGCGTCATCGACGACCTCCGCAGAGGTGCACTCCTCGAGGTGGTCGTCCAGCGCCTGCTGCGCGGCCGTGCGCTCATCGTTCTCAGGCGTCGGTGCGCCGCTCGTCGCAGTGGGATCGGCCACAGGAGGGACGTCGCTCGATGACAGCCACAGCCATGACGCCGCCCCCACGACGAGGAGCGCGGCAGCGGCGCCGCCGATCGCCCAGGTGAGGCCGCGGTTCACGACGGCACCTCTCTCGCGTGCACATGGCGACGCACCGAGGTGTCCGGGCGAACCGAGAGTGCAGCGTGAAGAGCCTCTGCCGCGGTGCCCCACCGCGAGACCGAAACATGCGCGAGGCCCTGCCAGTCCGCTGCGAGCGCCAGCTCTGCGGCGATCCGCTCGGCGTCGGCATCCGGCCTGGCTTGGGGCTCCCACCAGGCCGACTGCACCTGAAGCGTCGACGTCGCGCGGTCGGCCTTCAGATCGACTCGGGCCACGATCCGGTCGCCGACGAGCACGGGCAGCGAGTAATACCCGAATCGCCGCTTGTCGGCGGGGACGTAGATCTCGATCCGGTAGTCGAGCTCGAAGGCGCGCAGCGCTCTGTCTCGGAACCAGACGACGGGATCGAACGGTGTCAGCAGGGCGGCGGCGTCGATCCGGCGCGGCGGCACGGCCTCGCGATGTCGCCAGCTCGGGAGCGGGCGACCACCGCGGTCCCACCCCCGCACCGACACCGGCAGGAGCTCACCCGTGTCGACCAGATCGGCGATCGACTGCGAGACCGCCGCGCGATCGCGGATGCGGTGGTAGTCGGCGAGATCCGACTGCGTCGCGACTCCCGACGAGCGCGCCGCCCGACGAGTGAGCTCGCGGATCGCATCGTCCCGCGGTACATGGCGCGACAGGATGGCGTCGGGGATCACCTGCTCGGCGAGGGCGTAGCTGCGCTCGAAGCCCTTCCGGCCGCTGATCGCGACGTCGCCGGTGCGCCACAGGTGCTCGAGCGCGAGCTTGACGTCGTCCCAATCCCACCACGTGCCGCGCTCGCGGGGCGCATCCTCTCGGAGATCCGCCGGTCGCAGGGGCCCCCGCGCCCGGAGCTCGTCCTGCACCCAGCGCAGGGTGCGAGTGTTGGTGCTCATCCAGGAATCGGGGGCCGCCCATCTGGCGCGGAAGTGATCCATGCGGAATCGCCAGAGCGGCCAGTCGTCGATGGGGATGAACGTCGCCTCGTGTGCCATGTACTCGACGTAGTGGGTCGTGCGCGAATGGAAGACACGATCGAACAGGGCCGGTTCGTAGGCGCCCAGGCGCGAGAACAGCGGCATGTAGTGCGACCGCGCGAAGACGTTGACCGAGTCGATCTGCAGCACGCCGAGACGATCCATGACGCGGTGGATGTGTCGAGCCGACACCGCAGCCGGACGTGCACGTGAGAAGCCCTGCGCGGCGAGCGCCATGCGACGGGCCTGGGCGGCGCTGAGGGTGTCGGTCACCTCGTCAGGGTAGCGCCGAGCGCCGACATCTGCGCCCGGCCCGTCACGACCGGCGGCGTCTGCGCCGTAGACTTGGCCGATGAGCGAAGAGCAGCGTCCGCGGCTGAGAGACCTCTTCCGTCCGCGCCCCGTCTCCCTCGACCGCACGGTGACCACCGAGGCCGACGAAGCGGTCCCTCGAGGGCTGCGCGTCACTGCGGCATACTCCTGGCGCATCCTGCTGATCGCCGCGGTGGTGGCCGGATTCATCTGGCTCGTCATCGAGCTGAAGCTGCTCGTGATCCCGCTCATGGTCGGCATCCTCATCACGGCGCTGCTGTGGCCGGGATTCCAGTGGATGCTGCGCCACCGCTTCCCGCGGTGGCTGGCGGTCGCCCTCTCGATCATCGGCACGCTCGCCATCGTGTCCCTGCTGATGTGGCTCGTGATCTGGCAGGTCCGTGCGCAGCTGCCCGACGTGCAGGAGCGCAGTGCGCAGGCGGTCGATGAGTTCCGGCAGTTCCTGCTCACGGGGCCGTTGCACCTGAGCGACTCGCAGATCCAGGGGTACATCGACCAGGCCCTCGAAGTCGTCAACGAGCAGACTCAGACGCTCCTGAACGGCGCACTCGCGGTCGGGACGACCGCCGCGCACGTGGTGACCGGAGCGGTGCTCTCGCTGTTCATCCTGATCTGCCTGCTCGCCGACGGGCGGGGCATCTGGCGCTGGACGCTGCGCCTCTTCCCGCGCGCGGCTCGCCCCGCCGCCGACGCCGCGGCGAGCAACGGCTTCGCCACGATCGTCAACTACGCCCGAACGCAGCTCCTCGTCGCGGCGATCGACGCGGTCGGCATCGGCGTCGGCGCCGCTCTGCTGGGCGTTCCGCTGGCGATCCCGGTCGCCGTGCTCGTCTTCCTCGGTTCGTTCGTCCCGATCGTCGGTGCCGTAGTGACGGGCGCCATCGCCGTCCTGCTCGCGCTGGTCTACAACGGCCCCTGGATCGCGCTCGCGATGCTGGCCGTCGTGCTGGGCGTGCAGCAGCTCGAGGGCCACATCCTCCAGCCGATCCTGATGGGCTCGGCTGTCAAGGTCCATCCGCTCGCCGTCGTCCTGGTGGTCGCCGGGGGCTCGATGGTCGGCGGCATCCCCGGGGCGCTGTTCGCGGTGCCGCTGGCAGCCTTCGTCAACGTCGCAGCGGTGACGGTCAGCACCGGCGCCTGGCGCACCGGCGACCAACCGAACGCAGACCTAATCTGGAGCACAGTGCCGCGCGAGCGCACACGGAGGAATCGATGAGCGCAGTCCCCAGCCTGACCGAGTTCGAGAACGCCGCTCAGAGTCTGGCTGAGGTGATCACGCGAACGCCGACCCTGCCCTCGCGCGCTCTGTCGGATGTGCTCGGTGCCCCGGTCGTCCTCAAGATGGAGAACCTGCAGCGAACGGGATCCTTCAAGATCCGGGGATCCGCATATCGCCTCTCCCAGCTGAGCGCCGAGGAGCGCTCACGCGGGGTGGTCGCGGCGTCCGCGGGAAATCACGCGCAGGGCGTCGCACTTGCGGCGCAGACCCTCGGAATCCAGGCGACCATCTTCGTGCCGATCGGCATCCCGGTGCCCAAGCTGCTGGCGACCAGGAGCTACGGCGCCGAGGTCGTGCTCGAGGGCGAGACCGTTGCGACCTCGCTGCGTCTCGCCGCCGAGTTCGCCGAGCGCACGGGAGCGGTGATCATCCATCCGTTCGACCACCGCGATGTCGTCATCGGGCAGGGCACACTCGGACTCGAACTGCTCGAGGATGCCCCGGATGTGGACACCATCGTGCTGGGGATCGGCGGGGGAGGCCTCATCGCCGGTGTCGCCGCCGCGGTGAAGGCCAAGGCTGCCGAGCTGGGCCGCACCGTCCGCATCATCGGCGTCCAGGCCGAGAACGCCGCGGCGATGCTTCCCTCACTCGAGGCGGGATACCCGGTCGACATCGAGACGAAGCCCACGATCGCCGACGGCATCCTGGTCGCACGACCCGGCGCCATCCCGTTCGAGATCATCAAGGACCTCGTCGACGAGGTCGTCACGGTGACGGACGACGACCTCGCACGCGCCATCCTGGTGCTGCTCGAGCAGTCCAAGGTGATCGCGGAGCCCGCGGGTGCGGTCGGAGTCGCCGCGATCCTCGCCGGCAAGGTGAAGGCCAGCGGCAAGACCATGGCCGTCGTCTCCGGCGGCAACATCGACCCGCTGCTGCTGCAGCGTGTCGTCTCGCACGGCCTTGCGGCCTCGGGTCGATACCTCACGATCCGCATCCCGCTGCCGGACCGCCCCGGTCAGCTCGCACGCGTGTCCGAGCTCATCGCCCAGGCGGGAGCTAACGTGATCGAGGCCATGCACACGCGGCACGGACACGGTCTGCAGATCAGCGAGGTGTTCCTCGAGCTCAGCGTCGAGACGCGTGGCGCCGAGCATTCCGAGCACACCCTCGACACGCTCCGCCACGCCGGCTTCCAGCCGATCGTCGTACCGGACTGACGACGTCCTGACATGCAGATGCCCCGTCCGAGTGGACGGGGCATCTGCATGTCAGGACGCTGTGTCGGCGTGGCCGGGGTCAGCCCGTGTAGGTCTCGACGTTCACGATCTCGACCGAGATCGCGCGGCCGTTCGGAGCCTCGTAGGACGACTTCTCGCCGACCTTCAGCCCGAGGATCGCCTGCCCGAGAGGGCTGGCCTCGCTGTACACGTCGAGGTCGCTGCCCACGGCGATCTCGCGGCTGCCGAGGAGGAAGACCTCTTCGCCACCGGCGACCACAGCGGTCACGACCGTGCCGGGCTCGACGATGCCGCGGCTCGCCGGTGCCTCGCCGACCTTGGCCGTCTTGAGGAGGTTCTCGAGGGTGCGGATCCGCGCCTCCTGCTTGCCCTGCTCGTCCTTGGCGGCGTGGTATCCGCCGTTCTCCTTGAGGTCGCCCTCTTCGCGTGCCGCTTCGATGCGCTTGGCGATCTCTTCGCGACCGGTGGTGGAGAGGTGCTCGAGCTCGGCGACGAGCCGGTCATACGCTTCCTGCGTGAGGAAGGGAACCTGAGCGTCAGTAGACATGACGAAGCTCCTTCGGTAGGTACCCGGCGACGTTCCGCGGGGGATATGCCAAGACGCCCCGGCACGGTGCCAGGGCGTCATCTGTCTGGCACGAGTCTAGGCGACCCAGCAGCTGTTCACCAAACCTGTGGTCGCGGCTGCGACGGTGGGAACAGTGGCCGAGAGCGCCTGGGAATGCGTGTCTCCGGCAGGGATCTCGACGACCTTCCACCCGACCACTCCGAACTCCTCGTCGAGTGCCTCGACGACGCAGGCCACGTCCTTTCCCTGCACCCCGGTGATCTGGAAGCGCACGGTGACGCTGTGCTCGTCGACCAGGTCGAACCCGAGGTCGTCGGAGTCGACCGCGTTCATCTGCGACGTGACGATCATCCAGCCGAATGCGCCGACGAGCAGCACGGCGAGGGTGATGACGACGATCCACGGACCCCGTCTGGTGCGGGTGCGGCCATAGCGGTCGTCGAGCTGTTGTGCGGTCGTCACAGGGTGGGTCTTCCGGTCGTTAGGCTGGTAACTCCAGGTTATGCGACCTGCGCATGAAAGGCAGACTCCATGCTTGCTCTGACCGAGACCCCGATGCCGACGCCCACGATGACGGTGGCACCGGAGCTGGTCACGCCCGGATTCGTCGGCTTCGCCGCCGTGGTGATCATCCTGATCGCAGTGATCCTCCTGATCCTCGACATGAACCGTCGGATCCGTCGGGTGCGCTACCGCGAAGAGGTCCGGGAAGAGCTCGACGCCGAAGAGGCCGCTCTGGCGGCAGACGAGGCGACCGAGACCGATGCCGATCTGCCGATCGTCCGCGAAGGCGACGACGACCCCGAGAGGCGCTGACGCCGCCCGGAGCGGTTCAGGCCCCGAGCGACGGGGACAGCGGTGCCAGGGCGATGAGCAGACATGCGAACCAATGGCACAGGAACGCGAGAACCGTGCACACGTGGAAGATCTCGTGGAAGCCGAAATGGCCGGGCCACGGATTCGGCTTCTTGAGCGCGTAGACGATCGCACCGCCGGTGTAGAGCAGCCCGCCGACGATGACGAGGACCATCATCGTCGCGTTCGCGACGAAGAGGTCGGCGAGATACATCACCGCCGCCCATCCGAGGAGCAGGTATAGCGCTACGTAGAGCCACCGTGGGGCGTTGATCCAGAACACCCGGAACAGGATGCCGATCAGGGCACCCGTCCAGACGAAGACGAGAAGCAGTGCCCCCTTCCCCGGGGGCAGTGCGAGGACGGCGAGTGGGGTGTACGTGCCGGCGATCAGAAGCAGGATGTTCGCGTGGTCGATCCGCTTCAGGGTCATCCTGACCTTCGGGCTCCAGTCGAACCGGTGGTAGAGCGCCGAGTTGCCGAACAGCAGCAGCGACGACGCCATGAACACGGCTGCGGCCCATTTGGCGGCGCCGCCCTGCGCGACGATGATCAGCACCACGCCGGCGACCAGCGCGATCGGGAACGTCGCCGCGTGGATCCATCCGCGCCACGTGGGCTTGATCTCGACGGCGGCGTCGTGCGCGGCCTCGTCCATGAGAGGCAGCTGGGGAACGTCGGGTACCGAGGAGTCGGGTGTGCTCACGCCCTCATTTTAGGCGGGTGGTCAGGCCCGGGTGCGTGTACAACCTGAGCGTCAGTCCGTGTCGCTACGGCGTCGGCACGATAGCGTAGGGAGGTGATGTCACGCGATGTTCAGGGGCGGGGGCCGCTGTACCGGCTCTACACCAGCAGGCTTCGCCGACACCTCGACCCGGAGTCGGTGCCGCATCACGTCGCGATGATGATCGACGGCAACCGACGATGGGCGCGTCAGCTGGGTTACGAGACCCCGGCGGAGGGCCATCGTGCCGGTGCCGCGAAGATGCGGGAGTTCCTCGGATGGTGCGACGAGCTCGGCATCCGCGTCGTGTCGCTCTATCTGCTGTCGAGCGACAACCTGCTCAAGCGCGACTCCGCCGAGCTCGCCGACCTGATCGAGATCATCGCGGAGCTCGCCGAGGCCCTGTCGCGCGAAGGCAATTGGCGAGTGAAGCACGTCGGCCGCTCCGACATCCTGCCCGCGGAGCTCGCGAGGGTGCTCGACGACGCGCAGGAACGCACGCGCGACCACACGGGACTCCACGTCAATCTCGCAGTCGGCTACGGCGGCCGCAACGAGATCGTCGATGCCGTGCGCAGCATCGTGACCGCGCACCAGGCTTCGGGCGGCACCATCGAAGACCTCGCCGCGCATCTCACGCCCGAGATGATCGGCGAGCATCTCTACACCGGTGGGCAGCCGGATCCCGATCTCGTCATCCGCACGAGCGGGGAGCAGCGCCTGAGCGATTTCCTGCTGTGGCAGAGCGCCCACAGCGAGTTCTACTTCGTCGAGGCGCTCGGACCCGATCTGCGCCAGGTCGACTTCCTCCGAGCGATCCGCGACTTCGCCGATCGCGATCGGCGCTTCGGTCGCTGATCCGCCCCTCGCAGACGGTCGGTCACGACTCGTTAATCAACACGTAACGAACTGGTGGCGTGTCGAGCCGGGCGAATGTCGGCACCTGGTCGTAGCTTCTAGGCATCGGGCAAGGTGCCCGTCGGGTCGGCCTCAGGTTGACGACTCGTGACCCCCTGGTCGACTCGTTCGAACAACCGGGATTCCCCGGGTCGGGAGTGGGTCGTGACCTCACGTACAGCGCAGCAGTCGACAGGCACCGCGCAGCAGTCCACCCGTAAGACGACGACGCGAGCAGCGTCCGCTGATCCTGATCAGGATCTCCGGACCTATGTGCTCGACACGTCCGTCCTGCTGAGTGATCCGCAGGCCTTCTTCCGGTTCGCCGAGCATTCGGTGGTCGTTCCGGTCGTGGTCATCACCGAGCTCGAGGGCAAACGCCATGACCCCGAGATCGGCTACTTCGCCCGTCAGGCGCTGCGTCATCTCGACGACCTGCGTGTCGAGCACGGGCGTCTGGACTTCCCGGTCGAGGTCGGGGAGGGTGGCACGCTCCGCGTCGAGCTCGCCAACACCGATGCCTCGGTGCTCCCGGCCGGGATCCGACTCAGCGACAACGACACCCGCATCCTCTCCGTCGCCATGAACCTCGCGCAGGACGGTCAGGACGTCACGATCGTCTCGAAGGATCTTCCGATGCGGGTCAAGGCCGCGTCCCTCGGCCTTCGCGCAGAGGAGTATCTCGCCGAGCAGGCCGTCGACTCCGGGTGGACGGGCATCACCACGCTCGACCTGTCGGGCGATGAGATCAGCGACCTGTACGAGAGCGAGGTCGGCATCAGCGAAGACGCCAGAGGCCTGGCGGTCAACACGGGACTCATCATCCACTCCGAGCGCGGATCCGCGCTCGGCAGGGTCACCGGTGACGGCGAGTACAAGCTCGTGCGTGGCGATCGCGACATCTTCGGCATGCACGGGCGCTCCGCCGAACAGCGGATCGCGATCGACCTTCTCACCGATCCCGATATCGGGATCGTCTCTCTCGGCGGGCGCGCGGGCACCGGAAAGTCGGCCCTGGCGCTCTGCGCCGGTCTCGAGGCGGTGCTCGAGCGGCAGCAGCAGAAGAAGATCATCGTGTTCCGGCCGCTGTTCGCCGTCGGAGGCCAGGAGCTCGGCTACCTGCCCGGTGACCAGGGCGAGAAGATGGGGCCGTGGGGGCAGGCGGTCTTCGACACACTCGGCTCGGTGGTCTCCGGCAACGTCATGGAGGAGATCGTCGAACGGGGCATCCTCGAGGTGCTTCCGCTCACGCACATCCGCGGTCGTTCGCTGCACGACGCGTTCGTGATCGTCGACGAGGCGCAGTCTCTCGAGCGCAACGTGCTGCTGACGGTCCTCAGCCGCATGGGGCAGAACTCCCGAGTGATCCTGACCCACGACGTCGGTCAGCGCGACAACCTCCGCGTCGGACGCCACGACGGCATCGCCAGTGTGATCGAGACGCTCAAGGGGCATGACCTGTTCGCCCATGTGACCCTGATGCGCTCGGAGCGCTCCGCGATCGCGGCCCTCGTGACAGAGCTTCTGGAGGGAGGCGAGCTCAGCTGAGCCGACCCTCCGACAGCGGATGCCGTGGTCCCACGGCATCCGCTGTCGTGTATTCCGGAGGATGCGTCGGCGATTCGCTTCCGTCTGCGGAGACGTCGGCATACGCTCGTGGCACCGACCGCAGACGATGGAGTGATGCGCGATGAGTGAGACGACGAAGACCGTAGAAGATGACCGGCTGCCGCCCGTAGCAGTGGATGAGAAGCCGCGATGGACACCGCTGAAGGTCGTGCTCTGGGTGGCGATCGCGCTGCTCGGTGGTATCGCCTGGACGATGCTCGCGATCGTCAGAGGAGAGACGGTGAACGCGATCTGGTTCGTGTTCGCCGCGGTCTGCACCTACCTCGTGTTCTACCGTTTCTACTCGAAGTTCATCGAGCGCAACCTGGTCAAGCCGAACGACCGGCGGGCTACCCCCGCCGAATACAAGGCAGACGGCAAGGACTACGTCGCCACGGATCGTCGCGTGCTGTTCGGCCACCACTTCGCCGCCATCGCCGGTGCCGGCCCGCTCGTCGGTCCGGTGCTGGCCGCGCAGATGGGCTACCTTCCGGGCACGATCTGGATCATCGTCGGGGTCGTGCTGGCCGGTGCCGTGCAGGACTATCTCGTGATGTTCTTCTCGATGCGGCGCGGCGGGCGTTCGCTCGGGCAGATGGCCCGCGACGAGCTGGGCCGATTCGGCGGCACCGCCGCGATCGTGGCGACGCTCCTCATCATGATCATCATCACGGCGATCCTCGCGCTCGTGGTCGTGAACGCCCTCGGCGAAAGCCCCTGGGGCGTGTTCTCCGTGGCGATGACGATCCCGATCGCCCTGTTCATGGGCGCCTATCTCCGGTGGATCCGCCCTGGCAAGATCACCGAGGTGTCTATCATCGGCTTCGTGCTGCTGATGGCCGCGATCATCGGCGGCGGCATGGTCGCGGAGACCGATTGGGGCCAGGCGATCTTCACGCTCGACCGGACGACGATCGCCTGGGGCATCATCATCTACGGCTTCATCGCCGCGGTGCTGCCCGTATGGATGCTGCTCGCCCCGCGCGACTACCTCTCGACGTTCATGAAGATCGGTGTCATCGTGGCGCTCGCCGTCGCGATCCTGTTCGTGCGGCCAGAGATCACCGTCCCGGCCTTCAGCGAGTTCGCCTCGGGGGAGACCGGCCCCGTCTGGGCAGGGGCGCTCTTCCCGTTCCTCTTCGTGACGATCGCCTGCGGGGCGCTGAGCGGATTCCATGCGCTCATCGCGTCGGGCACGACGCCGAAGATGATCGAGAAGGAGAAGCAGACCCGCTTCATCGGCTACGGCGGGATGCTCATGGAGTCCTTCGTGGCGATCATGGCCCTCGTGGCGGCGATCTCGATCGACCGAGGGCTGTACTTCGCGATGAACTCGTCGCCGGCCGCGACACTCGGCACCGTCGAGGGCGCGGTGGCGTTCGTCAACGGTCTCGGCCTGACCGGAGTGAATCTGACACCCGAGATGCTCACGAGCACGGCCGAGGCAGTGGGGGAGGAGTCGATCGTCTCCCGCACCGGCGGCGCACCGACGCTGGCCCTCGGCCTCGCGCACATCATGCAGCAGTGGATCGGCGGCACCGGGATGATGGCGTTCTGGTATCACTTCGCCATCATGTTCGAGGCGCTGTTCATCCTGACGGCGGTGGATGCCGGCACCCGCGTCGCGCGCTTCATGCTGCAGGACTCGGTGGGCAACGTCATCCCCCGCTTCAAGGACACTTCGTGGCGAGTGGGCGCGTGGATCTGCACGGCGGTGATGGTCGCGGGGTGGGGCGCGGTGCTCATCATGGGCGTCACGGATCCGCTCGGCGGTATTAACACCCTGTTCCCGCTGTTCGGCATCGCGAACCAGCTGCTCGCGGCCATCGCCCTCGCGGTGGTGCTCACCATCGTGGCGCGCAGACGCACGTTCAAGATCCTGTGGGTGGTCGCCCTGCCGCTGGCGTTCGTCACGGTCGTGACGGTCACTGCCTCGCTGCAGAAGATCTTCTCGAGCGTGCCGCAGGTCGGGTATTTCGCGAATCATGTCGCGTTCAGAGATGCCCTGGCAGCGGGAGAGACGTCGTTCGGCACGGCCACCAGCGTCGCGGCGATGGAAGCGGTCGTGCGCAACACGATGATCCAGGGCATCCTGTCGGTGACGTTCCTCGTGCTGTCGGTGATCGTCATCACCATCTCGCTCATCAAGGTCATCCAGGCCGTGCGTCCCGGCCCTGTCATCGACCACGAGGACCCGGAGGTGCCGTCGCGCCGCTTCGCACCCGCCGGTCTCATAGCGTCGTCGAAAGAACGGGCGGTCGAGAAGCAGTGGAACGCACTGCCCTCGTCCGCTCAGCCGACGAGGGGGCACTGATGGCTGCCGTGGTGACCGACCATGTTCGGCGGGCCTGGCAGATGGTCGCCTGGTACGTGAACGGCGTGACGGGACAGTCGCGCTACACGTCCTACGTCGCGCACGAGCGGGAACGGCATCCGGAGCGAGAACCGCTCAGCGAGCGCGAGTTCTGGCGTGCGCACTATGCCCAGCAGGACACCGACCCGGGCGCCCGCTGCTGCTGAGGGGCCGGAGACGACGGATGCGCCGATCTGCACACGTTGCCGCGGTGTGCACATCGATCTTGTCGAAAGGTGTGCGATCTGGGGCATCGTGTGCAATTCGTAACGCAGACTTCGGTGCGGTGGAATCGCGGATGTCAGTCCCGCGTCGACGAACGGTGAATCGCGGCGAGGATGGCCTTCTGGACCTCCGCCCAGTTGTGCACGATCTGCGCGTAATCGAATCGCAGCGTCTCGTAACCTCGAGCCGAGGCCGCCGAGTCTCGCACCAGATCCTTGTGCCGATGTGAGGCATCGTCGTGATTCGACTTGCCGTCTGCTTCGAGGATCAGTCGCCTGTCGATGACGAAGTCGACGCGCCCGACTCCGTCGATCGTCACCTGGCAGTCAAGCCTGATCCCGAGGAGATGCAGTCTCAACCGCAGCAACGACTCCAGTCCGCTGTCCGCATCCGACCGTGCGATATCGACGAGCCAGCGCGCGTTCTGGGGGAGCGCAGCTCGCACCTGTCCACGTGCAGCCTTCGAGAGCTTGCCGAGTCGCCAGGCAGACTCGTAGGCCGCGAAGAACGCTTCGTCGCCGGCGCATCGTCGGAAGTGCACGAGCGCGACGGCGAGAGAGGCCGTAGCGAGAGGGCGAGTCCCCCGGTAGTAGTGGATGACGCAGGTGCAGTCGGGATGCTGATGGCCATGACGGCCGGGACCGAGCCAGACGTGCACGGCGAGTGTCGTGGGTAACGTCCAGATTTCGTGCGCTCGGAGTACGGTCACACAGGTGGTGGCACCCCCGTGCATGACAGCTGTGCGCACGTCGTCCGGTACTGGACCTGACGCGAAGACGCCGGGGCGCAGCCGCTCGATCTCCCCGGAATCGACCCTGCGTGACAGCGTGCGTCGGTCGAACCCGAGACCCTCGAGCCGGGAACCGCGCGCGATGCCGCCGAGTCGCTGAATGGTGTCGGGTGCAGAGAGCATGACGACCACCCTGCCGCCTGCTCGGCGACGCTCCCCGACGCGAAGCCGCGATGAGTGGACAACCGAGCCGGAAAGAGGAGGGGTGGAGGTTGAGTGGCTCGTCCCAGGCTGCACAGCCCGTCACGCACAGCGACCATGCACCGTGCATCAGTGTGCAGGACGGGACGTCGTGTGCAGAACGGGCGAACGGTCGGACGCCCGGCGACACGGCCCGGAGACGACGGATGCCGCAGGGACCGAGTCCCTGCGGCATCCGTGTGTCAGTGACCGATGATCAACCGGGGTGGGTCATCGAGAGCAGGTCGAGCTTCTCGTCGAGCTGCTCGACCGTCAGGTCGCCGCGCTCGACGTAGCCGAGGTCGATGACCGCGTCGCGCACCGTGATGCCCTTCGCGACGGAGTGCTTGGCGATCTTCGCCGCCGCCTCATAGCCGATCAGCTTGTTGAGCGGAGTGACGATCGACGGGCTCATGCCGGCGAAGGCCGCGGCGCGATCGAGGTTCGCCTGCAGTCCGTCGACGGTCTTGTCGGCGAGCACGCGCGAGGCGTTCGCGAGCAGTCGGATCGACTCGAGCACGGCGGTGCCCATGACCGGGATGGCGACGTTCAGCTCGAACGAGCCTGATGCGCCGGCCCAGGCGACCGTCGCGTCGTTGCCGATCACGCGGGCGCACACCATGAGCACGGCTTCGGGAACGACCGGGTTGACCTTGCCGGGCATGATCGACGATCCGGGCTGCAGATCGGGGATGTGCAGCTCGCCGAGACCTGTGTTGGGGCCCGAGCCCATCCACCGCAGGTCGTTGTTGATCTTGGTCAGCGAGACCGCGATCGTGCGCAGCGCGCCCGACGCCTCGACGAGTCCGTCGCGGTTCGCCTGTGCCTCGAAGTGGTCCTTCGCCTCGGTGATCGGCAGCTCGGTCTCGGCGGCGAGCAGCTCGATGACCTTCTGCGGGAATCCGAGCGGAGTGTTGATGCCGGTGCCGGTCGCGGTGCCGCCCAGCGGGACCTCGGCGACGCGGGGGAGCGCAGACTGCACGCGCTCGATGCCGAGGCGCATCTGACGGGCGTAGCCGCCGAACTCCTGGCCGAGCGTGACCGGGGTGGCGTCCATGAGGTGCGTGCGGCCGGACTTCACCGCGTCCTTCCACAGCTCGGCCTTCGCCTCGAAGGCGACGGCGAGGTGGTCGAGCGCGGGGATGAGCGTGTCGATGAGTGCCTGCGTGACGGCGATGTGCACGGAGGTCGGGAACACGTCGTTCGACGACTGCGAGGCGTTCACATGGTCGTTCGGGTGCACGTTCGCACCGAGGATGCGGGTCGCGAGCGTGGCGAGCACCTCGTTCATGTTCATGTTCGACGACGTGCCGGAGCCCGTCTGGTACGTGTCGACCGGGAACTCACTGTCGTGGGCGCCGGAGGCGACCTGGTCGGCGGCCTGGGCGATCGCGTCGGCGATGGCGCCGTCGAGGGTGCCCAGCTCCTTGTTCGCGAGCGCGGCAGCCTTCTTGATGCGTGCGAGCGCAGCGATCTGCGTGGATTCGAGGCCCTTGCCCGAGATGGGGAAGTTCTCGACGGCGCGCTGCGTCTGTGCTCCGTAGAGCGCGTTCACGGGAACCCGCACCTCGCCCATGGTGTCGTGCTCGATGCGGTACCCCTGCGCGTCTGCGCCGCTGTGCTGGTCGGTCATTCCGAACCCTCCTTGGTTGCGGGGCCGTGCCCCTCGGTGTCGTTTCCGTCTGTGTCGATTCCGACCGTGATGACGGGCACCGCTGTGCCCTCGGCCAGACGGTAGTTGGCGCCGACGATGCCCAGACGGCCGTCGGAGACAGCCTGCGAGATCACCTCGGACGACTGCAGCAGGTCCCGGACCGTGTTGCGCAGGTGCTCTTCGCCGACGAGCTCCGCGTCGATCTCGTCGACCGTGGTGCCGCCGCTCTCGGCCAGCACCTTGCGGGCCGCCGGGACGATCGGGGCGATGAGCTTCCAGATGTGCGGGGGCAGGGGAGCGGCGTCGATGGCCGTTCCGTCGATGGCGGCACGCACGGCGCCGCATGAGTCATGTGCGAGGACGACGATCAGGGGCACGTTCAGCACGGCGACCGCATACTCGAGGCTCGCGACGATGGACTCGCCGATCACCTGGCCGGCGTTGCGCACGACGAACAGGTCGCCGAGTCCGAGGTCGAAGATGATCTCAGCGGCGAGGCGCGAGTCGGAGCAGCCGAACAGGGTCGCGACAGGATGCTGCGCGGCGGCGAGGTGCTTGCGGCGAGCCACATCCTGATTCGGATGCCGGGGTGCGTCATCGACGAATCGCTGATTGCCGTCCTGCATCTGCTTCCAGGCAGCAGCGGGGGTGAGCGCGTGGGTCATGTTCACTCCGAGAGGTCGCGGATCTGGGGGACGAGGGACTCGGCGAGTTCCGCGGTGGAGTCTGCGGAACGCGAACCGTAGAGCAACAGGTAGTCGTCACCCGCCTGGGTGCCGATCGCATAGGTGATGTTCTGCTTCGCGCCGGCATCGCCGAGGTGGTAGACATCCCAGTCCAGGCCGCCGATCGACGTCGTGTCGGTGGGGGCGGTGCCGTTGAGACGCTGAGGGGCCCAGGAGGAGTCGGCGTCGAAGGCCTGCGCGAGCTTGATGAATCCGCGCTCGTCCTCCGCGGATGGTGCCAGAGTGACGTCCCAGACCACGGTGGCGCCGCTCGTGAGCTCTGCGGTGTTGACCCGCCAGAAGTCCGCCAGATCGGGCACGATCACGGGGCGATCCATGGTGGACTCCACGTCGGCGGCGATGCCGACCACGTCGATCTTCTGCGTGGTCGCAGGTTCTCCGCGGGGAACGGCCAGCACGATCACCGCGACGATGGCGAGTGTGACGATCAGCGCGGCCACCAGGCTGCGCACGGTCTGGCTCGAGCGGTAGGCCTTGCTCGAGGCGGCCTTGCGTGCGGCTGTCTCGTCGGGCGTCTCCGGACGCCCGAGCTCGGCGACGATGGGAGCCGGCTTGCTCACGATTCGTCTCCCTCGGCGGTGCCGGTCGACGTGGCGCGCGCGGCCTCGAGGCGACGCTTCGCGCCGAGCAGCCATTCCTCGCAGCGAGCGGCGAGGGCCTCGCCGCGCTCCCAGAGCGCGAGCGACTGCTCGAGGGTCGGAGCGCCCTGTTCGAGTTCGGAGACGACCTTCACGAGCTCATCTCGAGCGGCCTCGAATGACAGCGTGTCCACGGGGGTGTCATTCAGCGCACTCACGCCTCCATCCTACGCCGTGCGCAGGGCACGCTCAGCCGGAACGAGGCACCGGTGCTTCCTCGATCTCACCCTCGGAGCGCGCCGCGATCGAGCCGCGGTCGACCGTGATCGTCAGGCCGCTGCCGGCCGGCGCGTCCGCGGCGTCTCGGAGGATCACTCCACCGTCGAGGTGGGCGATCGCGTAGCCGCGCGACAAAGTGGCTGCAGGAGAGAGCGCCCGCAGCGAGGCCCGTAGCTCGCTGGTCGCGCGACCGGCTGCATCATGCTGGCGTCTGATCGTGTCGCGGCCGCGCGAGAGCAGCAACCACACATCCTGAGATCGCGACTCGATGATCGGATCGGGGGAGCGCAGAGAGGGGCGCGAGCGCAGCTGCTCGAGTTGCGCGATGTCGTGCGAGAGCCGCTGCGTCAGTCTGGTCGTCGCTCTCGAACGCAGCTGCGCGATCAGAGCCCTCTGCTCGCTGACATCGGGGACGACGCGTTTCGCGGCGTCCGTGGGAGTCGACGCGCGCAGATCGGCGACGTCGTCGAGCAGCGGGTGATCGTTCTCGTGCCCGATCGCGCTGACGATCGGAGTGGACGCAGCCGCCACGGCCCTCACGAGACGCTCGTCGCTGAACCCGAGAAGCGTCTGCGGATCGCCGCCACCTCGGGCGATGACGATCACATCGACATCGGGGTCGGCGTCGAGACGCGCCAATGCGGCGAGGGTCTCCGGCACGCACCGGTCGCCCTGCACGGCGGCGTACTCGGTGCGGAACCGCACCTGGGGCCAGCGCAGCTCCGCGTTGCGGTGCACGTCCTTCTCAGCATCGGACTTCTCGCCGGTGATCAGTCCGATCACGTGGGGGAGGAAGGGCAGGCGCTTCTTGCGGGAGGGATCGAAAAGGCCCTCCTGACGCAGCTGCAGGCGGAGCTTCTCGAGCTTCTCGAGCTGATCGCCGAGACCGACGTGCTTCATCGCGGACACGGCGAAGCTGAAGTCGCCGGCTTTGACGAAGTAGTCGGCCTTGACCGCCGCGACGACGTGGTCGCCCACGGCCAGATCGCCGGGGATCCGCGGGCGGACGCTCGACCAGATCCGGATCGAGATCTGTGCGTCGGATCGCGTGTCCTTGAGGCGCGCGAAGATGTTGCCGCCGCGCACGTTCCAGGAGGTGATCTCGCCTTCGACCCACACGGTGTTCCAGCGGGCCACGAAGTCGCGGATCGTGCCGTTCAGGCGCGCGACCGAGGTGGGAGCATCGGCCGACGAGTCGCGCGGAGCGACCGCATCCGCCGGCGGGGACTCGCCGGGGCTCGTCGTGGCTTCGAAGACCGTCATCCGCTCAGTGCACCTTCCCGCTCCTGCTCAGGTTGTCGACGGTAGAATTCAAGAGTGACCTCGACTGCCGTACATCTGCCCCTTCCGCGCGTTCCACGAGTACGTGGTGCGGCCGGGCGGCTTCAGGATAACCCGGTCGTCGGGAACAAGCGTGTTCTGCTCGCCGCTCCGCGGGGGTACTGCGCCGGGGTGGATCGCGCGGTGGTCGCCGTCGAGAAGGCCCTCGAGCGCTACGGCGCTCCCGTCTACGTGCGCAAGCAGATCGTGCACAACATCCACGTGGTGACCGAGCTCGAAGACAAGGGCGCGATCTTCGTCGAGGAGGTCGACGAGGTTCCCGAGGGCGCTCATGTCGTCTTCAGCGCGCATGGCGTCTCGCCAGCCGTCGTCGAGGCGGCATCCGATCGCGGACTCCACGCGATCGACGCGACCTGTCCGCTGGTCACCAAGGTGCACCGCGAGGCCGTCCGGTTCGCCCGCGACGACTTCGAGATCCTGCTCATCGGCCACGAGGGGCACGAGGAGGTCGAGGGCACGGCCGGGGAAGCCCCCGAGCACGTGACCATCGTGAACTCGCCGGCCGAAGCCGACACCGTGCAGGTGAAGGATCCGTCGAAGGTCGTCTGGCTCTCGCAGACCACGCTCTCGGTAGACGAGACCATGGAGACGGTGAATCGCCTGCGGGCTCGGTTCCCCGAGATGCACAATCCGCCGTCGGATGACATCTGCTACGCGACCCAGAACCGCCAGGTCGCGATCAAGAAGGTCGCCGCGAACGCCGATCTCGTGATCGTCGTCGGGTCGGCGAACTCCTCCAACTCCGTGCGCCTGGTCGAGGTCGCACTCGAGTACGGTGCCAAGGCCGCCTACCGCGTGGACTACGCCGAAGAGGTCAAGCAGGAGTGGCTCGACGGCGTCGTCACGGTGGGCGTCACCAGCGGCGCCTCCGTTCCCGAGGTCCTCGTGCACGAGGTGCTGGAGGCGCTCGACGGCGCCGGCTACCGCGACGTCGAAGAGGTCAAGACGGCGGAGGAGGACCTGATGTTCTCGCTGCCGAAGGAACTGCGGCAGGATGCTGCGGGCCAGCGCGACGCGCGTGCGCTGGGGGGCCGTTCTTCCAGCGGGAACGCCTGACGGTGGCCGCCACAGAGGCGGCACCGACGCTGATCGGCTCGGTCCAGCGTGCACTCCGACTCGTCGACATGGTCGCGAACTCTCCGCGTCCGGTGCCGGTCAAGACTCTCGCCATGCGAACCGGCCTCACCCCGGGCACGACCTACAACCTCGTGCGCACGCTGGTGCATGAGGGGTACCTTGTGAGCGAGCCGGACGGTCTGGTCCTCGGCGAGAACTTCCCCGCGTTCCGGATGCAGTCCGACGCCGGGGGCGTGTTCTTCGCGCACGTCCGCGCGGCGCTGCGTCAGACCTCCGACGAGGTGGGCGCTTCCGCATACCTGTCTCGATATCAGGACGGCGAAGTGCACCTCATCGACATCGTGGAGGCCACGCGCAGTCCTCGGCTCGATCTGTGGGTCGGTCTCGACTCGAGCGCGCATGCCACGGCGCTCGGCAAGCAGATCCTCAGCGATCTGAGCGGAGAGGAGCGCGCTGACTATCTCTCTCGGCATCCGCTGGAGGAACTCACGTCTCGCACGATCAGTGACCGGCGTTCGCTGCTCGCGGAGCTCGACCGCTCTCCGGGATTCGCCGTGGACCGCGAGGAGTATGCCATCGGCAACACCTGCGTCGCCGTTCCCGTGATCGCCCCGAACGTCAGAGCCTCACTCGCCGTCTCGCTTCCGGTGGGACACCCGCGCTTCGATCGCGGCCTCGTCGGGAAGCTCAAGCTCGTGGCGCGACGGTTGTCGGTGCAGTTGGGGGCGGATGCTCTGGGCGGCGGCGCAGCCCGTCTCGCGACGTCGATCTGACGCAGCACTCGTCGCCCGTCCGGCGCTCTTCACTATCTGAAGAAGTGCCCCTGGTGCTCGGGCACGCGTTTTCCCTAACATGTGAGTTGTAGTCGTCTGTGCAATCGGCGCTACCGGTGGTGGAACGTCCCCAGCGTTCCTCGACCCACTTGGATGACGAGCGTCCCCAGCGTTCCGAGTCCGCGGCCCCGAGGAGTCCCCACTCCTCCGGGGCCGCCATTCTTTCGGGCCTGCAGTCTGTGAGTCGTGCATCGACCGGGCGGATACCATGGCCGAATGACCGATCAGCGTCCCCAGTACGGCGAAATCGCGACCCTCGAAGAGCAGCGGAGAGCAGCAGGACTGCCGCCGCTGGGTGAGGTGCAGGCTGTGGAGATGAGCGCGACCGAGAGCGTGCCCGCTCGCGGCGACCGAGTCCCTTCCGCCTCGGCAGCGGCTCGTCCGCGTCCCGTCGATCGCTTCGTGACCATCGCACTGCTCGCCTACGGGCTGATCAACGTCGTGATGACAGGGCTGTCGTACCTCGACTTCTCCACCGCGATGAATCAGATGATGACGGTTCTCGGCGTGGACGGCGAGTTCACCAACTTCGCTGAGGGCAGGATCTGGGGCACGGTCGCGGCGATCGTGCTCGCCGTGGGCTGGTCGCTCACCGCTTTCCTGTCGATCCGCCGCCTGCGCACCGGCAAGCTCTCGTGGTGGGTTCCGCTGGCCGGCGCGGCCGTCACTCTGCTCGTGGCGTCTGTGTGCGCTGCGATTCCACTGATGAACGACCCGGCCTTCATCGACTTCGTCGCCAAGACGGCGGGTCAATGACCGTGTGAAACAAGAGATGCCCCCGGCCGTTCGGCCGGGGGCATCTCTTGTTCTCGGGCTGGATCAGCTCCGCGACTGTCCGTATGAGCCCAGCTGGCGCGTGGACTCGACGACGCGAGCGGCCATGGCCGTCTCGGCGATCTTGCCCCAGGCGCGCGGGTCGTACTGCTTCTTGTTGCCGACCTCGCCGTCGACCTTCAGGACGCCGTCGTAGTTCTTGAACATGTAGTCGGCGATCGCCCGGGTGTACGCGTACTGCGTGTCGGTGTCGATGTTCATCTTGATGACGCCGTTGGCCACGGCGAGGGCGATCTCGTCGTCGGTCGATCCCGAGCCGCCGTGGAAGACGAGGTCGAGCGGCTTCGCGCCGGTGTTGTACTTCGCGGCGACCTGCTGCTGGATCTCGCCGAGGAGCTCGGGGCGCAGCTTCACTCCACCCGGCTTGTACACGCCGTGGACGTTGCCGAACGTGAGAGCGGCGATGTAGCGACCCTGCTCGCCGAGGCCGAGCGCCTGCACGGCCTGGTCGACGTCGGCGAAGGTCGTGTAGAGCGCGTCGTTGGATCCCTCGTGCGCCACGCCGTCTTCCTCGCCGCCGACGACACCGATCTCGACCTCGAGGATCGCGTTGATGTTCTTCATGCGGGGAAGGAGATCCTTGGCGATCTCGATGTTCTCCGCGAGCGGGACAGCCGAGCCATCCCACATGTGCGACTGGAAGATCGGGTTGCGCCCGGCCTTGACCTCGTCTTCGGAGGCGGAGATCAGCGGCTCGACGAATCCGGCGAGGGCATCCTTCGGGCAATGGTCGGTGTGCAGCGCGACGGTGATCGGGTAGTTCTTCGCGACCTCGGTCGCGAAGCGGGCGAAGGCGAGTGCGCCGGTCGCGCGTGCCTTGACCGTGTGGCCGGCGAAGTAGTCCGCTCCACCGGTGGTGACCTGGATGATTCCGTCGGAACCTGCCTCGGTCAGGCCCTGGAGGACCGAGTTGATCGTCTGCGAGCTGGAGACGTTGAAAGCCGGGTACGCGAAGCCGCCGGCCTTCGCGCGGTCGAGCATTTCGGCGTACTGATCCGGGGTGGCGACGGGCATGAGAACTCCTGCAATTTGGGAAGCCGGGACAGCAGTCACTCTATCGGGGCTGACTGTCGGATGCTGTCGGAGCCGACCCTCCGACCACCTCCTCCTGCGCCCACGTTAAGAATCGCACTTCCTTCGCTGGCACCAGGTCGAAAACAGGCGTTTCAGACCCGTCAGATGATTAGGCTGACCGCATGGTTAGTCTTACAGCGGATCTGAGCCCTCTTCGTCCCGATCGAAACCTCGCGATGGAGTTGGTGCGGGCCACTGAGGCGGCCGCGATCCGTGCTGTCCCGTTTATCGGTCGTGGGGCGAAGGAAGCGGCCGACGGCGCGGCCGTCGATGCCATGCGGGCCTTCCTCGGGACCGTGGCCTTCCAGGGGCGGGTCGTGATCGGCGAGGGCGAGAAGGACAACGCGCCGATGCTCTTCAACGGTGAAGAGGTCGGCACAGGCAGTGGCCCGGAGTGCGACATCGCGGTCGACCCGATCGACGGCACGTCGCTGACCGCGGCGGGGCGTCAGAACGCGCTCTCCGTCATCGCGGTGTCCGATCGTGGATCGATGCTCGACGCCTCCAGCGTCTTCTACATGGACAAGCTCGTCACGGGCCCCGCCGGCGTCGGAGTGGTCGACATCCGCCTTCCGATCGGCGAGAACATCCGCAAGCTCGCGGGAGCTCTCGGAAAGCCGGTCGACGAGATCGTCGTATCGGTGCTGAACCGCCCGCGTCATGAGCAGCTGATCCAGGAGATCCGGGATGCCGGCGCCGGCACGCGACTGATGAGCGACGGTGACGTCGCCGGTGGCATCAACGCTGCGCGTCACGCCGCCCGCACCGACATGTGCGTGGGCGTCGGAGGCAGCCCTGAGGGAATCGTCACGGCGTGTGCCATCAAGGCGCTCGGCGGGCACATCCAGGGGCGGCTCTGGCCTCGCGACGACGATGAGCGCCAGCGCGGCATCGATGCCGGCCTCGACATGGATAAGGTCTACGAAGCCAACGACCTCGTGCGCGGGGACAACACGATCTTCGTCGCAACGGGCGTCACGGATGGTCAGCTCGTGGCCGGGGTTCGCCGAGAGGGTGGGTACATCTACACCGAGAGCGTCGTGCTGCGCGGCGCATCGGGGACCCTCCGGAGGATCGCCTCGGAGCACCTCGTCTCGAAGTGGCTCTGAGCGCCGGGACCTGAGCGAGTCGGTCATCGTTACCGACCCGGTACCGCCGTGCGCAGCGCCGAGCCGAGGTTTCTCGCGCGTCCGTGTCACAATTGTCACTGGATTTGTCGCCGTCGACGGAGCCGCCAGGCACCGCAGGCACAGGAGGGCAGACCGATGACAACGCAGCACACGAATGGTTCCAAGGCCGCGCCGACCAAGATCGTGACGACGCCCACCGGTCGAATCATGCGGATCAACGTCGATGAGGCAGGTGTGCCTCTTCCAACGGGTGCTCCGGCGCCGACCGTGGTCAAGACCGCTGTCACAGACCCCGCTCGCCGCGCTGACGTGCTGTTCCGAAAGCGCCTCGATGAGGGGCATGAAGTCAGCTCCTGGTGGATGATCGGCGCTTTCGTCGTGACCAGCGGCCTCGTCATCCTTCTGCTCAGCGGCGTGCCGGGCGTCGCCTGACCTCAGTTCCGAGTCTCGTCGGGCTCGACCGGCAGGAAGCCCGACCCTGTCTGCGCCGGCACTTCGTAGCCGAGACGAGAGCGGACATCTCCGACGTCTGCCTGAAGCGACGAGTCCGTGTCTGCGGGCGCGTCCTCGGCGTGATGCGGCTGCGGGTGGAGAGCCTTCTCCGAGTCGATCATGAGCTCTGGTGCGGTGAAGCGCCGAGTCTGTGCGGTGACGGCGGGTGGGGCCGAGTCGAGCGTTGACGCGCTGATCCCGGGGAACTGCCGAGCAGTCACGAGCACCCGGCTCTCGAGCGAGCCGGCGAACCTGTTGTAGCTGTCGACCGTGCGCTCGAGCGCACGGCGCAGATCGTCGGCGTGACCGGCGAGCACTCCTAGCCGGTCGTACAGCTGCGTTCCCAAGTTCAGAAGGGCGCGTGCTTCGGTCGAGACCTCCTGCTGCGTCCAGCTATAGGCCACGGTCTTGAGCACCGCCCAGAGATTGACGGGCGATGCGAGCGCCACCTTCCTGCTGAAGGCGTAGTCCAACAGCGTCGGGTCCTCGTCGATGGCCGCCGCGAGGAGCGACTCGCTCGGCAGGAAGCAGATGACGAACTCGGGGCTCGCGTCGAGACCCGACCAGTAGGCCTTCTTCGCGAGTGCGTCGACATGGGCGCGCACGGCCTTCACATGCTTCTGCATGTGCGCACGCCGCTGGGTCTCGTGGGCGTCTCCCAGCGGCAGCGCAGAAGCCTCGAGATAGGCGTCGAGCGGCACCTTGGCGTCGACCGCGATCGACGTGCCGCCGGCCAGGCGGATCACCATGTCAGGGCGACCCTGACCTCGGTCCGACGAGATGGTCGACTGCAGGTCGAAGTCGACGTGACGGATCAGTCCTGCCGCCTCCACGACGCGGCGCAGCTGAGTCTCGCCCCAGACGCCGCGCGTGGCGGTCGACCGCAGCGCTCCGGCGAGCGACTCCGTCGTCGACCGCAGCGCCTCGTCCGACTCCTGTGCTCGTCTGAGCTGCTCCGCGAGGGAGCCGAACTGCGCATGCCGTTCCTGCTCGATCGCCGAGACCTTCTGCTGCATCTGCTGCAGGCTCTCGCGAACGGGGGCGAGAGCCGTGAGCACCGCATTCTGCTGCTGCACCCGCTGTGCCTCGGCTCGCTGCTCGAGTCGCGCGTGCTCGACGGCATCCCGGTACAGGTCGTACTGCCGGTCGCGATCGTCTCGGGCGGCTGCGAGCTCTGCCTCGGTGCGGGCGAGATCTGCCGCACCACGCGAACCACGGAGGAACCACCCCATTGCGGCGCCAGCCGCGAGCGCGGCCAGGAGGAGAACGAGCGTGAGAGCATCCATGTGCTCCATGATGCGCTCGGCCACGGACATTCGTCGGGTGCGACTCAGGCGACCGCGCGCTCCAGAGTGGCGACGACCGGTTCGGTCACCCGCAACTTGAGCACATCGGCCAGGGAGAAGACGTCCGAAGCACCGTTCCTCTGCGCGGCATCGATGATGATGTGTGCGCAGGCGAGCGCGTCCGCGAGCGCGTCGTGGTGCGAGAAGCCGGTGAAGCCGGCAGCCTCGGCGGCTTTCGGGAGCCGGTACGACTCGAGGTCGTAGGTCTTGCGTGCCACCTGCAGGCTGCACAGCGAGCGATACGGCGGGCAGTCGCCGCCGGTGGCTTCCGACGCGCGGCGCAGCACGTTGAGGTCGAAGCCAGCGTTGTGCGCCACGAGCACGTCGGCGCCCGCGAAGGCGCAGAGGCGGTCGAACTGATCCGCCCATGTGGCGGCGTCGAGCACGTCGTGCGCGCGGATGCCATGGATCTTCGTGTTCCACTCCTGGAACTCGTCGTGCCCTGCGGGCGGGCGGATCAGCCATCCGGCTGTCGCGACGATCCGGCCATCGCGCACACGCACGAGGCCGACGGAGCACGCCGAGGCGGGGCTGGAATTCGCCGTCTCGAAGTCGATAGCGGTGAAGTCCAATGGCACATCCCCACTCTCTCCCGGCATCCGATACGCCCCAGGAGGACTCGCCGTAGGCTGGCGACATGAGTACCGACCGAGCGACATCCTTCGGCGCCGAGGCCGCGAACTATGAGGCCGGAAGGCCCGAGTACCCCTTCGAGGCGGTCGCGTGGATGCTCGAGCGCATGGCGCACGGAACGCGCCGAATCGTTGACGTCGGCGCGGGAACGGGCAAGCTCACCAGAGTGCTGGCCCAGGCTCCGGATGCCGAGGTCGTCGCTGTCGACCCTGATCCCGAGATGCTCGCCGCCCTGCGCCAGAGCGTCCCCGGGATCCCGACCTTCCAGGGTTCGGCCGAACGGATGCCGTTGCCCGACGCGAGCGCCGATGCCGCCGTTCTCGGCCAGGCATGGCACTGGGTCGAGCCGGTCGCCGCGTCCGCGGAGATCGGACGGGTCGTCCGCACCGGGGGAGTGCTGGGGCTGATCTGGAACATCCGCGATGAGCGAACGGACTGGGTGCGCCGCTTGACCGACATCATGCACAGCAGCCCGGCGGAGAACCTGGTGAACGGTCCTGGCACCGCAGGGCCGCGCATCGAAGCGCCGTTCGGCCAGGTCGAGACGGAGCGCTGGGAGTGGACGCGGTCGATGACCAGGACGCAGTTGCACCAGATGGCGCTGTCGCGCAGCTACCTGATCGCCGCGCCCGCCGAAGAGCGCGAGGAGATCCTGCGGCAGATGGACCGACTCTTCGACGAACTCGGCGTCGCCGACGGCACGATCGAGCTGCCCTACGTCACGCACGCGTTCCGCGCCGTGCGGGACTGAGTGGCCGCCAGCGGCATCCCGCAGGATGGTCGCACCCACGACCGGTAGACTCCTACCCCGTGGCTCTCACTATCGGAATCGTCGGCCTGCCCAATGTCGGCAAGTCCACCCTCTTCAACGCTCTGACCAAGAACGACGTGCTCGCGGCGAACTATCCGTTCGCGACGATCGAGCCGAACGTCGGGGTGGTGAACCTGCCCGATCCGCGTCTCGACAAGCTCGCCGAGATCTTCGGCAGCGAGCGCATCCTGCCCGCTGCGGTGTCGTTCGTCGACATCGCGGGTATCGTGCGCGGCGCGAGCGAGGGCGAGGGCCTCGGCAACAAGTTCCTCGCGAACATCCGCGAGGCGGACGCCATCGCGCAGGTCGTGCGAGGGTTCGCAGATGACGACGTCGTGCACGTCGACGGAGCCGTCAATCCGGCATCCGACATGGAGACGATCAACGCCGAGCTCATGCTCGCCGACCTCGAGACCGTCGACAAGGCGATCACGCGGTACGAGAAGGAGGTGCGCGGCAAGAAGATCGAGCCCGTCGTCCTCGAGACCGCCAACGCGGCCAAGGATGCTCTCGAGCGCGGTGTGCTGCTGTCCGTCGCCGGCATCGATCTGACACCCATCCGCGAGCTCGGACTGCTCACGGCCAAGCCGGTCATCTTCGTCTTCAACGTCGACGAGGGCGTGCTCACGAACGATGCCCGAAAGGCGGAGCTCGCCGCGCTGGTCGCTCCTGCGAAGGCGATCTTCCTCGACGCGAAGATCGAGTCCGAGCTGATCGACCTCGACCCCGAGGATGCCGCGGAGCTGCTCGCGTCGACCGGTCAGGACGAGTCCGGTCTCGACCAGCTCGCCCGAATCGGCTTCGATACTTTGGGTCTGCAGACGTACCTCACGGCTGGCCCCAAAGAGGCGCGGGCGTGGACGATCCCCAAGGGATCCAAGGCACCGCAGGCCGCCGGCGTCATCCACACCGACTTCGAGAAGGGCTTCATCAAGGCCGAGATCGTGTCGTTCGACGACCTCGTCGAGACCGGCTCGGTCGTCGAAGCCCGCTCCAAGGGCAAGGCCCGCCTCGAGGGCAAGGACTACGTCATGCAGGACGGCGACGTCGTGGAGTTCCGCTTCAACAACTGAGCGCTCTGGCGGCTCACCGACTCGCAGCGTCTATATTGGCTTCGCAGTGATCAGTTGCGAACGGAACGCATGTACGAGGAACGTCACCCTGACTCGCGTGTGCTGGAGTGTGTGTGGCAGGCGCGGGCGACGCGAGATGAGCGCTACCTCGTCGCGGCCGTCGAGTACTGGGATCTGTGGTTCGCCCGCGAGCCGGATGGTGAGATGCTCGCCGGCCTGACAGGTCCGACCCTGGGGCACCGCTGGATCCGCTCGACGGTCGGCGAGCACAGCTGGGGCATCCAGCTGAAGGCTCACGCGGTCCTGCCCGGAGTGAGCAAGCTGCTCCTGCGCGGCGGCGAGCAGCACCTCGCCGTCCGAGCGGGGAAGGTCACAATCGGGCAGCATGCACTACCGTTCCCGGAGTTCGAGGACCTCGAGAGCTTCACTGATCGTCTTCTCGAGCTCGACGTGCTGCGCGATGACGAGCAAGTCAGGCGGATGCTCGGCGGCGATGACGTGGGCTACTCGGAAAGACACCGTCAGCGCCGGGTCCGTGCCGTGACAGGGCTCACGCGCAAGCAGATCGAGCAGTTGTCGCGAGCGCGTGAAGCGTTCGCCCTGCTGTTACAGGGCGTCCCGCCGACGGAATGCGCTGCGCGCTGCGGTTTCGCCGACCAGGCTCACCTGACTCGTTCGTTGAGGGCCTTCCACGGCCAGACGCCGGCCCAGGTGCTGTCAGGTCGATGATGGCGGAAATATTCAATACCGAGGCAGTCACCCGGTGGTGGACTGAGGGCATCGCATCCATCACCAGCAGAGGAGCAGACGATGTCCATTCCCGCCGCCCCCGAGGGCTACGCCACCGTCAACCCGTTCATCATCACGACGGGCGCCGAGGATCTGACCCGGTTCGTCATCGACGTCTTCGGCGGCGAGGAGCGTGCCGAGGCACGCACCGTCGATGACGACGGCCTTCTGCTTCAGGCCGAGGTGAGAGTGGGCACGACCACCATCATGCTCGCGGAGCGCAAGCCGGACTGGCCTTTCACTCCGAGCCTGCTTCAGATCTATGTCGATGACCTCGACGCCGTACTCGAGCGGGCTCTCGCGCGCGGGGGTCGTCTGGTCACGAAGCCCACCGACTTCTTCGGCACGCAGTTCGCTCGGGTGCAGGATTCGAGTGCGAACCTCTGGTGGATCTGGCAGCACGGTGATGCGGTCTGGGACGCCGATGACAGCGGGAGCGAGTGGACGGCAGAGGACGGGGATCAGGGATGGGGTGAGATCTCGCCCGAGCTCGCCTACATCCATGACACGCTGCTCGAGGCGATGACCGCCCTGCGCGATCCCAAGGCCTGACAAGCGCACCGCCGACAGATGCGCGGGTCCTGTCAGCTCCGTGCTCATCGCGCTCGTGGTGGCACCGCACCCCACTGCCGGTGATCGATATCGGTCCTCTCTGCGTGCCGGAGTATCGGGTTCCCGCGGACGCATAGTCCCCAGAACAGCACGCGTCCGCAATCGAGACACTCCACGAAGCTGACGATCGTGTACATCAGCTCTGACTCGAGCAGAGGGATCATGTCCTCGAGCGGAACGTCACCCCGCAGTTCGTGCATCCGGCCGGCGCGGACCCTGTCGATCAGCGCCTCCGTCGTCGCGTCGATATCCCAGGGGAGCGCGCCGACGCCGGGTACCCCGACCGAATCGCAGGTGTCGCAGTCGTCCACGGGTCCAGTCTGGTCGATGAGGCGGTCTACCCGCGACGCTCGACGTCCTGACTCAGGATCTCGGGCCAGGCTTCGACCTCTCCCGGGGTGCGTGCGACCGTCAGGGTAGCGTGCGGGAGCAACACCGCGAGAGATTCGGCGGTCGCCAGCGGATGGCCCGGATCATCCACCCACGCCAAGATCGTCGTCGGCACACCGATTCGCGCCACGGCCTCAGGGCCAGGGAGGTCGCTGAGTGCCGCCCCGCGAAGCAACGACGGCAAGAGAGCGTCGGCGACGTCGGGCCATGTCTCCGGCGCACCGACGGTGGCCGGGGGTGGAACTGATCCCCGCGTGGCGGCGTGGAATGCTTCCACACCCACAGACTCGATGAGCTCAGCCGCTGCTCGGTAGTGCGCGGCCTGACTGGGTCTGGTCTCCCACGCGGTGGGCGGCACCATGAGCGTGAGCCCGGTGAAGCGGTCCGGCTCGATCGTCGCAGCATGCAGGAGAGTCGCTGCGCCCATGGAGGGGCCGACCCCGTGGACGCGTTCGCCCGGGAACCAGTGATCGAGCAGTCGCAGCAGATCCTCAGCGAGGTTCTCCCAGCGATAGTCCTCGGGGATCTTCCGCCCGGTCGATCGGCCATGGCCCCGGGCGTCGTATCGCAGCAGTCGAGTTCCGCTGAGCCCTCGACCGAGGTCGAGGTTGAGCACCCGGTCGCGGGCGCGACTCGATGTGAGGCCGTGCAATTGGACGACGGGGTGTCCGCCTTCATCGCTCAAGGCCACAGCCAGCTCGGCTCCGGGTACCTCGAAAGTGGGCATCAGGCTCCTCGATCGGTGGCTGACCGCGTCGGGTCGGGCAGCCGTGGAGTTTTCAGGTTATCCGGGGCCGATAAGGTACTGCCCATGCGACTGACCAACGTCACGCACCTCCGCCTCCCGTTCGGACGGCTCTGGGGGTACGACGTGAGCGCGTCTGCGCTCGGGCGGCGCCTTCCTGTGTCGTTCGATCAGCGACTCCATGTCGGGGCAGGCGACCGACCCGGCTCGTGGATGGCGTTGTCCTTCCGGTTGCCTGCGCAGACTCGTCGTGAATCGATCGCCGATGCCTGGCTGGCGGTCGTCGCCCGTCATGGAACGCTGCGATCGGCATTCGCGCCAGGCGCTGATGGCGATCCGGTGCTCCACGAGATCGAGATCGGCCCCGGAAGCTGGGCCGAGCATCAGGTCGGCCCAGGTCAGACGGTCAACGACGCGTTGCGGGACATTCTCGACACCGCGTGCTCGCCCTACCGGCATCCTTCGCACCGGCTGTGCGTGTTGGAGACGGCTGCGGGGCTCACTGTCGTGATCGCAGCGGACCACGCGCACGTCGACATGTGGTCGATGCTGGTGATCGCGCGCGACCTGCTGGCCGCGCTCGACGCGGGAAGGGTCGGCGCGAAGCCGATGCCGAGTCCGGCACCCGCCTTCGTCGAACACACGCAGGCTCTGCTGGATCGAGATGCTGCGCCAGACCACGTGCGTCAGCGCTGGAAAGACATCATCGAGGACAGCGGTGGTGTGATGCCACAGTTCCCATTGCCCCTGGGGGCGCCCGAGTTGCATCGCGAGCGCGTGGAAGTGCGCGATGTGTTCGATGTCGACGACGCCGCAGCGTTCGCTGCACAAGCCCGTGACGACGGAGTCTCGACCCTCGCACGCGCAGTGGTCGCGATGACCTCGGTGACCCGCGAGATGGCGGGTGCCCCGCTACGAGCCGTGTTTCCCGTGCACAGTCGCTTCGAGGACACCTGGCATGACTCGGTCGGCTGGTTCATCACCAACTCCGTCCTCGAGTCCGACGTCGCCGAACCGCGCGCAGCGGCGGCGGCGGTGAAGGAGGCGGTGCAGCTCGGTGCGTGGCCGCTCGCCGACGTACTCGCTCCGTGGGGCGGCATGCCCGTGGCTCCCGGGATGTTCGCGATCTCGTGGCTGGACCTGCGCAGGCTGCCCGTGCGCATCGACTCCGTCGGGCTCGACGCCCAGTACGTCAGCGCTGCGACCGACACGGACGGCGTCATGCTGTGGTTCATCCTGGATGAGTCGGGTCTGCACCTGCGATGCCGTTATCCCGACACCGTCGAGGCTCGCGCCAACGTCGGCGGATGGCTGGATCTGCTCGTCGCCAGACTGCAGGCGGATGCGCGGTCGTCAGTGCGTGGACGGGTGCAGGTCGACGGTCGAACCTTCCGGATCGAACGCGCGAGCCGCGACGATATCGAGGCCATCGCAGCGCTGCTGTTCGATGACCAGTTCGGCTCGGACCGCGAGAGCGTCGAGCTCGAACGATATGAGGCGGCGTTCAGCGCGGTCGCTCGCGACAGTTCCAACTACCTGGGGGTGGTGCGCGACAGTACCGACCGCATGGTCGCCACGATGCAACTGACCGTCATCCCGGGCCTTTCCCGCGGCGGTTCGACCCGATTGCAGATCGAGGGACTGCGGGTTGCACCAGGGGAGCGGTCACGGGGCCTGGGCACGGCGATGCTCGAGTGGGCCCACGAATTCGGTCGGGCACGTGGGGCCCGACTGGCGCAGGTGACCACCGATGAAGCACGGGATCGGACTCGCGCCTTCTATGCCCGACTCGGATATCAGACGGCCCACGTCGGGCTGAAACGGCACATATAGCGGCGTACGCTAGGCGTGCCGCCGACCGAAGGACTTCGCCGTGTCTGACCACAACGAGCACATACCCGCCCCGGACGAGCCGTCAGTCCCGGAACTCGAACTCGACGAGACCGTCGCGCCGCGACCGGAGGAGGAGATCGCCGATGTCTTGCGGACGAAACCCGACCTCGAAGACCGCAGCGATCATTCCGAGTGATAAGGCGTCCGGAGCGTCGACAACTGACGACTGCAGCCGTCGGCGTCTGCGACGCCGCGGACTCTCGCTACGCGACGAGCGTGTGCGGGTAGTCCGCCCCACGGCCCTGGAAGCTCAGGATGCTGGGGTTCTGGATCACTCCGTCGCGGATCTCGATCGCGCGGGTGAGTGTCGAGTTCTCGGCCCATGCTTCGGGACCGGAGAGCACCGTGCGGAGGAAGGGCAGCAGAGCCTCGCTGATGTCCCAGGTCGCTGAGTTCCACAGGTACGACGGGCTGTGATCGACGGCGTAGTAGTTGACGCCCTGTCCTACCGTGAACATCGGTTCGTCGAACGTCGTCGGGGTAGCCCATTCGAAGCCCATGCCCTCGTCGCAGGAGACGTCGATGATCAGGCTTCCGGACGCGAATCGGTCGAGGTCCTCGGTCCGCAGATACGTCAACGGCGCTGCGACGTCCTGCAGTGTGCAGTTGACGACGATGTCGTATGTCGCCAGGAAATCGGGGAGGAGCACGGGGCCGTCCTCCGTCTCGACGGTGCTGAGGTGCGTGGGCCCGTCGTCGGTGTTGAGCTGAGTCAGATGAGAGTTGTGGATGGGGGAGCCCACCGCCGCGGCACCGCGCTGCGTGAGGACTTCGATGTCATGGACTCCGTGCGCGTTCAGCGCGGTCACCGCGCCTCGTGCCGTCGCGCCGAAGCCGATGACGACGGCGCGTAGTCGCGGGCCGTAGTCGCCGGTCAAACCGACCAGGCTCAGAGCGTGGATCACGGAGCAGTAGCCGGCCAGCTCGTTGTTCTTGTGGAACACGTGCAGACTCATGTCGCCCTGCGATGTCCAGTGGTTCATGGCCTCGAAAGCGATCAGTGTCAGACGGCTGTCGATGGCGGTCTGAGTGAGGGACGCATCCTGTACGCAGTGCGGCCACCCCCAGAGGATCCGCCCCGCGGCGATCTCGGCCACATCGGCGAGCTGCGGCTTCGGCAGCAGAAGAACATCGGCCGAGGCGAGCACGTCTGCGCGATCGGTGACGCGTCCCACCCGGGATTCGATGTAGCCGGGCTCGAGCTGGAAGTCCGTGCCGTACCCGTGCTCGACGATCATGCGGGAACGCACATCCGCATCGATCCGGTCCAGGTGACGGGGATGAATGGGGAGGCGTCGCTCGTTCTCCATCGAGGAATCGGCCAGCAGGCCGAGGGTCAGAAGCCCCGATGCCGAAGCGGAGGTGGAGGTGCGTGCAGTGGACGAGCGTGTCGTGTCAGACAACGGGTTCCCATCTTTGGGGAACCAAGGTCAGCTCCTGCCCTGACTCTACGCCCTTGAGCGAGTGCGGGGTCGCGAGCGGGTCCGACCTCCCCGGACCCGCTCGACTACGCTTGATGTCGACCCCTGACAGCCGAACGAGGAGCCGCGCGCCCATGACCGATACCCAGATCTTCGAGCCAGAGGGCCGCGCCATCCCCTTCGTGGACGAGGGAGACGGCCCGGTCAAGCTGGTTCTGATCCAGGAGCAGGGGCTCGCTGCGGACGTTCTGGGCGTCGCCGCGCATTACCTCGCCGAGGAGGCGGGCTTCCACGTGCTGCGGATCGGGCACCGGTCGAAGCCCGAGGCCACGCTCGACGAGCGCGTCGACGACGTCATCGCCGTGATCGATCACGTCGGCATCGAAGACACCTGGTTCGGCGGTCATGGCTTCGGCGGGACGATCGCACGGGCGCTGGTGGCAGCGCACAGCGATCGGGCCAACGGCCTGCTTCTGCTCGGGGTCGAGGACGTCGACATCGCGGTCGCGCCGTCGATCCCGGTGCTCATCGTGCAGGGAACCGAGGACACGGAGACCCCCGCGGCGAACGCCGAAGCGCTGCAGGCGACGATCCCCGACCGATCGAGCATCAAGACGATCGCCGGCGACCACCTGTTCCCGATGCATCACCCGATCGAGACCGGTGTGATCATCGAGGAATACCTGGACTGGGACTGACCCCGATGGCAGCACCTGGCCGCACAGTCGTCGTCGCGATCGACCTGCAGGCCGGGGTGACACCCGGATGCTTCGACGAACAGGGAGTGCTCTCCCGCGCCGCAGTCCTGGTCGACAGAGCTCGCGCGGCCGGAGTGCCCGTCGTCTGGGTGCATCACGACCCTGTCGGCGTGGGTACCCCTGAGTGGGATCTGGCGTCTCCGCTGCGCCGCGCAGACGGCGAACCCCTCGTTCGTAAGGAGTACCGGGACTCGTTCGCCGACACGACTCTGCGAGCGACGCTCGACGAGCTGGGGGCGACGCACCTGGTGATCACCGGCGCGCAGTCCGACTTCTGCGTCCGCACCACCATGCAGCGTGCGGCGGCGGAGGGCTACGACGTCACCCTCGTGAGCGATTCGCACACGACGGTCGACACCGAGTGGGACGGCGTGCTGATCTCGGGCGAGCAGATCGTCGCGCACACCAACATGTACTTCTCGGGACTGCGGTATCCCGGGCAGGAGTTCGGGATCGCCACCCATGATCGGGTCCTGCTCTGACGAGGGGCACGCCCTATCCTGATCTCGTGACCCAGTACGCCGCACCCGCCAAGACGAATCTGCTCGCGCTCATCGGTTTCATCGCCGCTTTCATGATCCCGCCGGCCGGCATGATCCTCGCGGTCTTCGCACGTCGTCAACTCGATGCGCCCGGCAACGCCGAATCCGGCCGCGGGCTCGCACGCTGGGCCATGGTGATCGGCATCCTGGGCACGTTCGCCCAACTCGGCTTCTTCATCCTGTGGTTCTCGGTGTTCTTCCAAGCCGTCGGCTGAAGCTCGGCAGCGCGGTGAGGTCCTTCCCGCCTGAGATGATGGTCTGATGACCGCCACCCTCGTCGCCCAGAAACTGGCGGGCGGCTACGGCCACCGCATCCTCTTCGAGGGGCTCGATCTGACGGTCGCTCCCGGAGACGTGATCGGGGTGGTCGGTGCGAACGGAGCAGGCAAGTCGACACTGCTCCGCCTTCTCGCCGGCGTGGATGCACCGATGGGAGGATCGATCTCGCTCGCACCGACCGATGCGTTCGTCGGTTGGCTGCCCCAGGAGCACGAGCGAGTGGAAGGTGAGACCGTCGCGGAGTACATCGCGCGGCGCACCGGCTGCGCGACGGCGACCCGTGAGATGGATGCCGCCGCGGCGGCGCTCGGCGACCCGACGCTCGCGCCGGCGGGCACAGACCCTGCCGACACCTACTCTGAGGCGCTCGACAGGTGGCTCGCGAGCGGCGCAGCCGATCTCGAGGAGCGCATCCCTGCGGTGCTCGCCGACCTCGGGCTCCCGAGCGGGAGCGGTGTCGCCGACGATGCGCTCATGACCGGGCTGTCGGGTGGTCAGGCCGCCCGTGTCGGCCTCGCCGCACTGTTGCTATCCCGCTTCGACATCGTGTTCCTCGATGAGCCGACCAACGATCTCGACCTCGATGGTCTCGACCGACTCGAAGCTTTCGTCCGCGGACTCCGTGGGGGTGTCGTGCTGGTGAGTCACGACCGTGAGTTCCTGGCCCGCAGCGTGACCCGAGTGCTGGAGCTCGATCTCGCACAGGGCTCGAATCGTCTCTACGGGGGTGGGTACGACGCCTACATCGAGGAGCGCGCGGTCGTGCGACGCCACCTGCGGGAGAAGTATGACGAGTTCGCCGACAAGAAGGCCGATCTCGTCTCCCGCGCCCGCACGCAGCGAGAGTGGTCGAGCCAGGGTGTGCGCAACGCCATGAAGAAGGCGCCGGACAACGACAAGATCAAGCGCAAGGCATCGGCCGAGTCGAGCGAGAAGCAGGCGCAGAAGGTGCGCCAGATGGAGAGCCGGATCGCGCGCCTCGATGAGGTGGAAGAGCCTCGCAAGGAGTGGCAGCTGGAGTTCACGATCGGCTCGGCGCCTCGGTCGAGCAGCGTGGTCTCGACGCTCAGCGGTGCGGTGTTCCGGCAGGGGTCTTTCGCCTTGGGGCCGCTCTCGCTGCAGATCGACGCCGGGGATCGGATCGGGATCACCGGTCCGAACGGTGCGGGCAAATCGACGCTGCTTCGAGCTCTGCTCGGGCGGCAGGCGCCGGTCGAGGGCATGGCGAGTCTCGGGAGCAGCGTGCAGATCGGCGAGATCGATCAGGCCCGTTCGCTGCTCATCGGTGACGCGGCGCTCGCGGACGCGTTCGAGGCTCTCGTTCCGCAGCTGTCATCGGCAGAGGTGCGCACCCTCCTTGCCAAGTTCGGTCTGCGCGCCGACCACGTCACTCGACCTGTCGGTGCCCTTTCTCCGGGAGAGCGCACCCGGGCGGCGCTGGCGCTGCTGCAGGCGCGCGGCGTCAATCTGCTGGTGCTCGACGAACCCACCAACCATCTCGATCTGCCGGCCATCGAGCAGCTGGAGCAGGCGCTGGAGTCCTACGCGGGCACCCTGCTTCTCGTGACGCACGACCGGCGGATGCTGGAGGCCGTGCACACGAACCGCCGGTGGAGCGTCGAGAACGGCCAGGTGAGCGAGCGCTAGGGCTCAGCGTCCCTGACGCTTCTTGTACGGCTTCGGCTGCCCCTTCACGATGGGCGCGCGGCCCTTGCCTTTGGAGGCCTTGGCCTTGCCACCAGCCGGGCCCGCCGTCTTCGGCGCAGGCGGGGGAGCAGCGGCGACTGTCGCCTGTGCTTCGGCGAGGAACAGCTGGCCGACGTTCGTCAGGCGCGGCGTTCCCTCGCGGTTGATCAGAGCGTGCCCCACCTCGTCCTCGAGCTTGTCGAGAGAGGTGTAGAGCGACGCCAGAGGGATTCCCAGCTGCTCGGCGGCTCGGGGGAAGTGCAGCGTCTCGGCGAGGACGACGTAGCGACGGAGCAATGCCAGCTTCATGCGGGTGAACGATCCTTCTGGATCCGCGACGATCGCGGGTCTCCGTCTAACCTACGCGAGGCGGATGCGAGCGAGCCCCGGGCGCACGGATGCCGCGGCTCGATGAGCCGCGGCATCCGGTGATTCTCGTTCAGGCCACCTGCGGAAGGACCGCGAAGGAGACGGAGCCTTCGTCGTCGACACCGGCGTCGAGCACCTTGTCGTCGAGCGCGGCTGCAGCGGTCTCGTCGAGGAAGAGACGGGTGCCAGACACCTCCACCACCTGGTCCTCAGGTTCGGGGTCGGGAGTCACAAGGACCGCGAGTCGTGCGCCTCCGTCCGGTCCGGCAGCGGGCGTGGAGTGAATGCGAAGGCCTGCGTCGGTGGCGTCGGTCTGACGGCTGACGAGAGTGTTCACGATTGCGGTGGCGTTATCGGTGAGGGTGAGCACGAGACTCTCCTTCCGGTTGCGGTCACGACGCGGGTGCGGCGTGTCCGGGCCACGATTCCCCACACCCGGGCGTGATTCAACCCGACGCGCCCGGTTCGGAGGGGTCTCCCACCTGATGCAGAGGTTTTCTCAGGAACACCTGCTCGGTTCCGTCACCCTGGGGCACCCGTTCAGCCTCCTCATAGCCGCAGGCCTTGTAGAGACGTATGTTCGCCTCGCTCAGGCTGCCGGTGAAGAGCTCTGCGGTGCTCGCGGTCGAGGATCGCTCAGCCGCGTCGAGCAGCGTGCGCCCGATGCCCTCGCCCTGCATATCGGGCGCTATGGCGATCCGGCCGATCAGCAGCACTCCCTCGTCCTCGACGAATCGGATCACTCCCAGCAGCCGGCCGTTCCTGCGCGCCGTCAGCCCCTTGCTGGATCGCAGCTCGGCCTCGACCTCGGGCAGGGTCTGGGTCAACGGCGGCATGTCGGCGCTGCCGTAGATCTGCGCCTCCGAGACGAACGCCGCTCGCTGAAGGGTGAGCACCTCACCCGCATCCGACTCCGACACCGGCCCGATCACCACGTCTGATGCGTCGCGGTCGATGTCTGTCTGTGCTCTCTCTGATTTCGTCACTGCGCCACGATCCGATGAGACCGGGGGGACTGTCAACCCCCTCGATCCGGACGTCGAGCAGAGCTAGCCTCGCAGTTCCCCAACCCCAGGAGGACTCCATGGCTGAGAAGACCGCGTCCAAGACCGGCAACGCATCCAAGCGCGGAGCGAAGACGACCAGGCGACAGAACGCCGAGAAGGGATTCACCGCATCGGCGACGCTCGCGGCGAACCTGCAGCTGGTGCTGGTCGACCTTATCGAGCTCTCGCTGCAGGGCAAGCAGGCGCACTGGAACGTCGTCGGCCGCAATTTCCGGGACACGCACCGACAGCTCGACGAGATCATCGATGCCGCGCGCACCTTCAGCGACACGGTCGCAGAGCGTATGCGGGCGCTGCACGCAGTGCCCGACGGGCGCACGGACACGATCGCAGAGTCGACGTCGCTCCCCGCGTTCCCGATGGGCGAGGTCTCGACGACCGACACGATCGACCTCGTGACAGCGCGACTGGACGCCGTCGTGGGAACGATCCGCGACGTGCACGACGCCGTCGACGAAGAGGACCCCACCTCGGCCGACATCCTGCACGCGGTGCTCGAGAGCCTCGAGCAGTTCGCATGGATGGTCAGCGCCGAGAACCGCACTCCGGCCGGTCGCTGACTCTGCGCGGGCGGCTCGTCAGCTGTCCCCGTCCGCCCCGCCTCGTTCGGCCTCGCGCCGCACGAGGCGGGGGAGGACGAGCCAGAGCAGGAGCACGCCCACGAACGAGGAGACCAGCGCGATGAGCCCCGCCGCTCGGTCGACCGTGAAGTCGATGATGAGGGTGGTGACGCCGATCGTGAGTGCGGCGATCGCCACGAGGTCGATCTTCACGATCCGAGCGGCCACCCGCACGAGTTCGGGCTTGCGACGTCGTCCGAACAGCGCTCGATGCATGGCCACCGGGGCCAGCGCCAGAATGGTGGCCACCGCAGCGAGGCCCACCAGCACCACATACACGTCTCGCTGGAACTCGTCCATGTCCTCGAACCGAGGAGTGAACGCCACAGCGAGGAGGAAACCCGTGAGGATCTGCGTGCCGGTCTGCATCACCCGCAATTCCTGCAGCAGCTCCTCCCAGTTGCGGTCCGCTCGCTCGTTGCGCGTCTCGTCGCGTCCGTCACGGCGGTCGTCGAGTTCCGTGGATGGCACGGTTCGGTCGTCGGGTTCCATGCGGCCAGTCTCGCGGGCGGCCTCGGATCCTGTCCAGCCGCTTGCGCGTCGACGGAGAAGGAGATCATGATGACGCTTCCACCGATTCGAGAGTGGTGGTCGGAACTGTCGCTCGACGCGCGGGTCGAGGTGCTCGGCGAGTCGGCACCGCAGCTGAGCGAACGAGCTCGAGGGGAGATCCGGACGATCACGGGCGCCGTGGTCGGCATGACCGAGACCCTCTCAGACGAAGACCTCGACTACGCGCGCTCGGAGACACGCTCGGAGATCGCCGACGAGGACGCGGACTGACCCCATCGCTCAGCTCTGTTCGAAGGGCTGCTCCTCGCGCAGCCTGGGGGTCGTGCGGCGCTCCGGACGCAGGCCTGCCTTGTCGGCGTAGAACGCACGGATCCGGTCCATGTCGGCGGCCACGTCACCCGTCAGCTCGAGGGTGGGTCCGAGACCTGTGGTCATGGTGGTGCGGTCGACGAATCCGAGTGTCACCGGCATCCCGGTCTCTCGCGCGATCCGATAGAAGCCGGATTTCCAGTACTCGTTTCCTCCGCGAGTGCCGTCGGGCGTGATCACGAGGCCGAAGACGCTGCCGGAATGCACCTGCGCGACGACGTCGTTGACGACCCGTGCAGGGTCGGCGCGGTCGACGGCGATGCCGCCGATGCTCCGCATGATCGGCCCTCGCCAGCCACGGAACAGGCTGTTCTTGCCGAGCCAGTGCACCTCGATGTCGAGTCGCCACGCGATAGCCAGCATGAGGACGAAATCCCAATTGGACGTGTGCGGCGCACCGATCAGGATGGTGGGTCGTGTCGGGGTCGCCTCGGCGGTGAGGGTCCAGCGGCTGGCTGCCCAGAAGAGGCGGGCGAGGAGTCGTTTGAGCACTCGTCAACCGTAGGGCAGAACTGCCTGTGACCCGTTCTCGTCTGGCGAGGCTTTTTCGCGCCACCCCGTCGGCACAGGCGTACGATCGAATGATGGCCAAGACACAGGACTCCGCCGAGCAGGACGCACCGACCGTGCTTCAGCCGCTGACCGGGACTCCGAACCTGCTTGAGGACGACGCCGCCGGGTACTGCAGCGGCGGCGTCTGCCACTTCCCTGCGCCGAAGACGCAGTAGCGATCAGACGCCGCCGCAGCGGTGACGGTCAGTGGCCGCCGCCATGTGCCCCGCCGGAGACGTCGTCCGCGGGCTTGCGGACGAACGGGCTCAGAGCGACGGCGGCGAGCGAGATGATCGCGGCGATGAGGAAGGCCATCCGCGCGCCGGGTGCACCGGCGGTCGCGGTATCGAGACCCTCGGCTTCTCCTGCGTGCAGGATGGCGGAGTAGGTGACGGTGAGGACAGCGACACCGGCTGCCCCGCCGACCTGCTGGAGCGTGTTCAGCACCGCGGAGCCGTGCGAGTACAGCGACCGCTGCAGTGATCCGAGCGATGCGGAGAACAGCGGCGTGAAGGACATCGCCAGCCCGACCGACATCGCCGCCTGCACGATGATCAGCACCCACCACACGGTGTGCTCGCCGACCGTCGAGTAGTAGAACAGCGCGGCCGAGACGAGGAGCGTTCCCGGGATCAGCAGCGGGCGCGTGCCACGGGCGTCGTAGACGCGACCCATGAGCGGACCGAGCACACCCATCAGCACCGACCCGGGGAGCAGGATCAGGCCGGACTCGAGCGCGTTGAGGCCTGCGACGTTCTGGAGGTACTGGGGGAGCAGGGTCAGCGTGCCGAACATGGACAGCGCGAGGATAGCCATGATGATGACGGCGAAGGTGAAGTTGGACGAGCGGAACACCCGCAGGTCGAGCAGTGCATCGTCGATCCGCTGCAGCACCAGCTGACGCCACACGAACAGCGCGAGCGCGACGGCGCCGACGACGAGTGCGGTCACGCCGGCAGCCTCACCCGAACCGCCCTCGCCACCGAACTGGCTGAGGCCGAAGACGATGCCGCCGAATCCGAGCGCTGCGAGCGGGATCGAGAGCACGTCGAGGGGGACCTTGCGGGTCTCGCCGAGGTTCGTCATCCACCGGACGCCGATGAACAGCGAGACGAGCGCGATCGGAAGGATGATCGCGAACAGCGCGCGCCAGTGGAGCGTCTCGAGCACCGCACCCGCGAGCGTCGGTCCGATCGCCGGTGCGAGTGAGATGACGAGGCCGACCCGGCCCATCATGCGACCGCGCGACTGCGGCGGGACGACGTTCATGATCGTGGTCATGAGAAGCGGCATCATGATGCCCGTGCCGGCGGCCTGGATGACGCGTCCGACGAGCAGGATCTCGAACCCTGGTGCCACGAGGGCGACGAGGGTGCCGAGCGAGAACGAGATCATCGCGGCGATGAACACCTGGCGCGTCGTGAACCGCTGCAGGATGAACCCGGTCGTGGGGATCACGACGGCCATGGTCAGCATGAACGCGCTCGTCAGCCACTGGCCGAGCTCCGGCGGGATGCCGAGATCGACGTTCAGATGCGGGATCGCGATCCCCATCGTCGTCTCGTTCAGGATCGCGACGAACGCGGCGACGAGGAGGAGCCAGATCACGCGCATGTCGCTGCGGGCGATCTCGCCGCTGGGGGCGGAAGGGGGCGTGGTGATCGAACCGGTGTCGACGGCAGACATACGGCCTCCAGGGCAGAGAAGAAGGGGGAGTGCGCGAGTGCGCGGGAACCATTCAGCGTAACGGCAGGGTCGGACATTTCATTCCGGATGCGGACGAATCCGCTCACAGCGGATGATCAGGATCGGTGCTCGGGCCGCCTCGCCCTGTGCGCTGACTACGCTTGCGGCATGAGCATGGGTGGCGGACGCGGTGGATTCCGCGGGGTGGACGAGAGCGCGCAGCGTCGCCTCAATGCCGAGGCGCCGAGGATCAGCGGTCTGGGTGCCAGAGTGATCAGCCTCTTCCGGCCTTACCGCTGGCGCATCTTCTGGACCGGCGTGCTGGTCGTGATCGGCGCCGCGATCGCAGTGATCCCGCCACTGATCGTCCAGCGCATCTTCGACGACGCGCTCTTCCCGGTCGACGGCGGGGGCCCGCAGCTGCAGCTGCTGATCTGGCTCGTCTCCGCGATGGTCGGGTTCTTCCTGGTCTCCGCGATTCTCGGCGTCGCGCAGACCTGGCTGACCTCGACGGTGGGCAACAGCGTCACCGGCGATCTGCGAGTCCGTCTGTTCGAGCACCTGCAGGCGATGGAGCTCGGCTTCTTCACCAGGACGAAGACCGGCGTGATCCAGTCCCGCCTGCAGAACGACGTCGGCGGTGTCTCGGGCGTCCTGACGAACACCGTCACCAGCATCCTGGGCAACGTCGTCACGGTGATCGCCTCTCTCGTCGCGATGATCCTGATCGACTGGCGCCTCACTCTGATCGCCGTCGTGCTGATGCCGTTCCTGATCATCGTGCAGCGGCGCGTCGGGCAGGTGCGGGCGCGCATCGCCGGCGAGACGCAGGAGTCGCTGTCGGAGCTCACCTCGATCACGCAGGAGACCCTGAGCGTCTCGGGGATGCTGTTGTCGAAAGCGTTCAACAGACAGCGCACGGAGTCGCAGCGATACCAGGCCGAGAACCGCAATCAGGTCATGCTGCAGGTGCGGCGAGCGATGAGCGGTCAGGGCTTCTTCGCCGTCGTGCAGGTGCTGATGGCGAGCGTCCCTGCCGTCATCTACCTCGTCTCGGGGTACCTCATCGCCGGTGGCAGCGGTGCGATCACCGCAGGCACGGTCGTGGCCTTCACCACCGTCCAGGCCCGTCTGCTGCAGCCGCTCATGGGCCTGATGCGGGTGTCGCTCGACCTGCAGACGTCCTCCGCGCTGTTCGCCCGCATCTTCGAGTACCTCGACCTCGTGCCCGAGATCCAGGACGCGCCGGACGCGATCACGGTGGCCGAAGCCCCGGGACCGCGGGGGCGGATCGAGTTCGCGGATGTCGTCTTCCGCTACCCGGATGCCGCGCCCGACGCCCGTCCCACTCTGCAGGGGGTGTCGTTCGTCGCCGAACCGGGTCAGCACGTCGCGTTCGTCGGTCCGTCCGGCGCAGGCAAGACGACGGTTCTCTACCTGGCTCCGAGGCTGTACGAGGCGCACGGCGGCGCCGTGCTGTTCGCGGGAGCGGACGTGAAGACCCTCACGCAGGAGTCGATCATCGACCAGGTCGGCATCGTGTCGCAGGAGACCTACCTGTTCCATGCCACGATCCGCGAGAATCTGCTCTACGCCCGCCCGGAGGCCACGGAGGAGGAGATGATCGCCGCCTGCACCGCGGCGAACATCCACCACATCATCAGCGGGTTCGAAGACGGCTACGACACGGTGGTCGGCGAGCGGGGCTACCGCCTCTCGGGTGGTGAGAAGCAGCGCATCGCGATCGCCCGTGTGCTGCTGAAGGACCCGCCCGTTCTCCTGCTCGACGAAGCGACCTCCGCGCTCGACACGGTCTCGGAGCGCGTCGTGCAGGAGGCGCTCGACGAAGCGGCGAAGGGCCGCACCACCCTCACGATCGCGCACCGTCTCTCGACGATCATGGGTGCGGACGTCATCCACGTCGTCGAGGCCGGCCTGATCGTGGAGTCGGGCACGCATGCCGAGCTCCTCGCTCTGGGAGGTCTCTACGCGGAGCTCGCCGCACAGCAGGTGGCCGCGTCGCGTGTGCTCGACACGGAGACGGTCATCGAGTCGACTGTCTCGGGCGGCCTGCGCGCCGCTCTCGCCGACCGCAGGGCCGACCGTGCGCCGGAGGACTCAGCTGGTGCGGACGCGGTCGAGGCGCTCACCGCGCCGGTTCCGCTGCTCGATATGCCTCGCGGGGACGAGCGGGTGTACCCGGCCGAAGGGTGACACGCCCTCAGTGCACCGACAGACCGCCGTCGATGAACAACGACTGTCCCGTGACGTAGCTCGAGCCGACACCGGCGAGGAACACTGCTGCCGCCGCGAAATCAGAGGGCAATCCGTTGCGGCCGATCATCGTCCGGGCGGCCAGCGCCGCGATCTGCGTCGGATCCTCCTGCAACCGCGCATTCAGCGGGGTGAGCACGAACCCGGGAACGAGGGTGTTGCTCGTTACTCCGGTGCCGCCCCACGCCTCGGCCTCCGAGCGCATCAGCGACTCCACGGCTCCCTTGGACGCGCCGTAGACGCCGCTGCCGACGAAGGCGCGGTGAGCCTGCTGTGAGCTGATGTGGATCAGGCGCCCGAAGCCTCGCTCGGCCATGCCCGTGGCATACCGTTGCCCGAGCAGGAACGGGGCGAGCGCATTGACGGTCATCGTCGCATCCCAGTCGTCCTCTGTGATCTCGGCGAACGGCGGGCGGATGTTGATCCCTGCGGAGTTCACGAGGATGTCCGGCTCGCCGAACGGCTCGGCGGCGGCTTCAGCGAGTGCGCGGATCCCTGCTCGGGTGCCGAGGTCGCCGACGATGCCGGCTGCGCGGCCACCGGCGCGAGTGAGCTCCGCGACGGTCTCGGCGATCCGGGCTTCTCCTCGTGCCGCGATCACCGTGGAGGCCCCCGCCCTCGCGAGTGCGGTGGCGATGCCTCGTCCGATGCCCGAGCTGCCGCCGGTGACGACGGCTGTGCGTCCCTCGAGCGAGAAGAGGTCTGCGAGGTACTGGTTCATCGGTCTCCTGGTGGCGAGGCTCACCATGCCAGAGCGGCGGCGAGGGCGGGGTCGGGGCGCGCGTCGGAGTGCTCGGGGAGTGCCTTTAGCTCGGCGACGAACGCGTCGATCTCCGACGAATACCGGGAATCGGCGTGGGTGCGTGCGATCTCGAGCAGTGGAGGCACATCCATTGCGAGGATCAGCTCGAGGCGGGCGGTGACGGCCGCCCGGGCGCCCGCGTCGTGCAGCACTCGGATCCCTCCGCGCAGCGCTTCGAGGTAATCGCGCAGCACCGGGAGCTGCGCACGGCCCTGAGTGATCGAGGTGCCGTCAGCCCGCAGACGCCACCGCACCACCGTGTCAGGGATGACGTCGAAGCTGCGGGCGCGCGTGTACATCAGTTGCGCGACCACCTGATCCTCGTATGCCACGCCCTCGGGAAATCTCAGATCGCTCCAGAAATCGGTGCGACTGATCTTCGACCACGCAACGATGTTGGCGCTCGCGCGGGGGTGCTCCATGATCGTGGTGCCGAGTCGTGCAGGAGACGTCGCGGCCGACACCCATGGCTGCACCCGCCCGGGGAGGTAGCGCTCGCCGTCGAAGCGCGATCGCACGTAGGCGCCGGCGACGAAATCGCTGCCGGTCTCTGCGATGGTGCCGAGGAGGCGTTCGAGTGCTGTCGGGGTGAGCTCGTCATCGCCGTCGAGAAACCCGACGAAGGGGGTGTCGACCAGCTCGAGGCCCACATTGCGTGCGGCGCCGAGCCCTCGCGACGCCTCGTGCCGCAGGCTGCGGAACCGTGGGTCCGCCGCAGCGGCCGCAGAGAAGATCTCCGCGGTGTCGTCGGCGGAGCCATCGTCGATGAGGAGAGCGCGCCACCGGGTCTCGGACTGCGAGCGCAGCGAGTCGAGTGCGGCCGGAGCGAAGGCGCCGATGTCGCGGCCGGGGACGATCAGGGTCACGATCGGGGCGGTGGCGGTCACCAGCCGAGTCTATGGCCGCACGCGCTGCTCTCGCCGTTCAGCGGTGGGCGACCGCGCGCACCGACTCGCCCACCAGTCCGGCGAGCCGCTCAGGCAGATCGGAGGGCAGTGCCTCGCGTCCGAACGTGAAGCGCACGGAGGTCTGGGCGGCCGAGGGAGACACGCCGCACGCGAGGAGCACGTGCGAGGGCTCGTCGCTTCCGGCGGCGCACGCGGAGCCGCTCGACGACACGACTCCCCGTCGCTCGAGTTCGAGCAGGACGGCCTCGCCGCTGACGCCCGCGAAGGTGAAGCTCGCTGTGCCGGGGAGCCTCGCTATCGGGTCGCCGGTGAGCGATGCCTGCGGCACGAGCGTCTGCACCGCTGAGATGAATCGACCCGTGGACGCGCTGAGTCGAGCGGTGAGCTCCTCGCGCTCGGACTCGGCGAGTTCGAGCGCCGTGGCAAGGGCCACCGCACCCGCGACGTTCTCGGTGCCCGAGCGGCGGCCTCGTTCCTGACCGCCCCCGTGCAGGAGGGGTTCGAGCGCGACGCGCCCGCGCACGGCGAGAGCCCCGATTCCCTTGGGGGTTCCGAGCTTGTGCCCGGCGACCGCTATCGCATCCGCCTCGAGACCGACGAGAGAGAGCCACCCCGCCGATTGCACCGCGTCGACGTGCAGCGGCACCCCGGCGCTCCGGGCCGCTGCCGCGAGTGAGGGCACGTCCTGGATCGTGCCGATCTCGTTGTTGGCGTGTCCGATGGCCACCAGTGCGGTGTCCTCGCGCAATGTCCGCGTCAGGGCGTCCACGGAGATCCGACCGTGAGCGTCGACCGGAGCAGCCGTGACCTCGACGCCGTGAAAGCGACGCAGGTAGTCGGCGGACTCGAGGATCGACTCGTGCTCGATCGGCGACACGACCAGGTGCCCCCGGCCGCGCGCGAGGGCTGCGAGCACGATCCCCTTCACCGCGAGGTTGTTCGACTCCGTTCCGCCGGAGGTGAAGATCACATCGCCGGACCGCATGCCGAGCATTCGAGCGACCCGTGAACGCGCCTCGTCGAGCGCGCTCGCCGCAGCCTCCCCGTACGTGTGATGGCTCGAGGGATTGCCGAACACCCCGGTGAGGAAGGGGTGCATCGCGTCGAGCACCTCCGGGCGGACGGGCGCGGTCGCGGCATGATCGAGGTAGAGCATCAGCGTCAGTCGATCCGCACGTCCAGGCCGAGGTCGAGGGCCCTGGCGGAGTGCGTCAACGCGCCGACCGAGATCACATCGACGCCGGTCGCCGCGATGTCGCCGACCGTGTCGAGAGTCACTCCGCCAGAGGCTTCGACCTGCGCGCGGTCGCCGATGAGCGCCACCCCCGCCCGCAGCTCATCGAGCGAGAAGTTGTCGAGCAGCACGGTGTGCGCTCCGCCGTCGAGCACTGCCGGGATCTGGTCGAGCCGGTCGACCTCGACCACCACGTGGGTGGTGTGGGGGAGGCGAGAGAACGCCTCGCGCAGGGCGGTGGCGAGGTCTACGCCGGAGCGCTTCAGCACTGCGAGATGGTTGTCCTTCGCCATCACCGCGTCGGACAGCGAATGGCGGTGATTGTGTCCGCCCCCCGAGAGCACCGCATGCCGCTCGAAGGCGCGGAGCCCTGGAGTCGTCTTCCGGGTGTCGGCGATGCGTGCGGACGTCCCCTCGATCGCGCGCACATATGCGGCGGTGGCTGTCGCGATGCCGCTCATCCGCTGCGTGAAGTTCAGTGCGATGCGCTCGGCGGTGAGGATCCCGCGGGCGGAGCCCGACACCGAGGCGAGCACGTCACCGGCCGCGAAGGCATCACCGTCACCCACGTGCACGTCGATCGAGAGCGCCGGATCCGTGAGAAGGAAAGCAGCCGAGAACACCTCGCCCCCGCTGAAGATGCCCGCCTCGCGAGCGACCAGATCGGCGGTGGCGGTGGCGTCCGAGGGGAGCAGGGTCGCGCTGGTGAGGTCGCCCCAGGGGGCATCCTCCTCGAGGGCTGCGCCGACGACACGGGTGATGTGGGCGGGGGTGAGCATCAGACGGTCTCCAGGAGGGCTGCGGCGACGGGTTCGCGGAAGTGTGCGCCGATCGACTCGGTGCGGGCGAGAGCTGCGGATGCCGTCGCCTCGGCGAGCAGGAGGAGGTTCGCGTCCTCGCGTTGGGCGACGGTCGTGGGGTCGGGGACGGCGGCGAGCCAACGACGTGCGGTGGCCACTGCACGGCGGAGGGCGTCTTCCGAACGCAGCAGGCCCACGTGGTCCCACATCATCCGCTGGAGTGCCGCGCGACTGAACGCGACGACGTGGGTGTCCGCATCATCGGCGAAGGGGCCTTCGCCGCGCAGCAGGCCGTTCCCGCGCTCTTCGCGCGCGGCCACCGGAAGATACTGCCACGGTGAGTCGAGTGCCGCTGCCGCGCGTGCGCCGAAGACGGCTCCTTCGAGGAGGGAGTTCGATGCGAGGCGGTTCGCTCCGTGCACGCCCGTGCGCGCGACCTCGCCCACCGCGAACAGGCCGGGAATCGACGTGCGTCCGTCGAGGTCCGTGACCACGCCGCCCATGAGATAGTGCGCAGCCGGCGTCACGGGAATCGGCTCGGAAGACCAGTCGAGACCGCGTTCACGCGTCACGCGATCGATCGTCGGGAATCGATGCGCGAGTCGGGGTCTGCCGATCATCGTCGCGTCGAGTCGTACGGGGGATCCCTGTCGAGCGGCCTGGCGGGCGATCGCGCGCGCGACGACATCGCGAGGGGCGAGTTCGCCGTCCGGGTGGCTGCCGAAGACGAATCGCCGGCCGGCCGCATCGAGCAGGGTTGCGCCCTCGCCGCGCACGGCCTCGGAGACGAGGAACGCCGGTCCTTCGGCCAGGATCGTCGGATGGAACTGCACGAACTCGAGGTCCGCGACCGCTGCGCCGACACGCAGGGCTGCGGCGACGCCGTCGCCGGTGGCTCCCACGGGGTTCGTGGTGTGCGCATAGAGGTGACCGGCTCCGCCCGTCGCGAGGATCACCGCATCGGCTGAGAGGTCGGAGACGACGCCGTCGACCACCACGCGGATGCCGCGCGCGCTGCCTTCCTCGACGATGACATCGGCGAGGAAGGCTTCTTCGACCACGGTGACGTCCGCGCTGCGGACCGCGGCCACCAGCGCCTGCGCGATCGCCGCTCCGGTGGCATCGCCGCCGGCGTGGACTATGCGGGCGTGACGATGAGCAGCCTCACGTCCGAGGAGAAGCTCACCGGACGGTGAACGGTCGAATGCGACGCCCCGGGCGATCAGCTCGGCGATCCGGGTCGCGCCCTCGCGCACGAGAACCTCGACGGCGGATACATCCGAGAGCCCTGCCCCGGCATCGATCGTGTCAGCCGCGTGCTGTCCCGCAGAGTCGCCGGCGCCGTAGATGCCGGCGACGCCGCCCTGTGCGTAACCGGTGCAGCCGTCGCCGATCGCGCCCTTCGTCACGACGGTGACCGAATGCCCCGCCTCCCGCGCGTGCAGTGCTGCGGTCAGGCCGGCGATCCCCGAGCCGACGACGATGACGTTCATCGTGCGCTCGTCACCGCGGGCGGCTTCGCCGCCAGCATCCGCTCGAGAGCGACACGCGCGGGGTCGGCCACGTCGGGCGTCACCGTGATCCGGTTCGGCGTGCGCCCCGCGACGAGCTCTTCCAGCACCCAGGCGAGGTAGCCGGGGTGGATGCGGTACATCGTCGAGCAGGGGCAGACCACCGGGTCGAGGCAGAAGATCTCGTGCTGGGGGAACCGCGCGGCGAGGCGGCGAACGAGGTTGATCTCGGTGCCGATCGCGAAGGTCGTCGGCGTGGTCGCGGCAGCGATCGCTCGGCGGATGTAGTCGGTCGAACCCGCCTCATCAGCCGCGTCGACGACGGCCATGGGGCACTCCGGGTGCACGATCACCCGCACGCCGGGGTGCTCGATCCGCGCCTGGTCGATCTGGTCGACCGTGAACCGACGGTGCACCGAGCAGAATCCGTGCCAGAGGATCACCCGGGAGTCGACGAGCTCGGATGCCGAAGAGCCGCCGAGTGCCTTGCGAGGGTTCCACATCGGCATCTGCTCGAGGGGCACGCCCATCGCCTTCGCGGTGTTGCGTCCGAGGTGCTGGTCGGGGAAGAAAAGCACGCGCCGCCCGCGCTCGAACGCCCACTCGAGCACGGTCTGCGCGTTCGACGAGGTGCAGACGATTCCGCCATGTCGGCCGACGAAGCCCTTGATCGCCGCGGAGGAGTTCATGTAGGTGACGGGAATCACGGGGACCCGACCGTCCTCGTCCTGCGCATCGAGGTCGCCGAGGACCTCTGCGAGCTGCTCCCAGCAGTCCTCGACCTGATCGATGTCCGCCATGTCCGCCATCGAGCATCCGGCGGCGAGATTCGGCAGGATGACCGCCTGGTCGGGGCCGGAGAGGAGGTCGGCGGTCTCGGCCATGAAGTGCACGCCGCAGAACACGATGGCCTCGGCATTCGGTCGCTCCTTCGCGGCGGTCGCGAGCTGGAACGAGTCGCCCACGTAGTCGGCGTGTCGCACCACCTCTTCGCGCTGGTAGAAGTGTCCGAGGACGACGGCACGGTCGCCGAGCACCGCCTTCGCCACGCGGATGCGCTCGTCGAGGTCTTCCTCGCTCGCCTCGCGGTACTCGGCGGGGAGCTCTCCCTGTCGCGGTGCTCCGGTCGGGATGACATCGCCCATCGACGAGCCCGGGCCGTACCCGGGGCGGGAGTCGAAGTCCCAGGGGCCGACGGCGAGGTCGGTCGTGCAGGTCGCGTCGGTCGAGGCCCCGGACACGATCGACTGGATCGCATGGTCGACGGAGGCGTCGACCGGCTGGACGACCGGGGTGGGAACGAAGGTGATGCTCATCGTGTGCTCGTCTCCTCAGGGCCGAGGGGGCCGTGATCGGCCAGCTCGACATCGGTGTTGTAGCGGTACAGGCGGGCGGGGCGGTGGCTGCCGGTGCGGAACTGGTCGGTGGGGATGAGGTTGCCCGCTGCCTCGACCTGACGCCGGAAATTCGCGGGGTCCAGGTGTCTTGCGAGAATCGCCTCGTACGCCTCGCGGAGGTCGGCCAGGGTGAATTCGGCGGGAAGGAATCCGTGGGCGACACGGCTGTAGCCGACCTTGCTCCGCAGGCGCCACAGCGCGTAGTCCACGATCTTCGTGTGGTCGAAGGCGAGCGGCGGGATCTCGTCGAGGTCGAACCAGCGCACGTTCTCGGGTGCTCTGCCGGATGCGCGATGCGCGGCGCTCTGCGCGTCGACGTCGTCCTGTCGGAGCAGGGCCCAGTACACGATCGACACGACGCGCGTGGGGGAGCGGTCGACAGCCCCGAAGGCATAGAGCTGCTCGAGGTAGCTCGGGGTCAGGCCGGTGGTCTCCGCCAGGGTCCGTGCTGCAGCATCGACGGGCGATTCCGTCTCGGTGAGCCAGCCGCCGGGGAGGGCCCACTGGCCGGCGAACGGCTCGCGCGTTCGCAGCACCAGAGGCAGCGCCAGCACAGCGGAGCCGTTGTCCGTGCGGCGAAGGGTGAGGATCACGGTCGACACGGCGACGTCGATTCCTCTGCTTTGGGTCATAGGTACCTTAACCTCCCGCTCCGATCTTAGTGTCATCGGGACTGTTAGTGCACCTTCGTGACGTCGCACGCCCTGAAGCCGAAACGTTATATACCAGCGTTCTGGCCTCTTGTCGCCACCAGAGGGATTTGTTAGGTTACTGTCCTAACAAATCCCTTCCGGGATCTGTTACGAACTCCTTCCCGGAGTTCGTCTCCACACCCGGAGAAATCCCTCCTGCAGTGCAGCACCGAGAGGAAATACAGAATGATCCGTAACGGAAGGCGCAAGATCGCGCTCACCGCTGTGGCGGGGGCATCCGTCCTCGCCCTGGGCCTGACGGCCTGTGGCGCAGGCGGAGGCAATGAGGGGAGCGGTGGCGACGGCGACCGCGCTCTTCGTGTCTGGGCCGGCAGCCAGACCCCCATCACCGCGAACTACAACCCGTTCGCCCCGACCGTGCTCCACGGTGCGCTCGGACCGATCTACGAGCCGCTGTTCTTCTTCAACAAGACGGCGGACGCCGAGCCGGTCGGCCTGATCGGCGACTCGTTCGAGTACAACGAAGACGGCACGGCGATCACCATCACCATCAAGCCCGACCTCAAGTGGAGCGATGGAGAGCCGCTCACCGCGGCAGACGTCGCGTTCTCCTTCTCGTACGAGGCGAACAACCCCGAGGGCAACGGCCTGGTCTCCGCGGAGGCGACCGACGACACCACGGTCGTCCTCACCTACACGACCGCGCAGTACACGACCGAGTTCCAGCGTCTCGGCTCGACCTACGTCCTCCCGGAGCACATCTGGTCGGAGGTCACCGACTTCGCCAACTTCGCGAACGAGGAGCCGGTCGGTTCCGGCGCCTACGTGGTCGACAAGACGACGAGCGAGTCGTACACGCTCGTCGCCAACGAGAACTTCCGCGATGCCGACGAGCTCGGAGTGAAGAAGGTCCAGTACATCGCGGTCGACAACAACCAGACCGCGCAGGATCTGCTCGCCGCAGGCAAGCTCGACTGGACGGGCATGTTCATCCCGAACCCCGACGATGTCACGGGCAACGGCGCGATCGACTGGATCAACACCCCGCAGGACCCGACCGTGCTCTACACCTGCTCGAACGCCGAGCTCGGCTGCACAGGTCCGCAGACCGATGTCGCGGTCCGGCAGGCGCTCAACGTCGCCATCGACCGCGCGGCGATCAAGGACAAGGCGTTCGTCGGTCTGACCGGCGACATCTCGCCCACCTTCGCGCTGCTTCCGCGTGATGAGAAGTGGGTCGCGGACTCCGCCAACGAGGTCAGCCCGCAGGAGGCGGACGCCGCAGAGGCGGGCGAGATCCTCGAGACCGCCGGCTACACGAAGGACGGCGACTACTACGCGAAGGACGGCGTGCCGATCGAGCTCAGCCTGATCTCGGTCGACGGCTGGACCGACTACAACGACGCCGCCAAGCTGATCGCCGAGCAGGCAGAAGCGGCCGGCATCAAGGTCACGGCATCCACCGTGCAGTGGCAGGAGTTCTCCGACGCCCGGCAGGGCGGCGACTTCCAGCTCATCGTCGGCGGTGTCATCGGCACCTCGGTCGCCGACCCGTTCCAGATCTACCGTGACTGGTTCGGTGGCACGGCAGTCGAATCCACCAGCCCGGTGGGCACCGAGGTTCCCGCCGGTCGCTGGAACTTCAGCCGGTACAGCAACCCGGTGGTCGACACCGCCATCCAGGCGGCCGTCAGCACGAACGACGAGGCCGAGAAGAAGGAACTGTACGGCACGATCCAGACCGAGATCGTCCGTGACCTGCCCTACATCCCGCTGGTGATCAACGCCACGCAGACCTTCTACAACACGAAGGACTTCACGGGTTGGCCGACGGAGGAGGACCTCTACGCCTTCCCGCCGTCCTGGGGCGCGATCGCCGCGGGCTACGTCCTGACGCAGCTCGAGCCGGCGAACTAAGCACATGAGGTCGGGGGAGCAGGAAGCAAGGTCAGTGACATGAAGTTCTATGCACGAAGAATCGGGTTCTACGCGTTCACGCTGTGGGCCGCGATCTCACTCAACTTCCTGCTTCCCCGGCTCATGCCGGGGAACCCGGCGGACATCATGATCGCCAAGATGCAGCGAGCCGGCGGCGAGGTCTCCGAGACCACGATCCGCAACATCAAGCTGCTGCTCGGCGGTGATGACTCGTCTCTCTGGGACCAGTACATCGCGTACTGGGGTCGCATGTTCCAGGGCGACCTGGGCATCTCCGTCACCAAGTTCCCCACTCCGGTGAGCGAGCTGATCAGCCAGGCGCTGCCCTGGACGCTCATCCTCGTCGGCACGGTGACCGTGATCTCCTTCATCCTCGGCGTCGTGCTCGGCGCCTGGGCCGGGTGGAAGCGTGGCACCTGGGTCGATCACCTGATCCCCGCGACCACCGTGCTGCAGTCCATCCCCTACTTCTGGATGGCGCTGCTGCTCGTCTCGGTCTTCGCGGTCGGACTCGGCTGGTTCCCGATCTTCGGCGGCTACGACGTCTTCGAGTTCCCCGATGGGCCAGAGCCCACATGGGCGTTCTTCACGAATGCGCTCTCGCACGCGATCCTCCCCGCCATCACCATCGTCATCTCATCGGTGGGCGGCTGGATGTTCGGAATGCGCAACATGATGGTGCAGACCATGGCCGAGGACTACGTGCTCACGGCCGAGGCGAAGGGTCTTCGCCCTCGTCGCATCATGACCACCTATGCCGCGCGCAACGCCGCGATCCCGTCGATCGCAGGGTTCTCGATCACCCTCGGCTTCGTCGTGGCGGGTTCGATCGTGATGGAGCAGGTGTTCACCTATCCGGGCATCGGCAAGCTGATGTTCCAGGCGGTCACGAACAACGACTACGCGCTGATGCAGGGGCTCTTCCTCGTCATCACCATCACGGTGCTCGCCGCCAACTTCATCATGGACCTCGTCTATGGCTTCATCGACCCGAGGGCTCGCCAGAATGTCTGACACCGAGAACGCAGTGCTGATCACCAAGGATCAGCCCACGACCCAGCCCGCGAGCACCATCTCGATGGCGACCCACCGGGGGCGCAAGCGCCGCCGCGTGCTCCCCATCACCTCAGGGAAATTCGTCGTCGGCGCGGTCCTCGTGCTGTCGATCGTGCTGTTCGCGATCATCGCCCCGATCTTCTCGCAGGATCCGCGGAGCACCGACAACCCGGCTCTGCTGCCGCCGTCGCCGGAGCACTTGCTCGGCACCACCAAGCTGGGCAACGACATGTTCGCCCAGCTCGCGATCGGCGCTCAGGGGTCGCTCCTGGTCGGCGTCGTCGCCGGCGGCATCGCCATCGTGCTGTCGCTGCTCTTCGGGGTTCTCGCCGGGTACCTGGGCGGATGGCGGGAGGATGGCCTCGCACTGCTCACGAACGTCATGATCGTGATTCCCGGTCTGCCGCTGGTCATGGTGATCGCGTCATTCGTCCCCGAGCGCAACTGGCAGCTCGTCGCCTTCGTCCTCGGCATCACTTCCTGGGCCGGCGCCGCCTACGTGCTCCGGTTGCAGACGAGATCACTGCGCACCCGTGACTACGTCTACGCGTCGAAGGTCGCGGGGGAGAGATCCTTCCGGGTGATCCTGGTCGAGATCATGCCGAACCTGCTGCCGCTGCTCACCGCGCAGTTCCTGTTCGCGATCATCTTCGCGATCCTCGGTGAAGCCGGTCTCTCGTACCTCGGTCTGGGGCCCACCTCGTCGATCACCTGGGGGACCATCCTCAACGACGCGCAGTCCGGCCAGGCACTCGGACGAGGCGCTTGGTGGTGGTTCGTCCCTCCGGGAATCATGATCGCTCTCCTCGGCGCGGGGCTTTCGCTCATCAACTTCGCGATCGACGAGGTCATCAACCCCAAGCTGCGCAATGCGCCCGACGCTGCTCGACGCGTGCGCAAGGCCGCCAAGACGAAGGGGGTCGCCGCATGAGCGCTCCGGATGCCGTGCTGACCGCACGCAACGTGTCGATCGAGTACGAGGTGGATCCGCCGGTCAAGGCGGTCCGGAACGTGTCCCTCACGCTGAACCGCGGCGAGATCCTCGGCCTCGCAGGCGAATCGGGCTGCGGCAAGACCACCCTCGCGTACGGCATGAACCGGCTTCTCAAGGCGCCGGCGCTCATGACCGGCGGTGAGATCGTGTTCCACGACCGCGACGGCCACGACATCGACATCGTCGCACTCGACGGAGAGGGGCTGAGGGCGTTCCGCTGGGACAAGATCTCGATGGTGTTCCAGGGCGCGATGAACTCGCTCAACCCGGTGATCAGCGTCAAGGCGCAGATCTTCGACATCTTCGAGACCCATCGCCCCGGCATGTCCAAGAAGGACAAGCAGGCCAGGGCAGAGGAGCTGCTGACTCTCGTCGGGGTCGACCCGTCGAGGCTCACGAGCTTCCCGCACGAGCTCTCCGGCGGCATGCGCCAGCGCATGATGATCGCTATGGCACTCGCGCTGGATCCGCAGGTCATGATCATGGACGAGCCGACCACGGCACTCGACGTGGTCGTGCAGCGCGGGATCATCCGCGAGATCATGCGGCTGCGCGAGCGGCTCGGCTTCGCAGTGATCTTCATCACGCATGACCTTCCGATGCTGATCGAGATCAGCGACCGCATCGCCGTCATGCTGCAGGGGCAGATCGTCGAGGAGGGCACGGCGGAGGAGATCTACCGCACGCCCCAGCACGAGTACACGAAGAAGCTGCTGTCGAGCTTCCCGAGTCTGACCGGAGAGCGTGGCGATTTCGTCCGAACCGGCAACCAGCCCAGTCAGGAGGAGATCCGATGAGCGCTCACACCCTCGAGGCCCGCAACCTGGTGAAGGACTTCACTCTGCGATCAGGGCTCAAGACGTCGGTCCTGCACGCGGTCAAAGACGTCTCGTTCACCATCGAAGCAGGCAAGACGGTCGCCCTCGTCGGTGAATCGGGCTCGGGCAAGTCGACGATCGCCCGGATGCTGATGAAGCTCGAGACGCCGACGAGCGGGCAGATCCTGCTCGACGGGAAGGAATCCGGAATGCGTGGCCGGGCGGTCGAGGACTACCGCTCGCAGGTGCAGATGGTCTTCCAGGACCCGTTCGCCTCGCTGAACCCGTTCCACACGATCGTCCACCACCTGGAGCGACCGATCAGGCTCCACCATCCGAAGCTCTCCGGCGCCGAGGTGCGTGCGCGCGCCATCGAGCTGCTCGAGCGTGTGCGGCTGTCACCCGGGGAGAGCTTCGCCGAGCGTCGTCCGCACGAGCTGTCGGGTGGCCAGCGACAGCGCGTGGCGATCGCACGGGCGCTGGCGCCCGGGGCACGGTTCATCGTCGCGGATGAGCCGGTCTCGATGCTCGATGTCTCGATCCGGCTCGGGGTACTCAACCTGCTGGCCGATCTGCAGCGGGAGGAGAACCTCGGCGTGCTCTACATCACGCACGATCTCGCGACGGCCCGGCACTTCAGCGACGAGATCATGGTCCTCTACAAGGGGGACGTCGTGGAGCGCGGGCTTGCAGACGAGGTCATCCTCAATCCGCAGCACGAGTACACGAAGACACTGCTGGGCGCAGCGCCAGAACCCGAGAACCTCGGGCGCCTTCGTGATGAGGTCCGGGCCGAGCTGGCGGGCCGCTGACCCCCATCCTGACGCCGTGCTCTCCTGACGCCGTGCTCTCCTGCCGCCTCCCGCTCGGGGGCGTCGGGAGAGCACGGCTTCCTGCGACCTGTGCCGACGACGTCGACCCGCTAGACTGAGGCGACAATTGAAGACAGGCCGAATGAACCCCGCGGGAGAGCCCCGGCGAATGCAGCCGGGCACCGAAGGAGCAAGCCTCCCCGCCAATCTCTCAGGTACGCGTACCGCGCGGTTCCGGCCACTCTGAAAAGCGATATCCAGCGAACCCGGCGACGAGCACCCGCGCGTCCCCGCTCCTCGCCAGATGTCCGCCGACGGTGAAAGCCCAGTCTCTGGGCGAAGCTCTCAGGCCCATGACAGAGGGGGAGTTCCCAGGAGCAGCGTCGCCGCTGTTCCACCCGACCCAGCCCGGGAGAACTCCATGTCCGACCCTCGCTACACCCCTCTGCGTGATCGTCACGAAGCGCTCGGCGCATCGTTCACCGACTTCGGGGGCTGGCAGATGCCGGTGCGCTACACCTCCGACCTCGCCGAGCACCACGCCGTGCGCCAGGCTGCGGGCATCTTCGACATCTCCCACATGGCGGAGTTCCTCGTCACCGGCGACTTCGCCGGGGACTTCCTCGACTACTCGCTCGCCGGCCGGCTGTCGGCGATGGCCGTGGGCAAGGCCAAGTACTCGCTGATGCTGGCCGATGACGGCGGGATCATCGATGATGTCATCGTCTACAGACTCGCAGAGGATCGGTTCCTGGTGATCGCGAACGCGGGAAACCGCGGGTTCGTCGACGCGGCGTTCGCGTCGCGAGTGCGATCGTTCCCCTCGCTGCTCGAGCGCGAGCTGCCCGCCAGGGCCGAAGGCGAGGACCGCAGCTTCGCGGGGTTCATCGGAGATCGAGGAGTCGACGTCGAGGACGTCTCCGACGAGTACGCGCTGCTGGCTGTTCAGGGCCCGGCCTCTGAGGCGATCCTCTCCTCGACGACGGGCATCACCGAGCTCGGCATCCCGTGGTCCGAGCAGAAGTACTACGCATGGGCTGACGCGATGTTCCTCGGCGCGCCGCTGCTCCTCGCCCGCACCGGGTACACCGGCGAGGACGGCTTCGAACTGCTCGTGCGCGTCGCCGATGCGCCGGCTCTGTGGGACGCTCTCACAGACGCGGGGGAGAAGCACGGGCTCGTCCCCGCGGGCCTCGCCGCGCGCGACACCCTCCGACTCGAGGCGGGCATGCCGCTCTACGGACATGAGCTCTCGCGCGAGACGAAGCCGTCTCAGGCCGGTCTCGCGCGAGTGGTGGTGTCCGACAAGGAGGACTTCATCGGCAAGGGAGCGGTGGATGCCGCATCCGACGCGCCGGTGCTCGTGGGCCTCGTCGCCGAGGGGAAGCGCGCCGGACGTGCGGGCTACTCGGTGGTCGACGCAGACGGCACCGTGCTGGGCGAGGTCACCAGTGGTGCTCTGAGCCCGACCCTCGGCCACCCGATCGCGATGGCCTACGTCGAACCGTCTTCCGCTGCCGCGGGAACCGCAGTATTCCTTGATGTGCGGGGAACCAGGATCCCCGCGACCGTGACCGCCCTGCCTTTCTACCGGAGGATGAAATGACCGATCTGAACGCACTCAGCTATACCGACGAGCACGAATGGATCGCCGCTGACGGCGACACCGTGACAATCGGGATCACCGATTACGCGGCTGACAAGCTGGGCGATGTCGTGTTCGTCGAGCTCCCTGCGGTCGGCACGGAGATCGCCGCAGGCTCGGTCGTCGGCGAGATCGAGTCGACCAAGTCGGTCGGCGAGCTCTACGCCCCGGTCGCCGGCACGGTCGTCGAGATCAACGACGCCGTCGTCGACGACCCTTCGCTCGTGAATGCCGAGCCGTTCGCCGGAGGCTGGCTCATCAAGGTCTCCGTCGCCGCGGGTGCCCTCGAGGGCCTGATGGACCGCGACGCGTACGTCGCTCTCACGGAGGGCTGATCGACCAGTGGTCTCTTTCGCCGATCGTCACATCGGAACCACCGCCGCTGCCCAGCGTCAGATGCTCGACGCCCTCGGTGTCGAGTCGAAGCTCGAGGACTGGAGTCCCGTCGAGGCGCTGATGCGTCAGGCCGTGCCCTCCTCGATATTCACCCCCGCCTCCACGGATTCGGTCATCCCACGCGCGGCGAGTGAGACGGAGGCGCTCGCCGAGCTGCGTGCGCTCGCCTCCCGCAACACGGTGAACCGTCCGATGATCGGCCTCGGGTACTACGGCACGGTCACTCCTCAGGTGATCCAGCGCAACGTGCTCGAGAACCCCTCCTGGTACACCGCCTACACGCCGTACCAGCCGGAGATCTCGCAGGGGCGCCTCGAGGCGCTCATCAACTTCCAGACGATGGTCGCCGAATTGACCGGACTCACCACCGCCAACGCGTCGATGCTCGATGAGTCGACGGCTGTCGTCGAGGGGATGCTGCTGGCGCGCCGTGCCTCGAAGAAGGCGTCGAACGTGTTCGCCGTCGACGCGGATGCGTTCCCGCAGACGAAGGCGCTTCTCGAGACCCGCGCCGAGGCCGTGGGCATCGAACTCGTGTCGGTCGACTTCGCCGCGGGGGAGGAACTGCCCGCCGAGCTGTTCGGCGTGTTCGTGCAGTACCCCGGTGCGTCAGGCCGTGTCTGGAACCCCGCCGCCGTGATCGATGCGGCCCACCTCGCCGGCGGACTCGCCGTCGTCGCGGCCGACCTGCTCGCTCTCACTCTCATCTCGTCGCCCGGATCGCTCGGCGCCGACGTCGCGGTGGGAACGACCCAGCGATTCGGCGTGCCGATCGGCTTCGGGGGCCCGCACGCCGGCTACATGGCGGTGCGCGCGGGACTCGAGCGACAGCTCCCCGGGCGTCTGGTCGGCGTCTCGGTCGACGCCGACGGCAAGCCGGCCTATCGGCTGTCTCTGCAGACCCGCGAGCAGCACATCCGCCGCGAGAAGGCGACGAGCAACATCTGCACGGCTCAGGTGCTGCTCGCGGTGATGGCCTCGATGTACGCGGTCTACCACGGACCCGACGGGCTGAAGTCGATCGCCCGGGAGGTCGCGGCGAAGACCGCGATGCTGCGCGACTGGCTCGCCGATGCCGGCGCGGAGATCATCCACGACTCGTTCTTCGACACCCTCCAGGTGCGGGTGCCCGGACGCGCTGCGGAGTTCGCGGAGCAGGCTCATCACGGATTCGGCATCCTGCTGTACGCCGCGGACGCCGACACGATCGGCATCTCGATCGACGAGACCACGACGGTCGCCGAGCTCCACCAGGTCGCTCAGGTCTTCGGCGGTGCCCGGGAACGCGCCTTCGGGTTCTTCGGCTCCGGTTCGCAGGGCGGGCTTCCCGGGGATCTGCTCCGACAGGACGAGTACCTCACGCACCCGGTCTTCCATGCGCACCGCAGCGAGACCGCCATGATGAGGTATCTCAAGAGCCTGGCCGATCGGGACTACGCGCTCGACCGCGGCATGATCCCCCTCGGCTCGTGCACGATGAAGCTCAACGCGGCGACCGAGATGGCGTCGATCACGTGGCCCGAGTTCGCGGGCATCCACCCGTTCGCGCCCGCCTCCGATGTCGCGGGATACCTCGACATGATCACCCAGCTCGAGGCGTGGCTCGCCGAGGTCACCGGGTACGACGCAGTGTCGCTGCAGCCGAACGCCGGATCGCAAGGCGAGCTCGCCGGCTTGCTCGCGATCCGCGGCTACCACCTCGCGAACGGCGACACGCAGCGCACGGTGTGCCTGATCCCGTCGTCCGCGCACGGGACGAACGCGGCCTCTGCGGTGCTCGCCGGCATGAAGGTCGTCGTCGTGGCCTGCGACGAGCTCGGCAACGTCGACCTCCACGACCTGCAGGCCAAGATCGCGGCGCACGCCGACGAGCTCTCCGCCCTGATGATCACCTATCCGTCGACGCACGGCGTGTACGAGCAGGACGTGGTCGCGATCACGACCGCGGTGCACGAGGCCGGTGGTCAGGTCTACGTCGACGGCGCGAACCTCAACGCACTGCTCGGGTATGCCCGGTTCGGCGATCTCGGCGGCGACGTCTCGCACCTCAACCTGCACAAGACGTTCGCGATCCCGCACGGCGGCGGCGGCCCCGGTGTGGGTCCCGTCGCAGCCAAGGCGCACCTCGCGCCCTACCTGCCGTCGCACCCGCTCGCGCAGCGAGCGGAGCACGCGGGCGGATTCGTCTTCGAGGGTGGCGCCGTCTCCGCCGCACCGTACGGGTCGGCCGGCATCCTGCCGATCTCCTGGTCGTACGTGCGGATGATGGGCGCCGACGGCCTCCGCAATGCGACCGCGGCGGCCGTGCTGTCGGCGAACTACATCGCGGCGCGCCTCGGTGAGCACTACCCGGTGCTGTACGCGGGGGAAGACGGTCGGGTCGCGCACGAGTGCATCCTCGACCTGCGTCCGCTCAAGGAAGCGACCGGGATCACGGTCGACGACGTCGCCAAGCGCCTCATCGACTACGGTTTCCACGCGCCGACCATGTCGTTCCCCGTCGCGGGCACGCTCATGGTCGAGCCCACGGAGTCCGAGGACCTCGGCGAGATCGAGCGGTTCATCGAGGCGATGATCATGATCAAGGCAGAAGCGGATGCCGTCGCCTCCGGCCGCTGGCCTGCGGACGACAACCCTCTCGTCAACGCTCCGCACACCGCGGTCTCGCTGATCGCAGGGGAGTGGAACCACGCGTACACCCGCGAGGACGCCGCCTACCCGGTGCACGCCCTGGTCGCAGGCAAGTACTGGCCGCCGGTGCGCCGCATCGATCAGGCGTACGGCGACCGCAACCTCGTCTGCGCCTGCCCGCCCATCGAGGCATTCGCCTGATCAGATGATCGCGTGAAGCGGCGTCGTGTCCTTCCGGATGCGACGCCGCTTCTCATTTCCGTGCATTTCCGGATGTTTCCGCGATATTACGGGATATCACCACTCAGTAACGGTTCATTAGCCGAGCGCGATGTCCGCAGTATGCCGGGATACAGTCAACTATCCCTACGCGTTCGACGATGAGCGCGCAGTCTGATGAATTCCCGTCCACAGGAGGACACAAAGTGAAGCGCAACAAGATCGCCCTTGCGGGCACTGCGCTGTTCGCGATCGGCGCCCTGGCGCTCGCGGGCTGCGCGAGCGGTGGAAGCGACGACGGCGACGGCGGATCCGGTGCAACCGGTGACGCGGACGCCATCATCACCACGAACGGCTCGGAGCCCGAGAACCCGCTGATCCCCACCAACACCAACGAGGTGGGTGGCGGAAAGATCCTCGACGAGATCTTCGCCGGTCTGATCTATTACGACGCCGACGGCAAGCCGGTCAACGACGTGGCTGAGGAGATCACCACGGAGGACCCGCAGAACCTCACCGTCAAGATCAAGGAAGGCCTGACCTTCACCGACGGTGAAGAAGTCACCGCCGACAACTTCATCAAGGCGTGGAACTACGGCGCACAGGCCGAGAACGCACAGCTCTCCGGCTACTTCTTCGAGGACATCGAGGGCTTCATCAACGACCCGGGCGACCCGGCCAACCCCGATGACGACGTCTTCGGTGCGCAGGGCGACATGGCTGGTCTCCAGCAGGTCGACGACTACACCTTCACGATCGCGCTGAACAAGCCGGCCTCCGACTTCGCACTGCGTCTCGGATACTCGGCGTTCTACCCGCTGCCCGACGCGGCCTTCGAGGACATGGAGGCCTTCGGCCAGTTCCCGATCGGCAACGGCCCGTACATGATCGACGGCGAAGACGCGTGGCAGCACGACGTGCAGATCGACCTCGTCCGCAACGACGACTACGACGGCCCCCGCAAGGCGGCCAACGGCGGTCTGACGATCAAGTTCTACGCCACGCAGGAAGCGGCGTACGCCGACCTGCTGTCGAACGAGGTCGATGTCATCGACGCGATCCCGACCAACTCGCTGCCCGTCTTCGCCGACGAGCTCGGCGACCGCGCAGTGAACCAGCCGTCGGCAGTGTTCCAGTCGTTCACCATCGGCCAGTTCCTCCCGCACTTCAGCGGCGAAGAGGGCCAGCTGCGTCGTCAGGCGCTGTCGATGGCGATCAACCGCGAAGAGATCACCGAGACCATCTTCTCGGGCACCCGCACCCCGGCCGCCGACTTCACGTCGCCGGTCATCGCAGGCTGGTCCGACTCGGTTCCCGGCAGCGAGGTCCTCGACTACGACCCCGAGAAGGCGAAGGAGCTGTGGGCCGAGGCCGACGCCATCGCACCGTGGGACGGCGAGTTCAAGATCGCGTACAACTCCGACGGCGGGCACGACGCCTGGGTCGACGCGGTGAGCAACAGCATCAAGAACACGCTCGGCATCGAGGCATCGGGTGACCCGTACCCGACCTTCCAGGATCTTCGCACGAAGATCAACGACCGCTCCATCACCACGGCAGCGCGTTCGGGCTGGCAGGCCGACTACCCGGGTCTGTACAACTTCCTCGGACCGCTCTACGCAACGGGCGCCGGTTCCAACGACGGTGACTACTCGAACCCCGAGTTCGACGACCTCATCAAGGCCGGAATCAGCAACCCCGACGCCGACGCGCAGATCGAGGACTTCAGCCAGGCGCAGGAGGTCCTGTTCCAGGATCTTCCCGCGATCCCGCTGTGGTACTCGAACGTGACCGGTGGCTTCAGCGAGAACGTCGACAACGTCACGTTCGGCTGGAACTCGGTTCCGCTGTACTACGAGATCACGAAGGCCGGCGAGTAAAGTCTGACGGCACTTCACCTGTGAGGCGGTGACGATTCTTCGTCACCGCCTCACAGGCTTGTGTTCGCATGGCTTTCTCTGCCCTCTAAGAAGGGACAAGCGGATGCTCGGTTACATTCTGAGACGTCTTCTGCAGGTGATCCCGGTCTTCTTCGGAGCCACCCTGCTCATTTACTTCCTCGTGTTCGCCATGCCCGGCGATCCGATCCTCGCCCTGTTCGGCGACAAGACGCCGAGTCCGGCAGTCGTCACACAGCTGCGCGAGCAGTACCACCTGAACGATCCGTTCATCGTGCAGTACTGGTACTACATCACCGGCGTGTTCCAGGGTGACCTGGGCACCACCTACTCCGGTCGGCCGGTGTCTGCGGTGCTCGCCGCCACGCTTCCCGTGACCGGCCGCCTCGCGGTGATGGCGATCGCCATCGAGTTCGTGCTGGCGATCATCATCGGCACCATCTCGGCACTGCGCAAGGGCAAGCTGTTCGACAACGTCTCGCTCGTCGTCGCGCTCGTCGCGATCGCGATCCCGATCTTCGTCGTCGCGTTCCTCGCGCAGTACTTCCTCGCGATCCAGCTCGGATGGTTCAAGCCCACTGTCGGCGCGGACAACGGCTGGGGCGGTCTCTGGCTGCCGGCGATCGTGCTCGGGTTCAGCCTCTACGCCGTGAGCATGCGCCTGATGCGCAGCTCCGTCATCGAGACCTTGAACCAGGACTGGGTGCGCACGGCCTACAGCAAGGGCCTGTCGCGCAACCGTGTTCTGCCCGTGCACGTGCTGCGCAACTCGCTGATCCCCGTGATCACCAACTCCGCCACGAACTTCGGCGTGCTGCTCGTGGGTGCCACCGTCACCGAGGGCATCTTCAACGTCCCCGGTGTGGGAAACACGCTGTTCCAGGCGATCCAGCGCGGCGAGGGACCCACGGTCGTCTCGTTCGTGACCGTGTTCGTCATCCTGTACGTGTTGGTGAACCTTCTCATCGACCTGCTCTACGGTCTGCTCGACCCGAGGATTCGCTATGCCTGATCCCACCTCTCAGAAGCACTACGTCGCCCCGATCGAGACGGAGTCGATCGCTGTCGACGCCGTCCGCATCTCCGACAAGCCCAGCAATCTCTGGCGAGACGCCTGGTTCGACGTCCGGCGTCGTCCGCTGTTCTGGTTCTCGATCGTGCTCGCGCTCTTCTTCCTCGTCATGGCGCTGTGGCCGACCCTGTTCACCGCCACACCGCCGAACGACGACTGCCAGTTGGCGAACAGCAACGGCGGCCCGACCGAGGGGCACCCGCTGGGGTTCACGTTCCAGGGCTGTGACATCTACGCCCGCATCGTGTGGGGGTCGCAGACCTCCCTTGCGGTCGGTCTGATCGCGACCCTGATCTCGTCGGTCCTCGGCCTGATCATGGGAGCCCTCGCGGGCTTCTACGGCGGATGGCTCGACGGTCTGCTGTCGCGCATCGGCGACATCTTCTTCGCGATCCCGTACATCCTCGCGGCAGTCGTCGTGATGACCGTCTTCCGGGATTCCCGCTCGGTGTGGACACTCGCCTTCGCTATCGGAGCGTTCGCGTGGGCCTCGACGGCCCGCGTCGTGCGCGCTGAGGTGCTCCGGGTGCGGCAGGCGGACTTCGTCATGGCCTCGCAGGCGCTCGGTCAGTCGAAGTTCAAGATCCTCCTGAACCACGTCGTCCCGAACGCCATCGCGCCGCTCCTCGTCGTCTCCACGCTCGGACTCGCGGCGGCGATCGTCGCGGAGGCCACCCTGTCGTTCCTCGGTGTGGGTCTCGGCAGCGACGTGATGTCGTGGGGCAACGACATCGCGAAGGCTCAGGCCTCGCTGCGTGTCGCGCCGATGGCGCTCATCTATCCGTCGATCGCACTCACCCTCGCGGTGCTGGCGTTCGTCACCCTGGGCGAGCTCATCCGAGACGCCCTCGACCCGAAGGCGAGGGCACGCCGATGAGCGAGCGAATCACCGAACAGGTCCCGCTGCTGAGCATCCGCGACCTCACGGTCGCGTTCCGCACGCAGGAGGGCCTGCGCGAAGTGCTCCACGGAGTCAGCTTCGACGTCATGCCCGGCGAGACCGTCGCGATCGTGGGCGAGTCGGGCTCCGGCAAGTCCACGACGGCCACGGCCATCGTGAACCTGCTCCCGGGAACCGGCGAGGTCACCGCCGGTTCGATCACCCTCGAAGGCCGCGAGCTCACGACACTCAACCGTCGCGAGATCGAGGCTGTGCGCGGTCGGGATATCGGCTTCGTGCCGCAGGATCCGATGTCGAACCTCAACCCGGTCTGGAGCATCGGCTTCCAGGTCAAGGAGGCGATCCGTGCGAACGGCATCGCTCAGGGGCGCGACGCCGCCAAGGCGCGCACCGTCGAGGTGCTGCAGCAGGCCGGTCTGGCTGACGCCGAGAAGCGTCTGCACCAGTTCCCGCACCAGTTCTCGGGCGGCATGCGCCAGCGCGCGCTGATCGGCATGGGCCTCGCGGCCGACCCGAAGCTGCTCATCGCCGACGAGCCGACCTCGGCTCTCGATGTGACGGTGCAGCGCGTGATCCTCGATCACATGGCCTCGCTCACTCGCGACAAGGGCACCTCGGTGCTCCTGATCACGCACGACCTCGGCCTCGCCGCCGAGCGTGCCGACAAGATCATCGTGATGAACGGCGGCAACATCGTCGAGGCCGGCCCCAGCCGCGAGATCCTCGAGAACCCGCAGCATCCGTACACGAAGCGGCTGGTCGCCGCGGCGCCCAGCGTCGCATCGCAGCGTATCCAGGCGGTGGTGGAGGATCGAGGCATCGAGACTCTCGACGACCTCGCCGACATCCCGCCGACGGTGCGCGTCGCCGGGCTCACGAAGGACTATCGGATCCGCCAGGGCGGCTTCCGCAGTGAAGCCTTCCGTGCGGTCGACGACGTCTCGTTCGCGATCCCCCGTGGCAAGACCCTCGCCCTGGTGGGGGAGTCAGGTTCCGGCAAGTCCACCGTGGCGAAGATGGTGCTGAAGCTCGAGGAGCCCACCAGCGGCGTCATCGAGATCGACGGCCAGGATGTGTCGAAGCTCTCGAACGCTCAGGCGTTCGGACTGCGTCGGCGCATGCAGCCCGTGTTCCAGGACCCGTACGGCTCGCTCGACCCGCTGCGCAACATCGGCAACACGATCGCCGAACCGCTGCAGATCCACGGTGTCGGCGACCGCGCGTCACAGCGCGAGCGGGTCGAGGAGCTGCTCGACCAGGTCTCGCTGCCGCGCGTTCTGGCGACCCGGTATCCGAACGAGCTCTCGGGCGGACAGCGTCAGCGTGTCGCCATCGCGCGTGCGCTCGCGCTCAAGCCCGACATCATCGTCCTCGATGAGGCGGTGTCGGCGCTCGACGTGCTGGTGCAGGATCAGGTGCTGCAGCTGCTGGCCGAGCTCCAGTCGGAGCTCGGGCTCACGTATCTGTTCATCACGCACGACCTCGCCGTCGTCCGTGTCTCGAGCGACCTCGTGTGCGTCATGGAGAAGGGAAAGATCGTCGAGCAGGGCACCGTCGACGAGATCTTCGCCAACCCGCAGCAGGAGTACACCGATCGTCTGCTGAAGGCGATCCCCGGGGCATCGATCACCCTCGGCGGTCACTGAGAGTGAGCACCGAACCTCGACCGGAGGCCGCACGGAGATTCCGTGCGGCCTCCGGGCCTGTCTCCCTCGTTCTCTGCTCGCTGCTCGCGCTCTTCCTGCTCGGCGATGCCGTCGTGCGTGCCGGGTGGGGACAGATGCTCCTGCTCGCCCCGTGGGTGCTGCTCGGTCTCTGGGTCGTGTACGAGATCGCCTTCGTCTCGGTCGTGCGCGTCGACGGCGAGGGGGCGATGGTGCAGAACATGCTGCGCCGGACGTCGTTCGGGTGGAGCCGCGTCCGCGACATCGACCTGCGCTGGCAGCTCGTCTTCTCGCTCGACGACGGCACGGATCTCTCCAGTTACGGGGGACCGGCGAGAGCACGTCCGATCCGGCGCCAGGTGCGCGAGGACGACGAGGCCAAGGCGCCTGCCGGACTCCGCGAGCTCACCGAGATCCGGGACCGCTGGCAGGCGGCTCCCTCGACCGCGGACGCTCCGATCCGCCGCACCTGGGACTCTCGGGCGCTCATCGCGCTCGGCGTCATCGTGCTCTGGGCCGTGGCGTCGATCGTCATCGCGAACGGCTGAGCGCGCGGAGCACCGTCAGCCGGGGAGCCCGAAGAGCATCGGCCAGGTGGCCGCCGCCCAGGGGTAGCCGACGAACACCGTGGCGTCGATCAGGAAGTGCGCGACGAGGAACGGCATGAGCCGTCCGCTGCGCTGGAACAGCCATCCGAAGAGCAGCCCCATCGCCAGGTTCCCGATGAACGCTCCAGGGCCCTGATAGAGGTGGTAGCTCGCCCGCAGCACCGATGTGGTGAAGATGATCGCCCAGGGCCCCCAGCCCAGCTGCCTGAGCCGCGCGAAGAGATAGCCGAGCACGACGAACTCCTCCTGCAGCGATGCCCGGGCTGCCGCGAGGAGAAGGACCGGGACCGTCCACCAGTGGGTGTCGAGCCCTGCCGGGTTGACCGCGACGAAGAGTCCGAGGGCACGCCCGGCGAGATACAGACCGAGACCGGGGATGCCGATGGCCGCGACCAGCAGGATGCCTCGACCGACATCGGGTCCGACCCGGGTGCCGTCGAGACCCAGTCGGCCGAGATGCGGTCTGGACGACTGCCACAGCAGGAAGCACACGAGCAGCACCGGGACGAGGGAGAACCCGATCGACAGGACCTGGTAGATCAGGTCGAAGATCTCCCTGTCGCTTCGGGAGGGGTTGAGGGTGGCGGTCTGATCGGCCAGCGGCGTCTCGTCCGTGAGCCGGTAGGCGAGCTGAACGATCGCGTACACCGCCGATTGGCCGAGACCGAGGGCGAGGACGATGGCGATCTCCCACCACAGGCGACTGCGAGAGGGGGCGGGGGAGAGGTCGACAGCGGTCACGTTCCCGATCGTACTTCGAGCGCTCAGGAACGAGTCGTCGGCATACGGTAGTCTGGAACGTCGGCTTCTCGGCAAAACCCCACACTCTTTAGGACATCTGCATGGCGCACGCCCTCCGTTCTGACCTCCGCAACGTCGCAATCGTCGCTCACGTCGACCACGGTAAGACCACCCTCGTCGACGCCATGCTGCGTCAGACGGGCTCCTTCGGCGAACACGCGCATGTCGATGAACGCGCGATGGACTCCAACGACCTGGAGCGTGAGAAGGGCATCACGATCCTCGCCAAGAACACGGCGATCACCTACAAGGGCAAGCATGCTCAGGGCAAGGAGATCACTATCAACGTGATCGACACCCCCGGTCACGCCGACTTCGGTGGAGAGGTCGAGCGCGGCCTGTCCATGGTCGACGGTGTCGTGCTGCTCGTCGACGCCAGCGAGGGCCCGCTTCCGCAGACCCGCTTCGTGCTGCGCAAGGCGCTCGAGGCCAAGCTGCCCGTCATCCTCCTGGTCAACAAGACCGACCGCCCCGACGCTCGCATCGCCGAGGTCGAGGAAGAGGCCCACGACCTGCTGCTCGGCCTCGCATCCGACCTCGTCGACGACGTGCCCGACCTCGACGTCGACGCTCTGCTCGACGTCCCCGTCGTCTACGCCTCCGGCCGTGCCGGCGCTGCGTCGCGCAACCGCCCGGCCGACGGGTCGCTGCCTGACAACGACGACCTCGAGCCGCTCTTCGAGGCGATCCTCGAGCACGTTCCGGCTCCGGAGTACGACGACGAGCACCCGCTGCAGGCCTGGGTCACCAACCTCGACTCCAGCCCGTTCCTCGGTCGCCTCGCGCTTCTCCGCGTCTTCAACGGCACGCTGAAGAAGGGCCAGACCGTCGCCTGGGTCCGTGCAGACGGCACGCACCAGAACGCTCGCATCACCGAGCTGCTCAAGACGCGTGCACTCGAGCGCTACCCCGCCGAGTCCGCAGGCCCCGGCGACATCGTCGCCATCGCCGGCTTCGAGAACATCACGATCGGCGAGACCATCGCCGACCCCGAGGACGTCCGCCCGCTTCCCGCGATCACGGTCGACGACCCCGCCATCTCGATGACCATCGGCACGAACACCTCGCCGCTCATGGGCAAGGTCAAGGGCCACAAGCTCACCGCTCGCATGGTCAAGGACCGTCTCGACAAGGAGCTGATCGGCAACGTCTCGCTCAAGGTCGTCGACGTCGGACGCCCCGACGCCTGGGAGGTCCAGGGGCGTGGCGAGCTCGCTCTGGCGATCCTCGTCGAGAACATGCGTCGTGAAGGCTTCGAGCTCACGGTCGGCAAGCCGCAGGTGGTCACGAAGAAGATCGACGGCAAGACCTACGAGCCGTTCGAGCACCTCACGATCGACACGCCGGAGGAGCACCTCGGCGCCATCACGCAGCTGCTCGCGAACCGCAAGGGCCGCATGGAGAACATGACGAACCACGGCACCGGCTGGGTGCGCATGGAGTTCATCGTCCCGTCCCGTGGCCTCATCGGCTTCCGCAGCGAGTTCCTGACCACGACCCGCGGCACCGGAATCGCCAACGCGATCTCGCACGGCTACGAGCCGTGGGCAGGTTCCATCACGACCCGCCAGAACGGCTCGATCGTCGCGGACCGCTCGGGTGTCGTCACCCCCTTCGCGATGATCGCCCTGCAGGAGCGCATGTCGTTCTTCGTGCAGCCCACGCAGGAGGTCTACGAGGGCATGGTCATCGGCGAGAACTCGCGCGCCGACGACATGGACGTCAACATCACGAAGGAGAAGAAGCTCACCAACATGCGTGCGGCGAGCTCCGACACCTTCGAGTCGATGACCCCTCCGCGCCAGCTGACGCTCGAGGAGAGCCTCGAGTTCGCCCGTGACGACGAATGTGTCGAGGTCACTCCCGAGGTCGTCCGCATCCGCAAGGTCAACCTCGACGCCAACACGCGTGCTCGCGACACCGCGCGCCTGAAGCGTCAGGATGCCGGCTCCTGAGAATCCTCTAAGAGAAGGGCCCTGCGCAGCTGAAAATGACTGCACAGGGCCCTTTTTTCATGAAACACCCAGGCGGGACGTTGCAGAATCGTTACCTTGCGCCTGGGGCAACCTCCCGATGAGTGTCCTGTTACGGGCGTACGACGACCCGAAAGTCGAACCCATGCTTCAGAACACCCGTGCGCTTCGGCGCGCCCACGCGGCGGCATCAGCCCGCAACGCGATCACGGCACGTCGCCCCAAGCTGATTCTCGGCACCATCACCGGCGGCCTGCTCGGTGTCGCCCTGACCGTCGGCATCGTGTCCGCCCCCGCGGCCGGTGCCGAGCTGCCGGACGCCGTCGCCGGCGTCACGTCCTTCGTCACCGGCGAGACCGATCAGCCGGCGAAGAGCGCTGACGACTCAGCCCTGACGATGGTCGCCGCTCAGGAAGCCGTCGCCGCAGCTGAGGCTGTGAACGCCGAGGTCGCGGCATCGGGTCTCGACCTCGGCACTGCACCCTCTTCGGTCGATACCGCCGACGTGACCGCCTGGGTCGCTCAGCTCTCGGACCGCGACGAGTTCTCTGACCGGGAGCTCACGAGCCTCACTGCGTATGCGGTCACCGGGACGGACGAGATCGTCGCTGAGACCGCCGCCCTGCAGGAATCGTTCGTGGCTGCTCAGCAGGCGAAAGCGGCCGCGGACGCGGCTGCAGTGCAGGCGGCGGCTGAAGCCGCGGCACTCGCTCAGACGAACACCGTCGACGGTGCGAAGGCCGCGGCTCGCGACATCGCTTCAGGTCAGTACGGGTGGGGTGCCGACCAGTTCTCCTGCCTGGATTCACTGTGGACCAAGGAATCCGGCTGGAACTACAAGGCGTACAACGCCTCGGGGGGCGCGACGGGGATTCCGCAGGCTCTGCCCGGAAGCAAGATGGCGTCTGCCGGATCCGACTGGCAGACGAACGCGGCCACGCAGATCCGCTGGGGTCTGGGATACATCTCGTCGGTGTACGGCACCCCCTGTAGCGCGTGGGGGCACTCGCAGTCCGTGAACTGGTACTGAGCACCCGGCATCCGACCGGCGTCACCACCGAGACCCACCCCGCACGCGTGCGGCGGTGGGTCTCGGCGTTCTCGGACAGAAGCTGAAACAGGCACTCTGTGCTCTAGGCAGCGCGAGGCATTGCCACTACGGTGAGCGGTGACGGCTGGGGGGTCGTGAACTCGGAGGAGAACGCATGGACGTCGCGGCACTGGCAGACATCCCCCAACAGGTGTCGACCGGCGCGTTGCCGGGGTGGGACAGCGTCGACGAGCTCGTACGCGAAGCCCACCGCCGTTACGCGGATGACCGGAGGGGCGCTGTCGCCGACTACATTCCGGTGCTCGCGGAAGTCGACCCCGAGTTGTTCGGCCTCGCGGTCATCGAGGTCGATGGCGGCCTGCACGACGCCGGAGATGCAGTGCATCCGTTCTCGATCCAGTCGATATCGAAGATGTTCGTCTACGCGCTGGCCATCCAGGAGCACGGCCATGAGCGGGTGCGCGAGATCGTCGGTGTGAACAACACGGGACTCGCCTTCAACTCGTTGATGGCGCTAGAGCTCAATGCGGGGCATCCCATGAATCCGATGGTCAACGCCGGTGCGATCGCCACCACGGCGCTCATGCCGGGGCAGACGGCCGTCGAGCAGTGGGAGCGCGTCCGAGAGGGGCTCTCGGCGTTCGCCGGACGCCCGCTGAGCCTCGACGGGATCGTCTACGCGTCGGAGGCGGAGACGAACGAGCGGAACCGGGCGATGGGATGGCTGCTGCGCAGCTACGGTCGGCTGTCCGGTGACCCGGATGAAGTGGTGGACGTCTACACGCGTCAGTGCGCGCTCAGCGTCACCGCGCATGATCTCGCGGTGATGGGAGCGACACTCGCAGACGGCGGCGTGAACCCGATCACCGGCGAGCGTGTCGTCTCGGCGGATGTGTGTCGCGACACCCTCGCCGTCGTCGCCTCGACCGGCCTCTACGAAACCTCGGGGGAGTGGCTGTTCGAGATCGGGCTGCCGGCCAAGTCGGGGGTCGCAGGAGGCATCGTGGCAGTCGCACCTGGCAAGGGCGCAGTCGCCGGATTCTCCCCTCGTCTCGATCCCGCGGGCAATTCGGTGCGGTCGCAGCTCGCGATCGGACACCTCTCGCGCGCACTCGGGCTGAACCTGTTCGCTTCTGCACCCTCGGCGACCACTCGGCCGACGGACTGACCCCATCCACCGTTCGGAGGACCTTGCCATGACTCAGACCGCCCCGGCGCCCACCAAGACCTCCTGGATGCCGCTCGTCAGCCTCTTCCTCGCCCAGGTGCTCATGTCGTTCAACGTGGCCGCCCTCCCGATCTCGCTCGGTGGCATGGTCAGCGAGTTCGGAGTGCCGCCGACCGTCGCCAGCACGACGATCGTGATGTACGGGCTCGCGGTGGCAGCGCTGGTCATGACCGGCGCGAAGCTCGGTCAAAGAATCGGCTGGGTGCTCATCTTCCGTATCGTGATCGGCCTCTTCGCCGCATCCTCCGTGCTGATGATCGTGTCTCCGAGCGTGGGGTGGGCGATCGCGGGACAGGCTGTCGCCGGCGCGGCGGCGGCGATCATCGTCCCCTCGATCGTGGCGCTGATCGCCGAGAACTATCGCGGACCGCAGCAGGCCACAGCGATCGGCGCCATCGGCTCCGCCAGGGCGATCTCGGGGGTCACCGCCTTCCTGATCGGCGGCACTCTCGGAACGCTCGTCGGATGGCGTCCGATGTTCTTCATCGTGTTCGGCATCGCGGTGGTGGTGTTCGCATTCAGCTTCACCCTCCGTGGTGATCGCGGAGATGCGTCGATCCGCATCGACCTCGTCGCGTCGCTGCTCATCGGCGCGGCGATCGTCCTTCTCACCCTCGGCTTCAACAACCTGAACGGGTGGGGTGCGGTCGCCGCGACGGAGGCTGCGCCCTTCAGCATCCTCGGACTCTCACCCGCACCCGCTTTCGTCGTCGTGGGGATCGTGCTCGGGCAGTGCTTCTTCGTCTGGACTCGGAGGCGCATGGCCGAGGGCAAGGTGCCCCTGATCGACCTCAGCATCCTCGACTCGTCGAAGGAGCGCGCGGCCGTCTATGCGATGTTCATCGTCGTGGCGCTCGAGGCGTGCGTGAACTTCACCATCCCGCTGTACATCCAGATAGTGCAGGGGAGGACGCCTTTCGACACGTCGCTGGCGATGATGCCGTTCAACCTGACGGTCTTCATCACCGCCACGCTCGTCGTCCGCTTCTACAAGCGCTATCCGCCGCGGGTGATCGGCGTCTTCGGTTTCATCCTGACGACGGTCGCGCTCGTCTGGCTGTCCTTCGTCGTGAACAACAACTGGGAGACGCTCCCGACGATCCTCGGACTCATCGTCTTCGGGATCGGTCAGGGTGCGCTCGTGACCCTCGTGTTCAACGTGCTCGTCACCTCCGCCCCCGCCGAGCTCGCAGGGGATGTCGGGTCACTCCGAGGCACGACGCAGAACCTCGCCTCAGCGGTCGGAACCGCCCTGGCCGGCGCGCTCCTCGTCTCGCTTCTCGGTGTGAGCATCGGTCGTGCGGTCGTCGAGCATCCTGACCTGCCGCCCTCGCTCGTCGCGCAGGTCGACATGGACAACCTGAACTTCGTCAGCAACGACGATCTCCGCGAGGCGCTCGAACGGACCGACGCGACCCCCGAGCAGATCGACGCGGCGGTGGCCGTCAATGAGGAGTCGCGTCTGGGTACGCTGCGACTCGGGCTGCTGCTGCTCGCAGGCCTCAGCGCGGTGGCGATCCTGCCGGCATCGAGGCTTCCGAGGTACAAGCCCGACGAGATCCCCGACCCGTCGCCGGTCGCGGGCGCGGGTCCGGAATGACGCTCAGCGCAGCTCGGAGATGAGAACCGCGCTGGTTCCGGCGACGGTCGCCTCGAACAGGTGCGGTGCGTCGCCGGCGTACGAGAGGTAGTCGCCGGGATCGAGCAGCACCGGGGCGTCTGCCGGGCCGATCCGGGCTTGCCCGGAGATGAGGACCACGTGCTCGGTGGTGCCTGCATGATGCGGATCGGAGCGCCGCGGATCGCCGGGCTCGGCCTGGATCAGGTAGACGTCCCGCCGGGCGCCCGGAGGGCTCGCCGACAGCAGGGTCGCGCTGTATGCCGCCGCTGACGACGGCACCCCCGCATGATCGTCGGCGCGGATGAGCGTCGGCGCATTGGTCTGCTGGTCGACGAGGACGGCGAACGGGACCCCGAGCGCGACGCCCAGAGCCCAGAGCGTCTCGACGCTGGGATTGCCCGAGCCGGATTCGAGTTGCGAGACGGTCGCCTTCGAGATCCCCGCGCGGCGTGCCAGCTCGGAGACGGACAGGCCGGCCCTCTCACGCTCTTTGCGCAACGTGCGGGCGATGCGGGTTCGGAGATCCTCCATCTGTTCAGTATGTCAAACGATCGTTCGCTTGACTATCCGTGCGGTGTTGTTCAGAATGATGGTCATGTGTTCACTGCAGCGAACGGTTGTGCGATGACCGCCGAGCGCGAGGTGTGGCGCGAAGCGCTGGGGGTGGTCCTCGCGACCAGCGCCTATGGCGTCTCGTTCGGCGCGCTCGCCGTGGCATCCGGCCTCGATGTCTGGCAGACGTGCGTCCTCAGTCTGCTGATGTTCACCGGTGGATCTCAGTTCGCCTTCGTCGGCGTGTTCGCCGCAGGGGGAGTGTCGGCGCTTCCGTCGGCGATCGCATCGGCGGCGCTGCTCGGGGTGCGCAACGTCGCGTACGGCATGCGGATGTCTCCGATCGTGGGAACGACGCCAGGCCGCCGGATCGCAGCGGCGCACTTCACGATCGACGAGTCCACCGCGGTGGCCATCTCGCAGAGTGATCCTCGCCTGAGGCAGGTCGGCTTCTGGGTCACCGGCATCGGGATCTTCCTCGGGTGGAACATCACGACCCTGATCGGCGCGCTGGTCGGCGACGTGCTCGGCGACCCGAAGACCTGGGGGCTGGATGCTGCCGCTGCCGCCGCGTTCCTGGCGCTGCTCTGGCCACGACTCAAGGAACGCCAGGCCATCGCGGTCGGCGTGGCCGCAGCGGTCGTCGCGGCCGCGCTCACGCCGTTCATCATGCCCGGGCTGCCGGTGCTGGTCGCCGCGGTCGTCGCGATCGTCGTCGGCTGGTTCAACTGGCTGGGGAGAATCGACGACGCGACGGCAGACGCCGGGGAGGGTGTTCGATGAGCATCTGGAGTGCGATCCTGCTCGCCGCGTTGATCTGCCTGGCGCTGAAGGCGACCGGCTACCTCGTGCCGCCGAGCGTGCTCGAGGCACCACGACCGGCGCGAATCTCCGACCTGCTCACGGTGGCGCTCCTCGCCGCACTCGTCGCCGTACAGACACTCGGTGCGGGGCAGGCGGTGGTCGTCGATGCGCGGCTCCCCGCTCTGCTCGTCGCGGGGGGTCTTCTCTGGCTGCGTCAGTCGTTCCTGGTCGTGGTGTTCGCTGCGGCACTCGTCGCCGCACTTCTGCGGTTGCTCGGGCTCGCCGCCTGAGCGGAGCAGATCGTCGGCGCGCGTAGGATCGACTCGTGCGTAACGGTTGGATCTCCCGGGTGCTGTCATGGATCGCCGCGGCTCTCGTCGGCGGCGTCTTCGGCGTCGCCGGGACGATCGGCCACAGCCTGATGTGGGGACCGGTGCCCGTGGGGCTCCTGGTGGGAGCGATCGCGTGCGGCGCGATCCTCGTCGCGATCCGCGCGCTCACCCATGATCGTGGAGCGACTCTCGCCGCGGGACTCGGCATGCTGGGCATGCTGGTGCTCATCTCCGGTGTCGGCCCAGGCGGATCGGTCGTGGTCGAAGACACGCTCAGCGGTCGCATCTGGACCTACCTCGTGGCGGGACTCGTGCTGCTCGCCGTGGCGTGGCCGTCGTTCTCTCGGCTTCCCGCACGCGTCGAAGCCCAGGCGCCCGTGCCCGCAGAGCAGTCCGAGGCATCCGATGGCGGTGTGTCGGGTGCCCGGCGACCCCCTGCCCTGGGCGATCGGACGGGCAGCGAGTCGTAGACTGGGGGAGTGACGTATGTGATCGCTCTCCCGTGCGTCGATGTCAAGGACCGCGCCTGCATCGACGAGTGCCCCGTTGACTGTATCTACGAGGGCGAACGCTCGCTGTACATCCACCCGGACGAATGCGTCGACTGCGGCGCGTGCGAACCGGTGTGCCCCGTCGAGGCGATCTACTACGAAGACGACCTGCCCGACGAGTGGCAGGACTACTACAAGGCCAACGTCGAGTTCTTCGACGAGGTCGGGTCGCCCGGTGGCGCCGCCAAGGTGGGCGTCATCGCACACGATCACCCGATCATCGCCGCTCTCCCGCCCCAGGGCGAGTAGTCCGTGAGTGTTCGCGATCTCGCCGACTATCCGTGGGATGCGGTCGTTCCCTACCGCCAGCGCGCCGCCCAGCATCCGCGGGGGATCGTGGACCTGTCCGTCGGGTCGCCCGTCGATCCGACTCCCGAGCTGATCCGCCGAGCGCTGTCGGAGGCGACAGACGCGCACGCGTACCCGCAGACCGTGGGCACGCCCGCTCTGCGCGAGGCGATCGTGGCGTGGTACGCCCGCCGCAGGGGTGTGTCCGATCTCACGGTCGACAACGTGCTCCCCACGATCGGCTCGAAGGAGCTCGTGGCGCTGCTGCCGACTCTGCTGGGTCTCGGCGACGGTGACATCGTCGTGCATCCTCGCATCGCGTACCCGACCTACGAGGTGGGTGCCCGCGTCGTCGGAGCCACGCCGCTGCCGTCCGACGACCCCGCCGACTGGCCCGAGGGCACCAAGCTCATCTGGATCAACACGCCGGGCAACCCCGACGGCCGAACCTGGACCGTGGACGAGCTGTCGGCCGCAGTCCTGCGGGCGCGTGAGCTCGGGGCCGTGCTCGCCAGCGACGAGTGCTACGCCGAGCTCGGGTGGGACGGCCGGTGGGCGACCGAGGCGATCCCGTCGATCCTCGACCCGCGCGTGACGGGCGGCAGCAGGGCGAACCTGCTCAGCGTCTACTCGCTGAGCAAGCAGTCGAATCTCGCCGGCTATCGGGCGGCCTTCGTGGCAGGCTGCGCGCGCATCGTCGGCGAGCTGCTCACCGCGCGCAAGCATCTCGGGTTGATGCCGCCGGAGCCGGTGCAGCACGCGATGGCCGTGGCCCTGGGTGATGACGAGCACGTCGCGGCCCAGAAGGAGCTCTATCGTGCGCGGCGCGACATGCTGCGGCCCGCGCTCGAAGCGGCCGGGTTCCGGATCGACGGCTCTGAAGCCGGTCTCTATCTGTGGGCGACAGAGGGGCAGGACGCCTGGGCGAGCATCGAGAGGCTGGCCGATCTCGGCATCCTCGCCGGGCCCGGACCGTTCTACGGCACGTCCTCCGATCAGCATGTGCGGCTGGCGTTGACGGCTCCGTCCGAGCGGATCGCCGAGGGCGCCCGGCGCCTGCGTGAACAGGCCGTGTAGGTTCTCGCCTCAGACTGCGGGTTCTTTTGTCGGTTGTCACAGTAGGCCTGTGCGCCTACTAGGCTGTAAAGGCGATTCGGTCGTGTATCGACGATCTCGAACAGACCTGGTGCACAGCGCCGTGACATCGCCACATCCGACTTGATGAAGATCCATGAGGAGGCCCGCGTGAGCGCAGCGGCAGAGCAGCAGGCGACAGCGAAGCTGACGATCGGCGAGACGACCGCTGAATTCCCACTCGTGCGGGGCACGGCGGGCAATGACAGCATCGACTTCTCGACGCTGACGCGACAGACCGGCTACACGGGGCTCGACTACGGTTTCGTGAACACCGCGTCGACCAAGTCCGCGATCACGTTCATCGACGGAGACAAGGGCATCCTGCGCTACCGCGGGTATCCGATCGAGCAGCTCGCCGGATCGACGAGCTACCTCGAAGTCGCCTGGCTCCTCATCTACGGTGAGCTGCCCTCGGCCGCGGAGCTCGCGGAGTTCGACGAGAAGATCCGTCGGCACACGCTGCTGCATGAAGACCTCAAGCGCTTCTTCTCGGCGCTTCCGCACACCGCGCACCCCATGTCGGTGCTGTCGTCGGCTGTCGCTGCCCTCTCGACCTATTACGAGGGTCAGACCGACCCGCACAATCCGGAGCACGTCGAGCTGAACATGATCCGGATGCTGGCGAAGCTGCCGGTCATCGCGGCCTACGCGCACAAGAAGAGCATCGGCCAGGCGTTCCTCTACCCCGACAACTCCCTCGGCTTCGTCGAGAACTTCCTCAAGCTCAACTTCGGTGTGCATTCCGAGGAGTACCAGGTCAACCCGGTCATGTCGAAGGCCCTCGAGCTGCTGCTCATCCTGCATGAGGACCACGAGCAGAACGCGTCGACCTCGACGGTGCGCCTCGTCGGCTCGACCGGTGCGAACCAGTTCGCATCGATCTCCGCGGGGATCCAGGCCCTCTCCGGGCCGCTGCACGGCGGGGCGAACGAAGCCGTCCTCACCATGCTCGGCCAGATCCGCGACTCGGGCCAGAGCGTCTCGCGGTTCGTCGAGCGGGTGAAGAACAAGGAAGAGGGCGTGAAGCTCATGGGCTTCGGTCACCGGGTCTACAAGAACTACGACCCCCGCGCCAAGCTCGTCAAGGAGGCGGCAGGCGAAGTGCTCGCCGAGCTCGGCGTCACGGACCCGCTGCTCGACCTCGCTCAGGAGCTCGAGGAGCTCGCACTCGCAGACGACTACTTCAAAGAGCGTCGTCTATACCCGAATGTCGACTTCTACACCGGCGTGATCTACAAGGCGATGGGCTTCCCGACGCGCATGTTCACCGTGCTGTTCGCGATCGGTCGTCTGCCCGGATGGCTCGCACAGTGGCGCGAGCTGCAGCTCGACCCGCAGACCAAGATCGGTCGCCCGCAGCAGCTCTACACGGGTTCCCCCGAGCGCACCTTCCAGACGCGCTGACATCGAGCACGATGCCCGTCGTCAGCGCCGAGGCTGTCGTCCCGGTCGACCCGGCGACGGCGTTCGCGGTGTCTCAGACGACGGGAGCGGTGCGCCGACGCTGGGACAGGTTCATCAGCGAGCAGCATCTCATGGACGAAGCTGTCGCCCCCGCGAAAGGCGTGCGCACCTTCACCCGGCAGCGGTTCGGTCTCTCGATGGTGAGCCGGTACGTGTCGTACGCCCCGCCCACGAATGTTGGCATGGTGATGGAGCGGGGGCCGTGGTTCTTCACCAAGCTCGGCGGCGGCTGGCGGTTCACCGAGGTGCCTGAGGGCACGCTGGCCGTGTGGAAGTACAACTTCTCATGCCGCCCGGCCTGGCTCGCACCGATCGCAGAATGGATCGGCGTTCGCGTGCTCGGCTTCGAGATCCGTCGTCGCCTCGCAGGATTCGTCCGCGGCTGCTCGGACCCGCAGGTTCTGGCGGCGGTGCGGCGCTGATCGCGGCGCCTCCGCGCACTCTGGTTTTTGGCCGAGGGGCGCAGAAAGGCGGGTGCCTCGATGCCTGAGCATCGGCGCACCCGCCTCTATGACAGCGGGGTTCAGCGGCCCTGCGAGCTCCAACCACGGCCGCCCTGGTTGCGCGACTGACCGCCCTGGCGTGATCCGCCCTGGCCGCCCTGTCGCGAACCCGTCTGGGCTGCGGGCGCGCCCTGGCCGCCCTGGCCCGAGCGGGGACGACGGCTGCGACGCGACGGCGGGTTGGCGGCTGAGTTGCGCTCGCCACCAGCGGGGCGCTGCTTGGGCGCCTGGCGCTGCTGCTGCTGCTGGATGGGTGCAGGGCGCACGTGCGCGGCGCGCTCGGGAACCAGCTCGGTGACCGCGGCGGTGGTGACGGGCTCGAGTGCGGCGCTGATCGCGGCCTTGCGCAGGAGGTCCTTCACGTCGCGACGCTGCTCGGGGAGCACCACAGTCACGACCGTTCCTGCGGCTCCGGCACGAGCGGTGCGACCTGAACGGTGCAGGTACGCCTTGTGCTCCATCGGCGGGTCGACGTGCACGACGAGATCGACGTTGTCGACGTGCACCCCGCGGGCCGCGACGTCGGTGGCGACGAGGACGCGCACGCCTCCGTCTTCCGGAGCGGATGAGAAGGCACTGAGGTTGCGCTCACGCGCATTCTGCGACAGGTTGCCGTGCAGGTCGACGGCCGGGATACCGGCCGCGGTGAGCTGCTTCGCGAGCTTCTTCGCCTGGTGCTTCGTGCGGGTGAAGAGAATGCGTCGACCGGTGCCGGACGCGAGCTCGCGCACGAGCTCGGTCTTGTTATCGGTCGAGTCGACGACCAGCACGCGGTGGGTCATCTCGCCGACGGGAACGCTCTCTTCGTCGACCTCGTGGCTGACCGCGTTCGAGAGGAACCGGCGAGCGAGCGTGTCGATGCCGCGGTCGAGGGTCGCGCTGAAGAGCAGACGCTGGCCTCCGGCCGGCGTAGCGGTGAGGATGCGGGTGACTCCCGGGAGGAATCCGAGGTCGGCCATGTGGTCGGCCTCGTCGAGGACGGTGACCTCGACGGCGTCGAGCTGCACGACCCGCTGCTTCATCAGGTCTTCCAGGCGGCCCGGGCACGCCACGACGATGTCGACGCCATTGCGCATGGCCTGCTCCTGCGGGCGCTGGCTGACGCCGCCGAAGACGGTCGTGACGCGCAGGCCCTTGGCCTCGGCGAGCGGGGCGATGGTCGCAGCGATCTGAGTGGCGAGCTCCCTGGTCGGCGCGAGCACGAGACCACGCGGGTGGCCAGGACGCCTGTTGCGCGAGGACGCTGAGAGACGGGCGACGAGGGGGAGGGCGAACGCGATCGTCTTGCCGCTGCCGGTGCGGCCGCGGCCGAGGAGGTCACGACCGGCGAGGGAGTCGGGAAGCGTGTCGCGCTGAATCGCGAACGCCTCGGTCTTGCCGTCCTTGGTGAGGACTGCGGCGAGGTCGGCGGGCACGCCGAGATCGAGGAAGGAAGTCATAGGGGAATCTCCGTGAGAATGCACGCACGAACCATCGGGCCGGGTGCGGAAGGGTGGGCGACGGCGCGGGATCGCGCATCGTTTCGCCGTTCGAAATGGCCAGAACCAGGCAAGTGGCGCGGGAGCGTGTCGACGACGCAGACGTCTCGCATCGCGAGGATCGTCGCTTCGACACTATCACGCGTCAGGAAGAGAAGCCTGGGACGCGCTGCTGCTCAGCGCGTCGCTCAGGCGTGGAGCGCCTCGTTGAGTGTGACGCCGACGCCCGCGCGTCGCACGGCCTCGACCGCTCCGCTGAGCGAGTTTCGGCGGAACAGCAGGCCGTCCTGACCGGACAGCTCGGCTCCCTTGACGGTCTTCCTGCCGCCATCGGGGGTCACCGGGCCGTCGAGGAGCACGATCTTGGTGCCGGCCGTCACGTAGAGTCCGGCTTCCACGATGCAGTCGTCGCCGAGCGAGATGCCGATCCCCGCGTTGGCGCCCAACAGCGTGCGGGATCCGATCGAGACGCGGTGCGAGCCGCCGCCCGAGAGCGTGCCCATGATCGACGAGCCGCCGCCGATGTCGCTGCCGTCGCCGACCACGACCCCCTGAGAGATGCGTCCTTCGACCATCGACGCGCCCAGCGTGCCCGCGTTGAAGTTCACGAAGCCCTCATGCATGACTGTCGTGCCGGGGGAGAGGTGGGCGCCGAGGCGGACGCGCGACGCATCGGCGATGCGCACACCGGCAGGCTGCACGTAGTCGGTGAGCCGGGGGAACTTGTCGAGTCCCTGCACCTGGATACCCGCACGCTGGAGCAGCGGGCGGAGTCGCGCTGCGTCATCGGGATGCACAGGGCCGGCGTTGGTCCAGGCCACGTTCGGCAGGTGGGCGAAGATGCCGTCGAGGTTGAGCTCGTTCGGTCGCACCAGCAGGTGCGAGAGCGCGTGCAGTCGCAGGTAGGCGTCAGCGGTCGACGTCGGCGCAGCATCCAGGTCGACGTGCAGCTGCACGGTCTCGACGGTCACGTTGCGGCGCTCGTCAGGACCGGCGAGCGGCTCGAGCGCCGCGAGGGCGGCGGCTGCATCTTCGGCGCTGGGCGCGACGGCCGTCAGCTCGGGGAACCAGGCGTCGAGAACAGTGCCGTCGCCGGCGATCGTCGAAAGTCCGGTACCCCACACGGTGCGCGCCTCAGTCATGCCTCCACGGTATCGCGACCAGGCGTGGACGATCGCACAGATGTCGGGGTAAGTAGGCTGGGTGCATGATGCTCGACCTGACAGCGTCCTCCGTCGACCTGACCCGTGCGATCTGCGACATCCCGAGTGTCTCGGGTGACGAGAAGACGCTCGCGGACGCCATCGAGGAGGCGATCTCCGCCTACCCCCACCTCGAGGTGCTCCGACACGGAAATACGATCGTCGCCCGGACGAATCTGGGTCGTGCGCAGCGGGTCGCGATCGCCGGGCACATCGACACCGTGCCGATCAACGGCAACGTGCCGACGAAGGACCTCGAGATCGACGGTGTCGCCTACCTCTGGGGCCGGGGGACCGTCGACATGAAGAGCGGCACCGCGGTGCAGCTGAAGCTCGCCGCAGAGCTCACCGAGCCCTCGGTCGACATCACCTGGATGTGGTACGACAACGAGGAGGTCGAGGCGTCGAAGAACGGGCTCGCGCTTCTCGCCGCCGTTCGGCCGGACCTCTTCCAGGCCGACTTCGCGATCCTCGGCGAGCCGTCGAACGGCGAGGTCGAGGGTGGCTGCAACGGCACGATGCGCGCCATCGTGCGCACCACCGGCGTCCGCGCGCACGCCGCCCGCGCCTGGATCGGTGAGAACGCCATCCATCGGGCCGCCCCGATCCTCGCGCGTCTGGCCGAGTACCGTGCGAAAGAAATCGCTGTCGACGGCCTGCTCTATCGCGAGAGCATGAGCGCCGTCCGTATCACCGGAGGGGTCGCGGGCAACGTGATCCCCGATGCGTGCGAGGTCGAGGTGAACTACCGGTTCGCTCCGAGCAAATCGGCGGCGGATGCGGAAGCGCACATCCGCAACCTGCTGGCCGGCTTCGACGTCGAGATCACCGATGCCGCCGAAGGCGCGCGACCCGGTCTCGATGCGCCGATCGCCCGGGACTTCGTGGCTGCCGTCGGCGCCGAACCGCGGCCGAAGTACGGCTGGACGGATGTCGCGCGCTTCTCGGCCCTCGGCATCCCCGCAGTGAACTACGGACCGGGAGACCCGCACCTCGCCCACCATGACGAGGAGCGCGTTCCGCTCGCGCAGATCGACGCCGTCGAGCGAGGACTGCGCGCATGGCTCAGTTCGCGCTGACCGCGACCCGTCGATGGGCGGGTGCGCCACTGGCGCTGCGGATCGCCCTGATCTACCTCGCGGCGCGCGCCGTGACGACTGCGATGATGATCGCGGCGGCGACGCAGTCCACGTCACTGTCGAGGTTCGGGGCCGAGCCGGGGCTCGCCGACTTCATCGTCGGCTGGGACGCGCAGTGGTACTGGCTCGTCGCCGAAGAGGGGTATCCCTCATCCCTTCCCCTCACCGAGTCCGGTGGGGTCGCCGAGAACGCCTGGGCGTTCATGCCGGTGTTCGCTTTCGCCGCCAAGGCGGTCGGGTTCGTCTTCGGTTCGTGGGGGATGGGCGCGTTCCTGCTGTCCTTCGTCGCCGGCTACTTCGCATGTCTGGCCCTGCACCGATTGCTGCACGACCGCATCGGCGCGCGGGCGGCGATGTGGGCGGTGGTGTTCTTCGCCTCGGGGCCGATCGCCGCGATGTTCCAGGTCGGATACGCCGAGACGCTGTTCCTCCTCCTGCTGTTCCTCGCGCTCGATGCCACGGTGCGCCGGAACTACGTCTGGCTGTATCTCCTCATCCCCGTCATGGCCTTCACCAGGCCGGGGATACTCGCGTTCGCCCTCTATCTCGGTCTGCACGGCATCCTCCGCTGGTGGCGCCGCAGAGAAGACCCGCTCGCCCCGCGGGAGATCGTGCACATCGTGGCGCTCGGCGCACTCGCCACCGTCGCGGGCTTCTCGTGGCAGGTCATCGCGGGCATCGTCACCGGGGACCCGGGTGCGTATCTCGCGACCGAGCTCGCGTGGCGCCGGAACTGGCTCGTCGGCGGAGTCGACGGGTTCGTGCCTTTCGAGGGCTGGATCCAGGCGTCCCAGTTCTGGTTCGCCCAATGGGGACTCCCCGGCGGGTGGGGTCCGGTCGCCCTCGCCCTCCTCGTCGTGGCGGCCGGTGCCGCTCTGCTCTACCTGCCTCAGGTGCGTGCGCTCGGTCCCGACCTGAGGCTCTGGAGTGCGAGCTACCTGCTCTACCTGCTCGCCGTCTTCTTCCCGCAGTCGAGCACGTTCCGGCTGCTCCTGCCGTTGAGTCCTGCCTGGGGAGCGCTCGCCGTGCCGCGCTCGCGCGTGTGGCGGCTCGGGGTTCTGGCGGTCTGCCTGCTGGGTCAGTGGCTCTGGATTTACCACATCTACGCGCTCGGGAACACGTTCTGGCAGGTGCCGTGAATGTTAAGGCTTGATGCATTTCTTCATAGGGGACATCCAGGTTCCGGTAACACCCGATAAACTGATCGCATACCACCGGAGGAAAAGGAGCCCACGATGGCAGCGATGAAGCCGAGGACCGGAGACGGACCCATGGAGGCCGTAAAAGAAGGACGACTCATCATCGTGCGCGTCCCGCTCGAGGGAGGCGGCCGTCTGGTCGTCTCCGTGAACGACGCAGAGGCGAAGGAACTGCACGACGTGCTGGCAGCCGTCGTGAAGCCCGCCTGAGAGAACTCGAATTCGCGCACGCGGATTCACGAAGAGGGCGACGGATCATCGATCCGTCGCCCTCTTCCGTCTGTATGGAGTGGGAGAGGCTCAGGCCTCGCCGACGCTGATCAGCTGGAGCAGGCCTTCACCGGAAGCCGAGACGGTCGCGAGCACGGCGGACGACTCCTGGGTCTCCTGCACGAGAGAGCGGTAGGCCGAGGTCACCTCGTCGCGCTGCACCGGGTCGGCCACGCGGCCGCCGCTGAGAACGCGGGGGACCAGGACCATTCCGCCGGTCCGCACCAATCGCAGCCCGTGCTCGACGTAGTCGATGACGTTCTCGGGGTCGGCATCGACGAGCACGATGTCATACGATGCCTCGTTCATGCGGGGCAGCACGTCGGCGGCGCGACCAGTGATGAAACGAGCCTTCGTCGCGGGGACTCGAGCCTCTGCGAACGCCTGCCGAGCCGCGGCCAGATGCTCGGGTTCGTTATCGATCGAGGTCAGCACGGCCTGCGGGGCGCCTCGCAGCAGCCAGAGGCCCGAGACGCCGGCCCCGGTGCCGATCTCGACGATCGACCTGGCAGCTGTCGCGGCGGCCAGCACGGCGATCTGCGAGCCGACGGCCGCGCTGATCGGTGACGCGCCGAGTTCGATGGCGTGCGCACGCGCGCGGGCGATCGGCGAAGGCTCCACGATCGACTCGCGGATGAAACGTGCGTTCGCATCGTTCTCGCTCATTGCCTGATTCTCCCGACTGAGATATGTGTTCTCCCAGCGTATGCGGTCGGTGCGCGGCACAACGGCAGGCGCGGCGGTAGCCTGGACACATGCAGTTCGGGATCACCTTCGAGAAGCTGCTGCTCATCGGTCTGATCGCTGCGCTGCTCATCGGACCGGAGCGGCTGCCCCGCTACGCCGAGAGCGTCGCGAAGCTCGCTCGGCGTGCCGGCGAGTTCCTCCGCGACACCAAATCACGCGTCCGCGACGAGATGGGTCCCGACATCGACGACGTCGACTGGCGCAAGCTCGATCCTCGGCAGTACGACCCCAGACGCATCATCCGTGACGCGCTCTTCGAAGACGATGCGGCGCCCGGGCCCGCGAGGGCGGACGCGGTCGTCGCAGAGCCTTCGGTGAAGCCCGTGCGGACGCCGAGGGTGCGACCGGAGTTCTCCGTCGCGAGTCCGCCGCCGTTCGATCCCGAAGCCACGTGACGCGAACGGTCGACCCGAGTCGGCTCCGAAGCAGAGACCGGATGGCATTCGTCGTCGCTGCGATCTGCGCCCTGACAGGAATCCTCGTCTGGACCCTGTGGGTGATGCCGATCGTGCGGTCGATCGAGGCCGCCGAGGACGCGCCGATCGGGACGACGATGACCGTAGACCTCGACGCCGGATCGCGAGTGGGCATCTGGACCAGTGGGATCTCCGCCACGCTCGGCACCATGGACTGCACCGTCATCGGGCCGGACGGCGGCGAGCGTCCTCAGCGGGGCGCATCCGCGGTGAGCTGGGACGATGTGCTCTGGTGGATGACGCCGCGGCCGGGGTTCGTGCAGTCCGCCCAGTTCACCGCGGTCGAGGCGGGCGCCCACCTGGTGGACTGCCGGGATTCGCTCGACACGTACGACGGTCTGTTCCTCGTCGCCGGGGACTCGATCGGCGAGGGCAGTATCGGGCTCGGCCGCACCGGCGGCAACGACTTCGCGGTGGGGACTCTGCTCGCTCTCGGAGCGGTGATGAGCCCGCCTCTCGCCGTGGTCCTTCCCCTGGTGATCGTGGTGAGGCGCCTGATCACCCACCGTGCGCCGAAGCCGTCTCCGTCCTGATCGGGGTCAGCCGATTCTGGACCGCAGCGTCACGATGTCGTCGTCGGACAGCAGCGCACGCGGGATCGCCGTGACCGCGGACGCCCCTCGAAGTCTGAGGAGCACGGCATGTCTCCCGGCACGCACGCTCTGGAAGGTGGTGTATGCGATGTCCGACGATCGACTGCCGGTGCCGACGTGCAGAGAACTGTCGCCGAGTCGAATCCACACGGCGCTGCCCGGAGGGTTCGCGGCCCGCACCGCCCGTCTGGCGCCGGCGACCGTCATCACGACCGCGTAGACCATGAGGGCGATGCTCGCGACGGGCAGCAGACCCGACAGCCCCTGCGCACCGCCCGTGGCGGTGAGATTGAGGATGCTGACGACGAATGCCGCGACGAGGGCGACCCACATCACGATCGCCGCGGGGCGGGTGAGGGCGTAGATCGCGGCGTCGCGCGCCATGCCTCGCAGCAGCTTCTCGTCGACGGGGAGAGCCACGATCGTGTCAGCCCAGGGTCATCGGGAGCGAACGGCCGGCGAGACCGCGACCCTGGGTGGCGAGGGAGCCCGCGAGTTCGCGGATGGCGACGGCTGCCGCGTCCCCGGGGTCTCTGAGCACCACCGGCACCCCTTCGTCACCGCCCGCCCGGAGCGCGGGACTGAGGGGGATCGATGCGAGCAAGGGCACGGGTTGTGTCTCCGACAGTGCGCTGGCCACGGCGGCGCCGCCCCCTGAACCGAACAGATCGACCACGGTGCCGTCCGGAAGGGTGAGGGCGCCCATGTTCTCGACCACTCCGATCACGCGCTGACCGGTCTGGCGGGCGACCAGCCCGCTGCGGATCGCCACATCGGACGCTGCCGCCTGCGGCGTCGTGACGACCAGCACCTCGGCGTGGGGCAGCAGCTGCCCGATCGAGATGGCGATGTCGCCTGTGCCCGGAGGCATGTCGATCAGAAGGATGTCGAGGTCGCCGAAGAACACGTCTGTCAGGAACTGCTGCACCGTGCGGTGCAGCATCGGGCCACGCCAGGCCACCACCGCCTCGCCGTCACGGAGGAACATCCCGATCGAGATGGTCTTCACGCCATGGGCGACGGGCGGAAGCATGAGGTCGTCGATGCGCGTGGGCTGTGTTCCCGCAGGGATGCCGAGGAGTCCCGGGATCGAGAAGCCGTGCACATCGGCGTCGACGAGGCCGACCGAGAGTCCCTGAGCAGCCAGCGCGACCGCGAGGTTCGCTGTCACGGTGGACTTGCCCACGCCGCCCTTGCCGCTCGAGACGAGGATCACCCGTGTGAGCGAGTCCGGCCCGAAGGGCATCTGGCGAGCAGGCCGCCCGTCACGCAGCTTCTCGGTGAGCGCCTTGCGTTCGGACGGCGTCATCACGCCGACCTCCACCTCCACCTCCGCGATGCCCGGCACCGCGGCGGCGGCGGCGCGGACATCGGATTCGATGCGAGCCGCTGCAGGACAACCGACGATCGTGAGCACGATCGCCACGTGCGCGTGTGCTCCCTCGACGCTGATCTCCCTGACCATGTCGAGGTCGCCGATGGGTCTGCGCAGCTCGGGGTCGGTGACGCCGGCGACGGCCGCTCGGACGGACTCGGCAGAGCTCATGATGATGCGGAGCGGCCGCGGGGGCGTCGCTCGGCCGTCTCGTCATCATGCTCGCCGAGCTCGGCGAGCAGGGACTTGAGCTCCTGGCGGAGCACATCGCGGGTCACGACCTGGTTGTTGCGCTCTTCGAGCGACATCCGCAGCGCGACGATCTCTCGAGCGAGGTATTCGGTGTCGGCGAGGTTGCGCTCGGCGCGTTGGCGATCCTGCTCGATCTGCACGCGGTCGCGGTCGTCCTGGCGGTTCTGTGCGAGGAGGATCAGAGGTGCCGCGTATGACGCCTGCAGAGAGAGCATGAGGGTGAGAGCCGTGAAGCCGAGCGCGGCGTCATCGAAGCGCAGGTGATCGGGCAGCAGAGTGTTCCAGCAGATCCAGAGCACGCAGAACAGAGTGAGGATGAGCAGGAACGCCGGGGTGCCCATGGCGCGCGCGACCCACTCGGTGAAACGGCCGAAGCGGTCGCGCGACGTCGGCCGCTGCCGTGGGGTGCCGCGCCCCAGCGGAGCGTCGAGCCGAGGCGAACGGGAGCGGGGCATCAGCGCACCTCCTTGGGGACCGCCGGCTCGTCGCTGTCATGCGTCCGCCAGTCGTCGGGCAGCAGATAGTCGAGGACGTCATCGATGCTGATCGCGCCGACGAGACGATGCGCGGCGTCGATCACCGGAAGCGAGACCAGGTCGTAGCTCGCGAGCATCCTCGCCACCTCGGCCGCAGATGCGGTGACCCGCACGGGCTCGAGACTGTCATCCATGATCGCGCCGAGACGCTCGTGCGGCGGGTAGCGCAGCATCCTCTGGAAGTGCACCATCCCGAGCAGTCTGCCTGTCGGCGTCTCGAAGGGCGGCAGAGTCACGAACACGGCTGCGGCGAGGGCGGGGTGCAGTTCGTGACGCCGGATGAGAGCCAGCGCCTCCGCCACCGTCGCGTCGGCGGAGAGGATGATCGGCTCGGGCGTCATGAGACCACCCGCCGTGTCGGGGCCGTAGCGCAGGAGCATCCTGACGTCCTCGGCCTCCTCCGGCTCCATCAGCTCGAGAAGCTGCTCGAGACGATTGGGTGGCAGCTGAGCGAGGAGGTCGGCGGCGTCGTCCGGCTCCATCTGGTCGAGGATGTCGGCGGCCCGCTCGTCCCCGAGGTGATCGAGGATGTGCACCTGGTCGTCCTCCGGCATCTCTTCCAGAGCATCGGCGAGACGATCGTCGGAGAGTTCCTCGGCGACCTCGATCATGCGCTGCTGCGGCAGATCGAGCAGGGTGTTCGCGAGGTCGGCGGCGTGCAGCTCGGAGTAGGAGGCGACCAGCTGCTCGGCGGATTGCGACTCACCGGGCGAGTGCTGCTCGGCGACCTCGCTCCAGGCGGCGAAGGTCGTCGGGCCCTTGGCGAACGGCGACGCGCTGGTCTTCGGGCGGCGGAGGAAGAGCTGGCTGACGGCCCACTCGCCCAGACGGTTCGGCTCGATGGCGACGTCTTCGATGACTGCCGTGCCGGTGCCGTCGACGAGGCTGACTCGGCGACCGAGGAGCTCGGCGAGCACCCGTACCTCGCCGGCACGCGGCGAGAAGCGGCGCACGTTGATGAGCCCGGTGCTGATCACCTGGCCTGCACGGATCGACGTCACCCGGCCAATCGACAGGAAGACCTGTCGCCGCCCGGGGATCTCGACGACGAGTCCGATGACACGCGGAGCAGCCGTACTTCGGTACACGATGACGACATCTCGGACTTTGCCGAGCCGGTCGCCCACGGGATCGAAGACGGCGCAACCTGCCAGGCGCGCGGCGAATACCCGTTGTGTGCTCACCCGTCCAGCGTAGTGCGCGGTGTCCTCCCGTGGCCCCCGGCGGGGCTGCCGCACGACACACTCCCGGCCCTGTCACCACAAGGCATGGAACAATGGCGGGATGAGCATGCTGAACCGTCCAGCTGACAGCCGCGATGAGGGCGAGATCGTCGCCTCCACCCGCGATTACGAAGGCGCCCAGAAGACGGTGTCGAAACTGATCGCCCAGGAGGTGCCGGCCCGAGACATCGCGATCATCGGGCAGAGCGTCCGGACGGTCGAGCGCATCACCGGACGCCTCGGCTATGCGGCCGCAGCACGGTCGGGAGCGATCAACGGAGTGCTCATCGGCCTGTTCCTCTCCGCGATCCTCGTGATCGGCAACCCGGAGGTGCCGATCCAGCTCTTCGTCGGGTTCGTCTTCATCGGCGTCGCGCTCGGCATGCTCCTCAGCCTCGTCACGTATGCGATCGTGCGCCGACGCCGCGATTTCGCGAGCGTCACGCAGTTCGCCGCCGACCACTACGAGGTTCGGGTGCAGGCCACCTCGCTCGCGAAGGCGCGCCTGGCTCTCGGCGCGGCGAAGCCCTCCCCGGTGCGCGCTCCGGTCGACTTCGATGAGCCGCCGCGGTACGGTGAGCGCATCGCTCCCGGTGGACAGCCGGCCCCGGCGCCTGCACCTCCGGTGACGCCTCCCGTCTCGCCTGAGGACCCCACTCCCGAAGCCGGCCCCACCCCGCCGCTCGGTGGCCCGGAGGCCGCTCCCGAGGAGCCGACCGTTCCGCCCCGCCCCGCAGATCCGACTGCACCTCCGATCGACACGCCCGACGCCGGCAAGCCCGGCCTTCCACCCGCCTCTGCGGGTACCGTCTGATGTCCGACGCTCAGAGCGAGACCGGCTCCGCGGCGACACCCGCACACCCTCCGGTTCCTCCGGCCCCGCCCGCGCCGCCTTCCCACGGAGCGGTGCCGCCGGCGCCCTCGTACGGTTACGCGCCGCCACAGGCTCCGGGGTACGCGCAGCATCCGGCGCCACAGTCACCGGGATACGTCCCTCCCATCGCTCCCGGTCAGGCGTCGGCACCACAGCAGCCCGTCGGATACGCCCCGCCGCAGATGCCTCCCGCGCAGGGGTATCCGGCGCAGGGCTACCCCGCGGGTGCCTATCCCGCAGCTGTGCCGCCCCGCGGCCTGCTCCCGTGGGCTCTCGGCCTCCTGATCCTGATCCCGTTCCCCTTCGTGGGCGGACTCGCATCAGGGATCGCGATGGCGGTCAGCGGCGGAGCGTCGCGTCGCTTCGGCGGTGTGGCCAGCGAGAACGCTCGGGCGGCCGCGAACTGGGGCCTCACCTACCTGCTCGTGTCGACGGTGCTGCTCATCTCGCATTTCGTGATCCTCTTCTCGCTCACAGCCGACTCTCCGTCGAGCGGGTTCTATCCCATCGGCATTCCGATCACGATCTACTTCACTCTGTCGGTGCTGCACCTCGTTCTCGTGATCGTGGGCATGGTGAAGGCGTCGGGCGGCAAGGTCGTGCGCATACCGTTCGCGATTCCCTACCTGCGCGCCTGATGGTCGAGATCCACGTCGATCTGCCCGCCGGACCGACGGTCGTCTCCGCAGACTGGTCGGCAGGAGACAGCGGATCGACCGTGATCATCGCGCACGGCGCGGGCACCGGCAAGGACCACCCCTTCCTCACGGGCTTCGCCGAGGAACTCGCCTCTCGCGGACATGCCACGCTGCGCTTCAACTTCCCCTACGTCGAGCAGGGACGCAGGATGCCGGGGCCGGCGTCGCATGCGATCGCAACCTGGAAAGCGGTCGTCGCCTTCGCGCGCGAGCGGAACCCGGACGACGCGATCTGGGCGACCGGCAAGTCGTACGGCGGACGCATGGCGTCCATGGCCGTCGCGGAGGGACTCTCCGTCGACGGTCTCGCGTACCTCGGGTACCCGCTGCACGCGCCGGGCAAGCCGGAGAAGCCGCGCGCCGAGCACCTGCCGGCCATCGGCGTTCCGCAGCTGTTCATCGAAGGGACGAACGATCCGTTCATCCAGCCCGTGACGCAGTTCGAAGAGGTCGTGGCGACCTGCCGGAACGCGCGCGTCATCTGGATCGAGGGCGGCGGACACACCTTCGAGGTCAAGGGGCGCAAGCGCCCTGCGTCCGAGATCGGAGCGTCGCTCGCGCCGTTCGTCGCGGAGTTCGTGCAGCACTGACAGCATGGGAGGGTGAGTCTCGAACGAATCGCCCTGATCTCGGATGTGCACGGCAACCTGACCGCTCTCGACGCGGTGCTCGCCGACATCGGGCGCCGAGGGATCACGCGCATCGTCAACCTCGGAGACACGGCAGGCAAGGGGCCGCGAGGCGAGGATGCGGTGCAGCGTTGCCGCGCGGTCTGCGAGGTGAACGTTCGCGGCAACTGGGACGACTTCCTGCCTGCGATCCCCGACGACGGACCGCCCGAGATGCTCTGGTGGCGCGATGAACTGTCGCCGTCGAGCAGGGTATGGCTTGCGACGCTTCCGCAGAGTGTAGACCTCGTGCTCAGCGGTCGTCGGATCCGGTTGTTCCACGCGTCGGCTCAGAGCCCCCACGTCAGGGTGCATTTTCACCACACACCGGAGCAGTTCTCAGCGATGTTCGACGCGACGGAGATGACCGGGGATGGCCCTGTCCCCGACGTCGTGGGGTACGCAGACATCCACGATGCATACATCGAGTCGAACGACGGGCGCACCCTGTTCAACGTCGGCAGCGTCGGGAACCCGCTCGACACTCCCGTTCCGTCGTACGTGATACTCGAGGGCGGGGGATCGGCGGATGATCCCTTCGGCATCCAGTTCGTGAGGGTGCCATATGACGTCGAGGCGGAGATCGCCGTCGCGGAGTCGCTAGACATGCCGACGACCGGCGTTTGGTCGATCGAGCTCCGCACGGCCGTATATCGGGGACGTCAATCGTGAAGGGTCTGCACCATGTCGAGATTTGGGTGCCCGATCTCGACGAAGCCTCGCGAAGCTGGCATTGGCTGCTGACTCGATTGGGTTTGGAGCTCACGGGCGAGTGGCCAGACGGTCGGACGTGGGAGGCGGGAGGCTCCTACGTGACGGTGACGACGCCGCCGAACCTCACCTCGGCCGAGCACGACCGCCGTCGAGCCGGCATGAATCATCTGGCGTTCTGGGGTGGAGCCCGGGCCGAGGTCGACGCCATCCTCGGCGATGCCGAGGCGCACGGGTGGCGCCCGCTGTATCAGGATCGGTACCCGCATGCCGGCGGGCCCGATCACTATGCCGGGTGGGTCGAGAACGAGCAGGGATTCAAGGTCGAGATCGTCGCGGATCCGCCCGCGTAGCCATCACCCGAGCGCCGTGAGCTCAGCGTCGTCGAGCAGTCGATGCACGGTCGAGAGACCGAGGGTGCTCATCGCAGGATTCGAGGCCTCGTAGTACCAGCCGAGACCCATCGCCTGCTGCAGTGCCCATCCGGCACCGCGCAGCCACTCGACATCCGACGCGCCGACCTGCTCGCGCACTGCGCGTCGGCGGGGCGCGTCGAACAGGTGCCAGGCGGCGACCAGGTCGAGGGCGCGATCCGCAGGGCCGAATCCGCCTCCGTCGAGGACGCCCACAAGGTGATCGCCCCTGACCAGCAGGTTGAACGGGGTGAGATCGCGATGGCTCATCACATCCGGGCCGGAGCGCGGCAGGTCGCGCAGGGCTCCCCAGAGCCGCTCCACGCGAGCGGCATCGATCAGATGGGAGCTTCTGCGGACGCAGAGTCCGACCCACTCATCATGATCGGCGAGGACGCCGCCACGACCCTGGCCGTCGAACTCGCGACCGCGCGCATCCGCGGCCCGCAGCGACGCGATCAGCGTGGCGACGTCGAGTGCCAGACGGTCGGATGTCGCGTGGAGAGCATGGCCCGCCGTCTCGCCAGGCACCCAGGTCTGCACCGACCATGCCGAGGGATACGCCGACGTCGCCGCACCGACACCGAGAGGACGAGGCGATGGCACGGCGCAGACATCTGCGAGTTCTCCCATCGCCGCAGCCTCGGCGGCGAGTACCTCAGCCGACTCCGCGACGAGGGGGAACCGTGCCGCGATATCGTCGCCGATCCGGATGATCGTGTTGACGGTCCCTGCGGTGCCGACCCGCTCGATGGGCATGTGCGCGAACTCGGGGAACCGCTGCGCGATCAGTCGCGCAGCGGTCTCCTCGGTGAGTTCGAGCTCGCCCTCGTGCATGCAGCGGGCTCAGCTCTGGACGCGCGCGATCCAGGCTTCGACCTCGTCGGCGGTGCGGGGGATGTCGGCGGACAGATTGACCGGGCCGTCCTGGGTCATCAGGATGTCGTCCTCGATGCGCACCCCGATGCCGCGGTACTCCGCGGGCACCGTGAGGTCGTCGATCTGGAAATAGAGGCCGGGCTCGATCGTGAACACCATGCCCGGGGCGAGGATGCCGTCGTAGTACATCTCGCGCCGCGCCTGAGCGCAGTCGTGCACATCGATGCCCAGATGGTGCGATGTGCCGTGCACCATGTAACGACGGTGCTGTCCACCGGCGTCTGCATCCAGCGCCTCGTCGGCGGTGACCGGCAGCAGACCCCATTCGGCGACGCGTGCGGCGATGACGCGCATGGCGGCCTCGTGCACCTCGCGGAAGCGCACTCCGATTCGAGCTGCGGCGAAGGCGGCGTCGGCGGCCTCGCGGACGGTCTCGTAGACGCGGCGCTGCACCTCGGTGAAGGTGCCGGAGACAGGCAGCGTGCGGGTGATGTCGGCGGTGTACAGGCTGTCGGCCTCGACACCGGCATCCACCAGGATCAGGTCGCCGGGAACGACTGTTCCGTCGTTGCGGGTCCAGTGCAGGTAGCACGCGTGCGGACCGGACGCCGCGATCGTGTCGTAGCCCTCGCCGTTGCCGTCTTCGCGTGCGCGGCGATGGAAGACGCCCTCGACGACCCGCTCGCCTCGAGCGTGCGCGATCGCCTCCGGAAGCGAGCGGATGACGTCCTCGAAGCCCTGTGCGGTGATGTCGACGGCACGGCGCATCTCGGCGATCTCGTACTCGTCCTTGACGAGTCGGAGCTCCGAGACGAACCGCGTGAGGTCGTCGTCCTCCTCGAGGACCAGCTCGCCCTCGGTGCTCGAGAACTCTGCGAGGTGCTCGGTCGCGACATCGAGGTCTGCGGCGACCCCGGCGAGCGAGGGGCGGGGGCCGATCCAGAACTCGCCGACGGTGGCATCCGCGTAGAACTCCGTCGTGGTGCGGTCTGCGCGCTCGCGGAAGTACAGGGTGACGTCGTGGCCGGCGTCGGTCGGATCGAACACGAGGATCGAGTCGGGCTCGGCGTCCGATGCCCACCCGGTGAGGTGTGCGAAGGCCGAATGCGCGCGGTACGGGTAGTCCGTGTCATTGCTGCGCTGCTTGAGCGAGCCGGCCGGAATGACCAGACGCTTGCCGGGGAAGGCGGCAGAGACGGCGGCGCGGCGCACGGCGGCGAACGGCGCCTGCGCGCGGGGCGCGGGGATCGACTCGGGGCGTTCGGCCCATCCGGTCGAGATCGTGTCGAGGAATCCGCGCGGGAAGGGCTGCTTCCGGTTCGTGGTGGTGGCTTCGACGGGAGTCTCGGTCGTCGGCTCTGCGATCGTGTCGCGTTCTGCGGTGCTCATCCCTCCAGTCTGTCACCTGCGTGACGACTGCGGGATGTCAGCCCGTGGGCTCGAGCTGCACCACGAGTCCGCGATGATCGCTGCCACCGCCGCCGCCGATCACGACCGATCCGGTCGCCGCCCAGCTGGGCGACGCCATCACGTGGTCGATCGGGGTGCTGAGCAACGCCGGCAGCGAGCTCGGCCAGGTTCCGCTGAAGCCGTTCCCCGTCCGGGTCGCCGCGTCGCGGCAGTAGCCCATATCGCCGCCGTCGACGCCGAGTCCGGCCATGTGATCGATCGTCGCGTTGAAATCCCCGGCGACGATGAAGTCGCCCGCGGGGCACTGGTCGGCGATCCATCGCAGGTCGCTCTGCCACTGCGCCATGTCGTCCATACGCGGTGCGACGGCGTGCACGGCGACGATCCCGGGGCCCGTGCCATCGATCGGCATCAGCACGGCGCTGGGCACCGAGCCGGTGTTGTTCGAGCCGTCCTCCGACGAGGCGATCACCGAGTACTCGCCGAGGTCGGGGGAGACGAGGACGGTCGTGTGCCATGACTTCGGACCGTCGACGACGTCGGGCTTGAACTGCACGTGGTGCACCCACATCGGGTGATCCTGATCGCGCAGCAGCACTGCCACCTGCTCGCCGACCTCTTCCGTGGTCTCGGGCAGCGCGACGATGTCGGCCTCCCGATCGAGGATCTCCCTGGCGATCTCCTCGGCCGACACCTCATCGCCGGCGGTGTTCCAGGTGAGCACCCTGATGCTCGAGTCCGTCGCAGCGGGAAGCGTGTCCGCACCGAAACCCCGGACGAAGCCGATGGCCCCCGTCGCCCCCGCGCCGAGCAGCGCGATGATCAGGACGGATGCGGCGAAGCCGCGCAACGGCTTCGCGAGGAGCAGCAGCAGAGACAGAGCAGCGATGACGAGGAACGCTGCGAGCACCACCCCGCGGGCGGCGACGATCTGAGCGAAGGGGAAGGTCTGCTCGAGACGGAAGAACTGCGGCCACACCACGACCGCCGTCGCGATCGCGAGCAGCACGGTGAAGAGGATCCCCAGTAGTCGAAACATCCCCTTCAGCCTAGAAGTCCTCTCTGTGAAGTCCCTAGAGCGACAGGCGGTCGCGACCGGCGCCCGCCGTCGTCGGTACGCTCGGAGGATGGCCACCGCTTCCCCCCGCCGTTTCGCCGGTCCGTCCGACCTGCACATGCACTCCAACCACTCGGACGGCACGGAGGCGCCGGCTGAGGTCGTGAGCCAGGCGCACGCATACGGTCTGCGCACCGTGGCGCTGACCGACCACGACCGCAGCACGGGATGGGAGGAGGCGGCAGCGGCCACCGCCCGACTGGGGATGACGTTCATCCCCGGCATGGAGCTCTCGGCGAAGCACGAATGGCGCAGTGTGCATGTGCTCGGCTACCTGTTCGACCCGCTCGACGAGGCGCTCAGAGCCGAGACCGATCGGATCCGCGGCGATCGGATCGGTCGTGCCGAGAGGATCGTCCGCAGCATCGGTCGCGATTACGACCTCGACTGGGACGACGTCCTCGCTCAGACCACCCTCGACGCGACCGTGGGTCGCCCGCACATCGCCGACGCTCTCGTCGCGCGGGGGATCGTCCGGGACCGTACCGAGGCGTTCGACGGGATCCTGCACCCGCGCGAGGGGTACTACGAGCCGCACTACGCTCCCGACCCGCTCACCGCGGTACGTCTGATCACGGACGCCGGAGGGGTGGCGATCATCGCACACCCGGCGACGGTCGGGCGGGACCACATGATGCCCCTGCATTTCATCGAGCAGCTGATAGTCGCGGGCCTGGGCGGTTTCGAGATCGACCACCGTGAGAACACCGCGTCAGGCAGGAAGGCGCTGCATGCGATCGCGGCGAAGCACGATCTGATCATCACGGGCTCGAGCGACTACCACGGCACCGGAAAACCGAACCTGCCCGGCGAGAACACCACCTCGGACGAGATGGTCCAGCGGCTCATAGAGCGCGCGACCGGCACCGCCCCGCGCTACGCCTGAGGCCGGGCGTTCGGCGGGCGGCTCACTGCGCGTCGCGGGGCGCGGGACGGCAGAGGGGGCGGATGCCGCTGCTGCAGCATCCGCCCCCTCTCAGGTCGGTCAGGCTCCGGAGACCGGAGCTGCTCCCGCGCCGCCCGAACCTCCGCGACGACGACGGCGACGACGCGCCGGAGCCGGCTTGCCGTCGTGGTGCTCCTTGCCTGCACCGTCGTGGGTGCCGGCGCCCTCGGCGCTGCGGTCGGCCGACGGTGCGGACTGCGAGTCACCGGCAGGTGCCTCGGAAGCGCCTTCTGCGAATGTGGAACCCACCGGGGTCGAACCGCCACGACGACGGCGACGGCGACGGGTGCCACCCTCGTCCGTGCCCTCTGCAGCCACGTCTGCTGCGCGCTCGGGACGCGGCGCTCGCTCGGTCTTCACCGACTGGGTCTTCGGCGCCGAGACGAGACGGCCCTTCGTTCCGGCGGGGATGTCGAGGTCTTCGAACAGATGGGGGCTCGACGAATACGTCTCGGTGGGTTCGGGCTGACCGAACTCGAGAGCGCGGTTGATCAGCGCCCACTTGTGCAGGTCTTCCCAGTCGACGAACGTCACGGCGATGCCGGTCTTGCCCGCGCGGCCTGTGCGACCGACGCGGTGCAGGTACGTCTTGTCCTCGTCGGGAATGGTGTGGTTGATCACGTGGGTGACGTCATCGACGTCGATGCCTCGGGCGGCGACGTCGGTCGCGACCAGCACATCTCGCTTGCCCGCCTTGAAGGCCGCCATCGAACGCTCGCGCTGATCCTGACCCATGTCGCCGTGCACTCCGCCGACGTTGAATCCGCGGTCGCTGAGTTCGTCGACCAGACGCTGCGCTGCACGCTTGGTGCGCGTGAAGATGACGGTCTTGCCGCGACCCTCGGCCTGCAGGATGCGGGCGATGATCTCGTCCTTGTCGAGCGAGTGGGCCCGGTATACGAGGTGCTTGATGTTGGCCTGCGTGAGACCCTCATCGGGGTCGCTCGCACGGATGTGGATGGGGTTCGACATGAATCGACGAGCGAGCGCGACGATCGGGCCGGGCATGGTCGCCGAGAACAGCTGCGTGTGGCGAACGGCGGGGACCTTCTGGAAGATCTTCTCGATGTCGGCGAGGAAGCCGAGGTCGAGCATCTTGTCGGCCTCGTCGAGCACGACCTCGGTCGCGTTCGACAGGTCGAGCAGGCGCTGGCCTGCGAGGTCGATCAGGCGACCAGGCGTGCCGACGACGATCTGCGCACCGGCCTTGAGCTGATCGATCTGGCCCTCGTAGGCCTTGCCGCCGTAGATCGCGACGACGCTGGTCGAGCGGTTGCTCGTGAGCAGGTCGATGTCTTCGTACACCTGCACCGCGAGTTCGCGCGTGGGAACGACGATGAGCGCCTTGACGCCGTGCTCGGGGTCGAGCCCCAGTCGCTGAACCACGGGGATGCCGAACCCGAAGGTCTTGCCGGTGCCGGTCTTGGCCTGGCCGATGATGTCCTGGCCGGGAAGGCCGAGGGGGATGGTCTGCTCCTGGATCGGGAATGCGTCGACGATTCCCTTGGAGGAGAGCGCGTCGATGATGTCCTGATCGATTCCGAGATCAGCGAAGGTTGTCAATGTTCAGAGTGCCTGTCCGGCGACCTGCGAAGATCGCCACGTTCACGGATCCACGCCGTCTTTGTGCCACAGGCGCGGGCCCCGCTCCGACGGCGGGGACACCGACAGCCTACCCGAGGGGGTGGTGACGCCCGGAAGGACCCCGTCGTCCGAGTATTGTGAAGCCCGTGGTGAACTGGTTCTGGAAGCGTAGGACGCCCCGGCGCACACTGACGTTGCGCAGTCGCGGGGATCAAGGCGCAGCGACGCGCGTCGACTTCGCCGAACTGGCCCCCGAGCTGCCACGATTCCTCGGGCAGGCCGCATACCTGCAGCTGGGGTACTTCGAGACTCTCACCCGACTCATCAGGGCGACGCCCGAGCTCTCCGAGAAGGAGTCTCTCTCGCGCGCCGCCGGCGCTGCGCTCACCAAGCACCGGGCGATCGTCGATGTCATCTCAGAGCGTGGCGACGACCCGACCCAGCTCATGCTCCCGTTCCGTGAGAATCTCGACGCCTTCCGCAGGAAGACGATCGGCGCGCGCCCGAGGGAGACTCTCCTCGCCGTGTACATCACGGCGGGCATGCTCGACGACTTCTACTTCGCCCTCGCATCGAGCTATGGGGACACGGGAGAACGGGTCGCCGAGATCCTGGCTGAGGACGACGCGCGACACGAGATCGTCGCGATCATCCAGGAGACCATCGACGGCGACGGCGAGTGGCGATCGCTTCTGTCGATGTGGGCGCGTCGTCTGGTCGGCGACACGATCCTCGTGTGCCGCTCGGCCCTGCGGCAGCCCGAACTCGCCGCCATGAGCGAAGACCGTGTCGAGCTCGTCTACACCGAGCTGATGGGCGCGCACGCCCGCCGCATGGACGCGATGGGGCTCGCCTCCTAGACGGAGCGATTCAGATGCCGAGTGCGGCTCTGGTCGTGGCGTCCGACCGGCGGCGCGACGCGACGATCGCGACCGTGAGGCCTGCTGCGACCGCTACGGAGCCGACGATGCTCGCGAGCCACAGCCAGATGCTGTCCTCTCCGACGCCCAGCCACTGCAAGCCTGTGTAGAAGAGCGCGGCGAGGGCCGTGGCCATCGCGGGCGTCAGAGCGACCCCGCGCAGCTCGCGGCCACCGATCATGTAATGGGCCGCGATGCCGAGCGCGCACGCTCCGACGAGAGCGAGGAGGATGTACATCGTGGGGTCAGGCGAAGAAGCCGACGCGACGAGACTCCTCGGTGCCGAGCTCGATGTAGGCCAGGTTCGCGGTCGGAACCAGGTAGGAGTTGCCCTTCACATCGGCGAAGCTCAGGTGAGAGGTGTTCTGCTCGAGAGCAGACGAGACCTGCGCGCGGACCTCGTCCGCGCTCGAAGCGGTCTCGAAGCTGAGCTCGCGGCCGGTGTTGATGATGCCGATGCGGATTTCCACGCGTACTCCTGTTTTCCAGTCGACGATGCTGTGGTCGAGTCGGCCTCGGAGGCCGACGACTGCGCCCAACTCTACCGGGCGACGAGGTGCCGGGATCCGCCGACCCGGTCGGTTTCGCCCTGAGCGCACAGCGTCGTGAGACGGCGGCGAGCGGCGATGTCCGTGCGCCGCAGTAGCGTGGAGGACATGACAGAGGATGCCGCGCAGAACACCGTGATCGGTGCAGACGCGTCGGCATCCGGGGTCATCATCGGGGCGCCGGGCACGGGCAAGACCCGCTCTCTCACCGAGCGCGTGGTGCATCTGCTGGACAGCGTCGGGATGCTTCCGGAGCAGATCCTCGTGCTCACACCGAGCAGGCAGGCGGCCACGGCGCTGCGGGACCGCATCGGAGTGCGGATCGGTCAGGCCACTCCCGGCCCGCTGGCCAGGTCTCTCGGGTCGTTCGCCTTCCAGGTCGTGCGCGGAGCGATGGTGCGCGCGGGAGCAGAGCCTCCGGCCCTGCTGACAGGGGCAGACCAGGACCGCCTGATCGCCGAGCTGCTCGCGGGCGATGCGGAAGACGAGCGCATCGTATGGCCGCAGGCCCTGAGCCCCGCGGTGCGCGCATCGAAGGGCTTCCGGTCGGAGCTTCGTGCATTCCTCGCCGAGTGCGTCGAGCTCGGCGCGCGGCCCGAGGAGCTGCGCGCGGCCGACGATGCCGCGTGGTCGGCAGTCGCCGACTTCCTCGTCGACTACCGCGAGGTGCTCGATCAGGCGCGGGCATCGCATCGAGACGCCGCAGATCTGCTCGCCGAGGCATGCACCATCCTGCAGGCGGCTGAGCCGAACGCCCTGGGGCCTCTCGGCGATCTGAGAGTGGTCCTCATCGACGATGCGCAGGAACTGACACGCGGCGGGATCGCGGTGGTCGAGGCGCTCCGCGCGCGAGGCACGGCAGTGCTCGCTTTCGGCGATCCCGACATCTCCTCCGGGGCGTTCCGCGGAGCGAGTCCCGAGCTGTTCGCTCAGCTCGCCGCGGCGCTCGGCGAGGTGCACGTCCTCGACGCGCCTCATCGCCAGGCACGCGCTCTCACATCCCTCACCCGCACCGTCACACAGGCGATCGGGGCTTCAGGCCGCATCGACCACCGACGCGCCCCCGAACCGCTCGACGCACGGGACGCAGGCGCCCCCTCCGGCGTCAGCACCTTCATCGCGCCGTCGCCGCATGAAGAGCTCGACCGCATCGCCGGCGTCATGCGTGAATGGCACCTCACAGACGGTGTTCCGTGGGATCGCATCGCGGTGATCGCGCACGACACCCGCCAGGTGACCCAGCTCGAGTCCGAGCTGGCGGCGCGCGAGATTCCGACGAGGGCCGCGGGTGTGCAGCGTCCACTCGGCTCCGAGCCGATCGTGCGCGACATCGTCGGCATCGTGCGCCTGGCCCTCACCGCACCGGACGACCGGACCTCCAACGACTGGGAGGAGGCGCTCCGCACCCCCTTCGGCGGCATGGATGCGATCGGCCTCCGGCGTCTTCGCGCACGTCTGCGCCATATCGAGCTCGACCTCGGCGGTTCGACTCCGGCTCGGGAGCTGCTGCGTCAGGCGCTGGCTTCGCCCGACCACTTCACCCTCATCGACGCGCAGGAATCCCGACTGGCTGCGCGCTTCGCTTCGACCGTCGCCGAGGTTGCCGACGCGGCGGCCGAGGGCGAGACGATCCACGATCTCCTGTGGCGAGTCTGGGATCAGGCCAGGGCGGTCGACGGGCGCAAGCTCCAGGTCGCGTGGCGTGAGATCTCGCTGCAGCCCAGCGGTGCCGAGACCGCGAGAGCCCTCGACGCCCTCGTCTCGTTGTTCGGCGCGGCGAAGCGATTCGTCGAGCGCACCCCGAATGAGAAGCCCGAGGCGTTCGTGCGTGACATCCTCGACAGCGAGGTGCCCGAAGACTCCCTGTCGAGTCCCGATCGGCCGGGGCGGGTGACCCTGCTCACGCCGGCGACAGCGCTCGGCACCGAGTTCGACGCCGTCGTGGTGGCCGGAGTGCAGGACGGCATCTGGCCGAACGTGCGCCTGCGCGGCGGGATGCTGCAGACCTGGCGCCTCGCCGATGCGCTGCTCGCCGCCCGCACCGGCACCGCCGAGCACCCGCCCGAGACCCTCGACCGGCGCCGTGCGGCGCTCCACGACGAGCTGCGTCTCTTCGTGCGCGCGATCTCTCGCTCACGCCGCAGACTCCTGATCACCGCGGTCGACGACGACGACCTGACGCCCAGCCCGTTCTTCGGTTTCCTCCCACCGCCCGATCCACCCGAGCTGCATGCCTCGGCGGAGCACCCGCTCACCCTGCGAGGGCTCGTCGCACGTCATCGCCGGGTGCTGACGACCTCGACTTCCCTGGCCGCGCGAGAGCACGCGTCCGCACAGCTGGCGGTGCTCGCGAGGGAGGGCGTGCCGGGCGCGGACCCGTCCGAGTGGTACGGCGTGGCTCCGCCGACGACCGACGCCCCACTGCACGACCTCGCGGTCGACGCGGCTCGGGTGTCGCCGTCACGCATGGAATCGTTCGAGGAATGCGAGCTGAACTGGGCGGTCTCCGCACTCGGCGGCGACACCGTGATGCCGCCGTCGGCGGGTATCGGCACCATCATCCATGAAGCGATGGAACAGGTGCCTGACGGAGAACTGGATCGCCTGCGCGAGGTTCTGGCCGAGCACTGGCCCGAGCTCGACTTCGAGACGGCCTGGATCGGTAGGAAAGAGCGCCGTCGAGCCGACCTGTACATCGATCGACTGCACAGCTATCTCTCGGACGTGGCAGAGGAAGGCGGTCGTGTGATCGCCGGCGAGGTCGAGTTCCGATTCGCGGTCGAGGTTCCGGAAGAGATCGGCGCCCCGCCTGCTGTCCGCGCGGTGAGCACCGCACCGGACGAACCTCACCCGCACCATGCGATCGTTCACGGTTTCATCGACAGGGTCGAGGCCTACACCGCCGGCGGCGGGGAACACGCGAAGGCCCGAGGGCAGAGATGGACGCGTATGGCCGATGCGCAGGGAGGAGAGCGCGTCGTGGTGGTCGATCTGAAGACGGGCAAGTACGAGCCGGAGAGCGAGCAGAAGGTCGCGGACCACGCGCAGCTCGCCGCGTATCAGGTGGCGGTGCAGGAGGGTCTCATCGCGGGCGCGGAGTCGGCGGCGCTGGCCGGAGCCCGGCTCGTGCTGGTGGCCAAGACGCTCGCCGGGAGCGACTTCCGCGTCGCACACCAGCACACCCTCGCCGGCCAAGAGCGGGTGCAGTTCCTCGGACGCATCGCCGAGGCCGCTCGAGGCATGTCGGCGTCCAGCTTCACCGCGCACGTCGAGGCGCACTGCGCAGACACCCAGTGGCGCGTCCAGCCGTGCCGCATCCACACTGTCGCCGCGGTGAGCGCGTGACGGCGTGGACGGGAGCGGGGCACGGCATCTCTGCACTGGATGTCGCCGCCGCTCTCGGCCTTCCGGCGCCCACAGAGGCCCAGCAGCGAGTCATCGAGTCGCCACCCGCACCGGCTCTCGTGGTCGCAGGAGCGGGCAGTGGCAAGACCGAGACGATGGCCGGTCGCGTCGTCTGGCTCGTCGCGAACGGGCACGTGCGCCGCGATCAGATTCTCGGGCTGACCTTCACCCGCAAGGCCGCCGGTGAACTCGCCGAGCGGATCGGCGTCAGGCTGGCGCTCATCGACGAATACGGAAGAAGAGGGCTGCTGCCGCACCTTCCCGAGATCGTGGCGAGCCACGCTCTCGATCGCGTGTCGAAAGCAGCGAACGGTCGTCAGCGCGAGGTCGTCCGATCGCAGGTGCTCGACGAACTCGCCGAGCGCTTCGGCACAGCGGGCGATGCTGCCCCGCTCTCCGCAGAGGACCTGTTGATCCGTCCGAAGGTGTCGACGTACAACGCGTTCGCGGACGGCATCGTGCGCGAGCACGCGGCGCGCATCGGCCGTGAGTCCGACGTCGCCATGCTCAGCCAGGCGGCATCCTGGATGCTGGTGCGGGACGTCGTGCTGCGCGCCGACCTCCCCGAGCTGGAGGAGATCGACCGATCGGTGGCGGGGGTGGTCGACGCGGTTCAGCGCCTCGCCGGCGACTCTCTCGATCACAGGGTCGACCTGGATCGCGCGGATCGGATCGCGCTGCGTCAGGCTGAGGCTTTCGAACCGTACCGGAGCAATGCGGATGTCGCGACCGCCGCCGCGAACCTGCGCGCCCTCCCCGCGCTGTCGGTCCTGGTCCGCGACTACATCGCCGAGAAGGAACGCCGCGGTGTGCTGGACTTCGCCGACCAGGTCAGCGGCGCCTATGACATCGTCGAGTCCTCACCCGATGTGCGCGACGACCTCCGACAGCAGCATCAGGTCGTGCTTCTGGACGAGTATCAGGACACCTCCGTGATCCAGACGCAATTCCTGGCGCGGCTCTTCCGCGACTCCGCCGTGATGGCGGTCGGCGATCCCCACCAGTCGATCTACGGTTGGCGCGGCGCCAGCGCAGACAACCTGCACGCCTTCGCGCGGACCTTCTCCGAGCACGAGACGGTCGGGAACTACAGCCTGATGACGAGCTGGCGCAACGACCGGAGCATCCTCGGTGTCGCCAACCGCATCCTCGGTCCTCTGCGCAGACCCGGATTGGACGTCCCACCCCTCGAGGCTCGCCCGGGTGCGGGCCCCGGCTCGGTCGAAGTGAGCTTCCCGCTCACGGTCGACGAGGAGGCGCGCGCGGTCGCCGAGTGGTTCGCTGCGCGTCGTGCGGCACACATTGACCCCGCGAAGCCGCACACCGGGGCGGTGTTGTTCCGGTCGAAGCGCCATATGCAGACCTTCGCTGCAGCGCTGGCCGCGCAGGGGATTCCCCACCGCATCCTGGGCCTCGGCGGTCTCCTCGCGACGCCCGAGGTGGTCGACGTCGTCTCCACGCTGCGGGTGCTGCACGATCCCACTGCGGGCTCTGCGCTGATCAGACTCCTCGTCGGGCCTCGATTCTCGGTCGGGGTCGCCGACATGGCCGCACTGCAGGATCTCGCGGCGGAGCTCTCCCGGCGTGACAGCGGGCTGCTGCCGCTGGACGACGAGCTGCGCAAGCGCATCCGTGCGTCGCGTGGAGCCGACGAGGCGCTGTCCATCATCGACGCCGTCGATGTGCTCCGTGGCCTCAGCGACGACTACCGCCTCCTGTCGGGCATCACCCCAGAAGGGCGCTCTCGCATACGGGCGGCGGGGGAGATGCTCGAACGTCTCCGTCGAGCGTCGTCGTTGCCGCTTCCCGACATGCTGAGGCTCATCGAGCTCGAGCTGCGCCTCGACATCGAGCTCGCGGCGAACGAGACGAGGGGACCGGCGCGCATCGCCGCCACGCAGCTGCGCGCGTTCACCGATGAGGTCCGGTCGTTCCTCGCCGCTGATGAGCGGGGGACCATCTCGAGTCTCCTCGCCTGGCTGGAGAAGGCGGAGAGCACGGATGAGCTGGTGCCGCGCCCGGAGCCGCCGGAGCCGGGGGTGGTCCAGCTTCTGACCATCCACGGGTCCAAGGGCCTGGAATGGGATGCGGTCGCCGTGGTGCGCATGGTCGAGGGAGAACTGCCGTCGCGGCCGACGGACACGGCAGGGTGGTTCGGCTTCGGCGTGCTGCCGTTCGCTCTGCGGGGCGACAGTGCGGCTCTGCCGACGTTCAGCTGGCTTCCCCCCTCCGACGAGGAGCTCGATCCGGCCAAGCGGCTCAAGGCAGGGATCGCGTCGCTGACGAGCAGGAGCAAGACGGCGCCGGGCGCGATCACCGTGTTCAAGGACGCCTACCGCGAGTATCAGCAGGAGGAGGAGAGAAGGCTGGCCTACGTGGCTGTCACGCGGGCGCGCAGCCACCTGCTCCTGACCGGGGCGCACTGGGCGGGGCAGAAGCAGCCGAAGGCGCCGAGCCCCTACCTGATGGAGGCGATGGAGGTGCTCGGACGCGGCCCGATCGAGCCCGCGGATCCTGACGAGAACCCCTACGACGGTCCGGGTGCCACGCTCACGTGGCCGCTCGACCCACTGGGAGCTCGACGCGGCGTCGTCGAGGCAGCCGCCGCAGCCGTGCGTGCGGCAGCTGAGGGCGACCCGGTGGCCTCCCCGGAACTGGTCCGTCTGCTCGCCGAGCGTGCTGCCCGGCTGCGCGGCACCGATGCGGCGCCGCCGACCCGCGTGCCCGCCTCGCGCTTCAAGGACTACGTCACCGACTTCACCGGCACGGTGTCGTCCATCGTCCGCCCGATGCCGGAGCGGCCCTACCGGCAGACGCGCCTGGGCACGCTGTTCCATGCCTGGGTCGAGCGGCGAAGCGAACTGGTAGGCGTCGGTCAGCGTGTCGACGAGGCGCTGTGGGAGCTGGATGAAGACGATCTGTCCTTCAGCGAGACCGTCGGAGCAGCGGAGGTGTCGTCGGCCGATGCCGCCGACCTCTCGTCTCTGCAGAAGATCTTCGAGGCCAGCGAATGGGGAACCCTCAAGCCGATCGCGGTCGAGATCGAGATCGACTTCGCGTTGGGCGGCGGCGCACGGTCGGGCGACGACGGCCACATCGTCATCTGCAAGCTCGATGCGGTCTACCGACGCGAGGATCGGGGCGGGCGTATCGAGATCGTCGACTGGAAGACGGGCAAGGCTCCTCGCACACCCAAAGAGAGAGAAGAGCGGATGCTGCAGCTCGCGCTGTACCGCCTCGCCTACCATCGCCGATTCGGAGTGCCGCTCGACGAGATCGACGTCGCGCTGTACTACGTCGCAGACGACCTCGTCATCCGCGGTGACCGGGTCTACTCCGAGTCGGAGCTCTTCCAGCGCTGGAGCGCTGCCCGCGCTGCTCGCTGAGCCTCATCCTCGGGCGATCCCTCGTCGGAGCCGTCCGCCTTCTCGGACGCCCCGGCATGACCGTCGCCGCCAGACGAGCTCCGCGCCGTGCCGAGGTCTCCCGAGACCTGGTCGCGTACCGCGGACAGGTCCTCGGTCTCGAGGCCGCCCACCTGAAGACGACGCGCGGCGTCCGCCGTATCGCTGAGGTCGCTCGTGCTCTGGGCGTCGCTGTCGTCGCGCCAGAGATCGTTCGGGTTGTACGCATCGGTCTGCATCGATGTGTCGACGCTCGAGACGGCACTCGCCGGAACCCTGTCGAGCGCATCGAGAGCAGACTCGACACCTTCGTTGCGCGACGCGATCACGCCGAGATCGTCGCTGTGCAGCCCGTTTGCCAGCGCCTCGAGAAGAGCGGCGGCATCGTCGACGATATCGGGGCGGTGCAGAGCGTCTCCGTGCACCAGCCAGCGGGCGAACTCGAGCTCGGCGAGCAGTCGAGCGCGCACTTCGAGCGCCGCGTCGGGGCCGCGATCGGCTGCGCGCGCGTACGAGGCGTGCACGTCGTCGGCCGCATCGGGCGCGGTCGACAGCCAGGAGAGATCGATCGCCGGGTCGCCGACAGCAAGGGAATGCCATCCGACGAGTCCGGTGACCTCAGGGCCGAGGTCCGGGTCGTCGCGGAAGATGAACGAGGTCGACTGCACTCCACCCAGCACCACCGTCGATTCGAAACGCCAGAGGTCGTCGTCGGCGATGGCGTCCCGCCACCTGACGGTGAGCCGAGCGGGGACGCGTCCGGTCGATGCCGCGACGTCGACCAGGCGAGCGAGTTCGTCGCGGCTCTCCTGGGCAGACCGCGTGGTCAGCCCGGCGCCTCGTACGACCGACGTCGGGAGCGCGTGCACAGCGGCGATCGCAGCGCCCATCGATTCGGCGGCGCCCCGGCCGGCGGGCACCATCGCGGCTTCGATCTGGAAGCCGGGCAGCAGCTCGGTCACGAGTGCGTGTGCGTCTGCCAGGCGGGTCTCGCCGATGTACTCGGGAGCTCTGAAGGGCAGCATCGCTCGCGCGCCGGCTGTCAGCGCCCTGAGCGCGAGGGCCTCGGCGGCGAGCTCTCGAGAGGTCTCGTCGTCGTCGGCCACACGGATCGCGAGCTCGCGTCCGTCGGCGAGGGTGGCGACGGCGGAGTCGAAGCGGCCGTCGCCGTCGGCGCTGAGCGCGCGTGCCCCGGTCACCTCGGCGCCGGGCAGTGCGGCAGTCACCGCCGCGGCTAGAGTGAATGGAGAGCGTCCCATGCCTCCAGGGTAGGTGGACGTGGGGGCGGTCCTGCTTCCGCCACGCCCGTGAGAGAGGGAGCCGATGATCGCCGACAGCAGCACGTCCCTCGACCGAGCCGCGGATCTCCGTGTCGAACCGGGCGTCCTCGATCGGCTCCGCGCCGACGACGCGACGAGGGTGATCGCTGTGCGTGACGGTCGGGTGCGCATCTCCGGCAACGACCTCGATCCGGCCGCACTGCTGCGAGTGCCGGCGTCCGAGATCGTCGACGCGACGTGGGCGCTCCTCGGCCGCGACGGAGACGGAAGCGCTCTGCTCCTCGCCGTTCTGCCGCCGGAGGGCGACACCGTCGACGCCGCCCCGGAGGAGGTCTGGCTGGGTCTCCGCGACCTCGGCGCGCGTCTCGACTCCCGCGACACCGAATTGCTCATCGAGGCCCTCGCGCTGGGTGGCTGGTTGCGCGACGCGCCGTTCTGCCCCCGCTGCGGGGGAGGCACAGAGGTGCGCCAGGCCGGATGGTCGCGTCGTTGCCTCGTCTGCGGTCGCGAGCACTTCCCGCGTACGGATCCTGCGGTGATCGTCGCAGTCGAGAGCTCGGACGGCGAACGACTCCTGCTCGGTGCGAACGCGAACTGGGGCGGGCGGATGTACTCGTGCTTCGCCGGATTCACCGAGGCGGGCGAGTCCCTGGAGTCGACCGTGCATCGCGAGCTCGAGGAGGAATCGGGCGTCCGCCTGGCCTCATTGCGCTATGTCGCGTCTCAGCCGTGGCCCTTCCCACGCTCGCTCATGCTCGGGTTCCGTGCGGTGGCTCTGGACGACCACGTGCTGCGGCCGGACGGCGAGGAGATCATCGACGTGCGCTGGTTCACCCGCGACGAGATCGGGTCCGCTCTCGCCGGCGACGGACCGGTCGGCCTGCCCGGACCCGCATCGATCGCGCGCGCGCTCATCCTCGAATGGTTCGAGGAGCGCGCGTGAGCGCGCTCGAAGCCCTCGACGATCGACAGCGCGAGGCGGCATCCGTTCTGCGCGGGCCCGTCGCCGTGCTGGCCGGCGCGGGAACGGGCAAGACACGGGTGATCACCCACAGGATCGCCCACGGTGTCGACACCGGTGCGTACTCGCCTTCGCGCGTCATGGCGGTCACGTTCACTGCGAAGGCGGCGGGGGAGCTCCGGGGACGTCTGCGCGCCCTGGGCGTGGAAGGCGTCGCCGCGCGCACGTTCCACGCCGCCGCGCTCGCGCAGCTCAACTTCTTCTGGCCGACGTTGGCCGGCTCACCCGCTCCGTCGATCATCGACAACAAGGTGAGGCTGCTCGGTCAGGCCGCCGACTCGATGCGTCTGCGTCCGAGCACCGCGACCCTCCGGGACATCGCCTCGGAGATCGAATGGCGCAAGGTGTCGATGCTCTCGATCGAACAGCACTCGTTGCTCGGTCGCACGATGAGCGGAATCGACTCGGCGCAGTTCGTCGAGCTGCAACAGCGCTACGAGGCGTTGAAGGACGAGCGGCGCCAACTCGACTTCGAAGACGTGCTGCTGGCATGCGCCGGGATGCTCGAAGCGGAGCCCCGCGTCGCCGCCTCTGTGCACGAGCAGTATCGCCACTTCACGGTCGACGAGTATCAGGACGTCTCTCCGCTCCAGAACCGACTGCTCGAACTCTGGCTGGGTGATCGCAAGGACATCTGCGTCGTCGGCGATGCAAGTCAGACCATCTACTCGTTCGCCGGCGCCGAACAGCGATTCCTGCTGGAGTTCGAGCGGCGGCATCCGGAGGCCACGGTCGTACGGCTCGAGACCAACTACCGTTCGCAGGCGCCGATCCTCGAAGCGGCGAACGCCCTCATGAAGGGTCGGCCGGGTGCGCTGGAGCTCATCCCCGCGAGGGAGACCTTCAACGCGGAATCGCCCACGGTGACGGCGTACGACTCCGAGCGCGACGAGGCCGAGGGGATCGCCGCTGCCGTGGCGGCGCGGATCGAATCCGGGGCCTCACCCTCCGAGATCGCGGTGCTCTATCGGGCTCATGCGCAGTCGGCTGTGCTGCAGCAGGCGCTCGCCGCACAGGGCATCCCGACCTCGGTGCTCGGCGGGACGCGGTTCTTCGCCATGCCCGAGGTGCGACAGGCGATCCTGGCCTTGCGGGCCGCTGCCGTCGCTCCGACGGAGCAGGGGTTCCTCCCCGGCGTCCAGCGCGTCCTGCGCGAACTGGGGCTCTCTGAGGAGCCACCTGCCGCCGGGGGTGCGCAGCGCGACGGGTGGGAGGCCCGGCGGGCGATTCTGCGACTCGCCGAGGATGCCGGGCCGGACGAGAACCTGCGAACCTTCAGCGATGCGCTCATGGCGCGAGCGAAAGATCAGCACGAACCCACGATGCGCACGGTGACGCTCTCGACTCTGCACGCCGCCAAGGGGCTCGAGTGGCCGCACGTGCACCTCGCAGGGTGGGCCGAGGGAGCGCTTCCGATCTCGTACGCCACGGGGTTCGAGGCGATCGACGAAGAACGCCGCCTCGCCTACGTCGGCGTCACGCGGGCCGCGCGTACTCTCTCACTGTCGTGGTCGCGCTCAGCGGGGCGAGGGGAGCGGGCGCCGTCGCGGTTCCTGGCAGAGATGGGAACGACTGCTCGCGGCACCGGCATTCTTCGTGAAACGTCACCGAACGCCACTCGCGCCGACCATCGCCGCTGACCTCGACGAACGAGCCCGCTGTCGACGTCTCCGCGAGGAGTCGCGCGACGAGCGTCGCCGCGTCCGCGATCCGCGCGGCACTGATGGGACCTGACGCCCGTCCGATGAGTTGAGCGTGCATCCGGGGCCAGGCGTCATCGCGCTGGCGCTCATGCTCGTCGCGGCAGGTCAGGCAGGCGGATTCTCCCGGAACCACAAGGGGGCCGACAGTCGTCCGCCCTCGCTCGAGCGCCACGGGGAGGTGGGAGGTGTCGTCGCGAAGATAGCGGGCGAAGTGCAGGGCTGCGGCCGCACCCTCGACCAGCACGATTCCGATGTCGCCGGGGTTCTCCCGCACCCCTGCGTCGATGCCCTCGTCGAGAAGTGCCTCGCGCATGCGGTACTCGCATCGCGCGTCGGCGACGTCGATGCTCTCCACCCACGCCGCTCTCGGAGCGGGGGCATCGTCGACGAGCAACGGCTCGAGCCGCGAGAGGAGCATCCGTGCCTCGGCTCGCGGTGCACCGGCGGAGTGCGCGACCACGTCGAAGGCCGTGCGCCGGAACCCGGCGGCCATGCGACCGATCAGACGCTCCACCCACGGCTCCGACGCCGGGATGCGCAGCGTGCCCTCGATCCCGATCTGCAGGGTCTCGCCGTCACGCCAGAGCAGCGGGACGGCGGGGTCCAGGCGGGTGATGGTCTTGGGCGTCAGAGGAGACATCCCTCGATTCTGCGCAAAGCCGAGGTCCGAGTGGGGGAGTCTCCGGCATCCGTGGAAAAGTCAGCGCACGCCGCTCACACGGGGCGGTCTCCTCCGGGGCCGTCGCCGCCCTTCTCCGGTTCCTCTCCTGAGAAGTCGTCGCCGTCCAGCAGACGCGCCAGGGCCTCATCGAACTCGTCGGCGACGGGCTGCTCTCCCCGTGCGCTCGCCTGGAGCCGGGCGACCAGCGCAGACGGGTCGTCGATGTCCTCCGAGGTGGGCATGAGGTCGGGGTAGTCCCAGAGCGCGTCGCGCCCCGTGATGCCGACGGCATCGGTCACCGCCTGCCACATCGCCGACGCTTCACGCAGACGACGCGGTCGCAGCTTCAGGCCGACGAGCGCGCCGAGAGCGTCCTCCGCCGGGCCGCCCACCGCGCGGCGACGGCGGGCCGCCTCGGCGATCCTCGCTCCGTCGGGAAGGCGAGACGTGGCCTGGGCGGTCACGACGTCGACCCAGCCGTCGATCGTCGCCACGAGATTCTCGAGACGAGCGAGTGCCTCGCGCTGCGCCTCCGTCTGGGTGGGCAGCAGAGCGCCGCCTTCGATCGCCGCGCGGAGCTCCTCGGGGTTCGAGGGGTCGAGGCGGCTCGCGACGTCTTCGAGTGCCTCGACATCGACCGTGACTCCGCGGGCGAAATCGGTGATCTGCGCCATGACGTGCAGGTGCAGCCACTTCGAATGGCGGTACAGGCGGGCGTAGGCGAGTTCGCGCGTCGCCAGATAGAGAGTGATCTGGTCTTCGGGGATCTCGAGACCGTCGCCGAACGCCGTCAGATTCTGCGGGATGACAGCCGCAGTTCCGGCCGGAAGCACGGGGATGCCGACATCGCCGCCCGACACCACCTCGAGCGCGAGGTTGCCGAGCACCTGCCCGAACTGCGCGGCGAACACCGAGCCGCCGAGACCGCGCATGAGCTTTCCGGCACCCTGCACGACGTCGCGCATCTCTTCGGGCATCTGCGTGTCGAGAGCGCTGGTGAGCGCATCGGCGATGCTCGTCGACACCGGATCGGCGATCTCCTTCCACACGGGCAGGGTCGCCTCTACCCATTCGCCCCGCGTCATCGCCCGGGGAGACTCGGCGAGCTCGGAGATCGTCGTCGCCTCGCCGAGCCACAGGTCGGCGAGTGCGAACGAATCGACGAGCGAGCTCCGCGAGCCGTCGGTGATCCCGAGGCCGTCGCGGTTGGCGATGTGCAGCGCCTGACGCAGGGCGTTCTCCCAGGCGTCACCGCCGAACGCACCCTGCAGCTGCGACATGATCGTCTGCATCATCGCCGGGTCGAGCTGGATTCCATCCATGCCCGACAAGGCGTTCTGCAGCGCCTCGGGGTCGATGTCGCCGGCACCCTGGCCGGACATCATTCGTCGGAGGAACTCCTGGAAGTCCTCGGGGGTCGGGTCGTTGTCTGACATGTCGCTCGCCTCTCAGCACGCCTAAAGCCGTGGCATCTACGCTAGTCACAGGATCGGCCGCGAGACCCCGAAGCGGGCAGATCGCTGTACGCCGCCCGCGAACGACGGAGGAACCCTGTGGATCGAACCAGGCCTGTGAAGCTCGGACTGGGAGTCTGGGCGCTGGTCGTCGCGTTGATCGCGCTCGTCGTGCTCACCTTCCTCCCGACGCCGTACGTCATCCAACGGCCGGGCCCGGTCTACGACACGCTCGGCACCGCCGCCGGTGCGGACGGCGAACAGGTTCCCCTCATCCAGGTCGAGGGTGCGGAGACGTTCGAGACCGCAGGATCGCTCGACCTCACGACAGTGCAGGTCGTCGGCAACCGTGAGCGCACGCCGAGCTGGTTCGAGCTCGCTCTGGCCTGGATGGATTCTTCGCGAGCGGTGGTCCCGCTCGACTCGGTCTTCCCCGAGGGGGTCACCACCGAGCAGCGAGATGAACGCAACGCGACCCTCATGGTCGACTCGCAGCACGAGGCGACAGCCGCGGCGCTCAACGAGCTCGGCTATGACACAGGAGCCGAGGTCGTCGTGCAGGAGGTCGTCGAGGATGCACCGGCGGAGGGCGCACTCGAGGCGGAGGACGTCATCACGGCCGTCGACGGCACAGCCGTGACCTCGGCGAAGCAGCTGCGTCAGGCGATCCAGGATGCGGCAGGCGCGCCCGTCGAGCTCACGGTGCAGCGCGGCGGCGAAGAGCAGGTCGTCGAGGTGACGCCCGCGAAGCAGACGGACGGCGACGTGACGACCTGGCTGATCGGCGTGACTCTGCGCACCGACTACGACTTCGAGATCGATGTGACGCTCCAGCTCGACAACGTCGGCGGTCCGAGCGCCGGGATGATGTTCGCGCTCGGCATCATCGACACCATCACCGAGGGGGAGCTCAACGGCGGGCAGAATGTCGCGGGCACCGGGACGATCGAAGCCGACGGGACCGTCGGACCGATCGGCGGCATCCGGCAGAAGCTCTACGGCGCTCGCGATGCCGGGGCGGACTACTTCCTCGCACCGTCGACGAACTGCGACGAGGTCACCGGTCATGTGCCGGACGGCCTGACCGTGGTCAGCACGTCGACACTGGTGGAATCGCTCGCAGCGCTCGAGGTGATCGCCGAGGGCGGCGACGTCGGATCGTTGCCGTCGTGCGACGTCGTGACCTCCCCGTGACAGGGATGACAGCCGCAGCACAGTAAGGCGTGCCTAGGATGGGACGGTGACCTCGACTTCTGCACCGAACCCGGCCACTCCCCGAACCTCGCGCCGAATATTCGGCATCTCGTTGGCGATCATCGCCGCGCTGATCGCCGCCTTCTTCGTCTTCGCGTCGCTCTACACCGAATTCCTCTGGTTCGACCAGGTGGGCTTCGAGGGAGTTCTCACCACCCAATGGATCGCCACGGCGGTGATGTTCGTCGTCGGATTCCTCGGCATGGCCGTGCCGCTGTTCGTCGCCATCCAGCTCGCCTACCGGCTGCGTCCCGTCTACGTGCGGCTCAGCTCGCAGCTCGACAGGTACCAGGAGGTCATCGAGCCGCTCCGCCGCCTCGCGATGTGGGGTATGCCGATCTTCTTCGGCCTGTTCGCAGGGTTCTCCGCGGCCAGCCAGTGGAAGACCGTGTGGCTGTGGGCGAACGGTGTGGCCACGGACACGGTGGACCCGCAGTTCGGCGTCGACACGGGCTTCTACATGTTCGCGATGCCCTTCTACTCGATCCTCCTGGCCTTCGTGTCGGCGGTGCTCCTGCTCACCCTCATCGTGACCGCTCTGGTGTCGTACCTCTACGGGTCCGTGCGGATCGGCCAGGGCGAACTGCGCATCTCGAAGCCCGCACGCATCCAGCTCGCGATCATCGCCGGTCTCTACCTGCTCGTGCAGGCGGCCAGCCTGTGGCTCGACCGCTACAAGACCCTCGTCGCGCAGGACGACCGCATCGTCGGTCCCGCGTACACCGGCGTCAACGCGACGATCCCCGGACTCGCGATCCTCACGATCATCGCCGCGATCGTGGCCGTCCTCTTCTTCGTCACGGCCGTCATCGGTCGCTGGCGCTTCCCGCTCGCCGCGACCGCGCTGCTGATCGTCGCCTCGCTCGTCGTGGGCGTCGGCTTCCCGTGGGCCGTGACCACCTTCCAGGTGCGACCGAACCAGAACGCCTATCAGGCCGAGTTCTACCAGCGGAACATCGACGGCACGAAGGAGGCGTACGGTGTCGCGAACCTCGAGACGACGCCGTTCGAGGCCGAGACCGACGCCGAGGCCGGCCAGCTGCGCGAGGATGCCGAGACCACGGCATCCATCCGCATCGTCGACCCCGCCGTCATCAGCCCGGCCGTGCGCCAGCTCGAGCAGTACCGTGGGTACTACCAGTTCCAGCAGAACCTCGACGTCGACCGCTACGAGATCGACGGTGAGATGCAGGACACCGTGGTCTCCGTGCGTGACCTCGACATGGAAGGCGTCGACGTCAGCAACTGGAACAACCGCGCTGCCGTCTACACCCACGGCTACGGCCTGGTGGTCGCGGCGGGCAACCAGCGCACGCCCGACGGCGAGCCGGTCTTCCTCGAGCGGGGCATCCCGTCTGACGGTTTCCTCACCAAGCAGGAGGAGTTCGAGCCTCGCGTGTACTTCGGCGAGAATTCTCCCGAGTACTCGATCGTCGGCTCGCCCGACGGCACCGACCCCGTCGAGATCGACTACCCGCGCGGCAAGGACGGCTCGACCGAGACCAAGACCACGTTCGAGGGCGATGGCGGACCGCAGATCGGCAACACCTTCACCAAGCTCCTCTACGCCCTGAAGTTCCAGTCGGAGCAGATCCTGTTCTCCAACCTGGTGAACGAAGAGTCGCAGATTCTCTACGACCGCGACCCCAAGACGCGTGTGCAGAAGGTCGCTCCGTACCTCGAGCTCGACAGTGATCCGTACCCCAGCGTGGTCGACGGACGCGTCGTCTGGATCGTCGACGGCTACACGACGAGCGCGACCTACCCGTACTCGACGAACGTGAGCCTGTCGGAGGCCATCGCCGACTCGAACATCCCGTCGCCCACGCTCGCGATCGACGAGATCAACTACATCCGCAACTCGGTCAAGGCGACGGTCGACGCCTACGACGGCTCGGTGACGCTCTATGCCTGGGACGACAAGGATCCCGTGCTGCAGACGTGGCAGAACATCTACCCGTCGACGCTCAAGCCCGTGAGCGACATGTCGGCTGATCTGATGAGCCACGTGCGTTACCCGACCGATCTGTTCAAGGTCCAGAGGGACATCCTCGGGATCTACCACATCGACACCGCAGGCTCGTTCGCGCAGCAGGACAACCGGTGGCAGACGCCGAACGACCCGCGCAGCGACGCGGTCCTGCAGCCGCCGTACTACCTGACGATGCAGATGCCGGGGCAGGATTCCCCGCGGTTCTCGATGTTCTCGACCTTCATCCCGTCGGCGACGGGCAGTGGTGGAAACCGCGACGTGCTGATGGGCTACCTCGCGGTGGACTCGGACGCAGGGTCTGAAGCCGGCGTGAAGGCCGAGGGCTACGGTCAGCTGCGGATGCTCGAGATCGACACCGATACGACGGTCCCCGGCCCTGGTCAGGTGCAGAACACGTACAACTCGGATACGTCGGTGGTGCCCCAGCTCAACCTGCTGCAACAGGGTGAGTCGGAGGTGCTCTACGGAAACCTGCTGACGCTGCCAGTGGGTGGCGGCCTGCTCTACGTTCAGCCGGTCTATGTGCAGTCTTCGGAGGGCACGAAGCTGCCTCGTCTGCAGAAGGTCCTCGTGGCCTTCGGAGACAAGGTCGCGTTCGAGGACACGCTGACCGCGGCCCTCGACACGCTGTTCGGCGGTGACGCCGGTGCGGCCGGCGGAGACGATCAGGTCGAGCCGACCGAACCGGATCCGGACACCGGTGAGGTCCCGACTGAGCCGACCGCGCCGACCGACGTCGAGGCGGAGGCTCTCGCGGCGGCCCAGCAGGCGCTGACCGACCGTGAAGCGGCTCTCAAGGAAGGCGATCTGACGAAGTTCGCCGAGGCCGACAAGCGGCTCACCGACGCGGTGAACACGCTGCTCGGACTCGAGGCGTCGTCGGGGGAGTGACAGCCCCGGCCCCGTCTGCACACGATGCCGTCCCTCGTTCGCGAGGGGCGGCATCGTCCGTTTATCCGCTCCATGGGCGGAGCCGGACGAGGGCGCGGCGGACGTTCCGGCGACGCCGGCTCGATCAGCCCGGTCCGGTCAGTCCAGCCGATCAGCCGGCGTCGTAGCGGCAGGTGACGGAGCCCGTGCCGCTCTGCTCGACGACCAGCTCGTCATTCCAGCGAATCTGACAGCTCACTGTCGAGTCCGTGTCTCCGTCCGGGGCGGTGACGACGATCTGCGCCGTATCCCCGGTCGTCGTGAACTGCTTCCAGCCGGTGGAAGACCACTCCTCGTCGTACGTCTGCGTGTCGTCGGCGAAGGAGACCGTGAATGTGGGCCCGCCAGTGGCGCGCACCTCGACCCGCGTGAGGCCGTTGCCGGAGAGGGCGCCGGCTGCCATCACGCCGACCAGCACGAGATCGACGACGAGGGCGACCGCTGCGACGACGACGGCCGCAGTCCCCGCGCGGGGCGACCCGGAGCGTCTCGCTCGGCCGCCCACCAGGAGAGCAACGATCGCCAGTAGCGCGGCGGCTGCAGCGGCCGGGGGGAGCGCTGGGATCGGCAAGACGAGCACGAACAGTGCTGCCGAGAGCAGCAGCGAGACGGCGCCGATCCAGAGGCTGACGATCGCGCGCCGGGATGCGCTCGAAGCGGGCGACTGGCGGTTCCCTGCGGCGCTTCCGGGTGTCTGCGTCATGATGGCCCTCCGTGTCGTTGTTCTTGACGGCAGGGCCGCCGTCGACAGCGGCCCTGTTCGGCGGGACAGTCTAGCGAGTTGATCCGCGTGTGATGCGGTCGTGTGGTCAACCTGCCCGGCGGGACCGTCGACAGGCACCACGTCGTGACGAGCCACGTCGCGGGCGAGTCGAGCGCTCTCGATGCCGCTCGGCTGCGAGGTCCTCGGGAGGCGCACATGCGAAAGGCCCCTGATCGGAATCTCTCCCGATCAGGGGCCTTTCTTGTGTCGCATTCTCGTTGCGGGGACAGGATTTGAACCTGCGACCTCCGGGTTATGAGCCCGGCGAGCTACCGAACTGCTCCACCCCGCGGCACGTTTTATAGCCTAACACGGGATTCGGGAGTCCGCGAATCGAGGCGCGACGGGAACCCATGGGGGAGGATGTGAGCATGACAGAGACCGCTTCAGCCGCCGTTCCCGTCGCTGTATGCCAGTTCGCGCCGACGGCCTCGCGGGAGGACAATCGCGACCGCATCGCGGAGTTGACGGCGGATGCTGCGGCGCGCGGTGCGCGGCTGATCGTCTTCCCCGAGTACTCGAGCTACTTCGTGGATCCGATGGACGCCACGCTGGCCGAGAACGCGGAGACGCTCGACGGCGAGTTCGTCTCCACGCTGACGGCGCTCGCCGCCGACTATGGAGTGGTGATCGTCGCCGGGCTGGCCGAGCGGGCCTCGGACACGACGCACGTGCGCAACACGGTCGTCGCGGTTCGAGGCGACGGACTCCTCGCGACCTACCGCAAGCAGCACCTGTATGACGCGTTCGGCCAGACGGAGTCCGACTGGGTCGAGGCGGGGGAGGTCGGGGGAGTGGTGACGTTCGAGGTCGCCGGACTCAGGTTCGGGCTGATGACCTGCTACGACCTGCGCTTCCCCGAGGTGTCACGCCTCCTGATGGATGCGGGCGCCGATGCCCTGGTGGTGCCGGCCGAGTGGGTGCGCGGTCCGCTCAAAGAGCATCACTGGACGACGCTCCTGGCTGCGAGAGCGATCGAGAACACCGCCTACGTGATCGCCGCCGATCATCCGACCCCGATCGGCGTCGGTCATTCGCAGATCGTCGATCCGCAGGGGGTCGTACTCGCCGGAGTGGGAACGAACGAGGGCATCGCGGTCGCGGCCGTCGAGCGGGCGGCCATCGAGCGGGTGCGCGCGGTGAACCCGTCGCTGCGGGTGCGCAGATACGCCGTCGGGCCGCGCTGAATCGGTCGAGTGATCAGAAGCTCGACGCGAGTCTCTCCGCGGCGTCCTCGAGGATCTCGACGCGTTTGCACGCCGCGAAGCGCACGAGTCCTGCGTACTCGTCGCGACGCGCCGCCGACACGAAGGCGCTCAGGGGGATCGCCACGACTCCCGCGCGGTCAGGAAGCGCGCGGCAGAACGCGGCAGCATCCGCGCCGCCGAGCGCTGACGCGTCGGCCACGGTGAAGTAGCCGCCCTGCGGCGGGAACACGGTGAACCCCGCCGCGCGGAGCCCCGTGCCGAGGATCTCGTGCTTGTGCGCCAAGGTCGCCGCCGCACCCGCGAAGAACTCGTCGCCGAGTCGCAGTCCCACGGCGATGGCGGGCTGGAACGGCGCGCCGTTCACGTACGTCAGATACTGCTTCACGGTCAGCACTGCCGTGATGAGGTCGGCGGGTCCGTGCACCCAGCCGATCTTCCATCCGGTCGCGGAGAACGTCTTACCCGCCGACGAGATCGTGAGTGTGCGCTCGGCGGCGCCGGGAAGTGTCGCGATCGGGGTGTGCGGGCCGCTGAAGGCGAGATGCTCGTAGACCTCGTCGGTGACGATGATCGCATCGTGCAGCTCAGCGAGACGGACGACCTCTGCGAGCACCTCGCGATCGAACACGGCACCGGTGGGGTTGTGGGGATCGTTGACCAGGATGATGCGCGTGCGGTCGGAGACCGTCGCCGCCAGCAGCTCGAGATCCGGCTGGAAGTCCGGTGCTCGCAACGGCACCGTGCGCAGCCGGGCACCGGCGAGTGCGACGGCGGCCGCATAGGAGTCGTAGTACGGCTCGAAGACGACGACCTCGTCGTCCGGACCGTCGATGAGGGCGAGCAGAGTCGCGGTCAGCGCCTCCGTCGCGCCGGCGGTCACGATCACCTCGCGCGCGGGGTCCACGTCCAGCCCGTAGAAACGCCGCTGGTGCTCGCTGATCGCCTCGAGCAGGTCGGGGTTCCCTCTGCCCGGCGGGTACTGGTTCACTCCGCGGGAGATCGCCTCCCTGGCGGCGTCGAGCACTTCTGCGGGGCCGTCCTCATCGGGAAATCCCTGCCCGAGATTGATCGCACCGGTTCGGGCCGCAGCAGCGGACATCTCTGCGAAGATGGTGGGCGCGACGCTTCCGTCTGGTGCGAGCAGACCGGCCCCTGCTGCCGTGCGCCGCCATGCTCCGGGGATGACACTCATGAAGAACAGGCTAAGGCCATAGGTGAAACTCATCTTCGCCATACGAAACGCACAGATACAGGCGTCACTCTAAGAGGGCGTTGTTGAAGGAGCACACACCATGAACGAAGACAGCACCCAGGACCACTCGGCACCTGCGTCTCACGACGCAGCGCCGTCCACCGAGGCAGCAGAGGTCGTCGACCGTTCGACGACGGATGCCGCCGCAGATACCACCGGCACCGTCGCGGCTCCGGGGCCATACCAGGGACACCACGTCCCCCCGACGTTCGCGTCGTCGCCCGCTCCGGCCTTCGAGGCTCCGAGCGCCCCGGTCGCACCGGCAGCCCAGACCGTGCCCCAGCCGTACTTCGGCGCCTCAGGACATCAGGCAGGACCGCACCAGCCAGGACCGCAGCAGGCACCCGTCGGCGCGCCGACCGCGGCGTCCCCCGGTGCCGCATTCGGTCTTCATCCCGGAGCCGAGCCCGGCCAGCCGGTCGGCGGCCCCACCAAGGTCAAGGAGCAGAAGCCCCGCGCCGGAGTGAAGTTCGCCGCGATCGTGCTCGCGGCCGCCCTCGTCGGCGGCGTCGCCGGATTCGGCGGCGGCGCGATCCTCAACGGGATCTCGGATCAGGGGTCGACGGGCGTCGCCCAGGGCCCCGAGACCATCACGGTCAACAACCCCGGATCTGTCAACGAGACGACCGCCGTCGCGACCGCGGCACTCCCGTCGGTCGTCACCATCGAGGTGGCGGGTTCCGATCAGGGCGGCAGCGGGTCGGGCGTCATCATCAGCGACGACGGCTACGTGCTCACCAACACTCACGTGGTGACCCTCGGCGGCGCCGTGGCCGACCCGACGATCCGGGTCACCACCTCGGACGGGCGCATCTTCGCGGCGACCGTCGTAGGGACCGACCCGATCTATGACCTCGCGGTGATCAAGCTCGAGGATGCGACGGATCTCACACCGATCGACTTCGCCGACTCATCGAAGCTCAACGTCGGTGACACCGCAGTGGCATTGGGAGCGCCTCTCGGTCTGTCGAACTCGGTCACGACCGGAATCGTCAGCGCCCTGAACCGCAGCATCCAGATCGCCTCATCGGCTCTTCCCGATTCGTCGTCCGAGGACGCTCCGCAGAACGAGCAGGAGACGCCCGAGGAAGGTGAAGGACCGTTCCAGTTCGATCTGCCCGGCAACACGTCGCAGCAGTCGTCCGAATCGATCTCGATCGCCGTCATCCAGACGGACGCGGCGATCAACCACGGAAACTCCGGTGGTGCGCTCGTGAACGCCAAGGGCGAGCTGATCGGCATCAACGTCGCGATCGCGAGCTCCGGGAGTTCCGAGGAGTCGGGCTCGATCGGAATCGGATTCGCGATCCCCGCCAACATCGCTCAGCGCGTGTCCGAGGAGATCATCGCCGACGGTGCAGCCAGCCACGGCCTGCTCGGAGCATCGGTCCGAGATGCGGCCAGCGTCGAGAACGCCGACGTCTCTGGCGCCTACATCGCCGACGTCACGGGTGGCGGCGCAGCCGCCGCCGGCGGATTGAAGGCCGACGACGTCGTGACCGCCTTCAACGGAGTGCCCATCACGAGCGCGAGCGACCTCACGGCGCAGGTGCGCGCAGCGGCCGCCGGCAGCGAGGCGAAGGTCACGTACATCCGCGGCGGCAAGGAATACGAGACCGACGTGACTCTGGGCGAACTCGCCGGCTGACTCGGAAGATCCCGTTCGCAGAGAAGGACGCCACCCCGCGATAGGCTCGCGGGGTGGCGTCCTTCTCTTTCGGCTCCGGCAATGCGGCCAAGCTGCTTCGGATACCGCTCTACCTCGCCGGGCGGGTCGGTACGCTCGTCATCCCGCGCGGCACTCGTTGGGCGTTCGGGTGCGGGGCCGGTGTCGGAGACGGGGCTCTCGCCCTTCAGCGCCTCGCCGCCGCCGAAGGACACGACACCGTATGGCTCACCTCGTCCGATCGGGAGGACAGTGACGCCGCCGCGCTCGGTCTCCGCACGACGCGCAAGGACAGCCTGCGAGGGTGGTGGGCCACGGCCCGTGCCGGCGTCGTCGTGGTCACGCACGGGCTCGGCGACGTGAACCGCTATGCCGTGCCCGGCGCATTCGTCGTGCAGCTGTGGCACGGCATCCCTCTCAAGCGCATCGGACTGGATTCGCCCGCGACCACGCAGGTCCCGGACATCGCCGGCGGTGCCGTGCTGCGCCGTCTCATCGGCATCCTGTACCGGCGTGCCGCTCAGCGGATCCGAGTGCTGCCGGCCGCGTCGCATCGTTCGAGGGGACGCCTCGAGTCCGCCTTCGCGCTCGGTGACGGCCGGGTCGTCGTCACCGGCGAACCGCGTGTCGACGTGCTGTCGTCAGGTGACCCGATCGAGCGTCGAGCGACAGCATCCGACGTCCTGAACCGTGTGCTCGGCAGTCTGCCGACCGGTGCCCGGACCATCCTCTACGCGCCGACGTGGCGCGACGGAGCCGACGATCCGGCGGTCCCGACGGCTGCCCAGTGGGTGCAGATCATCCGAGTGCTCGAAGAGCACGACGCGGTACTGCTCGTTCGCTCCCACCCGCTCGGCGAGGGCGGGTATGCACCCCCGTTGCCCAGTCGAAGGATCCGGATGCTCGGATCGGGACTGCTGACCGATGTCACCCCCGTGCTGCCGGCGATCGATGTGCTGGTCACCGACTATTCATCGCTCGCCTATGACGTGGGTCTGCTCAAGATGCCGGTGCTGTTCCTGGCCCCCGACGCTGAGGACTACGCCCGCTCGCGAGGCTTCTACGGCCGATTCCAGGACGTCGCGGGCGACGACGCCCCTGGCAGCTGGGATTCGCTTCTGCCGCAGCTGGCGGCACTGCTGGACGATCACGACGTCTTCGCCGCGCGGTCTGAGCGTTCGGGTACGCTCAGCGCGGAGATGCACGCCTTCCGCGACGGAGGCAACACCCGGCGCGTCTACGAGACAATCCGTGCGCGGGGGATTCCCGCGCCGAAGGGAGCAGCATGACCACGGCCCGGATCGATGAGGCCGCAGAGACGCTGGTCATCGCAGGCGCCGGTCAGCGCCCGACCACGGCTGAGCTGGTCGGGCCTCGCGCCCGTGTTGCTGCTCGGATCAGCGGCGGGGGCAAGACCTGGAAGGCCACCTTCCCGCTGCGTGCGTCGCGGTGGGGCGGCCCGGAGCTTCCGCTGCCCGCAGGGGACTACGAGCTGCGCATCGACGATGCCGAGTTCGACGACCTCCTCGTCGCGCCTGAAGTGCTGACCGGTGTGCGGATCGCCGTCGACGGTGCGACAGTGCGCATCGCGGCGCCGATCGACCCCGCCTACGAGACGAGCGAGGGGCAGGCGACTCTCGAGGGTCGTTATGTCGCGCACCCCGGAGCCACCGAGAACGCCGTCTTCTTCGAGAGCTTCTACGGCCGCACCGTCGGCTGCAACCCTCAGGCCATCGAAAGGGCACTCTTCGCACAGGCACCGGACGTCGTCCGCTACTGGAGCGTGGTCGATCTCTCCGTCGCGGTTCCGGACGGAGCCATCGCCGTCGTCGAAGGCAGCCCGGAGTGGTGGCGCGCCCGAGCTGCGTCGCGACTGCTGGTCGTCAACGACTGGCTGCGTCGCAGGTTCGTCCGCAAACCGGGTCAGAAGGTGTTGCAGACCTGGCACGGCACTCCGCTCAAGCGGCTCGCCCTGCACCGGCCCGGATTCGACCCTCGCCGCATGGCGGCCGTCATCAAGGAGTCGCGCCGCTGGGACGTGCTCCTTGCGCAGAACACGTACTCCGAGCGTATTCTCCGCAAGGCATACGCGTTCTTCGGCCGACCGATCTGGGTCGAGGGATATCCGAGGAACGATGCCCTCGTCACCGACGATGCGGCGTCGATCCGCGCCGACCTCGGCATCGCCGACGGAGAGCGGGTGCTGCTGTACGCTCCGACGTGGCGTGATGACCGGACCGAGATGGTCGACTTCGTCGACCCGGAGGAACTCGCCAGGCAGACGGACTCCGTCGTGCTCGTGCGCGGTCACTCCCGCACGATCGATACAGGGCGGGACCGAGCCGGAGCCCGCGTCATCGACGTCACCGGTTACCCCGAGACCGCGAAGCTCCTGCTCGCGGCCGACGTGCTGATCACCGACTACTCGTCGGTCATGTTCGACTTCAGCGTCACGAATAAGCCGATGTTCTTCCTCGTGCCGGACCTCGATCACTACCGCGGAGAGCTCAGAGGGTTCTACTTCGATCTCGCGACGCGAGCGCCAGGCCCCCTGGTCCACTCGCAGGACGAACTCGTCGCGGCACTCGCGGACAGCGCGCACGAGAGTGTCTACGCCGAGCGATACGCCGCCTGGCGGGCGCAGTTCAATTCACGGGACGACGGGCACTCGGCGGAGCGGGTCGTCGCTCGCATCCTCGACCAGGGGTACGTCACCAGGTGATTCGACCCGAGCTGCCGACCGTGTTCTAAGGGAGTGGGGTGTTGCGGGTGCCGAGGCGCGATGCGTCGACGGTGTCGCGAGCACCCCGCAGCACGCCCCCGAGGAAGCCGAGGCCCCATGAGAGATGCATGGTGGGCAGCACCAACAGGGTCCACAGCCGCTGACGGGGTCCGCCCCCGCCCGGCAGACAGGCGACGACGGCGACGAGCAGGAGGTACGCCGCCAGTGGCAGGTAGACGACGGCGGAGACGACGAGCGAGAGCACTCCGGTGAGAACGCCGGTGAGCTGCAGGACGCCGGTGACGACGGCGACGGCGACGAGCACGACGAGCGCCGGGGGAGCGAAGAAGCGGATGCCGTTGCGACGCCCGTATCGGCGCACCAGCTCGCCGCGCCATGCTCCGGTCGCTCGGAACTGACGCGCGAGGCGCACCCAGCTCTCGCGTGGCCAGTAGGTCACTGAGAGGTTCGGGTCGAACCAGACGAGGTGTCCCGCCTGACGGATGCGGAGGTTGAGTTCCCAGTCCTCGCCGCGGCGGATCGACTCGTCGAAGAGCCCCACCTCGTCGAGCACCGTCCGACGCATGACGCCGAGGTACGCGGACTCGGCTTCGCCCTCGTGAGTGCCACCGTGGTACGCGCCTCCACCCAGACCGACCGGCGAGTTGTAGAGGCGCGCCACCGATGTCTGGAACGGCGTGCGGCCGTCGGCGCGCATCACGCCGCCGACGTTCGCAGCGCCGGTGCGCTCGAGAGTCTGCAGCGCGAGCGCCGCGTAGCCGGGAGCGAGCTCGGAATGCGCGTCGACGCGGACTATTGTCGCGAAGCGGCTGGCGCGGATGGCCGCATTCAGACCGACCGGAATGTGCGCCGCGGGATTGTCGACGAGTCTGATCCGGTCGTCCTCCGCGGCGAGACGCTGAGCGAGTTCGGTCGTGCCGTCGGTGGACGGGCCGAGGGCGAGCACGAGCTCGGCCGGGACGGTCAGCTCCTGGGTCAGCACGGACGCGATCGCGCGCTCGAGGTAGGCGCGCTCGTTGAGCACGGGCATGACGAACGACACTCCGATCTCTGGGGTGGCGATGTCGTTGTCAGGCACATGACGATCATGGCATGCACTGCTCGGACGTTCGCTGATTCGCGCGATCGAGCGCCTCGGGCGGCTGCCGTCTGCTCGCGTCCTCGCACTCGGTATCCTGGAGGGATGGGTGCAGTGTCCGACGCGAAGAAGGCCTACCGTCTGCTGAAGCGGGCGCTCGCCTCGCGCAAAGCCGTGCAGCGCGTGCGACGGCGTCTCGCCGAACGTGAGCCGCATCAGCCGGAGCACTACCAGGTGGCGGTGTATTTCGCCGACGGCGACGTGAACATGTACCAGATGCGGCAGTGGTACCGCCCGCTCGCCGAGCTGTCGAAGCGCTGGCCCGTCGTCGTGCTTTCCCGCTCGGCCACCGGCGCTGACAAGCTGCTCGATGAGGATGGCCCGCCGGTCGCCTTCGTTCCCACGATCCGCGACCTCGAGAGGTTCATCTCGTCGCAGGACATCCGCGTCGTCCTGTACGTCAACCAGAACACCCGCAACTTCCAGATGTTCCGCTACGGCAGGCGCTGGCACGTGTTCATCAACCACGGCGAGTCCGACAAGATGTACATGACGACGAATCAATACAAGGCGTACGACTACGCGCTGGTCGCCGGGCAGGCAGCACGTGACCGTCTGTCGCGGACGCTCTGGAACTGGGACATCGATCAGCGGACCATCGAGATCGGTCGGCCGCAGGCCGACCACTACTCGGGCACGCTGCCGTACGTGCCGGACGAGCGCACCGTCGTGCTCTACGCGCCGACGTGGGAGGGTGACCGCCCGAGCGCCCACTACGGGTCGATCGCCACGCACGGCGAGACGCTGGTCACGACGCTTCTCGCGTCCCGTGGACACCGAGTGATCTACCGACCGCACCCGCGAAGCGGAGTCGTGGACGACGAATACGGCGCAGCGCACCGCCGCATCATCGCGGCCATCGCCGCGGCGAACGCCGCAGACCCCGCTGCTCAGCACGTCTACGACCACGGGCCGGAGCTCGGATGGCAGCTGGCTGCCGCCGACGTCGCGATCGTCGACATCTCGGCGATGGTCTACGACCGTCTGGCCGTCGGCAAGCCGCTGATGATCACGCGACCGGCCGACGAGCGCGCGTCGATCGACACCAACGGCTACCTGTCGGACTGCGAATGGCTCAGCGCCGACGCTGCAGGCGACATCGTCGCCGAGGTCGAACGCGTCCGCGCCGATGAGGTGGCCATCGCCAGGCTGCGCATGTGGGTGCAGCACTATTTCGGTGACACGACGCCAGGAGCGGCGACAGAGAAGTTCCACGCCGCGATCGAGCGCCTCATGCAGGAGTGGGATCACTGGCAGGCGCATGAGATCGGGGCGGTGCGCACCGACGAGGACGACGACGACGAAGAGGCCGACGAAGAGGAGGTCTGACGATGGATCTTCCGCTGACCGCGGCGGTCGCCGCGCATCTCGAGGTGCTGAACGACGCGGGGTCGACCAACGAGATCCTGAGCGAGCGAGCACGTGAGCCGCTCTCGACTCCGCACCTGTCGGTGCTCCTCACCGGCAACCAGACGGCCGGGCGCGGCAGACTCGGTCGCTCCTGGACCGCCGCGCCGGGAGCGTCGCTCGCCGTCTCCGTCCTGCTGCGGCGGTTGCCGTCCCCCTCAGCGCGAGGCTGGATTCCCCTCGCCGCCGGGGCGGCGATGGCGAATGCGATCGCCGAGCAGCTTCCGGACCACGAGGTCGCGGTCAAGTGGCCGAACGACGTGCTGGTCGACGGTCGCAAGATCTGCGGAATCCTGGCACAGGCGACGCAGGATGCGGTCATCGTGGGCACAGGCGTGAACACGGCGATGACGGAGTCTCAGCTGCCGGTGCCGACCGCGACGTCCTTCGCCGTGCTCGGCACCCGGGCCGATTCCGATCGGTTGCTCGCCGCATATCTGCGCGAGCTCGATCGGCTGCTCGTCGAGCTCGCCGCAGTGGGCGACGCCGTGTCCAGTGGGCTCCATGACGCGGTGAGTCGGCGCTGCGCCACGATCGGGCTCGACGTGAGGGTCTCGCTTCCCGGGGACTCCGTGCTCGTCGGAAGAGCCACCGCTTTGGATGACGACGGCCGGCTGCTCGTTCTGGCGGGAGGCGTCGAGACGGCGATCTCAGCGGGTGATGTGGTGCACGTCCGACCTGCATGAGTCTGACACGCCCGGCGTGCGAGCGGCGATGTCGGCGGTTGCGGGCACAATGGAGGGGTGACTCAGCCCGTGACTCTCGGCGGAAGGCCGACGATGCCACCGCCGGGTGCGCCCGCCGAAGAGCTGCTCATCGCTCGGTTCCGCGCACACGCGCGGAGACTCTTCTGGTCGGCGCTGGTGCTGATCGCGGTGTTCGGTGCGACGTCCTTCTTCTACGACAATCTCCCGGCGCCGTTCGAGAACTGGATGCTGCTGAGCTCGGCCGCAGCGATCGTGCTCCTGCTGGCGGTCGTGCCCTGGATCATCTGGTACTCGCGCTCGGTGACGCTCACCACGCGGCGGGTCATCGTGAACCACGGCGTCGGTGCTCGCAACCGGCAGGAGATGTCGCACGCGCGCGGCTACACGATCGGGGTCAGACGCGGTGTGATCCAGCGGATGTGGGGTGTCGGCACGATCACGCTCTCCAACGGGGTCGATGCGCCGCTGCGTCTCGCCAACGTGCCCAACGTGACGCTCGTGCACGAGACGCTGGCCGATCAGATCGAGGTCAGCCAGATCCTCGCGCATCGCGATGCGCAGGCGGGGAACGACGGCACGGCCGGATTCTGACCTCCGCGCCGCGATGCCGCGATCGGCGACGCGTGAACGACGTGCGCGCCGATGCGCGAGAATGGTCAGGACGAATGGAGGCGGCCCATGGCGCTGCGCGTTGGTGTGATCGGTGGAGGTCAGCTGGCTCGGATGATGATCGCCCCGGCGGTCGAGCTCGGGCTCGACCTGAGGGTGCTCGCTGAAGACGAGGGGATGTCCGCGCAGCTCGCGGCGGTCGCGGTCGGCGACTATCACGACCTCGACGTCGTCCGTGCGTTCGCCAGAGACGTCGACGTCGTCACCTTCGACCACGAGCACGTCCCGCAGGAGGTGCTGCGGGCTCTCGTCGCCGAGGGCGTCGCGGTGCACCCTGGGCCGGATGCTCTGCAGTTCGCCCAGGACAAGCTCCTCATGCGAGCGCGGCTCGCCGAGCTCGGCGTGCCCCAGCCCGAGTGGGCGCCGGTTCGCGATGCATCCGAGCTGCAGGCGTTCCTCGACGAGCACGACGGGCAGGGTGTCGTGAAGACGCCGCGGGGTGGCTACGACGGCAAGGGCGTGCGCGTGGTCCGAGCGGCGAGCGATGCTCAGGACTGGCTCGACGGGCTCGCCGACGACGAGGCTCTGCTGGTCGAGGAGCTCGTCGGATTCGTTCGCGAGCTCGCGCAGCAGGTGGCTCGCCGCCCAAGCGGCCAGATCGTCGCCTATCCCGTCGTCGAGACCGTGCAGCGTGAGGGTGTGTGCGCCGAGGTGATCGCGCCGGCGCCGCATGCGACCGACCGTCTCGCCCAGGTCGCCGAGGAGATCGGGCGGTCGATCGCCGAGGGACTCGGGGTCACCGGCATGCTCGCGGTCGAGCTCTTCGAGACCGACGACGAGCGGATCCTCGTGAATGAGCTGGCGATGCGCCCGCACAACAGCGGACACTGGAGCCAGGACGGCGCCGTGACCGGACAGTTCGAACAGCACCTGCGTGCCGTCGCCGATCTGCCCCTCGGGGACACCGCGCCTCAGGCCGCCTGGTCGGTGATGGTGAACATCCTCGGAGGACCGAAGAGCGGCTCGCTCGGCGACCGTTTCGCGGGAGCGATGGCGGAGCATCCGTCGGCCAAGATCCACACCTACGGCAAGGCGCCGCGTCCCGGTCGCAAGGTCGGGCACGTGAACGTGACGGGCGATGATCTCGACGATGCGGTGTACGTGGCCCGTGCGACGGCGGCTCACTTCGACTGAGGGTGCGTCCAGGGGTGTGCCGTTCGGGGTTTCTCCCAGCACCAGACCGTAGCCTGAGTGGGTGACTGAGCCATTGCACTCCTCCGCCGCGCCCCTCGTCGGCGTCGTCATGGGATCCGACTCCGACTGGCGCGTGATGAGCGATGCCTCTCAGTCGCTGACGGACTTCGCGATCCCGCACGAGGTGGAGGTCGTCTCGGCGCACCGCACCCCCGACAAGCTCATGCAGTACGCGCGTGAAGCGCGGGGCCGCGGCATCCGAGTGATCATCGCCGGCGCCGGAGGGGCCGCACATCTTCCAGGGATGCTCGCTTCGATGACGGCGCTGCCGGTCATCGGCGTCCCCGTGCCGCTCGCCTACCTCGACGGGATGGATTCCCTCCTCTCCATCGTGCAGATGCCTGCGGGCATTCCGGTCGCGACGGTGTCGATCGCAGGAGCGCGCAATGCGGGCATCCTCGCCGCGCGGATCCTCGGCACGTCCGACGACGATCTCGCTGATCGCATCGAGGCGTACGCGCTCGATCTCGAAGCGCAGGTCGAGGAGAAGAACGATCGGCTTAAGGGGTCCCTGTGACCCTTGCGCCGCCGCGAGGTACGGCGCGACCTCTGATCGAGACCCATCCCTTGCGGCATCCGAACACCGCGGATGCGGGAACGATGACCAAGCGCGGCTGGTGGCTCGTGCTGCTGAATCTGCTCGTCCCCGGGTCCGCGCAGGTGCTCGCGGGCAATCGTCGGCTCGGGCGGATCGGTCTCGGAGCGACGCTGCTCGCGTGGTTCCTCCTGATCGTGGGCGCGGGTGTCGCTCTGTTCGCCCGTCCCGTGCTGCTGTGGCTCACCGTCGGCGCCGGATGGTTCTCGGCGGTCGTCCTCACGCTCGTCCAGGTGCTGCTGATCGCATACCTCGTGTTGTGGGTGGTGCTCACTTTCGACGTGCTGCGGCTCGTCAGACTGGTCAGAATCCCCGGTCCCTCGAAGTTCGCCATCCCGCTCGTCGCACTGCTTCTGCTCGGTCTCGTCGGAACGGGCACCGGATATGCGGCGTCCTACGTCGGCACCGCGCGGGGAACGATCAACACGATCTTCGGCCAGAGCGGTCCGAGTCTGCCGCCGAGCGAGGGCTACTACAACATCCTGTTGCTCGGAGCGGACAGCGGTGAAGGCCGCGACTCGATGAGGTTCGACAGCATCTCAGTGGTCTCTGTGAACGCGACCACCGGCGCCGTCACGATCACCGGAATCCCGCGTGAGCTTCCCAATGCGCCTTTCAGCGAGGGAAGCCCGATGCAGGCGCTGTATCCGAACGGCTTCGAGGGACACAGCTCGAACTCGTGCGGGTGGAACGGCTGGATGAACCATGTGCGCAACGCCGCGGAGATCTGCCGAGACGACAACGGCACCGGTCTGTATCCCGATGCTGCGGCGCATGGTTCGGATGCAGGGATCGAGGCCACGAAGGATGCCGCCGAGGGTGTTCTCGGGATCGAGATCCCGTACTACGTGTTCGTCGACATGCACGGCTTCGCGGCGCTCGTCGACGCGCTCGGCGGCGTGGACATCAACGTGACAGAGAGGCTGCCCAAGGGCGGTCCGCCCGAGGGCGTGGACCCGTATGACGTCGATGCGTGGGCGATCGGCTGGATCGAGGTCGGGCAGCAGCACATGGACGGCGACACGGCGCAGTGGTATGCGCGATCGCGTTACACGACCAGTGACTGGGACCGGATGAAGCGGCAGCGCGAACTTCAGGAAGCGATTCTCGCGCAGTTCACACCGCAGACCGTGCTCACGCGGTTCAACGAGGTCGCGTCCGCGGGAACCGCACTGATCAGCACCGATCTGCCTCAGGACAAGCTTCCCGAGTTCTTCGACCTGATGACCAAGGCTCGTGAGCAGACCGTCACGACGGTCGAGCTCACCCCCGATCAGGGTGTGGACGAGCATGCTCCGGACTACGGGCACATCCACGAGATGATGCAGCAGACGCTGCATCCTCCGACGGAGACCCCGACCCCGACCCCGTGATCGTCTGCGCCCCATAGCCGAACCTGTGGTCGCTCGCCGTGGCCGTCGAACCCGTGCTCGGCGGTCCTTCATCGCGATGCCGCGAGTGGCGTCGGCGTGGTTCGCTCACTCGTGGACACATGAGTGAGCCCACGGCCGCCACCTGAGAGTGAAGTGGCGGCCGTGGGCCTCCGGTGCATGACCGGATTCACCAGACGACGGTGATCGGAGGGGGAGGGATCACCGTCGTCCAGTCGATTCCCGCTGAGAGCGGGAACCTGACCTATGCGCGCTTGCGGCGTGTGACACCTGTCGCGACGAGTACTCCACCAGCCACCAGTGCGGCGGCTCCACCTCCGAGAACCCACGGCGACACGCTGCCGCCCGTGAGTGCGAGTTCGAGCCCACCGCCGGTGAGCGGAAGCTCTGTGCCTGCGGACGCGACACCAGGATCGTGGTCGCAGCTCACGGCGGAATCATGGCCGTGTGAGACCGTGACCGTAGCCGTGTATGACCGCGAACCGCCGAAGGCGAGCGCGTAGGAGCCCTCACCGTCGGCCGGTGGGCGGAAGGTGACGACGAGGCTGCCGTCTGCGGCCGCCGTGTTGCCCGAGACGGCGGAGTCGCCGGCGTTGAAGCCGGAGACGGACACCCCGACATTCTCGGACGGCAGGAAGTACCCGGCGCCGAACGCGACGGTCGACACCTCGCAGGTGTCGATGATCGGATCATCGACGGTCACCCGCGGTGTGCCGGCGTACGAGTCCGACTCGGTCGGAACGACCGGCGAGGCAGAGGCGACAGCAGGTGCCATGAGCACGAGTACGCCAGCGGTAAGGCTGATGGCAGCCAGTTTCTTCAGCATGATTCTCCCCAGAAATACACGCGGAATCGCCTTCGAATACACCCCTGCATCCGACTGCGTGAGTTCTTCCTGTCCCCACGACAGAATTGCAGAACTCAGATATTCCCCAGTGGGATTGACCCTACATCATCGAATACGGAAAGTCACGATGCGCAACGCAGTTGCTCGCGAGATGTCTCCGGCGTGTCCACCATGGGCGTGTGGTCGACCACCGTGAGCCGCTCTCCGGCCCCGGTTCCCTGGAACTCGACCGTGATCTTCGACGACTCACCCGGGGCCAGGAGCACCTCGTGCTGAACGGCCGACCGGGAGCCGAGCAGAGCCGTCTGCACACTCGCCTCTTCCCCGTCGCGGTCGATGTGAGACGGAGCCGCGCCCTCGGGGCCGTACACGGTGATCAGAGTCCGTGTCGAGCCGGCCGGCACCCCGTAGAACCCGTCAGCGGTCACGTAGGGCGGCAGGGAAGTGCCTGCGTCGGCCGGCGCATCGTTCTTCCACGTCACCGTCACCTGCGTGGTCGGCTCGCCCTCGCAGGTGCCGATCGAGGTCGTTATGGCGGCGTCGGCATAGAAGTCCATCTTGCCGCCGGTGGTGTCGTTCAACAGGACGCCGACGTGAGTCTGGGTGTCGTCCTCTGGCAGCGCTCCGCCGAGAGTCGACGCCGACAGGATCGCCTCCTCGTCCTCGTGCGCGCTCCAGATGCGGATACGCCGCTCGTCTGCCGAGGCCGAGAGAGCGGCGACGAGGTCCTTCGGATCCGCCTGGGTCAGTGCTGCGGAGAGGAGCGCTCCCGCGGCCTGCGAGAAGATCTCGTCCTGTGCCAGCGGATCGGGGACGGCGGCGTAGATCTCGGAGAGCAGCAGTCCCACCACGGTCTCCTCGGTGGCGCTGAACGGCCCGAACGTGAGCGGTCCTGTGGCTGCGACGAGGGTCTCGGTCATCACGGCGTCGACCGCGATGACCCCGTCGACCGGCTGTCCGAAGCGGTTCTGCCAGCGTGTCGCGATCGCAGGACCCGCCTCGGTGAAATCGGGGATGCTCGTGAGGTTCTGCATGTAGCGACCCGGACGATCCTCGAAGAGGGCGACGGTCGACTCGCTGAGCGGGAGCGGGGTCTCGAGGGCCGGGAAGTCGGGGACGGAGGCCTGTTGCACGAGCGTGATCCGGCCGTTCTCAGCGTGGAGGAGGGCGATGGCCCCGATGATGCCGCCCGAGGATCGCAGCTCGGCGTTGTTCTGCATCGCGAGCACGTAGTTCCTGGGCCCTTCCGCGCCGAGCATGCTCGGCAGCAGCGCGGACGCTCCGTGCAGCGCTCCGACCACCGTGGCGGCCTGGGTGACGGTCGATCTCATCTCCCGCACTGCGTCGGCGAGCGGCGGCAGAGTCGCATCCGCATCGATGCGGATGGCACGCGTCTCGGCCGACGTCAGCGTCGCGCTCGCGTCAGCGAGCGACGGCTCGATCTGCGCGAACGGCGCCAGATCGACTGCCCCGCCCGAGAGTCCCAGACTCGCCAGGTCGAGTTCATCGGCGGCCTGCAGAACGGGGACGAGCGCGTCCGAGGCGACGTCGTCGGCGATCGCTGCGACCTCGCTCACCGCCGAGAAGTTCGGACCGAGCCATGGAAGGAGGCCGAATCCGTGCCAGATCGGATCGGATGTCAGGTCGTGGGCGGATCCCGCATGGTGGGCGATGCGGGAAGACAGCGATGCTGCCCTGTCGAGGTCGCCCTCGCCGATCGCCTGCTTGAGCTTCGACGATGACGCCGCGACCTCCTGCAGGCTGTTCACCGCACCGATGCCGCGGATGGCGACCCAGCCGATCGCGAGCACGAAGAGGATCACGATCACGCCGATGGTCCACCGCACCCATCGACGACGTACAGGCAGTCGTCCGTCACTCACCCCTGCATTCAAGCACGAAGCGGCATATCAGAGGTGCGCGGTGTCCCCGATCCGCGTCGCTCTCGGTCACGCTCCCAGGTTCGGAGCGCGAGGGCGATTACTGTTGTCGCATGGGTGCTCGGCTGCGTGTGGTTCTGGATCAGCTGACGCATGTCGTGCACGCGGATCATGCGTCTGCGGCATCCGACCTCACCGCGGCGCTGATCTCGACCGCTCCGGCCGGTTGCGAGGTCGAGGCGATCGTCCCGTCCGGTGTCGAGGTGCAGATTCCGGGTCTCACGGATGTGCGCAGACTGTCGCTCGCGCGGCGTGAGCTCGCGGCATCGTGGCAGCTGGGGATCGCGCCGGGGGTCGGCGGAGGTCTCATCCACTCGCCGACGTTGATGGCGCCCCTGGTGCGGCATGACCGCCTGCACGACCACGATCAGACCACCGTCACGCTGTGGGATCTGCAGGCGTGGGAAGAGCCCGACTCCCTGTCGAAGTCCGCAGTCGCCTGGCAGCGCGCGATGCTGAAACGAGCGGTCAAGCACGCGGATGCCGTCGTCGTCCCCTCTCATGCGGTCGGCGCGCGACTGGCGGAGATCGCGAAGCTGAGTGGGCGGATTCGCGTCATCCCGGGAGCGGCACCGTCGGCGCTGGTGGTCCCGTTCGACGCGACTGCCCGACGAGCCTCTCTGTCTCTGCCTGCGGGCTATCTGGTCCTGACGGGCTCCGCTGCGTCGCTCGAGCACGGTTTCCGGGCGGCGATCGCAGCAGGCACGGAAGCCGTGGTGCTCGACGCACCGGAGGGTTCTGAACCGAGGCTGGCCGAGATCGCCGCGGCAGCAGGACTGCCCGAATCGAAGGCGCATGTGCGCGGGTCGCTGACGGTGGCAGACAGGGCAGCGGTCCTCGCAGGTGCGTCCGTCCTGGTGGCCACGAGCGCACGCGCCGTGTGGCCGTGGCGTGCGGTCGAGGCGATGACGCTCGGCGTGCCGGTGGTCGCCGTCGACAGCGGAGTGCACCACGACGTGATCGCCGACGGGGGAGTGATAGCCGATCCGGCGGACGTCGCCGAGGCCGTGGCCGATGCGGTCGGCGACGGCTCACGTCGCCTGAGCGTGCTCGGCACCGATCGGTCGAGATCGTTCTCGTGGCTCGGCGCGGCCGAGCGCGTGTGGGGACTGCACGCGGACCTCTGAGCCCCGAGCCCGCCTCGGGGGCAGGCTCTGATCAGGAGCGCATGACCTCGACGGCATCCGCGCTGGGCCCGTCGAAGCGCACCTTGCCCTTCTGGAGCAGGATGCCTCGATCGCACAGGTTCGAGACCATGTTGAGATCGTGGCTGACGACGACGAGCGTCTTGCCCTGTGCGTGCAGTTCGCGGACGCGTGCGAGGCACTTCTTCTGGAACGGCTCGTCGCCGACGGAGAGGATCTCGTCGATCAGCAGGACGTCCATCTCGGTGTGGATCGCCACGGAGAAGGCGAGTCTGAGGAACATGCCGGATGAATAGTGCTTCACCTCGGTGTCGATGAACTGCTCGATCTCGCTGAACGCGACGATCTCGTCGTACCGTGCCTCGGTCTCCTTCTTGGTCATGCCCAGTATCGCGGCGTTGAGGAAGATGTTCTCGCGACCGGACAGATCCGGGTGGAACCCCGCGCCGACCTCGATGAGGCCGGCGACGCGACCGCGAGTGAGCACCGTGCCGGCATCCGGTTCGAGCACCCCGGAGATCAGCTTGAGCATCGTCGACTTGCCGGAACCGTTGAAGCCGAGGAGCGCGACGGATTCGCCCTGCTGGATGTCGAACGAGACGCCGTCGAGGGCGTGGAAGTCCGTGGTCAGCGGCTTGCGACGGATCGCGGCGAGAGCCGTCTCCTTGATCGAGTGCGTGTGCCGGAGCTTGAAGGTCTTGTGGACGTCGTCGATGATGATCCGCGGGAGTGGCTGCGCATCAGAGATCTTGGGCAAAGCGGCCCTCCAGTCGGCGGAAGACGAGCTGGCCGATGACCAGCGCGATGAGTGACGTCACGAGTGCGATGAGCCCGTACATCCATACCTCGGGGATCGGGGAGGCATCGGGTCCGAGCGGGAACCAGACTCCGTAGTGGAACAGCTCGACGGCGGCGGTGATCGGGTTCAGTCGGTAGAGGACGAAGAGCCACTCGGGCACGACCCTGGCGACCTGGGTCCACTCGTACATCACGGGGGAGGCCCAGATCGCGATCATGACGATGATCTCGACGAAGCTCTGCGCATCGCGGAACGTCACGTTGATCGAACCGAAGAAGAGGCCGAGCCCGCTGGCCAGGACGGCGATGATCACCAGAGCCAGGAGGATCGCGCCGATGGACGCGAACGTCGGCGCCCAGCCGAAGAACAGCGAGATCGCGATCACCACGATGATCTGGGGCACCGTGTTCACGGCGGCGATCATCATGCTCGCGATCGGGAACATCTCGCGGGGCAGGTAGATCTTCTTGATCAGCGCCGCGTTGTCGACCAGTGAGCGGGTGCCGTTGGAGAACGCCTCATTGAAGAAGGTCACCACGGTGATGCCGGACAGCAGATAGATCGGGAAGAAGTCGACCCGGTCGTTCAGACCGAGGAAGACGCCGATCGCGACGAAGAAGACGACGAACTGCACGAGCGGCTTCACGTAGGACCAGAGCCACCCGAAGATGGAGCCCCGGTAGCGGATCTGCACTTCCTTGCGCACGATGAGCGAGAGCAGATGCCTTTGCCGGAAGACCTCGAGGAGCCCTCGATTCGCGCCAGGAGTCGTCATTCTCTGGTCGTCGGCTGTGCGAGCCTGTTGCACCGCGATTCCACCTTCCGACGCGCCGACGGTCTCGGGCGCACCGTGAGCAATCATACGATCCCTGACGCCTCGTCCCTGGCAGATCGATGGGGAAGCGCCGAACGCGCGGCACAGGCTCAACCCAGGGTCGGAGTCACGGTCGCTGGTAGGATCGCGGAGGTCTCGTGCGTCCGTCGATCCGAAAGCAAACTGTATCCGTGACACCTCTTCAAGCTCTCGATCAGCCTGCACTCTTCCGCTTCGAGGACCCGCAGACGGGTGTGGATCTGTCGGAGCGTGAGCGTCGCCTCCTCGTCGGTGCGCTGAACTTCCATGCGCTCATGGCGCCCCAACGGGCGCTCCGGGTCCATCTCTACGACGGCTCGGTGGAGACGACTCCCCGCCTGACCGACGACAGCACGTTCGACGGGCTCTCGAGGAACAACCGCCACCGTATCGGGAGCTTCGGCATCGTGAGCTCCGTCTCCGTCGAAGAGCGCGAGCCCGAGCACACGGAGGCCGCCTCCGCCGCTCTCGTCGCGTCGCCCACCAGGCATCTGCACGTCTCATCCGACAGTGTTCTGAGCTCCGACCCCTACCGACCCCAGCGCCCGGGGCTCGTCGGACGGATCGCACGGAGTGTCAAGTCGCGCGCTCCGCTGCTCTACGACGACGCGCGCGATCTCTCGCTGCTCAGATTCCGCCGCAAGCTCACGACCGCCATCGAGCCTCGCGACTACGAAGGCGAGTTCCGACGTGGGGGTGCGCACGAGGGCGAGGTGATCGTACCGGCCGCCCCTGCCCCCGAGGGCGCGCAGAAGGCCGTGATCATCGGTCTCCACTGGTTCGAACTCGGCGGCGCTGAGCTCTGGGCCTTCGAGACGGTGCGACTGGTGCGTGAGGCCGGCCTGCTCCCGATCGTGCTCACGAATCGGGACTCCCACCAGCCGTGGGTCACCCGTCCCGAGCTCGACGGGGCGCTGCTCATCCCGTTCTCGGAGCCCACCGTCGAGTCTCAGACGGCCGGCGTCGAACCACTGCTCCGCGCGCTGCTGCGCACCTTCGACGTGCGGGGCGTCGTCATCCATCACAATCAGTGGCTCTACGACCGGGTGGCGTGGATCGCGGCGTCGCGCCCCGGCATCCCCATCGTCGACAGCACGCACATCGTCGAGTACACCGGGGGCGGCTATCCCCTGAGCAGTGCCATCGCATCGAAGTCGATCACCACGCATCACGTGATCTCGCCGAGCCTCGCGCGCTGGATGACAGACGTCCAGCGGATCCCCTCCGACCGTGTGGTCATGGCACCGCTCGGCGGACTCACCGTGAAGCCGAAGGATGCCGTGTTCCGCCCGCGGGTCGAGGGAGAGCAGTTCACTGTCGCGTTCGTCGGCCGCATGGCGCGGCAGAAGGCGCCGGAGGTGTACCTCGCGATGGCGCGCCGCCTGAAGCGGCAGGGATATTCGCTGCGTTTCATCCTCCACGGCGGTGGGGAGCTGTCGAGCTGGGTCGATGACATCATCGAGGCGGAGGGCCTGGGAGCCGACATCATCCGGCGCACCTCGGACACCCCGGTCTCCGACACGCTCGACGAAGCCCACGTGCTCGTGGTCGCTTCCCACAATGAGGGACTCACACTGACGACTCTCGAGGCGATCGCGCACGGAGTGCCGGTGATCTCGACGGACGTCGGCGCCCAGGGCGACATCATTCCGGAGGCTGCCCTGGTTCCTCGATATGCCCGTCTCGCAGCGCGCCGGCTCGCCGACGCGGTGGGCCCGCTCGTCGATGACGAACAGGCGAGGGAAGCGCTGTGGCGCAAGGAGCGCAAAGCTGAGAAGAAGCTGCTGTCCCAGCAGTCCGCGAGTTCATGGTTCAAGGAAGAGGTGGGCTCGTGGTGAGTGTCGCTGGAGTGGTCGTCACGTTCAATCGGCTCGAGAAGCTGAAGACCGTGATCGCGTCGATCGAGGCGCAGACGCACCCCGTCGAGACGCTGTTCGTCATCGACAACGCCTCGACCGACGGCACGGCGGAGTACCTGGCCGCGCTCGCGACGTCGATTCCCCTCGAGGTCGTGACCATGTCGACCAACTCCGGGGGAGCGGGCGGCTTCTCCGAGGGGATGCTGCGCGGATACGCGTCCGGTGCCGATCACGTGTGGATCATGGACGACGACTGCTACCCGAAGCCCGAAGCCCTCGCGAGCCTCATCGCCGGTTTCGACGGGGCCGTCGAGGAACTCGGTGGCGACGTTCCCTTCGCGTGCTCGGTCGTCGAGTTCACCGACGGCAGCATCTGCGAGATGAACAACCCCGTGACGACGTGGGACTGGGGACGCCTGCTCGTCAAGGGGCAGAAGAACGTCATGGTGACCGCGTGCTCGTTCGTCTCGGTGCTGATCCCGCGGTGGGCCATCGCGGAGTACGGGCTTCCCTATTCCGAGTACTTCATCTGGTTCGACGACCGCGAGTACACCCTTCGCCTCACCGCGCGTTGCCCCGGTGTGCAGGTGCTCGACAGCGTCGTCGTCCATGACATGGGGGACAACCGCGGAGTCAACTTCGCGATGGTCGACCGCAAGAGCCTGTGGAAGTTCTCGTACGGTGTGCGCAACGAGGCGTCCTGGCAGCTGCACCATCGTGGCTTCCTGTACTTCGTGGAGTTCGGTGCACGGCTGTTCGTGAGCCTCCACCGAGGCCGCGTTCCTCTGGACCTGCGCGCGAAGCTGCTCGGCAAGTGGCTGAAGGGCATCACCTTCAACCCGAAGATCCGCTACCCAGAGGCGGAGGCGGCGTGAGCTGGGTCTCGATCCTGCCCGCGCTGCTCGTCACCGGCGCTCTTCTCTTCCTTCCCGGACTGCTGCTCGGCTTCCTCCTCCGCCTGCGCGGAATGAGGCTCGTCGCGCTGGCCCCCGCGCTCAGCGTCTCACTCGTCGCAGTCGCCGCCCTCGCGGCGCCGTTCGTGGGAATCCGGTGGAGCATCCTTCCGGTGCTCATCCTCACTGCTGTGGCTTCGGTCGCCGCATACTTCTGGTCGAAGCACGTCGGCAAGCCTGTGCCGCTCCGTCAGCGCTCGAGCGCCAGGCAACTGGTCGCCGTGATCGTCTCGATCGTCGTACCCGCCGCTCTCATCGCGTTCGTGCTGGTCAGGAGCATGCACGACCCGGAGTTCTTCTCGCAGCGATATGACAACTTCTTCCACCTGAACGCCGTCCAGTACGTCCTCGACACCGGAAACGCATCGCCCCTGTGGCTGGGCAGCATGACGTCGCCGGCGGGCGTTCCGTTCTACCCGTCCGGCTGGCATGCGATGGTCTCGATCGTCGTCGCGCTCAGCGGAGCCTCCGTGCCGCTTGCGACCAACGCGATGATCATCGTCGTCGCTGCGGTCGTCTGGCCGATCGGCGCGGTGCTCCTCGTGCGCGAGCTCCTGGGCCGCAACCAGATCATGACGGTGATCGCGGGGGCGCTGGCCGCCGCCTTCCCGGCATTCCCCTTCCTGCTGCTGCATTACGGCGTGCTCTACCCGTTGTTCCTCGGCCTCGCCGTCGCACCCGCCGCCATCGTCGTCGCCTGGTGGCTGCTCAGGCCCGGAAGGGTGCCGCGTCGTCAGGACTGGGCGCTCCTGCTGGTGCTCGTGGTGCCCGGTCTGGGTGTCGCGCACCCGGGCGCGCTCATGGCGGTCGTCGCGCTCACGGTGCCTTTCGTCCTCGCCAGGCTTCTGCACGAGGTGAGGACCCCGGGTCGACCGCGACTGATCGGCATCGGCCTGCTGGTCGCATACGCCGCTGCAGGGGTCGTTCTCCTGCAGGTGGTACGGCCCCCGGCCAGCCAGATCTACTGGCCCATCATCAACACGGTTCCCGACTCGATCGGTGAAGTCGTCGCGGCGAGCGTGTACGGCTATCCGAGCTCGCTCGGGATCACCGCCCTGATGATCATCGGCGCATACAGCGTCATCCGCAGAGGCACCTACGCGCGGTGGTCGATCCTCGCGATGGCGGTCATCTCGGCTGTGCTCTACATCATCGTGTCGGCGTCGCCGTATGAGACGCTGCGCTTCTGGTTCACCGCTCCGTGGTACAACAATCCGCCGCGTATCGCCGCTTTCTGGGCGATCGGAGTACTGCCGCTCGCGGCGCTGGGCGGAATCGTCCTCGTGACCTGGCTCCTTCGGCAGCGAGTGCTGACGCGGGTCCGGCGGTTCTCCGAGCGCCTGCCCATCGTCCTGATCGCCATCGTCGTGATCGCGCTCGTCGGGGTCACGCAGAACGCCGCGATTCGACAGGCTGCCGCCGACATCGAGTTCACCTACGAGCTCCGACCCGGTGGGCCGATCGTGTCTCCCGACGAACTCGATCTCATGGAGGACCTCGCAGAGCTCGTCCCGGAGGATGCGGTCATCGCGGGAGACCCGTGGACGGGAGCGTCGTTCGCGTACGGTGTGAGCGGAAGACGGGTCCTCATGCCCCATCTTCTGATGGACCTCACCGACGACGCTGAAGCGATCAACACGATGCTGAGCACGGATGGCGACTCTCCGCAGGTCTGCGACGCGCTCGAGGACACCGGGGTCGCGTACGTCCTCGACTTCAGTGCCGACGGGGACTTCCAGGAGAACGACGCGGACTACTCGGGACTCGATGACCTCGACAGCTCGCCCTTCGTCGAACTCGTCGAGCAGCGCGGCGACGCGAAGCTCTTCAAGATCGTCTCTTGCGGACTCGGGTCATGACCTACGAGATCTTCGTGCCGTTCTGGGGCGACCCGGATCAGCTCTACGAGACCGTCGAATCCGTCCGCGCCCAGACCGATCCGGACTGGCGGTTGACGATCATCGACGACTGCTATCCCGATGACTCGGTCGCAGTCCACTTCAGTGAAGAGCGGGATGAGCGGATCGTCTACTCCCGGAACGAGCACAACGTCGGGATCACCGAGAACTTCCGGGAGTCGGTTCGGCGTGCGTCGGGGGATTTCGTCACGATCCTCGGCTGCGACGACCTTCTGCACCCGAACTATGTGGAGGTCGTCCGCGCGGCGGCCCGCGCAGTGCCGCATGCCGACGTCATCCAGCCGGCGGTTCAGGTCATCGACGAGAACGGGGCTGTCGTCCTTCCGCTCGTCGATCGGATCAAGCAGCGCCACCTCGCTCCGAAGGGGCGGGGAGTGACCGTCTTCAGCGGCCCGGACATGGCCACCACGCTGATCAGGGGCAACTGGCTCTATTGGCCGTCGCTCTCGCTCCGAGTGGAGACGCTTCGCCGTATCGACTTCACGGACGACCTTCCCGTCATCCAGGACCTGGCGCTGCTGATGGACATCGCCTTCGACGGCGGCACGCTGGCCTACACGCCGACGCTCGCATTCTCGTATCGTCGCCATCTGGAGAGCGCATCCCAGAAGACGCTGCTCGACGGCAGTCGCTTTCTCGATGAGCGGCGGTATTACCGCATCGCGCGCCGATCGGCCGCTGAGCGAGGATGGAGCCGCACAGCGCGGACCGCACGGGTGCGCCTCATGTCGCGGCTGCACGGGATCGCCGCGCTGCCCCTCGTGCTGCGGCACGGCACGGCCCGGGGCGTGCGATCGTCGCTGGCGCACGTCGTCGACCTGAGCTGAGGGCGCGGAGCCCTGCGCGGCGGCTCAGGCGCATGACGGTGGTGTCAGCGCGCTGCGCGGACGCGACGCGATGCTTCACGCCATGCGCGGAGGAGCATCCACCTCGACTGCAGCGCCTTGCGGAGTCCTCGCGGCTTCGGAGCCGACGCGTTGGCATCGTGCAGGCGGCGCCGCAGCACCGGGCTCTGGACATGCGCGAGTCCCCGAGCGGTATTGCCGACGGTCGCGATCCACAGATCATGCGACTCGACGAGGAAGTCGGGGAAGGGCAGGATCAGGTCTCTGGCCTCGCGTCGGAACGCCATCGCACAGCCGTAGTAGGGCGCGTCGCCCGCGAGCAGACGCAGCTCATTAGCCAGAGAGCCGCCTGAGGGCAGGGCATCGAGGTGCCACGGGCGTCCGGTGAGCGGAGAGCGCAGAGGCGCATCGTCAGGCAGCAGCACGAGGTCGCCGGCCGCGATCGACCGGTCGCGAAGTGCCTCGACCAGCAGCGCACGGCGCCCGGGGACCCACTCGTCATCCTGGTCGGAGAGGAAGATGATCTCGCGGGTCGCTTCGGCTATCGCGGCCTCGAAGGCTTTCACGTATCCCTGGTTCGTCTCGGAGCGGATCAGTCGGATGCGATCGTCTCCGAGAGCGGCCACGACATCTGCGGTGCCGTCAGCGCTGGCATCGTCGACCACGACCACTTCGTCGCCGGGGAGGAGTCCGTCGAGGATCGATTCGAGCTGGTGCCGGACGAATCGCTCGCCGTTGTATGTCGCCATGCACACGCTCACGGCCTCGGTCATGCGATGTCTCCCTCAGCCGGCGCGACGAGAGCGAAAGCCGATCGCCTCTCCAGCAGCAGATGATGTGTTCCGGCAGCCCCGACGACGGCGAGGATCACGAGCTCCGAGGCCGCGAGGGCGGCGATGATCCCGCTGAGACCCCACTGGGAACCCAAGACCATGAGCGGGAGTCCGACGAGAGCAGCGCCGAGGGTGCCGAAGAGCACGTAGCGGTTGAGGCCGGCGGGTACCAGCACATTGCGGATGAAGGGGGTGGTCAGACTCGTCAGCGCGAAGGTCGCCCCGAAGCCGAGGAACACGGCGGTCTCCGGCGTCGCCTCCGCACCGAAGAGGAGTGTGGAGAACAGCGGGCCGAGCAGTGTCAGCGCCGTGCCGCCGATGAGGGCGAGTGCAGCATGGAGTCCGAAGGCCACGAAATGGCGGCGTGCCCGACCATGTGCGTACGAGACCTCGAGCACCCACTTCTGCAGAGTGTTCGACAGGACCGTGATGGCGAAGAGCGCGATGCGGAAGAACTTGTCTGCAGAGGTGGCCTGACCGCTGGCCGTCGCGCCGAGGATGCCCTGCGCGAGCGGGATGGGTGCAGACGTGTAGGAGCCGCCGATCGTCTCCGCCGCGGCGACCGAGAGGTTCGCCCGGTATGCGCGCAGGATCCGCTTCCCCGCGAACGGGGGCACGGGCCGTCGATAGAGGCGGAGGTTCAGCAGCAGAGGACCGGTGAGGAAGCCGATCAGCGTGAGCACCGGGTACCACAGCAACTGCTCCGTCAGCAGGAGGAGGGGAATCGCAAGTGCAACGCTCACACTCACCGGGACGGTCTCGAACAGCAGCACCACTCGCGCGTTGCCCACGCCGACTGCGTACCAGACGACGGTCATGGCCGCAGCGGTGGTCGCCAGGGTGACGAGTGCGGCGACGAGGCGGAACTCGGCGGGGACGAGGAACGAGCTGAGCGCGGCGCCGATCAATCCCGCCGTCACGACGAGCAGGCCGCGGCACCAGAACGAATCACCGAAGATCTGACGCCGGGCGGCATCGTCGGCGCTGAGCGCGATGCGCGCTCCGCCGGAGATGTTCCAGCCGAACCCCGCGATGATCGCGCAGACGGTTCCGACGGCCTGGGCCGTGCCCACGGAGCCCCAGGCCGCCAAGCCGAAGACGTTCGGGATGATGGGGAGCAGGAACAGTGGGGCGATGAAGGAGATCAGAGGAACGGCGCTAAAGCCCGCAAAGCGTGACAGTAGAACCTTCATCGATGGGACTCCTCGGACCATTGCGGCCCAACACCATTCGGGATGGCGGGGACGTGAACGCGTGCGAGCCTAGACTACTGGAGACGGCGTGAAGGAGAGGTCAGGGACCAGATGGTTGGAGTTATCGTGCTCGCCGCCTATCGACCCTCCAAGGAGCTCTTCGCCCGCCAGCTCGCCTCGATCCGCGACCAGACGGTGACGGACTGGGAGTGCATCATCTCGGTCGACGGAGAACTGGAGACCGTCGAGGAGGTCGTCGCCGATGTCGCGGCCGGAGACGACCGCTTCAGGATCCTCGCAGACGGCCGACGTCTCGGCTTCTACCTGAACTTCGAGCGGGGGCTCGAGGCGGTGCCCGCAGAGGCGGAATGGGTGGCTCTGAGCGACCAGGACGACTTCTGGTACCCCGACAAGCTCGAGACACTGCTCCCGCACCTCTCGGAGTCCGCGATCGTGTCCGGCCAGGCCCGACTGGTGGCCCACCCCGGTGATGAGGTGCTCGGATTCACCGAGCGCCGGCAGCTCGATGCCGCATCGACGATGATCGTGAATCAGTTCACCGGCTCGCTGTGCATCTTCCGCGGCGACCTGCTGTCGACGGCGCTGCCGTTTCCACGTCTCTCCTCCCACACCGTCGCGCACGACCACTGGCTCGCGGTCGTCGGGATGGCACAGGGAGGCGGTCTCATCGTCGAGGATGTCGTGCAGGATTACGTCCAGCACTCCGCCAACGTGTTCGGTGATCCGAGCCGTCTGCGGCTCGGCCCGATCGCAACCCTGCGACGAGCCTGGGCCAACGCGGTCGGGTTCGCTGCGCGCTACGAGGGGACCGCCTCACCTCCGGCGATGGCACGGATGCTGTTCTGGATCTACGCGGGATGGCGTCAGCTGATGGCGCAGACGCTCGTGGAACGGGATCCCCTCTCGCCATCCGCGATCGAGATGGATCGGCGTTTCGGATCGGGGCGGCGACTGCGCGAGACCGTGGGGATGCTGCGTCGAGTTCGGCGCGCACGGGTGGTGCCGATGCCGTTCGTCATCGCATACCTGGCGAGCTGGGCATCGGGCTGGCTGGTCCGGGGGCGTCGACGCAAACCGACCGTGGCACCCTAGACGGTCTCAGGCGGATTCCGCGTCCGGGAGCGGGCGAGCGCGCCAGGTGACACGGGCGGCTTCGGTAGCGAGCGCCGGCCGCATCCTGCCCATGCGCTCGTCCCGTCCGTCTCGGAACCCCGCGGCGAGCAGTTTCCGCATGGTCGAGCGGGGCTTCGCCAGCATCCACGCGATCAGGAAGTATGCGTAGTCGGCCCGTGCGTCGCGGTGCAGGCGCGCACGATGCCGCGGGTGGCGTCGCCCCAGCACGATTCGATTCCTGGCCCGGTAGTAGTAGCGGAACGGGGTGCTCAGGGTGAGAGTGGGCAGCAGTGCTCCGAGCGGTCCCGGGATTCGGTAGCGCGCGCCCAGGCGGTGCGGCAGCCGGAGGCCGGGGGCGATGATGCACGGCAGGTCGGCATCACGGCAGCGGATCTCGAAGTCCGTGTCCACGAGGTCGATGAACAGGGATTCGTCCATCAGGCCGACCCGTTCGACCACGTCGGCGGGGAGGTACATGCCGGATTGGATCGCGTGAGCGGCGTACACCACACCCTGTCGTGTCGACGGCCCGGCTTGGGAGACGTCGGCGAAGAACTCCGGAACGACCGGGCCGGCGGGGACGCGGTGCGCGAGGGCATTCTCGCGAGCGGCGCTCAGAGCAGTGACGAACCCAGGCGCGACGGTCGAGTCCTGATCGAAAGTCACGATCGCATTCGCGCCGTTGTCGATCGCGGAGCGGATGCCGTGATTCAGCGCGGCGCCGATGCCGGAATTGTGCTCCAAGGCGATCATCAGTGCTCCGCTCGACGCGATCTCCGCGCGGATCGGATCGAACTCGGGGCCGCTGCCGTCGTCGACCACGATGATCCCGGTGACCTGGGCGCCGAGATCAGCCAGCAGCGGGGGCACCCTCTCTGGGCGATGAACGGTGACGACCGCCCAGACGCCGTCGCTCGGGGCTCGGGACGTCATGCCGGGGGAGCGCTGTCGGCGCCGCCGCCCCGGTGCTGAGCCTCCAGGGCCGCGATGCGGCTGTCCAACCTGTCCACCTCGGCGCGCGACAGTGCGGCCTCCTCCGCGACGCGGCGGATCTCGTCCTCAGCCTGGGAGAGCTCCCAGGAGAGATGCAGCGAGACCCCCAGGAGCAGGGTGATCGCGAGAGCGAACAGGAGGTTGGCCGGCACCTGCACCCCGAGCAGCGCGGTCGCCCAGAGCAGGAGCTGCGGGAAGATCCCGAGCAGCAGGACGCTGAGCGCGATCACGATCCACATCACCGCATACTTCTCGCGGAGGCGTCGCGTGAGAAGCATCCAGAACACCAGGGCGAGGATGAACAGCGAGAGGGCTATCCCGATGGCGACGATCATTGTGCGTCCTCCCGTTCGCGGACGTTCGTCGAGGGGGTCGTCGAACCGGGGCGACGCAGCATCGCCAGGCCGAGGGTGAACACCGAGCGCAGCAGATAGATCGACGCTCCGATCGGGCCCTGGCTCGGGGTGCCGTGGACTCGCGGCCGCATGGCCACTGGCACCTGCGTCACCGTCAATCCGGCGTGGCACGCTGCGACGAGGGAGTCGATGGTGTCGCCGAGGTACTCGGCGGGGTAGTAGCGGACGTACTGCTCGATGGCTCTGCTGTTGGCGGCGCGGAAGCCGCTCGTCACATCGGTGAGACGGGTCTTGGCGACTCTGGACACCGTCTTCGCCAGGAACAGCATCGCCCAGTGGCGCGGACCGCGGACCGAATAGTCGCCGACGTCTGCGAAACGAGCGCCGATCGAGATGTCTGCGGTGTCGAGACCGTCGAGGACGCGGGCGATGTCGACAGGATTGTGCTGCCCATCGGCGTCCACCTGGATCGCGCGGGTGTAGCCGTGACGTTTCGCGTACGTGAAGCCGGTGCGCATCGCCCCGCCGACGCCGAGGTTGAAGGGGAGGGAGATGACCGTCGCGCCGGCCTCTCGTGCGACTGCGCCCGTGTCATCGGTGGATCCGTCATCGACCACGAGAAGATCGAAGTCGGCACTTGCGGCCCGGATCTCGTGAACGGTGCGTCCGACGTTGCGGGCCTCGTTCCACGCGGGGACGATCACGAGGACACGGTCCGACGACAAACTCATAGTTCCCCGATCCTATCGGATCGACCGGAACGGGAGGGTCACGTGATCGGAGCCCCGACCGAGTAGTCGGCCTTGAACGCGGGGGCGATCTGGAGCACCGCGGGTGCGCGCCCTCCGCCGAGTCTCAGCAGGACCGTGATCGACGTCACGTGCCTCAGCTTGCCGTTCTCGTAGAAGTAGATCTCGGGCGTGCCGGTGAACTGCACGAAGTCGACTCCGTTGGTGAGCAGGGGGGACCCGACCTTGAACTGCGAGAGCTGTTCACCCGGGAGCACATACTCCCGCGGCGGCTTTCCTCCGTTCAGCTGGAGCAGGGTCTTGATGCTGCGAACGTGACGCAGCATCCCGTTCTCGAATCGGTAGATCTCGTCGCGTCCGGTGAATCGCACGAAGGAGTTCGAGGGGAGGAACGCGGGGCCGATGCCGTACCACCTGACGGTGGCCTGCGACCAGGGCAGCACCTGCAAGGGTCTGGATCCGTTGAGGGCGAGCAGATCGGCGGGGGACTGCACGTGCCGCAGCGTGCCGCCCGAGACGACGTAGATCTCAGCTGCACCCTGCGGCTGGACGAAGAGCGGGACGGAGACCGTCGTCTTCGCGCGGGTCATCGCGCCGCATTCGCCGCTGCCGAGCTTCGTCGGCTTGATGCTGCCGAACTGCGTGCCCGACACCGGATAGACCTTGCCGCCCGCGGCGAGCAGGTTGGTGTTGCCGCACGAGACGATCGGAGTGAGCGTCGACCCGACCTTCGGGTTGGCTGCGACCGAACTGCGCGGTATCACGGTGAGACTCGTGGCGCCGAACTCGGCGGCGAGGGCGGTGCTGGGCACGTGCACCAGGCGATCGCCGAGGAGCGTGAGGTAGATGTCCTTCGAGTCTGCGGCGCGCACCAGGCTGTTCGCCTTGATGACGAGGAGCCCGATGCCGATCGATGCAGCCGCCGACGGCTTCATCGAGGCGACGTACCCGGACGTTCCTCTGGACACCTCGAGCCACGTCTGCTGGTTGGCGACGTGCCTGCGCAGACCCGCCTGATAGAGGTATACCTCCGGCTCCGCTCCCGAGCGGAAGAACGATCCGACGGGTGCACCCTCGGAGAATCGGTCCGCCGTGGCGCCGGTGAGGTTGACGTACGAGCTGAACGAGTATCCGAACAGCGCGATCTGAGCCGCGTCGACGAAGCGATGCCGGGTGCCGTCGGGCTCCAGGAGGTACAGGGTGCCCGTTCGAGGGTCATGCACGTATCGCGTGACCGGCTTGCCCTCTGGCATCGGGTCGAGATACGCCGCGGCCACCGACACGGCCCCGCCGAGCCTCGACCGCAGAGCGGCGTAGTCCTCGCCTGCGACGACATGGTGGCGCGTGCCGGACTGCACGAGATAGATCTCCGCGCGACCCGGGACCTGCGCGAGGGTGGCCGACGTGGCGCTCTGGGTCTGCGTGCTGCCGAACCAGTCGGTGAAGAGCTGGTAGAAGTTGCGGTTGCCGTAGCTGGAGCAGCCGTCCCCGCTGCCGTAGCCGGCATTGAGTGCCGCCCGGTTCGGCTGATACGGCGTGTAGTAGTAGAGCGCGGCGGTCGCCTTGTTCTCGACGCGGACCGGTGCCGAGCCGCAGGCCCTGTTGGGGTGGTACAGGATGTTCCAGGTCTTTCCCGGCGCGTAGTACGTGAACCAGCGCCCCTCGGCGTAGATCTGCATCTGCCTGGCCGCACCGTAGATCTGGTAGAAGAAGCCTGCATATGCGGGGTCACACGCCGCCGTGTCCGGGCAGCCCTGACCGAGCGCCATGTCGAAGCGCCAGCTGCTCGGCCACGTGTGCGTGACGAGGCTCTGCTCCTTCTCGAGCATCACGATGAGCACCCGCGGGTTGATGCCGCAGGACTGCGCGACCCGCGCGATGATCGTGGCCGCCGATTCGTTGGCCGCCCCGCTGTAGCCCCGGCAATAGCTGTCGGCCGGACGGTTCGGCGTGTTCTGGCGGTAGTCCTTGAGGCAGACGTATCCAGCGCGGCACGACGCGACCTTCCCGCGGAAGAACGAGTCGATCTGACCGGCGGACATGGTGTCGCCCTGGAAGAAGACGGCATCGGAGATGATGTTCCCCGGCTTGAACTGCGCGAGGTTCGCGGTCTCGCGGATCGACGCATCCGCCGAGCCCGTCGCCGCAGCTGACGATGTCAGCGCGGTCGCGGCTGTCGAGAGACCGCCGGAGGATGAGGGCGACACGGCACTGGCCGGCGTCGCCACGAGCAGGGATGCGGCGAGGACGACAGCCGCTGCACTGGCGAGGAGGCCGAGCAGGTGGGGGGATTTTGAGCCGGTCACCTGCTCATTGTGACGGAAATGCACAGATGATGCCAGTGTGAACGATGTGACGCAAGTAAATCGTGTCTTTCTGAGTCCCAGCTGGGATGTGGCACGATATGGGGGTGAAAGGCATAATTCTCGCTGGCGGCTCAGGCACTCGACTGCACCCGATTACGATCGGCATCTCCAAGCAGCTGATACCCGTGTACGACAAGCCGATGGTCTACTACCCGCTGTCGACGCTGATGCTGGCGGGGATCCGGGACATCCTGATCATCACCACGCCTCACGACGCCGAGCAGTTCGAGCGTCTTCTCGGTGACGGCTCGCAGTTCGGGGTCAATCTCACGTTCGCGCAGCAGCCGTCGCCGGACGGCCTCGCACAGGCCTTCGTGATCGGAGCCGACTTCATCGGCGACGACAAGGTCGCCCTCGTGCTGGGTGACAACCTGCTCTACGGCCCGGGGCTCGGCACCCAGCTCAAGCGCTACACGGACGTCGAGGGCGGTGCCGTGTTCGCCTACTGGGTCGCAGAGCCCAACGCCTACGGTGTCGTCGAGTTCGACGCCGACGGTCGCGCCGTCTCCCTCGAGGAGAAGCCTGAGCACCCCAAGAGCAACTACGCCGTGCCCGGACTCTACTTCTACGACAACGACGTGGTCGAGATCGCCCGCACCCTCGAGCCGAGCGCGCGCGGCGAGTACGAGATCACCGACATCAACCGCGCATATCTCGAGCGCGGCGGGCTCCAGGTCGAGGTGCTTCCTCGCGGAACCGCATGGCTGGACACCGGCACGTTCGATCAGATGTCGGATGCCGGTGACTACGTGCGCACCATGGAGCGCCGCACCGGGCTGCGCATCGGCGTGCCGGAAGAGGTCGCATGGCGCCAGGGCTTCCTCACCGACGACGAACTGCGTGAACGGGCCACGAAGCTCGTGAAGTCCGGCTACGGCACATACCTGCTCGAGACCCTGGAAAGAGGTCGTTGATGTCGAACATCCTCGTCACCGGAGGCGCCGGATTCATCGGGTCGAACTTCGTCCACTATGTGGCCGAGCACACGGACCACACCGTCACGGTCCTCGACGCGCTCACCTACGCCGGCAACAGGGCCTCGCTCGCGGGGTTGCCTGAAGACCGTGTGCGGTTCGTGCACGGCGACATCACCGATGCCGAGCTCGTCGACGGGCTCACCGCCGAGGCGGACGCCGTGGTGCACTACGCGGCGGAGTCGCACAACGACAACTCGCTGCACAGCCCCCGTCCGTTCCTGGACACCAACATCATCGGCACCTACACGCTGCTCGAAGCCGCGCGCAAGCACGAGACACGGTTCCACCACATCTCCACCGACGAGGTCTACGGCGATCTCGAGCTCGACGACCCCGAGCGGTTCACCGAGCAGACTCCGTACAACCCGTCGTCGCCGTACTCATCGACGAAGGCGGGCAGCGATCTGCTCGTCCGTGCCTGGGTCCGCTCGTTCGGCGTGCAGGCGACGATCTCGAACTGCTCGAACAACTACGGGCCGTATCAGCACGTCGAGAAGTTCATCCCGCGTCAGATCACCAACGTGATCCGCGGCATCCGTCCCAAGCTCTACGGGGCGGGCGAGAACGTCAGGGACTGGATCCACGCGAACGACCACTCGTCTGCAGTGCTGACGATCCTCGAGAAGGGTCAGATCGGCGAGACCTATCTGATCGGAGCCGACGGCGAGCGCAACAACAAGGACGTCGTCGAGTTGATCCTCGAAGAGATGGGCCAGCCGCGAGACGCGTACGACCACGTCACCGACCGCGCAGGTCACGATCTGCGGTATGCGATCGACTCCACGAAGCTGCGCACGGAGCTGGGCTGGAAGCCGGAGTTCGCGGACTTCGAGTCCGGACTGGCGGCCACCATCGAGTGGTACCGCGACAACGAGTCGTGGTGGGCACCGTCCAAGGATCAGACCGAGGCGTTCTACGCCTCCAAGGGGCAGTGACCCGATGACCGAGATCGACTTCGGCAAGTCCCTGAGCCGCACTGAGACGACGATCCCGGGGCTCGAGATCTTCGATCTGCCGGTTCACGGCGATTCGCGTGGGTGGTTCAAGGAGAACTGGCAGCGCGAGAAGATGACGGCGCTCGGCCTCGCCGATTTCGGTCCGGTCCAGAACAACGTCTCCTTCAACGATGCCGTCGGAACGACCCGCGGGATCCACGCGGAGCCGTGGGACAAGTGGGTGTCGATCGCGACCGGTCGCATCTTCGGCGCCTGGGTCGACCTGCGCGAGGGCCCGACGTTCGGCGCCGTCTTCACCGCAGAGCTCGATCCGTCGAAGGCCATTTTCGTGCCCCGGGGCGTCGGAAACTCGTATCAGACCCTCGAGCCCGACACCGCCTACACCTATCTCGTGAACGACCACTGGTCGCCGGACGCGTCCTACTCGTTCCTGAATCTCGCAGACGAGACCGCCGCGATCGAGTGGCCGATCCCGCTTGCGCAGGCCGAGGTGTCCGCGAAGGATCTGGCACACCCCCGCCTCGCAGACGTGGAGCCGGTCGCTCCTCGGAAGACGCTCGTGATCGGCTCGGGCGGACAGCTGGGAACAGCGCTCCGGGCAGAGCTCGACGGCGTGCACAGCGTCGAGTGGACGACGCGCGCCGAATTCGATCTCGGGTCGGCGACGCTGGCCGACGCCCGCCGCTGGCGCGACTACGACACGATCATCAACGCCGCGGCGTACACGGCGGTGGATCGCGCGGAGACGCCCGACGGCAGGCGCGACGCATGGGCGGTCAACGCCTCAGGGCCCGCCGCTCTGGCTCGCATCGCCGCAGAGCACGGGATCACGCTCGTGCACGTGTCGAGCGACTACGTGTTCGATGGAAGCGCCGATCGGCCGTACACCGAAGACGACCTCGTGTGTCCTCTCGGCGTCTATGGTCAGTCCAAGGCGGCCGGCGATCTCGCGGTCTCGACCGCGCCGCGTCATTACATCGTCCGCACATCCTGGGTGATCGGCAGCGGAAGCAACTTCGTCAGCACGATGGCTTCGCTGGCGGCGAAGGGAGTCGACCCGAAGGTCGTCGACGACCAGCGCGGGCGACTCACGTTCGCGGCCGAGATCGCTCGCCTCATCCGCACTCTGCTCGAGACCCGTCCGCCGTTCGGGGTCTACAACCTGACCTCCGAGGGCGAGGTCGTCACCTGGGCCGACATCGCTCGCCGTGTGTTCGAGCTCGCCGGCCACGATGCGACGCGTGTCACGGGTGTGTCGACGGAGCAGTACTTCGCCTCGGCGACGTCGCCCGTCGCCCCGCGCCCGCTGAACAGCGTGCTCGATCTGACGCGAGTTCACGGCATCGGCTTCACCCCGCGTGCGGGCGACGAACTCCTCCGGGAGTATCTCGCGCCGTGAGCGTGTCGTTGCGGACCGCGGATGCTCCCGCCGCGGCACCGAAGGCGCGGGTATTCCGAACCGACATCCAGGCGCTTCGCGCTGTGGCCATCGGATTGGTGGTGCTCAACCACCTCTGGCCGACACGCCTGCCCGGCGGCTACGTCGGTGTCGACGTCTTCTTCGTGATCTCCGGCTTCCTCATCACAGGACACCTCGTCGGGGAGATGACGCGGACCGGGGGAGTGCGACTCGGGGCGTTCTACGCTCGACGGATCCGGCGGCTGCTTCCGGCCGCGCTGCTCGTCCTGGCGGTGTCGCTCCTGCTCCTCGTGGTGTTCCTTCCCTACCCGCGGTGGGAGCGGGGCGCCTGGGAGGTCGCGGCGAGTGCCGGGTACGTCGAGAACTGGTTCCTGGCATCCATGTCGGTCAACTACTCGGCGCTCAACGATGCGGCCAGCGTCGTCCAGCACTACTGGTCGCTGTCGGTCGAAGAGCAGTTCTACATCGTCTGGCCGTTGCTGCTGTTGGCCGCGCTCGCCGTCGCTCGGCGCACCGGAGGCCCGACGACTCGGCGCGGAGCGAGGGCGAGGACCACCAACGCGCTGATCATGGTCGTGGCCGTGGTGGGCGTGCTTTCCTTCGCCGCCAGCGTCATCTACACGATCGTCGCACCGCCTCAGGCGTACTTCGCAACCTTCACGCGCGGGTGGGAGTTCGCCGTCGGCGGCGCGATCGCGCTCTTCGGAAGCCGGATACCGCTCGGACGCATGGCCGCTGACATCGTCAGCCTGGTCGGGTTCGCACTCATCGTCTTCGCCGCCCTCGTCTACGATCACACGACGGCTTTCCCCGGGTACACCGCGCTCGTGCCCGTCCTCGGCACCGCGGCCGTGATCCTCGCCGGAGGCGGGTATGCCTCTCTCTGGCACTCGAAGGCGACGGCACTGCGGCCGGTGCAGTGGGTCGGCGGCATCTCGTACTCGCTGTATCTGTGGCATTGGCCGCTCATCGTCGTGGCGCCGTTCGTCATCGGCGGAGAGGCGACCACCCTGTCGAAGGTCGCGGTGCTGGCGATCGCGCTCGTGCTGGCCGCGCTGACGAAGAGGTTCGTCGAGGATGCCGGACAGACGTGGGGGTACTGGCGGGGATCCTCGCGCCGAGCGTTCGGGCTCATGGTCACCGGCATGGTCGTCATCGCTGCTCTCGTGGCCGGAGTCCTCGCGTCGTTCACCGCACGGGTCGAGGCGGACGGACCGCCCGACGAGGTCGTCGCGTCGACCTGCGAGGGTCCCTCGGCGCTCGCACCGGGGGCCGAGTGCGCCGACCCCTTCGGGGCGGCGGACTATTCGGTGATGACGAAGAAGAACGAGTACTTCTACACCCCTGATGAGTGCGGTGAGTTCCTGCCGATCCTCACCTATGGAGATCTGAAGACCACGCACGAGTGCGACTTCTCGCGCGGTGCGAAGGATCCGACACGGGTCTGGCTGATCGGCGACTCTCATGCGCAGCAGTGGCAGGGGGCCGTGTTCGACATCGCCGAGAACAACGGCTGGATCGTCGACACGAGCTACTACGGAGGGTGCCCCGTGGCCGACGTCGAGTTCATCGGATTCCGCAGCGCGTGGGGTGCCGCCGATGTCGAGAGGTGTCGCGAGTGGTCCCGTGACCTCGCCGACACCGTCGCCGAAGACGACCCCGACCTCGTCATCACCGCGATGGCATCTCGGCTTCAGCTGGTCGATGACGGGAGTGACAGGCCGCAGATCGATCAGATGTCGCAAGGATTGCTGGACTACTGGAAGCGCTGGAACGATGAGGGCATCAAGGTGCTCGCGCTGGCGGATCCTCCGTTCAATGCGGAGGTCCGGAGCCCAGACTGCGTGCTTCACAACGCGGACGAGCCGCGAGCCTGCGCGCGTCCTCGCGCTGAGGCGCACCCGCGCGACCCGATCGTCGCCGCAGGTGCGGCAGCCGGGTCGGCATCGATCAGCGTGCTGGATCTGACGGACCGCTTCTGCGATGCGACCTCGTGCTACGCCGTGGTGGGTGGCATCCCCGTCTACTACGACGCGGATCACCTCAATCTCGAGTACGCCCGACTGCTCGGAATCGAGATCGACGCGGCGGCCGAACGGCTGCTGACTCAGAGCAGATAGGCTGAGAACGGCAGACGGTCGACCCGAGACGACCGCGGCGACACCCCACCGCCGATACGCCCTCCCTCATGACTCAGACGCGACCGACCTGGCCTCGACCTGCCGCGGCTGACTCCGTGCGTCCGCTGACGCACCGTGCCGACATCGATGGTCTCCGTGCGCTGGCGATTCTGCTCGTCGTCGCCTATCACGTGTGGCTGGGCCGCGTCTCGGGCGGCGTCGACGTCTTCCTGATGGTCTCCGCGTTCTTCCTCACCGCGTCGTTCGTGCGGCGGGTCGAGTCTCAGCGCCCGCTCGCATTAGGCGCCTTCTGGCTGCGCCGCTTCCGACGGCTGCTGCCCGCGGCAGCCGTGACGATCGTCGGCGTGCTCGCCGTCGCGCTCGTGGCGTATCCGCAGACCGAATGGCCGCGCGTCTGGCACGAAGCCTGGTCGAGCCTCTTCTACGTCGAGAACTGGACGCTGGCCCTGTCGGAGGTCGACTACTACGCGCGTGAGTCCGTCACGCCGAGTCCGTTCCAGCACTTCTGGTCGCTGTCGGTGCAGGGGCAGGTCTTCATCCTGTGGCCCCTGATCATCGCGGCGGTGTGGGTGGTGCTCCGCCGCCGACGGAGCATGGTCGTCCCCGTGCTGGCGCTCGTGTTCGGAGCGATCTTCGTGGCTTCGCTCGGGTTCTCGATCGTCGAGACCGTGCAGGCCCAGTCGTTCGCGTACTTCGACACGCGCACACGGCTGTGGGAGTTCGCGGCCGGCTCGCTCGTCGCGATCGCTCTCCCCTTCGTCCGAGTCCGTCCTTCGATCGGGGCGGTCCTCGGATGGGCAGGCATCGTCGGCATCGTGATGTGCGGGATCGTGCTCGACGTGCAGGGGGGTTTCCCCGGGTACCTCGCCCTGTGGCCTGTGGTCTGCACGGCGCTCGTCATCATCGCCGGGCGCGACCGCCCGCGTGGCGGTCCGGCGATGGTCCTGGAATCAGCGCCATTGCGATACATCGCGCGCGATGCCTACGCGCTCTATCTCGTGCACTGGCCCGTCCTCGTGACCTGGATGATGCTGAGCGGGCGTTCCGAGCCGGGCTGGCTGGCCGGCGCCGGAATCGTCTTCGTGTCACTCGTGCTGGCGCGTCTCGTGTCGATGCTCGTCGAGCGACCTCTTCGCGACTCCCGTGTCATCGAGCGTTCGCATCGGCTCGGTGCGCTCGTTCTCGCGGCGTCCGTCGTCGTCGTCGCAGCACCGCTCGCCGCATGGCAGATCACGATCGAGCAGCGTGAGGCAGCCCTGATGGCCGGCGACACCGGCGGGTATCCGGGGGCCGCGCAGATCGATACGCCGATCGACCTCTCCGGCGTCGATCTCCCGCTGAGGCCGCTGGCCACGGCCCTCGATGAGGAGTGGGTGGACCTGAAGGGCAGCTGTGCGGGCGACCTCGCGCCTGAGGAGCCGGTGCTGCAGGGCAGCTGCGCTCAGACCGCGAACGCGGAGGATTCGGACGCCTGGCGGGTGCTCGTGATGGGGGACTCCCATGCGCAGCAGCTCATGTCTCCCCTCACGGTGCTCGCCGATCAGCAGGGATGGGGCATCGTCGCGCTGCTGAAGGGGGGATGCGCGATCGGCATCGGGGCGCCGACCTGGTCGGCCGCGGGTCCGCCGTGCGAGGAGTGGCGCGCCGCCGCGATCGAGTACGCGACCAGGGTGCAGCCGGACGCCGTGTACCTCGTCGTGACTCGGGCGACGCCCGCGTCGCCCGAGGTGCTCGTGGAGGGGATCCGAGAGATCGCCGACGAGCTCACCGCGAACGGGATCCAGGTGATCGCCGTGCGCGACAATCCGCGCTTCGACTTCGACATGTACGAGTGCGCGCTGGAGCAATCGGAGATCCCCCCGGGAGCCGCCGCAACCTCGTGCGATGTCCCCGAACCCGGGTTCGCCGTGGGGGAGGACCTCGACGACCTGGCGGCGCTCGAGGGGGTCGTCGCCGTGGACTTCCGGCCATGGCTCTGCCCCGACGACATGTGCCGAGGATCGATCGGCAACATCGCCGTGTACATCGACGACAATCACATCTCCGACACGTACGGGCGGACCCTCGCTCCGATGCTGCAGGCGATGCTGGAGACCGGAGGCCCTCTCGGCGTCGAGGCGGGCTGACAGGTTGCGCCGAGCCCGCTGCCGGTAGAGTTGTCTGCTGTATGCCGCGCGACGCCGTGCGGATGTGAGCCTTGTGGGCAGAAAGCAGCAACATGGATCTTCTTGTCGTCGGGTCGGGCTTCTTCGGCCTCACCATCGCAGAACGTGCAGCCGATGCCGGCCGCAAGGTCACGGTCATCGACCGTCGCCACCACATCGGCGGGAATGCCTACAGCGAGGCGGAGGCCGAGACGGGCATCGAGGTGCATCGCTACGGCGCCCATCTGTTCCACACGTCCAACGCCACGGTGTGGGAGTACGTGAACCGCTTCACGAGCTTCACGAACTACGTGCACCGGGTCTACACGACCCACAAGGGAACGGTCTTCCCGATGCCGGTCAACCTCGGCACCATCAACCAGTTCTTCCAGTCGGCGTACACGCCCGACCAGGCGAGAGCCCTCGTGCGCGAGCAGGCGGGGGAGTTCGACGTCAAGACGGCGGCCAACTTCGAGGAGAAGGGCATCGCCCTCGTGGGCCGGCCTCTGTTCGAGGCCTTCTTCCGCGACTACACGGCCAAGCAGTGGCAGACCGACCCGCAGAAGCTCTCGGGCGATATCATCAGCCGTCTCCCCGTGCGCTACACGTACGACAACCGCTACTTCAACGACACGTGGGAGGGGCTGCCGACCGACGGCTACACCGCGTGGATCGAGCGGATGGCCGATCATCCCAACATCGAGGTCAAGCTGAACGTCGACTACTTCGACGAGAGTCAGCCGCTGAACAAGAAGGCGACAGTCGGACAGCTGCCCATCATCTACACGGGCCCCGTGGACCGCTATTTCGACTACACGGCGGGCGCCCTCAGCTGGCGCACTCTCGACTTCGAGCAGGAGGTGCTGAACATCGGCGACTTCCAGGGCACGAGCGTCATGAACTACCCGGACATGGACGTGCCGTACACGCGCATCCACGAGTTCAAGCACTTCCACCCGGAGCGCAAGGACGTCTACGACTCCGACAAGACCGTCATCATGCGCGAGTTCTCTCGTTTCGCCAACCGCGAGGACGAGCCGTACTACCCCGTCAACACGCCGACGGACCGCGACGGTCTGCTCGCGTACCGTGAGCTCGCGAAGGGCGAGAAGGACGTGCACTTCGGCGGACGCCTCGGCACCTACCAGTACCTCGACATGCACATGGCCATCGGCTCGGCGCTGTCGCTGTGGAACAACTCGCTCTCGTAGACTCGGCACTGTGAGTCACACTGCTGCCGGGGCACCCGGAACGCTCCGGCGCTATCTGCATTCCCTGTGGCTGCTGTCGGCCAGGGACTTGAAGGTGCGGTATTCGACGAGCCTGCTCGGGTACCTGTGGTCGGTGCTCGATCCGCTCGTGATGAGCGTGATCTACTGGTTCGTCTTCACGCAGATCTTCAACCGCGATGTCGGTGAGGATCCGTACATCGTGTTCCTCATCAGCGCCCTGCTGCCCTGGGTGTGGTTCAACACGTCGGTCACCGACTTCACCCGCGCGTTCAAGAAGGACGCGAAGCTGGTGCGCTCGACCGCGATCCCTCGATCGATCTGGGTCAACCGCATCGTCTTGAGCAAGGGAGTGGAGTTCCTCTTCTCCCTGCCCGTGCTCGCGGCGTTCGTGATCATCAACCTGATGGTGGAGCAGGACCCGGCGCACACTGTGCAGGTCGGCTGGGGAATCCTCTGGGTTCCGGTCGCCGTGTTCCTGCAGACGCTCCTCCTCGTGGGCCTGGGGCTTCTGGTCGCCCCGCTCTGCGTCCTCTTCGTCGACCTGGAGCGCACGACCGCGCTGATCCTGCGGGCCATGTTCTATGCGACTCCGATCATCTACAACGTCACAGATCTTCCCGGCATCTTCCAGACCCTCGGTGCGTTCAATCCGCTCGCCGGGATCTTCATGCTGTATCGGATGCCGTTCTTCCCCGACCAGTGGAACCTTTTCACGCTGCTCGTCAGCGTGGGGATGACCCTCGTCATTCTTGCGCTCGGTCTATGGACGTTCCGGTCCCTCGAGCGCACCGTGCTGAAGGAGCTGGGATGACCGTCGCGATCGAGGCCAGGGGGCTGGGCGTCCGTTTCCGCCGAAACCGCCGTGGGCGCCAGAACTTCAAAGACCTTTTCGCCCCTGCGGCGCGGCGGTCGCGCTCCGGAGAGTTCTGGGCGCTGCGCGACGTCTCGTTCACGGTGCAGCAAGGAGAGTCGATCGGCGTCGTCGGGCGCAACGGCCAGGGCAAATCCACGCTGCTCCGTCTCGTCGCGAAGGTGCTGCTCCCCGACGAGGGGGCGGTGAAGGTGAAGGGTGGAGTCGCTCCGCTGATCGAGATCACGGGCGGGTTCGTGGGCGACCTGACTGTGCGCGAGAACGTCGCGTTGATGGCAGGTCTGCACGGGATGCCGCGTGACGCGGTCGCGGAGCGCTACGACAGCATGATCGCCTTCGCCGAGTTGGCCGGTTTCGAGGACACTCCTTACAAGCACCTGTCGAACGGCATGAAGGTGCGTCTGGCGTTCTCGGTCGTGTCCCAGCTCGACGAGCCGATCCTGCTCGTCGATGAGGTGCTCGCGGTCGGAGACAAGGCGTTCCGAGACAAGTGCTACAAGCGCATCGACGAGCTCCTCGCCGAGGGACGCACGCTCTTCTTCGTCAGCCACAGCGAGCGCGACCTGCGCCGATTCTGCACTCGCGGTCTCTATCTCGACAAGGGCGCGCTCGTGCTCGACGGGCCGATCGCAGACGTTCTCGACCGATACAACGCGGACTACAACCGCGGCTGACACAGGTGGGCAGCCGCCCTCACGGTCATTCGCCGAGCTTCTTCTGCTCCACGTGCGCGTTGACCGCGGCGAGTTCGGGGTGGGCGTCGAGGACGGCCACGATCTCGGACACATCGAGCGCGGCAGCGCCGTGCTCCTCGATGAGCGCCCGGATGACGATCAGGTCATCCGGGGTGTCCAGGGTCACCCGATAACGCGAGGCGTCGATCTGCTGAGCCACCGAGTGGATGGTCGACCGCGGCGACCGCCCCGTGTAGAGGTACGGGGTGACGTGTTCCCGCTCCGCCGGTTCGGTGGCGTTCCTGTCGGCCTCGGCGAGCGCTGACGCGGAGAAGACCTCGAAGTCGAACCCGCGCGGGTACGTGCGCTCGAGGACGTTGGAGACGTGCGCGTGAGGGGCATCGAGCTCGACGAATCGGCGAACCCCCTCGGAGATCAGAGCCGGGTCGATCAGAGGGCAATCCGATGTCACCCTGACGATGACGTCGAGTCCTGCGGAAGTCGCCGCCCCCGCGAAGCGGCTCAGCACGTCGACCTCGCTGCCGCGGAAGACCTCGACCCCTCGCGCATGCCCCAGCGCCGCGAGGGGGTCGTCGGCGGCATTCGTCGTCGTGGCGAGGACCACGGGCAGATCGGCGGCGATGAGCCTGTCGATATGGTGATCGAGTATCGAGCGGCCGCCGGCGGCGATCAGCACCTTGCCCGGGAGGCGGCTGCTGGTCATCCGTGCCTGCGTGATGATCCCGATACGTGTCAACGGAGAGCCCTGACGAGCGACTCGACGACCTGATCGACCTGATCGTCAGTGAGCTCAGGGTGGATGGGGAGCGAGAGCTCCTCGGCGTAGAAGGCCTCTGCGTTGGGGCACATGCCTCGGCGGTAGCCGGCATCCGCATAGACCGGATGCCAGTACACGGGCATGTAGTTGACCTGCACTCCGATGCCGTCCGCACGCATCCGATCGAAGACCTCACGACGGCGCCGATCGAGGATGCGCACCGGGTAGAGATGGCGGATCAGATCGACGTCGTCGCGCTGGATCGGCGTGCGCACCCCGTCGACACCGGAGAGCGCCGCGTCATAGCGTCGAGTGATCTCGGCGCGTCGCCGCCTGAATGAGTCGAGCCGTGCGAGTTGGGAGATCCCCAGTGCGCACGCGATGTCGTCCAGCCGGTAGTTGAAGCCGAACTCATGGACCTCCTGATGCCAGGCGCCCTCGGTCGTCACCGCGAATCGATCGGCGTCGCGCACGAGCCCGATGAAGTGGAACTCGTGGGCGCGCTGCGCGAGGAGAGGATCTTTGGCCACGAGCGCACCGCCCTCGCCGGTCGTGAGATTCTTCGTGGGAAAGAACGAGAACGTCGTCAGATCCGCGAGGTCGCCGACCGGTCGGCCCTTGTACGTGCTGCCGATCGAGTGCGCGGCGTCATCGAGCACGAGAGCGCCGACTCTTGAAGCCGCGGCGGAGAGCCTGTCGTAGTCCGCAGGGTGGCCGGCGTAATCGACAGCGGCGATCACCGTGGTCCGCTCATCGACGAGCGCGTCGACCGCATCCGGATCGATCAGCGCCGTGTCTTCCTCGATGTCGGCGAACACGATGTTCGCCCCGAGGACCGATGCCATCGCGGTCGTGGCGATGAAGGTCATCGGTGTCGAGATCACGGTGTCGCCCTGGGTGACTCCGGCGGCGGCATACGCCATGTGGAGCGCCGCCGTTCCCGAGGTCGCGGTGACTGCACGGTGACCCCCGGCGACCTCGCCGATCCTCGCCTCGAAGGCGGCGACCGCGGGGCCCGTCGTGAGCCAGTCGCCGCGGAGCACCTCGACGACGGCCTGGATGTCATCCTCCGAGATCGACTGACGTCCGTACGGCAGCACCGTCAGATCCCCGCCTCGATGATCTGCGCGATCTCCTCCTGCGAGTACCATCGGTCGTTGCTGTCCGAACGATAGGCGAAGCCCTCGGGCACCGGCACTGCGCCTGCGGGCATCTGATAGCCCCAAGAGGCGAGGTCCGGCTGGATGATGAAGTACTTGCCGTCGCTGACCGTGACCGCGCGGCGGCCCTCCTCCGGGCTGATCATCTCCTCGTGGAGCTTCTCGCCGGGGCGCAGGCCCACGTCGACGAGCTCGGCTCCAGGAACGACGGCGTGGGCGAGGTCGGTGACCTTCATCGACGGGATGCGGGGGACGAGGAGCTCGCCGCCCTGCATGAGCTCGAACGTGTCGACCACCATCTCGACGGCCTGGGGGAGTGTGATGAAGAACCGGGTGCAGCGCAGATCGGTGATCGGAAGCGGCTTGCCTTCCGCGCCGAGGCGGGAGAAGAACGGGATGACCGAACCGCGCGATCCCATCACGTTGCCGTACCGCACGACGGCGAATCGGGTGTCGTACGCGGCGGCGTAGTGGTTGCCCGTGATGAAGAGCTTGTCGGCGGTGAGCTTGGTCGCGCCGTACAGGTTGATCGGGCTCGAGGCCTTGTCCGTCGACAGGGCGACGACGCGCTTCACGCCGGCGTCGATCGATGCCTCGATCACGTTCTGGCTGCCGAGTATGTTCGTCTTCACGAACTCGAAGGGGTTGTATTCGGCGGTGTCCACCTGCTTGAGCGCGGCGGCATGCACGACGTAATCGACACCGTGCAGTGCGCGCGCGAGGCGTCTCTCATCGCGGATGTCGCCGATGAACCATCGCAGTCGAGGGTCGTCGCCGAACTGCTGTCGCACCTCGTACTGCTTGAGTTCGTCACGCGAGAAGATGACCAGACGGCGGGGATCCAGGTGCGTCAGGGCGTGGCGTATGAACGCCTTGCCGAATGACCCGGTTCCGCCTGTGATGAGGATGCTCGCGCCCTCGAGAACCGACACTCTGTCTCCTCAGCGTTGTCGTGATCGCATGGATGCTCGGGTTGTTCCATGCCCGGCCTATCCTATCGGGTGGGCGCACGCGCGCCCCTGAGGAGAGGGACGTGCGATGAGCGGGCGACGGGTCCTCCTGCACTGCAACGCCGATGTCGAGACGGGCATGGGACACCTGATGCGCACGCTCACGATCGCGCGCGCCGCGCAGGACCGCGGGTGGGCGGCGTCGGTGTTCGGCGATGTCGACGACGCCGGTGCGGACATCCTGCGTCGGATGGATCCAGCGATGGGGCTGTTCACGACGCATGGGCCGGGGGCGAGCATCGACGACTTCGCAGACCTCGCGCGCGGCGTCGACGTGATCCATCTGGACAGCTACCGGGAGATTCCCGATCTCTCGTCCCTCGGACCGCTGATCAGCAACATGCAAGACGGTCCGTTCGGTGTGCGCCGTGCCGATCTCGCCATCGATGCCAACCTGGCGTCCGAGCGCACTTTCGCGAGTCCTGAGCGCAGCCTCAGCCATCTGGCAGGCATCGACGCCGCGGTCGTCCGTGCGCAGGTGCGCGCACAGCGCGACGTGCGGAAGCCGCCGTCGGCGGTGCCTCGGGTGCTGGTCGTGATGGGCGGCACGGATCCTCACGGTGTGACCGCTCGCGTCGTCGCCGCCTTCGACCGCCTGCCTTCCAGTGTGGAGATCACCGTGATCGACCCCCGCCTTCGTGCGGAGGTGCGCTCGGCGGCGGAGTCCTCGCGTCACTCCGTCGAGGTCCTCGGTTTCGTGGACGACCTCCCCGCGATCGCTCGAGGCCACGATCTGGCCGTGACCGCTGCCGGAACCTCGGTCTGGGACTTCGCCTGCATGGGCCTTCCGATGGCACTCGTCTGCGTGGCGGACAACCAGCGTGCCGGATACCGTCAGATCGTCGAGCGGGGGCTCGCGGTCGGTCTGGGGGAGCCGCCGCATCAGGACCTCGAGGAGCGGATCGGCCTGCTCGGCGATCTCTTCGCTTCACCGGAATCGCTCGCCGCGACGGCCGCCGCGCTGAAGCAGATCGTCGATGGGCTCGGCAGCTGGCGGATCGTGGCCTCCTGGGAGCAGCTGCTGCACACCCGACCGCACGTCGAGCCTCGGTCCGGCGCGCTCGCTCGCCCAGCGACGGCCGAGGACGGGCAGATGCTCCTCGAGTGGCGCAATGACCCGACCGTCCGGCTCAGTTCCCGCTCGCGCGGTGAGATCGATTGGCGATCCCACCGCGACTGGCTCGCGAGAAGCCTCGAGGACCCCGATCGTCGACTCCTGATGATCGAACGCGATGGGATGCCGGTCGCCACTTGCCGCTGGGACAGAAGTGCGGAAGGCGAGTGGGAGATCTCGATCACGGTCGCCCCCGAGAGCCGCGGTCGCGGTATCGCCGCGTCGGTGGTTCGGGCGGCGGAAAACGCGCTCTCTGCACTGCCCCCGCTTCGACTGGTGGCGGCGGTGCACCACGACAATGTCGCGTCTCGCCGACTGTTCGAGCGCGCCGGTTATCTTCCGCATCTCCCCGCGGATGAAGACGGCTTCCTCACCCTGGCGAAATGGCGACTGTCCTGAGAGCGTGACCTAGAGCACATCCCAGGTCAGTGGCGTCCCGCGTTCCACGTCTCGCGTGAAGGTGCGGCCGCTCACGAAGTCGAAGTCATCGGGGCGGAGTCCTCCGGCCGGACGGATCGACCGCACGTTATCCGGACTCACCCTGTCACCGGCACGCACGTCGGTGACGACGAACAGAGACCGGCGAAGGGCGAGAACCGCCTCTTCCTGGGCTGTCGGTCCGAAGGACACGCCGCTCGCCGACGCGACCCGTGCCTGTTCCGAGGCCACGACGAGAGCGTGGAACTCCTCGGGCGTGAGAGAGAAATCCGCATCGACCCCGCCATCCGTGCGGTCGAGCGTGACATGCTTCTCGATCACGACCGCGCCGAGGGCGGCGGCAGCGACCGCGACTCCGATACCGAGCGTGTGGTCAGAGAGTCCCACCGGGACGTCGAAGGCGTTCCGCAGCGCCTCGATGTTGCCCAGTCGCGCTTCCTCGGGAACTGCGGGGTAGGCGGCGGTGCAGGCGAGCAGAACCAGCTCGGTGCCGCCGGCGCCGCGGATCGCGGTGACCGCGGCGTCGATCTCGGACAGCGTCGCCATCCCGGTGGACACGATCATCGGCTTTCCTGTGCGGGCGACCTCGCGGAGCAACGGCAGGTCGACGATCTCGGCGGATGCGGTCTTGTACATCTCCACACCCAGGTCCTCGAGGAACGCGACCGAGCTCGGGTCGAACGGGGTGGAGAACGGGATGAGTCCGTGGCTGCGCGCGCGGTCGAAGATCGGCGCGTGCCACTCCCACGGCGTGTGCGCCTCCTGATAGAGCGAATACAGGTTGCGGCCGCCCCAGAGACCATGGTCGCTCGCGACCTGGAAGGCGGGCTTGTCCGAATCGATCGTGAGAGTGTCGGCCGTGTACGTCTGGATCTTGAGGGCATCGGCGCCGGTGGCGGCGACGGCGTCGACGATCTTGAGCGCGCGATCGAGGTCGCCATTGTGGTTTCCCGACATCTCAGCGATGGTGAACACCGAAGAGCCGGCCCCGATGCTCGCCGCGGAGAGCTGAATGGTCTGCGAAGAAGTCACGCCGACAACTCTAGACGCGTCCTGTCGCGGACTCACCGCCGTGCCGCTGGAGTCCTCGTCGGCGTGCCCTAAGCTGAGGTCTCATGGGGCGTGTGACGGATCTTGTCGGTGATGACAGGGCGATGGCCGGTGAGGCCGAGTTCTACGATCGACTCCGTCCGCTCGTGGGCGCGTACGGGCGAACGGCCCCGGTGCGCCGGATCGCCGTCGTCGGCAATCAGCCGCTCGAGCCGTCCGACGCGCGGGCCGAGCTGATCGACACGGCGGACGTCGTGTTCAGAGTCAACGGCTTTCGCGTGGACGACGTCGACGGTGCACCGTCAGTGGGGAGACGCGCCGACGTCGTGGTCTTCAACCGCGGTGTGCGGCCGACTCCCTGGTTCTTCGACGGCTACTCCGAGCGCCTCTATCTGATGATCGAACCGGGGCGCCTGCTCTGGGAGAATCCGAAACTTCCCGCCTTCTGGCCCGAGGATCTCGGGATCGTGACGATGCCGAACCGCGAGGTGGTGCTGCCACTCGGTGAGGCGATGGGCGCTGATCCGCGCAGCGGCGGCCAGTGGGCGACCACAGGGACGGTGATGCTGTGGATCGCGACCCGTCTGTTCCCCCGAGCTCGGGTCGATGCGGCCGGATTCTCGTTCGTCGACTCCCCGGATCAGACGTCCTGGAACCACGCGTACGGCGATCCTTCGGCCGTGGGCGCAGAACACCGGATAGACCTTGAATCGAAGCTCGTGCGGGGCTGGATCGAATCAGGCCGCATCAGCTACCACCGCTGAACGTCACAGACCATCGACAATCACCCGAATGATTGAGGACTGAATGCTGAACCGACTCCGTCGCAGACTCGACGCCGTCGTCGAACACCGTGTGGATGCGAGAGTGGAGGCCCGAATCAGGCCAGCCCTCGAGCAGTTCGAAGACGCACAGCGCGACTACGAGGCACGCCTCGCCGGCACCCAGGCCGACTTCTCGTACATCAGATCCGAGTTCGACCGCATCGCCCCGCAGGTCGCGGCACTCGAGCAGCGCTTCGAATGGCTGCGTGTGCGGCTCGAGGCGGGAGATCTGGATGCCGAGGGCGCGCTCAGCCGAGCACAGGCCGAACACGAACGCGCGCGAATCCGGCTCGAACTCGCCGCCCACTACGAGGAGCGCCTGCGCCGCCTCGAGTCCAGCGTCGACTGAGCCCGCACGACGCGGGACTCAGCCTCGAGGTCAGAGACCGACGACAGCGCGGAGCTCGTTCACGGCAGCGCGTGCGCTGTCGACCGACGGCGTGCCCGCGGTCGCCTCCGAGCGCAGAGCGCTGAGCTTCTGGTTGTAGTCGTCCACAGCCGCGCCCCAGGCGGATTCGATGGATCCGGGAGGTGCGATCTCGCCCAGTCGCTGGGCGTCTGCTTGAAGACTCTCGATCACGGCAGTCGCATCCTGACCGCTCGTCTCACTGGCGATCTGAAGCCCGGTCAGAGCATCGTCCAGCCAGCCGCGCACCTGCTCGCGGAAGGCATCGACGGAGGGGTCTGCGACGGGCGGCGGGGTCGTGACCGGCGTCGACGGTTCCGGCGCCGCCGTCGGCGGAGGGGTTTCGGTCTGAGCCGGAGTCGGCGAGGGCGAAGGCGATGAAGACGGAGATGCCGACGCGGACGCTGAGGCGGAAGGGGAAGGAGATCCGCTGGCGCCGGGAGTCGGCGACTCTCCGCGCGGCAGGAGGACGAACAGCAGCACGCCGACGATGACGAGCGCTGCGACGACGAGTCCGACGATGAGCCAGACCCGACCGCGATTGCGCGGCTTCGGCTCCAGAGGGGCCCAGCGGAGATCGGGCTGCGGTTCGTCGGTCATGCTGTCAGTCCTCCAGGGCGGGCATGGGCTTCCAGGAGCGATCGCGGCCGAGCTTGCCGCCCTCCGTGAGTCCCCGGAACAGATTGCTCGTTCCACGCACCGTGCGCTCGACGAACAGGAGCCGGATGAGCTCCTTCGCGAACGTCATCGACGTCCCGAGTCCGAACAGCACGGGGTTGTAGTTGCCGTGCACGCGGTAGTAGTGCTTGATGTACGCCCGGTTGCGCATGATGTAGAACCGGTAGGCGTTGCTCGAAGCATTCATGTGACGGATGCCCATGTCCCACTGCTTGATCTCGCGAGTGCGTCGCAGGACGAACTCGTCGACGATCACCGCAGTGGTCTTGCGCGAGGCGAGCCACCCGTACATCTGGTCATCCCAGTAGATGAAGAAGCGGTGGTCGGGCAGGCCGATCTGCTTGACGATCGACCGATGGATGAACATCCCCTCGAAGCATCCGCTGTTCATCTCCTTGAAGCCGGAGGAGTCGAAGCCGGACGGCGCGAACGGGATCGGGATCCCCATGCGCTCTGCGATCCGGTACTGCCAGTAGAACTCGCTGCCGTCGTAGTCGTAGCGGCGACCCTGGATGCTCTTGAAGCGCGGGGCCCACTTGCCCATCCTGGCCAGACCGTCGGTCACGACCTCGACGTCGTCGTCCATCATCCAGATCCACTCGGAGCCGAGTTCGTACGCGGTGCGCATGCCCTCGCTGAAGCCCCCCGATCCGCCGGTGTTCGTCTCGAGTCGGCGGTAGACGACCTCGGTGCCGAGCTTCGGGCGGAAGGACTCCACGATGTCGGTCGTGTCGTCGGACGAGGCGTTGTCGATGATCACGACGTGGCCGGGCTTCGGGTCCATCGCGGTGATGCTCTCGAGGAGACCGGTCAGGAGGTGGGACCGGTTGTACGTGACGATGACGATCGTCGCGGACGCCGGGTCGAAGGGGGCGTGAGTCACGAGGTGCAATCTCCGGAGGCTCGGGGCCCGCAGGGCGCCGCGAGCAGATCCACCCTACCCGGAGCAGTTCGGAATCCGCCGAGGGCGCGGCGGGGAGGTCAGCGTTCGGGGCGCAGGGTCGGGATCGCGCCGGTGTGCGCGGCGTCGATGTTCTCGCGCCATGACCTCGTCTGGCCGGCCCGCAGGGCGCACAGGACCAGCATGAACCACCCGGCGCCGACCAGGGTGAAGCTCTCGAACATCGACTCCACGGCGAGCGTGACGAGCATGAGAGGCGTCCAGGCGTAGACGACCGAACGTCGCACGCTCGCGACGAGCCAGGATCGCACGGTCGCGATGCCGCCGAACAGGAGGAAGAGCACGAGCCCGCCCGCGCCCAGCTGCAGCAGTACGTCGAAGTAGGCGTTCAGTGCGCTCTGATGGTGGTCGTCGAGCAGGAAGTTGATGTAGGTGAAGGGGAACTCGCCGCGGGCCCACGCCCCGAACCAGCCCCAACCCTCCACCGGCTTGAGAGCGACGAAATCGAGGATCGTGTTCCACAGGGTCGCCCTGATCGAGAAGTCGGACCCCGCATCCAGCAGTGCGATGATCACGTGGCGCAGGGCGAAGGCCGCGGCGAGGGCGAGGGCGACGAGCACGCCGAGCACCCATTGCACGATCGTCCGCCGCTCTGCGGGTGCATGACGGACGATGGCGAGAGCGACGGCGACGACGCCGACCGCAGCCGCGAGCACCAGCACGGTGGGCGAGGACGAGAAGAACGCCATCAGCGCCGCGAGCGCGATCGAGGGGATCGCGATGCGAGCCGTCAGCGACTGCGTCCGCCACTCCACCACGAACGTGATGAGTGCGATCACCGTGACGAATCCGAGCATGTTCCTGCTGCCGAAGATCCCCTGCACCGGGCCTCCGAGGGCCAGATCGCCCTGGATGCCGAGGAACGTGAACGGGGTGTCGAGCAGTACCCCGGAGAGGATCTCCAGGCCGAGCGACACCAGCAGGAGGAACCTCAGTGTGTCGCCGAGGGCTCGGACGGTCTGCAGTGTGTCGCGGATGTGGCCGACGGTGACCGCCAGGAATGCGAATCCGAAGAGCTGCATCCACCCGAAGGCGGTGTCCGACTTGTCGGTCGTCCAGACGATGCTGACGGCCGCCCACGCGAGGAAGGCCAGGAGCGACGAGGGAGCGATCCGCAGGAGCGAGAGCTCCTCGCGCCGCACCCACAGGATCCATGCGCCGAGCACGCACAGCACGGCGATGATCGCGGCGAGGGTGACGTGCGATGCCGCGGCCTCGATCGTGAACGATGAGAAGACCGCCGTGAGGACGGTCACCGTGTACGCGCGAGCGAACTCGGCCGAGCCGAGGAGGTCGTTCAGACGACGTTCCGGCGTCACGGAACCCGCCGGCTTCGCTCGCCGCGTTCGATCACGCGTTCACGTTCGCCCACGCCCACCAGGGGCACGACCTTGAGCTTGAACGTCAGCAGGACCAGCAGCATCCATCCCCAGAGCATGATGGGGGTCGACTCGGTCAGCCCCTGCACGAGCAGCACGACGGTGAACAGGCTCGGAAGCAGTGTGATCGCCGAATAGGCGCGGTCGGACTTCAGGTCCCAACGAGGTCTGTCGACAGCGAAGAACCACGAGCGCCACAGCAGACTGAGGTACGCGAGCGCCATGAGGACGACACCGACGACGCCGAGCTGCATCAGCACGTCGAGCCACATGTTGTGCGCGTGGAAGACGGTGATGCCGTGATCCTCGATCCATCCGGCGAATGCAGGATCGAAAGGGACCCAGGGACTCGAGAAGCCATTGCCGAAGATCGGATGCTCGGCAGCCCGCGCGAGGACCTTGTCCCAGATCATGTCGGAGCGGCCGGTCAGGTCCGCGCTGCGGCCGAGCAGGGCGAAGAGCGGCTCGCGCAGCAGCCAGACGACGGCGCCGGCGACCACCGCACCGCCGATGGACACCACGTAGAGCCTCGTGCGCCCGCCGGGTGTCGTCGTGCGTCGCATCAGCAGAGCGACGACGAGTACCACGGCCGCGGCCGCAGCACATGCGTAGGCGGTGGCGGATCCGGCTCGGAGGAGGAAGTAGCCGGCCAGCAGAGTCCACAGAGCCAGAGTCGTTCGCCACCGCGCACGGGCGGCGAACAGCACGCCGAACGTGAGGATCGCGAACAGGCAGACGATGGCGAGCACGTTGGAGTTGCCCACGATGCCCTGGATGCGGCCGCCCTCGAGCAGGTTGCCCCGGACCCAGTACCAGTGCGCGTTCGCCTCGCCGTCGGGGCGGACGAAGAAGTTCGGCAGGATCGGAGCGTGCACGACGAGGGCGACCCAGAGCTCGAGCGCGAGGGACAATCCGAGGATCCACTTGAAAGCGGAGGCGAGCGCTCGCACGATCTCCTGCCACGACAGCACGTGCACGATGAACAGGGCGTTCACGGTGACGGTCGCGAGCAGGACCCAGGTGATGACGGTCGCTCCCCGCCACTGCGACCAGGCGACCGAGAGCAGAGCGAGCGCCGTGTAGGCGATGGCGGCCCATGGCAGGCGACGCCAGGCGAACGCTGCCGGGCGCCGACGCGAGACCATCGGAACGCCGATGGCGAGCGTGGCGATCAGGAACACGATGAGGGTGATGAACGCCCCGATCTCGCCCACGAGGTTGTAGACCGCCGAGTGCGCGAATGTCGCGAAGAGCACGAGGCCGATGTACCCGCGCAGCAGAAGGTGCCCCGTCGACTCGCGCTCTGGAGCGGTGGGCGGGGCGGCGACCGGGTGCTTCGTGTATTGCGCCATCGCGTTCAGGCTACAGCGCGCAGTTCGCGACATACCTGATGCCGTGCGTCGTGGCACGGCGAGTTCGCATGCCAATACCCTGGTGTCATGCTGCTCAGCCTCTCGAATGTGCCCCGTGACTACGCCTGGGGGTCGGCGACGCTTCTCGCTGACCTGGAAGGCCGCACCCCGACGGGGGGCCCTGAGGCCGAGGTGTGGTTCGGCGACCACCCGGGAGACCCTGCGGACGTGCAGGGCGACGGGACGCTCGACACCGTCACCGGGGGATCCTTGCCCTACCTGCTGAAGCTCCTCGCAGCCGCATCGCCGCTGTCGATCCAGGTGCACCCGACCATCGAGCAGGCGAGAGCCGGGTGGGCGCGGGAGTCGGCGCTCGCAGCCACCGACCCGAACCGCAACTATCGCGACGACAATCACAAGCCGGAGCTGATCGTCGCGCTGAGCGATCGCTTCGAGTCGCTGAGTGGTCTGCGCCCCGTCGACGACACCCTGCGTCTGCTCGACGTGCTGGGGGACAGTGCGGGGGTCGAGGAGCTCGCCTCCCGTCTCAGCGGCCCCGGTGACGTGCTCCGCGACACGATCGGCTGGCTGCTGTCGGGCGAGGCGCAGGAGGTGGTAGACGACATCGTGGGTTCGGTGCGCGCCGCCGCTGCTTCTCCGTCGGGGGAGTGGTCGACCACTCTTCGCGGGGTCGCGTCGATCGCCGAGACCTACCCGGGTGACCCAGGGGTGGTCGTCGCACTCCTCATGAACCATGTGGTGCTGCGGAAGGGAGAGGGCGTGTTCCTGCGCGCAGGCCTCCTGCATGCCTACATCGCCGGCCTCGGGGTGGAGATCATGGCGGCGAGCGACAACGTGCTGCGCGGAGGCCTCACTCCGAAGCGCATCGACGTGCCCGAGCTGCTCTCGATCCTCGACACCACGACGGGCGAAGTGCCGGTGCTGCGTCCGACGTCGGCGGATGCGATCACCGAGTACCCGGTTCCCGTGGCCGATTTCTCGTTGCGGCGGATCGAGCTCGATGGTGCGAGCGTCGTGATCGATGTGGAGGGGCCGACCATGGTCCTCGCCACGTCCGGTCGTGTGGCGGTGAGCGGAGCAGACGACGAAGTGCGCGATGTCGCGGTCGGCACGGCGGCGTTCGCGACTCCAGACGAGGTGCGTCTGACGATCAGCGGCCGAGGTGAGGCGTTCGTCGCCTCTCCCGGTGCTCCCGACGCACGAGGCTGACCTTCGGGGCGCGCGCGACACGCCGTGCAGAGGTCAAGAACCTTCAAGACCGGATTGAGGGTTTACGATCCGCGACTTGACCGATGCGAATGACACGGGTGTAATTAGTTGAGCACGGCCCGCCGAGGGGGCGGAATTTAGGGGTTGGAGAGCGAGATGACGGGTTACCGTTCAGACGTACCGGAGAACTGGTTCGTCGATCCGATCAACCTCGGTGTCCCCGGGGTTCGGAAGGTCGAGACCGACGACGAGAACGCTCTGGCATGGCAGAGCGATGCGCTCTGCTCGCAGACCGATCCTGAGGCGTTCTTCCCTGAGAAGGGCGGATCCACTCGTGACGCGAAGCGGATCTGCACGTCGTGCGATGTGCGTGGCGAATGCCTCGAATACGCGCTCAACAACGACGAGCGCTTCGGAATCTGGGGCGGCCTCTCCGAGCGCGAGCGCCGCAAGCTCAAGCGTCGCGCGAGCTGAGACCCCATCGTCGGCATCGCGTGTGCCGTACCCGCGCTTCGTGCCGCTCCCGAGGACCACATCCGATCCTCATGGCTTCGCGGCCACGCCGCAGCAGGTATGCCCCGCAGCTCTGAGGCGCGCATAGGCTGACCAGGTCATGCCAGCCCGAGTTCATGCAATCATCGTCGCGCGCCCCGGTTCTTCCGCCCGCGCGCAGCTGCTCCGCACACTCGATGCGTTGCGCTCCCAGACCACACCCCCCGCCGCGATCACGCTCGTGATGTGCGGCGATGCAGCCTCTGCCCGCGAGAGCGAGGCCATCGCGAGCGCCGTCGAAGGCATCATCCAGACGCGCGGCAGCACATCGTTCGCCGACGCGGTCGAGCTGGCCAGACCCCGCATCCTCGAGGGCAGTGCTGTCTGGCTGCTCGCGCACGACACGGCACCTCACCAGCGCGCTCTCGAGCGCCTGGTCGGCACGCTCGAGCGCTCGCCGTCTGCGGCGATCGTGGCGCCGAAGCTCGTGCATACCGACAACGACCGCGAGATCGTCTCGCTCGGGGTCAGCATGACGACCCTCGGACGTGCTGTCGAGCTGGCCGCCGGTGAGCTGGACCAGGGACAGCACGATGGCAGCGACGACGCTCTGGGCGCCGACATCCGCGGCATGCTGATCCGCGGCGAGGTCCGCGATGCGCTGCGACCGGATCCGGCCCTCGCGGGAGCCGACCAGGGGCTCGACCTCGGAGTCCGCGCCCGACTCGGCGGCGGACGCGTCGTGCTCGCGCCGTCGGCGAGAGTGTCGGTCTCGCCCGACGGACCCGGCGCGCTGCCGACCGCGCGAGGTCGGCGCGCGTTCGCGACCAGACTCGCGCAGCTGCACCGCAGACTCGCCTACGCCCCGGCGATCGCCGTGCCGCTGCACTGGCTGAGTCTCCTTCCGCTTGCCCTCTGGCGCTCGATGACCGATCTGATCGGCAAGCGGCCCGAAGCGGTCGCTCCCGAGTGGGCAGCGGCAGTCACGGCGATGTTCCGCTTCGGCGCGATCGCCCGATCTCGCGCGCGGATCCGCTCGTTCCGGACATCGAGCTGGTCGAGCATCGCACCGTTGCGTGTGAGCAGCTCCGACCTGCGTCGACGGCTCGACGACGGTCACGGCAGCGAGGGCGGATCCGCCAGCGAGCTGCGGTTCTTCTCCGGCGGCGGCGCCTGGGCGGTGCTCGGCGCACTCGTGGTCAGCCTCGCGACCTTCACCACGATCCTCGCGTGGCCGGTGCTGGGCGGCGGTGCTCTGCTTCCGCTGCGCGAGACGGTCGGAGCCCTCTGGAGCGATGCCGCCTGGGGGCTTCGGGGCCTCGGGGTCGACGTCGTGGGCCCGGCCGATCCGTTCGCCGCGGTGCTCGCAGTGCTCGGGTCGCTCTGGCCGGGCGCCCCGTCGTTCTCCCTCGTGCTCCTCTGGGTGCTGGCGCTGCCGCTTGCCGTGCTCGGCGGCTGGTTCGCCGCCACCCGTGTCACGGATCGTGCGGGACTGCGCATCTTCGCCGGCATCGTGTGGGCGCTCGCGCCCACCTTCCTGACCGCCCTGATCGACGGTCGTCCGGCCGGCGTGCTGGTGCACCTCCTCCTGCCGTGGCTGTTCCACGCCGCTGCGGTGGCCCATCGTTCGTGGGGTGCGGCAGGTGCCGCCTCGATCCTCTTCGCCGCGGTCGCGGCGTGTGCACCGTCTCTGGCCCCGGCGCTCCTTCTGCTGTGGGTCATCGCGCTCGGCATCACTCTCGCAGGCGCCCGGATCCGCGGGGCCATCCGCCTGCTCTGGGTGCCGGTTCCTGCTGTCGTCCTCTTCGCTCCGCTCGTGCTCTGGCAGCTCCGACACGGAGACATCATCGCTGTTCTCGCGGATCCCGGCTCGGTCTGGAGCGGGCCGCAGGCGGCAGCCGATGCGGCAGGCAGACTCGCCCTGGCCACGGGATTCCCGTCCGGAGACATGGCCGGATGGGTCTCCCGGGTCGACCTCGACCTTGCGCCGTGGGCGGGTGCGCTGCTCGCCCCGCTGGCGCTTCTCGCTCTCGGATCGTCGGTCGCTCCGCGCTGGCGAGCGGGCATCACGCTTCTGGTCGTCGCACTCTCGGGCATCGCCACCGCATTCCTCGCGGTCGGCGTCGCCGTGTCCTTCGCCCAGGGCGCGCCCGTCGCGATCTGGCCGGGCTCCGGTCTCAGCCTGGCCTGGATCGGAGTCACGGGCGCCGCTCTCGTGACTCTCGACACGGCGTTGTCGATGCCGCGGGTGAGGGTCCTGAGCGCGGCGGTCGCCGGGCTCTCGATCGCGGTATGCGCGGTTCCTGCGCTCGCGGCATTCCACACGGATCTCTCCGAGCTTCGCGAGGGGCCCGCGTCGACCCTGCCGGCGTACGTCGCCGCACAAGCAGGAGCGGATCGCGAGATCGGCACGCTCGTGCTCACGCCCCAGAACGACGGAGGGCTTGCGACCGAGGTCGCGTGGGGCGCAAGCGAGACGCTGAGCGCACAGACGACGATTCTCTCGACAGCGACCGAGCTGCGCGGTTCCGACCTCACCACGCTGGCGGTCGACCTGCTCTCGGCGCGGGATTTCGATGCGGCCGATGAACTGGGCAAGACGGGGATCTCCTATGTCCTCGTCGCGCAGGTCTCGGGCGAGGAGTCCGATCGTGCCCGCTCTCTGCGTACTGCGGCCGTGACGTCGCTCGACCAGCGGGCGGGGTTCGTCCAGGCCGGTTCCACCGATCGCGGTGTGCTCTATCGGCTCGAGGCCGACGCGTCGCCGCGTGCCCCGCTCTCGTCGGCTGAGCAGGCGACTGCGCGCTTCGTGATCACGATCCAGCTCGCGCTCGTTCTCGCCGCGCTGCTGCTGTCCGTGCCGACGCGTGCATCGCGACGAGCGGCACGTGCCAGGTCGCGCATCGTCGGACGCGCGCCCGAAGAGCCGATCGTTCTTCCGCGACACCCCGAGGACCGCGAGGACTCCGAGGGCCGCGATGCCCCTCGCACGTCGACGGGGGACGCTCAGGTCCTTGAGGCTGCGGGAACGACCGGCGTCGGCTCCTCAGACGCCGCCGAGCTCGGTTCCCCTGAGCACGACATATCGAGCGGAATGCAGGAGCGTGCCGACACCGACATCGACACCGATGCCGATGTCGTGAATGGCTATGAAGGCGACGCGGGCGCGACGGACCAGGCCGACGAACACCCCGAAGACGACGAGAGGCAGCGACGATGACCGGCAACCGCGCATTCCGGGTGGCGGCCACCGGCGCTCGAGTCCTGACCGGCGCAGTCGTCGCCGGAGCGTGCGTCGTCGGCGTCGCCTTCGGCATCACGGCGCCGTGGCCGACAGTCGTGCACCAGCCTGCTCAGGCGCAGGTCACGCCTCTTCCCGGCGACACGGTGCTCGTGTGCAACGGAGATATGCGCGCCGTCGGACGCGATCCCTCCAATCCTCTCGAGATGGTGTCGGCGGCTTCTCCCCAGCTGACGGTGGAGGGTTCGTCGGGACGACCGGAGTCGACCCCTCTGAGCGCGAGGGACCTCGCCGACGGCGGATCCGCGCAGCGCCTCGTCGGCGCCGTCGAAGGACGCCAGGCTCCGCTGCTCGGCGCCACGGAGTCCGCCAGCCTCGCAGAGGCGGATCTGTCCGGTCTCGCCGCCGCTCCGTGTCGCCCTGCCGGCCTCGAGTCGTGGCTCGTGGGCGGGACTGTCGCCACCGGGACCGAGGACCTCGTCGTTCTCACGAATCCGGGCGTCGTGCCCTCCACCGTGTCACTCGGCGTGTACGGCTCAGTGCGGGCGTCGAGCACCGTGATCGTCCCCGCGGAGTCGCAGATCGCCCTCCCGCTGACATCGATCGCCGCCGGATCGGACTTCCCGATCGTCAAGGTGGAGGCGACGGGTGCACCGGTGCGAGCCGTGCTGCAGTCCTCGCTCACCCGCACGCTCGACCCTGCGGGCATCGATCTGCAGGATGCGGTTCCCGCGGCGCAGCGTGAGCCGGTGCTTCCCGGTATCGAGGTCTTCGAGAATCAGGGCGACAACGCCGACATGGCGGTCCTGCGTCTGATGTCGCCCGAGGTCGATTCCCAGGCAGTGGTGAAGGTCAGCGAGGTCGGATCATCGACGGTCTCCGAGGAGTTCACCGTCCCGCTCACCGCGGACGTGCCGACGGAGCTCTCGCTGTCGGCGCTCTCGCCGGGGAGCTACACGATGAGCATCGAATCCGACAACCCGGTGCTCGCCGGCGTGCGACAGCAGGACGTCGCCGGCCCGAAGGACGATTTCGCCTGGGTCACGTCGGCCCCGGAGCTCGAGGACGATGTCTACGTGGCTGTGCCTGCGGGGCCGAGCCCCCGCGTGGTGCTCGCCAACCGCGAGGAGTCCGACGCGACGGTGCAGCTCGCTCCCACCGCGGGGGGAGATCCGATCGAGGTCACCGTGCCCGCCGGCTCGTCGGCATCGGTCGATGTCAAGCCGCGCACGGTCTACGCGATGTCGACGTCGGCACCCGTGCATGCATCCGTCGCGATGAGTGCGGCCGGTGAGCTGGCGGTGTGGCCGGTGTGGCCCGCGACGGGGGCTCAGCAGAGCATCACCGTCTATCCGTGACGAGTCCGCCGGTGAGCGGACTCTCCGATCTCAGTGGTCGTGACCGCCGAGATCCCACGGTTCGCGGCCGACGTACTCCGCCGCAGCCCTGAAGACGGCGCTCTCGATAGCCATCCTCCGGTGAGCGCCGTCGTCATGCCCGGGTGGCAGGAGCCGCTCGATCGGAAGCCGGAAGAGCACGATCCGCGCTTTGTCATGGTCGAGGTGCCAACGGGGCACTTCGTCCGTCGCATCGAACGCCGGCATCGCACCGATCTCGAACCGCACCTCCTGCAGCTCCGGCCACGTGCCGCGGAGGAACTCCACCGCAGTGCCGACGGTCAGATCGAATCGGTCGATGCGCCCGTCGAGAGGAGCCAGGGGAGGACGCACGACCTCACTGCGTCCGAGTCGTCCGTGCCGTCCGTGCCTGGCCCCGCGTCGGGGTGCTTCGGAGGTGCGGGGACGGCGGGGCATAGCGAAAGTCTAGGCCGAGTCTGTGGGCCAGGGCGGCGCGGCATCCGCTCGTCGGGAGAACCTGGACGTAGCCTGGCGTGAATGGACGGAAGACTCTGCTCGAAGGTCGGCTGCGCGCGTGAAGCCGTGGCGACGCTCACCTACGATTACGGCGACCAGATGGCGGCGTTGGGGCCGTTGGGCATGGCGCGGCATCCCCATGCTCACGATCTGTGCGCGCAGCACGCGGAGCGGCTCTCCGTGCCTGCGGGATGGCTCGTGGTTCGTCACGAGGCGCTTCGCGCCTGAGTTCTTCACTTCGTTGGATGAGACACGCCGCCCGGTCGCGGTGAGTCCTCGACGCATCCGGCTACGCTGACCGCGGATGCGCCAGGGCGGCGCCGCCGGAAAGGCCGCTGTGATCGTCTGGCGACGCTGGATCTTCCCCCTTCTGCTCGTGCTCGTCTTCGGGGCGTGCGCCGCAGCTCTCGTGAAGATCGCGTTCTTCCCTGACAGCAGCGAGGCGATGGTCAGCCCCGAGTCGTCGATCGGAGACCCGATCATCCCGGTCGAGCGAGGCTCTGTCGTGAACGCGCTCACTCTGAGCGGCAATGTCGCTCGCGACGACTCCTTCCCGGTGCGCACCGAGGTCACCGGCACGGTCGTCGCTGTGCACGTGCCGGAGGGAGCGACGGTCGCGGCCGGTCAGAAGCTCTTCACGATCAGACAGGACGAACCGAAGAAGGATGTGGATGTGCTGGCGTCCGAGGCGGGTGACGTCTCGGAGATCGCTCTGGTGAAGGGGCAGGTGACGTCCGCGGGCACCGAGATCTTCACGCTCACGCCGGCGCGCTACCACCTGCTGGCGACGGTGGAGCCTGTGCAGCTGTACCGCCTGGTGAACGCACCGTCCGAGGCGTCGGTGACCATCACCGGCGGACCGGCGCCGTTCGCCTGCACGGGAGTGCGAGTGCAGGTGAGTGCGGAGGGCACGGCGAGCGTCAGATGCTCCGTCCCCGGGGACCAGGTCGTCTTCGCAGGTTTGCCGGCGACGATGGATCTCGCGCTCGGACAGGTCGATGACGCCCTGGTGGTCCCGGTCACGGCTGTGCAGGGCGGTGCCGGCACGGGCAATGTGTGGGTCGATGCCGGCGACGGTGCCGAACCCGAAGAGCGCGCTGTCGAGCTCGGCGTGAGTGACGGAGCGATGGTCGAGGTGGTCTCCGGTCTCGAGGAGGGCGAGTCGATCAGGCAGTTCGTTCCCGGATTCGTCGCGCCGGTCGAAGAGTTCTGCTACGAGATCGAGCCCGGCGTCGAGCAGTGCGACAGTGGGATGAGCTGGTGACGCTCGTCGCGCTCAACGATGTGACCAAGAGCGTGAGACTCGCAGACGACTCGGAACTCGAGATCCTGCGGGGGATCTCGCTGGAGGTGAGTGCCGGAGACCACGTCTCGATCGTCGGCAGGTCGGGCTCGGGCAAGTCCACGCTGCTCAACATCCTCGGTATGCTCGATTCCCCGACAACCGGGTCCGTGTCCTTCGAAGACCGCGAAGTGCGGCGAATGCGCTCTGGGCGGCTGGACAGGCTGCGCGGGGACAACGTCGGCTTCGTCTTCCAGCAGTTCAATCTGCTGCCCGGGCGGACGGCACTCGACAACGTGATGATGCCCCTCGGCCATGCGCGGGGTCGGATGTTCTGGAACAGGAGGCAGATCGCCGCCGACATGCTCGAGCGGGTCGGCCTCGGCCATCGCATCGAGCAGATCGCCGACCGGCTCTCCGGAGGTGAGCAGCAGCGGGTCGCGATAGCGAGGGCGCTCGTGCGTCGACCTGTGCTGATCCTCGCGGATGAGCCGACCGGGGCTCTCGACATCGACACGGGCGCATCGGTCATGTCGTTGCTCGACGAGGTGGCCACCGAGACCGATGCCGCACTCGTGACGATCACTCACGACCTTCACGTGGCCGCCCGTGCCCGGCGGCATTACCGGCTCGACGCCGGAGTGCTCGAGACGGCCGATCTCAGTCGCGCATTCGAGGCCTCCACTCTCGCTGCCTCCGTCCCGTCCGCCGCGTCTGCGGACTCGGGAGCGTCCGCACCGGCTGCGATGCCGGCCATGCCGGCGATGCCGTCCTCACGTCGCGGAGCAGCGTCGTGACCGGCATCCTCGGTGCGCTCTCGGACGCCTGGTCAGAGATCCGCGTGCACAAGCTGCGGGTGCTGCTCAGTCTGATCGGCATCGCGGTCTCTGTGGCGGCTCTCACCGGGGTCGTGGCCATCTCCGAGTATCAACGCCAGTTCCAAGCCGAGCAGTCGGATCGGTGGGGCGGTCGGGCGGCGACCCTGGTCGTCGCGATCAGCAGCGACGACGGCACGCCGGTCGACTTCGACGCCTTCGACGAACGATTCACACGGGTCACCGACCGATTCGAGTTCAGTCATACCGCGAGGATCGCGCAGGGCATGGTCGTCCCCGTGCAGCTCCCTGACGGCATCGTCGACGTGAACTCGCGATTGATCGACCCGCTCTATTCGCAGATCCATCGCGAGCAGCTGCTCGAAGGACGCTGGATGCGCGATGCCGATGCCGAGGCTCTGTCGCCGCCCGTCGTGATCACCGAGGCTCTGTGGGACCGCATCGGGCGGACACCCGTCGCTCAGCACCCGACCCTGACACTCGCCGGGCCGGCCGGGGGCACCTACCAGGTCGTGGGAGTCGTGCCTCGTCAGGGTTTCGGCGATGAGGAGCTCCGCGTCGACATCCTCTACGACGCATATCGTGCTCGCGTCGACGCCCTGCCGGAGGGCGCATGGCCGCAGTACGAGATCTGGCTCGGGCAGGGGCAGGTCGACGAGATCGCACCGGTGCTCGCGATGGATCTGCGGGCAGGGCTTCCGGAAGGGCAGACCGTGTCTGTCAGCCGTTCTGACTGGGCGGCCCAACCCGGGGCTCTCGATGCGCAGGCGACGTTCGAGATGGTCACCGGAGGCATCGCCGCGGTGATCCTCGCCCTCGGAGCGCTGAGCCTGATCAACATCCAGCTGGTCGCGATGCGGCAGCGGGTGCGTGAGATCGGCGTGCGCCGTGCGTTCGGCGCGACGTCGGGCCGGGTCTTCTTCTCGGTGTTCCTCGAGAGCCTCGTCGCGACCACGGTGGCCGGCCTCGTCGGCATCGCGATCGTGGTCGCGGTGCTCCGCTCCGACTGGGTGGTGACTTCGCTCTTCTACGGCATCCAGGACATCCCCCCGTTCCCGATGCGCGCGGCTTTCGTCGGTCTGGCTGCGTCGATCCTGGTGGGAGCGGTCGCCGGCTTCATCCCTGCGCTGGTCGCGCTGCGCGTCAAGGTGATCGACGCGATCCGCTTCTGACGTGCGCCGGGCGGAGTCCGGACGAAGGCGCGGTCAGACGCCGACGCGACGACCGGTGAGCTTCTCCGCCCGGCGATCGGCGTTCTGCAGGGCGCGGCGCTCCCGCTCGCGCCGGAGCACGGTGATGCCGATGAGCGCGACCTCGGGTGCAGCAGGGGGCGGAGGCGAGACGAACGGCGATGCCTCGGCGAGCAGATCCTGCGCCACCTTCGCCCGGGCGGCCGGCACCATTCGCGGAGCGCTCTGCAGGAACTGCGAGATGCGCCGTGCTAGTCGGTCAGGAAGGCGGGCCACATCGGCGATCTGCGCCCAGCCAGCGAGCATCGGCGGCAGTACGGGGACGCTGGGGATCAGCTTCGGCGTGCGCACGCGCTGGCTGTAGGTGCCGGCGACCATGTCTCCGAGGCGTTGCGATCGGGCGCTGAACGCTCCGGCGAGCACCGCGACGCTGCCCAGCGTCATGTAGATCTCCAGAACGCCGAGGAGTGCTCGGATGAACGCGTGGCGGAATCCGGTCGCGCCCCCGTCGATGCGAACGATGCGACCGCCCACCGCGAGTTTGCCGAGGCTGCGGCCCTTCAGTGCGACCTCCATCGTGATCGGCAGGACCACGAAGCTGATCACGATCGAGGCGATGAGCGCGATCGTGTCGGTCGCCTGGTCGAGAACGCCGATGTCGAGCAGCCAGATCCGCAGGAAGAGGGTGAGGAGGAAGACGGCGAGGCCGACCAGAAGGTCGATGATCGCCCCCGCGGCGCGCAGGAGGAAGCCGATCGGCTGCACGTCGATCGCGACGGCTTCGCCGGAGAGGACCTCGTCGGATGCATCGAGCGCGGCGGACATGAGTACAGTAAATCAGGTGGATGCCGATGCGTTGACAGATGCGCGCCGCGCCGAGTGGGAGCGACTCGAGCAGTTGAGCCGCGCCCGACTCGACGGTGCGGGCGTCGACGAGCTGATCGTCCGGTACCGCGCGGCGTCCGCTGATCTCGCCGAGCTCAAGACCTCGGTGGGCGAATCGCCACAGGGCGCGTATCTCTCGACGATCCTCGTGCGCGCGCGGCTGCGACTCACCGGCGCGTCCGACAACATCCTCACCCAGACCGGCCGCTTCTTCTCCCTGCAGCTGCCCGCTGCCCTCTACCGGCTGCGCTGGACGACGCTCGTGGTCGCCGTGTCGTTCATCGCGATCGTGGTCGGCACCGCCGCATGGATCTCGGCAGACCCGGCGCTCCTGGCCACTCTCGGCCCGCCCGACCTACTCGAGCAGTACGCGGACGAGAGCTTCACCGGCTACTACACCGAGAACCCCGCGGCGGTGTTCATGGGCATGGTCTGGTGGAACAACGCCTGGATCGCGCTGCAGTGTGTCCTGTTCGGCATCACCGGGCTCTGGCCCATCAACGTCCTCGTGCAGAATGCGATGGGTCTCGGGGTATCCGGTGCCGTCATGGCCGCGCACGATCAGGTCGACGTGATGATCCTCTACATCCTCCCGCATGGCCTTCTCGAGATGACATCGATCTTCGTCGCCGCGGCCGGTGGACTCCATCTCTTCTGGTCGTGGGTCGCGCCGGGGCACCGTTCGAGAGGAGAGTCGCTCGCCGCCGAGGGGCGTTCGCTCGCGACGGTGGCGATCGGACTCGTCTTCTCGCTGTTCGTCTCGGGCCTGATCGAGGGTTTCGTGACCGGGTGGGCTCTGCCCTGGCCCGTCAAGATCGGCATCGGCGTCGCTGCGCTCGCCGCGTTCCTGATCTACATGCTCGTCATCGGCGGGCGCGCCTACCGCCGGGGCGAGACCGGAGACCTCGTCGAATACGAGGCGGGGACTCCGAGGCTCCTGGCCGGCTGACGCCTCAGCGGGTCACAGTCGCCCGGCGGCCTTCAGTTCGAGGTATCGGTCGGCGATTCTCGGCGGCAGGGCCTCGGGGTCGGCGGCGATGGCCTCTCCGCCGGCGCGGCGCACCGCGTCGGCCACGTTTTCCGCATCGCGCATGGTGCGTTCGGCAGCGGCCGCGAGGTAGATCTCCTCGCGCGAGCCGCGTTGCGCCGCGAGATCAGCGATGCCGTCGTCGGTGACGGAGCCGACGAGGATGGAGGTCGCCCTGCTCGCGTCGGGAAAGGCTCCGAGGAATCCGCGGGCCGACTCGGCGGCGTCCTGCGCCGTCAGCACCACGATCAGCGCGGGGCGGGTCGTCAGGGTGCGAACCGCGGCGAAAGCGCCTGGCCAGTCTGTGTCGACCAGGCGAGCGTGCACCGGGGCCATCGCGTCCGTGAGGGCGGGGAGCAGCGCGGTCCCGTCGACACCGGTGACGCGGGCCCGCACGACGCGGTCGTACATGAGCAGATGCACGTGATCGCCCGCGCGTGCGGCGAGTGCGGCGAGCAGAAGGGATGCCTCGAGGGCGGCGTCGACCCGCGTTCCATCCCCGACCCGTGCAGCGGCGGTGCGTCCCGTATCGATGATGATCACGACGTGGCGGTCGCGCTCGGGCCGCCAGGTCCTCAGCATCGTGGTTCCGGCCCGCGCGGTCGCGCGCCAGTCGATGGACCGCACGTCGTCGCCCCGGACGTACTCGCGGAGCGAGTCGAACTCGGTTCCCTGGCCGCGCACCTGGATGCTCGTGTTGCCGTCCAGTTCGCGCAGCCGTGCGAGCCGTGACGGCAGGTGCTTGCGCGAGGCGAAGGCAGGGAGCACCCGGATCGTTCCGCGAACCCGGTGGCTGGCCTGCCGTCCGGCGAGACCGAGCGGACCGAGCGACCGGATCATCACGAACTCGCTCGCGAGCTCACCTCGACGCCGGGGCAGCAGCGGCACGGAGACGCGTCGCCGTTCACCCGGTGGCACGCTGAGGCGCTGGCGTTCCTCGCCCGCTCCGGCCGTCGGCTGCCATGCGTCGCGGATCACCGCGTGCAGGGTGCGGGTGCCCTGATTCTGCAGCGCGACGCTGACGGGAACCGGTTCACCGATCCGAGCGCGGGTCGGCACGCGTCTCGTGACGATGACGGAGCGCGGATTCGGTGCGAGCAGTACGTCGACCACCAGCAGCAGCACGCACAACAGCACCCAGATGCCCAGTGCGGCGTAAGGCGGGAACTCCGCGAGTCCGGCGAGGACGAGCGGAACGATGCCGACGGCGACGGCGAGTGCGAGACGGCCGGTGACGAACACCTAGATCGGCACCCTGGTCTGCTGCACGACGGACGTGAGCACGGCATCCGCCGACACGCCTTCCATCTGCGCATCCGGGCGCAGCTGCAGTCGGTGCCGCCAGACCGGAACGAGCATGGTCTGCACGTGATCAGGGGTGACCGCGGTGGACGCGTTGAGCCACGCCCATGCCTTCGCGGCGGCCAACAGACCCGTCGAAGCGCGAGGACTCGCGCCGAGCTCGACCGAGGGCGACTGCCGAGTGGCTCTCGCGAGATCCACGACGTAGCCGAGGACATCGTCGGTGACCTCGACACGACCGGCTGCGTCCTGAGCCGCCCGGATCTCGTCGGCGGAGACGGTCGCCTCGACGCCCGTCAGCTCGCGCGGCGAGAAGCCCGATGCATGCTTGCGGAGCACCGACACCTCGGCATCCCGCTCGGGCATCCCCACCACCAGCTTCATCAGGAAGCGGTCGAGCTGCGCCTCCGGAAGCGAGTAGGTGCCCTCGTGCTCGATCGGGTTCTGCGTCGCAGCGACGAGGAACGGATCCGGGAGCGGTCGGCTGACGCCGTCGGCGGACACCTGTCGCTCCTCCATCGCCTCCAGCAGGGCGGCCTGCGTCTTCGGGGGCGTGCGGTTGATCTCGTCGGCGAGCAGGATGTTCGTGAACACCGGCCCTGCACGGAAGTCGAACTCTCCCGTCCGGGCGTCGTACACGAGCGAACCGGTGACGTCTCCGGGCATGAGGTCGGGGGTGAACTGCACGCGCTTCGTGTCGAGGCCCAGCGCACGCGCGAACGAGCGTACGACGAGCGTCTTCGCCACCCCGGGCACGCCCTCGAGGAGCACGTGGCCTCGCGCGAGAAGCGACACCAGCAGGCCGGTCACGGTGCCCGCCTGTCCGACGACGGCCTTGTCGACCTCCGTGCGCACACGGTGCATGGCCTGACGCAGTTCGGCGTCGTTGTATGTCTCAGCGGTCACGTGGTGTCCTCGGCTTCCGTTCGGATGGATGGACGGCGGTTCGATGGGATCGACGGATCATTCGGGTCTCCGTTCCGTGAAGGAGGAGGCGTCGACGGCGCTCTCGAGCTCCTGCAGTCGACGAGCGAGATCGATCAGCGATGGATCGTCCGCGGGCGCCGCGCCCCCGAGGAGGTCGTGCAGAGATCCACGGGGGATGAGGAGCCGGTCGGCTGCGGCATCCGCGACCTCCTCGGCGCCCGCGGTGACAGCGAGTCCGAGCCGGCGTGCGAGCCGGCGCCTGCTGCCGTCACGGATCGCGTCCGCCGCGTGCGCGGCGTCACCTGCCTTCGCGGTCAAGCGTGCCCGTCCATGCATCGTCTCCGAGGCGCGGACGGTCACCGGAAGGGTCTCGGCGACGAGTGGTCCGAAACGCTGACCGCGCCACAGAGCCGCCGTGACGCCGGCGATCATGAGCAGCAGGATGGCGGGTGTCACCCATCCAGGGGTGAGCGAGCCGAGCGTGTCATCGGTCTCGCCTTCGATGTCGGTGTCGCTGAAGCTCGGCACGTACCAGACGACCCGGTCGGTCTGACCGAGCAGCGCGAGCGCGAGGGCTGCGTTTCCGTCCTCGGCCAGGTACGCGTTGCTGAAGAGACGCGCGCCCTCGACGACGACATGCGTCGTGCCGTCGGCCTCGTCGATGAGCACGGCCGCTGCGTCGGTCGCACCGAAGCAGCCCTCGACACCGTCGCCGGGCGTGAACAGCCGGTCAGGGCGGATGGTTCCGACATCCGCGAACTCCGGAGCGTCGCACTCGGCCTGCACCGGAGTCGAATCCGGTGCGGCGTTGTCGCCGATGCGCAGAAGGTTCAACAGATGCGTGCTGCTCGAGAGGAACACGACTCGGTCAGCTGGTTCGATCAGCTCGGCGATCGCGTCGTCGGAGAGCGTGTAGGGATTGGCCATCACGAGGGTGGCGTCGTCATCGAGCGCGGCTCGCGCCTCATTCCGGGAGCGGAAGACCGAGACCTCGACGCCGTTGTCCTCGAGGATCTGGGAGATGGCCATCGCTCCCGAATCGCCCACGCTCTCAGGGTCGAGTGACCCACGCTGATCGGGCATGCGCACACCGACCTGGATCGCGACGAAGACGCCGCCGAGCACGAGCGCCGCGACGACCGCCCACCCGAGCAGGGATCGCGACCGTCTGCCGCGAGGTGCGCGTTCAGCCGTCGACGCCGCGGCGCCGTGGTCCTCGAGAACGCTCACGCCGACACCGCCTCTGGACGCAGTGCGCTGAGGCGGTCGTCCGTCGCGGCGAGCTCGGCATAGCGCTCAGCGGTCGCCGGATGCCGGAGATAGCGCACGTCGTCGAAGGAGACCGCGGCCTGGCTGATCGCAATCGTCTCCGCAGGGAACACGGCCGAAACCTCACGTGCGATCGCCTGCGCCGTCGCTCCCGGGGCGGGATCGATGAGGTCGCGCTCGAGGAGTCCCCTGGCGAGCGCACGGAATCGCAGGATCGTCGCCTCGTCCCAATCTCCTCCCCGGGCGCAGCGATCGGCATCGGCCCGCAGCTGAGCGGCCGAGCGGTCATCGTCCGCACCGAGCAGGCCGCTCCCGGGGCGACGGATCGCCTGGGCGCGGCGCGGGCGGCCCCAGATGATGAGCGCCGCCACGAGAGCGCCGAAGACGATGACGCTCACGATGATCAGGGCAGAGGGGCCCACACTGGCGCCGTTGTCGGAGCTGAACAGGTCGGCGAGGAACCGTCCGATGTCGCGCGCGACGAGGTCGAACCAGGTCGGCTTGGCGTCGGCGTAGCGCGGATCGGAGAGCTCCTGCTCGGCCCACTGCCTCGCATCGTCTCCGTCAGGGACCCGCACATCGTCGAGCGAGCGGATCATGCAGATCCTTCGCTGCCTGTTCCCGGCGCGGCCCAGGTCGACTCGTCGGGCGATGCCGGGGGAGCAGCAGGAACCGGGGGAGCAACGGGAGGGGGCGGGTCAGCGGGCACGACGGAGCCCCCGCCGGCCTGCTGTGGCGGCATCGGTTTAGCCGCAGGCGCGTACGGAGGCTGGGCGGGAGGCTGGGCCGGGTACTGCTGCGCGGGGTACGTCTGGGCCGGGTACTGCTGCGCGGGGTACTGCTCGCCCGGGTACGGCTGGGCGTAGGGCGGCTGTGCGGGGTACTGCTGCCCGGCGTATTGCTGGCCCGGGTACGGCTGCGCCGGGTACCCCGAACCGGTGTACGGCTGGCCCTGGTACTGCTGCATCTCATAGCCGGCGGGTGTCATCGCGACCCATTCCGGAACCTGCTTGGGTGGCGGCGCACTCGACACGGCGCGCTCGGGGTCGATGACGAACGGATCGCCGAGCTGCTCGTCCGTCCACCCGAGGTCGCGTCTCTCGACGTGGCTGATCAGCGTCTGGTCGAGACCCTCGTACCGCATCCGGCTGTCGAGATACACCAGGGTGCCCGCGGTGCTCTGGACCACGAGGGTGATGGCCTGCAGAACCAGCAGCAGGATCTGCGGGGCGAGGAGAGCGAAGACGAATCCCATGATCGTCGCGGTGTCGGCAGATCCGGTCGGGGCGATGACCGACCCGAGCATCGAACTCAGCAGGGAGACGGGCAGGCTCACGAGCTGCATCGCCACGCCCATCATGGCGCCGATGAGGAAGGTGACTCCCCAGGCGATCCAGAAGCGGCCGCGGGTGAGGCGCCATGATCGCACGAGCGCATCGCGGAACTTCGCGCGCTCCAGAACGAGGATCGACGGCACCAGGAGCAGCTTGGTCGTGAGCCAGACCGTGAGCGGGACTGTGGCGAGCAGCAGGACCAGGACGAGGATGACGATGCCACCGATGGCCTCGACCGAACCGCCGAGCCCGCTCGCGATGAAGCCGGTGATGATGACGAAGAGGATCACGATCACGCCGAAGATGAAGATGACCGAGAGCGACGCGAACGCCGCGAGCCGCCAGAACGACGGGATCATCTTGCGCCAGAGAGTCTTGAGGCTCGCCTTCACCCCGATCGCGGCGAAGCCGATCTCGGCGGCGACGACTCCCTGCATCAGAGCGGTGAACGCGACGGACGCGAGACCGACGGCGATGCCGGCGACGATGTTCATGGCGATGGTGCCGGCGAACACGGCCTCGAAGTCCGGAGACGAGGGAGAGAGCGACTCGAGCCGCGTGAAGGTCGTGACGAACACGAAGCCCATCACCGTGGCGCTCAGCACGACGACCGCCAGCTGGATCACCACTCCGAAGCCGAAGAGGACCTTGGGGTTGTGCCGCAGCGCGACGAACGACTTGCTCAGCAGCATCCCGAACGTCAGCGGATGCAGGGGGATGATGCCCTTCTTCGGGGCAGGGGTCCACGTCTGGCCGCTCACCGGCACTCCCTCCGTCGTGCGCTCCCATCGTGTCACATGACCCGTCGGCGCGTAGACATGGGGGCCGTGGTACTGAGTGCCATAAGGTAACAGTTATGACCTCACGCATTCTTGTGGTCGACGACGACACCGCGCTCGCCGAGATGATCGGCATCGTGCTGCGCACCGAGGGCTTCGAGCCGGTGTTCTGCGCCGACGGTGCGCGGGCGGTCGATGAGTGGCGCACACAGCGCCCTGACCTCGTGCTGCTCGACCTGATGCTGCCAGGCATGGATGGAATCGAGATCTGCACGCGGATCCGCGCCGAGTCCGGAGTCCCCGTCATCATGCTCACCGCCCGCAGCGACACCGCCGACGTGGTTCGAGGCCTCGAGGTGGGAGCTGACGACTACATAGTCAAGCCCTTCAACCCGAAGGAGCTCGTCGCCCGGATCCGAACGCGGCTCAGGCCCACGTCGCAGAACGTGGGGGAGCAGCTGCGAGTGGGGGACCTCACGGTCGACGTCGACGCCCACGAGGTTCGTCGCGGAACGGCTCCGATCGCGCTGACACCCCTGGAGTTCCAGCTGCTCGTCGCCCTGGCATCCAAGCCGCAGCAGGTGTTCTCGCGAGAGATGCTGCTCGAGCAGGTGTGGGGCTATCACTACAAGGCCGACACGCGGCTGGTGAACGTGCACGTGCAGCGTCTGCGGGCGAAGGTCGAGCTCGACCCCGACAACCCCAAGATCGTGATGACGGTGCGGGGCGTCGGCTACCGTGCCGGGGGCGCGGGCTAGGCCGACCATGGCCGCGACCACAGCGACCACCACGGCGGTCGCTGTCATCCGCGACTGGCGTGGTTGGCCGACCGTCCTACGAGCGCTGTGGCGCAGTTCCCTGCGGTTCCGAACGCTGACGATCACGCTGCTGCTGACGTCGACGGCGATCCTGATCACCTGCGTCACCATGGCGCTCGTGATCCAGAACGATCTGTTCGAGTCGCGCAAGAACGAGGCGCTCGACGACGCCGCGCGCTCGGTCAATCAAGCTCAGGCGACTCTCGACGCCACTGCGCTCGGCGACGATCCGGCAGCACTGCCGGAGCTGTGGGACAGCGTGCAGGAGGACCTCGGGCGCAACTCGACGGCCGAAGGCCTCGCCGGATTCCGCATGGAGGTCGACCCTGACGTCCCGCTCAACGGCTTCACCGCCGGCCTGAGCGACAATCTGATCACCTCGGGCCTCAGGAATCGAGTGGTCGAGTTCGACGACTGGCAGTCCTGGCAATCCGTGTCGCTCGAGGTCGGGGGACGATCGGTTCCCGGGATCATCGTGGGGCAGCAGCTGCGGGTGCCGGAGGCGGGGCCGTTCGAGATCTACTTCGCATACGACCTGGCGGATGCCGACAACACCCTCACGTTCGTGCAGCGCACCCTCTGGGTCGCCGGGATCGGGCTCGTGGCGATCGTCGCCGCGATCTCCTTCATCGTCCTCCGCACGGTGTCCACGCCGATCGTCGAGGCCGCGGAGACCAGCGCGCGTCTGGCATCGGGCGACCTCGCGGTGCGCATCGACGTGCACGGAGAAGACGAGATCGCGACGCTCGGGCGCTCCTTCAACGCCATGGCTGACAGCATCGAATCCCAGATCAAGGAACTCGGCGAACTCTCTCTCGTGCAGCAGCGCTTCGTGTCGGACGTGTCGCATGAGCTGCGCACTCCGCTGACCACGATCCGCCTCGCTGCCGACATGCTGAACGATCAGCGGGGGGAGTTCGACCCGACGACCGCGCGCACCACTGAGCTTCTGCACACGCAGGTGCAGCGGTTCGAGACTCTGCTGTCGGATCTGCTCGAGATCAGCCGCTATGACGCAGGATCCGTCCAGCTCGAACTCGAGGCGACGAGCCTCGCGCACCTCGCCGAGGACATCATCGAGCAGATGAAGCCTCTCGCCGATGATCGGGGCAGCGAGCTGAGGCTCGTCGCGCCCGGCGGGTACTCGCCGGTGGACATGGATCCGCGGCGAGTGCGACGGGTGCTGCGCAATCTGATCGGCAATGCGATCGAGCACGGTGAGGGCAGGCCGATCGTCGTCACCGTGGACAGCAACCAGCACGCTGTGGCCGCCGGCGTCCGCGACTTCGGTCTCGGCATGGACCCGGCCGATGCAGAGCGGGTGTTCGACAGGTTCTGGCGCGCGGACCCCTCTCGCCAGCGCACGCTCGGAGGCACGGGGCTCGGGCTGTCGATCGCGCTCGGCGACGCGACTCTGCACGGTGGCTCACTCGCCGTCTGGTCTGAGCTCGGGGTCGGCACGAACTTCGTCCTGACTCTGCCTCGCAGGGGGGACGCGACGGATGGCCCCTCGCCCATCCCGGTCGAGCCGCAGAACTCTCGCGCGGACATCGATGACGCCACGCAGCCGATCCAGCTCGCCGACGTGCCGGCCGAGCTCTTCGATCGAGGGAGCATCGAATGACGACCACGACGCGGCGCGCGCTGCGCGGACTCGCGATCACGGCCGCTGTGCTCATCCTGTCTGCATGCACAGGTCTACCGACGAGCGGAGATGCGCAACCGGGCAAGCCCCTCGGCTCCTCTCCCGAGGGGCAGGACTTCCTCCCTCTGGCGTCAGGCCCGGTGGACGGCGCAGGACCGGCCGCGATCGTCGAGGGCTTCGTGGAGGCGGCGATCACGCCCGCGGACAACTGGGCCACGGCTCGGAGCTTCCTCACCCCCGATCTCGCCTCGACCTGGCGTCCGAACACCGGAGTGTCGATCGATGTGAGCTCCGCGACCCGCTCGTTCACCTCGAACATCGATGACGACGACGACGTCGATGACGGCGACACGGCCGACGTGCGCGTCTCCTTCGACCAGGTCGCCAGCGTCGACGCGACCGGAGCGTACTCTGAGGCGTTCGGTGCGTCGAACTCGGCCTTCGTGGTCGAGCTCACGGACGGCCAGTGGCGCATCTCCGAAGCTCCCGATGGAGTGGTGATCGATGAGTCGAGGTTCTCGCGTGTGTATGACGATTACGCACTGCAGTACTTCGACCAGAGCTGGGAACGGCTCGTCCCCGATGTGCGCTGGTTCCCCCGACGCGCCACGGTGGCCACGACCATCGCGCAGTCGCTGATCGGCGGTGCACCGAGCCCGTGGCTCGATCCCGCGGTGCAGAGCGCGTTCCCGCAGGAGGTGCAGCTCGCACGCGACTCCGTCCCGATCGATCCGGATCAGATCGCGGATGTCGCACTGAACCGCGCCGCGCTCGGACTCGATCCGACGACTCTCGCGCGCATGCGCACTCAGCTGCAGGCGACCCTCGCGGCCGCGGGGGTGCAGATCGACCAGGTGCGCTTCACCGTCGACGGACGCGCGTTGGAAGCCGGGGTCGTCGAAGTCGTGACCGACAAGGCGGATGCGGGCAGCCTCGTGATGAAGGACGGGACGTTCGGGATGCTGGTGGGCGGCGAGATCACCCCGATCCCCGGCGTCACGGATCAGATTCTCAACGCGGGTCAGCCCGTCACGGCGATCGACGTGTCGATCGACAGCTCCCACGCGGCGGTGCAGCTGATCGACGGTCACGTGTGGCTCGCCGGAGAAGGCGGCTTCGACGAACTGGATGCGCGCCCCTCACTGGTGCGGCCGTCCATGGACCCCTACGACTACACGTGGTCGGTGCCGTCGAACGCGCCGGCGGCGCTGCAGGCGATCGGCAGCGATGTCGCTCCGCAGGCCATCGCGGGCGCGTGGCCCGAAGCATCGTCGGTCTCCGCCATCCGCGTGTCGGCCGACGGCGCGAGGGTGGCTGCCGCAGTCGTGATCGGCGGCGAGCGCTGGATCGTCGTCTCCTCGGTGATCCGCGACGAGACGGGATTGCCGACCGAACTGGGGCCGACCGAACCGCTGGCGCAGCTCGACGGAAGCGCCGTGGGTATCGTCTGGCTGGGCGCAGACCGTCTGGGCCTGCTGACCGACCCCGCCGACCGGATGGTCGTCACGCAGGTCGTCGGAGGGCCGGGGACGGCCGAAGTCGCGCCGACGGATGCGGTGTCGATAGCGGGCTCGCGAGCCACGACCGGTCTTCGGGTTCTGGGTGCTGACGGCGCCGTGTTCGCTCGGACGGGGTCGGCATGGAGCGAGTCGATCACCGGAGTCTCGCTGCTCGCCACCAGGGCGGGTCACTGAGCGCGACTGCCTCTGCACGACGAGCCGGCGAGGACTGAGCGTTCACAGCGGATGAGATGCGCAACGGCCCTCGGCCGAAGCGCGCGACGCGTGCGACAGGATCGACGGATGCTGTCGCATCCTCTCGTCCGCGCCGTCGGCGTCGAGGTGCTCGCTCTCCTGCTGGCGGCGACCTGCGCGGGTTGCGACCGACCAGAGACGCTGCTGTGCGACGCATGCCGGCAGGGGATCCGGTCCGCGCCGCTCGTGCGACGCACGCCCGGCGGTCTCCTCGTCAGCGCCGCCATGCCGTTCGAGTCGATCGCAGCTCGATGCATCCGCAGGCTCAAGGATGACGGCGAGACGTTGCTCGCGCGTCCGCTCGGAGCAGCGTTGGGCGGGGTGCTTGCCGGCGTCGTCGCAGCACAGGGCGAGGCCGATGCGCCGGTGCGCCTGGTGCCCATCCCGACATCGCGGAGTGCGTTCAGACGACGGGGATACCGCGTGCCCGAACTGCTGATCCGACGGGCGGGGTCGGTGCCCGATCGCCTGCTGGCGCCACGGGGGCGACGCGCGGATCAGCGCGGACTCGATTCGGCCGGCAGAGCGGAGAACGCACGGGGGAGCATGCGATCGCGATCGGTGATCGGGGGCGGAGTCGTCGTGCTCGTCGACGACGTCGTGACCACCGGAGCCACTCTCGATGAAGCGGCACGCACGCTGAGAGATGCCGGCTTCCGAGTCGTGTCGGCGGTCGCGCTCGCCGCGACACTCCGTCTCGGCGAACGGAATGCGAACGCATCGGAGACACGCAGCAAATGACCCGTGACATCCGAGGTCAGGCGGACTACCGTTGGGGGTCACAAGGCGACCACGGTCCGCCCTTGGCCGGGAGGACCGGGACAAGGAGGCAGCAATGGAAACGAGCATCGTTGGCGTCGGGGTGGGTATCACCGATCGATTCCGAACCGTTGTCGAAGAGAAGATCGCCAAGATCCAGACGTTCGCGTCCCGTGCGCAACGGCTGGATGTCAAGGTCACCCACCGGGTGTACCGCAACGGTCATGTGCCGGACGAGACCGTCGAACTGACGCTCGTCAGCAAGGGTCCTGTCGTGCGCGCCGAGGCCACGGACGGAGACAAGTTCGTCGCACTCGACATGGCCGTCGACAAGATGGCCGAACAGCTTCGTCGAGCCAAGGAGAAGCGAGTCGACGGGCGCCAGCACCCGCGTGGGGCGCACTTCGAGAAAGAGAGCGGTGCGCTGGAGGGCATCGATGTCCAGCCCGCGTCCGTGGAGGTGCTTCGCGCAGTCGCAACGGGCGCAGTGCCGATCCAGAACGAGGACGACGAGGTCTACTCGCCGGTGGTGATCCGCACCAAGAACTTCGGCGCGGAATGGATGACCGTCGAAGAGGCGGTCGACCGGATGGAGCTGGTCGGGCACGACTTCTTCCTGTTCGTCGATGTGCGCACCGATCACCCGAGCGTCGTCTACCGACGCAAGGGCTGGGACTACGGTGTGATCGCCCTGGAGACCCAGGCTCCGCCCACCGAGGCGCTCGCCTCCTGAGGCTGACATGACAACGGCCCGGTTCCAGAAGGAACCGGGCCGTTGTCGTGTGTGCGTGGCGCAGGTCAGTCGAAAATCCCGTCGAGGATGCTCCCGATGACGAGACCTCCCAGAATCCCGGAGGCGACGTCGCTGCCTCCGCCGCGTCGGCCGCCGCCGCTCCAGCCGCCACCGCCCCAGCCGTCTCCGCCGCCCCAGCCCTGATCCTGCGGTCGCGACGAATCGATGTCACGCTGAGCGAGCTGCAGTGCTTCGGAGGCGAGGTGCGCGACGCGCCGAGCGCTGACGAGCGCCTCGTCGCGGGTCTCTTCCGCCGGCAGCAGTGCCGACAGGTCGGCGCGCAGCCGTTCCGCCTCGGCGAGGCGAGTGCGGGCATCCGCGCCGATCCAGCCCCGGTGCCCGGCGATGAGTCCGCGGGCGACGCCGAGCTGACGATCCGCGTCGTCGATCGCGTGCTGCACCTGCTGGATGCTGGGCAGCGGGTGTGCTTCCCGGTGGCGGGCGGTGGCGATCGCGTCGTCGAGGGCGGTGTTCGCCTCGCGCAATTGCGAGAGCTCGGCGAAGGGGTCTCCCGGAGAACCGGCGGGCGACAGTGCGCTGAGGGCGTCCTGCAGGGCCGAGACCGCCGCAGTGACAGCGGGCACCTGCGGAGCGGTCCGAGCTGCGATGAGGTCGTTCCGGGAGTCCGCGACGACCTCGGCGAGTGTCGACTCGGCGCGCAGCGCCTCGATCTCGAAATCCTCTACGGCATCGAGCAGAGCGGATGCGCGCCGCGTCGCCTCGGTGGCGGTCTCGAGGGCGAGGTTCGCCTCCTCGTTCTGCTTCGCTGCGCGACGACGCTCCGAGACGGCGGCGCCATGAGTGGCGAACGCGATCAGCTGCTCGGCTTCGGCCGCGCTGGCCGTGATCTGGTGCATCGCCGAATCCGAATAGCGCGAGGAGAGGCGGGCGACGGTCTCATTGGTGTGCGGGATCCGCGCGCTGAGCGTCTCGGCATCCGCTCGGACCTGGGCGATGACCTCCGGTGCGCGACGCACCTTCGAGATCGATGTCGCGAGGTCCGAAGTCTTCTCGTCGAGCAGATCCTGCGCCCAATCGCACAGCTGCATGATCCGCGCGTTGCGGGTGCGGAGCTCTTCGGGAGTGTCAGGGATCTCGTCGTGGTTGAGCTGGTTGAGCTGAAAAGCCTCGCGCAGATGAGTGCGCACAGCGCTCAGTGCCTTCTTCAGGTCTCGAGTCAGCTGTTCGCCGAGCTCGGCCTCCGCGAACGCCAACTCGTCGGAGGTGCTCCTGATGCGCTCGTCAGCAGCGACGAGTGCCTGCTCTGCGCGGCGAGCCAGGTCGGCGTCCTGTGCGGCCAGCTGTTCCTGCTCGCGCTTGCGTCTGCCCCATATTCCAGCCATAGGACTGATCCTAGTTTCCCGGGCCGCACCACTGGCTGTGCATACGCTTCGGGCGAACTCCGCTCAGACGAGCGCTGCGACCTCGCCCCTCGCCGGACGTCCGCGCTTCGGCCGCTCGGCCGTCAGCTCGAGGGCGAGCGCGTGCTGGGGATGCTGTGCGAGCCGCGCCTGCACGTGTTCGAGCCAGCGGAGCTCGGCCTCCGCGGTGAAGATCATCGAATCGACGACGAGCGACCGTGCGAGCCCTTGGGGGCTGTCGTCCTCGCGCGATTCCCTCGCCGTGGCGAGCTCGCCGAGATGCTCCTTCGACGCCGCGCGCTGGGCCGCGATCAGGCGGGTCGCATCCACGCCCGGAAGCGTCACCGCGACGGCCAGCTTGATCGCGAGCTCGTCGCGCACGGCCCGGCTCCGAGCGACGGGCGACGCCAGCCACCGGTCGACCTCGAACGCACCGGCGTCGGTGATCTCCCAGTACACATGGCCCTGTGGATCGGGTGCTCCACGCTCGACCAGCCCGTCGCGCTCGAGGCGCTCGAGCGTGTTGTAGATCTGACCGACGTTGAGTGGCCAGACCGAGCCCGTGCGCCGGTCGAACTCGTGGCGCAGCTGGTACCCGTAGCAGGGGCCCTGCGCGAGGATCGCGAGCAGACTCTGTCGGACCGACATGTGGACCTCCCGGTGTCGTGGATCAATATATACATACTCGGAAACTCCACGGCGGCACGCCATGCAGACGACGCGCAGGTCACGGACGGGTAACATGGCAAGGTATGCCTGGCACGCGCCCGACAAGCGGCGCCGCCGGAACCATCGACAGGGAGATGACATCTGTGGCGAATCCTCTTGAGAAGCTGCTGCGCGCGGGAGAAGGGCGGGTCATCCGCCGCCTGAACCAGGTGGTCAAGGCCGTGAACGCGCTGGAAGAGGACATCTCCAAGCTCACGGACGACGAACTGCGCAACGAGACCGTCGAGCTGCGCGAGCGGTTCGCGAAGGGCGAGTCGCTCGATCAGCTCATGCCCGAGGCGTTCGCCGCGGTGCGTGAGGCGGCGAAGCGCACGCTCGGAATGCGCGCGTACGACGTGCAGATCATGGGTGGTGCCGCACTTCATCTCGGCAACATCGCCGAGATGAAGACCGGTGAGGGAAAGACCCTGGTCGCCACGTTCCCGGCCTACCTGAACGCGATCGCAGGCGAAGGCGTCCATGTGATCACGGTCAACGACTTCCTCGCGAGCTACCAGGCTGAGCTGATGGGCCGCGTGTACCGGGCGCTCGGCATGTCCACCGGCATCATCGTGTCCGGGCAGACTCCGGCCGTGCGCCGCGAGCAGTACGCGTCCGACATCACCTATGGCACGAACAACGAGTTCGGTTTCGACTACCTCCGCGACAACATGGCGTGGCGCAAGGAAGACCTCGTTCAGCGAGAGCACTACTTCGCGATCGTCGACGAGGTCGACTCGATCCTCATCGACGAGGCGCGTACGCCGCTGATCATCTCGGGCCCGTCATCGGGCGAGGCCAACCGCTGGTTCGCCGAGTTCGCGAAGATCGCCCGCACCCTCGAGGCCGGCGTCGACTACGAGGTCGACGAGAAGAAGCGCACGGTCGGCGTGCTCGAACCCGGCATCGAGAAGGTCGAGGACTACCTCGGCATCGACAACCTGTACGAGTCCGCGAACACTCCGCTGATCTCGTTCCTCAACAACTCGATCAAGGCCCTCGCGCTGTTCAAGAAGGACACCGACTACGTCGTCATGAACGACGAGGTCATGATCGTCGACGAGCACACCGGTCGCATCCTCGTCGGGCGCCGCTACAACGAGGGCATCCACCAGGCCATCGAGGCCAAGGAGGCCGTGCCGGTCAAGGCCGAGAATCAGACTCTCGCGACGGTCACGCTGCAGAACTACTTCCGTCTCTACGACAAGCTCGCCGGCATGACGGGTACTGCCGAGACCGAGGCGGCGGAGTTCATGTCGACCTACAAGCTCGGTGTCATCCCCATCCCGACGAACCGCCCGATGGTCCGCAAGGACCAGTCGGATCTCGTCTACAAGAACGAGACCGCGAAGTTCGCTCAGGTTGTCGAAGACATCGCGGAGCGCCACTCGAACGGCCAGCCGGTGCTCGTGGGCACCGTGAGCGTCGAGAAGAGCGAGTACCTCTCTCGACTGCTCGCCAAGAAGGGCGTCAAGCACGAGGTCCTCAACGCGAAGAACCACGCGCGTGAGGCCGAGATCGTGGCACGCGCGGGCCGCCTCGGCGCCGTGACCGTTGCGACGAACATGGCCGGTCGTGGAACTGACATCATGCTCGGCGGCAACGCGGAGTTCCTCGCCGTGCAGGAGCTCAAGGGCAAGGGCCTCGACCCAGTCGAGACGCCCGAGGAATACGAGATCGCGTGGGACGAGACCTACGAGGCGATGAAGGCGATCGTGTCCGAGGAGGCCGAGAAGGTCATCGAGGCCGGTGGCCTCTACGTCCTGGGTACCGAGCGCCACGAGTCGCGTCGAATCGACAACCAGCTGCGAGGCCGTTCCGGTCGTCAGGGCGACCCCGGCGAGAGCCGCTTCTACCTGAGCCTCACCGACGACCTGATGCGTCTGTTCCAGTCGGGTGCCGCCGAGGCGATTCTGGCTCGCACCAACTTCCCCGACGACGTCCCGATCGAGTCGGGCCTCGTGTCGCGCGCCATCCGCAGCGCTCAGTCGCAGGTGGAGTCCCGCAACGCGGAGATGCGCAAGAACGTCCTCAAGTACGATGACGTCCTGAACCGCCAGCGTGAGGCGATCTACGCCGACCGTCGTCACATCCTGCAGGGCGACGACATCGCCGACCGGGTCCAGCACTTCATCGAAGACGCGATCAGCGGCGTCGTGCGCGACCACACGGGTGAGGGACACAACGAGAGCTGGGACTTCGACGCACTCTGGACCGAGCTCAAGACGCTCTATCCGGTCAGCGTGACGATCGACGAGGTCGTGTCCGAGGCCGCCGGTCGCAAGGGCGGGATCACCGCCGACGGTCTGACCCGCGAACTGCTGTCGGACGCGAAGATCGCCTATGAGACCCGCGAGGAGTCGCTCGGAGAAGCGGCCACCCGCGAGCTCGAGCGTCGTGTCGTGCTCCAGGTGCTCGACCGTCGCTGGCGCGATCACCTCTACGAGATGGACTACCTCAAGGACGGCATCGGTCTTCGTGCGATGGCGCAGCGCGACCCGCTCATCGAGTACCAGCGTGAGGGGTACGCGATGTTCCAGTCGATGATGGGCCAGATCAAGGAGGAGTCCGTCGGGTACCTCTACAACCTCGAGGTCGAGGTCCGTCGGGCAGGCGACTCGCAGACCGCCGAGGTCGAGGCGAAGGGCCTCGCTGAAGGCGGGGGAGATCAGCACCTCGAATACTCGGCGGCGAACGATGCCGGCGAGGTCGAGGTGCGCGACGACCGCGGGCAGGTTCAGCAGGCGGCGACCGAGAAGCTCCGCCAGGCTGCTGCAGCGCGTCAGGCGCCGGCCGAACAGGCCGAACCCGAGGAGGCTCCGCGCGGAGCGTTCGGACAGCGTACAGAGGCACCGGCAGCACCTGCCGGCAACCGTGAGCAGCGCCGCGCGCAGAGCAAGAAGAAGAAGTAGCGCGACGTCGATGAAGGGCCGGTCCGGGTGGATCGGCCCTTCTTCGCGTCATTGTAGGCTTGCGCAATGACACCAACGCGCCACTTCGACCAGTCGTCGAAGCTCAAGAACGTCCTGTACGAGATCCGTGGAAACACGCTCGTCGAGGCGGCGCGGCTCGAGGCCGAGGGCCACCGGATCCTCAAGCTCAATACGGGCAACCCCGCCATCTTCGGCTTCGAAGCTCCCCACCAGATCGTGCACGACATGCTCGCGGCGCTTCCGACCGCTCACGGGTACAGCGACAGCAAGGGGATCATCTCTGCGCGCCGCGCCGTGGTCAGCCGGTACGAGGAGATTCCGGGATTCCCACGATTCGATCCGGAAGACGTCTTCCTCGGCAACGGCGTCTCCGAGCTCATCACGATGACGATGCAGGCACTCCTCGACGAGGGGGATGAGGTGCTCATCCCCGCACCGGATTATCCGCTGTGGACCGCCATGACGAGTCTGGCTGACGGCACCCCCGTGCACTATCTCTGCGACGAGGACAACGGGTGGCAGCCCGACCTCGAGGACATCCGCTCCAAGATCACTCCTCGGACCAAGGCCCTCGTGATCATCAACCCCAACAACCCGACCGGGGTCGTCTACTCCCGAGAGGTGCTCGAGGGGATGGTGCAGATCGCGAGAGAGAACCAGCTGCTGCTGCTCTCCGACGAGATCTACGACCGCATCCTGTTCGACGGCGCGGTGCACATCCCGACGGCCACGTTGGCGCCCGACCTCCTGTGCCTGACCTTCAACGGCCTCTCGAAGACATATCGGGTCGCCGGATTCCGCTCCGGGTGGCTCGTGATCACCGGCCCCCAGGGCCACGCGAAGGGCTTCCTCGAGGGGATCAACCTGCTCGCGTCCACGCGCCTCTGCCCGAATGTGCCTGCGCAGTATGCGGTGCAGGCGGCTCTCGGTGGCGTGCAGTCGATCGATGCGCTGATCGCTCCGACCGGACGCCTGCACGAGCAGCGCGACATCGCATGGGAAGGGCTGGAATCGATCCCCGGCGTCTCCTGCGTCAAACCCGTCGGTGCCCTGTATGCCTTCCCCCGTCTCGACCCGAACGTCCACGAGATCAGGGATGATGCGAAGCTGGTCTACGACCTGTTGGTGTCCGAGCACATCCTTCTCGTGCAGGGGACGGGCTTCAACTGGCCGACGCCGGATCACCTCAGGCTGGTCACGCTCCCCGAGCCCCGCGTGCTCGCAGAAGCCGTCGAGCGCCTCGGGAACTTCCTCTCGAGCTACCGCCAGTAGGCGGCTCGTACGCCGTAGATGCGTAGGCCTCTGCGATGCGGCGAACACCGGCGACCAGGGTCGAACGCGGCGTGACGTCTGCCATCGGCCGGGCGTGCAGCAGAGCGGAGTCAGCGGCGCGCTGGTCGAATGGCAGGAACTCGACGTCGGTGATGCCCGCGAACCGCTCGAGAGTGCGCCGGATCTGACCGCGTGCGTCGATGCCCAGCGGGCCGGGTCGGACCCGGTTCACGACGACCCTGATGGGGATGGGGGCCGTGAGCCGTCTGAGTTCGGCGTGCTCTCTCACGAAGCGACTGATGCCGAGGGGATCCGCCGACGCGACCGCGATGACCGCATCCGCCTCCTGCAGCGCCGCGACCGTGGCCGCGTGGCGGCGCGGGCCGGTGAGGTCGTAGGTCGCTTCGTCGTCGGCGTCGAACGCACTCGCAACATCGACGACGGTCTCCTCTGCCCAGCTGCGGCAGGCGCGCAGAGTCGTCTGCAGACGACTCGCTCCGAGTTCCGGCCAGCGTCCAGGACGATTGATGCCGCCGAGGACCTCTATCTCTCCAGCGCTCGTCTCGAGGATCGTGGCCATCCTCGTGAGCTCGGCTGAGTCGAGTGCGCCTAGTTCTGCGCGTCGGCATGCGGCGGCGATACCCGGCGCGTCGTCGCTGAGTCCCAGAAGCAGTGCGAGAGACGGTGCGACGGTGTCGGCATCCACCAGAGCGGTGCGTCGGCCCGTCCGGGAGAGTTCGACGGCGAGCTGGATCGCGATCGTCGATCTCCCGGGGGCGCCGGAGGGACCCCACACGACCGTGAGGCGATGCGGAGGTGATGCCGCACGCTCGACGGTGTTCGGGATGTCGGCGGTCAGCGCTGCTGCGACCTCCCAGCCGCTCGCATCCGCCGGGAGGGCCGCGATGAGTCCGTAGCGTCCGAGCAGCCTGCTGTCGCCGTCGCCGAGTGGCATGATCCGCACGCCGGCTCTGTCGCACTCGGCCACGAGTTCGGTTGTCAGGACCGCGCGGGTGGCGGCGACGATGGCGGCGTCGATGCCCTCGGGCAGAGGGAGGACTCTGCTCGGTGGCACGATGGAGACCACGCTGATGCCCTCCATCTCGAGCTCGTCGGCCAAGCCGCGCGCACGGGCTTCCGGGACGGCGATGATCACCGAAGTCACGAGGTCGAACCGATCGGCACGACGGAGAGCACCGAGCCGCCGGTGATCGCGGCCAGCACGTCGGCGACATCCGCTCGGTCGATGACAACCTCCGCGGTGGTGCCTTCGGCGGTGAGCATTCCCTCGGTCTTCGTGACCGACGCGACAGTCGCGTCGGCCACGAGGATACGTGGCGGACCCTGGCCGCTGCCGTCGTCGACCGGCGGCGAGTGCCATAGCTCGATCACGCTCCCCGCGGCGACACCTGCGGGGATACCCGTGCTGCTCTCCACCACGATCGTGGTCGTCCTGTTCGCGTCGCCGTCTTCGGCAGCAGCTGTCGCCATGAGCTCTCCTTCGAAGACAGTGCGGGACGCGATCTGGCCGGTGCGCAGTTCCTGCGGTGCCAGGTAGCGATCCGTGACTGTTCCGAGTCCGACCTCGACCACCTGGAAGTCGCTTGCGATGAGGGCTTCACCGAGAGCGATCGTGCGCGTCGCCTGAAGCACCGGAGTCGTGGTGCCGGAGGTGGAGACGACGGCCCAGACGCCGCCGATCGAAAGCGCGACCACCGCGATGCCGATCAGGAACCGCGCGTCACCCCAGAAGGCGCGGCGGGAACGGACGAACTTGCTCATGCCGACATGGTCACAGAAATCGGCGCAGCTGCTCGAGACTTATCCACAGCATCGGATCGGCGCTGGCGCTCCTGCGCGGCAGGGGGAGAATGGGGGCATGCTTCATTCCTCACAGCCCACTCAGGGCTTCCTCGCGCCGGCGCAGGTGGCGGAGCTGCTGAGCATCGAGGTGCACGAGGTCATCGAACTCGTCTACGAGGGACGTCTGCGCGGGTGCCAGCTCGGCGCCCCTGCCAGATGGCGCATCGAGGAATCGAGCCTTTCGGAGTACCTCGCCGAGCAGTCGGAAGAGGCCAGGCGGATGGCATTGTGGCGGCAGGCGAATGAGGCGAGTTTCCCGGAGGTCTGGGGTGCTTCCCGCCGTCACAGCATCTGATCTCCGACGGTCTGCACCGAGGTCACGGCAGAGAACGGGATGATCTGAAAGCTGCGCACCGCTGAGGCGGTCCGTGCCTCTCCCGGATCGTGCAGAGCGAGGTCCAGATGATCTGCTCCGGCCCTGTCGATCGTCCCGTGCATCTCGGAGCCGTCGACGCTGACGATCCTCACCGGGACCCGCCGCCGGGCGAGATCACGCAGGACGAATCCGAGCGACATGCGCTCCCGGAGCGCGGGCACGGCGTCGTCCTCTTCCAGGCTGGACAGCAGCAGGCCGTGATCCACGGTGAGCCCGCGCACCGCGTGCAAGGGAACGATCAGCGTCGACCGCTTGGCCGCCGATTCCTCGGCCTGGGCGATCGTCGTGGCGACCCAATCGGCGCCGAGCGTGTTGAGCCGGGCGCGAACGCGTCTTCCGTGCGGTAGGTCGATCGTCGTCGGAGCGGCTGAGGCGCAGAGCACCCTGAGACGGGTACGAAGCTCGAGCCTCGAGATGCGCAATCGCTCGGATTCGGCATCCAGTGCAGCGCGCTCGCTCTCCCACTCCGAGGCGAGCTGGCCTTCGAGGTCTTCGAACAGTCGATCCCAGTGCACGCGCCCCACCGTAAGTGATGTCCCGGCGGGCATGTACGAGTTATCCACATACATCCCGAACACGGCCCGAACGGCGACTGGGCGCATGCTCTACTTGGCGCAGTCTTCCCGATGGAGAGTGCCTCAGATGATGCTTCACGAGTACTTCGCACCACAGCCGACGCCGCGTGCCGAGCTGCCGGATCCGCATCCGCTGCTGCGGAGCCTGACGCAGGGCGTCCTCGAGGTGCTCGCGGGAGTCAGAGAGGTCGATCAGCTCGCCCGCTGGTTCAATGAAGACGCGTACCGGAGCCTGGTGACGCGAGCGAACCTCTCGGCGAGGGCGCGCAGTGCGAGGGGGGTCTCGCCTGCGCGCCCGACCTTCGAGATCCTGTCGATCCGCGTGACAGAGCCTGTCGACGGGAAGGTCGAAGCAGTCGTCGTCGTCGCCGGGCCGGGACGCACCCGAGCGGTCGCGATCCGGCTCGAGGGACTCGACCGCCGCTGGCGTGCGACGTCGCTGGCCGTTCTCTGAGCCCGCGCGCTCTAGGCTGGTGGGGTGTCAACGCTCAGCGACCTCGCCAATGCCCAGGGCCGTCTTGCCGACAACGATGTCGAGTGGCTGCACCGACTCGCCGGTGACGGTCAGCTTCTCGCGGACCTCGCTTCGGCGGACATCGTGGTCTGGATCGAGACCGACGACGGATCCTTCGTCGCCGTCGCGCACGCCCGTCCGAGTGGAGCGGCGACGCTGTTCTATCGGGACATCGTCGGCGAGCGGGTGCGTCCTCAGTGGCGCACGCAGGTGCAGGGGGCATTCGATTCGGCGAAGATCGTCGACTCGTCGTCGCCGGATTGGTTCGAAGAGACCCCGACACGTGTCAGAGCGGTGCCGATCGTCAACGAACGCCGCGGCGGTGAGCACCAGGCCATGGTCATCGGCGTCGTGACCCGCCACACGAACCTCGGCGAGGCTCGGACGCCGTCTCGGCAGCAGATCACGTTCGACGAGTGCGCCAACGACATCTTCCGCATGATCGCCGACGGCAGCTTCCCGGATCCGGCCGCTCCGACGTCGCCGCGCCGCGGTGCTCCGCGCGCGTCCGACGGCCTGATCCGCATCGATGTCGACGGGATCACGACGTTCGCAAGCCCGAACGCCCTGTCCGCGTTCAATCGCATGGGTTTCGATGATGAACTCGAGGGCGAATCACTCGCCGAGGTCACCACGAGGCTTGTGCCGCCGTCTCGACAGGTCGACGAGTCGCTGCCCGTCGTCGTCACCGGACGCGCGCCATGGCGGACCGACATCGAAGCGCGCGGCGTGACGGTGTCGCTGCGGGCGATTCCGCTCAAGGATCACGGAACCCGCATCGGTGCCATCCTGCTGTGCCGGGATGTGTCAGAGCTGCGCCACCAGGAGCAGGAGCTCATCACCAAGGATGCGACGATCCGCGAGATCCACCACCGAGTCAAGAACAATCTGCAGACGGTCGCGTCGCTGCTTCGCATCCAGGCGCGTCGTACGCACTCCGATGAGGCACGCGATGCGCTGACCCAGGCGATGAGACGGGTCGACTCGATCGCCGTCGTGCATGACACCCTGGCGCAGGGTCTGACGCAGAAGGTCGACTTCGACGAGGTGTTCCATCGGGTCCTCAAGCTCGTGGCTGAAGTCGCGTCGGCGCCGAACACCCGCGCGCGCACTCGGTCGACCGGCCGCTTCGGCGTTCTCCCGAGTGAGTATGCGACACCGCTGGCGCTCGCTCTCACCGAGGTCGTCACGAATGCCGTGGAGCACGGTCTCGCCGGGCAGGAGGGCATGGTCACCATCGATGCTGCGCGCACCGAGGAGAATCTGCGCGTCACCGTGCATGACACCGGCAAGGGGCTGCCGGAGGGGCGGATCGGCCAGGGGTTGGGAACGCAGATCATCCGCACCCTCATCCAAGGCGAGCTCGGCGGATCGATCGAGTGGCGGGGGAGCGAGGGCGAGGGAACCGAGGTCGTCATCGACATCCCGCTTCGCTGGCTGACGAACTAGACGAAACAATCGGCCGCAGTGTCGAGCGGACACACAGAAGCGGCCCGAGACATCGTCTCGGGCCGCTTCTGTTCGTTCAGGAGGCGCGGCGTGCGCGAGCGGCGCGGCGCTTGAGGGCACGGCGCTCATCTTCGGAGAGGCCGCCCCAGACGCCCGAGTCCTGGCTGGACTCGAGGGCGTACTGCAGGCAGATCTCGGTCACCGTGCAGGTGGCGCAGACGGTCTTCGCCTTCTCGATCTGGTCGACGGCCGGGCCGGTGTTCCCGACTGGGAAGAACAGCTCGGGGTCGACAGTCAGGCAGGCGGCCTTATCGCGCCAGTCCATGGGGGCTCCTCGGTGTGGTTTTTCAGAAATCGACGCATTGCGACGACTCGGATTTCGGGTGCAGATCGGGTTCAGCTACCCTGTATGAGATACGGACGGATGCCCGCTTTTGTGATGCGGGCGACGAGCCCGCCCCACGCCGCTGTGGGAGCACATGACGCTGTCTATTCTGTTACATGAAACCGGCGAAATCAAGGGTTTCAGCCGTTCTCATTCGATTCTCAGGAGACAACAGTGCGCTCACCCGGCCTCGCTCTGGCGGCCGCCGCGGTCCTCGCGGCAGAGGGTGCTGCGCTGATCGTCTTCGCCCTCATCGAACTCGTCGGGCTCGGCGCGGGCGATGCCGCATCGCTGCCGACTGCGCTCGCCCTCATCGTGCTGACGCTCGTCGGCGCTGTCGCACTCATCGCCTTCGCCGTCGGGACCAGGAAGGGCCATTCCTGGGCGCGCTCAGGCGGCGTCGTCTTCCAGGTGCTCGTTATCGCGCTCGCGCTCGCTTCGCTGACCCTGCAGCCGATCAGCTGGGCGTTCACCGTCGGAGTCGGTCTGCCGGCGCTGCTGTGCTTCGCGCTGCTGATCGCGAGCACACGCGCTGAGAACGAGCGCCCGGCGGAGTGACTCTCAGGCGTCGATGCCGAGCAGCTTGCGCAGACGCGCGACGTGCCCTGTCGCCTTGACGTTGTACTGAGCGAGGGTGATCGTGCCCTGCTCGTCGAGCACGAAGGTCGAGCGGATGACACCCTCTACGACCTTGCCGTAATTCATCTTCTCGCCCCAGACGCCGTATGCGGTGTGCACGGCGTGGTCCGGGTCGCTGAGAAGGGTGAAGGTCAGGCCGTCCCGCTCGCCGAACTCGGCGAGCTTCGCTGGCTCGTCGCGCGAAACCCCGATCACCCGATATCCGGCGCCCTCGAGCGACGAGATGCTGTCACGGAAATCGCAGGCCTGCGTCGTGCAGCCGGGCGTCATGGCGGCCGGGTAGAAATACAACACCGTCTTCCGGCCGTGCAGATCCTCGAGTCGGACGGTCGCGCCGTCTTGATCGAGGAGGGCGAAGTCGGGGGCAGCGGATCCGGGTTCCAGGCGCACAGTCACGGATCCAGCCTACCGGCCGGGCGCCTGCTCCGCCTTGTCGGCAAAGGTCTGCAGCAGCCTCTGCAGCGAGTCCAGGCGAGCTCGCCCTGTCTCGCTCAGCTCGCCGTTCTCGGCCGCTTCGATGAGCGCGCAATCCGGAGCATCCACGAGGTGCGTGCATCCGCGCGGGCACTTCTCGGCGATCTCCGCCAGCTCGGTGAAGGCGGCGAGGATGTTCGCGGGGTTCACGTGCCCCAGCCCGAAGGATCGGACGCCGGGGGTGTCGATCACCCAGCCGTTGCCCTCCTCGCTGACGTAGCGCAGCGAGACGGTCGAGGACGAGGTGTGCCGGCCACGGCCGGTGACCTGGTTGACGTGACCCGTCGCGCGCAGAGCGCTGGGCACCAGAGCGTTCACGAGCGTCGACTTGCCCACACCGGAGTGCCCGACGAAGACCGTGGAGTGCCCCACGAGTGCCGCGCCGATCTCGTCGACGGGCATCTCGTCCTGCGCGCTGGTGAAGACGCGCAGATCGAGTCCGTCGAAATGCGACAGGAACGCGCTGGGGTCTGCCAGGTCCGTCTTCGTGACGACGAGGAGCGGACGTACACCCGCATCCAATGCGGCCACGAGGTAGCGGTCGACCAGGCGGGCACGCGGCTCGGGGTCTGCGGCGGCGACGACGACGAGCATCTGGTCGGCGTTCGCGACGATCACCCGCTCGACCTGGTCGGTGTCGTCGGCGCTGCGCCGAAGCAGGGACGTACGGTCGGCGATGCCGATGATCCGCCCCAGAGTGCCGTCTTCGCCCGAGATGTCACCGACGACCTTGGCGAGATCACCGGTGACGATCGGGTTCCGGCGGAGTTCCCGCGCCCGCGCGGCGGTGATCATGCGCTCGTCAGGCGTGTCCTCATCGATCAGCACCGAGTACCTACCCCGGTCGACCCCGAGGACGCGACCGATCTGCGCGTCGTCGTGAGCCGGGCGTCGCTTGGTTCGAGGGCGGTTGGCCTTCGGGTTCGGGCGCGTGCGGATGCTGCTCTCGTCGAAGTCCTCGAAGCCGTCGTCGAGGTCGTCGGAGTCGTCGAGCCAGCTCACGAGGATGCGCCCCGCAGCATTCGCTCCCACAGGAGGGTGAACTCCGGAAGAGTCTTGGAGGTGGTGCCGATGTCGTCGATCTCCACGCCGGGGACGCGAAGGCCGATGAGGGCGCCCGTCGTGGCCATCCGATGGTCGTGGTGCGCGGCCCACGAGCCACCGCGCAGCTGTCGCGGAATGATGCGCAGGCCGTCGGAGAGCTCTTCCGCTTCGCCACCGAGAGCGCGGACGTTCCCGACGAGAGCGGCGATGCGATCGGTCTCGTGGAGCCGGATGTGACCGATACCGCGGATCGTGGTGGGGCCGGACGCGAACGCCGCCAGCCCGACCAGCGTCGGGGTCAGCTCGCTCGCCGCGGACAGATCCATGTCGAGCCCGCGGATCTCGGATCCCGCGCGCACCGTCAGAGTGCCGCTGTGTCGGCCGACATGCGCGCCCATCGCCTGCAGGATCTCGGGAAGCAGGGCGCCGGGTTGCGTGGAGTGCACGGGCCACCCCGGCACCGACACAGCGCCCCCCGTGACCAGTGCGGCTGCGAGGAACGGAGCGGCGTTCGAGAGATCGGGCTCGATGGCGATCTCCTTGGCGCGAGGCACGCCCGCCTCGACGAGCCACTCACCCGTTGCGGGTCGCTCGATCCGGATGCCGCGTCGGCTCAGGGCTTCGATGGTCATGTCGATGTGAGGAAGGCTCGGCAGATGTTCGCCGGTGTGCACAAGGTGCAGACCCACGTCGAACCGCGGGGCGGCGAGCAGCAGTCCCGAGACGAACTGGCTGGATGCCGAGGCATCGATCTCGACGCGCCCACCGCGGATGCGACCGTGGCCGCGGACGGTGAACGGCAGTGCCCACGTGCCCTCATCGTCGATGTCGACTCCGAGGTCGCGCAGCGCGCTGATCAGTCCGCCCATCGGCCGGTGCAGGGCCGTCTCGTGAGCTGTGAGGTGAACATCGTGCTGGGCGAGGCCCGCCAGCGGCGCGATGAAGCGCATCACGGTGCCGGCCTGACCGCAGTCGATCGTGGTGCCGCCCGCGAGCTTGGCGGGAGTGATCGCCAGGTCGGGACCGAACTCTCCGTCGCCGTCGATCTCTTCGATTCCGACGCCCAGGGCGCGAAGCGCGTCGATCATGCGGCGCGAGTCATCGGAGTGCAGGGGAGCGATGAGTCTGCCCGGTCCGTCGGCGATCGCGGCGATGATGAGTTCGCGATTGGTGAGCGATTTCGATCCCGGGATCGTCACGGTCGCATGAACGGCTGAGGTGCTGGTCGGCGCGACGTAGACGCCCTGGACAGGGGAGGGGGAATACCTGTTGGCGCTCATCGGTTCCCACCTTAGTAAACGCGAGTGTCCGCATGATCGAATATGGGCGCACGCCGAGAAGGAGAGAGCATGCTCGCAACGCTGGAACGCGAGTCCGTCGACCTCACCCGCCTAGACTGGCCGGTGATGGATGACACGGCAACCGCAGAGACGGTCAGCGACCCTCGGCGCGAATTCGAGGAACAGGCGATCCCCTTCATGGATCAGCTCTACGCCGCGGCGATGCGCATGACGCGCAACCCGGCTGACGCTGCTGATCTCGTGCAGGAGACGTTCGTCAAGGCTTACGGGTCCTGGGCGACGTTCTCGCAGGGCACGAACCTGAAGGCGTGGCTGTATCGCATCCTGACCAACACGTACATCAACATCTACCGCAAGAAGCAGCGAGAGCCGTTCCAGGGCACGATCGACGAGCTCGAGGACTGGCAGATGGGCGGTGCCGAGTCGACCACCGCTTCGCACAGCCGTTCGGCCGAGGCGGAAGCCATCGACCACATGCCCGCATCGGTCGTCAAGGATGCGTTGCAGGCCGTTCCCGAGGACTTCAGGTTGGCGGTGTACCTCGCGGATGTGGAGGGCTTCGCCTATCAGGAGATCGCGGACATCATGAAGACACCCATCGGCACCGTGATGAGCCGTCTGCATCGAGGCAGGCGGATGCTGCGGGAGCTGCTGGCCGACTACGCCGTGGAGCGGGGAATCTCCGCGGCCGACCCGAGGAGCACGAAATGACCGACTGCGGCTGCGACAAGGCCCGCAAGGATCTCGAGGAGTACCTCCGCAACGAGGTGTGCAACACGGAGCACACCGAGATCCGCGAGCATCTCGAGAACTGCCCGTCCTGCCGGGATGAAGCGCTCGTGGCGACGACCCTCACCGAGGTCGTGGCGCGCGCGTGCAAGGAGACGGCGCCCGAAGAGCTGCGCGACCAGGTCTTCGCTCGACTGCGTGAGGTTCAGGCCGCGCAGCACTGACAGTCGTCGGGCCGCCGTCGGTGCCCCGGATCGTGCTGTCGTCGTTCGCCCGTAGGGTGGAAGCATGACCGTCATCGATTCACGCGACATCCCTGCCGACCCGACCTCCGCCGAGCGCCTGGCCGCAGAAGCGCTGGTCTACCGCGTGGTCGATACCGCGGACGGTGCTCAGTCTGAGAGCTTCCAGCGGGCGATGACCCGAGGATTCCTGGGCGCAGAACCGACACCTGAGGTGCTCGCCTCCGGCCGGTCGGCGTTCGAATCCCGACGCAACATCGGCGTCTACGACGCTGCAGCGACGGACGCTCCGCCCGTCGCCACGATCGACTCATGGGTCACCCCGATGGCGCTGCCCGGCGGCGGCGAGCTGCCGATGTGGGCGATCAGCGGAGTCACGGTGTCGGCGACGCATCGTCGCCGCGGCATAGCGAGGGCGCTCCTCGAAGGAGAGCTGCGCGCAGCGGCAGCGGCAGGAGTGTCGATCGCGGGGTTGACCGTCTCGGAAGCGACGATCTACGGCCGGTACGGATTCGGCTCGGCATTGCACATGTCGCGCTTCGCGGTCGACACCCGTCGGGCGGGTTGGGCCGGACCCGCATCGGGAGGTCGCGTCGAGTACGTCGACCGCGACACGCTCGCCGCCGAACTGGGGTCGGTGCATGATCGTGTCCGAGGTCATCGCGGCGGACAGATCCCTGGATGGTCCTCGCGATGGACCGGCATCGCGGGATTGTCCCCGAGCGACACCGACCGCGATCAGGTGCGCGGCATCCGCTTCAGAGATGCCGACGGCGAGGTGCGCGGGGCGATGGCCTTCACGCTCAGCGAGCGGAGCGGATCCTTCCGATTCGCACTGAACGTGCGCCTGCTCGTCGCCGAGACTCCCGAGGCGACCGCGGCTCTGTGGGGGTTCGCGTTGCAGCACGATCTCGTCGACGAGGTCACGGCCGACCTGCGCCCGCTCGACGATGCGCTTCCGTGGCTTGTAAGAGACCCCCGCGGTGTCACTCAGACCGTGCACGACCACGGCTGGCTGCGACTTCTCGATCTGCCCACGGCTCTGACGGCCAGAACCTACTCCGCGCAGATCGATGCAGTGCTCCGCGTTCGCGATCCGCTCGGATTCGCGTCCGGTGACTGGCGTCTGCGTGTCGATCAGGCAGGGAAGGCATCTGTCGACTCCGTCGAGGACGTGGCCGTGGACGCCGAGCTCGACGTCTCAGCGCTCTCGATCCTGTTCGCCGGGGGAGTGCGGGCGTCCACGCTGCGCGCGGCGGGCCGGATCGACGCGGACTCGACCGTCGTCGACGCCCTGGATCGCGCGTTCGTCTCGTTCCCCGCGCCGGCCCTCGACATCTGGTACTGAACACGCAGCGCAGAAAGGGGCGCCTCGACCGATGTCGAGGCGCCCCTTTCGCTTCAGGTCGGATCAGCCGATCGTCAGCGCGTCGCGCAGGAGCTTCGCCTGTTCGGCCGCGTGCACCTTGGACGAGCCCGTCGCAGGCGATGCCGACGCGGGACGCGACACCGGACGGAAGCTGCGGTCACCGGGGACATCGGCGAACGCGAGCGCCAGGAACGGCCACGCTCCCTGGTTCTCCGGCTCTTCCTGCACCCACACCAGCTCGGCGTTCGGGTACGAGTCGGTGATGGCCTTCAGTCCGTCGATCGGTGTCGGATACAGCTGCTCGAGGCGCACGAGCGCGACCTCCGGGTTCGGGTTCTTCTCGAGCTCGGCCTTCAGATCCCAGTGGACCTTGCCCGAGTGCACGAGCACCCTCTTCACCGCAGTGCGGTCGAGATCGCGGCTGTCGTCGAGAACGGGCTCGAAACGGCCCTGCGTGAAAGCCTCGACCGGGCTCGTCGCTCCGCGCAGACGCAGCATGGCCTTCGGCGTGAAGACGATGAGCGGCTTGCGGGGACGGGCGTACGCCTGACGGCGCAGCAGGTGGAAGTACGACGCGGGCGACGAGGGGCGCGCGACGATCATGTTCTCCTGCGCGCACATCTGGAGGAAGCGCTCGATGCGGGAGGACGAGTGGTCCGGTCCCTGACCTTCGTAGCCGTGGGGGAGGAGCAGCGTGACGCTGGACTGCTGTCCCCACTTCTGCTCGGCCGCGGAGATGTACTCGTCGATGACCGTCTGGGCGCCGTTGACGAAGTCGCCGAACTGGGCTTCCCACAGGACGAGAGCCTCAGGCGCCTCGACGGAGTAGCCGTACTCGAAGCCGAGGGCCGCGTACTCGCTCAGGAGCGAGTCGTAGACGAAGAAACGACCCTGGGACTCGGAGAGATTCGACAGCGGCAGCCACTCCTGGCCATTCGCGCGATCGTGCAGAGTCGCGTGACGCTGCACGAACGTGCCGCGTCGCGAGTCCTGCCCCGCGAGACGCACCGGCGTGCCCTCGACGAGGAGCGAACCGAAGGCGAGCAGCTCGCCGAAGCCCCAGTCGATGTTGCCGTTGCGGCTCATGTCGAGACGCTTCTCGAGCTGCTGCTGCAGCTTGGGGTGAACGGTGAAGCCCTCGGGCTTGTTCACGAACGCGTCGCCGATGAGCTGGATGACCTCGTTCGAGACTCCCGTGATCTCAGGGGCGCCGACCTGCTCGTCCGCGGGCGGGAGGTCCGGAGCGACCTGATTGGCGCCGGTCTCGGCGGCGTGGGTCTCGGCGAAGGCGATCTCCAGACGGTTCTGGAAGTCGGCCTTGGCCTCGTCGTACTCCTCTTCGGTGATGTCACCACGACCGACGAGCGACTCGGTGTAGAGCTTGCGCACCGATCGCTTCGCCTGGATCAGGTCGGTCATCAGCGGCTGGGTCATCGAGGGATCGTCGCCCTCGTTGTGCCCGCGGCGGCGGTAGCAGACGAGATCGATGACGACGTCGCGGTGGAACCGCTCGCGGTATTCGAAAGCGAGCTGCGCGACATGGATGACGGCCTCGGGGTCGTCGCCGTTCACATGGAAAACCGGCGCCTGGATCGTCTTCGCGACATCGGTCGCGTACACCGAGCTGCGCGAGTCGTTGGGGAGGGTCGTGAAGCCGACCTGGTTGTTGACGACGACGTGGATCGTGCCGCCGGTGCGGTATCCGCGCAGCTGAGACATCTGCAGCGTCTCGACGACCACGCCCTGACCGGCGAACGCCGCGTCACCGTGCACCAGGATCGGCAGCCAGGCGAACGTGCCGATCGGCTTGCGGTCCTGCTTGGCGCGGACGATGCCCTCGAGGACGCCGTCGACCGTCTCGAGGTGAGACGGGTTGGCGGCGAGGTAGACCGGGAGCTCGGAGCCGTCGTCGGCGACGAAGGTGCCCTCGGTGCCGAGGTGGTACTTCACGTCGCCGGAGCCGCGCTGGTTGCCCGGGGTCTGCGTGCCCTCGAACTCCTGGAACACGTGGCCGTAGGTCTTGCCGGCGATGTTCGTCAGGACGTTCAGGCGACCGCGGTGCGCCATGCCGATCGCTGCACCCTCGAGGCCGGCGGTGGCCGCACCCTGGAGGATCTCGTCGAGCAGCGGGACGAGAGACTCGCCGCCCTCGAGTGAGAATCGCTTCTGGCCGACGAACTTGGTCTGCAGGAAGGTCTCGAACGCCTCGGCCTCGTTGAGCTTGCGGAGGACGCGCAGCTGCTCGTCGTGGCCGGGCTTCTGGTACTTGACCTCGACCTTCTCCTGGAACCAGCGACGCTGCTCCGGGTCCTGGATATGCATGTACTCGATGCCGAGCGTGCGGCAGTAGGAGTCGCGCAGTACACCGAGGATGTCGCGGAGCTTCGCGACCCGACGGCCGCCGAACCCGCCCGTGACGAACTCGCGGTCGAGGTCCCAGAAGGTGAGTCCGTGGCTCTCGATCTCGAGGTCGGGGTGCGAGCGCTGGACGTACTCGAGCGGGTCGATGTCGGCCATCAGGTGTCCGCGCACGCGGAACGAGTTGATGAGCTCCTGCACGCGGGACTGCTTGTCGACGCGCTCGGCGAGGTCCACCGCGATGTCGGGGTTCCAGCGGATCGGCGAGTAGGGGATGCGCAGAGCGGCGAAGATGTCGTCGTAGAAGCCGCGCTGCCCGATCAGCAGCTCGTGCACCTTCTTGAGGAACTCTCCGGAACCGGCACCCTGGATGACACGGTGGTCGTACGTGCTCGTCAGCGTGATCGTCTTGCCGATCGCGAGCTCGTTGAGCGTCTTCTCGCTCGCGCCCTGGAACTCCGCCGGGTACTCGAGCGCACCGGCGCCGATGATGCAGCCCTGCCCCTTCATGAGGCGGGGGACGGAATGCACCGTGCCGATGCCTCCCGGGTTGGTCAGCGACACGGTGGTGCCCTGGAAGTCGGCGGCCGTGAGCTTGTTGTTGCGGGCGCGCGTGACGAGGTCCTCGTAGGCGACGAGGTACTCGCTGAACGACAGTGTGTCGGCACGCTTGATGCTGGGGACCATCAGAGCGCGCGTGCCGTCGGGCTTCGGCAGGTCGATGGCGATGCCGAGGTTCACGTGCGCAGGTGCCACGACCGAGGGCTTGCCGTCGATCTCGGCATAGAACACGTTCTGACTGCGGAACTCGTCGAGCGTGCGGATGAGCGCCCAGCCGATGAGGTGGGTGAAGCTGATCTTGCCGCCGCGGGTGCGGGCCATGTGGTTGTTGATGACGATGCGGTTGTCGATCATCAGCTTCGCGGGCACCGTGCGGACGCTGGTCGCGGTGGGGACGGTCAGGGACTCGTCCATGTTCGCGGCGAGGGTCTTGGGCAGACCGCGGAGCGGAGTGACCTTGTCCTCTTCGACGGGCTCCGCCGACTCCGGTGCCTCGGCCTTCGCCGCGGGCTTCGGGGCCTGCGCCGGAATCGGCGCCGCGGCGGCCGGCTTGGTCGTGGTCCGCGCCACGGGCTGTGCGCCGATGACGGGGATGGGGGCGGTCACCGGATGCGCGGGCTGCTCGGCAGCAGGCGCGGGAGTCGCGGCGCCGGTGGCGGCATCCGACTGGTACTTCTCGAGGATGGGCCACCACTCCTTGTCGACGGAGTCGCGGTTCACCTTGTACTGCTCGTAGAGCTCTTCCACGAGCCAGGAATTGGCTCCGAACCCCCCGTCGCCCCCGACGCCGGTCACCTGGTTCGACACGCTCGATCGCCCTCTTTCATCGCTGAAGTCCACGTATGCACAGCAGGACGCGTGATGCGTCCGGGCCCGCACACTCTCGACTTCCAAGCCTAACGTGTTTCCTCGTGCATTCGTCGAAGGCATGCGCCCTCGTCGCCGCTATCTGAGTACCGTGGGGGTATGGAGTTCTCCGGTGAGTCACCCACAGTCGATCTGACCTATTCCGACGTCTTCCTCGTGCCCCGACGATCCGCCGTCACCAGCCGTCTGCAGGTCGATCTGGCTCCGCAGGACGGCACCCCGGCCACGCTCCCGATCGTGGCCTCGAACATGAACTCCGTCACCGGCCGCCGGCTCGCGGCGGTCCTCGCGCGGCGTGGCGGACTCGGAGTGCTCCCTCAGGACATGCCGCTGCAGGGTCTCGATGCCGCGATCCGCGACGTCAAGGCGCAGCCCGTGCTGTGGGACACGCCGATCGTGCTGCCGCCCGAGGCATCCGTGTCCGATGCTCTCCGGCTGATGCCGGCGACCGCAGGGCACGGCATCGTCGTGGCGACAGGGGGAGCTCCTTACGATGCGGAACGCATTCTCGGTGTCCTCGCGGCGACACGGTTGGCCACTGCACTGCCGGATGCGCAGCTGGGCGACCTCGTGCACGCCGGCACGCCGTCCCTCGATGCGGATGACATCGGATCAGAGCGTCATGCGTTCGATGTGATCACCGATGCGGGCGTCGACACGGTGACGATCACGCACCACGGGCACCTCGTCGGGACTCTCAGCGCGCGCAGCGCCCTGCGGTCGACGCTGTACCGGCCGGCGCTGGACGGCGACGGCCGCCTCGCCGTCGCTGCTGCGGTGGGCATCAACGGAGACGTCGCAGCCAAGGCGAAGGCGCTCGCCGGTGCCGGCGTCGATGTGCTCGTGGTCGACACGGCGCACGGACACCAGGAGGGGATGCTGCGCGCGCTGAGCGCCGTCGCCGCTCTGGACCTCGGCATCCCGATCGTGGCGGGCAATATCGTCACCGCAGACGGCGTCAAGGACCTCGTCGAGGCCGGCGCCTCCATCCTCAAGGTCGGCGTGGGGCCGGGCGCCATGTGCACGACGCGCATGATGACCGCCGTCGGCCGCCCGCAGTTCTCCGCTGTGCTCGAGACGGCTCAGGCCGCCCAGGAGCTCGGTGCGCATGTCTGGGCGGACGGGGGAGTGCGGTACCCGCGCGATGTGGCGCTCGCGCTCGCCGCCGGTGCCGCGTCCGTGATGGTCGGCTCCTGGTTCGCGGGGACGATCGAGGCACCGGGCGAGCTGCAGAGCGACGCCGAGGGCCGCATCTACAAGGAATCCTGGGGCATGGCCTCCACGAAGGCGGTGCAGGCCCGGTTCGGCCGTCTCGATGCGTACGAGCGTGCGCGCAAGGAACTGTTCGCAGAGGGGATCTCGTCGTCGAAGATCTACCTCGACCCGTTGCGCCCGGGACTGGAGGACCTGCTCGACATGATCACGTCGGGTGTGCGTTCGTCATTCACCTACGCCGGCGCATCCTCGGTGCCGGAGTTCCATGAACGGGCGCTCGTCGGGCTGCAGTCCGCCGCCGGATACGAAGAGGGAAAGGCGCTCCCGGTCAGCTGGTAAGCGTCAGCGCTCCGAACCGCCGCGATCCCGTAGAATCGTGGACACCATGGACGACCCTCCCAGTTGTAGTACATCGCCCCATTGCCTGCCTCCCCGTCTCGGGAGGAACGACTGATGGACTACATCCTCTTGGGCGTGGGGCTTCTGCTCACTGTGGGCACCGGGCTGTTCGTCGCGAGCGAGTTCGCCCTGGTCAACCTCGACCGCGCCGATCTCGAGGCCCGTCAGGCCCGCGGCGAATCCCGCCTGTCGCTGACCATCAGCGCACTCAAGCACACGTCGACCCATCTGTCCTCCGCACAGCTGGGCATCACGCTGACGACGCTGCTGACCGGCTACACGATGGAGCCGGCGCTCTCGAACCTCCTGGGTCCGACTCTGGTGGCATGGAGCATCCCTGAAGCCGCCGTCGGTCCGATCGCGACGATCGTCGCGATGCTGGTCGCCACCGTGCTGTCGATGATCCTCGGCGAGCTGGTTCCCAAGAACTTCGCGCTGGCTCTGCCGCTCGCGACCGCCAAGCTCGTCATGCCGTTCCAGGTCGCCTTCACGACCGTCTTCAAGCCGGCCGTCGTGGTGCTGAACGGCAGCGCGAACGGCGTGCTGCGGAGCATGGGGATCGAGCCGAAGGAGGAGCTTTCGGGGGCCCGGAGCGCCGAGGAGCTCTCCTCCCTCGTGCGTCGCTCGGCGAGTGCCGGGCTGCTCGAAGCCGACACCGCGAGTCTGCTCGACCGCACTCTGACGTTCTCCCGATTGACGGCGGCCGACGTGATGACGGCTCGTCCGAGCATGCACGCCCTCGCCGTCGGCGACTCGGCCGATGACGTCATCCAGCTCGCTCGCCGCACCGGACACAGCCGCTTCCCCGTCTACGACGACGATCTCGACGACATCACGGGCGTCGTGCACCTGAAAGCCGCGATCTCCGTCCCGCGTGATCGACGAGGTGAAGTGCCGGTGGGCGCGCTCTCGACCGATCCGCTCCGCGTCCCGGAGACCGTGCACGTCGACGCGCTCATCTCCGAGCTCAGGGCCCGCGGCTACCAGCTGGCCGTCGTGGTCGACGAATACGGCGGGACGGCGGGGCTCGTCACCCTGGAGGATCTCGTGGAGGAACTCGTGGGCGAGGTCTCCGACGAGCACGACCGCACGCGTGCCGGAGTCGTCCGCGGCAGAGACGGCATCACCTTCCCCGGAGAGCTGCGGCCGGATGAGCTCCGACGCAGAGCAGGCGTGGAGGTTCCGGAGGGCGATGTGTACGACACCGTGGCCGGTTACGTCATGAGCATCCTCGAACGTGTGCCGTCCGTCGGCGACGAGGTCGACCTCGACACCGGCAAGCTCCAGGTCGTGCGCATGGATGGTCGCCGCGTCGACCGCATCCGATATGTGCCGAGTCCGGAGATGCCGGGAGAGGTGGTCGGACGATGAACGACTGGGGAGGACTTGCCTGGCTGGTCGTGCTGCTCGTGGCGAACGCCTTCTTCGTGGGCGCCGAGTTCGCAGTGATCTCCGCGCGCCGGTCGCAGATCGAGCCGAAGGCGGACCGCGGATCGCGCGCCGCCAAGACCGCGCTCTTCGCGATGGAGCACGCGACGCTCATGCTGGCGACCTCGCAGCTGGGCATCACCATCTGCTCGCTGCTGATCCTGAACGTCTCCGAACCCGCGATCCATCATCTGCTCGCCGTGCCGCTGCACGCGTTCGGCTGGTCGGACGGAGTCGTCGATGCTGTGTCGTTCGCGATCGCTCTGCTGATCGTGTCGTTCCTGCATGTGGTCTTCGGCGAGATGGTTCCGAAGAACCTCGCGTTCTCGGTGCCGGAGCGTGCGGTGCTCATTCTCGCGCCGCCCCTGGTACTGGTGTCGAAGATCTTCATGCCGGTGATCTGGCTGCTGAACGCGGCCGCCAACGGCGTGCTGCGGCTGTTCCGGGTCGAGCCGAAGAACGAGGCGGCGTCGACGTTCACGCTCGACGAGGTCGCGACGATCGTCGATCAGTCGCGTCGAGAGGGCGTACTGACCGACACGGCGGGCACCGTGGCGGCCGCGGTGGAATTCACCGACAAGAAGGCTCGAGACGTCGCCGTGCCGCTCAGCGATCTCGTCACGCTTCCGCAGTCGACGACCCCCGATGATGTCGAGAAGGCCGTCGCCCGCTACGGCTTCTCGCGTTATGTGATCGTCGACGACGAGGGAGTGCCGGTCGGATACGTCCATCTCAAGGACATCCTGCGGGCATCGGACGGACCGGGCGCTGCAGAGAAGCTGGTCGAGCCGCTGCCCTCGAAGCGCATCAACCATATGGTTCCGGTGCAGGAGGACACCGATCTGGAGGACGCTCTCGCCGTGATGCGACGAGCAGGGCGTCACCTGGCGAAGGTCCGAGACTCCCAGGGCCGCACGACCGCCGTGCTCTTCCTGGAGGACATCCTCGAGGAGCTCGTCGGCGAGGTGCAGGACGCGACCCGTCGCATCCGCGGCCACTGAGCCGGACTCATCGAGAAGCCCCCGGTCCCAGCGGACCGGGGGCTTTCTCCATTCCATCGGGCGGTGATCAGCGCCAGCGCGCCCGCTCGTACTGCGGCGGCCAGGCGATGTCGGCGCCGAGCTCATGAGCCGCGCGGAGGGCGAAGTGCGGGTCGCGCAACCACTCGCGGCCGGCGAAGATCGCATCCGCCGCGCCCTCGGCGAGTACCTGCTCGGCCTGTTCGGCGGCGGTGATCAGTCCGACCGCGGTCACGGGGATGCGTCCGCCCTGGCGCACGGTCTCGGCGAGCGGCACCTGGTATCCGGGGAACACGCTGATCTGCTGGTGTGCGACCAGTCCGCCGCTGGAGACGTCGATGAGGTCGGCGCCGTGCTCGGTCGCCCAGGCGCTCACCGTCGCCGCCTCGTCGGGCGTGAAACCGCCCTCGGCGTGATCGGTGGCCGAGATGCGCACGAACACGGGTACTCCGTCTCCGGCGACCTCACGGATCACGTCCACCACTCGGAGGAGCAGCCGAGCTCGGTTCTCGAGCGACCCGCCGTACTCGTCGTCTCGCAGATTCGAGAGCGGGGAGAGGAACTGGTGCAGCAGGTATCCGTGCGCACCGTGGACCTCGAGCACGTCGAAGCCCGCGTCGAGGGCACGGCGGGTCGCCGTCGCGAACCCCTCGACGACGGCGTCGATGCCGTCGTGATCGAGCGCTGCAGGCTCCGCGAAGCCCTCGAACGGCACATCAGAGGGTGCGGAGGTCGTCCATCCGCCCTCCGCCTCCGGGACCGACCCGCGCTCGTCCGCCCAGGGCCACCAGGTCGACGCCTTGCGACCGGCATGCGCGAGCTGGATGCCGGCTGCGGCGCCGCGCGCATGGATCGCCTCGACGACCGGCACCCACGCGTCGCGCTGCTCGTCGTTCCACAGGCCCGCGTCCCGCGGCGAGATGCGTCCTTCGGGCACGACGGCCGTCGCCTCGGCCACGATCAGACCGGCGCCGCCGGACGCGAACTGGGCGAGGTGGGTGTGGTGCCATTCCTGGACGACGCCGTCGACCGCGCTGTACATGCACATGGGGGAGACCCAGAGCCGATTGCGGAAGGTGACGGAACGGATGCTCAGTGGAGAGAAGAGAATGCTCACTCCTCGACGCTACTCGTCGGGTGGGGGCATGCGGGCCGCCGCACTAACGTGGAGTCATGCCCGACGCACGCGACTGGTCCCGTGAGGACACCGCACGCTTCCTGCGCGTGCCCGGAGTGGATGATGACAAGTACTCCCGTGGGGTCGTCGGCCTGCGCACCGGCTCGTCCGCCTACCCCGGTGCCGCCGTTCTCAGCGTGGAAGCGGCGTGGCGTGCGGGAGCGGGATTCGTCCGATATGTCGGAGACGGTCGGGCAGCGGATGCGGTGATCGCTCGGCGCCCTGAGACGGTGGTCAGCCCGTACGCCGCCGGCGCACGCGTCGGGGCGTGGGTGATCGGCTCCGGGACGGATGCCGCGAGCCGCAGCCGCGCGGCGGAGCGCGAACTGCGCGACCTGCTCGCCGGATCCGTGCCGGTGGTCGTCGACGCGGGCGCGCTGGATCTGGCGCCGGGAAGTCAAGCGCCTCTCGTGCTGACGCCGCATCGACGGGAGTTCGAGCGCCTGCAGGATCAGCTGGGATCCGCTGCCGCGGACGACCGGGTCAGCGCTGTCGCCCGGGTCGCGGCCGACCTCGGTGCGACAGTCCTGCTGAAGGGCGCTCAGACGCTGATCGCCGATGCAGACGGAGGCGTGATCCGAGTGGAGGCGGGAACCGGGTGGCTCGCGACGGCGGGCACCGGCGACGTCCTCGGCGGTGTGCTCGGAGCACTGCTCGCCGGAAATGCCGAGGCAGCGACGGCCGAGGTCGCGGCGGCCGCAGCCTGGTTGCACGGCCATGCCGGCCGCATCGCCGCCGGCATCGGCACGGCGGGCGGTGCGCAGGGTCATCCGATCGTCGCCCTCGACGTCGCAGAGGCTCTGCCTCGCGCGATCGCGGACATCAGCGCGTGAGCCGCACCTCGACGATCCGTCTCGTCGTGCTCTGGAGCGCCTTCGCCGTCGTGCATCTCGTCACGGCGGCCGCCGGCTGGCTGTTCCCCAGTCAGCCGATGGGTGACGTCGTGCTGGTCTACGAGCCCTGGTCGTCTGCTGCGCTGTCGGGAGGGGAGATCGTCGGCATCACCGAGACCTGGGTCTACCCGCAGCTCGCGCTCGTCCCCATGCTGGTCGCCAAGATCCTGTCGACACCGCTCATCGCCGCGCTGGGCGCCTCAGCGGCATACCTGATCGCGTGGGCCGTGCTCGTCGCGGTGCTCGATGCGATCGCCTTCGCGGTGCTCGTCGGACGATCGCCGTCGCAGCCACGGCGGATCGCCGCATGGTTCTGGGTGGTCGCCCTGCTCCTGCTGGGACCTATCGGGATGTACCGGATCGACGCGATCACGGTGCCGCTCGCGGTGATCGGCGCACTCTGGTCGGTTCGCCGTCCGGCCGCCGCCGCCGTGCTGCTCACGATCGGCGCCTGGATCAAGATCTGGCCGGGAGCGCTGCTGCTCGCAGCCGTGGTGGCGGCCAAGAGTCGGATGCGTATGCTGCTCACCGCCGCAGCCGTGTCGGCAGGCGTCCTCGTCGCACTGCTCGTCTTCGGGGCCGATGCCGAGATCTTCGGGTTCCTGACGGAACAGACCGGACGCGGTCTGCAGATCGAGGCCGTGGCTGCGACCCCGTTCCTGTGGCTCGCGATCGCCGGGGCCGCCCGCATCGAGTACAGCTTCGACATCCTGACGTTCCAGATCAGCGCGCAGGGGGCGGACGCCGTCAGCGCGGTGCTCACTCCGCTGATGGTGGTCGTCGTCGTCGTGATCACCGCGATCGGCGGGCTCAAAGCGTCACGCGGTGCGTCGTTCGCCCGGCTGTTCCCTCCGCTCGCGCTGAGTCTCGTCACGACCCTGATCGTCGTGAACAAAGTGGGCTCGCCCCAGTTCCAGACGTGGCTGCTCGCTCCGGTCATCCTCTGGATCGTCTTCGACCGCACGCGAGCCGCGGGCCCCGCGCTGCTCGTGCTCGCGCTGTGCGCCCTGACGTGCCTGATCTATCCGCTGAGCTACGACGCGCTGCTGCGTGCAGAGGCGCTGCCCGTCGCCGTCCTGACTCTGCGCAACGTCGTGCTCGTCGTGCTCCTCGCCGTCGGCATCCGTGCCCTCGTCCGAGTGCCCGCCCACCATCTGCCAACCACCCGGGAGTGAACCCATGCTGATCGCCTTCTCCGTCGCACCGAGCGGCGTCCCCTCCGACGGAACCGAGCGCTCCGACGCGTCGGTCCACGATGCGGTCGCCGCCGCAGTCCGCGTCGTGCGGGAGTCGGGTCTGCCGCACCGCACGACCAGCATGTTCACCGAGATCGAGGGTCCGGACTGGGACTCGGTCATGGATGTCGTCAAGCGCGCCACAGAAGCCGTGATGCCCTTCGGCTCGCGGGTCTCTCTCGTGCTCAAGGCCGACATCCGACCCGGATACACGGGTGAGCTCGACGCGAAGGTCGAACGGCTCGAAGCGGCGATCGAAGACGCGGACACCCCGTAGAATCGACGAGTGAATCCCTCGACTGAATCGAGGGGTGCGGCGAAGTGGGCGCTCCTCTCCCTCGCCATCGGCAGTTTCGGCATCGGCATGACCGAGTTCGTCGTGATGGGCCTGCTGCCCAACATCGCCGACGAACTGCTGCCCGCTCTGTGGGCGAGCAGCCCTGAGGATGCGCTGAGTCAGGCAGGGTGGCTGATCTCGCTCTATGCGCTCGGCGTGGTCGTCGGCGCCCCGACGATCGCCGGCTTCGTCGCCCGCTACCCTCGGCACCGCGTGATGATCGGCCTGGCGCTGGCGCTGACCGTGTTCAATGCGCTGACGGTGTTCCTGCCGACCTTCGAGCTGGTGGGCGCCTCGCGGTTCCTCGCCGGTCTGCCGCACGGCGCCTACTTCGGCATCGGTGCTCTGGTCGCGGCGGACGTCATGGGGCCGGGCAACCGAGCCAAGGGCGTTGCCTTCATCCTCACCGGGTTGACCGTGGCGAACGTCGTGGGAGTGCCCCTGGGCACCTTCCTCGGCCAGCTCTGGGGATGGCGGGTGGCGTTCGCGGTCGTCACTCTCGTCTTCGCCCTCGCGACCGTGTGCATCGCCTTCTTCGTTCCGAAGCACCCCGGATCTCCAGGGCGGACGATGCGCGAAGAGCTCGGCGTCTTCCGCATCCCTCAGGTCTGGTTCACGCTCGGCGTCGGTGCCATCGGCTTCGGCGGGTTCTTCGCCGTGTACAGCTACATCGCACCCCTCGTGACCGAGGTGGCGGGCTCTCCCGAGTGGGCAGTGCCGATCGTGCTGGTGCTGATGGGGCTCGGGATGACAGCGGGCAACCTCGTCGGCGGTCATCTCGCAGACATCGACCTGCGACGCACGCTGCTCTTCGGACTCGCGGCGATGGCCGTGGTGTTCGCCCTTCTCGCCACGCTCGCATTCTGGATCGTCACACTCGCTCTGCTCGTGTTCGTGGTCGGCTTCGTGTCTTCGGTGCTCAGCCCGACGATCCAGACCAGGCTGATGGATGTCGCCGGCGACAACCAGTCGATCGCCGCAGCGATGAACCACTCTGCGCTCAACATCGGCAACAGCCTCGGGGCGTTCCTCGGTGGCATGGTGATCGCCGCAGGATGGGGCTTCGTCGCGCCGTCGTGGACCGGGGCTGCGCTCGCGGTCGCGGGCCTCGTTATCGCCCTGCTGTCCTATCGCTCAGAGGCCCGCAGACCGGTGCTCACTGCGGCGTGAGCGGTATTCCGCCTCATAGAGTGAGGGTGTGACCGACCTCGACGATCTGCCCGTCGCCGGAACAGCCGTGCTGCTGCGCCCGACGCCCGAAGGCTTCGCCGTGCTGCTGATGCGTCGGCCTGATCGTGGCTCGTTCCCCGGGGCCTGGGTGTTCCCTGGCGGGAAGGTGGAGCCGTCCGACCGTCGAGAGGGGGCGGACGAGAGCGACGATGCGCGCCGGGCGGCGGTTCGCGAGACGGCCGAGGAGGTCGGCCTGGTCATCAGCGATCCGGTGCCGCTGTCGCGCTGGCAGCCGCCGGTCGAGGCGCCCACCCGCATCCGGACCTGGTTCTTCCTCGCCTCTGCTCCGGACGACGAACCGCGAGTCTCGGTCGACGAGGTCGTCGATGTGGTGTGGCTGAGCCCCGCGGAGGCTCTGTCGAGACACGCGACAGGGGAACTGACGCTGTTCCCACCGACATGGGTCACGCTGCACCAGCTCAGCCGTTTCGCATCGGCCGATGCCGCGCTCGCCTCGGCAGGGGTGGCCCGACACTTCTCGACCCGCGTGGTCGAATCGACGCACGGCACCCACTTCGAGTGGGACGGACTGCGACTGCGGACCGGCTCCCTGCCCTGGGTGATCGACGAGAGCTAGCTCGCGAGCAGCCGGCGCAGATTGCTGCCGACTGCCTGGGTCTCGATGAGGAAGCCGTCGTGCCCGAAATCGCTGGTCAGCACCACCGCCTCTGTGCCGTCGAGGGTGTTCGGGATGCTCCGGGCGATGCGGTGCTGGCCGTCGACGGGGAAGAGGCGGTCGCTGTCGATCCCCAGCACGAGTGTCGTGGCGGTCACGGCGCGCAGCGCCTCTTCGACGCCACCGCGGTCACGACCGACGTCGTGCGAGTTCATGGCCTCGACGAGGGTGATGTAGCTGTTCGCGTCGAAACGGCGGGTGAACTTGTTGCCGTGGAAGTCGAGGTACGACTCGACGGCGAAGCGACCACCGTGACCGAGAGGTGAGACCCCGGACTGCCAGGAACGCTGGAAACGCTGGTTGAGCTCGATCGGGCTGCGGTAGTTCAGCAGAGCCATGCGCCGGGCCAGGGCCAGGCCGCGATGCGGGCCCTCGCCGTCTGCCAGGTCATAATACTCGCCACCCTGGAACCGCGGGTCCATGCGGATCGTCTCGAGCTGCACCGTGTTCAGGGCGATCTGATCGGCGGTCGTGACGGGCGGCGACGAGAGCACGGCGAGGCGGGCGACGCGGTCAGGGTGCGAGACGGCCCATTCGAGGGCATGCATTCCGCCCATGGATCCGCCGATCACGGCGGCCCAGGTGTCGATCCCGAGGGAATCGGCCAGGCGGACCTGCGCCGCGACCTGGTCGCGGATGGTCAGGTAGGGGAAGCGGGATGCCCACTCGTATCCGGAGGGCGCGATGCTGGCAGGACCGGTTGAGCCCTGGCATCCGCCGAGCATGTTCGGGGCGATGACGAACCAGCGGTCGGTGTCGAGCGGTGCTCCAGGCCCGGTGACGTCCTCCCACCAGCCCGCGGTCGGGTGTCCCGCCCCGGCGCCGCCGCGCACATGACTGTCTCCGGTGAGCGCGTGGAGCACCAGGATCGCGTTGTCGCGGGCCTCGTTCAACTCGCCCCACGTCTCGAATGCGAGACGGATGCCGGGGAGCTCGGCGCCGCTCTCGGTCGGGAAGGGCCCGAACGAGGCGAAACTGCGTCCGCCCGCCGGGTCGCCATCTCGCCAGGCGCCGGTCGCGGGCGGTCGTGCGCGAAGCAGACGCACGTCGGCCTCCGTCACGGGCGCCGAGGGCACCGTGTCTTCAGAGGTCGTCTGCCAGTCCATGCTCCCATTCTCGCCTGGCACGCGACCCGTCGGCCGCACGTTACGTACCGGGGTGTGCCGCAGTCCGATGTGCCGACGCGTGGTCTCAGAAATCGAGAGTCGTCAGGGTCGCCAGGTGGTCGCTGCTGCCGGCTCGCACCGTGGTCGATTCGAGCACGGTCGCCCCTCGCACGAAGACGTGATCGATTCTGGCGAGCGGCAGAGACGCAGGCCAGGTGAACCCGAGGGTGCCGTCGGTCGGTCGAACCCAGTCGAGCTGCGACCGGACGGCCCCCAGCGCCGGGTCGGCGGAGGCGGCATTGAAGTCGCCGACGACGACGGATTCGGCGGTGTCGGCGGCGACCGCGTCGGCGATACCGGACAGCATCGCGTCTCGGTCGTCCTGCACTCCCGGCCGCACGGAGGCGGCGTGCATGACGTAGACGGCGACGTCGGCATCCGGCGCGTTCACCACCACACGCAATGCGCGCTTCCAGTCGAGGCCGAGCGACAGCGCCTGCGCATCGGCGATCGGAAGGCGGCTCCAGACGGCGACTGTGCCGATCGCATAGGAGTGCGGGTAGTCGGCGGCGAGCGTGTCTCGGGCGGCGGCGAGGCTGTCGGCGTCGAGCTCCGTCAGCGCGATGATGTCGGCGCCGGAGGCGGCGAGGTCGGCCGCGGACTCCGCCGCGCCGCCGGAGTGCGCGCGCACGTTCTGGCTGACGATCTCGACCGTGGACGTCTGGTCGGCGGCACCTGATGCGAATCCGGGGGCTGAGGGCGCGATCGCCAGCACCCAGACGAGGATGGGCACGAGCAGCACCAGGACGACGCGGCGCGCGCGGACGAGCGCGATCACCGACAGGACTCCGAGTGCGAGGCCCCACCAGGGGAGGAGCGCGGCGGCGGCCGTGCCTACGACGCCGGGGATCCAGACGCCCACGACCATGGCCAGCACCACGAGCCCAGCGACCGCGATGATGCGCCCCGCGCGCGCACTCGAGCGTCGGCGTGTCGGCGAATTCAGCGTGGCGGTGATCGTGAGCTCCTCTGGCAGGCCTCTCATTGTCGACCGAGCTGTCTGTGCACCGGCCGTACGCGCCCCGGAACGCAGCAGGTGCCCCGAGCCGAAGCCCGGGGCACCTGGTGTGTCCGACTGAGCGTCAGGCGCGTGCGGCCTCCGACACGCGGCGAGCCGCGCCGAGCGCCTCGTCGAGGTCGGCCTTGAGGTCGTCGATGTTCTCGATGCCGACCGACAGGCGCACGAGACCGGGGGTGACGCCGGCCGTGAGCTGCTGCTCGGGCGTGAGCTGCGCGTGCGTGGTCGACGCGGGGTGGATCACGAGCGAGCGCACGTCGCCGATGTTGGCGAGGTGGCTGAAGAGCGACAGGCTGTTCACGAACTCGCGACCGGCCTCGACGCCGCCCTTGAGCTCGAACGACAGCACCGCGCCCACGCCCTTGGGGGCGTACTGGTTCGCCTTGGCATACCAGGGGGAGGAGGGCAGGCCCGAGTAGTTGACCGACGCGACGTCGTCGCGGCCGTCGAGCCACTCGGCGATCTCCTGGGCGTTCTGCACATGGCGCTCGATGCGCAGCGAGAGCGTCTCGATGCCCTGGATGAGGTTCCAGGCGCTCTGCGGTGCGATGGCCGAGCCGAGGTCGCGCAGCAGCTGCACCCGCGCCTTGATGATGTAGGCGAGCGGGTCGCCGACGGCAGCGGTGTAGCTGGCACCGTGGTACGAGGGATCGGGCTCGGTGAGCCCGGGGAACTTCTCGACGTTCTTCGACCACTCGAAGGTGCCGCCGTCGATGATCGCGCCGCCGATGGTGGTGCCGTGCCCGCCGAGGAACTTGGTGACGGAGTGCACGACGATGTCGGCGCCGTGCTCGAACGGGCGGATCAGATACGGCGTGGCGATCGTGTTGTCCACGATCAGCGGCACGCCGCCCTCGTGCGCCACGTCTGCGACGGTGCGGATGTCGAGGATGTTGATCTGCGGGTTTCCGATGGTCTCCGCGAAGAACAGCTTGGTGTTCGGGCGCAGGGCGCGTCGCCACTCTTCGGGGTCGTCCTGATTCTCGACGAACGTGACCTCGATGCCGAGCTTCGCGAGCGTGTACTTGAACAGGTTGTAGGTGCCGCCGTAGATCGAGCTCGACGACACGATGTGGTCGCCCGCCTCCGCGATGTTGAGCACCGCGAACGTCGATGCAGCCTGGCCGCTGGCGAGGACGAGGGCGCCGGTGCCCCCCTCGAGTGCCGCGAGACGCTGCTCCAGGACGTCCTGGGTCGGGTTCTGGATGCGGGTGTAGATGTTGCCGAACTCGGCCAGGGCGAAGAGGTTCGCCGCGTGGTCGGCACTGTCGAACACGTACGACGTGGTCTGGTAGATCGGCGTGGCGCGGGCCTTGGTCACCGGGTCGGGAGCAGCTCCGGAGTGGATCTGCTTCGTCTCGAAACGCCAGGTCTCGGGTGCGGACATGTGTTCCCCCTGGAACTGTTGGAAGGTCGGTTCGACTGATGTCGATGATGCGACAGTACGGAATATCGCCGGCTGTCAACAGCGGGTGGGAAATGTGACGTAATGAACTCGGGCCGAATTCGTGGGCTGACGGGCGGGTGGTTCAGGCCTGACCCAGCAATCTCGCAGCCCACGTGCGAGCGATCATGAACGGCTCGGCGAACGTCGTCATCCCGACCGTCACGATCGCCCCCTCGTACAGCAGCATCATCGCCTGTGCCATCGCCCGGGGATCGGGGATCAGCGCCTCGGCACAGAGCTCCTCGAACACGTCGAGCAGCCAGATCTTCTGACGCGACACCTCGGGGAACACCGGGTGGTCGTCGTTTCCGTCGCCGATCTCGGCGCGGGCGTTGATGGCGCTGCATCCCTTCGGGCTGTTCTCGTCGGACCAGGTGATGGCGGCGTCGAAGATGGCGAGCACGCGCTCAGGGCCGGGCAGGGGCACACGGGCGAGATGTGCGGCCACATGCTCTCTCCACCGGGCGTCGCGGTGCTGGAGGTAGGAGACGACGAGCGCCTCCTTCGATCCGAAGCGGTCGTAGAGCGTCTTCTTCGTGACGCCGGCCGCTTCGGCGATCGTGTCTACTCCGACGGCATGGATGCCGCGTTCGTAGAAGAGCCGGGACGCGGCGTCGAGAACACGCTGCCCTCCGGGGGTGAGCGGGGCGAGCTCGGGAACGGGCGTCGTCATGCGATCGACTATACCAGTCTGTATAGTCGATCGCATGAGTAAACAGATCGGTCTACTTCATGCCCTCGTGACGGTCGCCGCGTCCGTCGCCTTCATCGTGACCTGGAGCGCGGGATTCATCATTCCCGCCTACGCCACGGTGGAGGTGTCGCCGTTGACGCTCCTCGTATGGCGTTTCGTGCCCCTGGCAGTCCTCCTCCTCGCCGTCCTCCTTCTCTCCGGTGGAGCGAAGGGGCTGAGCGCCCGCGATCTGCGCACCCAGGCCACGATCGGACTCTTCGCGCAGTTCGGATACTGTCTCGCGGTCTATGGCGCCGTCGCGGTGGGCATTGCGACCGGGACCGTGGCCCTCATCGACGCGGTGCAGCCGCTCGTCGTGGCCGTGCTCGTCGGCCCGGTGCTCGGTCTGCGGGTGAGAGGTGCGCAATGGGTGGGGCTGGTCATCGGAGCGATCGGCGTGCTGCTGGTGGTGCGTTCGCAGTTCGGTTCCTCCGAGGCGCCTCCACTGGCGTATCTGCTCCCGGCCGTCGCGATGGTGTGTCTCATCATCGGCACCCTGCTGCAGCGGAGATCTGCGGTGAAGAGCGGCGTGCTCCTCACCCTGACCGTCCACGTGACGGTCACCGCGGCGCTGCTCCTCCTCATCGCGGTGGTGACCGGAACTCTGATCCCGCCGGCGTCGGCCTCCTTCTGGCTCGCGGTCGTGCTCACCGCGGTGTTCCCGACACTCGCCGCCTACGGCCTGTACTGGTGGCTGCTGCAACGGGTGGGCATCACCGCGTTGCAGGCTCTGCTCTTCCTGATCGCGCCCGCGACGTCGCTCGCCGGCAGCATCCTGCTGGGAGAGCCGATGACCGTCGTCACCGTGGCAGGGTTCGCACTGTGCGGAATCGGTGTCGCGGTGGTGCTCACCAGCGAGGCGAGGTCGCGGGAGACGAACGCATCGTCGACCCGAAAGCGCGACGTGGCCGTGCACGAGGCGAGATAGTCGCCGGAACATCGTACGGTGGAGGAATGGTGAACAGGCGTGCGGTCGTGACGGGTGCGAGTTCGGGTATCGGAGAGGCCACGGTACGAGCGTTGCGCGCGCGAGGCTGGGGAGTCGTCGGAGTCGCACGACGTGCGTCCCGGCTGGCGGCGCTCTCAGCCGAGACGGGTGCCTCGACGATCGCGTGCGATCTGACGGATCCGGATGCCGTGGCAGCGCTGGTGACGGAGCTCGAGGCCTCTGGACCCGTGCATGCTCTCGTCCAGGTCGCCGGCGGCGCGCGAGGGACGGACCGGGTCGAGAACGCGTCGATCGACGACTGGCAGTGGATGTACGACGCGAACGTGCTCTCGAGCCAGCGTCTGGTCGCAGGTCTCCTGCCTCTGCTGCGGCGGGCCGCGGCGGCGGACGGGCACGCCGACACGGTGTTCGTGACGTCGACGGCCGCACAGGTGGCATACCCCGGCGGAGGTGGCTACAACGCAGCCAAGGCCGCACAGGCGATGCTGGTGCACGCTCTCCGCCTCGAGCTGAACGGTGAGCCGATCCGTGTCGCCGAGATCGCTCCGGGCATGGTGCACACCGAGGAGTTCACCCTCAACCGGCTGGGCGGCGACTCGGTCGCTGCAGAGGCTGTGTATTCGGGGGTCGAGGCGCCGCTGCAGGCCGAGGACGTCGCCGACGTGATCGCCTACGCGCTGGATGCCCCCGGCCATGTGAACCTCGACCTCATCACGATGCGACCCGTCGCGCAGTCGGCGAACCACCTGCTCGCTCGCGGCCCGCTGCGCGTGCGACCCATCGACTGAACGATGGCTGCGCGAACTCTGGCCCAGCTCGCCGACGACGGCCTCATCGATCCCGAGTGGGCTGACGCGCTCGCTCCGGCTCAGCAGACGATCACCGCCCTCGGCGAGCGACTGCGCGACGAGCAGGCCGCAGGGCGGGGCTATCTCCCCGCGGGCGATCATGTGCTCCGGGCGTTCGAGCGCCCGATGTCCGACGTCAAGGTGCTCATCACCGGTCAGGACCCCTATCCGACTCCCGGGCATCCGATCGGCCTGTCGTTCGCCGTCGACAGCCACGTGCGTCCGCTGCCGCGCAGCCTCGGGAACATCTACAAGGAGCTCGAGAGCGACCTCGGCATCGAGTCGGCGCCCCATGGAGATCTGACCGCGTGGAGCGACCAGGGCGTGCTGCTGCTGAACAGGGTGCTGACCGTGCGCCCAGGGGAGGCCGGCTCCCATCGCCGATGGGGGTGGGAGCAGGTGACCGAGCTCGCGATCCGCGCCCTCGTCGATCGCGACCGACCGCTCGTCGCGATCCTCTGGGGAAAAGACGCCGCGAACCTGCAGCCGCTTCTCGGCGACACCCCGGTGATCGTGTCGGCGCATCCGTCACCGCTCTCCGCCAGTCGGGGATTCTTCGGCTCCCGACCGTTCTCGCGGGCGAACACGATGCTCGAAGGACTCGGCGCGAGCCCGATCGACTGGCGCATCGGCGGCGAGCCCCCTCTAAGCTGATCGCATGCAGTTCGAGCCCGGTGATCGCCGACGTGTGCTGCCGCGCCATCTGCGCCCGCAGCCCGAACCCGAGGTGTTCTCCTATTCGATCCGCCCTGCGCGGTCGGGCGATCTGCCGTACGTGCGCGAGATCTACAACCATTTCGTCAGCAACTCGGTCGTGACCCTCGATGAGCGGCGCAGCAGCATCCCCTACTGGCGGGAGAAGTTCGCACTGCTGAGCAAGCTCGGCCTGCCCTTCCTGGTGGCGGTCTCGCCGGCCGGTGTCGTGATCGGGTATGCGCTGGCGCAGCCGTGGGCCGGGAAGAACGCGTATCGGTATACCGTCGAGGATTCGATCTACCTCGGACCAGGGGCCGGAGGCAAGGGCCTCGGGGCCGCCCTGCTGCAGGCGCTCATCGACGCATGCGAGCACCTCGGTATCCGCGAGATGGTGGCCGTGATCAGCGACACCAAGGCGGATGCGTCGATCCGCCTGCACGCCAAGCTCGGATTCGTCGAAGCAGGGCGCATGGGTCGCGTCGGACACAAGTTCGGCCGCGACCTCGGCACCGTCTACATGCGACGAGCCCTGCGCCCGAGTCGTCGGCGGAAGTTCTTCAGCACGAGCTCCGGGCGCTGACAGCCGCACTCACACCGGGGGAGCGGGGATCACCGGGATCGCTGCCAGAAGCGTCTTCGTATAGTCCTGCGTCGGACGCAGCAGCACGTCTGCGGTGGCACCTCGCTCGACGATACTGCCGTCCTTCATCACGACCACGGCGTCGCAGAGGTTCTGCACCACCCCGATGTCGTGCGACACCAGGACCAGCGTGAGGTCGGCGGTGCGCCGCAGCTCGATCAGCAGCTCGAGGATCTGAGCGCGAACGGTCACATCGAGTGCTGACAGGGGCTCATCGCCGACGAGTATGCGCGGACGGTGCACGATGGCCCTCGCCAGGGCGATCCTCTGCCGCTGTCCGCCCGAGAACTCATGCGGATACCGGTCGCCCATATCGGGCTCCAGGCCGACCTGCTCGAGGACCTCACGCACCCTGGCGCGATGATCTCCGTCGATCCCGAGCGCCCACAGGGGCTCACGGACGATCTGCGCGGCGGTCATCCTCGGGTCCAGCGATGCGTAGGGGTCCTGGAACACGAGCCCGGTCTGACGGCGCAGCCAGTGCAGCGATCGCGCGGAGGCTGAGGCGTCCACCGTCCTGCCATCGACCGTGACGGTGCCGGATGTCGGGCTGTCGAGGCCGAGAAGCAGCCGGACGAGAGTGGACTTGCCCGATCCGGACTCGCCGATGATGCCCACGGATGACCCCTCGAGGATGTCGAGATCGGTCGGTGCCAGTGCGGTCTGTCGCCGGGTGCGTTCGAACGTCGACCGCTTCGGGACCACGAAGTCGCGTCGCAGCGCCCGGGCCTCGATCAGACTCATCGCACGCCCCCTTCCGGTCGCCAGAGGGTGGCGGTGGCATCGCGGAGAAGCCCCTGCGTGATCGGGGATGCCGGAGCGGTGAGGAGTGTGCTCACGGGGGCGGCCTCGACCACGAGTCCGTGTTCGAGGACGACGCCCTGGGTCGCCACCTGGGCGAGCACCGCGAGATCGTGCGTGATGAACATGAGCGACATGCCCTGCTCCTCGACGAGATTCAACAGCAGCGAGAGGATCTCCGCCTGGATCGTGACGTCGAGAGCGGTCGTCGGCTCGTCGGCGATGAGCAGGCGGGGCCGGCACGCGAGCGCTATCGCGATCGCCACTCGCTGTCGTTGACCGCCGGACAGCTGATGCGGATAGCGATCGACGATCGCTGCGGGGTCGGGCAGTCGCACGCGCGCTGCCTCCTCGATCGCCCGCTCGCGGGCTTCCCGCCGACCGATGCCCTCGTGGATGCGGATCGACTCGGCGATCTGTCTGCCGATCGTGCGGATCGGGTTCAGTGCGGTGCGGGGCTCCTGGAACACGATCCCGATCTCGTCGCCGCGCAGTCTCGCGAGTTCGCGATCGGGCAGTCCGATCAGCTCGGTGCCGTCCCAGCGGATGCTGCCGCTCGCGACCGCGCCATCGGGGAGCAGGCCGAGCACCGCGAGAGCGGTCAGTGATTTGCCGGAGCCGGATTCGCCGATCAGTCCGAGGCGGGATCCGTCCGGCACCTCGAACGAGATTCCGTCGACGACGGGACGCCCGTCGATGCGGACGACGAGGTCTGTCACCTCGAGGCTCATGCGATCACCGCCGGTGTGTGGGTCTCCGCAGCGCGGTGGCGCAGCGTGGGGTCGGTGGCCTCGCGCAGGCCGTCGCCGAGGAGGTTGAGAGCGAGCACGGTGATCGTGATCGCGAGACCGGGCCAGATGACCGAGAGCGGATGCACCCCGATGTAGCGCTGGAGGTCGGCGAGGAGCAGCCCCCAACTCGGCTCGGTGACCGAGGCGCCGAAGCCGAGGTACGACAGTCCGGCCTCGGCGAGCACCGCGACCGCCATCGACCACGAGAGCTGCACGATGAACACCGGGGCGACGTTCGGAAGAAGATGGCGAGCGAGGCTCTGTCCGGTCGTGAGGCCTGACGCCCGCGCGGCGAGGACGAAGTCGCTCTGCTGCACACGGCGCAGCTCGGGTCTCGTGACACGTGCGATGTTGACGCCGAAGCCGATGCCGACCGACCAGATCACCACCCACAGCGAGCCGCCCCAGACCGAGGAGATCATCATGGCGATCAGCAGCACAGGGAAGGCGATCAGGATGTCGACGAGCACGGCCACCGTCTCGCGCAGCCAACGGGCGGTGAGCGCTCCGAGTGCGGCGAGGGCGATGCCGACGAGGGTCGCGATGACGCCGGCGCCGATGCTGACGAACAACGTCGTGCGAGAGCCCGCCATGAGGAGGCTGAGGATGTCGCGCCCTGTGTCGTCGGTGCCGAGCAGATGCGGCCAGCTCGGGACCGACCAGCGAGCGCGCAGGTCGGATTCCTGTGGATCGAACGGTGTCCAGAACAGCGAGACGAGGGCGGTGAGCGCGACGACGGCGACGACGATCAGGCCGAATCGCCCGGTGGCGGATCGCGCCAGCCTCGGAAGCCAACCGGGCATCACGCCTCCCTCTGCCGCGGATCGATCGCACGATGGATGAGGTCGACGACGAATCCGACCACGAGCACGAATCCGGTGAGGACGAGGAGTTCGCTCTGCACCTTGATGAGGTCGCGCGTGCCGACGTCGGCCACCAGCATCCGTCCGATCCCCGGCAGCGTGAAGAGCTGCTCGATGACGACCGACCCGACGATGATCCCGGCGATCTGGAGTCCCAGCACGGTGATGATCGAGAGCCCCACGGCGGGGATGCCGTGCGAGATGAGGGCGCGGGTGCGGGTGAGCCCCTTGGCCGCCGCCGTGCGGACGAAGTCCTGGCCAGCCGCCTGAAGGGTGGCGCTGCGGACGAAACGCATGAGCATCGCCCCCTCGACGATGCCGATCGTCAGTGCGGGCAGCAGGAGCGACTCGATCGCCTTCCAGGGCGTGGCCCATCCTGTGCGAGGGAAGCCCTGCGGCGGAAGCCAGCCGAGCCAGACCGAGAAGACGACGATGAGCATCATCCCCGCCCACACGACCGGCACGGCCGCGAGGGCCTGTGCGCCGACGCTGAGGGCCGTGCCGCCGTGGCCCCCGCGACGCAGCGCGGCGAGGATGCCGAAGGGCACTGCGATGAGAACGGCGATCAGCAGGGCGAGCATCCCGAGCGGAACCGTCACCTGCGCCTTCTCGAGCAGCTCCTCGCCGACTGATGCGCCCGAGAGCAGCGACGTGCCGAGATCGCCGCGGAAGATGCCCCCGATCCACTCGGCGTACTGTGCCGGAAGGGGGCGGTTGAGGCCCAGCGATTCGCGGAGCGCCTCGACCTCGGCGGGGGAGGCCTGGGTTCCCGCGATCAGTTGTGCGACGTCGCCGGGAAAGACCCGCAACGTCAGGAAGATCACTGCACTCGACACGAGGAGCCCTGCGATGAGCAGGACTCCTCGGACGAGCGCGTAGCGGATCACGAAGTGCGCGTCATCACTTCTCGGTGGCCACGGTGACGCCGGCCAGGTTGATGCGCGAGTTGATCGAGTCCTCGGGGAAGCCCGTGACGAGCGGGCTCACGGCAGTGATCGTCGCACCGTTGTACAGCCAGTCCGCGGCGTGGTCCTCGGAGACGATCCGAGCGGCCTCGGCGAGCAGGGCTGCGGACTTGTCCGGGTCGACCTCGGCCAATGCCTCGGTGTACAGGCCCTGGACCTCGGCGTTGTCGTACCCGAAGTAGTACTCGGGGTTCGCGAAGTTGCCGAAGTCGCGCGGCTCGACGTGCAGCACGAAGCTCAGGTCGTAGTCGTGGTTGGTGTAGACGTCCTCCAGCCAGGCCGGGAACTCGACCGAGTCGACGTCGAGGGTGACTCCGACCTTCTGGAAGTCGGAGATGAGAACCTTCGGAACAGTCGTGCCGTAGAAGTTCGGGATCGTCAGGGTGAGCTCGAGATCTTCCTGCCCGGCTTCGGCGAGCAGTTCCTTGGCCTTCTCGGGGTCGTAGGAGATGACGTCGGAGAGGTCCTCGTAACCGGGATCCAGCTCGGGGATCGGTCCATAGAGGGTGGAGCCCGCGCCGACGGCCTCGACGAGAGCCTCGTGGTCGATCGCGAGACGCAGTGCTTCGCGCACCCGGACGTCATCGAGGGGCGCCTTGGCGTTGTTGAACGCGAGCGTCGCCTTGTCGGTGGTCCGGCCGGTCGTGAGCGAGAAGTCACCGGACTCCTCGAGCTGCGGGGCGAGATTCGGATCCACCGCCGTGAGGACCTGTACACCGCCGTCGAGAGCCGTGTTCACCCCTGCCGTGAAGTCGGGGATGTACTGGAACTCGACCTCGGCGACCCCTGCCGGCTCGCCCCAGTAGGCCTCGTTGCGGGCGAAGGTGATGGCGCTGCCCTTGTTCCATCGCGTCAGGGTGAACGGCCCCGTGCCGTTCTCGGCGGTCTTGAGATCGGTCGTGTCTCCGGTCTGGAACACGAGGCCGGCAGGACCCGTCAACGAGAACAGGAAGTTCTGGTTCGGCTCCGTCAGCACGATCTGCACGGTGGTCGGGTCCGGCGCTGTGATCGACGCCACCGAGGTGAACTCGGCATTGCCCTGCAGCGTGGGGTCCGTGCGCACGGCCTCGTACGAGGCGACGACATCGGCGGAGGTGAGCGCGGTACCGCTGTGGAAGGTGATGCCGTCGTTCAGGGTGAACGTGTAGGTGAGTCCGTCTTCGGAGACCTCGTAGTCGGAGGCGAGCCGCGGCACGATCTCGTTCTCCTGCGTCCGGCTGATGAGACCCTCGTAGATGTTGTCGATCAGGATCTGCTCCAGCGCGGCGCCGCTGGTGTGACGGATGTCGAGGTTCGTGGGCTCCAGAACGAGGCCCACCTGGAGCGTCGCGTCGGGATCAGGCTCTCCGGCCGGTTCGGTGGTCTCCGGCTCTGCGGCACCTGCGCAGGCGGTGAGGACGATGGCGCTCGCCGCGATCGCGGAGATCAGCGCGAGTCGTCGCGTACGTCGGAACATGGGTTGTTTCCTCTCGGTGCGGCAGTTGCTGTGTGCCGTTGGATCGAGCCTAGGGATGTGTCGGGCGGTGAGGGCGGAATGTGGAACGGAACGTCACATTCCGCGAGGTGGAAGGGACGAGGAGATCAGCGACGCCAGTTCGGCGGGCGCCGTCTCCTGAACATTGTGGGTGGCCTGGATGGCGGTGACGCGTGCATGCGGCAGGCGCTCGCCGAACTCCTGCGCATCCGCCTCGCTCACGAAGCCGTCGATTGCCCGGACCAGGGTCACCGGGGCCGTCGTCTCCGCGAGATCCTGCCATCCGGTGGTGTGGAGCGGGGACGGCGCCGAGACGTCGCCACGGTCGTGCGCGGCCAGCGTCTGAGCGGCCAGGTGCGCGAAGTGGTGCTTCCACTCGACACGGCCGTCGTCACGCACACGGGTGTTCAGGAACACGCCGCGCTCGGTGTCGGATCGGGCGCCTCCGAACCCGAAGGAGATCGCGCGATCGACGAGCTCGTCGCGGGTCTCGAAATCGGTCGGGCCCGCGTAGAACTCCCGCAGGGCGGCCGGTCCGGCAGAGGTGTCGATGCCAGGGGTGATGTCGACGACGATCAGCTCCGAGACGAGGTCGGGGCGGGCTGCAGCGAGGGCGGCGCCGGTGAGGCCGCCGAGCGACTGGCCGACGACCAGCTGTGTGCCATCGGTCCAGGCGTCGAGTGCTGCTGCGACGTCGATCGCGAGCGTGCGAGGGGTGTAGTCCACGTCGCTGCGCCACGACGAGTCGCCGTGCCCGGCGAGGTCGATCGCGAGCACCGGCTGCTGCAGTGCGAGCACCGTCGTGTCCCACGTGTGGGCGTTGAGACCGGCACCGTGCAGCAGCGTGACGCGGGGCGTCTCGTCGCCGAACAACAGCGCGCTGACATGACGGCCATCGGGGAGTGGCAGGGTCACTCGTCGGACGGGCGGCACGGGGACCCCCATCGCCTGCGCCTGTGCGGGAAGATAGTTGAACTCGTTGGTGTCGTTCGCCACCTGCATATTCTGCTCTGCTTTCCGGGTGCTGCGGAAATGCGAGGTCAATTTGTGAAGCGAGAACGCCGCTACGGCGCACAGAACGCTCATGAGAGCGCCTACTTGCTTATTGTTCTGCATTCACGGCCACTCGCATCAACTCGCCGGGACGAGTGCATTTCGGAATATCATTGAGGCATGAGCGAGACCCGAGTGCATCTCTCCAAGACCGAGCCAGCGGCCTATCAGGCGCTCGACGCGTTCGCCCGCACGGTCGGGGACATCTGCGCCGCGAACGGCATCGACGATCGGATCAAGGAGATCGTGATGATCCACTCCTCGCAGCTGAACGGATGCAGCTACTGCACACGTCTGCACGTCGACAGGGCGCTGAAAGCCGGCATCGACACGGACACGCTCATGCAGATCGCGACATGGCGTGAGAGCGATGTCTTCAGCGACCGCGAGGAGGCTGCGCTCGAGCTCGCCGAGGCCTTCACGTTCATCTCCGAGGAGGGCATCTCCGACGAGGTCTACGACCGTGTCGGCGGTGTCTTCACAGAGAAGGAGTACGCGGCTCTGAGCTGGGCCTGCGTCTCGATCAACGCCTTCAACAGGGTCGTCATCGCCGGTCGATACCCTGTTCCGCCGCGTGCCCCGCAGGCGCAGGCATGAGCGTCCTCGAGATCGACGGCGTCAACAACTTCCGCGACGTCGGCGGGCTCCCCGCTGGCGGCGGGCGGATCCGCTCGGGGATGCTGCTGCGCTCCGGCCAGCTCTCCGCCGCCACCACGGCCGGTGTGAATGAGGTTCGTCGTCGTGTCGCCCACATCGTCGACCTCCGCGACGGTGAGGAGGTCGCCGCGGAGCCGACCGAGATCGAGGGACCGGACACCACCCACCTTCCGCTCTTCCTCGGTTCCGTGCGTTCGTTCTTCGAGACCGACACGAGTCTGGAAGACCTCTATCTGCATCTTCTGGAGGAGAGCGGCGAGCGGCTCGTCGCCGCCATCCGCATCATCGCGGCCGGAGAGCCGACCCTGGTTCACTGCACCGTCGGCAAGGACCGCACCGGGGTGACGGTAGCCCTCGCGCTCGCAGCAGTGGGTGCCGATCGTGAAGCGATCGTCGAGGACTACGCCCTCACCGAGTCGCTGCTCCCTGCCGAGCGATCGCACCGGATCGCCGCATACCTGAGGTCGCAGCATCCGCAGGCGGTGCACGCCGTCGCGTTGGCCACGCAGTCTCCTGCGCCGGTCATGAGGGCTCTGCTCGAGCAGGTCGACGAGCGGTGGGGCTCTGCCGCCGGCTATCTGCGCGCGAACGGAATGACGGATCAGGAGCTCGCTGCTCTCCGGTCGGCGCTCGTGGAAGAAGTCGTCGAGCAAGGTTAGGCAACCCTTCACGTGCTGTATGATTGTTGAATCATGGAGACCTTCGTCGAGACTCGCAGCACGCGTGCCGAGCGCCGCGCCGCACGTCGTCGCGCTCACCACCTGGTCACTGCCGACGAGCATTCGCTCGTCGAACTCGAGGTCTTCCTCTCGACTCTGCCGCTGTGCGCATCGGGCCGGATCTTCATCGAGGTCGCGGACGCGTCGGACATCGGCGTGATCGAGGCCCCCGGACGCATGACGGTCACCTGGCTCGCACGAGCTCAACGATCGGGTGCACCCGGAACGGGCCGCGCCTGCGCTCCTGGTCAGGCGCTCGCGCGAGCGACCTGCGCCTGGGCTGATGAGATGCTCTGCGACGACGAGCTCGAGACGCACATCACCCTGTTGGGCGGATACCTCGGCACTGCCGACATCGTCGAGCACCTGACGGACACCCTCGACATCCAGCCCGCTCAGATCCACGCGCCCGAGCGGTTCGGACTTCTGCCCCTCGAGCGCTGAGGGCTCTGCGCTTCCAAGGCGGAGGGCTCTGCCCCCCCTAAAGCGAGGGCTCCGCTCGTCTACGGCGGAAGGCTCTGGCCGACTACGGCGCAGACCTGCTGCGGCGGACGTAGTTGCCGTCTTCGAGGCCCGCCTCGATCTCGAAGCGGTTGCGCAGCGGGTCCCGACCCGCGAAGAGATAGAGCACCGGGAGCAGGAAGCCGTAACGCAGCCACTGTGCTTTGTGCACGGCCTCATGTCGCAGCATCGCGTCGCTCGGACGCGTGTCTCCGGTGAGGAAGCAACCGCCCACGCAGACCCCACCGCGATTGAACGTCCATTTCGGCATCCCGCGGAACACCCAGAGTCCCGCTCGTCGCTCGACGGGGCCGGTGCTCCACAGTGAGCCCCAGATCCAGCCGACGGCCGTGCCCCACCAATAGCCGATCCGGCTGATGGGCGAACGGAGGAGGAACGCGGGGATCCGTCGGTCGAGTCGTCGACCGCGGGCCAGGGCGAGCTCGGCGGCCGGACGCCAGTCAGCAGTCATGCGACTGCACCGACGAGACGAAGCAGCGCGCCGAGATCATCGACCGCATCGGCAGGCGACCGAGGGGCGAACCCCGCGATGGTGGCGCCTGCCAGCGGCACGCGTGCCCGCAGCGCGCGGATCGCTGCGCTCAGAGCTGCGGGCGCGAGTCCGAACGGGGCAGGAGAGGAGACTCCGGCGATCTCGGCGGGGTCGAGCACATCGACATCGATATGCACCCACACGCGGCGTGCGCCTGTCGCCTCGACCGCGTCGGCCAGGGCATCGGGCGACTCGAGATCTTCGACGGAGAGCTGTGTCAGGCCGTCCAGAGCGGTGAGCTCGGCATCATCGAGGTTGCGCATGCCCACCGTGACCACTCGATCACGGGGAATCCCGGGCGTCACGGCGAGCTGAGTCTCGCCCTCGCCGAGCACCGCGCGGAGCGCCATACCCGAGAAGGCGCCGGAGGGCGAGGTGTCGGGCGTGTGCATATCGGCGTGAGCGTCGCACCACACGACGGCGAGGTCGTCTGTCCCACCCGGCAGAGCCGCCAGGGCCGCGACCGTCACGCTGCAATCGCCGCCGATGATCACCGTGTCGGCCGACATGCTCGCATCGACGAGCTCCCTGGTGCGCATGAGTGCGCTGAGGCGGCGAACGCCCGTGCCCAGAGACTCGCCTGCCTCCACCGGCACATCGAGCACGGTGGTCGCCGCACGCGGAAGGTCACCGGCGATCGCCGAGGCGCCGTCGACGAGAAGCATCGCGCGGGCGGCGGGGGAGCCCTGCCACTGCGGGACGACGAGGAAACGCACCATGGGTGCCTCCAGCTGAGAAAGAGGAGCGGGTGCCTCGGACACGAGGATCCGAGGCACCCGCAGGTGTGTCAGGAGCCTTCGATGGCCTGGCGAGGGGCGGAGCCGCCCGCCTTCAGCTCGGCGAGACGAGCTTCGACCTCGGTGAGCTCACCGAGGTCCTCGAGGCTCTCGAACTGCGCGTCGAGGCTCGATGCCGCGAGTTCGATCTTGCCCTGCGCAAGAGCCTCCTGGCGGCGGACCTTGTCTTCGAAACGGCCCAGCTCGCTGGTGGGGTCGAGGACGTTGATCGAGGAGACCGCGTCCTGCACCTTCGTCTGCGCCTCGGCGACCTTCGCGCGGGCGAGCAGCTCGCTGCGCTTGTTCTTCAGCTCGCCGAGCTTGTCCTTCATGCCGTTGAGGCCGGACTTGAGCTTGTCGACGATCTCGGTCTGTGCGGCGATCTGGGGCTCTGCCCCGGTCGCCTCCCGCTCGGCGCTGATCTGGCGCTGGAGAGCGATCTTCGCGAGGTTGTCGAACTTGTCGGCGTCTGCGGCATCGCCCTTGGTGCGCATCTCGTCGGCCTTGCGGCTCGCCGCGAGCGCCTTGTTGCCCCACTCGGTGGCCGCCTGGACGTCTTCTTCGTGGTCGCGCTCCAGCAGACGCAGGTTGCCGATGGTCTCGGCGATGGCCGACTCGGCGTCGGCGATGCTGTTCGTGTAGTCGCGAACGAGCTGGTCGATCATCTTCTGCGGGTCTTCCGCAGAGTCCAGAAGCGAGTTGATGTTCGCGCGGACAAGGGTCGAGATACGTCCGAAGATGGACTGCTTGGTCATGCGTGGTTCCTTTCAGAGGGTCGGACTCGATGTCTGGGGTCGATAGATGTGCGGTTCAGAAGCGTCGCCCTCCCGAACGGCCGCTGCGGCCACTGGAGCGGCTGCCGCCTCCTCCGCCGAAACCGGAGCTGCGGAAGCCACCGCCTCCGCTGGATCGCCAGCTGCTGCTGCGGGAGGACCCGCCGCCGCCTCCGCCGCCGGAGAGCAGGCCGCCGATGATGCCGCCGAGGATGTCTCCTCCGAGGCCGGATCCGCCGGAGCTCGAGCCGCCGAAGATGCTGCCGCCTCCGCCCCATCCGTCGTTCTGGTACCGGCTCGGGTTCATCGCCTCGACGTCGGCCTGAGCGGACGACGTGGCCTGGCGGACGAGGTCGAGTGAGCGCCCGGCCTCGGTGAGCGCCGCTTCGGGGTCGGATGCGCGCAGGTTCAGCGCCTGTGTCAGCGAGGCTTCGGCCTGCGAGAGCCGAGTGCGCGCAGTGGACCCGACCGTGCCGCGGCGGGTCTCGATGAACTCCCGCGCTGCGCGGATCTCCGAGCCGGCCTGGGTCAGTGTCTGCTCGAGCATCTGCTGTGCTCGGCGGGCGCGCTCTGCGGCCTGCGTGCCCTGGGCGATCGCGGCATCGATCTGCGCATTCGCCGCGGTGAGGGCGTCGAGGACCCGCTGGGGGCTCCGAGAGGTGCCGGCGAGACCGGTCTGCGCCTGCTGCAGCTGCTGGACGGTCGCCGCAGCGACGGAGGAGATGGTTCCACCGGAGTCGGGCAGCTGCTGCGCGGCGGCGATGTCGGCCTGCAGCTCTGCGACGAGGGCCTGCGCCCGGGCTTCGATGTCCGTCAGCTCCGCGCCGAGTGCGGTGATCGCGTCGACCAGCTGAGCGGCCTGGGCGATCGACTGCTCGGCCGTGCGGATCGCGAAGGCCGCCTCGCCGGATCTGCCGGCAGCGATCGCCTGAGCTGCGGCCTCGATCGAACGGTCGGCGAGCAGTGCTCGCTCCTGGGCCTGCACAGGGTTGTCGGCGACGGTCGACAGGGCGGTGGCGTCGTAGGTGTCGGCGAGCGCCGACAGAGCGGAGGAGGCGCCGGCGAGAAGAGGGGTGAGCGCTGCCCGCTCGCCCCTGACCCGCTCGAGCTCCTGCGGCGCGTTCTGCTCGAGCTTGCGAAGGGCGTCGAACGCCTCGGTGTTCTCGTCGAGGACGTCGTCGATCTCGTCGCAGATCTGGATGATGCGGATGTGCCAGGCCCGGCGATCGTGGACAGTGTCCTCGATCTCGTCGTCGAGCTTCTGCTTGAGGTCGAAGGCTTCGGACATCTTGGCCTTGGCGGTCTCGACGGCACCGGTGAACGCCGAGGTGGCCGCCTCGCCGAACTGAGCGACGGCGAATCCGAGTTCCTCCCGGCTCGAGGTGATCGCATCGTCGGCCTGCACGAGTGCAGCTCCCGCCTGCGTCTGCACCTGCTCGTCGGTCAGCGTCGAGAACGGATCGTTCGGATCGGGCTTCTCGGGCATGGCCCCGCGCCTGCGGATCTCTGCGTTCCGACGGGAACGGCGCATGAGAGAGACGACGAGCCAGACGATGAGGCCGAGAGCGATGATCCCGACGACGATGAGCGTGGCGCGGAGCGCGCCGGCGCCGCCGTCACCCTGGATCTCGTCGGCGGCGAGGACGATCATGCCCTCCCAGTCCTCCTGCGCAGCCAGGCCCTGGATCTTGTCTTCCACGTCGTCGAGCTTGCTGTCGCTGAGCGGACCGTCGGGTGCGGCAGAGATGTAGTAGCTGCGCCCGTCCACCGCGATGGCGAGGAGGTACTGCTCGGAGCCCAGGTTGTTGTTCTCGGCGACCGTGTCGGCCCACTGAGCGTTGTCGGTCGGCGAGGTGAAATCGTCGACGAGGACGACGAAGAGATCGGAGGAGGAGTTGTCGCTGAGCGTCTGAAGCCGAGCCTCGACGGCATCCTCTTCGCTCGCACTGAGCACGTCGGCGTCGTCGGTCACGTATCCCGAGTCGAGCGTGACCGGATCGGTCGCAGACGCAGCCGAGACGGAGAAGGCTCCTGCGGCTGCTGCCGCGGTCATTGCGGCCAGCGCCAGCCACCGTGTCTTCATCGTGTTCCCTCCGACCGGCAGCCGAGCCCCATGGCACGAGTCTATGCACTGAGGCCGACACGCGACAGCTTCCGAGCGGGGATGACCGTTCGCCCTCAGCGGAGACACATACGCTGGATGGCATGGACGACAGGTACGGATCGGATGTGCTCGCGGCTGGTTGGCGGGAGCGCGCGGCGAAGCCGGTGCCCCAGATCCCGGCCGAGCTCGATCTCGTCGTCGAGGTCGCGCAGGACGGATTCTGCGGAGCGGTCACTCGGGTGCAGGGCGGCAACGTCGAGCTCGAGGACCGGGTAGGACGCAAGCGCCTCTTCCCCCTCGGCGGCGGATTCCTGATCGACGGATCGCCGGTGCGGCTCACCCCTCCCGCGGCGAAGGAGCAGGGGCTCCGCCGCACGGCATCCGGATCCTTCGTGGCCGCCGACCAGCGGGCGAGGGTCGCTCTGCCCAGCCGTATCCTCGTGGAGGGCAAGCACGACGCCGAGCTCGTCGAGAAGGTGTGGGGAGCCGACCTGCGGGTCGAGGGCGTGGTCGTCGAGTTCCTGCAGGGAGTCGATCTGCTCGACGACCTGCTCGCTGCGGAGCCACCCAGCGCGTCACGCCGCTACGGCGTGCTGGTGGATCATCTCGTTCCCGGTTCGAAGGAGTCGCGCATCGCGGATGCCGTGGCACGAGGTCCGCACGGGAAGCACGTGCGGATCGTCGGTCACCCCTTCGTGGACGTCTGGCAGTGCGTCACACCTCGGGCTCTGGGTATCGCGAAATGGCCCGAGATCCCTCGGGGAACGGACTGGAAGACCGGAATCTGCCGAGCATTCGGGTGGCCATACGAAACGCAGGCCGACACGGGGCGGGCGTGGCAGCACATCCTGTCGAAGGTGCACACCTACCGGGACCTCGAGCCCGCGCTGCTGGGCCGGGTGGAAGAGCTGATCGACTTCGTGACGGCACCAGCGCCCTGAGCCGCGGTCGGTGGCGTTCCTCGTCGCCGACTACCCTGGAAACATGCCCGAACCCCGCACCTTCCGCGACGAACCGGTCTCGTTCGTGCGCCGCAGCGGCCGGATGTCCGACGCCCAGGAGCGGGCGTTCGAAGAGCTCGGACCGCATTACCTCCTCGACGTTCCTCGCGATGTCGCCTGGACCTCGGTGCATCCCGAGGCGCGCCTCGATCCTTCCGTGGAATACGGGCGCGATGCCGATCTGTACGTCGAGATCGGGTCCGGTCAAGGTCACGCGATCGTCGCCGCGGCATCGTCGCGTCCCGCTGACGACTTCCTCGCGGTCGAGGTCTTCCGCGCCGGCCTCGCCCGGACGATGCTCGATGCCGACCGCGAGGGCGCTCGCAACGTGCGGGTGGTCGAGGCGAACGCTCCGGAGGTGCTCTCGTCGTACCTGCCCGAGGCTGCTGCTGCGGAGGTCTGGATCTTCTTCCCCGACCCCTGGCACAAGAAGAAGCACACGAAACGGCGCCTCGTCCGCCAGGGGTTCGGCGACACCGCCGCCCGTGCGCTTCGCGACGGAGGCCTGCTCCGGCTCGCGACCGACTGGGAGGACTACGCCCTGCAGATGCGCGAGGTGCTGGACGCGGAGCCGCTGTTCGAGCGCGCTTTCGACGGTGAATGGGCGGAGCGGTTCGACGGACGAGTGATGACGGCCTTCGAGCGCAAGGGGATCGCCAAGGGGCGCGACATCCGCGATCTCGTGTATCGGCGGAAGTCGCGCGCGTGACCGCGGGGCAGCGCACATCGACGACGGTGCCCGCTCTCGTGCCCGCGCTGCTCGTGTGTGCGGCGGCACCGGCCTTCTTCGTGGTGCAGATCGCCTGGCTCGGCTGGGTGCTGCTCGCGCTCGGCGTCGGTGGTGCGTGGCTCGTCGAACGACGGGTGCCCTCGCCGCCGGATCAGACGGTGAGCGTCGGCGTGCGGCCCGAGAGTGCTCGCGTGATCGGAGTGAGTCGTCAGCCCTCGCTCACCCGTGACCTCTCGCTGATCGCCCTCGGCATGCTCATCGTGAGCGTCATCCCGTTGGCGGCGGAGCTGGACAACCTCGCGATGCTGCGATTCACGCTGGCGCTCGGCGGGGCGGTCGCGGTGCCGTACGTCGTCTCCCGCTTCGTCTTCCGAGACCGCGCGATCGGCTTTCCCTGGCGTGCGCACCGGCGGTGGGGGCGCCTGCAGTGGGGCTGGCTGGTGGCGGTCCTCGTGCTCGGCTGGTTGATCCTGCCCTTCTACTTCATCACGAGCGGCGTCTACCAGAACTGGCCGGTCGTCGACTCACCCGAACTCATCGCGCGCCTGTTCGTCGGCGTCGGAGCGGTCGGGATCTGGGACGAGCTGTTCTTCATCTGCACCGTCTTCGCACTGCTGCGCCGGCACTTCCCCGATGCGCTCGCCAACGTGCTGCAGATGATCGTGTTCGTCTCCTTCCTGTGGGAGCTCGGCTACCGCGAGTGGGGTCCGCTGCTCACGATCCCGTTCGCCCTCCTGCAGGGCTTCATCTTCGTGCGGACGCACTCGCTCGCGTACGTCGTGACCGTGCATCTGCTGTTCGACGCCGTCGTGTTCGCCGTGCTCGTGCACGCGCACAACCCGGGGCTGCTGCCGATCTTCCTGATCTGACGGCACGCGCGGGTCGATACGATCGAGTCATGCTCATCGTCGGACTCGTCCTCGCCGCGGCCGCTGCCGCCTTCCACGTCTTCATCTTCGCGCTCGAATCGCTCAGGTGGACGGAGCCCGAGACGAGGAAGATCTTCGGAGTCGCCAGTGAGGCCGACGCGGTCACCATGAAGGCCCTCGCATTCAACCAGGGCTTCTACAACCTGTTCCTCGCGCTCACCGCGCTGCTCGGTGTGGGTTTCGTGATCATCGGCCTCACCACGATCGGGCTGACCCTGGTCTTCGCCGGCACGGGGATGATGCTCGCCGCCGCGCTGGTGCTCGTGCTCTCGGATCCGAGCAAGCTGCGTGCGGCCGCGATGCAGGGCACCCTGCCGCTGCTCGCCGTGATCGCGACGGCGATCGGCGTCTCGATCGGCTGACGTCCGCGCGCTGATGGTGTCCGAGGGGTGACTTCCCGCCCGACTCGGGCCACACTCGTTGCATGAGCGACTGGGTTCTGCACGTGGACATGGACCAGTTCATCGCTGCCGTCGAGGTGCTGCGCAGGCCTGAGCTCGCCGGGCTCCCCGTGATCGTCGGCGGCAGAGGGGATCCGACGGAGCGCGCCGTCGTGTCGACGGCGTCGTACGAGGCGCGCGAGTTCGGCATCGGATCCGGGATGCCGTTGAAGATCGCGGCACGCAAGGCCCCGGAGAACGCTGTCTTCCTGCCGGTGGATCATGACGCCTACGAGGCGGCATCGACCGAGGTGATGTCGACGCTGCGCACGCTGCCAGGGGCGGTGCTCGAGGTCATCGGCTGGGACGAGTGCTTCCTCGGCGTCACGACGGACGACCCTGAGGGGGTGGCGCGCATCGCTCAGAGCGCTGTGCTGGAGTCGACCGGGCTGCACTGCTCGGTCGGGATCGGCGACAACAAGGTGCGCGCCAAGATCGCCACCGAGTTCGGCAAGCCCCGAGGCGTGTTCCGACTCACCGCCGAGAACTGGTTCGCGGTGATGGGTGCACGGCCGACGCGGGACCTGTGGGGTGTCGGCCCGAAGGTGCAGAAGAGGCTCGCCGCCCACGGCATCACGACCGTGCGCGAGCTCGCTGACGCGGAGGAGGGGCAGCTCATCGCGGAGTTCGGACCGCGGATGGGCGTCTGGTATCACGGGCTCGGTTCTGGCCTCGGACCTGCCGTGGTCGACGACACCCCCTGGGTGGCGCGCAGTCATAGCCGTGAGACGACGTTTCAGCAGAACCTCACGACGGCTGCGGAGGTGGAGGCGGCGCTGGTCGAGTTGGCAGGGCATGCCTTCGAGGACTGCGCCGCCGAAGGGCGGCCGGTCGTCCGCGTGCATTTGAAGGTGCGGTACGCGCCCTTCGACTCCAGGACGTTCGGTAGAAAGCTGTCAGAGCCGGCGAACGAGCGCGCCGCGGTCGTCGACGCGGCTCTCGCCCTCGGGGCCACTCTCGATCGCGACCGGGAGGTGCGACTGCTCGGCGTTCGTGCCGAGATGGCGATGCCGGACGGTGGTGACTCGACCGAGCGGACACCGGTGCGGGGCAGGATCTGAGCCGCTGATCCGGGGATGTCAGCCGTGGATGACAGCGGCGATGGCGCTCACCTCGATCAGTGCGCCTGGCACGCCCAGTCCGGCCACGAGCGCAGCGGTCACCAGGGGAGGTGCGCCATCGCGTGCGAGCGTCGACGCGACGGCGCCGTAGGCAGCACGGAGATCGGCATCCTGGTGGATGTAGATGGTCCAGCTGATGACGTCTTCGAGGCTCGCGCCCGCTGACTCGAGGGCGATGCGGGCGTTCTGGACGGCTCGGAGCGACTGCTCGGCGGCATCCGTCGAGACGAGTGCGCCGGTCTCATCGACGCCGTTCTGGCCGCCGACGTGGATCGTCGTGGCCCCAGGAGGGATGACGGCGACGTGACTGAAGGCGGGGCTCACGACGAGTCCTGCCGGCTGTGCGAGTGTGATCTCCATGTGCAGAGTCTGCACCTGGGCGCCGACATCCGCACCGAGTTCGGCGGCTGACCACCAGGCGAGCGCGAGGCTGTGGCGATGGTGGTCAGCCGCTCGACTCAGAACTGCAGGAGCACCTTGCCCACACGGCCGGCGGTGTTGCTCGCACGCACAGCGTCAGCCGCATCGGCGGCGTCGAAGACGCCGGCGACAGGCAGGGTCAGGGTGCCGTCGCTGACACGCTGGATGAGTTCGCCGAACAGGGCGCCGCGTGTGGCGGCATCCATCGTCTGAATGACCTTGCTGCCCCAGAACCCCTTCACGGTGGCCTGCTTGAAGATCACGTCGCCGGATGCGATCTCCATGGTGGGGGAGTTCATCGCGCCGAAGGCCACGAGCGTGCCGCCTTCGCCGAGGAGCGACAGCACGTCGCCCGCCGACGAGCCGCCCACCGAGTCGATGCCGAAGGCGACGTGCGCACCGCCGGTGATCTCGGCGACCTGCTCGCGCCAGCCGTCCTGGTCGGTCGCCACGACGTTCTCGATGCCCTGCTCGCGCAGTTCGTCGACGCCGGCCGCGCGGCGGACCAGACCGATGACGTTCACGCCACGAGCAGCACCGAGCTGGGCAAGCATGCGACCGACCGCGCCGTTCGCCGCGTTCTGCACGATCCAATCGCCCTTCTCGGCGCCGAGGAACTGCAGCAGGCTGATGGTGCTGAAGGGCATCGAGACCAACTGCGCGGCGCTCTCGTCGCTCAGCGACTCCGGCACGGGGATGAGTCCGGCTGCGTCGGCGACGACGTACTCGGCCCAGGCGCCGAACGTGCCGCCCGTGGCGACGCGCTGACCGACGGAGAGGTTCTCGACGCCTTCGCCCAGCGCATCCACGATGCCGAGCGCCTCGGTGCCGGATGCCGCCGGGAGCTCGGGCTTGAAGCCGTAGGTGCCTCGGATGGTCCAGAGGTCGTGGTTGTGGATGGGGGAGAGGGCGATCCGCAGACGGACCTGGCCGGGCCCGGGGTCCGGAGTCGGACGCTCGGTGACGGTGAGTACCTGCTCGGGATCGCCGAACGTGTCGTGAGTGAGGGCGCGCATGATGTTCTCCTTGTGGGATCGGTCGTGGGGATGTTCGAGGGGATCAGTCGTCGGTGACGGTGATCGTGACGTCGATGTTGCCGCGAGTCGCGTTGGAGTACGGGCAGACCTGGTGGGCTGCATCCGCGAGCGACTGCGCCTGCTCATGAGGCAGGTCGGGGAGGACGACCTCGAGCTGCACGGCCAGGCCGAAGCCGCCGTCGCCGTTGGATCCGATCTGCACGCGGGCGCCGACCGACGAGTCGGCGATCTTCACCTTCTGCGCACGGGCGACGGTCTGCAGCGCGGAGTGGAAGCACGCGGCGTAGCCGGCGGCGAACAGCTGCTCGGGGTTGGCTCCGTCCCCGCTGCCTCCCATCTCCTTCGGGATCGCGAGGTCGAGGTCGAGTCGGCCCTCGCCCGTGGTGACGCGGCCGTTGCGGCCTGCTCCGGTGGCGAGTGCTTCGGCGGTGTAGAGAGCGTCCATCGTGTGGATTCCTTCCGGGTTGTGGTCAGTCGGTGTGCTGCAGCCGTGTGGTGAGCTGCTGCAGCTCGGTGATCAGGCGGTGACGCTGGTCGTCGTCCTGCATGCCGGCGAGGGCCGCGACCTTGGTGTGAACGGGTGCGACTTCGGTGCGCAGCGCCGTGCCGGCGTCTGTCAGCTGCACCATGACGACGCGCTCATCGGTCGAGCTGCGGACACGGGCCACGTAGCCGGCCTGTTCGAGCCGCCGCACGAGCGGCGACAGCGTGCCCGAATCGAGTTGCATGGCGTCGCCCAGTGAACCGATGGTCTGCTCGCCCTCCATCCACAGGATGGCGAGCACGAGGTACTGCGGGTAGGTCAGCCCCCAGGGCGCGAGGAGGGCGCGGTACGCCTGCGTCGTCGCGCGGGCGGCGGAGTACAGCGAGAAGCACACCATCTCATCGGTCACGGCCATGACTCAAGTATTGCACGCAATTAGATCGTGCACAATTTAATGGCGGCAGACCCGGCGAGACGACGCACGACCTCATTCACAGCAGCCCCGAGATGCCCTTCTGCAGCTGAAGGGCGCCGATCACCAGCAGCAGAGCGGCGTTCATCACGTGGGTGTTCCCGGCGACCCAGCGGCGGGCGGCGTCGAGCATCGGCTGAGAGCTCTCGCCTCGGATCGCGACGTAGAACACCGGCACGGCGATCGGAAGCGTGCCGACGACGATGAATGCCAGAGCGACCCAGACGGCATCGCCGCCGATCTGCGCGAGAGAGATGTCGAGCGCGGCGATGATGGCGCAGGACGCGTCGACGGGGTTGAGCACGAAGAGCGCGAGGCCGAGGAACCCGGTGCGCACGGGACGGAAGGTCTCGACCGCATGCAGCCACCCCGGGAGCTGCGGCGCGGCCGCGACCACCTGCTGCGGAGAGGATGCGGCGGCCATCTGACGGATTCGCGCGGAGCCTCTGCGATACACCCACACGGCGGCGCCCACGAGGAAGAGTCCGATGAGGAGGCGGAGGATCGGCACCCAGAGCGGCGGTTCGCGGAGCCCGTGCACCTCGAAGACGCCGAACAGCCAGAGCGCCAGCGCGAGGAGACCGGCGAGACCGACGACCCACCCGATCAGGAACGCGATGCCGTTCGCACTCGCCCGTCGAGACAGCAGCACGGCGACCAAGGCCATGATCGCCAGCGGGCTGAGCACGACTCCGAGCGCGACGGGGATGAGAGTGATCAGCAGCTCACTCATGGCCGCCCTCATCCGTCATCGAGAACCCCCTGCGCACGAACTGACGTGCTGGTCTCAGAGTGCACCGACGGCGGCGTGAATGGTGGGTCTCTCACCCCATGCGGGTGAGGTCCTGCCGCGAGTGTCGATGTGGGAGCGCTCCTACGCGGTGACATGACGACTGAGAGACGGCCCCTTGTCCGATATACCGGCCATCGCTAGGTTGAGGGCATGGCCTCCCCCACGCGCCTGTCTCGTCCTGTACCCGCTGTGCGTTTCCGCCCTCCGGAACGACAACCGGGAGGCGTGCGGCGAGCGCGTGTGAACGATGCACTGATCGACGCGGCGACGGGACGACAGCTCAGCGTCGTCAGCGCTCCGAGCGGATACGGCAAGACGACGGCGGTCGCCGAATGGGCATCCGGCACAGACGAGCTCTCCTGGCTCGCGCTCACTCCGTCGGATGCTGAACCCGGGTTCCTCGCGCAGGGAGTGGTCGATGCGCTGATCGTCGGCAGTGAGAGAGCGGGCCGCTCCCTTGCGCTCACACGCGGCCTCGTCGACCCCATGCGCGCCTACGCCGAAATCTGCGACGGGCTCGATGCGGTCGACGCTCTCGTGCACCTCGTCATCGACGACGCGCAGCGCGCGGGTGAGCACTGGCGAGACGGACTGCTCGGACTGCTGGCCGATCAGCCGCCGGACAATCTCCACCTGGTGCTCGTGGGGACGACCCTTCTGGACATCACGCTGTCAAGGGAGCATCTGATGGACCCCGGCGCGTTCGTCGGACCCGACACTCTGCGCTTCACGCGGTCCGAGATCGAGCGGATCGCGGGCGTGGGGGCGATGGGGCTGGACGCGGAGACCATCCTCCGCGAGACGCACGGATGGCCCATCGCCGTCAAACTCGTGGCGATCGGGGGAGCGCGGCCGTCATCCGATGCCGCGACGGCATCCGCGTTCCTCGGCGACTACGTGCGCGACCACGTGCTCAGCGCTCTTTCGCAGGAGACCGTCGAGTTCGTGCTCGACGCCGCCATCTGCCATGAGCTCACTCCCGAGCTGGCGAGCGCCGTGACAGGTCGCGCCGACGCAGGGTCGCTTCTCGACGACTGCGTCAGGCTGGGGCTCTTCCTCGATCGGTTCGAAGGACCCCACGGTGTCGTCTACCGCTGGCACGGCTCGTTCGCCCGTCAGTGCATCGAGATCGCCCGCAAGGATCCGAAGCGCAACGCCGAGCGCCACAGACGCGTCGCGCGGTTCCTGGAGCTCACCGACCCGCTGATCTCGGTCGCCCATTCGCTGCGTGCGCAGGATCCGGACCGGGCCAGGGCGACATTCATGAGCCAGTGGATGCGGTTGGTCATGGGCGCGCACGCGGCTGAGGTCGAGCGCGTCGCCACCGTCCTTCTCGGGCACCACCCGGACGACGCCGAGATCCTCGCCGTGCGCGCGTGTGCGACCGATGTGCTCGGAGAGCACCATCTCGCTCGTGAGCTGATCGATCGTGCCGAGGCCGCTCACACGAGGGCCGGGGGAGGATGCTCCACGACGCTCGCGATCGCGCAGCTCTTCGTCGCCGACGACCGCGAGCACGCCATGTCGGCAGGCTCCACTCTGCGCTCCCTGCTTTCCGGCGCGCAAGAACTCGTGAGCGATCGGGCGGCCGTCAACTATCTGATCGGCTGGTCCGAGATCCGGTATCCAACGAATCCCACGCTCCCCGCGGAGTACTTCGGCGCCGCTGCCAGGGAGATCGAGGGGTCAGGGGACGTGGGGCTGTGGAAGCGAGCACTCGGGCACCTCGCCTTCGGCCAGACCTGGGAGGGCCGCTTCGTGGATGCCGCGAGAACGCTCGCCGAGATCGATGCTCCCGGTCCCGCCCTGTCGGCGGCCGTCGGCTATGCGGGAGGCAGCACAGCGGCAGCGGCCGGTCTCGTCGCCTACTGGGCGGGCGAGACGGACGCCGCTGCGTGCCACTTCGAGACTGTGCTGGCCACCAGCGGTCATGACCCGTCGTTCACGGCGATCGCGCGGATGATGTTGGCATACGCTGCCGCGGAAGGCGGCGAGACGGCGGCATGCCGACGAGCAGCCATCGGGGTTCAGGACATCCCGCTCGAGATGCTCCACGGTGTCTCGTGGCCCGTGTTCCGAGAGTCGGCCATCGCGCTGCTCGAAGAGGCCGTCGGAAACGGCGACCGCGCCCTGCGGATCGCCCGACGACACCTTCCGATCCCCGACCTGCCGCTCATCGGCGTCGCGCTCGCCGGGGTGCTCCGGCGCGGAGGCGATTACGCCGCCGCTCTCGAGATGCTGCGCTCGATGCGGATCTTCGCCGAGGTCTCGTACGTCAAGTCGTCGACCTTGATCACCGCGGCAGTCATGCGCCGCCATGTCGGCGACCATGACAAGGCCCACGACCTGTGCGAGGCGGCGATTGCGGTGGCATCAGGCGAGAACGTTCGTCTGCCGTTCGGTCCGCGGGAGACGGCCGTCCGCCGACTGTTGAGCGAGCACGTGCATCACGGCACCGAGTTCGAGGACTTCATCGGCCGGTGCCTCGCCTCAGACACCGCAGGCCCCGCGTCGGGCTCTCTGTCGGAGCGAGAGAGAGATGTCTTCCGGCAGCTGCAGACCTCTCGGACCCTCCCCGAGATCGCGCGAGAGCTGGGGCTGTCGATCAACACCGTCAAGACGCACCAGCGTTCGATCTACCGCAAGCTGGAGGTGTCGTCGCGTCGGGAGGCCGTGCGGAGCACACTCTGAGAGGGTGCCGAGCACGCGGGCCGCAGGTCACGTGCGGCGGCGCGCTCGATCCCACACCGCGTTGGCCGTGGACGCAGACACGGAATGCGTGTCGATCAGGGGATGACCGAGACGGGCGAGGTCTGACGAGAGTCGCGCGAACGACACCGCGTCGAGCAGCTCGATCGGCTCGACGAGGACGACTGCCGCCCACGCGCCGAGGGGCAGGTCCATCGCGATGCGCCGGGCGTCGTCCGTGCCGACCAGACCGGCGATCTGCAGCGACAGCCCGGCGAGGGAGAACTCGGACTCGTCGATCTCGGTGAGGTCGTAGCCGCCTTCGGTCCGTCGATGCAGGAGGAAGAAGTCGAGGAGTTGAAGAGTGCCGGCTTCGACCTGGCGCAGCAGAGCCTCGAGCAACCCCGGACTGGGGCGGTCGGAGCCGATCCTCACGACGAGGATCTGCACATCCCCGAGATCGCGAGTCATCGGTCCGACCACCCCAGTCCTGGGCGTCAGGCCAGGGCCCGAGCCTTGATCGACGCGAACTCCGCCTCGGTGATCGTGCCCGCGGCCAGGAGCCTGGCCGCCTTGTCGATCTCGTCACTCGGGCTGCTGCCGGCGACGCTGCGGATGTAGCTGTCGGCCGCGTGCTGCTGCGCCTGCATGGACGAGACGTTGCGCTCTGCCATGCCGGGGCCGCGGGCGATCAGGTAGACCAGTGCGGTGAGGAAGGGCACGAAGATCAGGAAGATGATCCACAGCGCCTTGAGCCATCCGTTCAGCGCGTGGTCGCGGAAGAGGTCGGCGATGATGTTGAAGAGCACCATCAGGTAGGAGATGAATACGAAAGCCCAGAAGAACCACCAGATGATGGCCCAGAAGCTATCCCATATGGACATTGCAGACTCCTCTCGTTGAGTTTCTGTCTGTGGTGATATTGGCACCGCGGATCACCGAAGTCGCCGCGCCCTCACCCGGAGCGGGCGAGCGGCCATCCGGGCCGTCCGGACGCCTCGGTACAGTCCTCGTGTGGACCAGACGGAACGGCAGGATCCAGCGGCCGTGCCAGCGAACGCATCGCGGTGGGGCCGACTGCAGCGAGTGCTGCCTGCGCATCCGCTGCGCTCCGGTTTCGCGGTGGCTCTCGGTGTGCTCCTGGCGATGGCGCTCGCCGCGACCATCGCAGGCATCTCGACGGTCCTCATGTCGATCTTCCTCGGTGTGTTCCTCGCGCTCGGGCTCGACCCGGCCGTGCGCGCTCTGGAGCGTCGCGGCGTGCGCCGACCGATCGGGGTCGCGATCGTCGCCGTCGCGTTCCTGCTCCTCGTCGTCGTGATCCTCCTGGTCGTGGTTCCGGCCACGGTCCGTCAGCTCGCAGCGGTGGTCGTCGGCGCGCCTGAGGCGATCGACTCGATGCAGCAGAGTGAGTGGTATCTCGATCTCGAACGCAACCTGGGCGTGGATCTCTCGGCGGTGATCGCCGAGGGGCTGCATTCGCTCACGACCCTGTCGTCGTTCCTGACGATCTCGGGGGGAGTGCTCAAAGCGGGGTTCGGTGTCATCGGTGCGGTGTCGAGCTTCGTGATGGTGTCGGTGCTGACGCTCTACTTCGTCGCGTCGCTCGAGAGCATCAAGGCGGCGGCTGCTCGACTCGTTCCCGCCTATCGACGAGCGACCTTCTCGAGACTGCTCGACGAGGTGACGTCGTCGGTGGGCGGCGTGGTCGCCGGGGGAGTCACACTGTCGTCCATCAATGCGGCCGTGGTGCTCGTGCTGCAGCTCGTCGTGGGGTCGCCGGCGCCCGTGGTGCTGGCGATCGTGGCGTTCTTCATCACGCTGGTGCCGATGATCGGCTCGCTGGTCTTCCTCGTGATCGGCGGAGTCGCCACGCTCTTCGTCAGTCCGATAGCCGCCCTGATCTTCGTCATCGCGTACTTCGTCTACATCCAGATCGAGGCCTATATCGTCACCCCGAGGGTGATGGGTCGAGCGGCGGCGGTTCCGAGCGTGCTCGTGATCATCGGGGCGATGATCGGAGCGACGCTGCTGGGCCTCCTCGGCGCACTCGTCGCGATCCCGATCACGGCGTCGATCCTGATCATCGTCCGCCAGGTGTGGATCCCGCGCCAGGACAGCGAGACATCGCCTCCACTGGAGTGATCGACGCCCTTCACCCGCTTGGGGTGAGTGGCGACGTCGTGGTCGCGGCGCCGATGTCAGCATGGGCACATCGCCCGCACCGAGGGCGCGAGCACGGAGGTGACGAGGTGCAGAGACCGCTGGTCGGCGTCACACGTCGGAATCTCGTGAGCGAACTGCTCGCCGGCGTGACCCTCCTCGCGATCGCGATCCCTCTCAACATCGGCTACGCGCAGATCGCCGGTCTGCCCGCGACCGCCGGGCTCTATGCACTGGTGGTCCCGACGATCGTCTACGTGCTCGTCGTGTCTTCCCGACAGCTCGTGGCGTCGCCCGATGCGGCGGCAGCCGCGCTCGTCGCCTCCTCGATCGGAGGCCTCGCCGCGGCCGGGTCCGACGACTACGTCACCATGGCCCTCGCGCAGGCGATCATCTGCGGCGTCATGTTCGTGCTGCTCGCCGTCTTCAAGCTGGGGTTCCTCGCGAACTTCCTCTCGAAGCCGATCCTGGTCGGATTCGTCGGCGGCCTCGCCCTCGACATCCTCGTCTCGCAGATCGCCAAGATGCTCGGTGTCTCGATCGATTCCGGTGGAGAGTTCGTCGACAAGGTGGCCGGGCTCATCGGCGGACTCGGAACCACGAACCCGTGGTCGCTCGCGATATCCGCGGCATCCGTCGCGGTTCTCATCCTCGGGCGGCGGCTGTTGAGAGCGGTGCCCTGGGCGCTCGTCGTGATGGTGGTCGCCACCGTGCTGGTGCTCGGCACCGGGCTCGCGGATCGCGGCGTCGCCGTCCTCGGCGAGGTGCCTGCGGGCGCACCGACCCTCACCTGGCCCGTGCTCGACTGGCAGACCTGGCTGCTGCTCGTCCCGTCGGCGATGGCGCTCACTCTCGTGACGACGGCCGAGGGGCTTCTCGTCTCCCGCTCGTACGGCGAGAAGCGGCACTACCGCACGTCTCCGAACCGCGATCTCCTCGCGTTCGGGGTCGCGAACATCGCCGCCGGGGCACAGGGCAGTTTCGCGGTCGGATCGTCGACCAGCCGCACCGCGGCGATGGACCAGTCGGGTTCGCGCACCCAGCTGCCCTCGCTGGTCCTCGCCGCCGGGACCCTGCTTCTGCTGCTGTTCGGCACCGGGCTCCTCGAGGACATCCCGTCTCCGGCCATCGGGGCCATCGTCGGGGTGGCGATCCTCCCGCTGCTGGGCATCAAGGAATTCGCAGCGCTGTGGCGCATCGATCGCTTCGAGTTCGCCATCGGCGCCGTGTGCTTCCTCGTGACGCTGTTCGTCGGCTCGATCCCCGGCATCCTCATCGCCTTCGTGCTCGCCCTCATCAACCTGGCCCGACGCGCATCGAGCCCGGCGATCGATGTGCTCGCCGACGACGACCGGCCGACGGCTTCGCTCCTCGACGCCGCGCAGCCGGGCACGATGACGGCACCAGGGATCGTCGTCGTGCGTATGGCGGCGCCGCTGTTCTTCGCGAACGCGGATGCCTTCGCGACCGCCGTGCGATCGGCGGTCGAGGCACCAGGGCCGGGAGCTGTGCGCCACGTCGTGATCGACATGGAGGCGGTCACGGACGCCGATGTCACAGCTGCGGAGTCGTTCGAGAGCCTCATGGAATCGATGCGCTCCCACGGTGTCACCGTGTCGTTCAGCCGCCTGCGCGCCACGGCAGTCGACCGTCTGAAGAGACTGGGCATCCTCGACGACCAGAGGGTCTTCGACACCAATCGTGCGGCGATCGAAGAGCTCAGCGAGCACGCGCCGTCAGAGAGAGGAACACGAGATGAATGATTTCCGCTACGGACCCGTGGAGTACTACCTCGTCGGGTTCGAGGGGAGGCATCCGGATCCGAGCATCTTCGGAGCACTGGACGACCTCATAGGCGCGGGGACGGTGCGGTTGCTCGACATCGTCGTCCTGGCCAAGTCCGACGACGGCGAGATCGAGATCTTCGACCTCGAAGACGGCGATCTTCCCGGCCTCAACGAACTCGAGCCGCTCGCAGCCGGACTGGCCGGCGACGAGGACATCGAGACGCTCGCCGAGACCGTGCCCCCGGGGAGCTCGGCGGCCATCGTCGTGCTCGAGCTCGCGTTCGCGCGGACGCTGGCCGAGAACCTCGCACGAGCGGGAGGAGAGGTGCTGCGGACCGACCGCATCCCCGCTCCCGTCGTCAACGCCATGATGGACATCCTCGAGCAGGAAGGAGAGTGACATGCCACTGAGGAGATTCGGCCGTCCGGGACTGATCGGACTCGCCGCGAGAACAGCAGTCGTCGCAGGCACCGCATCCGCGGTGTCCGGCGCATCGATGCGTCACCAGCAGCAGAGAGCGGAGGGACAGTACGAGCAGCAGCAGTACGAGGCGGCGCAGCAGCAGGCGCAGATCGACGCGGCAGCCCAGAACGCCGCGGCTCAGTATGCTCCGGCAGCTCCTGCGGCTCCGGCCGCCGGAGGCGCGGACGACATGATCGCCAAGATCCAGCAGCTGGCGTCGCTTCGTGACTCCGGCGTGCTGTCGGAAGAGGAGTTCGCCGCAGCGAAGCAGAAGCTGCTGGCCTAGTCGGTGGGGCGGGGCGAGGAGAGGGAGGCGTCATGGGTCAGGTGATCGGTCAGCTGCTGCCGCTCGCGGTGGGAATCGCGATCAGCCCGCTGCCGGTGATAGCCGGCATCCTGATGCTGATGTCTCCGCGCGCGCGGTCGACGGGCGTCGGGTTCCTCGTCGGATGGCTCGGGGGGATCGTGATCGTGGCAGTGCTCTTCGCCGCACTCTCATCGATCCTTCCCGAGCAGTCCGGTGATGAGGCCACCCCGATTCTGGGTGTCGTGCAGCTCGCTCTCGGTGTGCTGATGCTGCTCATGGCCGTTCGCCAGTGGCGGGGCAGACCGAAGCCGGGCGCGCAGCCGGAGATGCCGAAGTGGATGCGTCAGATCGACGGGATGACGTTCTTCACGGCTCTCGGACTCGGACTGCTGCTCGCGGCTCTGAACCCCAAGAACCTGCTGCTCGGAGCCAGTGCAGGCGTGACTCTGGGCGGCGCAGGGCTCGGTGTCGGAGACATGGTCGTCGTGGTGGTGATCTACACGATCCTCGCGTCGTCGACGGTGTTGATCCCGGTCGTCGGATTCCTGCTCGCGTCGGAGCGCCTGCGCGCGCCGCTGGGCAGACTGCGCGACTGGCTGCAGGCGGAGAACGCCGTCATCATGACGGTGCTGCTACTTGTGCTGGGTGTGGTGATCATCGGCAAGGGCATCGCCGCCTTCGGGTGAGCGACGCAGAACGGAGGGGACTCGGATGAGTGAACTGGATGAGCTCCGCGAGCGCGTCGTCGCGCTCGAACGGGAGAACGACGAACTCCGCACGCCGAAGAAGCGACGATTCCGAGCGAAGAGCGTCGTCGGTGCGATCCTGCTCGTGCTGGCGGTGGTGCTCGCGCCCGTCGCCGCGATGGGGACCTGGGCTCGACTGCAGCTGGTCGACACCGAGCGTTTCGTCGCGACATTCGCCCCGCTCGCGTCCGATCCGGATGTGCAGGATTTCGTTGCCGATCAGGTGACCACCGCGATAGACGAGCAGGTCGACATCTCGGCGGTCGTCGGCGAGGTGTTCGACGGCATCCGGTCGCTCGGGCTTCCGCCGCGCGCCGACACGGCGATCTCGCTGCTCGAGGGCCCCGCCGCGAACGGCGCGATCTCGCTGATCGACGGAGTGGTGCGCGATGTGGTGCGATCAGACCAGTTCGCCGACATCTGGACGCAGTCGCTGCGCTTCACCCATGAGCGGGCCACGGCGATCATCCAGAACGCACCGGGCACGGCGGTGCAGCTCGGCGACGACGGCGCGGTCACGATCGAACTCGGAGTGGTGATCGACCGGGTCAAAGAGGCGATGTCGGAGCGCGGGATCGGCCTCGCCGACGTGATCCCCGAGATCGACAGGTCGATTCCCATCGCCCAGGCGGATGCCCTCGCGCTGGTGCGCACGGTGTACCAGGTCGCGGACATCGGCGGTTTCTGGTTGCCGTGGCTCGTGCTCGGCCTCTTCGTCGCCGGTGTGCTGCTGATGCGCGATCGTCCCCGAGCTCTGTTCTGGTCGAGCGCAGGTTTCGCTCTCGTATTCCTGCTGCTCACGGCGGGCATGGGCATCGGGCGAGGTGTGTTCATCCGCGCGGTGAGCCCATCGATCATGTCGGCCGCGGCGGCGACCGCGCTGTTCGAACAGCTCACGTCGCTCCTTGCGGGAACGATCGCCGCGCTCGCCCTCGTCGGTGTGCTCATCGCGATCTGGGCGTGGCTCGCAGGCTCGGGTCGAACGGCGGTCGCTTTCAGGGGTCTCCTCGAGAGCGGGTTCTCGGCCGTGCGCGGTGCAGCCGAGCGGCGGGGCCTCACGACCGGTGCCTTCGGTCGAGGGGTGGACCGCTTCCGAGGTCCGATCTTCCTCGTCGGTGCGCTCGCGGCGATGACGCTGCTGATCGTCACGAGGCCGGTCTCCTTCGGGGCGGTCATCGGAGTCGGAGTGGGCCTGCTGGTTCTCGCGATCCTCATCGAGCTGCTGCGGCGGCCGGAGGGGGACGCGGAGGCGGAGGTACCGGCACGTGATCCGCGCGAGGAACGGTTACCGGAGCCTATGACGGAGCCTGCTCCGGATGCCGTGAGCTAGCCCGGCCTCGGCGGCACTCACCCTCGACGGGTGAGCGCCGCTGCATTCGACACGGATCAACGCAGAAGATGGGCGCATGACGGACGATTCGACACCCGAACGCACGAGAGCCACGCGGATCCTCGACGTCGTCACGGTCGTCCTGCTCTCGATCACGGCGGTCGTCACGGCATGGTGCGGATTTGAGGCGTCGAAGTGGGGCGGCGAGATGTCGATCGCCTTCAGCCAGGCATCCAGTGCCCGGGTGCAGGCGGCGTCGGCCCAGTCGACCGCCCAGGCCGCGCGTCAGTACGACCTCACCATCTACACCGAGTGGGTGCTGGCGGAGGCGGACGGCAGGCAGGAGTTGGTGCAGTTCATCGAGCAGCGGTTCACCCCCGAGTTCACGATCGCGTTCGACGCCTGGATCGCTGAAGACCGCGAATCGCAGGGGCCGTTCGTGATGGAGGAGTACGTGCCCCCGGGCACGAGGGAGGCCGAGGAGCTCAACGCGCGAGCCGACGCGAAATTCGACGAGGCCCTCGCCAACAACCAGCGCGGCGACGACTATTCGCTGCTGACGGTGCTGTTCGCCCTGGTGCTGTTCTTCGCCGCACTGTCGCAGCACCAGAGCGCGGTCTGGCGGCGCAGGACATTCCTCGCACTCAGCGGTGTGATCGCCCTCGTGGGGCTCGTGATCCTGCTGACGTTCCCGATCAAGATCTGACTCCGCTCCGATGCAGATGACCGGGGACGAGATGCGACAGCGCTGGCTGCGCTATCGGCGTCGCTTCGGCTCGAGACGCACCATCCTCAGCGACCTCAAGGCCGGAATCGTCTTGGGAGTCGAGAGCGTTCCGGACGGGCTCGCGTCGGGTCTGCTCGCCGGGGTGAATCCCGTGATGGGGTTGAACGCGTACATCGTTGGTACTTTCGCGGGCGCACTCGCGACGGGCTCCGTCTTCATGTCGGTGCAGGCGACGGGGGCGATGGCGGTGATCATCGCCGATGTCCCCGAGGTGCACGGAGACGACGGCATGGGGGCGATGGCCATGTTGACCGTGATGGCCGGGGTCGTGATGCTGGTGCTCGGCATCGCGCGACTGGGCAGCCTCGTCCGCTTCATCCCGACCGCCGTGCTGATCGGCTTCGTCAATGCGGTCGCCGTGAACATCGTGCTGAGCCAGCTCGAGAACTTCACCGGGTTCGACAGCGACGCGGACGCTCGACTGCTGAGGGTCGTCGACATCGTCGCCAATGTGCTGCAGATCAGCTGGTGGTCGGTCCTCGTCGGCGCCGTCACGATCGGGTTGATCCTCGTGCTCGAGCGCACGCCGCTCGGTGCCCTGTCGATGGTCGTCGCGATCGTCGTCGGATCCGTGCTCGCCGTGGTGTTGCCGGACGGAGCGGTCGCGACGATCGCAGACGTGGCGGAGGCGGGACGCAGTCTTCCCTCGATCTCGCTGCCGGACCTGTCGACGTTCTTCGTCCTCATCGTGCCCGCCCTGTCGCTGGCGCTGGTCGGCCTCGTGCAGGGCGCAGCCATCTCCGGATCCATCCCGAATCCAGACGGACGATACCCCGATGCCTCCGCCGACTTCCGAGGACAGGGCATCGCGAACATCGCGACCGGGATGCTGCAGGGCATCCCGGTCGGCGGCTCCATGTCGGCGACGGCGCTCTCCCGCGCGGCCGGTGCGCGCAGCGCGGCGGGCAACCTCATCGCCGCCGTCGTGATGGTGCTCAGCATGCTCCTGTTCGGACCTCTGATCGGATACATCGCGATGCCCGCGCTCGCCGGCCTCCTGATCCTCGTCGGAGTCAGAACGGTCAAGCCGCACCAGATCGTCATGGTCTTCAAGACCGGCGCTGTCCAGATCGCCGTGTTCCTGGTCACCTTCGCGCTCACGCTCCTGATCCCTCTGCAGTATGCGGTGCTCGCCGGAGTCGGGCTCGCCGTGGTGCTGCAGATCGCGCGGCAGTCGAATCGCGTGCGGGTGCGCCGATGGGTCTTCGACGAGCCGAACGGACGTCCGATCGAGCAGGATCCGCCGGCAACTCTCGAACCGGGCGAGACGGTCGTGCTGACCCCGTACGGCAGTCTCTTCTTCGCCTCCGCGCCCTCGTTCCGCCAGCAGCTTCCGGATGCCGAACACAGCAGCCCCGGAGCCTTCGTGATCATCCGCCTCCGCGGCACGGACGAACTCGGAGTCACATTCCTCACGATGATCCGCACCTACGCGCAGGAGCTCTCGGCGGTAGGGGCCACTCTGATGGTCGCGGGCGTCGGACCGCGGGTGCAGGCGCAGCTGGCATCGACGGGGGTTCGCGCCGTCGTCGGCGAGGAGAACATCTTCGTCGAGCAGCCCCGACTCGGAGATGCGCTGCAGGACGCGCTCGCCGAGGTGGCGCGCCGCCGAATCGATGCCGGATGACATGACGTTGCTCACCCTCCGCGGGTGACACGCGGGGGCGGGCAGCCCTCGTCGTGGCTAGCCTCCTCGGGACGGGCCATTTCTCACACGGTGACGAAGGAGAGACGATGTCGGAATTCAACGCGGACTTCTCGGGCAAGATCGAGCTGGACGTCCGGGAGTCGGTGCCGGACTGGTCGCCGTACGAGCTGCCGGTCGCACCCGAGGGCGCGCCGAACGTGCTGGTGGTCCTCTACGACGACACCGGCCTCGCCTCCTGGTCCCCGTATGGCGGACGCATCAACATGCCGACCATGGATCGGCTCGCGCAGTCGGGCCTCACATACACGCAGTGGCACACCACCTCGCTGTGCTCACCGACCCGGTCGACCATGCTCACCGGCCGCAACCATCACGTCAACCGCGCGGGCGTGATCATGGAGGGCACGAACGGCTTCCCCGGATTCGCGGGACGTCTCCCGGCCGAGTGCGCCACGGTCGGTCAGATCCTGCAGCAGAACGGGTACTCGACGTTCTGGGTCGGCAAGAACCACAACGTCCCGGAAGAGGACGTCTCCCCGGGCGGGAACCGCTCGATGTGGCCCCTCCAGCTCGGATTCGATCGCTTCTACGGCTTCCTCGGCGGTGAGACGAACAACTGGTACCCCGACCTCGTCGAGGACAACCATTTCATCGAGGCCCCCGCGACTCCAGAGGAGGGGTACCACCTCTCGAAGGACCTCGCAGATCAGGCGCTGCGGATGATCCGCAATCAGCAGTCCTCGAACCCGTCGAAGCCCTGGTACATGTGGTTCTGCCCGGGTGCCAACCACGCGCCCCACCACGCGCCGCAGGAGTACATCGACAAGTACAAGGGCGCGTTCGACGACGGCTATGACGCCTATCGCGAGTGGGTGCTCGCCCGCATGGTCGAGAAGGGCATCGTCCCTGAGGGCACCGCTCTGACGCCCATCAACCCGCTGCCGGACGACGTCGCGAACCCCGCGGACGAGGTACGCCCCTGGGATGAGCTGAACGACGATGAGAAGCGCCTGTTCGCGAAGTTCGCCGAGGTGTTCGCCGGGTTCTCGGAGTACACCGACGCGCAGGTGGGCCGGATCATCGACTATCTCGAAGAGAGCGGTCAGTTGGAGAACACGCTGGTCTTCTACTGCGCCGACAACGGCGCGTCAGGGGAGGGGTCGCCCAACGGCTCGGTCAACGAGAACAAGTTCTTCAACGGGTATCCCGACGACCTCGCCGAGAATCTGGCGATGCTCGATCGTCTCGGCTCCGCCGACACCTACAATCACTACCCCACAGGGTGGGCGGTCGCCTTCTCGACACCGTTCCAGATGTTCAAGCGCTACTCGCAGTTCGCCGGCGGCACCTGCGATCCGATGGTGATCCACTGGCCCAAGGGGATCCAGGCGCAGGGAGAGCTGCGTCATCAGTACCATCACTCGGTCGACGTCGTCGCCACGGTGCTCGACGTGGTCGGCATCGAGATGCCGGAGACATTCCGCGGCGTGCAGCAGCATCCGCTCGATGGGGTCTCGATGAAGTACAGCTTCGATGCGGAGCCGGATGCCGCAAGCGAGAAGAAGACTCAGTACTATGCGATGCTCGGCACGCGAGGGATCTGGAAGGACGGCTGGAAGGCGGCCGCCGTGCACGCCCCGCTGACCGGCAAGGGGCATTTCGAGGACGACGTGTGGGAGCTCTACAACGTCGAGATCGACCGTTCGGAGTCGAACGACCTCGCAGCCAGTGAGCCGGAGAAGCTGAAGGAGCTCATCGCCGCGTGGTTCGAGGAGGCCGACGCCAACTTCGTCCTTCCGTTGGACGATCGCTCCGCGAGAGAGCAGCTCACCATCGATCGGCCTCAGGCCGAGAGGCCCCGGGAGCGCTACATCTACTATCCCGACACCGCAGCGGTGCCTGAGAGCGTCGCCGTCAACGTCCGAGGGCGCTCGTACAAGATCATCGCCGACGTCGTGCTCGATGAGGGCGCGCAGGGAGTGCTTTTCGCCCATGGATCGAGGTTCGGCGGGCACTCCCTGTTCATCAAGGACAACCGCCTGACGTACGTCTACAACTTCCTAGGGATCCCGCCGGAGCAGACGTTCACCTCCGGGCAGCTGACTCCCGGTCCGCATACCCTCGGCGTCGAGTTCGTCCGAGAAGGCGCGGGGGAGCACGGAGAGTCGCTCGGCACCGCCACTCTCTACGTCGACGACCAGGCAGTCGCCTCCGGGCCGATGCGCGCTCAGATCGGCAAGTTCACGCTGTGCGGCGACGGTCTCTGCATCGGATGGGACAGCGCCGATCCTGTGAGCAGCCAGTACGGTGTCCCGTTCCCGTTCACCGGCGGCAAGCTGCTCGGGGTCGGTGTCGATGTGAGCGCCGAGCAGTATCTCGACCTCGAACTCGAGGCCGCAGCGATGCTGTCGCGCGAGTAGCGAGCCGAGCCCCCGCCGCTACTCGGTCGCGGTGAAGGCCTCCTCGACGCTCGCGTGCACGCGGCCCTCGGCGATCATTCGCTGATACCACTCCGTCTTCACCGCGATCGAGGTGGCGCGCTCCGGAAGCGCGGCGATGTGCAGCGCGATGCCCATCGCCGCCAGCTCGCGATCGAGGTCTTCGAGTGTGTCGAGGACGGTGATGGTCACGATGTCCAGTCGTAGGGCGTCGAGGATCACCACCCGAATCGGCTCCGGCCGGCTGCCCGCGATATCGATGATGGCCCGCTCGCACGCGAGGGCGTTGGCGGTGTAGAGCCCGCGGACGGTATGGATCGCGATGCGTCCGTCACGTTCTCCGACGATGTCGAGCTTCGGGATGTTGAGCTCGCGCAGAACCAGGATCAGCGTGAGGGCCACCCCGGCCGCCACCGCGGCGAGCAGCCCGACGGTCAAGCCGAGCACGGCGACGAGCAGGGCGATCCAGAAGTCGATGGGACTGATGCGAGCCCAGCGCACGAGCATCGGGATGTCGATGAGTCCGGCGACGGCGAGGAAGACCATCGCCGCGAGAGTCGCCTGGGGAAGCATCGAGACCACCGGCCCGAGGAAGACCGCGACGACGATCGCGAGCGCGACCGTGACGAGGGTCGCGAGCTGCGTCCTGGCGCCGGCATCCCGGTTGACAGCGCTCTGCGAGAATCCACCTGCGGCGGGGAGAACGGTGAAGAACGTGCCGGCGAGATTGGCGGCCCCGACCGCGACGAGTTCCTGGTCCGCGTCGATCGCCGGTTCCGACATGCGCCGCATGCTGCGCGCGACCGCCGCGGTCTCGAGGAACACCATGACCGCGATCGCGAGTGCTCCGGGCAGCAGTGCACCGATCTGAGTGAGGTCCGGCAGGCCCGGTGTCGGCAGCCCCGACGGCACGCGATCGATGAGTTCCACGCCCTTCTCGTCGAGGTCGGCCAACGCCACGAGGACGATGCCGGCCACGACCACGACGAGAGTGCCAGGGACCCGCGGTGCGAACCTCTTCAGCAGCAAGAGCACGATCAGGCTTCCGACCGAGAGGGCGAGGGTCGGCAGATTGATGCTCCCTGCAGCCGTGATCGCGGCCCCGATCGTGCGAAAGAACCCCTCACCCGAGACTTCCGTCGTCTCGCCGAGGAGCTTCGGGAGCTGCCCGACCGCGACCGTCCCGCCGACGCCGATCTTGACGCCCAGGATCGTCGCCGCACTGATGTTCTCGACCAGTGACCCCCATCGCAGCAGCCGCGCCCCTACCAGCAGCAGACCCACCAGCATCGCCAGGGTCATCAGGCTTCCTGCCGGGTCCTCGACACTCGACGCGACGGATGCCGTCACCAGCGTCGTGGCCGTGAGGGTCGCGATGGTCGAGGTCGTCGACACGCTCATCGCGCGGGAACCGCCGAGCAGCGCGTACACGAGCATCGGGATGATGCAGGTGTAGAGGCCCACCTGCACCGGGAGGTTCGCGATGGTGGCGTAGGCCATAGCCTGCGGCACCACGACGGCGCCGGCTGCGAGACCGGCGACGACATCGGGCACGAGCCATTCGCGACGGTATCCCGCCATGCTCGGCAGGAGAACTCGCGGGGCGCGCCGCGGGGCGTGGTCGCTCATGTGCTCATGTTGGCATCGCTGAGCGGAGCGCTCTGCGGCACGTCACCCGTCGCGGGCGAGGCGTCATCGGTCAGACCTCTTCTCGGGTCTCTTCCCGGTGGGTGATCCGCCGCACGCGGTCACCGATGTAAGAGATGACGAGCGCCGAGGTGGTGCCCACGATCGCGATGCCGCCGATCATCAAGCACACCGCGTACACCCGTCCGAGGGTCGTCACCGGGTAGGTGTCGCCGTAGCCGACCGTCGCGATCGTGACGCACGCCCACCAGATCGCCGTGCCGAAGTCGACGATCGTCGCGTCGGGGGCGCCTCGCTCCACCTGCAGGGTGGCGAGAGAGATGAAGTACACGAACAGCACCGTGTAGGCGAGGGCGAAGGTGATGATCTGGGCCCTGACCGCGTTGCCCGTGCGGCGGTGGAAATAGGGCAGCCCGCGAGCGAGCTCGACCACGCGGAACGCCCGGAACAGGGGGACGAGAACCGAGAGGACCTCGATGGGATGGTGCACGAGGAACGCGATCCGCCCGCCGGCCGGGGTGAGCACCACTCGCACGATGAGGTCGACGACCAGTGCGAGCCAGGTGATCGCGATCTCGACGCCGAGCATGATGCGCACCCATGCGGGGAGGTCGGGCACGAGCACGAGCACGGAGTAGGCGACGATGAACCCGAGGCCGAGCACCGTGAGGGGGACGGTCGCGGCGGACTCCCAGCGATCCAGTGTCGTCTCGGCATCCGCGGGGCTGGAGTCGTCGGCTATCGGGCCGCTCATGCTGCGGGCTCCGGTCGCGCCTGCGCGGGTGATCCCTCGGGCGGTGGGTGGATCAGCATCTCGGGAGCGCGCGAGACGAGCAGCCACGTCGGAAGAACGGCGATGCAGAGCACGGCGAGCACCGTGACGCTGCCGGTGACCGCCACGGCGATGAACAGCGCGATCCACCCGTCTCGGGCGATGGCGAGCACCATCCCGAGCACCCCGCTGGCGACCGCGAGGCTCACGGGGATGTCAGGGATCACGGCGTTCGCGAGGACGCCGATCGCCGTTCCGATGAACACGGCGGGGAAGACGCGCCCGCCGCGGAACCCGGCAGCTGCGGCGATCATCAGCGCGACGACCTTCACCGCCACGATCACAGCGAGGTCGGCGGCGCTGTAGTCGGCACGATTCACTGTGATGGCGGCGGTCTGTTCGAGGCCCTTGAACAGGGTGATCGGGCCGCCGATGATCCCGAGCACCCCCAGCAGCGCCCCGCCGAGTGTCACGTACAGCGCGGGGTGGCCAAGAAGGCGGAACGTGCGGTGCACCAGCGGGAACAGAGCGGCGGCTCCGATGCCGATGGCTGCGGCGACGAGCGCTATGACGCTCGCACTCAGCAGGTCGATCACGGCGACCGTGTCGTAGGCGGGAAGAGGGACGGCGAACTCGGGATGATGCAGCAGCGACATCGTCACCGCGCCTGCCCCAGCGGCGAGCAGCGGCAGGAAGAGCTTGTCCCAGAGTGCGCCGGTCGCCATCGAGCCGACGACGCCGGTGAAGACGAGAGCGGCGGCCACCGGTGTGCCGAACAGCGCTCCGATGGTGCCGGCGGCGGTGACCAGCACGACGAGCTCTCTCGAGACGCCGGGCCACAGGCTGCCGAAGGCTGCGACGAGGATGCCGGTGTTGATGGCGATGATGGGGCTCTCGGGCCCGAGGCTGACTCCGCCGGCGAGGCCCAGCACAGTGACCAGGGCGAGGGAGGGCAGCGCGGTCAGGGGCAGAGGCGGCGCGATGAGATCTGTCGTCGCCGAGTCGCGTCCGCCGTGCCCGGGGAGCAGCTGGATTCCGAGCCCGACCGCGAGTCCGGTGAGGGTGAGCACCGAGAGGATCCACCACGGTGAATCCGGGTCGATGCCGGTGAGCGCCGGCAACCCCGACCACAGCGCCTTCTGCAAGACCGCCGCCAGCTCGTCGAGACCGAACAGGATCAGGGCCGAGACGACGCCGATCAGCACGCAGGGGAGCGAGAGGACGAGCAGGCGGCCGACGGTCCAGCGCGGCAGTTCTCGGGCGGTGCCGGTCATGTCGTCGGTCATCGCGACCACCGCCTGATGCGATGTGCATCCCAGGGGATGCGACGAACGACGCGCCCATCCCTGGTCGCCGATGACGGGCGAGCGCCGCGGTCTCCCGATACCCAGCGCAGCCAGAGGGTGTCGTCACTGCCTTCGAGAAGCAGAGTGCGCGCCAGGAGAGTCAGTGGCACAGCCAGCAGAGCGCCGACCGGTCCGATGATCACGGTCCAGAACACGACGGCGAAGAAGCTCAGCGTCACGCTGAGCCCGACGGCATCACTGACGAAAGCCGGCTGCACGAACACCTGCAGAACGACGTTGACGACGCAGTACACGATCACCACGCCGAGAAGCAGCGGCCACCCACCCACCGCGAGGGCCAGGATCGCCGGGGGCACGAGCCCGATGACGAAGCCGATGTTGGGGATGAAGTTCGTCACGAAGGCCAGGACCGCCCACAGCACGGGCGCCGGCACTCCGAGCCACCACAGCGCGAGGCCGTCCAGAGTCGCGACGATGGCGCCGAACACGGTGTTCACCACGTAGTAGCGCCGGATGTTCGTGTTCAGCCGCGATATCCGCGCGATCGTCTCGGCCTTGTGAGCGCCGAAGACGATCGAGGCATTCTGATATCGCCCGGCATCCACCGCCATCACGACCACGTAGGCGCAGACCAGGAATAGAGCGACGGCGATGCCGAGGACGGCGCTGCTCACGCCCCGAGCGACGGCGACGAGAGCGGGCACGACGATGCGCGCGGCGTCACCGGAGTCCGAGCTCGGGGCTCCGGTGCCCAGAGCGGCCCAGGTGTCGAGCTGCGATGCGACATGCGTGAGATCGCCGCCGGGGGAGAGGTCGCCGAGGAGATCGACGAACTGCACTCCGGCGATCCACACCAGTGCGCCCATCGTGAGCAGCACAGAGTAGGCGAGGAGGATGATCGCCGTCACGCCGAGTCCCCGCGGCCACCCGCGCCTGACGAGAGCGCTGCTCGCCGGGCTGCAGATCACGACGACCACCAGAGCGACCGCGAGCGGCGCGATCACGTCGCGAAGAAGCCATACTCCCGCCAGTGCGATCGTCGCGCACGCCAGCACCACGAGGACGTGGGTGCCGGCGGCGCGGGGGGTGCTCACGGCACGTCTGCGGGTGATCCGGAAACGCCCGGGAACACCGTCTCCCAGTCGTCTCGCACGCTCACGACGATGTAACCGGCGTCGACGGCGCTCGCGAGTGCCGTCTCGGCACCGGCATCGTACGGAGTGTCCTCGCGGGAGTCGTCGTCATGGTGGATCAGCAGGGCCAGGCCCGGACGGGGACCTCGGCGAGCGAAATCGAGCATCGGCACGTCGCCGTTGGAGTTCCCGGCCGCGAAGAGCGGTCGGCGTCCGATCCTGCTCCAGATCCGCACGGGCTTCTCCGGCCCGTCGTCGAAGAACGCCAAGGACGGCGCGTAGCGCACCACCGCCTTCTCAGCGTCGTAGCCGAGCCCGAACGCCGAGCCGATGACACGTTCCGGCGGGATGCCGTAGTTGCTCTGCGTCATGGGTCGCATGAAATCGCGCTCGCCGCCTGACACGATGTAGCAGGTGAAGCCGTGCTGCTCGAGATACCGGAGCAGCTCCACCATCGGCTGATAGACCGCGTCGGCGTAGCGTCGCTCCAGCACGGGATGTGTCGCGGTCGCGAAGAACTCCGCCACCGACTCGGCGTACTTCTCCACGCTGACGCCATCGGTGAGTCCGCCGAGGGCTTGGAGGATGACGCCCAGATCCGAGTCGTCACCCGAATAGTGCTTGTCGATGGCCGCGCCCAGCCATGCGAGATCACCGCTCACGGCGGCGCGGTACGGCTGCTTCTGCGCCAGCTCCGGGTCGAGCTCGGCGGCCACACGCCACTGTTCGACGACATAGTGGAGCTGCGTCGGCATGGGCTTCTCCGACCAGAGGGTTCCGTCGTTGTCGAACACAGCGATTCGGTCCTCGACGGGGACCGCGTCCGGACCCTCTGTGACCGACAGGACGAAGCGCTCGATCGCGTCGCGCGTCGCACCCTGATTCCAGGATCGCAGCTGTGCCGGGTCGTCCATCGCGCTCTCGATTCTCTCGATAGTGGTGCGTCATGTGGGCCGTTCGTCGGCCCATCCTGACACCGGCCGAGCGTGCGGTGGAGATCCCGTCACCCGCTTCGGGCGAGGGTGCGCAGCAGTGCCCGGGCCTCAGTCGGCTGACGCGGTGGGGCTCCACCCGGAGTCCGGTCCGATAGCGGACGAGATCCGTCGACTGATGGTTGCGAGCTGTCGAGCTTGCGCGGAGGTGATCGCGTCGAAGACGAGCTGCTGCACGAGAGCGTGGTGGGCGGGCGTCGACCGCGTGACCTTCTCGTGTCCCTCGGCCGTCAGCACTCCGAGCGTGAAGCGCCCGTCATCGGGGTCCGCGACGCGACGCACCCAGTTTCTCGATTCGAGGCGGGTGATCGCCCGTGAGAGGCGAGAGAGCGTGCAGCTCGCGTACCCGGCGAGCACACTCAGGCGCAGCGATCGTTCGGGCGCCGAGTCGAGAGCGAACAGTATGCCGTGCTCGAAGTGCGTCAGACCGCTGTCGCGTTGCAGCTGCGCGTCGAGCGCGGTGGGCAGCCGTTCGATGAGCGTGGCGACGGATGCCCAGATCTCGAGCTGTTCCGTGGTGAGCGGGGAGGGGTCCGGCTGCTCTGACATGCCCTCAGACTAGGTCATCGTGCCGCTGGGATGGTGATCCGCGAACTTGCCTGAGCAAGTCTCAGGACCTACGGTTAACTTTCCCAAGCAAGTAAAACGGCGCGTGCGCGTCGAGGAGAGGAAGCACCATGGATCTGCAGCTGCACGGGAAGACGGCGTTCATCAGCGGCTCGACGCAGGGCATCGGGTTCGCGATCGCCTCCGCGCTCGCCCGCGAGGGTGTGGACGTGACGGTGAACGGACGTGATCAGCGGCGTGTGGATGCGGCGGTCCGGCGATTGCGCGCGGAGCACCCTGGCTCGACGGTCTCAGGACTGGCGGCGGACTTCGCGAGGCGAGAAGACGTGGGCCGCCTGACGGAGGTCCTGGGCGACGTCGACATTCTCGTCAACAACGTGGGAATCTTCGGCCTCGCCGAGTTCGAGACGATCACGGACGACGACTGGACTCGCTACTTCGAAGTGAACGTCATGAGCGGGGTCCGGTTGTCCCGGCACCTTCTCGGAGGCATGCTTGCGCGCGGTTGGGGTCGCATCGTCTTCATCAGCAGCGAGTCGGGGGTGAACATCCCCGCCGACATGGTGCACTACGGCACGACGAAGGCCGCGATGACCGCCCTCGGCAGCGGGTTGGCGAAGCGCACCAGGGGCACCGCGGTGACCGTGAACACGATCCTCGGAGGGCCGACGTATTCAGACGGGGTGGCGGCGAGCGTTTCAGCGGTGGCAGAGGCGCAGTCCCTTCCGCCCGAGGTGATGAAAGGCTCCATCATCGGTCAGAACCGCACTACGCTGCTCGAGCGATTCATCGAGCCCGATGAGATCGCGAGTCTGGTGACCTACATCGCGAGTCCTCGCTCATCCGCGACCAACGGCGCGGCGCTGCGGGCGGACGGGGGAGTGCTCACCGCGATGTTGTAGCCGCAGCCGTCCCGATAACAAGAAAAACTGCACGCCTCGCATATTGCTAGCTAAGCTAGTAGTCATGGAACGCTACAATCGCCTGCGCTGGGTGGGCCTGGTCTTCATCAGCATCGCCGTCTCGCTGATCATCGTCGATTCGACGATCGTGAACGTCGCGATTCCGGCGATCGTGGATGATCTCGGCATCACCTCCACCGAGGTGCAGTGGGTGCAGGAGGCGTACACGCTGGTGTTCGCCGCGCTGCTGCTCGTGTTCGGCAGCCTGGCGGACCGGTTCGGGCGTCGGCGCGTGATGATCATCGGCGTCGTCGTCTTCGCGGCATCCTCGGTGCTCGCTGCATTCGCCCCCGACGGAGGGATGCTGATCCTCGCCCGTCTTGCGCAGGGAGTGGGCGGATCGATGATCCTGCCGACCACGCTGTCGATCATCAACGCCACCTTCCGCGGGCGCGAGCGGGGGATCGCCTTCGCGGTGTGGGGCTCGACGATCGGCGGAATGGCGGCGGTGGGGCCGCTGCTCGGCGGATGGCTGACGACTGCCTTCTCCTGGCGGTGGGCGTTCGGGATCAACATCCCGCTGGGCATCGTCATCATCATCGGCGTGCTCCTCACGGTGGAGGAGTCGCGCAGCGACCGGACGTCGAAGATCGATGCGGTCGGGGCGATCCTCTCGGTCGTCACCATGGCCAGCCTCGTGTTCGGCCTGATCGAGGGGCGTACGTACGGCTGGTGGCTGGTCGAACAGCGCCCGCAGGTCGGCGACTGGACGTGGCCGCTGGATGTGTCTCCGATCCCCTTCGCCTTCGCACTGGCGATCGTGGCACTCGTCGCGTTCATCGCATGGGGTGTGCATCGCGAGCGGCAGGGCAGGTCCACGCTGCTGGCTCTGCGTCTGTTCTCCATCCCCTCGTTCCGCAACGGCAACATCGCGGCGACAGTCGTGTCGCTGGGAGAGTTCGGCATCATCCTCGCTCTGCCTCTGTGGTTGCAGTTCGTTCTGGGTTTCGATGCGCTGCAGACCGGGCTCCTGCTGCTCGCGCTCGCGCTCGGATCGTTCGTCGCGAGCGGTGCTGCCGGCGCGGCCAGCCGGAAGATCGCGCCGGTCTGGGTCGTGCGGGCAGGGCTCATCGCCGAGATCGTCGGGGTCGCGGGTGTCGGCTTCGTGATCGCTCCTGACGCCTCATGGGTGCCGCTCGTCCCGTTCCTCTTCGTCTACGGACTCGGTGTCGGCCTCGCGACCGCTCAGCTGACGGGCGTCGTGCTCGCCGACGTGCCGGTCGACGACAGCGGTGCGGCGTCGGGCACACAGTCGACATCTCGACAGCTCGGCGCAGCACTCGGAGTCGCCGTGCTCGGGACGGTGCTGTTCACGAGCACGGCAGGGATTCTCGCGTCATCACTCGACGCTCGAGGAATCCCTGCTGACCAGCGCGAACAGATCGTCTCGACCGTCGTCGACAGCGCCGGAGCGGCGATCAGCGGGCTCGAGGCGCAACCCGAAGCGGCGGAGATCGCTGAGGATGCGAAGGCCGCGTTCTCCGACGGCACGCGCTTCGCCGCGTGGACCGCCGCGGGCTTCCTCTCCCTCGGCCTGCTGTCGACGATCTCCCTCGGTGCGACCGCGAAGAATCGGCGGGAGGAGGACGCATCGGCGTGAGCGCCCCGCGCAGTGCGAGGTCACCTCGTCAGGGTGAGCAGCTCGTGCCGAGACGGTGAGCAGTCGATAGAACTGGAGGTATCACGACGGGGAGAAGACGCACATGACCACTGAGCTTCCGGGAAGCGTTCTGCCGATTCCTGACCAGACCTACGTGGGTCCGATGGTCCTGGATGCGAAGAAGATGGAGGACAAGCTTCCGCCCATCGAGATGAAGCGTCCGCCGAAGACAGCGCCGAACGTGCTGCTCGTGCTGCTCGACGACGTCGGCTTCGGGGCCTCCAGCGCCTTCGGGGGGGCCGGTGCCGATGCCGACCGCCGAACGTCTCGCCGCGGGAGGTCTGCGGTACAGCAGGTTCCACACCACGGCCATCTGCTCACCCACCCGGGCCGCGATGCTCTCGGGGCGCAACCATCATCAGGTCGGTATGGGGCAGATCACCGAGACCGCGACACCCTCGCCCGGATACCGCTCGACGCGTCCGAATTCGTGCGTGCCACTGCCCGAGATCCTGCGACAGGCCGGGTACAACACCGCGCAGTTCGGCAAATGCCACGAGGTTCCCGTGTGGGAATCCGGGCCGACGGGGCCCTTCGACCACTGGCCCGCCTTCAGCGGGTTCGAGAAGTTCTACGGATTCATCGGGGGTGAGACGAACCAGTGGACGCCCGCGCTCATCGATGGCGTGAGCTTCGTCGAGGCCCCCGACGATCCCGACTATCACCTCATGCCCGACCTCGCCGATCGGACCATCGACTACATCAACCAGCAGAAGGCGCTCACACCCGACAAGCCGTTCTTCGTCTACTTCGCGCCGGGAGCGACGCATGCGCCGCACCACGTGCCGAAGGAGTGGATCGCCAAGCACAAGGGAAAGTACGACCAGGGGTGGGACGCGCTGCGCGCTGAGACCTTCGAGCGGCAGAAGGCACTGGGCGTGATCCCCGAGGACGCAGTGCTCACTGAGCGCAGCGAGGGCATCCCCTCGTGGGACGAGGTGCCTGAGGAGCGACGCCCGATCCTCGCGCATCAGATGGAGGTCTACGGAGCCTTCCTCGAGTACGCCGACCATCACACCGGGCGTGTGATCGATGCGCTCGAACAGCTCGAGCTGCTCGACGACACCCTCGTCCTGTTCATCATCGGCGACAACGGCGCGTCTGCGGAGGGCGGCCTCGAGGGGGCATTCATCCTCTCCACGGCCGCCAACGGAGGATCGGAATACGAGACGGTCGAGTTCTGGCAGGAGAACCTCGACAAAGTGGGCGGTCCTGAGGCCTACAACCACTACGCGGTCGGCTGGGCCCACGCCATGTGCACCCCGTACCAATGGACCAAGCAGGTGGCGAGCCACTACGGCGGAACACGCAACGGCACCATCGTGCACTGGCCGGGACGCATCGCCGCCAAGGGGGAGGTGCGCGACCAGTGGCATCACGTCATCGATGTCGCCCCGACGATCCTCGAGCTCGCGGGCCTCGCTCAACCGCACACGGTCAATGGCGTGACCCAGGTCCCGATGCACGGCACCTCCTTCGCCTACTCGTTCGACGACGCCTCGGCGGCGGAGCGCCATCACACGCAATACTTCGAGATCATGGGCAACCGGGGGATCTACAACCGCGGTTGGACGGCCCAGACCCGCCACCGCACGCCGTGGGACGTCGTGAGCGCAGCACCGGACTTCTCGGAGGACGTGTGGGAGCTGTACGACACGACGGTCGACTGGACGCAGTCGAACGACCTGTCGAAGGAGCATCCCGAGAAGCTCGCTGAGCTGCAGCAGCTGTTCCTGATCGAGGCGACGCGCTACAACGTCATCCCGCTCGATGATCGCGCGGCGCAGCGCATGAACCCCGAGTTCGCCGGCAGGCCGACGATCGTGCAGGGAGAGACGCTGCGGCTGTACCCGGGGATGACGCGGCTCAACGAGAACGTCGCGATCAATGTCAAGAACCGGTCATGGTCGGCCACCGCCGAGATCGTCGTCCCGGACGACGGAGCCCTCGACGGTGCGATCCTCGCGCAGGGCGGTCGCACCGGAGGATGGTCACTGTTCGGTGAGGGCGGCAAGGTCGGCTTCCACTACAACTACTGCGGGCTGCTCCGCAGCACGGCGCTCTCGGCAGATCCTCTGACCCCTGGCACACATCAGGTGCGCTCCGAGTTCGCGTACGCCGGCGGCGGCATCGGTCGAGGCGGGACGGTCACCCTCTTCGTCGACGGTGATCCCGTCGGCACCGCGGAGGTCGTCCGCACGCACCCGATGTACTTCTCGTTCGACGAGGGGCTCGACGTCGGACAGGACACGGGGATGCCCGCATACGAGGGATATGCGACAAAGGGAGGTGTGTTCTCCGGCACGATCCATTGGGCACAGATCGACCTCGGACTCGACGACCACAACCACCTGGTCGACCCGGAAGCGTGGCTCGAGGCGGCCATGCGGCACCAGTAGAGCAGGACCCGCCGACGGCACGCGCCGGAGAGTCGAAAGACGGACGACCCATCAGGATGGTCCCTCTTCACGTGACCGGCAGCAACGCGAGGTAACTCTGCGAGGCCAGCCTGTCGTTCAGGTGAGAGGCCCGGTCACTTGTCGATGGAGACCATATTGGCTTCGTCGTGCCGTTCTCCGGACGCGGGTTCGAGTGCCGTCAGCCGGTCGGCCTGGTCGGCAGTGAGCACGATGGCATCTGCGGCGGTGTTCTCCTCCACGCGCGCGATGCGGCGCGTTCCCGGGATGGGGGCGATGTCGTCGCCGCGGGTGAGGATCCATGCCAGCGCGGTCTGCGCGGGCGTAGCGCCGATCTCGGCGCCGATGGAGCGGACCTCGTCGACGAGACGGAGGTTGCGTGTGAAGTTCTCACCCACGAACCGCGGATTGGTCTTGCGCCAATCGTCGTCGGGGATCTCCGCCGCAGAACGGATCTGGCCCGTGAGAAGGCCGTGGCCCAATGGCGAGTAGGGGACGAACCCGATGCCGAGCTCGCGGAGCATGGGAAGGATCTCTGCCTCCACGTCGCGGGTCCACAGCGAGTACTCGGTCTGGAGCGCCGCGACCGGCTGCACGGCGTGGGCGCGGCGGATGGTCTGCGCCGACGCTTCAGACAGTCCGAAGTGCAGCACCTTGCCCTCGGTGATGAGGTCGGCGACCGCGCCTGCGGTGTCTTCGATGGGCGTGTTCGGGTCGACCCTGTGCTGGTAGTAGAGGTCGATGTGGTCGGTCCTCAGACGACGGAGGGAGCCTTCGACGGCTGCCTTCACGTTAGCCGGGTTGCTGTCGATCGCTCCGGGCCCACCGCCGGAGTGCGAGACGAGGCCGAACTTGGTGGCGATCTTCACCTGGTCCCGGCGACCCTCGATCGCCTGTCCGACGATCTCCTCGCTGAGGTAGGGACCGTAGATCTCGGCCGTGTCGATGTGGGTGACCCCCAGGTCGAGGGCGCGGTGGATGGTGCGGATGGACTCGCCGTCGTCGAGACGGCCACCGGTCGTGTAGGTGCCGGCCATGGTCATGGCGCCGAGGCCGATGCGGGAGACCTCGAGGGCTCCGAGATGTGCGTTCTTCATGTCATGTCCTTCTGTCGCCGACTGATGATCCGAGTCAACGCTCTTTCGTCGGCGTCAGCGTGGCCCTACCTATGGGTGCCCCGACAGGGCCCCTCACGATCGCAGGCACCGGCGTAGTTTCGATGTCATGGACACTCATGCCGCCATCAGCGACTTCCTCACCACGAGGCGCGCGAAGCTCACTCCGGAGCAGGTGGGGCTGCCGGACTTCGGCGGCCGCCGCCGCGTCCCCGGGCTGCGTCGCGAAGAGGTCGCCCTCGTCGCCGGGATGAGCTCGGAGTACTACAAGCGTCTCGAGCGCGGGAACGCGGCGGGGGTGTCGGAGTCGGTCATCGACGGGGTCAGTCGAGCGCTTCAGCTCGATGAGGCCGAGCACGCGCATCTGCATGACCTGATCCGGGCGGCCAACGCGGGCGCGCATCCGCAGCAGCGACGGCGCCCTGTCCGCACGACGCAGCTCACCTCCGGAATACGTCAGACCATCGACGCGATGTCCACCGTCCCGGTGTATGTGCAGAACGGCCGGCTCGACGCCATCGCCACGAACGCGCTCGGTCGTGCGGTCTTCTCCGAGATGCTCGACCACGCGCGCCCGCCCGCGAACGCGGCACGCTTCGTCTTCCTCGACGCGCGCGCCCAGACCTTCTACCCCCACTGGGAAGGACAGACTCGACAGATCGTCGCCCTGCTCAGAGCCGAAGCAGGGCGATCGCCGTACGACCGGCAGCTCACCGACCTCATCGGCGAGCTGTCCACCCGCAGCGATCTCTTCCGGAAGCTGTGGGGAGCGCACGACGTCCGCGAGCACCGCACCGGGCTCAAGATCGTCCACCACCCGGTGGTGGGCGACCTGGAGCTCACATTCCAGGCGATGGACCTCGCCTCGGACCGCGGACTCCAGATGATCGTCTTTTCGGCCGAACCCGGATCCGCCACCCACGAGCGCCTGCAGCTGCTCGCCAATCTGGCCGAGACGACAGCCGAAAACGTGATTCGTTGACGATCTCGAAGCAGTCCCGTCGTCGCCTTCGCGGGGAGCGTGAGGGATCCGAGAACAGGGGGCAACGAGAAAGGCCGCCTGAAATCAGGCGGCCTTTGGCGTTGTGGTGTGTGCCCCCGACAGGAGTCGAACCTGCGACCTACGGTACCGGAAACCGGCGCTCTATCCACTGAGCTACGGAGGCGTACCGATCGACAATATCACTGCTCGGGAGTGGTCTCCGACCCACCCGCTTCGGTCACCGGCGCGTCGCCCAGTTCACCGAGCGCCGCGGCCAGCTTCTCGGCGAGGTAACGGTGGCCGTCGGTCGACGGATGCTTGCGGCCGATCTCGACATCGATGACCGACAGATAGTTCTGGTCGGTGATCCAGTCCTGCGCGACGGGGGAGATGTACCACCAGCTGCGGGCCGCGGCCAGTTCGCTGAGATCGGCGTCGATGCGAGCGGTCTCGGCTCCCACAGGCAGCTCATGCGGCGCCGGGCCCAGAATGACGATCGTCGCCTCCGGGTACTTCGCCGACATCGCGTCCCAGGCGGCGGTGACGGCTTCTCTGTACCCTGTCTCACCCTGAGCCCGGTCGTTGATCGACCCCTGCAGGATGATCAGGTCGGGAGTGAGCGTGGGATCCAGGGCGGCGATGCGCTCGCCGAAAGCGGGGCCGTCGAGGCCGGGCTTGAGGTAGCCGCTGCCCCGGACGCCCTCGACGATCGTCTCGCCGCCGATCAGGTCGGCGAGCCGATACGCATAGCCGAGGGTCGGGTCGGTCGCAGCCGAGCCGTAGGTCCAGGAATCGCCGAACACGAGAACAGTCGGATGCTCGGGAAGAAGCAGCGGAACCGGCGCGATCGCGACGGCGTCGCCGGTCGACGCGGCCGCGCCGACGGGCGCTGAGGACGGCACCGGAACCCATGGGCGCCAGATGCCGAGGACGACCGCGGCGAGCGCCAAGATCACTGCGACAGCGAGGCCTGCGACCGGCAGACGACGGCGGGCGGAGGCGGCCTTCATGGCATGACTGTAGATCACGATCCCGCCGTCGCAAATTCCTACGCGTGACGCGCCGTAAACTGGGAGGCCTATGAACCCTGAAACGCTCGCCACAGCCCTCCTCGCCGTCCTCGCACCGATCGCCGAGGAACGACGTCCTGGCGAGCCGCTCGGGCTCACCGCAGCCGACATCGTCTTCGAGCGCCCTCGCAGCCGTGACCACGGCGACTGGGCCTCGAACATCGCCATGCGCCTGGCGAAGCCGTTCGGCACGAACCCGCGTGAACTCGCGCAGCAGATCGCCGACGGACTCGCGCAGGTCGATGGTGTGCAGACCGCGGAGGTCGCGGGCCCGGGCTTCATCAACATCCGCCTCGACGCGGCTGCCGCCGGCGCCCTGGCGAAGCTGATCGTCGATGCCGGCGCGGAGTACGGACACAACGATTCACGCGCGGACGAGTCGATCAACCTCGAGTTCGTGTCTGCGAACCCCACCGGTCCCATCCACCTCGGAGGCACCCGGTGGGCAGCCGTCGGCGACTCGCTGGCCCGCATGCTCAAGTCCCAGGGCGCACAGGTCACCCGCGAGTACTACTTCAACGATCACGGGGGGCAGATCGATCGCTTCGCGCGCAGCCTGGTCGCCGCGCACCTGGGAGAGCCGACCCCCGAAGACGGGTACGGCGGTGGATACATCCTCGACATCGCGAAGCGTGTCGAACTCGCGTACGACGGCGACCTCTCGACGCTGTCACCGGAAGACCTGCAGGAGGCCTTCCGCGCGAATGGCGTGAACCTGATGTTCGACGAGATCAAGGCGAGCCTGCATGAGTTCGGCGTCGACTTCGACGTCTACTTCCACGAGAACGACCTGCACGAGTCGGGGGCGGTCGAGCGCGCCATCTCTCGGTTGCAGGAGCTCGGTCACATGTTCGAGGCCGACGGCGCTCTGTGGCTGCGCACGACGGAGTTCGGCGACGACAAGGATCGGGTGGTGGTGAAGTCCGACGGTCAGCCCGCGTACATCTCCGGCGACCTGGCGTACTACCTGAACAAGCGGGAACGCGGCTTCAACCGGTGCATCATCATGCTGGGCGCCGATCACCACGGATACGTGCAGCGTCTCATGGCGATGTGCGCGGCATTCGGCGATGAGCCGAACGTCAACCTGCAGATCCTCATCGGGCAGATGGTCAACCTGGTGCGCGACGGCCAGCCGATGCGCATGTCGAAGCGTGCGGGAACTGTGGTGACGCTCGAAGACCTCGTCGAGATCGTCGGCGTGGATGCGGCGCGCTACGCACTGACTCGGAGCTCGACCGACTCCAACCTCGACATCGATCTCGACGTGCTGCAGAAGCGCACGAACGACAACCCGGTGTTCTACGTCCAGTACGCGCATGCCCGCACGCACAACGTCGCGCGCAACGCCGCCGACTCCGGGGTGGACCGCTCGGAATTCGCCCCCGAGACGCTCACGCACGAGACCGAGAGCGCGCTGCTCGGCGCTCTGCAGGAATTCCCTCGCATCGTGGCGTTCGCCGCTGAGGTTCGCGAGCCGCATCGTGTGGCGCGTTACCTCGAAGAGCTCGCCGGCCTGTACCACCGCTGGTACGACAACTGCCGCGTGATCCCTCAGGGCGACGACCCGATCGAGACCGTGCACCGCACGCGCCTCTGGCTCAACGACGCCGCAGGTCAGGTCTTCCGCAACGGGCTCGACCTGCTCGGTGTGTCTGCGCCAGAGCGGATGTGACTCCTGCTGCCGTCCGGCGCCGTAGGGCAGGATGGCAGCATGAGCGACGACAACCACACCCTTCCTTACCCCGCTGCGGATTCCGAGCATCCGACGCTCGTGATCCCCGGGGGAAAGGACGGTGCTGCTGTCGACGGTGCCGCGCCACCGGCACGCACGCGCAAGCGCTGGCCGTGGGTACTGCTGATCGTCGTCGTGGTTCTGGCCGCTCTTGTCGTCGCGGCCGAGCTCATCGCGCGCGCGGTCCTGCCTGGCATCGTGCGGGGGATCGTGGTCGAGCAGCTCGATCTGCCCGCTGACCAGCAGCTCGACGTCGAGGCCGACGGCATCCTGCTGCCCCAGCTGATCGGCGGAACGCTCGACAGCCTGCACCTCTCGACCGACTCCGTGACCCTGGAAGGGATCACAGGTGCCGTCGACGTCACCGCCACGGGTGTCCCGCTGCGCGGCGGCGACCTGCGCGGCGCATCGGGCACGATTCGCATCGACGAGTCGCAGTTCACCGATCTGCTGTCGAACACCGATCTGCCGATCGACACGGTCACCCTCGATGCGCCGAACGCGACGGTCGCAGGCTCCGTGAGCGTACTGGGCATCGCGATCCCGATCTCCCTCACGGTGACTCCTGGCGTCGCGGAGGGAGACCTCGAACTCACCCCCGTCGGGCTGACGATCGGCGGACTCGAGGTCGACGCGGATCAGGTCGGCTCGACCCTCGGCGCCCTGGGAGACCGGCTCACCGAGACGCAGCGCATCTGCATCGCCGATCAGCTGCCCGCCGGCATCACACTCACCGGCCTCGAGATCGATGGAGCGGAGGCTGTGATCGACGTCGACGTCGACGGGGCCATCGCGACCGACGAGAGCCTGCTCGAGAAGGGCACCTGCCCTCAGGGCTGACGCTCAGTCGTCGTCGGAGCCGAGGCGGGCCTCCCGCTCGGCCTTCTGCGCCGCGCGGAGCTCCGACGTCGCGAGCGCGACCTCGGCCTCAGCGCGCTGTACCCGTCGCTGCGGGAAGGTCGTCGCACCGAACCGAGCATGCACGCGGTCCTTGCGCTCCTCTTCCGACGTGACGATGTAGGCGCAGGAGATCAGGATGACCTGGGTCGACAGGTTGAGCCAGATCAGAAGCGCCAGCAGCGTGGCGAAGGAGGCGAGCAGCGGATTGCTCGTCGCACCGCCGATGAACAGCCCGGACAGCTCCTGCAGCACGAGCAGGCCGACGCCGCCGATCAGCGCGCCGATCCAGAGGGAGCGCGCCGCTGGGCGGAGACCGGAGAGCAAGCGGAACACGCCCGCGATGAGCACGGTGTCGAGCGCGAGCACGACGATCAGCGAGACGATCCGGATGCTCCATGACGCGACGGCTGATTCCTCGGAGAAGCCGAGCAAACCGCTGAGCCAGGTGATTCCGAGTCGGCCGGCAAAGGTGACGGCCGCCGCGGCGACGAACAGCACGGCGACGCCGGCCGCGAGCAGCAGGTTGCGGAGCATGACCCAGATGAACAGCACGTCTGCGTGCGCGGTTCCGGCGAGGACGCGCACCGCTGTGCGCAGAGACCCCACCGCACCGAGCGCCGACCCGATCAGAGCGATCGTCGACACCGCGCCGGCGATCGACAGTGAGATCGGCTCCTTGAGGTCGTCGGGATTCACCACGCCGTCCTCGCCGATGAGGCCCGGCACCACGGACTGCACGGCGGAGATGATCGCATCCCAGACATCGGGGTTGCCGGCGAGCCACAGTGCGGCGATCGAGAAGCCCAGGAGAACAGCGGCGAACACACTGAACAGTGCACGGTAGGTCACGCTGTCGGCGAGCATCGGACCCCGACGCTCGGAGTACAGAAGGAAGGCCCGCACCGGACGACGTGTCAGGGCCCAGCGGATCGCCGCAGTGCTGACGCGCGCGATCGGGCCGGGGCGTCGGGCATCGGGTGCTGCGGATTCGGTGCTCATCTGCACCACCTTACGAGGCGGCAGGATGTGTCCGCAGGGGGTTGACGCCGAGCGTCACCATGACTGATGCGGCATGCCTGGTGCCCTAGAATCGGGGGCAACCTCGCAGTGCGCGTATCCGCCCGAGACCCGTCCCACGATTGGTGTTCCTTGCTTTCCCCTGCCGATTCGCTCGCCCCGGAATGGCTCGTCGTGCCCGACGACGTGAATGATCTCCCCTCCGCCGTCTGGCCGGCCTCCGCGGTGCGCGGCGACGACGGAGCGTTGCAGATCGCCGGCATCTCCGCCACCGCTCTCGCTGAGACATACGGCACGCCGCTGCTGGTGATCGACGAGGACGAGGTGCGTTCCCGCGCCCGCTCCTTCCGCTCGGCTTTCGATGCCGCTGCGGCCGACCACGGCACGACCGCACAGGTGTACTACGCGGGCAAGGCGCTGCTGACCACGACGATCGCGCGCTGGGTGATCGACGAAGGACTCCGCATCGACGTGTGCACCGGGGGAGAGCTCGAGGTCGCGCTCGCGGCAGGCGTCTCCCCGGCATCCCTGGGCTTCCACGGGAACAACAAATCGGTCGCCGAACTCGAGCGCGCCGTGGAGGTGGGCATCGGCACGATCATCGTCGACAGCGCGATCGAGATCGAGCGTCTGGCGGCGATCACCGCCAGGACCGGCACTGTGCAGCGCGTGCTCGTGCGGGTCATCAGCGGAGTGCACGCCGAGACCCACGATTTTCTCGCAACTGCTCACGAAGACCAGAAGTTCGGCTTCCCGCTGCCCGAAGCCGAACAGGCCGTCGCGCGCATCCGTGAGATCCCCGGTCTCGACTTCGCCGGACTCCACTGCCACATCGGATCTCAGATCTTCGGTGTCGCAGGCTTCCGCGAATCGGCGTCGCGCGTGCTGGAACTGCACGCCGCACTGCTCGACGGCGGGCCCGTCCCTCAGCTCAACCTCGGCGGAGGGTTCGGCATCGCGTACACGAGCGTCGACGACCCCACTCCGATCGAGACGCTCGCGGGTGAGATCGTCGCGGCGGTCGCCGAGGGCTGTGCTGCTCGCGGGATCGCCGTGCCCGCCCTGTCGTTCGAACCCGGCAGAGCGATCGTCGGCACAGCCGGCGTGACGCTGTACGAGGTCGGAACCACCAAGGACGTCGCTCTCGACACCGGAGCCACTCGGCGGTACATCAGCGTCGACGGCGGCATGAGCGACAACGCCAGGACTGCCCTGTACGAAGCACAGTTCTCAGCCCGCCTCGCCTCACGGTTCGGCACGGGCGCGCCTCAGCTGAGCCGAGTGGTCGGCAAGCACTGCGAGTCCGGCGACATCGTCGTCGACCATGAGTACCTCCCCGCTGATGTGTCTCCCGGTGACCTGCTGGCTGTCCCCTCGACCGGCGCCTACTGCGCCCCGCTCGCGAGCAACTACAACCATGTCCCTCGCCCTCCGATCGTCGCCGTGCGCGACGGCCGGTCTGCGATCATCGTCCGCGGTGAGACCATCGCCGACGTCCTGTCACGCGATGTCGGTGTCGAGGCGCCTGAGAACCACGGGTGATCCGCGCGACGAACGACGCGATCGCCGACGAAGCATGACTGAACAACCCTCCTAAGGAGAGATGCAATGACGACTGAGTACCGACGACTTCGGGTGGCGCTCCTCGGCGCCGGAGCGGTCGGCTCCCAGGTGGCCGCACTCCTGCTGCGACACGGTGACGAACTCGCCGACCGTGCGGGTGCCACGCTGGAGCTGGCCGGTATCGCCGTGCGCAACCTCGACGCGCCGCGCGAGACGGATCTGCCCAAGGAGCTGTTCACGACGGATGCCGAGTCGCTGATCCTCGGCTCGGACATCGTGATCGAGCTGATCGGCGGCATCGAGCCTGCACGCACGAGCATCCTGCAGGCGATCGGCTCCGGTGCCGATGTGGTGACGGCCAACAAGGCGCTGCTCGCGACCCATGGTCCCGAGCTCTTCGAGGCGGCCGACCGCGTGGGCGCCTCCGTCTACTACGAAGCGGCCGCTGCGGGCGCGATCCCGATCATCCGCCCACTGCGCGACTCGCTCGCCGGTGACCGCGTGGTGCGCATCATGGGGATCGTGAACGGCACGACCAACTACATCCTCGATCGCATGGACACCGAGGGCGCCGACTTCGCCGACGTGCTCGCCGACGCGCAGCGCCTCGGTTATGCCGAAGCAGATCCGACTGCCGACATCGAGGGTTTCGACGCCGCGCAGAAGGCCGCGATCCTCGCGAGCCTCGCCTTCCACACGGCTGTTCCGCTGGACGCCGTCTACCGCGAGGGCATCACGACGATCACGGCGTCGATGATCGACGAGGCGCGAGCCGCCGGCTTCGTGATCAAGCTCCTCGCCGTGTGCGAGCGCATCGAGGCGAACGGCACCGAGTCGATCTCGGTCCGCGTCTACCCGGCACTCGTCCCCACGTCGCACCCCCTCGCCTCCGTGCACGGCGCCAACAACGCCGTCTTCGTCGAGGCTGAGGCGGCAGGCTCGCTGATGTTCTACGGCGCAGGGGCTGGCGGCGTGCAGACGGCATCCGCGGTGCTCGGAGATGTCGTGTCCGCCGCTCGCCGGCATATCGCCGGCGGCGTCGGCGTGGGGGAGTCCACCAGGGCCAACCTCCCCGTGGTGCCGATCGGTCACGTCACGACCCGATACCAGATCACTCTCGAGGTCGCGGACGCTCCGGGCGTTCTCGCGACCGTCGCAGGCATCCTGAGCGACGGAGCGGTGTCCGTCGCCACCGTCGTGCAGACCGTCGAAGGCGAGGGCGAGCCGACCGCTCGTCTCGTCATCGGCACGCACCGGGCCACGGATGCCGCGCTCAGCGCCACGGTCGATGCGCTCGCCGGCAGCTCTGTCGTCGAGCGGGTCGTCTCGGTGCTCCGCGTGGAAGGCGAGTGACGATGCCGGTGGGGCGCACGGTCGAGGTGACGGTTCCCGCGACCAGCGCCAACCTCGGGCCCGGTTTCGACACCCTCGGACTCGCGCTCAGCGTCTACGACACGCTCCTGGTGACGGAGCTCGCGGCAGGCGCGCTCGAGATCGAGGTCTCCGGGTCCGGCGCGGAGGAGATCCCGCGCGATGACTCGAATCTCATCGTCCGCACGATCGCGCATGTCTACGCGGACGTCGAACGACCCCTTCCGGGGCTGCGCATCGTCGCCGAGAACGGCGTACCGCACGGTCGTGGACTCGGATCCTCCGGTGCGGCGGTGGCTGCAGGCATCCTCGCTGCCAAGGGACTGCTCGAGGGCGATGTGGAGATCAGCGACGCAGACATGCTGCGCCTCGCCACCGAGATCGAGGGACACCCCGACAACGTGGCGCCCGCGCTGTTCGGCGGGCTGACGATCGCCTGGGTCGGTGAGCGAGGACCCCAGCACAAGAAGCTGCTGGTGCACCGCGGCGTCTCCCCGCTCGTGCTCGTGCCGTCTTACACGATGTCGACGTCGAAGGCGCGGTCTCTGCAGCCGCCGCATGTGTCGACCGCCGATGCCGTCTTCAACGTCTCGCGCTCGGCCCTGCTCATCGCTGCACTCATGCAGAGCCCCGAGCTGCTTCTCGATGCGACGGCCGATCGTCTGCACCAGGACTATCGAGCCGAGGCGATGCCCGAGACTCAGCGACTGGTTCAGGCTCTTCGCGCGGCAGGCTTCGCCGCGGTGGTGTCCGGTGCCGGCCCCAGCGTGCTGGTCCTCGCTGACGGCCCCGGAAGCCGACAGGACGCCGTGGAACTCGCCGAATCGACGACCGACACCCCGTGGGACGCGCTGCTGCTCGCGGTCGACGTGCGTGGTGGTACAGTGGGGAATCGAGCGGAGGGCTCCACGTAACTGCGTGAATCTGGCCCCATTGCAACTCTGCAAGACCCGCACGCAAACCCCTGTGGCACTGCTCTCACCGAGAATTCTGTTCTTTCCGAGAACCCAGTGCAGAGGCTGGCTGACGCCGAGCGTCAGTCCGTGCGATCGCGCGCAGCACCCGTTGTGCGCGTGCCGCTCATGTCCCCGAGACCAAAGAGGGAGTACTCGTGGAGAATTTCTCCGAGACCCAGAACGACCAGGCGGCACCTGCCGCCGAGGCTGTGGCGAAGGCCGCAAGCTCCGACGCCGCGACCACTGCCGCGACCGAGGTGGCACCGGCCCGCAAGCGCGCTCCGCGCCGCGCGAGCACCGCGACCGCCGCCGCGAAGGCCGAGAAGGCCGCCGCATCCGCAGACAGCGCACCGGCTGCCGAGGCCCCCGCAGCAGAGGCCCCCGCCGCTGACGCCGCCCCCAAGGCCAAGGCCCCTCGCCGCAGTCGTGCGAAGAAGACCGACGCCGACAACGCCGAGGCCTCCGCAGCAGCCGCCGAGGCTCCTGCGACGTCCGCTCCTGCTTCCGCCGAATCCGCCGAGGCTCCCGCGGCCAAGACCGCAGAGGGCAACGCCTCCGCCGACGCGGGGTCCGCAGACGCAGGTTCCGCAGACGAGCCGAAGAAGACCACCGGTCGCGGACGCCGCACCGCCAAGAAGCCCGCGGCCGACACCGAGGCTCCGGCCGCCGAGAAGCCCGCCGAGTCCGCCCCGGCAGACTCCGCTCCTGCCGCCGATTCCTCCTCCGACTCCGCTGACGGCGGCGACGAGCAGGGCGGCCGCAACCGCAACCGCAACCGCAGCCGCAACCGCGGTCGCGGTCAGAACGGCACCGGACAGGGCGGCGAGCAGCAGCAGCAGCAGCCGCAGAGCGCGCCCGCCGAGGACGAGGGCGGCAACGGCCGCAACCGTCAGCGCAACAAGCGCCGCGGCGGTGTGCCGACCGATGAGTTCGACACCGAGATCGGCGAGGACGACGTCCTGGTGCCGATCGCCGGAATCCTCGACGTGCTCGACAACTACGCCTTCGTGCGCACGACCGGCTACCTCGCCGGCCCGAGCGACGTCTACGTCTCACTCGGACAGGTCAAGAAGTACAACCTGCGCAAGGGCGACGCGATCGTCGGCTCGATCAAGCAGCCCCGCGAAGGCGAGCAGCAGGGCCGTCAGAAGTACAACGCTCTCGTGAAGGTCGACTCGATCAACGGCCTGTCGATCGACGACGCCGCGACCCGCGTGGAGTTCGGGAAGCTCACCCCTCTCTACCCGCAGGAGCGTCTGCGCCTCGAGACGGTTCCCGAGAAGCTGACCCAGCGCATCATCGACCTCGTCGCTCCGATCGGCAAGGGACAGCGCGGCCTCATCGTCGCACCGCCCAAGGCCGGCAAGACGATCGTCCTGCAGCAGATCGCGAATGCGATCGCGCAGAACAACCCCGAGGTCCACCTCATGGTCGTGCTCGTCGACGAGCGCCCCGAAGAGGTCACCGACATGGAGCGCACGGTCAAGGGCGAGGTCATCGCCTCGACGTTCGATCGTCCGGCAGAAGACCACACCACGGTCGCCGAGCTGGCCATCGAGCGCGCCAAGCGTCTCGTCGAGCTGGGCCGCGACGTCGTCGTCCTGCTCGACTCGATCACCCGCCTCGGCCGTGCGTACAACCTCGCGGCTCCGGCATCCGGTCGCGTGCTCTCGGGCGGTGTCGACGCTTCGGCGCTGTACCCGCCCAAGCGCTTCTTCGGTGCTGCGCGCAACATCGAGAACGGCGGATCCCTCACGATCCTCGCCACGGCTCTCGTCGAGACCGGCTCCAAGATGGATGAGGTCATCTTCGAGGAGTTCAAGGGCACCGGCAACAGCGAGCTGCGCCTGTCGCGTCAGCTCGCCGACAAGCGAATCTTCCCGGCAGTCGACGTGAACGCGTCGAGCACGCGCCGCGAAGAGATGCTGCTCTCGGCCGATGAGGTCAAGATCACGTGGAAGCTGCGCCGAGCCCTCGCCGGACTCGACCAGCAGCAGGCGCTCGAGGTCGTCCTGGGCAAGCTCAAGGAGACCCACTCGAACGTCGAGTTCCTCGTGCAGATGCAGAAGGCGATTCCGACGCTGCCTTCGGGTCCGCACGGACACGACAGCAACATCCGCTGAGCGGAGCCGGAGTGTTCGAGTCCGTCCAGACTCTGATCGACGAGCATCGCCGGGTGCAGGAGGAACTCTCCGACCCGGCGGTGCACGCCGATGCTGCGCGGGCGAAGCGTGTGAACCGCCGCTACGCCGAGCTGTCGAGGATCGTCGCCGCCTACGAGGCGTGGGTGGCGGCGTCAGACGACCTCGACGCCGCGCGCGAGCTCGCCCGTGAGGACGAGGCGTTCGCCGCAGAGGTCCCGTCACTCGAAGAGGGCGTCGAGGCGGCGCAGGAGAGGCTTCGACGGCTGCTCATCCCGCGGGATCCCGATGACGCGCGCGACGTGATCATGGAGATCAAGGCGGGGGAGGGCGGTGCCGAGTCGGCGCTGTTCGCCGCAGACCTGCTGCGCATGTACATCCAGTACGCGGCCTCGAAGGGCTGGAAGACCGAGCTCCTCGAGCGCAACGAATCCGACCTCGGCGGCTACAAGGACGTGCAGGTCGCGATCAAGGGCTCGTCCACAGACCCCGCTCAGGGCGTCTGGGCCCATCTCAAGTACGAGGGCGGCGTGCACCGCGTGCAGCGTGTGCCCGCGACCGAGTCCCAGGGGCGCATCCACACCTCGACCACCGGAGTGCTGGTGTTCCCCGAGGTCGATGAGCCCGACGAGATCGCGATCAATCAGAACGATCTCAAGATCGATGTCTTCCGCTCGTCCGGCCCCGGCGGTCAGTCGGTGAACACGACCGACTCTGCCGTGCGCATCACGCACCTGCCGAGCGGCATCGTGGTGTCGATGCAGAACGAGAAGTCGCAGCTGCAGAACCGAGAAGCGGCGATGCGTGTGCTGCGTGCGCGACTGCTGGCGAAGCAGCAGGAGGAGCTGGATGCGGCGGCATCCGATGCGCGCAAGTCGCAGATCCGCGGCATGGACCGCTCCGAGCGCATCCGCACCTACAACTTCCCCGAGAACCGGATTGCCGACCACCGCACGGGTTTCAAGGCGTACAACCTCGATCAGGTGATGGACGGTGCCCTCGAGCCGATCATCGTCAGTGCCATCCAGGCAGACGAAGAGGCTCGACTCGCCGCGGTGGGCTCCGACTCCTGAGCCGATCGCGCGTGTCTCCTGGTCTGTCCTTCGATCAGGTGCGGGCCGCGTACCGGTGCTCGGGTCGTCCGGTCGCACCGTAGCGCAAGCGCACCTCCACGACGGCTCGTGCGGCGAGAGCCGCGAGGTGCCTCTGTGCGGTGGCGCGGGAGATGCCCACGAGCTCCCCGACCTCGGCCGCCGAGGCCTCGCCGTCGCCGAGAGCGGCGAGCACCAGCTGCTCCGTCGCCGAGCGCGAGACCGATACCGGCTCTCCCGCCCCGTGGAGGATCGCGAGAGCGCGATCCGCGTCCTCCTGCCGCAGGGGTCGGTCGCCGGCGAGCAGGTTGCGGTACCGCGCGTAGCGCTCGAGCAGGCCGACCAGCGCGCGACGGTCGAACGGCTTGAGCAGGTATCCGACGGCACCTGATCTGAGCGCTCGGCGCACGGTCGGCGCGTCGTCGGCAGCCGAGATGAGGATCGCGTCGACACTGGCCTCCCGCACCAGGGCGATGCCGTCTCCGTCGGGGAGGAACACATCCGCCAGGAGCAGGTCAGGGCGCGACGAGCGGATGCCGTCCCTCGCCTCGGCGAGCGAGCGCACCGGCTCGAGCGCGGTGAACCCAGGTTGGTCGTCGACGATGCGCTGATGCAGCAGGCCGACGCGGAAGTCGTCGTCGAGGATCAGAACGCGGAGGGGATCGGTCATTGCTTCTCCTGGGTCGTCGGGGGGTCGGACACGGCGCGGCCGATGCGAGCAGCGAAGACAGCGCCGTGCTCCTCGCCCCCCGCGTCGATGATCCAGAGGTCGCCGCCGCGGCGGCGCGCGATGTCTCGAGCCAGGGGAAGACCGAGACCGTGCCCGTGCACGCGATCGGGCTCGTCCTCGCCCGGCGGACGCGGCGCCATCGGATCGACCCCCTCGAGTCCCGCCCCGGAGTCCGCGACCGTGACCACCAGCGCATCGCCGTCTCCCAGCACCGCGACCTCCACCCAGCGAGGAATCCGCTCTCCCGAGACTGCTGCCGTCACCGCGTTGTCGACGAGGTTGCCGAGCACGGCTGCGACGTCCTCCGGCTCTGCCACGCTCCCGATCAGGTGGGTGTCGTCCGCGATGCGCAGCGCGACCCCGCGCTCACCGGCTTCGATGCCCTTGGCGCCGAGGAACGACTGCAGGAATGGGTCGCTGAGCAGGTCGAGCCTGGCGACGGGGAAGCCGACCGAGCCGCGCTCGACGAGCTCGTCGAGAAAGTCCCTGGCGTCGTCGATCCTTGCCGCATCGATGAGTCCGGCGACCACATGCATGCGGTTGGCGAACTCATGACGTTGCACACGCAGGGCAGCGGTCACAGCGCGGACGGTCTCGAGCCGCTCCGTCAACGCGATGAGGTCGGTGCGATCGCGGATGATCAGCACGTCTCCGAGCGGTCGCCCGTCGCGGACGACCGGTCTGGAGTCGAAATACAGCACGCGTCGGTCCACGACGGCGGTCGACGTGGTGCGCCCGCCGGTCGCCGTCTCGACGACGGCCTGCGGCAGCCCGAGGCCCGCCAGCTGCAGTCCGACCGGCGAGTCGAGGCCGAGCATCCGATCGGCCGCGTCGTTGCTGACCCGAACGACTCCGGAGATGTCGACCGCGAGCACACCGTCGTCGACCCCGTTGAGCACTGCTGTCTGGTTCTGCACGAGCGCGACGAGCTCTTCCGGTTGCACACCGAGCGTGAGCCGCTCCCAGCGACGCCGCAGCAGGAGGAACGCGCTGATCGCCAGAGCGACGGCCGCCGCAGCGGTGGCCCCTATCACGGCGAGCAGCGGCGGAAGATCGTCGAAGACTCCGGTGCGCTCGAACCCCACGCTGACCTCGCCGACGGGCACCCCGGCGTCGTCGCGCACCGGAACCTTCGCCCTCGCCGACTCTCCGAGGGTCCCCGTCTGCCAGTCGACGACCTCGTTGCCGGCGAGAACCTCTGCGAACGGTGTGCTGACCATCTCGCCGATGCGGGAGCTGGTGGGGTGGGCGAGACGGATGCCGTCTGCGTCGGCGATCACCACGAACAGCGCGCCGGTGCGCTCGGCGACGCCCGACGCGATGCGCTGCAGGTCTCCGTTCCTGAGCGCCTCGGCATCGGGTTCCTCCTGGGCTGACGAGATGCGTGCGACTTCGGCTCGAACCTGAGGGTCCTCGGCGAGAGTCCTGGCGATGCCGAGTGCGGTCGACTCGGCCTCGGTGCGCAGCTGCTGCACGGCGAGCACGAGGTAGACGCCGGTGCACAGCGCGACCACGAGCGCGACCGTGGCGAGGTGCAGCAGCAGCGTGCGCGTCGCGAATCGAGGTCTCGTGGTCGCCTTCGACACTGTGATCCCTTCGCCCGCACGATCGCGCAATATGCGCAGAACTCACGCTACGCGCACAACGTCCGGGAATGCGGCATACCGCGCTCGCGAGCGTCGGATTGCCTAGTCTCGTCAGGATCCGTCGCAGTCGACGGAGCTTCGACGAAGGAGTCACAGCATGCCCGACGTACTCACCGGCCTGTCAGCGGCCGCAGAAGAGGCGCCGACGTACGACGTCGCGTTCGTTCCGCCGGAGTGGGTGCTCGTGCTCCTCGGATTCACCATGGTGCTGGCCTTCATGACCCTGATCATGACGAAGCGTCTGACTCCCATGGTGGCCTTGATCCTCGTGCCCACCGTGTTCGGACTGTTCGCCGGTGCCGGGCTCGGCATGGGCGACATGATCCTCGATTCGATCGCCACCATGGCGCCGACAGCCGCACTGCTGATGTTCGCGATCATGTTCTTCGGCATCATGATCGACGTCGGTCTCTTCGACCCGCTGATCCGCGTGATCACGCGAGTTCTGGGCGATGACCCCGCAAAGGTCGTGCTGGGCACGGCGATCCTCGCCGGTGCGGTCTCCCTCGACGGCGACGGTTCGACGACGTTCATCATCACGACCTCGGCGATGCTGCCGATCTACCTCCGTCTCGGCATGAGCCCGGTCGTCCTCACCTGCGTCGCCGGCTTGATGAACGGCACGCTGAACATCGTGCCGTGGGGTGGGCCCACCGTGCGCGCCGCGACCGCGCTGGGCCTGCAGCCGACCGACATCTTCGTTCCCATGCTGCCGGCGCTCGGCGTCGGCATCGTCGTGACGCTCGGCTTCGCCTGGATGCTCGGTCTGCAGGAGCGACGTCGCCTCGGACGTCTCGACTCCGAGGCGCTGCTCACGGGCGCAGACGGCGGTGCTCTGTCGACCGTTCCCAAGATCTTCCGCGGTGCCGGCCCGAAGCCCGGCGCCCGTGCGGCGCTTCGCACCGGCAACATCGTCGTCGTCGCGGGCGGGCACGGTCCCGTGGCCGCGGCGAGTGTCGATCCTGCGGACACCGCGATGGCTGACACCATGCTCGACCCGGCACGACCGACCCTGCGGCCGAGGCTCATCTGGTTCAACCTCGCCCTCACGCTCGCCGTGATGGTCCTGCTCGTGCTCGACATCATGCCGCTCCCATACGTCTTCATGGTCGGCGCCGCTGTCGCGCTGCTGGTCAACTTCCGGGGGATCAAGGAGCAGGCGTCCGAGATCGTCGCCCACGCCCCCAGCATCGTCGGAGTGGTGTCGATGGTGATCGCCGCCGGGGTGCTGGTCGGCGTCCTGACCGGCACCGGCATGGTCGACGCGATGGCCACGTGGATCACCGATGTGCTGCCGCCGGCGCTCGGGCCCTTCCTCGCACCCATCACAGGCGTCCTGTCGATCCCGTTCACGTTCTTCATGTCCAACGACGCCTTCTACTTCGGCATCCTGCCGGTGCTCGCTCAGAGTGCTGCGACCTTCGGCATCGACCCTGTCGAGATGGCGCGTGCGTCGATCATCGGTCAGCCGGTGCACCTGCAGAGTCCTCTGGTGCCGGCGATCCTGCTGCTCGTGTCGCTCGCGAGCGTCAACCTCGGCGATCACCACAAGAAGGTGCTCTGGCGTGCGGTGATCGTGTCGCTGGTGATGCTCGCCGTCGGCATCCTGTCCGGAGCCATCCCCTTCTTCGTCGCGCAGTGAGGGCGATATGCTCAGCGCGTGATCACGTTCCTCTTTCGCGCGCTTCTGTACGTCGTGTCCGCCGGGCTCGGCCTCATCGTCGCCGATCTCGTGCTCGACGGCTTCCAGATCCAGTGGGACAAGTGGTGGGGCTTCGTCATCTGCATCCTGATCTTCGCGATCGTGCAGAGCGTGCTCGCTCCCTGGGTCAGCAAGATCGCCGATCGCTATGCGCCCGTGCTGATGGGCGGCATCGGGATCGTGTCGACCCTGATCGCCCTGGTGGTGGTCGTCCTGCTGCCGATCGGCGGTCTGCGCATCGTCGATCTCACCGGCTGGCTGCTGGGCGCAGTGATCGTGTGGCTCGTCACGGCGCTCGGCAGCGTTCTGCTGCCGCTGATCTTCCTGCGCAAGAGGGTCGAGAAGGCACGCGCTCGCTGAGACATGCCGGCCGGCGCCGGGTGCTCTCTCAGATGGAGTAGTCGGGCGCCGTGAGCACGGCCTTGGTGTCTTCGCCGAGGATGCGTGCCCGTGCCTTCGCAGGAACACCGACGAGGATGCTGTCGGCGGGTGCGTCGCGGGTGACCACGGCGTTCGCGCCGACCACCGATCCCTCGCCGATCGTGATCGGTCCGAGGATCTTCGCCCCCGCACCCACGGCGACGCCGTCACCGAGCGTCGGGTGCCGTTTGCCGGAGTCCCTGGTTCGGCCGCCGAGCGTGACGCCGTGATACAGCATCACATCGTCGCCGACCTCGGCGGTCTCGCCGATGACCACGCCCATGCCGTGGTCGATGAAGAATCGGCGTCCGATCCGCGCGCCGGGGTGGATCTCGATGCCCGTCAGCCATCGCGAGACCTGTGACGTCGCGCGTGCCAGCAGGCGGAGCCGCCGGCGCCAGAGCGCGTGCGAGACCCGGTGCGCCCAGATGGCATGCAGTCCGGGATAGAGGAGCGCCACCTCCGCGGCGCTGCGAGCGGCGGGGTCGCGAAGTCGAGCTGCCGCGATGTCCTCGCGCATTCGGCCCATCATGCCCATCGGACGGATCAGGATTCGCGCAGGTGCTCGTACAGGGCGGTCGAGAGGTAGCGCTCACCGAACGAGGGGATGATGACGACGATGGTCTTCCCTGCGGCCTCGGGACGCTGCGCGACCTGCAGAGCGGCCCAGATCGCGGCACCGCTCGACATGCCCACGAGGATGCCCTCTCTGCTCGCCGTCTCGCGTGCGACCCGGATCGCATCGTCGAAGGTGACATCGATGACCTCATCGAGGATGTCTCGGTCGAGGATGGGCGGCACGAAGTTCGGTCCGATGCCCTGGATCTTGTGCGGTCCGGGGTGCCCCTCGGTCAGGATGGGCGAGTCCTTGGGCTCGACGGCGACGATCTGAACGCCGGGAATGCGCTCCTTCAGCACCTGTCCGACGCCGGTGATGGTTCCGCCGGTGCCGATGCCCGCGACGAAGTAGTCGACGGAGCCCTCCGTGTCACGAAGGATCTCCTCGGCCGTCGTCCGGCGGTGGATCGCGGGGTTCGCCTCGTTGGCGAACTGCTTCGCCAGCACGGCACCCGGCGTCCGGGCGGCGATGGCCTCCGCCTCGGCGACCGCGTGCGTCATGCCCTTGGTGGGGTCGGTGAGGACGACCTCGGCGCCGAACGCCTTGAGCAGCATGCGCCGCTCCTTCGACATCGACGCGGGCATCGTGAGGATCACCTTGTAGCCGCGCGCAGCGCCGACCATCGCCAGCGCGATGCCGGTGTTGCCGCTCGTCGCCTCGACGATCGTGCCCCCGGGCTTCAGCTCTCCGGACGCCTCCGCAGCGTCGACGATCGCGATGCCGAGCCGGTCCTTCACGCTCGACGCCGGGTTGTAGAACTCGAGCTTGGCCAGCACTGTGGCGCCGAGGCCCTCGGTGACCCGGTTCAGGCGAACCAGGGGAGTGTTGCCGAAAGCGGTGGTGATGTCGGAGTGGATTCCGGGCATGGGGAGAGCCTTCCTGTGCGGGGGGACTGCGCGCTCCAGCCTATGCGAGGGCCCTGGAGGGGTGGGCAATATGACACCTGCCGCGCTCTACGCTTGATCCATGCCCGATCTCTCCCTCGCCTCCGCCGTGCACGCCGCGGCAAGGCAGCTCGCCGATGCGGGCATCTCGGACCCCCTCGTCGACGCCGAGCTGCTGGCGGGCCACGTCCTCGGAATGCGACGAGGCGAGGTGCAGGCCGGCATCATCCGCGGCGATGCGCTCGATGAGGGGGGCGCAGAGTCTCTGCGAGCGCTGGTCGCCCGCCGCGCCGCGAGAGAGCCTCTGCAGCACATCACCGGGACCGCGCCGTTCCGGCATCTCGAGCTCGCGGTCGGTCCCGGAGTCTTCGTGCCCCGGCCTGAGACGGAGACGGTCGTGCAGTACGCGATCGACGCGCTTCTCGGCTCCCCGCTTCCGGAGCCGATCGGGATCGACCTGGGCACGGGCAGCGGGGCGATCGCTCTCGCCATGGCCACCGAGGTGCCCCACGCGCGCGTCTTCGCCACGGAGCTCTCGCCCGACGCCTATCCGTGGGCGGTGCGGAACACCACGGGTGTGGCGAACCTCACGCTCGTGAACGAAGACCTCGCGCATGCGTTCCCCGAGCTCGACGGCACGGCCTCCGTCGTGATCTCGAACCCCCCGTACGTCCCTGACGCAGCTGTTCCCCGTGACCCCGAGGTGCGGCTCTTCGATCCCTCGATGGCGCTCTACGGGGGAGTGGACGGTCTCGACATCGTGCGCGTGCTCAGCGTGCGCGCTCTCGAGCTGCTGCATCCGGGCGGACTGCTCGTCCTCGAGCACGGAGAGCTCCAGGGCGAGGAGATCCGGAGCATCCTCACTCGCGACGGATGGCGGGCGGCGGCGACGCATCGCGACCTCACCCTGCGAGACAGAGCGACGACTGCTCTGCGCCCGTGACGCGCAGACACGAATCGCACAGGCATCCCCAACTAGAATCAGATCGTCATGTCCTCCATCTTCGATTGCGGCGATGAGGCCCAGCTCCTCGCCGGCATGCGTCACGCCCGCCAGGCGATCAGCCGCGGCGAACTCATCGTCATGCCCACCGACACCGTCTACGGCGTCGCGGCCGATGCCTTCTCTCCCGCAGCGGTTCAGCGTCTCCTCGATGCCAAGGGGCGAGGGCGCAACCAGCCCCCACCCGTCCTGATCGGCACGAAGGAGACTCTGCATGCGCTCGCAGAGTCGGTGCCGGAGCCGGTACAGCGTCTCGTCGATGCGTTCTGGCCCGGCGGGCTGACCATCGTCCTCCCCGCCCAGCCGTCTCTCGTCTGGGATCTGGGCGACACGCAGGGCACAGTCGCCGTCAGGATGCCCGAAGGGCGCGTCGCGCTCGAGCTTCTCGCCGAGACAGGGCCGCTGGCGGTCTCCAGCGCCAACCTCACCGGTCGTGAGTCGGCGATCTCGGCGCTCGATGCCGAGCGCATGCTCGGAGACAGCGTCGCCGTCTACCTCGCAGACGGCGTCAGTCGCGACGGGATCGCGTCGACGATCGTCGACGCGACATCCCTGGTGCCCCGTGGTGCCGAGCCCACCGCCGGCGGCGTGCGCATCCTCCGCGTCGGCGCGGTCAGCCGTGAACGGCTGGAGGAGGTGCTCGGCGACCTGCTCGAGCCTGAGCCCGACGCATCGGAATCGGACGGGGATTCGTGAAGCAGTACCTCTTCACGATCATCCTCACCGCCGCGATCACATTCGCGTTGACCTGGGCGGTTTGGCGGCTGAGCCTGCGGTTCAAGCTCTACCCGACCATCCGCGAGCGGGATGTGCACACGACCCCCACCCCGCGTCTCGGCGGGGTCGCGATCTTCCTCGGCATCGCCGCAGCGATCGGATTCTCGGCCGCGAACCCGTTCTTCGCCACCATGTGGATGCCGCCGCAGACCATGTGGTCGATCCTCGCCGCGTCGCTGCTGATCGCCGTCATCGGCGTCGTGGACGACCTGTGGGACCTCGACTGGATGATCAAGCTCGGCGCGCAGTTCCTCGCCGCGGGGATCATCACCGTGGGCGGCGGGCTGCAGATCCTCTCGCTGCCGTTCGGCGATCTGATCGTGTTCTCGAGCTGGCTGAGCATCACCATCACCATGTTCGCGATCGTCATCGTGATGAACGCGGTCAACTTCATCGACGGACTCGACGGTCTCGTCGCCGGTGTCTGCCTGATCGCCAACGGAGTCTTCTTCGCCTACTCCTACATCCTGACGCGCGACACCGGAGCATCCAGCTACTTCAATCTCGCGTCATTCCTGGCGGCCGTGCTCATCGGCGCCTGCCTCGGATTCCTGCCCTTCAACTGGAGCCCGGCGAAGCTCTTCATGGGCGACTCCGGGGCGCTGGTCCTCGGCCTGCTGATGGCGACCTCGGCGATCGCCGTCACCGGCCAGCTAGAGCCGTCCGCCCTCGACCCGGAGCGCCTCGGGCGATCGCAGCTCCTCGGAGCGTTCATCCCGATCCTGCTGCCGCTGCTGGTGGTGCTGCTGCCGCTCCTCGATTTCGGGTTGGCCGTTCTGCGCCGCATGAACGCCGGCAAGTCGCCCTTCTCTCCCGACCGCAAGCACCTTCACCACCGCATGCTCGACCTCGGCCACCGCGACCGTGATGCCGTGCTGATCTTCTACGCCTGGACGGCGGTCATCTCCCTCGCCGTCCTCCTGATGTACGTGGGTGCCCGCGAGGACTGGCCCGGACAGTACCTCCCCGGCGTCGTGTTCGGCCTCGTGGGAATCGCCGCGTGCCTCGTCATCACCCTCAATCCCCTGCGCCGACGGAAGCCCGCGGCGTCTGCTGAGCCCGACCCGACACCCGTGGAGTCCCCGTGAGCCCGAGCCCCGTTTCCAGCAATCCGATCCTGCGGAGGACGCTGCTCTGGTCCGCCCTCGCGATGGTGGTCCTCGCCATCATCGCCGGCGGGATCGGTCTCCTCGTGGGTGGGGGAGAGGGGCTCGTGAGCGGGCTTCTCGGTGTCGTGCTCGCCATGCTCTTCCTCGGCATCACCGCGCTCAGCATCCTCATCGCCAACCGCTGGTTCGGCGACCCGCTCTACGTGCAGCTGTTCTTCGCGATCGTGCTCGGCGGCTGGCTGCTGAAGCTCGGTGTCTTCCTCCTCGTGATGATCCTCCTGGCCGGTCAGCCGTGGCTGAACCCCATGGTCTTCTTCCTCTCGATCGTTGCAGGCGTGATCATGTCGCTGGTGATCGACGTGATCGTGCTCACCCGGATGCGACTGCCCAATGTGAGCGACGCCTCTCTTCCCACCGAGGCTCCGACCGACCACGCCCCCGGCGTGCAGCTGCCGACAGTCGTGCCCGAGGATCGCGCCCCAGGACGGCACAACCTGATCCCCGAGCCCCGTGACCAGGAAGGGCCGAGCGAAGAGGCCCCGCGGTCTTAGGACACCCTCAGATTCTGATAGTGTTGACACGTGCCCGCCGCTCGTTCGCGAGCGCTTGCGCTTGAAGCACACCGACCATCGTCGCCCCGGTTCTGACCGGTGCCCCGAAGCTGGAGCCCGCGCTGTTCAATCTTGCTGCGACCCTGATGCCCAAACTCGCCTCTGACGGCGAGTTCCACGGACCTTCGATCGACGAGTTCTTCCCGGAGATCCTCTTCAACGCGTTCGGGGTCATCCCCGTTCACCGGATCCACCTCGTGCAGTTCCTCGCCGTCGTGGTGGTGGTCCTGCTCCTGGTTCTCGGAACCCGTCGTATGAAGATCGTCCCCGGACGCTTCCAGAGCGTCGTCGAGATGGGGCTGGACTTCGTCCGCAGCAACATCGCGCACGATCTGCTCGGTCGCAAGGACGGCAACCGATTCCTGCCGATCCTCACCACGATCTTCTTCATGGTGCTGTTCATGAACATCACCGGAATCATCCCGTTCCTGAACATCGCCGGAACGAGCATCGCCGCCGTGCCGCTGACGCTCGCTCTCGTGAGCTATGTCACCTTCATCTACGCGGGTATCAAGAAGAGCCCGCTCGGCTTCTTCAAGAACGCGCTCTTCCCGGCCGGGGTCCCGTGGCCGGTCTACATCATCGTGACGCCGATCGAGTTCCTCTCGACCTTCATCATCCGGCCCGTCACGCTTATGCTCCGACTCCTGATGAACATGGTCGTCGGCCACATGCTCCTGGTGCTGTGCTTCGCGGCCACCCAGTTCTTCTTCTTCACCGCAGGTGGCGGCTGGGCCGCTCTCGGTGTCGGAACCCTCGCCTTCGGCGGCGCCTTCACTCTCTTCGAGATCCTGGTCGCCGTTCTCCAGGCATACGTCTTCACCGTCCTCACCGCGGTCTACATCCAGCTCGCGGTCGCAGAAGAGCACTGAGCGGGTCGGCAACTGCCGTCCCACCCAACGAAAGGAAAAACCCGTGGACGCTACTACGGTTCTCGCAGACATCAACGGTCACCTCGCGTCGGTCGGCTACGGCCTCGCAGCGATCGGACCGGCTATCGGCGTGGGCATCGTCGTCGGCAAGACCATCGAGGGTGTCGCTCGTCAGCCCGAGCTGGCCGGCCGCCTTCAGGTCCTCATGTGGATCGGTATCGCCTTCACCGAGGCGCTTGCATTCGTCGGCATCGCCGTCGGATTCATCCCCTTCCCGTAATCTCTACCGACTTCTGAAGGAGACAGGATGCTGAACGCTCTTGTCACGAACCTCGCAGCAGAGGGTGAAACACCCAACCCGCTGATCCCTGCGTGGTACGACATCATCTGGTCGGGTTTGTGGTTCCTCGTCATCCTCGTCGTCGTGTGGAAGGTCGCCCTTCCGAAGTTCACGGCGATGCTCGACAAGCGGTCCGCCGCCATCGAGGGCAACATCGCCAAGGCTGACGAAGCACAGAAGCAGGCTGAGGCCGCGCTCGAGGAGTACACCCGGCAGCTCGCCGAGGCACGCACCGAGGCCGGTGAGATCCGTGAGGCCGCCCGCGAGGACGGCAAGAAGATCGTCGCCGAAGCCAAGGATGCCGCGTCGAGCGAGGCTGCTCGCATCACCGCGACCGCGCACACGCAGATCGAGGCCGAGCGTCAGACCGCTCTCGTCTCGCTGCGCAGCGAGGTGGGCTCGCTCGCCATCGACCTCGCCGGCGGCGTGGTCGGCGAGACGCTCTCCGACGATGCACGTGCGACCGCAGTGGTCGACCGCTTCCTCGCAGACCTCGAAGCATCCGAGAAGGCGGCTCAGTAATGGGCAGCGCGACCACTCAGGCACTCGCGGCATCCACTCAGGCGCTTGCTGCAGCGAAGGACGTCTCTCTCGACACGGCACGGGAGCTGTTCGCAGCTGCGCGTGCCGTGACGGAGTCGTCTCATTTGAGCGGCGCGCTCGCCGACGCCTCGGCTCCGGTCGTGGCGCGACAGAACGTCGTCGCAGCGGTCTTCGGCGGTTTCTCTCAGGATGCCCAGAGCGTCTTGAAGACCGTCGTCGCTGAGCGCTGGTCCTCGGCTTCACAGCTCGTGGACGGCATCGAGGAACTCGCCATCCGGGCTGCGGCTATCGCTGCACCTCAGGCAGATATCGGGGGAGAGCTGTTCGGCTTCACCCGTGTCATCGCCGCCAACGCGGAACTCGAGCTCGCGCTCGGAAGCCGCCTCGGGGGAGAAGACGCCAAGGGTGCACTCGTCGACAAGCTGCTCGCGGGTGGCGTCAGCGACGCGACTGCGGTGATCGTCTCGTCGCTGGTGCGTCAGCCTCGAGATCGCCGTGTCCGGCAGATGCTCAACCGGGCGACTCGGATCGTTGCAGATCAGGGCGACCGCGTGGTGGCGACGGTGCACAGCGCCAAGCCACTCACCGATGCACAGCGCACTCGTCTCAGCGACGCACTCTCGCGTCGTTACGACGGCAAGATCTCGCTCAACGAGGTCTCTGACCCCGCCGTCGTCGGAGGCCTGCGCGTGCAGATCGCCGATGACGTCATCGACGGCAGCATCTCCGCCCGTCTCGCCGATCTTCGCCAGAAGCTCGCCGGCTAACACGACTTCGCGCGGGGAACCGCGCACCCAGATACAAAGGGAAGACAATGGCAGAACTATCGATCAGCCCCGACGTCATCCGTGACGCGCTGAAGGACTTCGCCGCAGCATACGAGCCCACTGGGGCCGCGGCGACCGAGGTCGGCACCGTCATCGACGCGGCAGACGGCATCGCGCACGTCGAGGGACTTCCCGGCGTGATGGCGAACGAGCTCGTCACCTTCGCAGACGGCACCAAGGGACTCGCGCTCAACCTCGACGAGCACCAGATCGGTGTCGTCGTGCTCGGCGAGTTCACCGGCGTCGAGGCCGGTCAGGAAGTCACCCGCACGGGTGAGGTCCTCTCCGTTCCCGTCGGCGACGGCTACCTCGGCCGTGTGGTCGACCCGCTGGGAAACCCGATCGACGGCCTCGGCTCCATCGCCACTGATGGCGTGCGTGAGCTCGAGCTCCAGGCTCCCGGTGTCATGCAGCGCAAGTCGGTGCATGAGCCGATGCAGACCGGCATCAAGGCCATCGACGCGATGATCCCCGTCGGCCGCGGTCAGCGTCAGCTGATCATCGGCGACCGCCAGACCGGTAAGACGGCCATCGCGATCGACACGATCATCAACCAGAAGGACAACTGGGAGTCGGGCGACGTCAACAAGCAGGTTCGCTGCATCTACGTCGCCATCGGCCAGAAGGGCTCGACCATCGCTTCGGTGAAGGGCGCGCTCGAAGAGGCCGGCGCTCTGGAGTACACCACCATCGTGGCCGCTCCTGCATCCGACCCCGCCGGTTTCAAGTACCTCGCCCCGTACACGGGTTCGGCCATCGGCCAGCACTGGATGTACGGCGGCAAGCACGTCCTCATCATCTTCGATGACCTGTCGAAGCAGGCTGAGGCCTACCGTGCCGTATCGCTCCTCCTGCGCCGTCCGCCGGGCCGCGAGGCCTACCCGGGTGACGTCTTCTACCTGCACTCGCGTCTGCTCGAGCGTTGCGCGAAGCTGTCCGACGAGCTGGGCGCAGGCTCCATGACCGGTCTTCCGATCATCGAGACCAAGGCGAACGACGTCTCGGCGTACATCCCGACCAACGTGATCTCGATCACCGACGGCCAGATCTTCCTGCAGTCCGACCTCTTCAACGCCAACCAGCGTCCGGCGGTCGACGTGGGTATCTCGGTCTCGCGAGTCGGCGGTGACGCTCAGGTGAAGTCGATCAAGAAGGTCTCCGGAACCTTGAAGCTCGAGCTCGCGCAGTACCGCTCGCTCGAGGCGTTCGCGATGTTCGCGTCTGACCTCGATGCGGCTTCGCGTCGTCAGCTCTCCCGTGGTGCGCGTCTGACCGAGCTGCTCAAGCAGCCTCAGTACTCGCCGTACCCCGTCGAGGAGCAGGTCGTCTCGATCTGGGCCGGAACGAAGGGAAAGCTCGACACCCTCGAGGTCTCGGACGTCCTGCGCTTCGAGCGCGAGCTGCTCGACTACCTTCGTCGCAACACGAAGGTTCTCGAGACGCTGCGCGACACCAACGTCCTCGACGACGACACCGTCGCCGAGCTCGAGAAGCACACTGACGCTTTCATCCTGGAGTTCCAGGGTGGCAAGGGACACGCCATCGGCGCTCCCGGCCACGAGGAGCACGCTGCAGCAGAGGCTGAGGACGTCAACCAGGAGAAGATCGTCAAGGGTCGTCGCGCGTAACCGCGTGAGGAACTGAATTCATGGGCGCTCAACTCAGGGTCTACAAGCAGAAGATCAGCTCTGCTCAGACGACCAAGAAGATCACGAAGGCGATGGAACTCATCGCGGCTTCGCGCATCCAGAAGGCGATGGGACGTGTCAAAGCGTCCAGCCCCTTCGCGCGAGCCGTGACGAGGGCCGTGTCTGCCGTCGCGACGCACTCGAACGTCGACCACCCGCTCACCCGCGAGCCCGAGACGATCCGTCGCTCTGCGGTCGTGATCTTCTCCTCGGACCGCGGTCTCGCCGGAGCCTTCAACTCGCAGATCCTCCGTGAGGGTCTCGAGGTGGCGGAGCTCCTGCGCGGGCAGGGCAAGGAGCCGGTGTTCTACCTCGTCGGCCGCAAGGCCGTCGGCTACTTCCAGTTCCGCCGCATCGCGGCCGCTGCGGAGTGGACCGGCGACACCGACACCCCGTCGTTCCACACCGCAGAGGAGATCTCGGCGAAGCTGCTCGAGGACTTCGGGCGCGGTGCAGACGACGGTGGCGTCGACGAGATCCACCTCGTGTACAACCGTTTCGTCAGCATGATGACGCAGTCGCCGGAGTCCGTGCGTCTGCTTCCGTTGGAGATCACGGAAGCCGATGACTCGGAGGCGGGCAACGCCGTCTACCCGCTGTACGAGTTCGAGCCGGACGCCGAGACCGTTCTCGACGCGATCCTGCCGGTGTACATCCAGAGCCGCGTCTTCAACGCTCTCCTGCAGTCGTCTGCCGCCAAGCAGGCCGCGACGCAGAAGGCGATGAAGTCGGCCAGCGACAACGCCGACAAGCTCATCACCGACTACACCCGTCTGCGCAACAACGCGCGTCAGGCGGAGATCACGCAGCAGATCGCAGAGATCGTCGGCGGCGCCGACGCGCTCTCATCGAGCAAATAGACCATCAGGAGAGAGACGAAAATGACCCCCACCGCTACGGCTGACCAGCCGGCGACCGCGGTCGTCGGGCGCGTCGCACGCGTCAACGGTCCGGTTGTCGACATCGAGTTCCCGCACGACTCGATCCCCGACATCTACAACGCACTCAAGACCACGATCGTCATCGGCGATTCTTCGGTCGAGATCACCCTCGAGGTCGCTCAGCACCTCGGCGACGACCTCGTTCGCGCCATCGCTCTGAAGCCGACCGACGGCATCGTGCGCGGCCAGGAAGTGCGCGACACCGGCGAGGCCATCTCGGTCCCCGTCGGCGACGTCACCAAGGGCAAGGTCTTCAACGTCATCGGCGAGGTCCTGAACCTCGAGCCCGGTGAGACCATCGAGGTCACCGAGCGCTGGCCGATCCACCGCAAGGCTCCGAACTTCGACCAGCTCGAGTCGAAGACGACCATGTTCGAGACCGGCATCAAGTCGATTGACCTTCTGACCCCCTACGTGCTGGGTGGAAAGATCGGTCTGTTCGGTGGAGCCGGTGTCGGAAAGACCGTCCTCATCCAGGAGATGATCCAGCGCGTCGCGCAGGACCACGGTGGTGTGTCGGTGTTCGCCGGTGTCGGCGAGCGTACCCGTGAGGGCAACGACCTCATCCACGAGATGGAAGAGGCGGGTGTCTTCGACAAGACGGCCCTCGTCTTCGGCCAGATGGACGAGCCGCCGGGAACGCGTCTGCGCGTCGCCCTCTCGGCTCTGACGATGGCGGAGTACTTCCGTGACGTGCAGAAGCAGGACGTGCTGCTCTTCATCGACAACATCTTCCGCTTCACGCAGGCCGGTTCCGAGGTCTCCACGCTGCTGGGCCGCATGCCCTCCGCCGTGGGTTACCAGCCGAACCTCGCCGACGAGATGGGTGTGCTCCAGGAGCGCATCACGTCGACCCGTGGCCACTCGATCACCTCGCTGCAGGCGATCTACGTGCCGGCCGATGACTACACCGACCCGGCCCCGGCGACCACGTTCGCCCACCTCGACGCCACCACGGAGCTCTCGCGTGAGATCGCGTCGAAGGGTCTGTACCCGGCCATCGACCCCCTGACCTCGACGTCGCGCATCATGGACCCCCGCTACTTGGGCGAGGACCACTACCGCGTCGCCACCACGGTCAAGCAGATCCTCCAGAAGAACAAGGAACTGCAGGAGATCATCGCCATCCTCGGTGTCGACGAGCTCTCCGAAGAGGACAAGATCGTCGTGTCGCGTGCACGTCGCATCCAGCAGTTCCTCTCGCAGAACACCTACATGGCCAAGAAGTTCACGGGTGTCGAGGGTTCGACCGTCCCGCTCAAGGAGACCATCGAGTCCTTCGATGCGATCACCCGCGGTGACTTCGACCACGTCGCCGAGCAGGCCTTCTTCAACGTCGGTGGCATCTCCGACGTCGAAGAGCAGTGGGCGCGGATCCAGAAGGAGAACGGCTGATCATGGCATTGCATGTCAGCCTTGTCTCCGCGGATGCGGAGGTCTGGACGGGAGAGGCGAGTCTCGTGGTCGCCAAGACCGTCGAGGGCGAGATCGGATTCATGGCCGGCCACGAGCCGGTCCTGGCGATCCTCGCTCAGGGCGAGGTTCGGATCACGCAGACGGATGGCACCAAGGTGCTCGCCAACGCACAGGACGGATTCCTCTCGATGGAGAGCGATGTCCTGACGATCGTGGCAGGCAACGCGGCTCTCATCGCCTGAGCAGTCAGTTCATCGCGTCCGCCTCGGCTCCCCTGTGGAGCCGGGGCGGACGCGTCTGTATCCCCGAGGTCCCATGAAGATTCTGCTGCCCCCGTCGGAGACCAAGCGACCGGGAGGGAACGGTGCACCCCTCGACGTGAGCGCACTCGCGCTTCCCGGTCTGGCCGCTGCGCGGCACGAGGTGATCGACGCTCTCATCGATCTGGCGGGAGATGAGGATCACGCCCGGAGGGTGCTGAAGCTCAGTGCGAAGCAGGCGGGCGACATCGCGCACAATCGGATGTTGCGCTCGGCGGCCACCATGCCGGCGGTGGATCGCTACACCGGGGTTCTGTTCGATGCTCTCGACTCGGGCAGTCTCGCCCCCGCATCCCGTCGCTGGCTCGGTGCACACGTGTGGATCCACTCGGCGCCGCTCGGCCCCATCGGTGCGCTGGATCCCATACCGCCGTACCGACTGGCCGCGGGGACCTCGCTGCCAGGTCTGCCCCCGTTGCGCCGGCACTGGGCTGACGCGACCACCGAGGCGATAGCGGGGGAGGACCCCGACTTCATTCTCGACCTGCGGAGCGAGGCGTATGTCGCGCTCGGCCCGGTGCCGGACGCGGTGGCCTCCTGTTATGTCCGGGTCGTCACGGAACACGGTCGCGCCCTCAACCACTTCAACAAGAAGTCCAAGGGGCTGCTCGTGCGGGCTCTGGCGGAGGACCGGGCACGGCTGCGATCCCTTCGGATGCTGCGGACGTGGGCCGATCGCCGAGGATTCGTTCTCCGCAGCGCCGATGAACCCGGCGTCGAGGAGCTCGTCGTCGCGGAATGACCGCGCATGACGCGCAGCGGGCTCTCCGCGCGTGTGTCGTTGCCCCGCATATCGGCACACCGATATGGTTGGTGTCGCGGCGCGCACAGCGTCAGCTCCATCGGATCCGGAGGGGATCATGTACAACGACTATTACGACAACGGGGCGGCTATCGCCGGTCTCTTCGTCGTCTTCTTGATCAGTCTGCTCTTCGCACTGGCGTTCTATGTGATCTCGTCGATCTTCCTGATGAAGATCTTCGAAAAGGCAGGTGTCCAGGGCAAGTGGCGCGCGTGGGTGCCGGTGTACAACACGATGGTCTTCGCGAAGCTCGGAGACATCTCCCCGTGGGTCGTCCTGATCGGCATCGGTCTCTCGTTCATCCCGTACCTCAACTTCCTGACGGGCATCGCCCTGGCCGTGGTTCTCGCTCTCGCTGCATGGCGGGTCGGACTCAAGCTGCAGAAGGACGCTGTCTGGGTCGTCCTGTTCGTTCTGCTCTCGATCGTCTGGTACGGCATCAACGCCTTCGACAAGTCCCGCTGGAACCCGAACATCGTTCCTGCTCCGTGGGCAGGCAACGGCTTCCTTGCTGACTCCACCGTCTGGGACGGCGTTCCCGTACAGCCGCGCCCGGTAGCAGGCCCCGGCTATGGCGCTCCCCAGGGCTATGGCGCTCCTCAGCAGGGCTACGCGCCTCCCGCTCCTCAGGGGTACGCGCCGCCTGCCCAGCCCGGCTACGCGCCGCCGGCTCAGCCCGGGTACGCGCCGCCCGCTGCTCCGTCGACCCCGGCGGGCCCCGGTGTTCCCCCGGCTGCGCCGTCCAGTCCGCCCACGGCTCCGCCCGCACCGCCGGCAGCGCCTCCGGCGGCTCCGCAGGTTCCGCCCACGGATCCCACGCAGCCCCCGGCGTGATCTGAACGTCACACAGAGCCCTCGACTCCGGTCGGGGGCTCTGTGCTGTGCGGGGAAGACATCTCGCCGTGGCGAAGAGCGTCGGTGGAAGGCGATAACGTGGAGGAATGGTCATTTCGCAGCCGACGATCGACGCCGCGCGACTGCGCGTGACGGTCGGCGGTGCGAGTGCGACCGGGGCAGCGTCCACTACGATGTGTGAGTGTCCTGGGGTAGCCCGACCCGCAGGCGATCCGGAGGCGACGAGTGGCTGAGACGACGACGAAGACGCGCAGCGTCACGGTTGCGCAGCGCCCGCTGCTGCTTTCCTGGGCGGGCGTCACCGACGTGGGTCGGCGACGCGAGACGAATCAGGATGCGTTCTTCGCTGATTACCCGCTGTTCATCGTCGCCGACGGAATGGGCGGTCATGCCGGCGGCGAGATCGCGAGCCAGAGCACGGTCAAGCGACTCGATGCCGTCGTCGCAGCAGGAGCAGTCGATCGCGGATCCATCGAGGGAGCGCTGGAGCTTGCGGTGGCCGACATCGCCGACCACCCCGAGACCACGGACGAAGGAACCGGCACCACACTCACCGGAGTCTTCCTCGAGTTCGAAGACGACGAGCCGCACTGGACCTCTCTCAATATCGGCGACTCGCGCGTATATCTCCTCAGAGACGATCGTCTGGTGCAGATCACCACCGACCACTCGGTCGTCCAGGAGCTAATCGCCGCAGGAAAGATCAGCCCTGAAGAGGCCGAAGGGCATCCGTACAGCAACGTGATCACGCGAGCGGTGGGAGCGAGTGAGCTCACTGCTCCTGATTACGTCACGCTCGATGTCCGGCCGGGCGATCGGTTCGTCATCTGCTCGGACGGCCTGACGAAAGAGTTGACCGATTACGGCATCCAGCATTTCCTCCGCGAGAACGCCGATCCTGCGGCCGCTGTCGATGCGATGCTGGCGGCGGCGCTGGAGAACGGGGGCCGCGACAACGTGACGCTTGTGATCGTGCAGGTCGCGGACGAGTCCTCGTCTGCCGAGGGCGAGTCCTTCTCCACAGCGGGCCAGTCCTCCGAATAGCGTCCGATCGCTGTGGAGGGCGCTCTCCGCGCCTCTCCCGTGAGGTCCACTGGGAGCATGGACTCTCTGCCTATCGCGATCCCCGCCGCACCCGCGCAAGCGCGCAGACCACCGACGCCGTTCATAGCGGCGCTCGTGCCCGTGGCCGCCGGCGTGGTGCTCTGGCTCGTCACCGGTTCCCTCTTCTCCCTGTGCTTCGCCGCGCTCGGTCCGCTGATGATCTTCGCGTCGCTGCTCGACGGATCGCGCTCCCGGCGAAGGGCGCTCCGAGTCGCCGAGACGGAGAGCGCGGCGGCGTGGTCGCTCGCTGAGGCGCAGCTGTCGCGGCTCCACGATGATGAGCGTCAGATGCGATGGCACCGTCGTCCAGACGCGGCGGCCGCCCTGGCGCAGCCGCCCTTGCGCGGCCTCGAACCACCGGACGCCGATACGGAGATCGTCGTGGGCAGCGGCGTCGGCGACAGCGCAGTCCGTGCATCGGGGGGCGACGGGGAGCGTGAGCGCGACTTCCGGATGCGATGCGCCCGGCTCGAGCACGTGCCGGTGACGGTTCCGCTCAGCGGCGGCGTCGGACTCCGCGGAGCCCTCCCCGTCGTCGCCGCTGTCGCGAGAGCGCTCGTGATCCAGTTGTGTCTGAGATTCGGAGCCTCTCAGATGTCGGTGGTCGGCCCACATCTCGAGGAGTTGGGGATCTCGGGGTTTCCACAGGCGCGTTTCGCGCGGCGCGGTTCGTTTCGTCTCGCGGTGGCTCGAAGCGGTGACTCCCGTCCCGCGGCTGACGCTGTGATCTGGCTGCTCGGCCGAGACGAAGACGTCCCTGAGGGCATCACGACGGTCGTCGACGTCCTCGAACCGCACCGGGCGAGGGTTCGTACTCCGCATGGCATCGTCGAGGTCGCGACCGAGTGCATGTCTCGCGATCAGACGGTCGCGACCGGCGAAGAACGCTCGGTCGAGGGCGAGGAGCTGGACTCGCTCCCGGGCGGGGTGGCACTCAGCGATCTCAACCAGCCCGAGTCGCCGGTCGGGCTCGCTGCGGTGGTGGGCCGAGGCGAACGCGCAGACATCGTCCTCGACATCGTCGATGACGGGCCGCACGCCATCGTCACCGGCACGACGGGCAGCGGCAAGAGCGAGCTGCTGGTGTCGTGGGTGACGGCTATGGCGAGCGGCCATGGCCCGGACCGAGTGACTTTCGTCTTGGCGGATTTCAAGGGGGGCACGGCCTTCGAGCCGCTTCGGATGCTCCCGCAGGTCGCCGCGGTCATCACCGATCTCGACGAGGAGGGCGCCCGCAGGGGAGTCTCCAGCCTGACAGCAGAGCTGCGCCGCCGAGAGTCCGTTCTCGCGGAAGCAGGCGCACGGGATGTGCGGGAGATCGGAATGGCGAGGCTGGTGATCGTGGTCGACGAGTTCGCGGCGTTGCTCCAGGATCATGCCGATCTCGGGGTCGTGTTCACTGATATCGCCGCCAGGGGCAGAGCCCTCGGTATGCATCTGATCCTCGGGACCCAGCGTGCTTCCGGTGTGATTCGCGATGCTCTGGCCGCCAACTGTCCGCTCAGGGTGAGCCTGCGTGTCTCAGACGCCGCAGACAGCAGAGCCGTCATCGGCACCGACGACGCGGCCGAGCTTCCGGGCGGTGTGGAGTCCAGGGGGCTGGCGCTGGTCCGTCGTCCTCAGGACGCTGACCCGATGGCGATGAGAGTGGCTCTGACGGGCGCCGCAGATCTGAGGGCGATCGCATTGAGATGGGCTGATGCAGACATCCCGCCCAGCCCGTGGTTGCCTGCTCTTCCGCGCATGCTCCCGTTGGCGGCGCTACAGGCCGAGACCCGGAAGGGCGAAGCCATCCTGGGGCGTGCTGACGATCCCGAGCGTCAGCGACAGCCGCTCGAATTCCTCTCGATCGGCGCCGAGCGCGGAATCGTGTTCCTGGGCGGATCGGGATCGGGGCGTACTTCGGCCCTGCGTGCGCTTGCCAAACAGCACGCGGACCCGATCTGGATACCTGCTGATCCGGAACGTGCTTGGGACTCCGTCGTCGCGCTGGCGGCAGACGGAGCGCGTGTCGCAGGTCTCGTCCTGTGCGATGACATCGACGCCAGGATCAGCGAGCTGCCTCTCGAATACGGCCAGCATCTCGCTCAGCTCTGGGAGAGGATCCTGAGGCACGGCTCCGGAGCCACCTTCGCGCTCACTGCGACCAGAACCTCGGGACCCCTCGGGCGGCTTCTCGACGCGCTTCCGCGCCGAGGGCTGCTGAGAATGCCGAGCCGCGTCGATCATCTGGCCGCAGGCGGCGAGTCCGCGGGCTTCGATCGAGACCGACCGCCGGGGCGGATGCGGATGGGGGACCGGGAGATCCAGCTCGCCTGGGTCCCCGAAGAACGATTGAGATCGTCGGGCTCTGCGCGCGGTGCTTCTCGATATCGGGAAGACCACGATTGGGCGCCGAGGTCTGCTCTCACGGCGCTCATCAGCGGTGGAGTGTCGGCGGTCGCCGAATCACTGGCAGCCGCCCATCCAGGGTGCGACGTCGTGGTGCTTTCAGGTGAGCCTCGCGACTTCGAGGCCCCGGCGCGTCCGACGATACTGCTCGGCGAGGCGGATGCGTGGCAACGTAACTGGCCGCTGTGGCAGCGGGTGCGCAGGGGCGGGGAGGCGCTCATCCGGGCAGAGAACGCGGCCGAGCTCCGGCAGCTCGCGGGCGTGCGAGAACTCCCGCCCTACGCGCGACCGCATGCCGGACGAGCCTGGTCGCTGATCGGGGACGCCGGACCTCGTCGTGTCGTGATCCCTGCCCTCGCGCCCAGGTGATGAGCAGCGCGGTGCGCCGTGCGGTCAGATGCCGCTTCCGGGGCGGACGGCTCCGACCTCCGCGCCGCCGCCGAGCACCTCGAGAGGCAGAGCGGCAGCGAGCGTCGCGACCTCGGAGTCGGTGAGCCCGCCTGCGCGGGCGAGCAGAGTCGCAGCCACGATCGTCGACGCGCGGGCACCGCCATCGAGCATCTTCAGCGCGACGGTCGTTCCGTTCGGAGCGACCATGACCATGATGCCCTCGGCGCCGCCTTTCGCGAACACTCCGAGCTTCTCGATCGCGATGGTGTCAGGGCGACCGGGACCGTCGATGGTCCACGGGTGCTCACGCACCGCGCGAACCAGGGAGCCGGCGACCCGGTGCAGAGCGAAGGGGGAACGGTCCGAGGCGGTGCCGATCCGATGGATCGACCGCGCGAGGCCCGTCAGCGTGATCGCATAGACGGGAGCGCCGCACCCGTCGATCGCGGTGTGGGCGACCTTCTCACCGGTCAGACGCTCGATGACTTCGCGGATGTGCAGCTGAAGCGGGTGCGCGGGGTCCAGATAGCTGTCGGTGGGCCAGCCGGTCGCGACGCAGGCGCGAAGCATCGCCGCGTGCTTGCCCGAGCAGTTCATGCGGATCCGGGTCTGCGCGCCGTGCTCGCGCACGAGTTCGTCACGGGCGGAGGTATCACCGGGCCACGCCGGCGGGCAGCCCAGATGATCCTCGGTGAGACCGCCCTCGGTGAGCACGTCGCGCACCACGGCGGCATGGCGGTCGGTTCCGCTATGACTCGCGGTCGACATCGCGAGCTGCTCCCCGTCGAGAGTCGCCCCGGCGGTGATGCATGCCACCGCCTGCAGCGGCTTGAGGCTCGAGCGAGGCAGGATCACGGCATCCGCGTTTCCATAGCGCGCGACGACATCGCCGTCAGGCGAGAGAACGACCGCGGCCCCCGCATGGCGAGACTCGATGAATCCGCTTCTTTCGACGACGGCGAGTTCCACGGCATCTTGAACGGTGAGAGTCTCCAGCACCTCCCAAGGATATCGTCGGTTGGGCGAACGCAGCGCCAGCCTCCGTGATCGTCGCGCCCATCCTGGTGGCAGACTGTCGCCATGGCAGATCGATCAGCCCCGCTCGGCGAGCACCGCTATTCACTCAGCTCCACCTGGACGGGCAACTCAGGCACCGGCACGAGTGGCTATCGCGAGTATCGGCGCGATGTCACGCTCGAGGTCGCGGGCAAGCCCGACATCCTCGCCTCCGCCGACAAGCCGTTCCGAGGCGATCCGTCGCGGTGGAATCCCGAGGATCTGCTCCTCGCCTCGCTCTCCGAGTGCCACCTGCTCTCGTACCTGCACGCCTGCGTCACCGCAGGCGTCGTCGTCGTCTCCTATCGAGACACCGCCTCGGGGATGATGCGGGAGGACGGCAAGGGCGGCGGCGCTTTCGTCGAGGTGATGCTGCGTCCCGACGTCGTCGTCGCCGACGTATCGATGATCGACGCGGCAGAGCGCGCTCATGCGCAGGCCAACGAGTGGTGCTTCATCGCGAACTCGATGAACTTTCCCGTGCGACACGAAGCGTCGGTGCGCGCCGCGACGAGCTGAGCGGCCGGTGCGCGTCAGCGGCGCTCGTGAGGAAGCGCCTGCTTGATCTTCTCGATCGTGCCCTGCGCGGGAGCCTCGTTGTAGGCGTCGGCCAGCTCCTGGCCGGAAAGGGCATGGATGGCGGCCATGATCTCGTCCGTGGCGAGTCTGCGGGCGCGACCGCTCGTGGCGGGGCCATGGGGGGAGAGATCGAGCGGTTCTCCGAAACGCACCGTGATGCGTTCCTTCAGCGTCGGCATCTTCGCGCCGACCGGCATCACCTTGTCCGTGCCGATCAATCCGACAGGGACGACCGGTGCTCCGGTCTGCAGAGCCAGGAAGGCGACGCCGGTGCGCCCCTTGTACAGGCGTCCGTCGGTAGAACGTGTCCCTTCGGGGTAGAGCGCGACGGCGAGGCCTTCTTCGAGCAGCTGGCGCTGCACATCGAGGGCGTCGAGGGCGGCCTTCCCCGCGCCGCGGCGCACGGAGATGGCGCCGATCGACTCGAAGAACGTCTTGCTGAGCCAGCCTTTGAATCCCGTCCCCTCGAAATAGGTGGACTTCGCCAGGAAATGCACGGGGCGCGGTGCGGCCACCGGAATCGCGATCGAGTCGATGAACGACAGGTGGTTGCTCGCGAAGATGACCGCGCCGTCTTTCGGGACGTTCTCCCTACCCTCGATGCGGGGCCGGTAGATCGTGCGCGCAAGCGGGGTGATGAGGCTGCGACCGAGCGCATAGGCGAAGCCTGCGTGACGAGGCTTCTCAGTCTCTGCGGGCGAAGTTTCGGGCTCCACGGACTGATCTGACGTCATCAGAGCAGATTACCCCGGCAATCATGCCGCGGCGGGAATGAAGCGCCAGCGCGCGCCTCCCAGCATCAGCAAAGGGGCGTGAGGGATGATGGGGTGTCCCGCCCGCGATCCTGAGGTTCAACTGTGCGCAAGCGTCCGCTTATCGTCCTGTCCACCGTCGCCGCGGCGACCCTTCTGCTGGCGGGGTGCTCCGGCGGCTCGACGCCCGAGTCGACCGCCACCCCCGACGCCGGTGCCGAGAGCTCCTGCCTCGCCGACATCGCGTCGGGTGCAGGCTCTGATGCCGTGACCGTCGAAGGATCCGGTGCGGATGTCAAGGTCTCCGTTCCCGAGGGCGCGGATCTTGCTGAGGCCGAGCGCTCGGTGGTGGTCGAGGGCGACGGCGATGACGTCATGCCCGGAGATCTCGTATCCCTGCGGTACCAGCTCATCGATGCCACCACCAATGAAGTGCTCAGCACGTCGGAGCGCGGCCCCGACGGAGTCCTGTCCGCTCTCCTGGCCGTCCAGCAGCCACAGCAGATCGTCGATCCCACGCAGTCGACGGTGTTCACCGTCGCGGCCGAGTGCCTCCCGATCGGATCCAGCGTGGTGCTGACCCTTCCTTCGGCGCAGGAGGGCATGAACCCCAGCGTCCTCTACGTCGAGACGATCGAGCAGCTTCCGACGACGGCGACCGGTTCCGAGGTCGACGCGACCGATGGCATGCCCGTCGTCGAGCTCGACGATGCCGGATCGCCGACGATCACGATCCCCGACTCCGATGCCCCCGCCGAGACCGAGGTGGCCGTGCTCAAGCAGGGCGACGGCGCCGTCGTGGGTGCGGGCGACCTGGTCACGGTGCAGTACCGCGGCGTGAAGTGGTCCGACGGCTCCGAGTTCGACTCCAGTTGGAGCCGGGACGCCGCCCCGTCGCAGTTCCCCACCAGCGGAGTGGTCCCCGGGTTCAAGATGGCACTCGAGGGCCAGAAGGTCGGTTCGCAGGTCGTCGTCGCGATGCCTCCGAAGGACGGCTACGGCGAGGGCGAGATCAACGACGCGGATCTGACCGGCGAAACCCTGGTCTTCGTCGTCGACATCCTCGCGACGACGCCGGTCGAGCAGGCCCCGTAACGCAGAGGAGCCGAGGGCTTGCCATAGGCTGACGGCATGCGTCGCATCATCGTCCTCGGCTCCACAGGCTCCATCGGCACGCAGGCGCTCGACGTCATCCGCGCCAACCCTCGTCGTTTCGAACTCGTCGGCCTTGCCGCCGGGACGAACGCCGAGATGCTCGCGGAGCAGGCCGCGAACTTCCATGTCGACAGCACCGCATTGGGCGCCGCCGAGGCCGAACAGCTCGTGCGCGATGTCGAGGCCGACGTGGTGCTCAACGCGATCACCGGATCGATCGGGCTCGGTTCCACCCTCGCAGCGCTGAAAGCCGGCAGAACCCTCGCTCTCGCGAACAAGGAATCCCTCATCGTCGGCGGCGAACTGGTTCTCGCAGCAGCGGCCCCCGATCAGATCGTCCCCGTCGATTCAGAGCACTCGGCCCTCGCGCAGGCGCTGCGCAGCGGCACCCATGCCGAGGTGCGACGCCTTGTCGTGACGGCGTCCGGTGGGCCGTTCCGCGGTCGCGCGCGTGAACAGATGCTCGAGGTCACGCCGCAGGAAGCGCTCGCGCACCCGACATGGGACATGGGCCGCATGGTCACCACGAACTCCGCGACGCTGGTGAACAAGGGTCTCGAGGTGATCGAGGCGCACCTGCTGTTCGACATTGCCTACGACGACATCGAGGTCGTCGTGCACCCTCAGTCGATCGTGCACTCGATGGTCGAGTTCATCGACGGCTCGACGATCGCCCAGGCATCCCCGCCCGACATGCGTCTTCCGATCTCACTGGGGCTCGACTGGCCGAGTCGCGTCGGTGGGGTCGGACGCCCTCTCGACTGGACCCAAGCGACCTCGTGGACGTTCGAGCCGCTCGACGACGTCGCCTTCCCGGCCGTCGACCTCGCCAAGGCCGTGGGCCGTGCGGGCGCGACATTCCCTGCGGTCTACAACGCGGCCAACGAGCAGGCGGTCGATGCGTTCCACGAGGGACGGCTGCCGTTCCTCGGCATCGTCGACACGATCTCACGCGTGGTCGACGCCCACGAGCCGCCGCAGACGCTGACGGTCGAATCGCTCGCCGAGGCCGAGGAGTGGGCGCGCCGAAAGGCCGATCAGCTGATCGCGCGCGTCTGATCTCCGGCGAGGCCGCGACTCGCCTGAGGGGAGTGGCGGTCGAGGAGCCGGTGCGCAACCGCTGATCGCGACGGCACCGGCGCTCGAGTCAGTCTTCGTCGGGGTAGGGGACGGGCCAGTGCGAATCGGGCACGGGCCACCCGGCCGCGCGGAGCGCCCGTCGTGCCAGCTCTCGGGCGGAATAGGGCGTGCGCACTCCCCGGATGTCGCGATAGTCCTGATGCCCGGGGCCTGCCCACAGGATCGAATCGCCCTCTCCGACCAGTCCGACCGCCGCCACGATGGCCGCCTCGGGCGGCGAGTACTCGTGGATCTCGGCGTCGGGGCGCGCGGTGCGCGCGCCTGCGACGAGAGTGGCCCTGATCGAGTCAGGGTCTTCGAAGCGGGGGTGGTGGTCGGTCACGACGAGGATGTCGCTGCCCTCGACGGCGGTGCGCGCCATGTCGAAGCGTTTGCTGGCGTCGCGGTCCCCGTCGGCACCGAACAGCATCAGCACCTTGCCCGGGGTCACGCGGCGGACCGCGGCGAGCGTCTTCTCGAAAGCGTCGGGCGAGTGCCCGAAGTCGACGAAGACGACAGGGCCGGTGTCTCCGGAGACGAGCTGCGTGCGCCCGGGGAGATGAGCATGGATGCCGCCGTCACGATCGAGGGCGGCGACGATGCGATCCCAGGCATAGCCGCCCTCGAGCAGCATGACGATGGCCAGAGCGGCGTTCGCCGCCATGTGCGGACCGATCACCGGCACCGTGGTCGTCACGGATCCGGCAGGGCCGGTGAGCGTGAACGTAGTCCCCGAGGCTCGTTCGTCGTCGATCACGACGACCCAGTCGGCGCGGGCGGCGGCGTTGGGATCGGCCGCGATCGACGGGGTGCCGACGGTGACGACAGGGATCTCCGCACGCTGCACGACGATCGCGCCGTTGGGCGAGTCGAGGCACACCACTGCGCGCGTCGCCCGATCCGGTCGGAACAGCGGCAGCTTGGCCTCGAAGTACTCCTCCATGTCGGCGTAGTCGTCGAGGTGGTCGTGGCTGAGATTGGTGAAGCCGGCGACGTCGAAGCGGATGCCGTCGACGCGATGACGAGAGAGCGCCTGGGCACTGACCTCGACGGCCACGGCTTCGACATCGCGCTCGCGCATCAGCGCGAGCAGCGCGTGCATCTCCGACGCCTCCGGGGTCGTCAGTCTCGAGACGATGACCTCACCGGCGATGTGGCGCTCGGCGGTCGAGGAGAGTCCGGTGACGACGCCGAGCTGGTCGAGGATGCCCTCGAGCAGATGCGAGACGCTCGTCTTACCGTTGGTCCCGGTGGTGGCGAACAGCAGGGGGAGCGGCGCACCCGCGCCCGTGCCGTAGACCCACGCGCTCAGTGCGCCGAGGACGGCGCGGGGGTCGTCCACGATGAGCACAGGGAGTCCGGCCGGTTCGGCGATGTCGGCGCCGTCCTCGTCGGTGATGATCGCGACGGCCCCCTTCTCGGCGGCGGTGACCGCGAACTCGGCGCCGTGGCGATTCACGCCCCGGATCGCGACGAAGGCTTCGCCGGGACGGAGGTCGGCAGTGGCGAGGGTGATGCCCGACAGGGCGACACCGTTCACCTCGCCGCGGACGTCTCGTGCGAATCGAGAGGCGAGTTCGGACAGCTCGCGCCGGGGCGGGTTCGCGGGGCGGAGCACGGGAGGCAGGCTCGGTTGTTGTTCAATCGACATGTCGCATCCATGATCTCACGGCTCCGGTGGGATCACGGGGTGCGGCACGTCTCCCCGGCTCCATCGAGCCGAGGAGACGCGCCAGGGCGTCACGCCTTGCGGCGGTAGGCCACTACGGAGACGACGAGTGCGGCGATGCCGGCGACGAGGCCGCCCGCGCCCATCGCCGTGCCGAGCGCGTTCGAAGAGTCTGCTTCGTCGGCGGCATCCGAGTCGGCGGCATCCGCGTCTTCGGCTTCCTCCGCGGAGCCGTGCGCCCCGTGTCCGTCAGCGGACGCGGCGACGACCTCGACCACCGGAGCGGGCGCATCGAGGCTGTGCGGGTCTTCGCCGTCCTCTGCGAGCTGCGTCCATTCGGTGCTTCCCTCGACGCACGTCTGGACGACCGGGAAAGCGAGCGAGTCGGGCGTGTCCTCATCGAGCCCGACAGCCATGCTCACTGCGCCGCGCAGTTCGTTGGGCACCGGTGCGACGGCGGTGTAGGTCACGGCGCTGACGAGTCCGTCATCGCCTTTCTCGATGTCGATCGACCAGTTGCTGTCCATGGTGGGCGCGACGGAGGCGAGCCCCTCGGGCATCGTCACCTTGAGCGATGTCGTCGGGGAGTTCTCGCAGCCGTGGGCGAACGAGAAGGTCAGCACGCCGTGGTCTCCTGCGGTCAGCTCGTCCGGGCTGACACTGACGTGGGCGCTGGCCATCGCAGGGATGGCGAGGGCGAGGATCGCGCCTCCGACGAGTCCTGCGGTGACGTTGCGGCGGGTGGTGGTGGAACGCATGGTGGTACTCCTGTGTGCTGATCTGCGGGCGCGGCGGTGTGCGCGGCATCCGCGGGAAGGTGGAACGCCTCGGAGAGGCGATGCGAGATCAGACGTGTGCAGGAGGACCGCGGCGCGACACCGATACCGAGAAGTCGCTCTCGGCCGGCACTCGGATCGCGAACACCGGGAATGCGGGGCTTTCGTGGGCCGGTCGGAACAGCGCGACCGCCTGACGCAGGCGTGCCTGCACCCAGCCGGCGATCGCTCGCACCGACGACTCGCCGTGACAGACCAGAACGGTGGTGATGATCGCTGCGATGACGTGTCCGACGAGCATGAGGGCATCAGGAGCGGTCGTGGCGACCACCGGACCCAGAGCGGCGAGATCGAGATGGTGTGCGTGCCCCGCGAGCGCCGTTCCATCGGTCGGGGTGCCGAGCAGCTGGAACACGAGGTGGAAGAGCCCCTGGCTGACCAGCACGGTCAGAGCGACGCGCGTCCGGGACACTCGGGCGCCGATGAGCAGCGCTGCCAGAGGCACGAGGAGCGTCGCGACGGCGAGCACCAGAAGCGGGTGCGGGGCGGCTCCGCCCGCGGTGGTGTGCGACGCCGCAGCGACCAGAGTGGCGGCGCCGGATGCCGTGGCTGCGCGCAGAAGTCGCAGCTGGCGGGAGGTCACAGGACAAGCCTAACGGTGCGACGTCTGCGCCCCATGCAGCACATGGGGCTTATTCCTAGGCGGCGAGCACTAGCTTGGGGGAGTGGAAGCACTGCTCTATCTGGGTGGCATCGTGTTCATGCTGATCGGCCTCGGCCTGTCGATCGGTCTGCACGAGGTCGGCCACCTCCTGCCGGCGAAGCTGTTCGGCGTGCGCGTCGGCCAGTACATGATCGGCTTCGGCCCGAGGCTCTGGTCCAAGCGCATCGGCGAGACCGAGTACGGGTTCAAGCTTCTGCCGCTCGGTGGATTCATCTCGATGTCGGGGATGTACCCGGCTTCCGCCGCATCCGGTCCGGCGAAGGGCGTCTTCCGCGCACTCGTGCAGGACGCGAGGTCCGCGAACGACGAGACGATCGCGGAAGGCGCGGAGGACCGTGTGTTCTATCGCCTGCCCGTGTGGAAGCGCGTCGTCGTGATGCTCGGTGGTCCGCTGATGAACCTAATCCTCGCGGTCCTCATCTTCACCGTTCTCGTGTCGGGTATCGGGGTGCAGCAGGGAACCACGACGATCGCCTCGGTGAACCAGTGCGTCCTGCCCGCGGGATCGACGGCGACGGAGTGCGAGGCAGGCGACCCGGCGACGCCGGCAGCAGAAGCCGGGATCAGACCCGGTGATGTGCTGGTGTCCGTCGACGGGCAGCCCGTGTCGACGTTCGCGCAGGCGACCGCCATCGTGCAGGCGGCTCCAGGGGAGACCCTGCGACTGGTGGTTCTTCGAGACGGCGCCGAGGAGACGCTGAGCATCACGCCGATCGAGGCTGAGCGCACCATCACAGATGCGAGTGGACAGCCGGTTATGGGCGAGGACGGTCAACCCGTCGTCCGGGAAGTCGGATATGTCGGCATGGCGGCGCAGATGGGCTTCGTCCAGCAACCGTTGTCGGCAGGACCCCAGATGGCGGCCGACACCGTCGCGCGCGTCGGGTCGATGATCGTGACTCTTCCGGTTCGCATCTGGGACACCGGTGTCTCCCTGGTCACGGGGTCTGAGCGCGACCCGAACGGGCCGCTGAGCGTCGTGGGCGTCGGACGCATCGCGGGTGAAGTCGCGGCGATCGATGCGCCGATCCTCAACCGCTTCTCAGTCCTCCTCGGGCTCCTCGGATCTCTGAATGTGGCGCTGTTCGTGTTCAACCTGATCCCACTGCTGCCGCTCGACGGAGGTCATGTCGTCGTCGCGCTGTGGGACGGCATCCGCCGTGCCTGGGCCAAGCTGTTCCGTCGACCGCCGCCCCCGCCCGTCGACGCCACCAGGCTCGTGCCGCTGACCGTGGTCGTCGCCACGCTGCTCATCGTCATGGGGGCTGTGCTGCTCCTCGCCGATGTCTTCAACCCGGTGAACATCTTCGGAGGCTGAATCGCCTTCGAGGCGCGGCTACTTCGGTAGCCGAGTTGCCCCGGCATCCGCTCTCGGATCAGGCCAGCGCGTGCGAGACCAGACGCTCGAGCGTGCGGATGCCGTCCCGCGACAGGATCGATTCGAGGTGCCCCTGGACCGACGCGAATCGGTCGCCACGAAGCGCGTAGACATCGCCGGACTCGGGGTCGGCTGACACGTCGACCGGTCCCGTCGATGTCGTACCGGGGGCCACCCTGGCCGTGAAGGTGTTGTAGAAGCCGATCGATGCGTCCTCGCCGAACACGGGGACCGATTTCTGGAGTCCCTGATGCGGCGCGGCGAGTGGTGTCAGAGCGATGCCGAGACGATCGCTGAGGATCTGATGGCTCAGGCACACAGCGAGCAGCGGCGATCTCGCGTCCACGCGTCGGGCCACGACCTCGCGCAGCCTGCTGATGCGGTCGCTCTCGACGTCGCGGGGATCACCCGGCCCTGGGCCTGCGACCACGAGGTCGGCTGCGTCGAGCTCCGCATCGTCGACGTCGCTCCAGGCGCGGATCGTGACCCCGAGTCCGAGGTGACGCAGCTGGTGGGCGAGCATCGTGGTGAAGCGATCCTCGGCGTCGACGACGATCGCGGATCGGCCGGCGAAGGGCCCGGTCAGCTCATCGCCCTGCGGATTCAGCCAGAAGTCCGCCAGCCGCGCATTGCGCGAGGAGAGAAGCTCCGCGATCGCGGGGTCGTCGGCGAGAGGCTGCCGTTCACCCGGGGCGTCCGCATCATCGCGCGCTTCGGCGACGCTGTCGCGATCGATCGCCCCGATGGCGCCGAGAACACCGGCGGCTTTGCCGTGGGTCTCCGACACCTCGCCGTGCGGGTCCGAGTGCCGCACGAGAGTCGCGCCCACGGGCACACTGAGCGAGCCGTTCTGCAGGTACACGGTGCGGATCAGGATCGGCGCATCGAGGTCGTGCCCGCCCGCATCGTTCGGAGTGAACAGGGCGGCCACGCCGGAGTAGTACCCACGCGGCTTCTTCTCGTGACGGCGGATCACCGCGCACGCGTTCTGCATCGGCGAGCCGGTCACGGTCGGCGCGAACATCGTCTCGCGCAGGATGTCGCGGGGGTCCAGCGTGCTGCGGCCGCGGAGCATGTACTCGGTGTGGGTGAGGCGCGACATCTCTTTCAGATGCGGGCCGGTGATGCGTCCGCCGTCGGAGCACACCGCGCTCATCATCTTGAGCTCCTCGTCGACGACCATGAAGAGCTCTTCCGTCTCCTTCGTGGACGAGAGGAAGTCGATCAGGGTGTCTCGCGTGGCTCCACCGGAAGGGTGGCGGAAGGTGCCCGAGATGGGATTCATCGTCACGACGCCGCCGCGCGCGACGACGTGCGCCTCCGGGCTCGCGCCGACTGCGATGTGTCCGGGTGTGACGACCGCGAAGGTCCAGTAAGCGCCTCGCTCGTGCGTGAGGAGGGCGCGGAACCAGGTGAGCGCGGCTGTCCGGTCGTCGACGTCGATCTCGGCGGTGAAGTCGCGGCGGATCACGAAGTTCGCGCCTTCGCCCCGTCCGATCTCGTCGGCGATCACGGTCTCGACGATCCTGGCGTACTCCTCGTCGGGGATGTCGAACCCGCCGTCGCTCAGCGGCACGGGATCTGAAGGCAGCGTCGAGAGCAGCTCGGGCGTCGCGATATGCAGGTGCTCATCGACCACGATGCATCGCAGAGGTGCGCCGTCGTCCTGGGCGACGAAGCCGCGCTCGCGAACCTGACGGTATGGAACCATCGTGAAGATCTCGCGGGGGGTGCCGTCGATCGACAGCGGTATGTCAGCCAGCAGTTCGACATCGACGACCTCGCCGGTGAGCAGTTCCACCGATTCGGCGCCGTCGCGTGCGATGAGCACGAAGGATGCGGCCGGGTCTGCGGTGAGCTCGGCAAGACGTGAGAGGGTCATCGGGGTCTCCTGTGCGTGGCTCCGGCTCGGCTCAACGAAAAGACCGCCCCGGAGGCGGTCTGGATTCGTGGGAACGCGAACACACCGCCTAAGAGGCGGGCCACCAGGTGAAGTTCGCGAGCATGGGCTGAAAACTATCACACCGCACGCCAGGGCCCAGGCCGCATGACGCGCGTCAGGGGCGGGCGACTTCCAGCCTGCGTGCATTCAGGCGGCGTAGGCTGGGCGTTGTGCCAGCAGTGAATCTTGGGATGCCGAAGATCCCCGAAGTCCTCGCCCCGCGACGCAAGTCTCGTCAGATCAAGGTGGGCAAGGTGCTCGTCGGTGGTGACGCGCCCGTCACCGTCCAGTCGATGACCACGACGAAGACGACGGACATCAACGCGACCCTCCAGCAGATCGCGGAACTGACCGCATCCGGGTGTGAGATCGTCCGTGTGGCCGTCCCGCATCAGGACGACGCCGACGCGCTCAAGATCATCGCGATGAAGAGCCAGATCCCCGTCATCGCCGACATCCATTTCCAGCCGCGCTACATCTACACCGCCATCGATGCGGGGTGCGGCGCTGTGCGGGTCAACCCTGGCAACATCCGCGAGTTCGACGGCAACGTCGGCAAGATCGCCGAGGCCGCCAAGGCTGCGGGCGTCTCGCTGCGGATCGGCGTCAACGCGGGCTCGCTCGACCGCCGCATTCTGACCAAGTACGGCAAGGCGACCGCTGAGGCGCTCGTGGAGAGCGCCGTCTGGGAGGCTTCGCTGTTCGAGGAGCACGACTTCCACGACTTCAAGATCTCGGTCAAGCACAATGACCCGATCGTCATGGTGAAGGCGTACCGTCAGCTCGCCGAACGGGGCGACTGGCCGCTGCATCTCGGTGTGACCGAGGCCGGTCCCGCGTTCCAGGGCACGATCAAGAGCGCCACGGCTTTCGGCATCCTGCTCGGCGAGGGCATCGGAGACACCATCCGCGTGTCCCTGTCAGCGCCGCCGGCCGAAGAGGTGAAGGTCGGACACCAGATCCTGCAGTCGCTGAACCTCCGCGAGCGCAAGCTCGAGATCGTGTCATGCCCGTCGTGCGGGCGCGCTCAGGTCGACGTCTACTCGCTCGCCGAGAACGTCACCGAGGGGCTCAAGGACATGACCGTGCCGCTGCGCGTCGCCGTCATGGGCTGCGTCGTGAACGGTCCCGGTGAAGCGCGCGAGGCCGATCTCGGGGTCGCCTCGGGAAACGGCAAGGGGCAGATCTTCGTCAAGGGCGAGGTCGTCAAGACCGTTCCCGAAGCGGATATCGTCGCCACGCTGATCGAAGAGGCCAACCGGATCGCGGCCGAGATGGGGCCTGAGGCACCGCTCGGCACCGCTCAGGTCGTCACGGCCTGACCGACCTGCACCCCCCGCCGGTTCGACACGAGGAGTTCCATGCCGTCGTCCACGATCGTCTCCTTCGCGGGAGGCGACCTCACTGGGTCGAGCACCGTCGCACGAGTCGAGACGTCATCGCGGGGAACCGTCGTCGTCGTCGACGCGACCCCGTTCCATCCGGTCGACCACACCTGGCCGGACCAGCCGGGAGATACAGGTGAGCTGTCTGCAGAGGGGAATGCCGTCCGCATCGCCGAGGCCGTGATGGCCGCGGTGTCGGACGAGGGAGAGTTCGCCGTCGGAGCCGAGATCCCCGTCAAGCGGGGCGTGGAGGGATGGACCTGGCTCGTCGGACACCCGATCGACGGCGATGCTCCCGCCTGGCTCGCCGAGGGCGCACGCGTCGAATTGTCGGTCGATGCCCCGCGACGGGCAGGGCTCAGCCGCGGTCACACCGCCTGCCACCTGGCATCACTGGCGTTGGACATCGCTCTCGCCGACCTGTGGCGCAAGAACCCCGGTTCCGATGCTCTGGGCAACCCGAACTTCGAGGCACGGGCGAACCAGTCCAGCCGTATCCATGAAGACGGCGCGGTCGACGAGTACCGCCTGGGCAAGAGTCTTCGCAGGGCCGGATTCGACACCGAGACCTTCGCGACGACGCTCGAGGTTCGCGAGACCGCGATCAACTCGCAGCTGGCCACGTGGGTCGCCTCCGGCGCGACGAGCCGCGTGGTTCCCGAGGGCCCCACGATCGTGGACCGTCGCAGCTGGCACTGCGAACTGCCGGATGGTGACGCGGAGATCCTCTGCGGCGGAACCCACGTCGAGTCTCTCTCCGAGTTCGTCTCCATCTCGGTCTCGCTCGATCTGACCGATCCGCAGCTGCTGGTGATGACCACGAAGGCCGTTCCCGCAGTCTGAGCCTGCTCAGCGTACGAAACCGGCTTGGACGCGCCCGCCGGCGCGGTCGAGCTCAGCCGAGACGCGGGCCGCGAAGGTCGCATAGTCGCTCTCGATCAGAGGGAGCGCCAAACGGTCGGCTCGCTCCATGCTCAGCTCGCGGAGACGCCGAGGGAGCCATTTTCCCGCCCCGATCCAGCGTCCTTCGGTGAGCAGAATGAGCTCTGCGATTCGCTCGAACAGGATGGATGCCTCCACTCGCTGCTCGAGAGGGTCTGTCGAATCCTCCAGATCGTCGAGCACATCCGTGATGACGTACCGGCGGAACGCGCACTCCTGCGCGCTGAGCGAAGGCCCCGCGTCGAGCACGCTCTGCCAATGCGTGCGGAGTGATGCCAGTCGGCCATCGTCGCGGATCGCGGTGCCGTCGACGAGCATGTGCACCGTCACCGGCCGATGCTGCGCGATGCCTCGCGCCGCCCACTCGTCGAACCCCGTCGGGGTGTATGCGAACACCTCGAAGATCTCGCCCTCGAACTCGTGCGTCGAGGCTTCGCTCGTCTGCCCCTCGACGCTGAAGAGCCGATCTCCGAGCACCAGCAGGTCGATGTCACTCGTCGCGGTGCGGTCGCCCCGTGCAGAGCTCCCCGCCACGAGGGCGACGTCAGCTGTGGGGTAGTGAGCGGTGACGAATCGTGCTGCGACGGCGAGGTGATCCACCCCGTCAGCGTAGCCCTCGGTGCGCAGGCGGGTCGGGTCAGAGGGAGACGGCACCCAGCCTGGCGCCTAGCCCGCCGGCGAGCACATGCGCTTGAGCGAGAGGGATCCATCGACAGGTCCACGAGGCCGGAGAGCCGCCGGTCGCCGGATCGGCTTCGCCTGCGCGCCAGACCGCCGTCACCTCGGCGTCAGAGGCCTCCATCTGGAAGAAGTGACGCCGTGCGATCTCGTTCCGCGCCGGTGCCAGGTCGTACAACTCCGTTCCGAGACTCCGAGTCACGGAGCCTCGGAGACCCGTCTCCTCGAACAGCTCGCGTGCGGCAGCGTGCGCAGTTGCCTCGTGCTCTTGAACGGTTCCGGCGGGGACCTGGACGCCGGTGACCAGGATGTCGACATCATCGTGCGTGAACACCAGCAAGTGCCCCTCGGCGATCACGTAGCAGACGGCCTTCTCGACGATCGGGGTCGACGTCGCGGCAGGAGTCCGGATGAAGTCGGTCGCATCTGCGAGGATTCGGTCGACGCCTCGATCGCGTCGCAGCCCTGCGATCTCGTCTATCGCGAACCATCCCGTCTCGGCCAACTCTCCGTCGGCGAAGATCAGAGGCGAATCATCGGGGATCGTGCAGAGGAACGCGGTCGTGACGTAGCTGACGACGTCGTCGTTGGCGTACCGGACGAGGAGGTCCTCCCCGCCGTACGCTCCGACGAGACGATCGATGTCGGCGCGGACCCCGAGCTCTTCGCGCACCTCCCGCCGCACGGCATCCTTCGGATCCTCACCTGGTTCGACACCGCCGCCGACCAGGCCCCATTCCGACGAGTCCACCCGCCGACACATCAGGAAACGGTCACCGCGCCGGATGACAGCCGTCACCGCGGGGAGCAGCAGGAGATCGTGACCGATGCGTTCGCGGATCCCGCTGATATACGGCGATGTGGGCATGGAGCAGAGCCTAGGTGTCAGATCGCGAACTCGATCTCACCCCGGGCGATATCCGTGCTGACGACGCGCAAGGATACGCGCCCTCCGGGCACTGTTCCGGCGGGTACAGGTGCGGATGCGGTCACGGCGGGATCCGCGATCTGGACCGTCGCGCGCTCGCCGCGTATCTCGATCACGGTCGCCTCGACCGTCCCGCCCACGAGCGGGGTGAGCAGTGCGGCTTCGACGCAGTTGATGGTCGCCGAGTCGAGTCTGGACGCGCGCTGCCCCGAGCTCTGCATCAGCGCAGGGAGTTCGGGGAGCGACTCGCGAACCCAGCCGGGCACTTCTCGACCTTCTGACACGGCGAGACAGATCTCGAGGGACCAGCGATCGACGAGGCGACGCAGGGGAGCGGTCGCATGGGCGTACGGAGCCGCAATCGCGGCCTGCTCCGCGTCGCTCGGGGCCGCGCCGTCGAATGTCACATAGCCCGCGCCCCGGAACAGGGTCGCGGCCGCTTCGAGGACGGGCAGGGTCATCGGGTCGGCGCGATCCAGCTGACGGAGGTAGTCGCCGTATCGTCCGGTCGTCCAGGGGCGCCCGAGCGCCTCGGTCTGATGGCGGAACGCGTCGAAGGACTTCTCGTCGGGTTGCGGCATCGTTCGAAGGATGCCGATGCCGGCACCCAGCATGAGGGACGCGGCTGCCATGCCGGTCATGAGCGAAAGCTGCGCGTTCCACTCCTCGACGGGAAGCGGATGCCGGCGCTCGATCGCGTAACTGCCGTCGGCTGCTCTGGTCACCTCCTCATCCGGAAGGTTCAGACTGGCGCCGCCGCGGATCTTCTCCTGTTCGATCCGCAGCCCGCCGATCTCCGGCAGCAGCGCCGCCGGACCGCCCTCGCCGCGGTCGAGCGCGGCCTGGGCGCTGGCGTAGTCCAGCTGGGCTCGGGACCGGATCAGAGCCCGCTCCAGACGGAAGTCCGTGACGACGCCCGAGGAGTCGAGTGCGAACGTCCAGACGAGGGCGGAGCGATCGACATCGGGGAGGAGGGAGGCGCGGTCCTCGCTGAGGACCTTGGGGTGCAGAGGGATCGTCCCGTCCGCGGCGTACAGCGTCTGGCCTCGACGCTGAGCCTCCGCGTCGACCTCCCCACCGGGCGCGACGAACCCGGGGACATCGGCGATCGCGTAGCGGACCGCGTAGCCGGAACCGTCTCGTTCGAGGTGGAACGCCTGGTCGAGGTCGCGTGACCCGAGAGGATCGAGTGTCGCGAAGGGGATGTCGCGCAGATCGAGTTCGGGAGTCGCCGCTTTCGTTGCTTCTGCTTCGGCGATGACCGCGGCGGGGAAGTCTGCCGGCGCGTCGAGAGACTCTCGGAGGGCCGCGAGCGCTGCGGCCAGTTCGGTCTGCGCGGCGGACGGGGCAACGTGCGATCGGCGCTGAGGCATGCCCCCACACTATGACGCCGTGGACACAGGACGGCGTGATGGCGGGCATGGTCGCGTTGTCTTCCCACGGTCAGAAGGGTGGTGGGGAGTCGTCTTCTGGGACTGTGGTGGTGGCGACGGTGACGGCAGTTGCAGTGGTGGTGTTCTGTGGGGGTGGTGTGTCGATGTAGGTGTGGCCGGTGGGGCTGGTCCAGGCGAAGGTGCCGTCGCCGAGGTGTTCGAGGTGCCAGGGGGTGTGGTGTTTGAGGGTGTGGTGGCGACGGCACAGGACGCCGAGGTTGTCGGCTGTGGTTGCGCCGCCGAGGGCGTGGTCTCGGGTGTGGTCGAGGTCGCCGTCGCGGGCGGGGTGCCCGCAGGTCGGGAATCGGCATCGTTGATCGCGGGCTCTCAGGTGCCGTGTCAGGGCGGCCGAGGGGCGGTAGCGGTCGACGGCGAGCATCGCCCCGGTGATCGGATGGGTGAGGATCCGATCCCATCCGGTCGCGGCGCCGGCGAGCAGACGCGCGGTGCGGATATCGATCGGGATGCACCCGTTCAGCTCGGCCGGGACGGTGCTGGCACCGATCAGCGACATCACGGGGACGGCGACAGTGACGGTCGGAGTGATCGCGGCGAGCATGCCGTCGGCGGTGTCGTGACCGGCGGGTGCACCCGTGAGGAGCAGGTCGAGAGCGATATCACAGCGGGCCTGTCCGAGTGTCCGCGAGTCATGAGCCGACGGAGCACGGGAGTCGCTCGAGGAATCCGCGAGGGCGGCTTTCGCCATCGCCGTGACCCGATCGAACGCCCCGTGCACGAGAGTGGCCGGGCCGAAGATGCTCACCTCGGCCATCCCGTCTGCCCGGTTCTTCACCCATACCCCGCGCTCCCGGCGGGCATCCGTGTGACGATTGTCGATGCTGCGCCGCTGGAATCGATCGGCTACTCGCCGCGCCATCCGCCCCACCCGATTCGGGGATTCCGTTCGCGCGAACTCGACCATCTGCCCGGCGTACGCGTCACGGTCGGCCGCATCGTCGAGGTGCGCACCGGCGTCGACGATGACCCGGGCATGCGCGGCGCTGATCAGCCCCGCACCCTGCGCCTGCCACACCCGGGGAAACCGTGACACGACGAGTTCCGCATCGAGCATCCGCCGCTGCACCGTCCGGTCGCTGACCCGCAGCGCCGCCCCGAACTCCGCCGCCACCGCCCGCACCGCCAGATCGACACCATCCGCGCTCGGCTCGTCGCCCTGACCCGCCGCCTCGACAGCGATCCGCGACCCGAGCACGAGGAGACCGTCGCGCGCGGCCAGCAACGACCCGATCGTCCGATCGACCTCGACGAGCATCTCAGCCACCGCGCCCAGCGCACCCACCTGCTCAACCGTCGCGTCCATCAGTGCCGTCATACCCGCATCACACCACCCACCACCGACATTCCCACCCCAGATCAGCCACGAAAACAGCACCACAACACGAGAACAACAGCATCCCGGAATGTGCGAGCGCACAGCCTCCGCCGACACCTCCTCAGCGCGCCGAGAGGCGATGCTTCGGACGATCGCCGATGCGCCAGGCCCCTCGGGAACCTGTGATTCGCGTGTCCGTCCGACCTAGACCGGAATACTGGGCGCTAGCGTGGAAGCATGACCACTGCTGCGAAGGCCAAGACCCTGATCGGACTCTATGAAGCCCCGGAGATCCTCCGCGTCGTGAACGTGTGGGACGTCGTCTCCGCCCGCGCTGTCGCGAAACTTCCCGAGACGAAGGCGATCGCGACTGCCGGTCACGGCATCGCCGCCTCGTTCGGTTTCGAGGATGGCACGATCCCCCGAGACATCATGATCGACATGGTCGGTCGCATCGCGGCATCCGTCTCGGTTCCGGTCACCGCCGACCTCGACGACGGGTACGGCGACGCGGGGGAGACCACACGCCTCGCGATCGGTGCCGGCGTCGTGGGAGCCAACGTCGAAGACCGCCTGAAGCCGTTCGACGAGTCCGTCGCGGCGGTCGAGGCGATCGTCAAGGCTGCGGAGGCAGAGGGCGTCCCGTTCGCGCTGAACGCGCGCACTGATGCGTTCGTCCGCGCCGGTCACCGCCCCGTCGCCGAAAGCGTCGCCGACGCGATCCAGCGCGGCCGTGCCTTCCTCGACGCCGGAGCCACAGCGGTGTTCGTGCCCGGCATGCTCGACGCCAACATCACCAGGCAGCTCGTCGAGGGACTCGGCGAAGGCAAGCTCAGCGTGATCGGCCTCCCCGGCACCCTCGCGGCGTCGGAGTACGAGAAGCTCGGCGTCGCCCGCATCTCCTACGGACCCCTCCCGCAGCGCGTGGCCCTGACTGCCGTGCAGGAGCTCGCATCGAGCCTGTACGCCGGTGGCGTCATCCCCAACGGCCTGCCCGCACTCAACTGACGTGTAGCGACTGACGTATCGCGAAACCGAGTGACCACCGGTCAGTAGACTTGCCCGGTGGTCACTCGTCTTTCGAAATTCTTCCTCCGCACACTCCGCGAAGACCCTGCAGGCGCAGAGGTCGCGAGCCACAGGCTGCTGATCCGCGCCGGATACATCCGACCGCAGGCCGCCGGCATCTTCGCGTGGCTTCCGCTAGGGCTCCGCGTGAAGAGCAAGATCGAGACCGTCGTCCGCGAGGAGATGGCCTCGGCAGGTGCCCAGGAAGTGCACTTCCCCGCTCTGATGCCCCGAGAGTCGTACGAGGCGACCGGGCGTTGGGACGAGTACGGCGACCTGCTGTTCCGTCTTCAGGATCGCAAGGGCGGCGATTACCTGCTCGCCCCGACGCACGAAGAGGCCTTCACGCTGCTCGTCAAGGACCTCTACTCGTCCTACAAGGATCTGCCCCTCACGATCTACCAGATCCAGGACAAGTACCGCGACGAGGCGCGTCCCCGCGCGGGCCTGCTCCGCGGGCGGGAGTTCACCATGAAGGACGCATACTCCTTCGACGCGTCCGATGAGGGTCTGGACGTCAGCTACCAGGCGCAGCGCGACGCCTACGAGCGGATCTTCCAGCGCCTCGGTCTCGAGTACGTGATCGTGCAGGCGGATGCCGGGGCGATGGGCGGCTCACGCAGCGAGGAGTTCCTGCACCCGACGCCGGTCGGTGAAGACACCTTCGTGCGCAGCGCCGGTGGGTATGCAGCCAACGTGGAGGCGTTCTCCACCGCCGTCCCCGACGCGATCCCCTTCGACGCGGATGCAGCGCCGGTGATCTTCGACTCGCCGAACACGCCGACGATCGAGACGCTCGTGGCCCACGTCAACGCGAACCTCGACGGCGAGTACACCGCGGCCGACACGCTGAAGAACGTCGTGCTCGCGCTCACCCACCTCGATGGCACCCGCGAGCTGGTGATCGTCGGCATCCCGGGCGACCGTGAGGTCGACGAGAAGCGCGCCGAGGTCGCCTTCGCGCCCGCCGAGGTCGAGACTGCCACCGCCGAGGACTTCGAGAAGAACCCTCTGCTGGTCAAGGGCTACATCGGGCCGTGGTCGCCGACCGGGGCCGTGCTCGGCGAGGAGTCCGCCACCGGCATCCGCTATCTCGTGGACCCCCGCGTCAGCGAGGGCACCAGCTGGATCACCGGCGCCAATCTCGATCAGAAGCATGCGCACTCGGTGGTGGCCGGACGGGACTTCTTCGCCGATGGAATCGTCGAGATCGCGAACGTCAGGGCGGGTGACCCCGCGCCCGACGGCTCCGGGCCCGTCGAGCTGGCTCGGGGTATGGAGATCGGCCACGTCTTCCAGCTCGGACGCAAGTACGCTGAGGCTCTCGGTCTGAAGGTGCTGAACGAGAACGGCAAGCTCGTCACGGTCACGATGGGCTCGTACGGAATCGGCGTGACCCGCATCCTCGCGATCATCGCGGAGCTGAACAACGACGAGAAGGGTCTGATCTGGCCCGCATCGGTCGCACCGTTCGACGCGCAGGTCGTCGCGGCCGGTCGTGACCAGGTGGCTTTCGACGTGGCGGCTGATCTCTCTGCCCAGCTCGAATCCGCAGGCCTCGACGTGCTCTACGACGACCGCCCCAAAGTCTCTCCCGGAGTCAAGTTCGGCGACGCCGAGCTCGTCGGCGTGCCGAAGATCGTCATCGTCGGTCGCGGTGCTGCCGAAGGTCAGGTCGAGCTGTGGGATCGCAGCACCGGGGCTCGCGAAGCGGTGTCGGTCGCCGAGGCCGTGCAGCAGCTGACCCGTCGTCGCTGACGGTACAGACCACGAATGCCGCGCCCTCGACCGAGGTGCGCGGCATTCCGTCTGTACGGAGCCGAGTCGCCGGTCAGCAGACGATGTGGCCGTGGTTCATGATGTCGTCGTCAGGCGTGTCCTTCGTGACGAGAGCCTTCAGGGCCCCCGCCGCCATCGCGATCTTGCCCTTGGCGGGTTCCCAGAACTCGGTGACGGTGGGAGTGACCTTGAGAAGTGCGATGCCGGGGGTGTCGAGCCCGTCTTCGAACCAGATGTCGAGGGAGGGCGAGTAGAGCTCTTCCATCTTGGCGCGGTCGTGCACCACGGATGCATTGCCGGCCACAGACACGTAGCGCATTCCCTTCGCGTCGCAATACGAGAGGCCGACCTGGCGGTGGGCCCGCGCTTCTTCCACCTTCTCGGTGTCCTCTGCGGTGAAGAACCAGATGTCTCCCGCGTCGTCCATCTGCCTCGTCGACATCGGCCTGCTCACCAGGTTGCCGTCGTCATCGTTCGTCGTCAGCATCGTGAAGTCGATGTCCTCGACGAGTTCGTGTACGCGTGCGAGTGCTTCGGGTCCAGTGATCTCTGTCATGCGGCCACTGTGCCGCGGGCCGGCAGACTCCACACGGGCGTTGACAAGGCGCCGCGCGCGTGGTGAGGGCGGAGCGCGGCGTTGCGGAGACCCGCTCGACCGGGGCTCGTGACAGGCTGAGGGCATGACGGACGAACCGCTGCCCGAGTCTCTGAGCGCCGAGATCAACAACGTCCTCGACGAGGCCGGAGTGAAGACCGATCGCCGACTGGTCATGCGCATGATGCGCACGGCGGTGCTGCTGGGAGAGGACGGCACGAACCGCCTCGACCTCAAGATCGCCTCCGCCGCCCTCGCCGAGATGAGGGATGCCTTCCGCTTGTTCGCGCCGTTCGAAGGGGTACCGAAGGTCACGGTGTTCGGCTCGGCGCGTACCCTCCACGACGATCCGCTCTATGTCCAGGCGCGTGACGTCGCGGCTGCTCTCGCTGCGGACGGATGGATGGTGGTGACCGGAGCAGGACCGGGAATCATGCAGGCAGCCGCTGAGGGTGCCGGCCCCGCGCTGTCGCTCGGCGTATCGATCAGATTGCCGTTCGAGGAGAAGGCCAACAGCCTGATCGCGGCGAGCGAGCACGTGGTGGCGATGAAGTACTTCTTCACCCGCAAACTCATGCTCATCAAGGAGTCCAGCGGTTTCATCTGCCTCCCCGGTGGGTTCGGCACGCTCGACGAGATGTTCGAGCTGCTGACCCTCCAGCAGACCGGAAAGGCCGAGCCGACCCCGATCGTGCTGCTCGATGAGCCCGGCGGCACCTTCTGGCACGGACTCAAGCGGTTCATCGACGAGGATCTCGCGCCCACCGGCGTGATCTCCGAGGGCGATTTCGACCGCGTCGTCATCACAGACTCGGTCGAGTCGGCAGCGGCGGTGATCGCAGGTTTCTGGCGAAACTACGACTCACTGCGGTGGTTCGGAGACACCCTGGTGCTGCGCCTCCGGGCCGAGCCATCCGATGCCGAGGTGGAGCAGCTCAACGAGCAGTTCGCCGGGATGCTGGCGAGCGGACGCATCGAGCGGACTGCTCCGCGTTCGCCCGAGGTCGCCGATGATGACGTGCTGCATCTTCCTCGTCTTGCTCTGCACCTCGATCAGCGTCAGGTCGGCGGTCTCTTCCGCCTGATCGGCGCGATCAACTCCCTGGATTCCGCTCCCGCGCTGTGATGCCGGGAGTTCATTCGGCATTAACCCCGCCTTCATCTGTGACGACGATGCTGACCGCACCCTGTCGAGGAGGATCAGATGGCTGTGGACGACACTCGGAACCGGCTCCCGCTGATCGGCCATGCGCGTGGCAAGCGCTCGTCGGTCACCTGCGAACTCAAGTGCGCGAACGCGTGTCTGGGGCCGGAATGCAACACATCGTCGAACGACGACTTCCGTTCGATCGCGTCCGCGGTCTTCTCACGGCGCGCGCTGTTCGGTCTGGGGGCAGCCGCAGCCGTGGCGATCGCGGTCGGAGTGGACCGCTCAGCACCCGTGTCGGCACCGGCGGCGGCCGGAGCCGGGTCGGTCGGACTCGGAAAGCCGGGATCTGCCGGGCTCGCCTTCACCGCCATCGCCCCGGTCTCCGCCGATGTCGACGCGTTCACGGTTCCTGAGGGGTTCACGTGGGCGCCCCTGATCCGTTGGGGAGATCCGCTCTTCTCCACGACTCCGACCTTCGACTTCGCGGCCCAGTCGCCGCAGGCGCAAGCCGGTCAGTTCGGCTACAACAGCGACTACCTCGACATCGTCCCGGATCCGAGCGGCAAGTCCGGGGTCCTGGTCAACAACCATGAATACGTGAACCCCGGCATCATGTTCCCGCCGACGACCGACCTGGCCGAGCTCCGTCGGCGAGGCGACGTCTACAAGGCGGCCCAGGGGATGTCCGTGGTCGATATCCGTCGCCGACGCGTCGGCGACCCGTGGACCTACGTCGTCGCCGGGCGCCGGAACCGGCGCATCACCGTCGAGACGGTGTTCGAGCTGACGGGTCCTGCCGCGGGTTCGGATCTCGTCAAGACGGCGGCGGACCCGGACGGCCGGTGGGTCCACGGAACTCTCGGGAACTGCGCGGGTGGGACCACTCCGTGGGGGACGATCCTCTCGGGTGAAGAGAACTTCAACGGATACTTCGCCTGGGCTGCCGACACGACCGAGCAGAGACGGTACAGCGCATCGAGCACGGCGACGACCTCCACGGGCTGGGAGTCGTACGACCCGCGCTTCAACGCCCATGACCCGGGCTTCGTGAACGAGCCGAACCGCTTCGGGTACATCGTCGAGATCGACCCGCAGGACCCGACCTCCACCCCGCGCAAGCACACGGCGATGGGGCGCTTCAAGCACGAGGGCGCGAACGTGCACGTCGCCTCCGACGGTCGAGTCGTCGCGTACATGGGTGATGACGAGCGCAACGACTACCTGTACAAGTTCGTCTCGAAGAACCGCATCTCGGGTTCGCGCAAGAAGAACCTCTCGCTGTTGAGCGAGGGCGACCTCTACGTGGCGAAGTTCGCAGGCAACTCTCCGGCGACGGAGATCACCGGATCGGGAGCACTGCCCGCTGACGGCGCGTTCGACGGCACAGGAACCTGGATCCCTCTCACGCGGAGTGGCCGTAGCGCGGTCCCCGGCTTCACGACGGAGCAGGTGCTCGTCTACACGCGACTTGCCGCGGATGCCGTCGGCGCGACGAAGATGGATCGCCCTGAGGACGTGCAACCGAGCCCGACCAGCGGCAAGGTCTACGTCGCGCTGACCAACAACTCCAGCCGCAAGTCCGTCGACGAGGCGAACCCGGTGACGGGAAATCGCTACGGTCACGTGCTGGAACTCACGGAGACGAAGGGGCACAGCGGGACTTCGTTCGGTTGGAGCGTCCTGCTGCTGTGCGGCGACCCGGGGACGTTCGACAACGCGTACTTCGCCGGGTTCCCCAAGGAAGCGGTCTCGCCCATCTCCTGTCCCGACAACCTGGCCTTCGACTCTGCGGGGGATCTCTGGATCTCGACCGATGGCGCTCCGAGCACCATCGGCCTCGCTGACGGTCTCTTCAAGGTGCCCCTCACCGGATCCGAACGCGGACACGTGCAGCAGTTCCTCGCGGTGCCGCGTGATGCCGAGACCTGCGGTCCGGTGATCCATGACAAGGAAGGGCTCGTCTTCGTCGCCGTGCAGCACCCGGGGGAGGACGGGACGTTCGATGCGCCGACCTCCCTGTTCCCCGACTACGGCTCGGACGCGCCCGGTGATGTTCCGCACGCGCCGCGTCCCGCCGTCGTGCAGGTCTACCGTCGCTGACGCCGGAGGCGCGCGCCGCTCAGCCGCGCGGTGCGGCGACGGCGCGAGCTGCCACGCGCGCGGCGAAGCGGCTCGCGTCGACGTCGCGCCCGAGAATCCGCTCCGCCGCGCGGTGCCCTGAATAGAAGGCCGCCCCCACGGTCGCGGGCTCGTCACCCCACGTCGCTTCGCCGGCGAAGTGCAGCACTCCGTCGACGGGCCCCGCGAGTTCGTTATGGTCGTGGTGCGACGACCCGAGCGCGAGATGTGAGTACGAGCCTTTCGAGAACGCGTCCTTCCCCCAGCGGGTGATCCAGTGAGCGATGGGCTCGCCGACCGCATCAGGGTAGAGGGCGCGGAGAGCGCTCACGACATCCGCGACGATCTCTTCGTCGGAGAGCTCTTGCATCCTGCGGCCGAACGGGCCGGCAGCGAAGGTCAGCAACGTCGGAACTCCGCTCACCGCTGATACGTCATACCAGGAGTGCCAGTGTTCTCCCGCCTCGCCGAGGGCCCGCAGGACGTAGCTCTCCTCGTTCCAGAAGCGTTCGGGGAACTGGATGAATACCTTGTTGAACACCCCCATGCCCAGTCGGGCGATCGGCCCCGCGACACTATCGGGCAGGGGAGGAGAGAAGTCGATCGATCCCGCCTTGAGCACGCCCAGCGGCACCGTGACCAGCGCACTGCGCGCCGAGAACTCGCCGTCGTCGGTCGACACCATGACCCCGGCATCCGTGCGCGCGATGCGGGTGACCACCTGGCTCAGACGGATATCGAGCTCGGCGGCGATGCGCCGGGGGAGCTCGTCGTACCCACGGGGGAAGATGACCTCGTCTCCGTCGATCGCGTCCTCGTCGAGCCCGTGCGCGTCGAGGTCGCCGATCCATGCTCCGCACTGCTCCTCGACGCGATGACGGAAGAACTCCCGGATCTCGTCGATGCGCTCAGGATCGAAGCCGGTGCGGTCGAGCGCGCGCTCGGTGACTTCGAGATAGGTCTCACCGGGCGAGGACCGCTCGATCTCCTCGACCAGCAGACGGTCGGCCTCCTCGACATCGGACACCCACTGCGAGGTGCGCGCGGCATCCATCGGCCTGCCGTCGCCGTCGAAGTTCTCGATCGGCCGCCCTCCGACCTGGAAGCTGCCGACGGTGTACTCGAGCGTCGGGATGCCGAGTGCCTGCACGAGGTCCCACAGCTCGGAGCGCGCTATGCCGTGCACCCAGGACGCGCCGAGATCGACGGGGAAGCCTGCGGCGCGATCGGTGTGCATCCGTCCGCCGATGCGGTCCCTCGCCTCCAGGACGATGACGTCCGCTCCGGCGTCGGCGAGCATGCGAGCCGCCGTCACCCCGGACATCCCTGCCCCGATCACGATGGTGTCGTACGTCGTCACTGAGTCCTCCTGCACGCTCGGCACCGCATCGCTGCGGTTGCCCTCGTGGCGACCGGCGGTGGGCACAGGGTATCGTGGTACGGATGTCGCGCGTGCACACCCGCGCGACGAGAGCTGAATAGGGAGTCGTCATGGATATCGAACTGAGTCTGCTGCGTGGGATCGAGAAGGAGAAGGCGATCCCCTTCGATGAGCTGGTCTCGATCATCGAACAGGCCATCCTGACCGCCTACTCCAAGCACGTCTCCGCAGAAGGAGCCACCCCCGAGGGCGTCCGCGTCGAGCTCGATCGTCGAACCGGGCACGTCGCCGTGCTGCAGGTCGTCAAGGACGAAGAGGGCGCGATCATCGGTGAAGAGGACGCCACGCCGGATGACTTCGGCCGGATCGCCGCCTTCGCCGCGAAGCAGGTCATCAGCCAGCGTCTGCGCGACATCGCGGATGACGTGGTGCTGGGGGACTTCAAGGACAAGGAAGGCGACATCGTCGCGGGCGTGATCCAGCAGGGACCGAATCCCCGCATGATCCACGTCGATCTCGGAGCTGTCGAGGCGATCCTTCCGCCGGAGGAGCAGGTGCCCGGCGAGGAATACACCCACGGCTCACGCCTCCGCGTGTATGTGACGAGCGTCGCGAAGGGGCTCAAGGGGCCGCAGATCACCGTCTCCCGCACGCACCCCGGCCTCGTCCGCAGGCTGTTCGCACTCGAGGTTCCCGAGATCGCCGCAGGTCTTGTGGAGATCGTCTCGCTCGCCCGAGAGGCCGGTCACCGCACGAAGATCGCCGTCCGAGCCAACGACCCGGCGATCAATGCCAAGGGCGCGTGCATCGGTGAGATGGGGCGCCGTGTGCGCGCCGTCACCGAGGAGCTGTCAGGCGAGAAGATCGACATCGTCGATCACGACCCCGAGCTCGCCGCCTTCGTCGCGAATGCGCTCTCGCCTGCCAAGGTGACCAGCGCGTTCATCCTCGACGCGAACACCAGGGCCGTGCGTGCACTCGTGCCGGATTATCAGCTCTCCCTCGCGATCGGCAAGGAGGGGCAGAACGCCCGTCTGGCTGCGAAGCTCACCGGCGCGAAGATCGACATCCAGCCCGACAGCGTCCTGGACTGACCTCTCGTCACGTCCGACTCGCGCTCGTCGCGTGAGTCGGACGGGAACACAGGTGTAAGATGGAACCCGTACGAACGTGCGTCGGCTGTCGCACGCGTGCTCCCCGCGCCGCTCTTCTCAGAGTGGTGTCCCAGGACGAGATCCTCATCATCGATGAGCGAGGCGTTCTGCCAGGGCGAGGCGCGTGGGTGCATCCGACACCGGAATGCATGGATGCCGCTCTGCGGCGCCGTGCTTTCGGCAGAGCACTTCGCGTGTCCGGCAATCTGGACACGCGGATCATCGAACAATACCCACCAAGAAACAAAGGCTGAACGGCTATGGAAACAAAGTGAACGGCTCGAAATGAGACCCGTCCGCGACTAGTGGTCTGCCCTGTCTGGGTGGACCGACCCCAGACAGGAGAATTGTGGCTGGTAAACCACGCGTACACGAGATCGCCGCCGAACTCGGCGTCGACAGCAAGATCGCACTTGCAAAGCTCAAGGAACTCGGAGAGTTCGTCAAGAGCCCCTCTTCGACCATCGAACCGCCGGTGGCGCGCAAGCTTCGCGCTGCCATCGAGTCGGATGCCTCGCTGAAGGCATCCGCTGACGCGGCTCCCGCAGCGGCCAAGACCGGTGCAGCCAAAACCGGTGCAGCCAAGCCCGGTGCTGCAGCACCCGGTGCTGCAACACTCGGTGCCTCGAAGCCCGGCGCCGCCAAGACCGGCGGACCGACTCCCGGGCCCAAGCCCGGGCCCAAGCCGGCCCCCGCGCCGGAAGAGCCCGTAGCCGCCCCGGCTCCCGAGGCTCCCGCCCCGGCCGCTGAGGCTCCTGCCGAGGCTGCCGCTTCGACGGATGCAGCGTCCGGATCCGCTGCGCCGAAGTCGAACGACGGCGGCGCGCCGAAGCCCGGCGCACCGCGTCCCGGCAACAACCCGTTCTCGTCGGCGCAGGGCATGGGCCAGCGTCCGGCTGGTCCGCGCCCCGGCAACAACCCCTTCGCCTCGGCGCAGGGCATGGGCCAGCGGCCGAGTCCGACTCCCGGCAACATCCCGCGTCCGCAGGCTCCGCGTCCCGGTGCCCCGCGTCCGGGTGCGCCTCGCCCCGGTTCCCCCCGTCCCGGCGCTCCGCGCGGCGGGCAGGGCGGTCGTCCCGGTGGCGCACCGTTCCAGCAGCGTCCCGGCGGTCCCGGTCGTCCCGGCGGTGCCGGTGGACCCGGTGCCGGTCCCGGTGCTCGTCCCGGCGGTGGCTTCGCAGGCCGCCCCGGTGGTGGCGGCGGTCGCGGTCGTGGTCCTGGCGGAGGTACCGCAGGTGCCTTCGGCAAGGGCGGCGGCAAGAGCAAGCAGCGCAAGTCGCGGCGGGCGAAGCGGCAAGAGTTCGAGATGCGGAGCGCCCCGGTCGTCGGTGGCGTCAACGTCACCCGTGGCAACGGGGAGATCATCCGCATGCGCCGTGGTGCGTCGATCGCGGACTTCGCCGACAAGATCGAGACGCTGACCGGCTACACGGTTCAGCCCGGAACCCTCGTGACGATCCTCTTCAACCTCGGCGAGATGGCCACGGCCACCGAGTCGCTGGACGAGGCGACGTTCGAGGTGCTCGGTGAGGAGCTCGGATACAAGATCCAGATGGTCTCGCCCGAGGACGAGGACAAGGAGCTCCTCGAGGGCTTCGGACTCAACCTCGCGCAGGAGCTGGAGGAGGAGGACGAAGACGACCTCGAGATCCGTCCGCCCGTCGTTACCGTCATGGGTCACGTCGATCACGGTAAGACCCGACTGCTCGACGCGATCCGCCAGACCAACGTCATCGACGGTGAGGCCGGCGGCATCACGCAGCACATCGGTGCGTACCAGGTGTGGACGGAGCACGAGGGCATCGAGCGTGCCATCACCTTCATCGACACCCCGGGTCACGAGGCGTTCACCGCCATGCGTGCTCGTGGAGCGCAGGTCACAGACCTCGCGATCCTCGTGGTCGCAGCCGACGACGGCATCATGCCCCAGACGGTCGAGGCGCTGAACCACGCTCAGGCGGCGAATGTGCCGATCGTGGTCGCGGTGAACAAGGTCGACAAGCCCGACGCCAACCCGGCCAAGGTTCGTCAGCAGCTCACCGAATACGGTCTGGTCGCCGAGGAGTATGGCGGAGACGTCATGTTCGTCGACGTCTCGGCTCGGGCGAACACCGGCATCCAGGAACTCCTGGACGCTGTGCTGCTCACGGCTGACGCGGGTCTCGACCTCACGGCCAACCCGAACAAGGCCGCTCGCGGTGTCGCCATCGAGGCGAAGCTCGACAAGGGCCGCGGATCCATCGCCACGGTGCTGATCCAGTCCGGAACGCTCCGGATCGGTGACGCGATCGTCGCAGGAACGGCGTACGGCCGTGTGCGTGCGATGGCAGACGAGAACGGCGAGCAGGTCCTCGAGGCCTACCCGTCGCGTCCGGTGCAGGTGCAGGGTCTGAACTCGGTGCCGCGTGCAGGCGATGTCTTCATCGTCACCGAAGAAGACCGCATGGCCCGTCAGATCGCTGAGAAGCGTGAAGCGGTCGAGCGCAACGCCCAGCTGGCCAAGGCCCGCAAGCGCATCTCGCTCGAGGACTTCACCCGTGCTCTCGAAGAGGGCAAGGTCGAGTCGCTCAACCTCATCATCAAGGGTGACGTCTCCGGTGCCGTCGAGGCACTCGAGGAGTCGCTGCTCAAGATCGAGGTCGATGACTCGGTGCAGCTCCGCATCATCCACCGCGGTGTCGGTGCGATCACGGAGTCCGACGTCAACCTCGCGACGATCGACAATGCGATCATCGTGGGCTTCAACGTCCGCCCCGACACGAAGGCGCGCGAGCGCGCCCAGCGTGAGGGTGTGGACATCCGGTTCTACTCGGTGATCTACAACGCGATCGACGAGGTCGAGAGCTCGCTCAAGGGCATGCTCAAGCCGGAGTACGAAGAGGTCCAGTCGGGTGTCGCCGAGATCCGCGAGGTGTTCCGCTCCTCGAAGTTCGGCAACATCGCCGGTGTCATCGTGCGATCGGGAACGATCACGCGAAACGCCAAGGCTCGCGTCATCCGCGACGGTGTGGTTGTGGCCGATGGCCTCGCCATCGAGTCGCTGCGTCGCTTCAAGGACGACGTCACCGAGGTGCGTACGGACTACGAGGCCGGTATCGGCCTCGGCAAGTTCAACGACATCCAGATCGGTGATGAGATCGAGACGACAGAACTGATCGAGAAGCCTCGCGGCTGATCGAGTTCGATATCTTCGGGCGAGGGTGCGTGATGCATCCTCGCCCGAAGAGTACGTAGAGGGAGAGAACAATGGCTGGTGAACGACAGGCCCGACTGGCTGATCGCATTCGAGTGATCCTTGCGGAGCGGCTCGAGAAGGGGCTGCGAGACCCGCGCCTCGGCTTCGTCACGATCACGGATGTCCGTGTCACAGGAGACCTGCAGCATGCCTCCGTCTTCTATACGGTGCTCGGCACCGAAGAGGAACGTCTCTCCAGTGGCGAGGCTCTGACCTCCGCCACCGGAATGCTGCGCAGCGAGGTCGGGAAGCAGCTGAGCACGCGCCTCGTGCCCACGCTCGAGTTCATCCCGGATGCACTGCCCGAGAACGCCGACCACATCTCGGCTCTCCTGCGCGAAGCGCAGCAGCGAGACGCCGAGGTGGCGAGGCTCGCGTCCTCGGCATCCCACGCGGGCGAAGCGGACCCGTACCTCCGCCAGGAAGACGACGACACGAAGTCCTGAATATCGGAGCCCTCGTCTGCGGGTCCGACTGTCTTGATAACCTCAGCTCGACGGGCGTTCGCCCGCGGGGACTGGGGGGTTCGACATCGACGTTTCGCGTGCGCTGGGGGCGGCAGCAGTCGCGCCTGTGGCTGTCGAGAAGATCCTCGACGACCTGCTCGAGAACGACCTGAGTTGCGCGCCGCATGTCGCGGCGCGACTCGCGTTCGAGCTGTCAGAAGATCCGCGCACGATCCTGGCGGTCGCCGCTCGGCTCGACGCTGCTCAGCGCCACGGTCTCAGCGCGCTCCCGTCGCCGTTGCCGATGGTGCCATCGGTCGAGGCGCTGTTCGCTCAGTTGGAGCTCGATGATCGAGACCGTGAGGTCCTCGTCGCCGTGTCGCTGCGGCTCGACGACAGGCTCGACCCGCTGGTGGATTTCGCGGGTCGGTCCGCCGCAGAGCTCACCCGAGGTCCGCTCGGAGCGCTTCTCGACATCCACGCGGGCCGAGTCCGCCTCGCCGACCCCCGGCTGGCGATCTGGTTGCGCGCGACGACGGCGTCGGCCGCGGCCGCCTCGGTGCACGCGAGATTGAGCAGGCTCTTCGATGAACGTGGTGAGCGGGTCGACGCCGACTGGCATGGTGCTCGTGCAGCGATGCACGGGGAGCCCGTGACCGCCGACGAGCTCACCCGAATCGCCAGAGCGCATTCGGAGGCGGGCCTGAGCGAGCGGGCTTTCCACCTCGCGGCCGAGGCCGCGGCGCACTCGAGCGGCGTGGAGCGGGATGAGGCGACTCTCGTGGCCGGTGTCGCAGCGATCGCCGCAGGCTACGCCGTCGAGGCGGCGAGACGACTGGGGAGTCTCTTTCCGAACGGCGCAGAGCTCTATCGTCTGCAAGGTCTCGGCGGGTGGCTGGTCGCCGAGGCGCATCTCCGCGGCGGTGTGCCTGAGGTCGACATGAGCGCGGTCCAGCCTCGCGTCGATGATGCCGAGCATTGGTACTCGTGGGCACGGTCCACGGCGTTCGCAGCGATGCTGTGTGCCGAGCGCGGTGACCGCCGGGGGATGCGGTCGTGGCTCGAAGCTCTGCGGACGTCGAGTGCGCGGGTCGACGCTGACCAGGATCTTCGGGACCCGGTGATCGCTCTCGCCTGGCTCGTCATGGGCGACGGCGAGATCGACCATGTGCGCGGCGCGGGTCCGCTCACCGGAGGCATGCTCCGCGCTCTGCAGGCCGCGCTGGACGGGGACGTCGACAGGGGCCTCAGCCTGCTTGCAGCGGGAGACTCGCCGGTCGGCGGGGGAGTGGACCCGTTCGTGGCCGGTTTCGAGCTCAGCCCTCTCATCGCGGCGTATCGAGCGGTGGTCGAGGTGCTGCTGCTGATGTGGCGTGGTGACATCGGAGCTGCGCGCGACAGGATGATGCGTGCGGCCATCGAACTGCCCGTCGCCGTGCCGTTCGCCGGGCTCGGCGTCGTGATCGCTCGGCGCCTCGACCTCGCGGTTCTCGGTCGGCTGGGGCCGATCGCGAGGGCTCTCACTGCTGCGCTTCCCGCCCCTCTCCGCATCGATCAGCTTGTGGATCGAGGCATCGAGGCGTTCCTGTCAGGGCACTCAGCCGAGGCGGCGGCGTGCATGCGGCTCTGGAGAGATCGCGGCGCCCCGCAGCCGACGCTGTCGGTTCCCGGACTCGAGGAGGCCATCGTCGTCACGCATGGCGCATCGTGGACCCCTCGTCGGATCGAGCCGCCCGAGATCGCGCTCGCCCAGCGACTGCGGGTGCAGATCACCAGCTGCTCGGACGATGAATGGCGCGTCGAGCGTCCGCTCGTCGTCGCTGCCGCTCGCACCTTGACCTCGCCGTTCTCACGCGGGCGAGTCGAAGCGATGATCGGCACGAAGTCGCTGATCAAGGGCGATCTCGAACTCGGCCGAGAGCATCTGTCGATGGCACGGAACCTTCTGGAGGTCTCCGGTGCGACCGCCTGGGCGAGGGCCATCTCGGTGCGTCTCGAACGGGTGGAGAGGGCGGACGGGGTCAGCGTCCTCGGCGACCCGCTGTCGGCGTGCCGGCGAGTCTGGGAGTCGATGCTGACCGCTCGCGAGCTCGAAGTCGCGATGCTGGCGGTCGGCGGTGCCTCGAACCGCGACATCGCCGACTCGCTCCATGTGTCGGTGCGCACGGTGGAAGTGCATCTGGGCCGCGTCTTCGCGAAGCTCGAAGTGCGGACCCGCGTCGAGCTCACGGTGCTCGCCCACCGCATCGGGCAGTTCATCTGACCCGCATGATCAGCGGGGGAGCGACAGCATCTCTCCATCGGCTTCGGCGAGGCCGTCGACGATGAGAGAGTCGATCGCACGGTCGCGCTGAAGAGCATCCGGCCACTCGGCGAGCACGGAGTCGATCAGAACGGGCTCAGGTGCCGCGGCTCGCAGGATCCGGAGCACTGCTCCGCGGGCCTGACGGTCGGAGCCCTCGAAGGCGGCTTGACGCCTACGGGTGTCGCCGGTGTCCGGCCGCCCCGCAGCCACCCACGCGCACCCGTCGACCAGAGGGCATATATCGCAGCGCGGCGACCTCGCCGTGCAGACGGTCGCGCCCAGCTCCATCGCCGCAGCGTTGAACACGGCGGAATCCGCCACATCGGCGGGGAGCAGCGAATCCATCAGCTCCAGATCGCGGCGCGAGGGAGGGCCCGGCTGCGCCTGTCCGAGGATCGCCCGTGCCATCACGCGTCGTGTGTTCGTGTCGACGACGGGGTGTCGAGCTCCGTAGGCGAAGACGGCCACCGCTCTTGCTGTGTAGTCGCCGATTCCCGAGAGCCTGAGCAGGTCGTCCACGTCCTCGGGGACGATTCCGCCATGTCGTTCCGTGATCTCGACGGCAGCGCGGTGCAACCACAGGGCGCGGCGGGGATAGCCGAGGTTGGCCCATTGCTGCAGCACGTCGGAGGTCGAGGCGGCAGCCATCGCAGCGGGGGTGGGCCACCTGTCGAGCCACGCCTCGAGGTGCGGAATCACCCGGTTCACGGGGGTCTGCTGCAGCATGAACTCGCTGACCAGCGTGCCCCAGGCGCCGAAGTCCTCATGGAATCGCGGGCGCCTCCACGGCAGATCGCGTGCCGCGCGTCGATACCAGTGCGCAAGAGGCAGAGCCACCTCGGCGGCGGGACGCGATGTCGAAGGCACCTCGACAGCCTAGGCGAACAGGGATCCCCTAGGAGGGACCAGGGGGCATGGTCGGCGTGCGTGCGTGCGATGAAGCGCTCGCACGCATCGTAGGCTTGAGAGATGGTCTCGCCCGGCATCCTCCTCGTCGACAAACCAGCTGGACTGACCAGCCACGACGTCGTCGCACGCACCCGGCGTGCACTCGGCACCCGCAAGGTCGGGCATGCGGGAACCCTCGACCCCATGGCAACCGGTCTGCTCGTGATCGGCGTCGAGGGCGCGACGCGACTGCTGACCTACATCGTGGGAGCCGACAAGACCTACGAGGCCACGATCCGTCTCGGGCAGACGACGGACACGGACGACGCCGATGGCGAGATCCTGACGCGGGCCGCTGCGGAGTCCTGGGACTCGGTCACCCCCGACCGCGTGTCCGCCGGGATCCGGGCACTCACCGGGGCGATCTCGCAGGTGCCGAGTTCGGTGTCGGCGATCAAGGTCGACGGACGCCGCGCGTACGACCGCGTGCGCGCAGGGGAAGAGGTCGTGCTGGCCGCGCGCGATGTCACCGTCTCGCGCTTCGAGGTCATCGCCGAGCGCTCGACCGCAGGGTCTCTGGACCTCGACGTCGTCGTCGACTGCTCCTCCGGCACCTATATCCGCTCGCTCGCTCGTGATCTGGGTGCCGCCCTCGGTGTCGGTGGGCACCTCACAGCTCTTCGGCGCTCACGCGTCGGCGACTTCGACGTCGCAGATGCGGTGAAGGTCGACGATGTCGTGGAGACGGCGCTGCTGACCCCGGCCGCGGCGGCCGCGCGGGTCCTCGATCCGCTGCCGGTGTCGACCGAGGAAGCGAGAGACCTCCGTCACGGTAAGAGGCTGATCGGACAAGCCGATCGGATGACCGGCTCCCTGGCGGCCGCGATCGATGAGGACGGCGTCCTCGTCGGAGTCGTCGAAAGACGCGGGGCCGATCTCAAGAGCGCCATGAACATGCCGGAGGCAGTCGGATGATCCTCTGGCTGACCATCGCCCAGGTGGCGGTCGCGGCCGCTGCTGGCGTGTTCTGCGTCGTGCTCGGTCTGGCCGGTCGGCGTCCGAGCGACTACACCGTCGGAGCGCTCGCGCTGGTCGAACTGCTCCTCGTCGTCCAGGTGGTGGTCGCGATCGTGGCGCCGTTGGCAGGAAACCCTCCTACGGGTGATCTGCTCGAGTACTGGGTCTACCTCGTGTCTGCGGTGCTCCTGCCCGTGGGTGCCGTGCTGTGGGCGCTGATGGAGCGCAGTCGCTGGAGCACCGTGATCCTCGGTGTCGCTGCTCTCGCCGTCGCGATCATGGTCTGGCGTATGCACGTCATCTGGACCATCCAGGTCGCCTGAGCCGGTCGAGCGCGCATCCGAGTCCTCCCGCCCGGATCTAGAATGGGGGACGCTATGAGCACCACCGTTCCCACCTCCCGCATGACCGGCATCGGCCGTGTCCTCGTGATCGTCTACGCCGTGATGGCGCTGGCGGCGACCGGTCGAAGCTTCGTGCAGATCTTCCGACAGTTCGGCGAGGCACCGCTTGCCTACACACTCTCGGCACTCGCCGCAGTCGTGTACATCCTCGCCACTCTGGCGCTCGTTCTCGCGAGTCGTCGCGGCTGGTACGCGGTGGCGTGGGTGGCGATCGTCTTCGAGCTCGCCGGAGTCCTGGTGGTCGGTTCGCTCAGCATCTTCTTCCCCGAACTGTTCCCGCACGACACCGTCTGGTCGATGTTCGGGCGCGGATACCTGTTCATCCCGCTCGTGCTGCCGGTCTTCGGCATCTGGTGGCTGCGCACCCATCGGCCGGCCCGCGAGGCACAGCCATCTCTCCGCGCCGAGGTCGACGCATGATCGTCTTCCGGGACCCGAGCGAGGTGCCCGCCGGCTTCGGCCCCTCAGCGGTGGCCATCGGCAAGTTCGACGGCGTGCATGCCGGTCACCGAGCGGTGATCCGGCGCCTGAAGGAGATCGCGGCGCAGTCGGGAGTCCGGGCCGTGGCAGTCACCTTCGACCGCAACCCGCTCGCCGTGCTCCGACCGGATCGCTGCCCCGAGAACGTGGTCACCGTGGGCCGCAAGCTCGAACTGCTGAGCGAGCTCGAGCTCGATGCCACGCTGCTTCTGACCTTCGATGAGGAGTTCGCGGCGCGCAGCGCCGAGGACTTCGTCGCCGGCATCCTGACCGGTGCGCTCCATGTGTCCACGATCCTCGTGGGAGAGGACTTCCGGTTCGGCAGGGGCGGAGCAGGTGACCCCGAGCTACTCAGAGAACTGGGGCCGAAGTACGGCTTCACCGTCGAGGTCGTGGACGACGTGTTCCTCGACGGGTCGGACCGCCGAGTCTCGTCGACATGGATCCGAGAACTCCTGATGGCCGGCGACGTCACTGCCGCGGCACGCGTGCTCGACCGCAATGTCGATGTGCGCGGCGAGGTCGTGCATGGACTCAAGCGCGGACGGGAACTCGGTTTCCCCACCGCGAACCTCTCGGCATCGGTCGACTCGTTCGTCCCTGCCGACGGGGTGTACGCCGGTTGGCTCGTCGACCATGAGACCGGACTCCGGCATCGAGCAGCCATCTCGGTGGGCACGAACCCCACGTTCGACGATGTGCTCGAGCGGCAGGTCGAGGCGCACGTGATCGGCGAGACAGATCTCGACCTGTACGGTCACGACGTGACCGTCGAGTTCGTGGAGCGTCTGCGCGGCATGGTCGCGTTCGAGGGGATCGAGAAGCTGAAGACGCAGATGGCTTCCGACGTGACGGATGCCGAGAGCGTGCTGTCGCGTCGCTCCCGCTGAACTCCGCCCGAACTCTGCGTGTCCTGATCTGCGTCGCTCAGGCCGCATGGCATAGAATGGGTCTCGGTGGTCCTTGATCCTCGAGCGACATTCGCTCGTAGACGATCACCGGAAATACTGTTCGTACGGTCCTGGCTCACGCCACACGCGGACACCGAGAACGGCCGACTCATCCCATGGATGCTCCGGCCTTCACGCTCAGGAGGAGCATGCCGACCACGGCAACCGCCGCAACACGGCGCAAGAAGACATCTCGTCGCGATGATGAGGCACCCCTCATCCCGATTCTCGCCCGCAAGGTGCGTGAGATCGAGGCGAAGTCGCAGCGAGGAAAGCTCGGGCCCACCAACCGGGTCAAGTTCCAGGTCATCGCGTTCCTGGTGCGCGAGGAGCGCGCGAGAGTCAAGGCCGATCCCGAGATCGCCGACGCCGCGCGTGCCGAGCTGCTCAAGCGCCTCGACGGCGTGGCCACGATCCTGGCGAAGACGGCAGCACGCGACACATCGCTGATCCAGCTCCTCGAAGCCGATCAGGCGACCTCGCCCGTTGCGAAGCGCATGCGACGCGACTGGCTGCTCGAGTCCGGTGCCGAACTGGCCCCCGAAGAGCTCATCATCGCCGACGTCGCCCCCGTGCAGACGCCGATGGTGTCCGCCGGGATCGCGGAGCGCCAGGTGACGCCGCCCTCCGTCGAGGCGCGTCAGCTGGCGAACCCGTTCCTCGCCCCGGATCTCACCCCGCGTGCCACCACGACCCCTCGTCGACGCCTGGACGGCTGGGAGCTGATGGGGCCCCTGTACAAGGCATTCGAGACCGGAGCCGGGGGAGGAGCCGCGAGCATGGACCTGCCGCCGGCTCCCGAGTACGATCACCTCTCGCCCAAGGGCCTCGAGGTCATGGTGCACCAGTCGCGCTTCCTCGAAGCGGTGCGCGAAGGACACCGGAGCTTCCTGCTCGCCGACGAACCAGGCCTCGGCAAGACCGCGCAGTCGGTTCTCGCCGCATCCGTCGCCGGCGCCTACCCGCTGCTCGTCGTCGTTCCCAACGTCGTCAAGATGAACTGGGCGCGAGAGGTCGAGCGGTGGACTCCGCAACGCAGGGCGACGGTGATCCAGGGTGATGGCACCGACATCGACGCGTTCGCCGACGTGTTCATCGTGAACTACGAGATCCTCGACCGTCACATGTCGTGGCTCGCGTCGATCGGTCTTCGCGGCATGGTCGTCGACGAGGCCCACTTCATCAAGAACCTCAGCTCTCAGCGTTCGCAGAACGTGCTGTCGCTCGCGAACCGTGTGCGCGAGCGGACACCCGGCGGCAACCCGTTGATGCTCGCGCTCACGGGCACGCCGCTGATCAACGACGTCGAGGACTTCGATGCGATCTGGCGCTTCCTCGGCTGGACCACAGGTGAGAAGCCGGGGCCGGAGCTGATGGAGAAGCTCGATGCGACCGGCTTCACGCCTGCCGACAAGGCGTTCTACCCGGAAGCGCGTGAAGCCGTGATCTCGATGGGGATCGTCCGGCGCAAGAAGAAGGACGTCGCAGCCGATCTGCCCGACAAGCTCATCGCCGATCTGCCCGTGCAGCTGGACGATGAGTTCGGGCGCGGCATCCGTCAGGCCGAGCGCGAGCTGGGCGAGCGGCTCGCCGCTCGATACCGGCGGATCATCGAGGCCCGAGGGGACCGCGGACTCGCACCGGGCGAGATCGACCAGGACATCGTGCGTCTGGTCGCTCAGAACGAGCTCGAGGAGTCGAAGGCCGCCGGCACCGGCGGCGACAACGTCTTCACCATGGTGCGCCGCATCGGTCAGGCGAAGGCGCATCTCGCGGCCGATTACGCGGCCCAGCTCCAGCGTTCGGTGGGCAAGGTCGTGTTCTTCGCGAAGCACATCGATGTGATGGACCAGGCAGAGGCGCACTTCGCCTCCGCCGGCATCCGGTCGGTCTCCATCCGCGGTGACCAGACCTCGACCACGCGCCAGCAGGCGATCGACGACTTCAACAGCGACCCTTCGGTGGGCATCGCGGTGTGCTCGTTGACCGCTGCCGGCGTCGGCCTGAACCTGCAGGCGGCATCGAACGTCGTCTTGGCCGAGCTGTCGTGGACTGCGGCGGAGCAGACGCAGGCGATCGATCGCGTGCACCGCATCGGACAGGATGAGCCCGTGACCGCTTGGCGGATCATCGCGGCCCACACGATCGACGCGAAGATCGCGGAGCTCATCGATCAGAAGCAGGGGCTCGCAGCGCGTGCACTCGACGGCGAAGCTCTCGATGAGGCTGCTGCCGAGCCCGTGCAGCTCGGTGCTCTCATGCATCTGCTCCGAGAGGCTCTCGGAGCCGTCTGAGCCCTGCGTGATGCCACGGAGATCGGCGTTAAGAACCTCGGTTCTTGACGCCGATTTCTCGTGATGAGCGACCTGCTTTCTCATTTGTCACGAATCGTCTCGGATCACCCGCAAGATCACCGGTTTTCATCGCCTCGAATGGCGCCCGGTCGGTTCGGAGCGCTAGTGTCGATCGCAGGCACCGTCGCCTGTTCCCCCTTCCACTGAACCGTCTGAGGCAAGCATGAAGATCGGCATTCTGACGAGCGGCGGCGACTGCCCCGGACTCAACGCGGTCATCCGCGGCATCGTGCTCAAGGGCACCACCACCTACGACCTCGAGTTCGTCGGCATCCGCGACGGCTGGCGAGGCGTGGTCGACGGCGACTTCTTCCCCCTCACGCGGCATGAGGTGAAGGGCCTGTCGAAGGTCGGCGGCACGATCCTCGGCACCAGCCGTACCAACCCCTACGAGGGGGAACGTGGTGGCGCCGAGAACATCGCCAAGACGCTCTACGGGCACAAGATCGACGGCATCATCGCGATCGGCGGCGAGGGCACCCTCGCAGCGGCCGACCGCCTCGCCAAGGATGGCATCAACGTCATCGGCGTGCCGAAGACGATCGACAACGACCTTCGCGCCACGGACTACTCCTTCGGATTCGACACGGCTGTCAACATCGCCACGGACGCGATGGACCGCCTGCGCACCACCGGCGACTCCCACCAGCGCTGTATGGTGGCCGAGGTCATGGGCCGTCACGTCGGCTGGATCGCTCTGCACGCGGGCATGGCAGCGGGCGCGCATGCGATCTGCATCCCCGAGGTGCCGATGTCCATCGACGACATCACCGCACTCGTCTCGAGCGCGCACGACCGCGGGCGTGCGCCGCTCGTCGTCGTCTCCGAGGGGTTCAAGCTGCTCGGAATGGACGAGGCCTACAGCGACAAGGGCCTCGATGCGTTCAACCGCCCTCGTCTGGGCGGCATCGGCGACCAGCTCGCTCCTGCGATCGAGCGCATCACGGGCATCGAGACGCGCGCGACGATCCTCGGGCACATCCAGCGGGGCGGATCGCCGTCAGCGTTCGACCGTGTGCTCGCCACCCGCCTCGGACTCCACGCGGCAGACGCGATCGTCGAGAAGGCATGGGGCCAGATGGTCGCGATGCAGGGCACCGATATCGTCCGCGTCCCGTTCGCAGAGGCACTGGGCGAGCTGAACACGGTTCCCCGCAGCCGTTACGACGAGGCTGCAGCGCTCTTCGGCTGATGCCGGAGCAGTTCCCCGTCAGTCCGCACGGGCGTCGACGCGAGACCAGGGCCACCGACGTGAATCAGGAGGATTCCGATTGAAGTCTCCTGATCTCAGGCGGTTGTCCTGAACTCGGTTGGTGACGCGACTCATCCCCGCCGATGCAACTGCTGGGCGATCGCCGTACGCATCACGTTCAGGACCAGTTGTGGTTGGAACAGCACCTGGTGGTAGTCGAATCGGAGCACGGTGTAGCCGCGCACGCGCAATCGCGCGTCTGCCTCGATATCGCGCCGTCGATCCTGGGCACTGCTGTGGTGGGCGAATCCGTCCAACTGGACCGCGAGGCGATCACCGATCAGGGCATCCGGCGGGTGCCCGTCGATCCATACCTGCTGGACGACGACCACCCCGATCGAGCGCATCAGTATGACGAAGTGGGTCTCGAGCCCGGAATCGGACAGGACGTCAGCGACCGCAGCGATGCGTGATGCTCGCGCGCTGCGCCATTCGATGCGGCTCAGTACTTCCGGGGCGATCAGGCGCCTGTTGAGTGCGGACTCCCAGACGGCGAGCGCCGTGGCGGGCTCCTGGCATCGCGCGACGTGATGCAGCACGTTGATCAGCGGATCCAGGACAGCGTGTGGTCCGGTCGGTGCCGGTCCAGATGACCAGTGCACGTGCAGGCCGGCTGAGTCCAATCGCGCCGCATTCGGAGCGACGGCGATGTGGATCTCGGCGGTAGCCGGCGTCCACAGCGCGAGTCGTCGTGCGGCGGTCACGCACGTGAGACGCCCGCTGACGCCGACGGCTGCGAGAACCGCTGGATCGCATGTCCTCGATGCGATCCAAGAGCGGCGGAGCCGCAGCATCCGCCCGGAGTCGACAGCCGAGGCGACAGCGTGTCTGCTGAATCCGGCCGCGTAGATCTCCGTGGTGTGTGCTGCGCCGTCGCGCTCGCGAAGCCAGTCCTCCAGTTGCATCCAGTCACTCTGCAGCCGCACGCCCTCTCATGGGGCCAGGCGGCTCTGATGTGTATCGAATCGGATCAATCGCCGAATGTGCAGGAGCGAGTGCAGCTGTCGGAAGCAGGACAACGGTGCCAGATCAGGTTGATGCTGTGTGTTGCGTCCTGATCTCAGCACGTCGCCCTGAACTCAGATCACCGAGTGTGGAGCGTCAGTCCGAGGCGAGCCCGACAGTGTCGAGGATCCAGGCGAGCTCGAAAGCGCGCTCCTTCCACGAGTTGTACCGACCGCTGACACCGCCGTGTCCGGCCACCATCTCGCACTTGAGCAGCGCGTCGGTCGCGCCGGCGACGCGCAGGGCTGCGATCCACTTCGCGGGCTCGACGTAGAGGACTCGGGTGTCGTTGAGCGAGGTCACGGCGAGGATGCGCGGGTAGCGCACCCCGTCGCGAACGTTCTCGTACGGCGAGTACGACTTCATGTACTCGTAGACGTCGGCGCCGTGCAGCGGATCGCCCCATTCGTCCCACTCGATCACGGTCAGGGGGAGCGAGGGGTCGAGGATCGTCGTGAGCGCATCGACGAACGGCACAGCCGCCAGCACACCGGCGAACAGTTCGGGAGCGAGGTTCGTCACCGCCCCCATGAGCAGTCCGCCGGCGCTTCCCCCCTCGGCGACCAGGCGCTCGGGAGTCGTGACGCCCTGCTCGATGAGGTGCTCGGCGCATGCGACGAAGTCGGTGAAGGTGTTGCGCTTGTTCAGCAGCTTCCCGTCCTCGTACCACTGCCGGCCCATCTCACCGCCGCCGCGGACGTGTGCGACGGCGAAGACGATCCCTCGATCGAGTTCTGAAAGGCGTGCGACCGAGAATCCGGGATCGATCGAGTGCTCGTAGGAGCCGTAGCCGTAGAGGTGCACAGGTCGCGCCTCGGAGCCCGGCTCGCCGAATGAGCGCTTCCAGACGAGCGAGATCGGCACGCGCGTGCCGTCCGCTGCCGTGGCCCAGTCGCGCTTCTGGCCGTAGTCGAGGGGGTCGTACCCGCCGAGCACGGTGACCTGCTTGCGCAGGTGGAGCTCGCGGGTGGCGAGGTTCAGCTCGTAGACGGTTCCCGGGGTCACGAACGACGTGTATCCGAGTCGGAGGAAAGGCGAATGCCACTCCGGATTGCCGCTGACGCCCGCAGAGTACAGGGGCTCCTGGAAGACGATGTCCTCCACCGCATCCGTGGCGTAGTCGAGGAGCCCGACACGCTCGAGCCCCTCGCGGCGGTACTCCACCGTCGCGAAGTCGCGGAACGCGTCCATCCCGAGCAGCCGGCGGCCGGGCTCATGCGCCAGGACCACGCGACGGTCTCCCTGAGGGTCGGATGCTGAGACCGAGACGAGCTCGAAGTCCAGGGCCTCGTCGTTGTGCAGGATGAACAGGCGGTCCTCGCCGTCGACCACCGCGTGCTCGAGCGAGTACTCGACGCCCTCTCGGCGTGGCCACACGACCTGAGGTGCGGCGGTCAGATCGCCCGAGAGATCGACGAGGTACTCCTCGCTTGTGATGCTCGATCCGACAGCGATCACGAGGTACTTGCGGCTGCGGGTGATGCCGGCGCCGAGCCAGTACTTCTCATCTGGCTCATGGAAGAGCTTCACGTCATCCGAGACCGGCGTGCCGAGGCGATGCAGCCAGAGGGTGTCGGGGCGCCATGCGTCATCACGGGTGGTGTAGAGGATGCCGGTGCCGTCGGGCGTGAAGAACGCGCCCCCCGTGTCGGGGATCTCATCGGCGAGGGTCTCGCCGGTGACGAGGTCGCGCACGTGCACCGTGTAGAGCTCGTCGCCCTCGAAGTCGGTCGCCCAGAGCAGCTTCGTCGCGTCGTCCGAGGTGTCGAACGCGCCGAGGGAGAAGAACTCGTGGCCTTCGGCCTCGGCGTTGCCGTCGAGCACCACGGCCTCGCCCGGCACCGCCACGCCAGGCTCCAGCACCGGGGGAGTCCAGTCGTCCTCGGCCGCGGCGGTGCGGCAATGGATGCCGTACTGCGCGCCCTCCTCCGTGCGGCTGTAGTACCACCAGTTCCCGCGACGCGTGGGGACGGACAGGTCGGTCTCCTGCACGCGGCCCTTGATCTCCTGGAACAGCGTCTCGCGCAGGTCCGCCAGGTGGGCGAGTTCGTCCTCGGTGTGGGTGTTCTCTGCTTCGAGGTGTGCGATCACCTCGCCGGAGTCCTTCTCGCGGAGCCATTCATAGGGATCATCGAATGTATCGCCGTGGTGCGTGCGGAGGGTCGAGCGGCGGTCTGCGATCGGGGCATCAGTCACGAGTTCCACGCTAGCCCAGGTCGAGTTGACCGGTACCCGGGAGGGTGGGAGGATCTACCGGGGCCGGTTAACGGAAGTAAAACCCACGGTGAACTCTTCGTTCGTCACGTCGATCCCGTCGACACCTCTCCTTTCTTCCTCAACGACCGAAAGCGAACGGTGGAAACCGCAGCCCTCATCGTCGTGCTGGTTATCGTGCTGGCACTCTTCTTCGACTTCACCAACGGGTTTCACGACACGGCCAACGCGATGGCCACGCCCATCGCGACAGGTGCGCTCAAGCCCAAGACAGCTGTCCTTCTCGCGGCAGTGCTGAACCTCGTCGGCGCATTCCTCTCGACGGAGGTCTCCAAGACCGTGTCGCACGGGATCATCCGCGAGGACACCATCCAAGGCGACGTGTTCCTCCCGATGATCTTCGCCGGTCTGATCGGCGCGATCACCTGGAACATGCTGACCTGGCTGCTGGGCCTGCCTTCGAGTTCGTCCCACGCTCTCTTCGGCGGACTCATCGGGGCCACGCTGGTCGGCGTCGGGGTCGGCGGCATCGACTTCGGCATGGTGCTGTCGAAGATCATCCTCCCCGCGCTCATCGCCCCGCTGACGGCAGGCGTCATCGCGTTCGCCGCGACCAAGCTGGCCTACTCGATCACTCGGCGCTACGACGGCAAGCCCGATGGGCGGGACGGCTTCCGCTGGGGCCAGATCTTCACCTCATCGCTGGTGGCACTCGCGCACGGCACGAACGACGCCCAGAAGACGATGGGCGTGATCACCCTCGCCCTCATCACAGTCGGTTGGCAGAACAGCGAGCAGGCGGATCCGTACCTCTGGGTCATCATCGCCTGTGCGGTCACGATCGCCCTCGGAACGTACCTCGGCGGGTGGCGGATCATCCGCACGCTGGGCAAGGGCCTGACCGAGGTCAAGCCTGCGCAGGGCTTCTCTGCGGAGAGCTCGACAGCCGCGACCATCCTGGCCTCCAGCGCCTTCGGCTTCGCGCTCTCGACCACCCAGGTGGCATCGGGGTCGGTCATCGGCTCGGGACTCGGTCGCCGTGGATCGACGGTTCGCTGGCGGACCGCCGGTCGGATCGCGATCGGGTGGCTCCTCACGCTTCCGGCGGCAGGTGCCGTCGGCGCTCTCGCAGCCCTGCTCATCACGTGGCTCGGGCTCTGGGGAATCGCGATCGACACGGTCCTCGCTCTCGCCGTGATCATCGGCCTGTTCCTCCGCTCCCGCAAGGACGCCGTGACCCCGGCGAACGCGATGAGCGACGTCGCCGAATCGGGTCTCGCGATCGACCACCCCGACTCGCCTCCTCCCACGCGCCGGCAGCAGCGGATCATCGAGGCGAAGGCCGAGGCGAAGGCCCGCGCTGAAGCCCGAGAGACGGCCAAGGCCGCGGCCCGGGCCGACGCGAAGGCGAAGGCGGAGGCGAAGGCCGCGAAGAAGGCGCCGAAGACGGGCGCCGTGACGAAGACCGTCAGCCCTGAGAAGGCGGACAGCGAGGAGTCGAAGTGAGTGTCGGCATCGACTGGGGCGCATTCGTCCAGGTGTTCCTCGCGGCTCTGATCGGAGCCTGCGCGGTGGTGACGTTCTACGCGTTCGGCCTTCGACTGCTGGTCCGCAGCGGCCATGCGCCGGTCGTGAGCCCGGCGGAGTTCACCGACGCCATCACCGTGATCTCCGAGAAGGAACTCAAGCGGGCGGCGAAGCAGGCGGCCAAGGCGGCGAGGAAGAGTCCACTCACCGAGGGACAGCGACGCATCGCGCTATACGGCGCTTACGGGTGCTTCGCGCTCTGCGCAGTCGCTGTGGTGGCCGGCATCCTGATCATCGTCGTCGGGCACTGACCGCGACGTCCGGCATCGACCGGATTCAGCGCAGGAGGCCGGCGACCAGGTCGTCGACGATCTCGTCGGTCGACGTTCCGGGATCGATCGGAGTCGTCAGCCGATCGAGCAGGAGCCCGTCGATCGCGTAGTGGAAGAGTGCGATCTCGCGTCGACCCCCCGGGAGACCGGCTGCCGAGTTGAATGCGACGTCGGCGTCGAGCCCCGCTCTCTGCCACGCACCCAGGAGGGCGCCGACTTCGGGGCGCCGGCTGCTCTCGAGTCGCAGCTCGAACAGCGCCAGCGTGACATCGCGGTCGTCGGTCAGACGCCTGACGATATCTCTCACGTAGTCGGCGAAGAGCTCCCTGCTGGGCTGCGCGGTCGACCTTCGGGCGAGGTCGGCATCGCTCGGGGCGAGGCGTTCGCCGATCCGCTCGACGAGGCCTTCGACGAGTGCGTCCCGGCTGCGGAAGTAGTTCGACGTGGTCCCCGACGGCACACCGGCCACGGTGTCGACGGCGCGATGTGTGAGCCCGCGAGAACCGTCCGTCGCCAGGACGGTCAAGCCCGCATCCGCGATGATCCTTCGCCGTGCCTCGTTCTTCGCCATCCGAGCACACTATCGCGACTACTACAGCTGACGTGGAGCCGTCATGGTCCGATGTCGCCATGCGGCCTAGGCTGAGAGCATGTCAGCGCCTTCCGACAGCGAGTTCGTCTTCGGTCGACATGAGCCCGCAAGTCATGTCGTGATCCACGTGAGCGACCCGCACTTCCTGGCGGGGGGAGTGCGGCTCGGCGGACGCTACGACGTCGAATCGAATTTCGCCCGCACTCTCGAGGCAATCAGGGTCGTGCACCCGCACCCGGCGGCCATCGTCATCACCGGTGATCTGACGGATCTGGGGGAGCCGGATGCCTACCGGCGACTCCGCCTCGCGGTGGAGCCCGTCGCCCGGGAGCTCGGAACGACCGTCGTCTGGGTGGCCGGCAACCACGACGAGCGCCCTGCGCTGCGTGAGGGGCTGCTCGACCTGCCCCCGACCCAGGAGCCGGTGACGGGGGTATGGGATCTCGACGGACTGCGGCTGATCGCGCTCGACACGAGTGTGCCGGGCTGGCATCACGGTGACCTGGACGCAGATCAGCTCTCGTGGTTGGCAGAGGTTCTGCGCGAACCGGCGCCGCACGGCACTCTGCTCGCGATGCATCACCCGCCGCTGCCGAGCCACCTTCCGCTCTTCGACATCCTCGAACTGCGGCACCAGGACGAACTCGCAGCGGTCATCCGCGACACCGACGTGCGCGGCATCCTCGCCGGACACCTGCACTACTCGTCGCACGGCACCTTCGCGGGGGTGCCGGTGAGCGTGTCCTCGGCGACCTGCTACACGATGAACGTCGCCCGCCCTGCCGCCGACGTGAACGGCATGGATGCCGCACAGGCTTTTCAGATCGTGCATGTGCGTCCCGAGACGATCACGCACACAGTGGTGCCCGTGACGGACGCACCGACCGGTGATCACTTCTCACTGGCATGGCTGGAGAAGATGGCGCGCCTCAGCCCGGACCAGCGCCTCGAGGCCTTCTCGCGCAAACGCTGACCCGCCGTCGTATCCCCGGCAGCGCATGCATGCAGGCGTAGACTGGATGCATCCCCCGCACCACACACTCGCCACTACCCACAAGGATGTGACATGGCTTCTGCCGCGCCTGCCCCCACCCGCACCGAGACCGATTCGCTCGGGAGCATGGAGATTCCCGCCGACGCGTACTGGGGGATCCACACTGCCCGCGCCGACGCGAACTTCCCGATCACCAAGCGTCCGATCTCGGTCTATCCCGACCTCGTCGTCGCGCTCGCGATGGTCAAGCAGGCCAGCGCCAGGGCCAATCGCGAGATCGGGGTCCTCGACCCCGAGCGCGCCGATCTGATCGACCGAGCGGCTCAGCGTGTCATCGACGGAGAGTTCCACGACCAGTTCACCGTCGGTGTGATCCAGGGTGGGGCCGGCACCTCGACGAACATGAACGCGAACGAGGTCATCACCAACATCGCGCTCGAGCTGGCCGGACGGCAGAAGGGCGACTACGCGTTCCTGTCACCGATCGATCACACGAACCGCAGCCAGTCGACCAACGACGTCTACCCGACTGCCGTCAAGATCGGTCTGTCGCTGACGCTGCGGTCTCTGCTCGAAGAGCTCGATCTGCTGCGCATCTCGTTCCTGCAGAAGTCGCACGAGTTCCACGACGTGCTCAAGGTCGGACGCACGCAGCTGCAGGACGCCGTGCCGATGACTCTGGGCCAGGAGTTCCACGGCTTCGCGTCGACGCTCGGCTTCGATCACACCCGCCTCACCGAGAACGCCTCGCTCATGTTCGAGATCAACATGGGTGCTACGGCGATCGGCACCGGCATCACCACCCACGTCGACTACGCGCCCGCCGTGCTGAAGCATCTGCGCGAGATCACCTCGCTCGACCTCGTCACCTCCGCCGACCTCGTCGAAGCCACCAGCGACACCGGCTCGTTCATGTCGTTCTCGTCGACGCTGAAGCGCAACGCGATGAAGCTCTCGAAGATCTGCAACGATCTGCGGCTGCTGTCGTCGGGGCCGCAGGCCGGTTTCGGCGAGATCAACCTGCCCGCGATGCAGGCGGGTTCCAGCATCATGCCCGGCAAGGTCAACCCGGTGATCCCGGAGGTCGTCAATCAGGTCGCGTTCGCGGTCGCCGGTGCCGACATGACGGTCACGATGGCGGCCGAGGCGGGTCAGCTGCAGCTCAACGCCTTCGAGCCCGTGATCGCCCACTCGATCTTCCAGTCGATCACGTGGATGCGTCAGGCGATGTGGACGCTCCGGGTGAACTGCGTCGACGGCATCACCGCGAACCGCGACCGCCTCGGTGCGATGGTCGGCGCCTCGGTCGGCGTCATCACCGCCCTCACGCCGTTCATCGGATATGCGGCAGCGGCCGCTCTGGCGAAGACCGCGCTGCTGACCAACCGCAACGTGGCCGATCTGGTCGTCGAGGCGGGTCTGATGTCGCGCGAAGAGGTCGTCAAGCAGCTGTCGCCCGCGCGCCTGTCCGGTCTGGAAGCGATCACGGCCGCGATCCCGGTGATCTCAGCCGAGGACCTCATCGAGATCTGACGAGACGTGCAGAAGGGGCCCCGGCGGATATCCGCCGGGGCCCCTTCGCTCTGTGTACGTACGAGGCGTCAGTCCAGCACTCGACAGTGGGTGGTGAGCTCGCCGATCCCGTCGATGCCGACCGTCACGGTCGAACGATCACGGAGGAAGATCTGCGGGTCGCGAGAGTAGCCGGCTCCTCCGGGGCTGCCCGTGGAGATCAGCGTGCCGGGCAGCAGAGTCAGCGACTGCGAGAGGTGCGCGATGAGCTTCGCGACCGATCGGACCATCTGGTCGGTGCTCGCGTCCTGCACGGTCTGGCCGTCTACGACCGCCCAGATGTGGAGGTCCTGCGGGTCGGCGACCTCGTCGGCCGTGACCGCGAACGGACCGGTCGGGGTGAACCCGTCGAAGGACTTGCACCGTGACCACTGAGCTTCCGAGAACTGCACGTTCCTGGCGGTGATGTCGTTGACGACGGTGTAACCCCAGACATGCGAGAGGGCGTCGGCCTCGGCCACGTCCTTCGCAGGCGTGCCGATCAGCACGCCGAGCTCTGCCTCGTAGTCCACGGCCTCGCTCAGCGCTCGCGGCCACGACGTCGTCTGCTCATGGCCCGTCAGCGAGTTGGGCCACAGCGTGAAGACGGTCGGAGCCGCGTCGGTCTTCAGGCCGAGCTCGCTCGAGTGGGCGGCGTAGTTCAGGCCGACTGCGAGAACCGCGGGCGGGGCGATGACTGCTGACGAGAACGTCCAGTCTTCGAGCGGATGCCGGGTGGCGGTGCCGCTCTCGACAGCGGAACGAAGCGCGGCGAGCGTCTGCTCTCCTCCTTCGATCAGCTGCTGAAGCGTCGCAGGGGGGTCGGGAAGGAGGTCGGAGACGAGGATGGCATCGGCACCCTCCACGACTGCGAGATGCGCAGCAGGGGAGTCGGCACGACGCAGATGAGCGAACCGCATGTTCCTACGCTATCCGCTGCTCGGGTCGATTGGATGGAGGAAGTCACCAGACCCGAGGGAAGTTGGTTGTTCGCCATATGCTTTGGCTATGAATTCCGGAGGACCGTCCCAGCCATCGCCGTACACGCCGCCGCCCGCGCAGCAGCCGCACTCGCAGCAGCCGACGTATCCGCAGCAGCCGCAGCAGTACTCCGCTCAGCAGTATGCGCAGTCGAACTACGCGCCGGCCCAGTTCACCCAGCACCCGGGGTATGCGTCGGTCCTCGCCCAGCCGACTCCCTACTCCCCGCCGGCCCCGGCCGCCCCATCACCTGCCCCGGGTCTGCCTGCGCTGCCCGCAGCGCGCCGAGGTGGCCGGGCCGCCCTGTTCTCGCTGTTCGGGTTCCTCGGGCTGCTGATGCTCGGGCTGATCGCCTACTTCGGGTTGTTCCTCGGGCCGCTGGCGTCGATCATCGGTCTCGTTCTCGCGCTCGTGCCGCTTGCGATCGTCTTCTTCGTCGTGCGCATGATCGACCGATGGGAGCCCGAGCCCAAGTCGCTCGTGTTCTTCGCGATCGCCTGGGGCGCCATCGCCGCCGTGGGACTCACGCTTCTCGTCGACCTGGGCCTGACCGCCGTGCTGGGGCTCAGGGGGGAGGTCGCAGGCGCCGTGATCCAGGCGCCCATCGTCGAGGAGTTCTGGAAGGGCTTCGGAGTCTTCCTGATCTTCGTCATCGCGCGTCGATCGTTCGACGGACCGGTCGATGGGGTCGTGTACGGAGCCCTGGTCGGCGCCGGATTCGCGTTCACCGAGAACATCCAGTACTTCGCCATCAGTCTCATCGAGGGCGGGGGAGAGCAGCTGACGGTGACGTTCATCCTGCGCGCGATCATGTCGCCGTTCGCTCACGCCATGTTCACCTCGCTCACCGGCCTCGCGATCGGTCTGGCCGCTCGACGCCACGCCTCGACGGGTGCTGCGCTCGGTTTCGGTCTCCTCGGGATGCTGGGGGCGATGGTGCTGCACGGGCTGTGGAACGGATCGTCCTTCGCGAACTTCTTCCTCCTCTACTTCGTCCTCCAGGTGCCGCTGTTCGTCGGATTCATCCTCGGCATCATCGCCTTGCGGAGAGAGGAGTCGCGTCTGACGAAGGCGCGTCTGGGCGACTACGCGGCTGCCGGATGGTTCACCCCCGAGGAGGTCACGATGCTGGCCACCCCTGCGGGGCGCAAGACCGGTCTCGCCTGGGCGTCCCAGTTGCGCGGTGATCGACGTCCGCTGATGCGCGAGTTCATCAAGGACGCCACGACGTTGGCATCCGTCCGTCAGCGGGCGATCACGGGCCGCGACCCGATGGCTCCTGCAGACGAGCAGGCCCTGCTCGCTCGCACGCGCGCCGCCCGGGCCGCCCTGCTGGCGTACTGAGGCAGCCCCGTCATGACCCGCTTCATCCTCGTCCACGGAGCGGGTGACACAGGGTGGTCATGGTATCGGCTCGCTGCCGCCCTGCGGGAGCGCGGACACGAGGTGATCGCGCCGGATCTGCCGGGCGACGACGAGTCCCTCACGCTCGTCGACTATGCGGATGCCGTCGTGGATGCTGTCGGCGGACGACGAGGGGGAATCGTCGTCGGTCACTCGTTCGGCGGGTTCACCGCGCCGATCGTCGCCGAGAGGCTGGCGGCGGACTCTCTCGTGTTGCTCGCTGCGATGATTCCGATGCCGGGGGAGTCTCCGGATGACTGGTGGTCGAACACCGGCTTCAGTGCGGCGGTGGAGGCGCAGGCTGCTCGCGACGGCGGTCTCACGGGGAACGATGATCCGTTCGTCGGCTTCTATCACGATGTACCTCGAGCGACGGCGGAAGAGGCGATGGATCGCGAGAGAGCGCATCCTTCCGGAGCCGCGATGGCTGCTCCCTGGCCTCTCGCCGACTGGCCGAGCGTGCCGACGAGGTTCGTCGTCTGCACCGAGGACAGGTTCTTTCCACCTGCGTTCCTCCGAGAACTCGCGCGCGAGCGACTCGGCGTCGCCGCAGACGAGATCCGGGCCGGTCACTGCGTCGCGCTCAGTCGCCCGGAAGAGCTCGCGTCGATGCTCGTCGAGTATTCGGCCGAGGTGCGTGGCTGAGGATTTGCGAAGAGCTCCCCGTCGCAAGACTCAGCGCCCGGTGCTGCGGCGATGCCTGCATGTCTACCGGGCGCTGAGTTGGTCTGTAAACAGGGTGCACCCGGTGCGCACGAGTGTCAAGGGCTTGGAAAGGGAGAGCGACACTGAGCGCATCGCGGTTTCGCCCTCAGCGGAGCGATCCCGTTGACCGACGGCCCACGGCTCGGGTTGGATGGAGAGCATGACTGATCGCACAAAGCCTGAGTTCGACGCCCCCACCGGCCCCGCCCCCGCGGAGCTCGTGATCCGCGACATCATCGAGGGAGACGGTGCCGAGGCGAAGCCCGGTGACACCGTGACCGTGCACTACGCCGGTGTCGAGTTCGAGTCCGGCGAGGAGTTCGACTCCTCGTGGGGACGCGGCGAGACCATCCAGTTCCCGCTCCGCGGCCTGATCCAGGGCTGGCAGGACGGCATCCCCGGAATGAAGGAAGGCGGGCGCCGCGAGCTCGTCATCCCGCCGCACCTCGCCTACGGCCCTGTCGGCGGAGGACACTTCCTCTCGGGCAAGACCCTCATCTTCATCATCGACCTCGTCGCCGTCGGCTGACCGGATCACCGCCGGAAGGCGCCGTGCCCCATCGGGGTGCGGCGCCTTCTTGCGTGCGCGGAGGGGATTCCGCACATTCCGGGAATACATGCATGTGCATGTAAGTTGTAACGCGTGACGCCGTGAACGCGGCCCCTCATCCGTTGCCGCGCAATGCGGCTGATGTCTCCCGAGGAGAAACCATGACCAGCATCGACATTCCCGGTTACCGTCCCGGCACCTGGGTGCTCGACCCGTCGCACAGCGAGGTCACCTTCAGCGTGCGCCACATGATGATCTCGAAGGTCCGTGGCACCTTCGGCGTCAAGAGCGCGACCCTGATCGCCCCCGAGAACCCCCTCGACGCCCGCGTCGAGGCCAGCGTCGACGTCACGTCGATCGACACCAAGGACGAGGGGCGCGACACGCACCTCCGCTCCGGCGACTTCTTCGACACCGAGAACTTCCCGACCATGGAGTTCGTCTCGACCGGTGCGCGCACCGAGGGCGGCGAGCTCTTCGTCGACGGCGACCTGACGATCCGCGGCATCACAAAGCCCGTGAGCTTCGAGCTCGACTTCGGTGGCTTCGGTTCCGACCCGTGGGGCAACTACAAGGCGGGCGCGTCGGCCAAGACGGTCATCAACCGCGAGGACTTCGGCCTGACCTGGAACGCAGCCCTCGAGACCGGCGGAGTGCTGGTCGGCAAGGACGTCACGATCAGCCTCGACCTGCAGGGTGCTCTGCAGCAGGACTGATCAGCTGATCTCGAGAACCCCGGGCCCCTCAGGGCTCGGGGTTCTCTGCGTCGTACGCACGGAAGCCAGGGCTGCGGCGCGCGAGCAGAGCGACCAGGGCGATCACGAGCAGGCCGCCGATCAGCGGGGGGACCCACAGTGTCGTGAGGGTCGCGAGCGTGCCGGCATAGAGCGCGCCGATGCGAGGGCCACCGGCGACGACGATGATGAAGACGCCCTGCAGACGGCCGCGCATGCTGTCTGGCACCGCCGCCTGCATCATCGTGTTGCGATAGATCGAGCTCACATTGTCGGATGCGCCCGAGAGGGCGAGTGCGACGCACGCCGCAATGATCAGCCCGACATTCGGAACCTGTTCGGTCGCTCCGGCGGAGAGGGCCCCGGCCACCAGGACCGCGCCGAACAGCAGGATGGAGGCGCCGTATGCCTCGACCGCACGCTCGATGCCGCGTCCGTGCCAGCGGTACTGCACGACCCGTCCGGAGAAGAGGCTCGAAGCGAAGGTGCCGGCAGCGACGGCCGCGGTGAGGATGCCGGTCGTCACCGCTCCTCCGCCGAGGAGGACTGTCCCGAGAGCGGGGAACAGCACGAGCGGCTGTCCGAAAGTCATGGCGATGATGTCGACCACGTATTGCATCCGGATGTTGCTCGCTCGGCGCAGGAATCTCCATCCGTCCACGAGCGACGCGAAACCCGGCCTCACGATCTCGCCCTCGGGGCGAAGCGGAGGCAGGCTCCACAGCCCGAGGAACATCGACAGCATCAGGATCACATCGAGGGTGTAGGTCCATCCGTACCCGGTGAGTGCGACGAGGATTCCCGCGATGGCGGGTCCGGCCATCACCGTGAGTCCGAATGCCACCCCGTTGAGGGCGGACGCGGCGGCGAGCTTGTCGCGGGGGATGAGCCGCGGCACGATCGCCGTACGGGTGGCCATGCCGACCGAGTTCGCCGCGGAGTTTACGATGCTCAGCACATACAGCCACCAGATGGTCTCCGTGCCCGTCCAGGTGAGCGCAGCGAGCAGCGCGGTCGAGGCGAAGGTCACCGTGGCGGCGATCAGTGCCACCCTGCGACGGTCGAATGCGTCGGCGAGCATCCCGCCGTACAGCCCCGCGAGGATCATCGGCACGAGTCCGGCCACGGCGATCATCGAGACCGCGAAGGTGCTCCCGGTGAGTGCGAACACGTGCAGCATCACCGTGACGATCGTCAGTTGGCCGCCGATCCCCGCGAGGACCGAGCCGATCCACATCCGCGCGAACGCCGGGCTGGCCTTGAGGGGGCTGAGGTCGATCAGGTGGCTGCGCGCGGCGCTCACGCCGAGTGTCCGTCATGCATGGTTCGAGGTTATCCGAGGCGCCATCGGGCGCGCGCAGTCGCGGTCTTCCAGCGGCATCGAGTCCTGGTAGACTCTTCAGGTTGCCGTTTGATCGGCCGCGGATAAAGAGAGCTCACGCATCAGGCGTCGGGCACCGCGCAACAAGCAGAGAGGGGATCGAATCTATGGCACTGGAAGCAGACGTCAAGAAGGCGATCATCGAAGAGTACGCGACGCACCCCGGTGACACCGGATCCCCCGAGGTGCAGGCCGCGATGCTGACGCAGCGCATCAAGGACCTCACCGAGCACCTGAAGGAGCACAAGCACGACCACCACTCGCGTCGTGGCCTGTTCCTGCTCGTGGGTCAGCGCCGTCGTCTGCTCGGCTACCTCCAGAGCGTCGACATCGAGCGTTACCGCTCGCTGATCGCACGCCTGGGTCTCCGCCGATAACGCAGAGCGCTCCAGCGTACAATCGCGCAGAACATTCTTGAGAAGGCCGCCCCAGGTGTGGGGCGGCCTTCGTCATGTTCCAGGGGTTGACCTCGCACCAGCTTTCCCGTAGGAAAGTAGGGAGCTTTCCATCTGGAAAGTAAGAGGGGGGCATCATGGAGCAGAAGCCTGTCGACGGCTACGAGGTGCTCGCACCTCCCAGCGCGGACATCGCCAAGAGGTATCTCGACGAGGCTGAAGCGGTCGCCACGCGCCGTGAGCTCACGGTGGATCGTCGAGCGCTGGCATGGCTGCAGATCGTCAATGCCGTGGCCACGGCGGCGTATCTGGCGGTTTTGGCGTTCGCCCTCCGGGCTGACAGTGTCCTCGCCTCGCAGACCATCGTCTTCAGCTTCCTCGTGTGGGTTCAGCTCGCGAGCGGAATGGCGCAGCGCAGCGGCATGCAGCGTCGCCCCTCGTGGTCGAACTGGCCGATGCTGGTCGCAGGCGGGCTCCTCGTCACCGTGGCGCTGGTCGCTTTCGGCTTCGCTGTCTGGGCGCCGGGCTTTCCGGCGATCGGAGTGCTGATCCCGCCCGCACTCGTCCTGTTCGGCTTGGGCGGCTACGGAGCGGCACAGCTCGCCCGTGCGTCCGGCGACGTCCGCCCGCCGCGCTCGCGCCCACAGCCTCTTTCGCGCGTCATTCGATGGGGGACGATCCTCGTCGGCGTCGCGCTCGGGGTGCTGATCACGCTCGCGTCGGCGCCGAACGGAGTGCTCGCGAGCGTTCTGGTCATGCTCGTCCTGCTGATGCTGTTCGTCTGGATGTTCGCGTTCAGCAGCGATCTCGGGCTGCCTGCGATCGGTGCATCCTGGCGATGGCCGCACCTGACCGTTTTCGCTATCTCGGTCTCGGCGCTCTCCGCGGTCGTCCTGCTCCCCATTCCCTTCGATGGGGGAGCGCTGGCGGGGGCCTCCGTGATCATCCTGTTCGTCGCCGTCTCCTTCATACCCGGGCGTGATCTGCGTGACTGACGGGCCCGCGGCGCCCCACCCCCGCACCCGGCTCGACGACAACTTCGCGTCGCCGATCCGCTTCTCGCTGATGGCGTCGCTCGGGGATGGCATCGAACTGGATTTCGCGACGCTCCGCGAGATCCTCCAGTGCGGTGACTCGCCGCTGAGCAAGGCCATCACGCACCTGCAGGCGGCGGGGTACGTCATCGCGCGAAAAGGGAGCCTCGGCAGCCGTCCTCGCACCTGGGTCTACTCGACCGCCGCAGGCCGCGCGGCCTTCGCCGGCCACCTCCAGGCGCTGCGCGAGATCGTCGCGCTCGGAGGCGGTCCCGCGCTGTGACCGGTGTCAGACCTTCGCGCCGACCAGGTCGGGGTGATGGATCGCTGCGACATCAGGATGCGCGCGCAGACGTGACTTCATGGCGTTCTCGCCGTAGGTGGCGTGGATGGGGTTGCTCGGATCCTCGGTGATGCCGGTCGCCTCCGCGGCCAGGTCGGCCGGGAGAGACAGGAGCGGCAGCTGCTGGTCGAGCGCGGGGTTGAAGAAGAAGGGGATGGAGATGCGCTCCTCCGGTGCCTTGGGGGAGATCACCCGGTGATTGGTGGCCTTCAGGTAGCCCCCGGTCGCATACTCGAGCAGCTCCCCGATGTTGACGACGAACGCGCCGGGCACGGGCGGAGCCGACACCCACTCGCCGTTCCGCTCCACCTGCAGCCCACCCTTGCCGGGCTCGACCCAGAGCAGGGTGAGCACACCGGAATCCTTGTGCGCGCCGACGCCCTGCTGGGGCTCCGGCTCATGCGTGCCCGGGTAGCGGACGATCTTGATGAGCGTCGACGGGTCGCGGAACGGCACATCGAAGTACGACTCCTCCGCCCCGAGGGTGACCGCCCATGCGCGCAGCAGCTTGTGTGCGACCTCGGTCAGCGTGTCGTGCCACTCGGTGACGACCGCCTTGAGCTCGGGCTGGGCTGCCGGCCAGAGATTCGGTCCGGTGAGGCGGTTGAAAGCGGGTCCGCCCTCGATGGGTTCGCGCTCGGGGCCGATGTCGATCTGCTCACGCCAGTCCACCTTGCCCTGCGTCCGTTCGCCCCCGACGCGGGTGTATCCGCGGAAGTGGGGGCTGTTGACGTTCTCGATCGCGAGCTTCTCCTCTTCGGGAAGAGCGAAGAAGTCGAGCGCGGCCCGGTGCAGGCGAGCTTCGAGCTCGGGGGAGACGCCCGTGCCCGTGAGGTAGAAGAAGCCCACATCATGCGTCGCTGCGCGTAGTTCGTCTCGGAATCGCGCTGCGGCCTCGGGGCCGGCATCGAGCTGGGACAGGTCGAGGATGGGGAGCGAGAGATCAGCCATGCATCGAGCGTAAATCGGTCGTGAGGCGGACGGTCGAGTGTTGCGTCGCATTACTCTCCTCGCTCCTCGGCGCGTGTACGAGGCGACGGCGATCTGATGATAATCTCTCCGAGGTAAGGGATGCCTTACCTCAGTCTTATCGCAGAGAGTCTCATTCCGTGCTCGCAACGTTCCTGATCGGTCTTCGCGAAGGCCTCGAAGCCGCTCTCGTCGTCGGCATCCTCGTGGCCTACCTACGTCGCCTCGGCCGAAGCGACGCGCTGCCGCGACTCTGGGCCGGCGTAGGGCTGGCGATCGCTCTCGCTCTGGGCATCGGTGCGATCCTCACCTTCGGGGCGTACTCGCTGACGTTCGAAGCGCAGGAGCTCATCGGCGGACTGCTATCCCTGCTTGCTGTCGGCATGGTCACCTGGATGATCTTCTGGATGCAGAAGGCCGGGCGCACCATGAAGGCGACGCTCGAAGGGGGGCTCGATCGGGCTCTCACGCACGGCGGCCTCTGGGCCCTGATCGCGATCGGCTTCGTCTCCGTGGCCAGGGAGGGGATCGAGACGACTCTGCTCCTGTGGTCGATGGTCCAGTCGTTCGGAGACGCCCCCGCCGCACTGCTCGGAGCGATGCTCGGCCTCCTCACCGCCGTCGTGATCGGATGGCTGCTCGCCCGCGGCGCCGTCCGACTCGACCTCCGCCGGTTCTTCACCTGGACGAGCGGCTTCCTCGTGATCGTCGCCGCCGGCGTCCTCGCCTACGCGATCATGGACCTTCAGGAGGCCGGTGCGCTGCCCGGACCCTTCACTTCTGCAGCCCCCATCGACGCCCTCACCGGCGCCGTGGCACTCGGTTGGGCGGCGTTCCCGTTCGGGTGGGCGTTCGACGTGACGAACGTCATCGCCCCGGACGGAGCATGGGCCACCATCCTGCAGGCGACCGTCGGCTTCATGCCGCGGATGACGTGGCTCCAGGTCACGGCATGGGCCGTCTATATCGTCGTCGTCGGATTCTTCTTCGTCCGCGGACTGCGCGCGCGTCGGCCGAGCACGCCTCGTTCGTCGACGTCTGCAGACCGTGACGTCTCGACCCCCACTCTCACCCAGCAAGGAGCAGCATGACCACCTCTCGCCGAATCCTCGGTGCTGTCGCCGCAGCCGGCGCCGCAGCGCTCGTCCTCAGCGGCTGTGTCGCCAAGAGCGATGCCGCAGCAGGCGCCGCGTTCGACGTCTCGTCGACCGACTCAGAGTGCGCCGTCTCCGCGACGACTGCCGAGAGCGGCACGCTCACGTTCGACGTGACGAACGACAGTGCACAGACCTCGGAGTTCTACCTGCTCGCCGACGACGGACTGCGCATCGTCGGCGAGGTCGAGAACATCGCGCCGGCCGCCTCCCGCACACTCACCGTCGTGGCGCAGCCCGGCAAGTACTTCACGCTGTGCAAGCCCGGAATGATCGGCGAGGGCGTCGGCAAGTCGGAGTTCACGGTCACGGGCGACCGGGTGGAGGTCGAGGGAGAGGACTCGGAGCAGAAGCAGCAGGCGGTCGACCTGTACGCGGCATTCGTGAAAGACCAGGTCGGGCAGCTGGTCCCCTCCGTCGACGAGTTCGTCGCCGCGTACGAGTCGGGTGACGACGAGGCCGCTCGCGCTCTCTTCCCCCAGACCCGCGCCTTCTACGAGCGCATCGAGCCCGTTGCGGAGGCGCTCGGCACTCTCGACCCGCGCATCGACTTCCGCGAGGTCGACGCCGTCGCCGACGGGATCGACTGGACCGGCTTCCACCGCATCGAGAAGGATCTCTGGGTGCCGGCTCAGGATGCACTCAACGCCGACGGCGAGACGCCCGCCTGGCAGGACTGGGCTCCCTCGACGACCGAGGAGCGCGCCGATTATGGCGACCAGCTGCTCGCGGACGTGCAGGAGCTGTACGACTATGTGCACTCCGACGACTTCACGACGGCGCTGGACGACCAGGGGATCGGCGGGATCTCGAACGGTGCGATCGCACTGCTCGACGAGGTCGCGACCGGCAAGATCTCCGGTGAGGAGGACTGGTGGTCCGGAACCGACCTCTACGACTTCGCCGCCAACGTCGAGGGCTCCAAGATGGCCTTCTCTCTCGTGCAGGACTTCGTCACCGCGCAGGGCGATGACGGCGCAGCGCTCGTGACCGAGATCGAGGACGGATACGCGGCTCTCGAAGAGTCGCTTGCGGCGCACGGCTCGCTCGACGAGGGCTTCGTCGGTTACTCGGAACTGACCGACGCCGACAAGCGCGAGTTCACCGACCTCATCAATGCGCTCGCCGAGCCGCTGTCGCAGCTCACCGGCACAGTCCTCGACTGATTCGAAGGGTACGATCTCGCAGGTGAACGAACGCTCGAAGGATGCAGCGGCTGCCGACTCCACGCCGGAGTCGGCAGCTGCTGCCTCCTCTTCCACGGGCCTCAGTCGACGTGGCCTCCTCGGCCTCGCGATCGGCGGGGGAGTCGCCTCCCTCGCAGTGGGAGTGGGCGGCGGACTGGCCGGTGGCGTGGCCCTCGGCCGTGCCAGAGCAGACGCGGACTCGCAGGTCTCGTACGAGTTCTTCGGCGCGCATCAGGCGGGGATCACCACTCCGGTGCAGGAGCATCTGCACTTCGCCTCGTTCGACATGATGCCGCGGACTGATCGGGACGATCTGATCACACTGCTGCAGGACTGGACGTATGCGGCGTCGCGAATGACCAAGGGGCTCGAGGTGAGCGCGACGGGCGCCGTCGGAGGTGACTCCGAAGTGCCACCGGATGACACCGGTGAAGCTCTCGGCCTCCCGGCCGCCGGGCTCACGATCACGTTCGGCTTCGGGCCGAGCCTGTTCGAGAACGAGGACGGCGACCGCTACGGAATCGCCGCTCAGCGGCCGCAGAAGCTCGAGCGGCTTCCCGCGTTCGTGGGCGACGACCTCGACCCGCAGGCGTCGCACGGCGATCTGTGCATCCAGGCCTGCGCCGATGACCCGCAGGTGGCTGTGCACGCGATCCGCAACCTCAGCCGTATCGCCTTCGGGCGCGCACGCCTGCGCTGGTCGCAACTCGGTTTCGGCAAGACCTCTCGCACGACCTCCGCTCAGGCGACCCCGCGCAACCTGTTCGGATTCAAGGACGGCACGGCGAACATCCTCGCCGACGACGCCACCGCCCTCGACGCGAATGTCTGGGTCGGAGCATCGGATCAGCCCTCCTGGATGGCGGGAGGCTCGTATCTCGTCGCTCGGAAGATCGCGATGCTGATCGAGACCTGGGATCGGGTGCGGCTCTCGGAGCAGAACACGATCGTGGGGCGCGACAAGGGCGAGGGTGCTCCGCTCTCCGGCGGCGACGAGTTCGCCGCACCGGACTTCGGCTCCTCGGCGATAGACCAGAACGCGCACGTGCGGCTCGCGCACCCGGAGCAGAACAACGGCATCCGGATCCTTCGCCGGGGTTTCAACTACGTCAACGGCAACAACGACCTCGGCCGGCTCGACGCCGGGCTCTTCTTCCTGTCGTATCAGCGCGATCCTGCTCAGTTCATCTCACTGCAGCGACGGCTGTCGACCGACCGGATGAACGAGTACATCACGCATGTCGGCTCGGGCATCTGGGCGATCCCCGCCGGTGCGAAGCCCGGATCGTACGTCGGCGCCGGGCTCTTCGCCTGACGGTCGCGGGGCGCGGTCAAGCGCCCAGCGTTTCCGCCACGAAAGCCGACATGGCGTCTGCGCCGAAGTGGTCGTCAGCGGTGATCGTCACGACGGCATCGCCGCGGAAGATGAGCAGCTGCCCGTAGGCGCCGTGCAGTCGCCAGGCCGCGCCTGGGCCGTCCCATCCGGACAGCGCATAGCGCTCGTATCCGGGGTTCTGGCCCGCCGTCACCCAGTCGGAGTGCATCGCGTCGATGAGTGCCGGGGAGACGAGACTCCGCCCCTCCCATTCCCCGCGATCGCGGATCAGTCGGCCCAGGCGGGCCATCTCCTCGGTGCGCAACGCGATGCCGCCGCCGGCGACGATCCGGCCCTGCGGGCAGCGCTCCCACTCGATGTCGTCGAGGCCGAGAGGAGAGAGCAGCCGTGGACGCAGATAGTCGACGATGTCGCCCACCCGTGTTGAGAGGACCGCCATCGCCGCGTAGGTGCTGGCGTTCGAGTACTGGAAGACGGGTCCGCGCGATGGGCGCGAGAGGAATTCGTGTGCGAGGTCGGGCCAGTCGGTCATCATGGTCTCCGACCAAGCGAGGTCGATGCCGCTCGACATCGAGAGCAGGCGTCGGAGCGTGATCCGATCGACTCCGTCTCCGAGCGCGAGATCCGGGACGTACGCGGCGATCGGAGCGTCGAGTGACACGAGGCCCTCGTCGGCGGCGATTCCGGCCGCGAGGACGCACACGCCCTTCGCCACCGAATGGATGTCCTCGCGGACGTCGGCTGTCCACCGGTGCTCTGCGGCATCGCCCCCGACCAGCACATGAAGCCCATGGGCGCCGAACCCCGAGACGTTCACGTGGTCCACCAGGCGGTCGCGGATCGCTTCGGCTCTGGTCACTCCTTCAGGTTAGCCGCTGCCCTGTGGCGCGGCCGACGGGATCCGGTGGGGTCGCTGCGGTGGCCTTCGCGTCGGGCCAGCTCAGGGTCTCGGAAGAGCCATCGCGGACGGGGCTCGACCAGGGGGCGGAAGAGCCAGCGCACGGGCTTCGTCGCGAGTGCGAGGGCCAGCACCACGGACAACAGGGTCACGAGCGGCAGCCACAGCCATGTCGGATCGAGATCGCGCAGCACGCCGGACTCGCGGAACGGGTAGAGCACGAACGAGTGCAGCAGGAACACGTACATCGTGTACTGGCCGAATCTCGTCCACCAGTAGGTGCCGCGGGGGATCATGGCGAAGAACGCGGCGCTCAGGAGCACTGCCAGCAGCATCAGGGCGATGCGCACGCCACCCGCCCACCACTGCTCTCCACCGAGGTCCGCGTACGCATCCTCATAGAACAGCCAGTGGCGCAGGTCGATCTCCTTCCAGACGTCGATCCACTGCCAGGCGGCGAAGCCGGCCATGCCGAGCACGGCTGCGCTGGCTGCACGGATCCACCAGGGGCGGACTTCGAGGAGGCTGAAGCGGGCGACCACATCGCGCTCGCGCAGCCACCATCCGAGCGCGAAGAACGGCAGCAGGCCGAGAGTGCGCGACAGTGAGAACGTGCTGTCGACGTTGGGCAGATAGCCGACCCCGACCGAGATGATCACCGTCCACAGCAACGGCCATCGGAGCAGCGCGAGGTAGGGGAGCACGAGACGGAAGATGCCGAGTGCGAGCAGGAACCACAGTGTCCACGACGGCTTGGTGAAGTTCGGGTCGGCCTGTCCTTCGACCAGCCACTTCGTCAGAGTCCACAGGAATTCGAAGATGACATAGGGCAGCAGGATGTCGGTGATCACGCGCGCCATCTGAACTCGCGTGGGGGACCCGGACTTCGAGAAGTAGCCGGAGATGATCGCGAAGGCCGGCATGTGGAAGGCGTAGAGAGCGAGGTACGAAGCGAGTGCGATGTCGGAGTCGTAGGTGAGGCGCTGGATCGCGTGCCCGAGAACCACCAGGACGATGCAGGCGTAGCGGGCGTTGTCCCAGAACGGGACGCGCTTGCGGGGCTTCTGCACGGATCCGGTGGCGGGGTTCGTCGTGTCGGCTCCGGCACTGTTCATCCTCTGAGGCTACTCGGGGAATAAAGTTGCTCGCATCGCGTTGACTCAGATACATTCAAATGAATAGAACCGGATGCAGGGCACCCGATTCGGAGAAGACGGAGCAATCATGAGTGAGCAGGCAGGCGTCCCGGTGCAGTTCGGAATCATGTCGGTCAGCGACATCACCCGCGACCCGACCACCGGCGAGACGCCGAGTGAGCAGGAGCGGATCAAGGCGACCCTTGCGATCGCCAAGCACAGTGAAGAGGTCGGCCTCGACGTCTTCGCGATCGGCGAGCATCACAACCCTCCCTTCTGGTCGTCGAGCCCCACGACATTCCTCGCGGCACTCGCAGCGCAGACGGAGCGTCTGATCGTCTCGACGTCGACCACTCTCATCACGACCAACGACCCGGTGCGCATCGCCGAGGAGTACGCGATGCTGCAGCACGTCTCCGACGGGCGTATGGATCTCATGCTCGGCCGCGGCAACACCGGGCCGGTCTATCCGTGGTTCGGCCAGGACATCAGGCAGGGCCTCCCGCTCGCGATCGAGAACTACGCGCTGCTGCACAAGCTGTGGCGGGAGGACGTCGTGAACTGGGAAGGCAAGTTCCGCACCCCGCTTCAGGGCTTCACCTCGACCCCGCGTCCGCTCGACGGAGTCGCGCCGTTCGTCTGGCACGGATCGATCCGCACCCCGGAGATCGCGGAGCAGGCGGCCTACTACGGTGACGGCTTCTTCGCGAACAACATCTTCTGGCCGAAGGAGCACTATCAGCGTCTGATCGAGCTGTACCGTCAGCGCTACGCGCACTACGGTCACGGCACCCCCGAGCAGGCGATCGTGGGCCTCGGCGGGCAGGTCTTCATGGCTGCGAAGTCGCAGGACGCGGTGAACCAGTTCCGCCCCTACTTCGACAACGCCCCCGTGTACGGTCACGGACCGAGCATGGAGGACTTCACCGAGATGACCCCGTTGACGGTGGGCTCGCCTCAGCAGGTCATCGACCGCTACGCCGCGATGCGCGAGCACTACGGCGACTATCAGCGCCAGCTGTTCCTCATCGACCACGCGGGCCTGCCTCTGAAGACGGTGCTCGAGCAGCTCGACATCCTGGGCTCCGAGGTCGTGCCGGTGCTCCGCAAGGAGCTCGCGAAGGACCGCCCCGCATCGGTCCCCGATGCTCCGTTACACGCTGCGCGGGTGAAGGCGGAGTTCGGCGACGGGCCGACGCGTCAGGCGCGTCCCGGTGCGAACCGTGGCGACAACCTGACGGGCGATTCGCCCTATCAGGACTCTCCCGCCCCCGCGGGCGCAGCGTTCGGACTCAGCCGGAAGGAGGCTTGAGATGACCACTCGTCGTATCGCAGTCGTGTCTGCCGGGCTCTCGAACCCGTCGTCCACGCGGATGCTCGCGGATCGCCTCGCGGCGGAGACCGTGAAGGCCCTCGCGGGCCACGACATCGAGGCGAGCGTCGACGTGATCGAGCTGCGCGACTACGCCCACGACATCACGAACAACCTGCTCACCGGATTCGCGCCGCCCGCGCTCGAGACCGCGATCAACACCGTGGTGTCGGCGGACGCGCTCATCGCCGTCACGCCGATCTTCTCGACGAGCTACAACGGGCTCTTCAAATCGTTCATCGACGTGCTCGATCCGGACGCCCTCACCGGGAAGCCGGTGCTGATCGGAGCGAACGCCGGCACGGCTCGGCACTCGCTCGCGATCGATTACGCGATCCGACCGCTCTTCGCCTACCTGCATGCCGACGCGGTCTCGACCGGCGTCTTCGCCGCATCCAGCGACTGGGGCGGGGCCGGTGACGACGTCGCTCCGCTCGCGAAGCGGGTCGAGAAGGGCGCGCGCGAGCTCGCCGAGGCGATCGCTAAGCGCGAGGTGGCTGCGGCAGCCGACCCGTACGACCCGGCGACGTATCTCGGGGAGGGCCGTTCGTTCGGCCACATGCTCGGCGGTCTCGCCGGCGAGTAGACCGCGCGAGCCGGATCGCGGGTCGCCCGATGGGCCATGACGCCATCGACAATGTCCGTGGGGCATCGTACGGTGACGTCATGGCCCACCTGTCTGTGCTGGACGCTGCGCGACGCGCGCTGCGCGGAACCCTTCTTCTCCCCGGTGACGAGGCTTTCGATCGCGCCCGTCGACCGTGGAACCTCGCGATCGAACAGCATCCGGTCGGTGTCGCCGTTCCCGCCGGTCTCGACGATCTGCGCACGCTCGTCGGCGCAGCGCGCGATGCGGGTGTCACGATCGCCGTGCAACCCTCAGGGCACGGTGCCTCCGGCGATCTCTCCGGCGCCGTCATCCTGCGGATGACGGCATTCGACGAACTCGAGGTCGACCTCGAATCCGGAACAGTGCGCGTCGGCAGCGGTGTCCGCTGGGGAGCCGTGGTCGAGGCGCTCGAGGGCACCGGCTGGGTCGCCCCGGCGGGGACGAGCCCGGTCGTCAGCGTCGCGGGCTACACCCTCGGCGGCGGCCACTCGTGGTTCAGCCGCACGGCCGGGCTGGGGTCCGACAATCTCCGCGCTGTGTGGATGCTGCGCAGCGACGGCGCGCATGAGCGCGTCGACGACGACAGCGATCCCGAGCTCATGTGGGCGCTGCGGGGCGCGGGTGGGGTCATCGGCATCGTCACCGCGCTCGAGATCGACCTGGTGCCTGCACCCGCCGTGTGGGGGGCTGAGCTCACATTCGACGCCTCGGATGCTGGCGCGGTGGTGCGGGCCGTCCGAGACCTCGCCGCCGACGCGCCGTCTTCACTGAACGTGTTCATGAACTCGATGCGGATGCCCGATGTCCCGCAGCTGCCGGAGGAGATCCGCGGACGCAGCTTCATCACCGTGCAGGCGCTGTCGACGAACGGCGCTTTCGATGATCTGCTCGAGGGGGTGAGCCGAGCCGGCACGGTGCGCCGCTCGGTCTCCGGGGCCACATCACCGAGAACCATCGCCGCGTCGAGCGGGGAGCCCACCGATCCGACGCCCGGGCGAGGCGTGTCGGCAGCCCTCTCATCGCTCGACGACGAGACGATCGATGAGTTGATGCGTTTCCGCGAGCAGCCGGACCAGTGGCCGATCATGGGCATCGACATCCGCATGCTCGGCGGAGCGCTGGAGAATCCGAGACGTGCGGGTCTCGCGACTCTGCAGGGGGTCGATTGGCTGATGCACGCTCTGGTTCCTGTGTTCCCGGGAGCCCCGAGCGAGCCGGGAGACGCGAGCATGGCGGGGTTCAGTGACGTGCTGGCACGGGCGACGGCGCCGCACACGATACCCACCTTCCTGGGCCCGGGGCAGACCCTGGAGCGCTGCGCCGAGGCGGCATCGATCGACCGCCTCCGTCGCGCTCGCGCGCTCGCCGACCCCGAGGCGCTGCTGCACGAGGGGCGCCTTTCGCGCTGACTCGCGGCGAGCGGCAGGCAGGCAGGCAGCGGAGAGCGCTGAGAGCCGCGAACGGCAGCCGACGATCCGGCACTCAGACGGATCCGTCGGTGCGACGGTTCCACTCGTACTCGGTCTCGGGACGTCCGCGAGCGCCGTAGCGGGCGCTGCGGAGGACGATTCCCGATGCAGCGAGATGCTCGAGATACCGGCGTACGGAGACCCTCGACATCCCGAGTCTCTGAGCTGCCTCACTCGCCGAGAGGGCGCCGGCCGTGCGGAGCTCGGCGGTGACCTTCTGCAGAGTCGCCCCTGAGAGCCCCTTCGGAACCGGTATCGCTGTCGTCGTACGACCGAGCAGCGCGTCGATCTCCGCCTGGGTCGCCTCGCCATCCGTGGATCGTGCCTTCTCGCGGTGCGCTCGGTATGCCGTGAGACGCTCGTCGAACACCGCGAAGGAGAACGGCTTGACGAGATACTGATACACGCCGAGAGCGACCATCTGCCGCACGGTATCCGCGTCGCGGACGCCGGTGATCGCGATCACATCGACCGACGCCGCACGGGCACGGAGTGCGCGCAGCACGTCGATGCCCGAGCCGTCAGGCATCGTGATGTCGAGAAGGATGAGATCGAAGGCCTCTCCACGCGGCTGCTCGAGCACGGCGCTCACCGCGGCACGTGCTCGGGTGCTCTCGCCGGCGACGACGAAGCCATCGATCCTCTCGAGGTACGAGCGGTGGAGCTCCAGCGTGAGAGCGTCATCGTCGACGATCAGTGTGCGGATCACGGTGCGCGCCTCTTTCGCGTCGGTGGCAGAGCAACTCGGAATGTCGTCGGGTCGGCCTCGACGTCCACGGTCCCGCCGACGCCGAGGACCACGGATCGCACGAGTGCGAGTCCGACCCCGCGCCCCTGTGAGCCTGCCGGTTTCGTCGAGAACCCTTGCAGGAAGATCTTCGTCCGCAGCTCGGAAGCGATCCCCGGCCCGCTGTCCGCGACAGCAAGCACGATGCCGCCGTCGATCGACGGCTCGAGCGTCACCTGAACCCATCGTTCGGTTCCTGCGGACGCGGCATCCATGGCGTTGTCGATCAGGTTGCCGAGAACGGCCACACTGTCGACCGGCGAGAGGGGCGATCGCGGAGTGTCGGGATCGATCTGCAACCGCCAGTCGATCCCACGCTCCTTCGCCTGCGAGGCCTTGCCGAGCAGTAGTGCGCCCACCGTGGAGTCGCCGGCTTGTCGCGCAGTGACCTGATCGATGAGCGATTGGCTCTGACGTGAGGTCTCGGTCAGTATCTCGATCGCCTCGTCCGCGCGCCCCAGCTCCAGCAGAGCGACAGCAGTGTGCATGCGGTTGCCGTGCTCGTGCGTCTGCGCCCGCAGGGCATCGCCCAGCGTGCGCAGTGACTCATAGGACGACACGGCGTCGCGCACCTGCCCCGGCGGGAGATCGCCCGCGATGCGCCGCGTGAAGCGGCGAGCGGCCCAGGCTCCGAGAAGACCGAGGGCGACCAGGCCCGCGGTGATACCGAGCGACAGAGGGAGCCTGCGGATCAGGGTGTCGGAGATCGATTCCGTCGTCACGCCGGCTGACACCCAGCCGACCAGGTCGCCATCGGCCGCGGTGACCGGAACGATCGTCCGCACCGAAGGGCCGAGAGTGCCGGTGAAGACCTCAGTGAAGGTTCGGGGGGTGTCGGGGATCGTGCCGAGGTACCTCTCACCGATCTGCTCCGTGTCGGGGTGAGTCACCCGGGTGCCCTCCGGCGTCATGATCGTCACGAAGTCGAGATCCGCGCCGACGATCACGTCGAGTGCATAGGGCTCGAGAGCGCGAGTGGCCGCGTCGACGTCGCCGGCGTCCAACGAATCGGTCACCAGCGGTGACACGGCGAGTGTCACGGCTGCCGCCGCCGTGACCCGCTCAGCCTCTGTGTGCGTGGTGCGCTGCGCATCGGTGACGAGGAAGACGGCGACCAGGGCGCCGACGACGAGCGCCGCGATCAGGAGCACGACGAACACACGTGAGGCGACGCTGCGGGCGGGTCTCATCACGTCCTTCCGATCATCGGTGATCGCGGAGCCGGCATATCAGTGGTGACCAATACGACCACAAATGGCGTTGCCGTGTGAAGTCCGCGACGGTGAGCTTACCGAAGGCGACGGCGCCCGAGGGCATGCGACGAAGACGTTCATGATCAAGGAGGAAAACATGGCCATCACGACAGGGTTCTCACTTCCCGGATTCCACTGGCGGCGGGGCAAGCAGGCGTGGGACAGGCACACGTGGCTGTATGTCTCGGTGATCATCGCCGTCGTGCTCGGCGCGGCGGTCGGCCTCATCTGGCCTGAGGTCGGAAAGAGCCTCGAGCCGATCGGCACAGGCTTCGTCGCCCTGATCAAGATGATGATCGCGCCGATCATCTTCTGCACGATCGTGGTGGGCGTCGGGTCGATCGCCAAGGCTGCGACGGTCGGCAAGATCGGCGGCCTCGCATTGCTCTACTTCATGGTCATGTCCACGTTCGCGCTGGCGATCGGTCTGGTCGTCGGCAACATCATCCACCCGGGCGCCGGCCTCGACATGGCCAACTCGACCTACGACGCGACGAAGACCGAGGCGAAGACCACGACGGAGTTCATCCTCGGGATCATCCCGACGACCTTCTTCTCGGCCTTCACCGGCGAGAGCGTGCTGCAGGTGCTGTTCATCGCGCTGCTGGTCGGCTTCGCGCTCCAGGGGCTGGGCGACAAGGGCGCTCCGATCATGGACGCGGTGAAGAACCTGCAGAAGCTGGTGTTCCGCATCCTCGGCATGATCCTGTGGCTGGCACCTCTCGGCGCCTTCGGGGCGATCGCCGCCGTCGTCGGGAAGACGGGCATCGCCGCCATCTGGAGTCTCGGCGTGCTGATGATCGCGTTCTACATCACCTGCTTCCTGTTCATCGTGGTCGTGCTGGGGACGCTGCTCTTCGCGGTGACCCGGGTGAACATCTTCAGCCTCGTGAAGTACCTCGCCCGCGAGTACCTGCTGATCGTCGGCACTTCGTCGTCGGAGTCGGCCCTTCCGCGGCTCATCGCGAAGATGGAGCACATCGGCGTCTCGAAGCCGGTCGTCGGGATCACCGTGCCCACGGGATACTCGTTCAACCTCGATGGCACGGCGATCTACCTGACGATGGCCTCTCTCTTCATCGCGACCGGCATGGGTCAGCCGATGACGATCGGCGAGCAGATCGGCTTGCTCGTGTTCATGATCATCGCGAGCAAGGGGGCAGCCGGCGTCACCGGCGCCGGACTCGCCACGCTCGCCGGTGGCCTGCAGGCGTACCGTCCCGACCTGGTGGACGGGGTCGGCGTGATCGTGGGCATCGACCGTTTCATGTCGGAGGGGCGCGCGTTGACCAACTTCACCGGCAACGCGGTCGCGACCCTGCTCATCGGCACCTGGACGCACCAGATCGATCGCGCGCGGGTGCAGCAGGTGCTGAGCGGTGCGCTGCCGTTCGAAGAGTCGTCGCTCGATGGCGTCGACGACCACGGGATGGCAGACGAGAGCAACGCCGTCGACATCCAGGGACTCAAGGAGTCCGCCCTCGACGAGATGGCCGCGAAGGAGGAGAGGGCGCGAGCGCGAGCAGCGCAGAACTGAGCAGGAGACGGAGAAGAGGGATGCGGGAGCCGACGACGGTCGGCTCCCGCATCCGTGTGGTCAACCGCTCTTGCGTCGGAACTCGCGCCGCGTCTGCGGGGCGGGCGCGCCGTGGACGGCGGAGTCGCCATCCAGGTGGGCTTCGCCCTGCCGGTGGTGCGCGTTCTTCTTCTCGAGCGCTTCCTTGAACTTGCGCTTCATCTCCTCGCTGGAGGAGGCGCCTTCTTCGGTGCTCATGCTCGCCAGCCTAGGGCACGCTCCTGACCGGTGGGTGGATCACTTCCGGGCCCGGCGCGACACGACGTCGATCACAGCGCCGAGACCGACCGCGATGGCCACGGATACCGCGACCGCGACCACAGGGCCACCTGGCACCAGCGCGCCGACGACGGCACCGACGGACGCCTGGTAGACGGCCCACCCGAGGGCCGCCACTGAGACGAGCAGCAGATATCGGCCGGGGTGGATGCGCGAGGCGCCGGCGACGAGATTGATCGCCAGACGGGCGAACGGCACGAAGCGTGCGGTGAACAGCACTGTGGCGGTCCCGCCATCGAGGCGACGTCGCGCCCAGGCGAGGGCCTGGCGCACACGTGGCGCGCGCATCCATCTCCAGCGTTCGGTGCCGACGGTGCGGCCGATCAGGTAACACGCTGTGTCGCCGGCGGCGGCCGCCACTGCAGCGCACACGATCACCGCCCAGAGCGGGGGAGTGCCGGTGGTCGAGGCGACGGCACCGAGCGCGGTCACCGCGATCTCCCCCGGGATGACCACGAAGAATGCGTCGCCGAGGACGAGGAGGCTCATGATCACGAGGGCCCAGGGGCCGCTGAGCAGGTCGGTCGGCACACCTCCACAGTGCTCGGCGGAGGTGAACGGGAACCAACGTCCGGATAGCCGGTGACCAGCGCTCCAGCATCCGGTGAACTTCTGGTGCCAGGGGTCGTTTCCTGCATGCCGCGTGCGCCGGTGGCAGCATTCTGAGGATGTGAGAGTCGCGATCGTGACAGAGTCCTTCCTTCCGCACATGAACGGTGTCACCGGGTCAGTACTGCAGATCCTCAGCCACCTCGAACGCGCAGGCCACGACGCGCACGTGGTCGCCCCCGACGCGGTCGGCATGCCCGCCGAGCTCCACGGAGCGGCCGTCGAACCCATGCCCAGCCTCCCGCTCCCGGGTTATCGCAATGTACGGGTGGGGACCTCTCCGGCACGCCAGGTCGCGGCATCGCTGCGCCGCTTCGCTCCGGATGTCGTGCACCTGGCCTCGCCCTTCGCTCTCGGATGGCGAGGCGCGCTCGCCGCGGAGCAGCTCGGCGTGGCCTCGGTCGCCGCGTACCAGACCGATGTCGCGGCATACACGCAGAGGTACCGCATCCCCGTGGCGACGGGTGTCGCGCACGCGCACATCGCCCGGCTTCACCGCCGTGCGACCCTGACGCTCGCTCCATCGCCTGACTCGGCGCACCAGCTCGCCGCGCTGGGCGTCGATCGCGTCCGCCTGTGGGGCAGAGGGGTCGATTCCGAGAGATTCCAGTCGGGCCGCCGCAGCGCGTCGCTGCGTGCGGAGTGGGGGCCCGAGGTCGTGATCGGCTATGTGGGGCGGCTGGCCCCGGAGAAGCAGGTCGAGGATCTGGCGATCCTGCAGACGATCCCGGGGACGCGCCTCGTGATCGTGGGCGACGGACCGAGCAGGTCCCGGCTCGAAGCCCTGATGCCCGGCGCTCTGTTCCTCGGGCACCTCGAAGGCGACGTGCTCGCGGCGGCGATGGCATCGTTCGACGTGTTCGTGCACCCGGGGGAGAGCGAGACCTTCGGCCAGACCCTGCAGGAGGCCCACGCCAGCGGGGTGCCCGTCATCGCCACGGGTCGCGGCGGCCCCCTCGGCCTCGTGCGCATGGGGATCGACGGCTGGCTCTATCGGCCGGGGGATCTCGACGATCTGCGGATGCGCGTCGCCGACCTCACCGGGGACGCGCGCAAACGCCGGGCCTTCGGCGCCGCGGGACGCGAAGCGGTGCAGGGGCGCAGCTGGGCGAGCATCTGCGATCAGCTGCTGGGGCACTTCGACGAGGCACGCGAGCTCCGGGCAGTGGATGCCGGGCTGCGCGCGCGCCGCCTGTCGCGTCCCGAGCCCAGCATCCCGGTCGACTCCCGCCGTTGGCAGCGTTACGTGGCATTGGGGGACTCCCTCACCGAGGGGCTGTGTGACCCGGCACCGGACGGTGCCCTGCGCGGATGGGCCGACCGACTCGCGCTCCTGCTCGCCGCGCGTGGCGGGCTCCACTATGCGAACCTGGCCATCAGGTCGAAGCGCGTGCGCGACCTGTGCGTCACGCAGCTTCCTCGTGCTCTCGAACTCGAACCGGATCTCGTGTCGATCCTCATCGGCGCCAATGACCTCGTGAAACCGAACGCCGACGTGCCGGCGCTCGCCGCGGAGCTCGAAGGCGCGGTCATGCAGCTCCGGAGCATCGGAGCGGATGTCCTCCTCGTCACGCCCTTCCTTCCCCGTCGGCGCGCGGCCGCGATGTTCACGCGGCGGTTCGCGGCGTTCGCCACGGCCCTCACGGGCATCGCGGCACGCACCGGCGCCATCCTGATCGACACGGACCTGCACCCGTCGCTTCCCGATCGCCCGAACTGGGGCGAGGACCTCGTGCACCTCAGCAGTCGTGGCCACAGATTCCTCGCCTACCGGGCGGGGGAGGTGCTCGCTGTCCCGCACGCTGACGCCCTCGGAGTCCTCGACGCGGCTCTGCATGAGAACGAGCCCATCGGGCCGGGGCTCTGGTGGCGCCGACACGCGCTGCCGTGGGTATGGCGACGGCTGCACGGACGCGCTGCGGGAGACGGACGCGTCGCGAAGCACGACGGGTACGTCTACCTGGGGCGATCGAGCGCCCCGCGCAATGTCGCCGTCAGCTGACCTCTGGAGTCTCGCCGCGCGCGTGCGTGCGGTCGTCAGAGTCCTCCCGGAGCGCGCCGCCGCAGGCCGGTCCGACGACCCGGCGCTGCGATGCCGAGGAGTTTCGATGCGGCGCTGATAGGCTGGACGCGGTCGGCGTGTGCCGACCGGACAATTTCATATCGACTCATGGAGCGATCGGCGGAGAGCTGGTCCCCTGTGGTGGGTTCCTCGGCACGACGTCGGGTGGCTTTCTACTGGTGGCCAGCGCAGGTGAGATTCGCGGGAATGCCCGCGCGCCCATATCCGTCAGCATCCGCTCCTTCATGAATGCGCTCGCGCGTCATACGGACTCGCGAGTCTAAACAAAGAAGGAGAGACCTCTTGGAAGGTCCTGAAATCACCGCCACCGAGGCCGTTCTCGACAACGGCCGCTTCGGCACCCGCACCATCCGCTTCGAGACCGGCCGCCTCGCGCAGCAGGCTCAGGGCGCAGTCGCCGCGTACCTCGACGGCGAGACCATGCTCCTCTCGGCCACCAGCGCCGGCAAGCACCCTCGCGAGGGCTTCGACTTCTTCCCGCTGACGGTCGATGTCGAAGAGCGCTCGTACGCCGCAGGCAAGATCCCCGGCTCGTTCTTCCGTCGTGAGGGCCGCCCCTCGACCGAGGCGATCCTCGTCTGCCGCCTGATCGACCGTCCGCTGCGTCCGTCGTTCGTCGACGGTCTGCGCAACGAGGTCCAGGTCGTCATCACCGTGATGTCGATCGCTCCTGGCGAGTTCTACGACGCTCTGGCCATCAACGCCGCTTCCGCGTCGACGCAGATCTCCGGCCTGCCCTTCTCGGGTCCGGTCGCCGGTGTGCGCCTCGCGTTCGTCCCCGGCCACGGCGAGCACGCCGACCAGTGGGTCGCGTTCCCGACCGCCGAGCAGGTCAGCGAGGCCGTGTTCGACCTGATCGTCGCCGGTCGTGTCGTCACCAAGGCCGACGGCACCGAAGACGTCGCGATCATGATGGTCGAGGCTGAGGCGACCGAGGGCAGCTGGAACCTGATCAAGGCCGGAGCCACGAAGCCCGACGAGACCATCGTCGCGCAGGGACTCGAGGCCTCGAAGCCGTTCATCGCGCAGCTGGTCAAGGCTCAGGCAGAGCTGGCAGCCACCTCGTCGAAGGAGCCGGGCGTCTACCCGGTCTTCCCGGCGTACAGCCAGGAGGTCTACGATTTCGTCGCCGGCCGCTCGTACGACGACCTCGTCGGCGTCTACCAGATCGCCGACAAGGTCGAGCGTCAGACGTCCGACGACGCGATCAAGGATCGCGTCAGGGCCGAGCTCATCGAGGCGACCGAGGCGGGCAACCTCCCGGCCGCCGCTCCGCTCGAGTTCTCCGCGGCGTACAAGTCCGTCACTAAGAAGATCGTCCGTGGTCGCATCCTCACCGAGGGCGCTCGCATCGACGGTCGTGGACTCGCGGACATCCGTCCGCTCGACGCTGAGGTGCAGGTCATCCCGCGCGTGCATGGCTCTGCGATCTTCCAGCGCGGGGAGACCCAGATCCTGGGTGTCACCACACTGAACATGCTCAAGATGGAGCAGCAGATCGACTCGCTGTCTCCCGTCACGAGCAAGCGTTACATGCACCACTACAACTTCCCGCCGTACTCGACCGGTGAGACCGGCCGCGTCGGTTCGCCGAAGCGTCGCGAGATCGGGCACGGCTTCCTCGCCGAGCGCGCCCTCGTGCCGGTGCTGCCGAGCCGCGAGGAGTTCCCCTACGCGATCCGTCAGGTGTCCGAGGCGCTGAGCTCCAACGGCTCCACGTCGATGGGATCTGTCTGCGCGTCGACCCTGTCGCTGCTGAACGCGGGTGTGCCGCTGCGCGCAGCCGTCGCCGGCATCGCCATGGGTCTCGTCTCCGATGAGGTCGACGGTGAGACCCGCTACGCGGCGCTGACCGACATCCTCGGCGCGGAAGACGCTCTGGGCGACATGGACTTCAAGGTCGCGGGTACCGGTGAGTTCATCACCGCCATCCAGCTCGACACGAAGCTCGACGGCATCCCGACCTCGGTCCTCGCCGGTGCGCTCACGCAGGCCCGCGACGCTCGTCTGACGATCCTCAACGTCCTGAACGCCGCGATCGACGCGCCCGACGAGATGGCGCCGACCGCGCCTCGCGTCATCAGCGTGCAGATCCCGGTCGACAAGATCGGCGAGCTGATCGGCCCGAAGGGCAAGACGATCAACGCGATCCAGGACGAGACCGGTGCTCAGATCTCCATCGAGGAGGACGGCACCGTCTACATCGGCGCCACCGATGGCCCGTCGGCCGAGGCCGCTCGTGCCCAGGTCAACGCGATCGCCAACCCGACCAACCCCGAGGTGGGCGAGCAGTTCCTCGGAACCGTCGTCAAGATCGCGACGTTCGGTGCGTTCGTCTCGCTGCTTCCTGGCAAGGACGGCCTGCTGCACGTCACCGAGGTGCGCAAGCTCGCCGGTGGCAAGCGTGTCGAGAACGTCGACGACGTGCTGTCGGTCGGTCAGAAGATCCTCGTGAAGATCACGAAGATCGATGACCGCGGCAAGCTGTCGCTCGAGCCCGTGCTCGACGACGCTCCCGCAGCTGACGCAGCTTCTGCTGAAGAGGCCGCCGCCGAGTAATCGACGCCGTCTCCACACGGAGCCCGGGTCGTCCTTCACGGACGGCTCGGGCTTCGTCGTATCCGATGTGACCAAACCGTTATCGGAAGTTCTCGCGCCGTTCCCCGGATTGGTCGGCGCGTTCGCGGATCTCGCTTACTCTCGAAGTACGCACCGGGGGGTGCAATCGAGGCAGTGACGCAGGTCGGTACGCACCGATCGACGGGGGTGAGGATATGCGGTTGTTCAGCGTAGGCGCAGGAGCGTCGGCTGAGCGTGCGCAGCAGGGCACGGCAGAGCACCCGTCCGCGCCCATACCCATCGTCGGCCCCGGCATAGGAGAGAGCATCCGCGTACCTCTCGGCGAGACCGGTCTCGATACTTTTCCGCTGATGCTCGGCGCGGCCGAGTTCGGCTGGAACGTCGATCTCGAGACGAGCCACGGGATCCTCGACCGCTACGTGGAGTTCGGCGGCAACGCGATCCACACCGCTGACGGATTCTCCGGCGGCCGCAGCGAGCACATCATCGGTCAGTGGCTGCAGTCCAGGGGGCGGCGCGATCGTGCCCTGTTGAGCGTGCGGATCGGAGCCCACGCCGACAACCCGGGCCTCGGCTCGGTGAACCTCGTCCGCGCGGTCGAGGGCTCGCTCGTACGTCTCGGCGTCGACCGCATCGACGTGCTGTATCTCGACGCGACTCTCGATCGCACGACGAACCTCGAAGACACGCTCGCGACCGTCGAGTGGATGGTCGACGCCGGGAAGATCGGCGCGCTCGGGGCATTCGGCTTCGCGCCGGAGCGGCTCGTCGAGGCTCGAATCCTCGCCTCCGCGGGCTACCCGCGCATCGAGGTGATCGATTCGCCGTACAACCTCGTCCGTCGTCAGCCCTTCGAGGGCGATCTCCGTCTCGTCGCGGGCGCTCAGAACCTCGCCGTGACGCCGTCGCACGCTCTCGAGCACGGCTTCCTCTCCGGAAGGCACCGCAGCAAGGCTCTGACCTCGCGCGGTGTGCGCGGAGAACAGCTGCGCGGCCACCTCAACCGTCGCGGCACGAAGATCCTGCGGGCCCTCGACCAGGTGGCGACCGAGCTCGAGGTGCCGGTGGCTGCCGTGTCCATCGCCTGGCTGCTCGCGCAGCGCACCATCGCGGCACCGATCGTGAACACGTTCGCGACCGACCATGTCGACGAGCTGATGCAGGGCGCGGGCGTCACTCTCTCGCGCGCTCAGGTCGCCGAACTCACACGCGCCGGCAACTGAGCGTCGTAACGCCTCTGTCACAGACCTGACATAGGGTGGAGTGAATCCCGGCGGACGCTGTCGATGAAGCGAGCGAGTTTGTGACGCATTACATATATCTGGTCAGACACGGTGAACATCAGGACGCCGAACACGGTCTCGCTGACGGACCCCTGTCGCCACGCGGCCAGCGTCAGGCCGAGCTCATCGCCGACAGGCTCTCAGGACTCCCGCTCGATGCCGTCTGGCACTCACCCCTCCTGCGGGCGAACGAGACGGCTCGGGCGATCGCTCAGCGGCTCCCGTCGGTAGACCCTGAGCCCACCGCGCTGCTCTTCGACTGCGTGCCCACGGGGATGACCGACGAGACCCCGGCCGCCTACGAGCCGTTCTTCGGATCGGTCACCGAGGCCGAGCTCGACGCCGGCCGCGCCCAGATGTTCGACGCGGTCAACGAGTTCCTGGTGCGCAAGCCGGGCGACGTGCACGAGGTGCTCATCACTCACAACTTCGTGATCTCCTGGTTCGTGCGAGAGGTCCTCGGCGCCCCGGAATGGCGATGGATGACCTTGAATCAGGCGCACTGCGGGCTGACCGTGATCGCGCAGAAGCAGGGGCGTCCGTGGACGCTGCTCACTCACAACGACACCGGGCATCTTCCTGTCGAGCTGCGGACGGGCATTCCCGACGCGATGCCGGTCTGATTCCCGATACCCCGGCCCGCCGCGGCTGGCCGCGTGCCGTGGAGAAATAGACTGAGCGCATGACCACGCAGGTAGCACTCGTCGGCGGAACCGGGAAGCTCGGATCGATCATCGGTGCGGTGATCGATGGGCTCGAGGGCTTCGAGGTGAGTCGCGTGCTCACCTCTCGAAGTGATCTCGCGGAGCTCGACGGTGCGGATCTCGTGATCGATGCCACCACGCCCCAGGTGAGCGTCGACGTCGTGCGCGCTGCGGTGGAACGTCAGATCAACATCCTGGTCGCGACCTCCGGATGGTCCACGGAACGCATCGCTCTGGTGCGTCCTCTGGTCGAGAACGCGGGTACGGGGGCGGTCTTCATTCCGAACTTCTCGCTGGGCTCCGTACTCGGCTCCGCGCTGGCCTCCGCAGCTGCGCCCTTCTTCGGATCGGCTGAGATCGTCGAGGCGCACCACGAGGCGAAGGTCGACTCTCCGAGTGGCACCGCGGTGCGCACTGCCGAGCTCATCGCCGCCGCACGAGCCGAGCAGGGCCCCGTCAGTGCTCCGCATGCCGACCAGCGTGCGAGAGGGCAGCAGGTGGGCAGCGTGCCGATCCACTCGCTCCGGCGTCCTGGCGTCATCGCGAAGCAGGAGGTCATCCTCTCGGGACCGGGCGAATCACTGACGTTCACTCACGACACGGTCGAGCCTGCGCTCGCCTACGCGCCGGGCATCCGTCTGGCTGTCCCGTTCGCGGCCCAGGCGAATGGAGTCTTCGTCGGCCTGGAGAGCATGATCGACATCGGCATCCGCTCGTGATGTCGCGTATCGGCGTCGGCCTCATGGCCGCGGCGCTGCTGGTCTATCTCGCGGTCGCCGTCTGGTTGGCCGTGATGTTCTTCGCCGTCGGGACGCCGGTGTCGATCGGCATGGGCGTCGCCCTGATCGTCCTCGCTCCGATCGGCGCGTGGGCACTCGTCCGCGAGATGCAGTTCGGATTCGCGGCCGATCGCCTGGGACGTGCACTCGACGCGGAGGGCGGTATGCCCGAGGCGGAGTCCGAGCTCACGCCCAGCGGGCGTATCGCCCGAGCCGACGCCGACCCGCTGATCGCGAGATACGCGGAGATCTCCGACGCCGACCCGACGGATTGGCGTGCGCGGTACCGCCTGGGCGTCGTTCAGGATGCGGCGGGGCGTCGGAAGGACGCCCGCGCCAGCATCCGTGAGGCGATTCGAGTGGCTCGCGGCTGACCGGACTCAGGCGAGCGTCGCCTCGAGCGTGATCTCGATGCCGGCCAGAGCCTGGGAGACCGGGCAGCCGACCTTCGCCTCGGCGGCGATCCTCTGGAAGTCGTCGGGGGAGAGACCGGGAACGACGGCGTTGACGTTGAGGTGGCTTCCGCTGATTCCGACGCCGGGCTTGAAGGTGACCGATGCGCTCGTGTTGACGCGCTCCGGCGGAGTGCCGTTCTCCGAGAGCGCGTGCGACAGGGCCATGCTGAAGCACGACGCGTGAGCCGCGGCGATCAGTTCCTCGGGCGTGGTCGTCGTGTCGCTGCCCTCGCTGCGAGCCTTCCAGTTGATCGGGAAGGTGCCGAGCTTCGACGAGGAGAACGCGACGGTGCCCGAGCCCTCTGCGAGAGATCCGGTCCAGGTGGTGGTGGCTTCGCTGGTGACGGGCATGATTCCTCCGTTGTATCGCGCGCTGCTCGGTATGCGGATCGCGTGTCCGGCCAGCCTATCGACCGGGTGCGCCGGGCGGAACAGCGGCCTCAGGCTGCGCGTGCGGCGCGGCCGACGACACCTGCCCGCTGCAGCAGCAGATAGATCTGGCACCCGAGGCAGAACGAGAACGCGGCGTTGAGGAAGGCCGCGATGAACGCCGCTGCCGTCGCGACGGGCAGCGCCCAGGGCACCCCGGCGAGGTGAAGCACGAGTCCGATTGTCACGACGAAGAGACCGACGCCCTGAGCGAAGCGAGGAGGACGCGGGTCCTCGAGCTCGGTCGGAGGTGCCAGTCTCGGGCGCACGAACCGGCGGAACAGCAGACCCCAGGGCGCGGTCCTCGGCGACAGCACACTCCACAGGAACAGGAGCGCGATCACCACGGTGAGGAGGAACCCCGGGTCCAGCGCCCGCTGCGCGAGCGTCGCGGAGCTGACAGCCCATGTGTCCGAACCCAGGCCGGCCGAAGCCAGCGGCTGGTAGGCGAACCAGCCGAACGTCCTGGCGGTCGAGATGCCGACCAGCCCGAGGAACGTCGCGACGAGCAGCAGCACCGCCGTGATCGTCGCTGCGAATCGCGGCCCCCTGGGGTCGACGCCTGCGGGTGCGGTCATCTGTGTTCCATCCTTTTCCGTCTCATACGGCGGCCAGTGCTTCGTCGAGTGCATGGCGATGGGGCACGCCGTGGAATCGGGCGCGGACTGCGCCGGAGCCGTCGACGATGAAGGTCGTCGGTGTCTGCAGCACGCGGTAGCGGGCTGACAGGTCCGGCCGATGAGTCAGGTCGACCTCCACGTGGTGCAGGCCGACCGACTCGGCGGCGTAGCCCCTCAGCATCCGCCGCACCTGAGGACAGCGAGTGCACATCTCGGTGCTGAACTGCACGAAGGTCGCGCGGTCGCCCAGCTCCAGGTCGCCGGCGTCGGCCGGGTCGAATCTCAAGTGGCCGCCCCGGCGACGTCTTCCGTCCAGGAGACGCAGCACGATTCCGATGGCGACGGCGAACACCAGCAGCGCTGCGGCGATAGCGAGGGCGAGCGCGGGCGACATGGGTCGAGAATACGGTGATCCGAAAGCGTCGAGGCCGATGTGTCGCATCGTGACGATCCGACTCCTCCGCCCTCGGGGCGGGTAGTCTGGCACACATGAGCGCAGCCGTCCCGACGCCGTATGAAGACCTTCTCCGAGACGTCCTGGAGTCGGGCACCCACAAGTCGGATCGAACCGGCACCGGGACCACCAGCGTCTTCGGCAGGCAGATCCGCTTCGACCTCTCGAAGGGGTTCCCGCTGATCACGACGAAGCGCGTGCACTTCAAGTCGATCGCCTACGAACTCCTGTGGTTCCTCAGGGGAGATTCGAACGTGAAGTGGTTGCAAGACCACGGCGTCACCATCTGGGACGAGTGGGCCGACGCATCCGGAGATCTCGGCCCCGTCTACGGAGTGCAATGGCGAAGCTGGCCGACGCCCGAGGGCGAGAGCATCGATCAGCTCGCGCAGGTGATCGAGCAGATCCGTCAGACACCCGACTCCCGTCGCCTCATCGTGTCTGCCTGGAACCCGGCGGACATCCCCGACATGGCGCTCGCGCCCTGCCACGCCCTCTTCCAGTTCTACGTCGCAGACGGCAAGCTCTCCTGCCAGCTCTATCAGCGCAGCGCCGATCTCTTCCTCGGGGTCCCTTTCAACATCGCGTCCTACGCCCTGCTCACGCTGATGGTCGCGCAGCAGGTCGGACTCGAGCCCGGCGACTTCGTCTGGACGGGTGGTGACTGCCACATCTACGACAACCACCTGGAGCAGGTGAAGGAACAGCTCACTCGCGACCCATTCCCGTACCCCACGCTGCGGTTCGCTCAGAAGCCCGAATCGATCCTCGATTACGGCTACGAGGACTTCATCGTCGAGGACTATCAGCACCACGCTCCGATCCGGGCGGCGGTCGCGGTATGACCTGGGTGGGGCTCATCTGGGCGGAGGCGCATGGCGGCGTCATCGGCGCAGAGGGCGGCATGCCCTGGAACGTCCCCGAAGACCTGGCGCATTTCAAAGAGGTCACCCTCGGCGCTCCGGTGATCATGGGACGTAAGACGTGGGATTCGCTTCCTGAGCGTTTTCGTCCGCTCCCGAGGCGCGAGAACATCGTCGTCACCCGTCAGCAGGACTGGACCGCAGACGGGGCTCGTCGCGCGGCGGCCGTGACGGATGCCGTACGCGGCCACGACAGGGTCTGGATCATCGGGGGAGCCGAGATCTTCCGCCTCGTGATCACGGACGCGGACCGCCTCGAGGTCACAGAGCTCGACATCGACGTCGCCGGCGACGCCTACGCGCCTTCCAAGGCGGGGTGGCGCCTCGTCGACGAGGGGGAGTGGCAGACGTCACGCTCCGGAGTCCGATACCGCTTCCTCGGTTACGAGCGCTGATGCCCACCGCATTGATCACCGGTGCGAGCGCCGGACTCGGTGCCGAGTTCGCGCGCCAGCTCGCCCGACGACGAACCGACCTGATCCTCGTCGCGCGATCCGCGCAGTCCCTCGACGCCGTGGCAGCCGAACTTCGAGGTGAGTACGGGGTCGCGGTCGAAGTCATTCCTGCGGATCTCTCCGAGTCCGAGGGAGTCGAACGCGTGGCTGCGCGTCTGCGCGACACCGCGGATCCTGTGGATCTGCTCATCAACAACGCAGGATTCGGTCTGCCGCTCCGGTTCGCAGACAACGACATCGAAGACGAGGTACGCCACCTGCGCGTCCACGTCGAGGCGTCGATGCGTCTCATGCATGCTGCGCTCCGATCGATGCGCGGACGCGGCGGCAGGATCATCAATGTCGCCTCGGTGGCCGGCTTCATCTCGCGCTCGACGTATTCGGCGTGCAAGGGGTGGCTGATCGGGTTCAGCCGATGGGCGAATGCGGAGTACTCCCGGGACCGTGTCACGGTGACTGCAGTGTGCCCCGGGTTCACGCACACGTCCTTCCACGAGCGGATGGGGCTCGAACCGGGGCACGAGGGTGTTCCCGGATTCATGTGGCTCGATGCGCGCAACGTGGTCCGAGAGGCTCTGCGGGACGCTGCTCGCGGTCGTGCCGTCTCGATCCCGTCCCTGCGCTACAAGGCCATCGTGGCCGTGGCTTCCATCCTGCCGAGTTCGCTGACGTCCGGCGTCGCACGGCGCGGCCGCGTCTGACGAGAGCGCAGGTGCGCCTGCGTCAGCGGAATCTGCCCAGGCGGATACAGGCGTAGGCGATCGCCGCCACGGTCTCTCCATCGGTGATCCGGCCGTCCGCGATCATGTCGAGGACCTCGGCGAACGGAACCCAGGTGACGGCGTCGATGCCCTCCTCTGCCTGGCTGTGCGTCGAGTCATCCGCCGGCGTCATTACGCGGGCGAGGAACACATGCTCTGGCGCGTGGGCGATCCCGTTCAGGGCGTTCATGGTTCCGAGGGACGTCCAGTCCTCGGCGACGAACCCTGTCTCCTCGAGCAGCTCGCGCTGCGCGGCTGTGAGCGGATCCTCACCGTCGCTTCCTCCGGCAGGCACCTCGATGGAGACGCCTGTCGTGTATCGCTCGAGCGAGACGAGGCAGACACGGTCTTCGTCATCGAGCGCGACGACGAAGACAGCCGGATGCCGCATGGTCACGACGCCGTAGATTCCGTCGCCCCCGGGGCCGGTGACCTTGTCCTCCCGCACCTCGATCCACCGGTTCTCGTACACCGTCGACGACTCGCGTGTGACCCATGTCATGGAGTCGAGCCTATGCGGATCCCTAGTATCGACTGCATGGGATGGCTGTTCGGGAGGAAGCGCGACTCTGAGGATGCCAACGAGCTGCTGCGCCGGTACAACGAGGCCGAAGCAGCGCGACTCGCTGCGATGACCTCCGGCGTTGCCGAGGAGACGGCGATGGGCGTCAGTATTCGCGTTCCGGGGTCGGCTTCGCTGTCGGTGCCCTCGAGTTCGACCACGTTCCTGGTCGAGGACGTCTTCACCATCACCGGGCGCGGAACGGTGGCGACGGGAAAGGTCACGTCGGGCACGCTGCGGGTCGATGACGACATCGTGGTGCTGCGCGACGGAGCTCTGCAGGCCCGGACGCGGATCACCGGCATCGAGATGTTCCGGAAGCACGTGGACGAGGCGATGGTGGGAGAGCTGTCCGGTCTGGTGCTCCGTGAGAAGATCGCGATCGCGCGCGGAGATGTCATCCGCCTCGCCCCGTCTGGGTGAGCGGCACGCTAACCGATACGCTGGGGGCATGACGCACTCGGGCAACCCCTTCGGACAGGTTCTCGTCGCGCTCGTCACTCCGATGACGGCCGACGGTGAAGTCGATTGGCCCGCCGTCGAGAAGCACATCGATGACGTCATCACCGCTGGTGCTGACGGGATCGTCGTGACGGGAACGACCGGCGAGACCTCGACCCTGACGGACCCCGAGAAGCTCAAGCTCGTCGAGGTCGGGAAGTCGGTCTCCGCTGGCCGCGCCAAGATCATCACAGGCGGCGGGTCCAACGAGACCGCGCACGCGATCGAGCTGTACAAGGCCAGCGAGAAGGCCGGCGCAGACGGGATCATGATCGTCACGCCGTATTACAACAAGCCGACGCAGGCCGGCATCCTGACCCATTTCCGTCTCGTGGCCGATGCCACCGACCTCCCGGTGATCCTCTACGACATCCCCGGTCGCACAGGCGTCCCCATCAAGTACGAGACCATCCTCCGGCTCGCGAAGCACCCGAACATCCTCGCCATGAAGGATGCCAAGGGAGACTTCTCCGAGGTGAGCCGCGTGTTGAACCAGACCGACCTCATGTACTTCTCCGGAGACGACGCCAACGTGCTGCCGCACCTCGCGATCGGCGCGACCGGCTTGATCGGTGTGACCGCGAACGTCGCTGCGGCGCCATACCGCACCATCATCGACGCCGTCAACCGAGGCGATCTCGCGACCGCGACCGCTGAGCACAAGCGGCTCGAACCGCTGGTGCGCGCCGTCATGACCCACGTGCCAGGCACCGTCGCGGCGAAGTACATCCTGCACGGGCTCGGCCGCATCTCGAGCCCGCGCGTGCGTCTGCCGCTCGTCGGACCCGAAGAGTGGGAGGCCGCTCTCATCGAGGACGAGCTCGATCTCGTCAGGGACGTCCCCGGCGCAGACTTCTCCAACTTCCGCCCCGACCGCAACGCGGCCGCGGGCGGTGCCCTGCCGAAGGTGCACGGCACAACCCGCTGAGACCGAACGCGGTGAGCCGCGTCACAAGGAACGAACGGACGCGTCGCGCGTCCGACTGAGGAGACAGCATGTCCATCCCGATCGCAGACCCCGCAGCACTCGAAGAGGGGACGCTTCGGGTCACCCCGCTCGGCGGCCTCGGCGAGATCGGTCGCAACATGACGATCTTCGAGTTCGACGGCAAGATCCTGATCGTCGACTGCGGAGTGCTCTTCCCCGAGGAGCACCAGCCGGGGGTCGATCTGATCCTGCCGGACTTCGAGCCGATCAAGGGTCGACTCGATGACATCGTCGGCGTCGTCCTCACCCACGGGCACGAAGACCACATCGGCGCGGTTCCGTATCTTCTGCGTCTGAAGAGCGACATCCCGGTGATCGGTTCCGGCCTCACGCTCGCACTCGTCGAGGCGAAGCTCAAGGAACACCGCATCAAGGCATACACGCTCACTGTGAAAGAGGGGCAGCGCGAGAAGGTCGGGCCCTTCGACCTCGAGTTCATCGCGGTGAACCACTCGATCCCCGACGCCCTCGCGGTCGCGATCCGCACGCCCGCCGGCCTCGTGCTCGCAACCGGCGACTTCAAGATGGATCAGCTCCCGCTCGACGGGCGCATCACCGACCTTCGTGCCTTCGCCCGCCTGGGTGAGGAGGGGGTCGATCTCTTCCTCGTCGACTCGACCAACGCCGACGTGCCGGGGTTCACCCCCACCGAACGCTCGATCGGCCCGGTGCTCGATCAAGTCATCGGCAAGGCGCCGCGACGGGTCATCGTCGCGAGCTTCTCGAGCCATGTGCACCGAGTGCAGCAGGTCCTCGACGCCGCAGCGGCGCACGGCCGCCGGGTGGCTCTGCTCGGGCGCAGCATGCTGCGCAACATGACGATCGCCGAAGACCTGGGCTACCTGAAGGTCCCGAGCGGTCTGCTGATCGACTACAAGAAGGCGCGAGACCTTCCCGACGACAAGATCGTCTACATGTCGACCGGCTCTCAGGGTGAACCGATGGCCGTGCTCAGTCGGATGGCGAACCTCGACCACGCGATCGAGCCGGGTGAAGGTGACACCGTGATCCTCGCGTCGAGCCTGATCCCCGGAAACGAGAATGCCGTCTACCGTGTGATCGACGGACTCACGAAGCTCGGCGCGAACGTCGTGCACAAGGCGAACGCCAAGGTGCATGTCTCGGGGCACGCCGCGGCCGGCGAGCTGATCTACTGCTACAACATCCTCAAGCCCAAGAATGTCCTTCCCGTCCACGGCGAGTACCGTCATCTGATCGCCAACGCCAAGCTGGCTCAGGACACGGGAGTCGCCGCCGAACGCACGATCATCGCGTCGAACGGCACCGTCATCGACCTGAAGGACGGCGATGCACGCGTGGTCGGCCAGCTCGACCTCGGATTCGTCTACGTCGACGGGTCGACTGTCGGCGCGATCACCGACGCCGATCTCAAGGACCGCCGGATTCTGGCTGAGGAGGGCTTCGTCTCCGTGATCGTCGTGGTCGATGCTGCAACGGGGCGCATCATCTCTGGGCCGGAGATCCACGCTCGCGGCATCGCTGAAGACGACTCCGTCTTCGACGACGTCACACCGAAGATCATCGCCGCGCTGAAGGAAGCCTCCGGCAACGGCGTGCGCGACACCCATGCGCTCTCACAGGTGATCCGCCGCACGATCGGGCGCTGGGTCAATCAGAAGCTCCGTCGGCGCCCGATGATCGTTCCGCTCGTCATCGAGGCGTGATCGCAGCCGCGCCGCTCGCGGGTTCACAGTCGACCGACACTCGGCTGTAACGCGAGCGGCATACGCTCTCCTCATGCCGGACGACTTCTCGATCCGACCCGCCGAACAGGCGGACGGGAGCTTCCTCGGCGACATGGTCGTCGAGGCGGCGAATTGGCGCTCGGGCGGGGCGCGACCACGCCACGAGATCCTCACCGCGGTCGAGCATCGACGCTACGTCTCCGGATGGATGCGACCGGCGGATGCGGGCTTCCTCGCCATAGACGCGGACGGGCGGCCGATCGGCGCAGCGTGGTACCGAATGCTCGCGCCCGACGACGCGGGTTTCGGATTCGTCGGAACTGCGGTACCGGAGCTCATCATCGGCGTGCAGCCGATCTGGCGTGCGCACGGAGTCGGGCGGACTCTGCTCCGGCGCCTCGTGCTGCACGCCGGCGAGCAGGGGCACCCTCGGCTCAGTCTCAGTGTGGAACGGGACAACTTCGCTCGAACGCTGTATCGATCGGAGGGGTTCGTGGTCACGGACGAAGGAAGCGTGCGCGACACGATGGTGCATCGCGGGTCCTGACCCACGGCTGCTACGCGGGCGGATGACACCGGAATGCCGCGTCATTACGGGGATTGTCGGCCTCTCGACGTAACGTGAGATCATGGCCAGGAGTACCACGAAGTCAGCGCGCGCGTCCGAGAGCGCCACGCCTCGCCCGAAGAGGCAGGCTGCTCCGAAGGCTCAGGCAGCGCCCAAGAAGTACATCGACGAGATCGACAAGCCGCCTGTGGCGGTGCGGGCCTGGAACGGCCTCGCCCATGGTGTCGGCGGACTGTTCCGAGCATTCGGTCCCGAGACCCTCGAGAAGGACGATCGGCGCGACGGCTTCCCCCTCCTGCTCGTGCTGTTGGCGATCGCCGGAGCGGTCAACGAGTGGTTCTTCATCGGCAACGAGGTCGCTGCCAACATCAGCGCCTACTCGGTGGGGCTTCTGGTCGGACGCGTGGCCTTCGTCATGCCGGTCCTGCTCCTGCTGCTCGCCGGCTGGCTGTTCCGTCACCCGTCGTCCGTGCATGACAACGGGCGGATCGGCATCGGGTTCGGACTCTTCATCCTCGCGCTCGCGGGCTTCTGCCACACGGCTGCCGGCCGTGCCGATTCTGCGGGGCTGCTCGTGCGGCCACAGCCCAAGGACGGCATGCCCGCGCTCAGCGAGGCGGGCGGACTGTTCGGCTGGATGCTCGGCGAGCCGCTCTCCTACCTCACCGCGGTCGGTGCGTACGTCGTGCTGTCGGTCCTCGCCGTTCTCAGCGTCCTGATCCTGACCAAGACCCCGCCGAACCGCATCGGTCAGCGCCTCGGAGATCTGTATGCGTGGATGTTCGACGCCGAGCGCACCGAGAAGCCGGCCAAGGACGCCGCCGCGGTCGATGAGGCAGACAAGGTCGACGATCCGGATGTCCTGCCGTGGTGGCGACGCAACAAGACCGGTCGCGAGGAGGATCCCGACGAGGGGACTCTCGGATCCGACGACATCACCGCTCTGCTCACCACCTCGGAGCCGACTCCTGCATACGACCAGGCCGTCGTCGTGGAGAACCCCTCGGATGCCGCGACTGAGGTGCTGTCAGACGTGCGCTCGGTGACCGAGTCGTTGGCCGGGCAGCAGACCACCGCACTTCTCGATGACGAGTCCGACACAGGCGAGATGCCCGAGCTGCCGGGACTCGACGGCTTCGGAACCGCAGGGCCGGGGGAGCGGGGCCCGCAGGCGCCCGTGACTCCCTACGTGCTTCCCTCGCCGGGACTCCTGGTCGAAGGCCCACCCCCGGTCATGCGGTCCGAAGCGACCGACAAGGTGATCGAGCAGATCACGAGCGTGCTGACGCAGTTCAAGGTCGATGCGAAGGTCACCGGATTCTCGCGTGGTCCGACGGTCACCCAGTACGAGGTGGAGGTCGGCCATGGTGTCAAGGTCGAGAAGATCCTTCAGCTGAGCAACAACTTCGCCTACGCGGTCGCATCCAACGACGTGCGGATCCTGTCGCCGATCCCGGGCAAGAGCGCGATCGGCATCGAGATCCCGAACGCCGATAAGGAGATGGTCGCGCTCGGGGATGTGCTCCGGTCTCCGGCAGCGCACAAGAGCACTCATCCGATGACGATCGGCGTCGGAAAGGACGTCGGCGGCAACATCGTCATCGCGAACCTCGCGAAGATGCCGCACCTCCTGGTCGCCGGTTCCACAGGGTCGGGTAAGTCCAGCTTCGTGAACTCGATGATCACGAGCCTTCTCATGCGCGCTCGGCCCACCGACGTGCGGATGGTCCTGATCGACCCGAAGCGCGTCGAGCTGACCAGCTATGCGGGAGTGCCGCACCTGATCACACCGATCATCACGAACCCGAAGAAGGCCGCCGAGGCTCTCCAGTGGGTCGTGAAGGAGATGGACATGCGGTACGACGACCTCGCGTCGTTCGGATTCCGCCACATCGACGATTTCAATCGGGCGGTGCGCGCCGGAGAGGTCGAGCTCCCGGTCGGAAGTGAACGTGTCCTCAAGCCCTACCCGTATCTCCTCGTGGTGGTCGATGAGCTCGCAGACCTGATGATGGTCGCGCCGCGAGATGTCGAGGACTCGATCGTCCGCATCACCCAGCTGGCGCGCGCGTCCGGCATCCACCTGGTGCTCGCGACGCAGCGACCGAGCGTCGACGTCGTCACCGGTCTGATCAAGGCCAACGTGCCGTCGCGCCTCGCTTTCGCCGTGACGAGCGTCACGGACAGCCGCGTGATCCTCGACAGCCCCGGTGCTGACAAGCTGATCGGCCAAGGTGACGCCCTGTTCTCGCCGATGGGATCATCCAAGCCGTTCCGTCTGCAGGGTGCGTGGGTCGATGAGAAGGAGATCGACGCGGTCGTCAAGCACGTCACGCGTCAGGCCCGTCCCGACTACCGCGCGGATGTGCAGGAAGCGCTGGAGCCGACGAAGAAGAAGGAGGTCGACGAGGACATCGGGGACGACCTCGAACTCCTTCTCGCGGCAGCCGAACTCATCGTGTCTTCGCAGTTCGGCTCGACGTCGATGCTGCAGCGAAAGTTGCGTGTCGGCTTCGCCAAGGCAGGTCGCCTGATGGACCTCCTCGAGTCGCGAGAGATCGTCGGCCCGTCCGAAGGGTCCAAGGCACGTGACGTGCTGGCGACGGCCGAGCAACTGCCCCAGGTCATGGCGAAGCTGCGAGGTGACGATGCTCCGCCGAAGCCCGCCGCTCCCGCCGCCGCGACCGCGGCCGGAGCGCCGCACGACCCGATCGAGGCCCAGTTCCAGGGGCTGCCGGTGGTCGAGGCTGAAGACGACGGCGACGAAGACGCCTGGGGACTGACAGGAAGAGACTGATGAGTATTCCACGGCAGCTTCCCAACGCGATAACCATCGCGCGCATCCCGCTCGCGGTGATCTTCTTCATCCTGCTCCTGATGGGCGGAACGTACGGGCTCGACGACATCGTCATCCGATGGGTTGCGGCGATCCTCTTCGTCGTGGGCATCTCCACCGACTGGGTCGACGGCTACCTCGCACGTCGCCACAACATCGTCTCGGACTTCGGCAAGCTGTGGGACCCGATCGCCGACAAGCTGCTCACCGGGGCGGGCTTCATCGGCCTGGCCGTGCTCGGTGAGCTCAACTGGTGGGTCGTGATCGTGATCCTGATCCGCGAGTGGGGCATCACGATCCACCGCCTCATGGTCGCGAAGGAGCACGTCGTGGCTGCCGCGTGGATGGGCAAGATCAAGACTGCGGTCCAGGCCGTGGCGCTCTCCTGGGCGCTGCTCCCGCTGCACGTGGTGATCGGGGCCCAGCTGTGGGTGGTCGGGACCGCCATCCTGATGATCCTGGCGCTGATCCTCACGGTGGCGAGCGGCATCGACTACATCGTGGCTCAGGTGCGAGGGTCACGGAAGCCGTCGTGACGTCTGCGTCGGAGGTGCTCGCCGCGCTGGTAGATCGTGGCTGGACCCTCGGTATCGCGGAGTCGCTGACGGGCGGCGCTCTCGCTGCAGAGTTCGTCTCGGTGCCAGGTGCATCGGCGGTGTTGCGGGGAGCGATCGTCGCCTACGCCACCCCGGTGAAGCACACACTGCTGGGCGTCGACGACGGACTGCTCGACGCGCATGGACCGGTGCATCCCGGCGTCGCGCTGCAGATGGCAGCGGGGGTGTGCCGCGCCCTGGAGGTCTCGGGAACTCCCGCCGACGTCGGCGTCTCGACAACGGGGATCGCTGGACCGGAGTCACCGGACGGTCAGCCCGTCGGAACAGTGCACATCGCCGTCGTGACGCCGGATTCCTCTGTGAGCGAGTCATTCAGGTTCGACGGCGATCGCGCGCAGGTCCGGGCTCAAGCGGTCGACGCGGCCGTGGCGATGCTCGCGCGGATCCTCCGGGAATAGCTGATGCGGACGTTCCGTTATCCCCTATGTGCTCACACCGAAAGCACAGCGTGCGAAGGTAGATTTTGTGAAGGTCGGTAGGACTAGACTGGCGGTCTCCTTGAGGGAGACCTCGAGAAGGCGATCTGGGAGGAGGTTCCGATGATTCTTGTACGACAAGAAATCGGCGATGTGCTGAGGGACTTCCGCCTGCAGAAGGGGCGTACGCTCCGGCAGGTTGCGAGCAAGGCATCTGTGGCACTCGGCTATCTCAGCGAGGTCGAGCGGGGCCAGAAGGAGGCGTCGAGCGAGATTCTCGCCTCGGTGGCCGATGCTCTGGATGTTCCCATCTCGATCATCATGCGAGAGGTGGGAGACCGCATCTCCGTGCTCGAGGGCATCCAGGTCTTCCCTGATGTCGTTCCGGATGACCTCGTGGCTTCCGTAGAGCCAGAGCTCTCGCTCCACTGAGCTTCGGATCCTCTTCATCCTCTGATGCGTCGCAGTGAGTTCCTCCGCGCAGTCGACGCGGAATTCGGTGGTCGAGGGTCGTCTCTCATCAGCGACCTCATTCTGACTCAGCTGTCCGGCCGTACTGCCGACCAGGCATTGGATGCCGGCGTACCACCGCGTGACATCTGGCTGGCGCTGTGCGCCGAGACCGATGTGCCTCAGGAGCGCCGGCACGGCGCCGGGCGCCTCGAACCGCGCAAGCGATGACGCCCTGACGCGTTCGACACGCGTTCGACTAACGACACGCGGTAGCGGCGTGTCGTCGAATATGTGTTCGAAACGGGCGTAGTCTTCTGCACAAGTGGTTCAGAGACGGTGTTCTCCCTGTTTCGCGGAGCTGACGACGCAATGTCCGAGGTGCCTCGTACGGTGAAAAGCAAGCCGAAGAGCCATACGCCTTGTCGGAGAGTTCCGCCCAGCCGGGAGGACCGCGACAGCCTACAGGCGGCACCACGCGAGCATAAGGAGCACGTCATGCCATCACCCGCTGACCGCGAGAAGTCCCTCGAGACAGCCCTCGCCCAGATCGACCGTCAGTTCGGAAAAGGCTCGGTCATGAGACTGGGCAGCGACGAGCGCGCACCCGTCGCCGTCATCCCGACCGGTTCCATCGCTCTCGATGTCGCCCTCGGCGTCGGAGGGCTCCCTCGTGGACGAATCGTCGAGATCTACGGCCCCGAATCCTCGGGTAAGACGACGCTCACGCTGCACGCGATCGCGAATGCACAGCGCGCTGGTGGGATCGCGGCCTTCATCGACGCCGAGCATGCGCTCGACCCCGACTACGCCGCGAAGCTCGGTGTCGACATCGACGCCCTTCTCGTCTCGCAGCCCGATACGGGTGAGCAGGCTCTCGAGATCGCAGACATGCTCGTCCGCTCCGGCGCCATCGACCTGATCGTCATCGACTCCGTCGCGGCTCTCGTGCCCCGGGCCGAGATCGAGGGCGAGATGGGTGACTCACACGTGGGTCTGCAGGCCCGACTGATGTCGCAGGCGCTGCGAAAGCTCACCGGTGGGCTCAACCAGACGAACACCACGATGATCTTCATCAACCAGCTGCGCGAGAAGATCGGCGTCTTCTTCGGATCACCCGAGACGACCGCAGGTGGAAAGGCGCTGAAGTTCTATGCGTCGGTCCGCATGGACATCCGCCGCATCGAGACGCTGAAGGACGGCACCGACGCAGTCGGAAACCGCACCAGGGTCAAGGTGGTGAAGAACAAGATGGCTCCGCCTTTCAAGCAGGCGGAGTTCGACATCCTGTATGGCATCGGCATCTCGCGCGAGGGCAGCTTGATCGACTTCGGTGTGGAGCACGGCATCGTGAAGAAGTCCGGCTCGTGGTACACCTACGACGGTGACCAGCTCGGTCAGGGCAAGGAGAACGCTCGATCGTTCCTGCTCAAGAATCCCGACGTCGCGCTTGCGATCGAGACGCAGATCAAGCAGAAGCTCGGCATCGGGGGAGCCACCGAGGCGCCTGCCGACGAGCTCGCCGAGCGCCGTCCGGCATGACCATGATGGTTCGCGGTTGTGAAGCAGCCGGAGCGAACCGTGAGTGATGGCGGGGGCGGGCCCGAGCAGCTCGCCCCCATCATCCCTCTCTTCGGTCGTGATGACACGCGGGCGAAGCAGGCCCGCAGGGATCCGGAGGGCGAGGGCGTGACGACTCGTTCGTCCGCCGACGCCGGGCTGTGGAAGTCGACAGACGACGACGGATCGACCCGTGATTCGAACCCGGTCGCACCCATCGATTCGCGTGGCCCCAGTGAGCGTCATCCCGCCCGCGGCGCAGCAGCTCGGTCTGCCCCGAGGTTGCGTGCATTGCAGGCCCAGGACACGGGATCAGACGACGTCGTGGGAGTCGACCCCGCGCAGCTGCGCGCCGAGGCTGAGGAGCTTCTCGTCCGCAAGCTGCGGACTCGATCGCTCTCCCTGTCAGAGGCGCGGATGGTTCTGAGGGGCTATGGACAGAACGCCGAACGGCTCGATTCGGCGGCGATCGACGACGTGATCGACGATTTCTGTCGGCGCGGCTACCTCGACGACGCCCTTCTCGCGGGACAACTCGTGACGTCCGGAATCGAGCGCAAGGGGCAGGGACGGGTAGCGCTGTCGAGGGCACTGTCGCAACGCGGCATCCCTCGCGAGGTGATCGATGCGGCGCTCGACGACGTTCCCGACGATGACGCCGAGCGCGCGCTCGAATACGCGCGATCGAAGGCGCGAGCGATGTCTCGGCTGGACGGCGACACTGCGTTGCGGCGCCTCGTCGGTCAGTTGTCTCGCCGTGGCTACAACGGCGCCATCGCGATGACGGCCGCGAAATCTGCTCTTGCTGAGGCCTCTTTCGGGTCGTCGTCATCCGGCGTGCGATTCGTCGACTCGGACTGACGACGGCGAGGGCCTCGAGCTCTCGCCACAGCGGCGACGTCTGGGATCGGCTCGTAGAATGGGGAGATCATGACTATGCCTCGCAGTGAGCCGACGATCATCGCGTCGTCGTCAGCAGCAATCGACCTCGACGGGCGCCAGCGCTCGTACGAGGTCCGCACTTTCGGCTGCCAGATGAACGTCCACGATTCGGAACGACTCTCGGGTTCGCTCGAAAGCGCCGGATATGTCCGCGCGACTGATGGCGCCGAGGCCGACGTGGTCATCATCAACACGTGCGCGGTGCGCGACAATGCCGCAGGCAAGCTCTACGGCACACTGGGCCAGCTCGCGTCGGTCAAGCGACGCAAGGACGGGATGCAGATCGCCGTCGGCGGTTGCCTGGCGCAGATGGATAAGCAGGCGGTGCTCGATAAGGCGCCCTGGGTCGACGTCGTCTTCGGCACACACAACATGGGTTCGCTTCCCGGACTTCTCGAGCGCGCGCGCCACAACGGAGACGCGGAGCTCGAGATCCTCGAGTCGCTCGAGGTGTTCCCGTCGACGCTTCCGACCAAACGGGATTCTGCGCACAGTGGTTGGGTCTCGATCTCGGTCGGATGCAACAACACCTGCACCTTCTGCATCGTTCCAAGCCTTCGTGGCAAGGAGAAGGACCGCCGCCCGGGCGACATCCTGAATGAGATCCGCCTGCTCGTCGACGACGGCGCCATCGAGGTCACCCTGCTCGGACAGAACGTCAACTCCTACGGGGTGGAGTTCGGCGATCGGCAGGCTTTCGGCAAGCTGCTTCGCGCTGCGGGTGAGATCGACGGGCTCGAGCGCATCCGCTTCACGAGTCCCCACCCCGCCGCATTCACCGACGACGTGATCGACGCGATGGCGGAGACTCCCAACGTGATGCCGCAGCTTCACATGCCGCTCCAGTCGGGCAGCGACCGCATCCTCAAGGCCATGCGCCGTTCGTACCGCAGCGAGAAGTTCCTCGGAATCCTGGATCGCGTCCGTGATCGTATTCCGCACGCTGCGATCACCACCGACATCATCGTCGGATTCCCCGGTGAAACCGAGGAGGACTTCGAAGACACGATGCGGGTTGTCGAACAGGCACGGTTCTCGAGTGCCTTCACGTTCCAGTACTCGATCCGCGAGGGCACACCCGCTGCGACCATGGAAGACCAGGTTCCGAAGGCGGTCGTGCAGGCACGCTACAACCGGCTGATGGCGCTTCAAGAGCGCATCTGCCTCGAGGAGAACCAGAAGCAGGTCGGACGCATGGTCGAGGTGCTCGTCTCGACGGGTGAAGGCAAGAAGGACGCCGAGACCCACAGACTCACCGGACGCGCCGAGGACAACCGCCTCGTGCACTTCGAAGTCACCCCCGGATCCGCTGTCCCGCGACCCGGCGACGTGGTCTCGGTGACGATCACCCATGCGGCCCCGTTCCACCTGCTCGCAGACGACCCGACGGGCTCCGCGCTGCGGATCCGCCGCACACGCGGTGGGGATGCCTGGGACCGCGGACAGGCGGAGTCGTGTGCCGTGCCTGCACCGAGCTCCGGCGACGGCACCCGCGCCGTGTCACTCGGCCTTCCGACGCTCCGCGTCGGCAGGTGACCGCTGCTCGAGGCATGACTGATCCGGCGTCGAAGGGCGCGGACAGGGGGCCGAGGCTCTGGGCGGTCGTGGGTGCGACGGGCACGGGCAAGAGCGATCTCGCCCTCGATCTCGCAGAGGCGCTGCGCAGTCGAGGCAACGCCGCCGAGATCGTGAACGCCGATGCCATGCAGCTGTACCGCGGAATGGACATCGGCACAGCGAAACTCGCGCCGGCTGACCGCCGCGGTATCCCGCACCACCTGTTCGACGTCCGGGAGGTGCACGAAGAAGCCGCCGTCGCCTGGTACCAGCCGCTGGCGCGTTCCGTGATCACCGACATCCAACAGCGTGGCGCCGATGCCATCCTCGTAGGCGGGTCGGGTCTGTACGTCTCCAGCGTGGTGTTCGACTTCGCCTTCCCGCCGCGTGATCCGGTGATCCGTGAGCGGCTGGAGCGCGAGCTCGACAGTGAGGGCGTGCACGGAATGCTCGAGCGACTGCGTGCGCTCGACCCCGCGACGGCGTCCCGCGTCGATCCCAAGAACGGCAGGCGAGTGATCCGCGCTCTTGAGGTGATCGAACAGGGCAGTGCCACGCACGGCGCCGCTCTGCCCGAACAGCCTGCACTCTGGCAGTCCGGCACGCGTCTGATCGGTCTGCACGTCGAACGTGCAGCGCTGGTCGAGCGGCTGGACGCCCGGGTCGAACGCATGTGGAAGGCGGGACTGGTCGATGAAGCGCGAGAGCTCCGAGGGCACGGGCTCGAAGACGGCGTGACGGCGCAGCGCGCCATCGGCTACACCCAGGCTCTTGCGCAGATCGATGGCCGCCTCGCCCAGGTCGAGGCCATCGCCGAGACGCAGGCGCTCACTCGGCGCTACGCCCGCCGCCAGGTCTCCTGGTTCAAGCGGTATCCCGGACTCGCGTGGTACGAACCGCCCGTAGACGTCGCGTCGCTCGTCGCGCCCTGAGGCGCCCGACGCACCGGTCTCGGTGGCTGATGTCGGTGCCCGATGAGAAGGTTGGAAGATGGCAACGCACTTCTACACCGCGAGCAGCATCGACGGCTTCATCGCGACCGACCAGCACTCCCTCGACTGGCTGCTGAAGCAGGACATCGACGAAGACGGCCCCATGTCCTACGCGTCCTTCGAGAAGACGATCGGTGCGTTGGCGATGGGAGCATCGACCTTCGAATGGGTCATGAACCATGAGGAGGGCCGGTGGGGGTATGAGCAGCCCACCTGGGTCTTCGCCCACCGACCACTCGAGCTTCCGGCCGACGCGAACATTCGCATAGCCGAGGGCGATGTGACCGCGGTTCACTCCGAGATGGTCGCCGCGGCAGGCGGAAAGGATCTCTGGGTCGTCGGCGGTGGTGATCTGGCCGGGCAGTTCGCCGACACCGGTCTTCTCGATGAGGTGTGGGTGCAATACGCGCCTGTGACACTCGGTTCAGGGGCGCCGTTGCTGCCGAGGGCTCTGGATCTCGAGCTTCTCGAGGTCGCCCGCAACCGTGACTTCATGTGCGGCCGCTACCGCGTGCGTCGTGGCTGAGTCGTCGACTACCGTGCCCTCGACGGAGAACTGGGCGGTGAGGGCCTTCGATCCGTCCGACACTGAGTCTGTGGTCGCTCTGTGGACCGAGGCGGGACTCACACGGCCATGGAACGACCCCCGGCTCGACATCGAGCGCAAGCTCACCGTGCAGCCCGAGCTGTTCCTGGTCGTCGAGGACGGCGAGGCGAGGCCGACGTCACCGCGGATCATCGGCACGGTGATGGCTGGTTACGACGGGCACAGAGGATGGCTCTACTACCTGGCGACCGCAAAGTCGCACCGCCGTCAAGGGATCGCGCGCTCGCTCGTCCGAGAGGCCGAACGGCTGCTTCTCGATATGGGATGTCCGAAGGTGCAGCTCATGGTCAGAGAAGGCAACGAGGGTGCGCTGGGCTTCTACGATGACCTCGGGTACGAGCGCTTCTCCGTGTCGAACACGGGAAGGCGTCTGATCGTCGACGCCTAGCCGAGATCTCTAGACTGGGTGGATGGTCGCATTCACCAAAGGGCACGGGACCGGCAACGACTTCGTCATCATCGCCGACCCCGACGGCGTTCTCGAGTTGAGCGCCGAGCAGGTCTCCGTACTCTGCGATCGGCACCGAGGCATCGGCGCCGACGGCATCCTTCGCGTCGTTCGCTCGGCGGCGATCGCCGACGGGAAGGCGGCACTCGCGGAAGAGCCGGCTGCCGAGTGGTTCATGGACTACCGCAATGCAGACGGTTCCCTCGCCGAGATGTGCGGCAACGGCATCAGGGTCTTCGCGCACTACCTCGTGCGCTCCGGCCTCGCCACGATCGAGCCCGGCTCCACGCTCCCGATCGGGACACGTGCCGGCGTGCGTGACGTCACACGCAGCGATACGGGTTACCAGGTGGACCTCGGCCTGTGGAAGCTCTCCGGCGACGACCCGCTCGTCACCGCCGACGGGCTGCCCGTCACGAGGCCCGGCCTCGGTATCGACGTCGGAAATCCGCATGTCGTGGTCGCACTCGCCTCCGACGCAGAGCTGGCGTCCCTCGAGCTCCACCGCGCTCCCATCCTCGATCCGACACCGCCCGCAGGTGCGAACGTGGAGTTCGTCGTCCCGGGGGAGCCGCTCGTGAGGGACGGGATCGGACACGTCTCCATGCGCGTCTCAGAGCGCGGGGTGGGGGAGACCCTCAGCTGTGGCACGGGTGTCGCTGCCACTGCTCTGGCTGTGCGCTATTGGGCAGGTGAGAAGGCGCCGGACAATTGGCGCGTGGACGTGCCGGGCGGCACGCTCGGCGTGCGCATGTTCCCCGCCGAAGACGGTGAGCACGTCGCCCTCGCCGGACCGGCCCAGCTCGTCTTCAGCGGCGAGGTCGACCTGATCTGATGCAGGCGACCGACCGGCCCGACCTGGTCGTCTTCGACTGCGACGGTGTCCTCGTCGACAGCGAGAAGGTGTCGATCGAGGTGGACCGCAGGGTTCTCGCGGATCTCGGATGGGCGATCTCACACGACGAGATCCTGCACCGATTCGTCGGACGCTCCTCCGCGTATTTCCGTGCTGAGATCGAAGCGCATCTCGGGAGATCGCTTCCCGACGACTGGGAGGCGCCGTACCAGTCGTGGTACCTCGACGCGTTCGCACGCGAGTTGACGGCGGTGGCCGGGGTAGAGGCAGCGCTCGACGAGATCACGACGGCGACATGTGTCGCATCGAGCGGATCTCATGCGAAGATCCGGAGGAACCTGGCGCAGACCGGCCTTCTTCCGCGATTCGCTGGACGGATCTTCAGCGCCGACGACGTCGCGAACGGCAAGCCTGCTCCGGACCTGTTCCTGCACGCGGCCGAGCGTCTCGGTGTCGACCCGGAACGCTGCGTGGTGGTCGAGGACAGCCGATTCGGAGCGCAGGCAGCCCGGGCCGCGGGCATGCGGGTTCTCGGCTACGCCGGTGGACTGACCCCGGCCGAGTGGCTGGAACGCGAAGGCGCCACAGTGTTCACGGACATGCGCGATCTTCCCGAGCTCGTGCGTCGATGATCACCGACGACGCGACGCCTCAGACGAGCGTGATCGGCTCGGTGGGCGGGGTGCCGTGCTTGCGCACCTTGAGGATCCGGTATCCCTTCGAGGTCGCAGTCCGGTGGACGCTGAAACCGGGATGGAACGTCGCGCCGATCCAGCGCTGCAGCGAATCCGCGCCGAGGTTGCGCTGCACGACGAGCCACGCATCGCTGCGCTCGTCCAGCCGAGGGATCCACTTCTCGAGCAGTCCGTGAAGTTCGTTCTTGCCGACTCTGATCGGAGGATTCGACCGGATCGAACGGAATGTCACATCGGCGGGAACATCCTCGGGGAGAGATGCGTTGATGTTCTTGAGACCATGAGCCGCGGCGTTGCGCCGCACGAGATCGAGGGCTCGCTCGTTCACGTCGACAGCCCAGACGGTCGCGTGAGGTGAGGCCAGGGCCATCGACAACGTCACGGGCCCCCACCCGCTCCCGAGGTCGAGAAGATTGCCTCCCGGCGGAACGGGAGGCATGTTTGCGAGAAGGACGGCAGTACCGGCATCCAGCCGATCCGGGCTGAAGACGCCACCAGCGGTGGTGACGTCCAGCTCACGGCCTGCGAGCGTCACACGGATCGATCGCAGGTTCTCGGGGCTTGCCGGGGCCGCGGTGAAGTAATGGTCGGACCCCATACCGTGAGCGTAGCGGACAGTGCGGGCTAAGGTTAAGGCTCGCAACAAAACCCAGAGATAAGGGACGGATGACGGAGACCAGCACACACTCCACCGGTGACGAAGCAGTCGATCGCGTACTCGCGAATGCGGAGAAGCGAACGGAGGCACGTGTCTTCGGCGCCGCACAGGCGCTGCAGGACCATTCGACGGCCTCGCACGCGTCCTCGGACGGCGACCAGTGGGACCTCGAGGATCGTCATGCGCTGCGGCGCGTCGGCGGTCTCTCCACCGAACTCGAAGACGTCACAGAGGTCGAGTACCGTCAGCTCCGGCTCGAGAACGTGGTGTTGGTCGGCGTGTATCCGCAGGGTGCCCAGGACGATGCAGAGAACTCGCTCCGCGAGCTGGCGGCACTCGCCGAGACAGCAGGCGCGGTCGTGCTCGACGGCGTTCTCCAGCGACGGCCGCATCCGGACGCTGCGACCTACATCGGCCGCGGCAAGGCTCAGGAGTTGAAGGGCATCGTTGCAGCCACCGGTGCGGACACCGTGATCGCAGACACCGAACTCGCCCCCAGCCAGCGACGCGCCCTCGAGGACGTCGTCAAGGTCAAGGTCATCGATCGCACCACCGTGATCCTCGACATCTTCAGTCAGCACGCCAAGAGTCGCGAGGGCAAGGCCCAGGTCGAGCTGGCGCAGCTCGAGTACCTGCTGCCGCGTCTGCGCGGCTGGGGCGACTCGATGAGCCGTCAGGCGGGTGGCCAGGTCGGAGCCGGCGGTGCCGGTATGGGCTCACGTGGCCCCGGTGAGACGAAGATCGAACTCGACCGTCGCCGCATCCGCACCAAGATGGCGCTTCTGCGGCGTCAGATCCGCGACTTCGGTCCGGCCCGAGAAGCCAAGCGTGCCGAGCGCAAGCGCAACACGATCCCATCTGTCGCCATCGCCGGATACACCAACGCCGGCAAGTCGAGCCTGCTCAACGCGCTGACGAGCGCCGGGGTCCTCGTGGAGAACGCCCTGTTCGCGACGCTGGATGCGACCGTACGCCGGTCGGAGACCTCGGACGGGCGGGTCTACACGCTGACCGACACCGTCGGGTTCGTTCGCAACCTTCCGCACCAGCTCGTGGAGGCGTTCCGTTCGACGCTCGAAGAGGTCGGCGATGCGGATGTCGTGCTGCACGTGGTCGACGGATCGCACCCCGATCCCGCCGGTCAGCTGCAGACAGTGCGTGACGTGATGGGCGACGTCGGAGTCCGCGACATGCCGGAGCTTGTCGTCTTCAACAAGGCGGATCTGATCGCCGACGACGAGCGCCTCGTGCTGCAGGGCCTCGAGCCGAGAGCGCACTTCGTCTCGTCGCGGTCGGGTGAGGGCATCGAGGCGCTTCGAGCGGCCATCGAGGAGGCGCTTCCGAAGCCCGCAGTCGAGGTGCACGCGGTGGTTCCTTATGACCGCGGTGATCTGGTCGCAGCGATCCATGAGACGGGGATGCTGCTGTCGGTCGAGCACAGCGAACAGGGCACCGTCGTGCACGCGCGAGTGTCGGAGCGGCTCGCGGCCGATCTCGCGCCCTTCGCCGTGCGCGCCTGACGGGCGAGGTTCAACGCGCGAGGAACCGCGCCTCGACTGTTGTCGAGATGACGATCTCGTCGGGCTCGTACTCCATCGACGCTCCACCCGCGTCTGCGGACTCCTGCATCATGGCCCCACGCATCTTCGCCGTCCCGGTGAACGGCTGGACGGGGGCGGGCGCGATCAGTCCGACATCGGCGATCTCGACAGGGACGACGGTGCCGAGTCCGAGCGCTGTCGCGTACGCCTGTGCACGGGTGACGGCCACTCCGACCGCCTCGGCCGCGACCTCTCGTTCTATCCGCGAACTCGTCTCGGTGGTGAGATGCCAGTTGACCCAGCCGACCTCGACTCCGTCCCATGCCGATACGTCCGAGACCCAGAGCGAGAGCTCGGATGCCTCGCCGAAGGTCGCAGTCAGATCGATACTGGCGTAGTACACGGGCGCGAGTCGCTTGCCCTCGTTGTTCCAGGGCCGTTCGGCGCGAACGGAGAGGCGTTTGCTCGACCAGTCGACGACGATGCCCGTGTCCCGCCGCGTGGTGATGCTCTCGCGCACCGGCTCGGTGAGATGCATGACGCGGTCGACCACCGATGCGCGGTCGGCGCCTTCTGCGCGGACGGTGACACGGATGGTGGCGCGTTCGGGCGCGAGCCGCGCCTCGTGTTCGCCGCGGACGGTGACAGTGACTTCGCTCATGCCGTGACTCTACGCCAGCGCGCTGATGAGGCGAGGAATGGCGCAGCCGCTTCGAACGTTGTAGTCTATGAGGCTCGGGGACTCCGGTTCCCGAGGTGAAAAATCAACAGTGTGACAGCGGCTCCTTCGAGAGAAGGACCACGGGGCTGATCGGTTTCGACAGCGCCTGTGAATCCACGAGAAGCGGGCCGAGGATGCAGAGTTATCTCGTAAACGCTCTCTGCAAAAAAATAGTTGCCGAAACCAAGCGCAACGACTTCGCCCTCGCTGCATAAGCGAGCCCGATAGTCCGTCAGGCCGTATGTGATTCCGATACGGATCCTGGCGTCATTTAGGAATCTTGCTGCGTGATGGCGTCTGGACGTCACGTGGGACTCTTCCCAGGCTGGGCTCGTCGACTTAGGTGTCTGTGACAAAGGTCGGAGCCGAGCAGAACGGCTTCACAGACTGCGCCCGGAGAAGGCGTGGAGACTCAGCGTTGGACGGGGGTTCGATTCCCCCCAGCTCCACCACGTCGCTGTCACAAGCAAGAAGGCCCGCCTCCCTGGTGATCACTGGGGAGGCGGGCCTTTCTGCTCTGTCGTGAGTGCGGCGGCTCCAGCGGCGACGACGGCGCTGGCAGTGTGTCACCGGGGTCGCCCGGTCGCCCGGGTCGCTAAGGGCCGGGTACACCCGCGGCGGGCACGCGGAAGCTGTCGCCTTCGTGCCACCACACGCTGGACCACCTGGCGAGGACTGCATCCCGTTCGGCCGCGTCCGCCGTGTAGAAGTGATGGGCGGCGGAGTTCGACCAGAATCGAGCCACCGGAACGGTGTCGGCCTGCGGGGAGTCCACCGGGTACACGTAATAGGCGACCCCTTCGTCCTTCCAGATGTTCGGCCACCTGGCGGAGACCGCAGCACGCTCGGCCGGGTCTGCGGTGTAGAAATGCCCCGAGTACGTGCTGCTCCAGAATCTGTAGAGCGGGATGGTGCCTGCGACCTGGGTCGTGAACGCGGTGTAACGCTGTCCTTCATAGGTCCACACGTCGGGCCAGCGTGCGATGATCTGATCGCGCTCCGCCGGGTCTGCGGTGAAGAAGTGCCCCTGGTAGACGGGGCTCCAGAATCGGTGCACGGCGACGGGCTCTGGCAGCGGCGGTGCGGATGGCTGCCCGACAGACGGCATCGCGGGGAGCCAGGCGTCGGGTTGAGCGCCGCATTCTTTGAGGAGCGTCTGGATGGCGTTCTTCTCGGCAGGGTCGACGGACAGGTTCCAACGCCATTTCACCGCGACCCATTCGGCGACGTAGGTGCACCGAACGTGACGGTAGGACGGCAACCACGAGGCGGGATCCTTGTCGGCCTTCGCCGTGTTGACGGCCGCGGTGACCATGGTCAGAGTGCGGTAGTCGTCGACGTCGTTGGAGTACGCCCTTCGCTGTGCGTCGGTCCACGACCATGCGCCGGATACCCATGCCTCCCTGAGCGCGACGAGGTGATCCATCTCCACTGCGGCGGGGTCGACATGCGTGACGTTGTCGTAGTAGGACAACCACTGACCCGCGGAGACGGTGCAGACGCCGGTGACGGTCGCGGGCACGTCCGTCTCCTCGAGGAGCACCTCCTGGCGGGTGCGGCATCCATCCCGGTCGAGGTCCGCCCCTTCGAAGAACAGGTCGCGGTCGTACTTCACGGTGGCAGGCGCTTCGACGCGCAACTGATCCAGGAGCGTGGCGACGAGTATCCGTTCCTCCGAGGTCGGAGGCGCTGCCAGAGCCGTCGAAGGAGTGAGCCATACGACGACGACAGCGACCGCCACGAGAGAGGCACCCAGGATCCGATTGCGCATGCCGCTCCCTGTGAAACGGGCTCCGCCGTGGAGTCCCGCGCTCAGGATACACACAGAATACCGGTACGCTGACGAGCGCGTTCGGGTGCGCGTGTTCCAGCCGACCCGTCTTCGCCGCCGGTGATCAGCGGCCGGTGAGTCGGTCGAGGGCTTTCTGTGCGGTGCGGAGATCTTGTTCCGACTCGCGCACGCGCTGTGTGCGAACCTCTTGCTCGGTCTCCGCCTTCTCGGCGTCCCCCCGCACACGCTCTGCTTCGCGGCGCACTTTCGCCAGATCGGCTTCGAGATCCTGCTCGCGGCGTGTGAGGTCCTCGATCTTCACCACAGCATCGCGGAGCGCTCGATCGGCTGCCGCCGCTTCGCGCGCCGCGTCGTGGTGCGTCTTCTCCGCTTCTCTGAACGCCCTTTCCGCGTCCCGCCGCTCTCTGCGAGCCTTGACCTCGTCGAGAGGCTTGGCGGCGACCGAGGGCGTGCCCGGTGCCCCTCCACCGACGATGCTGTCGACGATGTCTGCGAACGTGCCAGCGGGTTCCAGCTCCCGGACGAGCCTGGCGGAGGCGACGGCCGCGGCGGCGGTCGGATCGAAGAAGGCGGCGCTGATCGTCTGTTGAACCGCCTCGCGCGTCGACGCAGTGATGCGCTGTCCCCGGGCTTCGGCGAGTCCGGCGGCGTCGGCGGCGAGTCTGCTCGTGAGTGCACGTCGATCTCGGCCGAGCTGCGCGAGAGCCCGAGCATCCAGATCTTCCTGCGCTTCGCGCAGCTCCTCCGCGAGCTGCAGGGCCTCTCCGAGCTGGGAGCTGCGCTCGTGGGCGAAGACGTTCACCACCCAGGCTGCGACCGACGGCTTCTTCAGAGCACGGATCCGAGCCGCGAGATCGGCGTCTTCGACGTCATCCGCTCTCCTGTCGCGTGCGGCCACGAAATCCGCCGGCGATCCGGTGTAGAGCGTCACCGCGATGTCAGCGAGCTCGGAGTCCATGCGAGCGACGATACACCGCGCAAGTCCCGTGCCCCGGGGCGGCGTCGCGTGCACGTCGAACGCCGCCTGAATCAGTATTCTGGTTGGCATGGCAACGCTGTTCTATGGCGCGTCGGACGTTCCGATCCACATCGAGGACCGGGCACTCGCGCATCTGAAGATCGTCATCGCGACGAAACTCCGCCGACAGGAGAGTTTCACTCTGTCGTGGCGTCACCCCGAAGGGGAGCCGGGCGGGCGGTCCACCATCTGGATCCATCCGTCCATCCCGCTTCGCTTCACCTTCGACGAGCCGGAGCAGCCTCAGCTGAACCCGCGGTGGATCGACGACCTCATGCAGTCGGTGAACTCCACCGGCGGCATTCTCCTGGTTGACGAGGTGATCGACGCACCGGCGCAGTGAGCGCGCCGCGCGGCCGGTCGGGGTCCGATCAGGCGGACCACTCGATCAGGATCAGGCCCTGGCGCGTGTCCGCGAACTTCACCCATCCATCGCCGAACAGGTAGGTCATGCCGTATCCGTCTTCGTCGGTGCCCATCGCGAACTGCGGGTTCTCGGTGATGTAGATGCCGTCAGGGCCGTCTTCTCGGGTCCAGCCTTCTGCCAACAGCGCGGACTGCGCCTTCGTGGCATCCTCAGCGCTGATCGGCGACCAGCCGTAGAGCTGACCATGGTCGGAGGCGACGCTGTAGTCGGCCCAGAAGCAGAGGAGGCCGTCGGCCAGCGTCACGCCGCCCACTACGAACTCCTTCTCCTCGAACGACCATCCCTCGTCGGTGAGGACCTGCACCGTGCCGGCTGACACGATCGTGTCGCATGCGGGCTCCCCTGAGGGCGTGGGAGGCGCAGTGCTGGCGGGCTGAGACGTGGCTGCGGGAGAGGGCTGCGGTGCGTCCGGCGTGGGGGACGCTGAGCCGTCGGGCGCGCCTGCGCAGGAGGTGAGCGCGAGAGTGAGCAGCAGAGCGCCCAGCGCGGCGGAGGTGAAGCGGTTCATCGGGCGAGCCTTCATCGGGGTTCAGTCGTGCAGAAGATCGAGGAAGGCGTCATGGAGGATGCCGTTGGTGGCCAGTGCCGACAGGTCCGAGATCGTCTCAGCGCCATCGAATCCGGTCATCCGGCCGCCGGCCTCGCGCACTATCGGCACGGCAGCGGCGACGTCGTATTCCTTGACGCCGAACTCCGCGACCATGTCGATTCGCCCCTCGGCGAGGAGCATGTAGGCGTAGATGTCGCCGTAGGCGCGATCACGCCAGACCCGGTCGGCGAGCGCGAGCAGCTGATCGATGTGCCCGGACTCGGCCCACTGGGTGATGCTCTGGAAGCTGACGCTGGCGTCGTCGAGAGACGACACTGAGGAGGCTCTGACACGACGGGGGCCGCTCTCCGTCGCGGTCCATGCTCCCGAGCCTGCGGCGGCCCACCAGCGGCGTCCGATGGCCGGCATGCTGACGACGCCCACCTGGGGGACTCCGTCGACCGCGAGGGCGATCATGGTGCCCCACAGCGGCACTCCGCGGAGGAAGTTCGCTGTTCCGTCGATCGGGTCGATGATCCACTGCCGGTCGGTGCTGCCCTCGGCGCCGAACTCCTCGCCGAAGATGCCGTCGCTCGGTCGTTCGGTGGCGAGGATCTCGCGGATCGCCCGCTCGGTCGCGAGGTCGGCATCAGTGACATGCGAGTGGTCGGCCTTGGTCGAGACCTCCAGGTCGGGGCTGTCGAACCGGGGGAGGGACTGCGCGTCGGCGGCGTCGGCGAGTCGGAGGGCGAGTGCGAGGTCGCGAGAGAGGTCGTCGACGCGGGGGGAGGCGGTCACGAGTCCAGGATAACCGCCCGGACACGGGACTCTGAGAGGGGTTGACATGATGCGACACGCGCGGCAAACGCCGAGGACCCGGCTCGATTTCGCCCGGCGGCGATCGGCTGGTAATGTAATTCCTCGGCCGGGGAATACCGCGCCACGCACCTCTAGCTCAATCGGCAGAGCAACTGACTCTTAATCAGTGGGTTCTCGGTTCAAGTCCGAGGGGGTGCACGGATCAGCCTCGATGACTCTCGCCAGTCATCGGGGCTTTTCTGCACCCACGGAGATGCCGAGGATCAGGCTTCCGGTGCGCTAGCGTGATGCAAACGCTAGGGGGGATGGCCATGTGGAGACTGGTGAAGGTCTGTGCCGTCGTGACTGTCGCGACATCTCTCGGCTGGGGACTGACGAGTTGCTCAGCCGCCGAGAAGACGGTCGACCACACGACCTCGTCTGTCACACTCGCGCCTGAGGAAGCCCTCGTCGTCGATTTCGGCGAGATCAATCCGTCGGTCGGCGACGCGTGGGTGATAACTCGCGAGCCCGACCCGGCCGTGCTCGGTCCCGGCGATGAGCGGACCCGATATCTCGGCCAAGACGGCGAGACCGGCGCTCCCAGTGAGGTGTCGTATCGTTTCGCGCCGGTCGGCGACGGCACCACGGTGATCCAGTTCGAGTACCAGTTCCGCGGGACAGTGCCCGAGGACGTCGACGATCAGCAGACCGCCGAGATCACGGTCACGGTGAAGTAGCGGTCGGTCACCCGACCGCGATGACGTCTCCGTCGGTGAGGTGCCGAAGGGAGTCGAAGGTCAACGGCATCACCGTGTGGGGGTGCCCGGCCGCTGCCCAGAGCTCTCGGTGCTCGCGGAGATCCTCGTCGATGTAGGTCCGCAGTCGCGTCGGATGCCCGACCGGGGCGACTCCGCCGATCGCCTGCCCGGTGGCGTCTCGGACGACGGATGCCGGTGCCATCGCGATCGTGGTGGCGCCGATGCTGCGTGCCAGGACCTCGAGATCGACCCGGTGTCCACCGCTCGTCATCACCAGCACGGGGGTCTCGTCGGCGACGAACACGAGGCTGTTCGCGATCGCTGAGACATCGCATCCGATCGCGGCGGCAGCCTCGCGGGCGGTCCGCGCGGAATCAGGCAGGACGCGTATCTCGGCCGTGACGCCCGCGTCGATGAGGTGCTGCTGGACGAGCCTGCTGCGCTCGGGGAGGTCGTTCATGACCCCACGGTATCGAACGCAGCAGGCGCGAGTCTCAGGCGGCGTCGCCCAGCAGGATGGCCTCTGCGTCTTCGACGGCGGCGTCATCCGGCTCGTCGTCGATGTGTGCGAGGATCCTGCGCCCGAGGAAGACGGTCAGAGCGGCGACGAGCACCGCGATGCCTGCCACGAGGTAGGGGACCGTCGCATCGAATGCGTGCCACAGAGCTGCCGCGAGCGGCGGAGCGATGGCTCCGCCGAGGAACCGCACCGAGGAGTACGCCGACGAGGCCACCGAGCGGGGCAGATCCGTCGCCTCCATGACCGCTTCCGTGAGCACGGTGTTCATCACGCCGAGGAGCAGCCCGCCGACCACGATGCAGACGACGAGGGCGACTGCCGACTCGACCAAGAGCCCGGCGACGATCAGATCGACCGCGAGAAGCGGGAGGACCGTGAGGAGGACACGCGTGCGTGACATCCTTCGCATCAGCAGCGGTGCGACCCACACGCTCGTCACGGCGAGCGCGATGCCCCAGCCGAAGAAGGTGAAGCCGATCCCCATCGCCCCGAAGCCCAGTGGGAACGGCGAGAAGGCGAGCAGGATGAAGAACCCGATGTTGTAGAAGAACGCCGCAGTCGCCAGCACCGCGAGCGCGGGGTTGCCGAGGGCCTTGAAGGGCGCCGAGAACGGCACGGGGGTGCGCTTCTCGCCCGGCCCGCGCAGCAGCACGAGGACGGCGAGGAACGCGATGGCCATCAGCGCCACGACGCCGAAGAACGGTGCGCGCCAGCTCTGTTCGCCCAGGAGGCCCCCGAGGAGCGGGCCGATCGCGATGCCGAGGCCGAGAGCCGCCTCATACAGGATGATGGCCGCGGAGCTGCCCCCTGCGGCCGAACCGACGATCGTCGCCAATGCGGTCGAGATGAAGAGCGCATTGCCGAGTCCCCACCCCGCGCGGAAGCCGATGACCGCGTCGACGCTGCCGCTGAGCGCGCAGAAGAGGGCGAACACGACGATGAGGGCCAGTCCGATCAGCAGGGTCTTCTTGGCGCCGATGCGGCTCGAGATCCAGCTGGTGACGAGCATCGCGAGTCCGGTGACCGCGAGGTAGCTCGTGAACAGGAGCTCGGTCTGGAACGGGGTCGCCTGGAGCGACTCCGCGATCGCCGGGAGGATCGGGTCGACCAGGCCGATTCCCATGAAGGCGACGACGCACGCGAAGGCGACGGCCCAGACCTGGGCCGGTTGCTTCCACACTGAGGTGGCGGGGGTGTTCACTCTGCTGCTCCTGTCGAGTCGGTGATGGTGTGTGCCGCGAGGATCTCGGCGGCGCGTGTCAGGATTCCCCACTCGTCGGCATCGAGGTCGGCGAAGCGCGGAGCGAGCGTGTCTCGGAACTCCTCGCGCCACGCCTGCAGTGCGCGGGAGCCGGCCGCAGTGATGGCGACGGCTGTCGCGCGGGAGTCCTCGGCGACGGGGGACCGGAGGACCAATCCCTCGCGCTCGAGATTCCCGATGAGCCGGGTCATCCCGGGCTGGGTCGTGCGTGCGGCTGCCGCTAGCTCTCCGACCCGTCTCGGCCCGGACTGCTCGAGCAGACTCAGCACCCGCCACTGCGCGGCAGGTGCGTCATTGCCGGCGTCCTGTGCGGCGATCCGGCCGAGCGCATACCCGGAGAGCACGAGCGAGGGGATGACATCCTGACGATTCATACCAACAAGTATATAACAGAAGGTATGTAATGATTCCGAGTCAGCGTCGGGCGCCGGCGATCCGCGCTGAGAGCTGGTGCGCGTGGGCGAGGAGTGTCCTGCCGAGGTCGCCGATGCGATCGGGGCCGAAGCGGAATCCGACACCGGTCAGACTCAGAGCCCATTCCGGTCGTCCGGAGCGATCGAACACGGCCGCGCCGAGTCCCCAACTGCCTTCGACGATGAGTCCTGGATTCACCGCGTAGCCCCGCTCCTTGGTCTCGCTCAGGCGAGTTCTCAGAGGTCGGGTGCTGTGCTGGCGACCCCAGGTGCTCTCCAGCTCGGGATGACGGTCGAGATAGGCGTCCACATCGTGGTCAGGCAGGAAGGCCAGGATGGCGAGGCCAGCGCTTGCCACTCCGAGCGGGAACCGGACTCCCTCGCTCAGCACGAAGGACCGGATCGGAAATGACCCTTCCTCGCGGAGCAGGCAGACCGTCTCGTCGGCCCTGCGCACCGAGAGGAAGGCGCTCTCCTCAGTCCTCACCGCGAGGGAACGGACGATGTCCCTGGCGAGTGCGGTCACATCGTAGCGCGCGGCAGCCACGGATCCCATGAGGAAGAGCTCCGGCCCGGGCATCCAGCGCGTGCTGGACTCTTCGCGGTCGACCAGCCCTTCCGCCCGGAGCGCGGACAGGAGTCGATGGGTGGTCGAGCGGGACAGGTCAGCGGAGCGGGCGAGATCCTGCAGTGACGCGCCCTCGTGCCCGCTGGCGGTGACGAGTCGGAGGAGCTTCGCGGCGCGAGCGATCGCCTGCGCTCCCGGAACGACGACGTTCGATTCCATAATGTGGACGCTACGCCCCGATGCGACCACATGGCAACATGCGCCTTTCACTCAGGCGACCAGGAGCGGATGCTGAACAGGTATGCCTTTCGAAGGAGCAAGCGTGATCGACAAGCAGTGGGCGAGCGCCGCAGAAGCGGTCGCAGACATCGAGGACGGTGCGTCCCTCGCCGTCGGGGGCTTCGGGCTCTCCGGAAACCCGATCGCGCTGATCGAGGCGCTCCTCGCTCAGGGCACGAGCGGGCTCAGCATCGTGAGCAACAACTGCGGAGTGGACGACTGGGGGCTCGGCATCCTGCTCGCGGCCCGCCGCATCCGCAAGATGACCTCGTCGTACGTCGGGGAGAACAAGGAGTTCGAGCGGCAGTTCCTCTCCGGCGAACTCGAACTCGAGCTGACCCCGCAGGGAACGCTCGCCGAGAAGCTCAGGGCGGGAGGGGCTGGGATCGCCGCGTTCTTCACCCAGACCGGCGTCGGCACGCAGGTCGCCGAAGGTGGACTCCCGCGACGCTACAACCCCGACGGCAGCACCGCGGTGGCGTCTCCGGCGAAGGATGTTCGCACCTTCGACACCGCGGAAGGACCACGTGAGTATGTGCTCGAAGAGGCGATCACCACCGATTTCGCGCTGGTTCATGCGCTGGCGGGGGACAGACACGGGAATCTGATCTTCAACAAGGCGGCCCGAAACTTCAACCCGCTCGCGGCGATGGCCGCACGAATCTGCATCGCGCAGGTGGAGCAGCTCGTCGAACCGGGCGAGCTGGATCCGGACCGCGTCCATCTGCCGGGTGTCTTCGTGCACCGTGTCGTCGAGGTCGGCACCGACATCCCGAAGCGCATCGAACGTCGAACCGTCACGCCGGAAGGAGTCTGACATGGCGCTCACACGCGATGAGATGGCCGCTCGCGCTGCCGCAGAGCTGCGGGACGGCTCCTACGTCAACCTCGGCATCGGGCTGCCCACGCTCGTGCCGAACCACGTGCCGGAGGGCATCACCGTCGTGCTGCAGTCGGAGAACGGCATCCTCGGAGTCGGGCCTTACCCGCACGAGGATGCGGTGGATCCCGACCTGATCAACGCAGGCAAGGAGACGGTCACCGTCCTGCCGGGTGCTGCGTACTTCGACTCCGCGATGAGCTTCGGGATGATCCGGGGCGGAAAGATCGACGCAGCGATCCTCGGCGCGATGCAGGTGTCCGCGAGCGGAGACCTTGCGAACTGGATGATCCCCGGAAAGATGGTGAAAGGCCCGGGCGGCGCGATGGATCTCGTCCACGGTGCCGCGCGCGTCATCGTGCTGATGGAGCACGTCGCGAAGGACGGATCGGCGAAGATCGTGCACGACTGCTCGCTTCCCCTGACCGGCCGTCAGGTGGTCGATAGGATCATCACCGACCTGGCGGTGATCGACGTCACACCGGAAGGTCTCGCCCTCGTCGAGCTCGCACCGGGCGTGACGGTGGAGCAGGTCGTGGCGGCGACGGAGCCGGCACTCACGATCCCCGAAGAGCTGCACGACAGATGAACGCACAGAACGGAGGGGCGAAGATGACCGCCCAAGACCACTTGAGCGACGCGGACGTCGTGATCGTCGCCGCGGCGCGCACTCCCCAGGGTCGCCTCAAGGGACAGCTGGCGAGCTTCAGCGCACCGGAGCTCGGCGCATTCGCGATCCGAGGTGCCCTCGAACAGGGATCCATCGATCCCTCGGACGTGGACGCCGTGATCGTCGGCCAGGTCCTCGCGGCTGGCTCCGGACAGAACGCCGCGAGACAGGCGGCGATCGGAGCCGGCATCGGCTGGGACGTTCCCGCCCACTCCGTGAACAAGGTGTGCCTCTCGGGTCTCACTGCGATCATCGACGCGGCTCGGATGATCCGGACGGGAGACGCGGAGGTCGTCGTCGCGGCCGGGATGGAATCGATGACCAGGGCCCCGCACCTGCTCATGGGGTCGCGGGACGGCTGGACGTACGGCAGCGTCGAGGTGCTCGATCACATGGCCCACGACGGCCTCACCGACGCGTACGACAAAGAGAGCATGGGCGCGTCCACCGAGCGCCACAACGCCCGCTATGAGCTGACGCGCGCGGCTCAGGACGAGGTGGCGTCGCTGTCGCATCAGCGTGCCTCGGCGGCTCAGACCGCCGGCGTGTTCGACGACGAGATCGTGTCCGTCGCCGTTCCCCAGCGCCGGGGTGAGCCGTTGCTCGTCACCGCCGATGAGGGCATCAGGCCTGACACGACCGTCGAGTCGCTCGCGGGCCTTCGGCCGGCGTTCGCCGAGGGCGGCTCGATCACGGCCGGCAATTCGTCTCAGATCTCCGACGGAGCGTCGGCGGTCGTCGTGACCACCCGCGCCACGGCGGCGACCAGAGGCTGGCCGGTGCTCGTGACCGTCGGCGCGAGCGGGCAGACCGCAGGGCCGGACAACTCGCTGCAGGCCCAGCCCGCGCGGGCGATCGAACGCGCGTGCGAGAAGCAGGGCATCACACCCGCAGACCTCGATGTCGTCGAGATCAACGAGGCGTTCGGAGCGGTGGTCGCACGGTCTCAGGTCGAGCTCGGTCTGAGCAGCGACGTCGTCAACATCCACGGCGGCGGCATCGCGATCGGTCATCCGATCGGAGCATCCGGCACGCGGCTCGTCGTGCACGTCGCGCATGAGCTCGCGCGCCGCGGTTCGGGCACCGCTGCCGTCGGGCTGTGCGGTGGCGGAGGACAGGGCGAGGCGCTGATCCTCACCCGCTGAGGCGAGTCAGCGCTTGAGGGGCTTGATGCCCTTCGACTCCTTCTTCGCTTCCTTCTCGTGCTCCCTCTGCTGCTTCGCGTAGACGGGCGAGTCCGGCGAGACCGGTCGTCCCTGCTTCGCGCGGCGCGTGTCGATGACTGCTCCGATGGCGAGGGCCAGACTGATGCCCCAGCTCACCCACGCGAGAGCGGATCGCCACGTGAGCCGCGTGTCGCGGGAGCCGCGAAGAAGGGTGGTTCCCGTCATGATGGCGCCGAGGAGTCCGGTTCCCGAGAGGTAGTTCATGCCCTCACGCTACCTTCCGTTGGCCAGGCCGCGCTCAGCCTTGACAATCGGGGCCGGATTCTGTCAGGCGAAGCTGCGATGAGCGTAAGGTACTCGGACGCCGTTCTGCCGCGCGCGGTACGATGGGGGAGTCGCGGCTGGTCCGCGGCCGCAATCCGTGTATCTACCGGCCGCCGGCTTTCCGGCGGACAGCGGCGGCACCCGACCCCGCGTCTGCGGACGCGCGAGAGCCCATGACACACGCAACTCCCAGCCCTCAGAACCACGCCCCGACGCCGACCCCGACGCCGGAGGCACCTGGACTGCTCCGCATCGCGGGCCTGCCGTACTTCATCATCGCGTTCATCGCCCGACTGCCGTTCGCGATGATGGTCGTCGGAGTCCTCACCGTCGTCGTCTCGGCGCGAGGCTCGCTCTCGCTCGGCGGTCTCACCTCCGCAGCCGTCGGCCTGGGCACGGCGTGCTTCGGTCCCCTGCTGGGCGCCGCGGCCGACCGTTTCGGCCAGCGCATGGTGCTGCTGATCCTGGCGATCGCCAACGGGGCGATGCTGGTGCTGTTCACCGTCGTCGTCTACACCGGGGGAGCGGACGCTCTCGTGCTGATCTCCGCCTTCGGCATCGGCGCGACGGCCCCGCAGGTCGCCCCGATGTCACGATCCAGACTCGTCACGATGATCGCCGACCGGATGCCGGAGTCCCTCCGCACCCGCACCGTCTCGGGAACCATGGCGTACGAGTCCGCCGCCGACGAGACCGTGTTCGTGTTCGGGCCCTTCATCGTCGGCATCCTCGCGTCGGCGATCGCGCCGTGGGCCCCGCTCATCGGTGCGGCTGCGCTCACGGTGGTGTTCGTCGGCGCATTCGCCCTGCACCCGAGTGCGCGTGCCGTCTCCGTGCACCGAGATGAGCACGGCAGGGCACCGTCGTCGGTGTCGGAGCTCTTCAGTGCGCGTCTGCTGATCGTCGTCATCGGCATCCTCGGAGTGGGGATGTTCTTCGGCACGATGCTCACGGCGCTCACATCCTTCATGGCCGATCGAGGCGCCCCTGAGCAGGCAGGGCTCCTCTACGGTGTCATGGGCGTCGGCTCGGCGATCCTCGCCCTCGGCGTCGCGTGGCTGCCGGTGCGCTTCTCGCTGCGCGCTCGCTGGTTGATGTTCTCCGGCATCCTGCTTGCGGGCAGCCTGCTGCTGCTCCTCGTCGACTCGCCCGCGATGATGATGATCGCACTGGCGATCATGGGCATCGGAATCGGACCGACCCTGGTGACGCAGTACAGCTTCGGCGCTGCGCGCAGTCCGCTCGGCCGCTCGGCCACCGTGATGACGATGCTCGGCTCGGGGATCGTCGTCGGCCAGTCCCTCGGAGCGGCCGTGGCAGGGGAGCTCGCCGAGAGCGTGGGAACGGGCAGCGCCCTCGTCCTGCCGATCATCGCCGCCGGCGTAGCGTTCGCTTCCGCCCTTGTCAATTGGCACCTCAGTGCGACCGGACCTCGCGTAGCCTCGGTCTGAGCTTCTGTAGCCTGAGGAGCAACCCCACTGCATCGTCAGGAGCACTCACCAATGTCAGTCGCAGATTTCGTCGTCGTCGCCAACCGACTTCCCGTCGACCGGGTCGTGGGTCCTGACGGAGACGAGGAGTGGCGGACCTCCCCGGGCGGTCTGGTCGCGGCTCTCGAGCCGATGATGCGCAGCGCGCGCGGTGCCTGGGTGGGATGGCCGGGACAGCCTGACATCGAGCTGGACCGATTCGAGATCAACGGCATCGACCTGATCCCCGTGCCGCTCAGCGCCGAAGAGGTCGCCGACTACTACGAGGGCTTCGCCAACGACACGATCTGGCCGCTGTACCACGATGTCATCGCGCCCCCGCAGTACCACCGCGAATGGTGGGAGGCGTATGTCAAGGTCAACCGTCGGTTCGCTGAGGCCGCTGCCGACGTCGTCGCACCCGACGGCACGGTGTGGGTGCACGACTATCAGCTGCAGCTCGTGCCGCAGATGATCCGGGAGCTGAGGCCCGACGTCACGATCGGGTATTTCCATCACATCCCGTTCCCGGCGCACGGTCTCTACGCGCAGCTGCCCTGGCGCGATCAGGTGCTCAAGGGACTGCTCGGCGCCGACGTCATCGGATTCCAGCGTGCGCAGGACGCCACGTACTTCCTGACTGCCGTGCGCCGTCGCCTCCGCTACGAGGTCAAGGGGTCGGCCGTGGCGATCCCGACGGACGACGGAGGCACCCGCACTGCGGTCGCCAGGGCCTTCCCGATCTCCATCGACACGGCTCCGTATCTCGAACTCGCAGCCCGCCCCGAGGTGAGGGCGCGGGCAGCCGAGATCCGAGCGAGCCTCGGCAATCCCAAGAAGATCCTGCTCGGCGTCGACCGGCTGGACTACACGAAGGGCATCCGGCACCGCATCAAGGCCTACGGCGAGCTGCTCGAAGACGGGCAGCTGAGTGTCGACGACGTCACGTTCGTGCAGGTGGCGAGCCCGAGCCGTGAGCGCGTCGATGCCTACGTGCACCTTCGAGACGAGATCGAGCTGGCGGTCGGCCGCATCAACGGCGATCACGACACGATGGGCCACACGGCGATCCGGTATCTGCACCAGGGCTATCCGCGCGAGGAGATGGTCGCGCTGTACCTGGCCGCCGACGTCATGCTCGTGACCGCCCTGCGCGATGGCATGAACCTCGTGGCGAAGGAATACGTGGCGACCCGGGCCGACAACCGCGGGGTGCTCGTGCTGAGCGAGTTCACGGGTGCCGCCGATGAGCTGCGACAGGCGGTGCGGGTCAACCCTCATGACATCGCCGGGCTGAAGGACGCGATCATGACGGCGGTCGCCATGACGCCGGCCGAGCAGGGCAAGCGGATGCGGTCCCTGCGGCGCCGCGTGCTGGAGAACGACGTGAACGCCTGGTCGTCGTCGTTCCTCCGCGCGCTCGCTGACGTCCGCCGACGCTGATCCGCCGGGTCATACTGGGAGGACACCGCCTCGATTGGAGACCCTGTGACCCGTAGCTGGACCCCCGGAGAAGCAGACCCGGCGCTGAGCGCCATCGCAGCCACGCCCAGGCTGGTCGTCGCCCTGGACTTCGACGGCACGGCGTCTCCGCTCGTCCCTGACCCGATGGCCGCGCGCGCTCTCCCAGAGGTCGCGACTCAGGTCGCTCGGCTCGCTGCCCTGCCAGACACAGTGGTCGCCTACGTGTCGGGGCGAAGCATGCACGACCTGAGGGTTATCACCGAGCACACGGACGATTCGCTGATCGCTCTGGCCGGTTCGCACGGCGCCCAGTACTGGTACCCGGGAGTCGGCGATGCCCCGACCGACGGTGCCGAGACCGCTGAGGGGTCCCGTGAGGAGCTGTGGGAGGCTGCGCGACCGATCATCGATCGTTACGAGGGTGCCGAGCTCGAGCCCAAGACCTTCGGGATGGGCGTGCACACGCGCACTGCCACGCCCGAGGTCGAGAAGGCGGTGTTCGCCGAGATCGACGCTCTCGTGGCCGAGCGGTTCCCGCACTGGCGTCGGCGTGCCGGGCACCGCGTGCTCGAGTTCTCGTCGAGGAACGAGGGCAAGGATGCCGCCATGGCGGCCCTCCGCGAGCACTTCGACGCGACCGGAATCCTGTTCGCGGGCGATGACGTGACGGATGAAGACGCGATGCGCGTGCTCACCGACGGTGATCTGGGCGTGCGGGTGGGCCCGGGGGAGAGCGCCGCCGTGCTCCGTGTGGGGAATCCACAAGAGATGGCTCAGCTTCTGGAGGCGCTCGCGGACGAGCGCACCTCTCGGCGGGAATAGACTTCCGTCATGTCCTCGCATGATCCCTCCAGCAGCGCGCCCATCGACATCAAGCCCCGCAGCCGCGTCGTCACCGACGGCATCGAGGCGACGACCTCCCGAGGCATGCTCCGTGCCGTCGGCATGGGCGACGCCGACTGGGACAAGCCCCAGATCGGCATCGCCTCCAGCTGGAACGAGATCACCCCCTGCAATCTGAGCCTGGACCGTCTCGCTCAGGGTGCGAAAGAGGGGGTGCACTCGGGCGGCGGCTACCCGCTGCAGTTCGGCACGATCTCGGTGTCCGACGGAATCTCGATGGGCCACGAGGGCATGCACTTCTCGCTGGTGTCGCGCGAGGTCATCGCCGACTCGGTCGAGACGGTCATGATGGCTGAGCGTCTCGACGGATCGGTGCTGCTCGCAGGCTGCGACAAGTCCATCCCCGGCATGCTCATGGCCAGCGCACGCCTCGACCTCTCCAGCGTCTTCCTCTACGCCGGCTCGATCGCACCCGGTTGGGTCAAGCTGTCGGACGGCACCGAGAAGGACGTCACGATCATCGACTCGTTCGAGGCCGTCGGCGCGTGCCGCGCGGGTCTCATGAGCGAAGAAGACCTCAAGCGCATCGAGTGCGCGATCGCCCCGGGTGAAGGCGCCTGTGGTGGCATGTACACGGCCAACACCATGGCGTCGGTCGCCGAGGCCCTCGGCCTGAGCCTTCCCGGCTCGGCCGCACCGCCCGCTGCGGATCGCCGCCGCGACTACTTCGCGCACCGCTCGGGCGAGGCCGTCGTGAACCTGCTCCGTCAGGGCATCACGACCCGTGACATCCTCACCAAAGAGGCGTTCGAGAACGCGATCGCCCTTGCGATGGCCCTCGGCGGTTCGACGAATGTCGTGCTGCACCTGCTCGCGATCGCGCGAGAGGCCGAAGTCGAGCTGAGCCTGCACGACTTCAACCGCATCGGCGACAAGGTGCCGCACGTCGCAGACATGAAGCCGTTCGGCAAGTACGTCATGAACGATGTCGACCGCCACGGCGGCATCCCGGTGATCATGAAGGCGATGCTCGACGAGGGTCTGCTGCACGGAGACGCGCTCACCGTGACAGGCAAGACGCTGGCCGAGAACCTCGCGGACCTCGACCCGCAGCCCATCGACGGCGAGGTCATCCACACGTTCGACAACCCGATCCACGCGACCGGCGGCCTGACGATCCTGCACGGGTCGCTCGCCCCCGAGGGCGCGGTCGTGAAGACCGCGGGCTTCGACGCCGCCGTGTTCGAGGGCTCCGCCCGTGTGTTCGAGCGCGAGCGTGCCGCCATGGACGCCGTCGCCAACGGCGAGATCGAGGCGGGCACCGTCATCGTGATCCGCTACGAGGGCCCGAAGGGCGGACCGGGTATGCGTGAGATGCTCGCGATCACCGCGGCCATCAAGGGCGCGGGGCTCGGAAAAGATGTACTACTCTTGACTGACGGACGATTCTCAGGCGGCACAACCGGCCTGTGCATCGGCCACATAGCACCCGAAGCGGTGGACGCAGGTCCCATCGCCTTCGTGCGCGATGGTGATCTGATACGGGTCGATATCGCAGCTCGCTCTCTCGACCTACTCGTCGACGAGGCGGAGCTCGCCTCCCGCCGTTCTGGCTGGGAGCCGCTACCCCCGCGCTATACCCGTGGCGTTCTTGCCAAGTACTCGCGTCTCGTGCGGTCCGCCGCCGAGGGCGCGACGACCGGCTGATCCACGTCGGCTCCGGCTTCCCGCCTCCGACGTCGCCAACAGACCATCAGAAGGAGTGTCATGACTGCTGACACCGTCTCGGCTGTGCCGAGGCCGCCCGCACCCAAGTCCGCCGCACCCGAGATATCCGGAGCCGAGGCCGTGGTCCGCACGCTCGAGCTCCTCGGCGTCAGGGACGTCTTCGGTCTTCCCGGTGGCGCGATCCTGCCCGTCTACGACCCGCTTATGGACGCCGCCGAGCTCCGGCACATCCTGGTGCGACACGAGCAGGGAGCAGGCCACGCTGCCGAGGGCTATGCCTCCTCGTCGGGCAAGGTCGGCGTCTGCATCGCGACCTCCGGTCCCGGTGCCACCAACCTCGTGACCGCGATCGCGGACGCCTACATGGATTCGGTGCCGCTGCTCGCGATCACCGGTCAGGTGTTCTCGACCCTGATGGGCACGGACGCGTTCCAGGAAGCCGACATCGTCGGCATCACGATGCCGGTGACCAAGCACTCGTTCCTCGTGAAGGACGCGTCAGAGATCCCCGGTGCCATCGCCGCGGCATACGAGATCGCATCGACGGGCCGTCCCGGTCCGGTGCTCGTCGACATCACCAAGGACGCCCAGCAGGCCATGGCGCCGTTCGTGTGGCCGCCCAAGTACGACCTGCCGGGGTACCGACCCGTCACGAAGGCCCACGGCAAGCAGATCCAGGCGGCCGCTGCGCTCCTGGCCGAGGCCAAGAAGCCGGTGCTCTACGTCGGAGGCGGTGTGATCCGCGGTCGTGCGTCGGCCGAGCTGCTCGCTCTGGCCGAGACGACGAACGCACCGGTCGTGACGACCCTCATGGCTCGCGGCGCGTTCCCCGACTCGCACCAGCAGCACCTGGGCATGCCGGGCATGCACGGCACCGTTCCCGCGGTGCTGGCGCTGCAGGAGGCCGACCTGATCGTGTCGCTCGGCGCGAGGTTCGACGACCGTGTGACCGGCAAGGCCGCACTCTTCGCACCGAACGCCAAGGTCGTGCACGTCGACATCGATCCGGCGGAGATCTCGAAGATCCGCACAGCCGATGTGCCGATCGTCGGTGACGTCCGCGACGTCCTGGTGGATCTCGAGTCCGCGTTCCGCACGGCCGTCAGCACGACGACCCCCGACACGGAGGAGTGGTGGTCGTACCTCGACGGGCTGCGCACCGAGTTCCCTCTCGGATACGCGCCGACCACCGACGGCCTGCTCGCGCCGCAGTACGTGATCCAGAGGATCGGCGAGCTGACCGGCCCCGAGGGCATCTATGCCGCGGGCGTCGGACAACACCAGATGTGGGCCGCGCAGTTCATCAAGTACGAGCGACCCAACGCCTGGTTGAACTCCGGCGGTGCGGGCACGATGGGTTACTCCGTCCCCGCAGCCATGGGCGCCAAGGTCGCCGAGCCCGATCGCGTGGTGTGGGCGATCGATGGCGACGGATGCTTCCAGATGACGAATCAGGAACTCGCCACCTGCACGATCAACAACATCCCGATCAAGGTCGCGATCATCAACAACTCCTCGCTGGGCATGGTGCGCCAGTGGCAGACGCTGTTCTACGACGGCCGCCACTCGAACACCGACCTGAACACGGGCCACGGCACCGTGCGCATCCCCGACTTCGTGAAGCTCGCCGAGGCCTATGGCTGCCTCGCGATCCGCGTGGAGAAGGAGGAGGAGGTGGACGCGGCGATCAAGCTCGCACTCGAGACGAACGACCGCCCCGTCGTCATCGACTTCGTCGTCAGCGCCGACTCGATGGTGTGGCCGATGGTTCCCCAGGGCGTGAGCAACAGCTACGTCCAGTACGCCCGCGAGCACGCGCCCGCTTTCGACGAGGAGGACTGACCATGTCGACTCACGTGCTGAGCCTCCTCGTGGAGAACACCCCCGGTCTGCTGACCCGTGTCGCGGGTCTGTTCGCACGCCGCGGATTCAACATCGACTCGCTCGCGGTGGGTGTGACCGAGGTGCCTGGCATCTCGCGCATCACCGTCGTCGTCGACCTCGAGGATCTTCCTCTGGAACAGGTGACCAAGCAGCTCAACAAGCTGATCAACGTCATCAAGATCGTGGAGCTCGACTTCCCGACCTCGGTGCAGCGGGAGCACATGCTCGTCAAAGTCCGCACCGACAACGCGAACAGGTCGAACGTCATCGAGGTCGCGAACCTGTTCCGCGCTTCTGTCGTGGACTACGCGTCCGATGCGCTGGTGATCGAGGTCACCGGCGATCGGGGCAAGGTCGACGCCCTGCTCCGCGCCCTCGAGCCGTTCGGCATCAAGGAGATCGCGCAGTCGGGTCTCCTCGCCATCGGCCGCGGCGGCAAGAGCATCACCGAGCGCGTCCTGCGCGGCTGATCAGACTTCACACACGTACACGAACACCAATCAAGGAGAAAACCAGTGAGCACCGAGATCTTCTACGACGCAGACGCCGATCTGTCGATCATCCAGGGCAAGAAGGTCGCCATCGTCGGCTACGGCTCGCAGGGTCACGCGCACGCGCAGAACCTTCGCGACTCGGGTGTCGAGGTCGCGATCGCTCTCAAGGAGGGCTCGAAGTCGGCGCCGAAGGCGGAGGAGGCCGGATTCGCGGTCAAGACCGTCGCGGACGCGACGCAGTGGGCCGACCTCATCATGATCCTGGCGCCGGACCAGCACCAGCGCACGATCTACAGCGAGTCCATCGCCCCGAACCTCGCCGAGGGCAAGACGCTCGCCTTCGCGCACGGCTTCAACATCCGCTTCGGTTACATCGACGCTCCCGAGGGCGTCGACGTCATCCTCGTCGCTCCGAAGGCCCCCGGTCACACCGTCCGTCGCGAGTTCGTCGCCGGTCGCGGCATCCCCGACATCATCGCCGTCGAGCGCGACGCATCGGGCAACGCCTGGGCGACCGCCCTGTCGTACGCGAAGGCCATCGGCGGCACCCGTGCCGGTGTCATCAAGACGACCTTCACCGAAGAGACCGAGACCGATCTGTTCGGCGAGCAGGCCGTGCTGTGCGGTGGCGTCAGCCACCTCGTGCAGGCCGGCTTCGAAACGCTCACCGAGGCGGGCTACCAGCCGCAGATCGCCTACTTCGAGGTGCTCCACGAGCTGAAGCTGATCGTCGACCTCATGTGGGAGGGCGGCATCGCCAAGCAGCGCTGGTCGGTCTCCGACACGGCCGAGTACGGCGACTACGTGTCGGGCCCCCGCGTCGTGACCCCGGAGGTCAAGGAGTCGATGAAGGCGATCCTCGCCGACATCCAGAGCGGCGCGTTCGCGAAGCGGTTCATCGACGACCAGGACAACGGTGGCGAGGAGTTCCTCGCACTGCGGGCCAAGGAGGAGACGCACCCCATCGAGGCCACCGGCAAGGAGCTGCGTTCGCTCTTCGCATGGAAGCAGCAGGACGAGGACTACGTCGACGGCAGCGCTGCGCGCTGATTCGCAGACGCAGAAGGGGCCCGGTGCGAATCGCACCGGGCCCCTTCTACATGTGTGAGAGGTCACTCGGACGGGGCAGCGTCCTCGACCTCGATGGGAGCATCCGCGGCATCGGCCCAGACGGGGGCGGGGAGAGCGGTGTCAGCCGCGCCGGCCTGGATCTCGCGCAGCGCGTCTTCGATCTCGTCGGCGTTCTGAGGCACGGGAAGCCCGCAGGCGTTCAGCTCAGACGCGAACTTCAGCGTGAGGCGGGATTTGCCGGCCTCCACGGCTTCTGCTGTGGTGCCGATGCGCTTCTCGCTGCCCGTCTGGATGTCCGACACGTCTTCGCAGACGTGGTAGACCGCGCCTCCGTCGACCCACACGACCTCGTCTTTGCCGAGGAGCTGGATCACCGCAGACTGATCTGCCGTGTACTTCTCGACGGACGGCGGGTTGAAGTCCACTCCGATCACCGTGGCGAGCAGAGCGAGGACCACGCCGACGATCCCGGCGGTGGTCTTCTGGCCCTTGCTCATGTCCTTGTTAAGGAAGATGAGGATGACCAGGGGCAGGAACGCGACGATCGCGATGATCGCGCCGAGTTGGTTCTGCACGAAGAAGCGCACCGTCTCGGACCTGCGCGCGGGGTCGAGACGGTTCGCCTTCTTCCACAGGATCGAACCGGTGATGGCGAGGGCTGCGATCAACACGAGCAGCACGAGGAGCGTGATGAACGCCCACTGCGGGAACACCACGGTGACGCCGCGGTCTTCAAGCAGACCGGTATCCGGATCACGGACGAGGGCACCGTCCTCGCCGACGTATTCACGCTGGCGGAGCAGCCAGAAGATCGCGACCGCTTCGGACGCGATGGCGATCGCCCACAGCGCGGCCGCTATCCAGCGGAACATCGTGGCCTTGGACTTGGCGGCGGCCGTCGGCTTCCACCCGGCCGCGGGTTCGTCGACGGAGCCGCCAGAGGGGCTCTGGTCGGCGCTCTTGTTCTGCTCGGCCACGATCGTCCTTCCGGAGAGGGCCCCGGTGGCCCAGATGCCCCCGAGCATAGTGGACGACGTGTCCTACGCTGGGGACATGACTTCCGATTCCGACGACGCCCTGAGCTGGGACGGTGACGACGGCGTCGCACCGAAGGCGCCCGCACCCGAGAAGTCCGACACAGAGGCATCCGCGCCCCGTGGTGGCGCCTCCGAAGATGCAGCCCTGCCGGACGGGTGGAACGCCGTCGGCCGGGGGAGCGAGGCCGTCGGGCGCGTCGAGACGGATGGCTCGGTCACGATGCCCGAGGAGCCGGAAGCGACTCACCTCAGCACAGCGATGCTCCTGACACTCGGGGTCGTCGGTGGGGTATACCTGCTCTACAGCATCGGCTGGGTCGTCGGAGGCCTGCGGCTCAAGCCGCTCGCCAATCTGATCGTCGCCGATGCCATGTACGTGCCGTGGTTCGTGCTCGCGGTGGCGGCGCCCGCGCTCTGGTTCCTCGCGGTGTGGGTCCTCACCCGGGCCAAGGCCGCCTGGATCCGCATCGGCCTGCTCCTGCTCGGAGTGGTGCTCCTCGTGCCGTGGCCCTTCGTGACGGTGGGGGTGATCGGATCATGACCGAGCAGCAGTCGGCACAGCCGGCAGCCACCGGATCCCCTCGGTGGCTGAGCGCGGTCGTGCTCGGCATCGCAGGGCTCTTCTACGCCTACGCGGTCTGGAACGCCGTGGCCCACCTGATCTCGATGGCACAGAGCGGACTCACCGGGATCGGCTGGGTGACGCTCCTCTTCGGTGTGGTCTTCCCGGTGATCGTCTTCGTCTTCGCCTATGGGATCGGTCGACGGCGTCGAGCAGGCGAACTCGCGTTGGTGCTGCTGGCCGGCCTCGGCGTGGTGGCGGTGTTCTGGCTCAGTCTGATCGGCTACAGCATCCTCAATCTGTCGGAGCTCGTGACGTCGGTGGTCTGATCCACACCGTCACACGGCACGGAGCAGCAGGAGCGCTCGGGTACAGTTGAGGTGATCGCGCCCCCATGGTGTGCGGCGCATCGGCCCCCTGTCGCGCTGCCCCGAAGGATCCCTGTGCCGAAGCCCGTCGTGCTCATCGCCGAAGTTCTCTCTCCCGCCACGATCGAGGCCCTCGGCCCCGACTTCGACGTCCGCAACGTCGACGGCACCGATCGTGAGGCGCTCTTCGCCTCGCTCGCGGAGGCCGATGCGGTGCTGATCCGCTCGGCGACGCACATCGACGAGGAGGCGCTGACGCACGCGCCGAAGCTCAAGGTCGTCGCCCGAGCAGGCGTCGGACTCGACAACGTCGACATCAAGGCGGCCACCGCGGCCGGCGTCATGGTCGTCAACGCTCCGACGTCGAACATCGTCTCGGCCGCGGAGCTCACTGTCGGACACATCCTCAGCCTCGCCCGCCGGATCCCTGCAGCGCATGCATCGCTTGCGGCCGGTCAGTGGAAGCGCAGCTCGTTCACGGGCGCGGAGCTCTTCGAGAAGACCGTCGGCATCGTGGGGCTCGGCCGCATCGGTGCGCTCGTCGCCGCCCGCCTCGCCGCGTTCGACATGCGCGTCGTCGCGTACGACCCCTACGTCACGTCGGCCCGCGCGCAGCAGCTCGGCGTGCAGCTCCTTTCACTCGACGAGCTCGTGGCTGAGGCGGACTTCCTCACGATCCACATGCCCAAGACGCCCGAGACGACCGGCATGATCGGCGCCGAGCAGTTCAAGGCCATGAAGAAGACCGCCTTCGTGGTGAACGTCGCCCGCGGTGGCCTCATCGACGAAGAGGCACTCCACACGGCCCTCGTCGCCGGTGAGATCGCCGGTGCAGGCCTCGATGTCTTCACCTCCGAGCCGCCCGCCGAGGGGGGAACCGCTCGTCCGCTGCTCGACCTCCCCAACGTCGTCGTGACGCCGCACCTCGGTGCGAGCACCGAGGAGGCGCAGGAGAAGGCTGGCGTCTCGGTCGCGCGTTCCGTGCGTCTCGCGCTCGGAGGCGACCTCGTTCCCGACGCGGTCAACGTCGCCGGTGGCGTCATCGATCCGTATGTCCGCCCCGGTATCTCGCTTGTCGAGAAGCTCGGTCAGATCTTCGCCGCTCTCGCGACCTCGCCTCTCACGAGCCTCGACGTCGAGGTGCACGGCGAGCTGAACGACTTCGACGTCAGTGTCCTGAAGCTCGCGGCGCTCAAGGGCGTCTTCACGAACATCGTCAGCGAGACGGTCTCGTACGTCAACGCTCCGCTGCTCGCCGACCAGCGCGGCATCGCGGTCCGCCTGCTCCAGGACGACGTGAGCGACGAGTACCGCAACGTGATCACCCTGAGCGGCGCGCTCTCGGACGGATCGCAGCTCTCGGTGTCCGGCACCCTCACCGGTCCCAAGCAGGCCGAGAAGCTGGTCGCCATCAACGACCACGCACTCGAGCTGCCGATCGAGAAGCACCACGTCGTGATGCTCTACACCGACCGCCCCGGAATCGTCGCGGTCTACGGGCAGAAGTTCGGTGAGGCGGGCATCAACATCGCGGGCATGCAGATCTCGCGTCTCGGCGCCGGCGACCAGGCCCTCAGCGTGCTCACGCTGGACTCGCCGGTGTCCGACGACCTCCTCGACGACCTGCGCAGCGAGATCGACGCCGACCTGTTCCGTCAGATCGAGATCACCGACATCTGACCAGCGCAGACCCGGATCAGCGGAGCGGGAGGGCAGGCCGAAAGGCCGCCCTCCCGCTTTCTGCGTGTGGGGCCGGGAGGTCAGGGTGCCGTCGCGCGGAGCACGAGAGCGATCAGGTCGGAGAGCTCGTCGCTGCGGGGGACCAATCGCTCCGGTCCGTGCACATCGAGCGAGTTGTTGAAATAGAGCCCGTCGCTCAGCAGCATCACGAGGTCGAGGCTCGCTGCATCCCGCACGTGGGGGCGGATCGTGTCCTCCCACCGGTCCCGGTTCCTGCGCAGCGCGTCGGCTGCCGGAGCCGAGCCGCCCTGGGCGAGTCGCGTCGCAGCGATCAGTACGCGATCCAGCGCATCGTCCTCCATGACGGAGGTGCGCACGTAGTACGCCACCGGCCCCTCTTCTGCCGTCGTCATACGCTCGAGATCCGCCGTCGTGAGCGCGTCGAGGCGTTCGATCAGCCCTGCGGCCAGATCTTCTTTCGATCCGAAGTGGTAGAGCAGCCCACCCTTCGACACGCCGGCGGCCTTGGCTGTCGCGTCGAGGGTGGCTGCGCGCTCACCGTCTTCGATGACGATCGCTTCGAAGGCGTCGAGAACGCGTTCTCGGGCCAGGGGAGGTCGGGGCATCGGGGTCCTCTGTTCGTCTTGCATCACAGTAGCGCGGCAGTGTGACGATTCTGTTACTATACCATCTGGACGGTTTAGTAACGAGGCCGTCGTGATCCTGAGAGGTGTTCCATGACCCGTACTGCGTCGATCCCGACGACAGAGACGGATGCTCCCCGCGTCGGAGCCCGCGGCTGGGCGGCGCTCGTCGTCCTCATGCTGCCGGTTCTCCTGGTGTCGGTGGACAACACGGTGTTGAGCTTCGCGCTCCCTGAGATATCGATCGCACTCGCACCGACAGGTGCCGAGCAGCTGTGGATCATCGACGTGTACCCGCTCGTGCTCGCCGGCCTGCTCGTGACGATGGGAACCCTCGGCGACCGCTTCGGACGTCGTCGGATGCTGCTGATCGGTGCGACCGGTTTCGCCGCAGTCTCGGCTCTCGCCGCCTTCGCGCCGACCGCGGGTCTGCTGATCGCCGCTCGCGCACTTCTCGGCTTCTTCGGGGCGATGCTGATGCCCTCGACGCTGTCGCTCCTGCGTTCGATCTTCCAGAACCGCGACCAGCGTCGCCTGGCCATCGCCGTGTGGGCGTCGGCGTTCTCCGCCGGTTCTGCGCTCGGTCCGATCGTGGGCGGGTTCCTGCTCGAGCACTTCGACTGGGGGTCCGTCTTCCTGATCGCCGTGCCGGTGCTCATCCCGCTCCTCATCGCCGCGCCTCTGCTGGTGCCCGAGAGCCGCGACCCGAACCCGGGGCGCATCGACATCGTCAGCATCGTGCTCTCGATGGCCGCGATGATCCCCGTCGTCTACGCGATCAAGTCGCTCGCCGTCGACGGTCCGAGTCTCACGGCCGCAGCATGGGCACTGCTCGGCGTCGCCATGGGCTATCTCTTCGTGCGACGTCAGACGCGCGCCGAGGTGCCGATGCTCGACATGGCACTGTTCCGCCGCGGCTCGTTCTCCGGAGCGATCCTGGTGAACCTGCTGAGCGTGGTCGCGCTGGTCGGCTTCCTGTACTTCGTCTCGCAACACCTGCAGCTGGTGCTCGGCCTCTCGCCGATGACCGCGGGAGCAGCACTCGTCCCGGGCATGGTCGCGATGATCGTGGCAGGGCTCTCGGTGGTGCCGATCTCGCGTCGGGTGCCCCCGCACATCCTCGTCCCGGCAGGACTCGTCTTCTCGGTGGCGGGCTACCTGCTCGTCGCGTTCACGACGGTCGACTACGGCGTCGCCCCCCTCATCCTCGCGTTCGTCGTGCTCGGGATCGGCATCGGCGGCGCCGAGACGATCTCGAACGAACTGATCCTCTCCAGCGCTCCGGCGGAGAAGGCCGGAGCCGCGAGCGCCGTGTCGGAGACGGCCTACGAACTGGGCGCCGTTCTCGGCACGGCAGTGCTCGGTGGCCTCATCACCGCGTTCTACCGAGGCGCGCTCGTGGTTCCGGATGGCATTCCCGCCGAAGCCGCGCATGCAGCGACCGAGACGCTCGCAGGCGCCTACACGGCCGCGCAGGAGCTTCCGGCACAGCTCGGAGATGCGCTGTGGGACGCGGCATCCGCGGCATTCGGCTCGGGCGTCATGGTGACCTCGCTGATCGGCGCGGGGCTGGTCGTCCTCGCCGGAGTGATCGCGGCCGTCACACTGCGCAAGGCTCCCACGCACTGACCAGTACTCTGGGAGAACCGGCCCGCTCGGCATCCGCCCGAGTGCTGGCCGGTTCATCCCGATGCAAGGAGTGTCATGTCGCGTGTCGTGAAGCTGGCCGTCATCCCCGGTGACGGAATCGGCCCAGAGGTCGTCGCCGAGGCCGAGAAGGTACTCGATGCGGTCACCGCCTCCAGCGATGTGACGTTCGACAAGACCCGCTTCTCGCTCGGTGCGGCCCGGTACCTCGAGACGGGGGACACGCTCACCGACGGCGACCTCCAGTCGATCTCCGAGCACGATGCGATCCTGCTCGGCGCGGTCGGCGGCACGCCGGGCGACCCCCGGCTCAAGGACGCGAACATCGAGCGCGGCCTGCTGCTGAAGCTGCGCTTCACGCTGGACCACTACGTCAACCTGCGTCCGTCCAAGCTGTTCGCGGGTGCTCCCGGACCGCTCGCGAACCCGGGCACGATCGACTTCGTCGTCGTGCGCGAGGGGACCGAGGGGCCGTACGTCGGCAACGGCGGCGCGATCCGCAAGGGCACACCTCACGAGGTCGCCAACGAGACCTCGGTGAACACGGCGTTCGGCGTCGAGCGAGTCGTGCGCTACGCCTTCGACCTCGCCGAGCGGCGCAGCAAGAAGGTCACGCTCGTGCACAAGACCAACGTGCTCGTGCACGCCGGTGCCATCTGGCAGCGAGTCGTGAACGAGGTCGCCGCCGAGCACCCCGATGTGGCTGTCGACTATCTGCACGTCGACGCAGCGACGATCTTCCTGGTGACCGACCCCTCGCGCTTCGACGTGATCGTCACCGACAACCTGTTCGGCGACATCCTCACCGACCTCGCCGGCGCGGTCACCGGAGGCATCGGCCTGGCCGCCTCGGGCAACATCAACCCCGACGGTGCGTTCCCGTCGATGTTCGAGCCGGTGCACGGATCCGCTCCCGACATCGCGGGTCAGCAGAAGGCCGACCCCACCGCGGCCATCCTGTCGGTCGCGCTGCTGCTCGACCACCTCGGATTCGCTACGGAGGCCGCTCGTGTGAGCGTCGCCGTCGAATCCGACATCGCGACCCGCTCGGGTGCGCGCAGCACGGCGGAGATCGGCTCCGCGATCACTGCTCTGCTCTGACCGACAGGCGTAGGCTGAGACGGCGCGAGGATGCGCGCCGCACGAGGAATGGATGACGAGATGACGACCATCGACGCCGAGACCACCGTGGCTCCACTGGAGTTCGCGGTGACCAAGAACCTGACCGCCGCGACGCCGGGACGCGTCGCCGAGGTTCACGAGAACCCCGGCTTCGGCGTGGTCTTCACCGATCACATGGTCGACATCTGCTGGTCCGTCAAGGGCGGATGGCACCGCCCGCGCGTGCAGCCGTACGGTCCGATCCCGCTCGACCCCGCCGCCTCCGTGCTGCACTACGCGCAGGAGATCTTCGAGGGCATCAAGGCTTACCGTCACGCAGACGGTTCGATCCACACCTTCCGCCCCGACCGCAATGCCGCCCGGCTTCAGGCCAGTGCACGTCGACTCGCGCTGCCCGAGCTGCCGACCGAGTACTTCATCCAGTCATTGCGCGAGATCATCGCGGTCGACGGCCGCTGGGTGCCGTCCGGGGCCGACCAGAGCCTCTACCTGCGCCCCTTCATGTTCGCCAAGGAGGCCTTCCTCGGCGTCCGCGCGGCGCAGAAGGTCGCGTACTACGTGATCGCCAGCCCCGCGGGCGCCTACTTCAGCGGCGGCGTGAAGCCCGTGCGCATCTGGCTCTCGGAGGACTACGCCAGAGCGGGCAAGGGCGGCACGGGCAAGGCCAAGACGGGTGGGAACTACGCGTCGAGCCTGCTCGCTCAGAGCGAGGCAGCGTCGAAGGGCTGCGACCAGGTCGTGTTCCTCGATGAAGAGCGCAACGTCGAAGAGCTCGGTGGCATGAACGTCGTGTTCGTCTTCAAGGACGGCCGGGTCGTCACGCCCGAGTCCGACAGCATCCTCGAGGGCATCACCCGGGATTCTCTGCTCCAGCTCGCAGAGGACCGCGGTTACACGGTCGAGAAGCGACCGATCTCGATCGACGAGTGGCGCGAGGGCGTGGCATCCGGCGACATCGTCGAGGTGTTCGCGTGCGGCACCGCCGCGGTCGTGACGCCGATCGGCGCCCTGGTGGGCGACGGATTCGACGAGCCGCAGCCGCTCGGCGAGCTCGCTCTGTCGCTGCGTGAAGAGCTCACCGACATCCAGTACGGCCGCCGGGACGACAAGCACGGCTGGCTCCTGCGCCTCGACGCCTGAGCACGTCGCACTGACGAGGCCCCGCTGTGCGCACGCTGCACAGCGGGGCCTCGTCGTCCGGCACTCTGGCTAGGCTGGTGGGATGAAGATCGCCCGATTCAGCCATGACGACGCCATCCTCTTCGGGATCGTCGACGACACCGACCTGGTCGTCCTCGCGGGCGATCCGCTCTTCGCCGGGTACGAGCCCACGGGAGACCGTGTCCCGATCGCCGATGCGGTGATCCTCGCGCCGGTCATCCCTCGATCCAAGATCGTGTGCGTCGGCAAGAACTATCACGACCATGCCGCCGAGATGGGGGGAGTGGCCCCCGACGAGCCGCTGCTGTTCCTCAAGCCCAACACCGCCGTGATCGGCCCCGGTGACGCCATCGTGCGCCCCTCGATCTCTGAGCAGACCGAATACGAGGGCGAGCTGGCTGTCGTCATCGGACGCGTCGCGAAGAACGTGAAGGCGGCGGACGCTCTCGACCACGTTCTCGGCTACACGATCGCGAACGACGTCACCGCGCGTGACCTCCAGCGCAAGGACGGCCAGTGGGCTCGGGCCAAGGGCTTCGACACGTTCTGCCCTCTCGGCCCGACCATCAGCACGGAGTTCGATCCGTCGGTCGCGACGATCGAGACCCGAGTCAACGGCGAGGTCCGTCAGAAGGCCCCGCTGACCGACATGATCCACTCCGTCGAGGCGATCATCGAGCACGCATCGGCTGCCTTCACACTGCTGCCAGGCGACGTCATCCTGACGGGCACACCGGCCGGTGTGGGCGAGTTCGTCGCCGGCGACACCGTCGAGGTCGAGATCACCGGTCTGGGTATTCTGCGCAACACCGTGCGCGACGCCGTGCGCGCATCATGACCGTGGTCGCCCTGACGGCGGCTCAGCAGACAGCGGTGCAACGGAGAACCGTGCTGGTTCTCTCCACAGGGCAGGTCCTGGGCGGGATCGCCTTCGGGGCGACGGTGTCTCTGGGTGCGCTTCTCGCAGCCGACATCTCCGGCAGCGACGCACTCTCGGGGCTCGCGACGGCGTCCGTCACCCTCGGCGCCGCGCTGTGCGCCATCCCGCTCGCGCGCCTGGCTGCCAAGATGGGCCGACGCCGAGCCCTCACATTGGGAAACCTCTTCGCCCTCGTCGGCATCGCGGTGGTGATCCTCGCGGCGTCGTTGCGGGTGTTCCCGCTGCTGCTCGTCGGCATCCTGATGATCGGCGCCGGCAATGCGGGTAATCTGCAATCGCGGTTCGCCGCGACCGACCTCGCCGCACCGCAGCATCGCGGAAGGGACCTCTCGATCGTGGTCTGGGCGACCACCATCGGCGGTGTCGCTGGGCCGTTGCTGCTGGGGCCGGGGGAGATCGTCGGGGCCGCGATCGGCATGCCGCCACAGACCGGTTCGTACGCCTTCTCGTTCGTCGCTCAGTGCGTCGCGCTCGTCCTGTACCTCGTTGCGCTCCGGCCCGACCCGCTTCTGGCAGCGCAGCGGCTCGCCTCGGCGGCCGCGAAGGCGACGGGCACTGTCGTCGCCGACCGACCTGTGGTCGCGCGCTACGCGATGTTCGCGGTGGCCGGTTCGCACGTGGTGATGGCCTCCGTCATGGCGATGACCCCTGTCCACCTCGCCCATATGGCGCACGGTGCACACGGCATGGCGCCCACCCCGGCCGATGTCTCGGCGCTCGTGGGCATCACGATCGCCCTGCACGTCGGAGGCATGTACGCGCTGTCGCCCGTCTTCGGCATCCTCGCCGACAGATGGGGGCGGCTACGAGTGGTTCTGCTGGGTCAGATCCTTCTCGCCGGGGCGCTCGCCTTCGCCGTCTTCGCGAACGATCGGGAATGGGGCGTGATCGTCGCTCTCATCCTGCTGGGGCTCGGATGGAGCGCGGCGACGGTGGCAGGGGCCGCGCTGCTGACCGAGTCGAGTGCCCCCGAGATCCGCACGCGCAGGCAGGGCCGCAGCGATTCGCTGATGAGTCTCTCGGCCGCAGCAGGCGCTGTGCTCGCGGGTGTGGTGCTCGCGAACTTCCAGTACGCAGGGCTCGGGATCGCGGCATCGGTGATCGTCATCGCCATCGTCGTGCTGTCGCCGCTCGGCCGCTCTCGCGGATGAAGGACTGGGCGGGCACCGGACGCGCATACGCCGACTCCTACGCGTCGCTCTGCGTCGGGACCGCGGAGGCCCTGCTCGGAGCGTTCGGAACCCCTGGGGAGCGGACGCTGCTCGACGTGGGGTCGGGCACAGGAATGCTCACGGCCGCATTCGCCGATGCCGGCTGGGAAGCGACCGGATGCGAGCCTGAGCCGACGATGCGAGACGTGGCGCTGCGCGAGCATCCCGCGATTCCGGTGCGCGACGGAACGCTGCCTGACCTGCCTTTCGAGGACGGCCAGTTCGACGTCGTCGTGGCGAACTTCGTGCTGAACCACGTCGCCGACCCGCGCGCATCGGCCGGTGAGCTGCTCCGTGTCTCCGCCGACCTCGTCGCGGCCACGATCTGGACGAACTCGCCGACGTGGCTCTGGCGAGAGGTGTGCGAGCGTGCGGCACTCATTCCTGCGACGGGGGAGCGACTGCCGCCGGAGAAGGACTTCGAGCGCACCGTCGAGGGCTTCGCGACGATGCTCGACGACGCGGGGTGGGTGCGCCCGCAGGTGAGGGAGATCACCTGGACGTGGTCGGTGAAGTCGACAGCGCTGTGGGCGTCCGCCGAGGGAGGCGTCGGGGGAGCCGGGCAGTTCTATCGAGCACTCGACGACACCGGTCGGCGGTCGTTCCGCGCGGCCTTCGACTCCGTGTGCGACGAGCGCTCAATCGCCGGCCGCCTTCCGCTGGCCCATTCTGCTGCGGTCGCCGTCGCGTCGCGGCGCTGAGTCCGGGCGCGGTCGGAGTGCTCCGCGATCCCTCGGCGCCGAGACCGCCTGCGCGGGAGCGGCGCCGAGGGTGCGGCAGCGCGGAGCTCAGGTGTACCAGGTCGGCTCGGGCACCTCATTGCGGAGCACGTAGTCGCCGACCTCCCGCTTCTTGTACGCGATCGGGTCGTGCAGGCTGTGCGTGCGCAGGTTGCGCCAGAAGATGTCGAGGCCGACCGAGTTGGCGGACGCGCGTGCACCGGTGAGCTCGTAGATCTTCGTGGCCACCTCCAGGCCGTCGTCGATGATGCGCAACTTCCCCGCCGCGATGCGCACGGCGATCTCGCCCCGTCTGCGTGCAGTGAGCTCTTCGCGCGGGGCGTGCAGCACCGCGCTGATCTCGGAGCCCACCGCATCCAGCAGTGCTTCGTCCGCCCACAGCTTCGAGGCCAGCTCGCCGTAGCCTTCGAGCAGATACCACTCGTCCGTCGCATGCTGCTTGTCGTCGCCGCCATACGGCCAAGGGCGGGTGGTGGATCGGGTGTAGGCGGATGCCGTCTCGAGCGCACCCTGTGCGATGCCGAGGTAGAAGTTCGCGAACACGAGCTGGATGGTCGGCACGTTCAGGGTGTTGTAGGTCAGAGGCTGGAACACCCGATCGACGAAGCCGGCCGCCGCGGACCAGGGGACGCGGACGTCCCGGATCTCGACCGAGCCCGATTCGGTGAGTCGCTGGCCCAGGTTGTCCCAGTCGTTCGCGAAGACGATTCCCTCCTGCGCCGTGGGGACGATCGCGAAGATGTGCGTCTCCGTGCCTTCGAGGACGCCTTCGAGAACGGTCAGATCTGAGATCTGTCCACCTGTCGAGAAGGACTTCCTGCCGGAGAACACCAGGTCGTCGCCGTCCTCGCGGACCACGAGGTCGGAGTCTCGGGGGTTGACGGCGCCGCCGAAGACGAGGTCGTTCGCGGTGTACAGCTCCTCGACCGCGGCGATCTGCTCTTCCGTTCCCACGAGACGGGCGGCCCACGCCCACAGGTAGTGGTAGCCGAGGACCTGTCCGAGCGAGCCGTCGCCGCGGGCCACCGCCCTGATCACCCGGTACGCGGTGTCCCAGCTCTCGCCGGCACCGCCGTGGTCGCGAGGGCCCAGCAGCGTGACGAGACCCGAGTCCTTGAGCAGCTGGACTTCGGCCCGGGGCGTCGCGTTCGCCCGGTCCCTCTCGACGGCATCCACCGCGAGGATGTCGGCCACCTCCTCGGCGCGGTCGATCCATTCGAGGCTCGTCTGAGGTCGTGGTGCGCCCCTCCAGCGATCGCTGAGGCCTGTCGTCACTGCATCCGTGATTGTCACGTCGTCACCCTTCCGGTTGGTCGATGCGGCAACGATAGGAGCGCGACGGGGCCGAGTGCGGGTTGTTACCCAGGGTGAGGGACTGTTACCCACGGTGACCACTCGTCACCGGGCCGCGATGGCGGGCGGATCGGAGCGGTCGAGACGGCACCCGGCAACTAGAATCAATGGGATATGGCTACCCCGCACCCCCTCACCACGACCGCCAGCGGAGCCGACGTACGCGTCCGCTTCTGCCCTTCGCCGACCGGACTGCCGCATGTCGGCATGGTCCGCACAGCCCTTTTCAACTGGGCGTACGCCCGCCACAACGGCGGGAAGATGGTGTTCCGCATCGAGGACACCGACGCTGCCCGCGACAGCGAGGAGAGCTTCCGACAGCTCGTCGACGCCCTGACCTGGCTCAAGATCGACTGGGACGAGGGCGTCGAGGTCGGCGGCCCGCACGCTCCCTACCGTCAGTCCGAGCGCCACGACATCTATCGTGGCGTGATCGACAAGCTCCTCGCTTCCGGTGCCCTGTACGAGAGCTTCTCCACCGCGGAGGAGATCGACGCTCGCAACGAGGCCGCCGGCCGCGCCAAGCAGCTCGGGTACGACAACCACGACCGGGACCTCACGGCGGAGCAGAAGGACGCGTTCCGCGCCGAGGGGCGTCAGCCCGCGCTCCGTCTGCGAGTGCCGGACGAGGACCTCACCTACGTCGACCTGATCCGTGGCGAGGTCACCTTCCCCGCAGGATCCTTCCCGGACTTCGTGGTGGTGCGTCCGAACGGCATCCCGCTGTACACCTTCGTGAACCCGGTCGACGACGCGCTGATGGGCATCACCCACGTCCTGCGCGGTGAAGACCTGATGCCGTCGACGGCTCGCCAGCTCGCGCTCTATGCGGCGCTGATCGAGGCAGAGGTCACCACGTTCGTGCCCCGCTTCGCCCACATGCCCCTGGTGCTGGGGGAGACCGGAAACAAGAAGCTGTCGAAGCGCGACCCGCAGGCTGATCTGTTCCTGCACCGGGATCGCGGCTTCATCCACGAGGGGCTGCTGAACTACCTCGCGCTCCTCGGCTGGTCGATCGGCCACGACCGTGATGTGTTCACACTCGACGAGTTCACCGAGGCGTTCGACATCGTCGACGTGAATCCGAACCCGGCACGCTTCGATCAGAAGAAGGCCGAGTCGATCAACGGCGACCACATCCGCAATCTCGACGAGAAGGACTTCGCCGAGAGGACGATCCCGTACCTCGCTGCCGCGGGCCTCTTCGATGAGCCCACGCACGAGCAGCTCGTGCGCGCTTTCCGCGTCGCGCCGCTCGTGCAGGAGCGCGTGCAGCTGCTCGGCGACGTGCCTGGCATGGTCGGGTTCCTCTTCACCGACGATGTCTCATACGACGCCGACGCGCTCAAGGGGCTGCCCGCGAACGCCGGTGAGGTCCTCGATGCCTGCGTCGTCGCGCTCGAGCCGGTCACCGAGTTCACGCCCGAGAAGATCCAGGAGGCGCTCGCCGAGGCGCTCGTCGAGAAGCTCGAGCTCAAGCCTCGCATCGCCTACGGCCCTCCCCGAGTCGCGATCACCGGCCGTCGGATCTCGCCCCCGCTGTTCGAGTCCATGGAGCTCCTGGGCAAGGACGAGTCGCTGCGGCGCCTCCGGTCGCTGTCGGAGTTCCTCGCGAACTGACGATGCCGTCGGGCGGGGGAGCATCGGCTCGGTGCTCTCCTGCCCGTCGTGATCGTCGAGTGCCTGCAGCGACCGGCGGGCGACGCGCCCGGACGGATCGAGGCGTTTTGGCATTCGGGCCACGGCTCGGGTAAGCTTGACTCTCGGTGCGAGACTCCGGTTTCGCCCTTGGGGTATGGTGTAATTGGCAACACGGCGGTTTCTGGTTCCGTTGTTCTTGGTTCGAGTCCAGGTACCCCAGCAAGACGAAAACCCCCGCTCAGGCGGGGGTTTCGTCGTTTCTGGCGGACTGCCTACTCGCACTCGCCGATGAACTCGAGGTAGCACACCGCCTCGTGGGTCACGGCAGGCTTGTAGTCGTCGTTGGAGACCTGGCGAGTGTCGATCTCAGGTGTCTGATGCAGGCTCCCATAGCTGCCGAGGGTCGCCACGTAGAAGCCGTCGCCGTCCTGTGCCTTCATCTCGTCGATCGCGGCGCTGTACTCCGTGCACAGGAGCGTCGCGGTCTCGGTCAGCTCGACATCGACGCAGGCGGCCGTATAGGTCGCGACCATCAGGTTCGTGCAGTCGGTCCAGTCCTGGTTCACCGAGCACGGGTTCACGTCATCCATCGTGACGTCGACGCGGCCGGTCTCGTATTCTTCGCTGTGGAAGGTCTCGGGTTGTTCAGCCACATCGGTCTTCGTCCAATGACGTGCGGTGGCGAAGGCGAAGACCACGACGATCGCCACGATCAGCAGCAGAGCACCGAGGATCGACAGGGTCACCCACAATCCGACCCGCTTCCTCTTGCCGGACTCGCCGTCGGGCGCCACCGGAGAACCCGGATACACGGGTGAAGCGCCGGGAGCGACCCCATACCCCGGGTACGCCTCAGCCGCTGCGTAGGCGGGTTCGGGCGAGCCTGCGAGCACGCCTGGCAGCGGTGTGGTCTGCTGCACGTCAGGGGAGGGGATGCCGTCGTATTGCGCGGGCGGAGGAGCGTCGTGCGACCGCGCGTCGTACGCGGGCGGAGGGGGTGTCGGCTGAGTCGACAGCCAGTACGAGTACCAGCTCTGAGTGGAGGCTGGGTCAGCGGCGACCTGCCCCGCCTCGATATCCGTCAGCTGCAACCCGAGGGCGGCCCGCAGATCTGCTCTGGTCAGGGATTCGCGGAACTCCTCGAGTGTCATCGTCATAGTGATGAGGATGTCAGACGCCCGGTGCTGTCGACAATCCTCATGCGTCGGCTCTGACGAGGGCCTCCTGGGCCTGATCGCCATCACCTAGCAGGTCGAAGGCATCCGGCGCCATGCCCTTCACCGGACGACGTGGCGACGGCATCGTGATCGACGACGCACGATGCGGCGAGAGGACGAGGATGGCGCTCACGAGAGTTGTGCCCGGCGAGACACCGGGGATCCGGCGTGTGAGATCGGGCTCCGGATTCCGATATGTCGATGCCGGCAACACGCCGGTGGACGAGCCGGATCGCGAGCGCATCCGCGATCTGGCGATTCCCCCGGCCTGGAAGGACGTCTGGATCGCCGCCGACCCGCTCGCGCACATCCAGGCGGTCGGCACCGACGACGCGGGCCGGCGCCAGTATCTCTACCACCCGCTCTGGCGCACGGGGAGGGATCAGCGCAAGTTCGCCCGAGCGCTCAAGCTGGCAGCGGCCCTGCCTGCGGCCAGGGCAAAGGTCACGCGCGCCATCGGCGGACCGGGCCTGACGCGAGAGCGGGCGCTGGCGGTGTCTTTCCGTCTGCTCGACGACGCCGCGCTGCGCATCGGGTCGGAACGATATCTCGTCAAGCACGGCAGCCGGGGGCTCAGCACGTTGCGTCGCCGTGACGTCCGAGTGGACGGAAGCACCGTCTCACTGAGTTTCCCCGCCAAGAGCAAGCAGGTCGCGTCCATCGAGATCACGGACGCACCGCTGGCCGATGCGCTCTCGGAGTTCGCCGTCGGGTCGCCGCGTGCGCCTCTGCTGGCCTATCGGAAGGGGAGGAGACGCGTGCGCCTGACGTCGGGCGAAGTCAACGACTACCTGCGGGAGGTCGCCGGGACGGCTTTCACGGCGAAGGACTTCCGCACGCTGCACGGCACGATCCTCGCGGCTGACGCCCTCGCACGGATCGGTCGACTCGAGACGAAGAACGAGCGGCGGCGCGCCGAGCGCCTCGCTGTCCAGGCGACGGCGACGGCACTCGGCAACACGCTCGCGGTGGCGCGGGGGAGCTATATCGACCCGCGCGTCTTCCGTCTCTACGCACGTGGGCGGACACTCGACCTGAGCGTCTCGCCCGAGACGGCGATCCGCCGGCTGCTCGGGCGCTGAGGGGACTCAGCTCTCTCGGGGGTAGGTGTAGAAACCTTCGCCGGTCGCCACGCCCAGCTTGCCCTTGTCGATGTACTGCTCCTTGAGCAGCTCGGCGAAGCGCTGCTGCTTCTCGCCTCCCATGCGGGAGATGTTGTATGCCGTGGTCAGCCCGACGATGTCGTAGATCTCGAAGGGGCCAGCCGGGGAGCCCGTGCCGATCCGCCACGTGGCATCGATCGCCTCCGGTTCGGCGATCCCGTCGACGAGCAGGTCGGCGCCGGCCTGGAGGAAGGGCACGAGGAGCGAGTTCAGCAGGTACCCGGCCTTCTCCTTCTTGATCTGGATCGGGACCATGCCGATCTGGGCCGCGAACTCGACGACCTTCTCGTAGACGGCGGCGTCGGTGGCGGGTGTGCCCATGACCTCGGCGGTGTTGTGAGACCAGATCTCGTTCGCGAAGTGCAGGGCGAGGAAACGGTCCGGGCGCCCCGTGGACTCTGCGAGTGCGCTCGGCAGCAAGGTCGAGGAGTTCGTCGCGAAGATCGTCGTCGCCGGTGCGGCGTCGGCGAGAGTCCGGTAGATGCCCTGCTTGAGCTCGATGTTCTCCGGAACGGCTTCGATGATGAGGTCGGCCGAGGCTGCGGCTTCTGCGAGGTCGGATGTGAGACGGATGCGGCCGATCGCCGCCTGCGCGCCGCCGTCTGCGGCGTTCTCGACACCTTCGGCGACGTAGCGCCCGACGAGACCGTCGAATCGCTCGGCCGCGCGGTCGAGCGCAGGCTGATCGATGTCATATGCGACGACGTCGAAACCGTGGAAGGCGGTCTGGAACGCGATCTGCGATCCGAGCACGCCGGTGCCGAGAACGGTGATGTTCTTCATTTCTCTTCTTCCTCTGGTGGCCTTGTGGGCCGTGGTCAAGCTTGGTCGTCACCTCTGTCGAAGCGCTGGAGGTCGTGCGCGAAGCGCTGCACCTCGGCATCCGTCCATCGGGCGAGATGCTCATCGATCACGCCCTGCAGCGAACGCAGCGTGTTGCGGAAGGCTTCTTCGCCCTCGGTTGTCAGCTCGAGCGGACGGCCACGCCCTGAAGATGACGGTGTCTCCTGCACCAGGCCGAGAGAGACGAGCGTCGAGAGCTGACGCGACACGGTCGATCGGTTGAGGCGGAACATGCGGGCGATGTCCGTCGAACGGATCCCAGGGGCGTCGGCGATCGCCATGACGATGGACTGATCGGTGATCGACAGGCTCGGTTCTTCGGCCCGTGCGTCGACGAGGCCGCGACGCGTGATCGCGACGAGGGATCGCAGGACGGCGGCGCTGTCGCTCTGGCGTCCGTATGAACCCTCCTGCTGTTGCATAGTGCAACTCTACGCCTGTTTGTTGCGTGATGCAACGCAATGGTCGTCCTCCTCCGCTGACCTCAGATGGAAGGATGGAGACATGGACACAGCCAATCTCTCGCGAGAGGAGACTGCGGCGCGATCCGCCGCCGTCTCCGTGAGCAGCATCCGCGTCGAACTCGACCTCACGGGTGCACCCGAGCGGGCGCGCAGCGGGTTCTCCACGACCACCACGTTGGAGTTCACCACGACTGCGCACTCGACCTGGCTGGACTTCATCGGAGAGAACGTCGAGCGAGTCGTCGTGAACGGCGTCGAGCGCGATGTGGTCTACGACGGTGCGCGCATCGAGCTGCACGACCTCTCCGACACGAACGTGGTGCGTGTCGAGGCGGTCGGAAGCTACAGCCGCTCCGGCGAGGGGCTGCACAGGTTCCACGACCCCGTCGATGACCGGACCTACTTGTACACGCAGTACGAGCCGGCCGACTCGCGACGCGTGATGGCCTGCTTCGAGCAGCCGGACATCAAGGCGCCGTACACCTTCGTGATCGATGCCCCTGCGGGCTGGGAGGTGCTCTCGAACCAGGTCGCGGCGACCGTCGACGCCGGAGTCGGGGTGCAGCGTGTGGAGTTCGCCCCGACGCTCCCGATCTCGAGCTACATCACCTCCGTCGCGGCGGGACCTTACGCCCGGGTCGACGGCGAATGGGCGCGCGGTGATCAGCGCATCGCGCTCGGCGTGTTCGCTCGGCAGTCGCTCGCGCAGTACCTGGAGTCCGAGGAGATCCTCGAGATCACGCGCCAGGGGCTCGACTTCTTCACGGATGCCTTCGCCTACCCCTATCCCTGGGGCAAGTACGACCAGATCTTCGTGCCCGAGTACAACCTCGGAGCGATGGAGAACCCGGGACTCGTGACGTTCACCGAGGCGTACCTCTCGCGTGGCGCTGCGACCGACGCCCAGCGCGCTGCACGGGCGAACACGATCCTGCACGAGATGGCGCACATGTGGTTCGGCGACCTGGTGACGATGAAGTGGTGGGATGACCTGTGGCTCAAGGAGTCCTTCGCGGACTACATGGGCTCGCATGCCTCAGCGGTGGCGACGCGCTTCCATGACGCCTGGGTCAAGTTCGCCGCCAACCGCAAGGCGTGGGCCTACCAGCAGGACCAGCTGCCGACGACCCACCCGATCGTCGCGGACATCACCGACCTCGAGGCGGCGAAGCTGAACTTCGACGGCATCACCTATGCCAAGGGTGCCGCGGTGCTGAAGCAGCTCGTCGCCTTCGTCGGTGATGAGGCGTTCTTCGAGGGTGCCCGTCGGTACTTCGCCGCGAACGCCTTCGGCAACACGACTCTCGACGACTTCCTCGTGCAGCTGAGCGCGGTGTCCGGCCGCGACATGACCGAGTGGTCGCAGGCATGGCTGCAGACGACCGGGGTCTCCACGCTGCGCCTCGAGCGTGAGGCGCATGGCGGCGCCGTACTCGTGCAGAGCGATCCTCGCCCGCATCGTCTGCGCATCGGTCTCTATCACCGCGTCGACGGGCGGGTGGTCCGTCGCGACCAGCTCGCGCTCGACATCCACGAGGAGCGGACGCCGATCGACGTCCCGGACGCCGATCTCGTGCTTCTCAACGACGACGACCTCACCTATGCCAAGGTTCGGCTCGACGACACCTCGTTGACGACGGTGCACGAATCGCTGTCTTCCATCGACGATCCGCTCGCGAGGGCCGTCGTGTGGTCGTCACTCTGGAACGCCACGCGCGACGGCGAGCTGACGGTGGCGAGATACACCTCGATCGTGCGCGCGCATGCCCCGCACGAGCCGAACATCGGTCTGCTCGCCGGCATACTCGCGAACACCCTCTTCGCGATCCGGAACTATGCGAGCGACCACGAGCGACAGGATGAGCAGCGGGCGTGGGTGGAGACGTCCTGGGCTGCGCTGCAGGCATCGGATGCCGGCAGCGATGCGCAGCTGTCATGGGCGCGTGCTCTCGCGTCCGCGTCGGTGTTCGACGACGTGCACGCGACGGAGGTCCGCGCGCTTCTGCGCGGCGAAGCCCCGGCGGGTCTCACCATCGACCCTGATCTGCGGTGGCAGCTGCTCACAGCTCTCGTCACGACAGGACACGCAGGGGCCGATGACGTCGCCGCCCAGCTGGAGTCCGACGATACGGGAAGCGGTCGCACGGCTGCTCGCAGGGCACTCGCCGCGCAACCGGATGCCGCGGTGAGGGCCGCAGCCTGGGATGCAGCCTGGAACGACGGAACGCTCAGCAACGATCATCTGGATGCCGTGATCGCGGGCTTCCGGGCTGGCGGACGCCGTGATCTCATCGCGGGGTTCGACGCCGAGTATTTCGAGAGGATCGGTGACGCGTGGGGCACGAGGAGCATCGAGCTGGCTCAGCGGCTGGTCGTGGGGCTGTTCCCCGCCTCGCCGTCGCTCGATCTCGTGGATGCGTGGCTCGAGGACAACAGCTCGGCGCCTGCGGCGCTGCGCCGGATCGTGATCGAGCAGCGTGATCACCTGACCCGAGCGCTGCGCGTTCGAGCGTTGCAGGGCTAGTCCGCGTCGAGTTCGTCGGCGGTGCTCGCCCCCACGGCGAAGTACTCGGGTCGGTCGTCGCTCTGGGTCAGGAGGACGAGGGCGATGTACGCCGCCCACGCTCTGGCGCGGATCCAGGTGGCCTCGTCGTATCGGGCTCCGGTCGCTCTGCGGAAGGTCTTGCGACCTGATGCGTCGAAGATCATCCACGACGACGCGAGGTCGTAGGCGGGGTCGCCGACCGTGACGTCGCCGAAGTCGATGAGCGCAGTGAGCGTGCCGTCTGCCACCAGCACATTGCCCGGGTGTAGGTCGCCGTGGATCCAGACCTGCTCCGAGCAGACCGATGCGGTGAGACCCGCGGCCCAGGCGTCTCGAAGCGTCGTGCGATTCGCGAATGCGTCGAGTCGTGGCCGTATCGCGTCGTCTCGAGTGCTCAGGGCGCGTCCTCGAACCGGGTTGAGCGGAGCATCCGCGGGGGCGGGGACATGCAGCGCACTCAGGGCGTCTGCGAGTCGCGGCGCCCACGCCGTGTTGTCCGAACGTGACGATGCGAGCGCTGTCGTTCCGGAGATCCAGGGGACGACCGACCAGGGGCGCGGGAACAGCGCGCTCGGCTCGCCGGCGACCAGGGGCACTGGAGTGCCGATGCCGACGGCCGCCAGTGCGGGGCCGATCGACGGGAGCGCACGCTGCTCGTTCTTGACTAGTGGCACGGCGAGCTCGCGCCGCGGCAGTCGCACGATGAGCTCCGAACCGAGCCTCCACATCGAGTTGTCCCAGCCATCGGCGAACAGTCGCAGCGGCAGTCCGGCGAGACCAGGGCTCGTCTGCCAGAGGAGCTCTCGCACACCGCTCTCGTCGAGCGAGTACTCGGCGGAGGGGGAGTCCGCCATGGTCAGATGTCGAGCGAGTCGCCCGGTTCGAGCACCGAGAACTCTCCGCCGCCCTGCTCGGTCGCCCACTGCAGTCGCTGGCGGTGCATCGTCTTGCCTGCGACAGACAGGGTCATGTCGTGAGTGCCGAACGCCCGACGCGGGTGCACCGCGAGGACGTAGTCCATGGCCTCGCCGATCTTCAGCCAGGGGGCCCCGAGCGGAGCGGCGAGCGTGCCGACCTCGACGCCCTCCGGCACCGCGTAGGAATCGCCGGGGTAGTAGAAGTCGTCGTTGACCAGCACGCCCACGTTCTCGATGGTGGGGAGTGACGAGTGGATCACCTCGTGCGTGCCGCCGAAGAAGCGGAGCGTGAACGCGCCGACCGTGACGGTCTCGCCCGGAGCGACCACGGAGATGTCGTATCCCTCGGCCGCACGGGCGACGCCGCCAGGAGCGTAGACCGGAGTGCCGGGGGCGGCGCGGAGGATCCGATCCAGGTGCTCGGGCGTCCAGTGGTCGGGGTGCTCATGGGTGATCACGACGGCGACGAGACCCGAGAGATCGGTCAGGGGAGCGGTGAACGAGCCGGGATCGATCAGGAGGATGTCATCGCCTTGCTGGATGCGAAGAGCGGCATGTTCGAATTTCGTGATGCGCATGAGGTGAGTCAACTCCTTCGCGGCCTCGCTGGCAAACCGTCGCGTCACTGCGCCACGCCCGGGAATCGACGATGCCTCGGCTCGATTTGGCGGCGCGAGAATCGTCATGGCATACTTGTTGAGTTGTCGCGGCACGGAAACGTTCCGCCAGACGGCCCCATCGTATAGCGGCCTAGTACGCTGCCCTCTCACGGCGGTAACGCGGGTTCGAATCCCGCTGGGGTCACAACAAGCGAAAGCCCTCGGTTCTCCGAGGGCTTTCGTCGTATCAGGGGCGCACCGCCGTCCGCGAGGAGGTCAGGCAGCGTTCCTGCGTGCCCCCGTCAACCACAGTGCGAGAGCGACGACTCTAGCGGCGACGGGAGGCTGTCGACGGGAGCGGCCGCAGGCGCGGTCAGGTCGTCGGTGCGAGGGCGAGCTGCCGGAATGTGCGGTTGCTCAGCGGCAGAACCATGAGCGCCATCATCGTGCCGCCGAAGAGAGCGAACGGCACCCAGACGGCCGTGATCGAGGCCAGCAGACCGAACCCCGCCATGGCGACGGGCATGAGACAGTCGTCACCGAGACGGGTGATCGAGCCCATCCGGCCGAGGTAGGCGGTGTCGACCGTGGCAGAGAAGGTGGCGCTCAGGAGGACCGAGGCGTATCCCGCGGTCGCGCCGATGACGAAGGCCGCGGTCGCGACCGCCCACGCCGGGCCCCAGCCGAGTGCGATGATTCCGGCGCCTTGCACGACGAGCGCCCAGAAACCGGCGAATGCCTCTCTTCGCGGTCGCCACTTCACGACCGAGACGGCGCCGAGAGCCGCACCCAGTCCGAGCAGCGCCTCGAACAGTCCCACCGCCTGGGCGCCCCATCCCTCGTCGTGCGCGCGCAGCGCGAGCCCGATCCCCACCGCCGGACCGACAGCGAGGTTGAGTCCTGAGAGCGCGATGACGAGGGTGCGGGTCGTCGGGTGACTGCCGAGGTGGGTGAATCCGCGGGCGATGCCGTGCAATGTGGACTCCTTCGCCGCACGGGCGAGCAGGAAGCGCGGCCGGAGCCAGATCGCGATGAAGGCGATGACGAGACTGAATGTGAGGGCGTTGACGGCCGCGCTGCCCACGAGCCCCGTGTAGGCGACGAGCACGCCGCCGATCGCCGCGCCGGCCATGGTTCCGAGGCGCGACGCGGTCTGTGCGAGCGCACCATAGGAGGGGAGATCGCCCGGGCGTACGAGCTGGCGGGCGACGGTTCCGGCCGACGGCTCGTAGAACGCGTCGCAGATTCCGAAGGCGATCGCTGCGAAGAGCAGGACGCCGACGGTCGGCGGGGTCGCGACGACCCAGACGGCCACGGCGACGAGCACGCCGACTCGCAGCACGGTGAAGAGCATCATCACCCGCCGGGCATCGGAGCGGTCGGCGATCACACCGCCGAAGAGCAGCACGATCGCCCGAGGGATCGTCCCGGCGGCGACGATGAGCCCGGCGATCGCGGGCGAGGCCGTCTGCACGGCCGTCCAGGCGAGGGCGATGGTCCACAGGGCATCCCCGGCATCGGAGAGCGCCTTGACCGCGATCCAGGCGTGCACACGGCGGTCTCGTCGAAACGCCGGTGGCTCCGACAGCTGCACGGGGCCGACCGCGGTGCTCATGGCGTCGTCGGGAACGCGTGCGCGAAGAAGAAGATCGGCGTGCGCTCCTGCCCGTCCTCGAGGTCGACGGACGCCCGCCATTCCTCCATCGTGCGCAGAAGGCGCGCGCTCAGATCCCGGAGCTCGTCAGGAGACGCCCAGGCGGTCGTCTCGGTGTTCGAGGCATCGTACGCCGCATAGGCGGGGTCGCCATGGCGTCGCTGCCACCGCTGAAGGCGATCGATCTGCATCCGGATTCCCTGGCGCTGCGCCTCGCGTGCCAGCAGAGCGTCGGCGGGGGAGTCGACGTAGTCCTCCGCCGACCAGGTGAGGCCGCGTCGAGCGAGCTTCCACCAGCTGGTACGACGGTCGCCGGAGGGGTCTTCATCGCGTTCGACGAGCCCGGCTCGTTCGAGCATCCTCAGGTGGTGACTGATGCTCCCGACCTGACTCCCGAGCGATCGTGCGAGCGTGGTTACCTGCGAGGTGCCGTACAGCAGCAGGTAGTCGTAGATGCGGCGGCGCAGAGGGTGGTGCACCGCCGTGATCACCGAGATGTCTTCCATGGATGCAACGGTAAAACCGGGTCCAAATTCGCACAAGACTTCTTGTATACCCCGGAAAAACAACGAAAAGGCCGCCCTCACTGGGAGGGACGGCCCTTTCGGGGGATGCGGCTCAGCCCTCGGCGGGCGGTTCGCCGACTGCCCGGCGAGTGCGCCGTGCGCGCCGGATGAGCCAGATCACCAGCACGACCGCGCCGGCGAGGGCGAGCCACGGCAGGAGGAAGCCGAGCGCCACGACCAGTGCGTTCAACGACACCACGAGGCCGTTCCAGCCGGCGAGGAGGCCGTCTGCGAAGCCGGCCGGATCGGCGGTCGTCGGCGGCGTCGTGCGGGTCAGCTGCACCTGGAGGCTCGACATGGCGACCTGGTCGTCGAGAGAGGCGAGCTGCTGTTCGTACGACTCGAGCTGCGCCTGGCGGTCCGTGAGCGCGACCTCGGCCTCGATGAGCTCCGCGACCGTGCCGGTCTGGGACATCAGCTCGGTGAGTCGCTGCACCGATGCTCGGGTGGCATCGATGCGGGCGCGCAGATCGATCGCCGTGGAGGTGACATCCTGTTTCGAGATCGACGACGAGAGCACGTCGCCCGAGTCGGCGAGGTCGTCCATGACGGCGGCGAGATCGGCCGAGGGCACGCGGATGCTGATCCAGCCGTATCCGGGGTCGGAGGGCGCAGGCTCCGAGGTGCCGTCGACGGCCACGCTCTGGCCGATCTCGGTGCTCTCGACATAACCGCCACGAGACTCGGCGAGTGCGGAGATCGCGGCGGCGGCGTCGCCGATGTCCTTCACCTGCACTGTGGCGTTCGCCGTCGCGATGATCTCGCGGTCGGCGACATCGACGGCGCCGGGTGCCAGGTTCGATGACTCCGCAGAGTCGGATGCGGCTCCGGGTGCGCTCTGATCGACGGATCCGGAGCGCGAGTCCTCCACGGCGACGCCCGCAGGCATCTCCCCGCTCCCCGCAGTGCTCATGGCGCTGCCGCCCACGATGCCGAGGATCGGGGGAGTGACCAGGACGCCCACCACGAACGCAGCGGCTATCCCGGTGCCGGTCAGCCAGCGGCGGCGGCGCGTTCGCGACCTGGCAGCGGCGGGGGTCTCGCGGGGGCGCTCGGCCGTGATCTCCGCGAATACCGAGCGCTCGATGCGCGCCACCGCGGCATCGGTGAGCTCGGGCAGCTGCTCGGAGGTGGTCTTGTCGTTCATGCGTCGCTCGCTTCCTTCACGGCACCGCGCAGTCGGGTGCGGACTCGGGAGAGACGGTTCCGGACGATCGCCTGGCTCACGCCCAGCTCCTCGGCCGCTGCCTGGTAGGCGTAGCCCTCTGCGGCGCAGAGGCGGAAGATCGCGCGGTCGAGGTCGCTCAGGGTGCCGACCTCGGCGGCGATCCGCTCCGCGAGTTCCGCGGTGATCACCTGCTCCTCGACGCTGATCGTCGAAGGCAGGGTCTCATCCGCCGCATCCGTCGTGTGGGCCTGGTCGCGCCTGCGCTGACGTAGGCGGTTCGCGGCCTGGAAGCGGCATATCGTTGCGAGCCACGGGAGGATCGAGTCCCCCTGCAGCTCGAACCCCGGCAGCTTCCGCCACGCAGTGACGAAGGTCTCCTGGGTCACATCCTCGGCATCGGCGGGGGAGCCGAGCATGCCATGGGCGATCCAGTAGACCGGGCGGACATACGAGCGGTACAGCTCGCGGAAGGCGCTCTCGTCACCTGCCGCGGCCTGAGCCGCCCATTTCTGATCACTCGTCTGCACTGGCATCCCGATTCCGTTCGGTGTCTCTCACCTGGGAAGTGTCGGAAGATGCCCCATCGTCTCAGATCAGTGCGCGGGCTGGGCGTGTGCCTTCGCGAGCGTCTGCTGAGACATGCGGTCGATCCAGGCGAGTGCCACTGCCGACACGATGAACACCATGTGGATGACGACCTGCCAGAGCACGCCGATGGGGGTGTACTTCTCGCCGTCTGTGCTGATCCCGTTCTCGCTCATGCCACCGACCTCGATGAAGGTCTTGAGCAGGTGGATCGAGGAGATCCCGATGATCGCCATAGCCAGCTTCACCTTGAGGACGTTGGCGTTGACGTGCGAGAGCCACTCGGGCTGGTCGGGGTGACCGTCGACATTGATGCGCGAGACGAACGTCTCGTAGCCTCCGATGATCACCATGATGAGCAGGTTGGCGATCATCACGACGTCGATCAGACCGAGCACGGCCAGCATGATCACCGCTTCGTCGAGGTGGGAGATGTCGTGGATGACGCCCTCGATGAGGTGCCACAGCTCGACCATGAAGACGATCACGTAGACGAGCTGCGCGACGATCAGCCCGAGGTACAGCGGGGCCTGCAGCCAGCGACTGACGAAGATGAGGGATCCGATCGCCCGAGCCCAGGAATTCTGCGGCCTGGAGGCGAGGGGAGGCATGTCGTTCGTGGCGCTGTCTGGGCGCGAGTTCGAGGTCACGTCGACTATTCCACCACGGCCCCTCCGCTCCGCTAACATTGGTGACGCGAGAGGGAGTATCCCGCAAGCGCATCCACCGTCATCACGAGCACCGTCATCGCTGCTCCGGTCGTGCGACGCACTCTGTGCGTGGGAGAGACTTTCGGCGTTCTTCCTACCCTCCCGAAAGGTGCTGTACGCCCTTGGACATCCCCGTCTGGTTCGAGATCACCTCGATGATCGTCCTCACGATCATCCTGATCGGCGACCTGCTTCTGATCCGCCTTCGCCCCCACATCCCCTCGACCAAGGAGTCGACGCTGTGGGTCGTGTTCTACGTCGGACTCGCACTGCTGTTCGCGGTGCTCCTCGGCAATGTCGCGGGGTGGCGCAATGCGGGCGACTTCATCACCGGCTGGGCGCTCGAATACAGCCTGTCCATCGACAACCTCTTCGTCTTCGTGCTGATCATGGCCCAGTTCGCGGTCCCGCGACGCCTGCAGCAGCAGGTGCTGATGGTCGGCATCATCATCGCGCTCGTCCTGCGTGGCGCGTTCATCCTCGTCGGAGTGGCGATCGTCGAGCACTTCTCGCCGATCTTCTACATCTTCGGTGCGTTCCTCATCTACACCGCTATCAAGCAGGCGATGCCCGAGGGCGATCACGACGGCGAGGTCAAACGCGAGAACTTCGTCGTGCGGCTGCTGCGTCGTCGCATCGACATCAGCGAGGAGTACGACGGAGCGAAGCTCCGCACGACCGTCGGCGGCAAGCGCATGTGGACGCCGATGGTCATCGTGTTCATCACGATCGGCGTCACCGACCTGATCTTCGCGATCGACTCGATTCCCGCCATCTTCGAGATCACCACCAACGGATTCCTCGTCTTCGCCGCGAACATCTTCGCGCTCATGGGGCTGCGTCAGCTCTACTTCCTGCTCGGCGACCTGCTCGACCGCCTGCGTTACCTGCATTACGGCATCGCCGTGATCCTCGGCTTCATCGGCATCAAGCTGATCCTGCACGCACTGCACGAGAACGAGCTGCCGTTCATCAACGGCGGCGAGCATGTCGAGTGGGTGCCCGACATCGACAACATGGTCTCGCTGGGCGTCATCGTCGTGGCGATGACCGTCGCGACGGTCGCGAGCCTCATCGCGTCTTCGCGCGAGAAGTCAGCGGCGAAGAAGGCACCGCTCGTCGAGTGATCGCAGCTCGCTCACTCGGCTGACCAGAGGAGCTCCGCTTCGAGGGTGAGATCGATGACCTGACCCAGCAGGGCGCCGAGTGAGTTCGACTGCAGCAGAGCGTACTGGTCGTACTCGCCCAGTGGTGCGATCGCGGCGAGCTGCCAGGCTGCGGCGAGCGGGTCCTCCGACAGCTCGGTGTCGGCATCCCAGGGCGAGTCCGCGCGCGCGAGGACCCGACGCACGATCGCCTCGGCTTCGGTGCGCAGGGGTGTGAGGGCGTCGTTCCAGGTCAGCTCAGGCAGCTGCGTCACCTCGGCGCGCGGGAAGGGCGCGTCGTCGAGCCACTGATCGACCGTGAAGCGGGCCGTGCCGACTGCGAGGGTGTGCAGCACCTGCGCATCCGCCGCCACGCTGACCAGCCTGGCCATGGTGCCGATCCTGCTGCGTCGATCGCCGCCGCCGACCTCGTGACCGCGCTCGATGAGCACGACGCCGAACTGCGGGTCGTCGTCGTCCAGCAGGCGCCCGATCATCGTGAGGTATCTCGGCTCGAAGACGCGCAGCGGCAGCGGCGTGTAGGGAAAGAGCACCGAGCCGAGCGGGAACATGGGCAGTTCAGCCATGCCCCCAGTCAACACCCCGGGACGTACAGTGAACAGATGCGCAGACCTCAGCCCGTCGTTCCATCGTCCGGACAGGAATCCGTGTGGGACTATCCGCGGCCGCCGCGGGTCGAGCAGGTGCGCGAGCGCATCACCATCCGCCTCGGAGGCGATCTCATCGCCGACACTCTGAGTGCTGTGCGGGTGCTCGAGACGAGTCACCCTCCGGTGTACTACCTGCCGATGGCCGACTTCATCGCGGGCGCTCTCGTGGACGCCCCTGGCTCATCGTTCTGCGAGTTCAAGGGCGCCGCGCGCTATCTCGACGTGCGCGGCGGAGGCCTGGTCGCACCCGGTGCGGCATGGAACTATCCGCATCCGTCCCCCGGCTTCGAGGTGCTCCGCAACAGCGTCGCGGTGTACGCAGGGCCGATGGACGCGTGCACCGTCGGCGGCGAGGTCGTCGTTCCGCAGCCGGGCGGGTTCTATGGCGGCTGGGTCACGTCGTCCGTCGTCGGGCCCTTCAAGGGCGTTCCCGGCTCGATGGGCTGGTAGCCCGCCCGATCAGAACGCGCGAAGGTTGGCCTGCAGTCCGCCGTCCACGTACTCGCGACGCAGGATCCCCCGGCGACGCAGCACCGGCACGAGCTCATCGAGCGTGCGGTGCAGCGTGACGGGGTGGAAATCGCCCCACAGCAGCACGCCGTCGTTGCCCCACTCGCCGAGTTCCTCGATCAGATCGGCAAACTCCTCGGCCGTCCCGACGAAGCCCGAACGGTCGGCGATGCGACCGGCGCGGGCGAGGGCGGTGAGGTGGGCGCGCAGCGGGGCATCCTCTCCGCGGTCGCCGATCAGACGCTGGATGCTGCCGCGCGAGACATGCTCCCCGAAGATCGACACGTCGAGCGGCCGGTCGAGATCGAGCGAGGTGAGGTCGGTCTCGAGATCGCTCGACTGCTTGCGCGCGATCTGCACGAGTGCCGTGTCATCGGGGTGTGCCGATGCGGCGACGATCCGGTCGGCCTCCTCCGCAGATGGAGTGATCACGGGCTGGATCGCGAAGAGGATCTTGATGTCGGCGGCTGAACGCCCGGCGGCGATCGCCGCACCGTGGATCTTCGCGCGATAGGCGCGCACGGATGCTTCGTCCAGCGGAGCGAGGGCGAGCTGGACATCGGAGTTGGCGCCGGCGAATCCGAGGCCGCGCCCCGAGCCGCCGGGGGAGACGATCGCCGGCTCACCGTCGGTGAAGGGCACGGCGTTCAGAGGGCCGTCGAACGAGAAGTGCTCTCCGCGGTGCCGCACGGTGTTCAGGTTCGACCCGTCCGCGAACACATCGGTCTCCCTGTCTCCGACCAGCGCTCCGTCTCCCCAGCTGCGCCAGAGCGAGCGGATGCCCGAGAGCCATTCCTCGGCTCGGTCGTAGGCGGCATCGTGGCCGAGCTGCGCTGCCGCTGAGAAGTGACGCGCGCTGCCCGTGTCGGTCACCACGTTGAGCCCGAGACGGTGGCCGCTGAGGTGCTGAAGGGTCGAGAACTGCCGCGCCGCCGTATAGGGGAGGTACGCCGCCGGATTCACGGTGGGCACGACTCCGAGATGCTGAGTCGCCTGGAACAGGTAGGGAGCGAGGAGCAGCGGATCGTGTTTGGGGCCGCCGAAGGCATGGCGCACGCGGAGGTCGATCGTGTCCGGCGAGCCGAGCGACGGCGCATCCTCGATGATGACGAGATCGAAGCCCGCCTGCTCGAGCGTGCGCGCCGCCTCCTGATAGATCTCGGGTCGGGTCCAGTCGTAGTCCCAGTCGAGAGAGGGGTATCCCCACCCCTGCGGGCCGAAACCACGGGCGAGGAACCAGCCGAAGTGCTGAGGCCTGCTCATGCGACGGCTTCCCGCGCCGGCTCCAGCACCCGCGCGAGGTCGGCGATGAGATCGGAGACGTCTTCGATGCCGACCGACACCCGGAGCGTTCCCGGCCGCACGCCGAGCAGGTCGCGCTCGTCGGGCGTCCGGTGCGAGTGGCTGGTGGTCGCGGGATGCAGCACGAGCGAGCGCACGTCGCCGATGTGGGTCATGTGCGTGAAGACCTCCACGCTCTCGATGAAGTCGCGTGCCGCGTCAAGCCCTCCGCGCAGCGTGAACGTGAAGATCGATCCGTACCCGCCGTGCAGGTACTTTCGAGCGAGTCGATGATCCGGGTGGCTCTCCAGGCCGACGTAGTCGACGCTCTCGACCGCGTCCTGGGCTGCCAGCCACCTGGCCACCTCGAGCGCGTTCCGGGACTGGCGCTCCACGCGGAGCCCGAGAGTCTCGGCGCCCTGTCCGATCAGGAACGCGTTGAGAGGCGACGGGGACGCGCCGAAGCGGGGAGCCACGGATTCGCGGGCGTAGGCGATCCGAGCGTTGCCGCCGTGGCGAGCGACGACACTGGGGAAGCCACCGCGTCCCGGAAGCACCAGGTGCGGTGCGTTGTGACCGGCCCTCTCCGCGTCGAAACGACCGTCGTCGAGGATCACACCGCCGAGCACCGATCCATGACCCGCGAGGAACTTCGATGCGGAGTGCACGACCATGGCGGCGCCGTGCTCGATCGGACGGAGCAGGAACGGCGTGGCGAGGGTGTTGTCGACGATGAGCGGGATCGCGAACTCATCCGCGATCGCGCTCACCGCGGCGATGTCGAGGATGTCGTTCCGTGCATTCGCGATCGACTCCGCGAACAGTGCGCGCGTGGTGGGGCGGATCGCATCCCGCCACGCACCCGGGTCGGCGATCTCGTCGATGAACGTCGTCTCGATGCCGAGACGAGCGAGGTTGTCGAGCAGGAGCCCCCTGGTGCCTTCGTAGATGTGCGTAGAGGAGACGATGTGGTCTCCGGCGCCGGCCACGGTGAGCAGTGCCGTGACGACGGCGGCCTGACCGCTCGCGACGAGCACCGCTTCCGCGGCTGACTCGAGGGAGGCGAGCTGTCGTTCGACGGCGCGGATCGTCGGGTTGCCCGTGCGGGTGTAGCCGAAACCCGCGCCGGTGCCGAAGTGGTCCGCGGCGTGATCGAAGTCGTCGAATTCGAAGCCCGCCGTCAGATAGATCGGTGTCGCCCTCGACGACGCGGCACCTTGATTCCGGGCGGCATGGACCGCTCTGGTGGCGAAGCCGGTCGTGTCGTCGGTCATGCGGATGCCTCTCGAAGGTGCGGGTGACAGTAGCGTGTCACGCGGCGACTCCGGTCGCTGAAGCGGTGGTAATCTGACGTCATGCGGATCGTGCTCCTCCTTAGCGGCCGCGACGAGACCTCGTTCTGAGCCCCTCCTCGTCGCGGAGTCCATCGTGGGCCGAACCGCCAGCCTCAGGAGAGACGCAATGAAGATCCCCGCAGCAGATACTGCTCCCGCCCGACCCAGGACCCTCGCTGAGAAGGTCTGGGACGACCACCTCGTCGTCAAGGGCGAGAACGGCGAGCCCGACCTCATCTACATCGACCTGCACCTGGTGCACGAGGTCACGAGCCCTCAGGCGTTCGACGGCCTGCGATCCGAGGGTCGTCCGCTGCGTCGGCTCGACCTGACGATCGCGACCGAAGACCACAACACGCCGACATGGGACATCGACAAGCCCATCGCCGACCTCACGAGCCGCACCCAGATCGAGACGCTGCGCCGCAACGCCGCCGAGTTCGGCGTCCGTCTGCACTCGCTCGGTGATGCCGAACAGGGCATCGTGCACGTCGTGGGTCCGCAGCTCGGACTGACCATGCCGGGCATCACCGTGGTCTGCGGAGACTCCCACACGTCGACTCACGGTGCTTTCGGTGCCATGGCGTTCGGCATCGGTACCAGCGAGGTCGAGCACGTCATGGCGACCCAGACGCTTCCGCTCAAGCCTTTCAAGACGATGGCGATCACCGTCGAGGGCACTCTGCGACCCGGGGTCACCGCGAAGGACATCATCCTCGCCGTGATCGCGAAGATCACCACCGGTGGTGGTCAGGGATACGTTCTGGAGTTCCGCGGCAGCGCGATCCGCGCGCTGTCGATGGAGGGCCGGATGACCATCTGCAACATGTCGATCGAGGCCGGCGCCCGCGCGGGCATGGTCGCCCCCGATGAGACGACCTTCGAGTACCTGAAGGGCCGCCCGCACGCACCCGAGGGTCAGGACTGGGACGACGCCGTCACCTACTGGCGCACGCTGCCGACCGACGAAGGGGCGGCGTTCGACGCTGAGGTCTTCATCGACGCCGACGAGCTCGAGCCGTTCGTCACCTGGGGCACCAACCCCGGTCAGGGCAGCTCGCTGTCGGCAGCGGTTCCGGACCCCGCTCAGATCGCCGATGCCAACGAGCGCGCCGCCGCCGAGCGTGCCCTCGAATACATGGATCTGACCCCCGGCACGCCACTCAAGGAGGTGCCGGTCGACGCCGTCTTCATGGGGTCGTGCACGAACAGCCGCATCGAGGACCTCCGGGCGTTCGCGTCGATCATCGAAGGCAAGAAGAAGGCCGACGGCGTGCGCGTCATGGTCGTGCCCGGTTCGGCCCGCGTCCGCCTGGAGGCCGAGGCTGAAGGCCTCGACAAGATCATCAAGGATTTCGGCGCTGAGTGGCGATTCGCGGGCTGCTCGATGTGCCTCGGCATGAACCCCGATCAGCTCGCTCCCGGGGAGCGTTGCGCATCGACATCGAATCGCAATTTCGAGGGACGGCAGGGCAAGGGCGGTCGCACGCACCTGGTGTCGCCGCTGGTCGCCGCGGCGACCGCGATCCGCGGCACGCTGTCGAGTCCCAGTGATCTGAACGAGATGGCGGAGGTCTGACCATGGAGAAGTTCCTCACCCACACCGGTATCGCCGCTCCGCTGAAGCGCTCGAACGTCGACACCGATCAGATCATCCCTGCCGTCTTCCTCAAGCGGGTCACCAAGACCGGCTTCGAGGACGCGCTGTTCCACGGTTGGCGCCAGGACCCCGATTTCGTGCTCAACCAGCCCGCCTTCCAGGGGGCGTCGGTGCTCGTCGCCGGACCGGACTTCGGCACCGGATCGAGCCGGGAGCACGCGGTCTGGGCGCTCCGCGACTTCGGGTTCGCGGTCGTGCTGAGCCCTCGGTTCGCCGACATCTTCCGAGGCAACTCGGGCAAGCAGGGCCTCCTCGCGGCCACCATCTCCGAAGAGGATCTCGAACGGATCTGGGCCGAGATCGACCGGAATCCCGGGGCATCCATCACAGTGGACCTCGAGGCGCGGGTCGCGTCGATCGGTGAAGTCCAGGCTGACCTCGGGATCGACGATTACACTAGATGGCGGCTCCTCGAAGGGCTCGATGACATCGGGCTCACTCTGCGCAACGAAGACAAGATCGCGCAGTTCGAGGCCCGTCGCGAGTCGTGGCGGCCCCGGACCCTTCCCGTTCAGTGAACGGCGGGGCGGGGGAGCAGAGGGCGACCCCGCCCCGAATTCCGTTGAATGAAGTGAGGCTCCGAATGACGACACCTGTGCGCGACGCTCTTCCGGACGGAGTCCCCCCTTTGACCGGAGACGTACTCGCCATTCGAGGCGGACGCCCGTTGCGCGGCCGTGTCGACGTCAAGGGCGCGAAGAACCTCGCGACCAAGGCGATGGTGGCCTCCCTGCTCGGCGAGACCGTCAGCGTGCTTCGCGACGTGCCAGCGATCAGCGATGTCGCAGTCGTCCGCTCGCTGCTCGAGGTGCACGGTGTCCGGGTCTCCGACGGCGATGAGCCGGGTGCTCTCGTCTTCGATCCGAGTGATGTCGAGTCGGCGCACTTCGAGGAGATCGACGCGCACGCCGGTGCCTCCCGCATTCCGATCCTGTTCTGCGGCCCGCTCCTGCACCGTCTCGGCCAGGCCTTCATCCCAGACCTCGGCGGATGTCGCATCGGCGACCGTCCGATCGACTTCCACCTCGACGCGCTCCGCAAGTTCGGCGCCATCGTCGAGAAGCTGCCGAGCGGCATCCGCCTCTCGACGGGCGGAGCCCGCCTGCACGGCGCCAACATCCACCTGCCCTACCCGAGCGTCGGTGCCACCGAGCAGGTGCTGCTGACCGCAGTCAGGGCCGAGGGCACGACCGAGCTGCGCAACGCCGCCATCGAGCCCGAGATCATGGATCTGATCGCCGTCCTGCAGAAGATGGGCGCGATCATCTCCTACGAGCCGAACCGCGTCATCCTCATCGAGGGTGTCGAGACACTGCGCGGTTACGACCACCGGTCGATCTTCGACCGCAACGAGGCGGCCTCGTGGGCGTCTGCGGCGCTGGCCACTGACGGCGAGATCTTCGTCGGCGGAGCCAAGCAGCAGGAGATGCTCACCTTCCTCAACATCTTCCGCAAGGCGGGCGGCTGGTTCGACATCCAGGAGGACGGCATCCTCTTCCGCCGCGACGGCGAGCTCAAGCCCGTCGTCGTCGAGACCGACGTGCACCCCGGCTTCATGACCGACTGGCAGCAGCCGCTCGTCGTGGCGCTGACGCAGGCGAACGGCCGCTCGGTCGTGCACGAGACGGTCTACGAGAATCGTCTCGGCTTCACCGATGCGCTCGTCAAGATGGGCGCCGACATCGTCGTGCACCCCCGCGGGCTGCAGGACGGGCCGCGGCGTGTCCCTCGCCGGGATCTCGAGCAGGCGGCCGTCATCACCGGGCCCACCCCGCTGCACGCCGCAGACATCGTCGTGCCCGACCTGCGCGGCGGATACAGCCACGTGATCGCAGCGCTGACGGCCGAAGGCGAGTCCAGGGTCTCCGGAGTCGACATCCTCAGCCGTGGCTACGAGAAGTTCCTCGCCAAGCTCGATGCCGTGGGCGCCGACTTCGACGTCATCCGGTGACCCGGATGGGTTCCCGATCGCGTGAGACGACGCGGCCCAGTGTGTTCTGGCCGCTCGCGGCGATCGCCGTGCCGTTGATCTCCCTGCTCGCGAAGATCCGTATCAGCGGGGCCGAGAAGCTCCCCCGGGACGGCTCGTTCGTGCTGGCGCCCAACCACTATTCGGAGTTCGATCCGCTCATCGTGGCGCTCGCGGTGTGGCGGATCGGGCGCGCCCCCCGATTCATGGCGAAGGAAAGCCTGTTCAAGGTCCCTGTGCTCGGTTGGATCCTCCGTCGCACCGGGATGATCCCCGTGGCTCGTTCGTCGTCGGCATCGGCCGCGAAGCAGACGCTGAAGCAGTCGGCCGAGCTGGTCGAGCACGGACGCGGCGTGATCGTGTATCCCGAGGGAACTCTGACGCGCGACCCGGACATGTGGCCGATGCGCGGCAAATCGGGTGCAGTCCGGCTGGCGCTGACCGACGGCATCCCGTTGATCCCGATGGCCCAGTGGGGCACGCAGGAGATCATGGGGCGCTATCAGAAGGGTCTGAGCCTGTGGCCGCTGCGCAAGCGGGTGGATGTCGTCATCGGCGACCCGGTCGACATTTCCGATCTGCGTGGTCGCGCAGGCGAGACGGCAGCACTGAACGAGGCCACCGACCGGCTGATGAACGCGATCACGGCGCTGCTCGAAGAGCTGCGCGGCGAGAAGGCGCCGGCTGAACGCTGGAACCCCGCCTCACACGGACAGAAGGAGACGGGTCGCCTTGACTCCTAAGCGCAACACGCCCGCGGGCCCGCGGGTCGCCGTCATCGGCGCAGGCAGCTGGGGAACCACGTTCGGAAAGATCCTCGCCGACGGCGGCGCACAGGTCACGATGTGGGCCCGCCGTGCCGAGCTGGCGCACGAGATCGACGAGGCCAAGCGCAACTCTCGCTACCTGCCGGGCATCAATCTGCCGCGCACGATGGCGGCGACGCATGAGCTGGCGATCGCGCTGCGTGATGTCGACCAGGTCTACCTCTCGGTGCCGAGCCAGTCTCTGCGTGAGAACCTCAAGGCGCTGCGGCCCCTGCTGGCCGAGAACGATGCGAAGATCGTCAGCCTGATGAAGGGCGTCGAGCGCACCACGGGGTTGCGGATGAGCCAGGTCATCGAACAGGAGCTGCGGTGCGATCCCGATCGGATCGCCGTGGCCTCAGGGCCGAACCTCGCGCTCGAGATCGCCCGTGAGCAGCCCACGGCCGCCGTGATCTCCTCGCGCAGCCAGGAGACGGCCGAGGAGGTCGCTCGCGCCGCACGCAACAGCTACTTCCGCACCTTCGTGAACACCGACGTGATCGGCACGGAGTTCGGGGGAGTGCTCAAGAACCTCATCGCCGTGGCGATCGGAATCGTCGACGGCGTCGGGTACGGCGAGAACACGAAGGCATCGATCATCACGCGCGGTCTCGTCGAGATGACCGACTTCGCCGTCGCGAACGGGGCCCACCCTGAGACGCTCCAGGGCCTCGCCGGGCTCGGGGACCTGATCGCGACATGCCAGTCTCCACTGAGCCGCAACAACACGGCCGGGCGCCTGCTCGGCCAGGGCTACAGCTTCCAGGACGTCGTCAAGCAGATGCAGCAGACAGCCGAGGGCCTCGCGTCCGTCGCGCCGGTACTGCAGCTCGCCCGCGAGTCCGAGGTGCACATGCCCATCGTCGAGCAGGTGAAGATGGTGCTCGACGGCAAGATGAACCCGCGCGACATCGCACCCCACCTGACGACGGACGACGACACCCCGCAGGGTGAGAGGACCAACCATGGACAAGCAGACGGTGGTGGTGCTCTTCGGAGGGCGCTCCAGCGAGCATTCGATCAGTTCCGCAACGGCGGGCGGAGTGCTGGGCGCGATTGATCGTGACCGCTACGCGGTGATCCCCGTCGGGATCACGCGCGAAGGGGCTTTCGTCCTCGAGGACGACGACCCGTCGAAGTTCCCCCTCGATGCCGCGCATCTCCCCGAAGTCGCAGACAACGGCACCAGGGTGCTGTGGCCGGAGCCCGGCGGAGACCGGACGCTGCGCGTGGTTCGCCCGGACGGAAACACCGAATCGCTCGGCCGCGTCGACGTCGTGCTGCCGCTCCTGCATGGACTGCATGGTGAGGACGGAGCCATCCAGGGGTTCTTCGAGGTCATCGACATGCCCTACGCAGGCTGCGGCATCCTGGATTCGGCGGTCTCGCTGGACAAGCACTTCACGAAGCTGGCACTCACATCCGCGGGTATCGCAGTCTCGCCCGGGATCACAGTGCGCAGGAACGAGTGGCAGGACGCTCCGGCGATGGTCCGCGATCGGATCGCCGCGCTGGGCGACGTGGTCTTCGTCAAGCCGGCGAGCGCCGGATCGAGCGTCGGCGTGTCACGCGTCGACCATGGGGACGGCCTCGACGCCGCGATGGAGATCGCGTTCGCCGAAGACGGCAAGGTTCTCGTCGAGACGCAGGTCGTCGGCCGTGAGATCGAGGTCGGTGTTCTCGCAGGGCGCGCCGGAGAGCGGGCCCGCGCCTCGCTGCCCGGAGAGGTCGTGCTCACCTCGCGGAGCTTCTACGACTTCGAGGGCAAGTACCTCGGCGGTGACGGTGTCGAGATCGTGTGCCCCGCCGACGTCGACGATGCGCTGATCGAGCGCCTCCGCGAGACCGCGGTGCGTGTCTTCGAAGCGGTGGATGGCAAGGGACTCGCCCGCGTCGACTTCTTCGTCACCCCGGCAGGCGACCTCGTCGTCAACGAGCTGAACACGATGCCGGGATTCACGCCGATCTCGATGTTCCCGAAGTGCTGGGTGGCATCCGGACTCAGCTACGGCGACCTGATCTCCGAGCTGATCGAAGCGGGTCTGCACCGCTGATCAGGGGGCGTCCGGTCAGCCTTCGGTCGATCCCGCGTCAGGGGAACCCTCGGTGGGCACCCGGTCTGTGCACTGAGCCGTCGCCGGTTCGAGGCCGGACTGGATGCTCGTCGAGAGGCTCTCGACCACCGCGCGGAAGTCGATCTCCTCGCCTCGGCGGATGATCACCTCGACGGCTGGATCGCGACCGTAGGTCACCAGACGCTGGCGTTCTTCCTCCTGGTCGAGAACGAGCCAGTCGACGCTGCCGATGGTCGTGCAGACTTCGGTCGATGGGGCCGGCGGTTCGACGCCGCAGCGGAGTACGACCGTCGGGTCGCCCCAGGCGCCGGTGGCTTGGGCATCGGTCCACACGCGGTCCAGATCGCCGACGGCGTCGGGAAGCAGCACGGAGACCTCTGCGCATGCCGGATTGTTCGCATCGTCCGCCGGCTCGAGGTGGATCGTGGTCGAGCATCCGGAGAGGGCTGCGACGAGGACCAGCGACCCCGCGATGACGGCGAGACGACGAGAGCGGGGCATGCATCCAGGCTACCTTTGACAGCATGCCCTCCCGACCTCGCGACGATGATCCGACCCTCGGCGATCTTTCGGAGGGGGAGATCCTGCGGGCGATCCTGGCGAGGACTGCGCAGGCCAGTCACACGATCATCGGTCCCGGTGACGATGCGGCGGTGATAGCTGCTCCGTCGGGGTCCGTGGTCGCCACGACGGACACGCTGGTGCACGGTCCTGACTTCCGACTCGCGTGGTCGTCGGGCTATGACCTCGGGTGGAAGGCTGCGGCAGTGAACCTCGCCGACGTGGCCGCCATGGGGGCGCGCCCGACCGCGCTGCTCGTCGCGCTGGCGGTTCCGCGCGATCTGAGGCTCTCTTTCATCGAACGGCTCGCCGACGGCTTCCGCGAGGCGTGCGCGGCCCTGGCTCCGGGCTGCGCGGTGGTCGGCGGAGACCTCACCGTCTCTGACGTCCTCACCGTGGCCGTCACCGCGCTCGGCGACCTCGAGGGGCGGACGCCGGTGACGCGGTCGGGTGCGCGGGTCGGCGATGTGGTCGCGGTGGCGGGCGAACTCGGTCACGCCGCGCACGGACTCGCCGTCCTCTTCGGCAGGTTCCGTGAGGGTGACACACCTGTCGCTGTCGACCCGTCGGTGCTCGGACAGGGGGAGAGGGCCGCGCTGGCGGCGCAGCTCCGCCCGTCGCCGCCGATCGGCCTCGGACCTTTCGCGGCTACAGCCGGAGCCACAGCGATGATGGACATCTCGGATGGCCTCGCACTGGACGCGCGGCGGATGGCGGCGGCCTCGGAGGTCACGATAGCCCTAGACAGCGCCGCGCTCGGAGACTCTCCGCAGCGTGCTCTCGCCGGCGGTGAGGATCATGCGCTGCTCGCCACCTTCCCTCCGGGGATGCTGCCGTCGGGCTTTCGCATCATCGGGGTCGTGAGCCCACAGGGCGAGCATGATCTGCTGGTCGATGACGCTCCCGCAGACGTGAGCGGCTGGGACCCCTATCGTGACTGGGATTCGGCCTCGGGCTGAGGTGTCTCGGGTGCGACCGCGGGCTCGGCCCACCACAGAGCGGTGTCGCCGTAGGCCCTCTCACGGATCAGATCCAGGCCGGCTGCCCGGAGGTCGGGAGGCGTGGAGCGCCGTGCACGCTCGATGATCACGAGGGCGTCGGGTGCGAGGCACGGTGCGAGCGCGATGAGATCCGCGGTCATCGCGTCGTCGTCGAGGTCGTAGGGCGGGTCCGAGAAGACGAGGTCGTATGGACCGGAGGCTCGCAGCAGGAACGACCTGACCGTGCTCTGGTGCACCCTCGCGCCGGGTGCGCCGGCCTTCGCGACCGTGGCTGCGTTACGACGGACGACTCCTGCAGCCTCTCTGCCGTGCTCGACGAGATCAGCACTGGCCGCGCCGCGGCTCAGCGACTCCAACCCCAGCGCGCCCGAGCCCGCGTAGAGATCGAGCACTCGGGCGCCGACGATCGCGTCGGCCGACTCCAGTGCTCCGAAGAGCGACTCCCTCACGCGGTCGCTGGTGGGTCGCGTTCCCGCGTGGGGGACGTCGAGCCGCGCGCCACGCGCCTTTCCGGCGATGATCCTCGTCACCCGTTCACGATACGACAGCTCCGGCGCACGTCGTGTCCGTGCGGCCTCCTAGACTCGGATCATGTCGCTCACGCTGGATTCGTCGCTGGAGGATGCGCTGGGCTCCACGCCGGCGAAGTCCCTCGATCGGGCGTTCGGCATGAAGACGGTCGGCGATCTCGTGTCGCACTATCCCCGGCGATATGCCGACCCTGGGGAGCTGACTCCCATTCGCGAGCTTCCGCTCGGTGAGACGGTGACGATCGTCGCCGAGGTGCTGTCGTCGAGCGCCAGGGCGATGCGCAATCGGCGGGGCGCGATGGTCGATGTCGTGATCGGCGACGGCATCGGCAAGATGTCTCTGACGTTCTTCGCGAAGAACCTCGGCGCGGCCAAGTGGCGCTCCGAGGATCTCGCCGTCGGTCGGCGAGGCGTCTTCTCGGGCAAGGTCGGCGAGTTCAATGGGATGACGCAGTTCGCGCACCCGGAGTACGAGCTGTTCGATGACGAGGATGCGGCCAGGCGGCGTGCGGACGCCCGCGCCGCCGTGCTGATCCCGATCTACCCCGCGACGTCGACGCTGCAGACCTGGCAGATCGCGAAGTTCATCACCCGCGTGCTCGATGGTCTCGGTGACGTGCCCGAGCCTCTCGCCGCGGATGTCCGGCAGCGGGAGGAGCTGCTGACCGCGAGAGAGGCGCTCGAGCAGATCCATCGCCCGAAGACCCGGAACGACATCGATCCCGCAGTCCGCACTCTGCGGATGCACGAGGCGCTCACGCTGCAGACAGCTCTCCTTCAGCAGCGCGATGCAGTGCGAGCGCTCTCCGCCACGGCGCGTGCGGCGAAGCCCGGCGGGCTGCTCGAGCGCTTCGACGCGTCGCTGCCGTACGACCTCACGCCCGATCAGCAGACCGTCGGCGAGCAGGTCGCGAAGGACCTCGTCGGCTCGTGGCCGATGAATAGGCTCGTGCAGGGAGAGGTCGGCTCCGGCAAGACGCTGGTCGCTCTGCGTGCGATGCTCCAGGTCGCCGAGTCCGGCGGCCAGGCCGCGCTCATCGCGCCGACCGAGGTCCTTGCGGGCCAGCATCTGCGGTCGATCTCGAAGATGCTCGGACCCCAGCTGGCTCCGCTTGTGATGCCCACGCTGCTCACCGGGCAGATGCCGGCCGCAGCGCGTCGCAAAGCCGCCCTGCGCGTCGCCTCCGGGCAGGCGCTGATCGTCGTCGGCACCCACGCACTGCTCGGCGAGAAGACGACCTTCGCAGATCTGGGGCTCGTCGTGGTCGATGAACAGCACCGGTTCGGCGTCGAGCAGCGCGAGGCTCTCCGTGCCAAGGGCTCCAGCCCGCACGCCCTCGTGCTCACCGCCACACCCATCCCGCGCACCGTTGCGATGACGGTCTTCGGCGACCTCGACACATCGGTGATCCGCACGATGCCGAAGGGGCGGGCGGGAATCGAGTCGTTCGTCGCCCCGCTCGCCGAGCATCCGGGGTGGTTCAACCGCGTCTGGGAGCGCGCCGCCGAGGAGATCGCCCAGGGGCGTCAGGTCTTCGCGGTGTGTGCCGCGATCGACACCACGAAGAAGACGGCAGAGGCGGGAGAGCCCGCAGTCCTTCAGCCCGAGGGTGCATCCGGACCGCGGTGGGGCGTCGTTCAGCTCGACGAGGCGCTCGCGACGCATCCGAAGCTCGGCGGTCTCCGTCGAGCCGTGTTGCACGGACGCATGCCGTCCGATGAGAAGGACGCGGTCATGCAGGCCTTCGCTCGGGGTGAGATCGATCTGCTGCTTGCGACGACGGTCATCGAGGTGGGCGTCGACGTGCCCAACGCCTCGACCATGATCGTCCTCGACGCCGACCGCTTCGGTGTCTCCCAGTTGCATCAGCTGAGGGGTCGCGTCGGCCGAGGTGGCGTACCAGGATTGTGTCTGCTCGTGACCGAGGCGGAGGCCGGCTCGGTGGCGCGCGAGAGGGTCGACGCGGTTGCAGCGACCCTCGACGGCTTCGCCCTCGCTGAGGTCGATCTCGAGCTCCGAGGCGAAGGCGACGTGCTCGGCGCAGCGCAGGCGGGCGTGCGGTCGTCGTTGAAGCTGCTGCGCGTGGTCAAGGACTCCGGCCTGATCGTCAGGGCGCGCGAGCTCGCAGAGGTGATCCTCGCAGCCGACCCTGGCCTCGATGCGAACCCCGGGCTCAGATCTGCCATCGAACGACGGGTGAGCGACGATGATCGCGCAGCCCTGGCGAAGAACTGACCAGCACGGCGTGCCCTAGGCTGGGGGCATGAGCAGCCGGATCGCCGTCGTCCCGGGTTCCTTCGACCCGCCGACCCTTGGCCACCTCGACGTCATCCGTCGGGCGGCCAAGCTGTACGACGAGCTGCATGTGCTCGTCGTTCACAACCCCGGCAAGGAAGCGATGCTGCCGATCGCGGCGCGACTCTCGCTCATCGAGCAGTCCATCGCCGATGAGGGCATGGACGGCAACGTCATCGTCGGATCGTGGAGCATGGGCCTGCTCGTCGACTACGCGCGTGACGTGGGAGCCGGCGTGCTGGTCAAGGGGATCCGGTCGCAGATCGACGTCGCCTACGAATCGCCGATGGCGATCGTCAACCGGCACCTCGCCGACATCGAGACGGTCTTCCTCCTGCCTGACCCCGCGCATGCTCTCGTGTCCAGCTCGCTGGTGCGACAGGTGGCCGGGCTCGGAGGCGATGTGTCGCCTTTCGTCCCTCCCGCGGTCGCCGCCTTCCTCGACACGGGGTCTCGCGGCATCTGACGCCGCGCTTCCGCACACCGCGCTCAGCCCGAAGCCAGCCTCCCGCCGCATCTAGCCGGTACCATTGCTGGGTGCGTTCCCGAATGAGTGGTCCTTTCGTCCTCCCCGTCCGCGACATCGTCCGCAAGCCGGGAGAGATGCGCGAACATGAGTTCTCCGTGACCCTGAAGGATGCCTGGGGAGAGGGCATCGTGTCGTACGAAGCCGGTTCCGAACTCGACCTGGATGTCCGTCTGGAGTCGGTCCACGAGGGCATTCTGGTCTCTGGAATCGTCGATGCGGAGTACTCCGGCGTGTGCGGTCGGTGCCTCATCGACATCACTCGGCCCGTCGAAGTCGAGTTCCAGGAGCTTTTCGCGTATCCTGGTGAGGAAGAAACTGACTTCGAGGTTCAAGACGACCACGTGGATCTTGAAACTCTAGTCAGGGATGCGGCCGTATTGGCGCTTCCATTTCAGCCGGTGTGTCAGCCGGATTGCCCCGGGCTCGACCCGGAGACGGGCGAGAGGCTGACAGCGAACACCGACAAGGAGCAGGCGGCTCCCATCGATCCTCGGTGGAGCGCGCTCCAGAACATCACAGACCAAGACGGCACGGAAGAATCTCGTGCCGCCGAGAAAGAAGAGAGCTAGTCATGGCTGGTAACCCCCCGAAGCGCAAGGTATCCCGTTCGAACACCCGCTCGCGCCGCGCGCAGTGGAAGGCGGCGCCCATCGCTCTCGTCAAGACCATCGAGAACGGCAAGGCCGTCTACAGCCGCCCCCACCAGGCGAAGGTCGTCACCGACTCGCAGGGCACCGAGCTGTTCCTCGAGTACAAGGGCCGCAAGGTCGCCGACGTCTGAGTCGCGACTTCACTTCTGTGACTGAGGTCCCTGGGGGGACGAGACCACTCCCAGAGAAGCTCCGCGTCGACATCGACGCGGAGCTTCTGGAGTTGGCGCTCACCCATCGCTCATATGCCTATGAGCATGGCGGCATCCCTCACAACGAACGTCTCGAGTTCCTCGGCGACTCCATTCTCGGCCAGGCCGTGACGGTGATGCTCTTCACGACCCATCCAGGGCTCGATGAGGGCGAACTCGCCAAGCGGCGCGCGAGTGTCGTCTCGACGGTCGCTCTCGCCGAGGTGGCGAGAGGCATCGATCTGGGCAGCCATCTGCTGCTCGGTCGAGGCGAGGAGCAGACGGGCGGACGCGACAAGGATTCGATCCTCGCCGACACGATGGAAGCCGTCATCGGCGCGACCTATCTGTCAGCGGGTCCTGAGTCGGCCACCGAGCTCGTGCTCCGTCTGACCGAGCCGCTGCTTGCAGACCCCGAGCGCTATGGCGCTGCGATGGATCCGAAGACCAGTCTTCAAGAGCTGGCTGCGCGCGTGGGTGCCATCCCGCCGCAGTATTCAGTGGAGGCGAGCGGTCCCGATCACGATCGTCGCTTCGTGGCGACCGTGAGCGTCGGCGATGTGCAGATGACCGGCAAGGGCAGCAGCAAGAAGACCGCAGAGATGGCGGCCGCGCTGAGCGCGTGGCGCTTCCTCAACGAGCGTGCCTGAACTCCCCGAAGTCGAGGTGGTGCGAGCAGGTCTCGCTCCTGCGGCGGTCGGTTCCGTCATCACCGGGGTGAGCGTGTTCGACGAACGTGCGCTGACTCGTCACCCCGCGGGGGCCTCCGACTTCGTCGAGCGACTCGAGGGGCGCACCTTCACCGCCGCCGAGCGACGAGGCAAGTTCCTCTGGCTTCCGCTCGATGCCGACGATTCCGCGTTGATCGCACACCTCGGGATGAGCGGGCAGATGCTGCTCCGCGCGCCGGATGCCGGAGCCGAGCGCCACGAACGGATCCGCATCGGCATCGAGCACCCCCAGCATGGCGAACTCGTGATCGTGTTCGCCGATCAGAGGACCTTCGGGTCGCTGGCGGTCGACCGCCTCGTGCCGGACGGTCCGACGATGATTCCCACGCAGGTCGTGCACATCGCTCGTGACCCCCTCGATCCGCTCTTCGACGACGGCACTTTCGAGCGCGCCGTCCGAAAGCGAGGCAGCGCTGTCAAGCGAGTGCTGCTCGATCAGCAGGTGATCAGCGGGGTGGGCAACATCTACGCGGACGAGGCGCTCTGGGCAGCGCGCATCCACCCGCAGATTCTCGCGACAGCCCTGTCGACATCGGCGACGCGGCGTCTCCTCGCCGAGATCCGAGTGGTGCTCGCCAAGGCCCTGGCCGAGGGAGGCACGAGTTTCGATGCCCAGTACGTCAACGTGAACGGCCAGGCCGGATACTTCGCGCACTCCCTCAACGCGTACGGTCGAGGCGGTCAGCCATGCCCTCGGTGCGGCACTCTGATCCGTCGCGAGGCTTTCATGAACCGGTCGAGTCATTTCTGCCCGCGCTGCCAGCGCCGACGCTGAGAATCATGCCGTCTCGAACGACCGCGCCAGCAGCGGCCGGGTGGCACGCGTGCTCAGCCAGACGATTCCGATGCCTGCCGATAGCACGATGCCGATGGTCAGCAGCGACTCTGGCGCGGTGATCAGGGCTATCCCGAGCAGAGGGAACACGAGCACGGCTGCGCAGGTCGCCGATCCGATGGCGGTGACGAGCAACGGTGACATGATCGCGCGGCGACGGGCCGAGTCGACGGTGTCGAGCGGCATCCCGAGATGGTGCAGACTACGGTGCAGCTCGCGCTGGTCGAGCACGGAAGCCGCCTGATTGACTCCCACGGACGCTGCGACCACCAGGAAAGAGGCGACGAGCGTGACGACGAGACCGGTGCGCATGTCCGCGGCGAGTGCTGCATCGGCGTGCGTCGCGTCGCCGCTGCTCATCACGTTCATCAGAGAGACGCCGGTCCCCGCGAACACCGCCATGAAGCTCGCCATCGCGATGCCACTCACCTGACGCCAAGCCGCCTTGGGCGAGTCAAGTACCAGACGGGCGGCGAGTAGACGCTCGGGTCGGTCGGCCCTGCGCAGCTGACGCGATGCTGTGACTTTGAGGATCCACGGCCCGATCACGTTGAGCACGGCCAGCGCCACCGCGAACAGCACTGCCAGAACGGTGATCGTCACCGCGAGACCCGCGACGGACGGGAAGATCTTGACGAGGACGAAGACGAGGGCGAGAACCGAGACGCCGATGATCGCACGGAACCAGTGCACCGGCGACGCCGTCGTCCGCAGGCGCACCCCGAGCGGTGACACGATCACTCGTCGGAGACCCAGCACGGCGCTGCCGGCCGCCACAAGGAGGACCCCGCCCACGACCGCCACGATGTTGAGGGGAGAGAGCAGCACAGCACCGGCACCGAGAGCCGTGCCACGGAACGGGATGAGCCCGATCAGGGGAGCGGTCGCCAGATGGACGACCACTCCGGCGACGGCACCTGCGGCCGCGACGAGCACCGACTCGATCACGGTGGCGACGCTGACACCCATCGGGGTCACGCCGAGAAGACGCAGGGTCGAGAGCCGCTCGTCGCGGCGGCGGGCCGAGAGGCGCGCTGCCGCTCCACCGAGGTTCATCAGCGGCACGACGAGGAGCACGAGAGCGATTGCAGCCAGTGCCTGATAGATCGGCGCGTAGTCGTCGGTCCATGTCCAGAAGGACTGCGCACCGCCCACGACGGTCAGCACCAGAGCGGTGACGACGCCGAAGGCGACCACAGGGAGCGCGAGGACAGCGCTCTCTCCTTTCGCCGGTCGGAGAAGGAGTGCGAGAACTCGCGCGTTCATGCGGACACCGCCGATGAGACGATCTGTCCGTCGCGAACCGCCACGACGCGCGAGCATCGCGCGGCGACGTCCGCATCGTGGGTGACGACGAGGAGCGTCCGCCCCTGCCCGGTCGTTGACCACAGCAGTGCGTTCATGACGTCTTGCGAGGTGTGGGAGTCGAGCGCACCGGTCGGCTCGTCGGCGAACACGAGGTCCGCGCCGGTGGCCTGGGCCCGTGCGATCGCGACGCGCTGCGCCTGCCCGCCGGAGAGCTCGCCGATGCGGCGGTCCTCCATCCCCGTGAGGCCCAGCGCGGCGAGCCAGGAGGCGGCATGGGCCGTGGCATCCGCTCTCTTCACTCCGTTGATCATCGAGGCGAGCGCCACGTTCTCGACGGCAGTGAGCTCGGGGATGAGGAGCCCCTGCTGGAAGACGAACCCGAATCTCTCCCTGCGCAATCGCGAACGAGCGGATTCACCGAGTCCCGCGATCTCCACAGGCTGCCCGGTCGAGGGGTGGAAGGTCACTGTGCCGGAGTCCGGCGTGACGATGCCGGCGAGCACATGGAGGAGTGTCGTCTTGCCGGATCCGGAGGCACCCATGATCGCCACCGACTCGCCGCGATGGATCGTGAGATCCACCCCGGCGAGTGCGCGGGTGGTGCCATAGGACTTGGTCAGGGAGCGTGCGTCGAGGACGGAGTTGTTCATGCTTCCAGCCTCGCGACGCCACCGGGGGTGCGGCATCGGCCAGGCGGATGATCAATCTGCGCGCGCCTACACCGCTCGGATGATCTCGGTCAGATCCGCTTCTGCCACGCTCCGGCATAGGAGACCGGCGCGAACCCGATCGCCTCGTTGATGCTCAGCATCGGCCGGTTCTCCTCTGCGTTGAAAGTGGAGACCGTGGGAGAGAGCGGCATCACCTCTCGCCAGTGCAGGAGATTCGCGCACTTCACTACAGTGCCGAGCCGATGCCCGCGGTGCCCCCGAGAGACCAGGGTGCCGAGCTGGTGTGTGACTCCAGAGCGGTCCGCTCCGACGAGCAGCTCGTTGTACGCCACGATGTCCCCGCTCGGCACGTGCTGCACCGCGACGATCGACAGAGCCTGACCGGCCCCGGTCAGCCGTCTCTCTCGTCGCACGACTCGCTCCGCGTCCCATTCCTCAGCGACGAAGTCCATCTCGCCGCTCGGGGCATCTGTCGAGAGGCGAGCGAGGATCGCCGCATAGCCGTCTCGGAACTCGGACGGTGTCGGAGCCATCCACTGCAGCACGCGATAGTCATCGCCCGCTGCCGCCTGCGCCGACTCCAGAGCTGCCAGGAGCGGAGCGGGATCCGACTGCAGATCCAGCTCGCTGTTGCGTTCGACCTGTTCGAAGTCGTATCCGCGGGCTTCGAGAGCATCCGACAGCGGATTCGCGGGGATTCGGCCCCAGCCCGTCTTCGGGGAGATCATCCGTTCGGATTCGACCGGTCGGTGGAGCGTCCAGATCTGCACCAGAGACCTACCATGGGCCCGAGCCTCCGACTCCGCGAGTGAGAGGAGGGCATCCTCGACGCCGATTCCCCAGTGCTTCTCGGGCACGAGGAGGTCGGCTTCGGCCGCCTTCGCATCCGCTTCCCTGGCGTAGGCGATCGTGATCATGCCCACGATCTCGTCACCGTGCCTGGCCACGAATCCGGTCTGCAGCGTGTCGCTGGAGTCCTGCCAGGATGCGAGCATCTGCGCGGCGTCGGGGGCGATGTCCGGCAGGCCGACCAGCTCGTCGCAGATCTGCCGGTTGAGCTCTCCGTAGGCGCGGAAGTCCGAGCCGTCCGCAGCGTCCAGGGTGGCGGGGATGACGAGCGGCGTGACCGTCAGTGTGGTGGTCGTCATGAGAGTTCCTTCTTCCAGGCGCCTTCATAGGCGATGGCCGTGAAGCCCATCGCCTCATTGATCGAGAGCATCGGCCGGTTCTCCTCGGCGTTGTAGGTGATCACGTCGGGGGACCCGGGGGCGACGCCCGCCCACGACAGGAACGCGTCGCACTTCACGAGCTGTCCCAATCGGTGGCCGCGATGCTCCTTGAGCACCAGAGTGTCGTGCTGATGAGTGGTGGCGCCCAGATCCGGTCCGATGCGGAGCTCGGTGAAGGCACTCAGCTCGCCCGTTCGGACGTGTTGCGCGACGGTGACCTGGATGATCTGACCCATCTCGTCCACTCGTTTCTCAGAAGCGATCAGGCGTTCGGCATCCCAGACCTCCTCGTCGGCCTCGAGATCGGCAGACGGCGCATCGGTCGACATGCGCGACTTGAGCCACGCGTAGCCCTCGACATGCTCGGGCGGCGTGGGGAGCATCCACCGGATGACGCGATAGTCCTGAGAGAACGCGCGTGCGTCTTCGCGTAGCTCCTGAGCACGCCGAACCGTCTCGGGATTCACCTCGAGTCGACTAACCCGGTAGACCTGCTCGAGGCTGAACCCGTGGCGGACGAGGAATCGCGCGACGTGATCGTCCGGCACGCTGCCGAAGCCGGTCCGGGCTTCGAGTCTCGGCCCTTCGCTCGCCTGCTGCTCCGTCCAGTTCTGCACGACCGTGCGGTCATGCAGTCGAGCGAACGCTTCGACGTGCGGCAGGATCGCCGTCCCGATTCCCCGTCCCCAGACGCGCGGGTGGATCTCGATCGAGGCGATGGCCACACGCGACCCCTCCTCGTGCGGGATGTCGATGACAGTGCGTCCGACGATCTCTCCTTCCACGCGAACCGTCCACACCGCGGTCGTGCGATCCTTGCGGGAGCGCAGGATCGGAAGCAGCGCCTCTGGTGTGAGGTCCTGTTCGGTGCGACCGGTGAGTTCGCGATAGACGGCGTTGCGTACCCGAGCGAGCTCGCGGAACTCAGCCGCGTCAGCCGCATCCGCCCGTGCCGGCAGCACGAGCGGATGCAGCGACGCATCTGCGGTGAGCGGAATGCTCATGGTGATCTCCAGGTCAGCGCAGCTGACGCTGCAGGTCGTAGGTGAGCAGGGCATACGTCTCGCCCGCGGTGCGGTTCCGCCGATCGAGATGCAGCGCGTCCGCCTCGAGGCCGGTGACGCGGTGCGCCGGACGAGGGCGCTGAGCCCGCTGGAGCAGCCAGAGGCCGATCCTGAGCGAGAGACGATCTGCCAGCGCGAGGCGCCGCAGCTCATCGGGTGCGGGGATGTGGAGGACCTGATGGTCCTCGGTATCCGGAGGGTGGGGGATGCTGCGATACAGCGTGGTGTTCACGATGATTCCTTCGAGGTGAGTGGTGGTGATGGGTCAGCGCTGACGCAGGGCGCCGCGAAGACGGCCGGCGGAGCGCGACGAGAGTCGAGAGCCCAGCGCGCCGGAAGGCGATCGCCGGGGTCGGCGGTGATCCGTGATCCGGTAGGGATCAGAGGGTGGGGCGCGGAGACACGCGAGCGAGAAGCCCCGTCATCGATCGGAGATCGGTGAGTGGTTCGGGGCAGAGTTCTCGGGCTGCGGTTCTACGAGAGAGCGCCGAAACGGACGCCGGTGGTTACCGAGTGCGCAAGGCGCGGCGCGAATGGCGCGGCGAGGCCAGTGGCCTGAGCAGTGAGCTGAGTGATCATCGGTAACCTCCTTTTCGTGTGGCGATCCGGAGGTTACGGTAGCGAAACCCGGGCGTGTCCGTCAAGCACCTCCGGCGTGGTTCGGCGTGTCGCGCCTGATTCCGGTTCACTCCGCTCCCGCGCGGGATGCCGGTTCTGGGCCGTCATTCCGGTAGCGTGTGGGCGTGATTCACCCCGGAAGCGCGGCACGCGCATGCATCTGAAGAGCCTGACCCTCAAGGGGTTCAAGTCCTTCGCGCAGCCGACCAGCTTCGTGTTCGAACCGGGCGTCACCTGCATCGTCGGACCCAACGGATCGGGTAAATCGAACGTCGTCGACGCCCTCGCCTGGGTCATGGGCGAACAGGGAGCGAAGACTCTGCGCGGCGGCAAGATGGAGGACGTCATCTTCGCCGGCACGTCGACGCGAGGGCCGCTCGGTCGCGCCGAGGTGCAGCTCACGATCGACAACAGCGACGGCGCCCTGCCGATCGAATTCGCCGAGGTGACGATCAGTCGGACGCTGTTCCGCAACGGGGCGAGCGAGTATGCGATCAACGGGGAGAACTGCCGGCTGCTCGATCTGCAGGAGCTGCTCAGCGATTCCGGTCTCGGCCGGGAGATGCATGTCATCGTCGGTCAGGGGCGTCTGGACACCGTGCTCCAGGCTTCGCCCGAGGACCGTCGTGGATTCATCGAAGAGGCCGCAGGCATCCTCAAGCACCGCCGACGCAAGGAGAAGACCCTCCGAAAGCTCGACGCGATGGAGACCAACCTCACTCGACTGAGCGACCTCGCGGGGGAGATCAGACGTCAGCTCAAGCCTCTGGGCCGCCAGGCCGAGATCGCCCGAGAAGCGCAGACGATCGCCGCTGTCGTGCGTGATGCCAAGGCGCGCATCTTCGCAGACGACGTCGTCGCGCTGCGCACGGCACTCGCCGATCACACTCGCACGGAGCACGAGCGGCACACCGAACGACTCGTGCTGTCCGATCAGGCCGAGGCGGTGCGAGGGAGCATCACGCGCCTTGAGCAGGATCAGAACTCGATCGCCGTGGATCAGGCGCGAGGAGTGGCATTCGGTCTCGAGCAGGTGCAGGAGCGGATGCGCGGGTTGTACACCCTCGCCAATCAGCGACTCGCGCTGCTCGGCTCGGAAGAGGACGACGCGGCGGTCACAGCCGTCACGGTCACTCAGAGCACGATCGACGAGGCCAAGGACCAGATCACCGAGATCTCCGCGGGCCTCGGCGACGCTCAGGACGCCGCGACCGTGGCGAGCCGCGAGGTGGTGCACGCACGCGCGGAACTCGACACGCTCGATGTGGACATCGCCGAGCAGAGCGCACTCGTGTCGGAATACGACATGCGGCTCAGCTCGTTGCGAGGAACAGCCGATGCGGCCGCGTCGGCCCTGGCCGCGGTGCGCGGTGCGGTTCTGCGGCAGGAGAACGCGCTCGAGGCGGCGAACGCGCGTCGCCGCGCCGCAGCCGAAGCACTCGAGGCGATCGATGACGCGGAAGCCCCGGAGGGGACAGCAGCAGAGCACTCCGCCGCATACGAGAGTGCGCAACGTGCCGCCACGGCAGCCGAGGCCGAGCGAGAGACACTCCGCGAACGCCTGCATGCGGCAGAGCGTGAAGTCGACGCGCTCACCGCCAAATCGGCGGCACTCGGAAGCGCGCTCGCGATCTCCGGAGGCGCCGCCGAGATCGTGAAGGCAGGCGGCGCGGGTGTTCGCGGCCTTGTGGGTGACTCCGTGCAGGTCAGGAACGGGTTCGAGGCCGCGATCGCTGCCGTGCTCGGTTCGCTGGCCGAAGGCGTCCTCGTGGAGAGGGCCACCGATGCATTCGCTCTCGCACGGGATGCGGCGGACCAGCGCAGGGGAGTGGTGGATTTCGTCGTCGCCGACGCGACGCGCCCGTCGATCGAGCTGCCCGCTCTCGACGGTGTGACGCCGGCGGTCGAAACGGTCACGGCTCCGGACGGCGTCCTCGGAATCCTGTCTCACGTCGTCATCGCCGCGAGCCTCGACGCGGCGCGCACTGCGAGAGCCGCGCTCGACGTCGCCGGCGACACCACCACGACGATCGTCACGACGGCCGGTGACGTCGTTACCGCCCAGACGCTTCGTACCGGATCCGGAGGCGAGCGCTCCCGTCTCGAGCTCGCCGCCGAACGGGACGCGGCGAACGAGCGCCTGGCCGAGGTGCAGGTCATCGTCGATTCACTGCGTGAGGCTCGCGAGGACGCCGACGAGGCTGTGGAGACGTCCCGTCGCCAGGCGAAGGACGCGCTTCGAGCGTTGCGGGAGCACGACGCCGCGCTGGCCACTCATGCGGAACAGGTGAATCGCATCACGGTGACCCACGAGTCGGCGGTCGCCGAATGCGAGCGGCTCGAGGCGGGACTCGCACAGGCGCAGGGCGCGGTGCAGGATGCGGAGGCGAAGGCCGAAGCCGCCAGGGCAGAGTTGGACGCGGCCGTCGCCGCTCCACGGCCCGTGCTGGATGCCTCTGCGCGTGATGGTCTGCTCGAAGCGCTCGAGCTGGCGCGCGAAGATGAAGTCCGAGCTCGTCTGGAGATCGAGACGCTCCGCGAGCGTGTTCGCGCTGCACAGGCGCGTGTTGTCGGCCTCGAGCGACAGCGCGAACAGGAGCGGGACGCCGCCGCCGAAACAGCACGTCGAGCGGTCATCCGGCGCGCGCAGCGCGAAGCGGCATCCGGAGTGGCGCAGGAGCTTCCCCGGATCCTGGACTCGATCGATCGGTCTGTCACCGAGGCTCGGGTCGCGCTGGCCGAGGCCGAAGCCGCCCGATCGGCACAGAACCACGAGCTCACCGCGCTTCGCGCGCAGGAGACCTCCCTGCGGGAGAGGCTCGCCGGGCTCACGGAAAGCGTCCACGGCCTCGAGCTGCAGATCCACGAGAAGAAGCTGCACCTCAACAGCCTGCTTGAGCGCGTGGCCTCCGAACTCGCGTTGGATGAAGATATTCTCGTTGCGGAATATGGCCCCGATCAGCCCGTTCCCCGTGATCCTGGAGTCGTGGTAGCGGAAGACGACCTCCTCGACGACACGGCGATCCCGTTCGATCGCCGGATTCAGCAGCGCCGGCTCGCCGACGCCGAACGCAAGCTCGCGCAGCTCGGTCGAGTCAACCCGCTCGCGCTCGAGGAGTTCGCGGCGCTCGAGCAGCGCCACGCCTTCCTCACAGAGCAGCTCGCGGATCTGACGCAGACGCGCCAGGACCTGCTGACCATCATCGCCGACCTCGACGAGCGGATGCAGACGATCTTCGCGAGCGCGTTCGAAGACACGAGGGTCGCGTTCGGTGAGGTCTTCCCTCTGCTGTTCCCGGGCGGATCCGGAAGCATCTCGCTCACGGATCCGGAGAACATGCTCACGACGGGCATCGAGGTCTCGGTGCGTCCGGTCGGCAAGAAGATCGAGCGGCTGTCTCTGCTCTCGGGCGGCGAACGCTCCCTTGCGGCCGTGGCCCTGCTGGTCGCGATCTTCAAGGCACGCCCGAGCCCGTTCTACATCCTCGACGAGGTCGAGGCGGCCCTAGACGATGCCAACCTCGGCCGCCTGCTCACCGTCTTCGAGCAGCTTCGCGAGAGCTCGCAGCTGCTCATCATCACGCATCAGAAGCGGACGATGGAGATCGCCGACGCCCTCTACGGGGTCTCGATGCGCCAGGACGGTGTGTCGGCGGTGGTCGGACAGCGCGTGGGCGACCGGGCGGCGGCCGGCTGACGGCGCTACCCGTAGGCTGGAGTCATGGCGGAGAAGTCGTGGTCCCTCACTCGCGCGCTGCGCGGGATGTTCGTCAAGCCCACTATCGACGAGACGACGTGGGAGGACCTCGAGACGGCCCTCATCACGGCCGACTTCGGCCCCGACATCAGCGAGCGTGTCGTCGAAGAGCTGCGCGAGAAGGTCGAGCGCTACCGCACGACCGATCCTCAGGATCTCCAGCGGATGCTGCGGGAGACGCTCGAGGAGCACTTCGCGAAGTTCGACACGACGCTGAAGCTCACCGAGCGGCCCGCGGTCGTGCTGGTCGTCGGCGTCAACGGCGTCGGCAAGACCACGACGATCGGCAAGTTCACGAAGTTCCTCCGCGGGTTCCAGCGCAGTGTGGTCGTCGGAGCAGCCGACACGTTCCGCGCGGCCGCGGTCGATCAGCTCGCCACCTGGGCTCAGCGTGGGGGAGCGGCCATCGTCCGCCCTCAGCAGGAGGGCCAGGATCCGGCGTCAGTCGCCTACCAGACCGTCGAGTTCGCTCAGCGCGAGGGGATCGAGATCGCGATCATCGACACGGCCGGCCGACTGCACACCAAGGGAGGGCTCATGGACGAGCTCTCGAAGATCCGCAGGGTGATCGAGAAGCAGGCTCCCATCAGTGAGGTCCTGCTCGTCCTCGACGCCACCACGGGTCAGAACGGCGTGATGCAGGCGGAGGCGTTCCTCGAGCATGCAGGCGTCACCGGACTCGTCCTGACCAAGCTCGACGGCTCGGCCAAGGGCGGCTTCGTCCTCGCTGTGCAGGAGCGCACCGGCATCCCCGTCAAGCTTCTCGGCCAGGGCGAGGGCATCGATGATCTGACCGGTTTCACCCCCCATGTCTTCGTCCAGTCGCTCGTCGGCTGATTACGGGACTACCGCCGCGAGCACGAGGCTGGTTTCATAGCGTTATGGCGATCGAACACGACTACTTCGGACTCCTGTCCTCAGGGCCCGACGGCTCGATCTTCTGGTCTGAGACCGTGGAGCTCGGTGACCAGAGCGTCACCGTCGATCTCACGGCTCCGGACCAGGACGATGTCTCTGCCGACGCGCTCGACATCGCCGCTTCGCTCATCGCCGGCATCGAGAACGTCGACGCCGTCTCGAGGCGGGGCATGCTCGCAGAGGTCGATGATCGCACCAGCGAGGTCACCGAGTACATCCTGCAGCAGCAGGAGGCCTACGGAGACGAACTCGAGGATGTCCTCGTCGACGTCAGCGGCGATGCCGCCGTCGACATCATCCGCTCCCTGCGACTCATGAGCATGACGATCCTCGCCGACGAACACGGTGGGTCCGAGCCTTTCGCCGTGCTGGAGTACGCGCTCGACGCCACCACCACTGACGACGTCCTGCTGGTGAATCTCGGCTCGGACGGCAGCGTGCAGTCGGTGATGAGCGCCGACTGACGCTCACCACCTCGGCTTCGGTCAGACCGCCTGAGCGAAGCCGAGATCCGCGCTCTCGGCGATGTGGGCCAGGTGCGGGGGGATCTCGCGTCCCTTCGACGCCATGGACTGCGCCCACAGGCGACCCGCTCGGTAGGACGAACGCACCAGAGGTCCGGCGAGCACGCCGAGGAAGCCGATCCGCTCCGCCTCCTCCTTGAACTCGACGAACTCCGCGGGCTTGACCCATCGGGCGACGGGGAGATGGCGAGGGGAGGGGCGCAGATACTGCGTGATGGTGATGATGTCGCATCCGGCATCGTGCAGGTCGTTCAGTGCCTGCACGACCTCCTCGGGCTCCTCGCCCATTCCCAGGATCAGGTTCGACTTGGTGATGAGACCGGCGTCCCGCGCCTGGGTGATCACGTCGAGCGAGCGCTCGTACCGGAATGCCGGACGGATGCGCTTGAAGATGCGAGGCACGGTCTCGACGTTGTGCGCGAAGACCTCGGGGCGGGCATCGAAGATCTGGCCGAGGAACGCGGGATCGGCGTTGTGTTCGTTGGCGAGCAGCTCGACGCCGGTGTTCGGGTTGAGCTCGTGGATCTTCCGCACGGTCTCCGCGTTCAGCCAGGCGCCGGTGTCGGGCAGATCGTCGCGTGCGACGCTGGTGACGGTCGCGTAGCGGAGGTTCATCCGCACGACGCTCTCGGCGACACGGCGTGGCTCGTCCGTGTCGTAGGCATCGGGCTTGCCCGTGTCGATCTGGCAGAAGTCGCACCGGCGCGTGCACTGCGATCCGCCGATGAGGAAGGTCGCCTCTCTGTCCTCCCAGCACTCGAAGATGTTGGGGCAGCCGGCTTCCTGGCAGACGGTGTGGAGGTCTTCGCTCTTGACCAGCGAGTGGAGCGCCGTGTACTCGGGCCCCATCTTCGCCTTCGTCTTTATCCATTCCGGTTTGCGTTCGATGGGAGTCTCGGCGTTGCGGATCTCGAGGCGGAGGAGCTTGCGTCCTTCGGGTGCGGCGGTCATGCGTATGCTCCTGCGTGGTCGGCTGTCATGTATTCAGCAAGGAAGGCTGCAGTGACCGAGTCGGCTATGTCGACGGGGGAGACGTCCGCCCCGATGACCTCGCTCACCGTGGTGACTCCGGCGTCGGTGATCCCGCAGGGGATGATGCCGCCGAACCCGGCGAGACTGTTGTCGCAGTTGATCGCGAAGCCGTGCATCGTCACGCCCTGCTGCACGCGCACGCCGATCGCCGCGACCTTGTCCTCGGACAGAGGACGGCGTACCCACACCCCGCTGCGCCCCTCCACCTGGTATCCGTCCACGCCGAGTGGCCGGAGCACGTCGATCAGGATGCGCTCGAGGCGACGCACGTGCGCGACGACGTCCATCGGCTCGGGCAGCCGGACGATCGGGTAGCCCACCAGCTGCCCCGGTCCGTGCCAGGTGATCTTGCCGCCGCGGTCGACGTCGATCACGGGTGTCCCGTCGGTCGGGCGCTCCTGCGGCTCGGTGCGCTTGCCGGCGGTGTACACCGCCTCGTGCTCGAGAAGGATGAGCGTGTCAGGGCGAGTGCCGTCGACGACGTCGGCGTGGGTGCGGCGCTGCAGATCCCAGCCGTCGGTGTAGGGGATGCAGTGCGGGGCGAACCCCGGGGTGAGGATGTCGAGCATGTGCGGTCGCTCTCGGTCAATTGATGGATTGCGTCTAAGAATACTCCTCCGTGCTGCCGAAGGCGCGTGGCGGCGACGCGCGGTAGCGTGTTGACATGAGCAGCACGAGCAGAGCGGGGCGGCCGAAGGCGTCTTCGCGCGAGACCCTCGCCGAAGCTGCCTGCGAGCTGTTCCTGGAGCGGGGATACGACGCGACCTCTGTCGCCGACATCACCCAGAGGGCAGGTGTGAGCCGCTCGAGCTTCTTCAACTACTTCTCGTCGAAGAGCGACGTGCTCTGGTCCGGCCTCGACGACCGGATCGGTCGCGCAGTCGAGGACCTGGTCGCAGAACCCGAGGATCGCGACGGCACGCAGGTGAGGCGCATCCTCTCGGCTCTCGTCGCGGACTTCGCGCCAGACAGCCTCGCTCTCGCGATGACGAACTCGTCGGCCATGGGTCTCGACGACGAACTCGAACAGGATGCCGCTCTGCGCCAGGCTCGTCTCGCGGCAGCGCTGGCCGATCTCGCCCGACGCTCCGGTGTCGCCGCCCTCACGGCGGACATCGCCGCAGCGACCTGGGCTGCGGCTGTGCTCGCCGCTGTGCGCGCGTGGGCTGAGGGCGGCGCCGGCCGAGGTTCCGTGGGCGACCGGTTCGCCGACGCCGTGCTGGCGATCGGCCGACTGCCGTGGGTCGTCTCGGCGCCCTGATCTCCCGCGGACGAAATCGCGCGAGCCGGACAGGTCAGGAGTGAGACACCGTTCCCGACCGAGGAGACACCATGGCCACCGACCCGCTCGACGAGATGCTCGATCTTTCCGCGCCTCCCCACTCGAAGCCGGAACCCGCGGACATCCGGGCCGTGATCCTCGCAGCGCGCGCCGAGACTCGATCGCCTCGTCGGGGTCGTCGGAGAACCGTGCTGAGCGCTGCGCTGGCTCTCTTCCTCATCGGCGGCACGGGTGTGGCGGTGGCGTCGTCCGATTGGCTCTGGAGCCCTGGTCTCGAGGATCCGGATCGGATCTACAGCTACACCTCGCCGACCTGGGGGCAGTGCGAGCTGAGGTTCAGCGCGCTCGACACACACGACCTGTTCATCGACGCCGAGGTCAATCGAATCATCGATGACTGGTTCGCGACCACCGATGTCGAGGCGGCGGCAGCCCCTCTCGTGCCGGGGATCCTGGCCGAGCTGGAGGAGGATCGGGCGGCGGACACGCAGGCCGAGCCCGACCCCCGGCAGGCCGACCTCGATGCCTGGACTGCGCACGGAGTGGCTGTCGACGAACTCGTGCACGAGGAGCTCGCCGAGAACGGCTTCCCCAGCGAGACGCTCGGGGGAGCCGAGTCCCACAGTCAGGTGCACTGCGACGACGAGGACTGGGGGGACGGGGAATGAGTCGAGATGCAGACCTGACCCGGGCGCTGGAGGTGAGCGCTGCCGACCTGCTCGCCTACCTCTCGCGTCGGGTCGGCCCCGACGACGCACCGGACCTCCTCGGCGAGACCATGGTCATCGCGTGGCGTCGGTCATCCGATCTTCCCGACGAACCGGAACGCGCTCGGATGTGGCTCTTCGGCGTCGCCCGAGGCACGCTCGCGAACCACGAGAGGGGCCAGCGGAGGCGCTGGGCGCTCGCGGATCGGCTGCGGATGCAGGGGCGGGAGAGGCACAGCTCGCCTGCTGCCGACGAGGGACTCGAGGTGCGGGACGCCATCGCGCGGCTCGATCCCGATCTCGCGGAGATCGTCCGGCTCGTGCACTGGGATCGGCTGCCGCTCGTGCACGCGGCGGAGCTTCTCGGCATCCCTTCGTCGACCGCGCGCGGGCGTTATGCCCGCGCCCGAGAACTGCTCAGGGCCGAGCTCGCGGTCGGTGCCGCTCCGAGCGCGGAGAATGGTGCCGGATTCGCGTAAACTCGGTCTCACCATGGCTACCTTTGGCACGCTCTCCGATCGGCTCACCGAGACCTTCCGCAACCTTCGCACGAAGGGAAAGCTCACTGCGGCCGACGTCGACGGCACCGTGCGCGAGATCCGTCGTGCACTGCTCGACGCCGACGTCGCGCTGACCGTCGTGAAGGAGTTCACCGCGAAGGTCCGCGAGCGAGCGCTCGGCGACGAGGTCAGCAAGGCGCTGAACCCCGCGCAGCAGGTCGTGCAGATCGTCAACGAAGAGCTCGTGCAGATCCTCGGCGGAGAGCAGCGTCGTCTGCAGTTCGCCAAGACCGCGCCGACCGTCATCATGCTCGCGGGGCTCCAGGGCTCCGGCAAGACGACCTTCGCCGGCAAACTGGCGAAGCAGCTCGAGGGCGAGGGGCACACGCCCCTTCTCGTCGCGGCCGACCTGCAGCGTCCGAATGCCGTCAACCAGCTCCAGGTCGTGGCCGAGCAGGCCGGCGCGACGGTCTACGCCCCGGAGCCCGGAAACGGCGTGGGCGACCCGGTCAAGGTGTCGCGCGACGGCGTGGAGCATGCGCGCCGCCACCAGCATGACGTCGTCATCATCGACACCGCGGGTCGCCTCGGTGTCGACGCGGAACTCATGAAGCAGGCGTCCGACATCCGCAAGGCGACCGACCCCGACGAGGTGCTCTTCGTGATCGACGCCATGATCGGTCAGGACGCGGTGAACACTGCTCGCGCGTTCCAGGAAGGCGTCGATTTCACAGGCGTCGTCCTCTCGAAGCTCGACGGCGACGCCCGCGGTGGTGCAGCGCTCTCCGTCGCATCCGTGACCGGTCGCCCGATCATCTTCGCCTCGACCGGTGAGCGCCTCGAAGACCTCGAGCCCTTCCACCCCGATCGCATGGCCAGCCGGATCCTCGATCTCGGCGACATCCTCACCCTCATCGAGCAGGCTCAGCAGGCCTTCGACGAGGAAGAGGCCGTCAAGATGGCCGAGAAGCTCGCGACCGAGCAGTTCACCCTCGAAGACTTCCTCGACCAGCTTCAGCAGATGAAGAAGATGGGCTCGATGAAGAAGATGCTGGGGATGCTTCCCGGCATGGGCCAGATGAAGCAGCAGCTCGAGGACTTCGACGAGCGCGAGATCGACCGCACCGAGGCGATCATCCGTTCGATGACACCGGGCGAGCGTCGCAACCCCAAGGTGCTCAACGGTTCGCGTCGTCTGCGCATCGCGCGTGGTTCGGGAATGACCGTCACGGACGTCAACCAGCTCGTGCAGCGCTTCGATCAGGCAGCCAAGATGATGAAGACCGTCGCCCGCGGCGGCACCCCGAACATCCCCGGAATGGGCTCCATGCCCGGTATGGGCAAGCCGGGTGCGTCGTCGAAGCGCGGCAAGAAGGGCAAGTCCTCGGGCGGATCCCGCTCGGGCAACCCCGCGAAGCGTGCTGCGGAGAATGCGGGTCTCACCTCGGCCTCCACGCCGACAGGCTCGGGTTTCGGTCTCGGTGGCGCCAAGGCGCCGAGCGAAGCAGATCTCGCAGAGATCCAGAAGCTCTTCGGCAAGAGCTGACGTTCTTCACGGGCGGGTCGCCGTGAGAGTCTCCTCGGTCGACGGTGTGAAGCCCCTTCGTGGCCTCCACAGCGCTGCAAGCTGTCCGGTGACGAGCGCGCCCAGCACGAGGGACATTCCGACGGCCTGAACCGGCGTGAACGTCTCTCCGGCGAGGAGCGTGCCCAGTATCGTCGCAATGACGGGGGAGAGCAGAGCGAGCAGTCCGGGGGCTATGACGGGCAGCTCCTGGATGCCGCGGAACCAGAGCGTGTACGCGATCAGACCGCCGACGGTACCCAGCCAGAGGTAGCCGAGCACTGCACGGCCGTCGATCGACGGAGGGAGCCCCTCGAACGCGAGCGCGAGAGGCAGCAGGAACAACCCGCCCGCCGTCAGCTGCCAGCCCGCGTATGCGACCGGCCCGACGCCGGACGGGCGGCCCCAGCGCTTGGTGAGGATCATCCCGAGAGCGGTCGCGCTGACGCCCCCGACCGCCGCGATGATCCCTGCGATGTCGAGCTCCGCGGCCGGCCCCAGAACCACGAGAGCGACACCGGCGGCACCGACCGCGGCTGCGGTAGCAGTGAGAGGGCGGATCCTGTCGCGGAGTACCAGTGCGCCCAAGCCCAGGACGATCAGCGGCTGCACTCCGGCGACGGCCGCGGCGACGCCGCCCGGCAATCGCTCGGCGGCCAGGAACAGCAGCGGGAAGAAGGCGCCGATGTTGAGGATGCCGAGAGCCAGCGACTTCAGCCACCAACCGTGCGGAGGCAGAGTGCGGCCTATCGCGAGCGCCACGAGACCCGCGGGCAGCGACCGGAGAAGGCCGGCCAGCAGCGGATGATCGGCGGGTAGCAGCTCGGTCGTCACGATGTAGGTCGTGCCCCAGGAGAGAGGCGCCAGCGAGGTGAGAAGCAACATGGTGAGCCGGTTCATGTGTGTCAGCCTGATCCAAGCGCAGCCATGAGTCCAACGCATGTTTGGCATGTAACTCATGAACATGGATCATGTAAGCATGGACCTGCAGCAGCTGAGATACGTCGTCGAGGTGGCGTCGTCGTCGAGTTTCACCCGCGCGGCGGAACGCTGCTTCGTCACTCAATCAGCGCTCAGTCATCAGATCGCCGCGCTGGAACGTGAACTCGGGCAGCGCCTGTTCGTGCGCTCGAGCCGCAGCGTGAGGACGACGGAGGCGGGGGACGCATTCGTCGCTCACGCGAGAATCGCGGTCGCTGCAGCGGATCACGCACGCGAAGCCGCAGCGCAGGCCGCTGGGCGAGTGGTCGGCACCCTTCGTCTCGGGGTGATCCCGACCGTCACCGCGGTCTCTGTTCCGCACGTGATAGCCCGATTCAGAAGGGCGCACCCCGAGGCGCGGGTGCACCTCATCATGGGCAACAGCGATGCCCTGGTCGCCGGCGTCCGTCGAGGGGAGCTCGACGTCGCACTGCTCGGTCTGCGCGACGAGGTAAGCCCCAGCGGTGTCGCGTCGAGAGAGCTCGCGCGCGAGAGCCTGGTCGCCGCCGTACCTTCGACTCATCGATTCGCGCGCCGCACAGATCTCTCGCTGGAAGAGCTCGCCGGAGAGGTCTTCGCGGACTTCCCTGCGGGCACGTCGGGGCGCGCGCAGAGTGACGCGGCGTTCGCGTCGTCCGGCGTGCCACGCGATGTGTCGTTCGAAGCGGACTCCGCGGAGCTCATTCTCGGACTCGTGTCGGCCGGGCTCGCGATCACACTGTTGGCGCCGGGTGTCATCGCCGCCACATCGTCCGACGCAGTCGCTGCGGAGATCATCGGCGGACCGGTGCGCGTCGAACATGTCGCCTGGGACGCGAAAGCACCGCGGGCCGTCGCCACTGCGTTTCTCGATGTCATCGCTTCGGTGACATCCGGGGGAGAAGACGAAACGGGCCCGGAGGAATCCTCCGGGCCCGCCTCCTCAGGATCCTGAGGTCACTTCACGTCCTCGTCGACCCAGTCCATCGACTTGCTGACGGCCTTGCGCCACAGGCGCAGCTGGCGGTCGCGCTCGCCGTCTTCCATCGACGGCTCCCAGCGACGGTCTTCCTGCCAGTTTGCGGAGAGGTCGTCGAGACCGTTCCAGAAGCCGACGGCCAGACCGGCGGCGTACGCGGCACCCAGCGCGGTGGTCTCGGCGACGACCGGGCGCACGACGGGCACGCCGAGCACGTCGGCCTGGAACTGCATGAGCGCATCGTTCGCGACCATGCCCCCATCGACCTTGAGTTCGGTGAGGTCGACACCGGCATCCGCGTTGACCGCGTCGAGAACGTCGCGGGTCTGGAATGCGACGGCTTCGAGCGCTGCGCGGGCGATGTGGTTCTTGTTCGCGTAGCGGGTGAGGCCGACGATCGCACCGCGGGCGTCCGGACGCCAGTACGGCGCGAACAGACCGGAGAACGCGGGGACGATGTACACGCCGCCGTTGTCGTCGACCTGCTTGGCGAGCTCTTCGACCTCGGGGGCCGAGCCGATGATCCCGAGCTGGTCACGGAGCCACTGGATCAGCGATCCGGTGACGGCGATCGAGCCCTCGAGAGCGTAGTGGGTCGGTCCGTCGCCGAGCTTGTAGCCGACGGTGGTGAGCAGTCCGTTCTTCGAGTGGACGATCTCCTCGCCCGTGTTGAAGATGAGGAAGCATCCGGTGCCGTAGGTGTTCTTGCTCTCGCCCTGGTTGAACGCGGCCTGGCCGAACGTAGCGGCCTGCTGGTCGCCCAGGATGCCGGAGATCGGCGTCTCGCGCAGCAGCGACGAGTCCTCGGCCGCACCGTAGACCTCGGAGGAGGAGCGGATCTCCGGCATCATCGAGCGCGGCACGCCGAACGCCTCGAGGATGTCGTCGCGCCACTCGAGCGTCTCGAGATCCATGAACATCGTGCGGGAGGCGTTGGTGACATCGGTGACATGCACACCGCCGTCGACGCCGCCCGTGAGGTTCCACAGCACCCAGCTGTCGGTCGTGCCGAAGACGAGGTCGCCCGCCTCGGCCTTCTCGCGCGCACCGTCGACGTTCTCGAGGATCCAGGCGATCTTGGTGCCCGAGAAGTAGGTGGCGAGAGGCAGGCCCACGACGGGCTTGAACCGCTCGACGCCACCGTCGGCCGCGAGACGGTCGACGATCTCCTGCGTGCGGGTGTCCTGCCAGACGATCGCGTTGTAGACGGCCTTTCCGGTCGTCTTGTCCCAGACCACTGCGGTCTCACGCTGGTTGGTGATTCCCACGGCGGCGATGTCGTGACGTGTCAGGTCGCCGCGGCTCAGCGCGAGGCCGATGACCTCCTGCACGTTGCGCCAGATCTCGGCAGGGTCGTGCTCGACCCAGCCGGCCTTGGGGAGGATCTGCTCGTGCTCCTTCTGACCGGTCGCGACGATGCTGCCCTTCTTGTCGAAGATGATCGCGCGGCTGGAGGTGGTGCCCTGATCGATGGCGATGATGTAGTCGGCCATTGTGTTCTCCTTTGAAGTCAGGTTCGGGTTCAGGCGAGGTTGAGCAGAACGGGCGCTGCGACGGCAGCGAGGACGCCACCGATCAGCGGACCGACGACCGGGACCCACGAGTACGACCAGTCGCTCGAGCCCTTGCCCTTGATCGGCAGGATCGCGTGGGCTATACGAGGTCCGAGGTCACGTGCAGGGTTGATCGCGTAACCGGTGGGGCCACCGAGCGACGCACCGATGGCGACCACGACGAGTGCGACCGGAAGGGCGCTGAGCGGGCCGAGGCCGCCGGGGACGCCGATCTCGATGTCGCCGTAGTCAGCGAACGCGAAGATCGCGAACACCAGGACGAACGTGCCGATGACCTCGGTGACGAGGTTCCATCCGTAGGAGCGGATGGCGGGGCCGGTCGAGAAGACGCCGAGCTTGTTGGCCGGGTCGGGCTCCTCGTCGAAGTGCTGCTTGTAAGCGAGCCAGGTGAGGATCGCACCGACGATCGCACCGAGAAGCTCGGCTCCGGTCGCCACCGCGAACTGCGAGAAGTCGATCTTGCCCGCGACGAGAAGGCCGATGCCGACCGCCGGGTTGAGGATGGCGCCGGAGTACGCCGAGACGAGGACACCCACGAAGACCGCGAGGCCCCATCCCCAGTTGACCATCAGGAAGCCGCCGCCGAAGCCCTTGTTCTTGGCAAGAGCGACGTTGGCGACGACACCGCATCCGAGGAGGATCAGCATCGCGGTGCCGACGAACTCCGAGAGGAAGTAGAGACCGAGATTCACTTCAGTCATGTCTTCATTGACCTTTCTTGAGTGCCAGAGCCCCATAGCTCTGGCACTTGTTGGGATTTACGCCGCGTGGAGGGCGGCGTTCGGATCTCTCGTCAGCCGCGTGCGCGGGACGAGATCTGGAGTCCATGTCGATCGTTCAGCATCGTACGCGTCTGGTCGAGCTCGGCATCCTGACGTGCACGGTCCCAGTGGAGCAGAGGAGCCAGGGCTGCGGCAAGCTCTTCGAGCACATCCGCATCGGCGTGGCCGGTGAATGCGATGCTGGTGCGTCGCATCACGACGTCCTGCAGGCGCGCCACCATCTCGTTCTCCACCATCCAGGCGAGCTCACGAGTGGAGAGGTCATCGCCGGCGAGAGGAGCGTCGTCACCCTGCTCGATGAACTCCCAGACCTGTGCCGCACGTGTTCCGTACCGGGCGAGGAGGCGCTCGGCGCGGTCACCGGCGCCCGGCAGGTTCTCCTGGATCCAGATGCGACGGGCCTTCTCGGTGCGCGGGAAGTCGCGACCTCCGCCGATGGCTCGTCCGGCGGTCGAGACCGTGCGAGTGCGGCCGATGAGATCGAGCACCACGTCGGACAGAGACTCGCCGAGTGCACGGAACGTCGTCCACTTGCCGCCGACGAGGCTCACCAGAGGAGCAGCGCCCTTCTCGTCCACCTCGATGCGGTAGTCACGGGACACGAACCCCGGTGCGGTGTCCTCGTGGCGAGGAAGCGGACGGATGCCCGAGAAGTTGAAGACGATCTGCTCGCGTGTCACGTCGATCTTCGGGAACACGTGGTGGATGAGGTCGAAGAAGTAGTCGATCTCCTCCTCCGTGCACACCGCCGGCTCGCGCGGATCCGCGTCGATGTCGGTCGTTCCGACGAGCACGCGGCCCTTGAGCGGGTAGATCAGCACGATGCGCCCGTCGGAGTGCTCGAAGAAGATCTCGCGTCCACGCGTCGCCTCGAGCAGCTCCGGGTGATCGAGAACGATGTGAGACCCCTTGGTCCCTCCCATGAAGCGCGTTTCGTTGCCGAGCGCGTCATTGGTGAGATCCGTCCAGGGCCCGGAGGCGTTCACGACCACGTCTGCCGTGACGGAGAACTCCGTGCCGCTCTCGCGATCGCGGAGGACGACCTTCTCTCCGTCGCGGGCGATCGCCTCGATGTAGTTCAGTGCCACGGCGCCCGGATGCGCGGCGCGACCGTCCTGAAGGACGTCGAGCGCCAGACGCTCCGGATCGTGCATGGAGGCGTCGTAGTAGGTCGCCGTGTACTTGATGTTCGGGTCGAGCGAGGGCAGCTCGGCGAGCGAGCGCTTGCGGCCCAGGAAACGGTGACGAGGGACCATGCCCCCGTCGCGCGAGAACGTGTCGTAGATCGTGAGCCCGACCTTGATGAGGAACGCGCCGCGCTCCTGCGGCTTGCCGCTCTTGTGCGTGAGGAAACGCAGGGGAGCGGAGAGGATCCCCGAGAAGGTGGAGTAGATCGGGATCGTGGTCTCGAGCGGCTTCACATAGTGAGGCGCGATCTTGAGCAGACCGTTCCGTTCCTCGACGGACTCGCGGACGAGCCGGAACTCGCCGTTCTCGAGGTAGCGGATGCCGCCGTGGATCATGTGGCTCGAGGCCGCGGAGGCCCCGGAGGCGAAGTCTCCCCGTTCGACGAGCAGGACGTCGACGCCCTGAAGTGCGAGGTCACGGAAAGCGGAGATCCCGTTGATCCCGGCTCCGATGACAAGGACGCTCGTGCGTCCGGACTCACGGACGGCGCGGACTTCGGCGCGTTCCGGTGATGAGTGTGTCGACTCGATCATCTTCGACCCTTCTCTGTGCGTGTTCCCAGCTTCGACCCGATCGACCACCATGCGCAAGCCCGCTGCACATATGTGCAAAGATCGACGCGAGGAGGTCGTCATGGGCCAGTCGGACGCGGGATCACGCGATTCAAAGCTGATCGCCGCGCTCACCGCCGCGCAGCTCTACTACATGCAGGACAAGACCATGGAGGTGATCGCGAAGGAGCTGAAGACTTCGCGATCGTCGGTCTCCCGTCTTCTGAGCTTCGCGCGCGAGAGCGGACTCGTCGACATCCGCATCAACTCTCCTCTGGAGCGTCTGGGGATGCTGGAGCAGCGCATCAGAGACAGACACCGACTGGTCGCGCACGTCGTACCCATCCCCGAGATCGTCAGCGAGGTCGAGCGCCTCGAGCGTGTGGCTCTGACAGCGGGGCGGCTGCTGTCGCAGTTCGTCGACTCCAACATGATCGTCGGCGTCGCGTGGGGATCGACGATCAGTGCAGTGAGCCGGGGGCTCACTCAGAAGGAGACGCACAACACGACGTTCGTGCAGTTGAACGGTGCGGGAAACACGCAGACGAGTGGCGTCGAGTATTCGAGCGACATCCTGCAGCGATTCGGCAGCGCGTTCGGCGCGCAAGTGCAGCAGTTTCCCGTGCCGGCATTCTTCGACGACCCTTCGACGCGCGAGGCGATGTGGCGCGAGCGAAGCACGCGGCGAGTGCTCGATCTGCAGTCGAAGATGGACATCGCGGTCTTCAGCCTCGGCTCTCCCGCTGCGGAGGTGCCCAGCCGTGTCTACGTCGGGGGCTACCTCGGGCGCGATGACTATCGGAGCCTCCGCGAGGACCACGCGATCGGCGACGTGGCAACGGTCTTCTTCCGCGCCGACGGATCATGGAGGGACATCCGTGTGAACGCTCGCGCTACCGGCCCTGGCCTCGACAGACTGCGGCGGGTGCCGAGGAGGGTCTGCGTCGTATCGGGAGTGCCCAAACTCGCAAGCCTCCGCGCGGCGATCGCCGCCGACCTCATCACGGACGTGGTTCTCGACGAAGGGCTGGCGCGCCGACTCGTGGAGGACTGACCCTTACGGCTCGTCGGTCGAAGATTCGGGGCCTGAGCGGAACTCCCGGATCAGGTGCTGCACGACCGCCCCCAGGTCACCACCTGTCGCGTTGGCGATCGTCAGCTGCCGTTCGTAGCTCGCGCCGCTCTCGAGTATCGTCTCGATGCTGCCGAATTCGCGCACGCAGCCGAGTTCGACTGCGACCGGTGCGAGCTCTTCGAGCACCTCGGACAGATGCTCCCGCACGGGGCGCTGGGTTCCCGCCGAGTCCACGATCACTCGGGCGTCCAGACCGTAGCGCGCCGCGCGCCACTTGTTCTCGCGGTGATACCACGCCGGCATATGTGCGAGAGTGCGGCCCTCGTCGAGCTGCCGCGATAGATGCTCCACCAGAACCTGCACGAGGGCGGCCACCGCTGCCAGCTCCGGCAGTGTGGAGAGTCCGTCGCAGGCCCGGACCTCGATCGTTCCCCACCGCGGGGCCGGCCGGATGTCCCAGCGCACCTCGGTGGCATCCGCCATCACGCCGGTGCGCACCATGTCGTCGAGATAGGCCTCGTAGTCCGACCAGTCGTTCAGCGGCCAGGGGAGTCCGGCAGTGGGCAGCTGCTGGAAGACGAGGGCGCGGTTGGATGCGTACCCCGTGCGTTCACCCGCCCAGAACGGACTCGACGCTGAGAGGGCCTGCAGGTGCGGGAGGTATGCCGCGAGGGCATTGATGATGGGGATGACCTTGCGCTGGTCCTCCACGCCGATGTGGACGTGGATTCCCCAGATCATCATGTTGCGCCCCCACCACTGGGTGCGCTCGATCAGGGTGTGATACCGGGTCTTGTCCGTCACTTCCTGCTGGTACCACTGCGCGAACGGATGACTGCCTGCAGAGAGCAGTTCGACACCGGCCGGATCCGTCGCCGAGCGCACGGCCGCTATCGCGTTGGCGATGTCATCGACCGCATGCGCCACCGAATCGCCGATGCCGCTCGTGACCTCGATGGTGTTGGTGAGCAGTTCACCCGTCACGGTATGACGTTCGTCGGCGCTCTCGTGCTCGAGCGCCGACAGCAGCTCGGGGGCGCGGCCGACGAGATCACCGCTCACCGGATCGGCGAGCATGATCTCCCATTCGAGGCCTACGGTGGACCGGGCCGATGACGCGAAATCGAGCTTCACGACCACAGTCTGACATGCGGTGTCGGCGACACGGCAACCGCCGTGTCGCCCCGTTTCGCTCCTTGGCCGCGGATCTGGCAGAATAGAAGGTCGGACGACGTGCTCGACCCTCTATCCAGCACTCGTCCTCCCTATTTGAGCTTCCGCCGGGTGTGCACCCCACTCTCCAGGCGATCGGTTCGTCAACTTCCACACAATTCAGGAGAATCGTGGCTGTCAAGATTCGTCTCAAGCGCCTGGGCAAGATCCGTGCGCCGTACTACCGCATCGTCGTCGCCGACTCGAAGACCAAGCGCGATGGTCGCGTGATCGAAGAGATCGGCAAGTACCACCCCACCGAGGAGCCCTCGTTCATCGAGATCGACTCCGACCGTGCGCAGTACTGGCTGTCCGTCGGCGCTCAGCCGACCGAGCAGGTCGCAGCGCTGCTCAAGATCACGGGCGACTGGGGCAAGTTCAAGGGCGACAAGGACGCGAAGTCCACGCTCAAGGTCAAGGAGCCCAAGGTTCCGTTCGAGATCGACGCTTCCAAGAAGTCCGTCGTGAAGCCCAAGGTCGAGAAGAAGGCAGAGGCTCCCGCTGAGGAGGCTCCCGCCAAGGCCGACGCGGAGGCCGCTGAGGCTCCCGCCGCCGACTCCGAGTAATCCGTCGTGCTCGCCGCCGCGCTCGAACACATCGTCAAGGGGATCGTCGATCACCCTGAGGATGTCCGCATCAACGCTTCCACCTCGCCGAGAGGCGATCTCCTCGAGGTGCGCGTGCACCCCGACGACCGTGGACGTGTGATCGGGCGCGGCGGCCGCACCGCGAAGGCACTGCGTACGCTCATCTCCGCTCTAGCGGACGGGCGTCGTGTCCGTGTCGATGTCGCGGATGACTGACGTGGTGTCGACAGACCGCAACCAGGGCAAGAACCAGCTGCGCGTCGGGCGCCTCGTCAAGGCCCATGGCCTCAAGGGTGCTCTCAAGCTGGAGCTCTACACCGACAATCCCGAGCGGCGTTTCACGACCGGCGCCGAGTTCACGTTGCAGGTGCCGGAGGCATCTCCGTGGCACGGGAAGACGGTCGTCGTGCGCGAGTATCGCGTCATGAACGGCAACCCCGTCGTCTTCTTCAAGGACGTCGACGACCGTGAAGGCGCTGAGACCCTCGTCCGAGCGATCCTGTGGATCGATCAGGACAACGACGAGGTCGAAGACAACGCGTGGTTCGATCACCAGCTCACTGGTCTCGACGTCGTCCGCGACGGAGTCGTGGTCGGCAAGGTCGTTCGAATCGAGCACTTCCCGGCACAGGATCTGCTCATCGTCAGGTCAGGCGACCAGGACATCATGGTGCCTTTCGTCGAAGCGATCGTTCCGACGGTCGACGTCAGCGCCGGACGCGTCATCGTCACGCCGCCCGCCGGGCTCTTCGAAGAGCTTCCCGACGCTTCCGAAGCGACGGAGGCGGCGGAGTCCTCGGACGCCGACGCCACCGAGTGACCACGGGTAGGGTCTGCCCGTGCGCATCGACGTCCTCTCCATCTTCCCGTCCTACTTCGACGGTCTGACGCTCTCCCTGCTCGGGAAGGCGCAGAGCGCCGGCATCCTCGACCTGCGCGTCCGAGATCTGCGGGACTGGACCTCTGACCGCCACCGCACCGTGGACGACACCCCGTACGGCGGCGGAGCGGGAATGGTGATGAAGCCCGAGCCCTGGGGGCTCGCGCTCGATGAACTGGCTTCGACGGCTCCTTCCGCCGACGGCCGGCCGCCGACGATCATCTTCCCCTCGCCCGCGGGCGAGGTGTTCACCCAGGCCACGGCACGCGATCTCAGCACTCGCGAGCACGTGATCTTCGGATGCGGTCGCTATGAGGGCATCGATGAGCGGGTGTTCGAATACGCGGCGTCGCTCGGCGAAGTGCGACTCATCAGCCTCGGCGACTACGTCCTCAACGGTGGAGAAGTCGCGACCATGGCGATGATCGAGGCGATCGGTCGCCTGATCCCCGGCGTCGTGGGAAATCCGGCGAGCCTGGTCGAGGAGTCCCACGAAGACGGGCTCCTGGAGTATCCGTCGTACACGAAGCCGTCAGTGTGGCGAGACCGGGCCGTGCCCGAGGTGCTGTTGAGCGGCAATCATGCCGTGATCGCCGCGTGGCGTCGCGATCAGCAGATCGAGCGCACGCGCCGCCGCCGCCCGGATCTGCTGCCGGACGATCAGCGCTAGAGCATACGTTCGGTCCCTCGATCGATCTCGAACACCACATCCTGCGGGTGTCTCAGCGACAACGCGGAGACGCCGTCCAGCCCCCGGAGGTCTGCGCGGAGCAGCCGGCCGAACATCTCGTGACTGACCAGCAGAGGGAGACCCCTCGAAGCCCAGCCGCACGATGAAAGCGCCCTGCGGGCCCGTCCTCTGGCCTGGGCATAGCTCTCGCCGCCCGGAAAAGCCCAGCCGTACCTGTTAGCAGCCCTGTCCTCGCGCGCCGTGGGGAATCGCTGATCGATCTCATCCCAGGTCAGTCCTGCCATCTCGCCATGATCGAGATCGGCGAGCTCCGGCACCTCGATGAGTTCTGCGTCGATCCGGTCCGCGATGATCACCGCCGTTTGTCGTGCGCGGCCGAGCGGGCTCGAGCAGACGGTCGTGATCCCACGATCGGCCACGCGCTCGGCAACGCTCTGCGCCTGTCTGACGCCGTCTTCGGTCAGGGGTGAGTCGAGCTGTCCTTGCAGCCGGCGCTCGAGATTCCATCGGGTCTGTCCGTGCCGAACCAGGAACAGATGATCAGGCACATGACGATCCTCCGGAATCATGCACTCAGGATGGCACAGCCTCACCGTCCCGGGCCGGGTCATCCCGCCGTCGTCTGATAGCGTCACGGCATGGTCGACGACGTGCTGGCGAGATCCTTCACCCTCACCGGCGCGGACTACGACCGCTACCGCCCAGGTTTCCCGCCAGCTGCAGCCGACGTCGTGATGCCCCACGCGGTGCGCACAGTCCTCGATCTCGGCGCCGGCAGCGGCAAGTTCACCGAACTGCTCGTGGGACGAGCACAGCGGGTCATCGCCGTCGAGCCGTCGGAGCCGATGCTCGCGATCCTGCGATCGAAGCTGCCGGGGGTCGAGGCGCATGCTGGCAGCGCCGAGCGCATACCGGTGGGGTCCGGCGCCGCAGACGTCGTCACGGTCGCGCAGGCCTTCCACTGGTTCGATCGGGATGCCGCGTGCTCGGAGATCGCGCGAGTGCTCGCTCCGTCGGGAGCGCTCGGACTCCTCTGGAATCGCTTCGATCCGTCGTGTGCGTGGGATCGAGCTGCTCACCGGATCGCGCACCCTGCGCTCGGGGACTCAGACGCGACCACGAGCGCAGCGGCGGATGAGCTTCCCGGCTTCGACTTCGTGCGTCGTGAGCAGCTTCACTCGACGGAGCGGATTCGACGGGACGCGTACCTCCGTCGCTGGTCGACCGTGAGCACGTTCCTCGTCGCCGACGAGGTCGCGCGCGCCCAGATGTTCGACGCCATCGAGGCGATACTGGATTCAGACCCCGAGACACGGGGCCATGACGAGTACGACCTGCCGATCGTCACGGATGTGTTCGTCTATCGCCGCGCATGAAGTCGCCGAGCAGAGCGGTGAGTGTCAGCGGACGCCGAGGAACGATCTGTCGGTGAGGATGACCGGACCATCGGCGGTCACTGCGACGGTGTGCTCCGAATGAGCGCCCCTCGATCCGTCGACGCTCCGGAGGGTCCAGCCGTCCGGGTCGGTGACGAGTTCGTCGGTGGTCTCGAGCAGCCACGGCTCGAGGGCGAACACCAGGCCCTCGCGCAGCGGGAATCCGCGCCCGGCCCGACCGTCGTTGGGAACGTGGGGGTCGCCGTGCATGATGCGCCCCACACCGTGCCCGCCGAAATCGGTGTTGATCGAGTAGCCCTCGCCGTGCGACACCGCAGCGATGGCCGCCGAGATGTCGCCGATCCGGTTGCCGACGACCGCAGCGCCGATCGCCGCGTCGAGCGCGCGCTCCGTCGTGTCGATGATGCGAAGGTCTTCCTCGCGCGGACTGCCCACGACGAACGAGAGGGCAGAGTCCGCCACCCAGCCGTCGACAGACACCGCGAAGTCCAGCGAGACCAGGTCGCCGTCGCGAAGCGCGTAGTCATGGGGGAGTCCGTGGAGCACCGCGTCGTTGATCGACGTGCAGATCACCTTGCCGAACGGGCTGGCGCCGAAGGACGGGTGGTAGTCGATGTAGCACGACTCCGCTCCAGCCTTGCGGATCAGATCGTGCGCGCGACGATCGATCGACAGCAGATTCGTGCCGACCTTCGTCTCGTCGCGCAGGGTTGCCAGTGTCTCAGCCACGAAGCGACCGGCGGCGCGCATCTCGTCGATCTCGGCAGGGGTGCGCAGTTCGATCATCGGGTGTCCTCTCGTCCCCTCCATTCTCCCCGATCTCCCGGACGCAGGCGTGCGCGCGGAGATCGCGCGCTCACAGCGAACACCGGGACGATGCCGAGCTCCTCGTCGTACCATTTGTGACATGTGGTTGCGTCAGGCGTTCTTCCGGTGGCTGATTCCGGCCGCGTTCCTGCTGCCGCTCTGGCTGCTGGTCGGGTGGGGCGTGTTCCAGGGCGGATGGGCGATCCTGTGGGTGCTGTTCATCGCTGTGCCGTCGGTCTTCGTCGGTCAGCTCCTTCTCACCCTCCTGACCCGATCCCGTCCGTCGGTGCGGGTCGAACGAGCGGTCTCCTGGTGGGATGTGGGTGGCTTCACGCTCTGGCACGGATTGACGATCGCGGTCGGCTGTTTCATCGACGGCGCGTTCGGCTGGCTGCTCGCGGCAGCGGTGGTGGTCGGCATCGGCCTCGTCTGGCTGCAGCTCTGGCAGCTGTGGAACGAGGCGAAGGGAAGCGGAGCGCGGATACGCGAGACCATCGCCTGGTCGTCGGTGCCCGGCGTCGACGAGCCCGCGCCTCAGACCCGCGTGCACGAAGTGATCGTGGTGCGAGAGAAGGATTCTCGGGACTGACGGAATAGCACGCGGCGTTTTGGCCGTGCGCAGCATCCATGGCAGAATGAGTGTTTGTGCCGTGACCGGTTCTGCCTCAGGGGAGCCCACGGATGCTTCGGCTCCGTTCAGCACACACCTCTTCTTGTTCCTACTTACATCATGCAACCGACCTGAGGCGAGTGCAGAGAGAGACGATCATGCAGATCCTCGACGCCGTCGACGCAGCTTCGCTGCGTTCAGACGTTCCCGTCTTCAACCCCGGTGACACGGTCAACGTGCACGTGAACATCACCGAGGGCACCCGCTCGCGTATCCAGGTCTTCAAGGGCGTCGTCATCGGCCGCCAGGGCGACGGTGTGCGCGAGACCTTCACCGTTCGCAAGATCAGCTTCCAGGTGGGCGTCGAGCGTACGTTCCCGGTGCACTCCCCGGTGATCGACCACATCGAGGTCGTCACCCGCGGTGACGTGCGTCGCGCGAAGCTCTACTACCTCCGCCAGCTGCGGGGCAAGAAGGCGAAGATCAAGGAGAAGCGCGACAACTGACGCGCAGGTTCTCCACAGCACCCCGGGACACGATGTCCCGGGGTGCTGTGTTCTCCCCGGGGTGTGCGACCCTTGATGATGCCGTCTCAGTGCGGTGCGAGACTGTGAAGGAACCCCTCATGACGACTGACTCCGCCGCCGCGTCCACTCCACCGACGAAGCGGCGTCGCGGGTTCCTGGTGTTCCTGCGAGATGTCCTGGTGATCGTGGTCATCGCCGCGCTCGTCTCGTTCGTCGTGAAGACTTTCGTCGTCCGCTCCTTCTACATTCCGTCTGCCTCGATGGAACGCACCCTCATGGTCAAAGATCGCATCCTCGTCGATGAGCTGACTCCCCGGTGGACCGCCTACGAACGCGGCGACGTCGTGGTCTTCAAGGATCCGGGCGGATGGCTCGACGGTCAGCCGCAGACCCCGGCTCAGCCTCCGCTCATCGAGGCCTTCGACTGGATGCTGAACGTCATCGGCATCTCGGCCACAGACTCTCAGGATCACCTCGTCAAGCGAGTGATCGGGCTGCCCGGCGACCACGTCGTGTGCTGCAACGCGCTGGGTCAGATCACGGTCAACGGCGCGCCGATCGACGAGCTCAGCTACCTGAACCTGCCGGACGGCGACACGGCGGCGTCCAACGATCCCTTCGACGTGGTCGTCCCGGAGGGATCCCTGTGGCTGCTGGGAGACAACCGTGACCGTTCGCGGGACTCCCGAGCGCACCAGGATCTTCCGAGCGGTGGCTTCGTGCCGATCGAGAACGTCGTGGGCAAGGCGTTCTTCACCACATGGCCGTTCGACCGGATGGGCACGATCGACGGTCATCACGACAGCTTCAACGGCGTCCCGGACTCGGAATGACGGTCGTCGCTCCGAAGCTCACTCTGGAGCGCAGGCTGCTGAGCGAGTGCGATCTCATCATCTCCCTCGACGAGGTCGGACGCGGCGCGCTTGCCGGCCCCGTGGCGGTCGGAGCCGCCGTGATGGATGCAGCCGGTGCGCGCCGCCGTGTCCCGGAAGGACTGCGGGATTCGAAGCTCGTCACCGAGAGACGACGACCTGATGTCGCCGCGAGGGCCGCGGTGTGGGTGCAGGCGTCGGGAGTCGGCTGGGCGAGTGCGGCCGAAGTCGATGAGGTGGGCATCATGCGTGCCCTCGGGCTCGCGGCGTCTCGCGCCGTGCAGAGTGTTGTCGACTCGGGCGTCGTCCTCGATGGAGCGCTCGTGCTGCTCGACGGCAATCACGACTACGTGTCGCCCGTGCACCCGGTTCCCCTGCGCGTCCGGCCGGTGGTCAAGGGCGACCGTGACTGCGCGTCGGTCTCGGCGGCATCGGTGATCGCGAAGGTCGCCCGCGACACGTACATGGCCGAGCTCCACGAAGGTCACCCCGCCTATCAGTGGGACAGGAACAAGGGATATGCGAGCCTCGAGCACCGCGACGCGATCAGGAGCCTCGGGCTCTCCCCGCACCACCGGTCGTCCTGGGCGATCGCAGATGTCCCGACTCTGTTCTGAGTCTGCGTGCGGCATCGAAGTGCCGCCGACTCTAGGATGGAGGGATCATGGATGAGGAAGCCTTCGACGACTACGACCGCGAACTCGAGCTCGCGCTGTTCCGCGAATACCGCGACGTCGTCGCACAGTTCCAGTATGTGGTCGAGACCGAGCGGCGGTTCTACCTCGCCAATGAGGTGAATGTCGTACGCCGCGACACCGAGCACGACTTCTACTTCGAGATCTCGATGAGCGATGTGTGGGTGTGGGACATCTATCGCGCCGACCGCTTCGTGAAGGCTGTGCGGGTGCTGACCTTCAAGGACGTCAACGTCGAAGAGCTGCAGCGCCGCGAGTTCGAACTGCCCCAGGAGTTGTCGCTCGACGGGGAGTGACATCTTCTGCACCGCCCGGGCTTCTGACGGGTTCTCCAAGGGTCTCGGCTCGTCGACCCCCTCGGGGCGCTGCGCGTCGAGGTCGATCGACAGGCTGTCAGCATGGCAGCGAAAGACGAACTCGGTAGATCCGGCGAAGAACAAGCGGTCCGGTACCTGAATGGCATCGGATACCAGGTGCTCGACCGCAATTGGCGATGTGCGCAGGGCGAGATCGACATCGTCGCGCGCCGCGGACGCCATCTCGCGGTCGTCGAGGTCAAGACGAGAAGGACGATCTCTCACGGGCACCCATTCGAAGCGGTGGACGCCCGCAAGATCCGCCGGCTCTGGCAGCTCGCGTATGCCTGGGCGTCCGATCATCCCGACCAGGCCGATGGGCTCAGGATCCGGATCGAGGCGATCGGGATCATCGGCACAGATCCACAGCACAGTACCCTCGAGCACCTCGTGGACGTGTCGTGAAGACTGCGCGCACCTGGGCGGTCGCGCTCACGGGGGTGGATGGGCACATGGTCGAGGTGGAAGCGGACATCTCGAACCAGACGCCCGAGTTCAAGATCATCGGGCTTCCCGACAAATCTCTCGGGGAAGCGGTTCAGCGTGTGCACAACGCGTGCAAGAACACCTCTCTCGCCCTTCCCCGTCGTCGGCTGACGGTCAACCTCTCGCCCGCGAGCCTGCCGAAGCAGGGCGCAGGCTTCGATCTCAGCATCGCCGTCGCTTCTCTCGCAGCCGGGGGAGCGTTGTCGAGCCGGTCCATCGCACGCGTGGTGCACCTCGGTGAGCTCGGGCTCGACGGTCGACTCCGGCCAGTACCTGGGGTGCTGCCGTCCGTGTTCGCTGCCGCCCGTGCAGGGTTCGACACCGTGATAGTCCCCTGGGGCAATGAGGCAGAGGCCAGGCTCGTGCCCGGCATAGAGGTGCGGCCCGCGGCGAGCCTTTCGCAGGTGGCTGTCTGGCATGGCGCCGAGGTCGACGTGCTCGATACCGATCCGGTCGCGTCGGCAGCGGTCGCGCGCGAGCGCCCGGAGGAGCTCGACCTCGCTGATGTGGTGGGGCAGGAGGACGCCGTGCGCGCCTTGATCGTCGCCGCGGCGGGTGGCCATCACATGCTGCTCAGTGGCCCGCCGGGGGCAGGCAAGACGATGCTCGCACGAAGGCTGCCGGGCATTCTGCCCAGCCTCACCGAAGATGAAGCGCTCGAGGTGGCCTCGATCCGCTCGCTCGCGGGGGAGTCTGTGCGGAGTCTCGATGTCATGCCTCCGCTGGAGTCGCCGCACCACAGCGCTTCCGTCGCAGCCCTCGTCGGAGGTGGATCGAGGTCTGTTCGCCCGGGGGCGATCTCTCGAGCGCACAGAGGCGTGCTCTTCTTGGACGAAGCGGCCGAGTTCTCGAGAGTCGCGCTCGACGCACTGCGGCAACCGCTCGAGTCAGGTGTCATCGAAGTGAGCCGATCGGGCGTCACGGCGCACTTTCCCGCGAGTTTTCAGCTGCTCCTGGCGCTCAATCCCTGCCCGTGCGGCAACTATGGAGTGCGTGGGGCGGAGTGCACGTGCCCGTCTCTGGCGATCCGGCGGTACTCGACGCGGCTCTCGGGTCCGCTGCGCGACCGCATAGATGTGGAGCTGCATGTCTCCCGGGTGTCCGCCTCCCAGGCGATGCGCGGAGACCGCACCGGCATGACGAGTGAGATCGCGCGAGCGATGGTCATCGAGGCGCGTGAGCGAGCAGCCGCACGGTGGCGCGGGACACCATGGCTTCGCAACGGTCAGGTGCCCGGATCTCGGCTGAGACAACTCGATCTGCAGATCTCCGGTGAGGCGAGAGCGCCGCTCGACCGGGCTCTTGAGCGGGGAACGCTCACTCTGCGCGGATACGACAGAGTCCTGCGGCTCGCGTGGACCATTGCGGATCTTGCGGGAGCCGACAGGCCAGGACGCGACGAGGTGGGCCAGGCGCTGTTTCTCAAGAGGGGATACGCATCATGATCGAATCACTCGCAGGCGACGCTGCGGTGCGGGCGCTGCTGGAAGAGGTCCGGCCGCCTGGTGACGTGGAGGACGCCCTCGCCCGGGTGTCGTGGTCGGTGCTCGCCGAGCCGGGCGATGGCGTGGCCGGGACCCTCATCGAGCAGCTCGGCCCCTCAGACGCACTCCGGTTCGCATTGGGCCGAGAGAATGCGGCGACCTCGGAGATCGGCGGTCGGGCTCTCGTCGACGGGCGGGCTCGGTGGACGATCCGCGCCGAGAGGCGCAGCGTGGTCGACGCGCTCCGTGGGGGTCGGGATGTCGGAGCCCGGCTGCTGCTCCCTGGAGATACCCTCTGGCCGAGTTCTCTCGACGATCTCGGGGTGCACGCGCCGACGCTGCTCTGGGTGCGCGGAGATCCGATGCTGCTGAGCGCGGCGCCCAGAGTCGCGATCGTCGGTGCCCGGGCATCGAGCGGATACGGTGAGATGCTCGCCGGCGACTTCGCAGGCGAGCTGGCCGCCGAGGGTGCGGTCGTCGTGTCCGGGGGAGCGTACGGCATCGACGGTGCAGCTCACCGCGCCGCGCTCGGGGTCGGCGGAAGGACCGTCGCCTTCCTCGCGGGCGGAGTCGATCGGGCGTATCCCATGGGACATCAGCAGCTTCTACGCCGAATCGTCGAGACCGGCGCCGTGGCGAGCGAGGTGCCCTGCGGCACGGCTCCGACGAAGTGGCGATTCCTGTCGCGCAACCGACTCATCGCCGCGGTGAGCGACGCGACGGTCGTGGTCGAGGCCGGCTGGCGAAGCGGGTCGTTGAACACGGCAGGGCACGCAGCTGCACTCGGGCGACCACTCGGCGCAGTGCCCGGGCCGGTGACATCCGCATCGTCGGCCGGCTGTCATCGGCTCCTGCGAGAGTACGACGCGCGTTGCGTCACCACGACGGCCGAGATACGCGAGCTCTGGGCCGGCGGGCGGCCAGAGACATCTCCCGGAAGAGGAACAGACCCGGACCAGTCCCGTGTGCTCGACGCCATGAGCACTCGTGCGGCGCGGGCCGTTCTCGAAGTTTCTCGAAGGTCGGGACTCGCCCCGGAGAGAGTGAGTGCGTTGCTCGGGCTGCTCGAGCTCGACGGAGCGGTCCAGCGCGCCGATGGGGGATGGCAGAGGACGCAGAACGGCGAGCGGCGCGGCTGATGCTTCGCTGATCCACGCTCCGGCACACTTGATCCATGGAGTTCGCGGCAGCCGCACATGCCTTCACCGACCACCTTTCCCTGGTACGTCGGCTGTCATCCGCGACGGTGCGCGCCTACCGGTCAGATCTGCGGGATCTCGCCGAGACCGTCGGAGAGCTCGAGCTCGACCAGGTCACACTGGAGACTCTCCGCGACTGGCTCTGGCGGGCGACTCAGCGCGGGGACGCCCGGTCGACGCTGGCACGGCGAGCGGCGGCGGCGCGGTCGTTCTTCAGCTGGGCTCAAGAGCAACAACTCGTCGACCACGATCCGAGTCTGCGTCTCATGGCCCCCAAGCGGGGGCGAACGCTTCCCACCATCGCCTCGCAGGACGCGATGACGACCCTGCTCGATGCGCAACGCCGGGCCGCCGCTGCCGGTGAGCCGATTCCGCTCCGCGACCACGCGATTCTCGAACTGCTGTACGGCGCCGGCATCCGCGTCTCCGAGCTCTGCGGACTCGATGTCGACGACCTGGACCTCGATCGAGGCACGGCGCGCGTGCTGGGCAAGGGGTCGAAAGAGCGAGTGGTGCCCTACGGGGTCCCTGCGCGCGATGCTGTCGGCTCGTACCTCTCTCGAGGGCGTCCCTCACTCGCCGCTCGCACAGCGCGGCCTTCTCCCGCCCTGTTCCTGGGCAGTCGTGGCGCGCGCATCGGACCGCGCGCGGTGTACTCGCTCGTCGCCGAAGTGCTCGCGCCTTTCGTCGGCGCAGATACCGTAGGTCCGCATGCGCTCAGGCACACCGCCGCAACTCATCTCCTGGACGGCGGCGCAGACCTGCGCGCGGTCCAGGAGATCCTCGGTCATGCGAGCCTGGGAACGACGCAGATCTACACGCACGTCTCTGCGGAGCGTCTCACTGCGACCTATCGTCTCGCCCACCCCCGCGCGTGAGCGCGGGCGCTGCGTCTCTCACGGTGCGGCGCAGCAGGGGAGGAGCACCGCTCGCGGAACCGGGCCGAAGAGCAGCATCGGGTTGATGTAGGCGCCATCGAGCCGTACTCCCAGATGCATCGCGCCGACCACCGTGTGGCCGCCCGCCGCGACGGTGCCGACCGCCTCGCCGGCGGAGACGGTGTCGCCGGGGGTCAGTGTGGAGGACAGCGGTTCGAACGTCGACACATAGCCTCCGGGATGCTCGATCGTGATCAGGGGTCTGTCCACGACGGTCCCTCGAAACGCGATCATCCCATCGGCAGGCGCCCGGACGATCGTCCCCTGCGCCGTCGCGATGTCGATCCCCCTGTGGCCCGCCCCGTACTCGTGGGCCGGAGCTCGATATGGGGACGCGACCACCCGGGGAGCATCGATCGGCCATCGCCAGAGCGGATGCGCACCGTCCGTTGCAGATGCGCTCGCAGTCGTCGGGATCGGCGGTACGAGAGCGACGACGATCATCAGAAGGAAGGCGGTGGTCGCGCGAGTGCCGGTACTCATGGGGCAATGCTCCGTCACGGAGGCGAAGAAGCATCGGGCTGGACGGACACCCCCGCGGATCGTGTGCGGAATGTGTGACGCGGCTCTGATGTGCAGGGTGAGTGAGGGCCCCGCTTCCTGTATGCTGGGGGAGCACCTCGATCTCGAGGTGACTACGCGTGCCCAAAGCGACTTCAGTCGTGGCATCCACTCCCACAGGTCCTGTTTTCACTCAGGCGGGAGTGCGCCGGGCACCAGGGAGTTCGATCGTCCGATCGACTTGACAACCTCAAAGGCGCAGAACCGCGCCAGAACCAGGAGACGACCATGGCTGTGGTCACCATCCGCCAGCTGCTCGACAGCGGCGTGCACTTCGGACACCAGACCCGTCGGTGGAACCCGAAGGTCAAGCGCTTCATCCTCACCGAGCGCAGCGGCATCCACATCATCGACCTGCAGCAGTCGCTCGGGTACATCGACAAGGCATACGACTTCGTCAAGGAGACCGTCGCCCACGGCGGCACCATCCTCTTCGTCGGCACCAAGAAGCAGGCGCAGGAGATCCTCGCCGAGCAGGCGACGCGCGTGGGCCAGCCCTACGTCAACCAGCGCTGGCTCGGTGGACTCCTCACGAACTTCCAGACGATCGCGAAGCGTCTCGCCCGCATGAAGGAGCTCGAGGAGCTCGACTACGAGAACCCGTCCGCTTCGGGCTTCACGAAGAAGGAGCTCCTCCTCAAGAAGCGCGAGCTCGACAAGCTGCACAAGTCGCTCGGCGGTATCCGCAACCTCACCAAGACGCCGTCCGCCCTGTGGGTCGTCGACGCCAAGCGTGAGCACCTCGCCATCGACGAGGCGAAGAAGCTCGGCATCCCGGTGATCGGCATCCTCGACACCAACGCGGACCCCGACGACTTCCAGTACCCGATCCCCGGCAACGACGACGCGATCCGCTCGGTCTCGCTGCTCACCCGCATCATCGCGGACGCAGCGGCAGAGGGCCTCCAGCAGAAGCACAACCCCGAGACGGGCGACGCTGAGCCGCTCGCCGACTGGGAGAAGGAGCTTCTCGAGACCCCCGTTCAGGAGTCCGCTGACGCCGCCGCCGTCGAGACGCCTACCGATGAGGCCGCCGTCGTCGAAACGCCCGCTGCCGACGAGACCGCTGCTGACGAGGCCGGTGCCGAGGCACACGACGAGGCGATCGCTGATGCTTCCGGTGAGGAGACCGCTGAGGTCGCCGACGCCGAGGCAGCAGACGCCAAGTAATTCCGCGACCACCACACACATCACGAAGCAAGGAGCCACCACACATGGCCAACTTCACCATCGCCGATCTCAAGGCGCTCCGTGAGCAGCTCGGCACGGGAATGGTCGACACCAAGAAGGCGCTCGAGGAGGCTGACGGCAACGTCGAGAAGGCCACCGAGATCCTGCGTCTCAAGGGTGCCAAGGGCAACGCGAAGCGCGCTGACCGCTCCACCAGCGAGGGCCTCATCGTCGCTCGCGAACAGGGCGGTTCGGTGACGCTGATCGAGCTCGCCTGCGAGACCGACTTCGTCGCGAAGAACGAGCGCTTCATCGCGCTGGCCGACAAGGTCGCCGACGCCGTCGCAGCCGTCAAGGCCGATTCGGTCGAGACCGCTCTCGCCGCCCAGGCGGGCGACAAGAGCGTCGAGCAGGTCATCTCGGAAGAGGCCGCGATCATCGGCGAGAAGGTCGAGCTGCGTCGCGTGCGCACGATCTCCGGCGACAAGGTCGAGGTCTACCTGCACCGCACGAGCAAGGATCTGCCTCCGCAGATCGGTGTCGTCGTCGCCTACACGGGTGATGACGCCGAGACCGCTCGCAGCATCGCGCAGCACATCTCGTTCGCGAACCCGTCGTACCTCTCCCGCGAGGACGTTCCGTCCGACGCCGTGGAGAAGGAGCGTCAGATCGTGACCGAGATCTCTCGCAACGAGGGCAAGCCGGAGGCGGCGCTGCCCAAGATCGTCGAGGGCCGTGTCTCCGCGTTCATCAAGCAGGTCGCCCTGCTCGAGCAGGACTACGCGAAGGACAGCAAGCTCTCCGTCGCTCAGGTGGCGAAGGACGCCGGGATCACCGTGACGGACTTCGCGCGCTTCAAGGTCGGCGCGTAACACCGTCGAAGGGGTTCGGATCAACGCGATCCGAACCCCTTCTTCATGCCCAGAAGGCACTATCTTGAATCGGGACGAGAGGATCACCCCCATGACCGAACGCACAGGACGCCGTCGCGTCCTTCTGAAGCTCTCCGGCGAGGCGTTCGGCGCCGGCCAGCTCGGCGTCAACCCGGACATCGTCAGTCAGATCGCGCGCGACATCGCTGCGGCGGTCGATCGGGTCGAGGTCGCCATCGTCGTCGGCGGAGGCAACTTCTTCCGCGGAGCCGAACTCAGCCAGCGCGGGATGGACCGCGGACGAGCCGATTACATGGGAATGCTCGGCACGGTCATGAATGCTCTCGCCCTGCAGGACTTCCTCGAGCAGGCGGGTGCGCCCACTCGCGTGCAGTCGGCCATCTCGATGACTCAGGTCGCTGAACCGTACATCCCGCTGCGGGCCGAGCGGCACATGGAGAAGGGCCGTGTCGTCATCTTCGGCGCCGGAGCGGGCCTGCCGTACTTCTCCACCGACACGGTCGCAGCACAGCGCGCTCTCGAGATCGGCGCGCAGGAGGTCCTCGTCGCCAAGAACGGCGTGGACGCGATCTATACGGCCGACCCGAACAAGCACGCCGACGCGGAGCGCATCGAGCGAGTCACGTATCGGGATGCACTCCAGCGGGGGCTCAAGGTCGTCGATTCCACGGCGTTCAGTCTCTGCATGGACAACAACATGGATATGCGCGTCTTCGGTATGGAACCTGCCGGCAATGTCACGCGTGCGCTCCTGGGAGAGCCGATCGGCACTCTCGTCACCGCCTGAGCGCCTGACGGTGCTCCCGGGCCATGCCCGATAGAATTTCAGAACACCCCGACGATAGGAGTCACCGTGATCGCGGATGTCCTCGCTGAAACCACCTCCCGTATGGCACGAGCGGTCGAGGCCGCCAAGGAGGACTTCTCCACGGTGCGCACCGGCCGCGCCAACCCGCAGCTGTTCCAGAAGGTGCTCGTCGACTACTACGGCACGCCCACTCCGCTCGCTCAGCTTGCCTCGCTGGCGAACCAGGAGGCGCGTACGCTCATCATCACGCCTTACGACAAGACGGCTCTGAAGGGCATCGAACAGGCGATTCGCGACATGCCCAATCTCGGTGCGAACCCCACGAATGACGGCAACCTCGTTCGCGTGACGATGCCTGAGCTCACGGCAGAGCGTCGCAAGGAGTACGTCAAGCTCGTCAAGACCAAGGCGGAGGACGCCAAGGTGCACGTGCGCGGCATCCGTCGTAAGGCGAAGGACGAACTCGACGGCCTCAAGAGCGAACTCGGTGAAGACGAGATCGCTCGGGGAGAGAAGGAACTCGACGCCCTCACGCGCCAGCACGTCGATCTCATCGACGACGCACTCAAGCGCAAAGAGGCTGAACTCCTCGAGGTATAGGCGGCATGTCCGACGAACCCACTGATGACGGCGCCGACAAGCCGCAGACGCGCCGCGCGGCGCGCGACTCGTCGACGTCGACCGGCGCCGTCCCGCTGGTCGACGGCGCCTTCGCGGCGTTCGACGCGACGAGCATCCCGCCCCGTCCGCCCCATCCCGCCGACGAGCGTGCGATGACAGAGTCGCCGCTGGACACTGCTGAACACAATGCGATCAGAGAGCAGTGGCGGGCCAAGCGCGACGAGTTCGGCACGCATGTGACGCATGCTCGAGGTCAGCTCGATCAGGCCAACGAGCGCATCAAGGAGCGCACAGGGCGCGACCTGATCCTCGCGACCCTGATCGGACTCGCGTTCGGGGCCGCGCTGCTCGCGTCGCTGTTGTTCATCAAGGTCCTCTTCGTGCCGTTCGCGCTGGCCGCTGCCTTGCTCGGGGTCTACGAGCTCTCATTGGCGTTGCGTGCATCGGGTCGACGGATCGACGTGATCCCGCAGTTCATCGCCGCGACCCTGCTCGTGCTGTCCGCGTTCTTCCTCGACCTGTGGTTCGTCTGGGTCATGCTGTTCTTCGCCGTCGCATTCGTGATCGTCTGGCGGCTGGTCGCCCAGATGATCGCCAAGGACGGCAGAACCTACGGGGATGTGCTGACGGATGCGGTCATCGGCGGGTTCGTCCAGATCTACGTGCCGTTTCTCGCTGCCGTCGCACTCATCCTGCTCAAGCAGGAGGGGGGCCAGTGGTGGGTGCTGAGCTTCATCGCGATCGCCGTCGTGGCCGACACCGGAGCGTATGCCGCAGGACTGGCCTTCGGGAAGCACCCCATGGCGCCGAAGATCAGCCCCAAGAAGACATGGGAGGGATTCGGGGGAGCTGTGGTCGGGTCGATCACGGCCGGTGTGCTCCTCGCTCTCTTCCTGCTGGACCTGCCGTGGTGGATCGGCGTGATCTTCGGCGTCGCCATACTCCTGTCCGCGACCCTGGGCGACCTCGGCGAGTCCATGCTCAAGCGCGATCTCGGCATCAAGGACATGAGTTCCTGGCTCCCGGGCCACGGAGGGCTCCTGGACCGACTCGACAGCATCCTGCCGTCGACCGTGCCCGCGCTGTGCCTGTATTTCCTCTTCTCCTCCTGGGTGGTGCTGTGATGGTCTCCGACGACGTACAGACATCGGACGCGGCCGTTCAAGGACCGCCGGCGTTCTCCTTGACCACCGGCCGTGTGCGCGGCTATCACCGGTCTGCGGTCGACACCTTCCTCGCGGCCGCCAGAGCGGCGTTCGAAGCCGACGCCGACGACCTCAGCGCAGCCGATGTCCGTGTGGCATCCTTCCCTCTGGTCAAGAACGGCTATGTCGTGGCCGAGGTCGACGCAGCGCTCGGGCGAGTGGAAGACGCGCTGGCAGCTCGCGCGCGCGATCGAGTCGTACGCTCGCAGGGCGCGGGAGCGTGGGTCGAGCAGGCCCGCGACGATGCCCAGGTCATCCTCGACCACCTCGCGCGTCCGAAGCGGCAGCGTTTCGCTCGCACAGGCCTTCTCACCTTCGGCTACCGGATCGATGAGGTCGATCATGTCGGCACCCGCATCGCACGCTATCTGCGGGATGGCGAGCCCCTGACGGCCGAGCAGCTGCGCTCCGCCGCGTTCCGCATGCAGCGCGGAGGGTACCGGGAGGAGCAGGTCGATGCTCTGCTCGATGCGACCGTCGACGTGATCCTGGCCGTTCGCTGAGCGTTCCGATGGCCTACTCGGGCCTCACCGGGTAGACTGCCACTCATCGTGAACTCCCGAAACGACATGACATCCCATCGAAACGACGTCGCGCCTGTGCCCGCATCGGCGACTCTTTCGGCGCGCAACGGCAGTCGTCGACGGGGCGTCGCAGGATTTTTCAGCGGTCTCGCGGTCGTCGGCTTCGCTGCGGCCATGGTGGCACCGACCGGCGTCGCTCTCGCCCAGCAGCCTGAAACGGTCGGCCCGGAGTCGGCATACTCGGCCGCACTCAGCGAGACCCAGAATCTCACCGTCACCGCAGAGGGCGCCGCGATCGCACCGGTTCAGCGAGGCACTTTCTCGGTCTACGTGACACCCAAGCCGACCCCGACACCGACGCCGACCACTGCGTCTTCAGGTTCGTCGGGATCATCGAAACCCGGTCCCAGCGCTCCTCTCTTCTACACCGGAGGGGGAGCTCCTGCCGAGTGGATGGCTGCTGCGGGCATCGCGGAGTCTGACTGGGGCTACGTCGACTACATCGTCTCCCGCGAGAGCGGGTGGAACCCGAATGCGACGAACAAGTCCTCAGGTGCATGCGGTCTCGTCCAGGCACTGCCCTGCAGCAAGGTTCCCGGCAACGGCTACGACCCGGTCGACAACCTGCGCTGGGCGACGGGATACGCCACGGGACGATACGGCAGCTGGGCCGGCGCTCACGCCTTCTGGACGAACAACCACTGGTGGTGAGCCGGCGTCATGCCTCGCTCTCGCAAACGGCGTCCGGCGCGCCCTGACGCTGAAGACTCGCTCGAACGCCTTCTGACGTCCTGGAAGCGCACAGAGATGCGTCGAGGGTCGGAGTGGACAGTGCAACCGGTGTCGGCGGTGCAGGCTCTCAAGGAGTACATCTGCCCGGGATGCGGGCGCAGCGTCGTGCCAGGCACCGCGCACCTCGTGGTCTGGCGTGCGGACGGAGTTCTCGGCGATGCCGCGGATCTCGCCGCACGAAGGCACTGGCACACACACTGTTGGAGGATTGCGTGAGCATGGAGATCCGTGGACCGATCGAACTCCCGGCACGCCGGGAAGACATCGTGCTGGAGACGGCGGATGAGCTGAGGCTCGTCGGCGAGTTGGCGATGCCCGAGTCATCGACGCCTGCGGCCACTCTGGTCACTCTGCACCCGCTGCCGACAGCCGGTGGGTTCATGGACTCGCACATCATCCGCAAGGCCGCAGCTCGACTGCCTGCGCTGGCTGATCTCGCAGTGCTGCGGTTCAACACCAGAGGCACCACCTCGCCACGCGGCACCAGCGATGGGGCTTTCGACGGGGGAGCGGCGGAGCAGTTCGACGTCGCAGCGGCGATGGAGTTCGTGCGCGAGCGAGCTCTTCCGCGCCCGTGGCTTCTCGGCTGGTCCTTCGGCACCGAACTCGCCCTGAAGTACGGGCGGGAGCACGACGTCGAGGGCATCATCCTCCTGTCTCCGCCGCTCCACCGTGCGACGGACGCCGAGGTCGCGGCGTGGGCGAACTCCGACGTCGACGTGGTCGTGCTCGTTCCCGAGCTCGACGACTACTTACGCCCGGCCGAAGCACGCGATCGCTTCTCTGCGATCCCTCACGCGAAGCTGATCGCCGTCAAGGGCGGCAAGCACCTCTGGGTGGGGGAGAGCCAGACGCGGCGTGTCCTCACCGAGATCGTCGCGGCGGTGAATCCGGCGGCACTCCCGCTTCCGACCGAGTGGCCAGAGGCCTAGAGCTCGTTCATCCGGGGGATCAGCACCTGCCTGTAGAGGATCAGGATGCTGGCTGCGACGGGGATCGCGATCAGCGCGCCGAGCAGGCCCAGCAGACTGCCTCCTGCAAGCGCCGCGACCACGACGACCGCACCGGGCACCGACACTGCTCGGCTCATGATCCTCGGGGAGATGATGTAGGCCTCGATCTGCATGTAGATGAGGTAGTAGATCGCGGCCGCGATCGCCGTCGCCGGCGAGCCGAGTCCGGGGATCAGACACACGAGGACGATGATCGTGGACCCCGTGAGAGTTCCGACGAGCGGGATCAGCGAGAAGAAGAAGGCCACGACGGCGAGCACCGCGGGGAACGGCGCATCGATGATCGTGAGGAAGATCATGCTCAGGATGCCGTTGATGACGCCCTGAGTCACCTGACCCATGACGTAGTAGCCGACCGAATCGGTTATCTGCTCGGCCAGGTCGATGAATCGCTCGCGCTTCGATGCGGGGGCGAGCTGATAGACGGCGCGCTTGAGCGACGGCGTGGATGCGGTGAGGTAGATCGTGAGGATGAGGATGATGAAGGCACCGAACAGTCCGCTCACGACGGCGCCGCCGGCCGCGAGGACGCTCTGGCCGATCGACCCGCCGATCTGGGCGAGGTTGGTCTCGAGCCAGTTCGTGACATAGGCGAACACATCGTCGACCTTGAGGTTGGGGAAGGTGTCGACCATCCACTGGCGCAAGTCGCTGAGGAACGTGCCTCGCTGGACGATGGCCGTGATCTCGGCGATGAGCTGCGAGATCTGATCGACGAGCACGGGGATGACGATCAGGATGATTCCCGCGAACACACCGAGAACGGCGAGGATCGTGATGAGCACGGCGAGCCAGCGCGGGAGCCTCCTGCGTTCGAGGAACGAGACGAGCGGGTCGAGCCCCAGGCTCAGGAAGAGCGCTGTGCCCACGTACAGCAGCACCGTCGAGAGGCTTTCGACGCTGCCGATCAGCAGGATGCCCAACCCCACGCCGAGCGTCGCCACGAGAGCGGTACGGAACGGGTTGTGGATCTTCATCGCGGCTCCTCGGAATGCGGGACTCTGCAAGCGTATCCACCGCATAGCGACAGGCCGCGACGACGTGCCGCGCGCGACCCCGGCGTGCCCCTCGTGGGCAATGCACAGGTGATTTCGCTAGTCTGAAATGTCGAGTGTTGCGACTCGGGCGTGCGTCCGGGCCGTGTGAGGAGACTATTCGTGCGTTTCGTATGGGCCGTTGTGGCCTTCGTGCTGGCTGCGGGACTGATCGCTGCAGGCGTCGCGCAGCGAACCATCTTCATGGGTCCGTCGACCCAGGAGGTCTCAGTCGCTGTAGAAGAACCCGCCCCCTACGTGCTGCTGGACGGCGACGTCCTGCGAGAGCACCCCGGGTCTCAGACCCTGCTCGTGCGGGGAGAAGGCGAGATCTTCGCGGCGTACGGTCGGACGGCCGACATGGAGGCGTGGCTGGCTGACGCCTCCTACAATCACGTGACCGCGGGCAAGGATGGCGAGCTCGAGGCGGAGCTGGTTCCTGCCGGTGCAACGGACGATGGTGATGAGCCCGCGGCTGCTCCGGCACCGACGGAGAGCCCCGCCCCCGCCGAGACGCCTGTCCCGTCCGCGACCCCCGCCGAGGACGGCGCGGCCGCGGAGACGGGCCGCAACCCGGCCGGCTCCGATCTCTGGCTCGATTCGTTCACCGAGACCGATGCTCTCATCGTGGACAACATGCAGATCCCCGAAGGCGTCAGCCTGATCATTGCGTACGACGGCACCCAGGACGCTCCCGACGACATCGCGATCTCGTGGCCGCTCGACACCTCGACGCCTCTTGCCGGTCCGCTCATGGCGGCAGGCGCCGCCATGCTCCTCGCCGGGCTGGTCCTCTATGTCCTCGCCATCCGTCACCAGCGGCGCGGGCGTGGACCGCGTCGCAAGGGTCCTGGCCCCCTTCCGGCTACGGAGCCGATCGATGTGGCCCAGCTGCCGCCGTCGGAACGCGCCGCGATCGAGGGCTCGGCAGCGGATGCACCTGAAGCCTCGGCACCCTCCGGGGAGGGAGCGGACACGGCTGGAGCGGGCAGCGAAGGCTCGGATGACGCGGCCGACGCGCAGAGCCCCGACCGGGATCGGAAGTCCGAGATGCGTGCGACGACAACGGATCGCAGGCGCCGCCTGCTCGCGCTGCCCGCGCTCGCGGTGACGGCGCTGCTCGCGAGCGGTTGCTCGCCCGACTCCTGGCCGCAGTTCGGAGAGGGTACGCCGTCGCCGTCGCCCAGCGCGACTGTGATCGCCCCGGAGAACCAGAAGCCACCCGCAGTGACCGAGTCGCAGGCGAAGAGAATCCTGCAGGAGGTGTCGACGACTCTCTCCGACGCGGACGCGGCGAAGGACATCGCTCTGGCGGGAACCCGTCTCGATGGGCCGGCGCTCACAGCGCGCACGACCGAGTACGCGCTCCGGACCGCTCTGCCGGAGACCCCGGTACCTGCAGTGATCCCGACCGATGACGTCGAGGTCGTGCTGCCCGAAGCCACCGACCGGTGGCCGCGCACCGTGCTTCTGCTCTCGAAGGATGCAGCGGACGACACCGTGCCGCCGGTGATCCTCACCATGACTCAGCAGGATCCGTGGTCGAGCTACAAGGTCACGAACATGGCCGAGATGTCGGCGGACGCCGTCTTCCCCGAGGTGGCCGCGCCGTGGCTCGGGACCTCGCTCGTGCCGGATGATTCCGCGTTCCTCAGCCTCCCGCCGAGTGAGCTGGCAGCGACATTCGCAGACATCGTCGATGCGGGGGAGACCAGCGCGTCCTACGGGCTCTTCGATGAGATCTCTCAGAATCTCGCCCAGTCGATTCGCGACAGTCGCCAGGCCGTCGTGCAGAACCTCGCTGACAACGGCGCTGCAGAGACCTCGCAGACCGCGTTCGACATCATCCCGGCGGATTCCGCACCGGTATCGATGGCAACGCTGGACAGCGGCGCCATCGTGGCTGTCTCGCTCGTCGACACGGAATCGGTGACGCCGACGTCGGCGGACGCCGTGATCCGCTTCGGCGACAACGCGCAGGCGAAGGCACTCACCGGCGTGACCGAGTCCGCCAAGGGAGTGACGACCAAGTACGAGTTCCAGCTGTTCTTCTCCGTTCCCTCGCAGGGATCGACGGAGCAGATCCGTCTTCTGGCAGTCCGACAGGACCTTCTCTCCGTCGAGGTGATCAAGTGACCGATATCTCTCCCGCCGCGCTCCGAGGAGCCGTCGACCTCTCCTCTCTGCGAAACCGCCCGGCGGCGCCGGCTGCGGGTGCGCCGAGTCCTGCTCCCGGAACCGCTGACATCGTGGTCGATGCGACCGACGAGTCGTTCGGCCAGATCCTCGAGCTCTCGCGCACCGTGCCGGTGGTCGTGGACCTCTGGGCGGAATGGTGCGGTCCGTGCAAGCAGCTGAGTCCGATCATCGAGAAGGTGGCGCGGGAACTCGGCGGCAAGGTGCTTCTCGCCAAAGTCGATGTCGATGCCAACCCGCAGCTCGCTCAGGGCTTTCGCGCGCAGTCGATCCCGATGGTCGTCGCCCTCATCGCCGGTCAGCCGGTCCCGATGTTCACGGGGGCGGTTCCCGAGCAGCAGGTCAGGGAAGTCTTCGCGCAGCTGCTCCAGCTCGCGGCTCAGAACGGCGTGACGGGAACGTTGAACGTCGGCGAGCCGGCCGAGGGACAGGAGGAGCCGGCGGAACCGCCGATGCCGCCTCTGCACGCTGAGGCCTTCGCCGCCATCGAGACGGGCGACTACGCTGCCGCGATCGTGGCGTATGAGAAGGCGCTGTCAGAGAATCCCCGCGACGAGGACGCGATCGCCGGTCTGGGGCAGGTTCGGCTCCTCGACCGGGTCCAGAAGCTCGACCTGCACGATGCGCGGGCGGCGGCTGCGGCTGGTCCGCGAGACATCCAGGCGCAGTTCGATGTCGCTGATCTCGACCTCGCCGGCGGACACGTCGACGATGCGTTCGGAAGGCTGCTCGATCTGTTCGCTCAGCTTCCCTCGGACGAGCGGACGCCGGTCAGAGAGCGCCTGATCGAGCTTTTCGGCCTGATCGGTGCCGCAGACCCTCGCGTCGTCTCTGCGCGGAACAGGCTCTCTTCGCTGCTCTTCTGACGCGACGCCATGGCTGACCAGCCCAGTGGGGCGGCCAGCCATGAACGGCGGCCGTGAAGGGTCAGCCGTGGCTGATCGTGGGCACGTGGGGGTCGCCCTCGTGTCGCAGCCACAGCGTGGACAGTGCAGGAATCGTGACGGTCGCGATTGCGGGTCCGCCGTCCTCGGCACGGGCGACGACCATGCCGAGATTGCCCGATCCGCGGCCGCCGTACTCTGCGGCATCCGTGTTGAGGATCTCCTGCCATACGCCGGCGACGGGCAGGGTCAGGCTGTGGCCGCTGCGCTCGACGCCGGCGAAGTTGCTGATCACGACGACGCGGCCACCGTGTGCGTCGCGGCGCTCGAACGCGATCACGTTCGGGTCCCAGCTCGGAGCGCCGAGACGCGCGAACGAGGAGCCGTCGTTGTCTCGCTCCCAGAGCGGGGCCTGGGCACGATAGGTGCGATTGAGCTGGCCGACGAAACCCTGCAGTTGCGCATGCGACGGCTGCTCCAGCAGCCACCAGTCGAGTTCGCGGGACTCGGACCACTCCGCGAGCTGCCCGAACTCCTGCCCCATGAAGAGCAGCTTCTTGCCAGGATGGCCCCACATGTACGCCAGGTAGGCACGAACGTTCGCGAGCTTGTGCCAGTGGTCCCCGGGCATCTTCGCGAGAAGGCTGCCCTTGCCGTGCACGACCTCGTCATGGCTGATCGGCAGCAGATAGTTCTCTCCGAACGCGTAGACGAATGAGAACGTCATCTCGCCTTCATGGTGCGATCGGTACATCGGGTCGCGTTCGATGTACTGGAGGGAGTCGTTCATCCAGCCCATGTTCCACTTGAACCCGAAGCCCAGTCCGGCGTGGTCGGTCGGCGCGGTCACCCCGGGGAAGCTCGTCGACTCCTCTGCGATCATCAGCACGCCCGGGTGCAGGCGATAGGCGGTCGCGTTCACCTCCTGCAGGAAGCGGATCGCCTCGAGGTTCTCCCTGCCCCCGTGGATGTTCGGCTCCCACTCACCCTCATTGCGGGAGTAATCGAGATAGAGCATCGAGGCCACGGCGTCGACCCGAAGGCCGTCGACATGGAACTCGCTCAGCCAGAAGAGCGCGTTTGCCACCAGGAAGCCACGCACCTCAGGGCGGCCATAGTCGAAGATGAGGGTTCCCCAGTCCTGGTGCTCGCCGCGTCGAGGGTCGGGATGCTCGTAGAGCGGCTGCCCGTCGAACTTCGCGAGGGCGAAGGCATCCTTGGGGAAGTGCCCTGGCACCCAGTCCATGATCACGCCGATCCCGGCCTGGTGGAGCCGGTCGATCAAGTACCGCAGATCGTCGGGGCTGCCGAAACGACTCGTCGCGGCGTAGTAACCGCTCACCTGGTATCCCCAAGAGCCGCCGAAGGGGTGCTCTGCGAGCGGCATGAACTCGACGTGCGTGAAACCGGCTTCGTTGACATGGGCGATGAGGGGATCGGCGGCCTCGCGGTAGCTCAATCCTCCGCGCCAGGAACCGAGGTGGACCTCGTAGATCGACAGCGGCTGGGCGACCGCATGTGTCGCCGCACGGCGCGTCATCCAGGCACCGTCCGACCAGGCGTACGTCGACTGCGTGATGACCGATGCCGTCTCGGGCGGGACCTGCGCCGCCTGGGCCATCGGGTCGGCCTTGAAGATCCAGGAGCCGCTGCGCGTGCGGATCTCGTATTTGTAGGTCGTGCCGATCGCGAGGTCGGGGATGAACAGCTCCCAGATGCCGCTCACACCCATCGAGCGCATCGCGTGGGCTTCGCCGTTCCAGCCGTTGTGCTCGCCGGCCACGCGTACGGCCGTGGCGTTGGGAGCCCACACGGCGAACGCGACACCGGGCTCGCCCCCTACGACCTGGGCGTGCGCACCCAGTACCTGCCACAGCCGCTCGTGTCGTCCCTCCGCGATCAGATGCAGGTCGACGTCGCCGAGCGTGGGGAGGTGTCGGTAGGGGTCGCCGCTGATCGTCTCGTCGTCGTCACCGTATGCGGTGGCGATCCGATAGGGGACGGGGGCGCCATCGTGCTGAGCCTCCCAGATCCCGTGTGCGACGTGATCGAGATCCAATCGGCTTCCGTCCGGGAAGACCGCGGCGACCGAGGAGGCGAGAGGACGACGGGCACGGATGACCGTGACGGTGCGCTCTCCTGCGTCTGTGAACGGGTGCGAGCCCAGCACGGCGTGCGGGTCGTGGTGGGCGCCGGCCGCCACTGCGGCCCAGTCCGATGACGTCGTGGCATCTTCGACGTAGCTCATGCTCGTCTCCTCACCTTCAGAATGTGCACCGGTTCGGCGAAGGCGTCGAGGCGCACGTAGTTGTGGTCGGCCCACGTCCAGACTGCTCCGGTCAGCAGGTCCTCCACTTCGAACGGCTCACCCGGCGGAACACCCCAGATCGTCGTGTCGAGATGAACTGTGGTCTCGCGAACCGAATGCGGATCCACGTTCGCGATCACGAGGACCGTGTCGGAGTGGCCGGTGCCGGTGAAAGCCGCATCGAGGTGCTTGCTGTAGACCAGCACGGAGTCGTCGTCACTCCAGTGCACGGAGAGGTTCCGGAGCTGGCGAAGCGCCGGATGCGCGCTGCGGATCTCGTTCAGCCGACGCAGCAGCGGGGCCAACGACTCACCGGCAGCCTCCGCACCCTCCCAATCACGGAATTTGAACTCGTACTTCTCGTTGTCGATGTTCTCCTCGGAACCCGGGCGTGCGACATTCTCGAAGAGCTCGTATCCGGCGTACACGCCGTAGACCGGAGCAGCGGTGGCCGCGATGCACGCGCGGATCCGGTAGGCGGCGCGTCCGCCGAACTGCAGGTATTCGGTGAGGATGTCATGCGTGTTCACGAAGAGGTTCGGTCGCATGTAGTCGCTGGTCTCGTGGGAGACGCTGGTGAGGAACTCCTCGAGCTCGGCCTTGGTGTTTCGCCATGTGAAGTAGCTGTAGCTCTGCTGGAATCCCACGGCGGCGAGGGCGCGCATCACTGCAGGTCGGGTGAAGGCCTCGGCGAGGAAGATCACGTCCGGGTCCTGCGCGTTGACCGTGGCGATGAGCCACTCCCAGAACTGGAGCGGCTTCGTGTGCGGATTGTCGACCCGGAAGATCTTCACACCCTCGCGCACCCAGTGCTGGACGATACGCAGCATCTCCTGGTAGATGCCGGCAGGGTCGTTGTCGAAGTTCAGGGGGTAGATGTCCTGATACTTCTTCGGCGGGTTCTCCGCGTAGGCGATGGTGCCATCGGGCAGGGTCGTGAACCACTCCGGATGCGCGTCGACCCACGGGTGGTCCGGAGATGCCTGCAGAGCGAGATCGAGAGCGACCTCCATACCTTCGCTCTTCGCAGCTCGCACGAAGGCACGGAAATCAGCAGGCTTGCCGAGCTCGGGGTGGATCGCGTCGTGGCCGCCATCGGCGGAGCCGATCGCATACGGCGAACCCGGATCGCCCGGCTCTGTCGTCAGCGTGTTGTTCCGGCCCTTACGGTTCGTGGTCCCGATCGGATGGACGGGTACCAGGTAGATGACGTCGAATCCCATGGCGGCGACAGCAGGAAGGCGTTTGGCGGCCGTTCGGAACGTCCCGCTCTTGATCGTGCCGTCCTTGAGGCGCTTCGCGCCCTCCGAGCGCGGGAAGAACTCGTACCATGCACCGACGCCTGCGGCTGTCCGCTCGACCAGCAGCGTGTGCGCTGCTGACGCCGAGCGCAGTGTCATGAGCGGGCGGTCCCGGAAGAGAGCGGCGAGCTCGGCATCCGTCGACGCAGCGATCGTGGTCGCGGCGTCTCCGCCGGACAGTGCGGCGGCGACGTCGTCGAGACGTCTGCGCTGAGCTGCAGGGCGGTCCTTCTGGGCCGCCGCGCGCGTGAACAGCTCGGCGCCGAGTGCCGCCATCACAGGCACGTCGACGCCGGCGGCGACCTTCACCTCGGCGGCGTGAGCCCAGGTCGCGAAGTCATCGGAGAACGCTTCGAAGCGAAACGTCCAGCGACCCTGCAGGTCTATCGCGATCTCGGCACCCCAGCGATCGCTCCCGTCCAAGAACGGGGTCAGTCTGTGCAGTGTCTCGTCACCGTCGGGGGAGGTCAACCGGAGCTGCACGCCGATGAGATCGTGCCCCTCCCGGAACGCGACCACGCTGAACGGAACCACCTCGCCGACGAAGGCCTTCGGTGCGAAACCGCCTGGTACGGCCGGTGTACCACCGACGAGCGGAATGCGAGTCGCTACGAGCCCGTCGCCGTCCGAGACGGCGCCCAAGGGGCGCGTCGGGATCTGCGCGGGGCTTCGGAGAGCCTTCGGACTGATGCTGCTCATACGTGCGGCCACCCCCCGAATGTACCGCTACGGACGTGGACCGGGTAGCTCGCTGAGAGCACCGGCGCGCCGCGGCTCATTCCACGCGGAAGAGTCGCATGGAGGTGCCGGGGATGGGCAGGATGTCGCCCGGGGCGAACACCTCGCCGCCGGCATCAGGGCGCTCATCCGCGCTCGACCACAGGGACACGAAGCGCGTCGCATCCTCGAGATCCTCCGGGAGGCGTACGTCGATGGGGGACTCCGTGCCGTGCACGATGAGGAGGATGCGGTTGGCCGCCTCGAGGTCGGGTGTCGAAGCCGCGACGTACTGCAGCGTCCGGTTCCCGGGATCCGTCCACTGCTCGCTCTCCATCGTCTCGCCGTTCTGGTCGAACCAGTCCATGACTGAGGCGTTGGGGATGTGCTCGCCGAGCCGCGCGTATCGACTCGGACGCAGAGCGGGGTTCTCGGAACGGAGCTGGATGAGCCGAGCGACGTGTGCTCGCAGGTCTTCCTGCCAGGGCTCGGCGTCCCATCCGAGCCAGGTCATCGACGAATCCTGGGCGTAGGCGTTGTTGTTGCCGCGCTGCGTGCGTCCGACCTCATCGCCTGCCGTGAGCATCGGGATCCCCGCCGACAGAAGCAGAGTGCCGAGCAGGTTGCGCATCGCCTTGCGGCGGGCTGCGAGGATGGCCGGATCGTCGGTCGGACCCTCGATGCCGTGGTTGAACGCGCGATTCATGTCGGCGCCGTCGCGGTTCTGCTCTCCGTTCGCCTCGTTGTGCTTGACGTCGTAAGACACGAGGTCGTGCAGCGTGAATCCGTCGTGTGCCGTGACGAAGTTGATGCTCGCGAGCGGGCCCCTCTCGTCCGCGAAGGTGTTCGAGGACCCGGCGAGACGCGTGGCGAAACCGCCGATGCCGACAGGAGCAGAGGCACGACGCGCGTAGTCGATGTCGCTCAGCCAGAAGTTCCGCACCCGGTCGCGGTATCGGTCGTTCCACTCCAACCAGCCGTTCGGGAAGTTGCCGGTCTGCCAGCCGCCCATGCCGACATCCCACGGTTCTGCGATGAGCTTGGTCTCGCGGAGGATCGGGTCGTTCGCGATCGCGGTGAGCAGGGGGTGCTCCGGTGTGTAGGTGTGCGAGCCGTCTCGCGCGATCGCAGCGGCGAGGTCGAACCGGAACCCGTCGATCTGCATCTCCTGCGCCCAGTAGCGCAGAGAATCGAGCACGAGCCGAGCGCCGGCGTCCGTCGAGGTGTCGAGAGTGTTGCCGCAGCCCGTCGTGTCGATGTAGGCGCCGGACGCGTCCTGCCGGTAGTAGCTCGCATTGTCGATGCCACGCAGACTCGAGCGGGGACCGCCGAGTCCCTCTTCCGACGTGTGGTTGTACACGACGTCCAGGATGACCTCGAGTCCGGCTTCGTGCAGCAGCCTCACCATGCCCTTGAACTCGGCGAGAACCGCTTCGGGGCCGCCCTTGCGCGCGTCCTCGGTCGCATAGGCGTTGTGCGGCGTGAAGAAGTTGAGGGTGTTGTAGCCCCAGTAATTCGTCAGGCCGCGCTCGAGCAACCGCGGTTCCGGCACGAAAGCCTGAACGGGAAGCAGTTCGATCGAGGTGATACCGAGAGAGTGGAAGTACTCGATCATCGCGGGGTGTGCGAGCCCGGCGTAGGTGCCGTGCAGGGCAGGAGGCACGTCGGGCTGCCGCTTGGTGAGCCCCTTCAGGTGGCCTTCATAGATCACCGTCCGATCGAGGGGGATCCGCGGCTTGACGGAGTCACCCCAGTCGAAGCCGTCGACGATGACGACGGAACGCCACTCCTCATAGCCGTCGCCCTGGGCGAGACCCCGGGCATAGGGATCCAGCAGCAGGGTCTCGGGGTTGAACGTGTTGCCTGGACCGTGCGGGCCTCCGACACGGACGGCATATCGGGTGCCGGGCTGGAGCAGCTCCGTGGTCACTTCCCAGATGCCGCCGGGAAGGCGGGCGAGGTCGACCTGATCGATCACCCAGTCGAGGTCGGTGGCATCGAAGACGACGAGTTCGATCGACGACGCGTTCTGCGACCAGACGCGGAGGGTCCCGACGCCGTCGTGAAGGCGCACACCGAGGTTGTCGAGTGCAGTACCGCCGGGCACGGTGATGTCTCGGATCGCGGGCATGAGTACACAATAGAGGGCTGCGCTCGGGTCTCAGGACCGCGTGCACTCAGTTCCATGTGCGCTCGGGAGGCTGGAAATGGGGGAGAGTTGAGGGATGCAGCACTATCTCGATCACGCCGCCACGACCCCGCTGCGCCCCGAGGCGCGCGAGGCGTGGCTGGACGCGAGCTCGATCGTCGGCAATGCGTCGTCTACGCATGGCGCGGGGCAGGAAGCGCGGCGCCTGCTCGAGGAAGCGCGTGAGCGCTCGGCTGCTGTGCTCGACTGCGACCCCATCGAGGTCGTCTTCACCTCAGGGGGCACCGAGTCGATAAACCTCGCGCTGCAGGGGCTCTGGCACGCGCGCCCGGCGGGGACGGATGCCATCGTGATGCCCGATGCGGAGCACCACGCAACCGTCGACACGGTCGAGGCCCTGGTGGCGGCTGGGGCGGTACTACGTGCTGTTCCGGTATATGGCACGGCAGCCATCGACCTGGGCGTCTTCGCCCAGCAGCTTCCGGGTGCGGCGCTGGCGACCGCGCTGGTCGCGAACAACGAGGCGGGGACGATCAACGACGCTGCGGTGCTCGCCTCGGCGACCGCGCGCGCACACGTTCCATTGCACCTCGATGCGGTGTCGGCACTCGGTCATCTTCCGTTGTCCTTCCGTGCGCTGAGGGGCGATGCGTCAGACGCAGTCGGCCTGGTCGCGATGAGCGTCGCGGGGCACAAGATCGGGGCGCCGGTCGGTGTCGGTGCCTTGGTCGCCGCTCGCACCGCCCGGCTCTCGGCGCTGCTCCGCGGCGGCGCACAGCAGAGGGGGCTCCGTGCCGGGACGCAGGATGTGGCGGGCGCAGCGGCGTTCGCCACCGCGCTCGAACTCGCCGAGTCGGAACGGGAATCGGAGTCGACTCGGCTCGCGGCGATGCGCGACCGGCTGGTCGACGGCATCCTGACCCGAGTGCCTCAGGCGGAGTTGCTCGGGCACCAGTCCGAGCGGCTCCCCGGCAACGCGCACGTGCTGTTCCCCGGCGCAGTGGGTGAGAGCCTGCTGTTCCTCCTCGACATGGCCGGCATCGCCGCGTCGACCGGATCGGCCTGCCAGGCAGGGGTCGCAGAGCCGTCGCATGTGGTGATCGCCATGGGACGCAGCGAGCAGGCTGCTCGCAGCGTGCTCCGGTTCACACTCGGGCGCACCTCGACGGACGCCGACGTCGATGCGGTTCTCGCCTCGATCGCCGACGTCTACACGAGGGCTTCCGGCACCGGCTCAGCTGCACGCTCGTAGACTGGTCGTATGAGGATTCTTGCGGCCATGAGTGGCGGAGTGGACTCCGCAGTCGCGGCCGCGCGTGCCGTGGAGGCGGGGCACGAGGTCGTCGGAGTGCATCTCGCGCTCTCCCGTGCGGGAGGCACGCTGCGGACGGGGAGCAGAGGCTGTTGCACCATCGAGGACGCTCTCGACGCACGGCGTGCAGCAGATCTCCTCGGCATCCCCTTCTACGTCTGGGATTTCTCGGAGCGATTCCGTGAAGACGTGATCGCCGACTTCGTCTCCGAGTACCAGGCGGGGCGCACTCCCAATCCGTGCATGCGCTGCAACGAGAAGATCAAGTTCGCCGCTCTGCTCGAGCGAGCGATCGAACTGGGCTTCGACGCCGTCTGCACGGGGCACTACGCGACGCTGATCCCTACTGACGCCGGGCTCGAGCTGCACAGGGCTGCCGACAACGCGAAGGATCAGTCGTATGTTCTCGGTGTCCTGACGGCCGAGCAGCTTGCGCACACCTACTTCCCGCTCGGAACCACGCCCTCGAAGGCCGTCGTGCGTGCGGAGGCGGAAGCGCGCGGTCTCAGCGTGGCCCAGAAGCCCGACAGTCACGACATCTGCTTCATTCCCGATGGCGACACCCGGGGCTGGTTGGCCGAGAAGGTCGGCACTGCGACCGGGGAGATCGTCGACCGCACGGGCTCCGTGGTCGGTTCGCATGAAGGTGCGCACGCGTTCACGGTAGGCCAGCGTCGCGGACTCAAGCTCGGCGTTCCGGCGGCAGACGGCAAGCCCCGGTTCGTGCTCGAGGTGCGGCCGGTGTCGAACACCGTGGTCGTCGGTCCGAAGGAAGCTCTCGCGACGCGAGAGATCTCCGGAGACAGGTTCAGCTGGGCGGGCGCGGCGCCCGTGGACTCGGAGTTCGACTGCGAGGTGCAGATCCGGGCCCATGCGGAGCCGGAGGTCGCTCGGGCCTTCGTGTCGGCGGACGGCGTGCGCGTCGTGCCGGTCGAGCCTCTCAACGGCGTTGCCCCTGGCCAGACGGCGGTGCTGTACGTCGGCACTCGCGTGCTCGGCCAGTTCACCATCGACCGCACGGTGTCTGCGGTGCCGGTCGACGCGTAGCGCCTCCCTGAGGATGTCGGTGGCCGCTCGTAGACTGGCGGAGTGCCGGAGAACATCTCGCTGGAAGAAGCCCGTATAGAAGCCGACGAGCTGACCACTCGCATCCTCGAGGCGAAGGACGCCTACTACGGGCGTGACACCTCGCTCGTCGACGACTCCACATACGACGGATGGATGCGCAGGCTCGAAGAGCTCGAACGGCTGCGTCCCGAGCTTCAGGGTCAGGATTCCCCCACCCAGATGGTGGGCGCTGCCGAAGCGACGGGCCTGGCGACCATCGAGCACGCCGAGCGGATGCTGAGTCTCGACAACGTGTTCTCCATCGAGGAGCTGAGGGAATGGGCCGCGAAGACGAGGGCCTCGGCAGGACGTGACGTCGACTGGCTGACCGAGCTGAAGATCGATGGTCTCGCGATCAATCTCCGTTACGAGAACGGCCGGCTGACCTCTGCGGCGACCCGCGGCGACGGCCGCGTCGGCGAGATCGTCACCGAGAACGCTCTGCGGCTGCCGGAGATACCGCTCGAACTCACCGGCTCGGGTCACCCCGCGATCGTGGAGGTTCGCGGCGAGGTGTTCATCCCCGTGGCTGCCTTCGAACGACTGAATGCCGCACAGGCGTCGTTCCGCGACCGCGCGTATGCCGACGCGCTGGCCCGTTGGGACGCGCGCGCGGGGGCGAAGAAGCCCTTCGACGAAGAGAAGGCTCGCACAGCTGCGGCGCGACGTTTCCCCTCCTTCGCCAACCCGCGGAACGCGGCCAGCGGGGGGCTCCGGCAGCAGATCGACAAGAAGAACGGTCTCGAGCTCGAGGCGGGGATGCTGCGCATCGAATCACTAGCACTCTACGTGCACGGCATCGGCGCGTGGCCGGACCCGCCCGTCGCCGCGCAGAGCCAGGTGTACGAGCAGCTCGCAGCATGGGGTCTGCCGACGAGCCCTCACACCAAGGTGTGTACGACCATCGACGAGGTCGCGGCGTTCGTCGAGTACTTCGGTGAGCACCGGCACGACATCGAACACGAACTCGACGGCATCGTGGTCAAGGTCGACGAGCTCTCGCTGCACGATGAGCTCGGCGCCACGAGCCGAGCCCCGCGCTGGGCGATCGCTTACAAGTACCCACCCGAAGAAGTGCAGACGAAGCTCCTCGACATCGTCGTCTCGGTCGGTCGCACCGGCAGGGCCACGCCGTTCGCGGTGATGGCTCCCGCCCAGGTGGCAGGCTCGGTGGTCAGACAGGCGACTCTGCACAACAAGGACGTGGTGAAGGCGAAGGGCGTGCTCATCGGCGACACGGTCGTTCTGCGTAAAGCAGGCGACGTCATTCCCGAGGTGCTCGGTCCTGTGGTCGACAAACGCGATGGCACGGAACGCGAGTTCGTCATGCCTGTCAAGTGCCCGGAGTGCGGCACACCGCTGCGTCCGATGAAAGAGGGCGACATCGACCTGCGCTGCCCGAACGCACGCTCGTGCCCAGCGCAGGTGCGTGGTCGTGTCGAACACATCGGATCCCGCGGCGCTCTCGACATCGAGGCTCTCGGCGAAGTCACGGCGGCGGCGCTCACTCAGCCGACATCGCCTGCCGTTCCGCCCCTCGAGACTGAGGCAGGGCTGTTCGCGCTCACTCTCGATGAGATCGTGCCGATCGAGCTGTTCGTCCGCGACGCGGAGACCGGCTTGCCGAAGGAGGACGACGACGGGCTCGTGAAGACCCGAGCGCCGTTCCGCCGCAATCCCACGGCCATCGAAAAGAAGTCAGGCCTCGAGGGGCCGCAACCGTCATCGCAGGCCGTCACGCTCCTGGCCGAGCTCGAGAAGGCCAAGACGAAGGACCTCTGGCGACTTCTCGTCTCTCTGAACATCCGTCACGTCGGCCCTGTGGCTGCGCGGGCGCTCGCCCAGTGGTTCGGCTCCCTCGATGCCATCCGCTCCGCATCTCGAGACGAGCTCGCCGCAGTCGAGGGAGTCGGAGGCATCATCGCCGACTCGCTGCTCGCGTGGTTCGAGATCGATTGGCACCAGGAGATCGTGCAGCGGTGGGCGGAGGCGGGTGTGCAATGGGCCACCCCTGGGCACCCGGGGCCGGGCGCGGCGATCGTAGAGGGCGGCGTCCTCGACGGGCTGACCATCGTGGCCACGGGATCCCTCGACGGCTACACTCGCGACGGAGCACAGGAGGCGATCATCAAGGCCGGCGGCAAGGCGGCGTCGAGTGTCTCCAAGAAGACCGACTTCGTGGCGGCCGGGCCGGGAGCAGGGTCGAAGCTCGGGAAGGCCGAGGAGCTGGGTATCCGAATCCTCGACGCGGCGCAGTTCCACATCCTCGTCACCGAGGGGCCGGACGCGCTCGGATGAAACGCTACGGGCCGCTGATCGTCGTTCCCGGCGCTCTGGCCGTCGGCGACCCGGGACGACACCACCTGCGACTCACGCCTGACGCTGTGCTCTTTCGCGAGGGCAGCGAGAATCGAGGAATCGTCCCATGGGGCCAGGTGGAGCGGGTGTTTCTCGACGTGCCGGTGACGCGCTTCCGGCTGCCGGGTCTGGTGAGCACGATCGTGATCGGTGCGCTCACGTTTCTCGCTCTCTCGGATCTGGGACTGGACCCGGATGACGGCACGGTCGACGTGCTCATCGACGGAGAATCGACCACCGCGCCACTCAGCCGCCACCATGTCGGCGGGTATTGGGCTCCCACGATCGACGGCGCCCACAGGCTGCTTCAGCACCTCATCGACAACCCGGAGCAGCGGGCGCTGCTCGCTCGCCCCGAACCGCTCATCGATGTGGCAGCGCGCCTCGCTCGCACCGCGTCGACCGGAACGTCAGGCTCCTGACGTGCTCATGCTCCGGCAATGCGTTGGAGCAACTTCGGTGATCCGGCGAACCCGAGTCTCCGATACACAGGAACTGCTCGCTCGCTCGAGTGCACGGTGATCCTCGACGCGCCGGCACTGTTCGCATGGGCTGTCGCTGCGTCGACGAGAGCTGTTCCCACACCTGAACCACGGTGCTCGGGCAACACGAAAACGCTCTGGATGTCTGCCGAGAGGCGGACGCTCGCACCGGGGCTCGGCACTCGGGGCAGCAGCGCGATCCAGGCGGCGCCGATCATCGCACCATCGACCGTCCGCGCGACGAACGCGGTGTGTGTGGCTCGATGAGCTTCCCACCATGACAGGAGCACATTCGCGAACGAGTCGAAATCCGCGGCGTCGGCACCGGCTCTGTCGATCCACTTCAAGCGCGCCAGGCCCCGGACGTCTTCGGGGCCGGCGCGCTCGATGTGCATGTCTCGGTCAGTCCTTGTGGCGCGGCTTGCGGAACGGCTTCTCGCCACGATCGTCGGTGCGGGCCGGACGGTCTTCGCGATCGTAGCGGGGGCGGTCGTAGCTCCCCCGAGCGCCGGCATCGCGGGGTCCGTCGTTGCGTCGCGACGCGGGGCCGCGGTCGGGCTTGATCTCGATCAGACGACCGGAGATGCGAGTGTCCTTCAGCTTCTCGAGCACTGACGAGTCGAGGTTCGCGGGCAGCTCGACGACCGTGAAGTCGGGCCGGATGTTGATGGCGCCGAAGTCGTCGCGGCCGAGGCCGCCCTCGTTGGCGAGCGCGCCGACGATCTGACGAGGCTCGACGCGGTGACGTCGACCGACCTCGATGCGGTAGGGCTTGTAGTCACCCCGCCCGCGACGCTCACGGGGCTCGCGCGGCTCGCGCCTGTCGCGGTTGTTGTTCTCGCGCGGCGGACGGTTGTCGTACTCGACGGCCTTCGTCAGCGGGTCATCCGAAGGGTCGAGCAGCAGCGGTGTGTCGCCCTGCGCGACGACCGCGAGTGCGGCTGCCACATCGGCCTCCGGCACGTCGTGGTTGCGCACATAGTGGGCGATGATGTCGCGGAACTTCTCGATGCGCGCGTTGTCGCCGAGCGCCGTCGTGATCGCGTCATCGAAGCGCGCGAGACGTGTGGTGTTGACATCGTCCATGCTCGGCAGCTGCATCTGCGCCGGCTGCTGGCGGGTCGCCTTCTCGATCGACTTGAGGAGGTAGCGCTCGCGAGGCGTGATGAAGCTGATCGCGTCGCCTTTGCGCCCGGCGCGGCCGGTGCGGCCGATGCGGTGCACGTAGGACTCGGTGTCGGTGGGGATGTCGAAGTTGATGACGTGGCTGATGCGCTCGACGTCGAGACCACGGGCGGCGACGTCCGTTGCGACGAGGATGTCGAGCTTGCCGTCCTTGAGCTGGTTCACGCTGCGCTCACGCTGCACCTGCGCCACATCGCCGTTGATCGCAGCGGCCGAGTAACCGCGAGCACGCAGCTTCTCGGCGAGCGTCTCGGTCTCGTTCTTGGTGCGGACGAACACGATCATGCCGTCGAAGTTCTCGACCTCGAGGATGCGGGTCAGCGCATCGACCTTCTGCGCGTAGGACACCACGAGGTATCGCTGCGTGATGTTGGTGCCCGTCGCGGTCTTCGACTTGATGCTGATCTCTTCGGGATCGCGCAGGTACTTCTGCGCGAGGCGCCGGATCTGCGGGGGCATCGTCGCGGAGAACAGGGCGACCTGCTTCTCGACGGGCGTCTGCGCAAGGATCTGCTCGACGTCTTCCGCGAAGCCCATCTTCAGCATCTCGTCGGCCTCATCCAGCACCAGGTACTGCAGCTGGGAGAGATCGAGAGTGCCCTTGGCGAGGTGATCCATGATGCGGCCGGGCGTTCCGACGATCACGTGCACGCCCCGGCGCAGAGCGGAGAGCTGCACGCCGTAGGCCTGGCCGCCGTAGACGGGCAGCATGTGCACGCCCTTCATCTTCGAGGCGTACGACTCGAAGGCCTCGCAGACCTGCAGGGCGAGTTCGCGCGTCGGTGCGAGCACCAGCGCCTGAGGCGTCTTCTGCGAGACGTCGAGGCGCTCGAGCACGGGGAGCGCGAAGGCGGCGGTCTTTCCCGTGCCGGTCTGCGCCATGCCGACGACATCGCGTCCCGCGAGAAGGGTCGGAATGGTCGCGGCCTGGATGGGGGAGGGGGTCTCGTAGCCGAGATCGCGGATCGCCTTGAGGACGGGTCCGGTGATACCGAGTTCCTCGAATCCAGGGGTCTCGGGGGCTTCGGTGGGTACAGCGTCTTCAGGGGTCACTGATCAAGGGTAGCGCGTCGCGTCTTCCCGCGCCTGTGAGGGCGCCCTCAGGAGCCCGAGGTCAGCGCCAGGAGCCGCTCTCTGACCTGTCGTCGCAGCACCTTGCCGATGAGGGACTTCGGCAGCTCGTCGACGACGAAGATCCGACGAGGCACCTTGTAGGGGGTGAGGATGCTGCGCGCGTACTCGCGGATCGCCTCGACGTCCACGTCGGTTCCGGCATCCACGACGATCGCAGCGACGACCTCCTCGCCGGAATGGTCGCTCGGCAGGCCGACTACGGCGGCATCCGCGACCTGCGGGTGCTGTCGCAGTGCGCTCTCCACCTCTGTCGGTGCGACGTTGAAGCCGCCGGTGATGATGAGCTCCTTGATGCGGTCGACGATGCGGATGAACCCCGCATCGTCGACCGTCACGATGTCTCCGGTGCGGAACCAGCCGTCGACGAAGACGGCGTCGGTCTCCTCCGGCTTGCCGTAGTAGCCCGAGAACACCTGAGGACCGCGCACGAGGAGCTCGCCCGCCGCGCCGGGTTCGACATCGACGGTCGGATTCTCAGGATCGACCACACGGCACTCGGTGCCGGGCAACGGGAGCCCGACGGTGCCGGGGACACGGTTGTCGGCGACCGGATTCGCCATCAGAACGGGGGAGCACTCGCTCAGCCCGTAGCCTTCGACGAGGAAGCCGTTCGTCGCAGCCTCGAAAGGCACCACGAGCTCGTGCGGCAGCGCCATCGCACCGGAGATCGCGACCTCGATGCCGTCGAGTGACACGCCCTGGGAGGTCGCCGCGGTGAGCAGCCGATCTGCGATCGGCGGCACGAGCGGAAGGAAGGTCGCCGGGTGCTTCTTCATCACATCGAGCACGAGATCCGGATCGAATTTCGGGAACAGCACGAGGCGTGCGCCCATCGACATCGCGAAGGTCAGGCACAGGGTGAGGCCGTAGGCGTGGAACATGGGCAGGACGGCGTAGACGACGCAGCCCTTGCCTCGCTGGATGGAGGGCACCCAGGCTTGCGACTGAGCGGCGTTCGCGAGCAGGTTTCCGTGGGTGAGCGCTGCTCCCTTGGGAGTGCCCGTGGTGCCCGACGTGTACTGGATGATGGCGAGGTCGCCGGTGGCCGGCTTCGGGTGGGTCGCCGCAACAGGGGGCGACTGCACGAGTGAGTCCCATGTGACGGTTCCGCGTACGCGCTCCGTGAGCGCCGCGCGAGATTCCCGCGCTTTCGCCACCGGCAGTCGCAGAGCCACGCGCGTGAGAAGAGGCATCGCCCGGGTGACGTCGACGGAGATGACGTTCGTCACGGCGAGATCTGCCGGGAACTCCTGCACCGTCGCCACGACCTTGTTCCAGACGATCGCGTGCTTCGCGCCGTGGTCCTCGAACTGCTTCCGCAGCTCGCGCGGCGTGTAGAGCGGGTTGTGTTCGACCACCACCGCGCCCAGACGGAGCACCGCGTAGAACGCCACGATGTGCTGAGGACAGTTCGGCAGGACGATCGCAACCGGATCCCCGGTGCGCACGCCCAGCTCGCGCAGACCCTCGGCGGCGCGGTCGATCGCCTCCTGCAGCTGCGCGTAGGTCGTCTCACGGCCGAAGAACTGCAGTGCAGGGGCGTCCGGGTAGTCGCGAGCGGATGCCGCGACGATGTCGATCAGAGATCCCGAGACGGGGGCGAGATCGTCGGGGACGCCGTCCGCGTAGCTGGCGATCCAAGGGCGGGGAGGCTGGTACGAGCTCACCCGCCCAGCATAGGACCGGCCCCGCTCGTCTGCGGGAGACGCCGGACACGGCAACTAGACTTGGGTCGTGTCTGAAATCACCCCTGATCTTGTGCGCCATCTTGGCGTCCTCGCGCGCATCCAGCTCAACGACGAAGAGGTGACCCGGCTGACGGGCCAGCTCGACGCCATCGTCGACAACATCGCGAAGGTGTCGGAGGTCGCAAGCCCCGACGTGGCCGCGACGAGTCATCCGATCCCGCTGAGCAACGTCTACCGCCCCGACGTCGTGGGCGAGACCCTCACGCACGAGCAGGTGCTCCAGAACGCGCCGGATCAGGCCGACGGCCGATTCCGCGTCACCGCGATCCTGGGAGAAGAGCAGTGAGCGACATCATCCGTATGACCGCGGCCGAGCTCGCCGACAAGCTCGCCAGTCGCGAGATCTCCAGCGTCGAGGCGACGCGCGCGCACCTCGACCGCATCGCCGCGGTCGACGGCGACGTGCACGCGTTCCTGCACGTGAACGACGGCGCGCTCGATGCCGCGGCGGCCGTCGACGCCCAGCGCGCCGCCGGTGAGCAGCTGGGGCCGATCGCCGGTGTGCCTCTCGCCATCAAGGATGTGCTGGTCACGACCGACCAGCCGACCACGAGTGGTTCGCGGATCCTCGAGGGTTATCGCTCGCCGTACGACGCCACCGTCGTCGCTCGCTCGCGTGCCGCGGGGCTCATCCCGCTCGGCAAGACCAACATGGACGAGTTCGCCATGGGGTCGTCGACCGAGCACTCCGCGTACGGGCCCACCCGCAACCCGTGGGACCTCGACCGTATCCCCGGCGGTTCGGGAGGCGGGTCGGCTGCGGCCGTCGCCGCGTTCGAGGCGCCGCTGGCGCTCGGCTCCGACACCGGCGGATCGATCCGCCAACCCGCGCACGTCACCGGCACGGTCGGCGTCAAGCCGACCTACGGCGGGGTCAGCCGCTACGGCGCGATCGCCCTCGCGTCCAGCCTCGACCAGGTCGGTCCCGTCGCGCGCACCGTGCTCGATGCAGGGCTTCTGCACGATGCGATCGGCGGTCACGACCCGAAGGATTCCACCTCGCTGCGCGATGAGTGGCCCTCGTTCGCCGACGCCGCTCGGGAGGGCGCGCGTGGAGACGTGCTCAAGGGACTCAAGGTCGGCGTGATCCGGGAGCTGCCCGACAGCGGCTTCCAGCCCGGCGTGGCCGAGTCGTTCCGCAGCGCGCTCGCGGTGATGGAGGCTCAGGGAGCGGAGATCGTCGAGATCGGCGCCCCGCACTTCGAGTACGGCGTCGCCGCGTACTACCTGATCCTTCCCGCGGAGGCATCCAGCAACCTGGCGAAGTTCGACTCGGTGCGCTTCGGTCTCCGCGTCACCCCCGACGGCAACCCGACCGTCGAGGACGTCATGTCCGCGACGCGTGACGCCGGTTTCGGCGACGAGGTCAAGCGCCGCATCATCCTCGGCACCTATGCGCTGTCGGCCGGATACTACGACGCCTACTACGGCAGTGCTCAGAAGGTCCGTACCCTCATCCAGCAGGACTTCGCCAGCGCTTTCGCGAAGGTCGACGTGATCGCGACGCCGTCGGCACCGACCACCGCGTTCAAGATCGGCGAGAAGATCGACGATCCGCTGCAGATGTACCTCAACGACATCACGACGATCCCGGTCAACCTCGCAGGCGTCCCGGGGATCTCGATCCCCAGCGGCCTCGCGGCAGAGGACGGGTTGCCCGTCGGCATCCAGTTCATCGCACCGGCGCGGGAGGACGCACGGCTCTACAAGGTCGGCGCGGCGGTCGAGACGCTTCTCGTGGATTCGTGGGGAGCGCCGCTCCTCACGCGTGCACCCCAGCTCGTGGGAGGGACCCGCTGATGGCCACCGCCAAGCTCATGGACTTCGACAAGGCGCTGGAGCTGTTCGAGCCCGTTCTCGGGTTCGAGGTGCACGTCGAGCTCAACACCAACACCAAGATGTTCTCCGACGCGCCGAACCCGGCGAACGAGCTCTACCACGCGGCTGAGCCGAACACGCTGATCGCTCCGGTCGACCTCGGTCTGCCGGGCGCGCTGCCCGTCGTCAACGAGACCGCCATCCGTTCGTCGATCAGCCTGGGTCTTGCGCTCGGCTGCTCGATCGCTCCGTCGAGCCGATTCGCCCGGAAGAACTACTTCTACCCCGACCTCGGCAAGAACTACCAGATCTCCCAGTACGACGAGCCGATCGCATTCGAGGGATCCGTCGAGGTCGAGCTCGAGGACGGCACGATCGTGCAGATCCCGATCGAGCGCGCGCACATGGAAGAGGACGCGGGCAAGCTCACGCACATGGGAGGCGCCACCGGACGCATCCAGGGTGCCGAGTATTCGCTCGTCGACTATAACCGCGCGGGTGTCCCGCTCGTGGAGATCGTGACGAAGGTCATCTTCGGCACCGAACACCGCGCACCGGAGGTGGCCAAAGCCTATGTCGCGACCATTCGCGACATCGTCCGCAGCCTCGGGATCTCCGAAGCACGCCTGGAGCGCGGCAACCTCCGCTGCGACGCGAACATCTCGCTGCGCCCTCGCGGCCAGGAGAAGCTCGGCACTCGTACCGAGACCAAGAACGTGAACTCGATGCGCTCCGTCGAGCGTGCCGTGCGTTACGAGATCCAGCGTCAGGCGCAGATCCTCGCCGACGGCGGAACGATCACGCAGGAGACCCGGCACTGGCACGAAGACAGCGGAACGACCTCGCCGGGTCGCCCCAAGTCGGATGCCGATGACTACCGGTACTTCCCCGAGCCCGATCTGCTCCCGGTGGAGCCGGCTGCCGAGCTGATCGAGGCGCTCCGAGCGCAGTTGCCCGAGCAGCCCGTGGCCCGTCGGCGCCGCCTGATGGCCGAATGGGGGTTCACCGACCTGGAGTTCCAGGACGTGCGGAACGGCGGGCTGTTGGAGGTCGTCGAGGAGACGATCGCGGCCGGCGCGACTCCTGCCACGGCCCGCAAGTGGTGGACGGGCGAGATCAGTCGTCTCGCGAACACGCAGGAGAAGGATGCCACGGAGCTGATCTCCCCCGAGAACGTCGTGGCGCTGCAGAAGCTCGTCGATGCCGGGACCCTCACCGACAAGCTGGCCCGTCAGGTGCTCGAGGGAGTCATCGCCGGTGAGGGGACTCCGCAGGAGGTCGTCGACAGCCGCGGACTGGCGGTCGTCTCGGACGACGGTGCACTCATCGCCGCGATCGACGAGGCCCTCGCGGCTCAGCCCGACGTGCTAGCCAAGATCAAGGATGGCAAGGTCCAAGCGGCCGGAGCCGTGATCGGTGCTGTGATGAAGGCGATGAAGGGTCAGGCGGACGCAGCCCGAGTCCGCGAACTCGTCCTCGAGCGCGCTGCACAGTAACCGGATCCCCCGGACCTCGTGTCTGAGGTCGGGGGGAGAATGGTCTCATGGGACACGGTGACGGCAGAGGGCGCATCGTGTCGTCCGCCGACGCCGACGACACCGGCACGAGCATCCTGCACGTCGACATGGATGCGTTCTACGCGGCAGTCGAGGTGCTGGACGACCCGACTCTGCGGGGCCTGCCGCTGATCATCGGGTCACCAGACGGCCGATCAGTGGTGTCCAGTGCCTCTTACGAGGCCCGTCGCTACGGCGTACGTGCGGCGATGCCCGTTTCCCAGGCGTTGCGCCTGTGCCCGTCGGCGCGCATCGTTCCTCCGCACTTCCATCGCTACCAGGCGGTTTCGCGTCAGGTGATGGCGATCTTCGAGTCGTTCACGCCACTGGTCGAGCCGCTGTCGGTCGATGAGGCGTTCCTCGACGTGCGGGGTGTACGACGGCTCTGGGGCAGCCCTGCGCAGATCGCGCATCTCGTGCGCGAGCGGGTCAAGGACGAGGTGGGCATCACGTGCAGCGTGGGGGTCGCGGCCACGAAGCATGTGGCGAAAATGGCGTCGACGATCTCGAAGCCCGATGGCATGCTCGTGATCGCGGCATCCGAGACCCAGGACTTCCTCGACCCGCGGCCGGTGCGCGCGATGTGGGGCGTGGGACCCAAAGCAGCCGAGGCTTTGGAGGGTCGCGGAATCCGCACGGTGCGCGACATCCGCACGGCGTCGCGGGCGATGCTCGACCGCGCCGTCGGTCCGGCTCTGAGCGCTCGGCTCGCGGATCTCGCACGGGGTGAGGACCCACGCGCCGTCGAGACGGAGCGCATCGAGAAGAGCATCGGGCATGAAGAGACCTTCGACACCGACATCTCGGATCGGTCGTTCCTGAGAGCGGAACTCTTGCGTCTCGCCGACCGTGTCGCGGCGCGCCTGCGGAAAGCCGAATGGGAGACGGCGACGGTCGCCATCAAGATCAGGTTCGACGACTTCCGCACGCTCAGCCGTTCGCAGACGCTCTCCGAGCCCACCGCGGTGGGCCAGCGCATCGGCGAGGCCGCTCAGGCGCTCTTCGACCAGATCGAACGACGAGACCCCGTGCGACTGGTCGGCGTGCGCGCAGAGAAGCTGCGGCCGGCTGGTGGCAGCGGATTCGGCCTCTGGGACGAGGACGAGGACTGGCGGCGGGTCGAAGGCGCAGTCGACGACGCCGTTGCACGGTTCGGCATCGCCACGATCAGCCGCGCGAGGCACATCGGCCGTGGCGACGGGCGTGGTGCCGCGCAGCACCCCCGCGCGCACGGGCTGGATTGACCCTTCTCCGGACTGATTCCTGGGCTAGCGTGGAGCCATGCCCAACATTGCACTGGAACTCGGACAGCAGGCCGCCTCCTTCGGCGTCAAGAGCGCGTACGGCGAGCCGCAGGATATAGATGGGGCGACCATCACCCCGGTGGCGTTCACCTACTCCGGCTTCGGCGGAGGAAGCGGTGATGGTGCCGAAGGCGGCGGGGGCGGTGGCGTGTCGATCCCGGTCGGCGTCTATGTGCGCCGTGAGGAAGGACTCAGGTTCGAGCCGAACATCGTGACGCTGCTTGTCGTCGCTGTGCCGTTCGTCTGGGCGACCGGACGTGCGCTCTCTCGCATCATCCGTGCCCTCAAGAAGTGATGACCCGGTCGCTGCAGCCCTCGAGCGTGCCGCGACCTCGATCGTCGACGACATCCACATGCTGGCGGCGGCGAATCCGGTCGTCCTGATCGACGGTCGCAGCGGAGCGGGAAAGACGACTCTCGCGCGCATGCTCATCGAACGCTGGCCGATCGCAGGACGGGTGCAGCTCGTCGCGCTGGACTCGATCTATCCGGGGTGGGACGGGCTCAGAGGCGGAGTCGAGCGCGCGTTGGAGGGCATCCTCCGCCCGCACGGCAGAGGTTACCTCGGCGAGTGGCGACGATGGGACTGGGGGAGTGGCACCGAGGCGGAGACTCACGCAGTGGACCCCGCACTCGGGGTGCTCATCGAGGGGAGCGGGATCCTCACTCCTGCCACGGCTGCGATCGCGGATGTCCGCGTCTGGGTCGAGTCCGCAGAGACCGGCCGTAAGGCGCGAGCGCTGGCGCGAGACGGCGACACGTACCGTCCGCATTGGGAACGCTGGGCCCAGCAGGAGGCGGATCACATCGTGCGCGACGATCCCCGCGCGCTCGCGACCCGAGTCGTCGAGGTGCCGTAGTTCTCAGAGGAGTTCGTCGGCGGCGTCGATCGTGAGTTCCAGACGGTATCCGAGCCAGTCGTAGACGCCGAACCTCGGGTCTTCGGGGTCATGATCGCCATCGCTCTCGATGCCGAGGCGCTCCGCGATCACGAGACGCAGTGCGGTGAGGGTGCGCAGCCACGCGTCGACGTCGGTCGGAGGGATGTCGAGGTCATGCTCTGCGAAGGCCTCGCTCTGTGACATCTCGTCGAGATCACCGCGCATGCCGGCGAGGGCGGTGCGAACGATGTCCGCGTCCAGAGCACGTCGATCGAGCAGGCCATCTCGAGTCGCCTCCCGGAATTCCCGAGATGATTCCTCGTCCTCGGGATAGGGATCGGGAACCAGGCGACCGATCGCGGGATCCTCGACGTCGCGATTCGCGCCGACGAGATCGCGGAAGTCATCGACGAGCTGCGCGAGCTGCGCGCCCTCGACTCGAGCCATACGTATCCGGACCATCGGCTCGATCATCTCGCGGTCCTTCGCACAGTCGCCCACAGGCCGTAATCGTGCATCGCCTGCGCGTGCACCTCCATGGTCTCGCGAGGCCCCGTCGCGACGATCGCCTGGCCGTCGTGGTGCACCTGCCGCATGAGCACCGTCGCGCGCTCGAGCGAGTAGCCGAAGTAGGTGCGGAAGACTCGCACGACATAGCTCATGAGGTTGACGGGGTCGTTCCACACGACGACCTCCCATGGCTCCAGTGGAGCTGCCGAGAGATCGACCAGTTCGTCGACGTCTGGCGTCGCGAGGGGACTCATGCCCACCCCAACGTGTGGAGCTGCTCGTCGTCGATGCCGTAGAAGTGGGCGATCTCATGCACCAGTGTGGTGTGCACCTCGTCGCGCAGTTCGTCCTCTGTGTCGCACCCAGCCAGATGCGGCTCGCGGTAGACGACGATCCGATCGGGGAGTTCGCCGGAGCCGTACTGCGTACGTTCGGTGAGGGCGAGCCCGTCGTACAGCCCCAGCAGGTCGAGGCTTCCGTCCTCCGGGCGATCCTCGACGACGAACACCACGTTCTCCAGACCATCGACCATCTCGTCGGGCAGCCGATCGAGCTCGTCGATCACGAGTTCCTCGAAGTGCGCAGCATCCATCTCCATCAGGTCCAGCCTATTGCCGGCAGAGCGCGCGGAGCATCAGTGGAGGAAGACGAGGATGCCTGCGACGGCGATGAAGAGGACTCCGAAGACGCCGTTGAGAGTCCGTTGTCCTCTCGCCGATCGTGTGAGTCGGCGGAAAGGCCGAGCCGCGGTGGCGAAGAACCCCCACATCACGACGATGTCGACGATGATGACCGTGACGATGAGGGTGAGGTACTGGGGGAGCTGCGGCTCGTCGAGGCGGATGAACTGAGGGATGAATGCGAGGAAGAACACGATCGCCTTCGGATTGAGGAGGTTCACCCAGAACCCTCGTCTGATCATCGACCAATGCCCCTCGTGAAGGTCGACAGTCGCCCCTTCGTCGGCGGCGGGGAGCTTCGGTCGCGTGAGGATCAGACGGATGCCGAGGAACACCAGGTATGCCGCGCCGGCGTATCGGATCACGTTGAACAGCACTTCGGACTGCGACACGACGAGTCCGAGGCCCGCCGCGACGATCACGACGTGCACGATGAGAGCGAGCTGCTGCCCGAGAATCCCCCAGATCGAACGACGCCAGCCCTGACTCAGAGCATTCGACATCGTGTTGATGGCGCCTGCCCCCGGCGTGAAGCTGATCACCACACAGGCAGTCAGAAGCGAGAACCACACGGGGAGCGACACCCCGCAATCCTATGGGTGGCTCACCTCCACCCGATCACGGTCGGTCGGGTCCGGTTCTGCGAAGGCGCCGAGACACAGAGAAGGCCCGAGTCTCTCGACTCGGGCCTTCTCTGAGTGGGGTGAGTAACGGGACTCGAACCGGTTACGCCGGTACCCCTGAAATGCCTGTTTTGCCGCGGAATCACGCGGGTTTTGTGGACTCACCTAATGGTGTGTCCGTAAGTACATTCTACGCGGAAATTCAGGGATCGCAACGACGCATTGTAGGCACGCCTTCACCGGCTAGGGGCGCGCCCACCGATGTAGCCACTGACCGACGCCCATGCGCGGGCGGGTGTAGGTCACGTCCCCGAGCCGCTGTAAGCAGTGGCGCCGATAGTCCTCCACGACTTCCGCCGTGACGCTCATCTCTTCCGCAATCCACTCGGCATGATGACTGATCTGCTCGAGCTCTGCATACATATCGGGGTCGATGAGCAGAGTGGCCGCGTAGATGTCCGCTTGACGCTCTGCAGCCGGGTCATCTTCACAGTCGTGTGCATAGTGATGGTGCCCGAGCTCGTGAGCGATCACCGATCGACGTTCCGATGGAGTGCAGAGCAGGTTGAAGTAGATGCGCTGCTCGTCGTGCGCGTAGTACCCGAGGTCGCCATCTGGCATTTCAATGGCGTGAACTTCAAGCCCCGCTCTCGCCGCCATCGTCAGTAGATCCTTCATCGTCCCCCTCGAACGCCTTGCGGACCTTTGGAGTGCCCCGCTTCGCTGCTTTGCGTGTCGGGGCCTGCTGATCTTCCGTGGCCTCTTGGATGTAGCTATCGTCCGTGATGCCACCGACATTGAATGTGCGTACAGTCAACGGCTGGCCCGCAGCGAGGCGTCGCGCGTCAGCAACCAGCTCCCATGGCGTGATGCCCATGAGGCTCGTTGCGATGTAGCTCACGTCGTTCGTGGTGAGGATGTTCTTCCCGTTGAAGATGTCCGCCCACCAACTGTTCCCCCGTTCGCCCGCAGACAACTCGGAGAGCTTGCGGATGGAGAGTCCGGTGTTGACGCGTACCGAATCGATGTAGCTCGTGATGTCCTTCGCGAACTGTGAATGCTCGGCGCGCGCGCCGACTGTTGCCTTACGTCCCATGTGAGAAGCGTACTCAATTATGGACAACTTCGTTCGATGGACTTGCGCTGTCCGTAAATACGGACGATGATGAAGTCATGCCAACCAACACCGACACCTACTCCTCCTCCATCGTTGACGCGGTGAGAGCGGAGATGGGAAGCCAGAAGAAGAAGCTCTACGAGCTCGCCGAGCCACTGGGCCTGAGTTGGCCCACCGTGTCGGGGAGACTCAACGGGCATAAGCCTTTCAACCTCGACGAGATCGCCAAGATCGCAGACTTCCTCGGAGTCACCGTCGACTACCTGCACGAAGCAGCGGCGCTCCGTGACAGGTCAGCAAGAAGAAGCGAACCCACTGAAGCGGCGCGGATTACCCCGCCTCAGCAGGACGCATGGGCTCAACCCTCCCGTTCGCGGTCGAGGAGAGCATCGTGATACGCAGCGGTGTGCTCGCGGTGGCATGTCATGCACACTCTCGCGCTCGAGTCAAGGCGCGTGCGGCTCTCGCAATCGAGGCGGTGGCATCATGACCTCCTCGGGTAAGTCGGCGCTGCTCGCGCTCTTCTTCGTCATCCTCGCGATCGTCTCTTTCATCCGCGACGATGCCCTCTTCGGATATGCGTTCTTCGCCGCGTCGATTGCACTCCTCAGCGTCTCGTACATCTGCGAAGCGATCGAGAAGGCGGTGAAGCGATGATCGACAACATCGCCCCCGAGCTCTGGCCGGCCGTACTGGTCTTCGGTATCGCAGCGTTCGTAGCATGGATTCGCCTCGAGGTGCGTGCATCGAACCGGTATTGGGCGGCTCGTGATGCGGCTGACCCGGTTGTGGTGACTGGTTCTGGCAACCGTCGAGACCGTTACCCGCGATCGTGTGGGGGTGTGCGATGAACGAGTCGTGCCGGATGTGCGAGGCGGACAGTATCGGCAATCAAATGGTCGACCGATCAGAAGACATCCCACTGTGCAACCGTCACTGGTCTCGCTGGGTGGCTACCTATCTGTGGCCGTCCGAACTCGAACCGCCGTGTTCTGCGCATCTGATCGAGGAGAGTGCATCGTGACTCAGTTCGCTTCCACCCTGTACCCGCAGACGAACCCGACGAACCCGATCCTGCTCAGCGTTCGGTCGCAAGTGGACTGGCAGAACATCACAAACCACGGCAAGCGCGAAGAGATCGCTGAGTGGCTTTGGTGGCTGACTAACGAAGGCCACAACGTCTACCTCTGGCAGCGCCGTGAACACATCGAGCATGCCATCCGTGTTCTAACCCGTCTGGCGAACTTCTCCGGCTGATCCCCGTCATCCGATCCCCGCACCTCCCTGTCGTGGGGAGGGGTGGACGAGTGCACCCAAAAGCAGGGTGCACGTCAACGAAACTCAATCCCTCATCGGCCCCTGGCTAACCGGCAGGCGCACACGGTGTGGATGCAACTACATAGAGCTCCATTGAGTACCTGTTCGCATAGGCCGTTGGTTGGCGTCGTGATCGCAGGGTCGGAGGAAAGGAACGCACCCATTGAGGGGTGCATAAGTTTTTCGACAGTTCGCCGCCATGGATGTACGGGCGGAACCAGCCGCGATGGGTCAAGCGGATGGCACGGGTTGGTCGCCGTGAACCATGCCACAGGGTTAGTGGCCGCCCCGAGCCTGAAATCGGTTGTCTGAGCGAAGAACTCAGCGGGGCACTCAGTAGGAGAGGAGCAGTCAAATGAGCGAAGAGCAGTGGAGATCCGTTGTTGGCTATGACCTGTATGAGGTTTCGGACCTGGGGAGAGTCCGTTCAAAGCGTGGACCTCGACGGATATTAAAGGCTCAACCGACTCGCGATGGGTATCTGGTCTTGAACCTCTCGCAGAAGGGGACGGTCACGAAGCGTCGAATCCATCAACTTGTCCTCGAAGCCTTCGTTGGGCCACGAGAAGAGGGGCAAGAGGCCTGTCACGGCGATGGCAGACGCTCCAACAATCGCCTTTCGAACCTGCGGTGGGATACGCATCTGGCCAACATGGCGGATAGGGACCGGCTCAACCCCCACTACCTGACACTGAGGACGCACTGCCCCTGGGGGCATCTGCTCCGCGAGCCGAATCTGACACGTTCGGGCATCCGTCGAGGGAAGCGAGAGTGCATGGCATGCACCCGAGCTCGAGGGGTAATCCGCGTGCGGGGCGGGGATCACCAGCAACTATCGGACGAGTACTACGCCAAGTTCTCTGGCTAGTCCATCCCACCCAGCTCATACGTGCGCTCGCAGATCGGCGTACGGGCACTCGATTCACGGTTTCTAGTAGTCGAACGCGGGCTGGATACCTGCTGTGACTCCCGTGAATCCTCGGGGCCGGTGTTTGTCAGCACCGGCCCCCTTCTCTTCCCGTTCGAAAGGAATCTGTCATGCCCAAGCGCCTGCACATCTATACGACCGAGGACGTGCTCAAGTCCGTCAAGGAGGGCGTCGAGGTGACCGCGAACTGCGGACTCCGAAAAACACTCACCCGCGGCGACATCGACGAAGCGGCGACATCCGATCGCAAGGGGTGCGCGAAGTGCCTCCAGGTCGTGAGCGATCTGACTAAGGAACGCGACGTGACGATTGGCAAACGCGGTTGGGATGCGCTCAACCGGCCAGTTTTCACCTACCGAATGACCATCAAGCCGGGTGGGAACACGACCTATACGAATGGCTGGCCTCTCGCCGGCTGACAAAAGACTTCCCGCTCCTGGGGGTGTGGGGATACGGCAGGCATTGGGGTGTGCTGTCGTGCGCGGTTCTGGGGACCGCGACAACCATGTGGAGGCCCGGACTGGGGATGTCACGGGCCTCCACATCACTACGACCATTCGAGATTTGAGGAGCACGAGATGAAGAAGATGCTGACGGAGTTTGCGACCGGGTTTCTTATGCTCACCGGCATGCTGACCTTCCTGGTATTGGCGCAGGAATTCGAGGACGCGCTGCGTTTCTGGATTCGCATCGGGGGCATGTCGGCATTCCTGATCGGCCTTGACTGGCGGATCACGACAGCCATTCGACGCAGCAGATCCGATGTCTGAGCGCAGACCGAATCCCGCGATCCCTGCCGACCAACGATGCGGTGACTGTTCTGGATGGGGCGGACACATTATCCACCGGGGAGCCGACAAATACGAGGACTCACAGAAGTGCTGGGACTGCAGAGGTTCCGGCGTGAACAGCGATGAAGGAGAGAAGCGATGAGCGACGCACATCAGCATTCGGCCGCAGAGGATCAGCCACTCACGGAGGAAGAGCGGATCATCCGCGCATGTGACTGGTCTGACTACCGCAAGGCCTACGGAGTATCACCCGACCCAACCCAGTTGAAGCTCGAGCACATCCTGTTCTGCGCCGGATGGGATGCAGGGCGACGTTCTGATTGGGAAGAGAGGAGCAAGTCATGAACACCCGCACTATGTCTCACACGTCTGACCCGGTGACGTCAACTCTGGCGGCTGAATCGGTTGACCCGCACGATTCCACACGTCTCAAGCTCGCACTCATCGACCTACTCGACGAGGCACCACGAACCGCAGATGAACTCACCGAGGCGTACTTCAACCTCGCATTCGTCAACGGGTGGCCATCGTTCCATGACACGCACAACTGCAAGCGTCGACTGTCCGACCTGCACCAGAAGCATCACGTCATCCGCGAATCGGGCGACAGGAGACCATCAGCACACGGCAGACCCGCCACTGTTTGGGAGCTCGCTGTGTCGGCTGAGGATGCTCGAGCGGTGGTGAACGCGTCATGAGCGCGACGTGGACCTACACCTGCGAAGGGTGCAAGGAGCGGCTAGACCCGTACGGCCTGGATGAGTTCGGACACGTGTGCGAAGGATGGTGGGATAACCACGGCGTCTTCGACGAAGTTCCCAAGATCCACGTCGCTCTTGCGACGAAATCACCAGGGATAGCGCCGTGAACGGCACGTGGCGTCGGTGGGCGCAGCAGAGGCGACTCATCGGAGTCATCTACCTCGGGACAGCGGCGATTGCATTGGCAGTCGCCGTTCTTCTTGTCATGGTCGGGATCTCCCTGCCGCTCACCGACACGGCGTCGAAGGTCACACTCGGCGCGGTTGGAGCATTTGCGGCGCTCTCCACGGTAGGTCTCATCGTCCTCGCCATGTACGCATTCGTCGACGGACACCGGTACGCGAAACAGGCACGCCGATGATCGAGTTCAGCCCTACTCTCGCCGATCCATCCGCACTCATCGAGGACTTTCTACCGAGGATGCAAGACGCGATCGACAGGCCACACGTCGAAGGGCTCTGGCAACCCATCCGATCAGACTTCCGCGAGGTCTTCACGGATGGCGGATTCGACGACGACGTGCCCGATGCGCTGTTCGACCTCATGGTGGCCTTCGCGACCATCGAACCCCGGATCATCCCGTGACCTACCCCGATTGCCACCGTTGCCTGAACCCGCAACCAGGGCAACCCGCACACAACCAGTCGAGTGCATGCCAGCACCGACCCACCATTCGCCCGCACTGCACATGCGCGGGCTGTTACTGAGGAGAAACTGACCATGAGTGTTGACACGTTCAAGCCCCGCGAGCTGACCGACATCGCGGAACTCGCCGTCCTTGTTCAGAACTTCAACCGCGACCAGCACGGCGACAAGCCGTTGTTCGCAGAGGTCGTCTTCTACCGGGGCGGCGATGACGTAGCCAGCCTGACCGAGACCGCTTCTCTAGGTCAGGCTGCCTCCGACGGTGCGCTCTCATTCGAAGTCAAGGAGAAGCCATGACGACATCGATAGCTGAGCTCGAGGCCGCTGTTCACGTCGAGGAGGAGGCCGTCGAACGTGCGTACATGGCACGGAACCCGACAGCCGCAGCACTCTTCGCCGCGAACCTCAGGAGAGCCACAGCCGCACTCGCCAAGGCACGCATCGAAGCAGGTGAAGCATGACTGAACGCATCCGGGTCGAACACTCCGAATCCGGCTACTGGAAAGTCATGCGCGGCGGATACGTGCTCGACGTGAAACCACCACACATGTGGCGGGACGCATACATCGAAGCACGCAGGGAAGCGATCTACAACAACCTCGGGATCGTCAGCATCGAGGTCTGCTCATGAACCCCTGCACCCTCTGCGATGACCACGGCGAAGTGATCATCACCAACAACCCGACCGTGTGGATGGACTGCCCACACCTCATCTGGAAGGCATGACATGACCGAATTCACTGCAAGCAACGGGGTGAGGGTCGTCCCCACGAACAACGGGGCAACGCTCTACTCACCCGGCGACTCGTGGCCCATGCCCGAGCCGCATCAGATGTTCGCCAATGCGGATGTTGTCATCGGCCTCCGCGAGTTCTTTCAGCATGAGCGTGACGAAGAACTCGGACGGTGGCGATGGCCCGAGAAACCTGAGTTCGTCGTTTACGGCGAGTACAGACGTGGCGAAGAGCAGCGATTCGTTCGCGTCATTCACGAGCACGATGGTGCCGCTGTGGTTGTTTACGAACAGGGCAGTGACATCCGGCCCAATCACCCCGCGGCCCAGGCTTACTTCGAGGCCCACCCGGATCGGAAGTCCTGGCATGACGCGAAGCCGGGCGAGCTGTGGGTGCTGACCCTAGATGGTGGAGAGACCCGGGCTGCTGCGGTTCGTCGGCGCCTGGATGACGGCGTCGCGCACTGGATTGGTGAGGGGATCAGTACCTACGACCTCACTGACCACCATGTTGTTTCTGGTCGTCGCATCTGGCCGGAGGACGCGTCGTGAACCCAATCGACATCATCCCCTGGGCATTCGCAATCGGTGCCTCAATACTCATACTCACACTCCCCGTCACCATCCTCGTGGCGGGGATCACTCTTGCAAGGGGGAAACTGTGATCGACCATCACATGCCCGACGAGATTTACCACGCGCGCCCCGAGCTATCCAGCACCGGGGCGCGAACTCTTCTCCCCGAGTTCAAGGGGTCGCCGGCCAAGTTCATCTGGAACCAGTCGCACCCGAGAACTACGAGAGCGTTCGACGTGGGTCATGCCGTCCACGCCAAGGTGCTCGGAACCGGACTGCAGGCCGTCGCGTACCCGGATGATGTGCTCGCATCGAACGGTGCAGCATCCACCAAGGCCGCGAAGGAATGGGCGATCGAGCAGCGCGACAACGGGTTCGTGCCCATGAAGTCCGTCGAGGTTCACATCATTAACCGCATCTCCGAAGCCGTACTCGCCAACACGGAAGCGCGAACGGTGCTCGAGATGCCACACCGCGAGTCATCCATCTTCGCCCGCTCGCCCGAAGGCGTCGCATGTCGTGCACGATTCGACATCTACGGCGACGGATCAGGCGGCGACCTCAAAACCGCCGACGACATCTCACCCCGCGGATTCAACAAGCACGTCGTCGAATACGGCTACTTCATGCAAGAAGCCTGGTACCGCGACGTGCACCGCTTCGAAACCGGCGAAGAACTCGACACGTTCAAGTTCGTCGTCGCCGAAACCAAAGGCCCATTCCAGGTTGCCGTCTACGAGCTCGACGTCATCTACCGCGACATCGGCCGCAAGCTCGCACGGGAAGCACGCGACCTGTATCAGCGGTGCGTCGAGTCGGGGGAGTGGCCTGGGGTTGAGGGCGAACTACTCGGGCCACCCAACTGGCTTGTGTACGAACACGAAGAGGAAGTGACTTTCTGATGGACATCACCGATGCGCTGGCACCGAACAGCGACCAGCTTGACGCGATCGAACTCGTCACGCCGCGTACGTTCACCATCGCGGCAGGCGGTCGGTTGGCAATGCGTGAAGGCAAGACGGTTGCCGAGATCCCCTTCGAAGGATTCCCGCGCGTGTGGCGACCCAGTAAGGGCATGTTGGATGTGCTCGCCAAGTGCTGGGGGACTGATGCGAAGCAGTGGGTCGGGCGTCGGGTCACGCTCTATCGTGACCCGGACGTCATGTTCGGCAAAGACCAAACTGGCGGCACGCGGATTAGCCACATGTCACACATTGACGGGGCTCAGTCCGTGCCGATCCGCGCAGCGGGCCGCGGTCGGGCCGCGAAGACGTGGAGGGTCGAACCACTCGGAGACGCACCCGCAGCACCCGAGCATCCATCGATCGCGCCACACCTCGACGCCATCGACACCGCCGCAACCATGGACGCACTCAAAGCCACATGGATGGCAATCGACGCGGCAGGACTCGGCAAGCACCCCGAGCTCTGGGCCGCGAAAGAAGCACGGAAGAAGGAACTCGAATGACGAGGAGGAGACATGGCGCGCATCAGAACGATCAAGCCTGAGTTCTGGGACAGCCCGGGAACTGGAAGAGCCTCACTTCGCGCGAGGCTCTTTTTCATTGCCATGTGGAACTACGCGGACGACTGGGGGATCGGAGACGCGCACCCGTTGCGGCTCCTCTCGTTCGCTTTCCCGAACGACGAATCGTCCGACGTTGAACCGCGGAACTTCCGACGCTTGGCGTCGGAGGTGGCGGAGTGCTTCGACGTGCAGTGGTACGAGGTCGACGGGCGCGCTTTCTACGCGATTCCGTCGTGGGAACTGCATCAGCGCACCGAGAAGAAGGCCAAGCGAAGAAATCCTGCCCCTGATCAGGCAGATTCCTTCCTCTACGAAACGGCGTCGGAAAATCCGCCGCACAGTGACGGATTGGCGACAGACGGAAAGGGGAAAGGGGAAAGGGGAAACGGGAACGGGGAAAGGGGAGAACAGACTTCCCCGCCTGCGGCGTGGGTGAGTGAGGGCTTCGATGCTGCATATGCCAGATGGCCCAAGAAGGTCGAACGGAAGCAAGCGCTCGAGCGGTTCAAGATCGCAGCCCGCAAGCGAGGCCTCGAAGAACTCGTCAACGACATCATCCGATTCGGAGACGCATACGCGGCAACCACAGAGAAGCAGTACATCCCCGCACTTGGCGTCTGGCTCGGGAAAGAGCGGTGGACAGACGAATTGCCGCAACCACGCGGCGCACAGATCAAACAGTCGAAGGCGTCACAGAACGCCGAGGAGTACAGGAGGTTGTTCGGTGGAGACGAGAGAAGCATTCCAGCTCTTGACCCTGGCTTCAGCGCGTGACGGGCGGACAGTAGACGCAGCAGTTGCCGCCGTGTGGGCAGACGACCTGTCCGATGTGACGCTGGCCGATGCGGTCATGGCTGCCCGGGATCACTACAGGGAGTCGAGCTCGTGGCTCATGCCGTCGCACATCATCGAACGGCTCAAGTCGATGCGTCGGTCCGCGCTGCCGCTGACGATGGCAGAGGAAGTCCCCGAGAACTGTGGCGCCCATCGGCGACTCACAGACGGCACATGCCTCTACTGCACGCACAGGGAGCCTGACGATGCCGAATGACTTCGACTGGCTCAACCTCATCAACAAGCGGGCCGCACTCAGAGAACAATTCCCACCGCTCTCGAGACTCATCCTCGAACGCCCCGGTTCCGACAGCGACAACCGCAGACAGCGACTCATCGCCGAAGAGAACCAGATGTCGAAAGCGCGCCACGACCTCGAACTGTGGCAGGAGAGCGTCAACAAGAACGCCCGCCGTGTTGAGCAGCTCGAAAACGACAAGAGACGCCGCGCCTACAAGGGGTACCAAGCGGCCAAACACGCAGAGAAGGACATCGCATGAACGACAACGAGAAAATCCCCCCGACCGACGACGAGCGGGAAGCCATGGCGCAGATCGTGAAAGACGTCTCAGTGAAGTGGGGTGGGCCGAGCATGGTCGAGTTCGCAGACACGCCACCCATCCGGAAGCACTACGCCACGGCTGATGCGATCCTCGCCGCTGGCTTCCGTCGTTCCGAGGTACCGGAGCCGAGCGGGCCGTGGGATAGCGCAACGGCTTGCTTCGGGCATTGCGACACGGAGGGCTGGTATTCCGAATGTGTCTCGAAGAGGGCTGACGCCGAGGTGGCGGAGCCGCAGGGCGAGCCGTCCGACGCGCAGGTGGCCGAGATCGAGCAGCGCGTCTACGACAAGCACCGAGGGCAGATCGCAGGAATGGCGAAGGCTCTCGTCCGCGCGGGCTGGGATGCCGCTCTGCGTGCTGCTGGGGGTGTGCGATGAACGCCGACATCATCACCGATCTCGACTACCCACACGGCACGGCTGACGGCTTCAAGCAGGGATGCAACACGTCCCACTGCCCATCCGAAGTCACCTGCCGCACCGTCCACACCCGCCTCGCAGGTGACTGGGCATTCCGCAGACAGTTCGAATCCGGGATGACACCGCTCGAGATCGTCACCCTCGAACGCAAACAGGCACAGGAAGCCGCAGAAGCCGCACAGACAGCCCGAAAAGCACGCCCAGGTGTACGCGCCAGTGGAAGCCCAGAAGATCGACTTGCAGCCGCCAACAAGGCACGCTCAGACGGACTCGCACTCATCCCACGCCATACACTCCGCGAACTCCTCAACCAAGGACTCACAGACCGCGAAATCGCAGACAAACTCGGACTCACACGCCGACAAGTCACCGGGACACGAGGAAACGCCGGATGGGAACGCAACCCCGACAGGAAAGGGCGAACGTTTGCCAAGACAGCCCCCGCGAAAGTGGGGGCTGAGTCATGAGGTCGGGGGAACTGTTCGCAGGAGTCGGCGGGCTAGGCATGGCTGTCGACGAGGTGTTCAACGCGTCGCCAGAGTGGTTCTGCGAGTTCGACGCCGCACCGTCGAAGGTTCTCGCGCACCACTTCCCGGACGTGCCGAACTTCGGTGACGTGCGTTCGGTCGACTGGGCTACCACCGAGCGGGTGAACATCCTCGCCGGCGGCTTCCCCTGCCAGGACGTGTCGCTCGCTGGCCGACGCCGCGGGATGAAAGACGGCACCCGCTCCGGGCTCTGGTCCGAGTATGCGAAAGCCATTGACGAGATTCGACCCGATTGGGTGGTGATTGAGAATGTCCGAGGACTCCTATCAGCGGATGCCACTGTCGAGCTGGAACCCTGCGCGCTCTGTGTGGGAGACGACCCAGGGCATGTTCTGCGGGCACTTGGAGCTGTACTCGGAGACCTGGCCGATCTCGGGTTCCATGCGGAATGGATCGGCCTACGAGCAGCCGATATTGGCGCCCCTCACGGGAGGTTTCGAGTCTTCATCCTCGCGTGGCCAATCGAGCGAACTGCTGCCAACGCCGATGGTGGGATCGAGCAATCCTGCGGCGCACGGTCAGATCAGCGGGGACTTCCGATCAGCGATGGATCGCGTGATCGAGCGCGTCACCCTTCTTTGAAGCTGCTCTCAACACCTGACACAGTTCCCGAAGCCCCCAACACGGGTAGCAACTCACACAAGGCGGGGAACATCGTCGGACTCGGCAATCAGGTGATGTCACTACTTCCGACGCCGCGCACCACCGACATGAATGGGCCGGGTGCTCACGGCGAGGGTGGCATTGATCTTCGCACCGCCGTGACGATGATGCCGACGCCCCGCGCGACTCGAGGAGGATCGGCTACGGAGATGGCCTATGCGATGGGTGGTACGCGTTCCGATGACGACCGCCCTCAGGGCGTTGTTGCTCCTGGCTCCGGCTGGGGGCCGTATGCCGACGCGATCGCGCGTTGGGAGGCCGTGCTGCGCCGACCCGCGCCATCCCCTGTTCGCATGGATGGGAAGGGCGGAAAGGCTCGCCTGAACCCGGAACTCACTGAGTGGATGATGGGTTGGCCTGCGGGCTGGGTGACAGCACCTGAGATCGGCCTGTCGCGCGCGGAGCAGTTGAAGGCCTGCGGGAACGGTGTCGTGCCTCAGCAGGCAGCGGCCGCACTGCGAATGATGCTCGCGCGCCCCGGAGTGCCAAGCCTTGAGCAGGTGTCGGCATGACATGGCTGCTCGAGCTGGGCTACACGAAACCACCCAAGGGCCTGTCCGCGAACGACCGCACACACTGGGCCGTCAAGTCGAAGTCAACGGCCGAGGTTCGTGCACTCGTGAAGCACCTCGCGATCCATGCAGGGATCGAACCCATGCAGCGATGCCAGGTGGAAGTGATCTGGGTCGTTAAGGATCGACGCCGCCGAGACGCTGACAACGCCGCACCGTTCGCGAAAGCAATCTTCGACGGACTCGCCGCTGACAAAGGGGTATCAGCGCACATTGTTGCCGATGACGACCCCGCACACATGGTCAAGCTCATGCCACGCATCGAGTACCGGAAAGGGGGCACGCCCCATTTCGAGGTATTGATCACGGATCTGAGTTTCCGGCCGGATTCGATTGATCAGGTGGCGCAAAACCTCTGATCAGAAAACAAAATCCGATAGAATGGGAACGGCCCCGACGAGTGCGTCAACACTCAAGCCGGGGCCTAACCATCCATCAAGGTCTAGTTGATAGGAGGGCTGAGATGGATACTACCCGTCGATGCTCCGTTAGTGATTGCTCGTCACCTGTTTCGGCTCGTGGTTGGTGCAGTAGGCACTACCACAGATGGCATCGCACCGGTTCTCCAGTAGCGCCTGCGTCACCTCAGGGCGAGAGCGAAGACCACAGTCAGTCGTGGCGTCCAGTGGTCGGGTTCGAGGGCATCTACGAGGTGAGCGACCAGGGGAACATAAGGTCACTTACCCGAATCGACCCGCATCCACGGCTTGGCGAGGTACACCGACTCGGGAAGCGGAGATCCCTAATCGAGATGGGCAACGGCTACATGCGAGTCATGCTGAGCTCTGGCGGAAAAAAGTCGCAAGTCTCGGTGCACCGGGTTGTCCTTGAGGCGTTTGTTGGCCCCTGCCCGCCAGGCATGGAGGCATGCCACGCCAACGGCATCAGGGGCGACAATCGCCTCTCGAACCTCCGCTGGGATACCCGAGTGAGCAATGCCGCCGACCGTGCTCAGCACGGCAATGACTGGCAGAAGAAGAAAACCCACTGCCCTCAGGGACACCCGTATACGGGCGACAATCTCGTCTTGGAATCCGCGGGCGCTAGGCGTTGCCGGACGTGCAAGAGGGCAAGCGACGCGCGGTACTCCGCACGGGACACAACACGATCAACAATCGACGACATCGCACACGAAAGGCTCTGAACATGAACACCACACCCGCACCCGAACTCAGCCCCGAAGAACTGGCTGAGGTCACACGGTTCGGCATCCACGACGAAGGACAGGAGGGGGAGGAATCATGACCGGGTCTGAGGATTTCGCACGCCTTCACGATGGGGCGACGCCCCATTGTGATGGATGCGCGAAGTTCCGGCATCACCACTGCTACCACTGCGGTAAGCGAGCGGGACTTCCGCATCCGACATGGTGCCCGAACTTCGCCGAGAGCGTCCCTGAGTCGCAGGGCGAACCGTCCGACGCGCAGGTGCTGGCCGCGCTGAACGCATACGGCCCCGAGTCCGCCACCGACGACCTGAGCGACTACCACGAAGTCAACCGAGACGCCATGCGAAACGCGCTCCGTGCTGCTTGGGGTCTGCGATGAGTGATCGTCGCGAACAGGATGCGCTTGCGTTCGAACTGCAGAACGCCGACCCCGAACCCTATGAAGGGACAGTCATGGCACCCGAGTACTACCGACTGTTCGCACAGAAACTGTTGGCCAACCGGAAGAAGGGGGAGGCGCATGAGTGATGTGTTTCAGCAGCTCAAGCTTTGTATCGCACCCGGCCAGCATAAGTTCACAGTCCACAACCCACCCGCAGGACAGTTCGGATATGCACTGGTTGTCTGCGAGCGCTGTGGCATGACTCGAGACGAGGCGAAACGATGACTGAGCTCAACGACGTCGTGGATGACCTCACACTCCCAAGCAACGTGAAGATCGAAACCGACGACGGACACACATGGGCGACCGAGGATGCGCTACTCGTGCAACTCGAGGAAGCGATCCACTCAACCACTGGCAGATCGGGAGGCAGATCGGCCAGCCACACACGCATGATCCTCGACGCCGACGCACTGATGCAGTTCCACCGCATCACATCGACCATTGGCGACTGGTGCAGGATGGCCGGCGCAACAGTCGAACGCAACCCGGTGAAGGATCTCCGCGCATGGCACGCCGCGATGCTCTCGAGCAACGACGACACCGACTTCTACCTGCGCGAGTTGCATTCATGGTCGACGCTCATCCGAAGCAAGCTCGCACCGCGATCGACCCTCGAGTGGTTGAAGCCATGCCCTGAATGCGACGCTGACGAATTCACCAACAAGGAAGGAGAGACGGTCAAGCACCCGGTCGTCATCGACTACGACCCCGAGGCGCCATTCGCATCCGTGCGATGGACGTGCCGAGCATGCGGTGAAATGCGGGCGGGGGAGTTCGCTCAACGTGCACTCGCGTACGACGGCGAGACACGCCAAGAAGACGTGAATGACAACGGTGTAGTTTTGCCGTAGTATCGACCACGCAGGGCACAAGTGTCTAAACTTCCGCCCTCCTCTTGTTCCCCGTCGTCATCCGTGACTGGCGGGGATTTTTGTACTCTCATCCGGCTCAGCGACTAAGACTCCTGGCGAGCGGTGACGAGACGCCGGATAACAACGGCACACAGCGAACCCATGCCGGTTCGCGACAACTTCATACGACGAAGCCTGCATTGCAGTGGTCGTCACATGCCTTCGTAGCTCAGAGGAAGAGCGCCCGCCTGTCGATCGGGAGGCCGGGGTGTCAGAATCCCTCGGAGGCGCAGAGGTGACAGCCGGTCACCCGCCCTGTGACGCGCTGGGTGCGTGTCTTGTGCAGGGAAAGTAAGTCCACCGCCGCCCAGGGTGATGGATCGAACGGCAAGCCCCTGGCCCGGTTGGAGAAACCGGAGCAACACAGTCTGCTGGCTGAGGCCAGGGCGCTCACACTTCCTTTCCTTCGACTCCACCCTCACTGCTGAGGAGGCGATCGTGCATGCCATCAGCGTCGACAGTGACGAATGCGATGCGTGCCCATTCGAAGCGCACGTGAAGGCATACGTCTTCGCCAAGATGCGATCCGGGCGCAGCGTCTCCTACTGCAGCCACCACGGCAGCATCTACTTCACCGAGCTCGCACGCCAGGCCGACACGCTAATCGACCTGCGCTACACGCTCACCCCATAAGAGAACCCCGCAACGGCTGGAACCGTCCGGGGTGATGACCGAACCCGTTGGAGGGATTCGATATGACTGATCGTACCTGCATGTTCGAGGGCTGCGACAAGCGCTCGAGGGCGCGTGGCCTTTGTGAAGCTCACTACAGGCAGCTAATGAAGGGCCAGGAACTCCGCCCACTCTTCTCCGATCGCGTGAAGCCAAGCGCCACTCTCTCCGAGAGGCTTGCGATCTACACCCGAAAGTCTGAGGGATGTTGGGAATGGATGGGCGGGCATAACCGATTCGGGTATGCCCGAATGAAATGGAATGGCACGGGTACGTCTGTTTACCGTGTCGTCTGGGAATCTGAACACGGCCCGGTCCCGAGAGGGATGCATGTTGATCACATGTGTCGCAACAAGGGCTGCGTGAACCCGGCACACCTTCAGGTGGTAACCCCTAAGGAGAACGGCGAGAACGCGAGCCTCTCCAAGGCGAACACATCTGGCGCGCGCGGCGTCACATGGAGCAAGGCGCACGGAAAGTGGGTCGCTCAAGTCACGCACCACAGGCGCAATCACTACGTCGGCTTATTTCGGACGATCGAGGAAGCGGATGCCGCCGTGAGAGAGAAGCGGAACGAGCTGTTTACCAACAACCTGGCCGACCTCGTGCACGCATAACTCACGAACATGCACAGGAAGCGCATATGAAGATCCTCCTCGCATTCATCGCCGGCGGAACACTCATCATCCTCGGGCACACACTCGGATGGCCCTGGCTCGGATGGCTACTCAGCCGCATCGAAACAGACGCCACCGACTGGACACCCAAGATGCGGACATGGATCAAAGGGGAGCTGCAACCGTGAGCGATCAGACGAAAGCCACACTCGATGCAGCAGTCGCCGCGCACGTATCGGAAACCGGCGATGGGGATCTAGTCACCGACTGGGCGCTCATCGCAGCAACTACCAGCGTCGAGAACATCGGCACAGGAACAACCCGCTACCTCCTCGAAGGCAACGACAACCAGCCCGTCCACGTCATGACCGGTTTGTTCCGGTATGCGTCAGAACGAGCCATCTGGGATGACGGAGACGACGATGAGTGACGCGTTCGGATTCCAGCACATCGGAGGCGGAACCTTTCGTGTTGCTGGTGCGCGCAGGTCTGCCATAACGGGGCGATACACGAAACAAGGGGAAGCCGTGAGCGCGAACGACAAGGTTGCTGCTGCACTCGGACCCGACGTTGACGCAGTTCGCAATGACCTCGTGCGACGACGAGAACTCAAGCAGATGACCAAGCCCGAGCTCATCGACTACATCGTGCGCCGTGAGAACGACCTGTACGACCTTGGACGGTCACTCGAGCACGCGTATGGGAACGAACCATGACCGAGTGTGAGATCTGCGGCGAGACATACCCCAGCCTCCGAGCCGCATGGATGTGCGAAGAACGCGATATCAACGAAGCGAAGGATGCACGTCGCCCCGTCCGGGCCGTCATGCGACCAGCCAGCTACTGGGAAGACGACTGATCATGCGTGTGTGCAACGTGCCCGGATGCCCGACACCCACCGATGCAGGTAGGTGTATCGCACACAGGCAGCAGGCAAGGGCAGCAAGGGTCGACAACAAGGTCTACTCGAGCACAGGACACGCAGCCTTCCGCACCGCAGTACTCGCACGCGAACCCATCTGTGTCGCATGCCACATGTCAGTCAGCACGGTGGCCGACCACTACCCACGCACACGCAGGGAACTGGTCGAGTTACACCTAGACCCCGACGACCCACAGTACGGACGCGGGCTCTGTGATCCGTGCCACAACCGACACACTGCACGCACCTCACCCGGAGGATGGAACGCGAACCGAACATCCGTTCGAACCTCGCGACTCTGACGGGGTGGCACCCCGCCCTCAGCCCCAACGTCTCATGGTCGCCTGGGAGGGCAACTTTTGGTTTGTCGGGTTCAAAGTGCTCCGGTGGGGCCAGTTTTCGAATCGATGTTCTATTTTCCCAGGGTCGTGCGATGCGGCTCCAGCGCGATGCTGAGGACGGAAATCATGAAGACTCTCCACACGGTTGTGCTGGCACGCCTTGATGCTGATCGTTCACACGTTGAGGCACTGGCTATGGACACTATTCGGTCGGAGCGCGTCGTGGTGGCGAACGGTTGGGCTGTCGAGGTGCCGATCCTTGAGCGCGTAGAAACTCAGGGCGAGTGCGGCGGCATTGAGCTCAGTGAAGCTACTGCAGCTTTCCATTTCCGGTCGGAGTTCTGCGATGCCTAGCGGTGGTGCTCGAGCGCGTAGTGGCCCTGCGCCTGATCCGTCTGCTCTGCGACGTGACCGCAAGGATGACAAGGAGTGGCTGAGTCTCCCGGCTGATGGTTTCAAGGGCGCAGTCCCAGTCTTCCCGTTGCCGAAGATTCTCTCTTACGACATCTACTGGGTGAACAAGGAGCGTGTCCGCGAGATCGACGAGGCCGCCACGGAGATCCGCGAGGATGCCGAGTTGTCGATGTGGTCGGAGTTGTGGCGCAAGCCGCAGGCTGCGATGTGGGACGCCTTGGGCTTGAAGTATCAGGTCGCCGCATATGTGCGCGCGTATGTCGAGTCTGTCGGCCCGGATTCCAACGCTGGGCTCAAGACTGCGGCTCTCCGCATGGAAGCCGAGCTCGGACTTTCCACTGTCGGCATGAACGCTCTGCGTTGGAAGTTCTCTGCTGACGAGGTTGGTGAGAAGCGAGCAGAACCAGCCAAGAAGGGTCCGACGATGAAGGACCGTCTGAAGGTGGTCGATGGAAGCGTCTGACACTCTCGGTGTTGTCGCGGCGTGGATCGAAGCGCATTGCGTGATTCCTGACGGCGACGATGTCGGTCGTCCGTTCGAGCTGGGCGCCGAGCAATTCGCTTTCGTGGTGAACCACTACAAGATTCGTGACGACGTAGACAGCCGGCGCCTTGTGAAGCCGGTTGATGCGTTCACGTTTCGCCGGTCGCAATTGGTGCGCGCTCAGAAGTGGGGCAAGTCGCCGCTGATCGGTGCATTCGTGTGCGCTGAGGGTGTCGGGCCGGTGGTTTTCACAGAGCGCGCCCAGGGTGGCGAGGTCTACGACTGCCGGGACTTTGGTTGCGGTTGCGGTTGGGAGTACGAGTATGACGAGCGGGAGCCGATGGGGCGTCCGTGGTCTACTCCGCTGATCCAGATCACGGCAACGTCTGAGGATCAGACCGACAACACGTATGACGCGCTGCGGCCGATGATCGACAAAGGCCCGCTGACTGAACTCATCCCGAAGACGGGTGAGGAGTTCATTCGCCTTCCTGGTGGCGGGCGGATCGATGTTGTGACGTCAAAGGCGAATTCTCGTCTCGGGCAGAGGATCACGTTTGCAGCTCAGGATGAGACGGGGCTGTGGGTTGCGTCTAACGGCGGGCACAAGCTCGCTCGGACTCAGCGTCGCGGTCTCGCTGGCATGGGTGGTCGCTCGATCGAGACGACGAACTCGTGGGACCCTGCACAGGATTCGGTGGCTCAGCAGACTTACGAGTCACAGGCCGCGGATATCAACAAGGACTTCCAGCAGCCGCCTGCGAACTTGTCGTTCCGCAATAAGGCTGAGCGTCGGAAGATCTTCGCGTTCAACTATCGTGCGGCGCCGTGGGTGTCTGTCGATGCGATTGAGGCGGAAGCCGCCGAGCTTCTTGAGAAGGACCCCGCTGATGCTGAGCGCTTCTTCGGGAATCGGATCGTCGCGGGCTCCGGTGCGTGGATGGATGCGAAGAAGTGGGCGCTCAAGCATGAGCCTCGCATCGTCGCTCCTGGCACTGCGATTGTTCTGGGCTTCGATGGATCTGATGTCAACGACTGGACGGGCATTCGCGCGGAAACGCTCGACGGCTACCAGTTCACCCCGTCGTATCACGGTGGGCGGTTGACGATTTGGGACCCGGCGCAGCATGACGGTCGGGTGCCTCGCGGTGAGGTGATGGCGGCGTTCGAGGAACTCTTCGACACGTTCGATGTTGCCCGCGCTTACTTTGACCCGCCGTACTGGCAGTCGGAGATCTCGGAGCTCGAGGGTCGATACCAGGGACGTGTCTTCCGCTGGGAGACGTATCGGCCGAAGCAGATGCATGCGGCTCTTGAACGGTTCAAGACTGACGTGGTGTCACCCGATGCCGGGTTCTCCCACGACGGCAACCCGACCGTTGCGACGCACATCCGCAATGCGGTTGAGGTTGCACGCAATCCGTACCCGTCCTACCTGATCTTCAAGGCGTCTGAGACGCAGAAGATCGACCTCGCGATGAGTTCTGTGCTCGCGCATGAGGCTGCAAGTGATGCCCGCGCGTCTGGTTACGAGCAGGTCGAATCCAAGGTTGTTGTTTTCAGGTAAGGGGGTGGGCGTGTGGTCCTTCTTCTGACGGGTAGCTCTCTCACGACTACAGAAGAGTCCTTCATCTCAAGCCTGCGAAACACTCTGGTGTCCTCTCGTGTTGCCACGCAGACTCTCGACGAGTACTACGAGGGTGCGCATCGGCTCGAGCAGTTGGGGTTGCAGATCCCGCCCGAGCTCGAAGCGTTCTCGGTGGTTCTGAACTGGCCACGCACGACTGTTGATGCGGTTGAGCGCCGGCTGGATGTGCAGGGGTTCCGCGCTGGCGACGGGAAGCCTGATACGGCGCTGTGGGATGTCTGGCAGTACAACAATATGGACGAGCGGGCGTCGTTTGCTCACACCGACGCCCTAGCTCTCTCACGGTCGTATGTCTGCATTGGCACGAACGAGAAGGACCGGGATTATCCTCTGATCACGGTCGAGTCTCCGTACGAGATGATCGCCCTGCGTGACTCTCGCACCCATCGCGTGACTGCAGCCCTTCGGTCGTATGACCCTGAGGATGGCACGGGGCAGGACAAGCGCCTGACCTTGTACATGCCGAATTACACTCGCTGGTTGGTCCGTAACGGCTCGCAGTGGGTTGATGAGTTCGAACGCGACGTGCACAATCTGGGCTCCGTCCCGGTGGTTCCACTGGTGAACCGCAACCGTGCGACGCGTCGTCCGGGCACTTCGGTTCTCGAGGGCGTGTCGGAGATGACAGACATCATCCCGATTGCGGATTCTGCTTCTCGTGCCCTCACGGGTGCACAGTTGCTGCAGGAGACGATGATCGCCCCGGCGCGTGGCGTTCTTGGTGCCACCAAGGGTGACTTCGTCGACCAGAACGGCGAGCAGCTCGGAGCATGGCAGTCGTACTTCGGTGCCGTCTGGGCGCTTTCGAACAAGGACGCGAAGACGTTCCAGTTCGACGCAGCGGACATGAAGAACATCGAGACGATCGTCAACGTGTACGCGCGTCTCGCATCTGGTGTCGGTTCTCTCCCGGTCGAGTACTACGGCCTGAACACGGAGAACCCGCCGTCCGCCGATGGGCAGCGTGCAGGCGAGACGCGTCTGATCAAGAACGCCGAGCGCAAACAGACGTCTTTTGGTCATTCATGGGAGACCGTGATGCGGTTCGTGCAGCGCTTCCGCACCGGCACGTGGGATCTCAACGCAACCCGTCTGGAGACGATCTGGCGCGATGCTGGAACGCCGACTGTCGCTCAGGTGACTGACGCGGTGGTGAAGCGGTTCCAGGTAGGCCTTGTCGACTGGGAGACGGCTCAGGAGCGTATCGGTGAGACGCCGGCCGCGATTGAGCAGATGAAGGAACGTCGCAAGGCAGACTTCGAGTCTTCCTTCACTGCCGGGGTGCAGAGGTTCGTCGAAGAGGTGTAGCACATGCTGATCGCCGACGAAGCTCGAGCTACCCAGGACCGTGCGATTCGACGTTCCGACCGTGCTGCGAACGCGGCGATGGCGAAGTGGCGGCGGGTTGATCCTGCCGCACTCGACCAGTCGTGGGCTGCAGTATCCGGCGACATCGCGATCGTCGCGGCCTCAACTGCTCGAGCCAATGCGGTTGGGGCGGCAACTCTGACGTCGAAGATCGCGGTGTCCGATGACATGACGGGCGACGTTCTCGTTCCCGACTCCTTCACGGGCGTTGACGGGTCAGGGCGTTCCCTATCGTCTCTTCTAGATGGCGCGATCACGACAACGAAGCAGGCGATTGCCGCAGGCATGTCGATCCCGGACGCGATGCTGACGGGCGGCACCTACCTGGCGCTGATGGTGAAGACCTCTCTTGCGGATGTCGAACGATCAGCATCCATGACGGCGGCGACGGGCAAGGGTTACGTCAGGTACGTGCGTCTGGTGAATCCTGGCGCGTGTTCTCGGTGTGCGATCCTCGCTGGTGCTGACCGGTTCCGGTCGAACTTCCGGCGCCACCCCGCATGTCGGTGCTCCACGGTTCCGGTCGTGGACGCTACACCCAACGGCTTGTTCGACACACCCGGTGATTACTTCGATTCCCTATCGACCGCAGAGCAGGACAGGGTCTTCACCAAGGCTGGCGCCGAGTCGATCCGCCTGGGGGCCGATCCGATCAAGGTTGTCAACGCGCGTCGCGGAGCTAATCGGGCGCGCATGGATGGCGCGGTGACGTTCAACCCATCGCGGATTCAGCCGAAGGTGATCGGTCGGAAGCCGGATGGGGCGCCTATCAATGGGTATGTCACCACCGAGGGGTCGACAAAGCGCGGTACGTACGGGCGGTCCCGTGCGGGTCTGAATGGACGGACGCCGCGGCTGATGCCCGAGTCGATCATCGACCTCACTGACGACCCAGAGATGCGCCGCATCCTCTTGCGTGATGCGGGTTACCTCGAGTCACCAATCCGCAATCTCGGCGACAACCGATGGATCTCAGAGCGCGCTACACAGCAGGCCCGCGACCATGCCGCAGCGATCGATTTCTACCGGTCCCAGGGCATCTTCGTCGGCTGACAACTTCCCGCCTCGCGCGGGTCACATACCCCGGCACGTGCGATGCGTGTCGGCAACTTGAGCGATTCAAGGAGATAACACATGTCGGATGACAAACCTCAGGGCGACCCTGAAAACACTCTCGGCGACGCAGGCAAGGCGGCTCTTGCCGCCGAACGCAAGCGAGCCAACGATGCGGAGAAGCTGGCGCGCGAAGCGCAGGCACGCATCACCGAACTTGAGCAGAAGGACGCGACGGAGATTGAGAAGGCCACGCGCCGGATCAGTGAACTCGAAACCGCGAACCAGACACTCACGGCGGATCTCGCAACCCGCGACAAGACCATTCTTCGCCTCAACACAGGCATCGACGAGGGGCTTCCTAAGAACCTCATCGCCCGCCTGCAGGGAGACGACGAGGAATCGATCAAAGCGGACGCCGCCTCACTCCGAGAACTCGTTCCCGACAACACTCCAAATCCGTTCCCCAAGGCAGACCCTTCCCAGGGTCCTAAGGGTGCGGGCAAATCATCCAACGCCGATCAGTTCGCGCAGCAGCTCGACTCGCTCGGCGTTTAAGCACCCCAAGGAGGGGACATGGCTGGTATTGACGTCAATCGGACTACCGCGGGCATCACTCTGACGCCCGAGCAGTCCGCAGAAATCTGGAGTGGTGCCGAGTACGCATCGGCCGCTCTGCAGCTCGCACAGCGGGTTGACCTTCCCGGTTCGGGACTCTCGGTCGACATCATCACGGGCGAGCCCGAGGCTGAGTGGGTTGGTGAGACCAACGAGAAGCCGGTTGATCGCCCCACGTTCAGCTCAAAGCTGATGACCCCGTACACGATGGCGGTCATCGTGCCGTTCTCGAACCAGTTCCGCCGCGACAAGGCGCGCCTTTACGCGGAGGTTGTTCGCAAGCTCCCGCAGGCGCTGGCGAAGAAGCTCGACAAGACGATCTTCGGCGGTGCGGCTGCACCGGGATCGAACTTCGACACCCTCGCAGGGGCGGCAACGGTCGGCATCGCGGGCGACACCTACGACGGTCTTGTGGCCGCCGACCAGGCTGTTGCGACCGGTGGTGGCACGCTCAACGGTTGGGCGCTGTCCCCTCAGGCTCGCGGTCTGCTTCTCGGCTCGAAGGATGCCGATGGTCGTCCGATCTTCATCAACAACGTGCAGACCGATGGTGCGGTTCCCGCACTGCTCGGCGCCCCCGTCTACCAGACGCAGGGCGTGTTCCTGGCGGACTACAACGGTGCCACCGCGGGCACGGACAATCAGCTCGGCTTTGCCGGCGACTGGACGTCCGCGCACATCGGTGTCGTCGAGAACATCCAGCTCGACATCAGCACGCAGGCCACCATCAACGACGGTGGCACGCAGATCAACCTGTGGCAGCGGAACATGTTCGCTGTCCGCGCTGAGTTCGAGGTCGGCTTCCGCGTCCGTGACATCGCACACTTCGTGCGCCTGTCCAACGCGGTCCAGGCGTGACCGCTCTGAACCTGCCTGACTCCACCGCGACCGTCGATGTTCCTGAGGAACTCGTCGAGCGGTACGAGAAGGCGGGCTGGATGCGAGTCGAGAAGCCGAAGCCGAAGACCACGGCGAAGAAGTAGCAGGAAAGGGGACGGAATGGCTAGTCCAGCAACCATCACGGATCTGATGGAACGGTCGTTTCGTCCCCTCACTGAACCCGAGCAGCAGGTTGGCGAAGTGCTGCTCGAGGACGCGTGGAATCTCATCGTCACGAACCGCCCGCACGCGGCGGACAGGATCAGTGAGCCGACGTATCTCGCGCTGGTCAAACAGATCCAGTGTGCGATGGTCCTCCGCGTCATCAAGAACCCAGACGGGCTTCTGTCGGAACAGATCGACGACTACCAGTACCGGCGTGACTCTGCCGTATCTGATGGGTCGCTATACCTCTCGGATGCCGAACTCGCGCTTTTGGGTGCAGGTGCGAGCGTTTCCGATGGAGCGTGGACGATACAGACGCGACCTCTTGGGTTGGGGCCGGGGTACTGGTCGTCGACTGACACGTGGGTGCCCCTGTGAGCGTCCTTCAGCGCGGCCGCGAGAGCTCCGAGCGGCGCATGACAGAAACGGTGCAGTCAGGCCCGTATAAGTCCGGTACTGATCCCGACTCGGGTGATGCCACCAATGAGATCGTCTCGACAACCTACTCAGGCAAGGGGCGGATCAAGTACGAGACGACGACGGTTTCCGATTCGGACACGTCGTCTCAGACGGTTGCTTCTCAGCGCCTGATCCTGAGTATCCCCACGGATTCGCCACGTCTGCAGGATGGCGATGGGGTGACAGTATCGGCGTCGTTGTCGGATGAACTGCTCATCGGGCGCTTCTACACAGTCGAAGGATCTCCAGAGTCTGGCCAGACCACGTCGCACAGGTACCCACTGAAGGAGCTGTCGTGAGCGACGACTTCTCTGAGCTCTACGAGCTCGCTCGCGATCTGTCCGATGTTCCCGCGGAGGCGAACAGGCGGATCAAGAAAGCTATCGAGTACACGGCTGTCGAGATCAAGCGCGACTGGCAACAGGGCGCTACGGCTTCGGGCCTTGAGAACTACTCGCGATCTATCGACTACGACATGAAGTATCCGGGAGATGCGATCGAGGCAGAGATCGGCCCGAACCTGTCTAAACGTCAGGGGCGGTTCGGTTTCGTTGAGGCAGGCGGCGGCGGCGTTCAATCCGCGCCACAGCATGCCGGCCGTGACGCACTCGAGGCAAACGAGTCCGATCTGGATCGTGGTCTTGAGATCGCGATCACTGACGCGGTCATCGACAAGTTGGGGGCCTGATGCTCGCTCACTTCCTCGCGTTCAAGGCGCTCATGCTGGCCGTCACAGTCCTGTCGAACAAGGTCTTCGCGAACGTCCGCGTCGCGGCTGGTCAACCTGTCCGCGCGAACTACGTGGTGTTGTTTCCTGACGCGCCGGCCGATTTGGGTGACAATCGCCTGACGGCTCTGCAGCGTGTCGATTCGCGCGCCCGGTACAGGTATGACGTGCGGATCGTTGCCGTGGATGCTGACGGGCTTCTGATGCTCGCTGATGCGGTCATGTCGTTGATCGGTAAGGCCCCGAACGTGTCTGGCCGCTCCTGCACACCGGTTCAGCTTGTTCCGGGTGTCGAGGAGGGTCGTGGTCGTTTCGACTCGGTGACCGACCTGCACTACATGGACCTCAGTTTTCAGTTCTGGTCTCAGCCCGTCTGAAATCCCCGGTATCGGTTAAACTAAAGACGGCCCCAAACCGAGTGCGCTAACACTCGCCGGGGCCTAACCGAATCGTTAGGGGATTCAGCTGTGGACAAGTCTACCCACTGTGTGGAGTCAGGTTGCGAAGCAGCGGCCTATGCAAAGCGTCTCTGCAAGGCGCACTACAACCAGGACTACTACCGCCGCACGACCGGGGCGAAGATTGCCGCTGAGGCTCAGCTCCGAGTTTCGCTGCCACCGGTAACTGAGAAGGCTTGCACAAGATGCTCGACGGTGAAGCCGCTGGAGAGCTTCAACGTTTCCAGCCGGAATCAGGCCACCGGGCGCGAACCCGTTTGCAAATCGTGTCGACACGACAGCTACTTGATCCGTCGCGAAGAAGCCCAGGCGCGCCAGCGCGAGTACTACTGGCGGAACCGGGACCAGATACGTACGCACAAAGCTCAGTGGTGGCTGGATAACCGAGATGTCGGACGATCCCGAAACGCCAGTAGCCACGAGAAGTTCAAGGAGAGCCGGAACGCCGCCTCTGCTGCTCGGCGTGGTGATCCTGAATATGCTGCGGGCGCTCGGCGCCGCACCGTCGAATGGCGGAGAGCGAATCCCGACCGGGCTCGGGTGCAGGATCTCCTGCGCAACAGACGCCTACGTGCCGCTGGGCGCATTCCGTTCACCGAAGCGCAACTAGCAGCACGTGTCGCTTACTTCGGCGGGAAGTGCTGGATGTGTCGCGGCCCGTTCGAGAATCTAGATCACGTCAAGCCGGTGTCGCTCGGTGGCATAACCACGCTTTCGAACCTGCGTCCAGCTTGCGTGAGTTGTAACTCGTTGAAGCGGGCTAGGTGGTACGGGCCACAGGAAGTCCATCGATTCATCCGAACTTAAATAGCAGACACAGACGAAGGGGCATCCATCCGGGTGCCCCTTTTTTGTGCCCAAAAACGGCTCACGCTGGGTGAGCTTCGCCCTCGGGGTACTCCGCAGGGTTCCAACATGAAGGAGACATTATGCCCCCGATCGACGCTATCCCCGCCAGCTCCCAGAGCGATGGCAAATGGAAGATCGCCTACGTTCCGGCCGGTAACCCGCTGTCGGCGGCGATCGTCAAGGGCGCGAGCTCAAAGAACCTGACGTACTCGTTCACCGCAGATGGTTTCAACTGGACGACCACGCAGGCCGAGGTTGCCGACCCCCGCCTGACGCTGATTCAGGATCTATCTCGTCCCGGAAAGAAGAAGGAAACCCTCGAGCTGAAGTACGTGGATTCGGCGGACGCAAACGCTGCGGCCACGATTCTCACTGAAGGCACGTCGGGGTTCTTTGTGGTTCGCCGCGGTACGGACAACGCGACCGACTGGACTGTTGGCGACAAGGTCGACGTGATCACGTTCACTGCCGGCGCTCAGCGCCCGGACGCGCCCGTGGAGAACGGCGTGGACACGGTTTCGCAGACCGCCTACATCACGTCTGTCACGCAGCGGAAGGCGACGCTGGTCGCTTGATTCCACCGCGGGCGGGGTTCCCTCACCAACCCCGCCCGCGGCTTCCTTTGGTGAGGAAGGTGAGAGGTGAGAAGTGACTCTGGATCTTGACGCGTTGCTCGTGAAGGCGCAGGAGATGGTGGATAACGCGGAACCCGAGCTGGTGCCAGTTGTGCTGGCGGGCCAGCAGATCGGTGTTCGCTTCCTGCCCGTTTCGGGCGCGGACTGGCGAGATCTCTCGCTGAAGCATCCGCCGCGCTCGGATGTCTTGCGCGACCTGAACGTCGGCTACAACATCGACGCGTTGGTGTCTGATTACCCGAACGTGGCGCTGGTCGATGGCGAATCAGTGGATGACATGATCCGCGAGGACTCCGAGGGCAAGTCGTTCTCGAAGTGGCCTGCGGTGCGTTGTCTAGTGCGCCTTGATAGGCCTCGCGCTGATCTTCGAATGTCTCACAGAACGTCATCCCGTCCCACGCGCTAGCCGCCTCTTCGGGGGCGGAGGTCGTGGGCGCGGGCGTTTCCTGGCTCGGCGTTGCCGTGCTGCACCCCGTGAGCAATATCCCTGCGCCTAGTAGCGCGATCAGTTTCTTCCGCATGCCCGGATCTTACGGGTTTTCGGCGACATCGGAGGTGCCAAGTGCGAGTTGTCAAGGTTCGCCTTTCGGCTGAAGTGTCGGACTACGAGAAGTCCATGCTCGACGCGGCCCGCGCCACTCGCACGGTGGGAACCGAGGCGGAGAAGCTCGAGCAGAAGAAGCAGGCCTTCGAGCGGCTGGGGCAGGGACTTGTTCTCACGGGTTCTGCGATCACCGCTGTCACTGCGCTTTCGGTCAAGGCTGCCCTCGATTGGGAGTCTGCATGGGCGGGCGTCACCAAGACGGTTGACGGCAACGAGCAGCAGATGGCCGAGCTCGAAGACGGTCTGCGGTCGCTTGCTCAGACGCTTCCCGCAACGCACCAGGAGATCGCAGCGGTTGCCGAGGCTGCCGGTCAGCTCGGTGTCGCTCGTGGGGATGTCGTCGACTTCACGAAGACGATGATCGACCTGTCGGAGACAACGAACCTCTCTGCGGACGAAGCTGCTACGTCGATCGCTCAGCTGATGAACGTGATGCAGACGGCGCCGGATGATGTTGACAACCTCGGGTCTGCTCTCGTAGCTCTGGGTAACGATGGCGCTTCGACCGAGCGTGACATCATTCAGATGGCTCAGCGTATCGCTGGCGCCGGAAGGATTGTCGGGCTGACGGAGCCTCAGGTTCTCGGGTTTGCGAACGCTCTGGCGTCCGTGGGCATCGAGGCGGAGGCTGGTGGGTCTGCCATTTCGCGGATCATGACGGACATCGCGATGTCGGTGTCTATTGGTGGGGAGAAGCTCGACGAGTTCGCGAAGGTTGCGGGCATGTCGTCGGCGGACTTCCAGGTGGCGTTCAAGGAAGCGCCGGCTGACGCTATCGCGACTTTCGTCGAGGGCTTGGGCCGGATCGACGCGTCTGGTGGCGACGTCTTCCAGACCCTGTCGAACCTGGGTCAGTCTGACATCCGGGTGTCGCAGGCGCTGTTGGGTATGGCGAACTCGGGCGATCTTCTGCGTGAGTCGCTTGAGCTTGGTTCGGCGGCGTGGGATGAGAACTCTGCGCTGGCCGAGGAGGCCGCGAAGCGGTACGAGACGACTGAGGCGAAGATTCAGATCGCGGGCAACGCGGTACGTGATGCGGCCATTGACTTCGGTCAGGTGTTCCTTCCTGCTGTGGCTGGGGCTTCGGATGCTGTTGCTGCGTTCGCGGGATTCATGACGGATCTGCCCGACCCTGTGAAGGGTGTCGTCGCTGTACTCACTTCTTCGGTGGGCGCTATGGCCCTGCTTGGCGGCGGGGCGCTGCTGGCGGTTCCGAAGATCGTGGAACTCAAGGTAGCCCTGGAGACACTGAACATCTCTGGCGCCTCGTCTAAGGCGGCACTGTCGTCGATGTGGCAGTTCCTGACGGGGCCGTATGGCATCGCAATGATCGCGGCCACAACCGCAGTCGTGGGCCTCTCGGTTGCGCAGGAGAAGTTGCGCACGTCGACTGAGGTGTTCCAGAACGTCCTGAAGAACGCGACGTCGGTGGCCGAGCTGTTCGACGCGGGTGACTCTGCCGTGCCGTTCCTGTCGCGTCTCGACGAAGCAGTGTCGACGGCGAAGGCGTTCAAGGAAAACCTGGACATCATCGCGAACAACGACTTCCTTCGAGGCCTGCGTGGCGAGACGAGTCAGCTTTCGGCCGTCCTCACCACGATGGGCGAGGAGATGGCGAAGCTCGCTCAGACGGATGCCCCGGCTGCTGCCCGGTCGTTCCGCATGCTGTCTGAAGAGATGGAGCTGTCTCAGTCCGAGCAGATCGACCTCCTGAACGCCATGAAGCCGTACCGCGACGAGCTCGTGAAGCTGGCGGACGCTCAGGATCGTGATGTCACCACCAAGGATGGCCAGATCGACATGACGGCTCTCCTCGCTTTCGCGATGGAGGACTCGGCAGAATCCGCGCAGACGGCTGCGGAAGCCTACATGGAGCAGGCCGAAGTTGTCGCCGATCTCACTTCGGATCTGTCCGACCTGATCGATCAGATCAACGAGGCGAATGGTGTCGCTCAGGATGCTGTGACTGCGAACTCGAACTGGTTGACCGCGCTGGCTGGCATCTCTGAGGAGGTGCAGCGACAGAGGGACGAGTTCGAAGAGGCGAACGGGACTCTTGACGGTTTCATTCTCTCTCTGGATCAGGCCACGGCTTCGGGTGCAGCCAATGCGGCGTCCCTGGCTGATGTCGCGGGTAAGGCGCAGGAAGCTGCTGCCGCTACCTATGAGAACGATCTGAAGACGATGAGTGCTGATGAGGCAACTCAGAAGTACCTCGGAACATTGGCTTCTCAGCGTCAAGCCTTTATCGATTCTGCTGTCGGTGCTGGTTACAACAGGGATGAAGTTGTGAAGCTGGCGGATCAGATCTTTGCGACACCGGATGCTCACTCGACGCAGATGCTTGTGGAGACGGCGCAGGCTCAGAACAAGATCCTCGATCTGATCAATAGCTTCAACCGTTTGCCCGCGTTCAAGAACATCACCATCCAGACGACGACAGTCGGCGTAGGTACCGTGCTGAAGCCTCCGGGTCAGGCGATGGGTGGACCTGTCGTCGGGCGCGGAACCAAGGGCGTCGACTCGGAACTGCGCATGCTCGCCCCCGGTGAGCATGTGCTTACCGCTGCCGAGGTAGACGCTGCTGGTGGGCATCGGGAGATTGAACAGTACCGATCCGCCCTCCGAAGCGGTTCAACCGGCGCATGGATGTCTGCGAGCGGGAGGCCATCTGGTTCGGCGGGGGACACCGCGTTGGCTACGACTCTCATCTCTGAGGTGCGTGCTCTTCGCGGTTCGCTCGATCGTCCGAACTACCACGTCCACAACCCGGTGTACCGAGACGGCAAGTCCTCGGACTGGGAAGCCGCGCAGGTTATCGGTTTCGATCTTTAGGGGGCCGGTGTGTTCACTGTGAACGGCGTGAGTTTGGATAACAACACGTATGACTGGCGGGTGATGAGTGATACGCGGCGTCGGTCGCAGTTGTCGCGGGATCGTGCGAGTTTGCGGGCGTCCGGGCGTGATGGTGTGGTGGCTGGTCTGGGTGCGACGGTTGATGCTTCGATGCTGAGCGTTGAGGTGGAGACGCCGACTGGGTTCTTGGAAGCGTTGTTGGCACTGGTGGGGGATTCGGGTGTGATCGCGGAGGGTTCGCGGGAAGCCGCATACGAGACCGTTGCCACGCCGGCGGAGGATATGGAGACCGCCACCCCTCGCACGTCGGTGTCTTTGTCTCTGCGACTTCCTGGCGCCTTCTGGCGTGACGTTACGACGACGACCACAAGCGAGCCGCTGGGTGCTGCTTCAGTCCCCGTGTCGGTATTCGGGAACATCTCGGCGCCGGTTGCGGATGCGGTGATCCGAGTACAGGGCGCGGCGACTGCGATTCGTGTGACGGATTCTTCTGGCGCATGGGTGACTCTCCCGAACGTGACGGCTGGCCAGTGGGTCCGCTTCGATTCCGCGACGGGCAAAGCATTCATCACAACTTCGGCCGCATGGTCGGGGGGTACGGATGTGTCGGGACAGGTCGATTTTGGCGGGCCTCGAGGCGTGTTCGAGATCACTCCCATCATCACGCCTGGCAACCCTGCCGTCCGGTTCGGTCAAGTCGCCGTGTCCACTGCGACTCGTAGTGGTGCGTCGATCGATATTCGCGGGAAAGCCGCGTATCTGCTCTGAGCCTTGGGGGTTCCATGTTCGATATTCGCCTTCGCGAGTACACCCCTGCTGGTGTTCGTGGCCGTGTCATCCCGACGCTGGAGATTGACAGCACAGATGCGGAGTCTGCCACTTCGACGCTGACGTTCTCCATGTCGGCTCATATTGCGGAGCGCATGGAAGCTCCGTTCGTGGTGGGTCTCGAGTACACCACGGGTTCGTCGTGGTCGACGCCGCGCAACAACCTGTACGTGGTGCTCGCTGATGCTGAGGATGCCGCTGATCAGACGGACGTGATGAAGTTCACGGCTCAGTCGTACGTGGGCTGGTTGCTGTCGAACGCACTGCACTGGTGGAACACCGACAGCGACGGCAATAACCGTACGTACGACATGACGCCGGGTCGTCTGGTGCGTCAGCTTGTCGCCGAAGCTAAGGGGACAACTGCGGGTGTTGTGCGCGGCTGGGCGCCGATGCTTACGACAGCATTCACCGACACCGCCGATTCGTTGGGTCAGGCGTGGACGGCTGATGACCAGATCAAGATGGAAGTCGACCTGTGGAGGCCGTACTCTGCCCTTTTCCAGACATGGATTGAGCAGGGGCACTTCGAGTGGTGGGCCGAGGGGACAACTCTCATGCTCGCCCGCCTGGGTACGGGCGCTGACCTGACGAGCAAGGTGGCACTCGGTGGGCCTGGGTTCGATTCGGCGCCTGCGAAGACGGACTTCAAGGGGACGTTCTCAACGATCGTTCTGATCCCTGACAAGGCGAACGCCACTCACGCGTACAACGCTGGGGCGGACACTCGTTTCGGTTCCCTGGAAACGTCGATCTCGATGTCGGGCGTGAGCGATTCGGCCACTGCTGTGCGGATGGCTCAGCCTGTGATGAAGGAGAACCGGGCGAAGAAGCTCGAGCTGTCGTTCGATTGGACGCCGGCTGTGGGTGGGCCTGCTCCTTGGGCGGACTTCACTGTGGGCGACCTGGTGATTGCTCGCCGCAAGGTGGGGAAGCTGTCGCAGCGTGTGGTCGGCATTCAGGTGTCGAAGCGTGACGGCGTGGTGTCGGCGCGTGCGATTGTCGGTTCGAAGCTCGTCGGCTTGCAGGCGAAGCTTGCCAAGCGTGTCGGCTCCACCACCACGGGCGGAATCATCGGTGGCAGTGGGGCGGGCGTCCCTTTCAAGCCGGGTGTGAAGCGCCCTGACCCGATTGCCCCGTCCGGTCTCATGGTCACCTCCGCGGCATACTTCGACGCCGTTGGCACCTCGTATGCCTCGGTGACGGCGACGTGCAGCACGGTCACCACTGACGTGATGGGCGGCACGGTCAAGATCAAGTGGTACGAGCTCTGGGCGAAGAAGAATTCGTCGGGGGAGTCGTGGACGCGTCTGGCGCGCACTGAGGTGGAACCGCCGTCGATGACGTACACGGGCCTGCTTGGTGGCGAGTCGTGGTCGTTCAAGGTGCGCGCGTACGCGGACGAGAACGTGATCAGTGCGTTCTCCCCGGTGTTCAGCCTCGTACTCGCGAACGACACGACCGCACCGCCCGTTCCCGCACCGCCCGTCGGCACTTCCCGTCTCGGCCAGGTGCTGATCACGCACAACGGGCTGACGGCAACGGGCGCGGCTCAGCCGATCGACTTCGCCCACTTCAACGTGTGGATGTCGACGACGGCGCTGGGCACTGGTTCCAAGGTTGGCGAGGTGCGCGGCAACGACACGTTCGTCGCACCGCAGCAACCATACGATCAGGCGCGCTGGTTCTTTGTGACGGCCGTGGACAAGTCGGGCAACGAGTCCGCCGCATCCACCCGTATCTCGGTGACGACCCAGTCCGTGGTGTCTACTGACATCACTGACGAGGCGATGGATGCGATCACGGAGATCGTGTCTCAGGATGTGGTGTCCAGTATTGGCGGCACGGTCACGTGGAGCGTGAATGCACCCGTGGTTGGCGATGGTTCGGGTAAGCCTGTTGGGGCCATGTGGTACCAGCGTGACGGCTCCAACAATGTCATTGGCATGTGGGAGTGGTCGGGGTCAGCATGGTTGCCTCGGGTTCTCGCGGACGCAACGCTCGGCAACATCAGCGCGGCGAAGATCACGCTCGGGTTCCTGGATGCCGCGCGTATCCAGTCGAACACGATCACGGCCAGCAAGATCGCTATCGGCGACTTCACGAACCTTGTGAACGGTTCCGATTTCGAGGATGACGCGAAGATCCCGTTCGTGCTCACGACCGGGTTCACGACGGCGGGCGACACGTTCCACACGGGGCTGCGTTCGTTGCGCATCGCAGCGGGGGCAACGACGCGGATCGCAGCAACCGGATATTACGACGTACAGGGTGGCGAGCAGTACTACGCCACTCTGTGGGCGCGTAGGTCTGGTACGTACAACGGCACCTCCGCCGACTCGAAGCTATCTGTCCGAATCCCCGGCTTGGGCCTGATCGGCGCTATCCCTTACGGCGTTGCGGACATTCCGACCACAAACACGTGGACGGAGCTGAAGACCATCTTCACGGTCCCAGCTGGGGCGTCAACGAGGATGTTCTTCGACGTTCGTGGCGATCACACTGCGGGCGATGTGCGACTTGATGACATCATCATCCGTCGCATGAACGCTGGCGAACTGATCGTCGATGGGGCGATCATCGCGCCGAAGCTGGCGACGAACTCTGTTGAGACGGACAAGCTCGCTGCGAATGCGGTCAAGGCCGACAAGATCGACGCCGGCGCCATCACTACGGTGAAGCTCGACGCGTTGGCGGTGACCACGGCAAAGCTGGCGGTTGACGCGGTTGATGCGAACAAGCTCACGGCGAATGCGATCACGTCGAAGCACACCATCACAGGTGCGAAGTTCCAGACGACGGCGACCCCTAGTCGTGGCATCGAGATCACGTCGGCGGGACTGAACGCGTACAACTCGTCGGGTCAAAAGACAGTCGAGATGGTCTCCAGCACCGGAGACGTCACGATCACGGGCACGATCCGCAACAGGATCAGTGGGCCGCGCGTGGAGATCAACAGCAATGACACGCGTGGACTCATCTGGTTCTACGGGGCCGCAGAGGGTGGCACGATCCGTCCCGCGTCGATCCAGAGCGACCCGAACGGGCAGAGCCTGCTTCTGTATGGAGGCAACAACAACACGGCGAGCCCGATCTACACGACGCTGCAGCTCAACGAGCGCAGCGCCACGGTGTCGTGGATGCTCGGTCGATCCGGGTTCGAGGGTGCGGCAGCGTACCCCCGCATCAGGGGTGACGAGAACACAACGACCTTCTGGGAACGCTCCACGGGTCACCGTCTCACTCTCGCCACTGACGGGTACACGGAGTTCGTTGGTAACGGCGTGAGGATCTACGGATCGCAGACCGTCACCGGCAGTAAGAGCTTCGCGATGGATCACCCGACCAAACCGGGCATGACTCTCACTCACGCGTCCACAGAGTCCCCTTACAACGGGGTCGAGTACTGGTCGGATGGGCTGGTTGAGATGCCCGCACAGGGCTTCAAGACGGTCACCCTGCCCTCGTACTTCGAAGCGCTCACGGCAGAGGATCACCGTGTGGCAATCCTCACTGCGGGGTCACCGGATGCGGGGCTGTGGTACGAGCCGATCACGGACGGAAAGTTCATCGTTCACGGCACAGCGGGCGCTCTGTTCAGTTGGGGTGTGAAAGCCCGGCGTGTGCAGATCGTCGATGGTCGGGATGTTCTCGCGTTCCCGATCGAATCAACATCGGTTGCCCCCTCGGTGCCGACCGAACCCGACAAGGAAATGAGTATCGAAGCATGATCGATCCCGTTACACAGAAGATTGCTATCCGCATGTGGAATGAGGCCGTCGCGATGGCCACCCACGAAGTGGAGATCGAGAAGTTGTCTGCCGAGGTCGCGCGACTGCAGGCCGCTGCTTCTGAGGTTGCCCCGTCGCCTGAGGGTGACGCGGACTGACCTAACGGCCCCGCCCATGTGGGCGGGGCCGCCTCATTCCCCTCACTGACCGGTGGGGGTTTCGTCGTTAAGGAGACCCCCATGTCGGATGACTTCATTGAAGCGAGGAAGATACTCGCCAACGCAATCACGTCGGAGATGATCGCGACGAACAACATCGAGGCGCCGAGAATCCTTCCAGGGTTCATCACCGCGGACAAGATCCGAGCCAGCGAGATCACGGTTGAGAAACTGATGCGCGGCAAGGGGAACTCATGACTGTATGGCCGAACGGTTCAGGCATGCCGATGATCCACGGCGTCGACTGTGGCGATACCATGCCGACGATCCCCACGCTGGGAGCGGGGATCGATGAGTCCCGGATTCGCGAGTTTGCGGATGCGGATGCGTTGCTCGCGTGGCTGGAATCCCCGGATGACGAAAGCGATGGGATGGAGTGATGGGCGGCTTGGTCATCGATACAGTCCGTCCGGGCGTGCAGTTCATCCCCGATGCGGCGGCGGCATTCCGACGCGCAGATGCGCAGGTTCGTACCGAGTTCGGCCGCGGCATCGACGTGAACTCCACGTACCGGTCATGGGCAGACCAGATGGTCATGTTCATCAACTGGGGCAGGTACGTCGCGGGTAAGGGGCCATATCCCGGACACAGCAAGGCTGTGCACCCATCCGAGTCGTTCCATGTCGCGGGGGTCGCACTCGACTCGGACGACTGGCGCATCCCCCGCATCGTCGAGATTCTCGCGGAGAACGGGTTCATTCGAAACCGGCTCCACGTACCGAACGAGAACCACCACTTCGAGTGGCTCCGAAACCGTGACCAGAACTATGGCAAGCCCATCGGAGGCAGTGCCGCATCTGCTGGCGGTTCCAGTACCCCCGACATCGAACAACTCTTGGAGGACGCTATGGCGAACCCGATCATCGACGTTGATAGCACCCTCTGGATTGCTCGCAACGATGGCACATTCGAGCAGTACGAGACGTGGAAGGCGCCGAACTCTCGAGGCATCATCTCGAAGGTCTTCTTCGGCGGGAAGGGTGGCACTGACGACAAGATCCCCAAGCTGAGCGCGCCCGACTTCGAGGTTGCGAAGACTGTGTGGCGTCAGATGTGCCGGGGGACTGCTGAGTCTGTCTGGTCGCACAAGATCCCGGCGCAGACTGCGGACGGCCAGCCGGTCAAGCCTGCTGTGTCGTATCGGGCTGACGGCTACATGGCATCGACGAACGCGATCGCCAACGAGCAGCGAACCAAGAAGTGACGGCTAGTCGGCGGCGAGCGTTGGGAGGTGCGCATGGACGTTGTATCTCTCTTCGCCAACGCAACGATCCGTGACATCGGAGCGACCGCGCTTCTGACCATCGTCGTGGTCATGATTCTGCTCGGCAGGTTGCGACCCAAGTCGGCGGTCGACGAGTGGCGCGACGCGTACCTCAAGGAACGTGCGGCCGGGGACGTGATGCGTCAGCAGATCAGCGCGCTGGTATCGACAGGCGTGGTCACGGCGCGCGTCCTGGATTCTCTACCCACTGCGGGGGGTGAGCCAAATGATGTGGAAGAAACTACGGAAACTCGTAGGCGCCGGCGACAAGGCTGAGGCGTCACGTGCGAACGCAGCGGCTGACAAGTCGTTGGCTGATGCTCACGCTCGCACTGACGAGATCGCACAGCTGGTCGGACGGATTCAACAGCACGGGTACGTGAATCACATCGGTGAGCGCGTCATGGCCGGAATTAAGGGGGCGTGATGCTCATCGACGATGTGATCCTGTTCGTCTTGTTCTCGTGGGTGATCCCACTGAGCTTGTTCGTCTTCTATCAACTGACCACCGCGAAGCACGGCACGAAGCATGCACGGCGTCGGCTGAAGTGGCGGGAGATCGCGCCTGTGATGCGCATCCTCGTCGCACAGAAAGCGGCTCTGATCCTGGTCGTCGCGTTCATCGCTCTCGTGCGGTTCATCGGCGACTTCCCCGGACGTGAATGGGTTGCGTTCGGCCTCTACACACTTTTGGTCGGCCTCGCCTGGGTCGTCCTCATATACCAGCGACGCGTGCAGCTCCCGCAAGAGCGCCGCATCCGAAACCTCTAAGGAGATCCCATGAAGACCCTGTTTGATTCGCTCGTGCGAACCTTCACCCCGATCATTGTCGGTGCTGTCCTCGGATGGTTCACCACGTCGGGTATCAAACTCGACCCGGAGTTTGAGACCTCGCTTACCCTCGTCATCGGTGCTGCGTTCGCTGGCCTGTACTACCTGGCTGTGCGTCTGTTCGAGCTCTACGTGTCTCCGAAGTTCGGGTGGCTTCTCGGACTCGCGAAGACACCCGCCTACGAGGTGACGTCTCGTGATGACGTGCTGGCATCCCTCGCCACCCTCACCCCTCAGGAGCGCGAGAACGACATCAACGCCGCTGCTGCACGCAAGGGTCTGTGAACCCCGCGATCACTGAACGAAGCCCCCACCCTGTCTACTCGACGGGGTGGGGGCTATTCGCGGTTCAACTTCAGATGCTGGCGAGTTCCCGCAATGAAGTAGTGGATTCGGTCTTCGAGGCAAAGCCGAGAGGAGTAGGCGGCGTCTCGCCGTCTTCCTTCATATCGGCGAGTACCTCAAGAAGTAGGTTTCGCATGCCCTGAGCGGCGAGGGATCGGTTGTACTCCGAGACCCAGCTCAGCGATGGGAACTCGCGAACGATCGCGACGTACTCACCAGTGGTGCGGTCGCGACCGACGAGGATGTCGTAGTCGTTTGCCTTGTAGTTCATTTCTCCGTGCCCCCTAGGTTCAGCTTGTCAACTGCGGCGAGGACTTGCAAGACCTGGTAACGCTTGGCTTGCCCGTTTTGTTTCTGGATGTTGATCCGAGGGTCGCCCAACCAGGGCGTTTTGAAGATCACGTGGCTGCCGCCGGATCTGCGGGGATCACCAAAGTATTCCACACATACCTTGTGTAGGTCTGTGAACCGCACGTTTTCGGGGCTCTCTCGCATCTGCTCGAGGATGTCATCGATTGAGTTGCCCACGCCGCACAGCCTAGCGATACATGCGTCGCCCTCATTCACGCCGCGGCCAACTCACACCCTCACGTGCGGATGGTGTGCGGTGATCTGGTATCGCCCGACGACGTGCACCCTCCACGATCCACGCATCAATTCCAGGGATCGCACGCAACGCATCGCAGAGAGTCCGCACATAGTCGTCCTCGTAGAACCCGATCCACGTACCCACCGCTTCCTGCAGCACCTCCACACGATCACCCGCAGTCTCGATCAATGATCGCGCCCAAGTGGATGCTCAGGAGCGTGTCAGGGGAGAGGCGCGAACTCCGCGACCACAGGTGCAGGGTTCGTCGTGTACCTGTTTCGCGACATTTCATGCGCGTCGAGTTCGTGGGCGTAGATCTCTTTCACCTCGGACGATTCGATCTCGCTCATGCCGTAGCTCGCGTCGTCGTAGTAGACGTGAAGATCCGGGTCGAGCTTTGAGAGCTGTTCGATGAGTTCCTTGACCGTTGACATCTCAGCCCGCCCGGTATGTGGCCGTGTGCTCCGGGCCGTGATCGTTCTCCAAGATGAACTTCCAGAGTGCCTGACGCACGACCTCGGAAACGTTCGTGTCGTTCTGTGCGGCAACGATCTTCGCGTCACCCCAGAGCTGGTCATCGACACGCACGTTTCGGAGGGTCGTCTTGGGCTGGTTCGGCACGCTACCCATCATGCACCATCACCGCGTCCGGAACGGCGATGCGCTTCTGCGACCAGGGCCGCGGCCTTCTCGTCACTTACGGTCTTGCGAAGCGCTTGGGCTTCGGGCGCACCGAGGCTCGACCGTCCGATCAGATCGACCATGCCCACCTTCTCTGCGGTGTATGTCCAGTTGACGGCCCAACGCTCACCGTATGCGTCGAAGTAAGCACCGATAGGCGAGAACCCCAAGATGACGTGTTCTTCTCCGACCTGGGGGATGCGCTCGAAGGCGATCGGTGACTTCGCTTCGATCTCACCCCAAGCATCTCCCGTAAGCCGAGCCGTATCGCCAACCTCAAATCTGGGGACGCTGCGGACGGCGAAAACTCCGTCGTGGATGGAAAGCTCCCAGAGGTATCCGTCTACCTCACCCGACTCCACGTACTTTCCCATCATGCCGCTTCCCTCTGCTCGCAATTTTTTGACCGTAGTGTTCTTTCCGCCGCGTCGAGGCCGAATGTGCGAGACGTTCTCGGGTTCGATGTCATCGCTTGGCCAATGCAGTCTTCCCATGTCCTCATCTTCCCAGCACCTTCCGACGTTCGGTCGGTGTACCTACACCTTACCACGGTGTACCTACGCCCGGAAGCCCTGAATGTCCGACCCCGCGAGGAACATGAACCCCATGACACCCGCACAACTACTCGACTTCGAACGACGCCACCCACACGCCACACCCGACAAGCACGCACGCATCCGACACGAACTCGGCATCAGTGAGATCCGGTACTACGTGCTGCTCGCGAGGGCTGCCGAATCGGTTGACGGGATCGCTGCTGACCCATTCACCGCGAGGGTAGTTCGAGAGCGGGCATACAAGCGAGCCCGCGAACGTGAGCGAAGGATCGCTTCATGAAACCAGGGAAGCCCCCGCCTGATGGCGGGGGCTTCTTCTGCGTTTACGGGAGACTTCATCGTCTCGGTTCAGCGGTTGTTGCGCTTCTTGCCGTTGGCGGGGTCACCGTTGACCCCGAAGTATCTTCTGGCGATCATCACTACCCGCCGGCCCGAGTCGTTGTGGTTGCTCATGTGACCATTATGTGTCCGTAATTACTGACATGTCAAGTCAGCTTTACGAATCGGCGTGTTGAGTTAGCGAAAGCGGTGACTGTACGCCCGACAGAGTGAGAGCGATCGCACTAGCCATCTGGTCGTGAGCATCCGCCACGAGGTGCCCGTACACGCCCACCGTCGTCGTCACAGACTCGTGACCCATGCGCGCCTGAATGTAGGGGAGAGGAATGCCCTGAGCGATCAGCCAGGAGGCGTGCGTGTGCCTGAGGTCGTGAACGGTAGGTTCGCGCCGCAGCGGCTCGAGACCCACCGCACGGCAAGCTTCCGGGTCGGACGCCTTGATCACAGCAGTGCGCCAGATGCGTGAGTAGAACGCACCGTGCCACATGTGGCCACCCTGGGGCGCGGTGAACACCCATTCGTCCGATGCGCCAGGTTCACCCATGATTGCGACGAGATCCGGGAACAGCGATACGGAGCGCCGCGACTTGGACGACTTCGGATAGCTGAGTAGTGGCCCACCCTTCGATTTCTTCCACGCGCGCGTCACGCGCACCGTTGGGGGAGATCCGTACAGATTCACGTCACCCCACGTCAGAGCGCTCATCTCACCCCACCTGAGCCCCGTGCCGGCTAGGAACAGGATCATGCGTCGGTACCGTTCGGGGATGAAGTGAAGCAGTGTCGAGAACTCGGTAGGCGTGAGGAACACGTTCTCGCGCTTCGTGCCGCGCGTGATCCGCATCTTGAATGCGGGGTTGTCCTTGCGGAATCCTTCGTCGACCGCAGACTTGAGCACGGCGGACAGTAGCGCGTGGTAGTTCTTGATCGTCTTGGATGACAGGTGCTTCTGCTCGGCTTTGGGCTTGTGTCGGTCACGCCAGACAGGTTGCTTCTCCTGCCACGCCAACCATGAGCCGACGTCAGGTTTAGTGATGAGATCGATCGGTATGTCGCCGAGCATCTGCAGCCATGACCGCTCAGCCTCAGCCTCGTAGCCCTCGCGCGTCCCCTTCTCCACGCCAGTCAGCAGTCCGCTGTCGGGGGAGAGGTAGCGGTGTGTGTACTCGCGCAGTGTCGGCGTGCCAGCGATGCGATCTAGGCGCGAGAGTCGGACCTGCTCGGCCGCTTCCCATCCGACGCGTTCAACGAGCCTCTTGTAATCCTCGGCGCCCTTGTGTTCCAGGAACGTTGTCTGCTTCATGCGCCCCTTGTGGCGCACCTGCACGCGCCACCGGATCTCGCCCGATTTCAGCTTTCGATCCGAGATGCTAGCCATGCTTGCCCAACGCCCTTTCGTGGAGGAATTGCTCTCGTTGGGCGAGGTCGCGGCGTGACTTTTCTGTGGCTCCTGAGTGGCTGGCTTCGAGGCGCTCCGCATTGCGAGCTACTTGCTCACCGACTCGACGCTGGGCGAAATGCTCCGTCAATACCCGACACGCGCGCATGACGCAGATGTTCGGATTGTCGGAACTGTCGAGCGCCTGCCAGATGCGATCGATCACAGCCTCAGCGTCGTCGGCCTGCGGGGATGGCTCAGTCATGGTCACTCCCCATTCCTACGCCGGGGGTCGGACACTGGATCTCCGCAGATGCAGCGGATCGGGTCTGCCATGGAGCCGGAAGCTCCGGGGCAGTTCTGGTGCGAACCGTTTGCATCAGCCTGCTCGTATCGCGAACGATCCTGCTCGAACTCGCGTCGAGGCTGGAAGGCGTAGTACGCGCCACTGATTGCGTGAAACCCTTTGTCCACTGCTGAGCGAACCCCGAAAACCTGATCGGACACGAACACGTACGGCTGAGGATCAAGGGTGGTCGGCGTGTTCCTACACTGGGGGTCGGACACTGCAACCTTGACGGGAGCAGAGGCCGGATCTGCGGACTTGCCGTTCGGTATGCACGCCCCCCATTCGCGGATTTCATCCGCTAGGGCGCGCGACGCTGCATCGTTCATTCGTCTTCACCGACATCCAGAAGGATGCCTGCGGACGGCCTTGGTCGCCAGCCAAGATTGATCAGCTCTTGGATGCCGTTCTCGACGCGATGCCCCGAAAGGCCTGCGGAGTCAGCGCGCTCCCATGCTGCCTTGAATGCGGCTACTGCCTGATCGAACTCAGAGATTGAGACCGTAGAGGCCATGATCACTCCCTCGATTGAGGCGTGATCCGAAGCGATGTAGGCGGGGATGTAGGCGGCGGGGGTTCTATCCCCCGCCCGCCCTACTCCCTACTGGGGTGAGTAACGGGACTCGAACCCGCGACATCCGGCACCACAAGCCAGCGCTCTACCAGCTGAGCTATACCCACCATGTGCCGATCGCGATCGGCAACCAGACGAGTCTATTACATGTTCGGGGTGAACTCTGACACGGTGCGCGCCGCGATGTCGCGAGCATCGTCGCTCGACGGGCCGGGCTCATCGACGAAGACCGCCTCGCGGTAATAGCGGAGCTCGCGAATGGACTCGAGGATGTCGGCGAGGGCGCGGTGCCCGCCGTCTTTCGCCGGCGCCTGGAAGAACACCCGGGGGTACCACCGCCGCGAAAGCTCTTTGATGCTCGAGACGTCGACATTGCGGTAATGCAGCCACTGGTCGACCTGAGTCATGTACTTGGCCAGGAACATCCGGTCGGTGCCGATGGTGTTGCCCGCAAGCGGAGCCTTGCGTTCGACAGGGGCGAATCTCTTGATGTATGCGAGGGTCTGCGCTTCGGCCTCTGCCAGCGAGACACCATGGGGGATCTCCGTGATCAGCCCTGACGTCTCGTGCATCTTCGTCACGAAGTCGTTCATGTTCTCGAGTGCTGCATCGCTCGGACGGATGACGACCTGGAAGCCGGGGTCGACCGGTCGGAGTTCGAAATCGGTGACGACGACGGCGATCTCGACGAGCTCGTCGACGGCCAGATCGAGACCGGTCATCTCACAATCGATCCATACGAGGCGGTCGTTCTCTGAGGCAGATACCATTTCGCTATCCTATCGACGGCTCCGACATCCGAGTCGGGCGCGGTACGGTAGATCTGTGCGCCTCCGTAGCTCAGGGGATAGAGCAGGAGCCTTCTAATCTCTTGGTCGCAGGTTCGAATCCTGCCGGGGGCACCATCACCCGAGCAGTGCGGTCATCCGTTGCGCAACGCGGCCACCGCATCATCTGCGCTCCAGAAGTCGCCGACGAGTCGGAACGATGCCGTGGCGAGATGGAGGCGTTCAGCCCGGTAACGCACCCCGAGAGGATCGGGCATGAGGCGCAGGTGTCCGAGGACCCGCTCCTTCGCGTCCTGAACCCGCCAGAGGCGAGCGGAGGCGCGCACGAGGTGCTCCTTCTTGGCCGTCAGCCTCGGTGTGGCGTAGGGAACCTCGGGTACGGAAGTGATCAGGGTTGCAGACATCGAATCTCCTTTCCTGATTCGAACGTATGACCGACCACCGACATTCGCGGCCTGGGACTGCGCAGTGCCCGAGACGCAGTCGCTCTGCACATTCGGACCCCGAGTCGGGTTGTTCAGGGTGCCCGTGTTCTCGGCATCGCCGAGGTCGTGACACGCCCCATTCTGAGGTTGTCCGGACGCACGCTCCGGGAACAGAGGAGAGAACATGCATGACACAGTGACCATCGTGGGCAACGTCGCCACCGATCCCACCCAAGGGCGAACGACCAGTGGAGTTCCCGTGACCAACTTCCGACTCGCCAGCACTCATCGGCGATTCGATGATGCGACGCAGACGTGGGTCGATGCGATGACGAACTGGTACTCGGTCGCGGCTTTCCGTCAGCTGGGGGAGCACGCGAAGGTCTCGCTGCGCTCCGGCGACAGTGTGATCGTGACGGGGAGGATGAAGATCCGTGCATGGGAGAACAACGGCAAGCAGGGCACGAGCGTCGACATAGATGCCGACGCGATCGGCCACGACCTCCGGTGGGGGACGACGGCGTATCGCCGAAGTGCGCGATCGGCGGCCGATGCCTCTCCCAGGAGTTCGATGACATCGGATCCGCAGGACGAGACACGGCACCCGTCGCAAGCGGAAGGCTCCATCTCGGACCTCGACACGTCATGGGCGGCGGCGGACAGCGGGCTGTCGGGAGATGGGGGCGACCTCGTGGACTCGTCTCCCGCAGGCACGAGCCCTCTCTGAGGCGTCGTGGCCGCTCGGCGTCGGCGCCCATGTCGCGCATGAGTGCGATCGCCGTGCGTGTGCGGGGGAGGACACCCTTAGACTCGATTCGTGCCTCGACGACCGGACTCCTCCGCACCGCGCGCGGCGATCGCGACAGGCGTCGCCGTGATGATGGCGCTGCTGCTGACCTCATGCGGTCCGACCTCATCGCCTTCAGTCACGCCGGAACCGACGGATGCCGGTGCGAGCCCCAGCCCGTCGACGCCCCCCTCCGATCCCGTGTATGTCGCGGACGGCACCGCGGACGACAATCTGCCGCTGTTCGCAGCCGTGACCGGTGAGGTGTGGGCGTCCGATCAGAGGGTGTCGGGTCGCGCATACATCGACGCCTTGACGGCCGCAGGATTCGACCGCGCCGCCATGCAGGTGACCCAGGACGTCACGACGGTCGGCAACCCGGTCGAGAGCCTGATGTTCGCCGTACGCTGGGGCGACACGGAGTGCCTCGTCGGTCAGGTGGGTCCGTCGACGGGCGAACCGGTCACGGTCGTCATGCCCCAGCTGGCCGAGGGGCGTTGTCTCGTCGGTGCGACGAGGACGATCGACTGGTGATTCGCCCTTTTGACGACGCGTGTGGCAGTTCGCGCATCCGCGTGTTCAGAGGTTGCGTCTGCCCTCGGTAGCGGCCCTCTCGATCGCCGGTAGGCTGGAGTGTCGATCTTCGACGCCAACAGAAGGAGCGTTTTTCGGTGGCTGAGTACATCTACTCGATGGTTCGTGCGCGCAAGGCGGTGGGCGACAAGCTCATCCTCGACGACGTCACGATGGCTTTCCTCCCCGGTGCCAAGATCGGCATGGTGGGCCCGAACGGCGCTGGTAAGTCGACGATCCTCAAGATCATGGCCGGTATGGACACGCCGTCCAACGGTGAGGCGAAGCTGTCTCCCGGTTTCTCGGTCGGGATCCTGATGCAGGAGCCCGAGCTCGACGAGACCAAGACGGTGATCGAGAACATCCAGGACGGTATCGCCATCAAGGCGAAGGTCGACAGGTTCAACGAGATCTCGATGCTGATGGCAGATCCCGATGCCGACTTCGACTCGCTCCTCGCCGAGATGGGAACCCTGCAGGAGGAGATCGACGCTGCGGACGGCTGGGACCTCGACTCGCAGCTCGAGCAGGCCATGGACGCCCTTCGCACGCCCCCCGGGGACGCGGCGATCGCCCCGCTCTCCGGAGGCGAGAAGCGACGGGTCGCACTCGCCAAGCTGCTTCTGCAGAAGCCCGATCTGCTGCTGCTCGACGAGCCCACCAACCACCTCGACGCGGAGAGCGTGCTCTGGCTGGAGCAGCATCTCCAGGCCTATAAGGGCGCGGTCATCGCCATCACTCACGACCGGTACTTCCTCGACCACGTCGCCGAGTGGATCGCCGAAGTCGACCGTGGCCGCCTGATCGGCTACGAAGGCAACTACTCGACCTACCTGGAGAAGAAGGGCGAACGCCTCGAGATCCAGGGCAAGAAGGACGCCAAGCTCGCCAAGCGCCTCAAGGAGGAGCTGGAGTGGGTCAGGTCCAGCGCGAAGGGTCGCCAGACCAAGTCGAAGGCTCGACTCGCGCGGTACGAGGAGATGGCGACGGAGGCGGAGCGGACCCGGAAGTTGGACTTCGAGGAGATCTCGATTCCCGCGGGGCCTCGCCTCGGCAGCATCGTGATCGATGCGAAGAAGCTGCAGAAGGGCTTCGACGGCCGGGTGCTCATCGACGGTCTCAGCTTCAACCTCCCGCCGAACGGGATCGTCGGCGTGATCGGGCCCAACGGTGTCGGTAAGACGACCCTGTTCAAGACGATCGTGGGCTTGGAGCCGCTCGACGGCGGTGACCTCAAGATCGGCGAGACTGTCAAGATCAGCTACGTCGACCAGTCGCGCTCGAACATCGACCCCGACAAGACGCTGTGGGAGGTCGTCTCTGACGGCCTCGATGTCATCACGGTCGGCAAGACGGAGATCCCCTCACGCGCGTACGTCTCGAAGTTCGGATTCAAGGGGCCGGACCAGCAGAAGAAGGCAGGTGTGCTCTCCGGTGGTGAGCGCAACCGTCTGAACCTGGCCCTCACGCTCAAGGAGGGTGGCAACCTGCTCCTCCTCGACGAGCCCACGAACGACCTGGACGTCGAGACGCTGGGTTCACTCGAGAACGCGCTTCTCGAGTTCCCCGGCTGCGCTGTGGTCATCACCCACGACCGGTGGTTCCTCGACCGCATCGCGACCCACATCCTCGCGTACGAGGGCACCGACGAGAAGCCCGCTCAGTGGTACTGGTTCGAGGGCAACTTCGAGGCGTACGAGGAGAACAAGATCCAGCGACTCGGCGCCGACGCGGCCAAGCCGCACCGCTCGACGCACCGCAAGCTCACGCGCGACTGATCGCTCGATGTCCGACCTGACACCGGGACCCCGGCTGCACATTCCGATCCACCTCCGCTGGGGCGATCTGGACGCATTCAATCACGTCAACAACACCTCGATGCTCAAGCTGCTCGAGGAGGCGCGCGTGCGCGCGTTCTGGCGTGCGGGTCCCGGTGAACAGGCGCCCTCGACCGCCGTGCTCGACTCAGGCATCGACGAGGGCACCCTGACGCTCATCGCGCGGCAGGAGATCGAGTACCTCGCACCGGTGCCCTATCAGCGTCGCCCGCTCGAAGTGCAGATGTGGTTCGGCAAGCTCGGTGGCTCCAGCGTCGAGGTCTGCTACGAGGTGCACAACGACCCTGCAGCCGAGCCCCGCACGATCTATGCGCGGTCGACCGCGATCATCGTGCTCGTCGATGCCAAGACGGGCCGGCCCACCCGACTCACCCAGGAGATGCGCGACGCGTGGGAGCCGTATGTCGGTCCCTCCATCGAGTACACCCACCGTTGACCCGAGGCGCCCGCGATCAGGCCGGGTCGGGCACTCTGACCATGATCTCCTGCGCCACGGAGGCCACCAGGTCGCCCGACTGCGTGTAGATGCGTCCCTGAGCAAGACCTCGGCCGCCACGAGCGTTCGGCGACTCCTGGAGGTAGAGCAGCCATTCGTCGACGCGAGCGGGCCGGTGCCACCACATCGCGTGGTCGAGGCTCGCCACCTTCAGCCCGGGAAGCCCCCAGTACACGCCATGGGCGCGCAGGATCGATTCCTGGATCGTCATGTCGCTCAGATACGCAAGAGCTGCCCGATGGATGCGCTGATCGTCAGGAAGAGGCGCCTTCATCCGCATCCAGACACCCTGCTGCGGTACCCGGGAATCCTCGCTCGGCAGGAACATCGGCGAGTCGATGTGGCGGACATCGGCGGCGCGATCGCTGAGCATGCGAACGACGCCGGACGGCAGGCCGTCGACGCGCTCCTCGTCGGGCAGTAGAGAGTCCGGACCAGGGATGCCGTCGGGCATCGGAACTGCGTGCTCGATGCCCGGATCGTCGTCCTGGAAGGAGGCGATCATCGAGAAGATCGGCACCCCGTTCTGATACGCCTGCGAACGACGGGTCGAGAAGGACCGCCCGTCGTGGATGCGATCGACCGCGATCGTGATGCCCTGGCTTGCGTCGCCGGGCCGAAGAAAATACCCGTGCATGGAGTGCACTGCACGATCTTCCGGAAGCGTCCGTTCCGCGGCGAGGAGGCTCTGGGCGAGCACCTGGCCGCCGTATATCCGCCCAGAGGGCATCGGATGCGAAGACCCCGTGAAGATGTCCTCCGTGGTGCGGGCCTGAGTCGAATCGAGGTCCAGCACGTCCAGGAGCTGTTCGACGGTGCGAATCGCGTGTGCGTCGGCGGTCATGAGTTCCTTTCCGCGACTGCGGATGCCGCTGGCGTTGCTAGTTTAGAGGGTGTGCCCCACCAGCTTCTTCTCGCAGACGCCGAGACCGCGAAGGACGTTCTGACCTTCCTCGGCCGAGCGACCCGCATCTCCGATGAGGGGGTTCGGCTGCAGGCGGCGCGGGGTGTTCTCGCGCTCACCGGGGCCGCTCTCTCGCCTCAGGGTCTGTTCGACCAGACCCCGACGGTGCTGGCGATGCGCGTCGTGCAGGCGGACCCTGAGCTCGAGTGCGATGTCGTCGTCGCATCTCTCACGGCGACCGACGATGAGCGCGCGCTGGGTCTCCCCGAGACAGGTCTTTCGCCAGCGTGGGCCGGAGTCGCTCCGCCGCGAGGCCAGTGGCTGACGGTCTCGACTCTGGCAGCATCCGTCATAGCCCGGCGTGCGCAGTGGGGGATCAGCGCCGTAGCGCGCGGAGCGACGCCCGGGTCGGGGGAGGAAGCCGTGAGAGCGCTCCGTGCAGCGATCTGGGGCGAACCCGATGAGGATCTCGGCGGCCTGCCGCGCGGAGTCGCCTTCGCAGCCGATGCGTTCGGCTTCATCTCCGGCGAGGAGGAAGTCCCTGTCATGCAGTCCGGGCGATGGACTCGACTCGCTTTCCGGCGGGGCCACGTTCTCGCTCGAGGGCCCGTTGCCACAGGGCTGACAGCGGTCCGAGGCACGGGCTCCGCCCGATAGCGGCGTCGGGCTAGAGGCGCGGTCACCCGAGGAGTGCCGTCGACCGACGGTGCGAGCGTGAGGTCACCGGGCCGCGGCGCGTCCGGCTTGGCGGCCCGAGAAGAGGCACCCGCCGAGGAACGTTCCCTCGAGCGCACGGTACCCGTGAACTCCGCCCCCGCCGAAGCCGCTCGCTTCGCCTGCCGCGTACAGACCGGGAATCGGTGAGCCGTCGGCTCCGAGAGCGCGGCCATCGAGATCGGTGGTGATCCCTCCGAGTGACTTCCTGGTGAGCACGTGCAGCTTGACGGCGACGAGAGGTCCGGCGGCCGGATCCTGAAGGCGATGCGGAGCTGCGGTGCGGATCAGCTTGTCGCCGCGGTAACCGCGCATCGAACGCAGCATGCCGATCTGGGCATCCTTCGTGAACTCGTTGTCCATCTCCAGGTCACGTGCGATGACCTCCCGCCGCACGTGATCGATGTCGAGTGATTCTCCGCCTGGATGCTTCTGCATCTGCTCGAGCAGCGATTCGAGGTCGTTCTCGACGATGAAGTCCTCTCCTTCGTCGAGGAACGCCTGCACCGGACCCGTCGGTCCCTTGGCGAGCCGGGACTTCACGAGCAGTCCGACATCCTTGCCTGTGAGATCGGGATTCTGCTCGCTCCCCGAGAGGGCGAACTCCTTCTCGACGATCTGACGTGAGGTGACGAACCACGAGTGGTCGTAGCCGGTGGCGCGGAGGTGAGCGAGCGTGCCCAGAGTGTCGAAGCCGGGGAAGAGCGGCACGGGCAGTCTCCTGCCCGTGGCGTCCAGCCAGAGCGAGGACGGCCCGGGGAGGATTCGGATGCCGTGCGACGGCCACACGGGATCCCAATTGGTGATGCCCTCGACGTAGTGCCACATGCGGTCGCCGTTGATGAGGCGCGCACCGGCCACCTCCGACACGGCGTGCATCGAACCGTCCACGTACGAGGGGACCCCCGTGAGCATGTGATCAGGCGGCACACCGAGACTGGCAGGCCATGCGGCGCGGACGAGGTCGTGGTTTCCTCCGATACCGCCCGACGAGACGATCGTGGCACCGGCGCTGATCTCGAAGTCGCCGATCGCGTGCCGTGACGATTCGACGCCGCGAGCGGCAGGGCTCGACTCCAGGATCGTCCCGCGCGCGCCGGTGACCGCTCCGTCCGTCATGATGAGCTCCGTCACGCGATGACGGGGGAGGATGGTGATCCGGCCTTCGCGCTCGCCCTGTTCGACCGCTGAAGCGAATGGTGCGACGACACCCGGCCCGGTGCCCCAGGTGATGTGGAATCGGGGGACCGAGTTGCCAGGGCCGAGTGCACCGTACCCTCCGCGCTCGGCCCAGCCGACGACCGGGAAGAAACCCACTCCGCGTTCGCGCAACCAGGAGCGCTTCTCTCCAGCGGCGAACTGCAGGTACGCTTCGGCCCACCGTCGCGGCCAGTCGTCTTCAGGGCGATCGAACGACGCGGTCCCGAACCAGTCCTGTGTGGCGAGGGCGAGCGAATCGCGGATGCCCATCCGTCGCTGCTCGGGAGAATCGATGAGGAACAGGCCGCCGAACGACCACCAGGCCTGCCCGCCGAGGTTCGTGCGCGGCTCCTGGTCGACCAGGATCACACGACGGCCGGCGTCCAGCGCCTCACCTGCTGCGACGAGACCGGCGAGCCCCCATCCGATGACCAGGACGTCTGCAGACAGGGGCGTGTTCGTCATGTGGTCTCCGTTGATTCCTGACGTGATCGGGTCTCGAGCGTGGGCCGCCCGGCCGAGGGCGTGCCGATGCCGGACGCCTCGAATGTGTTCACCATGGCATACGCGGCGCGTTCGAGGTAGTCCCACAGGGTCGATTCGTGGAGGGGCGACAACTGCGCCTCGTCCACAGCCGTCCGCATGTGTCGGAGCCACCGGTCACGAGCGTCGGGGTCGACGTGGAAGGGCATGTGGCGCATCCGCAGGCGGGGGTGCCCTCGCGTCTCGCCGTAGGTCGTCGGGCCGCCCCAGTACTGCTCGAGGAACATCAGCAGCCGCTCCTCGGCGGGGCCGAGGTCCTCTTCCGGGTACATCGGCTTCAGCACCGGGTCGAGGGCGACTTCGCGGTAGAAGACCGACACGATCTTCGCGAAGGTCTCGCGACCACCGACCTCGTCGTAGAACGTCACTTCTGGGAGCTCCCGTCGTCGTTCGTCTTCTTGCGCCGCCAGATTCCGCGATCCGGGATGACGGGCACTCCGGTGACGGCGTTCGGACGTGTCTTGGGCGGATTGGCGCCCCGCACGCGGCGGGCGCCTTCGAGACCGGTGGGCACCACGGTCGTCATGCTCGGGAGGACGATATCGTTCTCGAGCATCGCCGATCGCAGGCGCTTGCGGAGCTCCTGGGCGACATCGTCCTTGGCGTTGGCGCGAGCTTTGATGACGAGCCGGACGACCAGCGCCTCGCCGTCGATAGACTCGAGCCCCCACAGCTCCGGCTTCTCGATGATGCGGGTTCGCCACTTCGGGTCCTTCGAGAGCGCGAGCGCTGTGTCGAGCATCGTCTGCTCGACCTTCTCGAGGTCGGAGTCGAGCGGCACGCCGAGATCGATGATCGCCCTGGCCCAGCCCTGCGACATGTTTCCGATGCGGAGCACCTCGCCGTTGCGGACGTACCAGAGCGTTCCGTTCACGTCACGCACTTGCGTGATGCGCACACTGACGTACTCCACGACACCGCTCGCGAGGCCAAGGTCGACGACGTCGCCGATGCCGATCTGATCCTCCGCCACGATGAACATGCCGTTGAGCACGTCTTTGACGATGTTCTGGGCACCGAAACCGAGACCCGCGCCGACGGCGGCGGTGAGGAGTGTCAGCGAGCCGAGCAGGCTGTTGTCGAGAGCGTTCACGATCAGCACGACGGCGATCACGACGAGCATCACATTGACGATGTTCTGAAGGATCGTGCCCAGGGTGCGTGTGCGCTGCACGAGACGCATGTCAGCGAGGGGCGAACGCTCCAGCGCCTGGGTGTCGTCGACGGCGGCCTTGTTCTTGGCGCTGTCGACGATGCGATGTACCACCCGCCGGATCACCACACGCAGCACGAGTGCGATGATCACGCACGAGGCGATGATGATCGCCACGTGGAGCGCCCTCCAGCCAACCGTCGCGAGGATCGCGAGGAAGTCTGTCCATGCGGTGGCTGGCACCGTCTCAGCAGGCGGGGGAGTGGGTTCGAAGGGGATCATCATCACTCCAGATACTAACGATCAGGCCTCTGTGCGGGCTGGATGCACCGCGCAGAGGCCTGATCGCAGAAGCCGGCTCAGTCCTCGGCGTCGCGGGACTGTGCAGCGAGGGCGCGCTCGACGTCGGCGAGGTTCTCGAGCACGAGACGGCGCAGCGCCGGTGCCGCGTCCTGGTTGGCAGACAGCCAGGCCCGCGTCGCATCACGGAGTTCGACGTCCGCGATGGCCGTCGGGAACAGGCCGACGACCAGATACTGCGCGATCTGATAGCTGCGAGACTCCCAGATCGGCACCAGCATGTCGAAGTACGCGGGTACGAACTCGCGAAGAGCCTCGGCGCCCGCCGGGTGCACGAAGCCGAGCGCCGCGGAGCGCACAATCGTGTTCGGGGCGTCGTCACGCTCGATCAGCGACGCCCAGGCGGCCTTCTTCGAGGCGGAGTCGGGCAGCGCCGCACGTGCCTGTGCGGCGAACTCGCCGCCCTTCGACGTGTTGTCCGACGAGAGTGCGGCATCGATGGAAGCGGCATCCGTCGCACCGATCGTGGCGAGTCCGACGAGCAGCTGCCAGCTGAGGTCCGCGTCGATCTCGAGACCCGGGAGCGTTTCCTCGCCGGAGCGCAGCCGACCGATGATGCCCGCATGCTCTGGCGTCACGAGCGCGTTCGCGAACGCCGTCACGAACTGCAGCTGACTGTCGCTTCCCGACTCGGCGGACTCTGCGAGCGCCCAGAGCCCGTCCGCGACCTTCTGGCGGGCGGCGAGGCGAGCCTCCGGTGTGACGTAGAGCGTCGCGGCGCTGCGCAGCTGCGCCAGCGTGGTGCGGACAGTGGTGGACTCCGTCTCGCGGCCGATGTTGCCGAGTACGAGGTCGATGTAGTCGGAGGCCGCGGTCTCGGCATCGCGGGTCTGGTCCCATGCCGCTCCCCAGACGAGGGAGCGGGCGAGGGGATCGGTGATGTCGGCGAGGTGCGCGATCGCGGTGGCGAGGGAGCGTTCGTCGAGGCGGATCTTCGCGTAGGCGAGGTCGTTGTCGTTGAGCAGCACGAGATCGGGGCGCTTGAGGCCGTGCAGCTCGGGGACCTCTGTGCGGTCTCCGTCGACGTCGACCTCGGCGTAGTGCGAGCGCACGAGAGCGCCGCCCTGGAGGGAGTAGAAGCCGATGCCCAGGCGGTGAGGACGGATGGTCGGGTAATCGGCCGGAGCGGTCTGCGTCACGGCGAATCGCGTGATCGTGCCGTCGGAGTCATCTGCGATCACCGGTTCGAGAGTGTTGACGCCCGCGGTCTCGAGCCACTTCTTCGACCAGGTGCTCAAGTCGCGTCCGCTGGTGGCCTCGAGCTCGGTGAGCAGGTCGCTGAGCTCGGTGTTGCCCCAGGAGTGCTTCTGGAAGTACTGCGATACGCCGGCGAAGAACGCCTCGATGCCGACCCAGGCGGCGAGCTGCTTGAGGACCGAGCCGCCCTTCGCGTAGGTGATGCCGTCGAAGTTCACCTGCACGTCTTCGAGGTCGTTGATCTCGGCCACGATGGGGTGGGTCGAGGGAAGCTGATCCTGGCGGTAGGCCCAGGTCTTCTCCATGGCGTTGAACGTCGTCCACGCCTCGGTCCATTCGGTGGCCTCAGCCGTCGCGATCGTCGACGCCCATTCCGCGAACGACTCGTTCAGCCAGAGATCGTTCCACCACTTCATCGTGACGAGGTCGCCGAACCACATGTGCGCCAGTTCATGCAGGATCGTGACGACGCGGCGTTCCTTGACGGCATCGGTCACCTTGCTGCGGAACACGTAGGTCTCGGTGAAGGTGACCGCGCCCGCGTTCTCCATGGCACCCGCATTGAACTCGGGGACGAACAGCTGGTCGTACTTCGCGAAGGGGTACGGCACGCCGAACTTCGACTCGAAGTAGGCGAAGCCCTCGCGCGTCTTGTCGAAGATGTACTCGGCGTCGAGGTGCTGCCACAGGCTCTTGCGACCGTAGACGCCGAGCGGGATCACGCGGCCCGATGCGCTGGTGAGCTCGGAGAACGTCGCCTCGTAGGGGCCCGCGACGAGCGCCGTGATGTAAGAGGAGATGCGGGGCGTCGGCTCGAAGCCCCAGGTCGCCACCGAGTGGTCGTCGTGGACGATGGGCTCGGGCGTGGGGGAGTTGGAGACGACCTTCCAGGATGCCGGTGCCGTCACCGTGAACTGGAATGTCGCCTTCAGGTCGGGCTGCTCGAACACGGCGAACACGCGCCGCGAGTCGGGGACCTCGAACTGGGAGTAGAGGTAGACCTCGCCGTCGACCGGGTCGACGAATCGGTGCAGGCCCTCGCCGGTGTTCGTGTACTCGCAGTCGGCGTCGACCACGAGGACGTTCTCGGCCTGCAACCCGGCGAGCGCGATGCGCGAGTCGGCGAAGACCTCGTCGGGGTCGAGCTGCTCGCCGTTCAACGAGATCTCGCGAACGTCGCGTGCGATCAGGTCGATGAAGGTGTGGCTCTCCGGTGTCGCGGTGAACCGGACGACGCTGCGGGAGCCGAAGACCTCCGCACCCTTCGTCAGGTCGAGCGAGACTTCGTACGACTGGGTGTCGATGACGTCGCGGCGCTCCTGCGCTTCGATGCGGGTGAGGTTCTCTCCAGGCACAGCTGTACTCCCAGGGGTGAGGGGATGCTGCCGCAACCCAGCGCAGTTGGCGCCCACGGCAACCATGACAGCCTACGCCAGCACGGCGGCCTGACTCACTTCCAGGAGATGAAAGAATGGACGGGTGACCGCGATCGAGCCGAACACCGTCCTCTTTGCTTCCGATGCTGCTGCCTCCGGCGCGCCGTACATGACCACCCCCGTGGCCTATGACGGCATCCTGCTCGCCGGCTTCGGCGGCCCTGAGGGACAGGATGACGTCATCCCGTTCCTCCGCAACGTGACGCGGGGCAGGGGGATCCCGGATGAGCGTCTCGAAGAGGTCGCGCACCACTACCGCCACTTCGGGGGCGTGAGCCCCATCAACGGGCAGAACCGCATCCTCAAGGAGGCGCTCGAGGGCGAGCTCGCCCGCCGTGGCATCGATCTTCCGGTGTACTGGGGCAATCGCAACTGGAGCCCGTACCTCGAAGAGGTCGTCACCGAAGCGGCAGCCGATGGCAAGACGACGCTGCTCGCCTTCGCCACGAGCGCCTACAGCTCGTTCTCGAGCTGCCGGCAGTACCGCGAGGACTTCGCGCGAGTGCTCGAGGAGACGAAGCTCGGCGAGACGGTCACGATCGACAAGATCCGTCCCTTCTACGATCACCCCGGTTTCGTCGAGTCGTTCGAGACGGGCGTCCGCGAGGCCGTGGAGACCTTCCTCGCTCAGGGCATCGCTCCCGCCGACATCCAGATCCTCTTCTCGACGCACAGCATCCCGACCGCGGATGCCGAGCGTTCGGGCGCCCGCGACATCGATTGGGGAGAGGGCGGCGCGTATGCCGCTCAGCATCTCGCCGTCGCCGCCTGGGTGATGGATCGGGTCCGCGAGAGCGTCCCGGACGCAGCTGACGTCTCATGGGAGCTGGTCTACCAGTCCCGTTCGGGCCCCGCCTCGCAGCCGTGGCTCGAGCCTGATGTGTGCGACGTCATCGGCGAGCTGCCCGCACGCGGTCGCAAGGCCGTGGCAGTGGTGCCCGTCGGTTTCATGAGCGACCACATGGAGGTGCTCTGGGACCTCGACACCGAGGCCGCTGAAGCGGCGGAGGAAGCGGGACTCGCCTTCACGCGCACTCCGACGCCCGGGGTCGCTCCGTCGTTCGTCACCGGCATCGTCGACCTGATCGTCGAGCGCCTGGAGGGCCGTCCCAATGAGGAACGCCCCCATGTGACGTCTCTTCCCGGTGCGTTCGACGTGTGCCGCCCCGGTTGCTGCGAGAACGTGCGGGCGGGATTCAAGCCGGCCGCTGCCGGCGTGGCTCCGTGAGCACGCGCTGACCTTCGGCGCTTCTAGGATGGATGCCATGCGCATCCATATCGCCACCGATCACGCCGGTCTCGACTTCTCGACACAGCTGCAGGATCATCTGCGCCGTGCCGGGCATGAAGTCGTCGACCACGGTCCGGTGGAGTACGACGCGCTCGACGACTACCCCGCGTTCTGCATCCGCGCGGCACAGGCGGTCGTGTCAGACCAGGCAGCCGGCATCCGGACGCTGGGTGTGGTCTTCGGCGGCTCGGGCAACGGCGAGCAGATCGCCGCGAACAAGGTGGAGGGCGTCCGCGCCGCACTGGTGTGGAACACGTCGACGGCTGAGCTGGCCCGCGAGCACAACGATGCGAACGTGATCTCGATCGGGGCGCGTCAGCACACCTTCGACGAGGTCACCTCGTTCATCGACACCTTCATCGCGACGCCGTTCTCATACGACGAGCGCCACGTCCGTCGCATCGGTCAGATCGCAGATTTCGAGCGCGACGGATCGCTGCTTCCGGATCCGCGGGCCTGATATGCCCGAGGGTCACTCCGTCCATCGCATCGCTCGACAGTTCGAGCGGAACTTCGTCGGCAAGACGATGCTCGCCTCGAGCCCGCAGGGACGTTTCGCCGAGGGTGCGGCCGTTCTGAACGGTCGCGAAGCGATCAGCGTGCAGGCGGTGGGCAAGCAGATGTTCCTCGAGGCCGAGGGAGATGTGTGGCTGCGCGTGCACCTCGGTCTCTACGGAGCCTGGGACTTCGCGGGAGAGATCCTGGTCGACCCCACCATCGCCTCGGCGAACGGTCGAATGGGACAGACCAACCAGCGGGGCACGGTGGTCGACGAGGAGATCCTCGACGACGCGGGCGAGAACTCGCTCGCCTCGATCGGCGCCCCCCGACGCACTCGCGTGCACGTCCGCATGTCGGAGCAGACGAAGGGCCTTGCTGACGAGGGTCTGGAATGGCCGCCCCCGGTCGTCGGCCAGGTCCGACTGCGTCTGATGACCGACATCACCGCTGCAGATCTGCGGGGGCCCACCGCCTGCGTCCTTCAGACCCCTGAAGAGATGCTCGCCAGCGTCGCGAAGCTCGGTCCCGATCCACTCGTGGGTGATCCCGCACAGAACGAGGAGCGCTTCGTTCAGGCGGTCCGCAAGAAGCCGACGGTGATCGCGCTCCTGCTGATGGATCAGGCCGTGGTGAGCGGCATCGGCAACGTGTATCGCGCCGAGATGCTGTTCCGCCAGCGATTGAACCCGCACACGCCCGGCCGCGAGGTTCCGGAAGACATCGTGCGAGCCCTGTGGCACGACTGGGTGCGTCTCCTTGCCATCGGCGTCGAGACCGGGCAGATGATGACCATGGACGACCTCTCGCCCGATGCGTACCGAGCCGCGATGGCGAGCCGCGACGACCGGCACTGGGTCTACCATCGCGCCGGGCTGCCCTGCCGCATCTGCGGCACCGAGATCGCTCTCGAGGAGATCGGGGCACGCAAGCTGTACTGGTGCCCACGCTGCCAAGCGTGACCCGGCGGCCATAGGCTGAGGGGATGCGTCAGAACCCCAGTTTCACGCTCGCTGATGTGCCCGAGATCCGTCGCATCATCGATGCGAACCCTTGGGCGACGATCGTGAGCCACGGTCCCGATGGGCTCGTCTCGTCGCACTACGTCGTTCTGCTCGATGAGGATCGCGACGACCTCACGGTCGTGGGCCATGTCGGGCGGCCGGACGACCTGATCCACGGCCTGGGCGAGAGGGAGCTGCTGGTCGTCTTCCAGGGACCGCACGGCTACATCTCACCCGGATGGTACGGCGATGTGCAGTCGGTGCCGACCTGGAACTACACGGCCGTGCATCTCGCGGGGACTCCCGAGATACTCGGCGATGACGAGAACCTCGCCGTGCTGGACCGGCTGGTCGACCGTTTCGAGGGGCGTATGCCTGAGCCTCGGCGCATGTGGGAACGGCCGAACGATCCCGCATTCGTGACGCGGCTCGCCGGAGGGACAGTGGGCTTCAGACTCACCCCGATCAGAGTCGTCGCCAAGCGCAAGCTCAGTCAGAACAAGCCGCTCGAGACCGTGGAGACCGTGATCGCCGAGCTCGAGGGTGATGGCCCGTACGCACACCCCGAACTGGCGGCCGAGATGCGTCGCGCGCAGCAGGCGCGCGCCGGAGCACGTTCGTGATCGGGATCGGGGAGCGGGTCGGCACACTTGTCGGGGTGCGGGTCTCCGGCCCTGGGAAAGAATTCCTGATCGACGACGAACCCGTCGACATCTTCGTCGAGGACGGCCGAATCACTGACATCGCCCCGACGGGAGCTCTCGCGCCGCAGGGCGAGACCCTCGAAGGGAACGGAGCATGGGCGGTGCCCGGCCTCTGGGACAACCACGTCCACACCGTGCAGTGGGCACTGGCTGCGGAGCGCGTCGCCCTCGGCGGTGCGGCCTCCGCATCGGAAGCGGCTGCGATCATGGCGGCAGCGGCACCCCTTCCGGACGGGCGGAAGGTGGGCAGCGGATTCCGCGATGCGATGTGGCCCGATCACCCCACACTCGCGCTCCTCGACAGTGTCACCGGGGGCGTGCCCACCTACCTGATCAACGCGGATGTGCACAGCACGTGGCTCAACTCGGCGGCCCTGCGGATCGAGGGATTCGACAGCGTCGACGGAATGCTGCGCGAGCAGGACGCGTTCGAGATCTCCCGTCGACTGAATGCCGTGGATCCTGATCGCGGCGACGCGGCGGTCCGGGACGCGGGCGAGCGAGCAGCGTCCCGAGGGGTCACAGGTCTGGTGGACTTCGACATGGCCTGGAACGCCGACGCGTGGCCACGTCGAGTCGCGGCGGGGTTCGCCGCTCATCGCGTCGAGTTCGCCATCTATCCGTTCGACCTCGAGCGAGCCATCCGTGCGGGTCTGAGGTCGGGCGAGCTGCACCAGGCCGAGGACGCACCGGAAGCCGGGCGCGACCTGATCCACGTCGGGCCGCTGAAGATCATCAGCGACGGTTCGTTGGGCACGCGGACCGCCGCGTGCTCGCACGCATATCCGGGTGATCCTGAGAACTTCGGAGTGCTCACGGTGCCGCCGGCAGAGCTCGTGGATCTCCTCACCACCGCCACCGGAGCGGGACTCGCGGTCGCCGTGCACGCGATCGGCGATCGCGCCGTCACCGGTGCTCTCGACGCCTTCACCGCGTCAGGCGCGGTCGGGACGATCGAGCACGCCCAACTGGTCAGGCACGCCGATCTCGCGCGGTTCGGAAGGCTCGGCGTCGTCGCGAGCGTGCAACCGCAGCACGCGCTCGACGACAGAGATCTCGTCGGACGGCACTGGGCTGGGCAGACCTCGATCGGATACCCGCTGGGCGCCCTGCGCGACGCCGGAGTGGAGTTGCGCTTCGGATCCGACGCACCTGTGGCGCCGCTCGATCCGTGGCAGGCGATCGCCGCCGCTGTCACCCGCACGGACGACGACCGCGATCCCTGGCACCCCGAGGAGCGCCTGACGCGCGAGCAGGCTCTCCAGGCGAGCGTCCGCAGCGCCGTGCGTCCAGGCGAGCTCGCCGACATCGCGCTGTGCGGCTACGACCCTCTGACCGCCTCGGGAGCGGAACTGCGCGGGATGCCGGTGACGGCGACGATGGTGGCGGGTCGGCTCACCCACGGCGGATGACGCCCGGAGCACGAAGAAGGGCACCGGAGAACCGGTGCCCTTCTTCGTCAGACGGTTGCTTACGCGGCGATGTGCGACACGAGGAACCAGCGGTCCTTCTCGAGTCCGCGCATGATCTCGATCGCGACGTCCTGGCTCGTGAGGTCGACCTCGTCGAGCCCGTCGATCGCAGCCTTCACGTCGACGAGGATCGCGTCGATGTCGGAGATGACGGCGCGCACGAGCTCATCGGACTGGGTGAAGCCCGCGGGAACCGAGGTCGCGCTGCCCTTGGCAGCCACGGCGCTGATGCGCGCGTCGATCGGCAGACCGAGGGCGACGATCCGCTCGGCGGCGGTGTCTGCGAAGTCCCCAGCGTGCGCGACGATCGTGTCGAGGAGCTCGTGAACGCCGACGAAGTTGGCGCCGCGCACGTGCCAGTGCGCCTGCTTGCCATCGATCGTCAGCGCCTGAAGTCCGAGCACGACGGGGGAGAGGAACTGTGCCGCTGCAGCTGCCACGGTCGGGTCGCTGGCGGTGGTGGAAACGGTCTGTACCTTGCTCATCTTGACTCCTCCGGAGTTGTCTCTTCGTGCCTGATGATGACAACGCTACTCGTCTGAAAACATTCCGCAAGCAAGCGAAGGCTCGGCTTAGTGCCCCGGAATCACGCGGAAATTCGGCGTTCAGAGGATAGTCTCACCTCATGAGCATCGCAGCAGGAGCCTCTGTCCTCGCGCTCCCGGGGAAGGCACCGTCGTTAGCCGACGACGTGTTCATCGCCGAGGGAGCTCGCGTCGTCGGCGACGTCTCGATCGCTGCGGGTGCGAGCGTCTGGTACAACGCCGTGCTCCGGGGCGACTCGGCAGCCATCACCATCGGCCCCGGCAGCAACGTGCAGGACAACGTCTCGGTCCACGTCGATGCGGCTCATCCCGTCGTGGTCGGAGCGAAGGTGTCGATCGGTCACAACGCGGTTGTCCACGGATGCATGATCGGAGACGGTTCGCTGATCGGCATGGGGGCTGTCGTCCTCAGCGGCGCCGTCATAGGCGCAGGCTGTCTCATCGCTGGGGGAGCAGTGGTGCTCGGAGGCACCGAAGTGCCCGACGGTTCGTTGGTGGCCGGGGTTCCCGCGAAAGTGCGCAGATCGCTCAGTGACGATGAGCGCGCGGATCTGATCGCCAATGCCGACATCTATCTGGGGCACCTGGAGACCCACGGCGCCGCCACGCCGATATGACCGGGTTCGCCCGATAGGCTGGTCGTCACGGGGCGGTGGCCAAGCTGGTTAAGGCAGTGGGCTCATAACCCAACGATCGCGGGTTCAAGTCCCGCCCGCCCTACTCCTGACTCTCCAGAATCCGCGAGTTCCGCGTCGGGTCTCAGCCCGAGCGTCGAGGACCAGGGCAACAATTACGCAAGCACGGAATCTCCCGGGCGGAGCCGACGACCAAGCAGGACAACCCGCCCGTGTTCAGTCTCACGCCTGCGGGGCGCGGCTCCGCCATCTGCGGCGGCCCGAGGACGTGCCACACTCGCCGACGAAGACGGTGAGGCGAGCGATGGCGCGCTTCATATCGCCACGCTCTGGTCCTCCGTCCACCAACGGCGTACATTCGACCCACCAACACGTCGCGCGATGCCCCTTCTCCAGCGAAGCAACAGACCTTGCCCCAGAGTGTCGCCCAGCCGTTCTCGGCCGTGGTTCATGCAATCTCTCGAAGGAGAACCCGATGCGGAAGACGATCAAGGATGCCTTCGCTGCGTCTGGAGTTGCACTCTGCGGGATACTGCTCGCAGGGTGCGCATCGCCCTCATCCCACGTTGCGGAGACGTCAGTTCCAGTACCGACCGCGTACGACCTGATCGGGGACTGGAATTCCCCCGATTTCGACGTCGAACCTGTCACCGAGGTTGACGAGATGACTGCGTTCTCGGAAGCAGGAATCATCGGTAAAGTTGCCGGATTCACGCAAGGGGAGCTCGACACGAACGCACCCGAAGGCACTCCGAATTACTCGCCCGTTCTGCTGAGGATCGATGTCAGCCGAACAGTTGCCGGTGAACTGACGGACCCGACAAGTAAGTCGATCTACGTCGCCTTGCCTGGCACCCTGGGCGCCTCCGAGTACGAAAGGAGCGTCGGCGCGGGGACCCCCGTGGTGGTTTACGTCAACGACATCACTTCCGCCGACGGGCTCGTGGGCATGTCTCTGAGGAGTGGCGCACCTGAGGGGACGACCATCTACACAGTCACCCATCCCTCGGGATTGGCGTTTGAGCTCGGCGCCGGCGACGGGCCGAACCAGCGCTCGACCGCGAGCGACGAAGCCGTACTCGTCTTCCCGTATGAATCGGGAGTGGCGCGAGGCGTCGGCGTCGACGACTTGGTTCCTGGAGAAGAAGTCCCCGTGCTCGTCCAAGCCCCTTGAGCCCATCCCGCTTTCGTCTGCGGGTTCACGTCCCGCCCGCCCTACTCCTGCTGTTCGATCCGGCCACCTGACCTGTCGAGCGCGGTCGCCTCAGAGATGATGTCGCGAGGATGACGCCGGCGGCGACGCCGCCGAGTCCGCCGAAGACCATGTCGCCGATCGTGTCCTGGTACGTGACGAAGATCTCGTCGCTGAGGTAGGCCCAGCCCAGCCACTCGACCATCTCCCACATCGCGCTGAGTGCGAGGGCCAGGAGCGGTGCGAGGACGAGCGGAGTTCGCGGCCGGGCGCCGTGGTCGCGAGTCATCGTGACGACCTCTGCCCGGGTGAGGATCAGCGCGGCGATGATGGTCAGAACGCCCGTGCAGACCAGGTGCACGACCAGATCCCACCCCGGGATAGTCCGGTACAGGTCGAGGACGTTGCTCCACGCGGCCACGAGCACGGTCGCGCAGACCGCCAGATCGAACCACCCGCGCAGACCCAGCGCTCGTGGCAGCATCAGGGCCGGAAGAGCGAGTGCGGCGATGCCGGCGTCCGTCGGCCCGAGCCAGATCAGAGCAACGCCGACGCCGATGATCCCCAGAACGCGCAGAGCGTCTGCAGACCACTCCGCGAGGGAATGAGGCGGGCGGAGGAAGTCCTCTCTCACTGTGTCTTCTTTCACTGTGTCTTCCCGTCCAGATGCAGCAGCGCCTGCACTGCCAGGTGATCGGAGGGTCTGATCCCGTCGAAGACACGTGCGTTGATGGCGGCAGCACGCACCCGCACGTCTCGGCTGACGAGCATCCAATCGACGCGCCGCCCCGTGAGACGCGGTCGCCCATATCCGTTGAGTGTGCTCCACAGCGGCGTCAGCCGATCTTCCGCGGCGCTCCAGGTATCCGTGAGCTCCGCGTGCGAGAGAAGCGCGCGTACAGCGCCGGAGCGGGGACCGGCATTGAGATCCCCCATCACGATCGTCGGCAGGCCACGCTCGCGGACCACTGCGGAGATGGCCTCGGCCGATCGTCGTCGCGAACGAGAGGACAGGTGGTCGAGATGAGTGTTGACGACGAGGAACCGCACGCCCGTCGACCTGTCGGTGAACTCCGCTGTCACGAGAATGCGGGGGAGGACGTTGCCCCAGGACCGACTGCCCCGTTCGTCAGGGTGCGCCGAAAGGGCCCGCTGCTCCCATTCACGAAGCTCCAGTCGTTCCGCGTCGTAGACGAGGGGAGTGCCCTCGCCCGTGCCTTCGCGAGTTCTTCCTCTGCCCACGAACCGGTGAGCGGGGCTGAGTGCTCGGGTGACGACCGTCATCGCGTGCGGGAGCACCTCTTGCAGCCCAAGGATCGTCGGCAGTTCCGAGCCGAGCAGTTCGGCGACGGCCGGGGCACGGACGCTCCAGCGGTCGCGTCTCGGAGACAGGGGGCCGTCCATGGCGCGGCGGAGGTTGAACGACATCACGTGCAGCGACGGTGCGGCGGCCGAGCCGATCAGCGGGGACCTGGTCATCGCGTCCTCCGCGGTGCGGGGCCGAGCAGACGACGTCGGATCAACAGACGTGCCCATCGGACGGGCGGGAAGTCGCGCGGCCAGTGCACGAGCACGCTGCGAAAGCCTCGGTGCACACGCCTGCCGAACTGGCCTGCGGTGAATGGTCTCATCGACATCCCCATCGACTCACCCGGGAGCCGAGCGATCCGGTGGTTCTCGCCGAGGTGGAAGGCGAGGTCGAGGTCATCGTGGATGTGAGGGTCGCCCCGATGCACGTCGGCACGCACCGAGTGCCACGCCTCCCTGCGGAACGCGAGGTTCGAGCCGAACAGCGGCCGATGGCCGAGTGTCACGCGCAAGACGCTGGAGTAGGCCCCGAGATAGAGCCGAGCGAGCGGGATGCGAAGTGCGTGAGGTCCGTCGGTGAATCGTGCCCTTCCGGTGACCGCGTCGGTATTCTCGTCCTCCCGGAAGGCGGCGAGGACGGCGGAGATCCAGTCAGGATCAGGTACGCAGTCGGCATCGAGGCGGAGTATCAGATCACCGCGCGCGGCGTCGTATCCGGTGGACGCCGCAGCCGAGATGCCGGGTTCGAGGCATGTGAGCACCCGTGCGCCGGAGGCGTGAGCAACGGATGCCGAGGCGTCGGACGAGTCGTTGTCGACCACGATGATCTCGTCGGCCGGCGACTGCTGCGCGCCCAGAGCCCGCAGGCACCGCGCCAGCAGCACCGCGTCGTCCTTGACCGGGATGATCACGGAGGTCGTGGGGGAGCGGGCGGGTCGCGTCCACGGATCGATCGAAGGCGCACTACCCGTCACGTGGTCCTCGTTTCGTACCGTCATCGTGACGATCGTGTCATCGATCAGCAGAGCGGACGAGGGACTTGACACCGGCGGAGCGCACCCCGACTGCGCAGGGGAGTCAGCGAGCGTCCACGGCCTGCAGGTCGGACGAAGGCTCGATCAGCTCGTCGACGAGAGTGATGCCACCGCTCGAGTTCGCCGAATGAGCGAGATCCTCGATCCATCGACGGCTGAGTTCCGGCGCCTCACTCTCGTCGAAGACGAACCGCAGGGGGATGGAGGGATGCAACCACACCGTCGAGCGGCCTTCGGGATCGCCCTCCGGGTGCTTCCAGGTCAGTGTGAAGCTCTCGTTGCGACGCAGTTTCGTAGCGACGACGACTTTGAGGTGCGCGAGTGCCCGATCGTCGATATGGATCGGCTCCGAGGCGCCGTAATAGAGAGAACCCATATCTCGGAATATATGCGTCCGGGCGCATCCCTTCGCGCCGCCCGCCCTCGGCGCGCGACGCACACGAACAATCTGTTCGCAAACTGTCATCGGCGGTGCTTCGTCGCGGTCACAGAAGGAAGCACGCCGAAGGTGTCGCGATACGCGGCTGCGAACCGGGAAGGATGCGAGAAACCCCACCGGCGGGCGACTGCGGCGACCGTCGAATCCGCCCCGGACTGCAGGTCGCGATGGGCGCCGTCGAGGCGCGCTCGTCGCAGCGACTCAGCCGGTGTCGAATCGAGTGCTCGTCGGAACGCGTACTGCAATCCCCGTGTCGAGATGTGGACGGATGCCGCGACGTCATCGACGGTGATCGGACGGTGCGAGTTCTCGGCGATGAAGTCGAGAGCACGGCGCACCGTCACCGGGGCCGCAGTGCTCTGCGTCGGGCGATGGCGATCGAACCGGCTCGTCGTCGCGAAGGCCGCGAGCGTCGTCGCGGCCGCATGCCGTGCCAACTCGCTGCGGAGGATCTCGTCGTCGTCCGTGCTGTTCTCGAGAGGTGCGGCGCTCTGTTCGAGATAGGCGAACATGCGATCCCAGGTCGCGGCAGCGTACGCGGAGCGCGGGGAGAGATCGGCTATGCGAATGGAGAGGTCATCGTCACCACTGATCCGCTGGGCGAGTTGCGACAGCGAGTCGCGTTCGAAGACGAGTGCTGAGACTCGGGCTCCCGCGTCCCATCGCGCATGCACCCGTGGTCCGTCGGAGATCCACGGGCGACTCGCATCGAGATCGCCCCGATCGGAGTGCACCCGTGCGTCCGGACCGTCCACTCGGCACACCAGAACCTGGTCGTGGGGTTCTGCTGTCGAGCGGACCTCAGCCGCGAGGTCGTAACGAACGAGGCTCACACCCCCGAGATCCGCAGAGTGCCAATCGAAGCGGAACCGCGCGGGGTCGACGTCGTGCAGGACTGCCGAGGGGACATACTGCTTCCACGTGCTCTCCACGCGCGAGACGTCACTGGTTCGAAACCGCATCGCGAGGCACCTCCTCGGGGGTGCGGTGTGCTCGCACCGGCCACGTGCCGTCGAGGCGCTCCTCAGGGTCGAGGCGACCGATCCGGATGAAGTACTCCGTGAGGCTCGCCGCCTGGGAGCGGGCCCACCCGATCTGGCGGGTGTGCAGTTCTTCGAGAGTCTCGGGAAGCATGAACTGCCGCGCCAGTGCCTGAGCGACCCGGCCTGCGGCTACCGCATCCGCAGCCGCCTCATGGGCGTCCTCGAGTCGCACGGCGTAGAGAGCGGCGACCACCTGCAGGGTGCGTTTTCCCGGGCGATACCTGTCGTACGCTTTGTCGATCACGAGAGGGTCGATGATCGGGGAGGGATTCTCCAGCGGGGCGATTCCGTGGCGATGCGCTTCGTGCGCCAGGAGGGAGAAATCGTATGCCGCGTTGTACGCGACGATCGGAACCCCCTGCGAAAGCAGGGATCTGAGGGCAGCGGTCACTTCGCCGACGACCTCAGCACCTGGACGTCCGTGCCGGCGGGCGTGCTCGGTGGTGATGCCATGCACGGCGGTGGCACCGTCGGGGATCGGCATACCGGGATCCGACAACCAGTCTTTCGCGGCGATCTCGCGTCCGTCGGCATCGAGGAGCCCCACATGAGCGGTGACGACCCTGTCGTGCTCCACATCGACACCGGTGGTCTCGAGATCGAACACGCCTACACGGGTGATCCAGTGCGGGAGCGCGGGGATCGGGGGCATGATCTCACCGTAGAACCGGGGTCCGACATCCGCGCGGAGGCACACGGAGAGTACGCAACCGTCGACTCTAGACTTGGTGCATGAGCGTCCCCTCTCCCTACGCAGACCGCCTCAGCCGATTGCCGGTCGTTCGCCACGAGGTCGAGGTGAGAGGCGGGACCACCGTGTTCTGGGAGTACGGACCCGCTGACGCCGACGTGACGATCATCGCGGTGCATGGATTCCGAGGTGAGCACCACGGCCTCGAGCCGGTCCTCGCTTTCCTTCCCGAGGTTCGTGTGATCTCTCCCGATCTTCCCGGATTCGGCGAGACGGCACCCGTCGTCGGACGTTCCTACGATCTCGACGAGTACGTCGCGTGGCTCACGGAGTTCGCCGCGGCGGTGGCTCCCGGAGCGGTGGTGCTCGGACACTCTTTCGGATCGATCGTCGCCTCCGCGGCGGTCGCCGCGGGCCTCGAGACACCGCGACTCATCCTGATCAACCCGATCGGGGCACCTGCGCTCGAGGGGCCGAAGGGCATCATGACGCGCCTCGCCGTCCTGTACTACTCGCTCGGGGCGCGCCTGCCCGAGCGAGCGGGCACAGCGCTCCTGCGCAATCGTCTGATCGTCAGGGTCATGAGCATCACGATGGCCAAGACGTCGGATCCGCAGCTGCGGCGGTTCATCCACGACCAGCACGACACCTATTTCTCGCGCTTCGCCGACCGCGACGTCCTGCGGGATGCGTTCGTGACGAGCGTGTCGCATGACGTGAGCGAGTTCGCCTCATCGATCTCGACGCCCACGCTGCTCATCGCTGCCCAGCGAGACGACATCACCCCTATCGAGGTCGAGCGACAGCTCGCGACCCGCTTCGACGACGCCACTCTGGTCGAGATCGCCGAGGTCGGTCACCTCATCCACTACGAGACGCCTGCTGAAGCTGCGGGCGCGGTTCGCCGATTCCTCAGGATTCCCGTCGCGCGAGGCCGATGAGGCCGGCGACGCGGAATGGGATCACCTCGCCCATGGCGAGAGAGGTCTCGGTGCGTTCGACGCCTTCGATCGACAGGATGCGGGCGTCGGTGTCGAAGAGGTGCCGGGCGTCCCTGCACGCGACGCGCGCGAGCAGGTCGATCGATCCGCTGAGTCCATGCGCCTGCACGACCTCGGGGATGCGCGCCAGCTCGTTGATGATTCGCGGCAGCTCGGTCTGACGGACCCCGATGCTCACGAACGCCTGAAGAGGGAACCCGAGCACATCGGTCGAGAACGACCGCTCGTAGGACTGGAAGATCCCGGTCTGCTCGAGTCTCGCCATACGGGCCTGAATGGTGTTGCGCGACAACCCGAGGTTCTCCGCGAGCGCCACGATCGTGACGCGCGGGTCGTCGGCGAGGGCTGCGAGGAGTTCCAGATCAATGCGGTCAAGTCCGGCCATACTGCCAAACGATAGCAGGGTGGCTACCGCCGATATTTGGCAACATGCTCAAGCCGATCGCGGTTGCTTGAGCGAGGTGATGAGCGGACGTACGCTCAAGTCAACCGGCGATGAGGCCGGGGCCGAGCGTAGAACCCGTGACGACGGCCACGAATGAGGAGGACGATGATGTCACCGCAGATCACCCCGATCGCCGACACGGCACAGGATCTCGAACTCTCCGAGCGCATCCTCTCACCGGAGGGCGAGCGAATCCCGAACCCGTTGCTCGATCCCTACGTCGATGACGTCGATCCGGCGCAGCTGCGGGCGCTCCATCGCGACATGGTCATCCTCCGACGCATCGACGCAGAGGGCGTCGCGCTTCAGCGTCAGGGACAGCTCGGGCTCTGGGCGCCCTGCCAGGGACAGGAAGCGACCCAGATCGGCACCGCGCGGGCACTCGCTCCGAGCGACTACGTCTTCCCGAGCTACCGGGAGACAGGCGTCATCTACGCACGCGGCGCGAAGCCCGGCGACTTCGTCCGCATGTGGCGTGGCGAGGAGGGCGCCGGCCATGACCCTGCCGAGCTTCGGGTCGCTCCGCTGCAGATCATCATCGGAGCGCAGACGCTGCACGCCGTCGGCTATGCGCTCGGCATCCGCCATGAAGGAACGGACGAAGTCGCCGTCACCTACTTCGGCGACGGCGCCACGAGTCAGGGTGATGTCAATGAGGCGATGATCTTCGCCTCGTCGTATCAGGCCCCGGTCGTCTTCGTCTGCCAGAACAACCACTGGGCGATCTCGGAGCCTGTGACGGTGCAGTCGAAGTACCCGATCGCGGGACGGGCGCCCGGGTTCGGAATCCCGAGCCTCCGGGTCGACGGCAACGACGTTCTCGCGTGCATGGCCGCGATGCGCTGGGCGCTCGCGCACGCCCGCTCGGGAAGGGGCCCCGCTTACATCGAGGCCGTCACGTATCGGATGGGTCCGCACACGACGGCCGACGATCCGACTCGCTACCGCAGGGACGACGAGCTCGAGGCATGGCGTCGCCGCGACCCCATCGCGCGTCTGGAAGCGCATCTGCGGTCTATCGGCGAGCTGAGCGATGAGCATGTCGCTGAGACGCAGAACGCCGCGGACATCGCGGCACGCGAGATGCGCGCCGAGTGCCTGAGCATGGTGACGCGCACACCGCTCGCCGTGTTCGACGGCGTCTATGCGGAGCCGCACGCGGGGCTGGAGCGTCAGCGGGACGAGTACGCCGCGTACCTGGCCTCCTTCGACGGCGAGGTGTGAGCATGACCCAGCTCACTCTCGGCAAGGCGCTGGGCGCCGGTCTTCGCCAGGCGATGCGCGACGACGACAAGGTCGTGCTGCTGGGGGAGGACATCGGCAGGCTCGGCGGTGTCTTCCGCATCACGGACGGACTCCTCGACGAGTTCGGCTCGAAGCGCGTGATCGACACGCCCCTCGCGGAGTCCGGCATCGTCGGCATGGCTGTCGGGCTGGCGTTCCGTGGCTATCGGCCGGTCGTGGAGATCCAGTTCGACGGCTTCGTGTACCCCGCGTTCGATCAGATCGTCGCTCAGGTCGCCAAGCTGCACTATCGCACACAGGGTCGGGTCAGGATGCCGATCACGATCCGCATCCCGTGGGCCGGCGGGATCGGCGCGGCCGAGCACCACTCGGAATCGCCGGAGGCGTACTTCGTGCACACGGCAGGACTGCGGGTGATCGCCGTGTCGAATCCTGAGGACGCTTACCGGAGCCTGCGTCAGGCCATCGCGTCGGACGACCCGGTGGTCTTCTTCGAGCCCAAGCGGCTCTATCACCACAAGGGCGAGGTCGACCTGGACTCACCGCTGGCGGATTCTGCGCCGATGGGACTCGCGCGCGTCGTGCGAGCAGGCGACGATGCGACCCTCATCACCTACGGAGCGATGGTGGCGACCGCGTTGCAGGCGGCCGAGGCTGCCGAGGACGACGGCATCTCGCTGGAGGTGATCGACCTGCGTTCACTGTCGCCCGTCGACTACGACACGGTCGCGACGTCGGTCCGAAAGACCGGACGGGTCGTCGTCGCCCACGAGGCGTCGCGTGAGGCGGGCGTGGCTGCCGAGGTGATCGCGAGCATCACCGAGCGATGCTTCGAGTACCTCGAGTCTGCCCCGCTGCGTGTGACGGGGCATGATGTTCCCTATCCGCCGGCCAAGCTCGAGAAGTACCACCTGCCGGACCTCGACCGGCTGCTGGATGCCGTCGACCGCGTGCTCGATCGTCCGAACAGCCTGACGGGAGCAGACGCATGAACGCGGAATTCCGACTGCCGGATCTCGGTGAGGGGCTGACCGAGGCCGAGGTCGTTCAGTGGCTCGTCGCGCCCGGCGACACGGTCACGCTCAACCAGACACTCGCGGAGGTCGAGACGGCCAAGGCGATCGTCGAGCTTCCTTCTCCCTACGAAGGGGTCGTCGCCGCCCTGCACGCTGAGGCGGGAGAGACGATCGCAGTGGGGGCTCCTCTCATCGAGTTCGATGTGGAGGGAGTCGATGAGTCGCCGTCGGCGGACTCAGCCGCAGGCGAAGGGCAGGAGAAGGCACAGCCCAACCTCGTGGGCTACGGAGCCGCACCCACGGCGTCGGGGCGGCCCGCTCGCCGCGCCCGTCGCGCAGCCGGCGTCAGGGTGACGACCGACACCGCTGTGCTCGAGGCGGCACCGCATGACGCCTCGCCCACTGCGAACGTCGAAGTCGTCGTCGAACGGCCCCGCTCCACCCCTCCGGTGCGCGCGTACGCGAAACGCCTCGGCATCGACCTGGCTCTCGTGGCCGCATGGGTCGGAGATCGCGTGATCACTCGGGGCGACATCGACGATCACGTCTCTCGCACCGGAGCGTCCGCCGAACAGGCCGCCCCGGCCCCACGACATGCAGCGGTTCCGAATGACGCGAGCGGGCTCCAGGGACCCTCGCGAGAGACGCGAATCCCCATTCGCGGAATTCGCAAGCGCACCGCGGCCGCGATGGTCGAGAGTGCATTCACCGCGCCGCACGTCACGGTCTTCCACACGGTCGACGTGACATCGACGATGGAGTTCCTCGAATCGCTGCGAGGAGACCGGTCACTGGCCGAACACCGGATCGGTCCGCTCGCGGTCGTGGCTAAAGCGGTGTGTCTCGCGCTGAGCCGCGCGCCCGGTCTGAATGCGCGGTGGGACGAGGCCGCCGGAGAGATCGTGCAGTTCGGTTACGTCGATCTCGGCATCGCCGCGGCGACCGAACGCGGACTCATCGTGCCGCACATCCGCGACGCGGAGGCACTGAGTCTCATCGAGCTCGCGGATGCCGTGAAGTCACTGGCCACCACAGCGCGGGAGGGCAGGACATCTCCGGCGGAACTGTCCGGTGGCACGTTCTCGATCTCGAACATCGGGGTGTTCGGAGTCGATGCGGGCACGCCGATCCTCCCGCCGGGACAATCGGGGATCCTCGCTGTCGGTGCTGTCAGACGCCGTCCATGGGAGCACCGCGGCGAGATCGCCCTGCGCCAGGTGATGACTCTCAGCCTCTCGTTCGATCACAGGATCGTCGACGGAGCCGAGGGCGCGAAGTTCCTCAAGGACGTCGCCGATGTGCTGGAGGAGCCGGGTCGGGCGATGCTCCTCAGATAGTCGCTCGGAGCGCCGATTCCGCCATCGCGGCGAGCACTGCCGCGGTGGCGGAGTGCTGTCTGGCTGCTGCCCGCGTGCTGTGCGGTGTCGAGTTGATCAGCCCGAAGCACGCCTGCACTCGCAGCCGGAGCTCGTCGGCGTCGGCCTCGACGAGGGGCTGCAGTGTGTCTATCCAGAGCTCGATGTAGGCGCGCTGCAGTCGTCGGACCGCGGCGTGATCGTGAGGTGCGAGGTGCACGACGTCTCGATCGTGCACGCGGATCACGTCGGCGTTGCCGAGCGCGAAATCGACATGGAAGGCGACGAGCGCGCGGACGCGCTCCTCGGGAGTGGGGCCGTCAGCGGCGACCCGGGTGCCGCCCGCGACGAGATCGTCGCTCACCTTGATCAGCACGGCGCCGAGAAGCGCCTGCTTTCCCGCGAAGTGGCGGTATACGGCCGGGCCGGACACGCCCACTGCGGCGCCGATGTCTTCGAGACTGACGCCGTTGTACCCGCTTTCGGCGAATAGTCGGGCGGCCTCTCGGAGGATCGCGTCCGACCGCTCCGCCTTCGCGCGATCGCGCGCTGTGAGGGGGCTTGTCATCTCAGTTAATCCTCGCTAACCTGATGCGGTCGGTTAGTGAACACTAACCGAGAAAGCATCGAGTGCGCCAGGGCGATGACGCCGGCGCCCTGTGGTCGAGGAGGACGTCACGATGCCCGCAACCCAGCAGTCCCTCGCTGCCGAGCTGCACGAACGGCTGGCTGCAGCATCCAGCGGCGGTCCCGAAGCGTCTCGTGAGCGGCACATCGCTCGGGGCAAGCTGCTTCCGCGAGATCGAGTGACCAGACTCCTCGACGAGGGCAGCCCTTTCGTCGAGATCGCACCGCTCGCCGCGGACGGGCTTTACGGGGGAGAGGCGCCGGCCGCCGGAGTGATCGCCGGGATCGGTCTCGTGCACGGACGCCACGTGATGGTCGTCTGCAACGACGCCACCGTGAAGGGCGGAACGTATTACCCGCTGACCGTCAAGAAGCACCTGCGCGCGCAGGAGATCGCGCTCGAGAATCGTCTGCCCTGCCTGTATCTCGTCGACTCGGGCGGCGCTTTCCTTCCTAAGCAGGACGAGGTGTTCCCCGATCGGGAGCACTTCGGCCGCATCTTCTTCAATCAGGCGCTGATGTCCGCGGAGGGCATCCCGCAGCTGGCCGCTGTGCTCGGTTCGTGCACGGCCGGCGGCGCCTACGTCCCGGCGATGAGCGATGAGACCGTGATCGTCCGGGACCAGGGCACGATCTTCCTCGGTGGCCCGCCGCTCGTCAAGGCGGCGATCGGCGAGGTCGTCTCGGCCGAAGAGCTGGGCGGCGGCGAACTGCACGCCCGGCGCAGCGGAGTGGTCGACCACCTCGCCGAAGACGACGAGCACGCGCTGGAGATCCTGCGTGACATCGTGGCCACGCTGCCGGCGCCTCTCCACCCGGTGTGGGAGGTGCAGGACACTCGTGAGCCCGCGGAGTCGGGGTCGCTCTACGACGTCGTCCCCGTCGACGTCAACGCCGCATACGACGTGCACGAGGTCATCGCGAGGCTGATCGACGGCGACACGTTCCGGGAGTTCAAGGCGGAGTACGGCACGACGCTCGTCACCGGGTTCGCGCGGCTGCACGGGCATCCGGTCGGGATCGTGGCGAACAACGGCGTGCTGTTCAGCGAGTCCGCGCTGAAGGGCGCGCATTTCATCGAGCTATGCGATCAGCGCGGCATCCCCCTGGTGTTCCTGCAGAACATCTCAGGCTTCATGGTCGGGTCGGACGCTGAGGCAGGGGGCATCGCGAAGGACGGAGCCAAGATGGTCACCGCGGTCGCGAGCACGCGCGTGCCGAAGCTCACGGTGATCATCGGCGGCTCCTTCGGCGCAGGCAACTATTCGATGTGCGGACGGGCCTACTCGCCGAGATTCCTGTGGACGTGGCCGGCCAGTCGCATCTCGGTGATGGGCGGCGCCCAGGCGGCGTCCGTTCTCGGAACGGTCAAGGACGACCAGCTCGCGGTCCGCGGGCAGACCTGGAGCTCCGACGAGCGAACGGCCTTCGAACAGCCCATCCGTGAGCAGTACGAGACTCAGGGCGAGCCGTATTACGCCACTGCTCGCCTGTGGGATGACGGCATCATCGACCCGGTCCAGACCCGCGACCTGCTGGGGCTCGCCCTCGACGTGGTCGCGCGAAGCCCCCTGCCGGAGCCCCGCTTCGGCCTCTTCAGGATGTGACCGCCACTATGAACAGCTCTGCCGCCCGCGAGTTCGACACCGTCCTCGTCGCCAATCGAGGCGAGATCGCACGCCGCATCATCCGCACGCTGCGGACCATGGGCATCCGCAGCATTGCCGTGTACAGCGATGCGGATGCCGACGCGCCCCACGTGCGCGAGGCCGACGATGCTGTGCGGATCGGCGCGGCCCCGGCCGCCGAGTCGTACCTCGACATCGACGCCGTCATCGCCGCCGCGCGTGCGACCGGAGCGCAGGCCATCCACCCCGGCTACGGCTTTCTCTCTGAGAGCGTCGGGCTGGCGGAAGCCTGCGCTGAGAGCGGCGTCGTCTTCATCGGGCCGTCGATCGACGCGCTCCAGATCATGGGAGACAAAGCCAAGGCCCGCGATCATGTCGTCCGATCGGGAGTCCCCGTGGTGCCGGGGTTCGACGCGAGAGGTCTGTCGGATGCGGAGATCTCCGAGGAGGCGGACGCTGTCGGCTACCCCCTGCTCGTGAAACCGAGCGCGGGGGGAGGCGGAAAGGGGATGGAGGTCGTCGAGGCGCCGGCCGGCCTGGCCGCCGCCCTGGCCTCTGCGCGACGGGTCGCGCGATCGGCGTTCGGTGACGACTCACTGATCCTCGAGAAGCTCATCCGACGCCCCCGCCACATCGAGGTGCAGGTATTCGGCGACACGCATGGCACCGTGATCGCCCTCGGCGAGCGCGAGTGCACGCTTCAGCGTCGCCACCAGAAGGTCATCGAAGAGGCTCCCTCTGCAGGCATCCCCGACACGACCAGGGACCGTCTGCTCGAGGCCGCCACGCAGGCCGCGGCGAGCGTCGCGTACGTCGGTGCCGGCACGGTCGAGTTCCTGATCGACGCGGATGCCCCGGACCAGGTGTTCTTCATCGAGATGAACACACGCCTGCAGGTCGAGCATCCCGTCACCGAGGAGGTGACCGGACTCGACCTCGTCGCCCTGCAGATCCGTGTCGCCGCTGGAGGACGTCTCGACCCCGCGCCGCCGGTTCGCGGGCACGCCTTCGAGGCCCGCGTGTATGCCGAGGCGCCCGAGCGCGGGTTCCTTCCCTCGACCGGTCGCATCCTGCTCTTCGACCCGCCTCAGGGCGTGAGGGTCGATGCAGCGGTCGAGACCGGCAGCGAGGTGACGGGATTCTACGATCCGATGATCGCCAAGGTGATCGCTTTCGGAGATGATCGGAGCACTGCTCTCCGCCGCCTCGACGACGCCCTGAGCAGAACCGTCGTGCTGGGCGTGGACACGAACATCGCCTTCCTCCGGCGGCTCTGCCGCGATGAGCGGGTGGCGGCCGGCGACCTCTTCACCGGGCTCATCGAGACTCTTCTGCCGTTCGAGGAGGAGCCGCCGTCGCCGACGATGCTGGCGGCTGCAGGCCGCGCCGTATCGCACGTCGATGACGCGGTCGGCGAAGCGAGGAGGGGTCGACGGGCGGGTCAGGTGTGGGAGGCGCTCACCGCTCGCGATCGTCGAGAGGTCTCGTTCCTCACTGACCATGGCGAGGTGATCCCCGCGCCTGCGTCCGCCGGTCCTCGATCCCGTGCGGCGGTCGCGACGGACGTCGACGGCGACATCTGGGTGAGCGAGGAAGGGCGCACGGCACACCTGCGACCGCTGGATCGCAGGGCCCGCATGCTGCACCGCCTCGAGGCGCGAGAACGGCGTGCGTCCGAGAGCAGACCGGACGCGCGCTCCCCGATGCCGGGAAGCGTCGTGGCCGTGCACGTCCGCGACGGTGATGTGGTGACCGCGGGCACTCCTCTCGTCTCGATCGAGGCCATGAAGATGGAGCACCCGGTGCTCGCCCCCCACGACGGGACGGTGCGCCTGACGGTCGCCGTCGGCGACCAGGTACGACGCGATCAGCAGGTCGCACATATGACGACGGAGGAGATGTGAGCATGTACGAGCTGACCGAGGAGGAGCGCGAGCTCGCCGCGATGGTGCGCGACTTCGCCGAGACGGTCGTCGCGCCGCAGTCCTACGAAGCGGACCGCACGCACACCCTCTCGATGGACGTCGTGACCCAGATGGGTGATCTCGGACTGTTCGGTCTTCCATTCCCCGAGGAGTACGGCGGCCAGGGAGGCGACTACATGGCCCTGGGCATCGCGATCGAGGCGCTCGGGCGCGTCGATCAGTCGATCGCCATCACTCTCGAGGCCGGAGTCAGCCTCGGAGCGATGCCCGTGTTCCGCTTCGGGTCCGAGGACCAGAAGCACGAGCACCTGCCTGACCTGCTCGCCGGCCGCGCCCTCGCGGGGTTCGGTCTCACCGAGCCGGAGGCCGGCAGCGACGCGGGAGCGACCCGCACGACCGCTCGTCGTGACGGGGGTGAATGGGTCATCGACGGGTCGAAGCAGTTCATCACCAATTCGGGAACCCCGATCACCCGGTTCGTCACCGTCACCGCCGTCACCGGCAACGAAGGCGGGCGCAAGCAGATCTCGACCATCATCGTCCCCAACGGCACCCCGGGATTCACCGTCGAGGCACCGTACGACAAGGTCGGATGGAACGCGTCCGACACGCATCCCCTCAGCTTCGCGGGCGCACGCGTGCCCGCGGGCAACCTTCTGGGGAAGGAGGGGAGCGGCTTCCGCAACTTCCTCAGCATCCTCGACGAGGGACGGATCGCGATCGCCGCACTCTCGACCGGTGCGGCCGAAGGCTGCCTCGAAGCAGCAGTCGACTATGCGAAGAGTCGCACGATCTTCGGCAGCGCCCTCAGCACGCGGCAGAACGCGCAGTTCACTCTCGCGCGCATGCGCGCGAGAGTGCACACCGCTCGTCTCGCCTGGCATCATGCAGCGCGTCTCCGCGACGCGGGTCGACCGTTCGCCGAGCAGGCCGCGATCGCGAAGCTCGTCGCAGGAGAGGCTGCCATGGACAACGCCAGGGATGCGACGCAGATCTTCGGCGGCAACGGCTTCATGAACGAGTTCCCGGTCGCCCGTCACTATCGCGACTCGAAGATCCTCGAGATCGGTGAGGGCACCACCGAAGTGCAGCTGCTGGTCATCGCGCGGGCGCTCGGACTCGCCGGGTAGCGTGGCAGACATGACCGTGCACGACATCGTCCAGCGGGGGCTCTTCTTCGAGGAGTTCGTCACAGACGCGCGATACCTCCACCGCCCTGGACGCACCGTGACCGAGGCTGACAACGTCCTCTTCACGACCCTCACGATGAACACCCAGGCGCTGCACCTCGACGCGGCGTTCGCCGACGCGCAGCAGCCTTTCGGCGCGCGTCTGATCAATTCGATGTGGACGCTCTCGACGATGGTCGGGGCATCTGTCGCGCAGTTGACTCAGGGCACTCTCGTCGCTCAGCTCGGATTCGGTGAGATCGCCTTCCCGCACCCGCTGTTCGCCGGAGACACGCTGTACACCGAGAGCGTGATCGTCGAGAAGAGGCTCTCGACATCGCGACCGGGCCAGGGGATCGTGACCATCTCTCATACCGGACGCAATCAGGAATCCACGGTCGTCGCGACGGCGACCCGTGCCGTTCTCGTCCACTGCCTGCCCGGGGAGGAGGCATGAGCTTCGACCTCGGGCCCGCCCTGCTCTTCTGTCCGGCGGACCGCCCGGAGCGCTTCCAGGGGGCTCTCGAGAAGGCGGACGCGGTCATCCTCGACCTCGAAGATGCCGTGCTTCCCGACGCGAAGGCCGCCGCTCGCGGGCATCTCATCGACGCCGATCTCGATGCCGACCGAGTGATCGTCCGCGTGAACGCGCCGGGCACTGATGCCTTCACCGCGGATCTCGCTGCGCTTGTCCAGACCGAGTTCCGCACCGTCATGGTCGCAAAGACGGAGAGCGCGGACAGTCTCGCCGCCTTCGATGAGCGGTTCTCGCTGATCGCTCTGTGCGAGACGGCGAGGGGCATCCATGCCGCGGAACTCATCGCCGCGCACCCCCAGGTCGTCGCGATGATGTGGGGCGCCGAAGACCTCGTGGCCTCCCTCGGTGGGACATCGAGTCGCACGGCGCAGGGCGGCTATCGCGACATCGCGCGCTACGCGCGCTCACGGGTGCTCTTGGAGGCAGGCGCTCAGGGCAAGGGCGCCATCGACGCGGTGCACGTCGACATCGAGGATGTCGCCGGTCTCGAGTCCGAAGCGGTCGACGCTGCGGCATCGGGGTTCGTCGCGACCGCGTGCATCCACCCGAGTCAGGTCGCGGTGATCCGCTCGGCGTATGCGCCCGATGAAGCCAGCCTCGAGTGGGCCCGCGGAGTCCTCGCGGCCGCCGCGGGCGAGCGCGGGGTCTTCCGCTTCAGAGGACGCATGATCGACGAGCCCATGCTCAGGCACGCTCGCTCGGTGCTCGGCCGCGCGCGCTGATCAGACGCTGATCAGACGCGGGTCAGACGAGGATCCCCTGGTCGATCAGGCGCAGTGAGCCTGGAGAAGCCTCGAAACGGTGCACCGAGCCGTTCGCGAGGACCTCGCCCGCCCGCGGCAGCGTGCCGCCGGAGACGTGGTCGATCAGCGATCGGATCACACCCCCGTGCGTCACGACGATCACGGACTCCGCCACCGGTGCCGATCGACGTCGGGCGTCACGCGCGATCGTGTCGAGTGCGACGAGCGCTCTCTCTGCGACTCCTTTCAACGTCTCCGCCCCGGGAACCGGCGACAGCCAATCGCCGTACTTCTCGATGTACTCCGACACGAGCATGCCCTCGCCTTCGCCGAACTCGCGCTCGCGCATGTCCGGCACCAGCACGGGGGAGCCGAGACCCAGGCTCTCGGAGATGATCTCGGCCGTCTCCCGTGCGCGCTTCAGCGGGCTGGCGTAGATCGAGTGGTGCGTGACGCCTTCGAGGAGACCTGCGGCGGTCCGTGCATCCGCGCGGCCCTTCTCGTTCAGAGGGATGTCGGTGGACCCCTGGATCCGGCGTGCCAGGTTCCAGTCCGTCTGGCCATGGCGGATCAGGGTGAGCAGAGTCATTCGAGGAGCTCCTGGATCGCGGGGAGCACATCGCTGGTGCCTGCGGCGATGGTGGCATCGGCCCAGACATCCGCGCGCGTGGGCTCACGGTTGATGATGATGAGCGGGATGCTCCGCCGTCGTGCGCGTTCGACGAGCCGCACGCCGGAGTTGACGACGAGGGACGAGCCGGCGACGATCAACGCGTCGCTGGCTCGGAGCAACGACTCAGCGGCTTTGAAGCGGTCCTGCGGGACGTACTCGCCGAAGAACACGACGTCAGGCTTCAGCATCCCCTCGCATACCGTGCACACGGGGACGATGAAGCCGTCGGTGCTCTCGGGGAGCACATCGCCGTCGGGGTTCAACGCCACGTTCTCGGGGACGGTGATCCATGGGTTCCGCTCTTCGATCTGCACGGCGATGTCGCGACGGTCGAAGACCTGGCCGCATTTCAGGCAGAGCACCCTGCGCATCGTTCCGTGCACTTCGATGACATGGGAGCTGCCTGCTCGCAGGTGCAGACCGTCGACGTTCTGGGTGATCACACCGCTGACCTGGCCCGACGACTCCATCGCCGCGAGGGAGAGATGCCCGGGATTCGGCTGGGCCCGAGCGAACGCCCGCCATCCGAGGTGGCCGCCGACCCAGTAGCGGCGCCGTGCAGCCTCGTCGGCGAGGTACCGCTGGATGGTCATCGGATCGGACCGGTTGCGGGATCCCTCGCCACGGTAGGCGGGGATTCCCGAGTCCGTGGAGATGCCGGCGCCGGTGAGCAGTGCGATCTTGCGACCGCGCAGGAGTTCGGCGGTGCGAGCGATGGTGGCCGACAGTTCGACCGGACTCGATGCGCTCACAGGACCTCCCTGTGCGAGTCTACGGCGTGCGCAGCGTGGTCGATGCGTCGTGGCTCACCGCGGAGTCGGGGATCGAGCGATGGCAGACTGGGGCTCGTGGAACTGCTGCGCGTGACGAATCCGGACGACCGACGACTCGACGACTACCGCGGGCTCACCGACACCGCGCTCCGGACCGTGAAAGAACCGGCCGGCGGGCTGTACATCGCCGAATCGACGAAGGTGATCGCTCGGGCGGTCGCCGCGGGCCATCGTCCGCGTTCCGTGCTCGTGCAGGAACGCCGGGTGGATGACATCGGAGCGATCGTCGGCGACCTCGACGTGCCGGTGTACGTCGTCCCTGACCAGGTGGCCGAATCTGTGACCGGTTTCGCCGTGCACCGGGGCACGATCGCATCGATGCATCGTCCCGTGCTGCCGACGGTGAGCGAAGTGCTCGCTGGCGCCTCGCTCGTGCTGATCCTCGAGAACGTCGGCGATCACACCAACGTCGGCGCGGCGTTCCGTGCGGCCGCCGGCCTCGGAGCAGACGCCGTGCTGGTGTCGCCCGGGGGAGCGGATCCGCTGTATCGCCGCAGCGTGCGCGTCAGCATGGGGACCGTGTTCCAGGTGCCATGGACTCGCATCACGGACTGGGAGTCGGCAGTGGCGGACCTTCACGCTGCGGAGTTCGACGTCGCCGCTCTGGCTCTGCGCGATGATGCGATGACGCTCGACGCCTATGTCGCGAACCGCCCCGAGCGCGTGGCTGTCGTCATGGGCGCCGAGGGCGACGGGCTCTCCCGGACAGCGCTCGACAAAGCGGACACCGTCGTGACGATTCCCATGTCCGGCGGGGTCGATTCGTTGAACGTCGCGTCGGCCGCGGCGGTCGCGCTGTGGGCACTCAGGTCGAGCTGAACGACCCCGAGGGGTGGTCAGTCGGCCTTCGGGAAGATGATCGGGGAGGGCTCGGGGCGCTTGGCCACGACGTGATCGCCGGATGACTCGTGGCGCAGGCGCCGCAGGACCCAGGGAACGAGGTGCTCCCGTGCCCAGCCGAAGTCCTCGGTGCGTGCCTCGCGCCAGGTGCGGAGCGGGATCGTCTCGGGCTGCATGGCCTCGAGCTCGTTGGGCACGTTGAGCGCACGCAGTGCCATGCGGGCGACCTCGTGGTGGCCGAGCGAGTTGTAATGCAGCCGGTCGTCGTCGAAGAACCGCATGTCCTGCACGACCTTCAGCGCCCACTGGTCGGCGACGATGCAGTCATGCCGCTCGGCGATCGCGCGGACGTTCTCGTTGTAGATGGCGACCTTGCCGCGGAAGGCCCGGAAGACGGGGGTGAATGCCGTGTCGACTCCGGTGAAGAGCAGAATGGCGGCGCCCGTCGACGACAGCCGGGCGACGGCATCCTCGAGCTGGGCGGCGATGGCGTCGGGGTCGGTGCCTGGACGGATCACATCGTTGCCGCCGGCGCAGATCGAGATGAGGTCTGGGTGCAGCGCCACGGCGGGCTCGATCTGATCGCGCACGATCTGGGCGATCAGCTTGCCGCGCACGGCGAGATTCGCGTAAGCGAAGTCGTCGACCTGGCTCGAGAGCACCTCGGCGACGCGGTCCGCCCAACCGCGGTGGTCGCCGGGGCGGGAGGGATCGGGATCGCCGATGCCTTCGGTGAACGAATCGCCGATCGCCACGAACCGTCGCCACGGGTGCGAGGTCTCGTTGTCGGCGTGCGTGGTGGGGGTCGAATCCGGGTCTGTCATCCAGCTCTCCTTCACGGACGGACGCTGCCGTAGACGGCGACTGCGCAGTGACCGAGCCTACTCGGGTGCGAACGGCGAGTGAGGACGCGCGCGGGTGAGCGCTCGAGCGTGCCGAGTGTCCGCGGCAGCGATTATCGTTGTCTCGATGCTCTCTCCGTCCTTTCCTCAGCGCGCCCCTTGGGGAACCGCTAACAAGCTGCGCGCGTGGCAGCAGGAGGCGCTCGAGCAGTACTTCCAGGCGGATCAGCGTGACTTCCTCGTGGCGGCGACACCGGGTGCGGGAAAGACGACGTTCGCCCTCACCCTGGCTGTCGAGCTCATGCGCATGGGCGAGGTGAACCGGATCATCGTGGTCGCGCCGACCGAGCATCTCAAGACGCAGTGGGCTGATGCCGCGGCTCGCGTGCACATCCGTCTCGATCCCCGATTCCGCAACAGCCACTGGGCTCCGGCGCGTCACTACCACGGAGCCGTGGTGACCTACGCGCAGGTGGCCGCGAAGTCGTCGGTCCACCGTCATCTGACCGAGGACGCGAAGACGCTCGTCGTCCTCGACGAGGTGCATCACGGCGGCGACGCGCTCAGCTGGGGCGACGCGATCCGCGATGCGTACGGACCGGCCAAGCGCCGACTGCTTCTCTCCGGCACCCCGTTCCGGAGCGACACCGCGCCGATACCGTTCGTCGAGTATCACCCCGACGAGTCCGGTGCCCGGATCTCCCGCACCGACTACAACTACGGCTACGGGCGGGCGCTGGCCGACGGCGTCGTCAGGCCCGTGCTGTTCCACATGTATGCGGGCAAGATGCGGTGGCGCACGAGCAGCGGCGACGAGCTCGAGACGCATCTCGGTCAGGACAACACCAAGGACGTGACCTCGCAGGCATGGCGCACCGCGCTCGATCCCGAGGGCGAGTGGATGCCTGCGGTGCTCTCGGCGGCGGATCGTCGTCTGACCGAGATCAGGCATCATGTGCCGGATGCCGGGGGACTGGTGCTCGCGACGGACCAGACTGTCGCGCGCGCCTACGCCAAGATCCTGCACAGCATCACCGGCCAGCAGCCGACTATCGTCCTGTCCGATGACGCGACGGCCTCCGAGCGCATCGAGAAGTTCAGCAACAGCGAGGATCGCTGGATGGTCGCGGTGCGCATGGTGTCGGAGGGCGTCGACGTGCCCCGACTCGCGGTCGGGGTCTATGCGACGTCCTCTTCGACCCCGCTCTTCTTCGCGCAGGCGATCGGCCGCTTCGTGCGGGCGCGCCGCAGGGGTGAGGCGGCGAGTGTCTTCCTCCCTCAGGTTCCGGTGCTCATGGGGCTCGCCAACGAGATGGACAAGCAGCGCGACCACGCGCTCGATCGTCAGTCGAAGGACGACGATGGTCTCGAGGACTCCCTGCTCGAGTCGGCCAACCGCGAAGACGACGCATCGGACGCGTTGACCCAGGAGTTCAGCTATCAGGCGCTCTCATCGGTGGCGCACTTCGACCGGGTCGTGTTCGAGGGCCAGGAATTCGGTCAGCTCGCCGAGCCCGGAACGCCGGAGGAGGAGGAGTTCATCGGCTTCCCCGGCCTCCTCGAGCCCGAGCACGTGCACGAGCTGCTGATGCAGCGCCAGGCGCGTCAGACCCGTCTGCGGGAGACGAGAGAAGCCGAGGCCGGGCCGACCGAGACGACCACGCTCCCCGCGCCGCTGCATCGCACGCTTCGCGAGCAGCGCCAGCTGTTGAACAGCCTCGTGGGCCTGTATGCCCGTCAGAAGGGCGAGCCGCACGGTGCGGTGCACGCCGAGTTGCGCCGAATCTGCGGTGGGCCTGCGGTCGCACAGGCGACAGTCACACAGTTGCAGTCGCGCATCGACGTGCTCCGCAAGCGCGTCCGGTCCTGAATCCGGCCCTCTGTTCGGAAGCCCGAAAAGCTGGCAATCCTGCTTCCGGTGCGCCCGTGACAGGAGCTCGAAGCTAGCGTTGAACGGTTGCCCCGTCCTCGGGCACCGTCGATCAGGAGACTTCATGACAGCCCCCGCTGCCGCAGAGCCGACCACAGCAGACCGTCGCCGCTGGGCTCGCTACCTCGTGGAAGAACGCGCCGAAGGGCTCGTGTACCAGAAGCTCGCCAGCCGTCGCACGGGGGAGGAGCGCGAGATCCTGCTCAGCCTCGCCGATGCCGAGCGTCGACACGAACAGCACTGGCTCGATCTGCTGGGCGCCGAGCCCGGGCGACTGCCGCGAGCAGGCGTCCGGTCACGCCTGCTCGGATGGATGGCCGGCCGGTTCGGGTCCATCTTCGTCCTCGCGCTCGCGCAGAGCGCCGAGGCCAGATCCCCGTACGACTCAGAGCAGTACGCGACTCCCGCCATGCGCGCAGACGAGAAGGTGCACTACGAAGTGGTCCGCGGCCTCGCCGCGCGTGGCAGACGCCGCCTGTCGGGTTCCTTCCGTGCGGCTGTCTTCGGAGCGAACGACGGCCTCGTGAGCAACCTCGCCCTCGTGCTCGGTATCGGGGCCACAGGTGTGAGCTCCGCTTTCGTCCTGTTCAGCGGGATCGCGGGTCTGCTCGCCGGGGCGCTGTCGATGGGAGCGGGGGAGTTCGTCTCCGTGCGCTCTCAACGCGAGCTGCTGGCGTCGACGGAAGCGAACGAGGACGCCGCGGCGTCCGCTGCCGATCTCGACATCGACGAGAACGAACTCGCTCTGGTCTACCGTGCGCGCGGTATCGGACAGCAGGAGGCCCTCGAGCGCGCACGTCGGATCGTCGATGCCGCACGCGCCGGAGTCGAGCGCACGTCGACAGGGCCGATCCACATCCACGCAGCAGACGACCACGAGATCGTCGGCAGCGACTGGACAGCGGCCATCTCGAGCTTCCTTCTTTTCGCGTCTGGCGCGATCATCCCTGTCCTGCCGTGGATCTTCGGTCTCGAAGGGACCACTGCGGTCATCGTCGCGCTCGTGCTGGTGGGTGTCGCTCTGCTGTCGACGGGAGCGATGGTCGGGATCCTGTCGGGAGGTCCGCCCCTGCGTCGAGCGCTGCGGCAGCTGGCGATCGGTTTCGGCGCTGCGGCTGTCACCTACGTGCTCGGTCTGGTGTTCGGCGTCGGAGCGCTCTGACGCCGACGCCATCCGTCGGCCGGGATTCGAGGAATTCACCTCGAGTTCTGGCCGAGGACACGACAAAGACGCGGGTACGAAGAAGGCCTCGGATATCGTGTGGATATCCGAGGCCTGTCTGTGCGCGGAGGGGGACTTGAACCCCCACGCCCTTACGGGCACTACGACCTCAACGTAGCGCGTCTACCATTCCGCCACCCGCGCAGGTGTTGGATGTTCGTTGCCGAACGAAGATTTACATTAGCACGAGCTTCGAGGCACTCAGAAACCGACGGTGACGCCCGGGCGCGCCACGTCGTTTCGATAGCCTGGACCTCATGACTGACCTGGCTCTCCCCGAGGTGGTTCGCATCGCGAGCGACCTGATCCGATTCGACACCTCGAACTTCGGCGGAGGCAACGCGAAGGGCGAGCGTGAGGCCGCCGAATACGTAGGCGCCTATCTGCAGGATCTCGGCCTGGACGTCGAGTACTACGAGCCGATCCCGCGCCGCACGAACGTCATGGCGCGCGTGCCCGGACGTGATCGCAGCAAGCCGGCGCTGGTCGTGCACGGGCATCTCGACGTGGTGCCGGCGATGGCCGACGACTGGAGCATCGACCCGTTCGCGGGAATCGTGAAGGACGGCATGCTCTGGGGCCGGGGTGCGGTCGACATGAAGAACATGAACGCGATGATCCTGACCGCGGTGGGCGACCTCCTGCGTGCGGGGGAGCAGCCCGAGCGGGATCTGGTGCTCGCGTTCTTCGCCGACGAAGAGAACGGCGGCGTCGAAGGATCGGCGCTCGTCGTGCAGAACCACCCGGAGTGGTTCACGGGAGCGACCGAGGCCATCAGCGAGGTGGGTGGCTATTCGATCACGGTCGACGAGCGCCGCGCCTACCTGCTGCAGGTGGGGGAGAAGGCGCTCATCTGGATCCGCCTGGTCGCCAGGGGACGTGCCGGCCACGGAAGCCGTCTGCACGACGACAACGCCGTCACGAAGCTCGCCGAGGCCGTGGCAGCCCTCGGGCGCACGCGGTGGCCCCTTCGGCTCACGCCCACCACCGAGGCGCTGCTGCAGGGGTTGAGTGCGTTGACCGGGCGCTCGGTCGACGACCCCGATGCTCTCGCGGCAGCCGCCGGCCCCGCTGAGGCGTTTCTCCGCTCATCGTTCCGGACGACGACGAACCCCACTGCTCTCACCGCGGGGTACAAGCACAACGTGATCCCGGAGCGGGCCGAGGCGTTGATCGACGTTCGTGTCATCCCCGGCACCGAAGACGATGTGCTCGCAGAGCTTCAGCAGATCGTCGGCGACGACATCGAGATCCAGACCGTCGTGCGGGACATCGGGATGGAGACGCCGTTCGCGGGAGAACTCGTCGACGCGATGGTCGCGAGTCTCGGTCGTCACGACCCGGGGGTGCCGGTCATCCCGTATCTGCTGGGTGCCGGCACCGACAACAAGGCGTTGGCCTATCTCGGGATCACCGGGTACGGGTTCGCGCCCCTCCGCCTGCCTGCCGACCTCGACTTCACCGGTATGTTCCACGGGGTCGATGAGCGAGTGCCCGTAGAATCGCTTGTCTTCGGTCAGCGGGTGCTGGCCGATCTGCTGCGCACGTATTGAGCTCTCTGCTCCGCGTCCGCGCACCACGAATCAGAAAGCTCCTCCATGCACTTGTTCGAAGCGCTCATCCTCGGCATCGTCCAGGGACTGACCGAGTTCCTCCCGATCTCCTCCAGCGCCCATCTGCGCATCCTCGGCACCTTCCTGCCGTCCGGCGAAGACCCTGGCGCGGCGTTCACCGCCATCACGCAGATCGGCACAGAGGCGGCGGTGGTGGTGTTCTTCTGGCGCGACATCGTCCGCATCATCGCGCAGTGGTTCCGCTCGCTGACGGGCCGGGTTCCGCGAAGCGATCCGGATGCTCGGATGGGGTGGATGATCATCATCGGCAGCATCCCCATCGTGGTGCTCGGACTGCTCTTCCAGGATCAGATCGAGACGGTCTTCCGGTCGCTCTGGATCGTCGCGATCATGCTGATCGTGTTCGGCATCCTGCTGGGCATCGCCGACCACGTGGGTGCGAAGCGACGGAAGCTCGATCAGCTCACCTATCCGCACGGCATCGCCTACGGCTTCGCGCAGGCGCTCGCGCTCATCCCCGGCGTGTCGCGCTCAGGCGGGACGATCACGATGGGGCTGTTCCTCGGTTATGAGCGGGCGGCAGCCGCACGCTATGCGTTCCTCCTGGCGATCCCGGCCGTGTTCGGCAGCGGCTTCTACCAGGTGTTCAAGAGCTGGGACGAGCCCTCGTTCTTCTCCTTCGGAGACACTCTCGCGGCGACAGGCATTGCATTCGTCGTGGCCCTCGGAGTGATCGCGTTCTTTATGAACTACATCTCGAAGCGCAGTTTCCTGCCGTTCGTGATCTACCGCATCCTGCTGGGAACGGTGCTCCTGGTCCTGCTCGGCACCGGAGTCATCGCGGCATAGCAGAGCGCCCCGGAGCTCCGAGCTCAGCGCTTGTGGTCTCCGGGGCCGTCGCCGCGACGCTTCAGATAGCGCTCGAACGCCTGGGCGATCGCGTCACCCGAGGCATCGGGGGAGTCCCACGTGTCGCGCGTCTGCTCGAGCTGTCGGATGTACTCCGTCATGTCCTCGTCATCGGCGGCGGCGGCGTCGATCGACGCCTCCCATGCAGCGGCCTCTGTGCGCAGGTGATCGCGGGGGACGTCCACTCCGGTCAGCTCCTCGAGCCGGTCCAGCAGCGCGAGGGTCACCTTCGGTGACGGAGTGGCCGACGCGACATAGTGCGGGACGCTCGCCCAGAGGCTGGCGGTCGGGATGCCGGCGCTCTCGGCGAAGTGCTCGAACACGCTGAGGATGCCGACCGGCCCCTCGTAGAGCGAGCGCTCGAGGCCATGGGCCTCGCGGACCTGCTCGTTCTGGCTCGAGGCGAAGATGGAGATCGGTCGAGTGTGGGGCACATCCGAGAGCATCGCGCCGAGGGTCACGAACCCGGTGATGTCGTCGCGAAGGGCGACGTCGATGAACTCCGCCGCGAACGACTGCCAGGTGCGCGCGGGCTCCACTCCGGTGAGCACCCAGAACTCGGGGCCGGGCCCGGGGTCGCGCGGACGCCACAGCCCGGCTTCGGGCCAGGTCAGCTGACGCCGGCCCTCGGCATCCATCTTCGTGGCAGGGCGGGTGTACTGATAGTCGAAGTACAGCTCCGGGTCGATGGAGTGCACGAGGTCGTAGTCTTTCGCGGAACGCAGCGCGGCGACCGCGCCGCTCGCGGCCTCACCCGCGTCGTTCCAGCCATCGAAGGCGACGATGACGATGCGTGAACCGAGGACATCCATCGTGGGCTCCCTTCGCCAGTTCCGGATCGGTATCCCTCCAGGCTAGTCCGACGGCGCGGGGACCGGGCGGAGCCACGGGTAACATGGTTCGGTGAGCAGACAGCCCCGCGCGATCCTCTGGGACATGGACGGAACACTCGTCGACACCGAGCCGTATTGGATGGCAGCCGAGACGGCGCTTGTCGAATCGTTCGGCGGAAAGTGGACCCACGAGGACGCTCTCCAGCTCGTCGGCAACGGTCTCATCGACAGCGCGATCATCCTCCAGAACGCGGGTGTCGACATGGATGCCGAGTCGATCATCTCGCTCCTCACCGATGGAGTGCAGCATGCGCTGCGGACGCAGGGCGTGCCGTTCCGCCCCGGTGCCCGCGAGCTTCTGCAGGATCTGAAGTCGGCGGGGATCCCCACCGGCCTCGTCACGATGTCGTTGCGTCGCATGGCTCTGAGCGTGGTCGACCTGATCGAGTTCGAGGCCTTCGACATCGTCGTCGCGGGCGACGACGTGACCCACCCCAAGCCCCATCCCGAGCCGTACCTGCACGCTGCGTCGTTGCTCGAGATCGATATCACCGATGCCGTGGTCATCGAGGACTCTCCGACCGGACTCCGCGCGGGCATCGCCTCCGGCGCCGTCGCTCTCGGCGTGCCGCACATCGTCTCCCTCGACGACGTCGGGGCGCACGAGCTCTGGCCGAGCCTCGAGGGCCGCACCGCCGCCGACCTGATCGAACTCTTCGACCGCAAGACCTCCATGACGGGAGCCACCCGATGACCGACATCACCTCACAGCGGCCGAGCGGGCCGTTCAGAGAGGGCGATCGGGTGCAGCTGACCGGGCCCAAGGGACGCCTGCACACCGTGACCCTCCGCGAGGACGGGGAGCTGCACACCCATCAGGGAGTTCTCCGGCACAGGGACCTCATCGGGCTTCCCGACGGTTCGGTGGCCGCGAACAGCTCGGGGCACGAGTACCTCGCCCTGCGGCCTCTGCTCCGTGACTTCGCGATGTCCATGCCACGCGGTGCGGCGATCGTCTACCCGAAGGATGCGGCGCAGATCGTGATGCAGGCCGACATCTTCCCCGGCGCCGTCGTGGTCGAGGCGGGCGTCGGATCAGGTGCCCTCTCGCTCTCCCTGCTTCGGGCCATCGGTCCGGTCGGGCGTCTGGTGTCATTCGAGCGCCGCGAGGACTTCGCCCAGGTCGCGCGCGGGAACGTCGAGACCTTCTTCGGAGAGACACCCGACACCTGGAACGTGGTGGTCGGGGACCTCGCGGATGCGCTTCCGAGCGAGTTCCCCGCGGGCTCGGTCGATCGCGTCGTCCTCGACATGCTCGCACCGTGGGAGTGCATGGACGTCGTCGCCGACGCGCTCACCCCCGGTGGCGTCGTGCTCTGCTACGTGGCGACAGCCACCCAGCTGTCGCGGGTCGCCGAGTACATCCGCGGCACCGGGCTGTTCACCGATCCGGAGGCATCCGAGACGATGGTGCGAGGCTGGCACGTCGAAGGACTCGCCGTCAGGCCCGATCACCGCATGGTGGCTCACACCGGGTTCCTGCTCACGGCACGTCGGCTCGCACCCGGTGCCGTAGCTCCCCAGGTGAAGCGCAGGGCTTCGAAGAGCAGCTACGGCGATGCGGATGTCGACGCGTGGACCCCCGGCGCCGTCGGCGATCGGGAGATCAACGACAAGAACCTCCGCAAGAGAGCCAGGGAGGCGGCCAAGGCCGCCGAAGGGGCGCGTCTTGCATCCGGTTCGCGCGAATCCGAGCCACCGACGGAATAGACTGGAGCGCGTGCGTAAAACGTCCGCCGTTCTGGCCACCCTCAGCCTCGCCGTCCTCACTCTGACCGGGTGCGCTTCGGCGCCTTCGTTCGCCGGGGAAGCCTGCGATCGTGCGGCCGCGTCGACCGCGTCCGTCAAGGATTCGGTGTCCGTGGACGGCGATCTGGGCGAAGCTCCCGACGTCACGGTCTACAGTCCGGTCAAGGCGGACGAGACCTCCTTCGCCGACGTGATCACCGGCGAGGGGAACACCCTCACGTCGACTTCGCAGCCCATGGTGCTCGACATCGCCTTCTACGGCGGAGAGAGCGGCGAGAAGCTGTACGAATCCGAGTTCAACGGCGACCCGAGCCGGGTGCACAGCATCTCCTACTGGGCTGAGCGGTCGGCCGGGCTCGAGACGGTGCTCGAGTGCGCCACCGGCGGCAGCCGGATCGTCGCCGTGCTGACACCCGAGGACTTCGGCGAAGCCAATGTCGAGGCATTCGGACTCGCCAAGGACGAGAACGTCGTAGCGGTCGTCGACCTGCAGGACGTCTATCTGGCACACGCCGAAGGAGCGTCACAGTTCAACGACGCCCGTGGCCTGCCGACCGTGGTTCGTGCTCCCGATGGAACCCCGGGTGTGATCATCCCCGACAGCGATGCCCCCAAGGAGACCGTGACCCAGACTCTCATCAAGGGTGATGGAGCGAAGGTCGAGAAGGATTCGACGATCGTGACCAACATCATGGCCCTGGGCTGGGACGACAAGACCGTCACCTCGAGCAGCTGGGGTGCGGAGCCCAACATCGGTCCGGCTGCGAAGGAGCTCGTCGGAGCGACCGTCGGGTCGCAGCTGCTCGTCGTCGTGCCGGAAGCCGACGGCACCCCGGCGACCGCGATCGTGGTCGACATCCTGGGCATCGTTCCCGTCCCGGAGCAGTGATGGCTGCCCGTATTCCCGCGGAAGAGCGTCTGACGAACCTCGTCGTGGCGCTCATGGCCACGGAGATCGGGCTCACCAAGCAGCAGATCCTGGACAACGTGTCGGGCTATCGTCAGCGTGCCGACGCGGGAGTGCGCTCCGACGCGCTCGAGAAGATGTTCGAACGCGACAAAGACGAACTGCGCACTCTCGGCGTCCCGGTCGAGACGATCGGCGACCAGGCCGATCCCAACGACCTGCGCGAAGCCCGTTATCGTATTCCGCAGGCGGAATACGATCTTCCGAGCGATATCGAGTTCACCGCGGCGGAGCTCGCCGTGCTGCAGCTGGCCGGCAGCGTCTGGAGCGCCGAATCCGCATCGGGCGATGCCAAGGCCGGCGTGCGCAAGATCCGGGCGCTCGGGATCGACGGCGACGAGCCGATCATCGGCTTCGCGCCAAGGATCACCGCTCGCGATGCCGCATTCCCGCAGCTGCAGGACGCGATCGAGAAGAGTCGAGTCGTCGTCTTCGACTACCTCAAGCCGGGGGAGGACGCTCCGCGCCGTCGGAGCATTCGTCCGCTCGCTCTCGTCGACTACGAGGCGAGATGGCATGTGTTCGGCGTCGACGTGGACATCGAGGAGGATCGCATGTTCCTGCTCAGCCGAATCGTCGGCGACGTCAAGATGACAGCGAAGGCCTTCGACCCGTCCCTGCGCGAAGGAGCCGGCGAGCGTGCACTGAGCGGTCTCGATCGCGTCGCGTCTCAGAACTCCGCGCTGCTCGAAGTCACCCCTGGAACGGAGGCGTCGCTGCGTCTGGGCCGCCGCGCGACGCCGGCGGCACCCCAGGGCATCCTCGTTCCCTTCGTCGACCTGCACATCTTCGCCGATGAACTCGCCTCGTACGGTCCCGAGGTGCGCGTGGTCGAGCCCGTGGCGCTCCGCTCCGCCGTCGTCGATCGCCTGACCGCAGTCGTCGCGAAGAACTCAGAAGCAGGGGAGGCGCGATGAGCGCCCCGTCCAAGCCGCTGCTCGCGGCCGACCGCGTACGCGTCTACCTCACGCTCGTTCCCTATCTGCTCGAGCACGGTCAGGTCTCCCTCGCTGAGGCGGCCGCGGAGTTCGGGGTGACCCCGGCGGAGATGCGTCAGATGGTCGAGAAGCTGACCGTCATCGGACTGCCGGGTGACTCAGGTTTCTGGCAGCAGCCACAGGAGATGTTCGACATCAACTGGGACCTCCTCGACGAAGAGGACGTCATCGAGATCACGAACGATGTCGCGCTGCGACGGGTTCCGCGCTTCACCGCCCGCGAGGCAGCGGCTCTGCTCGCAGGGCTGCAGATGGTCGCGGCCGTGCCGGCGGTCTCCGACTCCGGACTCGTCAGCGGTCTCATCTCGAAGCTCTCGCGCGGTGCGGCAGACGCTCCGGCAGAGGTGGTCGTCGCGCCGAGCGCCGTCGACGAGGTGCGCCAGGTCGTCTCACGGGGTGTGCAGAACGGCGTCGCCGTGTCGTTCACCTATCAGGCACCCGATGCCGCGCCCACGACGCGCACCGTGGATCCGGTGCAGGTGTTGATCACCAACGCGCAGTGGTATCTGCAGGGCTGGTGCCATATGCGGCAGGCGATGCGGACGTTCCATCTGGATCGGGTGAGCGACGCGCATCTGACCGAGATCCCGATCACCCATGCCGGAGACCACGTCCCTGAGGCATTCGCGGCCGTCGAGGACGAGGGCGAGGTTCGAGTTCGCGTGCCCGAGCGGATGGCGCCACTGCTCGGAGACTTCCTCACCGCCGACAACGCGGAAGTCAGCGACGGGATCGTCACCGTGCGGCTGCACCTCGCCGACCCCCGGGGAGTGAAGCGCCTGGCGGCGAAGTTCGGCGGAGCCCTCGAAGTCGTGGACCCCGGCGTCGCCCGCACCGCAGCGCGAGAATGGGCTGCTGCGGGACTCGCCCTGTATCACCACCCTGACGGCGACAACGCCCGGTAGACTTTCACAAACGACGAAGGAGAATCATGGGCGCTTTCGGTTGGCCACATCTGCTGATCATCCTCGCCGTCATCCTGCTGCTCTTCGGTGCGGCGAAGCTGCCGGCACTCGCGAAGAGCCTCGGTCAGTCCGCCCGGGTATTCAAGGGCGAGATGAAGGCGATGAAGAACGAGGACGCGACTGACACCGCGAACCCCGCATCCCCGACCCCCGCGGCTTCGGTCGCAGACACGACGGTGACGGCTCGCGACACGGATCCGGGTCAGCCTCCTCGATCCGCATAGTTCGTGTCCGCTCTCGAATCCGCCGACCAGGAGACGCCGGGCCGCGACAGGCGGATGTCTCTCGGCGCGCATCTGGTCGAGCTGCGACGACGACTCTTCATCGCGGCCGGTGCGCTCGTGGTCGGGATGATCATCGCGTTCGTCATCACCGGGCCGGTCATCGATCTGCTGTCGATCCCGATCGCCGCCATCGCCGAAGAAGAAGGCCGTGAGTACGTCGGTCTCAACTTCACGACCGTGACCAGCGGGTTCGATCTGCGCATGCGCATCGCCTTCGCCATCGGCCTCCTCATCTCCGCACCGGTGTGGCTCTGGCAGGTATGGGCATTCGTGATGCCGGGGCTCACCAAGAAGGAGACCCAGTACACCTGGGGGTTCCTGGGGGCAGCCATCCCTCTGTTCTTCGGCGGGTGCACAGTCGCCTTCTTCGTCCTGCCACACGTCATCGAGATCATGGCCTCGTTCGTGCCCACGGGCATGGCGCAGTTCTTCGACTACGCGACGTATTACGACTTCGTCTTCAAGTTCCTGCTGGTGCTCGGCATCGCCTTCGTCCTCCCCGTCTTCCTCGTCGCGCTCAACCTTGCGGGCATCGTCTCGGGCAAGGAGATCCTCAAGGGCTGGCGCGTGGCGATCCTCGTCTGCACGATCTTCGCGGCGGTCACCACGCCGCCCGCGGATGTCTTCTCGATGCTGCTGCTGATGGGGTCGATGATCGTGCTCTACTTCGCGGCGACATTCATCTCGATGCTGTTCGATCGGCGCAAGCGCAAGGCTGACGCGGCCGCGGGCATCGAACCCGTGAGCGCATGAGCTCGCCGGCCGAACGGTACGCTGCGGCTCGCGAAGCCGCGGGGCATCCGGCGACCATCGGCTTCGCTGCCAACCAGAAGTTCGAGCTCGACCCGTTCCAGATCGAAGGGTGCCATGCGCTCGAGGACGGGCGGAGTGTGCTGGTCGCGGCACCGACGGGTGCGGGAAAGACGATCGTCGGGGAGTTCGCGATCCACCTCGCGATGCAGACGCCGAGCGACAAGGCCTTCTACACGACGCCGATGAAGGCGCTCTCCAACCAGAAGTTCCGCGAGCTGGTAGACGTCTACGGGGCCGACGATGTGGGTCTGCTGACCGGCGATACGAACATCAACGGCAACGCCCGGATCGTCGTCATGACGACCGAGGTGCTGCGCAACATGATCTACGCCGATTCCGCGGCGTTGCGCGACCTCCGGTATGTGGTGATGGACGAGGTGCACTACCTCGCCGACAGGTTCCGTGGGGCCGTGTGGGAAGAGGTCATCATCCATCTGCCGCAGCAGGTGCGACTGGTCTCGCTGAGTGCCACGGTCTCGAATGCCGAGGAGTTCGGCGACTGGCTCGACACGGTTCGCGGCGACACCGAGGTGATCGTCTCGGAGATCCGACCGGTGCCACTCGAGCAGCATGTGCTGGTGCGCGACGACCTGCTTCCGCTCTTCGACGACCGCGCGGGAATCGCGACGGCGCAGGTGAATCAGGAGCTGATGCGCATCCGCTCCTTCACCGGTTCCAACTATGAGAACAACCGCGAGGCGCAGTCGTATCGCAGCAATCGTCATGCCGGACGGCAGGCGCAGCGTCCGCCTCGCGGAGGACGTCGACCCGTCCGCTCGGCGAACGTGCGACGGATCGAGCGCATGGACCGCCCCGATGTTGTGCGGTTGCTCGAGCAGGCGAACCTTCTGCCGGCGATCTTCTTCATCTTCAGCAGGGTCGGCTGCGACGCGGCGGTCCAGCAGGTGCGCAGATCGGGTGTCCGGCTGACATCGACCGAGGAACGGGCCGAGATCCGCGCCATCGTCGAGGACAGAACCCGGTCGCTGCAGGACGAAGATCTCGGAGTTCTCGGTTATTGGGACTGGCTGGAGAACCTCGAACGCGGCGTGGCCGCACACCACGCCGGGCTTCTGCCCGCCTTCAAGGAGGTGGTGGAGGAGCTCTACAAGCGCAAACTCGTGAAGGTCGTGTTCGCGACCGAGACGCTGGCGCTGGGCATCAACATGCCTGCGCGCACCGTGGTGCTCGAGAAGATGGAGAAGTTCAACGGCGAGGCCCGCGTGGCGATCACCTCGGGGGAGTACACGCAGCTCACCGGACGAGCCGGGCGACGCGGCATCGATGTCGAGGGCCATGCCGTGGTTCAGTGGACCGAGGGGATGGATCCGCAGGCGGTCGCTGCACTCGCCTCGCGACGCACCTATCCGCTCAACTCGAGTTTCCGTCCGACCTACAACATGGCCGTCAACCTGATCGATCTGTTCGGCAAGCAGCGGGCTCGCGAGGTGCTCGAATCGTCCTTCGCTCAGTTCCAGGCGGATCGGGCCGTCGTCGGACTCGCCCGTCAGGTGCGCGAGGCGGAGGAGTCTCTCGAGGGCTACAAGGCGGCGATGGTCTGTGACCATGGTGACTTCCTGGATTACGCCTCGATCCGTCGAGAGCTCAGTGACCTCGAGAAGAAGAACCGCCAGGACTCGAACGCTCCCCGGGCGTCGCGCGACAAGCGCATGAAGCAGATCCAGGGTCTGCGCACCCGGATGCAACGTCACGGTTGTCACCGTTGTCCAGATCGTGAATCCCACGCCCGCTGGGCCGAGCGCTACTGGAAGCTCAAGCGGCAGAACGACCGTATCCGTCGTCAGATCGAGACGAGGACCGGAACTGTGGCTCGTGTCTTCGACCGCGTCGTCGAGGTGCTCGAGACCCTCGACTACCTCCATCGAGACGAGGATGACGAGACCACCCTCACCGAAGCCGGCCGGACCATGCGTCGCATCTACGGGGAGCGTGACCTGCTGGTCGCCGAATCTCTGCGGCAAGGGCTGTGGAGCGGTCTGGATGCACCCTCGCTCGCCGCGATGGCCTGCTGCCTCGTCTACGAGCCACGCCGCGACGAGGCGAACTCGGGCGAGCGCGATCTGCCACGGGGGGCTTTCCGCGCGGCGTACGAGAAGACCACGACGCTGTGGGCCGAGCTCGACGACCTCGAGAAGGATCACCATCTCCCGGGTTCCGAGCCGTTGGCCGCCGGTCTCGCCGGAGCCATGCACTCGTGGGCCCGTGGCGGGATGCTGGATCGCGTCCTGGTCGACGCCGACATGGCCGCAGGAGACTTCGTGCGCTGGGCCAAACAGACCATCGACCTGCTCGACCAGCTCTCCATCGTCGCCGAGGACGGTGCGCTGGCACGCAATGCGCGCGTCGCTCTCGATGGTGTGCGCCGCGGCATCGTCGCCTACTCCTCGATGTGAGACCAGGACCCATGCCTGATTCCCGAGTGCGACAGCGCCCTCTTCTACCCCTTTCGCTCGCCCTTCCGGCCGCCGCGGCGGCTGCCCTCCTGATGGATCTCGCCTACCCGGACACCGCGGTGTGGGCGCTGGCGTTCCCGGCCACCGCGCTGCTGCTCGTCGCGCTGATCGGCCGTCGGGCCGGAGGTGCGCTCGCGGTGGGACTCGTCTACGGGGTGATCTTCTTCGGACTCCTCGTGTCGTTCACATCGCGCTATCTGGGTCCGCTGCCCTGGGCCGCGCTGAGCGTCCTCGAAGGCGTTCTCACGGCAGCGGCCTTGATCCTGACCACCCTGGCCTATCGCTGGATCCCCAAGGCCTTCCCGAGCGCCTGGGTGCGGCTCCTGCTCGTTCCGGTCGTCGTGGCCGCCCTGTGGGTCGGGCGAGAGCTGTTCGTCGGCTCCTGGCCCTACGGAGGCTTTCCCTGGGCACGGCTGGGCATGAGCCAGGCCGAGAGTCCGCTGGCCCCCGTCACATCGTGGGTCGGCGTCAGCGGACTCAGCTTCCTGATGGTGTTCCTCGTCGCCCTCGTCATCCAGGTGGTTCGCGAACGTGCTTGGCGCCGCCCGACCGCGCTGATCGCACCGGTCATCGTCATGGTGGCCCTGCTGGTCACTCCTCTGTTCCCCACGACAGTCAGCGGGTCTATGCGCATCGCCGCCGTGCAGGGGAACGGGCCGAGCGGGTATTTCGACGAGCGCCAGCCGTACTCGCTCATCGACGCGCAGACGGACGCGACCGAACCGCTCTACGGCGAGGACGTCGACCTTCTGGTCTGGCCCGAGGGATCGCTCGACTACGACCCGTTCCAGTCGGATTCGCTGGCGCGAAGGATGAGCGCGATCGCCTCACGGATCGGCGCGCCGCTGCTCGCCAATGCCGCGACGGAGCGTGAAGGTCTGTTCTACAACACGTCGATGCTGTGGACGCAGGACGGCGCCGACGGCCAGCTGCATGACAAGCGGCATCCGGTTCCCTTCGGCGAGTATGTACCCGACCGCGGCTTCTTCAACGCCCTCGCCCCCGACCTGATCGGTCTCATCCAACGCGAGTACACGCCGGGCACGAATCCGCCGGTCATCGATGTCGACGGAGTGAAGGTCGGGCTGGCGATCTGCTTCGACGTGATCTACGACGACGTCATCAACGAGGGGATCGGAGACGGCGCGGAGGTGCTCGTCTTCCAGACGAACAACGCCGACTTCCGTGGAACCGATGAGAATCTGCAGCAGCTCGCTTTCGCGCGGATGCGTGCGATCGAGACGGGGCGCAGCGTGGTCAACATCTCGACCGTCGGAACCAGTCAGGTCATCCGACCTGACGGGTCGACCGTCTCGAGTCTGGATGCGGGAAAGGCCGGAGCGCTGCTCGAGGATGTCGAACTACGCTCCGGCCTGACCGCTGGAATGGTTCTCGGCCCCTGGATCCAGCAGATTCTGCTGTGGGGCGGGTTGGGCGCGCTGGCCTTCGGGTGGTTGCGCGCCCGCCGGCGCTAGGCGCCGATCTTCTCGCGGGTCGGGTCTTCGCCCGCACCGCGGCGTGCGCGGATGAAGGCGAGTCGCTCTTCGAGGAGCTCTTCGAGCTCCGCGCGGGTGCGACGCTCCAGGAGCATGTCCCAGTGCGTGCGTGCTGCCTTCTCGTCGGTGGCGTCGAGCGTGACGGCCTGGCCGTCGACGTTCAGGCGGGCGTCCGCTCCGCAGGCACGGCATTCCCAGGTCTGGGGCGGCTCTGCGTCCGCCGAGAACATCAGGTTCGTGACATGGCCGCAGGTGTCACAGATGTAGGTGGTTTCACGGCGCTCCATGAAAACGACGCCCTCTTCGCTCTGTAGGCTCTGGGCGCCGAGTCGGATGCCGCGTAGGCTGCGATCTGCCATTGTGTGGTCCTCTCGTCGCTGTCAGGTATAACGCTCCAGCCTGTGCGCTTCATCCACGCGAGCGGATTCTCGGCGCGATTCACAGCGGAATCCCAGCGCCACAGCGTAAAGGCGGCGTGGCGCGATCAGCGGCCGACTGTGGCCAGGGCGACGTCGGCGCGGTCGGTGACGATCCCGTCTACGCCGGCCTCGACGAGCCGTCGCATCGAGCCGGCATCGTTCACGGTCCACACGTGGACCTCGACGCCGCGTCGATGCGCGGCGCGCAGCAGCGACGTGGTGAGGATCTTCACTCCGCGATGACGCTCGGGGATCTGCAGGACGTCGATGTCGCGCAACGCCCGGCCGGGGGAGAGGCGGACGGCCGAGAGCGCGCGGACGGCGGCGATGGTGCGGCTGCCACCCGAGGTGGCCGGTCTGAGAGCGGCACCGGCCCGGAGCACGGATGCGATCGTGGCGCGACGGTCGGCATCCGAGAAGCTGGTAACGAGCACACGATGCGTGTGGTCCGCAAGAATCGGGCCGAGGGGCACGGCGGCCTCGGTCGTCTTCACGTCGATGTTGAAGCGTGTCGTCGGGAACGCGGCCAGCGCTTCCGCGACGGTGAGGAGTCCGCCGTGGTCGGCGAAGATCCTGGCGAGCTCACGTGTGCGCACATCCCGCACGGGTCGGGGATCATCGACAAGGCGCTGCAGCGTCGCATCGTGGAACAGCACGACGTCACCGTCTGCCGTCATCCGGCAGTCCGTCTCGATGTACTCGGCGCCGGCGGCGTGAGCCGCTGCGAACGCCGCTGCCGAGTTCTCCCAGACGCCGGAGTCCTCGCCCGCCGCGGTGATCAGACCGCGGTGGGCGAGGACTCTGGGGTGGGCCGCCTTCTCGAAGTAGGGGTGCGTCACGCGCCCGGGTAGTTCGTCGGAGGCTGGCCGGGCTTCGGCGTGAACGCGGAGCCGATGCCCTTGAGAGCTTCGGTCAGTTCGCTCGGGATGATCCAGAGCTTGTTCGACTGCCCCTCGCTGATCTTCGGCAGCATCTGCAGGTACTGGTAGGCCAGCAGCTTGTCGTCCGGCTCGCCCTGGTGGATGGCGGTGAAGACGTTCTGGATCGCTTCGGCCTCACCCTGTGCGCGCAGCACAGCGGCCTGCTTGTCACCCTCTGCGCGGAGGATCTCCGCCTGCCGCGCGCCCTCGGCCTCGAGAATCGCCGACTGCTTCGTTCCCTCAGCGGTGAGGATCGCCGCGCGCCGGTCACGCTCGGCGCGCATCTGCTTCTCCATCGAGTCCTGGATCGAGATCGGCGGGTCGATCGCCTTCAGTTCCACTCGGCCGACGCGGATGCCCCACTTGCCCGTCGCCTCGTCGAGCACGACGCGGAGCTGGCCGTTGATGTTGTCGCGGCTGGTGAGAGCCTCTTCGAGGTTGAGACCACCGACGACGTTTCGGAGCGTCGTCGTCGTGAGCTGCTCGACGGCGCCGAGATAGTTCGCGATCTCGTACGTCGCAGCCCGGGCGTCGGTCACCTGGAAGTAGACCACGGTGTCGATCGAGACCACCAGGTTGTCCTCGGTGATCACAGGCTGCGGCGGGAACGACACGACCTGCTCGCGCATGTCGATGAGGGGGCGCAGCCGATCGATGAAGGGCACCAGGATATTGAGTCCCGGCATCAGCGTCTTGTGATAACGGCCCAGACGCTCGACCACCCCGGCGGTGGCCTGGGGGATGATGCGGATGGACCGAGCCAGCGTGACCACCACGAAGATGATGATCGCGATGACGAGGATCCACCCGATCGCTGCGGGAATGAACGATGCATCGTCCAAGAGGTTCTCCTAGTCGTTGACGGGACGGACGGTCGCGGTCGCGCCGTTGATCGCGATCACTGCGATCGGTGACCCCTGGGGGATCGGCACGGCCCCGGCGGTGCGGGCGGTCCAGGTGTCGCCGTTGCTCAGCTTCACCTGGCCCGAGATCTGGGTGATGTCCTGCAGCGCGGTGCCGCGCAGGTCGAGCAGCGCTTCGACGTTGGACTTGGTCGGGTCCTCACCGCGATGCAGGCGTTTGATCAGCGGTGGACGGAGGAAGAGGATGAAGAGCGCGGCCGCCGCTGCGGCGATCAGCACTTGCACCCACACCGGGATCCCGAGGAAGTCGGTGACGAGTCCGACGACGCTGCCGAAGCTCAGCATCAGGAAGGTGAAGTCGAGAGTCAGCATCTCGATCACGAGGAAGATGGCGATCAGGATCAGCCACCCGATCCATGCCCATTGGTCGATGAACTGTACGAATGTCGCGAAGTTGTCCATGCGGCCTCCTTTGCGGTCAACCTATCACGCAGCGCGAGCCCGGTCCCGGCTCGACGGGGTCGGCTTGATAGTCTGAAACCGCCGTGTCATCACGGCGATTCACGCATCAGAGGAGTCACCGTGACCGACGTTCTTCCCGCAGGTTCTCTCGAGGGCAAGGTCGCCCTTGTCACCGGCTCGTCACGAGGGATCGGGGCGGACACCGTGCGCTACCTCGCTGAGGCCGGCGCCGACGTGGTCATCAACTTCCGCAACAAGGCGCCGCGCGCCGAGAAGCTCGCCCGCCAGCTGCGCGAGCTCGGACGACGTGTGCTCGTCGTCGGCGCGGATCTCACGGATCCCGCGTCGGTCGGTGAGATGTTCGATGCGGTGAAGGCCGAGTTCGGTCGCCTCGACGTGCTGGTTCTCAACGCATCCGGGGGCATGGAATCCGGGATGGCGGAGGACTACGCCCTGACGCTCAACCGCGATGCGCAGCTCAACGTCCTCGACGCGGCTGCCCCTCTGCTCGGCGACGGGTCCCGAGTCGTGTTCGTCACGAGCCACCAGGCGCACTTCATCCGCACCACGCCGACGATGCCGGAGTACGAGCCGGTCGCGCTGTCGAAGCGCGCCGGCGAAGACGCGCTCCGGGAGCGCATCCCGGCTCTCGGGGAGAAGGGCATCGGATTCACCGTCGTCTCGGGCGACATGATCGAAGGCACGATCACGGCGACGCTGCTCGAGCGTGCGAATCCCGGCGCGATCGCCGAGCGCCGCGAATCCGCAGGCAAGCTCTACAACGTCTCGGAATTCGCGGCAGAGGTCGCACGCGCGGCGGTCGATGCTGTGCCTGCTGACAACACCCGCCTCGTGGGTGACGTGAGCGCCTTCGCAGCGGAGTGAATCGCTGAGACGAACGCAGAGAGCCCCGTCCGGACGGACGGGGCTCTCTGCGTTGCGAGGAGAGTCAGATCGCGGAGTCGGCCTTCGCCGAGGCCACGAACTCCTTCGCGTCCTTTCCGAGGGTGATCGCGCGGACGATCTGCACGATTCCGAGGACGACGAGAGAGATGCCGAGAACCAGCCAGAGGACCGCCGCCGCGTACAGCGGGGAGAAGAGCACGACGATGCCGGCGATGATGCTGAGGAGCGCGTAGAGCAGCGTCCACACCCGCGAGCCGTCTCGGCCGAGGAGGGACAGCGCCACCACTCCGTCGACGATCCAGCTGATGCCGATGAAGATGACGACGACGAGCGCGAGCGTCGCAGCGGCGACGCCGAGGTTGGCGAACGCGATGACGCCGGCCACGATGTAGACGAGGCCGAGCACGATGTGCCCCACTCGAGCCCAGCCGCCCTTGACGCGCGAGAAGATGCCGAGGCCGACATAGACGAGGCCGGCGATCACGAGGTAGGTGGCGAAGATGCCGGTGACGATGACGGCGGACTTGGCAGGCCAGACGAGCAGGACGATGCCGGCGATCAATGCGATGGCGCCGGAGACCGCGAGGACGACGCGGATGGACTTGAACAGAGATTTCGCTTCGGTAGCGAGGGGATCAGTCATGGTGGGGGACCCTTTCTGAGAAAATCCTGTGAGGGATGCTGACAGAGTAGCGCTGTCCGGGGCGAGATTGGGGAAGCTGATATCGATATGTCGTGGGAGTTCACACTCGGATACGAGAGGACATGCGAAAGTCGTGAGGTGAACCCGGACGACGATGCGCGGCTCCGCGAGCTCGTCGTGATGCGCAGAGTGCGGGATCGCATCGATCGCGACTACGCCACGCCCCTCGACGTCGAGGCGCTCGCGCGCGGCGCGCACATGTCGGCGGGGCACCTCAGCAGGCGCTTCAAAGAGACCTACGGCGAATCGCCCTACTCCTATCTGATGACCCGTCGGATCGAGAGGGCCATGGCGCTGCTGCGTCGTGGCGATCTCAGCGTCACCGAGGTGTGCTTCGAAGTGGGATGCTCCTCACTCGGCACCTTCAGCTCTCGATTCACCGAGCTCGTCGGTGTCCCACCCCGCGTGTATCGTGAGCGCGCAGCCGATGTCGAGGGAATTCCCACCTTCCAGGCGAAACACGTCATCAGACCGATCAGGAATCAAGAAGCACCGCGCACCGATGCGCATCTAACGTGAACCCATGAACATCAGCATCCACTACGCATTCCTCCCACACACCGACGCCGAGGCCGCCCTCGGCTTCTACCGAGATGCCCTCGGTTTCGAAGTGCGCAACGACGTCGGCTATGACGGCCTGCGATGGCTCACTGTCGGTCCGCAAGGGCAACCAGGGACTTCGATCGTGCTGCACCCGCCGGCCACGGACCCCGGTATCACCGACACCGAACGCCAGACGATCCTCGAACTGATAGCCAAAGGAAGCTACGGCGCGCTGATGCTCGCGAGCGACGATCTCGACGCCGTGTTCGAGCGGCTCGTCGACAGCGGTGCCGACGTGGTCCAGGAGCCCATGGACCAGCCATACGGGGTGCGCGACTGCGCGTTCCGCGACCCCGCGGGCAATCTGCTCCGAATCAACCAGGCCGGCTGACGCCGGTCCCTACTCGAGGATCACCATGACGACGACGCACCCCGCAGACGGCCACGACATCATCCGCGTGCAGGGTGCGCGCGAGAACAACCTGAAAGAAGTGAGCGTCGACATCCCCAAGCGTCGTCTCACGGTGTTCACCGGGGTCTCCGGATCGGGCAAGAGCTCGCTGGTCTTCGACACGATCGCCGCCGAATCGCGGCGCATGATCGACGAGACCTACAGCGCGTTCGTCCAGGGGTTCATGCCGTCGGTGCCACGCCCGGACGTCGACGTGCTCGAGGGTCTCACGACCTCGATCATCGTCGACCAGGAACGCCTCGGGGCGAATCCACGGTCGACCGTCGGCACGGTCACCGATGCGAACGCGATGCTGCGGATACTCTTCAGCAAGTTGGGCCAGCCTTACATCGGCGGCCCCACGGCGTTCTCCTTCAACATCCCCACGCAGAAGGCCAGCGGCGTGATGACAGGGCCGGGCGGAGAGAAGAAGATCGTCAAGGACGCGATCTACCTCGGCGGGATGTGCCCCCGATGCGAGGGCAGGGGGTCGGTGTCCGACCTCGATCTCTCCCAGATCGTCGACGAATCGAAGTCCCTCGATGAGGGGGCCATCATGGTCCCCGGGTACACCGCGGACGGCTGGATGGTCAAAGGCTTCTCCGCGTCGGGTTTCTACCCCGCCGACAAGCCGGTCGCGGAGTTCACCGAGAAGCATCGTCAGCTCTTTCTCTACGGTGAGGTCACCAAGGTCAAGATCTCGGGCATCAACATGACCTACGAGGGGCTCATCCCCAAGATCACCAAGTCGATGCTGTCAAAGGATCTCGACGCCCTGCAGCCCCACATCCGGGCATTCGTCGAGCGCGTCGCGACCTTCGCAACCTGCCCCGAGTGCGACGGTACGCGTCTCACCGAGGGCGCTCGATCATCGAAGATCGAAGGCGTCAGCATCGCCGATGCATGCCGCATGCAGGTCACCGATCTCGCTGAATGGGTGCGCGGTCTGGAGCTTCCGGGCGCCGCTCCGCTGCTCGAGGCGCTCAGCGCCAACCTCGACGCGTTCGTCACGCTCGGCCTGGGGTACCTGAGCCTCGACCGTCCCTCCGGGACGCTGTCCGGGGGAGAGGCACAGCGGATCAAGATGCTGCGTCACCTCGGCTCGTCGCTCACCGACGTCACCTACGTGTTCGATGAGCCGACCATCGGCCTCCATCCCCACGACATCCAGCGGATGAACACGCTCCTGCTGCGTCTGCGAGACAAGGGAAACACCGTGCTGGTCGTGGAGCACAAGCCCGAGACCATCGTGATCGGCGACCACGTGGTCGACCTCGGTCCCGGCGCCGGGAGTGCAGGAGGCGAGATCTGCTTCGAGGGGACGGTCGAAGGACTGAAGGCCAGCGGCACGCGCACCGGCGATCACCTCGACGATCGCGCAGTGCTCAAGGGATCGGTGCGCGGCAGCACCGGTGCGATCGAGATCCGTGGCGCGACCGCGAACAACCTGCAGAACGTCGACGTCGACATCCCCACCGGAATCCTCACCGTGGTCACCGGGGTGGCCGGCTCAGGCAAGAGCTCGCTGATCCACGGATCGGTGTCGAAGCTCGAGGGGGTCGTCGCGATCGACCAGGGGGCGATCAAGGGGTCCCGGCGCAGCAATCCGGCCACGTACACCGGCATGCTCGAACCCATTCGCAAGGCGTTCGCGAAGGCCAATGGGGTCAAGCCCGCGTTGTTCAGTGCGAACTCCGAGGGAGCCTGCCCGACATGCAAGGGTGCGGGAGTCATCATCACCGAGCTCGGTTTCATGGACACGATCGAGACTCCCTGCGAGGACTGCGGCGGCAAGCGATTCCAAGCTGCCGTCCTCGAGTACAAGCTCGCTGGTAAAGACATCACCGAGGTGCTCGACCTGCCCGTCGCGGAGGCGAGGGTGTTCTTCTCCGAGGGCGAAGCGAAGCTCCCGGCCGCAGCCGCGATCCTCGGACGCCTCGAAGATGTCGGCCTGGGCTATCTCTCTCTCGGGCAGCCGTTGTCGACTCTGTCAGGCGGCGAGCGTCAGCGCATCAAGCTGGCGATCCAGATGGGGGAGAAGGGCGACACCTACGTCCTCGACGAACCGACCACGGGGCTCCATCTGGCTGACGTGCAGAACATCCTCGGTCTCCTCGATCGACTCGTCGAATCAGGCAAGACCGTGATCGTGATCGAGCATCACCAGGCCGTCATGGCCCACGCCGACTGGATCATCGACATCGGGCCCGGTGCAGGTCATGACGGCGGTCGTGTCGTCTTCGAGGGCAGCCCTGCAGATCTCGTCGCAGCGAGGTCGACGGTCACGGGGGAGCACCTGGCGGAGTACGTCGGCGCGTAGGGGAGAGGCCGGGTCAGGCCACGTCGGGCCGGGTCATCAGCGGCGATGTCAGGTGCACCGTCAGATCCGTGCCAGTGAGCGGACTGGTCACCCAGACGAGTTCTGCAGTTCCACCCCGAACTGTCAACCGCACCCGATGCGGTGTGCTCACGATGCGCATCTCACACACGAACGCCTCGTCCTGCCATGCCCCGCATGCGACGACCGGGCGCCCCAGAGGACTGCTCTCGGACCAGCAACCGTAGCCTGCGTGCACGGCGAACGAGTCCGCGAACTGGATCACCCACCCGCCCGGCCGCGCGTCGATCACGAGCGGAGTACCGTCCGGCAACGCGGATCCTTCGAGCGCGCCGTCGACGGTGGCGGTCACAGGCATCGAGGCTCGCCGCTCGTCACCGTCGACCGTGGGCATGGTCAGCTGTCGAAGCCGCCGAGCCAAGATGGCATCCGCATCAGGGCCGCCGGGTATATCGACGCCGGGGAGCAGACAATCCCAGATCGCGTCGAGCACCTCCTGGGCGTGTTCGACCTCGGTGTGCGCGGCTGTCAACACGACGACCAGATCGAAGTCGGGAACCACGACGCATTGCTGGCCGAAGGCGCCGTTGCCGTGGAAGCCGTGTCTGGACATCCAGATCTGATATCCGTAACCGGCGTGAAAGTCCTTGCCGGGCGCACCCGGCGAGTAGTGCCGACTGTCGATGTGCTTGCGAGTCGCACGGTCCATCCACTCCCGAGACAGCAACTGTCGTCCTCGCCAGGCGCCGCCGCGCAGCATCAACTCACCGAAGGCTGCCACGGCCTCCGTGGTGAGATGCAGGCCGTGAAAGCCGAACTCGGCGCCGCTGCCGACTCGATCCCACTCGACATCGGTGATACCCATCGGCTCGAAGAGCCGCTGGGCCAAGAGCGTGGACAGCGACCTACCGCCGACCTGCTCGACCATTCTGGCCAGTACGAAGGTGGTCGCGTTGTCGTAGGTGTGCTGGATCCCGGGTTGGGCCTCGATCGACATCCGCAGATAGCCTCGCACCAGATCCTGCGGCTCGAGTTCCCACGCACCCGCCAGCGTGTCCTCGGCGTGTCCGGCGGTCATCGTCAGCAGGTGGTGAACCGTGAGCAGACGTGCGCGGGGCGGCATGTCTGGGGGGACGTGAGCCGGGAGGATGTCGATGACCCGATCGTCGAGTTTCAGCAGCCCGTCGTCAATCATCATCCCCACGGCCATCGCCGTGAAGGATTTCGTCAGCGAGTAGAGCAGGTGCGGCCGAGTGGCCGAATATGGCGCCCACCATCCCTCCGCGACGACCCGGCCTCGGCGCGTGATCATGAGCGAATGGCACTCGATGTCGAGATGCTGCAGTCGATCGAGTAGTGCGCCGATCGCCGGAGATGAGATGGCAACGGACGAAGGGGTCGCACGTGGCAGAATCACGACGTCATCGTACGGGTACCTCGCCGATATGGCAGGTCTCCGAAGGTCAGTCCTTGTGGGCGACGATCGTGTAAGTGCACGGCACGAGGTTGCGCTCGGCCTCGGGCCAAGCGTACCCGCGGGGGACGTCGACCATTCGAGGGCTGAATCGCCAGGGGAGGGTGCGGCCCTCGTCGAAGTGGACGAGACGGAGCCCTGCGCGAAGCAAGGAGCCGAGGATCTCGGAGAGGGGGTGCGGCCACTCGTACGTGCGCGGGTGAGTGACCTTGCCGTCTCCGGCATAGGTGGACTCGTCGTCCCATTGCTGTGCGCGGCCGTCGCCGAAGTACGGGTAGCGCGTCGTGAGCCCGGGTGCATCCTCGTCGAGTGCGAGCAGCGCCGGATGGCCGTCGCGGATGAAGAACGTGCCGCCCGGGCGCAGCAATGCGACGATCTGCGCAGCCCACCGATCGAGATCCTCGAGCCAGCAGATCGTCCCGATGCTCGTGTACACGACGTCGAAGTCGCCAGACACTGCGTCGCGCGCATCGAGCACGTCGGTGTGGACCCAGGTGGCTGAGACGCCCGTGCGGTTCGCGAGCGCTTCTGCAGCGCGGAGCGCGGGCTCTGAGAAGTCGACGCCCGTCACGATCGCCCCGGAGCGTGCCAGCGAGATGGTATCCGTGCCGATGTGGCACTGGAGATGGCAGAGATCGAGTCCTGACAGGCTCGCGCCGGGCAGGAAGCGAGTGAGCACCGGCAGGTCGTCGGTCACGACGTCGCTGATGTGACCCGGCTCGTCGAACGCATCCAATCCGTACGCAGCTTGGTGCAACGGCACGCGGTCGTTCCAGTTCTGCAGATTCGCGCTGCGCGCGGCTTCCCAATCGATCTCGACGTTGCTTCCGTTCACGTCTCGAGCCTATCGACAGCCTCGTTCACGCTGATCACGGTAATGCCGATAATGCACATTATGTCAGCTCGAACCACAACAGGCCTCTACTCTCCGGTGGGGTTCGTCTTGATGGAAAGCGCCGCATCGGAGGTCTGCTGCGCAAGTACACCCGTCGGAAGCGCAGCAGCAGAGGGATTCCTCTGTCGGCCGACGCTCGTGAGGGTCATCACCAGGGAGTGCCACGAAGGTCGATGTCACCCTGCGGCCACGGATCTGCGCCGGCGCCTGAGGTGGACGCGAATACGAATATCGGCCCCGCTGAAGATGTCACCGTCTCGCTCGCGTCGCTCATCGACACGTGACGCTCCACCGCATCCACCCGCGACCACCCGGTGCGTTCGTAGAACGACGCCACCTCTTCTCGGCACCCGAGGTAGCCGAAGTCCACGCGATCGTCGTCGCGCATGACCTGTTGGGCGTGAGCCATCACGCGACTGCCGACTCCGTCGGAGCGCCACTCCGGATGGACCAGGACTCCCCCGGTTCCAGCCACCGCGACCTCTCGTTCGCCGACGCGTATGACGCGCCGTTGGAATCCGACATGCGCGACCGCGATCGCGCCATGGAAGATCACCGTGTGGACGTCAGCCGGTGAGTAGCCGTACGGGCGGTCTGGGTTCCATGCTCCGTGCTCTGCTCGGTACTCGCGGTCGAAGAGATCTCGCAGTGCGGCCGACTGAGAATCGGACAGAGCGTCGTGCTCGACGATGACGACGTGCTCGGTCATTCAGAATCCTCCGCGAGTCGGATCGACGATGGTGGCGTCGGACGTAGCGCCCTCACCGTCAGGATGTTCCGCCCGTGCTCGCTCGCGGGGCGATCACGGGCTGAGTCCACGAAGCCGAGCTTCTCGAGCACGCGGTGCGAGGCGACATTCCATTCCCAGACGCTCGCCCACGCTCGCTCGTGGCCTGCTGAAACCGCCCAGGCGAGAACGGCTGTGGCGGCCTCCGTCGCGTACCCGCGATTGTGGGCGCTGCGCAGAAGTTCGAACGCGATCTCCGGCTCGCCCTCTGCTCCGTTGTCCTCGAAGATGAGTCCGCAGTAGCCGTACACGTCGCCGGTCGCAGCGTCCTCTACAGACAGCAGGTCGGAGCGCTGCCTTCCCTCGTTCGCGATCCGGGCCGCCATGTCGGAGACCGTCGGGCGCCCGTCGGCATCGAGCTTCCGATGAGCCGGCACGCGCTCGTCGCGTTCGGTCCACAACCGGTGAAACACCTCCGCATCCGTGACCGCCTGGGGGCGGAGCATCAATCGCTCGGTCCGCAGGAACTCCCCGCCCAGAGCGCCCCGTGCCCGGAGAGCGGTGTTCACGGTCGCGCCGCCGATCCGGTCTCGACGAGTTCGGCCAGCGCCGACGTCACCGAACCCCAGCCTTCGAAGAAGCCGAGGTCTTCGTGTAGATTCCGCGCGGCGGGATCACCGTGGCACACGATCACACGATACGCCGTACCGTCGGCGTGTTCGTCGAGGACGATCTCCGCCGTCATCGAGACCGGCTCGGGCTTCGCCGGCCGCAAGGAGCTGTCGATGGCGTTCGTGAAGACCAGTCGCCTCTCGGGTTCCACGACGAGGAAGATCCCATTCGTATGCGGCAGGTACTCCCCTGCAGTCTCGCGCATGCTTGTGACGAAGGCACCACCGGGTTGCGCGTCGAGCCGATCGACCCGTGCCTGCATGGGCGCGGGTACCCACCACCGGGCGAGAAGCTCAGGGTCGGTCCACGCGCGCCACACCGACGACGGCGATGCCCGGATCGTCCTCTGCAGAGTCAGGTCGAGTCGCGGGTCGAGTGCGGTGCTGGTCATCGGGTCTCCTCCGGATCGGTCACGAGGGCTTCGAGGCGGTCTGTCCGGTCATCCCAGACATGCCGTTGCTCCTCGATCCAGTCCTCCACGACTGCGAGACGGTCGCGGTCGAGTATGCACGTGCGCACGCGACCGCTCTTGGAAGTGCGGATGAGCCCGCTGTCCTCCAGCGTGCGAATGTGCTTCATGAACGACGGGAGCGTGATCGCGAAGGGGTGGGCGAGCTCCCCCACGCTCGCGGGGCCGCGTCCGAGCGCGCGGATGACCTCGCGCCGTGTGGGGTCGGCGAGAGCAAGAAACACCTCGTTCGCGCTGTCATGGTTAGCCATGCGGATAAGTATTGCGCAGGCAGATGGTTAGCGCAAGGGCATAGTATCTGCGGGTCTCACCATGCAGATGAGTCCCTCCCGATCGTCCCAGGAAGCGACCCTCTCGAAACCGCGAGATTCGTAGAGGCCGATCGCCGGAGCCCGCCACTCCCAGACGGACAGACGGACGCGCTCGGATGTCCGTGCCAGCGCAGCATCCAGCAACGCGGATCCGAGTCCACGTCCGCGGAGGTCCGGATCTGCCCAGAGGCGCTTGATCTCGCCCTCGCCCCCATCGACCCGGACGACCACTACTCCGACGGGCCGCTGTTCGGTCGAGGCGAGAAGAGTCGTGCAATCCGCGTAGGCTGCGCGTGGATCCTCTGCCTCCCGCTCATATCTCTGCGGCAGCACTGTCGTCGGCGCAGCCGACTCTCCCCTGCCATGCGTGACCTTCTCCATCTCGGTCTGCAGGAGATAGGTGCGAACGAGCTCACTCACCGCGGTCGTATCGGCGTCGTCCCACAGCGACTCACGAACACGGATCGACGGGCGGCGCTCGTCGTGCGAAGGGTGAGAATGAAGTTGGGACGTCACATCCTCATTCTGCCTTCACTGTGCGGCCCAGACTCCCAGCTCGTTGCCGCTGGGGTCGACGAAATGCAATCGCCGACCACCAGGGAAGTCGTACGGCCCCTGGGTCACCGCGCCACCCGCTTCCGCGATCGCAGCCTGAGTCGCATCGAGGTCGTCCGAGTAGAGCAGCACGAGGGGACCGCCGGCCGGTCGTGCCTGGTCGGATGCCAGTAGGCCGCCCACCTCCGACCCGTCGCCCGTCGGTGAGGCGATGCCGGCGTACGCGGGGCCATAGTCGACGAAGACCCACCCGAATGCATCTCGATAGAAGCGCTTCGCGGTGTCGAGATCATTGACGACGAGCTCGACGTAGTTGATGGAGTGGTGCACAGGTGCAGGAGTCATGCGGCCACGGTAGCGAGAGCGTCGGACATTCGACAGCCCCTGCTCCGAGAGTCCGCGCGTCGGGATACCGCCGGACCAGGAGTACCGTGGGAGGAGTGCAACAGGTTCCCCGCTCCCCCGTGACCACCCCGGGTTGGAGGGCCTGGCTCGTCTGGGGCGTAGGTGTCGCGGCGTACGTCCTCGCGATCACGAACCGAACCTCCCTCGGTGCCGTCGGTGTGGAGGCAGCCGACCGGTTCCAGGCGGACGCTTCGACCCTCGCCCTGTTCGCCGTCGTTCAGCTCGCCGTCTACGGCGGCATGCAGATCCCCATCGGCATCCTGCTCGATCGTTTCGGCTCCCGCCCGATCATGACGATCGGCATGCTGCTGATGGCCGCAGGCCAGCTCACCATGGCCCTCTCCCCCGGTATCGGGATCGCCATCTTCGCTCGCGTCCTGCTCGGCGCCGGCGATGCGGCGATCTTCCCCGCGGTGCTCCGGCTGGTGGCGACCTGGTTCCCCGCACAGCGGGGACCGATCATGGTGCAGTTCACCGGCATCATCGGTCAGGCGGGCCAGCTGGTCGCTCTCGTTCCTCTGGCGGCTCTTCTGCACGCGACCACGTGGACGATCACCTTCGGCAGCATCGCCGGACTCGGCGTCCTGTTCACGATCCTCGTCGCGCTCGTCATCCGCAATCACCCGGCCGAGCGTGGTGCTGACGTGACGGTCAACACCGACACGGGCGTGATCCGCGTGGTCACCTCGGCGATCGACACCGGCGTCGGGATCCGAGCGGCGTGGGCTCACCCCGGCACCCGACTCGCCTTCTGGTCTCATTTCACGACTCCGTTCGCCGGCACCGCCTTCATCCTGCTCTGGGGAATGCCGTTCCTCACCGCGGCTCAGGGCCTCGACACCGCGCACGCGGCGGGGATCATCTCCGTGTACGTGGTCGCCGGAATGGCGCTCGGTCCCATCATCGGCGACCTGTCGCGGCGTCTGCCGAATCAGCGCTCGCTCGCACTCGTCCTGCCTGCGGTCGGGGTGCAGTTCGTCGCCTGGGTGGTCGTTCTCGCTCTGCCCGAGCCGGCGCCACTCTGGCTGCTCTACGTGCTCGCCGTCGCTCTCGCGACGGGGGGCCCGGCGAGCATGATCGCCTTCGACCACGCGCGCACCCACAATCCGTCGCACCGCCTGAGCACGGCGACCGGAGTGACGAACGCGGGCGGGTTCATCGCGGCTCTGATCGCGATCTTCCTCATCGGCCTCGCGCTCGACCTTCAAGGGGCAGGGACCCCGGAGACCTATTCGCTGGAGGCGTTCCGGGTCGCGTTCCTCATGCCCATCCCGCTCTGGATCCTCGGCGTCACCTTCATCCTGATCGAACGCAAGCGCACGCGCATCAGGATGGGCTTGGATCCCGAGAGGCGGCGCTGACTGCTTCTAGGATGGTGCTCATGCCCGCGACCTACACCTTCTCGAACGACCGCGCCCTGATCGATCGCGCACTGGTGCATCGCTGGCTGAGTGAGGAGTCGTACTGGGCGAAGGGCCGTAGTCGCACGGCCCAGGATGCCGCGATCGACGCATCGCGCAACTACTCGATCCGCGACCAGGACGACCGGCAGGTGGGGTATGCCCGCGTCGTCACCGATGGAGTGACCTTCGCATGGCTCTGCGACGTGTTCGTCGACACGAGCGCACGCGGGCACGGAATCGGGCGGATGCTGGTCGAAGGCGTGCTGGACGACCTTCGCGACTCCTCGACGGTCAAGCGCATCATGCTCGCCACCAGCACCGCCAGCGGCCTGTACGCGCAGTACGGCTTCGCACCGTCGGCCGACCCGAAGCACTACATGGTGAAGCTGATCGATCGCGGGTGATGTCAGCGCCCGGGTCGCCTCAGCGGCGTCCAACCGAACGGCACGGCGCCGTCGACGAACGCCCGCTCGCGATCTGCTCGCACCGACCACCCCTGTGCATCGTCCGGGGTGTCGAAGGCCCCTCGGGCGACGCGCATGCCGACGTCCTCGTGATGCATCCGGGGTCCTCCCCCTCGGCGCACGGATGCCCGCACACTCCAGGAATCGTCCGCGAATCCGCCGCCACGGAACACCCGGTAGTCGCCGTATCGCGCGGGATCCAGAAGATCCCAGCACCACTCCCACACGTTGCCGAGCGTGTCGAAGAGTCCGTTGAGGTTCGGCAGCTTGCCACCGACTTCCTGCGGCGAGGAGATCGCATCGGCACTCGTCCAGGCGGCGTCAGCAAGAGGGGCGTAGTGAGGACCCACCGAGCCCGCCCGGCAGGCGTACTCCCATTCCGCCTCGGTGGGCAGCCGATACCCGTCCCCTGTCGCATCCCAGCTGACCTCCTCGCCGTCGAACCGATATACCGGATCGAGGCCTTCCCATTCGGAGGCGGCATTGCAGAAATGGACGGCGCGCAACCAGCTGACATCGACAGCGGGTCGCCGAGGATGCCGTGACGCGATGGGCAGGATCTCCGCGAGCTGCTCCTCGGTGATCGGGAACACCCCGATCTCGAAGTCCTCGACGGCGACCGTGCGCTCGACTTTGCGGCGCGCATCGTGGAGGGTGACGGAGCCGCCGGAGATGTGGCGCATCTCGATGTCGGTCACGCGTGCGGAACCCTCTCGACCCAGTCGGGGTACTTCGCCGCACGGCCGTCACCGGAGGAGGTGCGTGTGACTCGCCGCCTGACCCAGGGGCCGACGTACTCGCGGTAGTAGGCGAGTCCTGCCGGGCCGCCCGCAGTGAGGGAGGTCGGGGACCACCACGTCGACGGCGGCTCGAACCCCAAGCCCTGCAGCACCCGCGCGGCGACGCGGTGGTGACCGGCGGCGCTCATGTGCAGGCGATCGGCCGACCAGTACTTCGCGTCCGCGAGCTCTCGATCGGGCCAGTTCAGCGCCCGCACGACGTCGTCGCGACCCTCGACCCTGCGCAGCACGGCGTCGGAGAGCAGGTCGCCGCGACGTTGCACGAGCGACCCCATCGGAAGCTGCCCGCTCGGGTTCGCCCCGGAGAGCAGAATCAGGGTGACGCCCTCTTCGTCGCACCGGCGCAGAACCCGACTGAACGCGTCCGCGATGTGCTCGAGGTCGGTCCTCGGTCGGAGCATGTCATTGCCGCCGCCGTTGAACGAAAGATGAGTCGGGCGCAGCGCGAGCGCGGGCTCCAGCTGCTGCTCGACGATCGGCCAGGCCAGCTTGCCGCGGATCGCGAGGTTCGCGTAGCTGATGGAGTGACCGGCGGCATCCGCCCAGCCCTGAGCCACGAGATCCGCCCACCCTCGTTCGCGACCGTCCGGCAGAACGTCACCCACTCCCTCGGTGAAGGAGTCTCCGATGGCCACATAGCGAACGTCAGTCACCTCGACAGCCTATTCCCGCGCACGGACACGGCGGGCATCAGCGGTCGTCGAGTGCCATCCCGCCGCGATCGACCAGGCCCCACGCTGCCGCCGCGGCGACGACGAAGCACGCCCCGAACACCGCGAACAGCACAGGTGCTCCCCCGGCGACGAGCACGACCGGCACGGCCAGCGGGGCGACGATCGACGCGATGCGGCCCACCCCCGCGGCCCAGCCCGCCCCGGTTCCTCGCAAGGATGTCGGGTAGATCTCCGGGGTGACGGCGTACAGCGCACCCCAGGCGCCGAGATTGAAGAACGAGAGTGCCATGCCGGAGGCGATGATGGTCGCCTCGGTCGTCGAAGTCCCGAAGAAGACGGCCGACACGGCCGATCCGACGAGGAAGACCGAGAGCGTCGTGCGCCTGCCCCACACCTCGATGAGCCATGCGGCGACCGCATAGCCCGGAAGCTGCGCGAGAGTGATGATGAGCGTGAACCCGAAGGAGCGCACGAGATCGAAACCCGCGTCGACCAGGATGCTGGGGATCCAGATGAAGGCGCCGTAATACGCGAAGTTCACGCAGAGCCAGACGATCCACAAGCACAGGGTGCGCACCCGGAACTCCGCGTTCCACAGAGTGGTCAAACGCGCGCGTGCGGTGACGGCGATCGCTCGCGAGACCGGCTCTCGCCTGATCGCCGGCCCCGGTTCGACACCCGCGTCCGCTTCGAAGGTCGCGACGATCCGGTCGGCCTCGGCGATGCGCCCGCGTGAGGCGAGCCATCGCGGAGACTCGGGCAGCCCCCACCGCACGATGAGGGCATAGACGGCGGGGATCGCGCCGAGGGCGAAAGCCCATCGCCAGCCCTCGTCGGACGCGGGGATCACGAAGAAGCCGATCAGCGCGGCGGCCGTCCAGCCCAGTGCCCAGAACGCCTCGAGGATGACGATGAGCCGGCCTCGGATACGGGCCGGCGCGAACTCGCTCACATAGGTGGAAGCCACGGGAAGCTCGGCGCCGAGCCCCAGCCCGACGAGGAACCGCAACACGAGGAGAGCAGCGAGCCCACTCACGAGGGCGCTCGCTCCCGTTGCGACGCCATAGATCAGGAGGGTCAAGGCGAAGACCTGGCGCCGCCCGAGCCGGTCGGCGAGGAGGCCGCCGAGGGTCGCGCCGATCGCCATTCCGATGAAGCCGACGGACGCGATCCATCCCGCATCCGTCTTCGTCAGGCCCCACTGCTGGGTGAGCGCCGCGAGGATGAAGGAGATGAGTCCGACGTCCATCGCGTCCAGCGCCCAGCCGACACCTGAGCCGGTGAGAAGACGGAGGTGGCGGCGCGTGAACGGGAGCTCATCGAGACGCCCGGCGATCGACGCCCGGCTCGGCAGCGCGGTGTTGGCCATTCCTTCATCGTAGAGGGCCGCACCGCGCTGCCGAGCTGCGCGTCAGTCGCGGTCGGCGAGCAGGCGGCGCACCCGAGGGATGACCTCGGAGCCGTAGAGTTCGATGCTGCGCATCATCGCATCGTGTGACAGCGTTCCGGTCGCGTACTTCATGTCGAATCGACCGAGCCCGAGTGTCGTGACGGTGTCGGCGATCTTCGCCGCGACGCGATCGGGCGAGCCGACGTAGAGCGCTCCGGCCGGGCCCACGTCGTTCTGGAAACGTGCCCGGCTGTACGGAGGCCATCCACGCTCGCGGCCGATGGTGTTGTTCATCGCCTCGAACCCGGAGTAGGCGGCCTCCCATGCCTCTTCGTCTGTGTCGGCGATGTGGCCCGGCGAGTGCACGGCGATCGGGTGCGAGGTCGTGCCGAAGGAGGCCACCGAACGGTGGTACAGGTCGACGAACTGACGGAAGCGACCGGCGGGGCCTCCGATGATCGCGAGCATCAAGCCCAATCCATGACGTGCGACCCGCACGACGGACTCCGGGCTGCCGCCCACCCCCACCCAGGTGCGCAGGCCGTTCTCCGTCTTCGGGAAGACGTTCGCATTCTCGAGCGACGCGCGCATCGTTCCGGACCACGTCACAGGCTGCTCGGTGAGGAGTTCGACGAAGAGTTCGAGCTTCTGCTCGAAGAGGGCGTCGTAGTCGCGGAGGTCGTAGCCGAAGAGCGGGAACGATTCGATGAACGAACCGCGGTCGAGCACGACCTCTGCTCGTCCGTTCGAGAGAGCATCGAGAGTGGCGAAGCGTTCGAAGACGCGCACGGGGTCGTCCGAGGACAGCACGGTGACGGCGGTGCCGAGGCGGATGTCCTTGGTGCGACCTGCGATGGTGGCGAGCACCATCTCCGGCGCCGACACCGCGAACTCCGTGCGGTGGTGCTCCCCCACGCCGAAGAAGTCGACCCCGACGCTGTCGGCTCGCTCCGCCTGCTCGACGATGTTGCGGATCGTCTGCGCGCCGGTGAGGAGCTCGCCGTCGTCGCCTCTCGTGATGTCGCCGAAGGTGTCCAGCCCGAACTCGATGCTCATGTCAGCCCTTTCTATTCAGCTGAATGAACAGCGGACCCGACCGTCGCATTCCCTCAGCGCGTCAGAAGGGCGGTTCGGAGCGTGTCGAGTCCGACACCTCCCATGTCGAGAGCGCGCTTGTGGAACTCCTTGACGTCGAAGTCCGCGCCCCGTTCAGCCTGATAGGCGTCACGCACCTGCTCCCAGATGCGCTGGCCCACCTTGTAGGACGGCGCCTGGCCCGGCCAGCCGAGATAGCGGTTGACCTCGAACTGGACGAACTGATCCGACATGTTCACGTTCCTGCGCATGAAGTCCAACGCGTAATCCGCGTCCCAGATGCCTTCGCCGTCGAGGCGCGGCTTTCCGAGGTGCACACCGATGTCGAGCACGACGCGGGCCGCACGCATCCTCTGGCCGTCGAGCATGCCGAGGCGGTCGGCCGGGTCGTCGAGATAGCCGAGCTGCTGCATCAGGCGCTCGGCGTAGAGCGCCCATCCCTCGGCGTGACCGGAGGTGCCGGCGAGCAGACGACGCCAGGAGTTGAGCTCGGCACGGTTGTAGACCGCCTGTGCGATCTGCAGATGGTGCCCCGGTACGCCCTCGTGGTACACCGTAGTCAGTTCGCGCCACGTGTCGAACTCGGTGACGCCCTCGGGAACCGACCACCACATCCGGCCCGGCCGCGAGAAGTCATCGGTCGGACCGGTGTAGTAGATGCCGCCCTCCTGGGTCGGCGCGATCATGCACTCGAGGGTGCGGATCGCCTCAGGGATGTCGAAGTGCGTCGCGCCGAGCTCCGCGACCGCACGGTCGCTCGTCTCCTGCATCCAGCGCTGCAGCGCCTCGGTGCCGACGAGCTTGCGAGCCGGGTCGGCCTCGAGATGGGCGACGGCCTCTTCGACCGACGACCCGGGAAGGATCTCGTTCGCGATCGCGGTCTGTTCGGCGACCATGCGGGCGAGCTCTTCGCGGCCCCATTCGTAGGTCTCGTCGAGGTCGATGGTCGCACCGAGGAAGCGACGGGAGTTCAGCGCATAGAGCTCTCGACCCACGGCATCGGTCTCGGTCGCCGCCGGCGCCAGCTCCTCCGCGAGGAAGCTGCGCAGCTCGTCGTATGCGACTCGCGCCGCAGCGGAGTTGTCGGCGAGGGTGCGGGCGAGGGATGCGGGGAGGTTGCCCTCCTGGGGAGACGCCTCGGCGACGAACGCGGCGAAGAATCCGTCATCAGCGGTGTACCGGTCGATCTGCGTCGCGACCTCGACCACCTGACGCCGAGCGGGGGTGACTCCGGCGGCGATGCCTGCGCGCAGGGTCTCGGTGTAGCCCCGGAGGGCGCCCGGCACCGCAGCGAGACGGGTCGCGATGACGCTCCAGTCGTCGCTGGTGGCCGTCGGCATCAGATCGAATGACGAACGCACATCCTGGGGCACGGAAGCGATGACGTTCAGGTCGCGGAGGTGCCAGTCGGCGTCATGGAGCTCGAGGTCGAGGCTGAGTTCAGCGGAGAGATCGGTCTTCGTGACAGCGTCGATCGCATCGACCGGCTCGAGTGCCTCCAGCTTCGCGAGCGTCGAACGGGTCGCTGACGCGATCTGCTCGTGCCCTTCGGGGCTCAGGTCGCCGAAACGGTCATTGACCTCGTCTCGGCCGATGTAGGTGCCGAGCGTCGGGGCGAGCACCGCGATGGTGTCGACCCACTCATCGGCGACTCTGTCGATGGCAGACGGTGTGCGAGGGGATGAGGTCATCCCTCCAGCGTAGCCCTGCACCTCAGGCGCAAGATATCGGCATGCCCGTCACAGGGCTCCAGGCCCTGCCCCTGCCGTCGCGCCCACCCTTGCGCGGTGGCGCTCAGTGAGCTGCTTCGTTCCAGTCCTGTCCGCGCCCGACCTGGACGTCGAGCGGCACGGTGAGATCCGCTGCGTCGCCCATCCGCGCTCGAACGATCCGCTCGGCCGCGTCCCACTCCCCCGGAGCCACTTCGACGACGAGCTCGTCATGGATCTGCAGCAGTGCGCGCGAGGCGAGGCCCTCTGACCTCAGATCCTCGTGGATGTGCAGGAGCGCGATCTTCATGATGTCGGCCGCGCTTCCTTGGATGGGCGCGTTGAGCGCCGCGCGCTCCGCGTTCTCGCGCAGCACACGGTTCGGGCTCGAAAGATCGGGGAACGGTCGGCGCCGTCCGAAGATCGTCTCTGTATACCCGACCTCCTTGGCCTTCATGACGGATGCCCTGAGGTAATCGCGCACCGCCCCGAACCGCGCGAAGTACTCGATCATCAGCTGCTTCGCCTCCGACTGCTCGATGCGGAGCTGCTTCGAGAGCCCGAAGGCCGAGAGACCGTAGACGAGCCCGTACGACATCGCCTTCACCTTGGTGCGCATCGCAGAGGTCACATCGCTCGGCTCGACTCCGAAGACGCGCGCGCCGACGAACCGGTGCAGATCCTCACCGCTGTTGAACGCTTCGATGAGACCTTCGTCGCCCGAGAGGTGGGCCATGATCCGCATCTCGATCTGGGAGTAGTCGGCGGTGAGCAGCGACTCGAAGCCCTCTCCCACCTGGAAGGCGCTGCGGATGCGACGGGATTCCTCGGTGCGCACCGGGATGTTCTGGAGGTTCGGGTCGGTGCTCGACAGACGTCCGGTCTGGCTGCCGGTCTGCACGTACGTCGTGTGCACGCGCTGATCGGCCTGGATGGCGGTGTCGAGGGACTCGATGATCTGGCGCAGCTTCGTCGCCTCGCGGTGCTGCAGCAGCAGACCGAGGAACGGGTGCGGGTGGGACTCCTGCAGGTCAGCGAGCACCGCGGCATCCGTGGAGTAGCCGGTCTTGGTCTTGCGGGTCTTGGGGAGCTGCAGGTCGTCGAACAGCACCTCCTGCAGCTGCTTCGGAGATCCGAGATTGAACTCGCGCCCGACGATGCCGAACGCCTCCTGTGCGAGGCCCTCGGCGCGGGTCGCCAGCTCTCCGGAGAACGTCGAGAGCACGTCGTGCGAGACGGCGACTCCGGCGACCTCCATGTCGGCCAGCGTGAGCAGCGTCGGAAGTTCGATGTCGGTCAGCACGGTCGCGACCGACTCGGGGATGTCCTCGCGCAGTGCGGTGGCGACGCGAAGCGCGAACCATGCCTCCTGCGAGGGCGTGGCGCCTTCGGTCTCGGGAACGAGCTGCGATGGGTCTGCCTCGGGGAGCTTCTCACCGAGATAGCGCTCGACCAGGTCGGAGAGGGTCTTGTCGGGGAAGCTCGGACGCAGCAGCCACCCGGCGAGGCTCGTGTCGTACGCGAGTCCCTGGAGGCGGATGCCGAGGCGCAGCAGCGCCTTCACCTGTGGCTTGGCGTCGTGCAGCACCTTGGGACTCGCGGACTCGAGCCATGGGCGAAGCACGCCGGCTGCCTCATCGTTCCAGTCGAGTTCACGGAGCTCCTTCTCCGTCGCGGCCCCCACACGGGTGGGCGCGCCGTTCTGCACCAGGATCCGCAGCGCGACGTCGTCCGTCTGGGCCTCGGCCCAGCTGATGAAATCCGCCGCGGTGACCTGGGTCGGCTCCGGCAGCACCACAGACGTCGCCGGGTCATCGGCCACCTCGCCCGCACCGACCGCCTCGAACACGCGAGGCAGCAGAGTGCGGAACTCGAGACGGGCGAAGATGTCGCGCACGGCCTGGGCATCGATCGGCGTGACGGCGAGATCGTCCGGTGCGACGGGAAGTTCGACGTCACGCAGCAGTCGGTTGAGTCGCCGGTTGCGGCGAACGTCTTCGATGTGGTCGCGCAGATTGCCGCCCACGACGCCTTTGATCTCGCCTGAGCGCTCGAGCAGATCGTCGAGCGAGCCGAACTGGGTCAGCCACTTGACGGCGGTCTTCTCGCCCACCTTCGGCACACCGGGAAGGTTGTCACTCGTCTCGCCTACGAGGGCGGCGATGTCGGGGTACTGCTCTGGCCTGACTCCATAGCGCTCCTGCACCGTCACCGGGTCGTACCGCTTGAGCTGCGAGACGCCCTGCACCGATGGGTACAGCAGCGTCACGTCGTCGGTGACCAGCTGGATGGTGTCACGGTCGCCAGAGACCACGAGGACGTCGTAGCCCTGCTCCGCACCCTGCGCCGCAAGCGTGGCGAGGATGTCGTCGGCCTCCACGCCCTCTTTCGTGAGCACCGGGATCGACATCGCTGCGAGGCAGTCCTGCAGCAGCGGGATCTGCCCACGGAACTCCTGGGGCGACTCCGACCGGGTCGCCTTGTATTCGGGATAGACATCCGTGCGGAACGAATGGCGAGACGTGTCGAACGCGATCGCCATGTGCGTCGGCTGCTCGGCCTTGATGAGGTTGACCAGCATCGACAGGAAGCCGTAGATGGCGTTCGTGTGCTGATTGTCTTTGGTCGTGAAATTCTCGACCGGGAGGGCGAAGAAGGCACGATAGGCGAGCGAATGGCCGTCGACGACCATGAGGGTAGGCTTTGCGGAGTCCGTCACCCTGTCAGCCTAACGAGGACGACAGACACCCGCTGAGGAGGAACCATGAGCGACACCGCGACCAGTGCAGGACTCGACTGGGCGACAGCCCGCGGCATGGGCGCGCTCGCTCAGAAGATGGGCATGGAGTTCCTCGAGTTCACCACCGAGCGCTGCGTCGCCACGCTGCCCGTCGAGGGCAACACTCAGCCCGTCGGTCTGATGCACGGCGGCGCGTATGTCGTGCTCGGCGAGTCGCTGGGATCCATGGCCGCGAACCTGCACGCGGGTCCGGGGCGACTTGCCGTGGGGGTCGACATCAATGCGACCCACACGCGATCGGCGACTTCCGGCGTGGTGACCGGCGTGTGCACGCCGGTCCACCTCGGCCGCAGCATCACGGTCCACGAGATCGTCGTCTCGGACGATCAGGGTCGCAGGTGCTCGACGATCCGGATCACGAACATGATCAAGGACGTTCCCGAAGCGCGCTGAGCGGCTCGTCCAGCAGCAGCTGGAACAGCAGGTGGTCCTGCCACTCCCCCGCGATGCGCAGATACTGAGGCGCGATGCCGATGCGCTCGAAGCCGTTGTCCGCGAGCACCAGCTGTGAACCGGAGTTGTGCAGCAATGTCGCCGCCTGAAGGCGGTGCAGTCGTACCTCGTCCCGTGCATATGCGGCGACGCGGCTAACCCCGCGGGAGGCGAGACCACGACGGAGCCGAGTCTTGTCGACCCAGTAGCCCAGGTCCGCGTTCCAGAACGCACCGCGGACGATGTTGTTCAGGTTGATCCGTCCGCGGATCTCACCGTCGGACGACTGGATCACGAAGCGGATGTTCCGACCGGCGGAGGCTTCGATGACGCACTGCTCCGCGTGGAACTCCTGCCACTCCGGAGTGAAGAACTCCGACTCCCTCAGCGGCTCCCACGGTGCGAGATGCTCGCGATTCGCTGAATACGCTCGTGCGAGCGCGGCACCGTCGCCGATCCGCACCGGACGAAGCACATGGTCCGCGTCGAGCGGCTCCACAGACTACTTCTTCGGTGCGAGCTGCTCGATGATCGCCTTGGCGACATCCTGCATCGTGAGGCGGCGGTCCATCGATGCCTTCTGGATCCAGCGGAACGCCTCGGGCTCGGACAGCCCCATCTTCTCGTTCAGCAGCCCCTTGGCCCGGTCGACGAGCTTGCGGGTCTCGAAGCGCTCGACCATGTCGGCGACCTCGGCCTCGAGCGTGATGATCTGCTCGTGGCGGGCGAGGGCGATCTCGATGGCGGGCAGCAGGTCGTTCGGGGTGAAGGGCTTGACCACGTAGGCCAGCGCTCCGGCCTCGCTCGCTCGCTCGACGAGCTCCTTCTGGCTGAACGCCGTGAGGAGGACCACGGGGGCGATGTTGCCCTTGTGCAGCTTCTCGGCTGCGCTGATGCCATCGAGCTGCGGCATCTTGACATCCATGATGACGAGATCCGGGCGCAGCTCGGTCGCGAGAGCCACAGCGGTCTCACCGTCACCTGCCTCACCGACGACATCGAAGCCGTTGTCGCGGAGGATCTCGACGATGTCGAGACGGATCAGCGACTCGTCCTCGGCGACGACGACGCGTCGGGGTGCGGATGACGTGGGCTGTTCTGCTGCCTGTTCTTGCTCGGTCACAGACCCATCCTAGTGGAGACCGCCTCCGAGGTCCCCCGATGGCGCGGCGGGTGAAGGTGAAGGCGGATCGCCTGCGCTAAAGTCGAAGGCGCGACACACGAGCCGGCGTGGCGGAATGGCAGACGCGGAGCACTCAAAATGCTTTGTCCGAAAGGGCGTGTGGGTTCGAGTCCCACCGCCGGCACATCAGTTCAGATGCTGATCCATACCCGACCGTCGATCAGCAGATACCGGTCGAGGGCGGGGCGTATCGCCGCGAGGATCATCCGCTCCGCGGCCGCAGGGTGATCGGCGGTGACGACGTCCCCCGGGACCATGGCCCTCAGGATCGCGTCGAGGTTCTCGTCGGTCGCATCGACGTACAGTCCGCCGACCAGAACCGGTTCGTAGAGCTGTCCGTCGTACACCCGGTGTCCGTCGGGTCCGAGGATGGTGTCGCCGGAGCGCGTCTGCGCGAGGTACGCGGGAACGCACGCGACGGCGTCGTAGGTGCGGAAGCGGCGCCGGAGTCGGTATCGGACGCCGATGCTCCCCGGTTTCCTGGAGAGCGACGGCGCGTCGTCGGACTCCGATTGCTCGCCGATGCCGTGGCACGGAAGTGCGGATGGCGCTCCGACCAGCGGGCGGGAGCGCTCGGGTGGCTCGGCCACGGCGGGGTCGATGGTCAGGTCATCCATGGTTGGGGGTGCGGGGCCGCCGAGATGCGGGCGGCCTGCGCCTGCACCAGAGTACAGGGCTGTGGCTGAGAAGCAGCGAGGCCGCAGGCGGGCGGTAGCGACTGCGGAGCGCCGACCTGCAGCTCATCGCTCCGCCAACGCGGCGACCTCGGCGAGGACTCGGGGATTCGCGAGGACCCGAAAATGCCCGCCGGAGTCGAGACGCACGTTCTTCATCGCGCCGGCGAGCTCGCTGCCCTCGGGGATGTGCGGATCGAACTCGGCGTAGACGGATACGATCCGTTCGTTCACGTCCCGCTGGCGCGCGAGCTGGACGATGGAAGGGTCCGAGGGCGCGAACGCGCGGAGCGAGCGCACCGGCAGCATCCGCGCGTAGCTGGAGCCGCCGAAAGGCGTGGCGACTGCCACCATCGCGCGCACGCGAAAGCCCGCTGGACCTGCCATCGCCATCTTGCCGGCGAGGCCTCCCTTGCTGTGCGCGACGATGAGCGCATCGGTGAGCTGCGTCGTCTCGAGGAAGTCGGTCATGAGCTGGGCCGATTCTACGACGGGCCGGCGGTTGCGCCTGAGCGAGTCGAGGACATGCACGGGGTGGCCTCTGGCGTGGAGTGCCGTGATGAGCGGCTGCATGAACCGCCACGTCTCGTACACGCCGGGAAGGATGATGATCGGAGCCTCCGAGCCGCTCGCGAAGGATCCGGCGTCCCGTCGGTCGAAGGCGGCACGCAGCTGCCAGTACACGGCGTAGGTGTAGTCGGCGATCCACCAGCCGGCTCGTCTCAGCGCGCGGATTGCGTCCACCCCTCGATCACCGCGCCGAGAGAGAAGGGTCATGTCATCAGCGTAGTTTCGGTGCGCGACCTCGCACCAGCGGCTTGACACGGTCCGGCGAAGCTTCGCCGAGGGACGAGGAAAGGGGCGGAACAATCGTTCCGCCCCTCTCCTGTTCGACCTGGATCAGATCGTCGCTTCCTTGTAGATCGGAGCAGCGCCGTTCACGGCGTCTCCGACCTTGTGGACGCGGATGTCGTTGGTCGAGCCCACGATTCCGGGAGGGGAACCGGAGATGACGACGACCTTGTCTCCCTCGACGGCGAGACCGCTCGAGAGCAGGTAGTCGTCGACCTGCAGGTACATCAGGTCGGTGTGCTGGACCATGTCGACGAGCTTCGACTGGATCCCCCACGTCAGCGCCATGCGGCGACGGATGTTCGGCTCCGGCGTGAACGCGATCATCGGGATGCGCGAGCGCAGACGCGACAGACGACGCGCCGAATCGCCCGACTGGGTGAAGACGCAGAGGTACTTCGCCTCGACGAACTCGGCGACCTCGAGAGCGGCCAGGGTGATCGCGCCACCCTGGGTGCGGGGCTTGGTCGTCAGAGGCGCGATGCGCTCCAGACCGTGCTCCTCGGTCGACTCGATGATGCGGGCCATCGTCTCGACGACGACGACCGGGTAGTCGCCCACGCTGGTCTCTCCCGAGAGCATCACGGCGTCGGCTCCGTCGAGCACCGCGTTCGCGACGTCCGACGTCTCGGCGCGGGTCGGCACGGGGCTGTTGATCATGGACTCGAGCATCTGCGTCGCCACGATGACCGGCTTGGCCATACGACGCGCCAGCTCGACAGCGCGCTTCTGCACGATCGGCACGGCCTCGAGCGGCAGCTCGACACCGAGGTCGCCACGCGCGACCATGATCGCGTCGAACGCGTCGACGATCCCCTCGAGCGCATCGACGGCCTGCGGCTTCTCGACCTTGGCGATGACCGGGACCTTGACGCCCTCTTCGGCCATGATCTCGTGCACGCGGGTGATGTCCTCCGCGTTGCGGACGAACGACAGGGCGATGAGGTCGGCGCCGATGCGAAGGCCCCAGCGGAGGTCGTCCTCGTCCTTCTCGCTCAGAGCGGGGACGTTGACCGCGACACCGGGAAGGTTGATGCCCTTGTTGTTCGACACGGCGCCGGCGACGATGACGCGGGTCGTGACGGTGACGCCGTCGGTCTCGACGACCTCGACGCGGACCTTGCCGTCATCGATGAGCAGGAAGTCCCCCGGCTTGACGTCGTTGGGCAGGCCCTTGAACGTCGTGCCCGAGATCTCCTTGTTGCCGATGATGTCTTCGGTCGTGATCTTGAAGATGTCTCCGGCAGCGAGCTCGTAGGGGCCGCCCTCGAACTTGCCGAGACGGATCTTGGGTCCCTGCAGGTCGACGAGGATGGCGACGGCGCGGCCCGCGTCGTCGGCTGCCTTGCGGACGTTGGCGTAGTTGTTCTCGTGCACGGAGTAGTCACCGTGGCTGAGGTTCAGACGGGCGACGTCCACGCCGGCGTCGATGAGTGCACGTACGGTTTCATACGTGGAGGTGGCGGGGCCCAGGGTGGCGACGATTTTCGCGCGTCTCAAAGATTGCTCCAGGGTAGTGGGGGATGGAAATCAGGCGACGGTGCCGCGGCTCAGCCTACGCGGGCTGGAGGCCGATAGCGACTTCATGCGGGCGCACCGGCTCGGGCAGCACGGTCGTGCCCATGAGGAAGCGGTCGACGTTCGCCGCTGCCGCACGGCCCTCGGCGATCGCCCAGACGATGAGCGACTGCCCCCGACCGGCGTCACCGGCGACGAAGACACCGGGAACGGTTGATTCGTAGCTGTCGTCGCGCCGGAAGGCACCGCGGTCGGTGACCTGGGGAAGCGTGTCCTCCGAGTAACCCTCCTGCTCGGGCCCGGTGAAGCCCATCGCGATGAGCACGAGGTCTGCGGGGATCTCGCGCTCGGTGCCGCTCTTGGGCACGCGTCGTCCGTCGATGTACTCGGTCTCTGCGACGCGCAGCGCGCGCACCTCTCCGACATCGTTGGAGAGGAACTCGACGGTCGAGGCGAGGAAGACTCGCTCACCGCCTTCTTCATGTGCGGAGGCGATCTCGAACAGCGTCGGCATCATCGGCCAGGGCTGGTGCTCCGGGCGCTCGGTGCTCGGCTGCTTGCCGATGGCGAGATTCGTGACGCTGATCGCGCCCTGGCGATGCGCGGTGCCGATGCAGTCAGCACCGGTGTCACCTCCACCGATCACGATGACGTGCTTGCCCTCAGCGGTGATCTGCTCGGGGACCTTGTCTCCGGCGACCGCATGATTGGACTCGACGAGGTACTCCATCGCGAAGTGCACTCCGTCGAGATCGCGACCCGGAATCGACAGGTCGCGGGGAACCGTGGAGCCGGTGGCGATCACGACGGCGTCATAGCGAGCGCGGAGGTCGGACCACGAGATGTCCTTGCCGATCTCCACTCCGGCGCGGAACCGCGTTCCCTCCTCCTGCATCTGGCGAAGGCGCGACTCGAGCTGACCCTTCTCCATCTTGAAGTCGGGGATGCCGTACCGCAGCAGACCGCCGATGCGGTCGTCCCGCTCGAACACTGCGACGGTGTGACCCGCACGGGTGAGCTGCTGCGCGGCTGCGAGCCCCGCGGGACCGGAGCCGACGACGGCGACAGTCTTGCCGGTCAGACGGGCGGGAGGCTGCGGCTCGACCCAGCCCTTGGCGAAGGCCTCGTCGATTATCGAGACCTCGATCTGCTTGATCGTGACTGCGGGCTGGTTGATGCCGAGCACGCACGAGCTCTCGCACGGTGCCGGGCACAGCCGACCGGTGAACTCAGGGAAGTTGTTGGTCGCATGAAGGCGATCGATCGCCGCACGCCCTTCTCCGCGCCAGGTCAGGTCGTTCCACTCGGGGATGAGATTGCCCAGCGGGCAGCCCTGATGACAGAACGGAACGCCGCAGTCCATGCAGCGCCCGGCCTGACGCTTCAGCACAGCCTGGTCGCCGGCCTCATAGACCTCTTTCCAGTCCATGATGCGCACGGGCACAGGTCGACGCTTCGGAAGCTCACGCTCGGTGACCTTCAGAAAACCTTTGGGATCAGCCACCGGTCACCTCCAGGATGCGGTTCCAGACGATGTCGCCGTCGGGGTCGATGCCCTCGGCGACTGCTTCTTCGCGCATGCTGCGCACGGCGGCGTAGTCCCGCGGAAGCACCTTCGTGAACTGGCCGGCGGTCTCATCGAACCGCGCCAGGATGTCGGAGCCGAGCGGCGAAGCCGTGCGCTCCACGTGTGCGACGATCAGGCTGCGCAGCACTTCGAGGTCGGCACGGTCGAGCGGTTCGAGCCTGAGCTCTCCGCTGCCGAGCGACTGGGCGTTGATCTTGCCGCTGTCGAGCGAGTGGATGTACGCCACTCCCCCGGACATGCCGGCGCCGAGGTTGCGACCCGTCGAGCCGAGGATCACCGCGACTCCCCCGGTCATGTACTCGAGCGCGTGGTCTCCGACGCCCTCGACGACAGCGGTGGCACCGGAGTTGCGGACGAGGAATCGCTCGCCGACGACGCCGGAGAGGAACATGGTTCCCGACGTCGCGCCGTATCCGATGACGTTGCCGGCGATCACGTTCTCGTGCGGCGCGATGGCAGAGCCTCGAGCCGGACGGATCGAGATGTCGCCACCCGAGAGCCCCTTGCCCACATAGTCGTTCGCGTCGCCTTCGAGGCGCAGCACGATGCCCGAGGGAAGGAACGCTCCCAGTGACTGACCGGCCGTGCCATGCAGTGTGACGTCGATGGTGCCACTGGGAAGCCCCGCCGCGCCGTGGCGCGAGGTGACCTGGTGGCCCAGCATGGTGCCGACGGCGCGCTCGGTGTTCGCGATGGGCAGTTCGACCACGACCGGCTCTCCGTTGAGGAGAGCGGGCTTCGCGATGTCGATGAGCTGCACATCGAAGTGCTTCTCGAGCTCGTGATCCTGGGTGCGACGGCTGCGACGCGGCTCGCTCGCGGGGAACGCCGGGCCCTCGAGCACGGGGCTCAGGTCGAGACCCTCTGCCTTCCAGTGCTGCAATGCCGCGTTCGCCTCGATGAGCTCGGCGCGTCCGACGATCTCGTCGATCGAGCGGAAGCCGAGCTCCGCCAGGATCTCGCGCACCTCTTCGGCGATGAACTCCATGAAGTTCACGACGAACTCCGGCTTGCCGGTGAACCGCTCGCGCAGCACGGGGTTCTGCGTCGCGACGCCGACAGGGCAGGTATCGAGGTGGCAGACCCGCATCATGATGCACCCGCTGACGACCAGCGGCGCAGTGGCGAAACCGAACTCCTCGGCGCCGAGGAGAGCGCCGATGATCACATCGCGCCCGGTCTTCAGCTGGCCGTCGACCTGCACCACGACGCGGTCGCGCATGCCGTTCAGCATCAGCGTCTGCTGCGTCTCGGCGAGACCGAGCTCCCAGGGGGTGCCCGCGTGCTTGAGCGAGTTCATCGGGCTCGCGCCCGTGCCGCCGTCGTGGCCCGATACCAGGATGACGTCGCTGAGCGCCTTCGCGACGCCCGCGGACACCGCGCCGATACCCGACTGGCTGACCAGCTTGGTGTGGATCCGCGCCTCGGGGTTCGCCCGCTTCAGATCGAAGATGAGCTGCTTCAGGTCTTCGATCGAGTAGATGTCGTGATGCGGCGGCGGCGAGATGAGGCCGACGCCGGGCGTTCCGCCGCGCGTGCGGGCGACCCAGGGGTAGACCTTCTGCGGAGGCAGCTGGCCGCCCTCGCCGGGCTTGGCGCCCTGGGCGAGCTTGATCTGGATGTCGTCGGCTTCGGTGAGGTACAGGCTCGTGACACCGAAGCGTCCGGAGGCGACCTGCTTGATCGCGCTGCGACGCTCGGGGTCGAGCAGACGGTCGGTGTCCTCGCCGCCTTCACCGGTGTTCGACTTGCCGCCGAGCCGGTTCATGGCGATCGCCAGCGTCTCGTGAGCCTCTTTGGAGATCGAGCCGTAGCTCATGGCGCCGGTCGAGAAGCGCTTCACGATCGCCGAGACCGGTTCGACCTCGTCGAGCGGCACCGGCTTGCGCGTGCCTGTGCGCAATGTGAACATGCCGCGGAGGGTCTTGAGCTCCGCCGCCTGATCGTCGACCATCTTCGTGTACTCACGGAAGATGTCGTAGCGGCGTTCGCGTGTCGCGTGCTGCAGCTTGAACACCGTCTCCGGGTTGAAGAGGTGCGGTGAGCCGTCGCGACGCCACTGGTACTCGCCACCGGTCCACAGTCGCTCGTGCGCACGAGCGGCCTCATCCTCGGGATAGGCGTAGTCGTGACGCGCCTGGTTCTCGATGAAGATCTCTTGGATGCCGATGCCGCCGAGCTTCGACTCGGTGCGGGTGAAGTAGCGGTCGATGAACTCCTCGCTCAGACCGACGGCCTCGAACACCTGAGCGCCGGCGTACGAGGACACCGTGGAGATGCCCATCTTCGACATGATCTTCAGGACGCCCTTGCCGAGCGCATAGATCAGGTTGCGGACGGCCTTCTCGGGGCTGATGCCCGTGATGTAGCCGGTGCGCACCAGGTGCTCGACCGTCTCCATCGCGAGGTAAGGGTTGACCGCCGAGGCGCCGTAGCCGATCAGCGTCGCGACGTGGTGCACCTCGCGCACATCGCCCGCCTCGACGATCAGACCGACCTTCATGCGGTTCTCGCGACGGATCAGGTGGTGGTGCACCGCCGACACCATGAGCAGCGAGGGGATCGGGGTCAGATCCTTGTTCGAGTCGCGGTCCGACAGGATGATGAACTCGGCGCCGCTCTCGATGGCCGCGTCGACCTCGTCGCACATCTCGGTGAGACGCTTCTCGAGCGTGTTCGAACCGGCGTCGAAGTGATAGAGCCCGCGGATCGTGACGCTCGAGCGGTCGGGCATCGCCTTGTCGATGTGGCGGATCTTCGCGAGCTCGTCGTTGTCGATGACCGGGAAGTCCAGCGACACGGTGCGCGTGTGGTCAGGGCCCCAGGTGAGCAGGTTGCTCTCCGGGCCGAGACCCAGCTTCAGGCTCGTGACGACCTCTTCGCGGATCGAGTCCAGCGGCGGGTTCGTGACCTGCGCGAACTGCTGCGTGAAGTAGTCGAAGAGCAGGCGAGGACGCTTGCTCAGCACGGCGATCGGCGTATCCGATCCCATGGCGCCGAGCGGCTCGACACCGGTCTGGCCCATCGGCGTCAGGAGGAGGCGCACTTCCTCCTCGGTGTAGCCGAACGTGCGCTGGCGGCGGGTGATCGACGCCGGCGGGTGCACGATGTGCTCGCGCTCGGGCAGGTCGGCGAGACGGACGGAACCGGCATCCAGCCACTCCTGCCAGGGGTGCATCGTCGCGAGGTCGTGCTTGATCTCCTCGTCCTCGATGATGCGCTGCTGCGAGGTGTCGACGAGGAACATCTTGCCCGGCTGCAGGCGCCCGCGGCGCTTGATGCGCTCGGGCTCGAAGGTGAGCACGCCGGTCTCCGAGCCGATGACGATCAGACCGTCGGTCGTCTCGGTCCAGCGACCGGGGCGCAGCCCGTTGCGGTCGAGAGTCGCGCCGACCACGGTGCCGTCGGTGAAGATGAGGGCGGCCGGGCCGTCCCACGGCTCCATCTGGTTCGAGTGGTACTCGTAGAACGAGCGCAGCTCGGGCGAGATGTCGGACTGCTTCTCGTAGGCCTCGGGCACCATCATCATGATGGCGTGGGGCAGGCTGCGGCCGGTGAGGGTCAACAGCTCGAGCACCTCGTCGAACGATGCCGAGTCACTGGCGCCGTCGGTGCAGATCGGAAGCAGCGGTGCGACATCGCCGAGGAGCTCGGATTCGAGCTGCGACTGACGCGCCCGCATCCAGTTGCGGTTGCCGCCCACGGTGTTGATCTCGCCGTTGTGCGCGAGCATGCGCAGCGGCTGAGCGAGCGGCCACGACGGGAAAGTGTTCGTGGAGTAGCGGGAGTGCACGACCGCGAGCTCGGACATGAAGCGCTCGTCCTGCAGATCCGGGTAGAACGGCTCGAGCTGCAGGGTGGTGACCATGCCCTTGTAGCCGAGCGTGCGAGCCGAGAGGGAGACGAAGTAGGCGCCCAGCTCGTGACCCGCGCGCTTGCGCAGACGGTACGCGACGCGATCGAGGGCGATGCCCGTGAGCGGGGCATCGGAGTGGGTCGCTCCCCCGGCGCTCACGAAGAGCTGCTCGAACGCGGGACGGGCCTCGTCGGCGAGCTTGCCGAGGTTGTCGTTGACCGTGGGGACCTCGCGCCAGCCGAGGACGCGCAGGCCCTCGGAGCGGGCGATCTTCTCGATGCCGGCCTTCTGCTGACGACGCTCGCTGGAATCACGCGGGAGGAACGCCAGACCCGCGGCGTACTCGCCGACCGGGGGCAGTTCGAAATCGGTGACCGCTCGCAGGAACGCATCGGGCATCTGCGTCAGGATGCCCGCACCGTCTCCGGTGCCGGCATCCGAGCCGATCGCACCGCGGTGCTCGAGGTTGCGCAGCGCTTCGAGCGCCAGCGCGATGATGTCGTGGCCCGCTTCGCCACGCAGGGTAGCGACCATGGCGAGGCCGCAGGCGTCCTTCTCGAACGCCGGGTTGTACATGCCCTGCTTCGGGGGGTAAGCGCCGGAAGCGCCGTAGGGAGGCTGAAAATACACCAGTACCGTCCTCAGATCTGCAGCTGACCCGGGGACGTCATTGGCCGGGTGGATGTGGTGGGGTCCGCACGGACCGGTCGGCTATCGAGCGCCTTCGGTGTCCGTGGGAGCGGTGCTTGTGGCGCTGGCTCCTGCGGCGACTTCTTCGGACGGAGGCTCACTCACGTCCACGAAATCGGAGGGATTGTCCTGCGATTCTACATCAGCGTTCAGGTCGGTCCGGCCGCGACCGGGCTGGTACGGCGACGGCTCGAGTCCGGGGTGACGACGCGACTGCACGATGAGGATCGCGAGACCCACGACGATGCCGATGATCGCGGCCCAGACGTTGCTGCGCAGGCCCAGGATGATCTCGCTCGGATCGATGCGGATCGACTCCCAGACGACTCGGCCGGCGCTGTACCAGATGAGGTAGATCGCGAAGAGACGACCCCACTGGAACGCGGTCGCCTTGCGGCTGAGCCACAGCAGGACGATAACACCGAGACCGTTCCAGATCACCTCGTAGAGGAAGGTCGGGTGGAAGAGCGTGCCTTCCGGGAGCCCAGGGGGGAACGCGGAGTTGTCAGCGGGGATCTCGAGACCCCACGGCAGGTCGGTGGGGAGGCCGTAGAGCTCCTTGTTGAACCAGTTGCCGAAACGGCCCATGGCCTGCGCGAGCAGAAGTCCGGGTGCCAGCGCGTCGGCGAACGTCCAGAAGCGGATGCCGGTCCAGCGGCACCCGAGGTACGCGCCGATGGCGCCGCCGATGAGCGCGCCGAAGATCGCGATGCCGCCCTCCCAGATCGCCCAGACGGAGCCTGGTTCGAACGGGTTCCAGGTGTTCTTGCCCTCGCCGAAGTAGAAGTTCGGGTGGGTGAGCACGTGGAAGATGCGCGCGCCGATGATCGCCAGCGGAACGGCGAGGATCGAGATGTCGATCACGACCCACGGCTCTGCCCCGCGCCTCGTGAGGCGGTGGTTGGTCAGCAGCACGGCGGCGATGATGCCGGCGATGATGCAGAGCGCGTAGAAGTGGATCCGGAGCGGGCCGAGGTCGATGTAGGAGACCGGGGGGCTCGGGATGCTGGCGAGCACGCCGCTGAAGGTGCTGTGAAGCGCGAGGGACATGAGTGCGATTCTAGTTCTCGTGTACGGGGCGTGCCGACGACGTGCCGACTGCCAGGTTTCGGGTGACCTCCGCGAGAGCGGGGATGCCGCCGTCACGCAGGGCTCGGACGAGTGCGGTGCCGACGATGGCGCCGTCCGCATACTCGGAGACGCCGGCGATCTGGTCGGCGGTCGAGATGCCGATGCCGACGCAGGCTCGAACGTCGCCGTGCTCGCGCAGGCGGCCGACGAGAGTGCGGGCGGCCCGGTCGAGCTCGGTGCGCTCACCCGTGATGCCCATGGTCGAGACCGTGTAGACGAACCCGGTCGAGGACTTCACGACCAGCTCGAGCCGCTCGTCCGACGAGGTGGGCGCGGCGAGGAAGACACGGTCGAGACCGGTGCGCTCGCTCGCGGCGATCCACTCCCCCGCGACTTCCGGTGTGATGTCGGGGGTGATGAGCCCGGCGCCACCTGCGGCGAGCAGGTCGTCGGCGTAGCGATCGACCCCGTACTGGAACACGGGGTTCCAGTACGTCATGACCAGCACGGGCACGTCGGTTGCGGCGGTGATCGCGCGCACGGCGGTGAAGAGGTCCTTCATCTTGAACCCGTTCGCGAGCGCCGCAGTGGTCGCTTCCTGGATCACCGCGCCGTCCATGACCGGGTCGCTGTAGGGCGGGCCGAGTTCGATGATGTCCACGCCGTTCTCAGCGAGGGCGATGGCCGCCTGGATGCTGGTCTCGAGGTCGGGGAACCCGACCGGCAGGTACCCGACGAAGGCGCTGCGACCGGCCTCATGGGCTGCGGCTATCGCCTGTTCCACGCGGCTCACAGTTCCGGCTCCCCCTTCGACGCGGCTGCCTCGGTATCGCTCTCCTCTTCGACGTCGTGCGCGAGCGCCTCGGCGTCGTAGAGGTCGAAGTAGCGGGCGGCCGTGTCCATGTCCTTGTCACCCCTGCCGGAGAGGCAGATGGCGAGCACCGCATCAGGGCCGAGCTCGCGACCGAGGCGCATCGCGCCGGCGAGGGCGTGCGCCGACTCGATCGCGGGGATGATCCCCTCCGTCCGGCTGAGCAGACGCAGCGCCTGCATGGCCTCGTCGTCGGTCGCCGGAATGTACTCGGCACGTCCGATGTCAGCGAGCCAGGAGTGCTCCGGCCCCACGCCCGGGTAGTCGAGACCTGCGGAGATCGAGTGCGACTCGACGGTCTGCCCGTCCTCGTCCTGCAGCACATAGGTCTTCGCGCCGTGGAGGATTCCGGGTCGTCCTCGTTCGATGGACGCCGCATGCCGGGGGGTGTCGACGCCGTCGCCGGCCGCCTCGACTCCGTAGAGCTTGACACCCTCGTCGTCGAGGAAGGCATCGAACATGCCGATCGCGTTCGATCCTCCTCCCACGCACGCGATGACCGCGTCGGGCAGGCGGCCGACCTCGTCGAGGAGCTGCTCTCGCGCCTCTTCGCCGATGATCTTCTGGAAGTCGCGGACCATCGCGGGGAACGGGTGCGGGCCCGCGGCGGTGCCGAAGATGTAGTTGGTGGTCTCCACAGACGCGACCCAGTCGCGGTAAGCGTCGTTGATCGCATCCTTCAGGGTGCGCGAGCCCGACGTGACAGCGACGACCTCGGCCCCGAGCAGTCGCATCCGAGCGACGTTCAGCGCCTGACGCTCGGTGTCGACCTCACCCATGTAGATCGTGCACTCGAGGCCGAACAGCGCGGCCGCGGTGGCCGTGGCGACGCCGTGCTGGCCCGCACCGGTCTCGGCGATCACACGCTTCTTGCCGAGGCGCTTGGTCAGCAGCGCCTGCCCGAGCACGTTGTTGATCTTGTGGGAGCCGGTGTGGTTCAGATCCTCGCGCTTGAGGAAGACTCGCGCACCACCGGCGTGCTCGGCGAACCGCGCGACTTCGGTGAGCGGAGACGGACGGCCCGCGTACGAGCTGAGCAGCGACGCCAGCTCTTCGCGGAACTCCGGGTCGACGATCGCATCGGCGTACGCCGCGGAGAGCTCGTCGATCGCGGCGATCAGGGATTCGGGCATGTAGCGCCCGCCGTATTCGCCGAACAGTGGACCGTGCTGGTCTCGCAGGCTCATCACGCCTCCAGGAAGCTCTTGAGTGTGGCGACCGGGTCGCCCGTGACGAGCGCCTCCCCGATCAGTACGACATCCGCGCCCGCAGAGCGGTAGTGCGTGACGTCTTCAGGTGTGAGGACCGCGGATTCGGCGATCTTGACCGCGGAATCCGGGATCCGGTCGACCAGGCGACCGAACAGGTCGCGGTCGAGCTCGAGGGTCTTCAGATCGCGCGCGTTGACGCCGATCAACGGAGCGCCGAGGTCGATCGCGACCTCGAGCTCGTCGGCCGAGTGCGTCTCGACCAGCGGAGTCATCCCGAGCTCGGTGATGAAGCCGAACAGATCGCTGAGCACGTGCGGGTCGAGACCGGCGACGATCAGCAGCACGAGGTCGGCACCGGCCGCACGTGCTTCGAGCACCTGGTATCGGTTCGCGATGAAGTCCTTGCGCAGCACAGGCAGCGACACGCGGGCCGTGACGGCCTCGAGATCGGCGAGGCTGCCGCCGAATCGACGCTCCTCGGTGAGGACGCTGATCGCCGATGCACCGCCTGTCTCATACAGAGAGGCCTGGAGTGCGGGATCGGGGATCTCGGCGAGGGCACCGCGTGACGGGCTGGCGCGCTTCACCTCCGCGATGATCTTCACTCGCTCGGAGGGAGCGAGGAACGCGAGAGCATCCTTGGCGGCGGGGCGTGCGAGAGCCTCGCGTTCCACCTCGGCCAGAGGCCGGGTGAGAGCGCGACGTTCAGCGTCTGCGACTGCGCCGGCCGTGAGGTCGGCGAGCACCATTAGTGCGCCTTCGGAGAGTACTTGGGGCCCTTCACGCCATAACCGGCCCTCGAGACGAGCCATCCCACGAGCGCACCGATCGGAACGATCGCGGCACCCACCCAGATCAGGGCGACCCAGACCGGGCTGAACTCGGCGAGGCAGAAAGCCAGCGTGCCGATCGTGAAGCCGGCGAGCATGATGATGACGCCCGTCCATGCGGCAGGCGAATGTCCGTGGCCGGGGTCAGCGATCGGGTTGGTCATGGTCTCCTCCGGGGGACGACGGGCGGTTCGGGTCAAGTCTATCGGGGTCAGCGTGTCGGGTCGGTTCCGCGGGACAGGTCGTCCCACGAATCGATCGCGTCCACCGGCCCGGCGGTCGCATCGACGTGCGCCGCATCCGTGCGATACCGGCGACCCCCGCGCTTCCATCCCCGCCACGTGAGAAGCACGACGAGCGATGCCGCCAACAGGATGACCCAGCCGATCAGCGTCATGACTGGCCAGGCCGAGAGCTCGATGCCGGCGACGACATCGGCGATCGCCGCGCTGCCCGCGAGCCCGGTGGTCTCGGTGACCGTCGCGCCCACAGCGCTCAACGGCTCGGTCAGGAGCAGCTGGAGAGTGGTCCAGCCGAGGAAGAGCGCGGCTGCGGTGGCGAGCACGCCGAACACGAGTCGCATCACCGGGCCGACGATCGAGAGCGCGATGCCGAGTGCCAGGACTGCGAGGCTCAGAGGAGCGAGCAGCGGCAGCGCTGACGCGCCGGGCACGAGGATCGACTCCCCGGCATCCGCGCGTTCGACCGTGAGCCATGTCTGCGTCGACGAGATGATCCCGATCGCGCCGGAGAGAAGAAACCCGGAGACGGCGATCGAGCGACCTCTGCGAGCGAGCGTCATTCGGCCGAGCTCCCCTCGACGGCGTGCAGATCCGTCGTGTCGAAGCAGGTGCGGGTGCCGGTGTGACACGCGGGACCCGTCTGGTCGACGCGCAGCAGGATCGCGTCGCCGTCGCAGTCGAGCCTCGCCTCGTGCACGACCTGGATATGGCCCGAGGTGTCTCCCTTGCGCCAGTACTCCTGACGCGAGCGCGACCAGTACACCGCGCGTCCCGTCGTGAGGGTGCGGCGGAGTGCCTCGGCATCGACCCAGGCGAGCATCAGAACCTCTGCCGTGTCCCACTGCTGCACGATCACCGGGGCGAGGCCGTCGTCGTTGAAGGCGACCTGAGCGATGCGCTCCTCGACATCGCTCATCGGACGAGCACCCCCTCCGCACGCAGCGCGTCCTTGACGTCGCCCACCGTGAGCGCGCCGGTGTGGAACACACTGGCTGCCAGGACCGCATCCGCCCCTGCCTTGATCGCCGGGCCGAAGTCTGAGGCCTTTCCCGCACCGCCCGACGCGATCACGGGCACCGAGGCGGCCTCGCGCATCAGCTTCACCAGTTCGAGGTCGAAGCCGTCTCGCGTGCCGTCGGCGTCGATCGAATTGACCAGCAGCTCGCCTGCCCCGCGCTCTGCCGCCTCACGCGCCCAGTCGAGCGCGTCGAGGGTGGTCTGAGTGCGCCCGCCGTGGGTGGTGACCACGAAGCCGGAGGAGGTGCCCGCCGCCCGCTTGACGTCGAGAGACAGCACCAGCACCTGCGCACCGAAGCGGTCGGCGATCTCGCCGATCAGCTCTGGGCGAGCGATCGCGGCGGAGTTGACCCCGACCTTGTCGGCGCCGACCGAGAGCAGCCGCGCCACGTCGTCGACACTGCGCACTCCCCCGCCGACTGTCAACGGCACGAACACCTGCTCAGCCGTGCGCTGCACGACGTCGTACGTCGTCGCGCGGGCGTCGACGGTCGCGGTGACGTCGAGGAACGTGATCTCGTCTGCGCCCTGCGCCGCGTAGTGGCGAGCGAGTTCGACCGGGTCGCCCATATCGCGCAGGTTCTCGAAGTTGACGCCCTTGACCACGCGACCGGCGGCGACGTCGAGGCACGGGATGACGCGACTCGCGAGCGTCATCAGAGCCTCGCGTTGTGGATCGCCGTGACGAGGATCGCGCGAGCGCCGAGCGCGTACAGCGCGTCCATCACGGGATTGACCCTGGCACGCGCCACCATGACGCGGACGGCGACCCATTCCGGGTCGCGCAGCGGCGAGACGGTGGGCGATTCGATGCCGCCCGCGATCTTCACAGCCTCGTCGAGGAGAGCAAGCGGCAGGTCGTAGTCGATCATGACGAAACGGCGAGCGACCATGACACCACGCAGGCGTCGGAGCAGGGTCTCAGATCCCTCGGCATCCTGGGGGCCGGCGATCAGGACGGCCTCGGACTGCAGGATCACCGGTCCGAACACATCGAGCCCGGCCTGACGCAGCGTCGTCCCTGTCTCGACGACATCGGCGACGGCGTCCGCGACGCCGAGCCGCACTGCTGACTCCACTGCGCCGTCGAGGGGCACCAGGTCGACGGCGATGCCCCGCTCGTCGAGGAACGCGTCGACGAGGCCGGGATACGACGTCGCGATGCGCAGACCGTCGAGCTCGGAGACGTCGGTGTAGCGCCCCGAGGGCGCGGCGAAGCGGAAGGTCGACCCGGCGAAGCCGAGCGCCTCGATCTCGCGCGCACCGGGCATGCGGGCGTCGAGGAGCAGGTCGCGACCGGTGATGCCGACGTCGATGGCGCCGGAGCCGACGTAGGTCGCGATGTCCTTCGGGCGGAGATAGAAGAACTCGACGTCGTTGTCGGCATCGACGACGTGGAGCGTCTTGGGATCACGGCGACCGGCGTAACCGGCCTCCGCGAGCATGTCGGCGGCCGTCTCGGAGAGAGAGCCCTTGTTGGGAACAGCAATGCGCAGCATGGGAAGCCTTCAGATCGAAGCGAGTGGGGCGGAGCGCTTCACAGATGTCGGTAGACGTCCTGCAGGCTCAGGCCTTTCGCGATCATCATCACCTGGACGTGATACAGCAGCTGCGAGATCTCCTCGGCCGCGGCCTCGTCGGACTCGTACTCGGATGCCATCCAGACCTCGGCGGCCTCCTCGACGATCTTCTTGCCGATCGTGTGCACGCCGCCGTCGAGCTCTGCGACCGTGCCCGATCCCTCAGGACGGGTCTCGGCCTTGACGCTGAGCTCGGCGAACAGCTCGTCGAAAGTCTTCACGATTCCAGGCTAGCGGCTCTGGCGCGGTCTCTGAGCCGAGTGACGGCCGCCTCGACGTCATCGGCCCCGTAGATCGCCGATCCCGCGACGAACGTGTCGGCGCCGGCGGCGGCCGCCGCCTCGATGGTCGCATCGGAGATGCCGCCGTCGACCTGGAGCCAGACGTTCGAGCCTCTGCGCTTCGCCTCGTCGGCGAGAGCACGCAGCTTCGGCATCGTCTCGGGCATGAAGCCCTGACCGCCGAACCCCGGTTCGACGGTCATGACGAGGATCTGGTCGAACTCCTCGAGCACACTGTAGAGCCCCTCGGCGGGAGTGTCGGGCTTGATAGCGACGCCCGCCCTGGCCCCGATGCCGCGGAGAGTGCGAGCGAGCGAGATCGGATCAGCGGCGGCCTCGAGATGGAAGGTGACGCTGGCGGCCCCCAGCTCGGCGTAGGCGGGCGCCCAGCGCTCCGGTTCGGTGATCATCAGATGGACGTCGAGTGGAATCGGGCTGGTCGCCTGGATGCGCTCGACCATCTGCGGCCCGAATGTGAGATTCGGCACGAAGTGGTTGTCCATCACATCGACGTGCGCGAAGTCCGCGGTCGCGATCTTCGCGAGATCGCGCTGCATGTTCACGAAGTCGGCGGCGAGGATGCTGGGGTTGATGCGCGGTGCGCTGGGGAGTTCCACGTCTCTAGTCTCTCTCTTCGGAGTTCGCGTCGCCCTGCTCGGTGCCCCTGCGCTGGAGAAGCGCCAGGAACATGGCATCCGTGCCGTGACGATGCGGCCACAGCTGCACCCGACCGGAACCGTCGTCGCCGAGGTCGATCGGCGAGTCGGAGATGCTCCGGAGCACGGCACGCGCGTCGATCTCGCCGAAGTCGGAGCGGCCACGGAGCACCTCTTGGACGACGCCCGTCGTCTCGGCGAGATGCGGCGAGCAGGTCACGTACGCGACGATCCCGCCAGGCGCGAGTGCGTCGAGCGCGGAGCTCAGGAGTTCGACCTGCAGCGGCACGAGCTCTGCGACGTCGGCAGGGGTCTTTCGCCAACGCGCCTCCGGCCGCCGTCTGAGGGCACCGAGGCCGGTGCAGGGCGCATCCACGAGGATGCGATCGAAGGCACCGGGGTGGGTGGCACCGAACGAGCGCCCGTCCTCCTCGTGCACCACGACCTCGCCCGGCACGGCACGCAGCGCGTTGCGCACGAGACGTGCGCGTGTCGGGATGACCTCGTTGGCCTCGAGCGTGACGTCGTGCTCGCGGGCGACAGCGGCGAGCAGCGCGGTCTTGCCGCCAGGACCGGCGCACAGATCGAGCCAGCGCTCGCCAGACGCGATCGGGGCGGCCGCCGTCAGCGCGAGCGCCACCAGCTGAGAGCCCTCGTCCTGAACGCGAACAGTGCCGCCGGTCGCGGCGATCACACGATGCGGGTCGCCGCCCGGCGATCCGTAGGCCGTCGGCGCATACGGTCGCCGGGGCTCACCCGGCTCGGCGAGTCCGGGGAGGGCGACCAGCGTCACCTCCGGCGAGGCGTTGTCGGCGTCGAGGAGGTCGTCGAGTTCGTCGGCGCGTCCCTCGGCCGCGAGAGCACGCCGCAGCGCTCTGATGACCCAGACGGGGTGCGCGGAGCGCAGTGCCAGACGCTCGTCATCGGACCGCGCCGAGCTCTCGATGCGCTCCTCCCACTCCCCCGGAGTCTCGCGGGAGATCCGGCGCAGCACGGCGTTCGCGAAGCTCGATGCGCCTCGGCCCTGAGTCGAGGCGACCAGGTTCACGGACTCGTTCACAGCTGCGTGGGAGGCGACCCGTGTGGCGAGCAGCTGATGGGTGGCCAGACGCAGTGCGTCGAGCACGCCGGGGTCGATCTCCTCCGCCGGCCGATCGGCGGCCGCGGCGATGATCGCATCGTAGGTGCCACGACGGCGAAGCGTTCCGTACGCGAGCTCCGTCGCGAGCGCGGCGTCCTGCGGGTCGAGGCGCGCCTCGGCGATCGCCGGAGGCAGGATCAGGTTGGCGTAGGCATCCGACTCGGACACCGCACGAAGCACGTCGTACGCGACACGACGCGCGGGCTGCACCGTGCGCTGCGCCCCGCGAGACTGGTCGCCGCGCTGGCCCTGAGACTGACCATCCCGCGCGTGACCTCCCCGAGTCTGACCGCCTCGCTGCCCTTGCGGTCGCCCCTGCGACCTGCTCTGCGAACCGCCCGGACGGCCGTCGCGACGCTTCGCGTCTTCCTGGCCGCTCATGCTCCGGCTCGCAGACCGTCGGTGTCGCGTTGACCGCGCCACCAGTCGACCGCGTTCATCGCACCCTTGCCTGCCGGCTGCACACGAGTGACCGCCAGGGGGGTTGAGCCCGTGCCGATGAGGAGCGACGACTTCGTCGCCGTGATCTCCCCCGGTTCGAGCGGGACGACGTCGCTCGACGGTGCTGCCTCGAGGATCTTCAGGCGGAGCCCGTCGACGGACGTGTGCGCCCCGGGCTCGGGAGTGACGCCCCGGAAGCGCGCGAACACCTGCGCGAGGGGCTGGCTCCAGTCGAGCAGTCCGTCGTCGAGAGTCAGCTTCGGTGCCAGGGTCGGCTCTCCGTGCTGAGGCACCGCTCGTGCTGTGCCGTCGACGATGGCCTGCACGACCTCTGCCGTCAGCTGCGCCCCATCGATGGCGAGGGTCTCGAGCGCCGCGTCGGCCGTCGCCCCTGCGGCCACGTCGACGACGCGAGTGGCGAAGACATCGCCCGCGTCGAGGGCGGGGACGAGCTGGAAGACGCTTGCTCCGAGCTCGGCATCGCCGGCGATCAGCGCGCGCTGCACGGGGGCAGCGCCCCGCCACTGGGGCAGGAGCGAGAAGTGCAGGTTGATCCATCCTCTGGTCGGGGTCGAGAGCAGCGGCTCTCGCACGAGTCCGCCGTACGCGACGATCACGCCGAGCTCGACCTCCAGCGCGGCGATGGCCTCTGTCGCCTCGTCGTTGAGACGCGCAGCCTTGATGATCGGCAGGCCGAGGTCCATCGCAGCCTGAGCGACCGGCGACGGCGTCAGAACCTTCTTGCGGCCCAGGGGCGCATCAGGTCGCGTGACCACAGCCGCGATGTCGTGCTCGGCCGCGAGGCGGAGGAGGGTGGGGACTGCTGCCGATGGTGTGCCGGCGAAGACGAGACGCATGAAGGTGCTCCGGAGGGATGCTGTGTGTGGATCGGGGAGATCGGATCGGTGCGGACTGATCAGAGCTCTGGGTCGAGGATATCGAGCCGAACCGAGAGCGTGCTCCTAGTCGACTTGCCCTTGCCCCGACGATTGCTGACGGCTTCGGCGACGACGACTGCTCGCAGCGCCGCCGCGACCTTCGATCCGGCGCCGTACTCGAATCGCACGAGCGCGCGCACGCGCGGCGGATAATCGTCGGACTCGATGGGCACAGGGCCCAGGACCGCATCGGACGGCAGCGCGAGCTCCTGCAGCGCTGCCAGCGCACGGCCGACCGCCGCAGCGGACCCTTCGACGAGGGCGACGCGCGCGGCCGGCGGCATGTGCAGCGGGGCGCGCTCGGCGAGCTCGGCGCGTGCGTAACCGGACTGGTTCCATGTCGCGAGCGCTCGGGCGATCGTGCCGTCGACTCCGACGAGGTGGATGGGCGCCCCCGGCGCTGCGAGTGCGGCCGCGTTCGACCACCACCGCAGGCAGGACTCGCCGATGCGCAGATCGGGGGCCTGGAGCATCCGCGGGCCGTCGAGCAGCACCACCGCGCGGTAGCCCCCTTCTGCGAGCGGCTCGGCACCGCGCGTCGCGACCACCAGAGCCGGTTTGTCCGCGACGTGCTCGACCGGGTGCGCGCTGTCTGCGACGATCACGCGGACCCCGGGGAACGCCTTTCCCAGCTCATCGGCGGTCCGCTCGCTTCCCGAGGAGGCCAGACGCAGCTTGGTCGATGAGCACGTCGGGCAGGCCCAGGCTCGCGCGCCCCTGCCGCACCAGGCACAGACCGGCACCGCACCACGATGCTTGGCCCCCAGAGGCCCGCCGCAGTGCGCGCATCTGGCGGGCGCGCGGCACTCGGCGCACACGAGGGACGGCGCGAAACCCGGGCGCGAGACCTGAACGAGCACCGGCCCCTCGGCTGCGGCGTTTCGCGCCGACAGGAACGCCGACGACGGCATCCGCTGTGCGGTCGGCGCGTCCATCTCTTGCGGGGTGCTCAGGATCACCCTCGGCATCACACGCCGCGCGGCTCGCACGTCCTGCAGATAGCCGTGCGCGACGAGGCGCTCGACGTCTGTCGTGCGGGTGTGACCGACGAACAGCAGCGCGGAGTCCTCCTGCTCCTGACGGAGCAGCGCCGCGTCGCGCGCGTTGATGTAAGGGGCGAGCGGCTCACCGAGCAGCGGATCGCCGTCGTCCCACACCGCGACGAGCCCGGCACGCACCGGGGCGTACACGGCAGAGCGGTTGCCGACCACGATGCACGGCGCATCCTCGAGAGATCTGAGGAAGGAGCGGTATCGATCGGGGTTCGTCTGTCGCGAGTCGTGTCGCACGACGGCCTCGGGCGGGACGAGCGCCCCGAGCGCAGCGAGCAGCAGATCGAGGTCTCGATGATCCGGCACGATCAGGATGCTGGAGCGTCCGGCGGCGAGCATCCGCGTCGCGGTCGAGGAGAGCAGAGCGGCCCAGCCCGGCTCGCCCTCATGCTGCATCGGGATGGCCTCCACCGCAGCCCTGCCCGCGTTCTCGAGAACCTCCTCGAGGTGGTCGTACGAGGCGAGGAGCGAGGCGGCGGAGGCGACGGCGTCCTCGGTCGGCACTGGCGCCGGCGCGTCAGCGGTCCAGGCCTTCTCGACCCGCACCTGGCGCTTGGGGATGACGAGACGCAGCACATCCGACGCCGACCCGGCCGCGCGGTCGGCTGCACGACGAGCCAACCGGTACGTGCGTTCGGGGAGCACGGGAACCTGCGAGACGACGCTCTCGACCTCGGAGAGGGGCCTGTCGGCGTCGTCCTCCGTGTCGATCTCGACCACATACCCGTCGATCATGCGGCCGGCTGTGCGAAGCGGCACTCGCACGCGCACCCCGACCGGCACGTCCCCGAGCTCAGTCGGGAGCGCGTAGTCGAAGAGCCGATCGAGCTGAGGAAGCGGCGAGTCGAGCAGAACGCGCGCGATACGACGGCTCTGTGTCGTCATGAGCGGATCGCCATCAGGCCTTCGCTCCGTCAGAGGCCAGCAGCGCGTCGCAGCTCGTCAGCGCGGTCGGTGCGCTCCCAGGTGAACTCGGGCAGCTCGCGACCGAAATGCCCGTAGGCGGCGGTCTGGGCGTAGATCGGGCGCAGCAGATCGAGGTGCTCGATGATCGCCTGCGGACGGAGATCGAAGACCTCGTCGATCGCGCGGGTGATCGCCTCGTCCGACACCTTGCCGGTGCCGAAGGTCTCGACGTAGAGACCCACCGGGCGTGCGACGCCGATCGCGTACGCCACCTGGACCTCGAGCCGGTCGGCGAGTCCAGCCGCGACCGCGTTCTTGGCCACCCATCGAGTCGCATAGGCACCCGAACGGTCGACCTTCGACGGATCCTTGCCGCTGAACGCGCCGCCACCGTGACGTGCCGCTCCCCCGTAGGTGTCGATGATGATCTTGCGTCCGGTAAGACCCGCATCGCCCTTGGGCCCACCGGTGACGAAGGGACCCGCAGGGTTGATGTAGTAGGTGATGTCGTCGAGATCGAGTCCCGTGGTCTCGAGGATCGGGTCGATGACGTGCTCGCGTACCTGCGCCTGGAGCTCGTCCTGAGAGATCTCGGGGTGATGCTGGGTCGAGAGCACGATCGCGTCGACGGTCTTGGGCGTGAGGCCGTCGTACCCGAGCGTGACCTGGGTCTTGCCGTCGGGGCGGAGGAACGGCAGCGCGCCGGAGCGGCGGACCTCGGCGAGACGCTCCGCGATGCGGTGTGCGGTCCACGCCGCCATCGGCATCAACTGGGGCGTCTCGTTCGTGGCGAACCCGAACATGATGCCCTGGTCGCCGGCCCCGAGTCCGTCGAGCGGATCGACCGACGAGCCGTCGCGGTGCTCCTGGGCGTTGTCGACTCCGTGGGCGATGTCTGTCGACTGCTCGCCGACGGAGATGCTCACGCCGCACGAGTCTCCGTCGAAGCCGGTGTCGCTCGACGTGTAGCCGATGCGGTTGACGACCTGTCGGACGATCGTCGGGATGTCGACGTACGCCTCGGTGCGGATCTCGCCGGCGACATGCACGAGGCCGGTGGTCACCAGCGTCTCGACCGCGACCCGCGAACCGGGGTCTTTCGCGATGAGGCCATCGAGGATGCTGTCGGAGATCTGGTCGCAGATCTTGTCCGGGTGTCCTTCGGTGACGGACTCGGACGTGAACAGACGCAGCGCGCTCATCAGGGCTCCAGAACGGAATCGGACAGCAGGAAGGGGGTGGCTCCCATGATGGACCGCACCGCCGACATCAGTCGGCGGTGCGGTCATCGGACGTCACTCGGCGTGACGGAGGCGGAGCTTGTCCTCGTTGATCTCGTGCAGAGCGATGGTCAGCGGCTTGTCCTCGACGGAGGAGTCGACGAGCGGACCGACGTTGTCGAACAGGTTGCCCTCGTGGAGGTCGGAGTAGTAGTCGTTGATCTGACGGGCGCGCTTGGCCGCGTAGATCACGAGTTCGTACTTCGAGTCGACACGGTCGAGCAGGTTGTCGATGGGGGGATCGATGATTCCGTTTGTGTGGTGTCCGGCCATGGTGGGACCTCCTGATCAGGCGACGGGATCGTCGCGAAGACGGTGCAGCGGGCGCGCGAAGACGCTCAGCGCGCAGAGCTCGAAGACAATTCTACGACCTCCGCGGCCGCTGCGGCGACGTCCTCGTTCACGATGAGGTGGTCGAACTCGTTCTGCGCGGCCAATTCGACCTTCGCAGTGCGCAGTCTGCGAGCACGTTCCTCGGCGCCTTCGGTGCCTCGACCGACCAGTCTCTGAACCAGTTCGTCCCAGGTCGGCGGCAGCAAGAAGATGAGTGTCGCCGCCGGCTCGGCCTTGCGCACCTGGCGGGCACCCTGCAGGTCGATCTCGAGCAGCACGGTCTTGCCCGCGGCCAGCGCGGCATCGATCGGCGCCCGGGGAGTGCCGTATCGCGACTTGTTGTGCACGACCGCGTATTCGAGGAGCTCGTCCTCGGCGATCAGCCGATCGAACTCGGCATCGTCGACGAAGTAGTAGTGCACGCCGTCGATCTCGCCCGGTCGCGGCGCACGGGTCGTCGCCGAGACCGAGAGGTGGATCTCGGGGTTGTTCTCGCGGATATGGGCTGCGACCGTCCCCTTGCCCACTGCGGTCGGGCCGGCGAGCACGAGCAGCCGGCTCCGTGCGCCGCGTGGCTGCAGGCGAGGGAAGCGCGAGTCGAGCCACTGCGACAGCGCCGCCCGCTGCCGGACTCCGAGACCCCCCAGTCGTTTGACCGGCGAGATGTGCAGCTCGGCGAGGATCCGGTCTCGCTTGCCCGCTCCGATCGCGGGGAGAGCGAGCAGGAAGTCCGTGATGCGCATCGAGCCCTCGACCGAGTCGGGATCGGCGGTCGCCCGCTCGAGCACCGACTGCGGGGTCACGACGCGCGTCGTCATATCGCGCTTGAGGGATGCACGGGCACGGCGTCGCTCGACCGCCTTGCGTGCGGCGGCAGCACGGTCGACCTCGGGGACGGGACGGGACTCAGCCACGGCCGGCCTCCCTATACTCTGCGACGCGAGCGTCGATGGCGGCGGCGAGACCGGCGGGTCCGGCCGAGAGGATGCTGCGGCTCTCGCTCGCGATGACCGCGGGGCTCATCGAGCCGAACCGACGGTGCAGGTCTGCCGGAGTCGCACCCTGGGCGCCGAAACCGGGGGCGAGGATGGGCGCCATCGGCGCGAACGCGGCGATGCCGGCATCCGTCCAGTCGACCGTCGCTCCGATGACGAAACCGAGGCTCCCCCACTCGCCCGCGTCCGTGTGCTCGGCGTTGCGGGCCGAGACGACCGAGATGATGTCCGCGGACACCGCACGGCCGGTCTCCGAGACCGAGCGCTGCAGCGTCTGCGCCTCGGGGTTGCTCGTGGCGGCGAGCACGAAGAGACCCTTGTCATGCTCATCGGCGAGGGCGAACGCGCCGTCGAGCGCGCCGACCCCGAGGAACGGGTTCACAGTCAAGGCATCGGCTTCGAGCGGAGAGCCAGGGGTGAGCCACGCCGCGGCATAGGCATCCATGGTCGAGCCGATGTCCCCGCGCTTCGCGTCGGCGATGACGATGAGCCCGGCCTCCCGTGCAGCCGCCAGCACCTCTTCGAGCGCTGCGAATCCCGCGGAGCCGAAGCGCTCGAAGAACGACACCTGCGGCTTCACGATCGCGGCACGGCCGACGGAGGCATCGACTGTGCGGAGGCCGAATTCGCGGACGCCGGACGCGTCGTCGCCGAGCCCCCACGACGCGAGCAGCGCCGCATGCGGGTCGATTCCCACGCACAGCGGGCCGTGCTGCGCCACGGCGGCACGGACCCGTTCGCCGAAGCGTGCGCTCACACCGCAGCCTTCCGGTCGAGTGCGTACTCCTGCAGGCTCTTCACCTGGAAGCCCTCGTGCGCCGCATCCATGCCGCTCACCGCGGCGCCGAGCACCGCCATCGTGGTGAACAGCGCCTTGTCTGCGGCGACGGCCGCAGCGCGGATCTCGTATCCGTCTGCGCGCGCCGCGCCACCCGAAGGCGTGTTCACGACGATGTCGATCGACCCGTCGTTGATGAGATCGACGATATTGGTCGCTCCCGACTCCTGGGTCTCGCTGTACTTCTCGACCACCGTCACCGCGATGCCGTTGCGCGAGAGGATCTCGGCGGTGCCCTCTGTGGCCACGATCGTGAAACCGAGCTGCTGCAGGCGGTGCGCCGGCAGGATCACCGCGCGCTTGTCGGAGTCGGCCACCGAGATGAACACGGTGCCGGAGGTCGGCATCCCGCCGTATGCGGCAGCCTGGCTCTTGGCGAACGCGGTCGGGAAGTCGCGGTCGATGCCCATGACCTCGCCGGTCGAGCGCATCTCCGGTCCGAGGATCGAGTCGACCGTCTTGCCGTCTGCGGTGCGGAAACGCTTGAAGGGCAGCACAGCCTCCTTGACCGAGACAGGGGCATCGAGAGGCACGCGCGAGCCGTCCTGCTGTGGCAGCATGCCCTCGGCGCGGAGCTCGGCGATCGTCGAGCCCACCATGATGCGGCTCGCCGCCTTGGCCATCGGGATGCCCAGAGCCTTCGAGACGAACGGCACCGTGCGGCTCGCGCGCGGGTTCGCCTCGATGACGTAGAGCACGCCGGCGCTGATCGCGAACTGCACATTCAGCAGTCCGCGGACGCCGACGCCCTTGGCGATCGCGAGGGTCGCCTCGCGCACGCGGTCGATGTCGGTGCGGCCCAGCGAGACGGGCGGCAGGGTGCAGCTGGAGTCGCCGGAGTGGATGCCGGCCTCCTCGAGGTGCTCCATCACGCCGCCGATGTACAGGTCGGTGCCGTCGTAGAGCGCGTCGACGTCGAGCTCGATCGCATCGTCGAGGAACCGGTCGACGAGCAGGGGCTTGCCCTCCTCGATGATGACCTCCCCCGCCGTGCGCACGAAGTACTCGCGCAGCGACTCGGCGCTGTACACGATCTCCATGCCCCGGCCGCCGAGCACGAAGCTCGGACGCACGAGCACGGGGTAGCCGATCTCGTCGGCCACGGCCACCGCGCCGTCGGCGTTCACAGCGGTGCCGTGACGCGGTGCGATGAGCCCGGCCGAGTCGAGCAGCTGCGAGAACAGCTCGCGCTCCTCGGCGATGTCGATGGCCTCGGGGCTCGTGCCGAGCACCTTGTAGCCAGCGGCCTCGATGCCCTTGGCGAGGCCCAGCGGCGTCTGGCCGCCGAGCTGGCAGACGACGCCGAGGATGGTGCCGCTGGCGGCTTCCGCGTCGAGCACCTCGAGCACGTCCTCGAGCGTGAGCGGCTCGAAGTAGAGCCGATCCGACGTGTCGTAGTCGGTGGACACCGTCTCAGGGTTGCAGTTGACCATGATGGTCTCGAAGCCGGCGTCCGACAGCGCGAACGACGCGTGTACGCACGAGTAGTCGAACTCGACGCCCTGGCCGATGCGGTTGGGACCCGAACCGATGATCACGACCTTGGTGCGATCGGACGGCGTGACCTCGGTCTCGAAGTCGTAGCTCGAGTAGTGATACGGCGTGAGGGCCGGGAACTCGCCGGCGCAGGTGTCGACCGTCTTGAAAACGGGGCGGATGCCGAATCCGTGGCGCACGCCGCGGATCTCGGCCTCGTCGTCGCCCCGGAGCTGCCCGATCTGCACGTCGGAGAAGCCGTGCTCCTTGGCGTAGCGGAGCGTGGCCGCGTCGAGCTCGGGCGCCGTGCGCACGGTCTCGGCGACCTCGTTGATCAGCACGATCTGGTCGATGAACCACGGGTCGATCGCGGTCGCCTCGAACGCCTGCTCGACCGTCGCTCCCTTGCGCAGCGCCTGCTGCAGGGTGACGATGCGGCCGTCGGTCGGGATCTTCGAGATCTCGAGCAGCTCGGCCGCCGAGCGGTTCTCCTCGCCCCAGTGGAAGCTCGAGCCCCGCTTCTCGAGCGAGCGCAGAGCCTTCTGCAGCGCGGTCGCGTAGTTCCGACCGATCGCCATGGCCTCGCCGACCGACTTCATGGTGGTCGTCAGCGTCGCGTCGGCGGCCGGGAACTTCTCGAACGCGAACCGCGGCACCTTGACGACGACGTAGTCGAGCGTGGGCTCGAAGCTCGCGGGAGTGACACCGGTGATGTCGTTGGGGATCTCGTCGAGGCGGTAGCCGAGAGCGAGCTTCGCCGCGAGCTTGGCGATCGGGAACCCGGTGGCCTTCGAGGCGAGGGCGCTCGAACGTGAGACGCGCGGGTTCATCTCGATCACGATGATGCGACCGTTGCTGGGGTCGACGGCGAACTGGATGTTGCATCCGCCGGTGTCGACGCCGACGGCGCGGATGATGTCGATGCCGATGTCACGGAGCTTCTGGTACTCGCGGTCGGTCAGCGTCAGCGCCGGGGCGACCGTGATCGAGTCGCCCGTGTGCACGCCGACGGGGTCGACGTTCTCGATCGAGCAGACGACCACCGTGTTGTCGGCGGTGTCCCGCATGAGCTCGAGCTCGTATTCCTTCCAGCCGAGGATGGACTCCTCCAGGAGCACCTCGGTGGTCGGCGAGTCCCGGAGCCCCGCGCCACCGATGCGGCGCAGGTCCTCCTCGTCGTAGGCGAAGCCGGAGCCGAGGCCGCCCATGGTGAACGACGGACGGACGACGAGCGGGTAGCCGAGCTCAGCTGCGCCCTCGAGCAGATCGTCCATGGTGTGCGCGATGATGCTGCGCGCCACGTCTGCGCCGGCATCCAGCACCAGCTGCTTGAAGATCTGGCGGTCCTCGCCCTTGTTGATGGCCTCGAAGCTCGCACCGATCAGCTCGACGTCGTACTTCTCGAGGATGCCGTGGTTGTGCAGCTCGATCGCGGCGTTGAGCGCGGTCTGACCGCCGAGGGTCGGCAGGATGGCATCCGGACGCTCCTTGGCGATGATGGTCTCGATGACCTGCCACGTGATCGGCTCGATGTACGTCGCGTCGGCGAAGTCGGGGTCGGTCATGATCGTCGCCGGGTTGGAGTTGACCAGGATGACCCTGACGCCCTCTTCGCGGAGGACGCGGCACGCCTGGGTGCCGGAGTAGTCGAACTCGCAGGCCTGACCGATGACGATCGGGCCGGAGCCGATGACGAGAACGGAGTTGATGTCGTCGCGCTTGGGCATTACTTGGCGTCCTTCTTGCTGGCGATGACCATGTCACGGAACCGGTCGAAGAGGTAGTTGGCGTCGTGGGGGCCTGCGGCCGCCTCCGGGTGGTACTGCACCGAGAATGCGGGGATGTCGAGGGCGCGGAGGCCTTCCACCACGTTGTCGTTCAATCCGACGTGGCTGACCTCGACCTTGCCGTAGCCGTGCGGGCTGTCGAAGGAGCCCTCGAGCGGGGCGTCCACCGCGAAGCCGTGGTTGTGCGCGGTGATCTCGACCCGACCGGTCGACTTGTCGAGCACGGGCTGGTTGATGCCGCGGTGACCGAACGGCAGCTTGTAGGTGCCGAGGCCCAGCGCGCGACCGAGCAGCTGGTTGCCGAAGCAGATGCCGAAGAACGGGAGGCCGTCGTCGAGGACCGCACGGAGCAGCTCGACGTGATCGCCGGACGCTGCGGGGTCGCCGGGTCCGTTCGAGTAGAAGACCGCGACCGGATCGATCGAGCGAATGTCGTCGATCGTGACGTTCTGGGGCAGCACGTGCACCTCGAAGCCGCGGGCCGCGAGGTTGTCGATCGTGGCCTGCTTGACGCCGAGATCGAGGACCGCCAGGTTGCCGACCCTCTCGCCCATGGCCGTCGTCACCGTGGCGACGTCGACGGACACCTGCGCCGAGAGGTTCTGACCGGCCATCTGCGGCGCCTCGCGCACGAGGCGCAGCTGCTCCTCGGCGTCGATCTTCGCGGCGTCGCCCGAGAACACGCCCCCGCGCATCGAGCCGGCCGAGCGGATGTGTCGGGTGATCGACCGGGTGTCGATGCCGCTGATGCCGACGATTCCGTCGCGCTCGAGGATCTCGTCGAGCGAGGCGTTGGCTCGCCAGTTCGAGACGACGCGCGAGGGGTCGCGGACGATGTAGCCGGCCACCCAGATGCGACGGGACTCGGGGTCCTCGTCGTTCATGCCGGTGTTGCCGATGTGCGGGGCCGTCTGCAGGACGATCTGACCTGCGTACGAGGGATCGGTGAGCGTCTCCTGGTAGCCGGACATGCCGGTGGCGAAGACGACCTCGCCGAAGGTGGTGCCACGCGCGCCGTATGCACGGCCCGTGTGGCGGGTCCCGTCTTCGAGGACGAGGACGGCGGGTTCGGGGAGGGCTGTCATGACGTTGCTCCTGTGTCGGGGGCGGCGGTGTCGTCCGTGGCCGGGACGAGACGCTGCAGTTCAGAGATGAAGTTCTGGGGGTCACCGTCGGTGAGGCGCAGGTACGAGTCGACGATCGTGTCGTCGTCTGCGCTCCAGGCGACGCGGACGAGCCCGCCGGGTTCCACGACGCGATCGATCGTCACCGTCGCACGGTCGACGCTCGCGAGCCGTGCGGAGGCGATGAAGACTGTCGGCGCGCCGTCGAGGCAGAGTGCGAGCCCGCGATCCGTGACGGCGACCTCTCCCCTGGCACGGTAGGCGAGCGGATGCAGGGTCAGCCGTTCGAGAGGCTGTCCGTGCTTGGTCGTCGAGACGTAGAGCACCTCGTGACGGTCGATCACCTCGGCGTGCTCCGGCACACCGAGAGGTGCCGCGAGACCCGAGTCGCGTCGGAGTCGTCGTCGCCATGCGGTGAACATCACGACGAGCACGAGGGCCGCCACGGCGATCGTGATCGCGATGGCGATGTCGCGTGCGCTCATGCGTTCAGCTCCTCGACGACATCCGCGCAGTCGACCGTCAGAATTCCGCGATGCACCGTGAACTCGACGCGACCGGGAAGATCGCGGCCGAGGTACGGCGAGTTCACGCTGCGGCCGTGCAGGTCCGCCTCGGTGAAGACACCCGCGACCGAAGGGTCGTAGAGCGTGATCTGGGCGGGAGCACCTGCTTCCAGAGGCAGCCCGTGGCCCGAGAGCCGTCCGATCCGTGCGGGCGCGGCACTCATCACGCGAGCGACGTCCTCCCAGCCGATCAGGCCGGTCTGCACCATGGACTGGTGCACGACGCGCAGCGCGCTCTCGAGTCCGACCATGCCGTTAGCGGCAGCCTGCCACTCGCACGACTTGTGCTCGCTCGGATGCGGTGCGTGATCGGTCGCGACGATGTCGATGGTGCCGTCTGCGAGTCCTTCACGCACCGCGAGCACGTCCTCTTCACGACGCAGCGGCGGATTGACCTTGAAGCGCGCGTCGTAGCCGCGCACGAGTTCATCGGTGAGCAGCAGATGATGCGGGGTGACCTCGGCCGTGACGTCGATGCCCCGCTTCTTGGCCCAGCGGATGATGTCGACGGAGCCTGCTGTCGAAAGGTGGCAGACATGCAGACGCGAGCCCACGTGCTCGGCGAGGAGCACATCGCGGGCGATGATCGATTCCTCGGCGACCGCGGGCCATCCGGCGAGTCCGAGTTCGGCCGAGACGGTGCCCTCGTTCATCTGGGCACCCTCGGTGAGGCGGGGATCCTGTGCATGCTGCGCGATGACTCCGCCGAAGGACTTCACGTACTCGAGAGCACGCCGCATGATGAGCGGGTCGAAGACGCAGAAGCCGTCGTCGCTGAAGACGCGGACGCGAGCGCGCGACGTCGCCATCGCTCCGAGCTCGGCGAGTCGTTCGCCCTTCTGCCCGACGGTGACGGCGCCGATGGGCTGCACCGTCGCGTACCCGGCGGCTTCACCGAGAGCGAGCTCCTGCTCCACCACGCCGGCGGTGTCAGCCACCGGTGAGGTGTTCGGCATCGCGAAGACTGCCGTGAAGCCGCCTGACGCGGCCGCCCTGGTGCCGGTGAGGATCGTCTCGGACGCTTCGTAACCGGGCTCGCGCAGATGGGTGTGCAGATCCACGAGTCCGGGAAGGGCGACCAGGCCGTCGGCGTCGATGACTCGCGCGCCCGCACGGCTCAGCCCGGTGCCGATCTCGGCGATCAGACCGTTCTCCACGATGATGTCGGCGCGCTCGGCACCGAGAAGCTGTGCGCCGGTGATGACGAGGGTCTCGCTCACTGGTCTCCCCCTCGTTCGTCGTCTCGTTCTCCTGCAAGGAGCAGGTACAGCACCGCCATGCGGATGGACACTCCGTTCGTCACCTGTTCCAGCACGGTCGAGCGCGGGGAATCGGCGGCTTCGGAGGAGATCTCCAACCCTCGGTTCATGGGTCCGGGGTGCATGACAATGCTACCGTCCGGAAGTCCGGCCACACGCAGTGCGTCAAGACCCCATCGCCTGGAATATTCCCGCTCAGTGGGGAAATATGCGGCGTTCATGCGCTCGAGCTGGATGCGGAGCATCATCACGGCATCCGGCCCGTCTGCCAGAGCCTGGTCGAGGTCGTAGACGACCCTCGCAGGCCAGAGGGAGACGTTCTGCGGCACCAGGGTGGGCGGAGCGACCAGAGTGACCTCGGCGCCGAGCGTGGCGAGCAGCCAGACGTTCGACCGCGCGACTCGCGAGTGCAGCACGTCGCCGACGATCACGACCCGGATGCCGGCGAGATCGCGACCTCGGCTGTCCGCTCCGAAGCGACGCTTGCGGATCGTGAACGCGTCGAGCAGCGCCTGGGTCGGGTGCTCGTGTGTGCCGTCGCCTGCGTTGACCACTCCGGCGGAGATCCATCCGCTGGTGGCGAGGGTCTGCGGCGCACCTGACGCGGGATGGCGGATGACGACCGCATCCGCGCCCATCGCCTGCAGCGTCTGGGCGGTGTCCTTGAGGCTCTCTCCCTTGGAGACGCTGGATCCCTTGGCCGCGAAGTTGATCACGTCGGCCGACAGCCGCTTCGCCGCGGCCTCGAAGGAGATGCGGGTTCGCGTCGAGTCTTCGAAGAAGAGATTGACGACGGTCTTGCCGCGAAGGGTCGGGAGCTTCTTGACCTCGCGCGACTGCGTGTCGGACATGTCCTCGGCGACATCGAGGATGCGCAGAGCGGTCTCGCGATCGAGGGTGCGGGTATCGAGGAGGTGTCTCATGCTTCGATCGTCACCTCCTCGGCGCCATCGTGCTCGGCCAGCCGCACGTTGACTCGCTCCTGCCGGGAGGACGGGATGTTCTTGCCGACGAAATCAGGGCGGATCGGCAGCTCGCGATGGCCCCGATCGACGAGGATCGCGAGGCGGACGATCGACGGGCGCCCGATCGACTGCAGCGCATCGAGTGCGGCACGGATGCTGCGCCCGGAGAAGAGCACGTCGTCCACGAGGACGACGGTCTTGCCGTCGATGCCACCGGCGGGGATGTCGGTCGGACGAGGAGACCGCGTCGGCTGGGTGGCGAGATCGTCGCGGAAGAGCGTGACATCGAGGGCTCCCACCGGAACGGTGGTCTGCGCGATCTCGCCGATCACGGCGGACAGGCGATGTGCGAGAGTGACTCCGCGGGTCGGAATGCCCAGCAGGACGAGGTTCTCGGCCCCTCGATTGGATTCGAGGATCTCATGTGCGATGCGGGTCAGTGCCCGCGAGATATCGGCTTCATGCAGCACGGTTCGTGCACTCATCGGCCGCTCCCTTCTCCGCCTCACAGGACGGTGTTAAAGGTTGCTTGATGCACCCAGTCTAGCGCGGCTCAGCGCCACTGCAGGACTTCGCGCACGACCGCCTGGGAGGCGGGCGACCCGTCGTTCGCTATGCCCGAGAGAGACTCATGCGAGAGCATGGCGCCCTCGGCCCCTGCGGCGGCGGTGATCTGTTCCAGCGCGGCAGTGACCCGTGGAGCCGCCGCCCGCGCATGCGTCGCGTCTCCGCGTGCCGAGGTGTGGGGGAAGACGACGAGCTCGCCGACGCCTGCCGCGACGGGCCGCGCGGCGGCGACGACGAGTGTCGGGGGCAGCACGGGCTGCAGCGCATGCGGCAACGGGAACGGGAGGTCTTCGGTCAGCAGTCCGCGCCACCAGCTGCGCTTCGAGCCTCTCTCATCGCCGATCTGCAGCGCCGTCGCCGTCCACTCCGAGCCTCGCTCGCGAAGACGGCGCTCGAAGTCATCGTCGAGGCGCTCGAAGCCCACGCCGGTCAAGAAGTCTGCGGCGATGCGCACGAGCCGTTCAGGATCCGAGCGCACGATCCACCGGGCACCACGCAAAGGCCCGTTGTATTCGAACCGCGACGTTCGGGCGTCGCGACCTGACCCCTGCGGATGCGGGGACCGCGACACGTCAGCTGGCCTCACGGAGCACAGCGTCGCTGACCTCGTCGATCTTCGTGGAACGGATGGGGTGGCCGCTCGTCGACAGGCAGCGGCCCGTCTTGAGGTCCCACTTCCAGTCATGCATGCTGCAGGTCAGGATGCCGTCCTCGTCGACCTTCCCGGTCTTCGTCAGGTCGGCACGCAGATGCGGGCAGCGGCGCTGCACGAGCCACTCGCCGATCTCGGCATCCTCGGTCTGATCCGTCTGCTCCTGGTACCAGTTCTCGACGTACTCGATGCGGTCGACCGACAGGCACTTGAGGAAGGTCGTCAGGAACTCGTTGAACTTTCCGCTGCGCCCCACCTGGAACTGCATCGAGAGGAAGATCGAGTTCGACCAGTCGATCTCATGTTCGCGGATGTTCGTGGAGACGAGGTCTGCAGGGATCGTGTACCAGTAGATGCATTCCTCGCCGGCGTACTCGCGGACCTTCGCCCGAGGGAAGTCCACGACCATGTCGAGGTCGCCGATCTTGAATCGGACGCAGCCGCCGACTCCCAACCGGATGGTGCGTGACTTCTTGAGGAGCGGCTCCCACCAGGCCTTCAGCTCTTCGAGCATCTCGGCGGCGGGCAGGACCTCGGCGCGCGAGGCTTCCTCATCGAGGATCTCCTGCTGACGCGAGGCGCGCTGCTCTTCGAGGTAGTCCCACTTCTCGTCGAAGATGTGGGCGAGTTCGGCCTCGGTGTACAGCGACTGCTCGGAGGACACCTCACCGGCATCGACGGTCACGACCGTGCCCGGTACGAACAGGTGCCCGTCGTACTGCGGCGAGAGCTCGTTCATATGCGCGAGGAACTGCTTCTGATCGGTGAAGATCGACTCTCCGTTGCGGCCGAGCCCGTTGAAGTCGAAGAGATCGTCGCGGAGGAACATCGGCGGGCCGGCCATCGGGAAGACATGCGGCGCATCGACCTTGTCGATGTAGTACATGGCGCGCTTGTTCTGCGCGTCGCGCTTGAGCTTCGCGAAGTTCTGCTTCGCGTCCAGCGGCAGGTCGTAGACCATGGGCCACCAGATCGCGCCGGAGACCTGCGTGAAGTACGCGTCGGGTTTGCCGAAGTGCAGCAGGGTGTCGAGGTCGAGGGGGTGGGAGTCGTTCTGGTTCAGCATCGATCCCGTGCCGTCGTCGACGCTCAACGACGAGTCGCCGATCGGGCCGTCACTCGGCGCCCGGAGCGGCGTGATCATGATCTTCAGATCGCCGCGCTCGATGATCTCGCCCGCGGGCGCGTAGGTGATGTTCGTGTAACCGAGCGCCCTGATGTCCCGCTCGAGATCATCGATCGGGTATTCGGGAAGCAGCACCTCGATATCCTTGCGGATGTAGCGCTCGAGCAGCGCGGGATCGAAGTGGTCGCGGTGCCGGTGCGAGATGTAGAGGAAGTCCGCCTCACGGCCGAATCGCTCCCAGTCGAGCCCGCGGTTGTCGGGGAACGGGAACCACGAGCCGAAGAAAGAGGGCCCGAGAACCGGGTCGCAGATGATGTTCCCGCCGACTGTCTCGATGAACATCCCGGCGTGGCCGAGTCCCGTGATCCGCATGCATTCCTCCTGAAGTGAACCGTTCGATTCTACCGACGGGGTCCTGGGCGGATGCGGTGACCCGGCCGGAACAAATCAAGCCTCGTCGAACAGACCCTTGATGTCGTCGGCCGTGAGCGACTGTGCGAAGAGCTCGTCGTCGTCCATCACCGCGGTGAAGAGCCTGGCCTTGCGACGCTGGAGCTCGAGGACCTTCTCCTCGATCGTGCCGGTCGAGATCATCCGATAGACGAACACCTGATTCGTCTGCCCGATGCGGTGCGTGCGGTCGATCGCCTGCTCTTCAGCGGCGGGGTTCCACCAGGGGTCGAGCAGGAAGACGTAGTCGGCCTCGGTCAGCGTGAGTCCGAATCCGCCGGCCTTCAAGCTGATCAGGAAGACGGGCTGCTCCCCCGCCTTGAACCCGTCGATCACCTGCTCTCTGCGCCGCGTGGACCCGTCGAGATGCGCATAGGGGATGCCCGCGGCCTCGAGTCGCTCCGCCGCGAGATCGAGGAACGAGGTGAACTGGCTGAAGACGAGCGCGCGGTGCCCCTCGGCCTGAAGCTCGACCACGCGCTCCAGAAGGGTGTCGAGCTTGCTCGAGCCGATCTCCGCGTCGGCCTCGTCGACCAGTGCGGGCGCGAGACTCAGCATGCGCAGCAGTGTGAGGGAGCGGAAGACGATGAAGCGGTTGCGATCGAGATCGTCGACGAGCCCGAGGACCTTCTGACGCTCGCGCTGAAGCACGACGTCGTAGAGGGCCCGGTGTTCCGGGCTCATCTCGACCTCGAGAATCTGCTCCTGCTTGGCAGGGAGGTCGGGCGCCACGAGCTCTTTCGTCCGTCGCAGCATCAGAGGCCTGACGCGACGGCGAAGCTGCGCGAGGCGCCGAGCCCGGTACGCGCCGCCCTCCTCGTTCTCGGGGATCTTCCCCTTCTCGATGGGCTGGATGTAGCGGTCCTTGAACTTGCGAGCCGAGGGGAACAGGCCAGGGGCCGCGAGTTTGAGCAGCGACCACAGCTCGGAGAGGCTGTTCTCCATCGGCGTTCCCGTGACGGCGTAGGTGACGTCGGCGTGGAACGTCGAGATGGCGCGGTGGAGTCTGGTCTTGGGGTTCTTCACGAACTGCGCCTCATCGAGGATCAGTCCGGCCCACTCGACCTCGCGGAACTCCTCTTCATCGAGTCGTGCGACCGTGTACGAGCTCACGACCAGATCACTCGACCGGGCAGCCTCCCTCAACGCGTCAGCTCGCTTGCCACTCGTGCTGTCGACGATCGAGACACGAAGCCCCGGGGTGAACCGGGCGGCTTCAGACCGCCAGGTGCTCAGCACCGATGTCGGAGCGAGCACGAGGAACGGCCGGGTCTCGCCGGCTTCTCTGGTGTGCTGCACGAACGTGAGCAGCTGCAGGGTCTTGCCCAGGCCCATGTCGTCGGCGAGGATCCCTCCCAGCCGATGACGCCACAGGAAGACCAGCCAGTCGAAGCCGGTCTTCTGGTACGGGCGCAGGTCGGCGTGCACTCCTGCAGGCACCGGCGTCGCAGGAACCCCGGTGGCCTGGCGAAGACCGTCAGCCGTCGCGCGCCAGCTGACAGCCGGCTCTGCCTCATCCGCGAGATCCTCGAACTCCTCCCAGAGATCCGTCTGGTAGCGACTGATCCGTGGACCCGTCTCCCATTCGTCGAGTTCGCCCGCCTCCTCGATGAGGTCACGGAGACGATCCAGCGACGGATGGTTGAGCGAGAAGTACCCGCCGTCGGAGAGCAGCAGCTTCTTGCGCCCCTTGCTCAGCGCCGTGAACAGCGGTCCGAACGGGATCGTCCGGCCGTCGATCGTCACGAGGATGCCGAGATCGAACCAGTCGGAATCCGTCGACTCGACGGTCGTGACCTTGACCTCAGGGTCACCCGTGAGCTCGCGGTAGGCCTTGCGCTCACCGCTCGATTCGACGCGGACACCCACGGCCTCGAGCGCGGGCACACCCTCCGCGACGAACGCCGCCGCGTCGATGTCGTGGAAGGAGCCGCTCGGCCTGAAGCTCGTCGTGCGGAACTCCTGCCATGCGGATTCGATCGCCGCCCGTTTGGCGGTCTCGACGGCGGCGTCGCGCACAGCCGCGTCGTTCCAGGCGAACGGCACACGCCCGAACTGGCCGTAGGTCCACTCGAAGGAGTAGCTCACGACATCGCCGCGCTCGTAGCTCACGGTCAGCACGGGCTCCGGTTCCGGAACGTCCGGCAGCGCGACGGCTCCGACCGTGCGCACCGTGCTGCGCCTCGCCAGCAGCGGATAGGCGTCGGTGATGAACGCCTGCTCGTCATCGGAGGGCACGACGATCGGATCGGATGCCGCGAGCAGCGCCCTCGTCTGCTCGCTCAGCGGCGCCTCGGCGAGGACGATCTCGATCCGTGCGCCCACAAGGCCAGCCGAGTACACACCCGTGCGGCCGATCGGGTGCACCTCGCGGTCGGGAACGTCTCGATCATCGATGCGCACTTCCGCGGACACCGCCAGGGAGCCGTCGTCCGTGCGCGAGATGCGTGCCGAGACCTCAGCGCTGGTCGCGATGCGCACCGATGCGCTCTTCTGGCTCGCGACGAGCGGGATGCCGAGCTCGGCTCCGGATCGGAGATGCCGCCAGAGCAGCGGGGACTCGACCTGATCGAGTACGAGCCACTCGCCGGCGTTGCCTGAGAGCAGTGAATCCCGCGAGATGCTGAGCAGGTCGCCGAACCAGCGGTTCTGGTCTCTGCCGAACTGCGACGCATCGCGACGCACGGCGTCCCAGCCTGCGCCGCCCTGGATCCAGGCCCCGGTCTGCGCGCTCCGCATCATCGGGCGGATCGCCAGCAGCAGCTCACCGTTCGGACGAGCGAGGTCGCGTGCCGTCGCTGCACGAACGGGACGCGGTCCCCAATGGTTCTCGCTCCGGGACTCGCGGTGCCGCAGCTCGATCCCGAGCGCGAGTCGCTGCGGGTGCCGAGACACTGACGGGTCGAGCAGGCTGCGCCACGACGGCGCCGAGGCGCTGCGAGGCGCGGTCGTCTCGGGCTGCGCGTCGGGCTGTCGCTGAAGAACAGCGGCTTGCTGGGAGTACTCGTGCACGTTGGACGCGAGCAGCGTGGCGACCACGTGCTTGCAGCCGCTCCGCACCGGGCACGAGCAGCGGGTCGTCCGCGCCCGCCGTGTCCCGTTCGACGAGTGGAAGAGGATCTCGGTCACATACTGGGCATCCGCGCTGCCGCGAACGTGCCCCTCGAGTTCGAGGAGGTCCTCATGCCAGACCACGTCCAGCACGTTGCCCGCGCGGAAGTATGCGAGACCACGTTGGTAACCACCCGCATCGGTGATGTGCATGAGATCTCGAAGATCGACGTGCGGCGCGGGCATGCCCCCATCCTTCCCGCGGCCTCCGACATCTCGGCGACCGCGCCCTGAGTCGTCGCTCAGGCCGCGCGAGAGACGCGGGCGAGCACGCCGTGCACGAATGCGCCCGAATCGTCGGTGGAGAACTCCTTGGCGAGCTCGACCGCCTCATCGATGGCGACGGCCGTCGGCACCTCGGCGTTGAAGAGGATCTCCCAGACGCCGATGCGCAGCAGCGCACGGTCGACTGCGGGCATCCGCTCGAGCTTCCAGTCGCGGCTGTGCGTCGTGATGAGCTCGTCGATCTCGTCACGGTGATCGATGATGCCGTCGACGACTTCACGCGCATACAGCCAGGAGGCCTCACGGGCGGGCTCGCTCGCGGCTCGCTTGGCCTCTGCGGCCAGGGTCACCGAGACCTCGTCGCCTCGGACGTCGGCGGAGAACAGGATGTCGAGTGCGCGCTTGCGCGCCTTCGTACGGGCGCTCACGCCTTACTTCTCGCGACCGAGGTAGTCGCCGGTGCGCGTGTCGACCTTGACCTTGGTGCCGGTCTCGACGAACAGCGGCACCTGGATCTCGTAGCCGGTCTCGAGCGTCGCCGGCTTCGTGCCTGCAGACGAACGGTCTCCCTGCACACCGGGCTCGGAGTACGTGATCTCGAGGATCACGGAAGCCGGGAGGTCGATGTACAGCGGGTTGCCGTTGTTGAGTGCGATCGTGACCTGCTGGTTCTCGAGCAGGAAGTTCTTCGCGTCGCCGACGGTCGCAGCGGGGACCGTGATCTGGTCGTAGTCGGTCTGATCCATGAACACGTACCCGTCACCATCGGTGTACAGGTACGTGTAATCACGACGGTCGACGTTCTCGATCTCGATCTTCGCGCCGGCGTTGAACGTCTTGTCGACGACCTTGCCGCTCATCACGTTCTTGAGCTTGGTGCGGACGAACGCGCCGCCCTTGCCGGGCTTGACGTGCTGGAACTCGACGACGCTCCAGAGCTGCCGCTCGATGCTGAGGACGACGCCGTTCTTGATGTCTGCGGTAGATGCCATGCGCTGGGCTTTCCGTTTCTGGAGTCTGGGGGCCGCTCGCGTCCGAGGTGGACTGGGGTGGGCCGAGAGTCGATTCTACGCGATGAGCGCTGCGAGCTGCCGCACGGCGCTCGCATACCCGTCGACACCCTCGCCGATCACACGCACCGCCGCGACGTCGTGAAGGTAGGAATGATGCCGGAACTCCTCCCGCGCGTACACATCGGAGATGTGCACCTCGGCGAAGGGCAGCGCCACTCCGGTCAGGGCGTCTCGCAGCGAGACGCTCGTGTGCGTGAGCCCCCCGGGGTTGATGATGATGGCTGTGCAATCCTCCCTGGCGGCATGGATGGCGTCGATCAGCACCCCCTCGTGGTTGCTCTGCAGGGCCCTGAGCTCATAACCCTCCTCCGCGGCGGCCTCAGCCGTGAGCCTCTCGACATCGGCCAGAGTCGCCGTGCCGTAGACCTCGGGCTCTCGGCTGCCGAGCAGGTTGAGGTTCGGTCCGTTGACGAGCAGGATGCGGCGGGTCACTCGCCGATCTCCTGATAGGCGGCGAAGAGCAGCGACTCGTCGGGGGCCTGCAGCACGGTGGGCTTGGCGATGTCGTCGAGGAGGATGAACCGCAGCATGCCGCCCCGGCTCTTCTTGTCGCGCTGCATGGTGGCGAGCAGCTGCGGCCACGCACCGGCACGGTAGCCGGTCGGCAGCCCGAGCGAGTCGAGGATCGTGCGGTGGCGCTCGGCGGCGGAGTCCGACAGCCGCCCGGCGAGCCGTGACAGCTCCGCCGCGTACAGCATGCCGATCGAGACCGCCGCACCGTGTCGCCAGCGGTATCTCTCCGCGTGCTCGATCGCGTGGCCGAGGGTGTGACCGTAGTTGAGGATCTCGCGCTGCCCCGCCTCCCGGAAGTCGTCGGAGACGACCTGGGCCTTCATGTCGATCGCGAGCTCGATCGCCCGGCGGAACTCCGGCGTCGTCGTGTCCACGGCGCGCGCGGGGTCCGCTTCGATGATGTCGAGGATCTCGGGGGACCAGATGAATCCGGCCTTCACCACCTCCGCGAAGCCGGCGGTCGCCTCGTTCGGGCTGAGGCTGGCGAGTTCATCGAGGTCTCCGATCACCGCACGGGGCGCCCAGAACGCGCCGACGAGGTTCTTGCCCTCGGCGGTGTTGATCCCGGTCTTGCCGCCGACGGATGCGTCGACGAGGCCGAGCACGGTGGTCGGCACCTGAACGAGCTGCACCCCGCGCAACCAGGTCGCCGCGACGAAGCCGGCGAGATCGGTCACGGCTCCGCCGCCGTATCCGACGACCGCGTCCGAGCGCGTGAAGTCGGCTTGGCCCATCACCTGCCAGCAGAAGGCGGCCACCTCGATGCGCTTGCCCTGTTCGGCATCCGGCACCTCGGCGAGCAGAACCTCTCGCTGTCCGTTCTCGACGTCGGCGAGCAGCCGATCCCTGAGCTCCGCCGCGCGCGCGGCGAGCGTGGGCGGGTGCACGACGAGCACCTTGCGCACTCCGGCGTCGAGGGCCGCGGACACCCGATCGAGGATGCCCCGTCCGATCGAGATGTCGTAGGGGTTCTCCCCCGTCACGCTGATGCTTGTCGTACTCATCCCAGTTCTCTCCTCCATGCCACGATGTCGTCGGCTATGCGCTGCATGGGGCGCCGCGACGTGTCGAACGTCACCGATGCCACCTCGTCATACCAGTCTCGACGTTCTTCGAAGATCTGGGTCCATCGGCCGACGGGGTCATCGCCCGCGAGCAGCGGGCGTCCGTCGCTGTGGATGCGTTCGGCCACCGCCGCAGGGGTGACGGTCAGGAACACGACCGGCTGCTCGAGCAGCAGCGTCCGCGTGGCCGGGTCCGTCACCGCTCCTCCGCCGAGAGAGACCACCCCGCCCGCCTGCAGAGCCGCTGCGACCTCGGCGCGCTCGAGCGATCGGAAATGCGCCTCTCCGTGCTCCGCGAAGATCGCGGGGATGGGGCCGTGTGCGGCGACCACGCGCTTGTCGGTGTCGACGAAGGGCACCCCGAGCTTGCGTGCGACGCGACGCCCGACGCTGGTCTTGCCGGCCGCCATCGGACCGACCAGTACCAGCGTCAGCCGGTCAGCCTCGCTCGTCATGCGCGATGAGCGCCGCCTCGGACGCGGGCGTGGTGCGCAGCTCGGCCGGAATCGCCGCGAGATAGCCGTCGAGGTTGCGGCGCGTCTCGCCGATGCTGTCGCCTCCGAACTTCTCGAGCACGGCATTGGCGAGCTCGACCGCCACCATGGCTTCGGCCACGACACCGGCCGCAGGCACAGCGCAGACGTCGGATCGCTGATGGTGCGCGGTGGCATCCTCTCCGGATGCGATGTCGATGGTGCGCAGAGCGTGCGGCACGGTGGCGATCGGCTTCATGCCCGCGCGCACACGCAGCACGGTGCCGGTCGACATGCCGCCTTCGGTGCCTCCCGCGCGGTCCGAGCCGCGCGAGATGCCCTCTGCGGTCGCGAACAGCTCGTCGTGCGCGGCGGAGCCACGTCGACGCGTGGTCTCGAAACCGTCGCCGACCTCGACCCCCTTGATCGCCTGGATGCTCATCAGGGCCTGCGCGAGACGCGCATCCAGACGGCGGTCCCAGTGCACGTGCGAGCCGAGCCCCGGCGGAAGACCGTAAGCGAGGACCTCGACGATTCCGCCGAGGGTGTCGCCGTCCTTCTTCGCGTCATCGACTTCGGCCACCATGAGAGCGGAGGTCGCCGCGTCGAAGCAGCGCAGCGGATCGGCATCGAGCCGCTCGACGTCATCCGGGGTCGGAAGCGCAGCACCGTCCGGCACCCGGACGGGACCGATCGACAGCGTGTGGCTGACCAGGCGGATGCCCAGTTCGCCGAGGAACGAGCGGGCGATGGCGCCGAGGGCGACCCTGGCGGCCGTCTCCCGGGCGCTGGCACGCTCGAGGATGGGACGCGCCTCGTCGAAATCGTATTTCTGCATGCCCACGAGATCGGCATGTCCCGGTCGCGGGCGCGTCAACGGTGCGCTCCGGCCACGGGACTTGTCGGTCAGCTCGACGGGTTCGGGATTCATGACCTCGATCCACTTGGGCCATTCCGTGTTGCCGATGCGGAGAGCGATCGGGCTGCCGAGGGTCTTTCCGTGGCGGACGCCGCCCGAGATCGTCAGCTCGTCCTGCTCGAACTTCATGCGCGAGCCGCGCCCGTAGCCGAGCTTGCGACGTGCGAGATCGGCCTGGATCGCCTCGGAGGACACCGGGACGCCCGAAGGCAGACCCTCCATGACGGCAATGAGTTCTGGGCCGTGCGATTCGCCGGCAGTGAGCACGCGGAGCATTGCTCTAGTCTCCCACGCGTTTCGACCCGGATCGTGCCGCGTGACGACCGTTCACTGCAGAGCGGCCCTCATCGCGGCGACCACGGCGTCTTCGGACGGCAGCGGAACGCTCTGGTCGCCGTGCAGGAAGATCCGGACCTGACGCACGGCCTGACGCAGCAGCATCCCCTCGCCGGAGACGGCGCGTCCGTCTCTCCAGGTGGAGGCGAGCGCCGAGGGCCAGGGCGAGTAGGCGACATCGAACAGCACTCCCCCGCTCGCACTCAAGCGTGCGGAGGTCGCGTCGTCGAGGGCCGTTCCCCCGGGAAGCGTCGCAACGGTGAGACCGACGTCGACCGCATCTGCGTCGAACGGGGACGACGAGACCTCGACCCCGAGCCGTCGACCGATAGCCACGAGCTCGGCTGCACGCTCAGGTCGGCGTGCGCGCACCTCGATGGAGCGGGATCCTCCTTCGACGCACGCGACCAGGGCGGATGCGGCTGTGGCGCCGGCCCCGAGGATGCGCACGCTCCCGATGCCGAGGAGCGCATGCTCGCCCAGAGCGTCCACGATGCCGCCGACGTCGGTGTTGAAACCGCGGATGCCGTCCGTCAACAGCAGTGTGTTCACCGCGCCGGTGAGGTCCGCGTAGCGATCGTGTGTTCGCGCTGCTCGATGCGCCTGCTCCTTGAGGGGCATCGTGAGCGACAGCCCGCGCCATGAATCGTCCAGAGCGCCCAGAGCGCCGCTGAACGAGGCCTGATCGACCTGGAGACGCGTGTACTCCCAGTCGAGTCCGAGCGCCTCGTATGCCGCAGCATGCAGTCGAGGGGACTTGGAGTGCGCGATCGGGTCTCCCCACACCGCGAGGCGCCGCTGGGTCATCCGGCCGAGCATCCCCCGTCGGGGTTCTCCTGGCACCACTGCTCCCACTTCTCGACTCCCTGCAGGTGCTCCTCGTAGGTGACCGAGAACTGGGTCTCTCCGGTGGCGAGGTTCGTCGTGACGAAGTAGAGCCATGGACCGTCTGCGGGATGCATCGCCGCGTCGATCGCCGCGTAGCTCGGGCTGGCGATCGGCGTGACCGGCAGGCCCGTGTGCACGTAGGTGTTCCACGGGTTGTCGTCCTCGAGGGCCTCGGCGGAACTCGAGACGACACCCTCGTGGAGCGAGCCGTATCCGTACTGCGCAGTCGAGTCCATCTGCAGCTTCATGTCGATGTCGAGACGGTTCTCGATCACGCGAGACACCTTCGGGAAATCTGCGGTGAGGCCTTCACGCTGGATGATCGATGCGATGGTCAGGACGCGCTGCGCGTCCTCCGCAGGCACAGCGGCTTCCGTGAGCGCTTCCTTCGTGCGATCGACCATGCGCTGGACGACCTGGGTGGCGGTCACCTCCGGATCGAACGTGTAGACGGCCGGGAAGAGCCACCCCTCGAGGCTCTGCGCGCTGACACCGTAAGTCGCAGGATCCGCATCGACCGCCGCCTGGAGCTCCTCGACGGGCATCCCCAGAGATTCGGCCATGTCAGGCAGCGAAGATTCGATGGTTGCACCCTCACCGACGCTTGCAGAGTTCTCGCGCTTGTTCTCGGGGTTCTGGAGCGCCTCGAGCGCCGCTTCGGCCGTCATCTTCTCCTTCAGGGAATAGATTCCCGGGTAGAAGGTCACCGCGACGTTCTCGGTGACGAGATAGTCGTAGAAGACGTCCTCCGTGCGTGTGACGCCGGCCTCGTACAGTGCGGTCGACACCGGTGAGCCCGTGTCGCCCTCATGGATCGTGACGAGCACCTCACCGGTGGCCATCCCCGGCTCCCAGTCCTTGGGATCGCCCCAGCCGAGGGCATCGCTGATCTTGTCGCCGTACGCGTTCCACGCCCAGACGCCTGCGCCGACGATGCCGCCGATGACGGCGAGGACGATCACGAGGGCGACGAGGCATCCGGTGCGTCGCTTCTTCTTCGCCGGCGGTCGGTTTCCGGTGTGGTCCTCCGGATGTCCGTGGAAGAGGTCCTCGAGCCGGCCGCCAGCTGCGGAGCCATCCCCGGCCCGGGCGGGCGGCACGTCGCCGGCGGGCCCGTCAGAGGTGAGATCGGAGGCTCCGTCGGCGGGAGCAGCCGCATCCTCCGACGGCATGGACGACGCGGCCGAGCGAGCGTCGGCCGCGTCGCGGGTCGCGGCCGTCGGCATCGCGCGGGTCGACACGTCCTCACCTGTCGAGGTATCCGGAGACGTGCCTGCAGGAGCAGCGGACGGCTGTGCGGCCGCGGCTTCGCGCGCGGCTCTCCGAGACCCGGGTGCGGGTGGCGTGTTGTCGACCGTCGGTATCCGCTGCGACGGGTCGGGAAGGTTCTCGAACAGGTCACCCAGGCGGGCGTCCGGATCGTGCTGAGGCGAAGCACTCTCACGTTCGGGCATTATCGGGGGGACTCCTCGTCGAGCGGAATCGTGGCACCGGTCGGGTTTCCGGTGCTCTTCTCCGTGTCGATCGCCTGCTGCAGCAGGACCACCGCGGCGATCTGATCCACAATGCTACGAGAGTTCTTCTGTGATCTGCCCGAAGAACGCAACGCGGCGTGTGCCGTGACGGTGCTCAGTCGCTCATCGACCAGCCTGACGGGCGTGCCGGTGCGAGCATGCAGAGCAGCGGCGAACTCCCGGGAGTCCGTCGTCGACGCAGTGTCCGCACCCATGAGGTTCACCGGAAGCCCGACCACGAACTCGAGCACGTCGAAGTCCTCGGCGATCGCGGCGATCCGGTCGATCGCCTGTTCGTTCCGCTGAACCGTCTCGACAGGCACCGCGAGCATGCCGTCCGGATCGCAACGAGCGACCCCGACGCGTGCCCGTCCGACGTCGACACCGATCCGCACGCCGCGGCGGAAACCGCTCACGCTGACTGCAGCTCCTGCGACACGGCCTCGAGCGCGGCCGACAAGGCGGCCACATCCGTGCCTCCGCCCTGAGCGACGTCGTCACGACCACCGCCGCCTCCTCCGAGCACCGAAGCGGCGCGCTTCGCGAGTGCTCCGGCCTTCGCTCCGGCTGCGCGAGCGGCATCGTTCGTCGCGACGACCACCACAGGGCGACCGTTGACCGAGGCACCGAGGGCCACGACCGCAGCGTCGGAACCGAGGCGGTCCCGGACACCGAGGACGAGCTCGCGCACGTCGTCGGCCGAAGCCACCTCGCCGAGCGACTGCGCAGCGACCCGGAACGCGCCGACGCGGCTCGCCGCATCGGCGATGGCGGGAACACGACCTGCGCGCTCCTTGGACTCGAACTGCGCGATGCGCTTCTCGGCCGCCTTGAGGCTCGCAGAAAGATCGGCGATGCGCTCGGCCAGCTGGTCGCGAGGTGTCTTGAGCGAGGTCGTCAGCTGCGACACCAGCGCCCGCTCCGCCGCGAGCTCCCGGAAGGCGTCCTGACCGACCAGCGCTTCGATACGGCGGTTCGACGCGCCGACGGACGATTCGCCGACGACGCTGACGAGACCGATCTCCGCGCTCGTGCTGACGTGGGTGCCCGCGCACAACTCGCGCGACCAGGGACCTCCGATGTCGACCATGCGCACGACATCGCCGTACCTCTCGCCGAAGAGAGCCATGGCTCCGGCTTCCTTCGCCTCGTCGAGCGTGACGATGCGGGTGGTGACCTCGAGAGCGTCGTTGACGGCGCGGTTCGTGATCTCCTCGATCTCGGTGCGCGTGTCTGCCGAGAGCGCCTGAGACCAGGAGAAGTCGAATCGCATGTACCCGGCGCGGTTGAGCGAACCGGCCTGCGTGGCGGTCGGCCCCAGAGTGTCGCGGAGCGCCGCGTGCACGAGGTGAGTCGCCGAATGAGCCTGGCGTGCAGCGCGGCGATTCGCCGCGTCGACGACGGTAGTGGCCGCATCGTCGACGGCGACGACACCACGAGTGACCTCGACGGTGTGACTGATGAGTCCGGGCACCGGGCGCTGCACATCGAGCACCTCGAGTTCGAACCCGGGTCCGACGATCACCCCCTTGTCGGCGACCTGGCCCCCGGACTCGGCGTACAGCGTGGTCTCGGCAAGCACGACCTCGGCGATCTGTCCCTCGGCCGCGCTGCGAACCGTGTGACCGTCGACGAGGATACCGAGGATGCGCGAATCGACCTCGAGCTCGGAGTATCCGTCGAAGCCCGTCTCGCCCAGCGCACGGAGATCGCGGTACACCGAGACGTCCGCGAGCTGACGCTTGCGATTGCGTGCATCGGCCTTGGCGCGTGAGCGCTGCTCCTGCATCAGCGTGTCGAACGCCTCGCGGTCGACCGCGAGACCCGCTTCCTCCGCGACCTCGAGCGTGAGATCGATCGGGAACCCGTACGTGTCGTGCAGCAGGAAGGCCTCGGAGCCGCTCAGCGACGCTCCGCCGCTCTTCTTGGTCTCGTCGAGCGCGAGGTCGAGGATCGTGGACCCCGATGCCAGCGTGCGCCGGAAGGTCTCCTCCTCGGCGATGGCCGAAGCGGAGAGGGTCGCCCACTCCTTCTCGAGCACCGGGTAGGCGGACTTCATCGCGTCTCGCGAGGTGGCGAAGAGCTCGGGGAAGACCGGCTCGTCGACGCCGAGCAGTCGCATGGAGCGGACCGTGCGCCGCATGAGGCGTCGGAGGATGTAGCCGCGTCCTTCGTTGGACGGGCGGACGCCGTCCGACAGCAGCATGAGCGACGAGCGCACATGATCAGCCACCACTCGGAAGCGCACATCGTCTTCGTGCACCGCACCGTAGCGGCGGCCTGAGAGCTCGACCGCGCGGTCGAGCACCGGGCGCACCTGATCGGTCTCGTACATGTTCTCGACGCCCTGCTTGAGGAAGGCGACGCGCTCGAGCCCCATGCCCGTGTCGATGTTCTTCTGGGGCAGTTCCCCCACGATGTCGAACTCGGTCTTGCCACGGATGTTCTCGATGAAGTCCTGCATGAACACGAGGTTCCAGATCTCCAGGAACCTCGAGTCGTCGGCCGCCGGGCCGCCGTCCTTGCCGTACGCGGGACCGCGGTCGAAGAAGATCTCGCTGTCGGGTCCACCGGGGCCGGGCTGACCGGTGTTCCAGTAGTTGTCGGCGCGTCCCAGACGCTGGATGCGCTCGGGCTTGAGGCCGATGATGTCGCGCCAGATGGCCTCGGCCTCGTCGTCCGTCTCGTACACGGTGACCCAGAGGTCCTTCTCGTCGAACCCGAGCCCGCCGTCGGCCTCGGAGCTCGTCAGCAGCTCCCACGCGTAGCGGATCGCGCCCTCTTTGAAGTAGTCGCCGAACGACCAGTTGCCCATCATCTGGAAGAAGGTGCCGTGACGCGCGGTCTTGCCGACCTCTTCGATGTCATTGGTGCGGATGCATTTCTGCAGGTCGGCGATTCGCGGATGCGGTGCGGGCACGACTCCGGTGAGGTACGGGATCATCGGCACCATCCCGGCGACCGTGAACAGCAGCGACGGATCGTCGCTGACCAGAGAGGCCGAAGGGACGATGAGGTGGTCGTGCTTCTCGAAGAAGTCGAGATACCGTTCCGCGATCTCCGCAGTTTTCATAGGGGTGCCAGGTGTCCTTGCGTACAGGGTGTGGAAGGGCGTGCCGACTGACGAGAGGTCGCGGCGAGGGTGCCGTGACGGTCAGTCGTCAGCGGGGTCGGTGAGACGAGCCTGCTCCTCGCGGAAGGCATCGCCGACGATCCCGGTGAACTCGTTGAAGCGGGCGTCGACCTCGGCGAGGATTTCATGACCGCGCGGGTCGTTGTTCATGAGATGCGCCGCGATGAAGCCGCCGATCACACCGATCAGGAACCACTGCACGTTCTTCATGTCGCCATCCTTGCCTCTGGCCCGCGTGGGCGCGGTGCTTCCATCGTATGCGGAAACGACAGAAGGCGTCGGGTGACCCCGACGCCTTCTGCGGAAAAGCTGAACTCAGCGAGCTGCGTAGTACTCGACGACGAGCTGCACTTCACAGGTCACGGGGACCTCGGCGCGCTTCGGGCGACGAACCAGGCGAGCCTGGAGCTTGTCGAGCTCGACCTCGAGGTAGCCGGGAACGGGAGGCAGGACCTCGGCGTGACCGCCGGCTGCTGCGACCTGGAAGGGCTCGGTGCCCTCGCTCTTGGCCTTGACGTGGATGAGCTGACCCGGCTTCACGCGGAAGGACGGGCGGTCGACGAGCTGACCGTCGACGAGGATGTGACGGTGCACGACGAGCTGACGAGCCTGTGCCGTGGTGCGGGCGAAGCCCGAACGCACGACGAGGGCGTCGAGACGCATCTCGAGCAGCTCGACCAGGTTCTCACCGGTCAGGCCGTCCTGACGGCGAGCCTCGTTGAACGTGTTGCGCATCTGCTTCTCGCGGATGCCGTACTGCTCGCGCAGACGCTGCTTCTCACGCAGACGGACGGCGTAGTCGCTGTCAGCCTTGCGCTTGGTGCGGCCGTGCTCACCCGGAGCGTAGGGACGCTTCTCGAGGTAGCGGGCGGCCTTCGGGGTGAGCGGGATGCCGAGTGCACGGCTCAGACGCACCTTGCGGCGGTCCTGGGACTTCGTGGTCACGAAGTTATCCTTCCGATGACGTGGTCGCGTCTTTCACGACTCACGGACGTATCGTCCGCGTTCTTCCTTGGAGCGCACGCCGGGGCGCCAGCAAGGTGGTGTGTGAACGAGGAGATGCCCGAAAACTTGGTTTCGAGCCGATCCAGTCTAACAGATTCGCGTCAGCGGCCGTCGAGGATGCGACGGATGCGCTCCGGGCGCGCCGAGATGTCGCGTTCGGCACCGAGGTTCTTGGGCTCGTAATAGCGTTTTCCCCGCAGCTCGTCAGGCAGATACTGCTGCGGAAGGATGCCGAACTCGCTGTCGTGCGGGTAGACGTATCCCCGACCGTGGCCGAGCCGCTTGGCACCCGGATAGTGCGCATCTCGCAGATGCAGCGGCACCCGCCCGAAGCCTCCGGATCGGATGTCGGCGATCGCCTGGTCGATCCCCACATACGCCGCGTTCGACTTGGCGGTCGTGGCGAGGTAGACGGTCGCTTCAGCGAGCGGAATACGCCCCTCCGGCATGCCGATGAAGGCGACCGCATCGGCAGCGGCGACCGCGATAGAGAGCGCCTGGGGGTCGGCGAGTCCGACGTCTTCAGATGCGGAGATCACGAGACGCCGCGCGATGAAGCGGGGGTCCTCCCCCGCTTCGATCATCCTGGCGAGGTAGTGCAGTGCGGCGTCGGGATCTGATCCGCGGATCGACTTGATGAACGCGCTGATGACGTCGTAGTGCTCGTCGCCCTGGCGGTCGTATCGCAGCAGCGCCTTGTCGACGGCCTGAGCCACGTCATCGGCGGTCGCGGCGGGCACCGCGCCTTCCTCGCCCTTGGACAGAGCGACGGCTGCCGCCGCCTCGAGCCCGGTGAGCGCGCGACGCGCGTCGCCGGAAGCCAGTCGGATGAGGGCAGCGCGCGCGTCATCGGCCAGAGTGACCGCACCGTTGAGTCCGCGCGCATCGATCACCGCCCGATCGACGAGCAGCCCGATGTCGTCGTCCGTCAGCGGCTGCAGGGTGAGGAGCAGCGACCTCGACATCAACGGCGAGATCACCGAGAAAGAGGGATTCTCGGTGGTCGCGGCGATCAGCAGGACCCAGCCGTTCTCGACCCCGGGCAGCAGCGCGTCCTGCTGCGCCTTGGTGAATCGGTGGATCTCGTCGAGGAACAGGATCGTGGTCTGGCCGTACAGGTCGCGCTGGGTGATCGCCTCCTGCATGACCTCACGCACGTCCTTCACGCCGGCGGTGATCGCCGAGAGCTCGACGAACCTGCGACCGGACGACCGCGCGATCGCCTGCGCGAGGGTCGTCTTGCCCGTGCCCGGCGGCCCCCACAGGATGATCGACACGGCGCCCGGCGAGGTGGCGGCAGGGTCGGCCAGGGCGACGATCGGGGAACCGGCACGCAGCAGGTGCTTCTGACCGGCGACCTCGTCGAGAGACACAGGGCGCATGCGCACGGCGAGAGGGGTCTGCCCGGAGAGCAGTGCGGCTGCGGAGGTCATTCGTCCAGGCTAACGCGGGGCGCCGACACTTCGGGCGGGAGAGGCCGGCGCGATCTCGACGGTAGGCTCTCAGGCGACGTTGCACATTCACGTCCAGTAAGGGAGCACGCAATGGCCGGACGCGGGAAGAGCACGCAGCAGTCGCGCACCGAGGCGGAGCGCGCGCGCCTGCACACCGCCCGCAAGACCTGGCACGAGGGGCAGATCCGCCGTCGCGCCCGCGACAACGTGATCGCCGTCGTCGTCGGCGCGCTGATCGTCGCCGGCGCCGTCGTGAGTCAGGTCGTGCACGCTCAGGTGAACCCGCCAGCGCCCTCCCCCACGCCGACCGTCGAGCCGACCGACGCGCCCTTGCCGACCGAACCCGCGAGCCCCGAACCCGCCCCCTCAGACGCTCCGGCCGAGTGAACCCGCGGTTCGCCCTCGTCTGCAGCGCACGAACTGCGACATCTGCTGATCCGTCAGCTCCTGCCGCGGCCCTCAGTACTCGGTGACGGCGAGGCGGTAGCCTCTCTTCACGACGGTGTGCACGAGTTCATTGCCCCCGAGTGCCTCCCGCAGCCGAGCCACGGCGACCTCGACCGCGTGTCCGTTGCGCTCGGCGCCCGGAAGCACCCCGCCGAGCTCGGCCCGCGAGAGCACACGGCCACCTGCCGAGGCCAGCGCTTCTATCAGCGCCGCCGCCGAGCGCGAGAGCGGGATGAACGCGCCGTCCACGAGGACTCCGCCGCTGCGGACCTCGACGAGGCCCGCGTCGGTCGGCAGCGACGGCGCCCTCCCTCCTCCGAAGTGCGCGATGACCGTTCGGGCGAGCGATCCGAGTCGCCCTCGGTCGGCGATCGTGGTGCGGAGGTTCGCGGTCCGCAGGGGTGCCGCGGTGATCGGCCCCACGCACGCCAGCAGGAGGCGTCCCGACTCGGCGCGCCTTCTGATGCTCTCCAGGGCGCCCGACTCCTCGGCGAACGCGATCCACGATGCCGCTCCCGGCGCCGAGGTGAACAGCACGGCGTCGGCTTCTCCGCCTGCGGCTTGGAGCGCCGAACGTCGCACCACGTCAGGATCCGGAGGAGGACCCCAGCGGTACACCGTGATGCTCAGCACGTCGGCTCCGGCATCCGCCAGCAGCTCGTCGAGTCCGTCCGCTCCGGCACCGTGATGCTGCACGAGGATCCGCTTGCCCGCCACGCCGGAGGCGAGGAGGTATTCGCCCACCTCGGCAGACGTCTCGGACTCGGCGACCCAGTCGGCGGTGAAACCGGCCTGCTGGATCGCACCGTGCGCCTTCGGACCTCGGGCGACGAAGTGGGCGCCCTGCAGCGCCGCGTCGAGCTGCCCGTCGAGTCCGTGCTCGTGCGCCGCGTCCATCCACCCGCGGAACCCCACCCCGGTGGTCACGATCACGATGTCCGGCGGAGAGCCGATGACCCGCTCGGTGCGGGCGAGCAGTTCGGCGTCATCGGAGTTGGTGACGATGCTCAATGCGGGCGCTCGATGGACGACCGCTCCCCGACGTTCGAGAGCGGTCGCCAGGTCGATCGAACGGCGGTCGGCCGCGACGATGATCGTGCAACCGGCAAGCGCCGAGTCCAGTGCCCGCGCGGTCGTCATGTGATGCTCTCCGCGATCATCGCCGGCGTCGGCAGCAGGAGCCCCGCCCGAGCGACTTCACCGATCACGATGACGGCCGGGTTCACCAGCTGGGCCGACGCCGCATCCTCCGCCGCGCGCGCGAGGGTGCTGCGAATCGTCCGCTGCCTCTCGGTGTGCCCGTTCTCGACGATCGCCACGGGGGTGTCGCCGGACACCCCGTGCGAGACGGCCGATGCGGCCAGCCGCGGCAAGGATGCCACCCCCATCAGGATCACGGTGGTGACAGACGGATCTGCCATGGATGCGAGCGAACTCGCGGTGAGCTCGCCGTGACCGTTGACGATGTGCACACCGGACGCGACGCCGCGGTGGGTCACCGGGATCCCCGCGGCCTGGGGCACGGAGATCGCGCTGCTGACGCCCGGCGTCACGCTGACCGGCACTCCGGCGGCCTCGCACGCGAGAACCTCCTCTCCGCCCCGTCCGAGCACGAACGGGTCGCCGCCTTTGAGACGCACCACGCGCTGCCCGGCGAGAGCTCGATCCACCAGCAGCGCGTCGATCTCGTGCTGCGGTACAGGATGATGGCCCGGTCGTTTGCCGACGTCGATGATCTCGACGTGCGGCGGAAGCTCGTTCCTGAGCTCCTCGAACGGCCCGAGGCGATCGGCGATCACGACATCGGCCGCCATGAGCAGCCGGTACGCGCGCACCGTCATGAGATCGGCGGGACCCGGCCCTCCGCCGATCAGGTCGACCCTGCCCACTCGTGCTCGCCTCATGAGTCCGTGCTCTCCGGCGTCCCGACGTAGACGTCGCCGTCGTCTATCGCGACCGGCCACACCCGCAGCGCTGCCGGCGGCTTGCCGTGGGTCTCGATGCACTCGCCGGTACGGAGATCGAAGACCTGCTTGTGCAGCGGAGAAGCGACGGTGGGGGCGTCTCCCCGGCTGCCGACGATCCCGCGCGAGATGACGTGCGCGCCGGTGAACGGGTCGAGGTTGTCGACACCGTGCACCGTCCCGTCCGGAAGGAGGAACAGCGCCACCTGCTGTCCGTCGATGAGGGCCGCGCGCCCCCGCTCGACCTCGAGGTCGCCGATCGCGCACACCCGCACGTGCGTGAAGGGGTCGATCGCGATGCTCATCGACGCACCTCGAGAGCGGTGCCGGCGATCAGGACCCCGCCGGTGCGTCGCTCTTCCGCGGTGGCCGGACGGATCTGACCGCGTTCCGAGACGTAGGCGAGCGACGGATCCGGGGTATCCGCGGCATTCACGAACGACCGGAACCGTTCGAGTTTGGTGGGGTCGGCGAGGGTCGCCGCCCACTCGTCCTCGTAGCGATCGACGTGCTGCGCCATCGCCTCATCGAGGTCGGCGCAGATACCGAGACTGTCGTCGAAGATCACGCTCCGGAGGCCGTCGAGACCTCCTTCGAGATCCTCGCACCACGGAGCCGTGCGCTGCAGACGATCGGCCGTACGGATGTAGTACATGAAGAACCGATCGATGGCCGTGATCAGTCCTTCGTCGTCGAGATCGGAGGCCAGCAGCTGGGCGTGCCGCGGAGTGAACCCGCCGTTTCCGCCGACGTACATGTTCCACCCGGTCTCGGTGGCGATCACTCCGACGTCCTTGCCCCGCGCCTCCGCGCACTCACGAGCGCATCCGGACACCCCGAGCTTGAGCTTGTGAGGCGCGCGAAGCCCTCGATAGCGGAGCTCCAGCTTCACCGCCATCCCGACGGCGTCCAGCACTCCGTACCGGCACCAGGTCGAGCCGACGCACGACTTCACCGTGCGCAGGGACTTGCCGTATGCCTGTCCCGATTCGAAGCCGGCGTCCACCAGACGCTGCCAGATCACCGGCAGCTGCTCGAGCCGCGCCCCGAACATGTCGATGCGCTGACCGCCTGTGATCTTCGTGTACAGCGCGAAGTCCTTCGCGATCTGGCCGATCGCGATCAGGCCCTCCGGGGTGACCTCGCCGCCGGCCATTCTCGGCACGACCGAGTAGGTGCCGTCCTTCTGCATGTTCGCCATCACGTGATCGTTCGTGTCCTGCAGCGTGGCGTTCTCCCCGTCGAGCACGTGGGCTCCGACGAGGACCGACAGGATGCTGGCGATCGCCGGCTTGCAGATGTCGCACCCACGCCCTCGTCCGAACCGGTCGACGATCGCACTGAAGGTCGTGAGCTGCGCGACGCGCACCGCGTCGAACAGCTGTCGGCGTGAGAGATCGAAGTGCTCGCACAGGGCGTGAGACACGGTCTGACCGAGCTTCGTCAGCTCCTGGCCGACGACCTTCTTCACCATCAGGACGCACGAACCACAGGTGGCGCCGGCTTTCGTGCATCCCTTGACCGCGGCGGCATCGGTGCAGCCCTCGTCGTGCACCGCCTGGCGGATGCGCCCCGCCGTCACATTGGAGCACGAGCAGACGACGGCCTCGTCAGGCAGCTCTCCGCCGGGGGCCTCATTGCCTCCTTCCGGCAGGAGATATGCGGCAGGGTCTGCTCCGAGCTTTGCGCCCACCAGCGGCCGCAGGGCGCCGTAGGCGGCCGCGTCGCCGACGAGGATCCCACCGAGCAGCGTCTGCGCGTCGTCCGACAGCACGAGCTTCTTGTAGACCCCTGCCACAGGATCGGCATAGACGACATCGAGAGCGTTCGGCGTGGTCGCCATCGCATCACCGAAGCTCGCCACGTCGACGCCCGAGAGCTTGAGCTTGGAGGAGTCGTCGTATCCGGGGAACGCCGCGTCGCCGCCGAGGAGCCGGGTGGCGGCGACCTCCGCCATCGCGTAGCCGGGTGCCACGAGGCCGACGCACCGGCCTTCGAAGCTGGCGACTTCGCCGATCGCCAGAATGTGCGGGTCGGAGGTCGCGCACCGGTCGTCGATGATGATCCCGCCCCGCGGATCCACGAGCATCTCCGCGTTGCGTGCGAGTTCGTCGCGCGGCCGCACGCCCACCGTGAAGACGACGACGTCGGCTCTTTCGACTGAGCCGTCCTGGAACTCGAGCGCGGTGACCGCACCCGAGGTGTCGGGGTCGAGACGCGTCGTGCGCGACTGGGTGCGCACCGAGATCCCGCGCGCTTCGAGCAGTCGCTTGAGCATCCCTCCACCCGCTGAGTCGAGCTGCGCCGACATCAGGCGATCCGAGTACTGCACGACGGTCGCCTCCACATCCATCCCCTGCAGCGCGCCGGCGGCCTCGAGGCCGAGCAGACCTCCGCCGATGACCGCGCCGCGGAGCGGACGGCCGAGCATTCCGCTCCGCTGCGTGACGAAGTCCTTGAGGCCCTGCACATCGTCGAGGGTCCGGTAGACGAAGCAGCCGGGCAGGTCGGCGCCGTCGACCGCGACCTTGGCGGCGTACGAGCCCGTGGCGAGCACCAGCGTGTCGTAGGGGATGCTCGTGCGCGACCTCGTCGTGACGGTGCGTGCCGCGCGGTCGATCCGCAGCACCCTGTCATCGGGGAGGAACCGCACGCGGAAGTCGTCGAAGACCGAAGGATCGAGCTCCAGATCCTCCGGCGTCGATCCCGAGAAGAACCCGGTGAGACCGACCCGGTCGTACGGCCTGCGCGCCTCGTCGCCGATCACCGTCACATGCAGGGGTGTCTCAGCTCGACTGATCAGACTCTCGACGAAACGGTGCGCGACCATACCCGCACCGACGACGACGATCTCCTTGGGGGTGAGGAAGACCTCGCTCATGCTGCTCCAATCGCCGGGGGACGTCGTGATGGCGACGATAGGAGCCTGGTGTTTCCCAGATGTGACGCATGGTGTTTCGTGCGTCGAACGATTCGCTCACAGATCGGTAACGGCCATTGTGAGATCCGAGCACCACATTGCAACCTCGCTCTCGTACTAGGCTGAAGCTCGTCCTTTCCGCCTCCCGCGGGCCCTACCGCGCAAGGAGAATCACCGTGTCTGCCACAGAGCCGTCGAAGCCGACTCCCCCCGTTCCCGCTCCCCCTGCCGCGCCCCTGCCGCGGAAGGTGCCGACGCCCGCAGCCGTCGCCCCGACGGGAGCAGCTGCCGCAGCCGTCACCGCGTCGTCCGATGCCGCGAAGTGGGGTCGTGTCGCAGACGACGGCACCGTCGAGGTTCGCGAGGGCGAGGAGTGGCGCGTCGTCGGCCAGTACCCTGACGGCACCCCGGACGAAGCTCTCGCCTACTTCGTGCGCAAATACGAGGACATCGCTTTCAAGGTGCACACGCTCGAACAGCGTCACCAGGCAGGTGGCGCCTCCGCCGCCGACCTCGTCAAGCAGGCAGGGCACCTCCTCGCCGAGGCGACGGATGCGGCCGCCGTCGGCGACCTCGCCGGACTCCGCGAACGCCTGAACGCCTTGACCTCGTCGCTGTCCGAGGCGACTGCTCAGGAGGCGCAGCAGGCGAAGGAACTGGTCGACAAGGCCATCGCGGAGCGCACCGCCCTCGTCGAGCGCGCCGAGGAGATCGCCGCCCGCGATCTGTCGAAGGTGCAGTGGAAGCAGGTCACCGCTGAGCTCGGCGAGCTCTTCGACGCCTGGCAGGCACAGCAGCAGAACGGTCCGCGCCTGTCGAAGGGCGTCTCTCAGCAGCTCTGGAAGCGGTTCCGCGACGCGCGTGGAACCGTCGACAAGGCACGCCGTGCCTTCTATTCCGAGCTCGACGACACGCACAAGAGCGCCCGCGACGCGAAGACCCGTCTGGTCGAACGTGCCGAGGCCCTCGCACCCCGCGGTGTCGACGGCATCCCGGCGTACCGCACCCTTCTGGACGAGTGGAAGGCCGCGGGCCGTGCCGGACGCAAGGCCGACGACGCCCTCTGGGCGCGGTTCAAGGCGGCCGGCGACGCACTGTACTCGGCGCGTGCCGAGCAGTCCGCTGCCGAAGAGGCTGACTCCGCCCCGAAGATCGAGGCTCGTCAGGCACTGCTCGAAGAGGCTAAGGCCGTGGCCGATGAACCGAACATCAAGCGTGCGCGTGCACTGCTCACCGGCATCCAGCGCCAGTGGGATGAGATCGGTCGGATCTTCCCCCGCGACAAGGAGCGCGCTCTCGATGATCGACTTCGCGTGATCGAGCAGGCGCTCAAGGCTCGTGAAGAGGTCGACTGGAAGAAGAACAACCCCGAGACCAAGGCACGCGCCAACGACATGAGCTCGCAGCTCCTCGAGGCGATCGAGAAGCTCGAGGCCGAGCTCGCCGCCGCGGAGAAGTCGGGAGACAAGAAGGCGGCCAAGGCTGCCGCCGATGCTCTCGAAGCGCGACGCACCTGGCTCAACGCCCTGGGCGGCTGACCTTCTCCACAGATCCCCGGATCGACTCGGAACGCGGGATGCACCGCGCCAGACTGGCGTGATGCATCCCGCTTTCCTGTACCTGCCCGGCGTTCGCCTCACGATCCCCGAACTCAGCGCGGCGAGGATCGACGGGCACCTGGTCGATCTCGGCGAGGGGTACATCCCCGCTGATCTGATCGAGACCCCGAGTGCGCGAGCGGCTGCGATCGCGACTCTCGTCCCCGTCCACACTGCGGCCTCCGGGCCGTCCGCAGCATGGATTCATGGGGCCGGCGACACGCCACCCGCGCGCCACCACGTCAGGCGCGCGGTCAGCCACCGCATCCGCCCTGCGCTGCCTCCTCGGGTGATCCTGCACGACACCGCGCTTGCTCGAACGGACGTCGTGCTGCTCGGCGGAGTTCCGGTGATGAGCCCTGAGCGCACGATGGTCGACCTCGCCCTCGGACTGCATCGCGACGAGTCGCTGCGGCGATGGATGCTTCTCCTCGCCCACGCCGAACCGGGGCTCGTGCGGATTGCGCTCAGCGAACTCGACACCATGATCCGCGTGCCGGGGAAGCTGGCCGGACGCGGTGCGCTCGAACGACTGCTCGTCAGGACGAGGTGACGCGGTAGACGTCGTACACCGCGTCGATGCGACGCACGGCGTTCAGCACGCGGTCGAGGTGCACGGCGTCGCCCATCTCGAACACGAAGCGGCTGATCGCGAGACGTTCGTCCGTGGTGCTGACCGTCGCCGACAGGATGTTGACGTGGTGCTCGCTCAGCACCCGGGTGACGTCGGAGAGAAGACCAGACCGGTCGAGAGCCTCGACCTGGATCTGCACTCGGAACACGCTCTTCGTCGTCGGCGCCCAAGACACCTCGACGAATCGGTCTTCCTCGCTCTCGAGTGCCTTGACGTTCGGGCAGTCGGTGCGGTGCACCGATACGCCGCTGCCGCGCGTGACGAATCCGACGATCGCATCGCCGGGCACCGGGGTGCAGCATTTCGCGACCTTGACCAGGATGTCGGATGCACCACGCACGAGAACGCCCGAGTCGCCCGAGCGAGGCTCGCGAGAGGGCATGCTGCCGGGGAGATCGATGGGGCCCGTGGCAGGGTCGGTCGCCGCGACCAGGGCCGTGACCTTCTCGAGCACCGACTGCGTCGACACATGCCCCTCGCCCACGGCGGCGTACAGCGCCGAGACGTCTTCGTAACGGAGCTGGTGAGCCACCTCGGCGAACGAGTCCTGACTCATCAGGCGCTGCAGCGGCATGTTCTGGCGACGCATCGCGCGCGCGATTGCCTCCTTGCCCTGCTCGATGGCCTCCTCGCGCCGCTCCTTCGTGAACCAGCCGCGGATCTTGTTGCGTGCACGGGTGCTCTTGACGAAGCCGAGCCAGTCCTGGCTGGGGCCGGCATCGGGGTTCTTCGACGTGAAGACCTCGACCACATCGCCGCTCTTCAGCTCCGACTCCAGAGGCACGAGACGTCCGTTGACCTTCGAGCCCATGGTGCGGTGCCCGATCTCGGTGTGCACGGCGTAGGCGAAGTCGACGGGTGTCGCGCCGGCGGGGAGTCCGACCACACGCCCCTTGGGTGTGAAGACGTAGACCTCTTTGGCGCCGATCTCGAAGCGGAGAGAATCGAGGAACTCCCCCGGGTCAGCGGTCTCCGCCTGCCAGTCGGAGATGTGCGCCAGCCAGGCCATGTCGCTGTCCGATGCGCGCACCTCGGCCTTGCCGCCGTTCATGCGCTCTTTGTACATCCAGTGCGCCGCGACACCGTACTCGGCCTGCTGGTGCATCTCGTGCGTGCGGATCTGGATCTCGACCGTGCGTCCGGACGGACCGATCACCGTGGTGTGCAGCGACTGGTACAGGTTGAACTTCGGGGTCGCGATGTAGTCCTTGAAGCGGCCGGGAAGGGGTGTCCATCGCGCGTGGATCGCGCCGAGGACGGCATAGCAGTCGCGCACGGAGGCGACGAGCACCCGGATGCCGATGAGGTCGTAGATGTCGTCGAACTCACGACCTCGCACGACCATCTTCTGATAGACCGAGTACAGCTGCTTCGGGCGTCCGACGACCTTGCCGCGGATGCGGAGATCGCGCAGATCCTCGTCGATCTCCTCGACGACCTGAGCGAGGTACTTCTCCCGCTGCGGGGTGCGCTGGGCGATGAGGTTGTGGATCTCGTTGTAGATCTTCGGGTGGAGGACGGCGAACGAGAGGTCTTCGAGCTCCGACTTGATCGCCTGGATACCGAGGCGGTTGGCCAGCGGCGCGTAGATCTCGAGAGTCTCCTTCGCCTTCTTCGCGGCCTTCTCAGGCGGCACGAAGCCCCAGGTGCGTGCGTTGTGCAGCCGGTCGGCGAGCTTGATGAGCAGGACGCGGATGTCCTTCGACATCGCGACGATCATCTTGCGGACGGTCTCAGCCTGCGCGCTCTCGCCGTACTTGACCTTGTCGAGTTTGGTGACGCCATCGACGAGCATCGCGACCTCGTCGCCGAACTCGGCCGTGAGGTCGGTGAGGGCGTAGCCCGTGTCCTCGACGGTGTCGTGCAGCAGTGCCGCCGCGATCGCACGAGGTCCGAGGCCCATCTCGGCGAGGATCTGCGCGACCGCGAGCGGGTGCGTGATGTACGGCTCGCCGCTCTGACGCTGCTGCCCGGCATGCTTGTCCTTGGCGACCGTGTAGGCGCGCTCGATGACCGCGAGGTCGCCCTTCGGATGGTTCGCCCGCACCGTGCGGATGAGGTTGTCGAGGTCGTTGACCCTGGGCGCGCGGGAGAAGATGCGGGGAACCAGTCGTCTCAGGCTGGATCCCTGCGACGCCGTCTGCGGTTCCGCCATCCGCTCACCTCCGAATCACAACAGCTTACGCGTGCTCTGCGGGGTGCGGCCCCGCAGAGCGGGGACTATCAGGCCTCTGCGGTGGCGAGGCTTCGAGCCTCGCGGATCTTCGCGTCGCGCGCCGCGATCTGCGGCTCGTTCTCACGGAACAGCGAGTACAGCGGCGCGGCGACGAACAGCGTCGAGTACGTCGCGACCAGGATGCCGACGAAGATCGAGAGCGAGATGTCGGTGAGCGACTCGGCGCCGAGCCAGAAGGCGCCGATGAAGAGCACGGCTCCCACGGGCAGTGCCGCGACGACCGACGTATTGATCGATCGGATGAGCGTCTGGTTCACCGCGAGGTTGACCGATTCGCCGAACGTCCGAGACGAGTTCTCGCCGTCCTCCGTCGTGTTCTCCCTGATCTTGTCGAACACCACCGTCGTGTCGTACAGCGAGTACGCGAGGATCGTGAGGAATCCGATGACGGCGGCGGGCGAGATCTCGAAGCCGGCGAGGGCGTAGACGCCGACCGTGATGACGAGCACGTCGAGCAGTCCGATGATCGCGGCCGCAGACATCTTCCACGTGCGGAAGTAGATCGCGAGGATCAGGAAGGTCAGTGCCAGGAAGATCGCGAGCCCCCAGAGGGACTGCTTGGTGACGTTCTCTCCCCACGCCGGTCCGATGAACGACGAGGTGACGCTCTCGGGGTCGATGCCGTAGGCGTCTGCGAGGGCGTTGGCGACCTGCTGCGTCTCAGCCGCGCTCATCTGATCGGTCTGGACGCGGATGTCCTTGCCGCCGACGACGACGACCTTGGTCGCCGCTCCCGGCACGACGGACTGCACTGCTGTCGTCGCGGTCTCCTGCTCGAGACTGTCCGGTGCCTGCACGGTGAACTGCGACCCGCCGGTGAACTCGATGGAGAACTGGATCGGGCGGAAGAGGGGCACCAGAGCCGAACCGACGACCAGCACGATCGCGATGATGAACCAGAGGCGGCGCTTCGCGACGAACGGGAACGATGTCTTTCCCGTGTAGAGGTTGTTTCCGAACTCGTTCATGGAAGCCATCAGGCGTCCCCCTCGCTTCCGGTGCGGCTGGATCTGTCACCGGCTAGTGCTTCGGCGCGCTTGCGCTCTGCGATGGTCTGACGGCGCTCGGCTTCGCCCTTGGCCCTGGCGTTCTTCGCGCCGCGCCCCGAGGAGGCGGCGGATACAGCGCGGAACTGCGATCGGCTGCGGTACACCGCGCCGAGCGAGTCCGGGTCGAGGCCCGAGAGCTTGTGACCGCCGCCGAAGAACTTCGTGCGGGCGAGGAGCTGCATCACCGGGTGGGTGAAGATCACGAAGATGAACACGTCGATGAGGGTCGTCAGACCCAGTGTGAAGGCGAAGCCCTTCACTGTGGAGTCGGCGAGGATGTAGAGCACGACCGCGGCGAGGATGTTGATCGACTTCGAGATGTAGATCGTCCGCTTGGCTCTGCCCCAGCCGTCTTCGACCGCCGAGGTGATCGACTTCCCGTCGCGCAGCTCGTCTCGGATTCGCTCGAAGTAGACGATGAACGAGTCTGCGGTGAAGCCGATCGAGACGATGAGACCTGCGACGCCGGCGAGCGACAGACGGAAGCCGAGTCGCCACGCGAGGATGCAGATGATGACGTAGGTGAGCACCGCCATCACCGCGATCGAGGCGATGATCACCGTTCCGAGTGCCCGGTACACGATCAGCGAGTAGATCGCGACGAGTGCGAGACCGATGAGTCCGGCGATGAGACCGATCTGGAGCTGCTGGGTTCCCAGCGTCGCAGAGATCGTATCGTCGCTCTGCACCTCGAAGCTCAGCGGCAGCGCGCCGAACTTGAGCTGGTCTGCCAGAGCGGTCGCGGACTCCTGATCGAAGTCGCCCGAGATGCTGGGGCGACCGTCGAGGATCTGGCCGTTCATCCGCGGTGCGCTGATCACCGAACCGTCGAGCACGAAGGCGAACTGGTCACGCGGCGAGAGCTCCGCCAGGCGGTTCTGGTTCAGTCGGGTGCTGACCTCGCCGAACGCCTCGGCGCCGTCGCCGTTCATCGTGAGCTGCACGTTCCACGCACCGGACTGCGGATCGCGGCCGGCGGTGGCGTCCGTGATCGCATCACCGGTGAGCTCCGTCGGGCCGAGCAGGTACTTCGCCTGACCGGAGGGATCGCACGCGATGAGCGGCTGATCCTTGGGCGCATTCGACGGATCGTTGTCGGGGTTGGCGCAGTCGTACGCCTGGAACTCGGCTGCGAGCTTCTCAGTGACCCATGACAGGTCGCTCGCATCCGTCGGCTCGGCGGTCGGGGTGTCGTTCACCGAGTCGTCCGGCGCCGGGTAGGCAGTCTCGTTGCCGTCCTCACCCACGAAGGTGTTCGTCCCCGCGGTCGTGGCGAGCACGGGGCGGAACTCCAGCTGCGCGCTGGACTGGATGCGGGCGCGGGTCTGCTCGTCGGCCACACCAGGGATCTGGACCACGATGTTGCGGCCGCCCTCGGTGGTGATGTCGGCCTCGGCCACGCCCGACGCGTCGACGCGCTGACGGATGATCGACGCGGCCTGGTCGAGCTGCTCCGGCGAGGGCGCAGCTCCATCCTCGGTCTCCGCGCTCAGCACGATCTGCGTGCCGCCCTGAAGGTCGAGCGCGAGCTCAGGGGTCCAGGAGCTCTTCTCGAACACGTGGACGCCGAGGGCGTTGATGCCGAAGAGGACGCCCGTCACCAGGAGCAGGCCCATGAGGACCCGCCAGGCATGACGGACCGGGGAAGAAGTGGCCACGTGTGATCAGCTTTCTAAGATGCCGGAGTGCCGAGGTGGTGCAGCGCGGAGGCTACTTGTCGTCGGCGTCGCGCTCGAGACGACGACGGGTCTCTTCGGTGGTCTCGATGGCCGGAGCGTCGTCGACGATCGGAGCCTCGTCGATCACGACGACCGAGTCGTCAGCGTCTTCGATGAGAGCGTCCTTGGGCTCCACGATGCGCAGGATCGCCTGGCTGTGCACCTCGATGACCGTGCCGGGCGCGATCTCGACGAGCGCGGGCGAATCGAGGTCATCGTGGTCGTAGGCCACGATCGTGCCGTAGATGCCGCCCTGCAGAAGCACCTTGACACCGGGAACGGTCTTGGTGGCCTTCTCCTCCTGCTCTGCCTTCATCTGCTTCTGGCGCTTGCGTCCGTTGACGAACATGAAGACGACGAGCACGGCGAGAAGGCCGAAGAGGAGGATTTCCATGGGCATGGTGGCGAAGGGCCTTTCTCAGGTGCGCGCACCAGAAAACGGGCGCGCAGTTCTATCGGGGGAAGTCTTCAGTGATTATAGGTCATCAAGACGAAGTGCCCCATCGGGGTGTGCGATGCCGAGGTGGCTGTAGGCCTCCGGCATCGCCACTCGGCCGCGTGGTGTCCGGCCGAGGAATCCGATGCGCACGAGGTAGGGCTCGACGACGCTCTCGACGGTCTCGGCCTCTTCGCCGACCGCGACCGCGAGTGTGCTGAGGCCGACGGGACCGCCGCGGAAGCGGCGCACGAGAGCCTCGAGGACAGCCCGGTCGAGGCGATCGAGACCGATGGGGTCGACGTCGTAGAGCTCGAGCGCTGCCCGAACTCCGTGCAGCGACGCCTCTCCGCCTCCGTGGACGAGCGCGTAGTCGCGCACCCGGCGGAGAAGGCGGTTCGCGATTCGGGGCGTGCCGCGCGACCGGCGCGCGATCTCCGAGAGCGAATCGTGGGGCAGATCGACACGCAGCATGAGAGCCGAGCGAGCGATCACCCGTTCGAGCTCGGGCTCGTCGTAGAACTCGAGATGGCCGGTGAACCCGAAGCGATCGCGCAGCGGGTTCGGGAGGAGCCCTGAGCGGGTGGTCGCGCCCACGAGCGTGAACGGGGCCAGATCCAGAGGGATGCTCGTCGCGCCCGCCCCCTTTCCGACCATGATGTCGATGCGGAAGTCCTCCATCGCGAGGTACAGCATCTCCTCCGCCGAGCGCGCCATCCGGTGGATCTCGTCGATGAACAGCACCTCACCGGGTACGAGGCTGGAGAGTAGAGCGGCGAGGTCGCCCGCATGCTGGATCGCCGGTCCGCTCGAGAGCCGCAGCGGGCGCTCGCTCTCATGCGCGACGATCATCGCCAGCGTGGTCTTGCCGAGTCCTGGAGGGCCCGCGAGCAGGATGTGGTCGGGCGGACGGTTCTGGATGCGCGCGGCATCGAGCAGGAGCTGCAGCTGCCCGCGCACCTTCTGCTGGCCGACGAACTCGCCCAGGCTCGTAGGGCGCAGCGCGCCCTCGATCGCGAGCTCGGTGTCGTCCGACGGCTCGGCGGCGTCGCGGACGTCAGACACGCGCCGGCCCCAGGAGAGCCAGGGTGCGGCGCAGGAGCGGCGCCACGTCGGATCGCTCTGCCTCAGAGGCCTCGGCGGCGGTCTGAGCGGCCGCTTCGGCGGCCACCTTCTCGGACCACCCGAGGCCCACGAGAGCGGCGGTCACCTGGTCGACGACATCGACCGGACCGGACTTCGTCGGCTTCGACCCGGCGCTCACAGGATGCACCTTGCCCGCGAGCTGCAGGACGATGAGCTTGGCCGTCTTCGGTCCGATCCCGGAGACACGCCGGAACGGCGCGTCGTCCTCGCCGGTCACGGCCTCCGCGATCTGGTCGACGGTGAGGTGCGAGAGCACGCCCAGCGCGGACTTCGGTCCGACTCCGGTGACGCTGATCAGCAGGCCGAAGATCTCCAGCTCGCTGCGATCGGCGAAGCCGAACAGCGACAGGGAGTCTTCGCGGACGATGAGGCTCGTGTGCAGCAGCAGCTTCTCGCCGACGGTAGCGGTGTGTGCCACGTCGGCGGGAACCGCGACCGAGAATCCGACGCCGCCGACGTCGATGATGACCTGATCGGCGGTCGAGTGGAGAACAGCGCCGTGCAGCGAGGAGATCATCCGACCAGCCTACGCACCCGATCGTAGATATGTTCGAGCGACACGCTCCGCGTCAGCCCATGCCTTCTGGGCGGGCGTCAACGACTCCTGCCCGGGCGCCCCGGCCGCTCCTCGTCGCCAGGCGTGACAGAGCGCGATCGCCAGCGCGTCCGCGGCATCGGGCGGTTGCGGAGGAGCGTCGAGGCGGAGGATCCGAGCGATCATCGCCTGGACCTGACGCTTGTCGGCAGAGCCGTAGCCCGTCACAGCCGCCTTCACCTCGCTCGGAGTGTGCGTCGCCGCAGGAATGCCGGCCTCGGCGGCGAGCAGCAGCGCCACGCCGCTCGCCTGCGCCGTTCCCATCACGGTGTGGGTGTTCTGCTGTGCGAACACCCGCTCGACCGCGACCGCGTCGGGGCGATGCGTCTCGATCACCTCGCGGATGCCGGCGGCGACCAGCGCGAGTCTTTCGCCGATCGGGAGGTCAGGCGCAGAGCGGATCACTCCGACGTGCACGAGCGTGCCCCGACGAGCGCGGTCCACATCGACCACGCCGACGCCGCATCGGGTGAGACCCGGGTCGATGCCGAGCACGCGAAGCGAGGAGGAGGTCACTCCCCCAGGCTAAGCGTCGTACCGAGGGGCGAGCCGTCGGCGCGCCTACGCGTCGTCGTTCTCGAGCTCGGCCTGCACGTCGGCAGTGAGATCGAAGTTCGTGAAGACGTTCTGCACATCCTCGCTGTCTTCGAGCGCATCGATGAGGCGGAAGATCTTGCGCGCGGTGTCTGCGTCGATCTCGACCTTGAGGTTCGGCACGAACTCCACATCGGCCGACTCGTAGTCGATGCCGGCCTCCTGGAGCGCGCTGCGCACGGTGACGAGGTCGGTCGCCTCGGTGATGATCTCGAAGCCCTCGGCGTGCGGCTCGATCTCTTCGGCTCCTGCCTCGAGAGCGGCCATCATGACGTCGTCCTCGGTCGTCCCCTCGGAGCCGACGACGATGACGCCCTTGCGGCTGAAGTTGTACGCGACGCTGCCGGGGTCGGCGAGAGTGCCGCCGTTGCGGCTGAGCGCCGTGCGCACCTCGGCCGCCGCGCGGTTCTTGTTGTCGGTCAGACACTCGATCATCATGGCGACGCCGTTCGGCCCGTAGCCCTCGTACATGATCGAGGTGTACTCGACCGCTTCGCCGCCGATGCCCGCTCCGCGCTTCACCGCGCGGTCGATGTTGTCCTTGGGGACCGAAGTCTTCTTCGCCTTCTGGACGGCGTCGAAGAGGGTCGGATTGCCCTGCAGGTCGGCTCCACCGAGCTTGGCGGCGACCTCGATGTTCTTGATGAGCTTGGCCCAGGACTTGGCGCGCCTGGAGTCGATGATGGCCTTCTTGTGCTTCGTGGTGGCCCACTTGGAATGCCCGGACATATTTCTCCGCTCGTCGTATCCGCCCGTGGGCTCGGCCCAGGGCATCGTCCATTCTATCGAACCATGACCGCGCCATGCGGCTGCACACGTGTCGAGGGGCTCCGGTGCGCCGCTGGTGGCGTCGGACCGACGACGGACGGTATCCCTCTGGTGTGACGCGCCGCGCGGGTGTACTCCTGACTCATGGACGACAGCGTCGACGATGACAGGATCCGCGGATTGGAAGCCGCTCACCGCGCGGCGCTGGAGTTCCTCGGCTCGCTCGACGACAGACCGGTGTGGCCGCGCGCCACCCTCGCCGACATGCTCGATGCATTCGGTGGATCGTTGCCCGCCGAGGGCATGAGCGCCGAGGCTGTCATCGACGAGATCGCGTCACGGGCGGACCCCGGCCTCGTCGCGATCCCCGGCGGACGCTTCTTCGGATTCGTGATCGGCGGCACGCATCCCGCAGCTCTCGCCGCCGACTGGCTCGTCTCGGCCTGGGACCAGAACTCGGGTTCGGCTCTGCTCACGCCGACCACCGTCGCTCTGGAGCGCGTGGCGGGACGATGGATGCTCGACGTACTCGGCCTGCCGGAGTCCGCGAGCGTCGGCTTCGTCACGGGCGGCCAAATGGCGAACTTCACCTGCCTCGCGACGGCGCGCAACGCCGTACTCGCCCGAGCGGGATGGGACCTCAGCGAACAGGGGCTGCGGGAATCTCCGCCGATCCGGTTCGTCGTCGGCGCCGACCGTCACGGGTCGATCGACCGAGCGGCCCGCTTCCTCGGGATCGGCCGCAGCGAGATCACCGTCGTCGAATCCGATGACGAGGGGCGCATGCGCCCCGACGCGTTGAGCGAGGTCCTGGACAGCGGCTCAGGACCGGCCATCGTCTGCCTTCAGGCCGGTGAAGTGCACACCGGAGCGTTCGACGACTTCGCGGCACTCGTGCCGATCGCCCACGAGCACGGCGCCTGGGTGCACGTCGACGGGGCCTTCGGCCTGTGGGCCGCCGCATCCGAGTCGCTCCGGCCGCTCACGATGGGCATGTCCGACGCCGACTCGTGGGCGACCGATGCGCACAAGACACTCAACGTGCCCTACGACTGCGGCATGGCCATCGTCCGCGACCCGGCCGACTCGATCGCCGCGTTCCGCACCGGCGGCGACTATCTGATCTACACGAGCCTGGATCCGTGGGATGTCACCCCCGAGCTGTCCCGTCGTGCACGCGGCGTCTCCGCCTGGGCGGCGATGCGCAGTCTGGGACGGGACGGCATCGCCCACCTGATCGACGGGCTGCACGAGAACGCGGTCGCGATGGCCGAAGGGCTCGCCACGATCGACGGCATCCGCATCCTCAACGACGTCGGCTACACGCAGGTCATGTTCCGGCTCGAAGACGACGATGCGACCCGCGCCCTCGGTGAGGCCGTTCTCGTCGAGGGCACGGCCGCTCTGACAGGCGCCGAATGGCGGGGTCGCGCAGCGCTGCGCTGTTCGATGTCGTCCTGGGCGACGACCCGAGCCGACATCGACCGCACGGTCGGGGCGATCCGGACCCTCGTGGCCGGATGAGCCGCGTCGAGTCCGATCACTCGCCCCCAGCGGGCAGGCCCACCTTCGGCCGAGCCCACGAGCGACCGCGGGTGTCCTTCAGGATGTCGTACTCCACGTCCACGTGCGGCTCGATCGCGCTGTACTTGTCGTTCGGCGCACCGATCACGAGCTGGAAGCCGAGACCCCGCCACGCGCCGATCGCCCGTTTCGTGAAGTGCGCATCGGCCTTGATGAGCGCCTCGTCCATGAACACCGGCGCGTATCGAGGACGCGCAGCCCCCGCGTCGCCGAGCTGATATCGCAGCGCGGCACCCACGATGAACGCGACGAGCTCCTGAGACTCTCCGCCCGACTTCTCGCCGATGTGGTCGTAGAGCGCGACGTGCTCCCGGGTCGTGGCGTGGATCCGCTCGGCGCTCACCCTGACGTGGTTGCGCACATCGATGAGCTCGGCGAAGTCCGGTGCGGTTCGCCGCATCCGGCCGATGAGGCGACTCATCCTCCGGTAGACGCTCTCGCGATCGGCGTCCGTCGTCGCCGCCTCGATCAGTCCCCGCACCTCGCGCAGCTCCCTGCGGAACCGTCTGCGTGCCTCTGACTGGTTCTCGCGCGGCGTGATCTGCAGGCGATGCTCGTCGTCGTAGAACGGCAGCTCCTCCATGATCCGGTTGATCGGGTCGATGCGGTTCTTGATCTCGCGCAGCGAGCGGCCGAGAGTCGAATCGAGACTCGTCAGATCGTTTCCGGAGAGCTTGAGGAGGCTGTCTCTCCACTCGGACTCGAGCTCGTGCAGCCCGTTGGTCTCGAGTGCCTCGAGAATGCCCTCGAACTCGGCGACGGACTCGTCGGGGTCGGGCAGGATCGTGAGCGTGTCCCAGCGCTCGAGGAACCCGGTCATCAGGCGCCGCATCTGCTCGCGCTGGTCGGCGTACGCCGTGGCTGCCGACGTGCGATCCTCGAGCAGCCTGGTCGCCGCGGTGCGCAACGCGGAATCGAGGTGGGCGAGTCGCTCCGACGCCGAGACGCTGACGGCCGCGTCCGCACCGAGGAAGCGCGCGTCGAGGAAGGAACGGTGCCGCTCCTCGAGCGCGATCTCCGCCGCCTCCGCCGCATCGACGATCCGCTGACAGGCGTCGACCTGGTCGGTCACCTCGACCCAGCGGTCCTGAGCGAGCGTGAGATCGCCGCCGAGTCGGGAGTTCTCGTCACGAAGCCGACCCGCCCGCTTCCTGAGTTCCTCAGCCTGAGCTCGCAGCTCGGAGATCTTCGGGTTCTCGTCGGTGACCTCGGCCTCGACAGCCAGCCACCGAGAGCGCTCGGCCGAGATGGCCCCGACGTCGATCTGATCCCAGGTGAGGTCCTCGATCTTCGCGTGCGCCTTTGCTGTGGCCTCGATCCTGTCGAGGCCCACCTCCGCCTCCGCAGCCGCCGTTGCCGCAGCATCCCGTCGACCCTCCAGATCGCTGATCTGCTCGTCGAGCTCCCGCAGCCGGCGGGCGTTCGAGAACCCGAGCATGTTCGCGCGGCCGTGCCCGCCGTGCGACCCGCGGTCGCCCTGCGAGACCTGTCCCGAGAGTGTGAGCGCGCGAGGGTGCTCGGCGAGCTCGGCCGAGGAGTCGACGCACACGTACTCGAACCGTTCGCGGAGTCGCTGCTGGAGCCACCCGGTGAACGGCGTGGAACGGTGGTCGAGACGACCGGGGAGCGTTCGCGGGTCCGCCGTCGTCGACTCGGCGAGCCCGGTGTGCACGCCTTCGTAGCTGATGCGGTCGGCGGTGCGCACGGTGTCGATGGCGGCGCGGAACCGCCCGAGGTTCGACACGTCGATCAGCAGCGTCCGCGCGAATCCGCCGAGCGCGAGGTTGAACGCGTCCCGCCAGGGCTCGAACTCGGTGCGGACCTCGATCAGCTCCCCGACGAAGGGCAGATCCGTCGGAGCGAGCCCGGCCGCCTGAGCGAGCAGGGCTCGCGACTCGTGCAGATGCGCGGGAATGCTCCCCCGCAGCTCTCGGGTGCGGTCCCGCTCGGCCCGCAACCGGGCCAGCTCCGTCTCCGCCGTCCGGCGCGCGGACTCGGCCTCCGCGAAGGCCGCACGCGCATTCCGGAGACCCGTCTGCGGGAGTTCACGACCGAGGCGGGCGAGCAGGTTCTCGAACCCGGCGGCATCATGCACCTCGACGCCGAGCTCGCCGGCCAGGGCGTCGAAACGAGCTCGCTCGCGCTGGATGTCCTCGAGTCGGCGCTCGACGCCGCGCAGTTCGCGCTGAGCGGTCTCGAGACGATCGCCTCCCGACTGTCGCAGCACATCGAGAAGCCCCTCGCGCTCGACCTCGGCCGCGGCGATGAGGGCGTTCTTCTCTCTGACTGCCAGGTGGAGGGCCTGGGTCCGGTCGCGCAGGTCCGTCTCCACCTCGCGCAGCAGGTCGAGACGACGTTCGGCGCTCCACAGAGCTGCGAGGGAGGTCGACTCGGAGAAGACCCCGACCTCGTCCACGACCCGCATCCGCTCCGTCGCTGCCTCGATGCGCTGCGAGATCCCGCGGATCGGCTCGAGTGCCGCCACCTGCTGCTTGGCGACCAGCATCCGCGTGCGTGTGCTCTCCAGCTCATCGAAATGAGCGACCACCGCGTCGGCGGTCGCCATCGTCTCCGGCTCCTCGAGCACGAGCTTCTTGTACAGGTCGTCGACCGTGGTGATCTGCTGGCCGGCCTGGATGCGGGCGAGGAGGCTGATCGCCTTCGCGCCCGAGCCTGCGGCGCCGATACCGAGCACGGCATGCAGGCGCGCCGAGAACTCGCGATCGGTCGCGACGGGATCGAGCCCGACGGCGCGCACCGCCGCATCGCTGAGACGCTGCGCCGCGCCCCGCTCGAGCTGGCTGAGATCGAAGGCGCCGTCGATCGTGGCGCGCAGCCTCGTGGTGTCTTCGAGCGTGCGGGCGTCCGCAGGGATGTACCACCCGCGCACCGCCGTGAAGCGCGAGCCGTCGTGGTCCAGCCAGGTCATCGAGACGGCGCTCCACGTGTCCTCGCCGTCACCGCGCAGCACGCGGAGCTTCGTGCCCTCGTCGGTGCGGGACTCGTCGATCTTCCCCCGGCCGTACGACAGGATGTTCCGCTGCTCCTCGCCGCGCGGCCGCCCGGTCACCCCGCCGTTCGAGGCACCGTTGAACGGAGTCGTGTGCGGCATCATCAGGGCGATGTAGCCGTCCATGAGCGTGGACTTGCCCGACCCCGAGCCGCCGCACAGCAGCGTGGCATCCGGCGAGAACCGCACCCGGTGCGGTCCGCCGTCGTAGCCGCCCCAGTTGATGAGCTGCAGCTCCTCAGCGACCCACTGCTGGCCGCGGGAGCGCGCGGGGATCATCCCGAAGAGCGTGTCCATCATCGTCATCGCGCCACCACCGCCTGGGCCCGCAGCCACTCGCGCAGCTCCTTGAGCGTCTCGGCGCTGAGCACCACCTCGACGAGAGCGGTGATCCGATACCGTCCGCTGGTCTCCTCCTGCACGATGCCCTCTCGGTCCAACCGGTCCAGCGCACTGCGGATCGCCCGCTGCTGCTTCGCGGTGCCGCCGTCCACGTCGGCGAAGTAGCTGAGGACCGTCTGCTCGACGTCCTCGATGTCGATCCGCACGGAGCCCTCGCCCGACGCCGACTCGCGCTGATACACGGTTCGCAGGTGCACCAGGACGAGCGTCTCCGCACGGGAGTACGGAGAGTCCTTCAGCAGCACCGGCATCTCGACCTCATCGGAGCGCAGCTGCTGCTTGTACGCGAAACCTCGGGCATGATCGATGATCAGCCGCAGGTAGATGTCGTTGAGTCGCGACTCGATGACCTGCTGATGCTCGAGCAGCAGGGTCCACTCCCGGCGATTGCGCTCCATCGAGATGAAGCGGCGCTGGAGGAGGTGCACGAGCACCCGCCTGATCTCCGGGTCGAGCGTTCCGCGGTCACCCGGGAAGTGCGCCTCGAGGTCGTCCTCCATCGCCGTGGGGGCGATGAAACCCTCGTCCGCGACGGCTGTGGTGAGGTCGTCGTCACTCATCTGCATCTTCTTTCGTGCTGCGGGCGGTCACGGTGCCGAAGGCGAACCGGCGAGTCGTACCGTCGGGTCTCAGGGCTTCGACCGTCGAGATCCCGTCACCGTCCGTGAGACCGTTCCGGTGCGCGATCTCGAGAAGGCCGAGGAGATCGACCGGACGTCTGGCCGCGTCAGGCACCGCCCTGAACGCCTCTGCGAGATCGAAGTCTGCCTCGAGCCCGGCGACGTACGCCTCGAGCTCCGCATATCGCGGACCGCCCCACGCCCGGGTGTCGTGATCGAGGAAGTCGACGTCGTCCGCGTCGGCGAGGGGCGCCGGAGCACGCGGAGGGCGGATGTCGCTGGTGGTCTGACGGAGATGCCCCAGATCGATCAGCGGCATGCTGCGTACCGGGTCGACGACTGTGGCCGGACCGGACCACCCGTGGAGCCCTGCGATGACGTCACGGAGGAGGTCGTCGATCTGACGATCGCGCAGCGGATCGTGGGTCTTCACCTGACCCGTGATGACGTGCGAGGCGCGGCGCTGCGCGGCCAGCACCTCCTCGACCCCCAGCTCCACGCGTCGCGCGATCGCGTCGAGCTCGGCACGCTGCGTGCCGTCGAGCATGCGCGCGAAGGGCTGGTCGAGCAGGCCGCGGAGCTGCTCGGTGAGGGCGTCGATGCGGTCAGGGTCGCCGATCAGGCGCAGGGCTCCCGCGAAGGCGCGTCCCTCCGGGGTCGACTGCATCACGTCCTGCGCACGCTGGAGGTACTCGCGCAGCACCTCGCTCGTCGGCCTCTCGTCCCTCCGGAGGTGGGCGACGACGTCGCGCTGCATCGCTCTGAGCGACTCGGCCACACGAGTGAAGTCGGCGGGGAGCTCGCGCGCCAGGTGCAGCACGTTCTCCGCTTCCTCGAGGAGCTCCTCGTCGTCCGTAGGGTCCGCGTGTCCGGTTTCCTGGATGCGAGCGATCTCGGCGTCGAGCAGATCGCGCTCCGCGCGCAGTCGTGACAGGCGACGAACCGGGTCGACCTCGGCGCTGACGGAGAGATGATCCACGGCATCCAGCAGGGTGCGGACGCGGGAGTTCGACACTCGAGTGCGCCCCCCGCCGGTGCGGCCCGAGATCTCGAGTGCGGCGACTGCGTGAGCAGACAGACGATAGACCTCGACGTCGTCGTCGATCTGCTGGATCAGCCAGCCGAGACGCACCCAGTTGCGGCACACGTCACGTCCGGTACCCGAGGGCAGCTTCCGGTCGTCCTCGTCGTACCCCGCCGCGCGGAGCTCGTCGAGCACCTCGGCCAGTTCGGCGTGCGCATCAGCGACCGCGACCGAGGCCCTGTCTGCATTGAACAGAAGGGAGAGTGATGCGACGACGAAAGGGGCGAACCGTCCGTGCAGGAGATCGAGGGTGGGGGTGCTGAATGCGGTGACGGCACGCGCATACGCGGCCTCAGCCCTGGATCCAGTCACTCGAACGAGAATAGTCCGCCCTCAGGCCCGCGCTTGTCATGCCGCGGTCCGTGGCGGGTCGCACCACAGCACGTCAGCCCCTGGCGACGTACTCCCGGACCCCCTCGAGGAACATCTCGTGGAACCGTGTCTCGCCGTCGACCTCGGGATGGAAGCTCGTTCCGAGGAGCGCTCCCTGCCGCACCGCGACGATCCCGCCGTCCGGCAGCGAGGCGAGCACCTCGACTCCCTCGCCTGCGCGTTCGACGATCGGCGCACGGATGAACGTCGCGTGCACCGGCACATCGCCCAGCAGCGGCACGTCGAGCCCGATCTCGAACGACTCGGTCTGACGACCGAAGGCGTTGCGGCGCACACTCACGTCCATGCCGCCGAACGACTGCTGCCCCTCGATGCCGTCGAGCACCTCGTCGGCGAGGAGGATCAGCCCGGCGCAGGTGCCGTACACCGGAAGCCCGGCAGCGATCGCGGCGCGGATCGGCTCCTGCATCCCGAAGATGCGCGACAGCTTGTCGATCACGCTCGACTCGCCGCCGGGAATGACGAGGCCGTCGACGGCCGCCAGCTCCTCCGGGCGACGCACCGGCGCGACCTCGGCGCCGAGCCCCGCGAGCAGGGTGGCGTGCTCGCGCACGTCACCCTGCAGAGCGAGGACGCCGATCCGTGGGTTACCAGCCACGCTCGGCCAGGCGGTGCGGTGCGGGGAGGTCGGAGACGTTGATGCCGACCATCGCCTCTCCGAGCCCGCGCGAGACCTCCGCGATGACCTTCGCGTCGTCGAAGAACGTGGTCGCCTTGACGATCGCCTTCGCGCGTTCGACCGGGTTGCCCGACTTGAAGATGCCGGATCCGACGAACACGCCGTCGGCACCGAGCTGCATCATCATCGCGGCGTCAGCAGGTGTTGCCACACCGCCGGCGACGAACAGCACGACGGGGAGCTTGCCGGTCTCGGCGATCTCCGCGACGAGCTCGTACGGTGCCTGCAGCTCTTTCGCCGCGACGAACAGCTCGTCCTTGGGCAGTGCCGTGAGGGCGGCGATCTCGCCGCGGATCTTGCGGATGTGCTTCATCGCCTCGGAGACGTCGCCGGTGCCGGCCTCGCCCTTGGAGCGGATCATCGCGGCCCCCTCGTTGATGCGGCGGAGCGCCTCGCCGAGGTTGGTGGCACCGCAGACGAACGGCACCGTGAAGCCGTATTTGTCGATGTGGTTCACGTAGTCGGCGGGCGACAGCACCTCGGACTCGTCGATGTAGTCGACGCCGAGCTCCTGCAGAACCTGCGCCTCGACGAAGTGGCCGATGCGCGCTTTGGCCATGACAGGAATCGACACCGAGGCGATGATGCTGTCGATCATGTCGGGATCGCTCATTCGCGAGACGCCGCCCTGCGCGCGGATGTCGGCGGGGACCCGCTCGAGGGCCATGACGGCCACGGCTCCGGCGTCTTCGGCGATCTTCGCCTGGTCTGCCGTGACGACATCCATGATCACCCCACCCTTGAGCATCTCGGCGAGACCGCGCTTGACGCGCGACGATCCGGTGGTGGTCTGTTCTGTCATGAGAGCTCCTGTCGGGGAAGCACGATGTGCGCGGGTGTCGAACGATGTCTCGTTTGATCTAGGCCAAACAGTAGCACTGTCCGGAACGACCTAGAATCAGTGCTGAGGACCCATGAGCGACCAGATCACCGGAACGACCGCAGCGGACATCGCCGACAGCGTGCGCGGCCTGCGCGACCGCGGAGTCCTGCGCGCAGGCAGCCCCCTTCCGCCTGTCCGCGAGCTCGCCGCGACACTCGGCGTCAACCGCAACACGGCGGTCGCCGCATACCGGCAGCTCGCCCAGGCGGGGATCGTCATCTCGCGCGGCCGGGCCGGCACTGTCATCACGGGTCTCGAGACTGTCGCCCAGGAAGGCTACGCATCAGACACCGTGCTGCGCGACGTCGGCACAGGCAACCCCGACCCGCGGCTGATCCCCGATCCGTCGCAGGCACTCGCCACGGTCGCAGGGCGACCCGTGCTCTACGGAGAGCCCGTCATCGACCGCGGTCTCGAGCTCTGGGCGCGCGAGTGGATCGCCGGCGACATCGGTCACGTCGACTTCGGCATCACCGTGACCAGCGGAGCGGTCGACGCCGTGGAGCGTCTGCTCGCCCAAGCGCTGATGCGCGATGACGCCGTCGCGCTCGAAGATCCCTGCTTCCTGGCCAGCATCCACACGGTGCGGCTCGGGGGGTACCGTGCGGTCCCCGTGCCCGTCGACGACCAGGGCATGACGGTTCAAGGACTTCGCGACGCGCTGGATGCCGGCGTCCGCGCCGTGATCTGCACTCCCCGAGCCCAGAACCCGACCGGCGCGAGCCTCACAGCCACCCGGGCCGCCGAGCTGCGCGCCGTCCTCGCCGACCACCCATACGTCCTGGTCATCGAGGATGATCATTTCTCGATGCTGTCCCACCGGCCTTACGAGTCGCTCATCGGACCGGAGCACCGACGGTTCGCCCTCGTGCGCTCGGTCTCGAAGTTCCTCGGTCCCGACATGTGCCTCGCGATCGCCGCGACCGACGCGACCACGGCTGAGCGCCTCGCCATGCGGCTCAGCCCCGGCACCACATGGGTGAGCCACCTGCTGCAGCGCCTCACGCTGACCCAGCTCACCGACGACTCGGTCGTCTCGCGGATCGCCGAGGCCCGTGAGCACTACGCCGCCAGGAACACCGCGTTCGCCACCCGTCTGCGCGAGCAGGGACTCGACTCCCCCGCCACCGACGGGCTCAGCCTGTGGGTCGAGCTCCCGAAGCCGGCGCGGATCGTCGCAGAGCGACTGATGCGACGCGGCTGGCTGGCACGCACAGGGGACGATTTCGCCCTCGACGAGCGAGCCGAGCCCTCACACCACCTGCGACTCACCGTGCACGATCTGTCCGACGACGACGCGGACACGCTCGTCGCCGATCTCGTCGCGGCCGTGCGATGATCACCCGCTGCGGGATCCTTCCCGCCCTCACTGAAAGGATCGGAGAATGAAGATCCTCTCCATCCAGTCCGCCGTCGCGTACGGCCATGTCGGAAACTCCGCCGCAGTCTTCCCCCTGCAGCGCATCGGCGTCGAGGTGCTCCCGGTCTACACGGTGAACTTCTCGAACCACACCGGCTACGGCGCCTGGCGTGGCCCGTTGATCGATCCGAACGACGTTCGTGAGGTCATCACGGGCATCGAGGAGCGCGGAGTGTTCGGCGAGATCGACGCGGTGCTCAGCGGTTATCAGGGTGGCGAGGGCATCGGCGATGTGATCATCGACGCGGTCGCGCGCGTCAAGGCGGCCAATCCTGACGCGGTATACGCCTGCGACCCGGTCATGGGCAACGCGAAGTCAGGATGCTTCGTCGCACCCGCCATCCCGATCCTGCTGCGTGAGAAGGTCGTTCCTGCCGCCGACATCATCACCCCGAACCAGTTCGAGCTCGGCTTCCTCACCGGCACTGAGCCCGACACGCTCGAGTCCACACTCGCCTCGGTCGACCTCGCGACGGCGATGGGTCCGCGCACGGTGCTCGTCACCAGCGTGGAACGTCCCGACCGCGAGGAGGGCACGATCGAGATGCTCGTCGCCGACCCCGCCGGAGCATGGATCGTGCAGACGCCCCGCCTCCCGATGAAGGCCAACGGCTCGGGCGATGTCACCGCGGCCCTCTTCACGGCGCACTACGTCGAGACCGGCGACGCGAAGACGGCGCTCGAGCGCACGGCATCCAGCGTGTTCGATCTGCTCGCCGCGACGCTCGAGTCGGGGGCGCGCGAACTGCAGCTCGTCGAGGCGCAGGAGTTCTACGCGAACCCGAGGATGCAGTTCACCGCACGCCAGGTGCGCTGAACCGCCGGTCTACGGCTTCGGCCAGGCGTCCGCCACGGCTTCTCGCACTTCGCCGAGCAGCTGGGGCAGCGCTTTGGTCTTGGCGATGATCGGGAAGAAGTTGGCGTCCGACGTCCACCGAGGCACGATGTGCTGGTGCAGGTGGCCGTCGACACCGGCACCGGCGACGGCGCCCTGGTTCATCCCGATGTTGAAGCCGTCGCAGCGCGACACCTCCCGCAGCACACGCATTCCGATCTGGGTCAGCACGCCGATCTCGGCGACCTCTTCTGGCGTGGCCTGGTCGTAGGTGCCGATATGGCGGTACGGGCAGACCAGGAGGTGCCCCGAGTTGTACGGGAAAAGGTTGAGCAGCACGTAGGCCGTCTCACCCCGGGCGACGATCAGCCGCTCGGCATCCGGGAACTTCGGCGCCTCACAGAACGGGCACTCCTCGCGCAACGGCTCGGGGCCCGCCTGGATGTACGCCATCCGGTGCGGAGTCCACAGCCGCTGGAACTCGTCGGGGACACCGGCGAACTCGCCGGCGTCCTCCCACGGCTCGGAGGGGGTCGTCACGCCAGATCCCCTGCCGTCTGCACGAGCGTGTGCGCATCGATCGCGGCACGGATGCGCGACACGGCATCGGAGATCGGCACGCCGTTCTCCTGCGTGCCGTCGCGGTAGCGGAACGAGACGGTGCCCGCGTCGCGGTCCTTCTCCCCCGCGATCAGCAGCAGCGGGACCTTGCCGGTCGTGTGCGTGCGGATCTTCTTCTGCATCCGGTCGTCGGAGTCGTCGAGCTCGGCGCGCACGCCCTGTGCACGGAGCGTCTGGACGATCTCGCCCAGGTAGTCGGCGAATTCGTCGGCCACGGGGATGCCCACGACCTGCACGGGAGACAGCCACACGGGGAAGTCGCCCGCATAGTGCTCGAGCAGAATGGCGAAGAACCGCTCGATCGAGCCGAACAGGGCACGGTGGATCATGATCGGACGCTTCTTCTGCCCGTCCTTGTCCATGTACTCGAGTTCGAAGCGCTCGGGCAGGTTCGGGTCGACCTGCACGGTCGACAGCTGCCAGGTGCGGCCGATCGCGTCGCGCGTCTTCAGGTCGATCTTCGGTCCGTAGAATGCCGCCTCACCGGGGACCTCCGTGAGCTTGAGCCCGGATGCCACGGCGACACGACGCAGGGCGTCCGTCGACGACTCCCAGAACTCGTCGGAGCCGATCCACTTGGACTTCTCGTCGTCCTTCATCGACAGCTCGAGCTCGAAGTCGGTGAGACCGAAATCGCGCAGCATCGACAGGATGAACTCGAGGACCTTCGAGACCTCCGCCTCGAGCTGATCGGGCGTGACGAAGAGGTGCGAGTCGTCCTGGGTGAAGCCGCGCACGCGGGTGAGTCCGTGCAGCGCGCCCGAGAGCTCGTTGCGGTAGACGGTGCCGTTCTCGGCGAACCGCAGCGGCAGGTCACGGTAGCTGCGCGCACGCTCCTTGTAGATCAGGATGTGCATCGGGCAGTTCATGGGCTTCAGGTAGTAGTCCTGGCCCTGCTTGGTGATGTTGCCCTCGTCGTCGCGCTCCTCGTCCATGACGATCGGCGGGTACATGCCCTCCTTGTACGTGACGAGGTGGTTCGAGGTGAGGAAGAGGTCTTCCTTCGAGATGTGCGGGGTGTACACATACGTGTATCCGCCCTCGATGTGGCGCTTGCGCGCGTGCTGCTCCATCTCGCCGCGGACGACTCCGCCGCGCGGGTGCCAGACCGAGAGACCCGAGCCGATCTCCTCGGGGAAGGAGAACAGGTCGAGCTCCTTGCCGAGGCGCCGGTGGTCGCGCTTGGCGGCCTCCTCGAGACGGTGCTGGTACTCGCGCAGTTCGTCCTTCGACGGCCACGCCGTGCCGTAGATGCGCTGCAGCTGCGGGTTCTTCTCGCTGCCCCTCCAATACGCGGCGGCGATGCGGGTGAGATCCCAGCCGTTGCCGATCATGCGGGTGTTGGGCAGATGCGGGCCGCGGCAGAGGTCCTTCCAGACCACCTCGCCGTCGCGCGTCGTGTTGTCGTAGATCGTCAGCTCGCCCTCGCCGACCTCGACCGATGCACCTTCGGCTGCTTCTTTGCCGCCCTTGAGGCCGATGAGCTCGAGCTTGAACGGCTCGTCGGCGAGCTCTGCACGAGCCTCGTCGTCGGTGACGACGCGGCGCACGAAGCGCTGACCCTCCCGGACGATGCGCTGCATCTCTTTCGTGATGGCCTTGATGTCCTCGGGCGTGAACGGGGTGTCGACGCCGAAGTCGTAGTAGAAGCCGTCCGTGATGGGCGGGCCGATGCCGAGGTTCGCCTGCGGGTTGATCCGCTGCACCGCCTGCGCGAGCACGTGAGCCGCCGAGTGACGGAGGATGTTCAACCCGTCGGGGCTGTCGATCGTGACCGGCTCGACCTCGTCGGCGTCGGTCACTGTCGCGGCGAGGTCCTTGAGGGTTCCGTTGACGCGCATCGCGACGACTGAACGGTCAGAGAACAGGGCGAAGCCGTCTTTCGGCTGAGCATTTTCAGGCACTGCACACTCCATCTGGGTCTGGATCTAGGCTACTCGCATGCCCGGGGGCGATTGACCGCTACGACACCGTCTCGGCCGTGTTCGCCGCTGTCGGTGCCAGGATGATGATCGCCGCTCCGACGAGCGCGATGGCGGATCCGACCCAGTCCCAGATCGTCGGCTTGAAGCCGTCGACGATGATCCCCCAGGCCAGCGAACCTGCGATGAACACGCCGCCGTACGAGGCCAGCACTCGTCCGAAGTTCGCATCCGGCTGGAGCGCCGCGATGAAGCCGTAGGCGCCGAGCGCCATGACGCCGAGCACCGCGAACAGCCACCCTCGATTCTCTTTGACCGCCTGCCAGATCAGCCAGGCCCCGCCGATCTCGGCGACGGCGGCGAGCACGAACAGGATGCTGATGCGCAGGATGGTCATGGCTCCCAGTGTGGCGCAGAGCCGCGCACCGGACCGCTCCGCTCAGGCTCCGGCGACGACCATCCCCGACTCGTAAGCCAGGATGACGAGCTGGGCCCGGTCGCGAGCGTCGACCTTCGCCATGATCCGATTCACGTGGGTCTTCGCGGTGTGCGGCGAGATCGTGAGTCTCGCAGCGATCTCCGTGTTCGGGAGCCCCTCGGCGACGAGCGTCAGCACCTCGCGCTCGCGCGGGGTCAGGAGAGCGAGGGCGGTGGTCCATCGCGCGGCGGGGTACGGTCCGCTGCGCCGGACCGAGCGAGCGATCAGGGCGCGCGTCGCGGTCGACGACAGCAGGGCCTCTCCCCCGTGGACTATCCGCACCGCGCGGACGATCTCCTCGGGTTCCGCAGCCTTGCCGATGAAGCCGCTGGCACCTGCGCGAAGTGCCCCGACCACGTTCTCGTCCTCTTCGAAGGTGGTCAGGATCAGAACCCGCGGCTGATCGGCAGCGTCGTTCTGGTCGCGGATGAGCGCTGTGGCGGCGATGCCGTCCAGCTCCGGCATCCTGATGTCCATGAGCACGACGTCGGGTGCGGTCGTCTTGGCCAGACGCACCGCATCGAGTCCGTTCGATGCCTCACCCGCGACCACGAGGCCACCGTCGATGAGGATGTCCCGCACAGCGTGTCGCACGAGCGGCTGGTCGTCTGCCACGAGCACCGAGACGGTCATGGCGCCTCGACGCTCTCGACCGGGATCCACGCCTCGAGTGAGAAGACCCCTCGGTCGCTGCCGAAGTGTGCGGCTCCGCGCACCGCTCCGAGTCGCTCCTGGATGCCGCGGAGCCCGTTGCCGGGGCTCTGCGAAGCGGGTGAGACGGCTCTGCTCGGGTTCACGACCGTCACGTGCAGGGCCGCGCTCTCGATGCGCAACGCGACCGTCGCGGTGCCCCCGAGGCCGTGTTTGTGGGCGTTCGTGAGCGCCTCCTGCAGCACCAGATACGCGACGTGGTCACTCGTCGGCGAGAGGGCGAATCCGTCGTCGTGTCGCCGAAGGTCGACGCGGAGACCGCCGCGCCGGAATCTCTCGACGAGGGTGTCGAGATCCGCCAGGCCGCGCTGCGGACGGAGCTCATCGTGGTCGTCGGGTGCGTCAGAGCGGAGCAGCGACATGAGGCCTCCGATATCGCTGAGCACGGTGCGAGATGCGCTGCGCACCGTGGTGAGTGCCTCTCTGGCGCGCTCCGGCCTGGTGTCGAGCGCCGAGGAGGCGACACCGGCATTCAGGCTGATCACGGCGATCTGGTGGGCCACGACATCGTGGAGGTCCCTGGCGATGCGCACCCGTTCCTCGGCGACACGTCTGCGTGCCTCGTCATCGCGAGTCCGCTCGGCACGCTCCGCGCGCTCGGTCATCGCGGCAGCGAACTCTCGGCGTGACCTGGCGGCGTCGCCGAGCGCGCCGCCGAGGGCCAGGAGCAGGACGAACTGCAGCGCGGTCGAGTCGAGGAGATCCCCCGCGAGCGCCCAGCCGTTCGAGAGGAATGCGACGACGGCGGAAGCTCCGACCGCGATCAGTCCGATGCCGCGGCCTCGTCGATCGATCGCCGCGTAGCAGCCGAAGGCCGCGGCGACGAGCGCGCTCGGAGAGATGGTGCCCGCTGCCGCGGACGCGACGGCGCAGACCAGACAGATCGCCAGCACCGCGAGCGGCCAGCGACGACGGAAAGGCATGGCCGCGGCGGGGACGAGCGCCGGCGCGAGGAGAAGGCCTCGCGCCCGGAAGGACTCATCGGGGAACGGCAGAACCGCGAAGACCACGATCAGCGCGACGACCACGACATCATTCGGCCGAAACCCGTCGCGAGATTCACGGATCGTCGGCATACCTCCAGTATTCCGTGTGTCGGCGTCCCCCGGATCGTCCTGCCGGATGACATCCGCATACCGCAGACGCGGTACGCGGGTGTCTGCCGAGGGCTGACGCGCAGGCACTCCGCGTTCGTCAGGCTGGAGAGCAGGCGCGCGTTCCTTCCGATATCCGCGTGTGCCGGGAAGGCCATCGTGCGCAGATCCATCAGGAGAGCCCTTGTCGCGCTGACCGCGATCGGCGCCGTCGTCACGATCGGCCTCACCACCACGACGGTCGTCGATGCGGTGGCCACGGCCATCGAGCAGGATCGGATCGAACCCTATGGGCGTCTGGTGTCGGTCGACGGCCGGGAGATGAACGTCCTCATCACGGGAGAGGGTGCGACGGACATCGTGTTCCTGCCGGGCTTCGGCACGGCCTCACCTGTGCTCGACTTCGAGCCGTTGGTGTCCGAACTCGCGACGGATCACCGGGTGATCGTCGTCGAACCGTTCGGATACGGCCTGAGCGACGGCACCGACACCGACAGGACCACGGCGAACATCGTCGGCGAGCTCCACGAGGCTCTCCAGGCGCTCGAGGTCGACGAGTACGTGCTGATGGGGCATTCGATCGCCGGGCTCTACGCCATCGAGTATGCCGACCGATATCCGGATGAAGTGACGGCGTTCGTCGGCATCGACACCAGTGTGCCAGGGCAGCCCAACATGGACGCGGAGTTCCCCACCGGCCTGTTGGGCGCGGCGAAGAGTCTGGGGCTCATCCGGCTCGCCGCGAGTCTCGTAGGAGATGGCCTCGACGACGCCCCGTATACCGACGAGGCTCGAGAGCAGATGTCGCTGATCAGCCACCGGACCTCGCTCGCTCCCACGTATCTGAACGAGATGGCGCACATCAGGACGAACTTCGCGGATGCGGCCGGCACTGCGTTCCCGGCCAGCATCCCGCTCCTCCTGTTCGTGCAGGCGGACAATGCGAAGAACCCGGACTGGACCCCGCTGCACGAGCGCCAGGCGGCGGCAGCGGACGACGGCACCGTCGTACCGATCGACGGCGAGCACTACCTCCACCACACCCGTTCCCCGGAGATCGCCGACGGATTCCGTGATTGGGAGGCGGCCCGCACCCTCGAAGAGGAGTGAGCCGAGGTAGCGTGAGCGGATGGTCAGAGCACTCGCGCGCTGGATCCTCGCCCTCGCACTGGGCTCGATCGGCGTCATCCACTTCGTCAGCACTCGCGGGTTCCGCGTGGTGGTGCCCGATTGGGCGACGACGCTCACTCGCCTGGACAAGGACACGATCGTGATCGCCTCCGGCGCGGCAGAGGTCGCGCTCGCGGCGGGGCTGCTCGCCCTCCCCCACGAGCGGCGCCGCATGGGCATCGCGACGGCCGCGTTCTTCATCGCCGTCTTCCCCGGCAACGTGCACCAATGGCACACGCATCGCTCGACACCGGGGCTGGACACCGAAGCTCGCCGGTTCGGGCGACTGTTCCTCCAGCCGCTGCTCGTGCTCTGGGCGCTGTGGTCTACGGCTCCGACCCCTGTTCGGGCGGGTCGCGGGCGCCGTCGTACCCGCTGAGACAGCCCGCAGGCAACCCCCGCCCGCCGATTCCGTGGAGCGAGTGAGAATGGAGACATGGCCTCTCCCTCGCTCGTCTGGCTCCGCGACGACCTCCGACTCGCTGACAACCCGGCGTTGCGGGCCGCAATCGATCGTGATGAGCCCATCGTGGTGCTCTTCGTCCTCGACGAGGAATCGCCCGGCATCCGTCCGCTGGGTGGAGCCGCCCGCTGGTGGCTGCACCATTCGCTCGCCTCTCTGAGTGAACGCCTGCGCGAGCTGGGGGCGTCGCTGGTCCTCCGGCGCGGTCCCGCCGAGCGCGTCGTGCGTGAAACCGTCACCGATACCGGGGCCACGGCGGTGTTCTGGAACCGTCGCTACGGCGGCCCGGAGCGGGATGTCGACTCGGCACTCAAGACCTCGCTGCGCGCCGACGGGCTCGAGGTGACGTCGTTCCAGGCTTCGCTGCTGCACGAGCCATGGACCGTGAAGACCGGCAGCGGCACGCACTTCTCGGTGTTCACACCCTTCTGGCGCGCCTGCCTCGCGCTCCCCACGCCGCGTGCGCCACTCCCCGCGCCGCGAAGCCTCGACGGAGTCGCCAGCGCGCCGGCCTCAGACGATCTCGATGACTGGAACCTGCTGCCCACCCGCCCGGACTGGGCCGGCGGACTGCGCGAGACCTGGGAGCCCGGCGAGCCCGCAGCGCGCGCTCGCCTGCACGCCTTCCTGCACGAGGACATCGGGTCGTACGACCGCGCCCGCGACGAGCCATCGGCCGGTGCCACTTCCCTTCTCTCGCCTCGCCTGCGCTGGGGCGAGCTCAGCCCGTTCACCGTCTGGCATGAGGCAGTCGACGCACACGGCGCCGCAGGTTTCCTCTCGGAGCTCGGCTGGCGCGAGTTCGCCTGGCATACGACGTTCCACTCGCCGGATCTGGCGACCGTCAATCTGCGCCGACAGTACGACGCGTTCCCGTGGCCGCCGCTCGATCCGGCGCAGCTCGAGGCGTGGCAGCACGGCGACACCGGCATCCCGCTGGTGGATGCCGGAATGCGGGAACTCTGGCACACCGGCTTCATGCACAATCGGGTGCGCATGGTGACGGCGTCGTTCCTCGTGAAGAACCTGCTCATCGACTGGCGCCGCGGCGAGGAGTGGTTCTGGGACACCCTCGTCGACGCCGACGGTGCGAGCAATCCCTTCAACTGGCAGTGGGTTGCGGGATCCGGAGCGGACGCTGCGCCGTACTTCCGGGTCTTCAACCCCGAGCTTCAGGCCAAGAAGTTCGATCCGCAGGGTCTGTACATCTCCCAATGGGCATCGGATGCTCCGTCAGAGCCGATCGTCGATCTCGCTGCCACCCGCAAGGCGGCGCTCGCGGCATACGACGTCGTCAAGCGGTCGTCACAGCCGACCTCCTGATTGCAGTACGGCCGATTCGTCGCGCCGGCTGACGCCCGAGAACGCTCAGTGGCATGCCGAACCGCCTGGTCGACTGACATGATTGCGTTGTGCCACGTCGTCGCTTCTCCGCCGGTGCTCAGACCGCGCTCGCTCTCACGATCCCGCTGGTGCTTCTCGCCGGATGCGCGGCGGACCGGCAAGTCAACGAGTCTGAGCCGTCGGACGCAGCGCCCCCAATCGCCGCGATTGGCAGCACCCATGCGTGGGTCGTTGTGATGTTCGAGGACCGTCCCGAGAAGTTCGACGGGAATCTCATGGACGCCCTTCTCGACACCGAGATGAAAGCCGACGAGGCCCTCGCAGAGGCGAATGCCGGGATGATCGACGGCAACGATGTCGGCGCGTACGGCTACGAGCTCTACTTCGTCGGAGATGACGCGGAGTCGATGTGGGACGTTCTCGAACCGATCTTCAGCGATGCTCCCGTCGCGTGGACACGGGTGGAGCTACGGAGTGGGCTGGAGGACCCTGCTCCGACGCTCATCACTGCCGAGTAAACGATCTCGTCGCTGCCTCATTCATCGAGAGCTCCCCGCACAAACAAAAAACCCCCGGAAAACCGGGGGTTTCTCTGTGCGCGATACTGGGATCGAACCAGTGACCTCTTCCGTGTCAGGGAAGCGCGCTACCGCTGCGCCAATCGCGCCCGTTCGGGCTATTCAGTTACTGAGGTGGCGACGGGATTCGAACCCGTGTAAACGGCTTTGCAGGCCGGTGCCTAGCCGCTCGGCCACGCCACCGTGTGGATTGACCCCACGTGCGGAAGGCCTTCCGAAGAAGGCCCCTGCACTTGAGCGGATGACGAGACTCGAACTCGCGACCCCAACCTTGGCAAGGTTGTGCGCTACCAACTGCGCTACATCCGCGTTGTTCCCGGTTGTTGTCCCGGGCACTTATGAAACATTAGCCGATGATCGGCGACTGTCCAAACCGAAACCGAATCTCGCGCGTGTCTCTCAGGGTGGTCAACTTCGCCTCCGACCGTCGGGTAGTATCGGTTGACGTACCCCACAGGTATGGGCGATTGGCGCAGTTGGTAGCGCGCTTCCTTCACACGGAAGAGGTCATCGGTTCGAGTCCGGTATCGCCCACAGAAACGAAGCCCCATCAGGGAAAGAAAGCCTGATGGGGCTTCTTCGTGCGAGGTCAGGGTGGGCATCGTGGTCGATCGCGTTCGAGCGGAGGAGATCGCACAGCGGAGGGACTCTCTCTCCGGGTCGCGCGACCCTGATGAGGAAGAGCCCCTCGACCGGAGCGTCATCGATGCGGTCCCCAGACCATGGCCGATGAACGCTCTCGAGCGCGATGCTACGTCCGATCGGCGCAACATCACATCCCATGGCGGATGCCGATTCCCGGGCGTACCCTAGGTGGGACGAAACACGGTGGCTCGGACCGGTGCGTGGTCACCACCAGGAGGTTCGAGGTCGGCCGGGCCCCTGAGATGGCCCTCGAATCGCCGCGTATCCGCAACCACTAGATACACCGATGTATTGGCGATACGTTGGGCCGTGGCCATACAAAACACGGCCTTGAGCCGGTGGAGTTCCCCAGCGAAGCCGGTTAGGTGTCCCGATAGGTACCCCAGGACCGGTCGGGGCACCGTTCCGCGTCGGAATGGCGCTGCTGCAGGTCGACTGCGTCGAGTCCCCTCGCGTGATGGCCTCCTTCCTCACCGGTTGCGCCGACGCCGCGCGGCGATCACCGGCACCTCTCGAGTGGCAGGACTCCGACCGCAGCACGCCCACATGCTAAGTTAGGGTCACCTAACCATGCCGCGGGACGACAGATGGGGAGCGATGTCGCTGATCGGACAGCACCCTGCAGATTCGGAAGTCTGGCGCATAGACACGAACTCATTCGTACTGTCGGACCACAGCGAATGGGGAGCCCATTCCCACGAAGACCGTCATGAGCTGCTCTGGGGAGCACGCGGGGGCCTGACCGCCGACACGGACGACGGCTACTTCGCCATCCCCGGATCGCTCGGCCTCTGGATCCCCGCCGGGGTGACCCATCGCGTGGTCGCTGCCGCAGGAACGACCTTCCGCTGCACCTTCATCACCGCCGACATCCCTCCCATCGCGAGGCGGACGACCGCGGTGGCCATGCCCGAAGTGGTGCGCGCGGTTCTCGATCGCCTCGAAGCCTCCCCCTACCTTTCGGCTTCCCCGCGTCTGCATGCCGAAGAGCTGGCCCTGAGCCTCCTCGAACCCGTCGAGGTGTCGACGGTCGACCTCCCTCTCCCCCGCGACATGCGGACGCGACGAGTCGCCGAGACTCTGCTCTCCGACCCATCCGACGACAGGTCGCTCGAGGACTGGGGTCGTCACGTGGGCGCGAGCGCCCGCAACCTGTCTCGTCTCTTCGCGGCAGAGACCGGCATGAGCTTCTCGACCTGGCGCACTCGCGCGCGCATGCGCCGCGCCATCGAATGGCTCGCGGCCGACCACACCGTCGCGTATGTCAGCCGGCGATCGGGCTATGCGACACCGAGCGCGTTCGTGCAGGCGTTCCGGCGAGAACTCGGACGCACGCCGGGCGAATTCGCCTCAGTGCGGAACGACGCCACGAAGAAGTCGGCCTGAGCGCGACACGGACTGGCACCTGCGCGACACACGGGCGATCCATACTTGGTAAGCCAAGCCTTAGCTAACTTCTTCGGCGCCTCCCGAATCCACACCTGGAAGACGATCCATGCGCTCCACACCCCTCTCTCTCGTCGCGCTCGCCGCGACCGGACTCCTGCTCACCTCCTGCGCCGGCTCGACCGCCGCCGGCTCCTCTGAGGAGGGGCGAACCGTCGAGCTGACCACGCCCGCAGGCGTCGACATCACGATCCCCGCCGAACCGCGGTCCGCGCTCGGCTTCTACACGACCGACCTCGACATCCTCATCACCCTCGGCTTCGAGCTCGCAGACACCCAGCCGATCCGCGACGACTTCACATCGTTCCCCGACTTCTTCCCCCAGGAAGAGCTCGAGGGGCTCGACACCTTCGGCAATTTCCCCGAATTCAACCTCGAGGCCGTGCTCGAGGCGGAGCCGGACTTCATCCTCAACGGCCTCGGCTATGAGGAGGACCTCGACGGCAAGCTGCAGAAGATCGCTCCCACCTACACGTACAACGCGTTCGACGGTGGTGACTGGCGGGATGTGGTGGCTCAGGCTGCCGAAGACCTCGGACGACAGGATCAGTGGCGGGCCTGGGTCGATCAGTACGAAGAGCGCGTCGCCGACATCAGGGCTCGTCTCGACGCTGCCGACATCCACCCCGTGGTCGCCGACGTCGGCTACTTCGAGGGCCACGTCACGACATCCTGCTACGGCGTCCCCTGCCTGGTGTTCGCCGACCTCGGCCTCGAGATGCACGAGCTCATGAACGCCACCGAAGACGGCCTCCCGGCGAGCGATGACTATGCGAGGCTCAGCCCCGAGCAGGTCGGGCAGCTGGACGGCGTGGATGTCGTCTTCACAGGTGCGGACGAAGACGGCACCGTCTGGATCGAGCACGACGACGCGCTGAAGCAGAATCAGCTCTGGCAGGACCTGCCCTTCGTCCAGGGCGGCGCCTATCACCCCTACAACTACGAGATGATCTACGGCTCCCCCAGCGGCATGGACGCGTTCCTGACCGTGGTCGAGAAGGCGCTTCTCGGATGACCGTCAATCTGATCCACCGGATCGTCGTCGAGCGCGTGCAGCGTCTGAGCCCCGGCATGGTCCGCATCGTTTTCGGAGGTGAGGGGCTCGACGGATTCGTCTCCACCGGGGTCGGAGACGAGTACTTCCGTGTCTTCTTCCCCGCTGAAGGGCAGCACGAGCCGAATCTCCCGTTCCCTACAGAAGACGGCTATTGGGACTTCGCCGACGGCGTCGAACCGGCTCCGATGCGCACCTACACGGTTCGCGGATGGGATGCCGAAGCCGCCGAGCTGACGATCGACTTCGTCGTGCACGACGGCGGCGTCGCGGCAGCCTGGGCGCTGAACGCCCGCCCCGGCGACGTCGTGGGGGTGAACACCCCGAAAGGACTCTACGATCCGCCGTCCGAGATCGAGTGGCAGCTGCTGATCGCCGATGCGACCGGGCTGCCCGCTGCCGCGCGCCTCGCCGAGAACGCTCCCGCCGGCGTCCGCACCCGGGTCGTCCTCGAGGTCTCCTCCCCGGAGGACGAGCTCGACATCCGTCCGGCCGACGGCGTCGAGTTGCATTGGGTGCACGGCGGCAACGGCCACGCGCCCACGCGTATCGAGGAGATCCTCCGTGCGTCCGAGCTTCCGAGCGGCCCTGGCTATGTCTGGGTCGCAGGAGAGACGAAGGCGACCCGAGGCGTCCGCAAGCATCTGCGCCACCAACTCAAGCTGCCCGCGTCTGCGTACAAGGTGATCGGGTACTGGACGGAGAACGCCGAGGCGTGGCGGGAGCGCTACGACTCGCTCGATGAAGGCACCCACGCACGCCTCATGGCGATGTGGGATGACGACACCCGTCCCACAGAGGATATCGAGGAAGCGTACGAGGCCGAGCTCGAGAAGCTGGGCCTGTGACCGCCGACTCATGACCGACGTTCTCACGGAGGAGCAGACACCCCGGGTCTCAGCCTCGCGCCGGGGCCTGGTGATCGTCCTCCTCGCCATCGCACTGGTGATCGTCTGCACCGCCAGCATCTTCTCCGGCTCGCAGCGCATCGGCGTCGACGAGGTCTGGAGCGGGCTCACCACGGGTGAGGGCGACCCCGGAGCGATCGTCCAGGGCATGCGCATCCCGCGCACGCTGATCGGTCTCGCCGTGGGCGCCGCACTCGGCATCGCCGGGGCATTGATCCAGGGCTTCACGCGCAACCCGCTCGCCGACCCCGGCATCCTCGGCGTGAATGCCGGCGCGAGCCTCGGCGTCACGATCGGGGTCGCATTCTTCGGACTCAGCGCGGCCAGCGGATACATCTGGTTCTCGTTCGCCGGAGTCATCGTCGCGACCGTCCTCGTCTACCTGATCGGATCCGCCGGTCGCACGGCGCCGGATCCGATGCGGATGACCCTCGCCGGCGTAGCTCTCGGCGCCGTGATGGGCGGTGTCGTGGCGGCGGTCGGACTGCTCGACCCCCGGGCCTTCGACGCGATCCGCACCTGGAACGCCGGATCGCTGACCGCCCTCACTCCTGACGTCTTCACTGTGATCCCGTTCCTGCTCGTCGGCCTCCTACTCGCCTTCTGCCTTGCGCCCTCCCTCAACGCGCTCGCGCTCGGCGACGACCTCGCGACGGCTCTCGGATCGCGGGTCGTCCTGACCCGGACGCTCTCGATCGTCGCCGTGACTCTGCTGTGCGGTGCAGCCACCGCGGCAGCCGGACCGATCGCCTTCGTGGGTCTGATGGTTCCGCACGCCGTGCGCTGGTTCGTCGGCTCCCATCAGGGGTGGATCCTCCTCGGCACGCTGTTCGCCGCCCCGCTGCTGCTGCTCACCGCCGACGTCGTCGGGCGATCGGTACTCCGCACCGGAGAGCTTCCGGTGTCGGTGATGACGGCGCTGATCGGCGCCCCCGTGCTCATCGCACTCGTGCGTCGGCGGAAGGTGAGCGGACTGTGACCGCTCTTCTGACCTCGCCCGTCGCGGTCGATGCCGGCCGACGGGTCTTCACACCGCGTACGTCCGTGTTCTCGCGACGGATCGGCGTGCGTGCGACGATCGTCGCCGTGCTCGCGCTCCTGGCCGCCGCAGCCCTGGGTGTCTTCGCCCTGACCCTCGGCGATGTCGCCTTCTCCCCCGGCGAGGTGCTCCTGACGTTGCTCGGTCTCGGCGAACCACGCGCTGAACTCGTGATCATCGAATGGCGACTGCCCCGTGTGCTCGCAGCACTGGTGTTCGGCGTCGCCCTGGGCATGGGCGGCGCGATCTTCCAGTCGCTCACCCGCAACCCGCTGGGCAGTCCCGACGTCATCGGATTCGATGCCGGCGCCTACACCGGCGCGCTGATCGTGATCACCACGACGGGTATCAGTGTCGCCTCGACCGCAGCAGCTGCTCTCGTCGGCGGCGCCACGACGGCTCTGCTCGTGTACCTCCTCGCATTCCGACGGGGATTCACGGGTTTCCGGCTGATCATCGTCGGCATCGGAGTCGCCTCGATGCTGGCATCCGTCAACACCTGGATCGTCCTCAACGCGGATCTGCGGATCGCGATGCTCGCCAGCGCCTGGGGCGCCGGCTCCCTCAACGTCATCACCGCCGAGCAGGTCTCGATCGCCGCGTGCGTGATCATTCCCATCGGGGTGGCGGTGGCGACGATGGCGGATCGGATGCACCTGCTCGAACTGGGCGACGACACGGCATCTGCCCTCGGCGTTCGAACCGGCGGCACCCGTCTGATGCTCATCGTCCTCGGCGTCTGCCTCACCGCCGCCGTCACCGCCATGGCGGGACCGATCGCCTTCATCTCTCTGGCCGCCCCGCAGGTCGCACGACGTCTGACCGGCTCAGCGAGCGTGACACTCACAGCATCCGCAGCCGTCGGAGCACTTCTGCTGATCGCCAGTGACGTCCTGGCGCAACGACTGTTCGCACCCACCCAGATCCCGGTCGGCATCATCACGGTGTGCCTCGGCGGCCTCTACCTGGTCTGGCTGCTCATTCAGGAAGCGAGAAGACGATGACCATCATCGACATCGACATCGACAGCGCTGCGCGGCTGCGCGCAGACGACCTCACGATCGGATACGACGGCCGCGTCGTCTCCGAGCATCTCGGGGTCGACATCCCCACCGGATCGTTCACGGTCATCGTCGGACCGAACGCGTGCGGCAAGTCGACGCTGCTGCGCGCCTTCGCCCGCCTGCTGAAGCCCCGGACGGGACAGGTGCTGCTCGACGGTCGGGCGATCACCGAGCTGCCCACCAGGGAGGTCGCCCGGCGTCTCGGCCTTCTGCCGCAGACGTCCATCGCTCCCGACGGCATCCGGGTCTCCGACCTGGTGGCGCGTGGGAGGCACCCGCACCAGACGATCCTGCGCCAGTGGTCGCACCGCGATCAGTCAGCGGTAGCGGCAGCGCTCGCCGCCACGGGGACGACAGACCTCTCCGGGCGCCTGGTCGACGAGCTGTCGGGTGGACAGCGCCAGCGCGTGTGGGTGGCGATGCTGCTCGCACAGGAGTCGCCCACCATGCTTCTCGACGAGCCGACGACCTTCCTCGACATCGCGCACCAGTACGATCTGCTGCGCCTATTCCACGAACTGCACGGGGAGGGGCGCACGATCGTCGCCGTGCTCCACGATCTCAACCAGGCGGCCCGATTCGCCGATCACATGATCATGATGCGCGACGGCCGCATCGTGGCTTCCGGCGACCCTGCGTCGATCGTGACAGGTGACCGTGTCGAAGAGGTGTTCGGGCTCAGCTGCAGCATCATCCCCGACCCGCACACTGGCACTCCGCTCGTCGTCCCCCGCTGACTGCGCGCTGCGGACGACGTCAAGACAGTGCGGTCCGGGCACGCATTGTTAGCCTGACGGAGTGACGACCCTGCTGGACGATTTCCTCTCCGACGACCGCAGCCGCGTGATGCACGCAGTGTGGGAGACGATCCACTCCAGAGATGCCGAGACTCTCGACCCTCTTGTCGGGGCCCTCCCTCAGCTCAGGCGTGAGGCGACGAGGCTCGATCTGGGTGGGATGGTCTATTCGAACAACGCCAACCTCGAGCACGCACTCCTCAAGCTCGAGCAGTATCGCGACGGGAAGTGCTGGTGCGCCGTCTACCCTGGCCTGCTCACGCACGACCCGCGCAAGGAGGAAGCGCACGGGCACATCCGGATCCTCTCCACGAGTGAACCCGGCTGGTCGATGACCTACCTCTGCGAGTGCACCGTGTGCGGACAGGTGTTCGACATCGAGCAGGGCGATCACCACTTCACCTGGTGGAACTGGGTGCCCCGCGGATTGAAGAGGCGTAGAGGCGAGGTCTGACGTCGGTGGATGCCGGTAACGTGCCGACCGTGCCGGCCATCCAGCTCCCCACCCCCTGCTCGCTGTGCGGCCACGCGGATGCGGTGCGCGTGGGTGCCGCTCTGATGTGCGCGTGGTGCGGATGGCGATACGGGGACTCGCCGGATCCGGGACTGCCGCGGCCGGTGATCGAGGTCGTCTACTACATCCGCTACGACCGCCGAGTGAAGATCGGCACCAGCCGTCGTCCCCGTCAGCGCCTCTCCAGCATCCGTCACGAAGAGCTCCTGGCCTTCGAGCGTGGGGGTCGGGATGTGGAGCAGGCGAGGCACCGGGAGTTCGCGGAGGCCCGAGAAGGGGGCGAGTGGTTCACGCTCACCCCTGTTCTCTCCTCCCACATCGCGGGGCTTCGCGCGGCTGGTGATCCCTGGCAGCTGTACGCACGCTGGGTGAGCGCGTCGCTGCAGAACTGAAGCCCCGCACGGGGCCGACGTTCCGTGCGGGGCTTCAGAGTTCTGAGGGATCAGGCGCGAGCGGTGGCCTTGACGCTCGCGGGCTGGGGCTGCGAGAACAGCACGACGACGATCACGGCGACACCCACCACCACGTGCGGGACCCACACGTTGGGCGCCTCGGTCGAGAACCCGAAGATCCAGGGCGACAGCGCCAGGAAGAGGCTCGCGACGATGTCGAAGACGAGGTGGACGGGCATCGGGATGAAGCCGAAGGGGCCCCACTCGTACTTCGTGAACAGACTGTAGACGATGAGTCCGACGCCGAGCACGATCGGGATGATCACGGCGGGGCCGCCGACGCTCGCGAAGCCGAACAGCCACGGAGCAGCGATCAGCGCCACGCCGACGACGTAGTCGAGAATTCCGTGGACCTTGGTGGGGATGAAACGCATGATTCCTCCTGTGGTGTCGTCGCGTGCTGCGACTCACAGATGGTTCGCAGCGGTTCGCCGAACGGATTGCAGGAGTCAGGTGCTCAGGCGCTCGCCCAGCCGTATCGCCGCGTGAGCGCGGAGGCGACCCGACCGTAGCGTGACCGGTCGAGCACCGCGGCCTCACGGCGCAGCCCGGTCTCGTGCACGCTGTAGAGCTGCTCGATGTCGACCCAGGATTCCCGCCCCTGCGAGTCCCAGGCTCCGGAACCGATCGACAGGTAGTCACGATCGCCGTCATGGGCCTTGCTCGTCATCCGCACCGCATACACGCGATCGGCGGATTCGCGACCGATCACGAGCACCGGTCGGTCTTTGCCCCTGCCGTCGTTCTCCTCGTACGGCACCCACGTCCAGATGATCTCACCGGCGTCCGGCGCACCGTCCCGGTCGGGTGCGTAGCCGATGCGGAGCGCCTGGATCCGGTCGGGATCGATGCGCACGGTCCCCGTTCCGCGCGGCGGATCATTCGTGCCGGATGCAGCGGAGCGCACCTCGTCAGAGGTGCGCACACGCGAGACCGGGCGTCTCGGACGATTGTTCGTCCGAGACGCCCGGTCAGATCCCAGCGCTGTGAAGAGGATCTCCGCGAGTCTTGCCAGGATGCCGTTCGAGTTGCTCACACGGTCACCCTAACGGCAGTTCAGGCGTCGGCCAGCGCGTATCCCTCTTCGCCGTGGACGACCTGGTCGACACCGGCGATCTCGTCTTCGCTGGTGACGCGGAAGCCGATCGTCTTCTCGATCGCGAAGCCGATGATGAAGGCGACGACGAAGGAGTAGATCAGGACACCGAGCGCGGCGATCACCTGGACAGCGAGCTGGCGACCGTCACCGCCGACGAACAGGCCGGTGCCGGTGGCGAAGAAGCCGAGGTAGAGAGTTCCGATGAGGCCACCGACGAGGTGGATGCCGACGACGTCGAGCGAGTCGTCGAAGCCGAGGCGGAACTTCAGCTCCACCGCCAGTGCGCAGACGATACCGGCGACGGCACCGAGGAGCAGCGACCAGCCCGGGGTCAGGTTGGCGCAGGCGGGCGTGATGGCGACGAGACCGGCGACGGCACCGGACGCTGCGCCCACCGACGTGGGCTTGCCGTCCTTGATCTTCTCGATGAGGATCCAGCCGAGGATCGCGGCCGCGGTTGCGCCGAGCGTGTTCAGACCGATGAGTCCGACGCCGCCCATGTCCTCTGCGAGCCACTCGGCACCGGCGTTGAAGCCGAACCAGCCGAACCACAGCAGCGCGGCACCGAGGAGGGTCAGCGGCACGTTGTGCGGCTTGAGGATGCCCTTCTGGAAGCCGATGCGCTTGCCGAGGACGATCGCGAGGGCCAGTGCTGCAGCGCCCGCGTTGATGTGCACAGCGGTACCACCGGCGTAGTCGATGACGCCGATGCCGCTGTCCTCACCGAACAGCGTGGTTCCGAGGTTCATGATCCACCCGCCGCCCCAGACCCATGCGGCGACCGGGAAGTATCCGACCGTGGCGAAGACGCCTGCGAAGATCAGCCAGCTGCCGAACTTCGCACGGTCGGCGATGGCGCCCGAGATCAGCGCGACGGTGATGATCGCGAAGGTCGCACCGTATGCGACTCCGAGAAGTGCGACGTTCGAGCCCTCACCGGAAGCGAGGCTGGAGAGGCCGATGTCGGCGAAGGGGTTGCCTGCGAAGGCGGTGGGGCTGTCGACGGCGCTCATCGAGAATCCGAAGAGGATCCACAGAACGGCGACGAGGCCGATCGAGCCGAAGCTCATCATCATCATGCTGACGACGCTCTTGGCCTTGACCAGACCGCCGTAGAAGAAGGCGACGCCGGGCGTCATGAGCAGTACTAGGGCGGTCGCGGTGATCGCCCAGGAGATGTTGCCTGGAGCATCCATAGTCAAACCTCACATTCGGGAAACTGAGAGCTTCAGTGTGACGAGGCCCGATTTCCGGTATGCGTGAAGTTTGTTGCGGTGGCGTTACAGAGACGACTCTCGTGTGAACATCGCGTTACGCGACACTGCGATCCGCGTGTGTAAGTGCATTGAGTCTGGAGATGGCACGCAGGTACTTCTTGCGGTATCCGCCGCTCAGCATCTCCTGCGCGAACACCTGATCGAGGCTCACACCGGTGGCGACGATGGGGATCTGCGCGTCATAGACACGGTCGACGAACGCGACGAAGCGCAGCGCCTCGGACTGATCGGTCAGAACCTGCACATCGCGCAGGCCCACGAGGTCGAGCCCGGCGATGATGCGGAGGTAGCGCGAGGGGTGCACGCGGGCGAGGTGACGGATCACATCTGCGAACGCGTCGTCGGATGCGGTTCCGCTGCCCGCACCCTCTTCGATCGCGCGACCGTAGACGTCGTCGTCGCTGACCACGGCGTGTCCGTCGAGTGCGCGCTGACGGAAGTCCACGCCGTCGATGCGGATCGTCTGGAAGCTGTCGGACATCGCATGGATCTCACGGAGGAAGTCCTGAGCCGCGAAGCGTCCTTCACCCAGCGCGTTCGGCGGCGTGTTCGAGGTCGCAGCGAGTCTGGTGCCGGTCGGCACGAGTTCGCCGATCAGGCGTGTCATCACCATGGTGTCGCCCGGGTCGTCGAGCTCGAACTCATCGATGCAGAGCAGGTCGGCGCCTTTGAGCAGGTCGACGGTGTTCTTGTATCCCAGTGCACCGACCAGAGCCGTGTACTCGATGAATGACCCGAAGTACTTCCTGCGCGCAGGCATCGCGTGATAGATCGACGCGAGCAGGTGCGTCTTGCCGACGCCGAACCCTCCGTCGAGATACACGCCCGGCTTCACCTCCGGTTCTTTCTTCGCCCGGCTGAAGAAGCCGCCCCGCTTCACTGGAGCGCCCTTCCCGGCGAAGCGGATCAGCGTCTCCTTGGCCTCCTCCTGCGAGGGGTACGCGTCATCAGCGCGATAGCTCTCGAACGTCGCGCCGTCGAACTGCGGCGGTGGAACGAGGCTTGCGAGCATCTCTGGGCCGGTCACGGTCGGCTGGCGATCGGTCAGGTGCACGATGCCCGTGCGGGTGGGCGTGTCGGTCATCACGGTCCTGTGTCGGGGGCGCACCTGTGTCGAAGTCTTACGAATCGGGTGCAGGGCGCACGGCGTGGATCTATCGTCGAAGTATCGGCTCCACATTACGCCGTCACCCCCTGCATCATCGCCGCTCACCGTCTGAGGAGATCCCTGTGGCCATCGAGTTCGACACCACTTCATCGAAGTTCGCCGAGTACGCCGAGCCCGGCCGGCTCGTCACCACCGAGTGGCTGGCTGCACGCCTCGGCACGCCCGGCCTGGTCGTGGTCGAATCCGACGAGGACGTGCTGCTCTACGAGACGGGTCACATCCCGGGCGCTGTGAAGGTCGACTGGCACACCGAGCTCAACGACCCGGTCGTTCGCGACTACGTCGACGGCGAGGGATTCGCCACACTCCTCAGCAGCAAGGGGATCTCCCGCGACGACACCGTCGTGATCTACGGCGACAAGAACAACTGGTGGGCGGCCTACGCGCTCTGGGTCTTCTCGCTGTTCGGTCACGAGGATGTGCGACTGCTCGATGGCGGGCGCGACCGCTGGATCGGCGAGGGTCGCGAGATCACCCGCGACGCGCCCCAGATCACTCCGACGGACTACCCCGTCGTGGAACGCGACGATTCGGCGATCCGGGCCTACAAGGAAGACGTCCTCGCCCACATCGGCAGCCCCCTGATCGACGTGCGCTCCCCTGAGGAATACAGCGGTGAGCGCACCACCGCGCCGGCGTACCCCGACGAGGGTGCTCTGCGCGCAGGACACATCCCCACGGCTCAGAGCGTGCCGTGGGCGAAGGCCGTCGCCGAGGACGGCGGCTTCCGGTCGCGCACGGAGCTCGACGCGATCTACCGCGACGGCGCCGGACTCGCAGACGGCGACGAGGTCGTGGCCTACTGCCGCATCGGTGAGCGATCCAGCCACACCTGGTTCGTGCTCAAGCACCTGCTCGGATTCGAGAACGTGCGCAACTACGACGGCTCCTGGACCGAGTGGGGCAGCGCGGTGCGCGTTCCGATCGTCACCGGATCGGAGCCCGGATCCCTCTGACCGTGGAAGGATGGCAGGGATGAGCATGAGCGAAGTTCCTGACACCCTCGCCGAGATCCGCGACGGATTCCTCGAGACCCCGGAGGCGGATCGCCTGCTGCTCCTGCTGGAGTATTCGGACGAACTGCCCGAGGTCTCCGAGGAGGTCGCGAACCACCCCGAGATGTGCGAGCGCGTCGCAGAATGCCAGTCCCCCGTCTACATCTATGTCGAGGTGAACGACGACGTGGTCACGATGCACGCGACGGCTCCGCCCGAGGCTCCGACCACGCGTGGCTTCGCCAGCATCCTCGTGCAGGGCATCACCGGTCTCACCGCCGACGAGGTCCTGGCGATCCCCGATGACTACCCGCAGTCGATCGGACTCACCAGAGCGGTGTCGCCGCTGCGGATCGGCGGGATGACGGGCATGCTCATGCGAGCCAAGAAGCAGGTCAGGCAGAAGCGCTGAATCCCCGGGCTGCGAGCCATCCGGTGATGGCGTCATTCCAGCCGATCTGGTCGTAGTTCCAGATCTTGGTGTGCCGCGCACCGGAGAACGCCGGCATGGTGACGAGATCAGGGCGGGCCTGCTGGAGCGCATGCGATGCGTCGGCCGGCACGAATCCGTCGTCGTCGCTGTGCAGGATGAGGATCGGCACCGTCAGCTCATGGGCTCGCGCCACCATGTCGAGGCTGTCGAACGGGATCGCGTTCTCCGCGCCGCTGAGCCGCGCGGTGAACGGAACGGACAGCGCGCTCATCGCCAGATCCGGCAGCGGCGCTCGCATGCCCGATTCCCTGGCCTGGAAGCGCAGCACGCTGCGCCAGTCGATCACGGGCGACTCGAGGATCAGTCCGGCGATGCGATCGCGGTTGCCCGAGTTGAGGGCGGTCTGCAGCGAGACGGCTCCCCCCATCGACCACCCCATCAGGATCACCCGTTCAGCACCATGGCGTAGGGCGAAAGAGACCGCTGCATCGACGTCGCGCCACTCGGCGGCCCCCAGCGCGTACGCACCGCTTCTGCTGCGCGGAGCCTCCCCGTCGTTCCGATAGGACACGACGAGATTCGGGAAGCCTGCGGCGTGCAGCACCGGAACTGCGCGAAGGCACTCGGCGCGGGTGACGCCGCGGCCGTGCACCTGGATGACCCACGTCGATGACTCGGCCGGGAAGAGCCACGCCGGGCAGGGGCCGGCGGGCGACCCGATGAGCACGTTCTGCCAAGGCAGATGCAGCTCGCTGGGTGTGGAGTAGTACCAGCCGCTGAACGCCGCGGTCCTGTCTACCCGGGCGCCGGGCTCGATCTGCGTGAGCAGCTTGCGCCGCACGGTCGTCGCGTCCGCGCTGAGCACAGCACCGAGCTTGACGTAGCCGTAGGTTCCCGACGTGAAGAGGCCGTACCGCCCCGGCAGCTCGGTATCTCGTGTCCGCGTGAGCTCGATCGTCTGCGCGCCGGTGTCCACGGCGAGGATCTCTGCATTCGCGGGGCGTGCGGCAGGCTTGACGACCCGGCGTGCGACGCTGAAGACGAGCAGGGCCAGCGCCGTCCCGAGAGCGAGCAGTGCAGGGACAAGGAGTGCAACGGCGTGCCTGAGACTCTTCATCGCTTCCTGACTCTAGCCTGTTGCCGTGACCGCACACCCCGATGCCGGGACGATCTTCGACGCCGCCGTGGCCGAACTGCGCGATATCGCCTTCCGCGCAGACATCACCATCCGCGAGATACCCACTCCGCAGGGCCTCGCCCCGCACGCCCTCGCGCTCGCCGCCGACGTCCGCCCGGACGACGACGGGGAGTCCGCGTACGGCACCGGACGCTTCGTGCTGCTGCATGATCCCGACAATCCGGCAGCGTGGGACGGCGATTGGCGGATAGTGATCTTCGCCCAGGCACCGCTCGAGACGGAGATCGGCACCGACCCTCTGCTCGCTGACGTCACGTGGTCGTGGCTCGTCGACGCGCTCGATTCGAGGGGCGCCGGATACCACTCCGCCTCCGGCACATCGACCAAGACCCTGTCGAAGGGCTTCGGGGGCCTCGCGGTCGAAGGCGACGGCGCACAGATAGAGTTGAGGGCGTCCTGGACACCCGAGGGCCCCTTCACACCCCATGTCGAGGCCTGGGTCGAACTGGTCGGGATGCTGGCGGGTCTTCCGCCTGGTTCCGAGGGCATCGCCGTTATCGGCGCGCGAAAGGCAGCACGTGACTGAATACTCCGTGATCTCCGACGTCTCGGAGTTCCATGCGGCATGCGCCGCACTGGCCGCAGGCACAGGTCCTGTCGCCGTCGACGTCGAGAGGGCATCCGGATTCCGCTATTCACAGCGGGCATATCTCGTGCAGGTGTTCCGTCGTGACGCCGGGGTCTTCCTCTTCGACCCTCCCGCGCTCGGCGACTTCAGCCCGCTGCAGGAGGCGATCGGCGACGTGCTCTGGGTGTTCCACGCCGCCAGCCAGGACCTCCCCTCGCTTCGCGAGCTCGATCTGCTGCCGCGGGGCATCTTCGACACCGAGCTCGCATCCCGTCTGCTGGGTCACGAACGTGTCGGTCTCGCCGCGGTCGTGGAGAACTCGCTCGGCATCACCCTCAAGAAGGAGCATTCCGCCGCGGACTGGTCGACCAGGCCGCTGCCCGCAGCCTGGCTCGAGTACGCTGCGCTCGATGTGCTGCACCTCATCGACGTCTACGAGGCGCTGGAGGCAGAGCTCGAAGAGCAGGGCAAGACCGAGTACGCGGCCGAGGAGTTCGCCGCCACGCTCACCCGGCTTCCCAAGCCTCCTCGGGAGGACCCCTGGCGTCGACTGAGCGGTCTCCACCAGGTGCGGGGTGCACGCAACCTGGCCGTCGCTCGATCGCTGTGGCAGGCCCGTGAGGCGTTCGCGCAGGATCAGGATGTCTCTCCTGGGCGTCTGGTGCCGGATCGCTCGCTGATCGCGGCCGTGCTCGCGAACCCGCAGAGCAAGCAGGCCCTCGCGGGAGTCAAGGAATTCCAAGGTCGGGCGAGCCGCACACAGCTCGATCGCTGGTGGCAGGCGATGATCGACGGACGTGCCACGGAGGAGCTCCCCCGTGAACGTGTTCCGAGCGACACGCTGCCGCCGCCGCGTGCATGGTCTGACCGCAATCCCGAGGCCGATGCTCGTCTGAAGGCTGCTCGACCCGTCGTCGAGGCCACGGCTGAAGAGCTCGGCATGCCCACGGAGAACCTCCTGACCCCCGATCACCTCCGTCGAGTGGCATGGGACGTGCCGGGAACCACGCCCGAAGCGATCGGCGAGGCGCTCGCCGCCCTCGGTGCCCGCCCCTGGCAGATTGCACAGACTGCACAGAAGATTGCCGACGCCTTTGTAGAAGCAGCGCAAACCCCCGACGAGGCCCCCTCAGACGCTTCGTAGGTTCGATCCAACCGATTCCTCCCCGTTTCCGGCCCTCCATAGACTGAGGCCACCGCACAAACTTGGAGGCAGAGTGGCCGAGATCTCGGACGTCTTCTTCGTCGATGGAGTGCGCACCCCCTTCGGGCGCGCCGGCGAAAAGGGCATGTACTGGAACACCCGCGCTGATGACCTCGCCGTCAAGGCGACCATCGGCCTCATGGAGCGGAACGCAGCCGTCCCGGCTGACCGCATCGACGACGTCGCCATCGCCGCGACCAGCCAGACCGGAGACCAGGGTCTGACCCTCGGCCGCTCCGTGGCGATCCTCGCGGGGCTTCCGCAGACGGTGCCGGGACTGGCGGTCGAGCGGATGTGCGCCGGCGCGATGACCAGTGTCACGACCATGGGCGCGTCGATCGGCGTCGGCATGTACGACTTCGCTCTCGCCGGCGGTGTCGAGCACATGGGCCACCACCCGATTGGCGCCAACGCCGATCCCAACCCGCGCTTCGTCGCCGAGCGCATGGTCGACCCCGGTGCTCTGAACATGGGCGTCACGGCCGAGCGCATCTTCGATCGCTTCCCGCACCTGACCAAGGAGCGCTCCGACCGGTTCGGGATGCTCAGCCAGCACAAGGTCCAGGCGGCGTACGACGCAGGGAAGATCCAGCCCGACCTGGTGTCCGTCGCGACCAAGGGCGCCGACGGCGCCTGGGGTCTCGCCACTGAAGACGAGGGCCGTCGTCCGCAGACCACGATGGAGGATCTCGCGGCTCTGAAGACGCCCTTCCGTCCGCACGGTCGTGTGACTGCTGGGACCTCGTCTCCGCTCACCGACGGCGCGACCATGTCGCTGCTCGCCGGAGGCGGAGCCGTGAAGGAGTTCGGTCTCGCACCGAAGATGCGCATGGTCTCCTTCGCCTTCGCCGGCGTGCAGCCCGAGATCATGGGCATCGGACCGATCCCCTCGACCGAGAAGGCACTGCAGAAGGCCGGCCTCACGATCGCCGACATCGGGCTGTTCGAGCTCAACGAGGCCTTCGCGATTCAGGTCATCTCCCTGCTCGATCACTTCGGCATCGCCGACGACGACCCCCGTGTCAACCAGTGGGGCGGCGCGATCGCACTCGGTCACCCGCTCGCGGCATCCGGCGTGCGCCTGATGATCCAGCTCGCGGCGCAGTTCGCCGAGCGACCCGACGTGCGCTACGGCCTGACGGCCATGTGTGTCGGACTCGGACAGGGCGGCTCCGTCATCTGGGAGAACCCGCACTACGACGGCAAGAAGAGGAAGTAAGCCCGATGGCCCACTCGATTTCCGAGCAGTACGCGAACGTCGACTTCTCCCCCATCCAGGCCCTCACCGACGGCGAGGTGATCACGCACTCTCCCGTGCGTGACATCCGTCTCGCCTCAGGCAAGGTGCTCGCACTGATCACTCTCGACAACGGACGCGACCACAACCGCCCGAACACCCTGGGACCTGCCACCCTCACCGCGCTCGGCGAGACACTCGACGCCCTCGCCGCGCGCGCTGCGGCCGGCGAGATCCAGGCGGTCGGCATCACCGGCAAACAGTACATCCTCGCCGCCGGTGCCGACCTCTCCGACATCAGCAAGGTCGGCTCGCGTGACAACGCCCGCCTGATCGCCCAGCTCGGTCACACGGTCCTCGGCAAGCTCGGTGAGCTCGGCGTCCCGTCGTTCGCCTTCGTGAACGGCCTCGCGCTCGGTGGCGGCCTGGAGATCGCGCTCAACTCCAGCTACCGCACGGTCGACGCCTCCGCCGCGGCTATCGCGCTGCCCGAGGTCTTCCTCGGCATCATCCCCGGCTGGGGTGGCGCTTACCTGCTCCCGAACCTGATCGGGATCGAGAACGCCCTCGAGGTCGTCATCTCGAACCCGCTCAAGCAGAACCGGATGCTGAAGCCGCAGCAGGCCTTCGATCTGGGGATCGTCGACGCGATCTTCCCCGCGGCGAACTACCTGGAGAACTCGCTGGCCTGGGCCGACGCCGTTCTCGGCGGCAGGAAGGTCGAGCGCAAGAACGAGCCGGGCAAGATCGAGCGACTCACCAAGTGGCCGATCGCCATCAAGATGGCTCGTGGCATGCTCGAGTCGAAGATCGGCACCGTTCCGAAGTCCCCGTATGCCGCGCTCGACCTGCTCGACAGGGCGAAGAGCGGAACGAAGGCCGAGGGTTTCGCTCGCGAGGACGAAGCTCTCGCAGAACTCGTGACGGGCGACCAGTTCGCGGCATCCATGTACGCCTTCGACCTCGTGCAGAAGCGTGCGAAGAGGCCCGTCGGCGCGCCGGACAAGACTCTCGCCAAGAAGGTCACCAAGGTCGGCATCATCGGCGCGGGGCTCATGGCGAGCCAGTTCGCGCTGCTGTTCGTGCGCAAACTGCAGGTGCCGGTGCTGATCACCGACCTCGACCAGGCGCGCGTCGACAAGGGCGTGGCCTACATCCACGAGGAGATCGGCAAGCTCGAGGGCAAGGGTCGCCTGGACGCGGACTCCGCGAACAAGCTGCGTGCGCTCGTCACCGGCACGACCGACAAGAGTCTGTACGCGGATTGCGACTTCGTCATCGAGGCCGTGTTCGAGGAGGTCGGCGTCAAGCAGCAGGTGTTCGGCGAGATCGAGAAGATCATCGCCGAGGACGCGATCCTGGCGACCAACACCTCGTCGCTCTCAGTCGAGGAGATCGGCGCGAAGCTCACTCACCCCGAGCGTCTCGTCGGCTTCCACTTCTTCAACCCGGTCGCGGTGATGCCGCTGATCGAGATAGTCAAGACGCCGACGACCTCGGAGCCGGCGCTGTCGACCGCCTTCGTCGTCGCGAAGAGTCTCGGCAAGAACGCGGTCCTCACCGCCGACGCGCCGGGCTTCGTGGTGAACCGTCTGCTGGCGAAGGTCATGGGCGAAGCCGCCCGCGCGGTGTACGAGGGCACTCCGATCACGGATGTCGAGAAGGCCTTCGCGCCTCTCGGTCTGCCGATGGGACCCTTCCAGCTGATCGATCTGGTCGGATGGAAGGTCGCCGCCCACGTGCAGGACACGATGGCGCACGCGTTCCCGGAACGCTTCTACGCGAACGAGAACTTCCACGCTCTCGCGGAGCTCGACGCGGTCATCGAGAAGGACAAGGGCGGACGCGTGACCGGCTGGACGAAGCAGGCCGAGAAGCTGCTGAAGCCCGCCGTCGGCAAGACACCGGCCTCGGCGGAGACGATCCTGCAGCGCGTGCAGGACGGTCTCGCGAGCGAGATCAAGCTCATGCTCGACGAGGGGGTCGTGCCCGAGGTCGAGGACATCGACCTGTGCCTCATCCTCGGCGCCGGCTGGCCGTTCATCGACGGTGGGGCCTCGCCCTACCTCGACCGAGAGGGCGCCTCGCAGCGGGCGTTCGGCGGCGATTTCCACACCCCGCAGATCCGCGGCATCGAGAACCGCTGATCCGAGGGATCGAAGGGGGTCGCGTTCTCGCGGCCCCCTTCTTCGCGTCTACTGCGGAGGACGTGAGTCAGGCTCGCCCACGCGCGGCCAGTACGACATGGCCCGCTCAGCGAGCGCGGCGATCGTCAGCGAGGGGTTCACCCCGGGGTTCGCCGGCACTGCGGCGCCGTCGACGATGTGCAGCCCCGGATGACCCCACACTCGATGGTAGAGATCGACCACGCCGGTCTCGGAGCTGGACGAGATCACCGCACCTCCGAGGAAGTGTGCGGTCAGCGGGATGCCGAACACCTCGGGCCAGGATCCTCGCGCCGCGGCCGGGATGCCGCCCTCTTCCTCGACGCGCGCCGCGATCGCCGCGGCCGCACGATGTGCCTGTGGCAGATGACTGGGGTTCGGTGCACCGTGCCCCTGGGCGCTGGTCATGACCAGCCGCCCGAGCCGCCGCCGCAGCGACAGCGAGAGGGAGTTGTCGACGGTCTGCATCACCAGCGCGATGATGCCGCGTTCGCTCCAGCGACGAAGCGACCCCAGGCGCAGCTGACGGATCGGCGCACGCAGGAACTGCCCCAGCAGGCTCGCCAGCCGACGTCCGAGTCCGCGGTCGCCGGGTACCATGATCGACGCGAGCGCTCCCATGAGGTTCGATCCCGGCCCGTATCGCACATTCTCGACATGCGTGTTCGCATCGATGTGGAAGGACGTCGTGATCGCGATTCCGCGCGCGAGTTCGAGAGACGGGGGAACCTCGACGGCGACGGCGCCGTCGAGAGCCTCCGAGTTCGTTCTGGTGAGGAGGCCGACAGCCTCGGACACGTGAGGAAGCGCCCCGGCGTGTTTCATCCGGTGCAGCAGCTGCTGCGTGCCCCAGGTGCCCGCCGCGAGCACCACCTGGTGCGCGCGGACCGTGCGCAGCTCTCGTCGGAACCATGCTCCGCTCCGCTCCGTCGTCACGGCGAAGCCACCGCCGGGGAGTGCACGCACCTCGGTCACGGTGCGCATCGCCTCGATGACGACGCCACGCCTCTCGGCCAGGGCGAGATAGTTCTTCATCAGTGTGTTCTTCGCACCGACACGGCATCCGACCATGCAGTTTCCGCAGAGCGTGCAGCCTGTGCGGTCCGGCCCCTCCCCGCCGAAGAAAGGGTCGGGCGTGCGTTCGGCGGGCTTTCCGAACCACACGCCGACCGGTGCATGGCGGAACGTGCTGCCCACGCCGAGGTCGTCGGCCGCGCCTGCCATGATGCGCTCGACCGGGCCGGTGTGCGGATAGCGTTCGACGACTCCGAGCATGCGCTTCGCCGTCGCATAGTGCGGAGCGAGCTCGGTCTCCCAGTCGGCGAGAGCACTCCACTGCGGGTCGTCGAAGAACGCGCCGCTGGGTTGATACAGCGTGTTGGCGTAGTTGAGAGACCCCCCGCCGACCCCTGCTCCCGCGAGGATCATCACGTGCGGCAGTCGATGGATGCGCTGGATGCCGAAGCAGCCGAGCTTCGGTGCCCAGAGATAGCGTCGGACGTTCCAATTGGTCTTCGGGAAGTCCTCGTCCTCGAAGCGACGACCTGCCTCGTACACGCGGACGCGATATCCCTTCTCCACCAGTCGCAGTGCGGCCACCGAACCACCGAAGCCCGAGCCGATGACGACGACCTCCTCGTCGAAGGCGAGGTCGCGCTGCGGCTCTCGTGACGTGTCGTTCATGACTGCCGCCCCGGAGCAGCGGGCACGAGGATCGTCAGAGCCGACCGGCGGATTCCGATGGTGCACTCGTTCTCGGCGATCCGCTCTCCGTCGGCGTAGACGACGAGTCCTGGGGCGCTCACCGTCACGGAGCGCGCCTGGCGCCGGGTCACCTCAGGTCTCGAGAGATGCACTCCGCGCAGCAGCAGAGGGAACAGGCGCAGCAGTCGGAGCCGTGTCAGCGGAGCGACCTGCACGATGTCCAGCAATCCGTCATCTGCGGCGGCTCCGGCGCACAGGGGCATACCTCCTCCGTAGCTCTCGGTGTTGCCCACCGCGACGAGCGTTCCCGGGGTGCGGACGGGCGGCTCGCCGTCGACGGAGACCGTGAACTCCATCGGGCGAAGACGCACGAGCTCCACGACCAGCGCGAGGTAGTAGCGCAGCACACCGTGCGGCCAGCGCAGCCTGTTGGTTCGATCGCTGACCTTCGCATCGAATCCGAGAGCGGCGATCGTCAGGAAGGGGTCGATCCGGCCCGCGGCGCGGACCTCGCCGACGTCGATCGCGCGCGGCACGCCGGTCAGGGCGAGCTCGGCTGCGGCGACCGGGTCGCGGCGGGGCAGGCCCAGAGCTCTCGCGAGGTCGTTGCCGGTGCCTGCAGGCACAAGGACGACGGGGATGCCGGCCGCGCACACTGGGTCGAGGATGCCGGACAACGTGCCGTCACCTCCGACGATGACGAGCATCCGAGGACTCTCCAGGAGCGCCCGTGCCACCAGAATCCGGCTGGATGCAGCCGACTCTCCCGTGTAGACCCGAAGATCCACGCCCCGCGCGCGCAGATGCGCGAGTGCGGCCTCGGTCTCTCGAGCGCCGCGCCCCTTGCCGGCGAAGGGATTCGACAGCACCGCGACGTGCTCAGCCACGTCGGCCCGCCCGATCTGACGTGATGACTGCGCCCGGGTTGAGGATCCACGTCGGATCGAGCTCCCGTTTGATGGCCGCCAGGATCCGCACCCCCGTCTCGCCGATCTCCTGTTCGAGCCATGGGGCATGATCGCGACCGACGGCGTGGTGATGGCTGATGGTGCCACCCGCCGAGATGATCGAATCGTTCACCTGTCGCTTGATCCCCGCCCACGCCTCCAGGGGGTCGGACCGGAGGTTCGCGAGCACGGTGAAGTACAGCGATGCGCCGGTGGGATAGACGTGCGAGACGTGGCACATGACGTACGATCTGGCACCGGCCTCCGCGAATCCACGGCGGAGAGTGGCCGTGATCTCCGTTCTGAGGTGCTTCAGGTTCGACCAGGTCGTGGCGGTCTCCAGTGTCTCGCAGAACACCCCCGCATCCAGCAGGGAATCACGCAGGTAGGGACCGTCGAATCGACCGTCGAGCCATCCCTCCGCAGCGCCCTCTCCGGACGACACTCCGCCCGCCGCCGTCAGGATCTCGGAGGTGCGTGCTCGACGCTCGGCGATGCCGTCGCCCTCGTACACGGTGACGATGCTCGCACCTGTCGTGAGTGCCTTCCCGATCCGGCCCACCTGAGCGAGGCTGACAGCGGTCTCTGCCTCGTCGGAGAGACGGATGACGGTGGGGCCCCCGCCGTTCTGGGTCACCAGTCGCAGTCCGTCGACGCCCTGCGGGAAGTCGGGGAATCTCCACGCCTCGAGGATGCGCTCTCGCGGCACCGGATGGACTCGCACCCGCACCTCGGTGATCACCCCGAAGATGCCCTCCGACCCGAGGAACACCCTGATGAGATCGGGCCCGGCTGCGGAACCCGGTGACCGGCCGAGCTCGATGTCACCTGTCGGGGTCGCGACTCTGAGCCCGGTGACCATGGAGTCGAATCGTCCGTGACCGGCGGAGTTCTGCCCGGAGGAGCGCGCCGCGGCGAATCCGCCGATGGTGGCGTAGCGGAAGCTCTGCGGATAATGGCCGAGTTCGAAGCCCTGTGCGGCCAGCAGCGCCTCGGCGTCGGGCCCCGTGGTGCCGGCTGCGATGCACGCCTCGCGGCTCACCTCATCGAGGCGGATGAGGCCGGAGAGGCGCCGCAGATCCAGGCTGATCACCCCGCGGTGCGCGCCGCGCTCGGGGTCGAGAGCGCCCACCACGCTCGTGCCGCCGCCGAACGGTATGACCGCGATCCCTCGCCCGGCGCACGCGCGGAGCACGTCCACGACCTCGGCGTGACTCCCCGGCAGCACGACGGCGTCCGGGGACGCCTGCTCGCACCTTCGCCGTCTGAGCAGGTCAGGTGTCGAGCGCCCACCCGCATGGCGGATCCGAGACTCGTCCGCAGTCTCGACGTGCTCCGCTCCGACGATCGACCCGAGCTCCTGCAGATCGTCCTCCTGAAGCGACGACGGCTCGAGCCGCACCTCGGCGAGATCCACCGCCGCTGCGGGCTTCCGCACGCGTCCGAGCAGCAACGGCAGGAGCATCCGCACCGCCCGCGGCAGATCCGATGCCCGGGCAGGTTCACCCCAGCCGTTCCACCGCATCTCCGACCGCACGGCGACCCTGCCGTTCTCTCCACTCATGCGTTACAGTGTGACAGATCATGGAAGAACGTCAAGTGACCGTCCCTATCGAGGCCGGCCGACAGCCCGACTGGGATCCCACCCAGTCGCGCATCCTCGATGCGGCCGATGCGCTGATCGGACGCCGGGGTGTGCGCGGCGTGACGATCGCGGAGCTCGCTCGGCGTGCCGGTCACAGCCGTCCCACGATCTACCGCAGCTGGAGCGATGCCGATGATGTCGTACGCGCAGCTCTACTCCGCAGGGTCGCGAGGATCCTCGAGCAGTTCCCCGCGCATGCGACCACCCGACACGAGTTGGTCGACGATGTTCTCCGCTTCTCCGCGCTCTTCCGCGCCGACGCGGTGTACGGGCAGCTTCTCGCTGAGGAACCGGAGGCATTCACCCGGTACACGTTGCAGCGGGTGGGATCGAGTCAGCGACTGATCCTGGGCTGGCTGGCCACGGCTGTCGGCACGGCACAGCGTGGCGGCTCTGTGCGCGCAGGAGCTCCTGACGAGATCGCGGTCATGCTGCTGCTCATCGCCCAATCGGCGGTGCTCTCGCACGGAACGGTCTCTGAGCTCTTCTCAGAGAATGCCTGGGAGCGCGAGCTGAGGGCCGCGCTCGATGGGCTGCTCAGGCCATGACCGCTCACTCCCCCGATCTCAACGCAGCGCGTCGGGCCGCCGAGCTCCTTCGGGCCGGGGAGGAGACGGTCGACATCCTCGTGATCGGCGGAGGCATCACAGGCGCGGGCGTCGCACTCGACGCCGCAGCACGGGGCCTGAGCGTCACGCTTCTCGAGGCTGAAGACCTCGCGTTCGGCACCAGCCGGTTCAGCTCCAAGCTCGTGCACGGTGGACTTCGCTACCTGGCGACGGGAGACGTGGCCACCGCGAAGGAGAGCGCCGTCGAGCGCCACCTGCTGATGACACGGATCGCGCCGCACCTGATCCGTCCGCTCGGGCAGCTTCTGCCTTTCGCGACCGGGGTGACGGCGCGCCAGCGTACAGCCGGGTCGATCGGGATGGCTATGGGAGACCTGCTCCGCATGCGAGCACGCACACCGAGCCGGATTCTGCCGCCGCCCCGCCTGGTCTCGGCTCGAACGGCTCAGCGCCTCGTTCCCGCACTCTCGCACACCGGATTACGGGGCGGGATGCTGTCGTACGACGGGCAGCTCGTCGACGATGCCCGCCTCGTCGTCACTGTCGCCAGGACAGCGGCGAGTCGCGGTGCTCGCATCCTCACACGGGTACGGGCGCTCGAACTGCGCAGTGATGGCGCGACAGCGCAGGACGTGCTGACGGAGGAGCGCCTGGAGATCCGTGCGCGGGCGGTCGTCAATGCCACCGGTGTCTGGGCCGGGAGCCTCGATGAGTCGATCACGGTGCGTCCCAGCCGTGGAACCCACATCGTGCTCGATGCCGCCGATCTCGGCGATCCCTCGACGGCGCTGACGATCCCCCACGAGGGCTCGATCAGCCGCTACGTGTTCGCGCTGCCTCAGCAGCACGGACGGGTGATAGTCGGGCTCACCGACGAGGATGCTCCCGGACCCGTGCCGCGCGTGCCGGCGGCCACGGAGGGCGAGATCGCGTTCCTGCTCGCCACCCTCAACCGAGTGCTCGCGGCGCCGATCAGTCGGGGTCAGGTGCGGGGCTCCTTCGCAGGGCTGCGCCCGCTCGTCGACACGGGCGCCCTCTCGACGGCGGACATCTCGCGGCGTCACCTCGTCACCGTCTCCCAGAAGGGTTTCATCAGCGTCCTCGGTGGCAAGTTGACCACCTACCGGCGCATGGCAGAGGATGCAGTCGACCTTGCAGTGCACACCGCCGGACTCGACGCGGGCGCCGGCAGCACGGCCTCCCTGCGGCTCACGGACACTGCCAGCCCGGGTGAGGACACCGCGCCCGGTGAGCGCCTGTCGCGCGCCACCATCGAGTTCGCGGTCCGTGCCGAGGGCGCACTCACCGCCGACGACGTGCTCGATCGACGCACTCGCGTCGGACTCGTCGATGAGGACCGAGAGCGCCAGCGGTCACGCGTCGAATCCGTCGTCGCCGAGACCCTCTCCGCGCTCTTCTGACGACGCCGCGACCGTCGCGATCCGCGCGCACCGTATCCACCTCGCGGCAGGCGGGGTAACGCGTGCGGAACAGCGCATGAACACCTCCGCCTCCGCGTCGAAGATGGTGATCCGCGTGCGCTGGAGGAGGCACAGTGGTGGCATGGACATGCTCCTCTCGATGCTGGGTGGCAAGGGAATGTCGGGCCTCTTCAAGACCGGCACGGCGATCCTCACGATTCTGCTGGTCGTGCCGGCGCTGTTGAAGATCTTCATCGTCACGGTCGACGAGGGGTGGGCGGCGATCCGCACTCGCAACGGCAAGCCGATCATCCGGAACCGCCCGCAGCGTCGTCCCACGTCGCGCGGCGGAGCGGTCGGTGAGGTCGTCGTGCTCGACCCGGGATCGCACGGCGCATTCCCGCTCTTCTACTGGTACCGGCTCATCGATGTGCGGTGCCGGGCCACCGATCTGCCCGCGCGGGAGATGACCGGGGCCAACGGGCACCAGCACCGTGTGCATGCATCCTTCGAATGGCGTCCGATCCCGACCGGGCGAGATCTGCGGGTCTTCGAACTCGACGTCGTCAACGTCAAAGAACGCGCCTCGAACATCGTCGGCGCGGCGCTGCGCGACGTCATCCGCGGGCTCGACGGCGCGGACCTGCCGCACAACGACGAGATCAACACCCGCGTGATCGCAGCCAGTGCCGACGAGGTGCGCCGCGCGTGCGGAGTCGAACTCGTGCGCGTCATGGTCACCGGCGATGCGCTGACCGACGGCTACCTGCTCTCGACCGCGCTCCGTGACTCTGATCGCGGAGCTCAGGCCGTCGCCGCCCTCCACGCCTTGAACTGATCCGTCGGGTGCTCTGCAACCCCGCGGTCGCGTGCCGACGTGCGACCTATGAAGCCGCTCAGCGCCGCTCGTGGAGCGGCACGTCGACCGTCCCGTTCGCGCCCGCGTCGCGAGCGACAGGGATACGTGTTCCGAGCACCTGAGAGACGACGTCCTGCGCGATCTTCGACGCGGTGAGGCCTGCGTCGGCGAGGATCTGGTCCCTCGACGCATGATCGATGAACTCGTCCGGCAGCCCGAGCTCGTCGACGGCCGTGTCGATGCCCGCTTCGCGAAGCACCTGACGCACGCGAGTGCCGATGCCGCCGACGCGGATGCCGTCCTCGATGGTGATCACGAGTCGATGCCGCGCGGCCATGCTCACGATCGAGGGCTGCACGGGGATCGCCCATCGCGGGTCGATCACGGTCGCGCCTATGCCCTGCGCTCGGAGCCGCTCGGCGACATCCATCGCGAGAGCCGCGAACGGGCCGATGGCCACCAGGAGGACGTCCTCGGACTCTCCTCTCGCCAGCACGTCCACACCATCGTGCAGGCGCTCGATCGCGGGCAGCTCGGGTGCGACGTCACCCTTGGGGAATCGGATGACCGTGGGAGCGTCGTCCACGAGGACTGCCTCGTCGAGAGCCTCCGTGAGGCGCGCCCCGTCTCGAGGCGCGGCGATGCGGATGTGCGGGACGATCTGCAGCATCGCAAGATCCCACATCCCGTGGTGGCTGGGTCCGTCCGGCCCGGTGACGCCCGCGCGATCGAGAACGAAGGTCACGCCCGCGCGATGCAATGCGACGTCCATGAGGACCTGGTCGAACGCGCGTCCCATGAACGTCGCGTACAGGGCCACGACGGGGTGCAGCCCGCCGAACGCGAGACCCGCGGCGGAGGCCACAGCATGCTGCTCGGCGATCCCCACGTCGTACACCCGGTCGGGGAACCGCTCGGCGAACGGAGCGAGTCCCGTGGGACGCAGCATCGCCGCCGTCATCGCGATGACGTCATCGCGACGCTCGCCGACCGAGACCAGGGCGTCGGAGAAGACGTCGGTCCAGCCGGTGCCGCTCGAGGAGAGCGTCTCGCCGGTGGTCGGATCGATGCGCCCGACAGCATGGAACTGGTCGGCCTCATCATCCCGGGCGGGCTGGTATCCGCGCCCCTTCTCCGTGATCGCATGCACGATCACCGGAGCGCCATAGGACTTCGCGAGCTCGAGTGTCTCGAGGAGTGCCGGCAGGTCGTGCCCGTCGACCGGACCGAGGTACTTGATGTCGAGGTTGGAGTACAGCGCCTCGTTGTTCGTGAAGCGCGACAGGAATCCGTGCGTGCCCCCACGCACGCCTCTGAAGACCGCGCGGCCGACGGGGCCGAACGCCCGGAAGAGCCGATCCGACTTGTGGTGCAGCTCCTTGTAGGCCGCGGCGGTGCGCACCCGGTTCAGGTACCGGGACATCCCGCCGATGGTCGGAGCGTAGGAGCGTCCGTTGTCGTTGACCACGATCACGAGGTTCCGGTCGTTGTCATCGGAGATGTTGTTGAGGGCCTCCCACGTCATACCACCCGTGAGGGCGCCGTCGCCGACCACCGCGACCACGTGACGATCGCCGCGACCGGTCGCGGTCAGCGCACGGGAAACCCCGTCGGCCCAGCTGAGGGAGCTCGAGGCGTGGGAGGACTCGACCACGTCGTGCGCGCTCTCGCCGCGCTGGGGATAGCCCGCGAGGCCGCCGCGGACGCGGAGAGACGAGAAGTCCTGTCGGCCCGTGAGCAGCTTGTGCACATAGGACTGGTGGCCGGTGTCGAAGATGAACGGGTCATCGGGCGAGGAGAAGGTCCGATGCAGGGCGATCGTCAGTTCGACCACACCGAGGTTCGGCCCCAGGTGTCCACCGGTGCGAGACACGTTCTCGACGAGGAACTCGCGGACCTCGCCGGCGAGTTCGATGAGCTGCTCCGCAGACAAGGAGTCGAGATCACGGGGTCCTGAGATGCTCGGAAGAATGGGCATCTGCACCTCCTCATAGGCACCATTGGCGGCATCCGATTCCGGTTCGAAGCCTGATCGATCCTACCGCGACCACCCGGGAAAGCTCGGAGAACGCCTCGCCCCTTGACACCGCCCGTGCACACGCGAAAGGGCCCGGTTCCGAAGAACCGGGCCCCTGATGTCGCTGTGATCAGACCAGCGAGCGCAGCACGTACTGCAGGATTCCGCCGTTGCGGTAGTAGTCCGCCTCGCCGGGGGTGTCGATCCGGACGACGGCGTCGAACTCTACGACCTGCTTGCCCTCGGGTGAGTCCTCGGTCGGCGTCGCGGTCACCCGCACCGTCTTCGGCGTCACACCGTTGTTGAGCTCTTCCAGACCCGAGATCGAGACGACCTCGGTGCCGTCGAGACCCAGCGACTCCCAGCTCTCCCCGGCGGGGAACTGCAGCGGGACGACGCCCATGCCGATGAGGTTCGAGCGGTGGATGCGCTCGAAGCTCTCGGTGATGACGGCCTTGACGCCCAGCAGGCTCGTGCCCTTGGCCGCCCAGTCTCGCGACGAGCCGGAGCCGTACTCCTTGCCACCGAAGATGACGAGGGGCGTGCCCTGCTCCTGGTAGTTCATGCTCGCGTCGTAGATGTACGACTGCGGTCCGCCGGGCTTCGTGAAGTCACGGGTGAAGCCACCCTCGACGACCTGGCCGTCGTTGACGGCCGAGACCATGACGTTCTTCAGGCGGATGTTCGCGAAGGTTCCGCGGATCATGACCTCGTGGTTGCCGCGACGCGATCCGAAGGAGTTGAAGTCCTTGCGATCGACGCCGTGCTCGGTGAGGTACTGCGCCGCGGGCGTGCCCGGCTTGATGTTGCCGGCGGGCGAGATGTGGTCGGTGGTGACCGAATCACCCAGGGTCGCCATGACCCGCGCGCCCTCGATGTCGCGCACCGGGGTGAGCTCCATCGTCATGCCGTCGAAGTACGGCGCCTTGCGCACGTACGTCGAGTTCTCGTCCCACTGGAAGATGTCGTCGTCCGGCGTGGGCAGGCTGCGCCAGCGCTCGTCGCCGTCGAAGACGGTCGAGTACTGCTTGATGAACTGCTCACGGGAGATCGACGAGTCGACGAGCTCCTGGACCTCGGCCGGGGTGGGCCAGATGTCCCTCAGGAAGACGTCTTCGCCGTCGGTTCCCTTGCCCAGCGCGTCGTTCTCGAAGTCGAAGTGCATCGATCCGGCGAGTGCGTAGGCGATCACCAGCGGCGGGCTGGCGAGGTAGTTCATCTTGACATCGGGGCTGATGCGTCCCTCGAAGTTGCGGTTTCCGGAGAGAACTGCGGTCACGGCGAGGTCGTGATCGTTGATGGCCGCAGAGACCTCCTCGATCAGCGGACCGGAGTTGCCGATGCAGATGGTGCAGCCGTAGCCGACGGTGTAGAAGCCGAGACCTTCGAGGTCCTTGTCGAGGCCGGACTTCTCGTAGTAGTCGGTGACGACCTTGGAACCCGGGCCGAGCGTGGTCTTGACCCACGGCTTCTGCTTGAGCCCCTTCTCGAGCGCCTTGCGGGCCACCAGACCCGCGGCGATCATCACCGACGGGTTCGAGGTGTTCGTGCACGAGGTGATCGCGGCGAGGGTGACCGCACCGTTGTCGAGGATGTACTTCTCGCCCGAGGGGGTCGTGACCGGCACGGGCTTCGACGCGTTCGCCGGAGCACCGCTGTTGATGTGCACGGGGCGAGTCGTGGTCGGCTCTTCCTCACCGGGGACCGAACCGGGGTCGGATGCCGGGAAGGAGTGCTTCGACTCGAGATCGACGAGCGAGTCCGACGTCGACGCCGAGGCGTAGGCGAGGATGTCCTGCTCGAACTGCGACTTGGCCTCGGACAGGAGAATGCGGTCCTGCGGGCGCTTCGGGCCGGCGATCGACGGCACCACGGTGCCGAGGTCGAGCTCGAGGTACTCGCTGAAGACGGGCTCCTGCGAGGCGTCGTGCCAGAGCTTCTGCTCCTTGGCGTAGGCCTCGACCAGAGCGACGGCCTCTTCGCTGCGGCCGGTGAGGCGCAGGTAGTCGAGGGTGACGTCGTCGATCGGGAAGATCGCCGCGGTCGAACCGAACTCGGGCGACATGTTGCCGATGGTGGCGCGGTTCGCGAGCGGCACGGATGCGACGCCCTCGCCGTAGAACTCCACGAACTTGCCGACGACGCCGTGCTTGCGCAGCAGGTCGGTGATCGTGAGCACGACATCGGTCGCCGTGACACCGGCCGGGATCTCGCCCGAGAGCTTGAAGCCGACGACGCGCGGGATGAGCATCGACACGGGCTGACCCAGCATCGCGGCCTCTGCCTCGATGCCGCCGACACCCCACCCGAGCACGCCCAGACCGTTCACCATGGTGGTGTGCGAGTCGGTGCCGACGCAGGTGTCGGGGTATGCGCGCAGCACGCCGTCGACGTCGCGGTCGTAGATGACCTTGGCCAGGTGCTCGATGTTCACCTGGTGCACGATGCCGGTCCCCGGGGGAACGACCTTGAAGTCGCTGAAGGCCGTCTGGCCCCAGCGCAGGAACTGGTAGCGCTCGCCGTTCCGCTCGTACTCGATCTCGACGTTGCGCTCGAGAGCGTTCTCCGAGCCGAAGAGGTCGGCGATCACCGAGTGGTCGATGACCATCTCGGCGGGCGAGAGCGGGTTGATCTTGTTCGCATCGCCGCCGAGCGCCGTCACGGCCTCGCGCATGGTGGCGAGGTCGACGATGCACGGGACGCCGGTGAAGTCCTGCATGACCACACGGGCCGGCGTGAACTGGATCTCGGTGCTCGGGTCTGCCGCAGCATCCCAGGAGCCCAGGGCTTCGATCTGCGCCTTCGTCACGTTCGCGCCGTCCTCGGTGCGAAGCAGGTTCTCGAGGAGGACCTTGAGACTGAAAGGGAGCTTGTCGAAACCGGGCACCGTGTCGATGCGGAAGATCTCGTAGTCGGTGCTGCCGACCGTCAGGGTGCTCTTGGCACCGAAGCTGTTCACCGTGGACACGATTCCGTCTCCTTCTATTCGGATGGGAGCGACAGGCGCCTCCATCTTGCTCGCCAGCGAGCCCCTGCGGCTAGCAAGGCAGACCTAACCAGTCTGCTCTGCTCGACCTCCGGGCGAAAGCCTGCAATTTATCTTGATGTCAAGATAAATCTATCACGACCGCGTCGCCGTGTCGGCATCACGGTCGCGCGGATACAGCGCGCGCACGACGAGCCAGGTGACGGCGATCAGCGGGGCGAACAGCGGCAGACCCATGATGAGCTTCAGCGTGCCCAGAGCCGTGACATCCCCGGCCAGGTACAGCGGCAGCTGCACCGCGAGGCGGGCGAAGAACAACGCAGCCCAGGCGATGCCGAGCCACAGGAAGGCGCGGCGCTTGCGACGGTCGCTCCTCCAGGCGGTGCCCTCTCCCATCAGGAAGCCGACCGCGAGGCCGATCAGCGACCAGCCGATCAGGGCCGAGACGAGCATGCCGGTGCCGTAGACGGCGTTGGTGATCAGGCCGGGGACGAAGTTGTCCTCGCCCCGTCCCGTCCACAGCGCGAGTGCTGCGGCTGCCGCCGCAGCCACGAGGCCGCCGATGGCAGCCGAGGGCGGGGACTTCTGGAGCAGCCTGACGACGGTGAACACCGCCGCGAGTCCGACCGACACTCCCAGAGGCAGGATCAGGGGTTCCGGTCGGAGCGTGAACAGGATCACGAACGCGAGGCTGGGCAGCACCGATTCGAGGATGCCGCGCCACCCGCCCATCGCAGACCACACGACCTTGTGCGTCGCGTCGCTCTGCGCAGGGTCGAGGCCCGCGCGGCGAGCAGCGCCGCCGAGCGCGGCCCCGACGATGTCGGATGCGCTCTGCTCGGGGTCGGGGGCCGGCGTGGTCACGCGGAGCCGGGAGTCGCGGGCATCTTCAGCGGGATCAGGTCTCGCGGAGGCATCGGAGCACCACCGCGGACCACGACGATCGACCGGAAGAGATCCTCGACCTTGGCAGCGGCCTCGAGGTCGGACGCCGCTGCTCCGCCGATGACGCCGCGGAGGAACCACCGAGGACCGTCGATGCCGATGAACCGGGCGAGCCGCAGCTCGGAACCCTCATTCGCAGCCGCAGGGACCTCGGCGAGAAGCTCCTTACCGAGCGGGCCCTCGCGCTCCTCGACCCGCCCGCCCTGGGTGCGGACCTGATCACGCAGCTGCACGCGGGTCTCGTCCCACAGCCCGCCGGATCGGGGCGCAGCGAACGGCTGCACCTGAAGAGAGGAGTCGGCGTAGTCGAGGCCGACGGCGACGATGCGCTTGGACTGCTCCTCGACCTCGAGGCGGAGGTTCAGCCCCTCCCGCGGCAGGATCTTGATGCCGCCGAGGTCGATGTACGGTCGCACCGGGTTCGCCTCGGAGTCGTCGAAGGGGCCCTGCGTAGCCCGGTCACCCGGTGCCGACTTCGAAGGAGTCGCGTTGTTGTCAGTCATTGATCTGTCCTGCCGAAGATGAATGGAGTCCTGCCTGGTAGCCGGTCGAGCCGAAGCCGCCCTCGCCGCGGAGGCTGTCCGGCAGCTCCTCTACCGGGATGAAGGTGGCACGCGTCACGGGCATCACGATCAGCTGCGCGATGCGATCGCCGACGGCGACATCGTACGCCGTGTGAATGTCGGTGTTGATCAGACTCACCTTGATCTCGCCGCGATACCCGGCGTCCACCGTCCCCGGCGAGTTCACGATCGAGATCCCGTGCTTGGCCGCGAGACCGCTGCGGGGCACGACGAACGCCGCGTACCCCTCCGGCAGCGCGATGCGCACGCCGGTCGCGACGAGCGCCCGCTCCCCCGGGGCCAGATGAACGGCCTCGGCCGCCACCAGATCGGCTCCGGCATCCCCGGGGTGGGCGTAGCCGGGCACCACAGAGGCGATAATGGGGACATCAACGGATTCAGTCACCCCCCGAGGCTAATGCAGAACATCGATCCTGACACGCGGACCCGCTACCGCGAGAGACTGTCCCCCAGCCTGTGGCTGCTGGTGACGGTCGCTCTTGCGGGCCCCATGGTGGCGCTCATCTTCGTGCCCATCGGCTCGACCGTCGCCCTGATCGTCGGAGCCGCGGTCTCCGCGGTGCTGGTCGTCGCCTTCATCGCCCTCGCCCCGGTCGTGTCGGTCGATGGCGACGTGCTTCGCGCCGGTCGAGCGCACATCGAGGTCCGGCATCTCGGCAGGCCCCGAGCGCTGAGCGCCGAAGAGGCACGCCAGGCGCGAGGCCCCGGACTGCCGGCGCGAGGCTGGCACCTCATCCGCGGCGGGGTCGACGGCATCGTCGTCGTTCCGAACGAGGACTCCGACGATCCGGTGGACACCTGGACGATCTCGACGCGCACTCCCGATCGGCTGGCCGCGGCGATCACCGCAGCCCAGCGCTGACGATCGCGCCCGTCTCGCACTCACTCGCCCCGCGGCATCCGCTCTGTGCGCGATCTCGAACGACGGTTGCAGAGACGGGATGGATCAGCCCCGGAAAGACGACGCGCCCCTGACCGTGAGGTCGGGGGCGCGTGAGATCTTGTTCTCTGGTGCGCTCAGGCAGCGCACTCCTTGCAGATGGGGCCGGAAGCGCCCTCGTGATCGAGCTGCGAACGGTGCTTCACGAGGAAGCAGTTCATGCAGGTGAACTCGTCCTGCTGCGCGGGCAGCACGACGACATCGAGTTCGAGATCGGAAAGATCGGCTCCAGGAAGGTCGAAGCTGGACGGGTTGTCCGCGTCTTCGTCTCCTGACGAGCCGGAGAGCTTGTCCGGCACACGCTCCTTGAGGGCTTCGATCGACTCGGAGTCGTCTTCACTCTTGCGGGGGGCGTCGTAGTCGGTTGCCATGTGGTGAATCTCCACTTTCATGCGAGTGGGTGGTGCGCCGTCGGGGTAATCGGCGGCCATAGTTTGCATGACCGCGGAGGAATAAGCAAATGCCCGCGGCTGCGACAGACCAAACTCACGGCACGCCCAGAGTATTCCCGGCTCCGAGCGGCCCCGCGTGACACCATGAACGCACACCCATCAGAGGGGCATTCGCATGGAAAACGTCACCATCGTCGGCACAGAAGCAGGACTGCTCGTACTCGCGACCGAGTCGGGCGAGCGGTTCGCGCTGCCCATCGACGACGTCCTGCACCGTGAGATCCGGCGCGCGACCCGGCAGAGCGAGCCGACGGCTCAGCGGCTCGCCGCGAGCCCTCGCGACATCCAGGCCCAGATCCGCGCCGGCCTGACGGCACCCGAGGTGGCGGCGCTCCTCGGCATCGGCGTCGATGACGTCATCCGCTTCGAAGGACCCGTTCTCGCCGAGCGCGAGCACGTCATCGGCCAGGCTCTCGCCGTGCCCGTCCTGATCGGCAGCGACGTCGAGCCCGATGCTCAGCCCACCTTCGGCACCGCGATCCGCGCCAAGCTGTCGGAGGTCGAGGCATCAGCCGAGCGCTGGGCGAGCTGGAAGGACGAGAGCGGCTGGATCATCAAGCTCGAGTTCACCGCCAACGAGGTCGAGCACGACGCCCGCTGGAGCTTCGATCCTCGCCGCAGCGCACTGGCGCCCCTCAACGCCGACGCCACCCAGCTGTCGCGCCAGGGCTCGCTGCCCGACGGTCTCATCCCTCGTCTGCGCGCCGTCGAAGCCGAACGGCAGGCATCGCCCTACAAGGACGACAGCCGCTTCGACTCCGGCGCTTTCGGACCTCGTCTGCTGCCCGCACCCGAGGCTGACGTCGACGACAGCATCGCGCCGGAGCGCTCGACAGCCGCCGTGCAGGATGCAGCCATCAAACGCGCCCCGGAATCAGCGACGACGAGCCCCGAGACCGCCGATCTGCTCGAGGCGCTGCGACGCCGACGCGGTCAGCGCGAGACCGCGCCGATCCTCGACCACACAGACGACAGCGACACGGACCAGAACCCGATCGCTCTGTTCGACGCCTTCGAGAACGTCCAGCCCCACGAGGACGACGAGCCGGAGGTCGCCCCCGAGCCGTCGAACGAGGGCGGCAACGGACGCCGCAAGCGCCGCAACGCGATGCCGTCGTGGGACGAGATCGTGTTCGGAGCACGCACCGACGAATAGGGCGTCCGCAAAACCGCGGATGCAGACGCTCAGCGGGCGAAGGCGCCGAACCTGAGCAGCGGAACCTGACGCTCCTCCGGAGTCAGACCGCCATGCTGACCGATCATCCCCCGGCTGCGCTGGTCGGCTGCGGTGCCGTCGTAGACGGCCCCGTTGCCTCTCGCGACGACGAGCACGTCGCCGATCCGCGACGCGGCGGCCCGGGTCACCTCGGGGCCGAAGAACCCGGATGCGATCGCCTGCTGCCGGGTGCCCACGTCGGCGAGACCCTCGAGATCCCGGCGCCACCGCTCAGCCACAGCCGCCCCGTCAGCACCCGATTCCGCGTAGACGTGGAGCATCCTCGGCTCTCCGCCGATGTGCTGAACCCCCACGAGGTGCTCGGCCTCGAGCACGATCTGCCGATGCGCCGGCACGTCGATCATGCCGTGATCCGACGTCACGAGGACGCCGACACCTGGCGGCACGGGTCGCGACAGCGCGGCATCGATCTCCTCGAGCGCCGACACCCAGTGCACCGAGTCGAGACCGTACCTGTGCCCGGCCTTGTCGGCCTCCGGCAGATAGCAGTAGACCAGGGAGCCCGGGTGGCGCTCTGCGAGGTCATAGGCCGCCTCGACGCGTTCTGCGGGTGTCTGTGCGGCGACGAAGTCGGCCCCGCGCAGCGTGGCTCGGGTGAATCCGCTCGCCGCATAGGCTGCGACGCCGACCGCGTAGGTCGGACGCCCCTCCGCACGAGCGCGTTCGAAGACGGTCGGAGCCGCCTGCCAGGTCGCCGGATCCAGTCCTTCCGACTCCCAGCCCGTGAGCTGGTTGACCAGGATCCCCCGGGAAGGGTCGAGAACGCGATAGCCGACCAGACCGTGCTGGCCCGGCCACACCCCTGTGAGGATGCTGGTCAGAGCGGCCGCGGTGGTCGACGGGAAGACCGAGTGGGCGACATCCTTCTTCGCCATCCCCGACGTGAGCGCCCTGGCATGGCCGGAGTGGGCGCGCAGACTGATGGCGCCGAGGCCGTCGATCAAGACGAGGACGACGGATTCGGCCCGCGGCAGGCTCGCCGATTCGCCGCGCAGAGCGGCGAACACGTCGTCCGCCACCCCGACGACGCTGCGGGCTGCAAGCGACTCGGACGGTAGAATGAGGGACATCCGAGCCAGTCTGACACAGGCTCCCGTACGCCCTCAGCCTCGCACCACTCAGGATGCCCATGCCGAAGACCCCGCCTGCCGAGCTCGCCCCTGAGCGTATCCAGGACATCGATCTCGAGACAGAGATGCAGGGTTCATTCCTCGAGTACGCCTACTCGGTGATCTACTCGCGCGCTCTGCCCGACGCTCGCGACGGCCTGAAGCCCGTGCAGCGTCGCATCCTCTACCAGATGGCGGAGATGGGACTCCGCCCCGACCGCGGTCACGTCAAGAGCGCCCGCGTCGTGGGCGAGGTCATGGGAAAGCTGCACCCGCACGGCGACTCCGCGATCTACGACGCCCTCGTGCGCCTCGCCCAGGAGTGGGCTCTGCGCGTGCCTCTGGTCGACGGTCACGGCAACTTCGGCTCGCTCGACGACGGACCCGCAGCCGCCCGCTACACCGAAGCACGGCTGGCATCCCCTGCCATGGCCCTCACCGAGAACCTCGATGAGGACGTCGTCGACTTCATCCCGAACTACGACGGCCAGTTCCAGCAGCCGTCTGTGCTCCCCGCGGCTTTCCCGAATCTCCTGGTCAACGGCGCGAGCGGCATCGCCGTGGGCATGGCGACCAACATGGCACCGCACAACCTGATCGAGGTCGTCGCCGCTGCCACGCACCTCCTCGAGAACCCTGACGCCACGACCGAAGAGCTCATGGAGTTCGTGCCCGGCCCCGACTTCCCCTCGGGCGGAATCCTGATGGGTCTCGAAGGCGTCAAGGACGCGTACACGAACGGGCGCGGCGCGCTGAAGGTGCGAGGCAAGGTCTCCGTCGAGCCTCTCGGCCCTCGGCGCACCGGCATCATCGTGTCCGAGCTGCCCTACATGGTCGGACCCGAGCGACTGATCGAGAAGATCCGTGATGCCGTGCAGTCGAAGAAGCTGCAGGGCATCAGCGACGTGACCGATCTCACCGATCGCAACCACGGGCTGCGCGTCGCGATCGGCATCAAAACCGGTTTCGACCCGCACGCAGTGCTCGATCAGCTCTACCGGCTCACCCCGCTCGAGGATTCCTTCAGCATCAACAACGTCGCCCTGGTCGACGGGCAGCCCCGCACGCTCGGGCTCAAGGAGATGCTTCGCGTCTACGTCGCGCACCGGCTCGAGGTGGTCACCCGTCGCAGTCGATACCGCCTCGCCCGGCGCGAAGAGCGCCTGCACCTCGTCGAGGGCCTGCTCATCGCGATCCTCGACATCGACGAGGTCATCCAGGTCATCCGCTCGTCGGACGACTCCGAGCAGGCGCGCGCCCGGTTGCGCTCGGTGTTCGACCTCAGCGAGCTGCAGGCCGAGTACATCCTCGAACTGCGGCTGCGGCGCCTGACGAAGTTCTCGCGCATCGAGCTCGAGACCGAGCGAGACGCCCTGCTCGCCGAGATCGCCAGACTGCGGGAGCTGCTCGGTAGCGATGTGCTTCTCCGTGCGGTGGTAGCCGAGGAGCTGGATGCCGCGGCTGAGGCATACGGCACCCCTCGCCGCACGCTCCTGATGAACGCCGCGCCCCCGAAGCCGCGCGCCACGAAGGGCGCGGTCGACCTGCAGATCGCCGACGCTCCGACCGTGCTCGTGCTGTCGACGACCGGCCGCGGCGTGCGGGTGGACCTCGCCGAGGGCCAGGAGCTGACGCTTCCGGCGCGGCGGAGCAAGCACGACGCGATCCTGACGACGGTCGATACGACGGTTCGCGCAGAGATCGGCGCGCTGACCACGGAGGGGCGCGTGCTGCGCTTCTCCCCCGTCGACCTGCCGTCCGTACCGTCGTCCTCCGTGCAGCTCGCCGCGGGCGCCCCGCTGCGCGACTACCTCGGGATCACCACCCGCGGAGAGCGCATCCTCGGCTTCGTCCGCTTCGACAGCGATACGCCGATCGCGCTCGGCACCGCGCAGGGCACGGTCAAGCGGATCGTCCCGTCCACGCTGCCCGTGCGGCCGGATCTCGAGGTCATCGGCATGAAGCCCGGTGACACCGTCGTCGGGGCCGTGGAAGCTCAGGACGACGCCGACCTCGTCTTCGTCACGACCGACGCACAGCTGCTGCGGTTCTCGGCCTCCGCGGTCCGACCGCAGGGTGCACCCGCAGGCGGCATGGCCGGCGTCAAGCTCGGCGCCGGTTCGTCGGTGCTGTTCTTCGGCGCGGTCACGCCGGAGGCCGATGCCGTGGTCGCCACCGTCTCGGGCTCGGACAGCAGCCTGCCGGGCACCGAGCCGGGCCGCGCCAAGGTGACGTCCTTCACCGAATACCCGTCGAAGGGCCGAGCGACCGGCGGAGTGCGCGCTCACTCGTTCCTGAAGGGCGAAGACCGCCTCACGGTCGCCTGGGTCGGGCCGAGTCCCGCGCAGGCCGTCGATCCGACAGGCGCTGTGCGCAAGCTCCCCGAACCCGGTGCACGACGCGATGCATCCGGTCAGCCGATCGACGGCGTGATCGGGAGCATCGGTCGCACTCTGGTCTGAGCGCCAGGGAGAGTACGATCTCTCCCTGGCGCTGACCTGACAGCCGCCGTCCGGCTCAGAGTCGGAGAGCGAGGATGTTGGCGGTGAGGCCCGCGGCCGTGCCGCAGAGGATCACCGTGTCGCCCGGCTCGACGCGACCGCTCTCGAGCGCCCGGATGAGCATGAACGGCACGGACGACGAGACCATGTTGCCGAAGTCCCGCACCTCGTCGATCCGACGGTCTGCCGGGATCCCGAGGCGGTCGAGCATCGGTCCGAGCGCCGCAGACGCCTGGTGCGGAACCCAGAGAGCGACATCCTCGTGCGAGATGCCCGATCGTCGATGGAACGCGTCGAAGAACTCGGGAAGCACGCGCATCATCCCCAGCAGCGCCCGGCGTCCGTTCATGTCGAAGAGGTAATCGGCGGGATCCCCCGCGGAATAGGCCTGGGCGGGCGATCTCGACAGCCCTCCTCTGATCTCCGTGTCGTGCGCGTACGCGGGCCAGGTGCGTTGAGCGCTGGCGATCACGCCTCGATCGGGGTCGGCGGAGCGGCGCAGCACGACGGCCGCGCCTGCATCGCTGAAGAGCTCGAAGCTCTCCCGCTGCTCCGGATTCAGGAATCGCGTTCCCACGTCTCCCGCGAACACCAGGATCGTGTCGTGATCACCGGCATCGAGATACCGCGAGGCGATGTCCAGACCGGTGATGAAACTCGTGCAGGTCGAGTTCACGTCGAAGGCCGCTGCGTGGCCTGTGAGCGAGAGCCTCTCCAGCACGAGCGCGGCCGTGCACGGGATGGGCTGGATTCCCGCGGCCGAGGCGCCGAGAACGAGGTCGACGTCGTCGGCCGTGATGCCCGCGTGCGCGAGTGCCCGCTCGCACGCCTCGGTCAGCATGTCGAGATGGGACACGTCGTCGTCGATGCGATACCGCGTCTGGTCCCCGAACCGCACGACACGCGAAGGCAGAGACGTCCCCCAGCCCACGATCTCGCAATTCCTCACCATCGCCGGTCCCCCCATTCCTGCACCACGCGGCGCAGCTTCACGGATCCGTCGCTCACGAAGTCGATGAATGTGAGAGCCGGTCGCTCGCACCCCAGCCGATCGGCCAGCGCGTGCACCTCGCCTTCGACGAGACCCCGCGATCGATCGTCGAGGGTGTCGAGCGCGATCTGCAGGTGCGACTCGCCGATCTGAGTGATGCGGTACTCGTCGAATCCGTCGGCGTACAGCAGTGCGCGTGCGATCACATCGGCGAAGACGGGCAGATCGCGGCCGTCGAGCGAGCGGAAGACCAGGGTGTCGCCCTCTCGGCCCTCGATGCGCTCGATCGCCGTGAGCGCACTGCCGCAGGGGCACGGTCGGGTCCGCACGCGCAGGACGTCACCGAGCCGATACCTGACGATCGGCTGCGCACGACGGCGAAGATCCGTCACGATCGGCGTGAACCGCTCGGCATCCAGTGCGTCGCGCTCGACCAGGATGTCGTCCTCATTGAGATGGATCACACCGTGCTCGCAGGTGTGCGCCAGGAACCCCTCCGTGCACTGGTAGAGCTGGTGCAGAAGGGGCTGACCGAGTGCAGCCCTGATACGCCGCTCGTCGGCTATCTCCAGCACCTCGGCCACCGAATACACCCGCTGCGGCATGATGTCGAGCCGACCTGCATCGGCCGCACGCGCGATCAGTCTGAGCACCGACGGCGGAGCGACCAGGATGGTCGGTCGGTACTCTCCCAGCCGGGTGATGTTGTCATCCATGTCGGCGTACACGTCGAAGTAGCGGAAGGACACCGCCCGTGAGCCGACCGACTCGTACAGACTGTTGTCCGCGCGGAGGAACAGCGCGATCCGGTGTCCGAGAAGTGTGCCCCGCGGGAGCGTGCGGGCGAGCACGGTTCCCACCCAAGCATCGCGCTCGGCACTGCTGACGACGAAGAGGCCGCGGTGCCCGCTGGTCCCGCTCGAGAGGCCGACCGAGTTCGAGCCCAGATCCGCGTCGAAGTCTCGGGAGCGCTCGTTCGCGATCGCCAGCGCGAGTGCCTCGCTCTTTCCGACGCCGACGGTGTTGATCTCGTCGAATCGACTCATCATGACGCTTTTGTCCATGAGGGGGAGTTCCGAGAACGAGCGCGTCGCCAGGAGGTCACGGAAGTACGGCGACCGCCGTCGCAGGAATCTCAGGTGCGAGCGCAGCAGGCGCCTCTGACGCCGCTCGATCGCGGCCCGAGTACGCATCGGGCGCAGCCACCGCACCGCGACGAACTCGCGCAGGATCCTGAGCGTCGACATCAGCTCAACAGCTCCTTCGCGTCGAGCGGATCATGGCTGCAGACCACACGGATGCCGGCGGCCGCGAGTACGCCGAGACTCCGCGCCGTGGCGGCGTATCGATCCGCATCGTGCTGGACCGCCCGGGGCAGTGCCTTCAGGTTCCCCGACACGTGGATCAGGTCGTTCCCCCATGCCGCATCGCCCGCGAGCAGGACACGGCGCTCGATCAGCGCGCCGAGGTGACCGTCGGCATGGCCGGGCAGATCGAGCACGAGGTACGAGCTGTCGCCGAGAAGATCGTGAGCGCGCAGCACGATGCCGCCGAGCTCGACGGTGGAGAAGGCCTCCTCGCCGATCACGATCCGCTCGGCATCCGGGAACCAGGTCGGAAGCAGGCCGGTGAGCACCCCCGCGCGCAGACGTGGGGCCGCCAGCGTCCGCTCGTGGCCCGCGCTCAGCACGAACGTCGCATGCGGGAAGCGACGGACTCCCCCGACGTGGTCCGGATGCAGGTGCGACAACACGACGTGGGTGACGGATGCCGGGTCGACGCCGTCCGCGCGAAGCCGTGCGGCCACATCGTCGGAGCCCCTGATGACCGGAGGGAGCAGAAGCCGGTAGACGGCACCACGCCAGCCGGTGTGCCACGGTCCCGTCGCATAGCCGGTGTCGAACAGCACGCGCCGGCCGTCCGCGGCGTCGTAGAGGAATACGCCGGACGGGAACTCGCGGACTCCACGCGCTCCCCCGCGGAACATCGCACCGACGTCGTGCGACGTGCTGCCGCAGGTGTAGTGACGGAGGCGGCCTGTCATCTGCTCTCCCCCAGGTGAGCGGCGACAGCGGCGAGGGCATCATCGAGTGACACCTCGGGGTGGTAGCCGAGGTCCGCCTTCGCGCGGGTGATGTCGAGCGTCTGCGAGTAGGCGATGGTGCTGAGCGTGTACCGGGTGAGCGCAGGCTCGGGTCGCCACGGCAGCATCGAGCAGACGCCCTCCATCGCGGAGGCCAGGGCCCAGGCCACCCGTCGGTTCATCGGGCGGAACCGCGGGGCCTGGCCCATCCTCGCGAGGAGGATCGTCAGCAGCTCGCGGAATCGGCGCGGGTCGTCGTTGGTGATGTTGTACACCCCGCCCGCGGCATCTCCTCGGGTGACCGCGAGCCTCAGCGCCGAGGCGACGTTCTCGACCGCCGTGACGTCGATGAGATTGTCGCCTCCATCGAAGACCGGCACGCCCACCCTGGCATGCACATCCAGCAGCCTCGGCACGAGGCTCGGGTCGCCCACGCCGATCAGACCGCGAGGACGCACGATCACGAGCTCGGCTATCGCCCCGCTGTCCAGCCCATCGAGCAGCAGGTCCTCTGCGGCGATCTTCGACCGGATGTAGCCGTTGAGACGGTTGCTCCGGTCGACGTCGGGTTCCCGGACGGCGATGCGGTCGCGGGCCGCGGCATAGACGCTGGGCGACGACACGTGCACGATCCGTCTGACTCCGTTGCGGCGGGCGAACTCGACGACATGACCGGTGCCCACGACATTCGCCTCATGGAAGTCCTTCCACGGACCCCACGGCGTCGACAGCGCCGCGCAGTGGATCACGGCATCCAGCGGCAGGTCGCGAAGGCGGAGCGAAGCGAGATCACCGGGCACGCGATGCGCGGCGTCGGCGATTCGCGCGAGCGCCTGCTCGTTGCGACCGGCGGCGAAGACCTCGTATCCGTGTCGCTGCAGCTCGGGCACGACGTAGCCGCCGAGGAACCCGCTCGCCCCCGTCACCAGCACACGGGCTCCGGACATGCTCATCACGATAGTCGTCCTATTGTGGTCGAGTGCGCATCGCCATGGTCACCGACTACTACCTGCCCACGCTCGGTGGCGTGCAGACCGCCATCAAGGCGCACAGAGAGGCGCTCGAGCACGCAGGGCACGAGGTCGTCGTCTTCGCGCCCCTCACCGACCCCAGCGATGACCCGCAGGTCGTGCGCCTTCCGACCGCCCGAGCCTTCGCGCCGGACGGATACCCGTTCGCCTGGCCGCCCTCCGCCGTGGCGGCGGCCCTCACGGAAGGTCTGCGTTCGCACGCGATCGAGATCGTTCATGTGCACACCGAGATGTTCGCGGCGCTGGGCGGTTTCGAGGCGGCGAGGGCGCTCGGCATACCCGTCGTGCAGACCATGCACGGGCGCATCGACGTGTACACCCGCTCGGTGCTCCCGGTGCCCTCGGTCACGACGGCACTGCTCGCGACCATGCACCGTCGCCGCATGAGCCACGCCCGCGCGACGGTCGACAGCGACGCGCCGTATGCGAAGACGCGCACGGCACGGCGTATGTGGAGACTCATGGTCAGCCAGGCGAACCATGCCGATCAGGTCATCGTGCCCTCGGAGCACTTCGCGGCGAAGCTCTCGGCTCAGGGTGTGCACACGCCGCTCACAGTGATCTCGAACGGCCTGGAGGCGACCGTGCTCGAGGAGGTCGGCGCTCCCCCGCCACGCACGCTCGAACCCGAGGAGCCGTTGAGGGTGATGTGGTGCGGCAGGCTCTCGCCCGAGAAGCGCCCTGAGGTGTTCGTCGACGCCGTGAGGCAGGTCTCCGGCATCCGCGCCGAGATGTTCGGCGACGGCGTGGCCAGACGCCGCGTCTCCTCGGCATCGGACGGGATGCCGCCCGGCCGGCTCACGGTGCACGGCGGTGTCGCGCAGTCGCGCGTCCTCGAAGCGATGCGGGGCGCTCACGTCCTGGTGTCGAGCTCTCTCGACTTCGACAATCAGCCGATGGTGATCCTCGAGGGGATCGCCGCGGGGCTGCCGGTCATCGTCGCGGACCCGGATCTCCTCGAGATGCTGCCCGCGGACGGAGGTCTCGTCTCACGCACACCGGATGCCGACGGCCTGGCGACCGCGATCCGAGAGTTGCGCGACGATCCTGCACGGCTCACGCTCATGAGCGCAGCCGCACTCGCTCATCGCGACCGTGTCGCTCAGGACACGCACCGCGACGCGCTGCTGGGCGTCTATCGGGCCGCTCTGGCGCTGAATCGCTGAACTTCAGGCGTCGATCGATTCGCGGGACAGCCGATCCGACGACTCGATGATGAACTCCCGGCGAGGAGCGACCTCGTTGCCCATCAGCAGCTCGAAGACCCGGCCGGCCGCCTCGGCATCCTCCATGCGCACGCGGCGCAGCAGTCGTCCGCCACGCTCCATGGTCGTCGTGGCGAGCTGCTCCGCGTCCATCTCGCCGAGACCCTTGTACCGCTGGATCGGCTCATGCCACCGCTTGCCCGACTTGCGGAGCTTTGCGAGCAGCGCGTGCATCTCCTGCTCGCTGTAGGTGTAGATCGTCTCGTTCGGCTTGGAGCCGGGGTTCATCACGATCACCCTGTGCAGCGGCGGCACGGCGGCGAACACTCGACCGTGCTCGATGAGCGGACGCATGTACCGATAGAAGAGGGTGAGGAGCAGCGTGCGGATGTGCGCGCCGTCGACGTCCGCGTCGCTCATCAGGATCACTTTGCCGTACCGTGCGGCGTCGATGTCGAAGCTGCGCCCGGAGCCCGCGCCGATCACCTGGATGATGGACGCGCACTCGGCGTTGGAGAGCATGTCGCCCACCGATGCCTTCTGGACGTTGAGGATCTTGCCTCGGATCGGCAGCAGCGCCTGGAACTCGCTGTTGCGGGCGTTCTTCGCTGTGCCGAGTGCAGAGTCGCCCTCGACGATGAACAGCTCGCTCCGCTCGACCTCGTTGGTGCGGCAGTCCACCAGTTTGGTCGGCAGGGTCGACGACTCGAGGGCGTTCTTGCGACGCTGGGTCTCTTTGTGTGCGCGAGCGGAGACCCGAGCCTTCATCTCGGCGACGACCTTGTCGAGCAGCTGCGTCGCCTGGCTCTTGTCATCGCGCTTGGTCGAGCTGAACCGGGCAGCGAGATCCTTGCGAAGCACCTGTGCGACGATCTGACGCACAGCCGGCGTGCCGAGGATCTCCTTGGTCTGCCCCTCGAACTGCGGCTCGGGTACGTTGACCGTGAGCACCGCGGTCAACCCGGCGAGGACGTCGTCCTTCTCGAGCTTGTCATTGCTGCCGACCTTCAGCCGACGGGCGTTCTGATCGACCTGCGCCCTGAGAACCTTGAGCAGCTCCTGCTCGAAACCCTGGTTGTGCGTGCCGCCCTTGGGCGTGGCGATGATGTTCACGAACGAACGGGTCGTCGTGTCGTACCCCGTGCCCCAGCGCATCGCGATGTCGACCGCGCAGACGCGCTCGACCTCGGTCGCGATCATGTGACCGTCGGCCTGCAGAACGGGAACCGTCTCCTTGAACGTGCCCTCGCCCTGGATGCGCCAGGTGTCGGTGACGGGCGCATCGTTCGCGAGGTACTCCACGAACTCCGAGATGCCGCCGTCGTACCGGTAGGAGGTCTCGATCGGCTGGCCCTCGACCTCGGAGCCGTTCGCGGCGCGCTCGTCTCGGATGACGAGTTCCAGTCCGGGGACGAGGAAGGCTGTCTGTCGCGCGCGGGTGACCAGGTCGTTCAGCTGGAACGCGGCATCCTTCGTGAAGATCTGGTGATCAGCCCAGTAGCGGATGCGCGTGCCGCTGGTGCCGCGCGGTGCCTTGCCGACGACCCGCAGCTCGCTCTTGTCCTGGAACGGCGTGAATTTCGCGTCCGGCCGCTTCTCGCCGTCATCGGCGAAGAGTCCCGGCTCGCCGCGGTGGAACGACATGGCGTAGGTCTTGCCGCCTCGGTCGACCTCGACGTCGAGGCGCTCGGACAGAGCGTTGACGACGGAGGCTCCGACACCGTGCAGGCCACCGGATGCCGCGTACGAACCGCCGCCGAACTTGCCACCGGCGTGCAGCTTGGTGAAGACGACCTCTACGCCGGTGAGACCCGTGCGGGGCTCGACGTCGACGGGGATGCCACGACCGCGGTCATGGACCTCGACGCTGCCGTCTTCATGCAGGATGATGTCGATCTTCGAGCCGTTGCCCGCGACGGCCTCGTCGACGGCGTTGTCGATGATCTCCCAGAGGCAGTGCATGAGACCCGGGGATCCGTTCGAACCGATGTACATACCGGGACGCTTGCGGACGGCCTCGAGCCCTTCGAGCACCTGGAGATGATGGGCGGAATACTCGGCGGTCACAATCTCCGAGTCTATTCGCGATGCCCCGCCTGAAGCCGCAGACACTCCCCCGCGACCCCGATGCCGGGCCCCGCGCGTACGCGCTGAGCGAAACACGCCGCAAACCGGGCATGCGTACAGCGTCAGCGTGGTTGTATTGAACACGCCCAACCAGCGAACCCGACACTCAAGGAGGCACCATGATGAACGCAACGACCGAACGTGAGACCTCCGCCGTCGAGTTCCGCCTGACCGCCATGGATCGCTGTGATTCGTGTGGCGCTCAGGCCTACATCGCCGCCGAGGTCAACGGCTCCGAACTTCTCTTCTGCGCGCACCACGGGCGCAAGTACGAGGAGAAGCTCCGCAGCATCGCAACGAGCTGGCACGACGAGACCGCTCGCCTGATCGACTGATCAGCTGCGGTCAGATCCGCCTCGGAGCCCGTCATCAGACGGGCTCCGCTTTCGTTAAGGGGTGCTCACTCGCCGGATGCGCGCGGTGAGCCGGGTGAGTATCTCCTCACCCACGGTGTCGATGCGCTCGGCGAGGGTCGTCGCGCTCGACTCGCCATGATCTCCTGCGCCGAACATCCAGACCGAATCACCGAGCCGCATTCCCGGCCACCCTTCGACCACCGACGTCGTCGCGTCGATACGCAGAAGCTCCCGGGCACCGGAGGGGGTGCCGACTCGAGCCCCCGCCAACGACGACGGGATGCCGTCGAAGGCGCCGATGCCCACCACGGCGTCACCGTCGACGATCTCGATGACCGTCGCGGTGAGCTCAGCGACCGGTGTCACACCTGCGAGCTCCGGGCCATCCGCCGAGCGGACGCCGTAGCAGAATGCTCCGATCCTCGACACCGAGCCGCGAAGCTCAGGGCGCCACCAGGATGCGGCGGATGCCGTCAGGTGCAGCGCCTCGGGCGTGGCACCGGACTGCTCGGCCGCGCGCACCGCATCGAGGAACAGTGTCTGCGCCTCGTCGTCCTCGTCGTCGCTGGCCTCCGCGAGATGGCTCCAGACGCCCACGAGCTGCAGGTGGCCTGCGGCCTCGCCGGCTCGTACGTCGGCGATGGTGCGTGCCCACTCGTCGGGAAGCAGACCGTTGCGATGCAGTCCGGTGTCGATCTTCAGGTGAATCCGCGCCTGCAGTCCCTCTCGCGCCGCCCGAGCGGTGATGCGCGCGAGGTACTCCGCTGACCCGACACCGAGATCGATGCGCGCGTGCAGCGCCTCGTCGACCTCATCGTCGGTCGATGTGGCCCACGCGAAGATCCGCCCGGTGTCTCCCAGCACGCGCCTGGTCTCGACGCCGCTGCGGACGTCGTACGCCCCGTACCATTCGACGCCCATCCCCTTCGCGGCTTCCACTGCCCAGCGGAGACCGTGTCCGTAGGCGTCGTCTTTGAGCACGATCATCAGCGCTGATGGAGCGATGCGATCACGCACGGCGCCGATGTTCGATCTGAAGCGGTCTGTGTCGACGCGCAGCTCCGGGCGGCTCATGCCTCCCACCCCCGCTCCGCATGGGAGCCCGAGACCGTGACGAGCTCGGCGACCGTGAGTCCTGTCACCGCGCTCCACCTCGCGAGGCCGGGAGCGGCCGGTCCGCGTCCTCCGAAATAGGTGGCATCGGCCCCCAGGGCGACTTCGGCAGATCCCTCCAGATCGATCACGCAGACATCCATCGCGACACGTCCGATGATCGGACGCTGCACGCCCTCGATCTCGACGTGCGCGGCATTGCCCAGAGCACGGACGATCCCCTGTGCATATCCGCCCGTCACCAGCGCGGCCGTCGTATCGCGCATCGCTCGATGCGTGTAGCCGTACGAGACCGCGTCTCCGGCTGCGAGCGGCTTGGTGGAGAGCACTCTGCCTGCGAGACGCATCACCGGACTCGTCCGCAGCGTCCCGTCGAAGTCAGGCAGTCCATAGAGCAGGAACGGGTCGATGTCGGCTTCGCCGGCTGTCGTCGCATCGATGCCCTCGAGCGCCAGCGCCTCCACCTCCGCCTCGTAGTCGACCCGCACGGCGGCGGCACCTGCCGCGACGACGGCATGCGCGACAGCGAGCACTCCGTGCCCCCACGCATCCCTGCGAAGGTCGGCCACTCGGCCGCCGGCACCGACAGCGGCGCTCGATGCAGCAGCCAGCGCCGACCGCGAGATCATCGCGCGCGGACGGGAGCTCGATGTCTTCTCACACACGTTTCCAGCCTAGCTCCGCCTTCTCAGGATGCCCTGCGCACCCACCGTAGACTGGAGGCGACCCCGACCTTGGAGATCCATGTCACGCTTTTCCCTCGCGCCCCGCGTCCGCTATCTGCTGGCGCGCGCCCGCCGCATCGACGTCACCTCGGTCATCGAGAGGGCCAAAGAGGCGTCGTCCCAGCATGGCAAGGCCGTCCCGCTCGTGGTCGTCGACATGCTGTGGTCGGCCGGGCGGCACAACGTCGGGTTCCAGGACTACATCGACTACGACTTCGCGATCCTCACCAAGGCGGAGCGCGACACCTTCATGACCCACCCGGTGTCGAACGAGATCTCGCAGAAGTACGACCACCCGGACTACCGTCACTTCTTCCACGACAAGGCGGAGTTCAACCCCGTCTTCGATGCGTTCCTCAAGCGCGAGTGGATGGTCATCACCGAGGGCAACGCCGACGAGCTGCGAGATTTCACAGAGCGTCAGGGCACGATCGTCGTCAAGGAGACCCACGGTCAGGCAGGCACGGGTGTGCACCGCTATCACGCCGCCGATGTCACCGATTGGGATGCGTTCCACGCCGACCTCCTCTCGAAGAAGCAGGTCCTCGTCGAAGAGGTCATCCGCCAGCACGCCGACCTCGCGGCCGTCTGCCCCGGCACCGTCAACACCACCCGCATCACCGCATTCTTCGATGGAGAGAAGACGCACATCCTCGCGATGGCACAGAAGTTCGGGCGCGGCGCGGTGAGCGACCAGATGAGCTTCGGCGGCTTCTACACGATGCTCGACGAGAACGGCCATGCCGTCGGCTCGGGCTACGACTCGCACGGTCACGTGCACGTCACGCACCCGGATTCGGGCTTCCCGATCGCCGACTTCCAGCTGCCGATGATGGACGAGGTCCGGGAGTTCGTCGACCAGGTGGCTCGCGTCGTGCCTCAGGTGCAGTACGTGGGCTGGGACGTGGTGGTCACCCCCGAGGGACCTGTCCTGGTCGAGGGCAACTGGGGAGCCGGCGTGTACGAGAACAAGCCGAGCGTCACGGGCATCCGCACCGGCCACAAGCCGCGCTATCAGGCCGCGATCGGGTTCTGACGCGACTGGGTTCTGGCCCGAATCGGGCACGAAGAAGGCCCGGATGCTGAGCATCCGGGCCTTCTTGCTGTGAGTGCGACTCGCGAAGATCAGACCTCGCGGACGATGCCCATGGGCGTCGACTGCGTCGCCTGTCCGAGCGGGTTGTCGCCCAGGATCTGGACGAGCCGACGCTCGCCCGCCTTGTCGAGAGTCGAGCCGAGGATGTTGCCGCCGATGTCGTTGATGTCGACGACGGCCACTTCGAGGTCTCCGCCGAGCATCTTCTTCAGGCGCTCGGCGACCTCGCGCGGGTTCTTCGGGCCCAGAACGACCGCCTGGTTGTACGGCGGGATCGTGTTCTTCGTCGGGCCGTCGATCGCACGCGCCTTGTCGCCGGCGATGCGATAGAAGTCGCCCCGGCGTCCGAAGGCCTTGGTGACGACCGAGACGCCTGCGGCGAACAGGATCCGCAGAGTGCCGCACTCGCGCAGCGCCATCTCCATGGTCTCGGGCATTCCGAGACCGATGCCGTAGGAGGTGCGCACGACGTATCGCGAGAGAAAGCGTGCGAGCGGGCGCGGCGAGATCTCATCGAGTCGGTACGACCGGCCCTGTGTGATCGCGACGATCTTCTCGGTCACGAACAGCAGGTCGCCCGGCTGCACCGCATCCTTCGCGTACTCGATGACGACCGAGTCGAGATCGTCATTCGGCATGACCACGCGCGTCCGCAGCGGGATGCGCGCGTAGCTCTTGCCGTCGACAATCGTCTCGAGCGCCTTGCCCTCGTTCGCCTGCATCACTCGAGGTAGTCCCGCAGCGACTGCGAGCGGCTCGGGTGGCGCAGCTTCGCCATCGTCTTCGACTCGATCTGACGGATGCGCTCACGCGTCACGCCGAACGTGTCTCCGATCTGGTCGAGCGTCTTGGGCTGTCCGTCACCGAGCCCGAAGCGCATCCGGATGACACCGGCCTCGCGCTCCGAGAGCGAGTCGAGCAGCTGCTCGAGCTGACGCTGCAGCATCGTGAAGCCGACCGCGTCCGCGGGGACGACGGCCTCGGTGTCCTCGATGAGGTCACCGAACTCGCTGTCGCCGTCCTCACCGAGGGGCGTGTGCAGCGAGATGGGCTCGCGGCCGTACTTCTGGACCTCGACGACCTTCTCGGGCGTCATGTCCAGCTCGCGGCTGAGCTCTTCCGGCGTGGGCTCGCGGCCCAGATCCTGCAGCATCTGGCGCTGCACGCGGGCCAGCTTGTTGATGACCTCGACCATGTGCACCGGGATGCGGATGGTGCGGGCCTGGTCGGCCATGGCGCGGGTGATCGCCTGACGGATCCACCAGGTGGCGTACGTCGAGAACTTGAAGCCCTTGGTGTAGTCGAACTTCTCGACCGCGCGGATCAGACCGAGGTTGCCCTCCTGGATCAGATCCAGGAACTGCATGCCGCGACCGGTGTAGCGCTTGGCGAGAGACACGACGAGACGCAGGTTCGCACCGAGCAGGTGGCTCTTGGCGCGCTGACCGTCACGGGCGACCCACTGCAGGTCGAGTCCGAGCTGGCTGGCCTTCTCAGCGGCCGTCATCGTGGAGAGCTTCTCCTCGGCGAACAGACCGGCCTCGATGCGCATCGCGAGTTCGACCTCTTCGGCCGCGTTCAGCAGCGCGACCTTTCCGATCTGCTTCAGGTAGTCCTTGACGGGGTCGGCGGTCGCGCCGGTGATCTGCGTCGAGTAGACGGGCACGTCTTCGTCGTCGTTCGACGAGATGACGATGGCGCCGGTGGGCAGAGGCTCGGTGAACTTCGGCTTCGAGTCCTCATCGTCCTCGTCGGGCTCTGCGGCGGGAGGAGTCTCGTCGTCTTCGACGATGTCTTCGGCCTTCTTCTTCTTCGCGGGCGCGCGCTTGGCAGCGGCCCGCTGCGCTGCCGTCTTGGGGGCCGGCTTCTCAGCCGCCTCCTCGACGGGAGCGTCGACCTCGGGAGCGTCGGCGGTCTTCTTCGTCCGGGTCTTCTTCGTCGTGGCAGGAGTCACGTTTCGCCTTTCACGGGGCCGCTCGCAGGCCCCGGAGCATTTCGGACACTAGTAAGACCCTTGTCAAGTCCGATCTCCGGAGAGATCGATTGACAACGGGTCAGAGTCCTAGTATCGCACACGTGTGGGCATGCAGGTGCAATCCGCCGAAGTTCCCGCCTTTGACCTCAACCCCGACCCGGCTTGTCCTCGTCGCCGCTGGGGCGCGATGCGAGATAGCGCTCGAGTTCTGCGGCCAGCTCGTCGGCGCTCGGCAGGTCACGCTCGTTGAAACCGCCTTCGTCGTACGAGCCGTCCTCGGGGTCACGACCAGCCATGTAGGCGTCGTAGCGGCGCTCGAGACCCTGCACCATCTGCTGCAGCTCGTCATTGCCGAGGACCTGATCGTCGACGCGGGTGAGGTAGTCCTCGCGACGCTGCTGCACCTCGTCGAGCAGGATCACCAGGCCCGTCGCCGCCATCAGCTTCTCCGCCGCCGCGATCACAGCGTCGGGGTTCTCGGTCTCGGCCAGGTAATGCGGAACCAGCAGCACGAAGCCGACGACCCGATCACCGTGTTCGGCGAAGCGGAATTCGAGAAGGTGCCCTGCGGTGGCCGGCACCTGGGTGCGCGGTCGCCAGACGGAGTGCGCCACGGTGAGTTCGCGCCTGTTGCCGCTCACCGTCGTGCCGATGGGACGCGTGTGCGGAACAGGCATCGCGATCGAATGCACCCAGTTCAGCCCGGACACCTCGAACTCGTCGGCGAGTTCGAGCACGGTGCGTGCGAACTCGTTCCATGCGAAATCAGGCTCGTAACCTGCGAGGAGAAGGAACTTCTGGCCGAGGGCATCCGTCGCGAGCGAGAGTTCGAGTCGTGCGGGACGGAACTCTGTCAGATGGTCCTGATCGAAGGAGATCACCGGACGACGCGCCCGATAGTCGAGGAGCACATCGTTATCGAAGACCGCTACCGGTTGCGGAGAGGTCGTCTCTCGAAGGTGCTCGATGAGCCCCGAGACCGCGTTGCCCGCGTCGGTGAAACCTGTCAGGAGCAGTACAAGGGGCAGTCCGCGCGGCACGACCGGTGCGTTCGCTACACGTTCATGGATCTCTCCGGAGAAGGGCATGAGTCAATGCTACGAGCAGGGTCGGACGGCCGGGCGGTGACCTTCATGCTGAGAGCGAACACCCGCTCGGCGACCTGACGCACGACCGACCTAGGATGGAGTCATGACGCTTCCCGCGCTCTCGCGCACCTCAGATCAGTTCCCCGGAAGCGCTGCAGACGCCGCAGTGCTCGTCATCCCCGACATCTCGGACTCCGCAGAGTCGCTCGACGGCTATCCCGGTCTCGCAGAATCGCTGCAGGGCATCGGGTTCACGGGTTCGGCGTCAGCCTTCGCCCGTGTGTACGCGCCAGAGGTGACGGCACTCCCGTTCGCCGTCGTCGGCGTCGGGCGCGATGCAGGGGTCCCCTCGGTGCGCGACGCCGTCGGCGCGGCACTGCGTTCCTTCACCGGTTTCGAGACCGTGTCCGTGGCTCTCGCGCCAGGGCTCGAGTCCTTCGCCGACGCCGCTGCCGAGGGCGCGGTCCTCGGTGGGTACCGTTTCGACGGCTACAAGAGAGACGCCGGAAAGACCCGCGCCTCGTCTGTCCTGCTCCATGCAGACGTCGACGACGCGAACCTCGCGCGGGCTACCGCGATCGGCGAGGCCGTCGCGCTCATCAAGGACCTCGTCTTCGTGCCCGCCGAGTGGCAGAGCCCCGCCCAGCTCGCTCAGAGCGCTGCGGACAGCGTCGATGGCCTGTCAGACGTCAGTGTCGAGATCCTGGACGAAGACGCCCTCGCAGAGCAGGGCTTCGGCGGCATTCTCGGCGTCGCTCAGGGCTCCGACAGGCCGCCCCGCCTCGTCCGGCTCGACTACGCACCGGCGGATGCCACCCGCCACATCGCGCTCGTCGGCAAGGGCATCACCTTCGACACCGGCGGGCTCTCGCTCAAGCCCGCGGCCTCGATGGTCGGCATGAAGTTCGACATGGCCGGAGCCGCCACCAGCGTCGCCGCGCTTCGCGCGATCGCCGCACTCGGCCTGCCTGTGCGCGTCACCGCATGGCTGTGCATCACCGACAACATGCCGTCGGGTCGCGCGCTGCGCCCCGGCGACGTGATCCGCATCCTCGACGGCACGACCGTCGAGGTCCCGAACACGGATGCCGAGGGGCGCCTGGTCATGGCAGACGGACTCGTGGCGGCCAGCCGGGAGAACCCTGACGTCATCATCGACGTCGCGACGCTCACCGGCGCGATCGTGATGGCACTCGGCCACCGTCATACCGGGGTCTTCGGCGCAGACGAGGCGGTCGCCGAGTTCCTCACCGCGGCCGACGCCGCCGGCGAACTGGCGTGGCACATGCCGCTCCCGGAGTACATGGAGGACTCGCTCGACTCCCCCATCGCCGACATGCAGAACGCCAACATGGGCGACCGCATGGGCGGCGCATCGTACGCGGGACTCTTCCTGCGCCGCTTCATCGGGCGGGTCTCCGACGAGAAGGACGCTCCGCGCATCCCCTGGGTGCATCTCGACATCGCCGGCTCCGGCGAGCACAACGGCGCACCCTACGGGTTCACCGACAAGGGCCCCACAGGAGCGATGGTCCGATCGATCATCGCGTTCGCCGAAGCATCCCACAAGGAGGCATGACCATGACCACTCATACGTTCGACATCGTCGTCCTGGGCGGAGGCAGCGGCGGATACGCCGCGGCGCTGCGCGCGAGCGAGCTCGGCAAGTCCGTCGCGCTCATCGAGAAGGACAAGGTCGGCGGCACCTGCCTGCACCGCGGCTGCATCCCCACGAAAGCGCTGCTGCACGCGGCGGAGGTCGCCGAGCACGTGCGGGATGCCGCCCATGTCGGCATCTCAGCGACCCTCGAGGGCATCGACCCCGCCGGCGTCCGCGCGTACCGCGAGGGCATCGTGGCGAAGAAGTACAAGGGCCTCGAAGGCCTGGTGAAGGCTCGAGGAATCACCACCGTCGCCGGCTTCGGCCGACTCAATGCCGACCGCTCTGTGAGCGTCGGCGACGATGTGTACGTCGGCACGGACGTTGTCCTCGCGACCGGCTCGTACAGCCGGACGCTTCCCGGACTCGAGATCGGCGGTCGGATCCTCACCAGCGAGCAGGCGTTGTCCCTCGATGTGATCCCCGAGCGCGTACTGGTGCTCGGCGGTGGCGTCATCGGCGTCGAGTTCGCCAGCGTGTGGCGCTCGTTCGGCACCGAGGTCACCATCATCGAAGCGCTGCCGCACCTGGTGCCCAACGAGGACATCGCGATGAGCAAGGGGCTCGAGCGGGCGTTCCGCCGGCGCGGGATCCAGTATTCGCTCGGGATCCGCTTCCAGAGCGCGAGCCAGGACGACAGCTCGGTCACCGTCACGCTGGAGGACGGCAAGGAGTTCACCGCCGACTACCTGCTCGTCGCCGTGGGTCGCGGACCGGTCACGGCCGACCTCGGCTTCGAGGAAGCGGGTGTCACGCTCGACCGCGGATTCGTCACGGTCGACGAGGAGCTCCGCACCGGAGTGCCCGGAGTCTGGGCGGTCGGCGACATCACGCCGGGACTGCAGCTCGCGCACCGCGGATTCCAGCAGGGCATCGCCGTCGCCGAACGCATCGCCGGGCTCTCGCCCGTGAACGTCCCCGACATCCAGATCCCCAAGGTCACCTACTCGAGCCCCGAGGTCGCCTCGGTCGGCGTCACGGAGGATGCGGCCGTCGCCGAGCACGGCGCGGATGCCGTGGTGGCTTACGAGTACAACCTCGCGGGCAACGGGAAGAGCGAGATCATCGGCACCGGCGGGCTCGTGAAGGTCGTCCGACTCAAGGAGGGCCCGGTCATCGGCGTCCACCTGCTCGGCGACCGCGTGGGCGAGCTCATCACCGAGGGCCAGCTGGCCGTCGCGTGGGAGGCCCACCCCGAGGACATCGCCCCCCTCATCCATGCGCACCCCACACAGAGCGAGGCGCTCGGAGAAGCCTTCCTCGCCCTCGCGGGAAAGCCGCTGCACGCCCTCTGAACACCAACCGGTGAACAGTTCACTAAGCTAGACACGCGTCATTTAACTTCCTGAAGGAGACTCAGTCATGAGCACATCCGTCGTCCTCCCTCCTCTCGGCGAGAGCGTCACAGAGGGCACCGTCACCCGCTGGCTCAAGCAGGTGGGAGACACTGTTCAGGCGGATGAGGGCCTGCTCGAGATCTCGACCGACAAGGTCGACACCGAGATCCCCTCTCCTGTCACCGGTGTCATCGAGGAGATCCTCGTCGCCGAGGACGAGACCATCGAGGTCGGCGCGCTGCTCGCGCGCATCGGCGATGGCAGCGCGGCTGCTCCGGCAGCGGATGCTCCCGCCGCCGCCGCGCCCGCCGCGGAAGAGGCCGCCGAGCCCGCCGCCCCGCAGGCTGAGGCTCCCGCCGAGCCCGAAGCCGCCGCGCCTGCTGCCCCCGAGGCGGCTCCCGCCGCCGCACCTGCAGGAGACGCCACGGACATCGTCCTCCCCGAACTCGGCGAGAGCGTCACCGAAGGCACCGTCACGCGCTGGCTCAAGCAGATCGGCGACACCGTCGAGGTCGACGAGGCACTGCTCGAGATCTCGACCGACAAGGTGGACACCGAGATCCCGTCGCCCGTCGCCGGTGTGCTGCAGGAGATCGTGGCAGGCGAAGACGAGACCGTCGAGGTGGGCGCCGTGCTCGCACGCGTCGGCTCTGGAGCCGCTCCCGCTGCGCAGGCTCCCGCCGCCCCCACCGAGACTCCTGCCTCTCCTGCAGAGGCTCCCGCCGCTCCGGCTGCGGAGGCCCCCGTGGCTCAGGCGCCCGCCGCCGAGGGTACGGCTGCACCCGTCACCCCCGCTCCTGCGGCAGCACCGTCGGAGCCTGCACCCGCTGCAGCATCTACTCCGGCCCCCGCCGCCGCCGAGTCGAAGCTGTCGCTCCCGACCGAGAGCGACAACCTCTACGTGACGCCGCTCGTGCGTCGTCTGGCGTCGCAGCAGGGCGTAGACCTCGCCAGTGTCACCGGCACCGGTGTCGGTGGACGCATCCGCAAGGAAGATGTCCTCAAGGCTGCTGAGAGCGCGTCGTCGGCACCCGCTGCCGCTGCCGCTCCTGCTGCCCCCGCTCCGCTCGAGGTCTCGCCGCTCCGCGGCACCACTCAGCCGATGTCGCGCCTGCGCAAGGTTCTCGCCAAGCGCGCGGTCGAGTCGATGCAGCAGACGGCTCAGCTCACGACGGTCGTCGAGGTCGACGTCACCGCTCTCGCGGAGTACCGCGACAGCGTCAAGGGATCGTTCCTCGAGAAGACCGGCGACAAGCTGTCGTTCCTGCCGTTCTTCGCTCTGGCTGCCGCCGAGGCGCTGCGCGCCTTCCCGATCGTGAACGCCACGGTCGACGGGGAGAACATCGTCTACCCGGAGTCGGAGAACGTGTCGATCGCAGTCGACACCGAGCGCGGTCTTCTCACGCCGGTTCTGCGCGATGCCGCATCGAAGAACATCGCGGAGATCGCCCACGAGATCGCCGACCTCGCCGCGCGCACGCGTGACAACAAGCTGAAGCCCGACGAGCTCGCTGGCGGCACGTTCACGCTGACCAACACCGGTTCGCGTGGCGCGCTGTTCGACACCCCCGTCGTGTTCCTTCCGCAGTCCGCGATCCTCGGCACCGGAACGGTCGTCAAGCGCCCCGGTCTGGTCAAGGTCGGCGGCGCAGACGCGATCGCCGTCCGTTCGTACGTGTACCTCGCGCTCTCGTACGATCACCGCATCATCGATGGAGCTGACGCCGCCCGCTTCCTCGGCGCAGTGAAGGCCCGCCTCGAGTCGGCGCAGTTCGCCGCTCAGCTCGGAGCCTGACCGCAGCATCATCCTGGCTGGTCCGCGACGTCGTAGACGTCGCGGACCAGCCATTTCTCTGTGATCCGGACGAGCACGACCATCCGCTCCCCCTCCGCGGGCGCCGCCCCATCGCCACCCCCTTCGGACGAGGACACCCGGATCACGGCGACGTCCCCGTACTCATCCACCGGTTCGAACTGCAGCGTTCCGACGCTGGAATCGCCCAGTGCTTCCACGACACCGGCAGAACCGTCAGCGACGGCACCCGCGCAGACCGCGTCGTCCGTCTCGCTGCAGACACCTATCGCATCGATCAGCGATCGTGCCGCCTCGACGGGGTCCCCCGAATCAGATCCGTCATGCGGCTTTCCCTCCCCCGAGGGTGGTACTGGTGCTGGTGCAGAAGGCGTCGGCGACGGGTCCGCGGGGATCCGGTCGGGTTCCGTCGCCCGGGGAGTGCTCTTCGGCTCGGCAACGGCACCTCGCCCGGCAGGCTCCCCGGTCGCCCCACCCGGCCAGAGGAACCCGCCAGCGAGCACCACGGCGGCCGCACCCGCGGCGACGATCGTTCGCCGACCACGGCTCACGGGAGCGCGACCGCCCACCTCGGCGCGGGCACGCGAGCGTCCCCGCGCGCCGACGCGTTCGCCAGCGCCGGCATCCGTCCGCCCGCCTCGAAGGAGGGGGTCTCGGTCGGCGTTGCGCCTGCCGTGGCGCTCGAGACGAACGACGACCGCCGCCCGCCAGGCGCCGAGACGATGCACGAGAGGAGTGAGGATGCGCGAGGACAGCGCCCTGACGCGACCGACCTCCCGCGGCAACGAGGAGCGGCTCCTCACAGGACGTCGCACGTCGGTCCTGGGAACCGCTGCGTGCCTCGCCGCGTCCGCATCCCTCGCCAGTTCGGGTGCATGCACGTCCAGCCTCAACGGTTTCGGAGCTGCCGTGTCGAAGAGCTCGGCCTCCCACTTCTCGAGCTGGCGCACCGGCATCCCAGGTCGCGCACTGTCGGCGGTGAGCCCCTCCTCGATCACGACAAGCAGACGTGCGAGCGTACGGTCGGCGCAGTCCCGCCGTAACCGAGCCACGAGGGCGGCCCCCGCCGACCGTGCAGTCTCGCCGGCACCGATCACGAACGTCGGCCTGCCGTCATCCGTGATCCACCACTCGCCGGTCTCTTCCTGCGTCGCGCCTCTCGCAAGCTCGCCCATACCGCGCAGGATGCTGGCCACGAGAGTCGTCATCTCCCCTGACGAGAACGCGGCGTCGGCGGCGACACGACGACCGAAGAACGAGGAGACCCGCTCCGTGCACCACGGCAGAAGCACGTCATGCCCGTCTGATCGCCGCACGATGTCGAGCGGCCCCGCGACGTGATCGTCACCCGCATGCTCCCACCCTGCCCAGCCGCTGATCGACGCGGAGTCGACGAGCACCGCCACCGTTCCTCCTCGCGTCACCAGCACTCCCCCATACGGCCCTTCGCCCAGATCGATCCTTCTGATCACGCGATGTGCGCCGGGCACGAGGACCGCCCCTCGTGGTCGCGCTTCTGTGTCTGCCATCACCCCATGTCAGCGCATCACTCGGATCGCGTGTGGACATGAAGGGGTATGTGGAGGCATCCGCGCGGATCGATGACCTGTGCAGAGCAAGATGGGGCCCGGGAATCCGCCTGACGCGAACGACGCCATGAGCGCCTCTCGGAGTCGGTATTCTTATGCACATGGCAAACCGCACGTCCGCGCCCGAGAAGCGTCCGGGGTTCTTCTCCCAGATCAAATCCCTCTTCAAGTTCACGAGAGAGATCTACCCCTGGCTGCCCTGGGCTCAGATCGCGCTACTGGTCGTCGGGGTGCTCCTCGGCCTCATCGTCGGCTACCTGATCCCGCCGTTCCAGGTGTGGACCCTCATCCTCTGGGGCATCTCGGGCCTGATGCTCGGCCTGCTCGGCGCCATGTTCCTGATGACGCGCCTGTCGACCTCCGCGATGTATCAGAAGATCGACGGAATGCCCGGTGCTACCGGACACGTGCTCAGCACGAGCCTCGGGCGCAACTGGCAGGGTTCCGAGACACCTGTGGGCATCAACCCGAAGACGCAGGACGCCGTCTACCGCACGGTCGGACGTGGCGGTGTCGTCGTCGTCGGAGAGGGATCGCGCGGACGCCTCAGCCGCCTCGTCAACGACGAGCGCAGCAAGGCCGCCCGTGTCGCCCACGGAGTGCCCGTGACGGTGCTCTACGTCGGCCACGGCGATGATGACGTCGCGATCGCCGACCTCGCCAAGACCATCAAGAAGCTTCCGAAGGTCATCGACAAGGCCACCATGGGCGCCGTCATCCGACGCATCGAGTCGGTGTCGCAGTCGATCTCCTCGCTGCCGATTCCGAAGGGCATCGACCCCACCAAGGTCCGGGCTCAGCGCCCGCGCTGATCCAGCGCCCCCCAGACGCAGAAGCGCGGCCGCACCTCCTCGGAGGAGCGGCCGCGCTTCTTCGTGTCACTCGGAGAGCGGCTGGCGCGGCAGTCGGCGCACCTTCGCGCGACGCCGGCGCCGCTCGGGCACCATCGATCGCATCTCGTCGAGCTTGCCGAAGCAGAAGAGCCGATCCTCGGCCTCGAGAACGACATGCTTACGCGGGTTGGGGATGACGGAGACGCCGCGGTGCAGCGTGAGCACCGTGATGTCGCGCTCCCAGAGCCCGGCCTCGCCCAGCGTCTTGCCGACGAGGTCGACCGCGCCGTGCACCATCAGCTCGGCGACTCCGTAGCCTGTGGACACCGTCAGGCGCTGGCGCACATCGATCTCGGGGAATGCCACCTGCCCCGCGATGTAGTCGATGATCGCCCCGGCGACGTCGAGCTTCGTGGCCGTCTCGATGCCCTGCAATCCGGGCGAGGAGTTGACCTCCATGACCAGGGGACCGTCTTCTCCCTCGAGCATGTCGACTCCGGCCACGCGAAGACCCATGATCTGGGCCGAGCGGACAGCGGCGCGTTCGTAGACGGGGTCGAGCTCGACGGCTTCGACAGAGCCACCACGGTGCACGTTGGAGCGGAACTCGTCTCCGGCCGCCGATCGTCGCATGGCCGCCACCACGCGGTCGCCCACCACGAGCGCGCGGATGTCCCGCCCGCGGCTCTCGGAGATGAACTTCTGGATCAGCACGTTCTGCTTGGTCGAGTGCAGAGTCTCGATGATCGCCTCGGCCACCTTCACCTGGGGGGCGAGGATGACGCCGATCCCCTGTGTGCCCTCGAGGAGCTTGATGACGACGGGAGCGCCGCCGACCCGTTCGATCGCCGGCCGCACGTCGGCTCGATTGCGCACGAAGGCGGTCGGCGGCATCGCGATGTTGTGGCGCGAGAGGATCTGGTTCGCGCGGAGCTTGTCGCGCGCGCTCGATATCCCGTTCGCGGTGTTCGGCGTGTAGACGTCCATCTGCTCGAACTGCCGGACCACGGCAGTGCCGAAGTAGGTGATCGAGTTGCCGATGCGAGGCAGGATCGCGTCGTAGTCGCTGAGCTGACGACCGCGGTAGTGCAGATCGGGCTCATCGGCCGTGAGGTCTATCGCGAACCGCAACGTGTTCAGCACCTTGACGTTGTGACCTCGCTGGAGCGCGGCGGCGCGCAGCCGTTGGGTGGAGTACGCCTGCGGCGCGCGGGAGAGCACTGCGATCTTCACGGGGGATTTCCTGCCAGGATGGTCGGGTGAGTAAGTCATCCCATTCAAACACCCTTATCGGGTGGCGAGAATGGGTGAGCCTGCCCGATCTCGGTGTGGACTGGCTCAAAGCCAAGATCGACACGGGTGCTCGGACCTCGTCGCTGCACGCATTCAAGATCCAGGAGTTCGAGCGAGACGGCGTGTCGTGGGTTCGGTTCCGGGTGAAGCCCTGGCAGGACAGCCAGGAGGACGCCGTCATCGTCGAATCCCCGGTGCACGATCGCCGTGCCGTGCGCAGCTCCTCCGGTCACGCGCAGGAGCGCCTCGTCGTCGAGATGCTCATTCGCCTGTATGACCGGGAGGTGCTCGCCGAGGTGACGCTGAGCAATCGGGATGAGATGGGATTCCGGATGCTCATCGGACGCGAGGCGCTGCGACAGGGATACGTCGTCGACCCTGCGCGCTCCTTCCTCGGAGGCCGCGCACCACGAGAGGCGAGACGCCGCAATCGCGGCAAGGACTGAGCCGGCTCAGGCGCGGATGAGCACGAGTCCCGTCACCTTGTCATGCACACCGCGCTGGTCGGCATCCCAGATCACCGCCGGGATCACTATGACGATGAGCAGCGTGCGCACGATCGGTCGCCACACCCCCACCCAGCCGCCACCGAGGCGCACGACACGCATGCCGAGGATGCGGTGCCCTGGGCTGCCGCCCGCAGTCGGGATGAACAGAATCTGCAGCACGGCGAATACGGCCATCGGCGCGAACATCGTCAGCCCGGCCTCGGCGGGCAGAGCGAACTGGTCGTATCCGAGGAAGCCGGTGGCGATGATCGTCGCAGCGACGTAGTCGATGAGGAGAGCCCCGATCCGTCGGCCAGGGCGGGCGATGCTGCCCGTCCCCGTCTGCGGCATTCCGAGTCGTTCTCCGGGGTACGTGTTCACAGCATCCGTCACGTATCCAGCCTACCGGCGCGTAACATGCCGGAAACAAAGCGGATACCGTGGGGTAACGCCCCGCACGTACTGTGCACAATGGCCGTGAAGCCATCGATCCGCAATCCAGGAGTCGTACATGTTCAAAGATTCGTCCGAGGTACTGACCTACATCAAGGAGAACGACGTCAAGTTCCTTGACATCCGATTCACTGATCTTCCTGGTGTCCAGCAGCACTTCAACATCCCTGCGTCCACTGTCGATGAGGACTTCTTCGTCAACGGCCAGCTGTTCGACGGCTCCTCGATCCGCGGCTTCGCGAGCATCCACGAATCAGACATGCAGCTCATCCCCGACGTGACCACGGCATACGTCGACCCGTTCCGCGAGGCGAGCACCCTCGTCATGGTGTTCGACATCTACAACCCGCGCACGGGTGAGATCTACTCGAAGGACCCGCGTCAGGTCGCCAAGAAGGCAGAGAAGTACCTCGCGTCGACCGGCATCGCCGACACCGCGGTCTTCGCCCCCGAGGCCGAGTTCTACATCTTCGACGACGTCCGCTACTCGGTCACCGCCGGCGAGAGCTTCTACAAGGTCGATTCCGAAGAGGCCGCGTGGAACACCGGTCGTGAGGAAGAAGGCGGAAACCTCGCCAACAAGACCCCGTACAAGGGCGGCTACTTCCCCGTCAGCCCGGTCGACAAGACCGCTGACCTGCGCGACGACATCACCCTGAAGCTGATCGACGCCGGGTTCATCCTCGAGCGTTCGCACCACGAGGTCGGCACCGCCGGCCAGCAGGAGATCAACTACCGCTTCGACACCATGGTGCACTCGGCGGACGACATCCTGAAGTTCAAGTACATCGTCAAGAACACCGCCGAAGAGTGGGGCAAGGTCGCCACCTTCATGCCGAAGCCGCTCTACGGCGACAACGGCTCGGGCATGCACACGCACCAGTCGCTGTGGAACGACGGAAAGCCGCTGTTCTACGACGAGGCCGGCTACGGCCAGCTCAGCGACATCGCCCGCTGGTACATCGGAGGCCTCCTCGCGCACGCCCCCGCAGTGCTCGCGTTCACCAACCCGACCCTGAACAGCTACCACCGTCTGGTCAAGGGCTTCGAGGCTCCGGTCAACCTGGTCTACTCGGCCGGAAACCGCTCGGCTGCGATCCGCATCCCGATCACGGGCTCCAACCCGAAGGCCAAGCGCATCGAGTTCCGCGCGCCGGATGCATCGGGCAACCCGTACCTCGCCTTCGCCGCGCAGCTCATGGCGGGCCTCGACGGCATCAAGAACCGCATCGAGCCGCACGAGCCCGTCGACAAGGACCTCTACGAGCTTCCTCCCGAGGAGGCCAAGAACATTCCGCAGGTTCCGAACTCCCTGCTGGACTCGCTCGAGGCACTGAAGGCCGACCACCAGTTCCTCCTCGAGGGCGGCGTGTTCACCGAGGAGCTCATCGAGACCTGGATCTCGTACAAGTACGAGAACGAGATCCTGCCGATGGCTCAGCGCCCGCACCCGTTCGAGTACGAACTGTACTTCGGCGTGTAGCCAGATCCCGCGGGAATCCTCGGGTTGGTCCGCAGGGAGTCCGCAGAATCTCACAGAGAGAGCCCGTCACGGACGTCGTGACGGGCTCTCTCTTGCGTTCACTTCTGCCAGAGCTGGCAACGATCTCGCCCAGTCCGAGTCATGGATGGGGAGAAATACCTCATCCCTTGTATTGAGCCCCGTCAGTATCGACGACGTCCCTGGCTCAGAAGACAGCCATCAGCCCGGGCTCACTGAGTACTGCACGCAGCGGGGGCGTCGTGGCCGGAATGCGTCACGCAGCCCGTTCGCTAAAGTTGACCGGGTGAGGGGATACGCAGAACGCTTCGATTTCGACAAGCACACCATCAGAGGATGGGTGTACGACGCGGAAGCCGAGGACAACCGCGATGTTCGCGTGGTCGCGACCTTCGACGGCGAGATCATCGGGGAAACCAGTCCGAGCGCAACTCGCAGCGACCTGCAGAGGATCACAACCCAAGATGCCTTGTTCTCCCTCGAGTGTTCCCGACGCTTCACCGCTCTCGATGTCGCATCCGGACGCCTCCTGGTGAAGTCTCATTCTGACGACCGAGTGGCAGCGCTGAGCCTCGGGGAAGACGGTCTCGCCGCCATGAAGAAAGCCGCTGTAGAAGAACTGAGTGGCGTTGCGACACCCACCCTTTGGTCTCGAGCCGAGCGTGACGCGGTGAAACTACACATCGAAGCGGGCAACCTGTCGCCCATGCTCATGCCTGCCAGGCTGCCATCGATGGATGGATCAGCGGTCACCGGACTGCGCGGGCACCTGTTCCTCACCGGGGGGACCAACTCCCTGCTGCCGCTGTACGACGAGCCTGTCGACGACGCGCTCATGTCGCGAGTTGACCGGTGGATGGATGTGCTTGCCCAGCGAGTGGAAGGATGCGAAGCGCGAGGAGCACGCTTCGTGCAGACCGTCATCCCAGAGAAGCTGACCGTTCTGCGCCACGATGCTCCCTTCGTTATCGATGGCCCAACCCCCGTGCTCCAAGAGATCGAGAACAGGCTGCGCGACGCCGACTTCTACGTCAGTGGCCTCGCACCCTTCGATGAGTGGAACAACGCCGATGATCCATTCCTGATGACAGACACGCACTTCTCAGCGATCGGCGCTCAGAGGATGTTTTCTGCCCTGGCCGCTCAGATCGACCCCCAGCTCGTTCCACTCGTGGATGCCGTGCGGATGTACCAGTTCAGGTATGCAGTCGGCGATCTCACCGGACGCTTCGGGCTGCCGTTCTACTCGCGAATCGTCGAGCCGAGCGACGGTGAGTTAGCCGCCTACGCGGACGGCATCATGATGATCGAGAAGTACATCCCTGCCGAGGGCGGCATGAGGGGCCGGCGTTTCGGGTGGACCAACAGCACCGCGCCGAGCCGGCTCAAGGTACTCGTCTTCGGCAACTCGTTCTTTGGGCCCGGTGACTTCGCCGGACACCTCTCGTGGTGGGGGAAGCACCTCTTCAGCGAGTTCCATTTCCTCTGGGGGCCGAACCTCGACTGGGATCTCGTGGATCAGTTGAAACCGGATGTCGTCGTAGGGCAGACCGTCGAGAGGTTCCTCAACCGAGTCGCTGCGGTATAGCGGACGCAGCGCCCGAGTCCGCGCACTCAGCCGACGAGATCCAGCACCCATTCGTTCATCGTCAGCTCGGCATCGCGAAATGTATCGGTGAAAGTGCCCACCATCTCGAACCCACTTCGACGGCATACGCCGTTCGAACCCGCGTTCTCCACCGATGGGAATGCCGTCAGGAACCTTCGACCTGCACGGTGCTCTCTCGCATCATCGATCAGCAGGCCGAGCGCCCGGGAAGCCACGCCCATCCCCTGCGCCTCGGGGACCACGAACCAGCCCGTCTCGAATGCCGGCTCGCCGCGCCACTCGACCCTCCAGAAGCCGATCGATCCGAGCGGTCGCTGTTCACCGTCTTCGATGACGAACATCCTCGCTTCTCCCGCGTCCCACAGCCGCAGGTAGCGGGCGTTGCGATCGAGAAGCTGCCGCTCGGTCTCGACGCCGTTCAGGTATGCCGTCATCTCCGGCGTATTCGCTCGCCGCAGCAGCTCGAGATCGCCCGCGGACCAGCGTCTCAGTGTCAGCGCATCCATGCGTGAACGATCGCACGGGCATCGGACAATCACCACGCTATACACCACAAGGGGCGCGGCCGTGTCGCGCTTGCTTTCGCCCGCCCTGACTGGTCAACTGAGAGGTCCAAACGAACACAAGTGGGGGGCCATCATGCGCCGCAAGAACGACAGGCTGCAGCCGAAGAAGGTCCACACCACCGAGACTCCCCCGGCACAGCCGAAGACCGCCGCCGCCGCCATCGCCCGGATCAATCCCTTCACGTTCGGCCTGCTCGGCGCGTTGGGGGTGCTCGTCGCACTGATGCTCGGCGGGATCGTCAACCAGCTCGCGACGGTCCTGGTCTACATCGGCGTCGCGATCTTCCTCGCGCTCGGCCTCGATCCGATCGTCGCGTTCATCGAACGCAAGCTCCCTCGCCCCGCTGCGGTCGCGATCGTGGTCTCCGTGGTGGTCCTCGCGTTCGCCGGAATCATCCTGGCGATCGTGCCGCTTCTCATCGAACAGGTGACGAACCTGATCAACGACGGGCCGAAGATGGTCGAGGACTTCATGGCCAGCGCCTGGTTCAAGGACGTGAGCGAGCAGTTCGGTTCCACCTTCGACGATGCGGCACAGGGTGTGCTGAGCTTCGTCCAGGATCCGGGCAACATCCTGAACATCAGCGGCGGAGTCTTCGCGGTCGGCGCCGGGATCGCCGGAGGTTTCACCGGTGTCACCATCGTGCTCATCCTGACCCTGTACTTCATGGCCTCGCTGCGCAGCATGAAGCGCGTCGCGGTGCGCTTCGTCCCCTCGTACCAGCGGGATACCTTCGGCGGTCTCCTGGAAGACGTCTCCGGCGCTGTCGGCCGCTATGTGATGGGGCAGGCCAGCCTCGCGCTGATCAACGGCGTCCTGAGCCTGATCGTGCTCAGCATCATCGGTGCACCCGTGCCGGCCCTGCTCGCGCTGATCGCCTTCATCGGGTCGATGATCCCTCTCGTCGGCACGCTGAGCGCGTCGATCATCAACGCGCTGATCTGCCTCATCGTGAGCCCCGTGACCGCCCTGATCGCGTTCGGGTACTACCTCGTATACATGCAGATCGAGGCATACGTCCTGTCTCCGAGAATCATGAACAAGGCGGTCGCGGTTCCCGGTTCGCTCGTCGTGATCGCGGCCATCGCCGGAGGCGCGCTCGGCGGCATCCTCGGTGCGCTCGTTGCGATCCCGGTCGCCGCCAGCATCATCATCATCGTGCAGAAGGTCGTCTTCCCGACGCAGGACAGCAAGGTCGTCCCGCCGGGAACGCTCAGCGAACGATGAGAGCCGCGGGCTGGACCCGCACCCCGAACGTCGACACCTCGCCGACCTCTTCGCCGTCGATCTCGAAGGCGAGCGGGGCGGACAGCGTGATCGTCGCCTTCTCCGCCGAGATGTGCCGCGTGGATTCGCTGCTCACGGCTTCGTCGACGCTTCCGAGAATCCGCCGGATGCCGTTCTCCCAGACGAAGGTGCGCACGGTGTCGAGCCACTGGAGCGGGCCGTCGGCGCTGACGAGCAGGATGTCGAGCAGACCGTCGTCGAGCACCGCGTCGGGGAGCAGCCGGATGCCACCCTGCACCATTCCGCAGTTTCCGATCAGCATCGTGTGACCGCGCAGCTCCTGTGCATCGCCGTCGTCCAGAGTCACGGTGATGTCGGTCATCTCGGTGCCCGCGAGCGCGCGGCCCATCGCCTCGACGTAGGCGAGCCAGCCTGCCTTGTCTTTCAGATCATCGTCCGTCTCGACGAGCATCTGCGCGTCGATCCCGAACCCGACCATGACGACGAAGGCATGCTCCTCACCGTCGAGGTCGACCCAGCCGATGTCGATCTTCTTCGGTTCGCCGTCTCGGACACGCTTCAGCGCGGCGGGAATGTTGTTGAGTGGGATCTCGAGGTTGCGGGCCAGCAGGTTGCCGGTGCCCTGCGGGACGATGCCGAGCGCCGTCTCGGTGCCGGCAAGGGATTCGGCCACGGCACGCACCGTCCCGTCGCCGCCCACGGCGACCACCACATCGCACCCCGCCTCGACCGCGGCGGTCGCCATTCCGCGACCCGGGTCCTCGACGCTCGTCTCCCACCACTCGACCTCGGCGGTGAAAATGTCGGCCACGGCGGCGCGCAGCTTCTCCTCATCGATCTTCGAGGGGTTCCAGATCACACCGAGCTTCGAGATCGTCATGCGCTCAGCCTGTGCGACAGGCCGGGAAAAGGCAAATGACGCGCCAGTCCTTGACGGAGCGAGTGCGCGGTCACCCGTAGAAGAGCTGCTCGAACGCCCTGCGTGCCCGGCGGGTCACGCCGAGGTAGTCGTCGTCGAGCACGCTCGCGGAGCGGTCGGGGTATCCGAGCAGCCGACCGATCGCATCGAGGTCACGCGGGTCCGTCGGCAGGACATCGCTCGTCTTGCCCGTGTACAGAGTGATCGCGGAACGCAGACGGCTCGACAGCAACCACGCGGCGCGGAGGAGATCGGCAGCGTCCGCCGGGACGAATCCCGCGTCCACAGCAGCCCCCAGCGCAGTGAGCGTCGACGTGGTCCGCAGCTCCGGCACATCGTGGGCATGCTGCAGCTGCAGCAGCTGCACCAGCCACTCGACATCGCTGAGAGTGCCTGGTCCGAGCTTGAGATGGCGACGCGGATCCACGCCCTGAGGCAGCCGCTCCCCCTCGACCCGAGCCTTGATCCGCTTGATCTCACGGGTGCCCTGCAGATCGACCTCCGCGGGATACCGGATGCTGTCGGCGAGGGCAGTGAACTTCGCGATCAGAGTCGCGCTGCCCGCGACTCCTCGAGCCCGCAGCAGCGCCTGCGCCTCCCACGAGAGCGACCAGCGTCGGTAGTACTCCGCATACGCGTCGATCGACCGCACCACGGGGCCGTTGCGCCCCTCCGGTCGGAGGTCGGCGTCGAGGTCCAGCGGCACCCGATGATCGGTCAGATGCTCTCTGAGCCCCGCGACGATGCGGGTGGCGAGCGATTGCGCCCGCTGAGCATCGACGCCGTTCGCGTCGTAGACATAGAGGATGTCGGCGTCCGAGCCGAATCCCAGCTCCGCTCCCCCGAACCGCCCCATGCCGATGATCGCGAAGTCGAGTGCCTCGTCATCGGCGGGGACGATCTCGCGCCGGACCGCGCGCAGTGCAGCCTGGATCGTGGCGTCGGTGATCTCGGTGAGCGAGGTCGCGATCTGCTCGATCGACAGCACGTCGAGGACGCCGCCCATGGCGGTGCGCAGAAGCTCCCGGCGACGGAGCGCGCGGACGGCCTGCAACGCGTCCCCCACATTCCGGTGGCGCGTCTGGATGGCCCTGGCCTCTTCGTCGAGCGCGGCCCCGCTGCGAGGACGGAGCAGCTCGCTGCTGTCGAGCCAGGCCACGGACTCGGGGATCCACTCCATCAGCTCGCCGACGTACCGTGACGACGACAGCAGCCTCGTCAGGCTCTCCGCGGCGCCGGAGGAATCCCGCAACATCCGGAGGAACCAGGGGGTGTCGCCGAGACGCTCGCTGATGCGGCGGAACGCGATCAGCGCGTAGTCCGGATCGCTGCCGTCAGCGAACCAGCGCACCATGACGGGCATGAGATGCCGCTGGATGGTCGCCTTGCGACTCAACCCTGTGGTGAGCGCGCCGATGTGCCGCAGAGCACCTGCCGGATCCCGGAAGCCGATGGCCATGAGCCGGTCGTGCGCCTGCGCCGTCGACAGGGTGCGCTCCTCTTCCGGCAGCGAAGCCACGGCGCTGAGGAGTGGGCGATAGAACAGCCGGGTGTGGATGTCACGTACCTCACGTCGGACGCTCTCCCACCGAGCCCAGATCGCCTCGCCGGATTCGCCGAGTCCCGTGCTGCGGGCCAGCACGCGCAGGCCGGCAGGCGTGCGCGGCATCAGGTGGGTGCGGCTGAGCTCCCTGAGCTGCAGTCTGTGCTCCATCAGACGGAGCACGCAGTAGTCGTCGGCGAACGAGGCAGCGTCGGCCCTGCCGATGTAGCCGCCCTCCACGAGTGCGTCGAGGCTCTCCAGCGTCCCGCGCGTGCGCAGCCGCGGGTCTGTGAGGCCGTGCACGAGCTGCAGCAGCTGCACCGTGAACTCGATGTCGCGCAGGCCGCCCGATCCCAGTTTGAGCTGGTACGGAGCATCCTCCGGGTCGATGTGCTCCATGACCCGTTCGCGCATGCGCTGCACGCTGTCGACGAAGTTCTCCCTCGCGGCGCTCGAGAAGACCTTGGGCTGCACCGCGGCGATGTACTCGGCGCCGAGTCCGGGATCGCCCGCGAGAGGTCGCGCTTTGAGCAGCGCCTGGAACTCCCAGCTCTTGGCCCAGCGGTCGTAGTACGCCAGGTGCGAGCCGAGAGATCGCACCAGCGCGCCCTGCTTGCCCTCTGGACGCAACGCCGCGTCGACCTCCCAGAGCGGCGGTTCGACCTCGATGCCGCTCAGGCCGCGCATCGTCTCCCTGGCGAGACGCGTCGCGATGTCGATCGCCCGCGATTCCGAGACGACGTCGTCGTCTGCTGTTCCGCCGACGAAGATCACGTCGACGTCACTGACGTAGTTCAGCTCGCGTGCGCCCGCCTTGCCCATGCCGATGATGGCGAGCTGTGTGGCTGCGACCTCGTCACGGCTCATCGTGTCGACGAGCCGTCGACGAGCGATCGCCAGCGCCGCCTCCAATGCGGCACCGGCGATGTCGGCCAGCGCCGCCGCGACGTCGGCCACGATCCGCACGGGGTTGTGCGCCGTCAGATCGATTGCGGCGATCACAGCGAGATTGCGCCGGTAGGCCACACGCAGGGTGACCACCGCACCGTCGTCGCCCGACTCCGCGAACCCGTCGCGCGCACCGACCGCGTCGAGCATGCGCGTGCGCAGCTCGTCTGCCGAAGGCAGCTCCGTCGATCGGTCGGCCAGCACCGACACCTCGGTGGGGTGTCTCAGGAAGAAGTCGGCGAAGCCCTGTGACGCCCCGAACACCCTCCATGCCCGTCTGCGTGCCCGCTGGTCGGCGAACAGGGCCGCGATCGGTGCCGCATCGCGTCTCGCCACACGCAGCATCCCCTCGACCGCCGCGTCGGGATCAGCAGCATCCGCCTCGCTGAGCAGGAGCGACCGGTCGACGCCGATCAGCGTCGCGAGTTCGGTGAGGTTCGCCGCAGCCTCGCTGAGCTCGGCGAACCCCAGCCTGGCCAGCGCGGAAAGAGAGACGGAGTCGTCCGAACGGGCCATGGGCGACGCTCAGAGGAGCTCGAGGTTGTTCTTCAACTCCAGCGGCGTGACCTGGCCTCGGTAGGCCTCCCACTCCTTGCGCTTGTTCAGAAGCACGTAGTTGAAGACCGACTCGCCGAGGGTCTCGGCGACCAGCTCGGAGCTCTCCATGTATTCGAGCGCGTGATCGAGGCTCGCCGGCAACGCCGAGTAGCCCAGCGCACGGCGCTCGGCGTCACTGAGCGACCACACGTTGTCCTCGGCCTCGGGAGGCAGTTCGTACTCCTCCTCGATGCCCTTGAGGCCGGCCGCGAGCATGAGCGCGTAGGCGAGGTAAGGGTTCGCCGCGGAGTCGAGCGCACGATACTCCACGCGCGACGAGCCGCCCTTGTTCGGCTTGTACATCGGCACGCGTACGAGCGCCGAACGGTTGTTGTGCCCCCACGTGACGAAGCTCGGAGCCTCGTCGCCGCCCCAGAGGCGCTTGTACGAGTTCACGAACTGGTTGGTCACCGCGGCCATCTCGTTGGCGTGCCGCAGGAGACCGGCGATGAAGTGACGACCGGTCTTGGAGAGCTGGTACTTGGCACCCTCTTCGTAGAACGCGTTGCGCTCCCCCTCGAAGAGCGACATGTGCGTGTGCATGCCGCTTCCGGGGTGACCGCTCAGAGGCTTCGGCATGAACGTCGCGTAGACACCCTGCTCGATCGCGACCTCTTTGATGACCGTGCGGAACGTCATCACGTTGTCGGCCATCGTCAGCGCGTCGGCGTAGCGGAGATCGATCTCGTTCTGGCCCGGTCCACCCTCGTGGTGGCTGAACTCGACTGAGATACCGAGGTCCTCGAGCATCCGCACCGAGCGGCGGCGGAAGTCGTGGGCCGTGCCGCCCGGGACGTTGTCGAAGTACCCTGCCGAGTCGACAGGTACAGGGCCTTCAGGGCCGAACGACGACGACTTGAGCAGGTAGAACTCGATCTCGGGATGCGTGTAGAAGGTGAACCCCGCATCGGCGGCCTTCGCGAGCGTGCGCTTGAGCACGTGCCGCGGGTCTGACACGGCCGGTCGCCCGTCCGGCGTGGTGATGTCGCAGAACATGCGCGCGGTGGGGTCGATCTCGCCGCGCCACGGCAGGGTCTGGAAAGTGGTGGGGTCGGGCTGCGCGAGCAGGTCGGACTCGTAGCTGCGGGTCAGCCCCTCGATGGCGGAGCCGTCGAACCCGATCCCCTCGGCGAACGCGCCCTCGACCTCGGCCGGCGCGATCGCGACGGACTTGAGAGTGCCGATGACATCGGTGAACCACAGGCGGACGAACTTGACGCCGCGCTCTTCGATCGTCCGGAGGACGAAATCTCTCTGCTTGTCCACGGTCACTCAGCGCCCTTGCCGGTTCCGGCGTCCCAGCCGCTCTCGGCGGCTTCCTCGTCGGCCCAGGCACGCGAACGCTCCTTGAGCTTCTCGGGAGCCCGAGACGCCTCTGCCTCGGTGTCGAAGGGACCGACACGGTCAGCCGACGCGGAGATCATGCCGAACTCCACCTGACCGGTCTCCAGGTTGTACCAGTACTTCTCATCGCCGTTCGACATGGCCGATCCCCTTCTTCACGTGGTGTCATCGATCCTATCGGCGCGGACGTCGGTCGCTAAGCTATCGAGCATGGCAAAAGCGATCGGCGTCGACATCGGCGGCACGGGTATCAAGGCAGGTCTCGTCGACCTGGAGCACGGCATCATGGCCTCGGACAGGGTTCGCGTGCCCACTCCTGAGGGTGCATCTCCGCAGGATGTCCTGCAGGCGGTGCAGACCGTGCTGAAGACCCTCGACGTCAAGGACTCGACTCTCCCGCTCGGCGTGGCGTTCCCCGCCATCGTCAAGCGCGGCAAGACCCTCTCGGCCGCCAACGTCTCGAAGGAGTGGGTCGACTTCGACGCCGAGCGGTTCTTCCGCGACGGCCTCGGACGCAACATCGTCTTCGTGAACGACGCCGACGCGGCAGGTGTCGCCGAGGCACGCCACGGTGCAGCCCGCGATGTGCGCGGTTTCACGCTGCTCACGACGCTCGGCACGGGTATCGGCTCGGCCTTCCTCTACGACGGCGTGCTGCTGCCGAACACCGAGCTCGGTCACCTGAACTTCGGCGAGTACGAGTCTGTCGAGACGTATGCCGCGACCTCCGCCCGGGAGCGAGAGGGGCTCAGCTGGTCGGAGTGGGCCGAGCGTCTGCAGAAGTTCTACTCGCACATCGAGTTCCTGTTCAGCCCCGACCTGTTCGTGGTCGGCGGCGGCGTGTCGAAGAACGCCGGGGACTTCCTCCCGCTTCTCGACCTCAAGACCCCGATCGTCCCGGCGATCCACCGCAACAATTCGGGCATCATCGGCGCGGCGTCCCTCGCAGGCGACTGATCCCACGACCACAGAGTGCAGAAGGCCCCGTCGATCCGGCGGGGCCTTCTCCGTTTCCGGGCGAGAGATCGGCTGCATCCCGGGGTGCGGGCTATCGGACGGTCGGTCCGCAGAAAATACTGCGCACCACCAGGACACGTGGCAACATGGCATCCCTGCGTGTCCTCCTCGGTCGGTGAGATACCTCTGGACTACGGCCCCGACGTCCAGGTCGCGTGGCAACGAAAGGCAGCTTCGAGATGAACCAACCGTCAGAATCATCCTGGGAGAAGCCGGTCTCGCCGGCGACGTCGGCGGGGTTCGTGCCCGTCGAGAGACCTCAGGCGAAGAAGCTGAGATCGCGCCATGTCACGATGATCACCCTCGGCGGGATCATCGGGGCGAGCCTCTTCGTCGGTTCCGGCAACGTGATCCGCGCCGTAGGGCCGGCCGCGGTGCTGTCGTATCTCATCGGCGGGCTGCTCGTGTTCCTCGCAATGCGCATGCTCGGCGAGATGGCGGCTTCGCGCCCGGCCATCGGCTCGTTCATGGAATACGCACGAGTGGGCCTCGGCAACTGGGCCGCGTATCTCGTCGGGTGGCTGTACTGGTACTTCTGGGTAGGCGTGCTCGCCTACGAGGCGGTGCTGGGAGGCGAGACGATGGCGAGCTGGTTCCCCGCAGTCCCGTCGTGGGCGTGGTCGCTGATCCTGATCGGGATCTTCGTCGGCACGAACATCATCTCGGTCCGAGCGTTCGGCGAGGTCGAGTTCTGGCTCGCCAGCGTCAAGGTGCTCGCGATCGTCGTGTTCCTCGGTGCCGGCCTGCTCTTCGCCTTCGGTCTGTGGCCGAACTCCGAGGTCTCGATCTCCAACCTGTGGGAGCACGGAGGCTTCGCCCCGAACGGATACGGCGTCGCCTTCACCGGCGTGGCGCTGGTGATCTTCTCGTACTTCGGCACGGAGATCGCCGTGATGGCCTCCGCCGAGTCCGAAGACCCTGCCAAGGGCATCCGCCAGGCGACGAGCACGATCATCTGGCGCATCCTGCTGTTCTTCGTCGGCTCGGTGCTCATCATCGTCACGGTCGTGCCGTGGAACGAGCTGCCGGCGCCCACAGACGTCGCCAACGCACCGTTCACCTACGCCCTCGAGCAGTTCGGCATTCCCGGCGCGAGCATCATCATGCAGCTCGTCATCTTCACCGCGGTCATCTCGGTGCTGAACTCGGGTCTGTACTCCGCCTCGCGCATGTTCGCGGCGCTCGCCGAGCAGGGCTTCGCGCCGAAGATCGTGGCGAAGAGGTCGAAGAACGGCGTACCGGTGATGGCGCTGCTGGCCTCGACCAGCGGCGGACTCATCGCCACCCTGGTGAACTTCCTGACGCCCGGATCGGGCATCTTCGACTTCATCATGAACTCGGCCGGCCTCGTCGCCCTGCTCGTCTACGTCTTCATCGCCGTCACTCAGTGGCGGCTCCGCCAGAAGATGACACCGGAGGAGGTCGCGAATCTCAAGCTCAAGATGTGGCTGCACCCCTGGCTGAACATCCTGCTGATCGCCTGCATCGCTGCAGTGATCGTCGTGATGATGTTCAGTGAGGGAGGCCGCACCCAGGTGTGGACGAGCCTCATCGCCACGGGCGTGCTCGTGCTGTTCTGGCCCCTCGTGCGACGCAACCTCACGCGCAGGAAGGCTGCGGAGGCTGCCGACAGCGTCTCGGACACTCTCAGCGGTCGGCCGTAGAACCGCTCCGAGAACACCGTCCGCCTTCACGTCGACGCTCGGCTGTCGCCGGTCGCACCCGGGCGCTCGGCGAGAGCATCTTTCCGCGCTCAGCGTCGCTGAGGCTCCATCACGAACGGTTCCGTCGCGAGCGGCTCCATAGCTCCCGGCCCCAGCGTCAGAACATCGCCCGGATAGAGCAGCGACCCCAGCCGGTTGTATGTCATCGCCGCGTGGACGTCCGTGCACAGCCGTTCCCGCACTGCGATCGGCGCATCCCCTTCCGCGACCGTGTACGTCGCGATCCGGCCGTCCGATGTCTTCATGATCGTGCCGCGGGCATGATCGGTCTCGCCGTTGTCCACCGGGAGTACACCGTTCCACGTGGCGTAATAGGTCGGCTCTTCATCTCCCTCGCTGTACCCGGGAATCGAGATCATGGAGAGCAGGTCGCAGCGGCTCACCTCTGAAGTCGACGTCGAAGTCGGGGTCGGCGTGGGGGTGCCGCTCGGCGTCGGCTTCGCGGCGGGCTGCACCTCGGCCGCGGTCTCTACGATCTCCGGCGTCGGCGCGCTGCAGCCGGTGAGCGCTGAGACGGACAGGGCGGTGAAGAGCGCCACGGTCGCGGCAGCTGTGCGGTTCGGCATCAACGAACGCTACCGAGCAACCGGCTGTGACGCCAGAGGCAGGAGCGGACGGTCGGGACGCTCCGCGGAGGCCTGACACGCTGAACCGGACAATCCTGGCCAAGCCTGTAAGTGCGAATGGGCCGACCTGTACGCCGGGTTCTGTTCCGGGGTTCTTCGCCCCTTCGACGGCCATCTCTCTCGGCGACACGTTGCCGTGGCACTCTAGCGGTCTACCCGAGGACTCGGCGAGCCGCGTCAACATCCTCTGTCTGACCTTGCTCCGGACGAGGTTTACCTGGCGGGCCATGTCACCATGGCCCCCGGTGGTCTCTTACACCACCCTTTCACCCTTACCCCTTGCGGGGCGGTCTGCTCTCTGTGGCACTTTCTCGCGGATTGCTCCGGGTGGGTGTTACCCACCGTCCTGCCCTGAGGAGCCCGGACGTTCCTCGGTGCGGTTGCCCGCCACGCGACCGTCCAGTCGACCCATTCGCACCTTCAGTCTACGACCAGCGCGGCTCATTTCTCAGCCGACTCCGCGATCCGCAGATCCAGCGGAACATCGATGGGGAAGTCCCCGAAGAGTCGGCGCGTGGCCACCGCAGCGGCTTCGCGCACGGCATCCGCTGCGGCATCCGCCTGCTCTCGGGGAACGTGCAGGATCACCTCATCGTGCAGGAAGAAGGCCAGGTGCGCGCGTGAGCGGAAGATCCCGGATGCCGGGGCCTCTCGCTCCGCCTCGGGAAGTCGCTGCAGGCGGTGCCGGATCTCAGCGAGCCAGATCAGCGACCACTCTGCCGCGGTGCCCTGCACCACGAAGTTGCGGGTGAAGCGTCCCCAGTCGCGCGCGCGACGCCGGGCGAGTGCCACCTCTGCGGGATCGGCGTCGGCATCGGTGGCGGCGGCCTGCATCGCCTCCCACTCGATCGACGGACGAGGAGATGATCGTCCCAGCCAGGTCGACACGACTCCCCCGTCCTCGCCGAACCGTGCAGCCTTGTCGACGAGCGCCATCGCCCGCGGATACACCTTGCGCAGCCGGGGAACCAGCCGCCCGCTGTCGCCGGTCGTCGCTCCGTACATCGCCCCGAGCACGGCGTACTTCGCTTCTTCGCGCGTCGCCACGGCGCCCGATTCCACGACCCCGGCGTACAGGTCCTTTCCCTGCGCCGCCCGGGCCATCGCACGGTCGCCCGCCATGCCTGCGAGCATCCGCGGCTCCAGCTGAGCGACGTCGGCGACGACCAGGGTCCACCCCTCATCAGCGCGCACGGCGGCGCGCAGGTTGCGCGGCAGCTGGAGGGCGCCACCGCCGGCCGATGCCCACCGCCCCGTCACGACACCGCCCGTGATGTAGATCGGGCGGAAGCGCCCGTCATGCACCCACTCGGCGAGCCAGGCCCATCCGTTGGCGCTGAGCAACCGCGACAGCTTCTTGTACGCCAGCAACGGTTCGACCACGGCATGGCTGTGCTGGGCGAGCTCCCACCGACCGGTCGACTCGACCTGCACGCCGACGCGGTGCAGAGCGCGGAGCAGCTTCGGCTGGCTTTCGAGGTTGAGGGTGGGGTCTGCGAGGATCGAACGCACCCGGTCGCCCTGAGCCACCATGTGGCTCGGCAGACCTCCCGCCATCGGGCGGGTGCCGAGTATCTCGGTGAGGATGCCATCGTGCACCGACTCGTTCCAGGGCAGGCCGGCTGCGCGCATCTCCTCTGCGATGAGGCCCCCTGCCGATTCGGCCGAGGTGAGCAGCGTCAGGCGACCGTCCTTGCTGTCCTTGAGAACGCGGCGTTGCTCGCGGTACTGATCGAGGGCGTCCCCGACAGGGTCATCCGGCGCGTCATGCGCGACGACGTCGAACAGCGCCGGGGCTTCGTCGACGGGCTCCCGTCGCACCCAGGACGACGACGGAGCGAGCGGGCGGGGGACCTTGTCCGTGTCGCGAAGAATCGCATGGGAGAGCAGCAGGTCATGCGATCGGCTGAGAAGGACACCCGCCTCGAGAAGCACGGGATAGATCTCCCTGGCGCTGCGGATCACCCAGCGCGGCGGATACTCCCTCTCCTGAGCCGCGACCCACTCGGGCATCTCCGCCGCGGAGAGCTCGAAACGACGGGCCTCAGCGTCGTCGGCATCGAGTTCCACCGCGGTGTAACCGCCCGAGCGAGCCGCCACCAGGAGGACACGGCGCTCGGCCTGCCGCGAGCTCACCGCTGTCGCGCTCGCGGCGCAGAGATCACAGCCCGGATTCCTCGGTGCGCACGAGAATGCACCCGCACTCGGGGCAGTAGACGACGAGGTCGTCCGCAGCATTGCGGATGTCGTTCAGATCGGTGCCAGGGAGCAGCATCCGGCAGCCTTCGCAGGTGCCACGGGACAGCACAGCGGCGCCGGCGCTGTTCGCGGCGCGACGCGTGTACTCGGCCAGGAGCGGCGCAGGAAGTGGTGCCGTCACCGCTTCGCGATCGCGAGTCAACTGGGCGATGAGGTCGGTCGCGGCAGCGACGTCTGCCTTGGCCTGAGCAGTGAGCGCGGTTCCCTCTGCCGTCGTCGTTCCGAGCAGCGCCTGCTGAGCGGCGACAGCTGCGTCGGCGTCTTCGACACGGCCCATGACATCGAGCTCGATGTCCTCCAGATCGCTCTGACGCTTGGCGAGGCTGGCGATCTCGTGCTCGAGCGCCTGCGCCTCCTTCGAGTTCGTCGCCGTGGCGAGGCGATCGGCGTCGCGGGCCCGGCGCTGTTCGACGAGCTTCACATCGGACTCCAGCCGCGTGAGCTCGGTGCGCACATCGTCACGCGTGCCGGTCAGCGCGGTCAGCTCGCGGAGCTGATCCTGACGGATGGCGACGAGCTCGGTGATGCGGGCGGCCTGAGGCGGCTTGGTGCGCGCACGCTCCGCCTGCGCGATGCGCCGGTCCAGGTCGGCGACGTCGAGCAGGATGCGCTGGTGTTCTGGGCTGGCGTTCACGCTCTCAAATCTAGTCGCTGCGCGGTGACGTCCATCACCCGACCTGCCCGTCGAGGTACAGCCACCTGCGATCCTCGCGTACGAAGCGGCTCCGCTCACGGAGCGAACCCCGCTCGGCGTCCTGCCGCCAGAAGGCCTCGAACTCGACCTCGCCGTCACGATCGAAAGGACCCCCGCCCATGCGATCGACGATCACGAGCCGTCGCCAGACCACGTCGTCGTGGAGGTCGATCTCGGCGGGGCGGGTCGAGGGATGCCAGGTCGCCTGGAGATACGCGGCATCCCTGACCGCGAATGCCGTGTAGCGCGAGCGCATCAGGCGCTCGGCCGTGGGGGCCGCAGCCCCGCGGAGCAGTGGTCCGCAGCATCCGCCGAAGACGTCTCCGGAGCCGCACGGACACCGATCGGCATTATCGGGGACATCGTGGTCCGACGCCATCCTCTGCACCTCGCTCATCGCTCCAGCGTACGCTGGCGCCATGACGGCTCTTCCTCAGTTCACGGCACACAACGGCTTCGCCCTTCCGGCTCTCGGGCTCGGGACCTACGCGCTCGACGGCGACGCGGGCGCGGATGCGGTCACCACGGCGATCGGCGCCGGGTACCGCCTGATCGATTCGGCATTCAACTACGAGAACGAGGGCTCGGTGGGGCGCGGCGTGCGCGCGTCCGATGTGGACTCCGCGGAGCTGATCGTCACCACCAAGCTGCCCGGCCGTCATCACCCGCGGGCGAAAGCTCGCACCAGCATCGAGGAGAGCCGTTCGCGGCTCGGCGTCGACGCGATCGACCTGCACCTCATCCACTGGCCGAACCCGCATCAGGACGAATACGTGCAGGCATGGGAAGCGCTGGTGGAGGCCCAGCAGCGCGGGGTCGTGAGACAGATCGGCGTCTCGAACTTCCTCCCCGAGCACCTCGAGCGCATCGAGCGCGAGACCGGCGTTCGCCCCGTGGTGAACCAGATCGAGGTGCACCCGTACTTCCCCCAGGACGAGCAGCTCGCCTATCACCGAGAGCACGGCATCCTGACCGAGGCGTGGAGTCCGCTCGGTCGGGCGAAGGAGCTGATCGAGGAACAGGTGATCGGCGAGGTGGCGGCAGCCCACGGCATCTCCCCCGCGCAGACCGTGCTTGCCTGGCACATCGCGCGGGAGACGGTCGCGATTCCCAAGGCATCCTCCCTCGAGCACCAGGTGTCGAACCTCGCCGCAGGAGAAGTGGTGCTGACGACGGCCGAGGTCGCTGCGATCACGGCGCTCGGACGCGCAGACGGGCGGCTCTTCGACGCGGATCCCGCATCGCACGAGGAGTCCTGAGGCAGCATGCTGAGCGGGCGTCCGCACACGGCGCTCATAGACTGACTGCATGCCGGTCATCGCAGGGATCCCGATCACACCGGTGACCGCCCGGCTGTATTTCGCTGTGCAGGCTCTGGCCGGAGCGGCCTGGTGGCTCGCGGTGGCACTGTCGGCCGACGTGCGTCACCTCACGCTCGGAGACCTGCCCGCCGGACTCGTGTCGGTGTTCGACATCCCGCTCTTCGTGATCGGTTCGGCGATCATCGCGGCCGGTTCCCGATGGGCTCTGTGGATCACCGTTCCGTGGACGGCCATCGTCGCCGCCGCCATGGCCGTCTACGCGACCGTGACGGGTCTCGCGGGGTGGGGCGCGCTGGTCATGGTGATCGCCGCCGGAGCGAGCATCGCGGCCGGAATCGTCCTTCTCTGCGGAAGGGCGCCTCTCGAGTGGCTCGTCACCGGCCCCCTCGCGTTCCGACCCGCTGCGAGGGTCGGGACACGAGCGCTGCTCGCCCGCACCGGACTGCAGACCCTCTTCTTCTGGGGCACGTTCCTGGTGGCCATCCCCGTGGTCGTGTCGCTCATCGAGGCCCGCTGGTCGCTGCGCATCGAGGCCCCGCTCGTCGTGCACCTCGCCGGCGGGGCGCTGCTCGTCGCAGCGACCGCCCTGGGGGTCTGGTCAGCCGTGTCGATGTCCGTCGAGGGCGAGGGCACCCCGCTCCCGTCACAGATGGCGCGAAGACTCGTGATAACGGGCCCGTATCGGTACGTTCGCAACCCCATGGCGGTCGCCGGCATTGCACAGGGGATCAGCGTAGGCCTCATCCTCGGTTCGTGGCTCGTCGTCGCCTACTCGATCTTCGGATCGCTGCTCTGGAACACAGTCGTCCGGCCGCTCGAGGAGGCGGATCTGGAAGCGAGATTCGGATCGGACTTCCTGGAGTACAGCAGCAGGGTGTCGTGCTGGGTGCCGGTCAGACCCGCTGTGTCCCGAGCACTCTGAGCAGCTCGAGCTTGCTCGCAGCGTCAGTGCCCGGGGCCGCGGTCAGCACGATGAGCGCCTGGGATTCATCCTCCGTGAACAGCGCCTGGCAGTCGACCTCGATCGGGCCGATCTCCGGATGGATCAGGACCTTGTGGTCTTCGAAACGCCGCCGCACCTCGTGCACGTCCCACAGCTCGGCGAACTTCGGGCTGTGCATCGTGAGCTGCCGAACGATCTCGCCGGCGCGTGAGCGCTCGCCGAGCGCGCCGTAGGCGGATCGGAGCGACGCCACCAGCACACGGCTGTGGCGCGGGTGGTCCTGCTCCGGGTAGCGCCTGCGCTCGTCGTGAGGGTGCGCGAACCAGCGGTAGATCCCACTCCTCTCGATCCCTTCCAGACCGCTCGCATCACCGAGCAGAGCCCGCGCGGCGTCGTTCTGGATCAGGACCTCGTCGAGCACGGACACCACGAACGCGGGCGTGTCATCGAGGCGGTCGAGAACACGGAGCATGCCTGGATGCACATAGTCGGTGAACGTCGTGCGATCCGGGGCGCTGTGCCCGCAGATGCGATGAAGGTAGTCGCGTTCATCGGGAGTCAATCGCAGCGCCCGCGCGAGCGAAGCGAGGATCTGCACGCTGGGCTGCGGACCGCGCTGCTGTTCGAGACGCGCGTAGTAGTCGGTCGACATGGCGGCCAGTTGGGCGACCTCCTCGCGGCGGAGACCGGGAGTGCGGCGTCTCGCTCCCGCTCCGAGGCCGACATCGGAGGGCTTCAGCTGCTCCCTGCGCCGCACGAGGAACTCGGCGAGTGCTTCTCTGTCCACCAGTGAAGTATCTCGTGCTCGTCGTCGTGCATCCAGGGACCGCCGATCCCTGGATGAGTGCTCTCTGGTGAGCCGGTGCGACAGGCCGAAGAGTGGACGCATGAACATCACCGGAAACACCATCTTCATCCCCGGCGCCACGAGCGGCATCGGCCTCGCGCTCGCCCGGCGACTCAGCGAACGAGGCAACACCGTGATCGTGGGCGGGCGTCGTGTCGAGCTGCTCGACGAGATCGCCGCGGCGAACCCGGACATCGACACGGTTCGGATCGACATGACGGATGCCGACAGCATCCGCGCGGCCGCACAGTCCGTCCTCGCCGAGCATCCCTCGCTCAACGTCGTCATCGCGATGGCCGGGATCATGCGCCCCGAGGACTGGAAGTCGTCCGAAGGGTTCCTCGAGACGGCCGAGGCTACCGTCACGACGAACCTGCTCGGACCGATCCGGTTGATCGCGGCTTTCATCGAGCACCTGCGCACCATGCCGGATGCCACGATCATGACGGTGTCCTCGGGACTGGCCTTCGCCCCGCTGCGCGTCACGCCCTCGTACAACGCCACGAAGGCCGCCATCCACATGCTCAGCGAATCGCTGCGCCTGCAGCTCGCCGACACGAGCGTGAGCGTGCTCGAGCTCGAACCGCCTGCCGTGCGCACGTCCCTCATGCCCGGACAGGAGACCAGCGACTTCGCGATGCCCCTCGACGAGTTCGTCAGCGAGGTCGTCGAACTCATCGAGACCCAGCCGGACGCCACCGAGATCCAGGTCGAGAACGTGAAGTTCCTGCGTTACGGCGAAGCGCGAGGCGACTACGCGCAGGTGGTCGAGACCCTCAACCGGCGCGACCCGCACGCCCGCTGAGCCGAGCGGGCTGTAGCCGCATCGTGCTCAGAGCGCGGCGTCGACGGCCTGCTTCGCGGTCTTGTGGATGAACTCGAAGCCGGACTCCTCGAGCGCGGCAGGTCGCACATCGGCGTCGGAGATGAGCAGCGAGTCGGCAGCGGCACGGCTCAGCGCGAGTCTCAGCGCCCAGGTCGGAGCGGGAATCCAGAACGGACGCCGCATCTTTTGCGCGAGTGCGCGACCGATGTCGTTCGCCGAGGCGCGCGTCGGGCCGGTGAAGTTCACGGGCCCCTCGAGGCGCTGGTCGATCACATGCCGGATGCCCCGGACCTCGTCTTCGAGAGAGATCCACGGCCAGATCTGGGTGCCAGGGCCGATGGGACCCGCGAGCCCGAACCGGGTGAGCTGAATCAGCGGCTTGAGCACTCCCTGGCGGTGGATGATCGGGGCTGTGCGCAGCAGCGCCACTCTCGTCTGCTCCCCCGCGCGCAGCGCCTCCTGCTCCCAGCGCACGCAGAGCTGGGCGAGGAACGTGTCTCCGGCGAGCGACGCCTCGGTCAGTATCTCGCCGGGTGCCGAGCCGTAGTAGCCGACGGCGGATGCCGAGACGAGCGCCGGAGCATCTTCGCGCAGTGCGCGCACCGCGGTCGCGAGCGTGCGAGTGGTGGTCAGCCGGGACTCGACCAGTTCCCTGCGGTAGCGCCGGGTCCACGGCAACCGGCCCACGCTCGCCCCGCCGAGGGCGACCACTGCGTCGGCCCCTGCCAGCACATCGGGGTCGAGTTCGCGCTCGCCGGGAGTCCACTGCACTTCGGAGGGCTCGCGCGGAGGGCGACGCACGAGGGTCGTCACCTCCGCACCGTCCGAGCGCAGGGACGACGCGAGGGCCGTGCCGATCAGACCCGATGCGCCACTGATCACGATCCGCTGCGGCATGATGACTCCCTCTGTCCGTTCACCGGACTCGTTCCTCTCCGCGAGTCTGTCACGTCCGACGCCCCCTGGCGATGTCGGCGGCGACCGGTAGGTTGCCCGACGTGACTGAACCCGTGGAGTCGTGGTGGGCGAGACGCCAGTTCTCGCGCGGGCGAGAGGTGCCCTACGACGTCGGCACCTATCGCTCGCAATGGGCCGCCTACCCCGAGTTGATCCGCCAGTACCACCCCGAGCTCAATCACGGCATCGCGCTGTCGCAGGTGCCGTTGGCGGCCGACGTGCTGCTGTGCTGGGAATGCCGGGTGGGCCACCGTTTCGCAGCCACCCCGACGGAACAGCGTGAGCGCCCGGGGCGAGTGCGTCGTCAATCGGCATGGTGCCCCGAGTGCTCGCTGCTCGCGAGGCCTCAACCCGTGATCCTGGGTGAGGCGCGCGCGGTTCCGCGGCGCCCGAAAGCTCAGCTCGCGCTGTGCGACAAGACTCCCGATCTGGCGACCGGAGAGGCGTTCACCAGCGTGTGCGCTCCTGCACCGGCATCCGCCGCCGAAGCCCGGCTTCGTGCGGCGCTCGCCGACCGCCTCTCCTTCACACCGGGTGCCAATGCGGTGAAGGTCTCGCGGCCCTTCTTCCGTCACACCGAGGTGTGGCCCGACATCCTGCTTCCGGAGCTTCGCGTCGCCATCGAGTACGACACCGTCGGGCGCCATGGACTCGAGCACGTCGGCAAGCGTGAGCACACGGATCTGCGCAAGGATCGTGCCCTGCGCTCCGCCGGTTGGGAGGTCATCCGCATCCGCACAGGGCGGCTGGAACCGCTGGGCCCCCACGACCTGCAGATGACGTCGGTCTCCGCCCGCGGTGTGGATCGCATCATCGATCAGCTGCGCGAGATCCGCGGTCCGATCATCGTCGACGCCTACCTGACTCCCGGCTGACGACCTTGCGGCGGGCATGGGCGAATGGGCACGCTGTCAGCTCTCGGAGAGATCGTCGACCTGCCGCACGACCGCATCCCATTCGGACCTCAGAAAACTGGCCTCGCCGGCCGCGACGATCTGCGCGTTGTCGTTCGGGCCGAGCTCGGGTCGCATGGTCAGGCCGCCGACCTCGAGGCTCGGGATGCTCTGCCTGATGCACTCGACGCTCCCGCGCACCAGCAGCTCCGCCGTCTGCTCCGGTGTCGTCACCGATCCCATCACGGCGTCGTCGTGAGCGACGAGCACCACCTGCCACACGGGCTGCCGGTCATCGGGATCCAGGGTGTACTGCATCAGCCCCTGCGGCGCGGCCTCGACCACGATCACGATCGAACCTGCGACCGGCTGCTCGTGTGCTGCGTACTCGCCCATGATGGTTCCCCTGACCCGAGCGTCCCCACGCCCACTGTCCGCTCAGGGTACTGCGAAAAGTTTCTTCTCGAACGCCTTACGGCGATCGAATCTCGACCGATATATGAGTACGGGGAGCGAAGGAGAAGGATCTTGACCAGCACCTACATCGAGACGGGTGGACACGTCCGCGTGTACGACGCGGCCGTCCGCACTCATCACGAATTCCCTCTCGGCACGTACCGGGTGCATTTCACGTCGAAAGAGGGCTTCAGCCTGATCAAGATCGACGATCTCACCGTCGGCACCGAGCGCGTCTACGGCGGCCGCGACAGGAAGGTCGACAAGATCTTCCGCTCCTATGCCCTCACCGATCGCAGCCTCGGCGTGATGCTCTCGGGCGACAAGGGAATCGGCAAGACGCTGTTCCTGCGCATGGTGGCCGAGGAGGCCCGTGAACAGTGTCTGCCGGTGGTCATCGTCTCCGAGGACAACGACGGCATCGTCGAGTTCCTCGACACCCTCGATGAGTGCCTGATCATCTTCGACGAGTTCGAGAAGGTCTTCCCCGCCGGACGCCGCGGCGGCGGTGAAGGAGGCAATCGGCAGAATCAGTTCCTCTCGCTGTTCGACGGCCTCTCGTCCGTGAAGCGCATCTACTGCCTGACCGTGAACGACATCAGCGACGTCAGCACCTACATCGTCAACCGCCCAGGGCGGTTCCACTACCACATGCGATTCGAGTACCCCGGTCCCGACGAGGTGCGGCAGTATCTGATCGATCAGGCCCCGCACGCCGACCCCGACGAGATAGAGAACGTCGCCCTGTTCTCCCGCCGTGCTCGCCTCAACTACGACCACCTCCGTGCCATCGCATTCGAGCTCGAGCAACCGGACGCGCTGTTCGCAGACGTCGTGGAGGACCTCAACATCAAGTCAGTCGAACCGAGCACCTACCGCATCGAGGCCCGCTTTCCCGATGGCAAGGTCTGGTCGGATGAGGTCGAGATGAACCTCTTCGAGCGCGGCGACGTCGGGCGCACCTTCGAACTGCGCAATGCGACGCGGTCCATCTTCGCGTCGTTCGTGCCCAAGGACCTCATCTTCGAGCCCGACGGCAGCATCTTCGTGCCGATCCACAAACTCGAACTGCTCGATGATGAAGACGAGGAGCCCGAGGTCTACCCGACGACGGTGAGCCTCATCCTGGTGGGTCAGGCGAGCTACGGCTTCGGACTCTGACCGCTCCGTCGGAGCGCCGTCGCGCGGGCTCCTGATCAGACGCCGACGGCGTGGGACAGGATCGCGCGGGTGAACCGCTGGCCGCTGGCCGCGAGGCGCTCGAAGTAGGCGTCCAGTCCTGAGGCGGATGAGCGCGCGACGGGCGCGGACTCGGTCGGCGGGACATCGGCGTAGTGACGATCCAGCGCATCTCGGAGCATGCGCACCGCCGCGGCTCGCTGCTGCGAGACGGCGGCGTGCGACACGCCCAGCTCGTCCGCGAGCTCCGTGACGGTGCGGTCGTCGAAGTAGATCGCCTTCACGATCGACCGCTTGCGCTCGGGCAGCGCGTCCACGGCACGTCGCAGGAACTCATCGCGCTCGGATGCGATCGCGAGCTCTTCCGGCAGGTACCCGGTCCACACGATCTCGGGCGCGTCCGGCGCATCGAGACTGGTGAGCAGACGCTCGGCGTCCGCCAGCCCTTCTCGTGCAACTGCCGTGTCGACACCCATGGCTGCCGCGATCTCCGCCACCGTGGGCGTGCGGCCGAGCGCTGCCGACAGCGTCTGCCTGACCTTGGTCGTCTGCTTGGCCCGCACTCGCACGTCTCGCGGCGCCCAGTCCATCGACCGCAGCTCGTCTTTCAACGCCCAGTTGACGCGTGCCCGCGCGAACGCTCCGAAGGGCACACCGAGACTCGCATCGAACTTCTCCGCCGCACGAACGAGCGCGAAAGCACCGGCCGAGGCGAGGTCGTCGCGGGAGATATGCGTGATGCGGGAAGCGACATACGCCGTTGCTGCGCCGACGATGTGCAGGTGATCGACCACGAGCTGGTCGCGCGCGCGCATGGGCACCGGATTCGCCTCTTTCACTGTAAGTGCAAGCCCTCCCCAGCGACTCACAGCGTGGTCTCTCCCCAGCGACCAGAACTACTTTCACCTACATGCTAGGGGTGCGACGGGCAAGAAAGATCCCCGGAGGCCGAAACCTCCGAGGATTCTCGTTTACGTTCAGATAACGATGACTAATCGTTCACCTTGACTCGACGGTTCACTTCGCGAGTCGCGGAGAATTTCAGCACCGTGTAGTCGTTGACCTCGGCGTCCCCGTCGTCCTTCGCGAACTGCACGCGATGCCCCTTGTGCGTCTGCGGATAGAACTTGCCGAAGTTGGTGAGCGTCACCGTATTGCCTCGGCCGACGAGGTCGAGGAGCTCGTCGATCATGGCGTTGTATGCGGTCTGCGCCGCCTGAACCGAGATGCCACCGCGGCGTGCGAATCTCTGCACGAACTCCCGCTTGCTCACCCGATTCGTCTCGAGCGTCCTTGATGTGCTCATGTTGTCTTCCGTCCCATGGAATGTCGCTCGTCACCGAGCGCCGTGCGCTGTACCCCTACCAACCGCATCCATGACGTGCCTCAGGCCCCGATCTCCTGCGACGACGCCGGGATCCCGCCAGTACCCCAGCCTGTGCTATTCAGAGGATAGATGCTCTTCCTTGGTATATGCGGTGAATCTCAGAATCCTCTGCTTGCCGAGAGTCCGCCCCGCCGAGGGCCGTCGAGCGACGAACCCCGCTCACCCGCCCAGAAGAGCGCGGATCGGGTACCGCTGGTCCTCGAGGATCGCCTGCACCGCACGGCCGGACTCCGCATGGATGAGGATCGGAGCGCGCAGGTTGATGTAGACGCCGTCTGCAGAAGGGTTCGCCACGACGAACACACGGATCTCCGATTCGTCGGCGGCGCCGATCTGCGCTCTCACCTCCTCGGGGATGGTCGGCTCGTAGCCGTAGTCCCCGGCGAGCGGGTCGAGGAGGAACAGTCGCACATCGGCATCCGTCGCTCGCAGCGCGTGCAGCCCTTCTGCACCGTCGATCCGATCGAGGGTGAACGCCGTGTGCGGGCTCAGCCCCGGCATCGGCGACGCGAACTCGACGTCCAGCGCCGCAGTCCCGTGGTCGGTGGATGAACTCATCGCAGGAACTCCATCAGATTGGTCTGCAGCGATCGGGCCGTCACCTGCAGGGCGGACTGGAAGACGAGCTCGGCCGACTGCAGCCGAACGAGCACCTCGAGGCTGTCGACGTTCTCGACCTCGGCACGGCGGGCCTCGAGGTCGATCGACGCCGAGAGGTTCTGCGCCGACGCACGCTCGATCTGCACCTGACGCGCGCCCGTCGATCCGCGAGCCGCGTTGACATCTTTCAGTCGCGCGTCGATGTCTCCGAGACGCGAACCGACCTCGACCCCGCTGCGCAGATCTGCCGCGATGTCGTTCAGCAGGGCGAACGCGCTGCCGGCGCCCTCGCCGAACGCCTGCGAGCCGTCGAAGTCGACGCGCACCGTCTCGTTGTCACTGATGCGGCGAAGCACGCCGTCGCCCGCCCCGCCGTTGAACGTGAAGGTGGTGGCGTCGAAGGCGGATCCCGCATCGCTCGTGCCGGCGAAGACGCTGCGACCGAGCACCCTCGTGTTCGCCTTGGCGAGCAGCTCCGCACTGATCGATTCGAGCTCCTGCGCGATCGACTCGCGCGCAGTCGGGCTGAGCGCCCCGGAGTTGGCCCCCTGAGCGGTGAGATCCCGCGCGCGGTTGAGCAGGTCGGCGCTGGCACCGAGAGCGGTGTCGACGGTTGTCACCCACGCCATCCCGTCGCTGAGGTTGCGGGCGAACTGGGCGACGCGTGACTGGTCGCCGTGCACGCCGAGCGCCGTGGCCGCCGCCGCAGGGTCTTCGCTCGGCGAGCGGAAGGCGCGCTGCGAAGCCGCCTGATTCTGCAGACGTTCGCGGTCTGCGAGGTTGGTCTGCAACGTACGCAGCGACTGCTGCGTCATGGTGTTGCTGGTGATACGACCGATCATGTTCACTCTCCCCAGAGTCAGCGGCCGACGAGGCCGGTGCGGTTGATCAACAGGTCCAGTGCCTCATCGACAGCGGTCAGCACGCGGGCCGCCGCCTGATAGGCGGTCTGGTAGGTCAGGAGGTTGATCGTCTCCTCATCGCCGTCCACCGACGAGTTCGACTGCTGGGCGGTGACAGCCGCGACGGCTCCCATGTCGGCGATGTCGGCGCGCTGCAGATCGCCCGCGACGGAGACTGCGAATCCCGTGACGAAGGTCGACCAGGTCTTGCCGGGTCCGGTGGCCGAGCCGCTGAGAGCGCTGATGCGGTCGGCGATCGTGGTGTCCTTCGCTCCCGCTCCCGGAGCCGCCAGAGCCAGCTGATCGAGACCCGTGGGAACCACGCTGAGTCCGAGAGCGGCCGGACCGGCGCCGTCGAGCGCGAAGAAGTCGCCCCCGGCAGCGCCCGACGACGTGACACCCGTGCGGTGCACGTCGTTCACGGCGGTCGCGAGCGCGGTCGCCGTCTCGTTGTAGGCCGCTGCGACACCGGCGAGCGTGCCGCCGTCCGATGCGGGGGCGAGAGCGCTGATCGTGCCACCGACGAGGCCGCCGGTGATCGGCACTGCCAGGCCCGGTCGATCAGCCCACGCGACGGTGATCCGACCGGCGTCGGCGATGTCACGCGGCCCGCTCGCCACGAGCGCCCGACTGCTGTCGCCCGACACGAGCGCGTTGCCGTCGACGCGAAGAGTGAGGGTCCCGTCCGCCTCGACGTTGCCCTTGGCACCGACCGCGGTCGAGAGCTGCTGGGCGAGGACGTTGCGCTGGTCGATCAGCTCGTTGGCGTTCCGCCCGGACTGCAATGCATCCCTGATCTGACCGTTGAGCGAGGCCACCTGGCCGGCGACGGCATTGACGTCGGCGAGCTGACTGTCGACCTGTCCACGCAGGTCGCTCCACTGGCCGGCGATCGTCTGGTACCCCGCAGCGATCTGTCCGATGAGCACATTGGCATTCGTGAGCACGACCTGCGCGGCCGCCGGATCCGGCGTGTTGGCGAGGTCGGACCAGCCGGCCCAGAAGCGGTCGAGGTTCGCCGCGAGACCGTCCTTGGTCGGTTCGGCCAGCACATCTTCGGCACGGCCGGCAGCCGTCGCGCGAGCTGCCCAGAAGCCTGACGTCGAGAGCGCATCGCGGACACGAGCATCGAGGATGTCGTCACCCAGCCGCGCGATCCCGGTCACCCCGACACCGCCGCCGATGCCGAGTCCGGACGGCCAGAGTCCCGTCTGCCCCGGCGCCGAGAGGGAGGTCTGCTCCACGCGCTGGCGTGTGTACCCGGGGGTGGCCTGATTGGCGATGTTCTGCCCGGTGACGGTCATCCCCGCGCGAGCGGCGGAGAGCGCGGATTCTGCGAGACGGACTGCGGCGAAAGACGACATCGTGCCCTCACACCCTCGTGTCGAGAAGTCGGGCGTCCCCGCCACGCACGACATCACCGTGCGTGTCGTATTCACCGGTCGGCGCGCCGAGACCGGCGATCGTCTCCTGCGTCACCCGGACGGCGGTGCGCAGACGCTGCTCATTGACCTTCTTCATGTCGCCGATCTCGTCGGCCAGAGTCGTCATGGCGTCCAGATGACCGGTCAGGATCTCCCGCCACGCGTCGGTCGGCGCGGCGTCGATCAGTTCACGGAGCGTCGTGGCCTCCGGCACCCCCCATTCGTCGGCCACCGCGATGACCAGCGTGTCACGCGAGAGGGCGACCGTCGGCATGGCCGCGAGGACCCGCTCGATCTCGTTCGCCGCATGGTGGATCCAACGGTTGCGTCCCGTCGCGAGCAGCATCTGCTGCTCGTCGAGTTTGAAGAGCAGCACTTCCAGCAGATCGCGCTCTCGCATCAGTTGCATGCTCAGGTCGTGAGCGGCCACGATTCGTCACCTCGTCATGTCGCGGTTTGCGTGGCGGGATCGCCCGTCACATCCACGACTATCGCGACAACGCTCGACCCAGTAACTCGAAGCGCAGCGAGATGACCCCGCGGCAACCGGATCAGGACGCGGAGGGCGTCTTTCCCAGGACGCCGAGGAGAAGCGATTCCGCGGACTCGTCAGAAGAGGTCTGGACTGCTTCCTGGTTCGCATCGCTCACAGCGAGCACGATCTCGGCGCGGTTGATGCGCTTGTCCCGAGGAGCATCGATGCCGACACGGACACCGCCGGGCGTCACCGCGAGGATGGTGACGGTGATGTCGTCGCCGATCACGATGCTCTCGTTTGCGCGTCTCGTGAGTACCAGCATGCGTCGTCTGCCTTCCATGGCGTGAGCGCTGTTGCGCCCTCTGCTCACAAACGTATCGCACTCAGCTCGTAAATGAGCAGAATCCGACGCTACACCGCCGCGCTCGGAAGAGCCGAGTGCGTCACGCGCACCACCCCGACCACATCGGTCGCGAGTCCGCCGGCCGCTGCCTCGTCATACGACAGCACGGGAAGGCCGCTGACCTGCGACGAGACCATGCGACGCACGGCCTGACGCAGAGACGGAGCGCACACGAGCACGGGTTCCGGCCCCACCTGCTCGAGTTCGGCGACGGTGCGACGCACGTTCTCGAGCACGTGCATGGTCGACTCCGGTGTCAGCACGATCTGCGGCTGACCGTCGACGACACGCATGCCCTCGAGCATCTGCTGTTCGAGCATCGGCTCGAACATGACCACCCGGATCCGTCCGTCCTCGGCGAACCGTGACGCGATCGCCGGACCGAGTGCCGCCCTGGCGGCATCGATCAGACCCGCGGTCTCGGTCGACGTCTTTCCCCGAAGGGCGAGAGCCTCGTAGATGCGGGCGAGGTCGTTGATCGGCACCCGCTCGGCGAGGAGCCCTGCCAGCACGCGCTGGATCGCGGCGAGAGACAGCACGGCGGGCGTGAGCTCCTCGACCGTCGTCGGGCTGGACTGCTTCAGGTGCTCGGTCAGCTGTCGCACGTCTTCGAGGGAGAGCAGACGATCGGCTTGGCTCTGCACGATGTCCGAGAGGTGGGTGATGATCACACTCGCGCGATCGATCACCGTCGCACCCGCCATATCGGCGGCGTGCGACATCTCAGCGGGCACCCATTTGCCCTCGAGGCCGAACACGGGGTCGACCACGGCCGTGCCCGGAAGCAGCTCGAGTCCCGTGCCGATCGCGAGCACGTGACCGCGCGGCACGGATCCGCGCCCGGCCTCGACCCCTGCGATGAGGATGGAGTAGGTCTGCGCGGGCAGATCGATGTTGTCGCGGGTGCGCACCGGCGGCATCAGAATGCCGATGTCGAGGGCGAGCTTTCGACGGAGCGACTTCACCCGGGTGAGCAGATCCCCCGCTCCCCCGGACGCCAGGTCGACGATGTCGGGTGAGAGGGAGATCTCCAGGGCATGCACCCGCATCCTGTCCATGAGGTCTTCCGGCCCCTCGACCCCGGCCTCGACCGCCTCCTGCTGCAGCGCATCGGCCTCGCGCGCGGCGTCGCGATCTTCGTTCGCCTTGACGCGGGATGCGGCGAACAGCAGCACCGCCCCGATCGCCAGGAAGATCACCAGAGGCATCCCGGGGATGAAGCCCATCGCGATGGCTGCGAGCCCCGTGATCACGAGGGCATTGCGCGACTGCATGAGCTGGCGACCTGCCGCCTGGCCCATCTCCGCCTCCGCGTTCTCGCGCGTGACGATCATGCCGGTCGACACCGCCATGAGCAGTGCCGGGATCTGGGTGACCAGTCCGTCGCCGATGGTGAGGATGCTGTAGGTCTCGAGCGCGTCGCCGACCTCCATGCCGTGCTGCACCATGCCGATGATGATGCCGCCGACGAAGTTGATGACGACGATCACGATGCCCGCGATCGCGTCGCCCTTGACGAACTTCGACGCACCGTCCATCGCACCGTAGAAGTCCGCCTCCGCCGCGACCTCGGCGCGGCGCCTGCGCGCCTCGGTGTCCGTGATCAGCCCGGCGTTCAGATCGGCGTCGATCGCCATCTGCTTGCCCGGCATGGCATCGAGGGTGAATCGCGCTCCGACCTCGGCGACACGCTCTGCGCCCTTGGTGACGACGACGAACTGGATGACGGTGAGGATGAGGAAGATCACTGCGCCGATCACGAGCGACCCGCTGATCGTGATCTGCCCGAACGCCTGGATCACCTGTCCCGCGTGCGCCTCGCTGAGCACGAGACGCGTCGACGCGACGTTCAGACCGAGGCGGAAGAGCGTCGCGACGAGCAGCAGGCTGGGGAAGACCGAGAAGTCGAGCGGCTTCTTGATGAACATCGCGGTGAGCAGGATCAGCAGCGCGAACGAGATGTTCAGGACGATGAGGACGTCGAGGAGAGGAGTCGGGATGGGCACGATGAGCAGGAGGATGATGCCCACCACCCCGACGGGCACCGTCGCCTTGGACAGCAGCTGACCGATCATGCGTCTCGCCTTCGTTCTCTCTCGTCGTTCGAAATCTGATCGCGACCCCGGCTCAGAGGCCGCGGTCCCTGGTGCTCGCGAAGGGCATCGTGTGCGTCCCCCTGGCCGACCCTCGGCGCTTGAGATGCTCGATGAAGGCGAGCACCTGAGCGACCGCGGTGTAGAGCTCTTCGGGGATCTCCCGCCCGAGGTCGCAGGCCGCGTGCAGCGCCCGAGCGAGCGGAACGTCCCTGATCATCGGCACGCCGGCCTCCTCCGCCCGCTCGCGGATCTTCTGGGCGACGATCCCCGCCCCCTTCGCCACGACCCGAGGGGCCGACTTGCCCGGTTCGTACCGCAGCGCGACCGCGACGTGGGTCGGGTTCACCAGAACGACATCGCTGTCGCCGACCGCGGCGATCATCCGATTGCGGCTCATGGCGAGCTGCCTCGAACGGCGCTGGGAGCGCACGAGCGGGTCGCCCTCGGTCTTCTTGTGCTCGTCCTTGGCTTCGTTCTTCGTCATGTGGGTGTGCTTGCGGTTGCGTCGCATCACCACGGCCACGTCGATCGCCGCGAGCAGGATGCCGACGGCGACGGCGACCTGCAGGAGCGCGATCGCTCCCCCGGCCGCCTGCTCGAGCAGCCAGGTGATGTTGTGGCTGCCGCTGGCCATGAGCACGGGGACGAGGCCGGAGACCACGATCCACAGCGCGAGCCCGATCGCCACCGTCTTCAGCAGCGCTTTGGCGCCCTCCCAGAGCGCCTGCTGCCCGAAGACCCGCTTCATGCCCGACACGATGTTGAACTGCTCGGTGCGCATCGTCACACCTCGCAGATGGATGCCGCCCTGAGCGACCGCGGTGGCCGTCGTCGCGAGCAGCACCACCACCAGCATCGGGAGCAGGATGCCGCCGAGCGATGCGATCGCCGAGCCGAGGACGTCGAGGGCCGCGTCGTCGGTGGGGTTCATCGCGACGGGTGTCACCGCGAGGAACAGCTCGGTGACGACCTGCGTGCCCGAGGCGATCGTCGGCACCATCATCACGGCGGCGGCCGCGATGCAGACCCAGGCGGTGAAGTCCTGGCTGCGGCCGATCTGCCCCTTCTTGCGCGCTTCCTTCAGGCGACGCTCGGTCGCCTTCTCGGTGCGTTCGCCGCTGTCGGACTCGCTCATCGCGTCACCCCCAGGAGCAGCCTCGCGGCCTCCTCGGCGATGACCGCGACCACACCGGGCAGCGCCGCGTAGACGAATCCGACGAGCAGCAGCGTGAGGCCGATCTTGATCGGGAAGCCCATCGCGAACGCGTTCAGGGCCGGCGCGACGCGACTGACCAGTCCGAGCCCGACGTCTGCGAGGAAGAGCACGATGAGCAGCGGGCCGGCGATCTGCACGGCGCTGAGCATCATCTGCCCTGCAGCGCCCACGAGCGCCTCCGCGGGCTTGGCCAGATCGATCATGCCGGTGACCGGCACCGCATCGAACGAGCGGAACAGACCTCCGAGCACGAGCTGGTATCCGTCCGATGCGAACAGCAGCATGATCGCGGTCATCTGGAACAGGCGGGTGAACTGCGCGCCGTTGATCGCCATGCCGGGGTCGAACGCCTGCGCGAGCTGGAAACCGCCGAAGGTGTCGACGAGATGGCCCGCACCCTGGATCGCGCTGAAGAGCACCATCACGAGGAAGCCGAGAAGCGCGCCCGTCAGTGCCTGACCGGCGAGGGCGAGCATGAAGGCTCCCGTGTCGAGACGCTCGTACCCCACCGTCACCACCGGCGACACGGCGAGAGCGAGACCCACGCCGAGCATCGCGCGGATCCGCATCGGGATCGTGCCGTGGCTGAACGGCGGGGCCAGCACGAGGAAGGCCGTGATCCGCACGCAGGCGAGCGATGTCGCCTCGAGCCAGGTGAAGTCGATCGGGATGTCCATCAGCCGCCGTTCAGCAGCGACGGTATTCGCGCGAACATCTCGTTCGTGAAGGCGATCATCTCGGCGATCATCCAGTGCCCGGTCACGAGCAGGGCGATGCCGACAGCCACGAGCTTCGGCACGAACGAGATCGTCATCTCCTGCACCTGGGTGATGGACTGCAGCAGCGAGATCGCGAATCCCACCACGAGGGCGGTGATGAGCAGCGGTGCGCAGAGCTTCGCCCCGACGATCAGCGCCGCCTGCCCGATGTCGATGACGGCCTCGGGATTCATCAGCCACCCCCGTTGTACGACTGGACGAGGGCGGTGATGACCATGCCCCAGCCGTCGATGAGCAGGAAGAGGAGGATCTTGAACGGCAGCGAGATCATCACGGGAGGCAGCATCATCATGCCCATCGACATCAGGGCGCTGGCGACGACGAGGTCGATCACGAGGAAGGGCACGAAGATGATGAACCCGATCAGGAAGGCGGCGCGCAGCTCGCTGATCATGAACGCCGGCACGAGCGTCTGCAGCGGGATGCTGGCGGCGTCCGTGGGGTTGTCCATCTGCGCCGCCCGGTGCATGAGCGCGATGTCCTCTTCGCGTGTGTAGGTGAGCATCCACTCCCTCAGCGGTTCCTGGGCGAGCTCGAACGCTCTGCCGAAGTCGATCTGACCGTCGGTGAACGGCGCGACCGCGACGGCGTTGATGTCGGTCAGCACCGGCCACATGATGAACAGCGTCAGGAACAGGCTGAGTCCGGCGAGGACCTGGTTCGGGGGGATCGACGGCAGCGAGAGCGCGTTGCGGGTGAGCGCGAGCACCACGAAGATCTTGGTGAAGCTCGACATCATCAGCAGCAGGGCGGGAGCGACGCTGAGGACCGTGATGCCCAGCAGCGTCATGATGCTGTCGGACGGCGCCCCGTTGATGCCGTTGATCGTCACTCCGTCGCCGTCACCGTCACCGATCTCCGTCGGGAGCAGGGGTGCAGCGGCGTGTGCGCCGCTGGTCTGCAGCAGCACCAGCAACGCCGCGATGCCGACAGCGGCTCCGACGAGCGCCCAGGCACGGCGCGGCAGACGCTGTGCGCGCGCAGACGGCGACGCGGCGACTGCGGCGGATACGGGCACGGCGGCACTCCGAAGATGGGTGACGTGGCCGATCCGTAGCCAGAGGGTCGAGCGATCCGTGCTCGCAGTCGACTATCGCGACACGACGCGGTGCACGTAACCGCGACGACCGATGCGCTGACGGCCGTCAGGCGACGGAGCGGAGAGCGCGGTCGACGATGTCGTCCGGCATCTCTGAGACGGCGGGGCGCTTCTCCTCGGCGAGGATCTCCTCCGCGAGCGGAGGCGCCTCCTGCGTGTCGACGACGTTGATCCCGTGCTCGGTCACGCCGAGCACATAGCGGATGCCGCCGAACTCGGCCACCACGAGCTGCGCCTTGCCCCCGATGCCGGACCGCGCCACGACGGTGATCTTCTCGGGGCGTGCGCGCGGGGCCGCCGCCGTACGCGAAGGCACGAGCTCGGTCAGCTTGGCCAGCTTCTTCGGCATCAGTCCGGCCAGCGGGCTCACCCCCTTCGCCTGCGACTTCTGCAGGCGACGGCTCAGGAAGAGCAGCAGCGCGAGCACCGCTCCGAGCGCCACGATCGCGCGGAGCGCGACGAGGATGTCGTCCATGGTCAGACCGTCTCGGCGCCGTCGAGGATGCGCTCGACGCGGATCGCGAAGTCGCCCTCCGCGACCACGACGGTGCCGTGCCCGATCAGACGCCCGTTCAGCTTGATGTCCGCCGGCGACCCGGCGGCGCGGTCGAGCTCCACCACACGCCCTGGTTCGAGCGAGAGCACGTCGCGCACCGGCATCCGCGTGCGTCCGATCTCGACCACGAGCTCCATCTCGACGCCCGCGATGCGATTCAGGCGCTGCGGGCCCGCCGGCGCGGCGGACCTGGCTCCGTCGATGCGCACGGATGCGCGCGCCACGACGCTGCCGTCGGCGTCGACCATGTCGAACACCTGCGTGCCCGAGTCGGTGAAGACCTCGGCGGCGGGCACGATCGCGCCGTCGCCGAGCGAGCCGCTGCCGAGCACTGCGGTGGCCGCCTCGAAGATCGGATGCAGTCGATCGGTCAGCGCTGCGTTCTTGGAGCCGTCCTCGAGCTGCGACGGATCGACGACCTGGATCGCGATGCGCGCGCCGGGGCTGCCGGTGAAGGTGACGACGACCGCGTCGCCTGCCGCGCCGGGGTCGGTCGAGGGTGCCGGGATCACCGGGTAGCCGAACGGCAGCTTGCCGGCGATCGCCGCGGCGATCGCGGTCTCGTGGAAGGTGCTCATCAGTGGGTCTCCTCATGGGTGGTCGTGATCTTGCAGGTGAGGCGCGAGCCCCGGCTGCCCGGTGTGGCGAGGGCGATTCGGGTCTGTCCCGCCATGAGCTCGTAGGGGCGGGTCTCAGGGTGCGGCAGACGCAGCAGATCGCCGGGAGCGAGGTCGAGGATCTCGCCCGTGCCGATCGTGATGGGGGCGAGACGCAGCGTCAGCTCCAGCGGGGTGCTTCGCACCTGTTCGAGGGTCTGATCGGCCGTATGAGCGGAGGCGGCATCCGATCCCGTGGCAGCGAGGCGATCGACGACCGCCGACGCGGGCAGCATGACGGTCGCGGTCGACTCCGAGTCCCCCAGGCGCATCGTGTAGCGGGCGACGATCACTGCGGCGGTGGCGGCGATGACCTGCATGTACTGGGGGTTGTAATGCACCGCACTGAACCTGGGCGCGCTGGGAAGCAGAGAGTCGAGGCTGGCGTGGAGATGCTCGAACGTGCCCTCCATCAGGTTGCGGACGAGAGCGAGCTCGATCGGCGTGAAGGTGCGCGCTTCGGGAAGCGACGTGCTCCTGCCGCCCATCATCTGCACGACCCACAGCAGGGCGCTGTCGAGGCCGAACTGCACGACGCACGGCTCATCACGGTCGGCGAAGGATCCCGCGACCATCGCCGTGGTTCCGGGGAGCGTGTCGGAGTACTCCTCGTACGACACGAGGTCGACGCTCTCGAGCGTCAGGTGCGCGCGCACACGGATCTTCGCCGTGAGCTGCGACGACCAGAGCCGGGCGAACGACTCGAACGCCGCCTCGAGGTGCCGGGTGCTCTCACGTCCGAGTTGCGCCGGGCGCCCGAAATCGTATGCCGGATGGCGCACGGCCGGATCATCGAGCACAGCGGATGCGGTCATGGCGGTCTCCTCGACAGTGGTGTTCACGTGAGCTCACTTGCTCGCGGCAGCGGCGAGAGCGGGTATCAGCGCTCTCACCTGCTCTTCTTCGTTCGACTCGACGATGATGTCGACGCGTCTGTTGCTGGCCAGCGCCTGAGGGGTGTCGCCCGGCACGATGGGGCGGGTGTCGGAGAACGCGATCGCCTTCACGCGGGGCCCTCCGAGGCCCTCATGCTCGACGAGGAATCGGGCCACCTGGGTCGCGCGTCCTCCCGAGAGCTCCCAGTTGGTCGGAAAAGGGGCTGCCGATACCCGGTGATCGGCGTGCCCCTCGACGCTCACCTGGTTGTCGACCGTGGCCAGCACGTCTCCGATGTTGTCGAGCACGGCATCCGCCTTCGCCGAGAGGTCGGTGCTGTTGTCAGCGAAGAAGGTCTCGGCGCCGACCAGCCCGACCTGGAGCCCCCGATCGTCGATGACGAACTGCACGGTGTCCTGCAGACCCTGAGCCGCAAGCGACGTGCTCATGCGATCACGCAGACCCACGAGAGACTCGAACTCGGTCTCCGCACGGGCGGCCAGGTCTACCACCCCGTCGTCGTCCTGCAGCTCGGGCGGCACGATCATGCCCTCCGCGGTGTCAGCGCCACCTTCGGTGCTCTCCTGCCCGAAGCCCGTCGCCAGACTGTTCGCGAGCATCTCGAACTTCGTCTTGTCGACGTTCGACACGGCGAACAGCACGATGAACAGGCACATCAGAACCGTGACCATATCGGCGTACGACACAGCCCAGCGTTCGTCCGGCTCGTCGTGCGAGTCGTCCTCATGCCCGCGACCGCGAGCTCTGCGGGCTGTGCTCACTGGACGCCCTCTGCCGGCGCCGACTCCCGCTTCTGCTTGCCGGGCTTGGGCTTCACGGTCGACAGGGCCTCGAGCCGTTCCTGCAGGAGGTGGGGCGCACTGCCCGCCTGGATGGCGAGCATCCCCTCGGAGACGAGGGTCATCCGCTCGAGCTCGACCGCGCCGATCCGCCCCAGTCGGCCGGCGATCGGGTTCCAGATGAAGTTCGCGGAGAGCAGGCCCCACAGAGTCGCCACGAAGGCCGCGGCGATCATCGGACCGAGGTGGTCAGGTTCATCCAGTTTCTCGAGCACGTGCGTCAGCGAGACGACGGTGCCGACGATCCCGATCGTCGGCGCGTATCCGCCCAGCGAGGCGAAGAACTTCGATGCGATGCGATTGCGCGACGACGTCGCGGTGATCTCGTCGTCCATGACCGTCCGCAGATCCTCGGCATCCGTGCCGTCCGCGAGCGCCTGGAGAGCCTGCCGGGTGAACTCGTCCGGTGCGGAGTCGAGTTCCTGCTCGAGAGCGAGAAGCCCTTCACCCCGAGCCTTCTCGGCATATCCGACGAGGAACGGGATCACCGCCTCCGGCGTCATCTTGGGTCCTCGGACCATGCGCCCGAGGCTCTTCACCGCGAGAATCGTGTCACGGAGAGTGTGGCTGGCGATGCCCACGCCGATCGTCGAGCCGAGCACCAGGATCATGGGCGCGGGAATGAGCAGAGCCTCGAAGCTCGCCCCCTCCATCGTGATCATCGCGACCAGCGCGCCGAACGCCAGGATCACTCCGATGATGAACGCGGGATCCATGATCACGCCTCCATCTGAGAGGTCAGGGCCTGGGCTGCACCCAGGACACGGGCCCGGTAGGCGACGATCAGGTCGATCAGGTGGTCGAGGTCTTCCTCGACCACGTAGACATGCCCGTCGACCATGTGCAGAGTCGTGTCCGGTGACGCGTGGATCCGTTCGATCAGGTCGGGGTTCACCGCGAACCGGGTGCGGTCGAGGCGGGTGACGATGATCATTCGGGGGGTCTCCGGGCTTCGGATGAGAGGGGGAAGTCTGCCCCGACTATCGCGACGCGGCCCGCCCCCGGTAACCAGGGGCGGGCCGCGTGGTGGCTGACCCTGCGGGTCCGCCAGGCGCTAGCGCTTGAGCTGGGTGAGCTCCTGAAGGACCTCGTCGCTGGTCGTGATGATGCGGGCGTTGGCCTGGAAGCCGCGCTGAGCGACGATCAGGTTGGTGAACTCCTGCGAGAGGTCGACGTTGCTCATCTCCAGCGCACCGGAGACGAGGTCGCCGAACCCTGCCTCGCCGGGCTCGCCCATGCGCACCGCCCCGGAGTTCACGGATGCCCGGTAGGCCGTTCCACCGGCCTTCTCGAGCCCCTCGGGGTTGGCGAACGTGGCCATGGCGATCTTGCCGAGAGTCTGCGTCGCGCCGTTGCTGAACGTGCCCACGATGGAACCGTCACCCGTGATGCTGTACGACTTCAACGTGCCGGCGGCGGATCCGTCCTGCTCGGACACAGCGACCGTCGACATGGTCGCGTAGCCGGTGACAGAACCGAGATCGACGCTCACAGCACCGGCGGTGAGCGTGAGGCCCGCTCCGGTCTGCTTGCCGTCGGTGAAGGCCAGAGCCCCGGTCGCACCGCTCGCAGGCTCGGTGACGTCCCATCCGGTCGCCGTCTTCGTGAAGGTCAGGCTGAGAGTAGAGGGCGTGCCCTGAGCGTCGTAGACGGTGACGTCGCGCACGAGCTCATCGCCGGTCGCTGCGGTCGACGGCAGGTTGCCGGTGACGGTCGCCTCCGTCGTCGCCTTCGCGGGCGACACGGCGTCGAGAGGGAGCACGATGTTGCCCGTCGCCTGCCCGGTGTTGACGACACCGTCCTGCGCCGACCAGCCCTGCACGACCGAGCCGTCAGCGGTGACCATCTTGCCCGTGGGGTCGAACGAGAACCCACCCGCCCGGGTGTACAGGGTCTCTCCGCCCGATCGGACGGCGAAGAATCCATCACCCGAGATCATCAGGTCGCCGCCGCGACCCGTCGCCTGGGCAGAGCCCTGAGCGAAGTTGGTGCGGACGCCGGCCACCTGCACGCCCAGACCGACCTGAGCGGGGTTGCGACCGCCCACCTCGTCGTCGGGGATCCCGGGGTTGCCTACGAGCTGAGACAGCGAGTCCTGGAACAGCACGGACGAGCCCTTGAACCCGGCCGTGTTGACGTTGGCGATGTTGTTGCCCGTGACATCGAGCATGGTCTGGTGCGAGCGGAGGCCGGAGATTCCGGAGTAGAGCGAGCGAAGCATGGGGTTCTCTCTTCCTGGGTGAGACGGGGATCAGGCTGCGGCGGGGGCGGGCGCAGCGGGGGTGGTCGGAGCGATGGGGGTCTGCGTCGTGGCGACGCCGGTGATGGCGTCGAGCGCGACGGTCTTGTCGCCGATGGTCACCTGCGGGACGGGTCCGTCGAACGAGACCTTGGTCACGACGCCGGAGACGGTCTTTCCATCGGCATCCTTGTAGCTCGCTTCTTGGCCGATGAGCGCGCTCGCGGCCTGACGCATGTTCAGGGCGAACGCCTCGGCGCCGCTGTCGGCGAGTGCCGTCAGCTGCTCCATCATGGCGAGCTGGGTGGTCTGCGAGATCATCTCGTTGGTGTCCATCGGACTCGAGGGATCCTGGTGCGTCAGTTGGGTGACCAGGAGCTTGAGGAAGACCTCCCCGTCGAGAACCTGCTTGCGGGCTGCGGGGTCGGTCGTGCCCCCCGTATGGATCGAGGTCGGGGCGCTCACGGCGTCGACAGTCATTCGGTCGTCCTCTCAGGCGAAGATGTCGAGCCCCACGCCGGAACCGGCAGAGGGCGTTGTCTGGATGGTGCGGGAGAGATCGGCGACCTGCTCGGCCCCGCGGCGGTGGTCGGGTCGGCCGCGGCTCGCGTCGCGATCGCCGCCGCCCTGCTCGACCGGTGCTTCGCCCGCAGTCTGCTGGCCGCGATCGCCGGCTCCGTCTGCGGACGTGCCGTGGTTGACGCTCAATGTGGCGTGCGGCATCACGGCGGCGAGGTCGCGGCGCAGCTCGACGAGAATCGTCCGCAGCGCGTCGCGACCGGCGTCGGTCGCACCGCTGAGTTCTACCTGCACCTCGCCCGAGGCGCTGATCTGTGCGCGGACCGTGACCGGGCCGAGGCTGTCGGGGTTCACCGTCATCGTGAGCTGGTGAGTGCCCATCGGACGCTGGGCGATGCTCACGACCACCGGCGCGACCTGCGCCGCGACCGCACGGTTCGCGGTGGTGGCCGCATCGGGCGGCGATACGGGAGTGAGCGTCGCGACTGTCGGAGTGACCGGCGCGGCGGAGGCCGTTGCGAGCACGGGCTGTGCTCCCGGCGCCTGGTCCCCCGCATCGCTCGACATCCGCTGCTCGAGGGCGCCGCCGACCGCGGGCGCGGGAGAGCCGAGAGGAGCCGGGATCACGGGCAGGCCCTGCCTCGGGGGCGATTCCTGCCGAGGCGTGGCTCCTACCGGGTCGGACAGCGATGCGTCGGCACCGCCTGCCGCGGGCTCTCGCGGGGTCGCCGCCGTATCGACACCGAGGTCTCGCACGTGGCCCGACGGTCGGCCCTGCGTCCGTAGTTCGGCACGGCCGTCGGCGACCGCCGCTGCGCCGGCTTCGGCCGTCGACGCCGCGGCAGCCGGATCGGGCACGGTCGCCGGAGCCGAAGCGGGCGCAGGCACCGACGTCGTCTCTGGGGTCGAAGCCGTCTGCGTTGCCGGCACTGACCCGACAACAGCCGGTGCAGCCGCCACCGCATCCGTCTCGACGACTCTGCTCGACGGGTCGACAGGAGTCTCCTCCGCCCCGGCCACGATCGGCGTCGTCTCCGCCGTCGTGTCCGGAGTCGCCTCGCCCGCGAGCGTCGGCTCGGACGTCGTCGCCTGCGGGGTCGTCGCCTGGAGGGGCGTCGGGGAGGGCACAGGGGTCGCCGGAGCCGACCATGCGACGAGGTGAGTCATCGCCGCGATCACCGCCTGTCGGTCGCTCGTGCGGTCGGGGGCCGCTGAAGCCTCCGCCGGCCCGCCCTGCCTGACTGTATCGAGCGTCGCCGTGCCGGAGTCCGACGCGCCGTCGAGCACCTGACCTGCTGCGGTGAGTGCGTCACCGAACAGCGAGCCGGAGTCTCCCGACGCTCGGCCCCCGGTGTCCGCCTCGCCGGAGCCGGCAACGGGCATGGACGCGAGCAGTCCCACCGCGCTCATCCGAGCATCTCCATGATCTTCTGCATCGACGGAGTCGATCCGCCTGCACTCGAAGCGTTGGCCGAGAACAGGGTCTGGAGTGCTGCCAGGACCTGGGCGTTCTCTCCGCCGGACGCACCGGTGCCGGCAGCCGCTGACGACTCGGTGGTCGCGGTGGCGGAGGTGGTCTCGGTGCCCGAGGTGGTCGCGGTGCCGGAGGCAGCCTTGGCCGCTTCGAGCACCCCGGCGAACGTCGTCGAGCTGGCCGCCGATGTCTCAGCAGTCGCCTCCGTCGCAGCTGCTGCGGCCGCGCGCCCCGCTGGATCCAGCGACACGATCTGGGTCTCGATCGCGTCGACGCGTGCGATCACCGCTGCCAGCCCGGTCACGCTGCGCTCCCCTCACGTCGCGAGGTGCGCACGACCGCGATCTCGTCGAGCGCGGTCTGCTCGGCGGCGAGCTCGGCCTTGGCGGTCTCGACACGGTGGGTGCTCTCGAGTCGCTCGAGCCCCTTCAGATCGCGTCGCGCTTCGACGTGGGCCGACCTGGCCTCGGACTCAGCGCTGCGCCTCATGTCGACCAGCGCCTGCAGATCGCTGAGCGTGCTGCGCCCCGCGGCGCGCGCCGCGGCCATGGCCATCAGCGCCCGAGGATCATCGATCTGCGCGCTGATGTCGGCGAGGCTCGTGATCGCACTCTGCTCGGCCGTCTCGGCCTGCGCACGTGCTGCGCTGGCACGCGAGAGATGCTCGGCGGCGACACGCTCCTGGGCGCCGCGCACACGCAGCAGACCAGCCAGTGGGAAGGTCATGGGGTGAGTCCTCCGAAATCGGTGGTGAGGGTGGCGAGCTGCTGCCAGGACGCATCGGATGCTGCGAACTCGTCCATGCTCTGGGTGAGGAACCGCGAGATCGCGGCCTCATGAGAGAGGGCGGCGTCGACCATCGGGTTGGCTCCCTGTCGGTAGGCGCCGATCTCGATCAGGTCGTTCGCGCTGCGCCGGGCCGCCAGCACGCTGCGCAACATCACCGCGTTCTGCCGCTGCTCCGGCGTGGTGATCTTCGACACGACGCGAGACACCGAACCGAGCACGTCGACCGCAGGGAAGTGTCCGCGGATCGCGAGCGCCCGATCGAGCACCACGTGCCCGTCGAGGATCCCTCTGGCGGCATCCGCGATCGGCTCGTTGTGGTCGTCGCCGTCGACGAGCACCGTATAGAGACCGGTGATCGACCCGACGGACCCCGTTCCGGCACGCTCGAGCAGCCGCGCCAGCACCGAGAACGTCGACGGCGGATAGCCGCGAGTGGCTGGGGGCTCTCCGGCGCTCAACCCGATCTCGCGCTGCGCCATGGCGACACGCGTCAGGGAGTCCATCATCAGCACCACGTCGAGTCCGTCATCGCGGAAACCCTCCGCGATCCGTGTGGCGACGAACGCCGAACGCAACCGCGCCATCGCCGGCTGGTCCGACGTCGCGACGATCACGACCGAGCGCGCCAGACCCTCGGGACCCAGGTCGTCTTCGAGGAACTCCCGCACCTCACGACCGCGCTCACCGACGAGGGCGATGACGTTCACGTCGGCGGTCGAACCGCGGGCGATCATCGACATCAGCGACGACTTGCCCACACCCGATCCGGCGAAGAGCCCGAGACGCTGACCCGACCCCACGGGCGTCATGGTGTCGAGCACGCGCACGCCGAGTCCGAGCTGCCTGTCGATCCGCTGGCGGTCCATGACACTCGGGGCATCGTGGTCGAGCGACACGAGGGCGGCGCTCCTGTCGAGCGGCCCCTTGCCGTCGATCGGCCTACCGAGTCCGTCGAGCACGCGTCCGAGCAGCGCCCGTCCCGTGGGCACCTGCAACGGTGCTCCCCCATGCCGCACACGGGCGCGAGCGGTGATCCCGTCGAGTCGACCGAGGGGCATGCACCGTGCCGAGGCTCCGTCGACTGCGACGACCTCGGCATCGACCGGACGACCGTCCGCCGCATCGATGCGAATGCGGTCGCCCACCGCGCCGTCGATGCCGAGCACCTCCACCCCGAGTCCTCGCACCGCCTTCACCGTGCCAGATCGCTCAGGACGTGCGGCGGCGAGTGCGCGCTGCCACGACTGCGTCCCGGTGGTCACACGATCACCTCGGCGTCGTGGTCGTCGCCGTCGAGAGCTGCGGCGGCGCGGGCGAGCGCTGCGGTGATGCGCGTGTCGACCGCGCCGTTCTCGATCTCGACGATGGCGCCGCCGTTGTCGACGACGTGAGAGGTCGAGATCTGGATGCCGCTCAGCGCGTCCATCGTGGACGCCTCCTCCTGCAGTCTCGCGGCGTCCTGCTCACTGAAGGTGACGCGTGTCCATCTGTCCGCAGGCATCTCGAGCAGGGCCCGCTGAAGCGCGTGAGCCGCGGATCGCGCAGGATCCGACAGCTCAGCTCCGAGGATCGCCGTGGCGAGCACCACGGCGAGTTCTTCGATTCGGTCGGCGGCGAGCATGCTCAGCTCGTCGACACGCTGATCCAGCGCCGCCCGCGCGGTCTGCAGTGCGCGCAGCCCGGAGCCGCGCTCGTGCAGGTACAGCTCCTGGAGTTCCTGCATCCGCTGGTGATCCGCGGCGCGCTGTGCTTCTCCCTCTTCGAGGGAGAGCCTGCGTCCTTCGGCGAAGCCGTCGGCGTACCCCCTGGTGCGGGCGCGGTCCGCCTCGCCTCGGAGGTCGATCGGAGTCTCGCCGACGCGCGGCACGACCAGCGGCGTGAAGGCGGAATCGAGCACGGCGGACACCTCGGAATCGAAGGGCGAGGCCTGTCCGTGGCCCGAAGGTCGAGCGATCCGTGCTCCCTGCCCACTATCGCGACGTCCCTTCGCGGCCGTAACCATCGCGGCCGAATCACCTGCCGTCAGAGGGATCACTCGATGAGCTCATCCTCGTCTTCGCGAGAGATCGTGATCTCCTCGGCGGCCTCCAGGTCGCGGATGATGCGCACGATCTCGGCGCGGGCTTCGTCGACCTGACGCATGCGCACGGGGCCGAGCACTCGGGTCTCCTCCGCGAGATTCTCCTGGTTGCGCTCGGTCATGTTGCTCTTCACCTTGTCGGTGATCTGCTCGTCTGCGCCCTTCAGCGCGAGCGCCAGCATGCGGAGGTCGATACCTCGCAGCACCCGTTGGGCGTCGCGGTCCTCGAGGCGGGCGATGTCGGCGAACGTGACCATGCGACTGCGGATGTCCTCTGCCAATGCCAGGTCGCGCCCCTCGAGGCTCGCGAGCAGCGACTTCTCGAGGGCGGTGTCAGACCGGTTGATGATCTCGACCAGGGGTTGGACGCCGCCGATCGACTCGTGGTTGTCGCGCATGGCGAAGACGCCGGTGCGAGAGCGCAGGGAGTCGGCGACGATCGAGATCGCCTCCTGGGTGGCGGTGCCCATCGTCGCGATCGCCTGGGCGACATCCGTGCGCAGCGGGTCCTGCAGCGCGGCGAGCACGGCTGCCGCACGATCGGCTCGCAGGTTCGCCAGCACCACGGCGACCGTCGTCGGAAGCTCGCCCTCGATGATCGTGGCGAGCTGGGCCGGGTCGGCTGCGTTCAGGAAGTCGAAGGACACCGACCCCTGCGACATCACCCGGCCGACCATGCCGACGGCCTTCTCGCGCCCGAACGCCGTCTCGAGCAGTCCGGTGGCGAGTTCCTGCCCGCCTCGAGACGGCACCGAACCACCGGTCGCGATGCGCCGGAACTCAGCGAGAGCGCGGGCCGTCGAAGCGACGTCCACCCCTCCGAGCTGCGTGAGCTCCGCGGCGAGCATCTCGGATCGCTCTTCACCGAGATGACGCAGGACCTCTGCACTGGCGGCGCGGTCCATGTTCATCAGCACGATCGCGGCCTTGCGAAGGCCGCTCATCTCCGGCACGGGAGTCACTGCGGGTGCCACGGCGGTCGAGACCTCGACCGTGTCGGCCTGCGCATCGAGCAGCTCGGTCAGTGCGCTCATACGGTCGCCTCGTCCATCAGGTCGGCCAGTGCGCTGGCGATCGTGTCGGGTTCGCGCTTCGCCAGATCATCGATCTCACGGCGCCGGCGCTCGACGAGAACCTTGTCGGGCTCCGGCTCGTCATCGAGGTCGACCGACGCCGAGGGCAGCAGCTTCGTGGGGGCGGGGGCGATGATCGCCTCCGCCTCCTTGAGTCCCCTGAGCGAACGGAGCTTCTGCTCCTCGCTCTCGGTGACCGTGGCGAAGTACTCGATCGGGCCGTCATCGGTGTAGAGGACGCGGCGCTTCATCTTGCGGCGCACGACGAGGAAGACGATCAGGATGATCACGGCCAGCAGGATCGATCCCCCGATGATCGCGGATCGCAGCAGCTCCTGCTGCAGCTGCGCCTCGCGCTCGGCCTCTGCCGCCGCGAGAGCGGTCTGCGCCGCCGTCGCTCCTGCCTGGTTGAACTCGACGAACTCGACGGCGATCTCGTCACCCCGCTCGACATCGATGCCGGCGGCCGACGCCACGAGCGATTCGATCTGGTTCGCCGTCACACCCGTGACGGTTCCCCTGTTCAGCGCGATGCTGACCGTCTGCCTCGTGACCTCTCCTGCCGGAGTGATGGTCTTCTCGGTGGACTTGTTCACGGCGTTGTCGCGCGACGTCTCCTCGAACTCGTAGGCACCGGTGCCGTCTGCGTTGTCGGGAACCGCGATGTTGTCAGGGCCGAGCACGCCCGTGCCGCCGGCCTGACCGCCGTTGTAGGTCTCCGTCTTGGTCTCCTCCGAGGCCCGCAGCTCGCCCTCGGGGGCCGAGTACGTCTCGTCCATGCGCTCCGAGGTCGAGTTCGCGACATCGGCCGCGACCGTCACTGTGGCGTTGCCGGGCCCGACGATCGTCTCGAGCATCCTGCTGACCGACGCCGCGACCTTCGCCTCGTGCTCCGTCGCCTGCTTCGACGAGTTGCCGGTGAGTCCGGTGCCGACGGCCGAGAGCACCCGGCCGTCCTGGTCGGTGACGGCGACGTCTTCCGGGGTCATCCCCGGCACTGCGGCACTGGTGAGGTGCACGATGGCCTCGATCTTCTCGTCGCCGAGGGTCGAGCCGTTGCGGGTCTTCACGAACACGGATGCGGTCGGGCTCTGCCGCTCCGAGACGAAGACGCTCTCCTCGGGGATCGCGAGCTGCACCGACGCGGTGGAGATGCCCTCCATGGCGCCGATCGTGCCCGCGAGCTCGCCTTCGATCGCCCGCTTGTAGGTGACGGACTGCTGGAACTCGCTCGCCGTCACACCCATGTCGTCGAGCAGCGTGTACCCCTCGCTGGTGTCGCCGGGAAGCCCGGCCGATGCTGCTGCCAGGCGCTGCGCGTAGACCTGGTCGTCTGGGACGAGAATGGTCGCGCCGCCCTCGGTGAGCTCGTAGCCCACGCCCGCCGACTTCAACTGCTCGACGACGGCCGAGGCATCGCCGGCACTGAGGCCCGTGAACAGAGGGCTCATCTGCGGCTTGGTGAGCCACGCGCCGAGCGCGATCGCTCCCATCACCAGCAGCGCGACGCCGATGATGGCGATCGTTCGCTGTGCGAGCGTGAATCCTGAGACGACCTGCTTCGCGCGGTCGTAGTAGCTCGTGAGCATCTTGGGCATCGTCAGGCCTGCATCCTCATGATCTCGTTGAATGCCGAGACGCTGCGGTCGCGCACCGCGACCACCAGATCAAGCGTCACGGAGGCGCGTGTCGAGGCGATCATCGCCTGATGGATGTCCTGCAGGTCGCCGGTGACCGCCTGGACCGCGAGTTCGTTCGACGAGGACTGCAGCTGTTGGAGGTTCTCCACGGCGCCCGAGAGCGATGTCGCGAAGGTGCTGCCCGATGCCGACGCGCCGGATGCCTCTGGGCCCGTCTCGAAGCTGAGCGCGGACAGCGGCGTGACGCCGGCCGCGCCGACGGCCTCGATGCCCGACATCAGTTGCGGCCGATCTGCAGTGCGGCCTCGTAGGTGGTCTTCGCACGATCGACCACGGCGGCGTTCGCCTCGTAGCCGCGCTGGGCGAGGATCAGCATGCTCATCTGATCGCCGAGCTCGACGTTCGGGTACTGCACGTAGCCGTCGTCGTTCGCGTAGGGGTGTTCGGGGTCGTACACGAGCTTGGCCTCGGCATCGGATTCGACCACGCCAGCGACATAGACGCCGGGGCTCTCCGTGCCGGCCTGCACCGTGACGAACTTCTCTCGAAAGGCCTCCTGGCCCGCAGGGGTGGCTGTGTTCACGTTCGCGATGTTGTCGCTGAGCGCGTCGAGCCACTTGCGGTGCGCGGTCAGGCCGGTGCCGGCGATGCCGATCGCGTCGAAGGTCATGCGGAGGCCTGCCCGATCGCCTTGGTGATCGACGCCGCCTGGCCGCCGATCGCCTGACTCGCGAACTGGAACCGCAACACGGTGTCGATGTTCGAGAGGGTCTCGGTGTCGAGATTGACGTTGTTGCCGTTCAGTCTGGTCGGCTCGAGCGATCGCTCGACCGTCGCGCCGACGGTGCCCGAACCGCCTTCGACGGCTGAGCGCAGCTCATCCTCGAACTGCACGCGCTGGGCCTGATAGCCGGGGGTGTTGACGTTGGCGATGTTCTCAGCGATCGCGCGTTGGCGCAGGGCCAGCCCGTCGAGGGCGCTGATCAGCGCAGAGGAGGTGACGGATTCGAGCACGGGGGCACTCCGGACGTTGGTGGAGAGGCCGATCCGTGGCCAATCGTCGAGCGATCCGTGCTCTGAGTCGACTATCGCGACACGCGACCGCTCCCGTAACCGTGATTCTCAACCTTGGACGTCGAGATATGCGGGCGCATCGGTCTTCGAGGTCGGCACCCGTCGCAGAGCGGCGATCTCTCGAGCGACGTTGGCGCGGGAGGTGACGAGTCCGCCGATCATGAGCTGCTGGCGCGCGAGCACCGCCTCCGCGCGCTCGCGAAGCTCGTCGGGCACGGGGCCGGGCGGCGCCTCGAAGGACTGCTCGTCCAGCTGCTCGTCGGCGACGTCGAGGGCCCGCTCGAACTGATCGAGCACGGTCAGCCAGGCCGAGAGGTTGTCCGGCACGGTCGCTCAGGCCAGTGCCGTGATGGGCGACTGCGTGCTCGACGTGATCGCCGCAGCGGCCGCATGCCACGCTTCGCGCAGCGGGACGACGAGAGCTCGGCACTCTGCGGTGGCGGCTCGGTCACGAGCGATGTTGGCGGTGATCAGACGGCCCGTGAGGTAGGTGTACACACCATGCAGCTCCGCGGAGCCGTCCCACTCATCGGTGAGCGAGCCGTTCAGCTCGGCGACGATCTGCTGCGCGTGCACGAGGTGGTTGCCCGCCGCCGCCCAGTCTCCGGAGTCCTGCGAAGCGTCTGCGCGTTCGATGTCGACCAGCAGGCGGTCGTACAGCAGCACGAGAAGGCGCTCAGGCGTGGCCGAGGCGACCTGCTGCTCGAGGTACTGCTGCTTGGCGCGGTCGAGAGAGGTGATGGGCATGGTTCTGTTCTCCGATGCGATGGTGGTGGCGGTGCTCAGGTCACGACGTCGTCGTGCTGTTGAGGCCGGCGAGCTGCGAGGTGAGCCACGACGACTGCGACTGCAGCTTCGACAGCTGCACCTCGAGCTGGGCGTAGGTGCGCTCGAGTGTGGCCTGGCGCTGCTCGAGTCGGATGTCCCATCGCTCGACCTGGGTCTTGAGCGTCTTGACCTCGGCCTCCTGGCCGGTGATCCTCTGGGTGAGCAGCCCGTCGTACTTGTCGGAGTACTGGTCGGTGACTCCTTCGACGCGGCCCGCGATCGCCGAGAACAGCTCCTGGGTCTTCTCCGGGTCCTCGGCCAGCGCCTTGGCGAACTTCTCTGCATCGAAGGAGAGCACACCCTTGTCGCTGATCGAGATGCCGATCGTCGAGGGCGAGACGCCGTCGACCGGATGCTGCATCGCGCTCGTGAGTGCACCGCGAAGGTTTCGGACCGTGCTGTCTCCCGTGAACACGCCCAGCGTGGTGGCCTCCCCGACTGCTCCGACCGTCGCGGTCGACCCCTTGTCGATGCGGGTCAGGAGCGACGCCATCTCCTTGACGAACGTCTCGGCCGTCGTGGTCTGCTTCTTCGCATCCCGAGCCACCGCCACCGTCACCGGATCCGCGCTCGCCTTCGTGACCGTGACCTCGATTCCCTCCCCCACGCTGATGGTGTTGCTCGCGCTGTTCAGCGTCTGCTCTGCCGCAGTGCCGGCGAACAGACGGATGCGGGCGTCGGCTCCCTGCGTGATGACGGCGGCGCCGGGCTCGGCGCCGAGATCCGTCGAGGTTCCGGCGGCGATGTCTGCCACCGTGCCTCTGTGCACGGTGAACTCGCCGGCAGTGCCGGTCTCGATCGACGTCAGCTGGATGCGCGACAGGGGCTTGCCGTCGGCATCGATCCCTGCGGGGACGACCGTGGCGCTCACTCCCGCCTTCGATGCGTTGATGGCCTTGGCGAGATCCTGCGGCCCGGTGCCGAGGGGTGTCACTTCGATCGATTCGCCGTCTGAGCCGACGAGCGTGAACGCGCCGCCCCACTCCGTGGATCCGCCTGCTGCCGTCACGATCGAGTGCGCGGTGGCGACGGCATCGACGACGATGGCGGTCGAGAACGCGCTGGCCTTGGCTCCGGCCGTGACGGTGACGGTCTCGGATGACGAGGACGCGGTGAATGAGGCCAGAGAGGTCGCACCCGCTGCGGTCTTCGACTTCGCGACCAGCTCCTGCAGCGTGGTGTTCAGCGACTGGAGGTTGGTGATGATCGAGTTTCGATCTGTGATCTTGTTCGTGATCAGTGTCTTCGGGATCGCCGAGACGTCCATCAGCGCCTTGATGAGCTCTTCGGTCTTGAGCCCTGATACGAGTCCGTCGAGTTTCATCCCGGTCGTCTTCCGTGCGATGCGGTCAAGGGTGTCCTACAGGAAGGCGCCCGAGCGGAGATGACTCCGCCCGGGCGCCTGATGCGCCTCAGGCGCAGCGACTCAACGGAGAAGCTGCAGGACGCCCTGGCCCGACTGGTTCGCCTGCGCGAGCATGGCGGTGCCGGCCTGCTGCAGGATGTTCGAGGCGGTGTACTTGACCATCTCGGCGGCCATGTCGGTGTCCGCGATGCGGCTCTTGGCTGCGGCGAGGTTCTCGGCCGAGACCTGCAGCGAGTTGATCGTCGACTCGAAGCGGTTCTGCACCGCACCGAGACCGGCGCGAGCCGACGAGACACCGGTGATCTCCGTGTCGATCGTCGCGATCGAGGCGAGAGCAGTCGCTGCGGAGTCGACGGTCAGGCCGCTGATCGTCGCACCCAGGCCGGAGAAGTCGGTCAGGGTGACTGCGATCTGGTCCTCGGCCGCCTCCGAGCCCGCACCCACCTGGAACGTCAGGGTGCTCGCGCTGTCGAGCAGCTTGATCCCGTTGAAGTTCGTGCTGGCTGCGACGCGGGTCAGCTCCTCGCCGAGCGTGTTGATCTCGGTCTTGATGGCGTCACGCGAATCCGCGTTGTTCGAGTCGGAACCCGCCTGCACCGCGAGGTCGCGGACACGCTGCAGGATCGAGTGGACCTCGGTCAGGGCGCCTTCTGCGGTCTGGATGACCGAGATGCCGTCCTGAGCGTTGCGGGCTGCGACGTTCAGGCCGTTGACCTGCGAGCGCAGACCTTCGGAGATGGCGAGGCCGGCTGCGTCATCGGCTGCGCGGTTGATGCGCAGACCGCTCGACAGCTTCTCGAGCGACTTCGAGACGTCGTTCTGGTTGACAGAGAGGTTGCGGTACGCGTTGAGTGCACCGACGTTGGTTGCGATCTGAAGACCCATGAGAATTCCTCCGTGGTTATGGGGCTGGACGCGGGCCCATCCGTGGGCCTGCACAATCCACATTCGCGACATGCGCCGCGGTCGTAACCAACGATGCGGAAGATTCCGGCAGAGGCGTCAGACAGCGGCGAGAAGCTCGCTCGACCGGTCACGGCTCTCGGCGCGCACCGGCCCGAACAGGCTCTCGAAGAACTCGGCCCTCGCCTTGGTCGTGCGGTCACCCGAAGTGCCGTTCTCCCACGCCTCCATGGCTTCGCGCATCAGCGAGAGGCCCTTGGACCGCAGCTTGGACACGTAGGCATGGCTGACCTCGAGCTCTTCGGCGATGTCCTTCACCATCCGATCCTCGAGGTAGATCCCACGCACCACCTGCTGCATGGCCGCCGGCAGTGCGTCGACCACGCGGTTGATCATCGTCCGCGTCTCAGACTGCTCGACCGCGTGCTCGGGGAGGATGACGTTGTCGGTGAGGTCGGCCGCCTGACGTCCGGTCTCGGCGTCGAAGTGCTCTTCGAAGCTGACCGCCGTCCGCACCATCTCGTCGAGCTTCATCATCTCCGCGACGACGTCGACCGCGAACCCCGACTCCCTCGCGAGCTCCGTCGAACTCGCCACGCGGCCGGTGCGGGCGAGCACTGTCTCGGCGGCGACCCGCAGGCGCTCGATCTTGTCGCGGCTGCGCTCGCCGGCGGGGTCTGCTCGACGCATCTCCGACAGCATCGCCCAGTTGATCTGACTGCTCGCGAAGGCGCCGAACGGAATGCCGCGCGCTGCGTCGTACGACATCGCTGCTCGTGCGAGGCCCATGCGCGCGGCGGAGAGCAGATCGTCGAGGTCGACATGTGTGGCAGAGCGGGCCTTCTCGACTGCCAGGAAGGTCGCGAGCGGCATGTTGTCGCGTGCCAGCCTCTCGGGCGAGACGGAGGTGTTGTCGGGCTGAGAGGAATCAGCAGAAACAGCGAAACTACTCAGCAATGTGACTCCGTGGCTTGAACAACTGTTTTACGAGTGAAGCTAGCACGAACAACACGTTTATGAGTAAAAAATGATCGAGTTCTTCGGTCCGACGCGGCCCTAGACTCGGTCGCATACGGAGTGCGCCTCCTCAGGAGCGACTCCGAGCTCCCGCTCCGGCTCGACGAAAGAAGACGATCATGGGTGTGATCTCCCGCGGCTTCGGTGCACGGCGACGCGAATCGGATGACCGCCTCCCCCCGGGGCAGTACCTCACCGAGGACTTCCCCGTCCTCTCGGCGGGGCCGACGCCGCGCGTCTCCACCGATACGTGGGAGTTCGCCGTCGTCGGTCTCGACGGCATCCGCCGCACCTGGTCGTGGGACGACCTCCAGGCGCTGCCGATCGACACCATCACCACAGACATCCACTGCGTGACCCGGTGGTCGAAGCTCGGCACCCAGTGGCGTGGCGTCTCCCTCGATCATCTGCTGCAGGATGCCGGAGACGGCGACTTCACCCGCGTCTTCTCCTACGGCGGGTACACGACCAACGTCCCTCGCGCCGACCTGACCGGCGGCAGGGCGTGGATCGCATTCGAGTTCGACGGCGAGCCGCTCGCCGCAGAGCACGGCGGCCCCGCCCGGCTCCTCGTCCCCCACCTCTACTTCTGGAAATCCGCGAAGTGGGTCCACGGCCTGGATCTGCTCGTGAACGACGAACCGGGGTTCTGGGAGCAGAACGGATACAACATGTACGGCGATCCGTGGAAAGAGGAGCGGTACTGGTGACCTCGTCGTCGCTGTGGCTTGTCGCCAGCGTCCTCGAGGTCCGACGAGCCACACCGCATGGGCGTGTGCTCTCCCTACGGGTCGACAGGTGGCCGGGGAACCTCGCCGGCCAGCACGTCGATGTGCGCCTGACCGCTGAGGACGGCTATCAGGCCGTGCGGTCGTACTCGCTCGCATCGTCCGGGGAGGGCGGCGTGCTCGAGTTGGCCGTCGACGAGGTGCCGGATGGCGAGGTCTCTCCGTATCTCGTCGAGGATGTCCGACCCGGCGACGAGCTGGAGGTTCGCGGTCCGATCGGCGCCTACTTCGTGTGGACCCCTGCGCAGACGGAACCCGTGCAACTCATCGCCGGCGGATCAGGGATAGTGCCGCTCCTCGCGATGGCCCGGGAACATGCGCGCTCGGCCAGCTCCGCACCGATGCGGCTCCTGTATGCGGTGCGTTCTGCGGAAGACGCGTTCTACACGGCCGAACTGGGCGATCTCACCGACGACGCCTTCAGCGTCGACTGGGCGTACAGCCGCTCGGCACCGACCGGGTCCGAACGGCCCGCCGGCAGGGTGGATGCGGCGACGATCGCGGCGTCCACCATCCCCGCTGCAGAGCGCCCTTCGGTCTACGTCTGCGGGCCGACCGGCTTCGTCGAGGCGGTCGCAGATCTGCTCGTCGCGACGGGGCATCCGCCCGACCGCATCCGCACCGAGCGTTTCGGAGGTTCCTGATGGACGCTGTCCACCCCGGTCATCGCAAGAGAGTCGACGGCAACGCCGCCGGCGGGATGCTGCTCGAGTTCTTCGGCAGGGACATGACCGCTGCCCGAGCGGCATGCACGCACTGCGAGAGGGAAGCCGACCTCGCCGACGCCGTCGCAGAGCTCGATCCGGCCGGCGTGATCCTGCTCTGCCGCGGGTGCGGGCGCACGCTGCTGACCTGTCTGCGCGCCGACGGGAGAGCGACCCTGGTGATCGGCGCGCTGAGTCGTCTGAGCTGGCCGGCCGACGAACGATAGACGAGATATGCGGGGTGCGGGTCCTGGGGCGACGCCGCGATCAGGCGCGGCGACCGGCGTCGGTCAGAGTTCCACGGGCGGAGCGGGTTCCGAGTCCGCGACCTCGGGGTGACGCGCGAGGTTCACGACGGCGGCGATGAGTCCGCCCCAGATCGTGACCATCGCGATGATCATCATGACGATGGCTGTCGTGGTCATGCGCCTGCTCCCTTCTCCATCGTGCGAGGTTCCGAGCCCGGCACCGTCGGAATCGACGAGGTTTCCGCATCGGGTTCGTAGTCTTCCTCGGCGAGGAACTCGTCGTACTCCGGGTCGTCCTTGGCGTGCGAACGACCGCTCCACGGCAGCGCGGACAGCAGCAGTGCGAGCGCGACGAGGGCGATGACCATGCCCCATCCGAAGACGGCGAGGAACCATCCGGGATAGCCGCCATACGGCTCTGCGATCTTCGAGATCAGCTCGGTGACCAACAGGTAGCCGAGCACCAGGGGCGCGAGCGCACCGACGAGCAGCATCCAGACCCGACCTACTCGGAAACTCGAACGACGATCGAGGTGATCGACGAGCGCCGGCAGCTTGTGCAGCAACCAGGCCACGACGATCACGGCCACGAGCGCGACGGCCATGATGCCGAAGGCGTTGACGAACGCGTCAGCCGTATCGAGGACCGACAGAGCAGTGGTCGTCGAGAAGAGGGCCATCGAGACGATCGCGAGCGGAATCGACACTGTGAGGGTCGTGCGGATGCGCGCCCACCCGAGCTTGTCCTGCAGCGCCGCGACGATGACCTCGAGGATGGAGATGAGTGAGGTCACGCCGGCGAAGACCAGTGCCCCGAAGAACAGGACGCCGATGATCGAGCCGCCGGTCGCCTGCGACACGATCGTCGGGAACGCGATGAACGCCAGGCCTATCCCCGACGATGCGACTCCGGCAACCTCGGTGCCCTGCGCCTGCGCCATGAAGCCGAGCGCGGCGAACACGCCGATTCCCGCGAGGATCTCGAAGCCCGAGTTCGCGAAGGCGACCACCAGGCCGGAACCGGTGAGGTCGGTCTTGCGCTTCAGGTACGACGAGTACGTCACCATGATCCCGAAGGCCACGGACAGCGAGAAGAAGATGTGACCGTAGGCCGATGCCCACACGGCGGGGTCTCCGAGTGCCTCCCAGTTCGGGGTGAAGAAGGCGTTCAGCCCGTCCATCGCGCCGGGAAGGAACAGCGACTGCACCACGAGGATCGCGAACATCACCGTCAGCAGAGGCATCAGGATCATGTTGGCCCTGCCTATGCCCCGCTTGACGCCCAGCGCCATGATGACGATGACGATCAGCCAGACCGCGATGAGCGGCAGCCCGACCTGAGGCACGAACTCGGTCGAGATGCCGATTTCGGCGACGTCGGCTGAGCGGAGGAAGTCCACGAAGAAGAAGTCGTTCTCGTTGCCGGGCCCCCAGGTCAACTGCGCCGAGAACCAGGTGTACATCGCAGCCCACGCGATGATCACCGCGTAGTAGACCGCGATCACCACGCAGATGAGCACCTGCCACCAGCCGAGCGGCTCAGCCCTGCGGTGCATCCGCCGGAAGGCCAGCGGCGCGGAACCGCGGAATCGGTGTCCGATCGCGTAGTCGAAGAAGAGCAGCGGGATTCCGGCGGTCAGCAGCGCGCACAGATACGGGATGAGGAACGCCCCGCCTCCGCCCTCGTACGCCACGTAGGGGAACCGCCAGATGTTCCCCAGACCGACGGCAGAGCCGATCGCAGAGAGGATGAAGACGTTGCGCGAGCCGAAGGCCTCGCGTTTCGGGGTCTGCGACGTTGCGGTGGCCATGCGCCGAGAGTACCGGAGTCGCGATCAGTTGACGTCGCGACTCTCGGCCCGCGGCAGGGCGCAGGCGGCCGTGCCCCCGGGAAGCCGGTGCCGGAAGCGGGCGATCAGCCTGTAGCCGAGTGCCGCTGCCCACGAGAACGGGGGCGTGACCAGCACCTGGCCCACGACGCGCAGGGGCCTCGAGCGCTGCATCCTCAGCAGCGCGGCGAAAGCCGCGTGACCGCGGAACCGGCGTTCGCCGACCAGCAACCATACGTAGCGGGTGACGTCGTCCGAGCTCAGTCCGAATTCATCGAGGTCGAGCCACTGCCACGGCTGAGCCTCGGGAAATCTGACGAGCCACCGCTCGAGTCGCCGCACCCACGTGGTGCAGAAGGCACAGTCACCGTCGAAGACGAGCAGCGGTTTCGGACGCATAGCGTCGACCCTACGCCCCGGACCGATGTCCGGAACCACAGGATCCTCCTGATCACAAGCCCCTGTTCATCGCTCGGAGCCTGATGGAGCCTGTCGCCATGAGCCACCCGGACGACATCAAGCAACCGCTCGATCATCTGCCTCCGCTCGACGAGCGTGACAGGGCGATCGAGATCGAAGAGCCCCACTACCCGAGCTCCGGATCACCGACCGGGCGCGCGCATGCGACGCCCGAGACGGCCGCCGAACCCGACAAGCCCCACCGGCACGGCGTCGACAAGCTTCCGCCGACCTCACGCTGACAAGAGTTCAGCAGGCAACGGCAGATCATGGGCAGGTTCGTGTACGAGGGAAGCCAGAAGGCCGAGATCGACGATCGCACTCTCCACCATCTGCAGGTGGTCGTGACGACGAAGCTACGACGAAGTGAGCCCTTTCTCTTCACGTGGAGGGATGACTCCAGCGTCGGGGGCGGTCGCAGCACGGTGTGGTTGCACCCGGGCTGCAGCCTCGTCTTCAGTTACTCCGTCGGCCAGGTGCCCGACCTCAACAGGCAGTGGATCGAGGCGCTCGCGTTCACCGCGAACGCACCGTCCGGGTTGTACGTCGTTCGCGAACCCGATGGCCGGACGGGCTCTGAGAGCGGTGGCGCCGCTCAACCCCGATCATGACTCGCCTATGAGCTGAGCGGACCGGCGCCAGCGACGTCGAACGCGGCACTGAGCAGACCGATGGCCATCGCCTCGGGCAGCGGCTCGAGCGGGCGGTGCCCCCTCGGATCCTCCCATGGGCCGTTGTCCGGCCGCGGATCGCGGTCGCGGCGACGCGGGACGAGGTGCGCGTGCACGTGCACGTGCGAGTCCGTGTCGCCGGAGAAGGCGACATCGACACGGTCGGCGCCGGTGGCTCGTCGGATGATGCGCGTCGCGCAGTGGATGTCGGCCATGAACAGCTCCGCGAGTGCCGACGGCGCGTCGGCGATGTCGTCGTGGTGATCGCGCAGACTGACGACACTGCGGCCGGGGAACCGGGCGTCCGAGAGCAGTCCGACGCGGGATACGCTCAGGCTGCCGACCGGATTGGCCACTGCGAACTGACACTTCTGACACGTGTTCACGTGACCTCCTTCCCGGCATCGACTTGACGTCCGCGAGCCGCTCAGAGTCCACGAAGAACTCTACGAGAGGCGTGACGTCTCAGGAAAGAAGGCGTCCTGTCTAGCCATCAGCGCCAGGGTGCGGTATCTTCCAGCGCAGCCCAGAGCCAGGACGAGATCGAGGTGGGCCCTGCCGGGATCGAACCGACGACATCCACGGTGTAAACGTGGCGCTCTACCAGCTGAGCTAAAGGCCCTGATGCGTCCAGTCTACAGATGACCCGGTGCGCGCTGATGTCGTGGAAGGGGGATAGGCTGAGGGCGGCACGCGTTGTGCACAGCCGACAAGGCTGCCCGCGTCGCTTCCCGTTTCATTGGCATGACCTGCCAGCTTGACGAAAGGCTCCCCGTGACTGTGCACGACCAGGATCCGTATTCCCAGGGCCCGCTCGACAGCGATCCGGATGAGACGGGCGAGTGGCAGCAGTCGCTCGACGAGCTCGTCGACGCCAAGGGCCACGGTCGAGGCCGCGAGATCATGCTCAGCCTGCTCAAGCGCTCCAAGGAGCTGCACCTGGGCGTGCCGATGGTCCCGACCACGGACTACATCAACACCATCGCGCCCGAGAACGAGCCCGAGTTCCCCGGTGACGAAGAGGTCGAGCGCCGCTACCGCGCCTGGATCCGCTGGAACGCGGCCATCACGGTGCACCGCGCGCAGCGCCCCGGCATCGGCGTCGGCGGTCACATCTCGACCTACGCGTCGTCGGCCGCGCTGTACGAAGTGGGCTTCAACCACTTCTTCAAGGGTCTCGACAACCCGGGCGGCGGAGACCAGATCTTCGTGCAGGGCCACGCCTCCCCCGGCACCTACGCCCGTTCCTTCCTCGAGGGCCGCCTGAGCGAAGACCAGCTCGACGGCTTCCGCCAGGAGAAGTCGCACGCGCCGTACGGCATCCCCTCGTACCCGCACCCTCGACTGATGCCGGACTACTGGCAGTTCCCGACCGTCTCGATGGGTCTGGGTCCGATCAACGCCATCTACCAGGCGATGTCGAACAAGTACCTCGAGAACCGCGGCATCAAGGACACGTCCGAGTCCCACGTCTGGGCATTCCTCGGCGACGGCGAGATGGACGAGGTCGAGAGCCGCGGTCAGCTGCAGGTCGCGGCCAACGAGGGTCTCGACAACCTCACGTTCATCGTCAACTGCAACCTGCAGCGCCTCGACGGCCCTGTGCGCGGCAACGGCAAGATCGTCCAGGAGCTCGAGTCGTTCTTCCGCGGTGCGGGGTGGAACGTCATCAAGGTCGTCTGGGGTCGCGAATGGGACGACCTGCTCGCCCGCGACACCGAGGGCGCGCTGCTCAACCTGATGAACATCACCCCCGACGGTGACTACCAGACGTACAAGGCCGAGTCCGGCGCGTACGTCCGCGAGCACTTCTTCGGCCGCGACGAGCGCGCCGCAGCCCTCGTCAAGGACTACTCCGACGACGACATCTGGAACCTCAAGCGCGGTGGCCACGACTACCGCAAGGTCTACGCCGCGTTCAAGGCTGCGACAGAGCACAAGGGCAAGCCCACCGTCATCCTCGCCAAGACCGTCAAGGGCTACGGCCTGGGTCCGCACTTCGAGGGCCGCAACGCGACCCACCAGATGAAGAAGATGACGCTGGACAACCTCAAGACGTTCCGCGACGCGATGCACATCCCGATCACGGACGCTCAGCTCGAGGAGAACCCGTACCTGCCCCCGTACTACAACCCGGGCTCGCAGGACGAGACGATCCAGTACATGCTCGAGCGCCGCCAGGCTCTCGGCGGCTACCTGCCGGAGCGTCGTTCCACGCACGTCGGGCTCTCGCTCCCCGACGACACCGCGTACGCACTGCCCAAGAAGGGCTCCGGTACGCAGGAGATCGCCACGACCATGGCGTTCGTCCGTCTGCTGAAGGACCTGCTGCGTTCGAAGGACTTCGGCCACCGCATCGTCCCGATCATCCCCGACGAGGCCCGTACGTTCGGAATGGACGCGTACTTCCCGTCTGCGAAGATCTACAACCCGAACGGTCAGCACTACACGTCGGTCGACCGTGAGCTCCTCCTCGCCTACAAGGAGAGCCCGCAGGGCCAGATCGTGCACGTCGGCATCAACGAGGCCGGCGCACTGGCGGCGTTCACCGCGGCGGGCACCTCGTATGCCACGCACGGCGAGCCGCTTATCCCGATCTACCTCTTCTACTCGATGTTCGGGTTCCAGCGCACCGGTGACGCCCAGTGGGCCGCCGGCGACCAGATGGCCCGCGGGTTCATCATGGGTGCCACGGCCGGCCGCACCACGCTCACCGGTGAGGGCCTGCAGCACGCCGACGGCCACTCGCACCTGCTCGCCGCCACCAACCCGGCGACGGTCTCGTACGACCCGGCCTACGGCTACGAGATCGCGCACATCATGCGCTCCGGTCTCGAGCGCATGTACGGCGGCAACCACGAAGACCCGAACGTCATGTACTACATCACGCTCTACAACGAGCCGATGGTGATGCCCGCCGAGCCTGAGAATGTGGACGTCGACGGCATCGTGCGCGGCATCCACCGCATCTCGGTCGGAGAGGGCGAGGGCCCGCGCGCCCAGCTCTTCGCATCGGGCGTCGGACTCCCCTGGGCACTCGAGGCGCAGGAGCTGCTGAAGAACGACTGGGGCGTGATCGCCGATGTCTGGTCGGTCACCTCCTGGACCGAGCTGCGCCGCGACGGACTCGCCGCCGACGAGCACAACTTCCTCCACCCGGAGGAAGAGCCGCGCACCGCGTACCTCACGCAGAAGCTGCAGGGGGCCGAAGGTCCCGTCGTCGCCGTGAGCGACTTCATGCACGCCGTGCAGGACCAGATCCGTCCGTGGGTTCCGCAGCGTTTCGCGACGCTGGGTGCCGACGGCTTCGGCTTCTCCGACACGCGTGCAGCCGCTCGTCGCTTCTTCAAGATCGACGGCCCGTCGATCGTCGTCCGCACGCTGCAGTCGCTCGCCGAAGACGGGGTCGTCGACCGTTCTCTCGCCGCGCAGGCCATCCAGAAGTACAGCCTGCACGACGTGAATGCCGGCACCAGCGGCAACGCGGGCGGCGAAAGCTGAGCCATCGGTGACGGGTTCCTCTTCGCGCGGCATGGACAAGTCCGCCACGCTCACCTGGCTGCGCCGGATCTCCGGCGACATCGCCTCGGTGACCATCAAGCGCCTCGAGGACACCCTTCCGTGGTACGCCGACATGCCACCAGCCCGCCGCTCTGCGGTCGGGCTGGTGGCTCAGGCGGGCATCACCTCCTTCATCCAGTGGTATGAGGATCCGACCTCGACGCCATGGATCGCCGCCGACATCTTCGCCGCGGCGCCGCGCGAGCTGCTGCGCAGCGTCAGCCTGCAGCAGACTCTGCAACTCATCCGTGTCACGGTCGAGGTGACAGAGGAGCGCGTCGCCGGACGAGGCGCAGATCTCCGCGAGGCGATCCTGCTCTATTCGCGCGACGTGGCTTTCGCCGCTGCCGACGTCTACGCCCGAGCCGCTGAGGCTCGTGGTCTGTGGGATGCGAGGCTCGAGGCGCTCGTCGTCGACTCCATCCTCACCGGTGAGGCGGACGAAGAGCTGCCGAGCCGGATCGCCGCCTTGGGCTGGCACGGTCACGGAGAAGTCGCGGTGCTGGTCGGCACGACTCCCCCGCAGTTCGACGTCGATCTCGTGCGTCGCACGGCGCGGAAGCTCGCGGTCGACGTGCTGATCGGAGTGCAGGGATCCCGACTCGTGCTCGTGATCGGCCGCGCTCGCATCGCGGGCCAGGAACCGGCGGAAGGCGAAGAGGAAGAACTCGGCTTCGAAGAGATCGCCTCGCGCCTCGAACCCTCGTTCGGCCCTGGTTACGTCGTCCTCGGCCCCGCGGTCGCCGCACTCGTCGACGCGAGTCAGAGCGCACGGGCGGCCCTCGCAGGCTTCGCTGTGGCCCGCGCCTGGCGCAGCGCTCCCCGGCCGGTCGACGCAGACGACCTCCTTCCCGAGCGGGCGCTCGCGGGCGATCCGCTCGCCAAGCAGACGCTGATCGAGCGCATCTACCGTCCGCTGCAGGCGCACTCCACAGATCTCGTGACCACCCTCTGGAGCTATCTCGACAACGGGCGTTCACTCGAGGCCACCGCCCGAGAGCTGTTCGTGCACCCGAACACCGTGCGCTACCGCCTCAAGCGTGTGAGCGAGGTGATCGGCTGGGACGCCACGGGTCCTCGCGAGGCTCTGATCCTGCAGACCGCGCTCATCCTCGGGTCGATCGGCGCCGCAGAGCAGGTCCGTCGCCGGGCTCCCCTGCGTCGCCCTTCGCGCTGATCTGCGCTCCGCGCGCCGATCAGCTGTACGCCACACACAAGGGTTTTCTCGAATCTTGTGATGGATCATCCACCGCTCACCGCAGATCGTTGGCAGACTGGGGTCTGTGATTGTCGTCGTATGCCCTGGACAGGGCTCGCAGACCCCCGGATTCCTCTCCCCCTGGCTCGAACTCGACGGTGCGGCAGACAGCCTCGCCGCGTTCTCCGAGGCGGCGGAGGTCGATCTCCAGCAGCACGGAACAGTGTCAGACGCTGACACGATCAGAGACACGCGCATCGCCCAGCCTCTGATCGTCGCTGCGTCGCTGATCGCTGCGAACGCGCTCAATGCGCGTGCCGGTCGCCGAGCCGACGGTGTCGCCGGACACTCGGTCGGCGAGATCGCCGCGCTCGTGAGCAGCGGTGTGATCGACGCCGACACCGGCATGCGCCTGGTCGGCATCCGAGGTCGGGCGATGGCGGACGCCGCGTCCCAGACCCCGACCGGCATGAGCGCCGTGCTGGGCGGAGACGAAGAGACCGTGCTCACCCGTCTCACCGAACTCGGGCTCTCCCCCGCGAACTACAACGGCGGCGGCCAGCTCGTCGTCGCCGGCGAGCTCGCCGGGCTCGACGCTCTCGCCACCGAACCCGTCAAAGGCACCCGCGTCATCCCGCTGCAGGTGGCCGGTGCATTCCACACGTCGTACATGGCCTCAGCGGTCGCCGCACTGCGCGACGCGGTCGCCACGGTCGCCCCGGCCGACCCCGAGATCACACTCTGGACGAACCGCGACGGATCCGTCGTCACCGACGGATCGCAGGCCCTGAGCTACCTCGTCGACCAGGTGTCGTCGCCGGTGCGCTGGGACCTCTGCATGTCGTCGTTCGCTGAACACGGCATCACCGGTCTGATCGAGCTCGCACCCGCGGGCGCGCTCACCGGACTCGCCAAGCGCGGCCTGCGCGGAGTCCCCTCCGTGGCCGTGAAGACCCCCGATGATCTCGATGCGGCCGTCGCGCTGCTGAACGGAGAAGCCGCATGAGCCCCATCCTGAACCAGATCACCGGTCCCGCCTATACGCGGATCTACTCCTATGGCGCTGCCCGCGGCGAGAACGCCGTGCCGAACGACGACCTGATCGGCCCGATCGACTCGAGCGACGAGTGGATCCGCCAGCGCACCGGCATCGTCACCCGCGTGCGAGCCGACAAGGGCACGGATGCGATCGACCTCGCCACGATCGCCGGAGCAGAGGCCATCGAGAAGTCCGGCATCCCTGCCGACCAGGTCGACCTCGTGATCGTCGCCACCATCAGCAACCCCAAGCAGTCGCCGTCCGTCTCGGCGATCGTGGCCGACCGCGTCGGTGCGAACCCGGCGGCTGCATACGACGTCAACGCCGCCTGCGCGGGCTATGCCTACGCGATCACTCAGGCAGACGCGCTGATCAAGTCCGGTGCCGCCCGCTACGCCCTCGTGATCGGCACCGAGAAGCTGTCAGACGTCGTGGATCCGGCCGACCGGAGCATCTCGTTCCTGCTGGGCGACGGCGCCGGCGCCGCCCTCATCGGCCCCAGCGACACGCCGGGCATCGCCCCGGCGGTGTGGGGATCGGATGGTTCGAAGGCCGATGCGGTCGGCATGAACGCGACTCTCACCGAGTTCCGCGACGGCGAGGTGCCGTGGCCGACCCTGCGCCAGGAGGGTCAGACGGTCTTCCGCTGGGCCGTGTGGGAGATGGCGAAGGTCGCGCGCGAAGCGCTCGACAAGGCCGGCGTCGAGCCGACCGACATCGCCGCGTTCATCCCGCACCAGGCGAACATGCGCATCATCGACGAGTTCGCGAAGCAGCTCAAGCTCCCCGAGTCCACGGTGATCGCTCGCGACATCGAGACCACCGGCAACACGTCGGCCGCCTCGATCCCTCTCGCGAGCCACCGTCTGATGGCCGAGCACCCCGAGCTCTCGGGTGGTCTCGCGCTGCAGATCGGCTTCGGCGCCGGACTCGTGTTCGCCGCTCAGGTCGTCGTCCTCCCCTGAGAACGCGCCGACTTTCCCTAGACTGTTCCACGGTTCCGAATACAACCCGTAAGAAAGAGGAAGACCACATGGCTTTCACCAACGATGAGGTCCTCGCAGGCCTCGCAGAGCTGATCACCGACGAGACCGGCATCAACGCATCCGAGGTCGCCCTCGAGAAGTCGTTCACCGACGACCTCGACATCGACTCGATCTCGATGATGACGATCGTCGTCAACGCAGAAGAGAAGTTCGGCGTCACCATCCCCGACGACGAGGTCAAGAACCTCAAGACCGTCGGCGACGCCGTCAACTTCATCGTCGCAGGCCAGGAGTAATCCTCGCAGGATGCCACCCCCGCGCTCGCGGGGCGTGGCATCCTCCGCCTTGCCCGTTCTCCGCTCGACCCGCCCGACAAGGAACCACACATGACCAAGCGCATCGTCGTCACCGGCATCGGCGCCACGTCCGCCATCGGCGGGACCGCCCCCGAGAACTGGGCGAATCTGCTCGCCGGCCAGTCCGGCACCCGCACCCTCGAGCACGACTGGGTGAAGGAATACGACCTCCCCGTCACCTTCGCGGCCGAAGCGATCGTCCGCCCCGAAGAGGTACTGCCCCGCCACGAGGCGAAGCGGCTCGACCCCTCGTCGCAGTTCGCACTCATCGCCGCACGCGAGGCCTGGGCGGACGCCGGCTCCCCCGAGGTCGCTCCCGAGCGCCTGGGAGTCGACTTCGCGACCGGCATCGGCGGCCTCTGGACTCTCCTCGACGCGTGGGACACCCTGCGTGAGAAGGGCCCCCGCCGTGTGATGCCGCTGACCGTCCCGATGCTGATGCCGAATGCCGCAGCCGGCAACCTGTCGCTGCAGTTCCAGGCTCGCGCCTATGCGCAGACCGTCGTCAGCGCATGCGCCTCCAGCACCGAGTCGATCATCCACGCCTTCCACCACCTGCAGGACGGTCTCGCCGACGTCGTGATCGCCGGCGGCACAGAATCGGCCATCCACCCGATCACGATGGCGTCGTTCGCCTCTGCTCAGGCTCTGTCCCGCCGCAACGACGACCCGGCCACAGCCTCGCGTCCCGGCGCGATCGACCGCGACGGCTTCGTCATGGGCGAGGGCGCAGCCGTGCTCATCCTCGAGACCGAGGAGCATGCCAAGGCGCGCGGTGCCAAGATCTACGGCTACGTGCTCGGCGGTGGCGTCACCGCTGACGCGTACCACATCACGGGCAACGACCCCGAGGGCAACGGCGCCGCACGCGCCGTCACGCAGGCGCTCGACGAGGCCGGCATCACCGCCGACCAGGTGACCCACATCAACGCGCACGCGACGTCGACCCCCGTGGGAGACCCCAACGAGTACGTCGCGCTGAGGAAGGTCTTCGGCGAGCGGATCGACGAGATCCCCGTCTCGGCCACCAAGGCGTCGACCGGCCACCTGCTCGGCGGCACGGGAGCCCTCGAGGCGATCTTCTCGCTGCTCGCGCTCCGCGACCGCGTCGCCCCGCCGACGATCAACATGACCGAGCCCGACCCGGCCGTGCCGTTCCGCCTCTCCGGCGAGCCCACGCCCCTCGGCGACGGCCCGCAGATCGCGATCAGCAACTCGTTCGGCTTCGGCGGCCACAACGCCGTCGCCGTCTTCGCGAGCGCCGACTGACCTGCGACAGAGACGAACAGCGGCCCCCGGGTTATCCCGGGGGCCGCTCCTCGTCTCTGAGGACCTAGCGCGCGGACGCGCGTGCGAGCTGGCGCGACCTCGCCGCACGGACGCGAGTGGTCCACGGCAGGAACCAGCCGATCAGGGGCCCGACTCCGAAGGCGAAGAGCACCGTCCCCACGCCCACCGGACCGCCGAGCAGGAAGCCGATCAGCAGGACGCTCCCCTCGATGAGCGTGCGCACGAGCCACACGGGCCACCCCGTGCGCCCCACGAGCCCCGTCATCAGACCGTCTCGCGGGCCGGGACCGAAGTCTGCCGCGATGTAGAGACCGGTGGCGAAGGCGAGCAGCAGAAGCCCGGCCACGAACATCGGAGCGCCGACCCAGATCGACGACGGTGCGGGAATGACGGCGAGAGCCAGATCTGCGCTGGGTCCGACGAGCAGGGCGTTGAGCAGAGTCCCGAGCCCGACCCGCTGCCGCAACGGGATCCACAGCAGCAGCACCAGCACCGACACGAGCACGGTGACCGCCCCGTATCCGATCCCCGTCTGCCCCGAGACTCCGAGTGCGAGGACGTCCCACGGGGCGACGCCGATACCGCCGCGCACCATCAGCCCGAGGGCGACGCCGTAGAGGAACAGGCCGACGAGCAGCTGCACGATGCGCTCGACGACGTCGCGGGGGCTGGTGGCGCTGATCGGGAGGAGGACGGAACGAAGTCGCATCCCTCAATGCTGGCCCAGTCGTCCATCGCGTTCACGAGACCACTCGGTGAGAAGTGGCCTGCTTTCTTCAGGCCACTTTGGTGCATGCTGGAGTCATGACCTCACGGCTCGTCCAGCAGCTCGGTGCCCACAACATCGCCGGCGCCACGGCGAAGGCCCTCGCCGAGCACATCCGCGCGTTGATCCTCGACGGTCGACTCACCGTGGGCGAACGGCTGCCGAGCGAGCGAGCGCTCGCGCTGGAGCTGCGTCGCTCCCGCTCGACGACGACCCGTGTCTACGACCTTCTCGAGGGCGACGGGTACGTCTCACGGCTGCACGGGGGCAGCACTCGGGTCACCCTGCCGCATACCGTCGCCCCGGGAAGAGGTGCAGAAGACGAGTCGGCCATCGATCTGTCGATCGCATCGATGGATTCGACTCCAGGGCTGTACGACGCGACCGTGCGATCACTCCCCCGGCTCGCGGCGATGCGCGGCACCAGCGGCTACTCACTGCGGGGCCTTCCCGAGCTGCGTGAGGCGGTGGCGCAGCGATTCACGCAGCGGGGAGTGCCGACGGATACCGACGAGATCATGATCACATCCGGTGCGCTCAACGCCTTCAACCTGCTGCTCGCCACGATCGGCCGAAGGGGCGAGCGCGCACTCGTCGAGCAGCCCACCTTCCCGCATGCACTCGAGGCACTTCACCGCCACGGCTACCGGCTGCTGCCGACCCCGGTCGATGTCACGGGATGGGATGAGGGCCACCTCACCGACACTCTGCTGCGCGGCCGCCCCCATCTCGCCTACCTCATCCCCGACTTCCACAATCCGACGGGAGCCACGCTCTCGGATGTCGAGCGGTCGCGAATCGCGGCGACGGCTCGGAGCGTCGGCACGCACCTGATCATCGATGAGACGACCGCCGAACTCGACATCGATCGGGAGTGGACCCCGCTGCCCTTCTCGGCGTTCAGCCCGCATGTGATCACCGTGGGCTCGATGTCGAAGATCGCCTGGGGCGGCATGCGCATCGGCTGGATCCGGGCCGACCGCTCGGTGATGGCCCGCCTGCTCGCCACCCGCCCCTCGTTCGAGCTCGGCACGGCGCTGCTCGAACAGTGCATCGCCGTCGAGCTGCTGCAGGAGATGCCGGCGCTCACCGCGCACGTCGCGACACGCCTGCGGGCAGGTCGCGCCGCTGTGGCGGCGGGACTCGAGTCCTTCGACACCGTGTCCATGCCGCCGACGAGCGGTGGGCTCTCCGCTTGGCTCGACCTGGGCGCCCCGGTGTCGACAGCCCTGTCGCTCGCCGCGCGTGATCACGGACTGATCCTTCCGCCAGGGCCGCGATTCTCCACCGGCGGCGTGCTCGAGAGGCGCCTGCGGATTCCGATCACCCTGACACCTGAGCGCACCGCAGAGGCGATGGACCGACTCCGACTCGCGTGGGAGGACGTCATGGCCGGAGGGACCGCGGCCGAGTCCGAGATCCCGCGCTCGGCTGTCATCTGACAGACGAAGACCCCGTCCCTGATCTTCAGGAACGAGGTCTTCGTCATGTGTGGAACGGGAATTCGCCTTCTCGGCGTCCGGGATCACTCACCGGCATCCGATACTCGCGCCTTCCCGTTCCAGGTCTGGGGTGTCGGCTCAGCCGACCTTGTGCAGCCACACGACGCGTGCGTCGTCGCTCGCATGACGGAACGGCTCCAGCTCCTCGTCCCACGCGGCGCCGAGCGCGATATCGAGCTCGCGCTGCAGCTCGGTCGCACTGCCGGCGGCGATCTCCATCGCATAGCGGATGCGGTCCTCGCCGATGACGATGTTGCCCGCCGCATCCGTCTGGGCGTAGTGGATGCCGAGGTCAGGCGTGTGCAGCCAGCGTCCGCCGTCACTGCGGGGCGTCGGATCTTCCGTCACCTCGAAACGCAGATGCTCCCATCCGCGGATCGCGGTCGCGAGAGCAGCACCCGTGCCGACCGGGCCGTCCCAGTAGAACTCGGCACGACGAGCGCCGTCGAGCACCGGCTGGTCGCTCCAGTCGAAGTTCACCGCGCGACCGATAGCGCGTCCGACCGCCCATTCCAGGTGCGGGCAGAGCGCGCGAGGTGCAGAGTGGATGAACACCACTCCGCGTGCGTAAGCCGTCGCCATGATCTCTCCGTTTCATCAGGTGCGTCTTCCCCAACGACCTGAAACAACGAGAACTGGCGTGAATATGCGGTTATGGGGCTATTCTCGCCCAGACCAGGCGAAATCACAAGCATGTGATTCACACGGCGAAGGCCCCGGTCACAGGGACCGGGGCCTTCGGACCGCGAACGCTCGTGGATCAGACGAGGATCACGCCTCGCTCATGGCCTGCTTGACCTGCTGGCCCTTCGCGGCGTAGTACGCGGCGCGGGCGGCGTCACGACGAGCCTGCTCGGCGTAGCCGGCCTCGAGCACGTCCTGCGGCACCTCGACGTTCGGCACATCCTGCGTGCCGTTGTACTTCTCGATATAGGCGTCGAGCTCGGGGCCCGACGTCCACGACGTGATGAGGCAGTAGCGGGGCTCGGTGCCGACGTGGGTCGCCGCGTGCCACAGACGCTGCGTGTCGACGATCAGCTGCGCTCCTGCGGGCAGCGCGATGCGGTACTCGATGCTCGGGTCGGTGCGGTTCTCGCGGAGGACGAAGAAGCTGTCCTTGTCGTCGCTGAGGTTGAAGAAGCCTCGGACGACCCAGCCGGTGCCGTCGGGGTTCAGACGATTGTTGTCGTCCTGGTGCAGGTTGTAGAGGCACTCGCCGTACGGGGTCGGCTGAAGCTCGATCACACGGCAGCGACCGACGTTGGCACCCGGCTCCTGCGCGCGGCGCGTGAGGTTCGGGGCCTTGGCGGTCTGCGAGTCGATCCAGACGCCGTCCTTGTCGGTGCGCGGCGGCTTGTGGTTCCAGAAGCCGTTGCACTCGATCTCGCCCTTCGCACTGGCGAGCGGAGCGAAGCGGGTGTCACCCGACGACTTCCAGTCGTTGTACTCGATGTCGAGCCACTCCTTGGGGTCGAGCTCCTGGTCGTAGCTGTCGAGAACGACGAAGCCCTTGTCTTCGAGCGCCTTCGATTTGATGTATCCCATGATCTAGGTCATGTCCTTTCATCGGGGGCCAGCACGTTTTAACAGGCCCTGATAAGGCAAGCCTAACAGGGCGCCTCTGGAGCGCCGCCGAGGGCCACCGTGAATAAGCGAATAGACTGAATCGGGCGCCTGGCGACTCCTCGGCGCCGGGCGCTACGGGAGGACGAGACACCAGCATGAGCACTGCGACCAACGTCGAGGCGACAGCTGTCAACACGATCGAGTGGCTCGCGCAGGACTCCACCACCATCGTCGTGCCGGTGTACCAGCGTCAGTACCGGTGGGACATCGGCGGCTGCGAGCAGCTCCTCTCCGACGTCAGGGCAGTCGCTCGCGAAGACTCGTCGCACCGCCACTTCATCGGATCGATCCTCTCGGCCGCAGACGACAGCGAGGCCGACACCGACCTCGTCCTGATCGACGGTCAGCAGCGCATCACGACGTTGATGCTGCTCGTCGCCGCACTCCGGCATGCGGTTCAGCACACCGACCCTCTGCTCGCCGCCGACCTCGACCGAGTGCTCGTGCGCCCGGACGACCCCTCACGCACGAAGCTGCGGCCGCACGACGCGTGGGCCGAGCTCTACGAATCCGTGGTGCTTGATCGGGAGGTGCAGGAAGAGCGCGAGTCGCGGTTCGATGACAACTACGCGTTCTTCCGCAGCCAGGTGCACGCCGACGAGGCGCCGCAGATCTGGGCGGGGCTGCAGAAGCTCGAGCACGTCTCGATCACGCTCGGCGCCGACGCGAACGCCCAGCAGATCTTCGAGAGCCTGAACTCCACGGGCGAGCCCCTGCGCGATCACGAACTCATCCACAACTACATGCTGATGGGGTTGACCCACGCCGAGCAGCTCGATGTCGAGGCCCGGTTCTGGCTCCCGATCGAGCAGCACACCGGTGAGACCATCGGGGCGTTCTGGCGGCACTATCTCGTGATGACCACAGGTCGCGAGGTCGCGGCGAACGGCGAGCACGGTGTGTACAGCGCCTTCCGGCAGTCGTTCCCCCGCGTCGACCTCGATCACCTGCAGGCGGACGCCGAGGTCTGGCGTCACTACGCCGAGATCTACGGCATCCTGCTCGACCCGTCGCTCGAGCGGGACCTCGAGATCGCACAGCAGCTGCGATTCGTGAACACCTTCGGCCGCGCGTCGTACCCTCTCGTCCTGAGCGTCTACAGCGACCACTCCCGCGGACTCATCGAACGCGGCGAGCTCATCGAGACACTCGAGTGGATCCAGGCGATGTATCTGCGCCGAACACTCGTCAACCTTCCGAACGAGCGACTCGTGGCTCGGCTCTGTCGCGCCAGGGCGAACGGCCGAGACGCTCTGGCGCGCGCATTCGCCCGGATCACGCCGTCGGACGAGCGCGTCAGCGCCGTGCTGAAGTACGGCGAGCTCCCCCACCCCGCCTACGTGCTCGGTCGACTCGAAGGGGTCGACGACCCGGACCGTTTCGATGTGGAGCACATCGTGCCCACAGTCCCCAGCGACAGCTGGTCAGGCGACGGCCTGCGCCCGTGGATCGATTACTCGGATGACGAGCGCAACGCGCATCGCGCACTCGCCCCGACCCTCGGCAACCTCACGCTGCTCGAGCAGTCGCTCGCCGAACGGGTCTTCGGAGAGTCGTACGCCGCGAAACGCGACGCCGCATACGCTCGCAGCTCCGTCCCCGAGACCAGGGCCCTCATGGCCACAGAGGCATGGGGAACCGCGGCCATCTCGCAGCGCACGATCCGGCTCACATCCGACCTGCTGCGGATCTGGTCTCGCCCGGCACTGCCCGAGATCGACGACGACGGCCTCACACCGATCCTCGACGCGGTCCGTCGACGCGGCTGGCCGGCGGGGTGGGAGCGGGAGTTCGAGTACGTCGAGTACCGCGGAGAGCGCTGGGAGGTCTTCGACGTGAAGCACCTCTTCAACCGCGTCTTCCGCCGTGCGTGGGCGGACACGCGCGACGCCGCCGTGTCGTACTGCACCGCCCACGGCGGTCCGATCTACGACTCGATGGCCTGGAAAGGCCAATGGGATCAGCTCGACGAGACACACCATCTCTACATGGGCTGGGATTCGAACTACATGATGAACGCAGTGCAGGGCGTGCTCCACGAGGCGGACATCGCCTCGGAGGTGTTCGTCAAGTACTCCTACATCGGGAATGTGATGTGACATGACGACCACCATCCGCCGCCTCCTCGATCTGACCGTCGAAGATCACACGCTCACAGTCCCGCTGGTGTGGGGGGACGCCTCGGACGGCCGGACGATCGATGTCTTCGCCCGCGTCGTCACGCGCGACGGGGGCGAGCGACTCCCCTACCTGGTGTTCCTGCAGGGCGGTCCTGGCCACGAGGCTCCCCGGCCGTTCCATTCGTCGACCTCCCCGGCCTGGCTCGACGAAGCACTCGCGCACTACCGCGTCGTGATGCTCGACCAGCGCGGCACCGGACTGTCGACCCCCGTCGGCGACGCCGATCTCGCCCAGGGCTCCGCCGTGGTCGCCGAATACCTCACGCATCTGCGCGCAGACTCGATCGTGCGCGACTGCGAGGCGATGCGCGAGCACCTCGGCGCGGAGACGTGGAGCGTGCTCGGCCAGTCCTTCGGCGGATTCACCACCCTGGCTTACCTGTCGACCGACGCGGACTCGATCGCCGACGTGTTCATCACGGGGGGACTCAGCACCGTGAATCGGCACCCCGACGACGTCTATGCACTCTGCTACGACAAGATGCGCTCGGCCTCCGAGAGGTATTACCGCAGGTTCCCCGAGCACCGGGACGCCATGCGCCGCCTGGTCGACCGGGCAGACGCCGGTGACATCGTGCTCCCTGACGGCGAAGCGGTCTCGCCCTCGCGCCTTCGCTCGGTCGGCTCGGCGCTGGGCACGAACGACGGCTGGCAGACGGTGTGGTCGCTGCTGGAGCGCGACCCATCGTCGAACGCGTTCCGCCACGACCTGATGCACGCCATGCCGTACAGCGGACGAAACCCTCTGTACTTCGCTTTCCACGAGTCGAGCTACGCGAGCGGGCAGGCCACGCGCTGGTCGGCGGAACGCACCGAGCCCCAGGACTTCCGCGACGACGTCACACTGTTCACGGGTGAGCACATCCGCCGGGAATGGACCGAGACGGTGCCGGCGTTCCAGCCGTGGCGCGACGTCACAGTCGCACTGGCGGACTTCGAGTGGCCACAGATCTACAACGAGGTCGCCCTCGCGAGCTCCGGTGCGACGGGCGCCGCCGCGGTGTACGTGAACGACGTCTACGTTCCGATGGAGTTCTCGCTCGAGACCGCCCGGCTCCTGCCCGGTGTGGCGCTCTGGGTGACCAGCGAGCACGAGCACAACGGCGTCCGCTCCGGTCCGGTGCTGACGCACCTCATCGATCTCGCGCACGGGCGCCGCATCCGGTGATCATCCCCGCCGGAATCCTCCTGCAGACGGATGCCGACGCGGCGGGAGCCGCATAGCCTGGTCTCATGGCCGACACACTCGGGATGCTCCTCACGATCGCGATCCTCCTCGTCGTCGTGATCGCGATCGTCGTGGTGATCGTGGCCGTCTACGCGAAGGCTCCGCTCGAGAAGAAGTACGAGAGCGCAGGCGGCGGGCTGGGCGGTTCGTTCGACGCGATCTGGATGCCGTCGGCGCATGAGGCCGGGATGGAGCGCGACCGCCAGACGAAGCGCACCGCGCCCGCGCCCTCTCCCGGCGACCCGCCCAGCAGGATCGACGGCGAACGCATCGTCATCGACATCTGACCCGCTCGCGACCCGCGAGGAGACGACGAAGGCCCCGTGTTCCGAGGAACACGGGGCCTTCGATCGCGGTGGTCGTTACTTGGACGATCCGCCGAAGCCCTTGAAGCGCTGGTTGAACTTCTCGACGCGGCCGGCCGAGTCCATGATGCGCTGCTTGCCCGTGTAGAACGGGTGCGACGCCGACGAGATCTCGACGTCGATGACGGGGTACTCGACGCCGTCGAGCTCGATCGTCTTGTCGCTCGAGACCGTCGAACGGGTGAGGAACGTCTCGCCCGAGCCGAGGTCGCGGAACACGACTGCCTTGTACACGGGGTGAATGTCAGTCTTCATGGGATTCCTTAGTTGCTGCCCTGGATTGTGCCAGGGACGAGGGAAGTCTGCGGTGCAGAGAGCACCAAGGATCGATTCTATCAGATCCGCGTCAGGATGCCGCGCGGGCCGCGTAGCGACCGTCTTCGCTGCTGAGCACGATCGGCATGCCGAACGTCTCTGTCAGGGCGTCGGCGGTCAGGGTCTCGGCGACGGGCCCGGCTGCCACGATGCGCCCCTCGCGCATGAGCAGAACGTGCGTGAACCCGACCGGGATCTCCTCGACGTGATGCGTGACCATCAGCATCGCGGGCGTCGTCGGCGATGAGGCATAGCCGCTCAGCAGCGCGAGCAGCTCCTCGCGCGAGCCCAGATCGAGGGAGGCCGTCGGCTCGTCGAGCAGCAGCAGCTCGGGATCGGTCATCACCGCTCGGGCGATCTGGACCCGCTTCTGCTCACCGTCGCTCAGGGTGCCGAACGTGCGATCAGCCAGGTGGTCGAGACGCCAGTCGCCGAGCACGCGCAGAGCACGGCGCTCATCGATGTCCTCGTAGTTCTCGTTCCAGCGACCCAGGACGGAGTACGCCGCCGTGAGCACCGTGTTCAGCACCGTCTCGTCGCGCGGCACGCGCTTCGCCATCGCCGAGGAGGCGAAGCCGATGCGAGGCCGCAGCTCGAACACGTCCGTTCGCCCGAGCGTCTCGCCCAGCACCGTGACGGTTCCGGAGGTGGGGTGCATCAGCGTGTCTGCCAGCTGGAGCAGCGTGGTCTTGCCGGCGCCGTTGGGTCCGAGGATCACCCATCGCTGATCGTCGTCGACCTGCCAGGTCACGTGATCGATGATGTCGCGCCCCTCGCGGCGCACGACGACGTCGGTGAATTCCAGGGCGATCGACATGCCTCCAGCCTATCGGCTCAAGCGGTCAGCTCCGCGTACAGCGCGCGCGTGGTGTCGGCTATCGCATCCCAGCTGAACTCATCGCGTGCGCGCTCCCGACCGGCCGCGCCGTAGGCGCGAGCCGTCACAGGATCGGATGTCACCTCGGTGAGCACGCTCGCGAGGTCGGCGACATAGCGCTCGGGATCGACCGGCGTCCCTGTGCCGTCCTGCAGCTGCTCGATCGGCACGAGGCGCCCGGTGACGCCGTCGTCCACGACCTCGGGGATGCCGCCGGTGGCGGTGCCGACGACAGCGGCACCACAGGCCATCGCCTCGAGGTTCACGATTCCCAGCGGTTCATACACCGACGGGCATACGAACGTCGTGGCCGCCGTGAGGATGGCCGAGAGCTCGTCACGCGGCAGCATCCGATCGATCCAGATGACTCCCTCGCGGGTCTGCTGGAGGAGTCGCACGCCCTCCTGCACCTCCGCCATGATCTCGGGGGTGTCCGGTGCCCCGGCGCAGAGGATCAGCTGGACCTCCGGGGGCAGCAGACGAGCGGCCTGCAGCAGATACGGCAGACCCTTCTGACGCGTGATCCGGCCGACGAACACGACGGACGGTCGAGCGGGGTCCATGCCGACCGACTCGAGGAACGCGGGGTTCTGCACCGGACGCCACCTCTCGACGTCGATCCCGTTGTGGATCACACGCACTCGGGTGGGGTCGACGGAAGGGTAGCTGCGCAGGATGTCCTCGCGCATGCCGGCGCTGACGGCGATCACCGCCGCCGCGTTCTCGTAGGCGAGCTTCTCGATCCCGCTCGACACCGCGTAGCCGCCGCCGAGCTGCTCCGCCTTCCACGGGCGCAGCGGCTCGAGGCTGTGAGCGGTCAGCACATGAGGGATGCCGTGCAGCTGCGACGCGAGATGTCCGGCGAAGTTCGCGTACCAGGTGTGGCTGTGCACGAGATCGGCATCGGAGATCGCCGCGACGATCTCGAGATCGGTTCCGAGCGTCCGCAACGCGGCATTGGCGGAAGCCAGTTCGGAGGGGGCCTGATACGAGAAAGTACCCGCCTCATTCCGGGGAGAACCGAAGGCTCTGACCTGTACATCGATATTCTGCCGCAGGGCCGTGACGAGCTCTGCGACGTGCACACCGGCACCTCCGTAGATCTCCGGCGGGTATTCCTTCGTGATCATCTCGACGCGCATGTCTAGACGGTAGTGACTCACTTGTCCAGATGCTAGTTAGCCGAGCCGAATCACATCTATGGTTGGTGCATGTCCGCACCAAAGAAGATCTTCGGCATCATCCTCGCCGGCGGCGAGGGAAAGCGTCTCATGCCCCTCACGGCCGACCGCGCAAAACCTGCAGTGCCCTTCGGCGGACAGTATCGATTGATCGATTTCGCGATCTCGAACCTCATCAACTCGGGTCTGCGCCAGGTCGTCGTCCTCACGCAGTACAAGTCGCACAGCCTCGATCGCCACATCTCGCAGACCTGGCGCATGTCGGCGCTTCTCGACTCCTACGTCACCTCCGTGCCGGCGCAGCAGCGTCTGGGAAAGCGCTGGTTCTCCGGCTCAGCCGACGCGATCCTGCAGAGCCTCAACCTCATCAACGACGAGAAGCCCGACATCGTCGTGGTGATCGGCGCCGATCACGTCTACCGCATGGACTTCCGGCAGATGCTCGACGCGCACATCGAGTCGGGCGCGAAGGCCACCGTCGCCGGCATCCGCCAGCCGCTCGCGATGGCCTCTCAGTTCGGCGTGATCGACGCGGACACGGAGTCGGGGCGCATCAAGCAGTTCCTCGAGAAGCCGACCGACATCGCCGGGCTCGAGGACTCGCCGCACGAGGTGCTCGCCTCGATGGGCAACTACATCTTCGACGCGGACGCGCTGATCGCCGCCGTCGAGGCGGATGGCGAGTCGCCCACGTCGGGTCACGACATGGGCGGCGACATCGTGCCGTACTTCGTCGATCGGGGTGAAGCCGGCTACTACGACATGAAGCGGAACGACGTCCCGGGTTCGTCGCCGCGCGACCGCGCGTACTGGCGCGACGTGGGTACCATCGACTCCTTCTTCGACGCGCACATGGATCTGATCTCCACGTTGCCCATCTTCAACCTCTACAACATGGAGTGGCCGATCCACTCGCAGGCCGTGAACTCGCCGCCCGCGAAATTCGTGCGCGATTCCGTCGGGCGCATCGGCAACGCGATCGACTCGATCGTGTCCCTCGGTTCCGTGCTCTCGGGCACTCACCTCGAGCGCAGCGTCGTCGGGCCGTGGACTCTTGCCGGCGGTGGTTCGACCATCACCGATTCCGTCGTCTTCGACGGGGTGAGAATCGGCGCGGGCTCCCGCGTGCATCGCGCGATCCTCGATAAGAACGTCGTCCTCGCCGACGGCGCGACCGTGGGTGTCGACCGCGAACGAGACCTTGCCCGGGGCTTCACCGTGACCGAATCCGGCATCACGGTGGTGGGCAAGGGCCTCTTCATCGAGCGCTGAGGTGTCGACTGAAGACCGCCGTGCACTGACCAGCGGCTTCCGGTCGATAGGCTCGGAGGCGTGACCGCCGCGCGATTCCTCGTCGTCCTCGATGCCGATTCCACCCTCATCCGCAACGAGGTGATCGAGCTGATCGCCGACGAGGTGGGGCGCGGCGCCGAGGTGCAGGCAGCGACCGAAGCCGCAATGCGCGGAGAGATCGACTTCGCCACGAGCCTGCGCTCACGCGTCGCAGCCCTCGAAGGCGTTCCGGTGTCGGGGTTCGCGCGTGTGCTCGCACGCATCGAGCCCACTCCCGGCGTGCGAGAGCTCACGGCGGCCGTACATGAGCGCGGGGGTGTGGTCGGCGTGGTGTCCGGCGGGTTCCACGAGATCCTCGACGATGTCGCACCCGGACTCGGCGTCGACCGCTGGCGCGCGAACCGACTCGAGGTCGTAGACGGTGCTCTTTCCGGTCGGGTCGACGGCGAGATCGTGGATGCCGCGGTGAAAGCCGCCTCACTGTTGGAGTGGGCGGATGAGCTCGGCGTGCCCCGTCACGCCACGATCGCCATCGGCGACGGTGCCAACGACCTGCAGATGATGGCGGTCGCTGGACTCGGTCTGGCGTTCAACGCGAAGCCCGCTGTCCGGGAGGCCGCGAGTCTGGTCATCGGACCCCAGGATCTCGCAGAGGTCATCGCACTGCTGCCCTAGCGAATGTCCGATGCCCCGTCTAACCTCGGGCGCATGGACATCATCCTCATCCCCGGTCTCTGGCTCGATGCGTCCAGCTGGAGCGACGTGACCACCGAGCTCGAGCGCGCAGGACACACGGTGCATCCGCTGACCATGCCCGGCACGGGCCTGGTCGCCGCCGAGTCCGCGAACATCGGCATCGCCGATTGGATCGACGCCGCTGTCGCCGCCGTCGACGCGGTCGGTACGCCGGTGGTCGTCGTCGGTCACAGCGGCGGAGGCAATGTCGCCTGGGGTGTCGCCGATGCGCGGCCCGACCGCGTCTCGCGGGTCGTATTCATCGACACCGTGCCGCCGCCGCCCGGATTCGGCATCAGCGAGTTCGAGGTCGTCGACGGTGTCATCCCCTTCCCCGGGTGGGACTTCTTCCCCGCTGAAGACGTCGACGACCTCGACGACGCGACGCGTGCGCGCACCACGCCCCTCACGCACAGCGTGCCTGCCAGAGTGCCCACCGACGAGATCGTGCTCGGCCCCGGGGCTCGGCATTCCGTCCCTGTGACGCTGCTCATGGGCGCTATGGACCGGGAGACGCTCGACTCCGAGCTCGAGCAGTGGAGCCCGTACGCCGACGAGTTCCGGGCGATCGCCGATGCCGAGGTCGTGCGCATCGGCTCAGGTCACTGGCCGCAGTTCTCGGTTCCGAGCAGGTTGGCCGACCTCATGGATGCGGCGATCAGTCGACGCTGAGGCAGCGACGTGCACTCGGCTCAGTGACCCATCCCGAGTCCGCCGTCGACCGGGATGACCGCACCGGAGATGTATCCGGCGTCATCGCCCGCGAGCCACGTGACGACGCCCGCCACCTCATCGGGAGTCGCGAAACGTCCGGCCGGGATGTTCGCCTTGTACTGCTTCTGAGTCTCCTCCGGAAGCTCAGCCGTCATGTCGGTCTCGATGAATCCGGGGGCGACGACATTCGCAGTGATGCCGCGTCCCCCGAGCTCCCGCGTGAGCGACCGAGCGAAACCGACGAGCGCGCTCTTCGACGCGGAGTAGTTCACCTGGCCTGCCGAGCCGTAGAGACCTACGACGCTGGAGATGAGGATGACCCGGCCGAATCGAGCCCTCAGCATGCCCTTCGATGCGCGCTTCACGACGCGGAAGGTGCCTCCGAGGTTCGTCGCGACCACACTGTCGAAGTCATCCTCGCTCATCCGCAGCAGCAGGGTGTCCTTGGTGATCCCGGCGTTCGCCACGACGACCTCGACAGGCCCGAGCTGCTGCTCGACCTCGGTGAAGGCGGCATCGAGCGCAGCGGCATCGGTGACGTCGGCGCGCACGGTGAGAGTGCCCTCGGGGCCTTCGCCGCTGCGAGCCGTGACGGCGACGCGGTAGCCGTCCCTGACGAATCGTTCGGCGATCGCGCGACCGATGCCGCGGTTTCCGCCGGTGACGAGCACGACGCGAGAACTCATTTCCACTCCTGATCTGGCCGGTGCGGGTATGGCGGCCTGGTCGTGATCGATCCTATCGATGATGCCTCGACGTCACCGGCTGGACGTTTGACAGATCCATGCCCTGGCTGGAACGCTGAACCCGACGAAAGGCACCACCGTGAGCGACAACAGCATCCCGACCTCGGCGGACGGACAGCAGCAGACTCCCCCGGCGGCGCCGATCGCATCGGCTCCCCCGGCCCCGCCGGCGCCCTCGGCGCAGCCCTACCAGGCGTATCCCGGCGCTGCGCCGTCGGTCGCCCCGCCGCAGGGCTACGCGACACAGTCGCCACAGCCGCCGCAGTACGCTCCGCAGCAGCCCTATGGCTCCGCCGTGGCTCAGCCGTACGGCGCTCCAGCACAGCCGCCGTACTACGGGTCGTCTGCACCGGGTCAACCCGGCGCCGGCTATGCGACGAACTACGGCGCGACGCCGTACCCCGCTCCTCGCCCCTCCAGCGGCCTCGCGATCACGTCGCTGATCTGCGGAATCGCCGGCATCGTGCTCTTCTGGGCGGTCGTGCCTCTGCTCGCCTCGATCGTGGCCGTCATCACCGGCCACATGGCGCTGCGACAGACGAAGCAGAACCCGGCGATCGGCGGCCGTGGCATGGCCTTCGCCGGCCTCATCATGGGGTACATCATGGTCGCCGTCCTGGTCATCGGGATCGTCATGACGGTGATCAGCGCCCTGTTCTTCGGCGCCTTCACTCTGCCTTTCCTCTTCTCCGCCTGAGCGGCAGACGGGCGCGCCGTCGTGCCCGCACCGGCGTAGGCTGGACTCATCGTGAAGAGCAAGCCCCTGGTCCCTGCCGTCACCTCGCTTCCGCAATCGCCGAAAGACGAGGCAGACCACCGCGTGCGCCGATACGCGCTCACGATGACCATCCGCATCGTCTGCTTCGCACTGATGATGTTCGTTCAGCCGTACGGCTGGTACACCTGGGTGTTCGCGCTGGCCGCCGCCCTCCTCCCCTACATCGCGGTCGTGTTCGCCAACGCGGGGAGTGACAGCACCGAGACGACGGCCGAGTCCCCCGTGCAGCAGCTGGAGGCTCCGGCTTCGGCCCCGACGCTGCCGATCGAAGACGACTCCGCGCCTGACGTGTTCACCATCCACGAGAGCCGCCAGGATCGCGAGTGAGTGGACTGGAGTGCTCGCGTGCCGGATGCCGGGACGCGGCGACCAAGCAGGTGGTGTGGCGCAATCCACGTATCCACGCCGCTGACCGTGAGAAGGTCTGGCTCGCGTGCGATGAGCACGTCGGATTCCTCCACGACTACCTGGCAGCCAGGGACTTCCCCGTGACAGTGAGAGATGGTGTGCCCTCGTGAGTGCCCGGATGGGTCGATGGACCGTATACGTGCTGATCGCGATCGGATTCGCGGTCGCCTGCGCGTTCCTCTCGAACTGGCAGTTCGAGCGCAATGAGACGCGGACGGAGCAGATCGCGCTCGTCGAGAAGAACTACGATGCCGACCCCGTTCCGCTCTCCGACCTCATCGGCGATGATGGAGTGCTCGATCCCGGTGACGTGTGGCATCCCGTGGTGCTGAACGGCGAGTACATCGCCGACCAGCAGCTGCTGGTGCGCAACCGGCCGCACGGCGGCACGAGCGCGTTCGAGGTGTTGGTGCCCTTCCGCGACGCCGATGGTCGGGTGTTCATCGTCGATCGTGGATGGGTGCCGCCGGGCGACGGCGACTTCCCGGATTCTGTTCCGACGCCCCCGAGCGGCGAGGTCGAAGTCATCGTCCGACTGCGACCGGGCGAGCAGCTCCCCGCCTCTGGGCGAGGCGCCCCCGAGGGGCAGGTGCCCACAATCAACCTGCCGTCGATCGCCGAGTTGGTCAGCGGCGACGTCATCACCAGCGCATACGGGCAGATCGTCAGCGAGGACCCATCCGGAGAAGGGACCCTCGGCGGCTTCGACTCGCCCACCGACGACCCCGGACCGCATCTGTCTTACGCGATCCAGTGGATCCTGTTCGCACTCATGGGCTTCGTCTTCATCGGCTACATCATCCGCACCGAGATCGTGAAGCACCGTGAAGAGGTCGAGGGGATGCCGGCGCCGGTGAAGAAGTCGCGGCGGCGCGACAAGGATGCCGACATCGAGGACGAACTGCTCGACGCGCGCTGATCCTTCGATCAGTCCCAGGCCGTCACTTCACCGATGACTGCGGTCTTGGGATACGCGCCTTTGGGCCCACCGATTTCGAAGAGGTCGATCATCAGGGCCATGGGATAGTCCGGAGCCTGGCCGAAGCGGCGCACGACCTGTCGGTCGCAGCCGATGATCGTTTCGCCATCGCCCCAGATCACTGTCCAGGTATGCGGCTCCCGGGCATCGAACGGGAGGGTCACCTCGGCCATGTCGGTCGTCAACCTCGTGTCATGGTGCGCTTTGATGCCTACGCGCGCCCTCGTCATGCTCCCGATCGCTGAGGCGTCGATCTCGAAGATGCAGATCTCGCCGGAGTCTGTCTCAGAGAGGTGTTCGGTGCCGACCAGCCACACCGCGAGCATGCATCCTTCGTCGGTGCTCGCCGTGACCGTGACGTCGATCCGCCCGCGACGGGGTGTGAAGAGCAGTCGCTGCGGCGTGTCCGTCTCAACTACGAGTCCATCTTCGCGGTGGCGATGCGTGCCGACGGTCGATCCGACCGGACCGGAGTACGTCGCCGTCTGCAGATTCGACACCCGAAGCGGGGCGTCTTCTGGCCGCCAGTCGAGCTGATCGTGCTCGATCCGGAGCTCCAGGCCGCCCTCGACGAAAGCAAATCGCGCTTCAGACCGCTCGGGCACCGTCCAGTGCGGCAGGTAGTGCGGGATCCACTTCTCCGCGTCGAGCCCCCGCGTGAAGTCGTCCATGAGAGCCGGCGGTGATGATGGACGCGGTGGCAGGAGGTCAGCCACCGCTCAGTCCCGCCAGGGCATCGGCTTCTCGGGCAGGCGAGCGCTGTCATCGGGGAGATGTGGAAGCTCTTCCCCTCCAGCTCGGATGCAGAGCCAGCGCAGCTCTCCCGGGCTGTCGGGCCGAGCGCGCCAGGTGCGCGCGACGCGCTGTCCCACGCGGATCACCGTTCCCGGGCCCACCTCCACGACCTCGTCATCGAGGCCCATCTGCCCGCGCCCGTCAAGGAACACATAGAGCTCTTCGACCCGCGAATGGACGTGCCAGTAGCCCGCTTCCTCTCCCGGTTGGAGGGCGTTCGCGGTGAGGCCGATGTACTGCATCGTCAGCTCGTGATCGACGACACGACGGCCATCGCGCGAGCGCCGCGCGTCGAACCCGCCATGGTGTGCGCGCCACTCGTCGAGAGCACCGATCTCGATCACCTGGTATCCGCTCATTCCCCTCACCCCTCCGTCTTCTGATCTGCCATGCCGCCGATGACAGTCCGTTCCCATCCATCGTCGACGGCGTCGAAGATGACCCGCGTGTGACGGCGGTCTCTCGATCCCTGCCAGAACTCGATTCGGGTGGGCACGATCCGCCACAGCACCCAGTCACCGTCCGCGATGTCCGCCCGCGCGGCCGGAGAGCGCGCGGCCAGGTCGGCGGCGCTCTCCTCGGGCGTCGCCTCCTCCACACGACCGCGCACTCGCACCGCGCGCACCTGGGGCTGCCACCAGAAGTTCAGCGCGGCGGCCGGCGAGGCAGCCAGCTGCGCGCCCTTGCGAGACGACCTCGTGCTGGCAAATGCCCAGCCTCGCTCGTCGATCCGCTTCAGGATGAGAGTTCGAGCGTCGGGTAGTCCGTCGGCATCCACCGTAGCGAGGGTCACCGTGTGCGGCTCAGGCACACCGTGGGCAGCCGCTGCGCGCAGCCATGTCGCGAAGAGTGCGCTCGGGTCGTCAGGCAGCGTGCCGAGATCCCACTCCGGGGCGAGCCCGGTGAGAGCGTGCCGGCCCTTCAGCCACTCGTTGAGCGGGGCGGGGTCGAGGTCATGGTCGTCGTGCGTCACGCTCTCGACTATGCCACGAGAGGCGAAGGATCAGGCGAGCTCGATGAGGTCCTGGTACTCCTGGCTCCACAGGTCCTCGACGCCGTCCGGGAGGATCAGCACGCGCTCGGGGTTGAGCGACTGCACTGCACCCGGGTCATGCGAGACCAGCACGACCGCCCCCTCATAGTGCGCGAGCGCGCCGAGGATCTCCTCGCGCGACGCGGGGTCGAGGTTGTTGGTGGGCTCGTCGAGCAGCAGCAGGTTCGCGGACGAGACCACGAGGGTGGCCAGCGAGAGCCGCGTCTTCTCACCGCCCGAGAGCACTCCGGCGGGCTTGAGTACGTCATCTCCCGTGAACAGGAACGAGCCGAGCACCCTGCGCGCTTCCATCTCGGTGATGTGCGGAGCGGCCGACACCATGTTCTCGAGCACCGATCGATTCACGTCGAGGTTCTCGTGCTCCTGTGCGTAGTACCCGACCTTCAGGCCGTGCCCCGGCTCGAGCTGCCCGGTGTCGGGCTGGTCGACGCCCGCGAGCATGCGCAGCAGGGTCGTCTTTCCCGCACCGTTGAGACCGAGCACGACGACCTTGGATCCGCGGTCGATGGCGAGGTCGACGTCGGTGAAGATCTCGAGTGAACCGTAGGACTTCGACAGCCCTGTCGCCATCATCGGGGTCTTGCCGCAGGGGGCCGGCTTCGGGAAGCGCAGCTTGGCGACGCGCTCCTCCTGGCGGACGTCATCGAGTCCGGCGAGCAGCTTGTCGGCACGCGCGATCATCTGATGAGCCGCAGCGGCCTTCGACGCCTTCGCCCCGAAGCGGGCTGCCTGCAGCTGCAGGGTCGTGGCCTTCTTCTCGGCGTTGGCGCGCTCCTTCTTGCGGCGCTCCTCGTCGGCCACCCGCTGACGCAGGTAGTTCTTCCAGTTCATGTTGTAGGTGTCGATGATCTGGCGGTTCGCATCGAGGTAGAAGACGCGGTTGACGGTCTCGCCGACGAGCTCGACGTCGTGACTGATCACGATCAGCCCGCCCTTGTAGTTCTTGAGGAACTCGCGCAGCCACACGACGCTGTCGGCGTCGAGGTGGTTGGTCGGCTCATCGAGGATCATCGTCTCGGCATCGGAGAAGAGGATGCGGGCCAGCTCGATACGACGGCGCTGACCACCGGACAGTGTCGACAGCGGCTGGTCGAGGATGCGGTCGGGCAGCGAGAGGTTGTTCGCGATGGAGGCTGCCTCGGCCTCGGCCGCGTACCCGCCCTGCCCTTCGAACTCCTCGGTGAGGCGCGCGTAGCGCTTCATCGCCTTGTCGGCGACCGCAGGGTCGTCCGACCCCATCGCGAGCGCGGCCTCGCTCATTCCGAGGTTGAGCTGGCCGAGTCCACGGGCGTCGAGGATGCGCGTGCGAGCGAGATCCTCGGGGTTGCCCGATCGCGGATCCTGCGGCAGGTAGCCGAGTTGACCTGAACGGGTCACACTTCCGCCGGATGGCAGGACGTCACCGGCGAGCACCTTGGTGAGCGTGGTCTTGCCTGCACCGTTGCGGCCGACGAGACCGATCTTGTCTCCGTCGCTCACGCGGAACGACACGTTCTCCATCAGGAGGCGTGCGCCCACGCGGATCTCGAGTTCGTGCACGGCAAGCACAGCGGGATGTCCGTTCGTTCAAGGGGATTCAGGCCGAGGGGCCAAACTCCCAGTATAGATCGCCCGGCTGAGTGTTCAGTCGAAGTACAGATCGTGATGCAGTCGGCAGCCGGGATTGAAGACCGCCGAGCACGTCGGACACTCGGATGCCCCGAGGTAGGCATCGATGCGCAGCAGCGAACCGCAGACGCCGCAGAGCACCGCCTCCGTCGTGCGCTCGTCCGTCGACCACTGGCGCGCCTCGTGCCCGGCGAGCTCGGCGTGACACAGATGGCACGGGTACCAGTCACCGCAGCAGGCGAACCTGAGAGCGATGACATCGAGCGGCCCCTGATAGTGCTCGCACCGGGTCTGACTGTCGACCATCAGACCGTGCACGGTGGTCGCCCCGACCTCGATCGGGCGGTCGGCGGATCTACCTCCCTGGGGGGATGCGGTCGATACCTCAGGGTGATGCCCCACCTGCCACCTGCTTTCTAGCCTGCTGAGGTGGATGTTATCAACGAGCTCATTCTGCAGACCGTCGCGTCGCCCTGGCTGTACGCCGTACTGCTCGCAGTGACGATCATCGACGGCTTCTTCCCACCGGTGCCGAGCGAGACCGTGCTCGTGGCCGCGTCGGCAGTACTGGCGTCGACCGGTGAGTTCTGGGCGCTGCTGCCTCTCGGACTCGTCGCCGCCCTGGGCGCGACCATCGGCGACAACATCGCGTTCGCCCTCGGCCGCAGGCTGGGCACGACCCGGTGGGCGTGGATGCGTCGTCCGCGAGTCGCCTCCGCATTCGCTCACGCGGAGAGAGCGCTCACGCACCGCAGTGCGGCGCTCATTCTGGGTGCCCGCTACATCCCGGTCGGCCGCGTCGCCGTCAACATGTCAGCCGGCGCTCTGCGCTTTCCGTGGCGGAGGTTCCTTCCGCTGAGCATCGTGGGAGGCATCAGCTGGAGCGCCCTGAGCCTCGCCATCGGACTGCTCGCGGGCTCGTGGATCAAGGAGCAGCCGCTCGTGAGCGCCGGCATCGGCATCGCCGTGGCGCTCGTGGTCGGGCTGGTGATAGACCGCGTCACGGCATCCCGCCGGAGACGCGCCCGTGTTCTGCAACTGGCAGGATGACAGACATGGCACGTCGTCGGCCGCGCACCGAGCGCGCTCCCCGCATCAGCCGTCGGACCGCCGTGCTCGCGGCGCTCGGCGCGGCGAGCCTCGCGCTGTTCGCAGTGCTCGTGCCGGTCCAGACTGTGCTGTACGGCACGTCGCTGCCGCTCTCGTTCATCCTGGGTGCCGCGCTGTGCGCGGCGCCCCTCCTGGCACTGAGCCGCCCTCGTTGGGCGATCGCGATGTTCTGCGCTGCGGCGTTCACGCTTCCGCTCCTCGTCGTCCCGACTCTCGCGACCGAGGCGCCCTGGCCGTGGTCGGTGCCCGCCCTGCTGACCTTCGTGCTCCTGGTCGGCGTCGTGACCTTCGTCCACGGGGCCAGGCTCGGCGTCTTCCCGCTGGCCATCGGAGCTCTGCTCTCCCTCACCGCGCCGCTGCTGCGCCCCGAGATCGTGGCCACTCCTGCCACGGCCGGCAGCGTCACCGCCGACCTCATCGTCACGACCTCCCTGGCCGCGGCGATGTTCCTGGTGGCCATCCTCGTCGCCGGACGGGTCCGGGTGTCTGCCGAGCTCACACGAGAGCGCGAGCACTCCGCGCTCGAGGAATCGCGACGGGCCCTCGTCGAGGAGCGCACCCGCATCGCTCGCGAACTGCACGACGTGATCGCGCACAGCATGTCGGTGATCCAGGTGCAGGCATCGACCGCACGCTACCGGCTCCCGGAGATGGGCGACGCCGCGTCCGTGGAGTTCGACAGCATCGCGGCCACAGCTCGGACCTCGCTGACCGAGATGCGACGGATGCTCGGGGTGCTGCGCACCGAAGACCAGACGGCCGAGCTCGCACCGCAACAGGGCGTCGACGACATCCCCGCTCTCGTCGACACCATCCGTCGAGCCGGTGTGACCGTCGGCCTGGAGATCACAGGATCAGTGACGGATGCGCCGCAGGCCGTGCAGATCGCGGCCTTCCGCATCGCTCAGGAGGCATTGAGCAACGCGGTGCGACACGCATCGGGCGCCGCCGTGACCGTGCGCGTGCAGGCCGACGCCGATGCGGTCGGTATCCGCGTCCGCAACGGCCGCGCATCAGGCTCACCCGCGTCTTCGGGCGGCGGATACGGGCTCCGCGGCATGCGCGAGCGCGTCGAGCTGTTGGGCGGCTCGTTCACCGCGGGCGCCACGACGGACGGCGGCTGGGAAGTCGTCGCCTCGCTGCCGCTCCGAGACCTCACCCCGCGCGACAACGCCCCAGGGCAACCAGAGGAGACTCCGTGACGATCAGCGTCCTCATCGCCGACGATCAGGCCATGGTGCGCGCCGGGTTCGCCGCGCTCCTCGACGCTCACGACGGCATCCGTGTCACGGGGCAGGCCGCCAACGGCGCGGAGGCGGTCACGCTCGCTGCCCGACTCGATCCCGACGTCATCCTGATGGACGTGCGGATGCCGGAGATCGACGGGATCGAGGCGACCCGCCGCATCCTGGGCCCCGGCTACCCCGCAGCCCACGTGCCGCGGATCCTCATGCTCACCACCTTCGACATCGATGACTACGTCTACGACGCGCTGGAGGCCGGCGCGAGCGGCTTCCTGTTGAAGGACGCTCTCCCCGAAGAGCTCGTCCACGCCGTGCGCGTGGTCGCCGGCGGCGACGCGCTGCTCGCTCCCAGCGTGACCAGACGCATGATCGAGCAGTTCGCCGGTCGACGGCCGCGCACGCCGCGAGCCGCCACTTCGCTGGCCGATCTCACAGACCGAGAGCGAGAGGTGCTGGTGCTCATCGGTAGGGGCAGGTCGAACAGCGAGATCGCGGCCGATCTGTTCATCGCGGAGCAGACCGTGAAGACGCACGTCGGCAAGGTGCTCGCGAAGCTCCAGCTCCGCGACCGCGTGCACGCCGTGATCCTCGCATACGACGCCGGCCTGGTCGAACCCGCATCCTGAGCCTGCGCAGGATCACACTCCGGTAGGGGTGCGAACCAGTCCTGGGGGTGATCCCCCGGACGGCACCGCGTCCATACGCTCCTCGGACACCCCATCCGAGGAGGACACATGGCCATCGTCGAGGCACCACCGCGCACCGCTCCGCCGCTGCCATCTCCCGGCGGGCGTGACACCACGATCGACTTCCTGCGTGCGATCTGTGTCACAGGAGTCGTGCTGCTCCACGCCATCATGGTCGGGGTCACCGTGGTCGACGGCAGCCCGGTGTTCTCGAACGCCAGCGAAGGAACAGGGTGGATCGTGCCCATCAGCTGGGTTCTGCAGGTGATGCCGCTCTTCTTCATCATCGGCGGGTTCGCCGGCTACACCTCCTTCCGGCGCACGCAGGAGCGCGGCGACACCGCAGCCGGCTTCCTCGCCGCCCGGGTGCATCGGCTGCTGCGGCCGGCCCTGTTCGCGATCGGGATCGTCGGCGCGGCACTCGCGGCCCTGAGCGTCGCCGGCATGCCGGCCGAGATCATCGCCGTGGCCGGCTTCCGCTACAGCCAGCCCCTGTGGTTCCTCGCCGTCTTCCTGGGCAGCCAGGCGATTCTTCCTGCGCTCGCGGGAGCTCACGCCCGGAAGCCGCTGATCACGGTGGCCGCACTTGTCGCGGCATCGCTCGGCGTCGACGCGCTCCGGGCGATCACCGGGCTCGAGGGACTGGGCTTCCTGAATCTCGCTTTCGTCTGGCTCGCCCTGCAGCAGATCGGCTTCTTCCTCGCCGATGGCACCATCGACGGACTCCGCCGACGAACACGGGCGATCGCAGGAGCTGTGGCATTGATCACGCTCATCAGCGGCTTCACGACGGGGGTCTACTCCCCTGATCTCGTGGCCAACATCAACCCGCCCACCACAGCCCTGCTCCTCGTCGGGGTCGTGCACCTGAGCGCCGTATCGCTTCTCCGTGATCGCATCGGCGTTCTCAGTCGCCGCCCGGTCCCGGCCGCGTTCAGCGCATTCGTCAACAGACGCACCATGACGATCTACCTGTGGCACATGCCTGCGCTGCTCGCGATGGCCGGGATCTGCGCCCTGGCCTCGCTCGCAGGCGGAATCACCCTGCCGGAGCCGAGCACCCTCGAATGGTGGGTGTCTCGCCCGCCCTGGCTCGCGACCGCGCTGACCCTCACAGCGGTGATCGCGGTGTCGCTCACTCGCATCGAGACGCTGCCGTCACCCCCCGCGGCCGACTCTGCTCGCCGGGTCCAGAGCGCAGCGGTGCTCGGCGTCGCCTCGGTCGTCCTGCTCCTCGTCGCAGGCACGACGGTTCTGACGGCCGCGCTCGCCGTCGGCGCAATGCTGCTCTCCCTCCGCCTGGCCCGGAGATCACACCAGTCGCCGCGCGGCGAGAGCGTCACCGACCTCGTCCGCGTGGCGTAACGTCCTGACCATCAGCGGCACGGCGGTCCGCAGGCCGAGGCGGAGCCCTCGTGCCCGCTGCGCCTCGCGCACGGCGTGGGCGAACCCGGCCACCACCGGGATCATCGTGAGCGTCAACGAGATCGTCATCGCGACCGCATCGGCATCGATGCCCAGCCGACCCAGCGGCCGCAGCAGCCGATGCAGAACGGCCAGAAGATCCTCCATCCGCGTGGTGATCGTGAGCAGCGCCGCCAGCAGAAGCAGCGACGTCACCCTGGTCGTGCTGATCCACGCAGTGAGCGGTGAAACGAAGATCCACAGCGCCGACCCGAGAACCAGCGCGAGCCAGCGCATCCGCCACATCTCGATGATCAGGACCTTCACCGGCAGGCGGGCGACGAGATACAGCGAGCACACGACGACGAGCGAGACCGTGACGCTCCACGCATCATGAGGGTATCCGGATGACCCGAGCGCCAGCGAGGCGAAGAGTGCGAGCTTGAGCCCCGCCGGCATCCGGTGGACGAGGCTGTTCCCCGACCGATACGACTGGATCATCCGCACAGCCCGCGATACTCGGCGACCACGTCGTCCGGGGCGCCGGCTGCGATGAGCGATCCGGCGTCGAAGAGCACTGCAAGGTCGCATCTCGCCGCGAGATCGAGGTCATGCGTGACGATCACGACCTGCGACGGCAGCGCCAGGAGCAGGTCGGAGACCCTTCGGGAATTGCGGAGGTCGAGCAGCGTCGTCGGCTCGTCTGCCACGATCAGTCGCGGCTCCGTGATCAGAATCGACGCGAGCGCCAGCAGCTGCTTCTGACCACCGGACAGCTCCGATGCGGGCGCATTCGCCCTGTCTGTCAGACCGTGCTCAGCAAGTGCGCCGGCCACGCGGGTGGCGATCTCCGATCGGGGCGAGCCACGCAGCGAAAGCGCGAGATCCTCGGCGGGCGTCGGCATCAGGATCTGCGACTGAGGGTCGGTGAAGACGAAACCGACACGACGTCGCAGCGCCTTCGTGTCCCGCCGCGGATCGAGACCGTGGACCCTGACTCGCCCTGCGTCCGGCAGAACGAGGCCGTTCAGCAGGCGCGCGAAGGTCGACTTTCCCGATCCGTTCGCCCCGATCACCGCGATCCTCTGCGCTGCGAGTTCGACGCTCACATCACGCAGGATCGATCGCCCTTCTCTTCCGACCGTGACACCGTCGAGAGAGATCGATCCGACCGCGGTCTCAGATCGCACGAACGGACACGGGCGCCGGGGTGACACGCACGCCGAACGCCCTGGGGTACGCGCGTCGCAGCGCGAGAACCAGCGCCGTCGCCGCCGCAGCCTTGAGCAGATCGCCCGGGAGGAACACCAGACTCCCGAGCGCGGTGGGCCCGAGTCCGAGCCCGAGCACGAGCGCCGTCACGGGGATCCCGCAGAGATACACCACAAGGATGCCGCCGACGACGACTCCGAGGGCGATCCGCCACCAGCTGAGCCGACCGCTGCCCACGATGAGACCGATCACGATGACGCCGACCACCCATCCGAGCAGGTATCCGGCGGTCGGCCCCACGAACACACCGAGGCCGCCCCGCCCACCGGCGAGGACGGGCAGCCCGATCGCGGCGAGAGCGAGCACCAGAAGAATCGAGAGCGGGGCCAGACGGGGTCCGAGCACAGCACCGGCGAGCATGACCCCCAGGGTCTGCGCGGTGATCGGCACCCCGCCGGGAATCGGTATCGTCACCATGCCGAGAACGACGATGAGTGCGGCGAAGATCGCCACTCTTGCGAGTTCGCGACCGAGGTCATCGCGTTGCTGGGTCATGATCCGACACCTTCCTGAACACTGTTCACCTGAACGATGTTCACTATACTGACCACATGAGCCCAGAGCACAACTCCGCTCGTCACGACCGCGACGGCGTCGCACGCGTGGCGCTGGCCCTTCTCGACGAGGTCGGCCTCGCCGATCTGTCGATGCGGCGGATCGCAGGCAGGCTGGATGTCCAGCCGAGCGCTCTCTACTGGCACTTCTCGAGCAAGCAGGAGCTTCTGGCGGAGCTCGCCGACCGGATCACCGCAGGGATCCCCCGCGACGATGCCGACGTGCTGACCACCGCTCGCGGCATCCGCGACGCCCTCTTCACCTATCGCGACGGCGCGGAGCTCGTGCTCAGCACCTACGCGCTGCGCCTCGGCTCGTCCTACGCCCAGACCGCGCTCGAGGCCGCCCTCGCACGTCAGGGGCACGCAGACGCCGCCGAGCGTGCGACAGCGCTCCTGCACTTCGTGCTCGGCCATGCGACGCTCGTGCAGCAGCGCATGCACGCTGACAGCCATGGCGCGGCACTCGCCGACGGCACGTCCGACGTCACCGCCGGCCTCGACCGCGTCTTCGACCTCGGCGTCACCGCGCTCGCACGGGAATCGTTCGTCGCAGGCGTCAGCCCTCAGACGACTCCGCGGCATGGCCCAGCCTGAGCCCCGGCACGAATGCCAGCAGCACCAGACCGGAACAGAAGGCGAAGACCACGCCGAACGACGCCGCATCCCCACCCAGCGTCGCAACAGCCAACCCGGCCAGAGCGATCGTCACTGCTGAACCCGCGGCATCGGAGATCGACAGCGCTGACGAGTTGAAACCCTGATTGCCCTCGTCCGAATAGGCGAGCGTCAGCACGGTGAGGCGCGGATACAGCAGCCCCATGCCACCGCCGGCGAACCCCCACCCCACGACGACGAACACCGGCGATGCCCCCCACTGTGCCGACGCGAAGACGAGCACGAGCGCCACGAGGATGAGCGACAGGCTGATCACCGTGATGCGGGTGTTGCCGAGGCGTTCGCCGAAGCTCCCCTGCAGCTGCGATGCCCCTGCCCAGGCGAAGGCGGCGAACATGAGCGCGATCCCCGCCCAGGTCGCCGTGAAGTCGAAGCGCTCCATCAGCAGGTAGGGGATGTATGCCTCGGCCGCGAAGAACGCGCCTGCGGCGATGCCCCGCATGAGGACGACACTCGGCAGACCGCGCCCGGCACGGAGCGTGCGCCGGGGAACCAGCGGCAGCAGTGCGACGGCGATCACGATGACCGACCCGATCGCCACGGGCCATGCGAGGCGCACGGTCATCTCGGCGGTGAACCCGATCAGCACCGCGAAGACGGCGACCACCACCGCGAGGAGAAGGCGGATGACGAGCGCCTGGCGATTCTGCGGTTCGCCGTGACCGAGGTCGACTCCTCGCAACCGCGACGCGACGGTGATGAACGCGGCCGTCGTCAGCACGGCGACGCCGAGGAACGCCCAGCGCCAGTCGAGATACTCCGCGACCGCCCCCGCGAGGAACGGACCGATCATCGACGGCACCACCCAGGCGGCGGCGAACGCCGCGAACACTCTGCCGTGAAGGTGCGGCGGGTACAGACGGGCCACCAACACGTACAGCGCCACCGTCTGGCCACCGGCGCCGAGGCCCTGGACGAGACGACCGACGAGGAACTGATCCATCGAGACCGCGAACCCCGACAGAAGCAGACCGGCGATGAAGAGCGACACCGCGGCGTACAGTGCACGGCGTGGCCCACGAGAATCCGACCAGGCACCCGCTGCGACCATCCCGATCACGCTCGTCGCAAGCGTCCCGGCGAACGCTACGGCATACAGCTCCCGCCCGTCGAGCGCCTCGCTGACGATCGGCATGACGGTCGTGACCGCCAGCGCCTCGATCGCGGCGAGGAAGATCAGCGAGACGGCACCGGCGGTGACCCAGAGTCGCTCCCGGTCCCAGATCGATGCGGTCGGCTGCTGTTCGGTCGTCATCGATCCACGAGCGTCGCGATGCGCTCGATAGCCTCGGTGATGATCTCCGGGCTCGTGCCGAAGTTCAGTCGGACGAACCCCCTGCCCTCCTCGCCGAAGGCGGGGCCGAAATGCAGGGCGACCTTCGCCTCTTTCAGGATCCGACGCGCGGGGTTGTCTCCCCACTCCAGGCCCGAGAGATCGATCCACGCCAGGTATCCGGCATCGGGGATCCGGTAGCGGGCGCCAGGGAGCTTCGATGCCAGCAGATCTTCCAACAGCACCCGATTCGCATCCAGGGTCGTGAGCAGGCCGTCGAGCCACGCGTCGCTCTCCTCGGAGAACGCGGCCACGGCGGCGAGGAGTCCGAACTGCCCCGTGCGCCACTCGACCTCGATCGGGAGCCCGCGCACGATGGCGCTGGGGCGATCGGAGGCGGTCACCATGAGGGCGCACTTGAGACCGGCGAGATTGAAGGCCTTGCTCGCGCTCACGACGGCGTAGCCCACGCGCTCGGCGGCGTCGCCCGTGTCGAGGAAAGGCGTGAACCCTGTTCCCGGCTGGGCGAGCGGAGCATGGATCTCGTCCGAGACCACGGCAGCACCGAACTCGTCGGCGATCTCGGCCAGAGCGCTCAGCGAGTCACGGCTGTGCACCGTGCCCGTCGGGTTGTGCGGGTTGCAGAGCAGCATCGCGGTCGCACCGTCTTCGAATGCTGCGCGGATGCCGTCGAGATCGAGTTCCCATTCGGTGCCCGTGTCGATCAGCGGTACCCGAGCGACCTCGGCTCCGGCCTCGGAGACCAGGTCGAAGAACGGCGGATACACCGGCGGGGTGACGACCACGCGCTCCCCCGGCTGCGTGACGCGGCGCAGGATCTCGACGATCCCCATGCTCACGTCCGCGGTCGTCCGCATCCGCGAAGGATCTGCGCGCCAGCCGAAGCGACGGAGCGCGAAAGCCGCGTACTCCTCAGGCAGCGGGGTCCGCGACGCTATGTAGCCGGTGTCGCCGATGTCCACAGCGCGTCGAAGCGCGGATGAGATCGCCGGCGCCAACGGGAAGTCGGTCTCCGCGACGAACAGCGGAAGCACATCGGCGGGGTACTCCCGCCATTTCTCGCTGCTGCGCTCTCGGAGCTCGGCCAAAGGCAGAGCCTTGACCTCGAGCATCCTCAGATGGCGAAGCCGAGAGCGCGCATCATGTCGCGCCCATCGTCCGTGATCTTCTCAGGGCCCCACGGCGGCATCCACACCCAGTTGATGCGGAAGCGATCGACGACACTGTCCAGCGCCTGAGCGGTCTGGTCCTCGAGCACGTCGGTCAGTGGGCAGCCTGCGCTGGTGAGCGTCATGTGGATGACGAGAGCGTCGTTCTCGTCATCCCACGCGAGATCGTAGATGAGGCCGAGGTCGACGACATTGATCCCGAGCTCCGGGTCCATGACGTCCTTGAGAGCCTCGGTGACCTCGTCGTACTTCGCGTCGGTGAGGGTGGCTGTCATGCGAATCAGCCTACGCCTCGATGGGGGCTGCGGGGTCGAGGAAACGGTCGTATCCCTCGTCCTCGAGCCGGTCGGCGAGTTCGGGGCCGCCTTCTTCGACGATCTTGCCCGCGACGATCACGTGCACGAAGTCGGGGCGGATGTAGCGCAGGATGCGGGTGTAGTGCGTGATCAGCAGCACGCCGAGACCCGTCGCCTCCTTGGCGCGGTTGACGCCTTCCGAGACGATCTTCAGCGCGTCGACGTCGAGACCGGAGTCGGTCTCGTCGAGCACTGCGAACTTCGGCTTGAGCACCTCGAGCTGAAGGATCTCGTGGCGCTTCTTCTCGCCACCGGAGAACCCCTCGTTGACGTTGCGCTGAGCGAACTTCGGGTCCATGCGGAGGTTGGACATGGCCGCCTTGACGTCCTTCGTCCACCCGCGGATCGCCGGTGCTTCGCCGTCGATCGCGGTCTTGGCCGTGCGGAGGAAGTTCGTCACCGTCACGCCGGGGATCTCGACCGGGTACTGCATCGCGAGGAAGAGGCCCGCGCGAGCGCGCTCGTCGACGCTCATCGCAAGGACGTCCTGGCCGTCGAACGTGATCGAGCCGGACGCCACCGTGTACTTCGGGTGACCGGCGATCGTGTAGGCGAGCGTCGACTTGCCCGAGCCGTTGGGGCCCATGATCGCGTGCGTCTCACCCGTGTTCATCGTGAGGGTGATTCCGTTGAGGATCGGGGTGATTCCCGCCTCGGTCTCGACCGTCACGTAGAGGTCGCGGATTTCGAGAACAGACATTCAGACTTCCTTCGTCACAGTCGGGTCGATGAGCACGTCGTCGCCGTCGATCTCGACGACGTAGACCGGAACGGGCTCATAAGCGGGGAGATTCTGGGGCTTGCCGGTGAGCAGCGAGAATGCCGAGCCGTGGGCCCAGCATTCCACCGTCTCTCCTTCGACGAAGCCCTCTGAGAGGGAGATGTCACCGTGGGTGCAGGTGTCTCCGATGGCGTGGATGACGCCCTCGGAGTCCTTGATGACAGTGATCGGCACGCCGTTCGGCTCGACACGCAGCGGCATGTCCTGCTCGAGCTCGGCGACACCGCAGACTCGCTCGGCGGTCATGCGTTCACCTCGGCGAGCTCCGTCTCGATCGCAGCGAGGAGCTCGGCCTCCAGCGCGGGGATTCCCAGACGCTGGACGATGTCGGTGAGGAAGCCGAGCACGACCAGGCGGCGTGCTTCCTCTTCGCTGATCCCTCGTGCCTGCAGGTAGAACAGCTGCTCGTCGTCGAAACGACCGGTGGCGCTGGCGTGGCCCGCGCCGAGGATGTCTCCGGTCTCGATCTCCAGGTTCGGGATCGAGTCGGCGCGAGCACCTTCGGTGAGCACCAGGTTGCGGTTCGCCTCGTATGAGTCGGTGCCGTTCGCGTGCGCGCCGATCAGCACGTCGCCGATCCAGACGCTGTGCGCGCCCTGGCCCTGGAGCGCACCCTTGTAGAGGACGTCGCCCTTGGTGTGCGGCCCCTTGTGGTGCAGGAAGACCTGGCTCTCGAGGTGCTGGCCCGCGTCCGCGTAGGAGAGGCCGTAGAGGTATCCCTCCGAGCCCGCACCCGCGAGCTCGACGCTCGGGTTCACGCGCACGACGCCACCGCCGAAGCTGATGACGAAGTGCTTGAGCGTGGCATCCGCGTCGACCCTGGCCTGGTGCGCAGACGTGTGCACGGCCTCGTCCTGCCACTGCTGCAGGCTGATGACGGTGAGCTTCGCTCCGTCACGCACGATGATCTCGACGTTCTGCGAGTACTGCGCCGCGCCCGTGTGCTGGAGCACGACGGTGGCGGAGCTGTGCTCGAGCGCCTCGATCACGACGTGCGCATCTGCGCGACGGTCCGCACCGAGTCCCTCGATCGCGATGAAGACGGGCTCAGCGACCTCTTCTTCACGCGGGATGCGGATGTGCAGCGCCTCGGGCGAGCCCTGCCATGCGATCGCTGCAGTGATGTCCTCCGCCAGGAAGACCTCTCCGCGCGGTGCGTCGCCCGCGGCCAGCGGCGCCGACACGTACTGCTCTCCCGAGCCGAAGGAGTAGCTCACGCCGTCGCCCGAACCCGCGACCTCGAAGAGGGGCGAGAGCTTGGAGACCGGGGTGTGCTTCCAGTTGACCTCGCGACCGGTGGGAGCACCGAAGTCGTCTGGGTCGAAGGAGTGGGGGCGCTCCGAGCGGGTCTGCACCGGGACGAAACCGGCGGATGAGACCTGTGCTGCGGGGTCGATGTGCGCGTTCGTGTGCTGCGCCTCGCTGGGCGCTGTCGTCGAGGCCGCCATTTAGCCGACCGATCCTTCCATGCCCATTTCGATGAGCTTGTTCAGTTCCATCGCGTACTCCATGGGCAGTTCCCGGGCGATCGGCTCGATGAAGCCGCGCACGATCATCGCCATCGCCTCGTCCTCGGGCATGCCGCGGGACTGCAGGTAGAAGAGCTGCTCTTCGCTGACCTTCGAGACCGTGGCCTCGTGTCCGAGCTGCACGTCGTCGACACGGATGTCGATCGCCGGGTAGGTGTCGGAGCGGGACTTGGTGTCGACCAGCAGCGCGTCGCATCGGACCGTGTTGGCGGAGTGGTGCGCGTTGGCGTCCACTCGGACCTCGCCGCGGTATCCCGCACGTCCGCCGCCACGGGCGATCGACTTCGAGACGATCGACGACTGCGTGTACGGAGCCATGTGGATCATCTTCGCGCCGGCGTCCTGGTGCTGACCGGGGCCGGCGAAGGCGACCGAGAGCGTCTCGCCCTTGGCATGCTCGCCCATCAGGTAGATCGACGGGTACTTCATCGTCACCTTGGAGCCGATGTTGCCGTCGACCCACTCCATCGTCGCGCCCTCGTGCGCGACCGCACGCTTGGTGACGAGGTTGTAGACGTTGTTCGACCAGTTCTGGATCGTCGTGTACCGAACGCGGGCGTTCTTCTTCACGATGATCTCGACCACGGCCGAGTGCAGCGAGTCCGACTTGTAGATCGGAGCCGTGCAGCCCTCGATGTAGTGGATGTAGCTGTCCTCGTCGGCGATGATCAGGGTCCGTTCGAACTGGCCCATGTTCTCGGTGTTGATGCGGAAGTACGCCTGCAACGGGATCTCGACGTGCACGCCCTTGGGGACGTAGACGAACGAACCGCCGGACCACACGGCGGTGTTCAGCGCGGCGAACTTGTTGTCGCCCGCCGGGATGACCGTGCCGAAGTACTCCTCGAAGAATTCGGGGTGCTCACGCAGGGCAGTGTCGGTGTCCATGAAGATGACGCCCTGCTGCTCCAGGTCCTCGCGGATCTGGTGGTACACGACCTCGGACTCGTACTGCGCGGCGACGCCGGCGACGAGGCGCTGGCGCTCGGCCTCGGGGATGCCGAGGCGCTCGTACGTCTCGCGGATCTCGACAGGCAGGTCCTCCCAGGACTGCGCCTGCTTCTCCGTCGAACGCACGAAGTACTTGATGTTGTCGAAGTCGATCGCGCTGAGGTCGGCGCCCCAGGTCGGCATCGGCTTCTTGCCGAAGAGCTGGTATCCCTTGAGACGGGTTTTCAGCATCCATTCGGGCTCGTGCTTGAGCGCCGAGATCCCGCGAACCACCTCTTCGGAGATTCCGCGCTTGGCGATTGCTCCGGCGGCATCTTCGTCATGCCATCCGAATTCGTACACCCCCAGGCCGTCAAGCTCCGGGCGGTCGATCAGCACATCCGACATCACACACTCTCCTCACAGGTCCCAAACGGTGTCATCCGCCCCGACACACCTGATCCCCGTCGAGTCTGCGGGAGCGGGTGCCGTTGGTGGGCCCTCATCACCGGCGCATCCATCGCGCCTAAACTGTTAGTGATGCTTCAGCGCGGTAAGCGCTCATCACAACAATCCGATTCTACAGGTTCCGCCTGAAGACAGGGCCGCTCGCCGTGTCCGGGCGGTTCGGAGAAGACTTATGCCCCAGCCCTCGATCTCCTCCCCCGTGAACGCACCGGCGTCGCCGCATGCGATCCTCTGGGGACGAGCGCTCCGCGTCTTCGCCTGGCTGTCTTTCCTGGCCCAGACGATCATCATCGGCACCGGCGGTGCAGTGCGCCTCACCGGATCGGGCCTCGGATGCTCGGAGTGGCCGCTCTGCACTCCCGAGTCGCTCGTTCCGATCTATGCCGATCAGGGAATCCACGGCATCATCGAGTTCGGCAACCGCGTCATGACGGGCGTCGTCGGCATCATCGCCCTCGCGGTCCTGCTGCTCGTCCTCGCCCGTGTCGGCGGCCGGCTGCTGGTGTTCTCCGCCCTGCGTTTCGCGGCTGCCGGCATCGCCGCGGCCATCATCACCTTCGTGATCGTGTCGCTGCTCTCACTTCCCGCGACGCCGTTCGCGATGGGTGCTCTGCTCATCGCCGTGATCGCGGCCATGGTGCGCTCGCTGCGTCTGACGACCGAACGACGTGATCTCGTCGCCCTCGCCTGGATCGTCCTGCTCGGAGTCGTCGCACAGGCGCTGGTCGGTGGCATCACCGTGCTCACCGGCCTGAACCCCTTCATCGTCGGGTTCCACTACGTGTCGTCTCTGCTGCTCGTGTGCGTCACCGCGGCGTTCCTGGTGCGTCTCTACGGGCAGCCGGGCCCGAGGGAGCGCGCGGTCCCGAAGTGGTTCGCGATCCTGAGCCACGTCACCGGCCTGGCTCTCGCCGTCACGATCGTCTTCGGCGTGCTCACCACCGGCTCCGGCCCGCACTCAGGTGATGCCGACGTGCTGCGTCACGGGTTCGACGCCACCGTCCTGGCGCACGTCCACGCGTGGCCCGGATACGTCCTCGCCGCGCTCGTCGCCACGCTCACGATCTCGGCGTGGGTGCTGCGCCTCGAGCCCCGCAAGTGGCTGCTCGTGCTCGTGCTCGCGATCCTCGTGCAGGTCGGCGTCGGCATCTGGCAGGCGCGCACGGGTCTCCCTCCCCTGCTCGTCGGCATCCACATGGTGCTCGCGTCGCTCTCGGCCGCGGCGTACACCGTCGTGGTGCTGCACCTGAAGAAGCCGGTCGCGCCCGAGGAGTGACCGACCGCGCCGATCGATCGGCGTGCTCCGGAGCCTCGGCACAGGGGATGCATAGCTGCGACATCAGCCCCTCATCAGTTCGTCGTGCACCGTGGCTGGCATGAACAAGTCACTGACACGCAGCATCGGCTTCTGGCTCCTTCTCGTGCTCTCGCTCGCGTCAGCGGGCGTGGGCGGCTGGCTCATCGCCGGCCAGATCGGCACCATGACGAGCACGCTGCTCGACGGCACGGCCACCGGCATCGAGGTGTACGTCGGGCAGTCGCTCGTGGTCGTCGGCGCCGCGCTTCTCGGCGCAGGCGTCATCGGCGTGCTGATCGCCGTCGGGCTGAGCGCGGTGCAGGCGCTCGTGCCGTCTCCTGCACCCGCGGTCGTCGAGCCGATCGACTGGACGGCTGAATCAGATGCCGTCAACGACGAGACCACGACGGTCGAGAGCGACGCGACTGATGCGGCCGCCGAGCAGATCGACGAGGACGACGAGGCTCAGAAGGGCAGCAGCGGATCGACCGCGACGGCCACGAAGATCAGCGTCAAGTAGGTGATCGAGGCGTGGAAGACTCGCATCGGCCGCGCCTCGTTGCCCCGGACCGCCTGGTTGTAGAGACGGTGCGACTCGTAGATGAACCAGCCGCCGAACACGGCGGCCGAGACGCCGTAGACGAGGCCCATGTTCGCGATCGGGATCAGCAGCAGCGAGCAGGCCACGGTGGCCCAGGCATAGAGGATGACCTGGAGCCCGACCTGCGAGGCGTTGCGGGTCACGCCGAGCATGGGCACGTCGACGTCTTCGTAGTCGTCCTTGTACTTCATCGAGAGCGGCCAGTAGTGCGGCGGCGTCCACAGGAAGATGAGCGCGAAGAGGATGAACGCCGGCCAGTCGAGCGAACCCGTGACCGCGGCCCAGCCGATGAGCACGGGGAAGCATCCGGCGATACCGCCCCAGATGATGTTCTGCTCGGTGCGGCGCTTGAGGATCATGGTGTAGATCACGACGTAGAAGAAGATCGCGGATGCCGACAGCGTCGCCGCCAGCCAGTTCGTCGTGAACCACAGCCAGACGGTCGAGACGACGGCCAGCGTCCACGAGAAGATGAGAGCGCCCCTCGGGGTGATCTCACCCGTGACGAGCGGTCGGTTCTCGGTGCGATGCATATGAGCGTCGATGTCGCGGTCGAGATACATGTTGAACGCCGCGGCGGACCCGGCGCTCAACGACCCGCCGATCACGGTGGCCAACACCAGCCACATATCGGGCAGACCACCCTGGGCGAGGAACATCACCGGAACGGTCGACACCAGCAGCAGTTCGAGGACGCGCGGCTTGGTGAGGGCGACGTACGCCTTCACGGTGCGACCGATGGACTTCTTAACAACGGTCTGATCAGACATCGTCGAGATCTCGATCGCCTCCTCCACACGCGTCACGACAGCGTTTCCCAGTCTAGGGCACGCGAGACGAGGGGCTCGCCCGTCGCCGGTCATGGCCCCATGGCCACCCTCCGCATCCGCCTCGCCCGGGCGTCGCGGAATCGCGTTTCAACAACGATGAGCCGCGGTCCCATGGCCCCGGCGAAGCCGTGACAGATCCATGGAATTACTGGAAGGGCGGAGCGTTGTAAAGGGGGGTAATGGGTCAAACCTCGGCGCTATGCTGAAATGACTCGCGCGCCCAGCGCACATCACACCCTTCCGTAGCGTTGCGGACTGCGATCGTGCAATCCGGGCGCTCTCGAACAGTTGCAGAAGGGCTTCACAGTGTCGGAATTGCAGTGGGATGAGATCGACCGACGCGCGGTGGACACCGCACGTCTTCTGGCTGCGGATGCCGTGGAGAAGGTCGGCAACGGCCACCCCGGCACCGCGATGAGCCTGGCTCCGGCCGCGTATCTCCTCTACCAGCGGGTCCTGCGTCACGACCCGACCGACACCGACTGGCTGGGCCGCGACCGCTTCATCCTCTCGGTCGGACACTCCTCCCTCACCCAGTACGTGCAGCTCTACCTGGGCGGCTTCGGCCTCGAGCTCGACGATCTCAAGGCGCTGCGCACCTGGGGCTCGCTCACCCCCGGCCACCCCGAGTACGGCCACACCAAGGGCGTCGAGATCACCACCGGCCCGCTCGGCCAGGGACTCGCCTCCGCAGTGGGCTTCGCCTACGCCGCTCGCTACGAACGCGGTCTCTTCGACCCCGAGGCCGAGGCGGGCACCAGCCCGTTCGACCACTTCGTCTATGTCATCGCCGGTGACGGCGACCTCCAGGAGGGCGTCACCAGCGAGGCTTCGTCGCTCGCGGGCCACCAGGAGCTCGGCAACCTCATCGCGATCTACGACTCGAACCAGATCTCGATCGAGGACGACACGAACGTCGCTTTCACCGAGGACGTCGCGAAGCGCTACGAGGCCTATGGCTGGCAGGTCCAGACCGTCGACTGGAAGAAGACGGGCGAGTACGTCGAAGACGTCTCGGAGCTCTACGCCGCCATCGAGGCCGCGAAGGGCGAGACCTCGAAGCCGTCGCTGATCATCCTCAAGACGATCATCGGCTGGCCGTCGCCCGGCAAGCAGAACTCCGGAAAGATCCACGGATCCGCTCTGGGTGGCGACGAACTCGCCGCGACCAAGAAGGTCCTCGGATTCGACGCCGACGAGCACTTCGCCGTCGCCGACGACGTCATCTCCCGCACCCGCGGCCTCGCGGAGCGCGCCGCCGAGAGCCGGGCAGCGTGGCAGCAGTCGTTCGATGCCTGGGCCGCAGCCAACCCCGAGCGCAAGGCGCTTCTCGACCGCCTCGAGGCCAAGGAGCTGCCGGCTGACATCGCCTCTGCCCTTCCGGTCTTCGAGAGCGGCAAGGACGTCTCGACCCGTGCAGCCTCAGGGCAGGTCATCAACGCTCTCGCCGCCGAGCTCCCCGAGCTCTGGGGCGGCTCGGCCGACCTCGCCGAGTCGAACCTCACCACGATCAAGGACTCGAAGTCCTTCATCCCGGCCGAGTGGTCGACCCACGAGTGGTCGGGTGACCCTTACGGACGCGTGCTGCACTTCGGCATCCGCGAGCACGCCATGGGCGCGATCGTCAACGGGATCGTGCTGCACGGACCGACGCGTGCGTTCGGCGGCACGTTCCTCATCTTCAGCGACTACATGCGCCCGCCCGTGCGTCTGGCCGCGCTGATGAACGTCCCCAGCATCTTCGTCTGGACTCACGACTCGGTCGCTCTCGGCGAAGACGGGCCCACGCACCAGCCGATCGAGCAGATCGCGACGCTGCGCGCCATCCCGAACTTCACCCTGGTGCGCCCCGCCGACGCCAACGAGACCTCGGCCGCCTGGCTCGAGATCCTGCGCCGTCACGAGGGCCCGGCCGGCATCGCGCTGACCCGTCAGAACATCCCGGTGTTCGAGCGCGGCCAGGGCACAGCCGAAGGCGACGTCTTCGCGTCGACCGACGGTGTCTCGAAGGGCGCGTACGTGCTCGCCGAGGCTCCGAACGGCACCCCCGACGTGATCATCATCGCGACCGGCTCCGAGGTGCAGCTGGCGGTCGATGCCCGCGCAGCTCTGGCCGAGGAGGGCGTCAACGTACGCGTCGTCTCCGCTCCCTCGCTGGAGTGGTTCGACGAGCAGGACGAGGCATACCGCGAGTCGGTCCTGCCGAAGGCCGTCACGGCCCGCGTCTCGGTCGAGGCCGGTTCCGTCCTCAGCTGGCGCGGCATCGTGGGCGACCGCGGCCGTTCGGTCGGCATCGACCACTTCGGCGCCTCCGCCGACTACAAAACACTGTTCCAGAAGTTCGGCATCACCACCGAGGCCGTCATCGCGGCCGCACGCGAGACCATCAAGGAGAACGCATGAGCACCCCCACCGCAGACCTCGCAGCAGCCGGTGTCAGCATCTGGCTCGACGACCTGTCACGCACCCGCATCTCCTCCGGCAACCTCGCGGAGCTGATCGAGACCCGCAACGTCGTCGGCGTCACGACCAACCCGACGATCTTCGCGAACGCGATCACCGACAAGAACAACACGTCGTACGACGCTCAGGTCACCGAGCTCGCCGCATCCGGCGCGACGGCTGAAGAGGCCGTCTTCGCCGCGACCACGCAGGACGTCGCCGCCGCGCTCGACATCTTCCGCCCCGTGTGGGAGAAGTCGGGCCACGTCGACGGCCGCGTCTCGATCGAGGTCTCCCCCGACCTCGCGCACGACACCGAGGGCACGGTCGAGCAGGCGAAGAAGCTGTGGGCCAAGGTCGACCGTCCGAACCTGCTCGTGAAGATCCCCGCGACGAAGGCGGGTCTGCCCGCCATCACCGAGGCGATCGCGTCGGGCATCAGCGTCAACGTCACCCTGATCTTCAGCCTCGAGCGCTACGCCGAGGTCATCGACGCGTACCTGACCGGGCTCGAGCGGGCGCACAGCGCCGACTTCGATCTGTCGAGCATCCACTCGGTCGCCTCGTTCTTCGTGTCTCGTGTCGACACCGAGACCGACAAGCGTCTCTCGGCGATCGGCACCGACGAGGCCGAAGCGCTCAAGAGCAAGGCCGGACTCGCGAACGCGCGCCTCGCCTACGAGCTCTTCGAGCAGAAGTTCGCCGAGAAGCGAGCTCAGGACCTCATCAAGCTCGGTGCGAACGCACAGCGTCCGCTGTGGGCATCGACCGGTGTCAAGGACCCGGCACTGCCCGACACCCTGTATGTCACGGAGCTCGTCGCGAAGGACGTCGTCAACACGATGCCCGAGAAGACGCTCGAAGCGACCTTCGACCACGGCGTCGTCGCGGGTGACACCATCACAGGCGGCTACGAAGAGGCCCGCGCGGTGTTCGCCGGCCTGGCCGACCTCGGGATCGACTTCACCGATGTCACGCAGGTGCTCGAGGACGAGGGCGTCGCCAAGTTCATCGACTCATGGCACGACCTGCTGACGCAGGTGGCCGAGGGCCTCGAGGCGCAGCGATGACCTTTGCGATCCACGCCTCTGGCGCGGCTCGGGTCGCGATCGACGAGACGGTTCCCGCTCTCGTCCACGATCTCATCGCCTCGCGTGTGACCGGCGGCGACGCGGCTCTGTGGGGCCCGGCAGCCGAGTCCGAGGCGTCGATCCGCCTGGGCTGGGTCGAGGCCGTGTCGGTCTCGCGCCCTCTGGTCGCCGAGATCGTCGCCCTGCGCGCCGATCTGCAGGCGAAGGGCGTGACGCGCATCGTTCTCGCGGGCATGGGCGGCTCCTCGCTCGCCCCCGAGGTGATCGCCCAGACCGCCGGTGTCCCGCTGACGATCCTCGACTCGACCGCACCCAGCCAGGTGCTCGCCGCGCTCGATGAGGGCCTGCAGAGCACCGCCCTCGTGGTGTCGTCGAAGTCGGGCTCGACCGTCGAGACAGACTCGCAGCGTCGCACGTTCGAGGCCGCCTTCCGCGACGTCGGAATCGATCCTCTCGAGCGCATCATCGTGGTCACCGACCCGGGCTCGCCGCTCGACGTCTCCGCTCGCGAAGCCGGCTATCGCGTGTTCAACGCCGACCCCCACGTCGGCGGACGCTACTCGGCGCTCACCGCGTTCGGACTCGTGCCGACCGGTCTCGCCGGCGCCGACATCGATGAGCTCCTCGACGAGGCAGAGGCCTCGCTCCTCGAGGTCGCGATCGATTCGGCCGACAACCCCGCGCTGCGCCTCGCCGCGGCGATCTCCGCCACGGTGCCGCGTCGTGACAAGCTCGGCCTGATCACCGACGGCACGCACATCAACGGCCTGCCCGACTGGATCGAGCAGCTCATCGCGGAGTCCACCGGCAAAGACGGGACCGGCATCCTGCCCGTCGTGCTGCTGCCTGTGTCGCCCGAGCTCGACTCGCAGCCGTCCGACCTGCAGATCGTGCGGCTCGTCGACGACGCGAACGAGTTCCACCTGCGCGAGAAGCACGAGGGCGAGATCCTCGTCAGCGGTTCGCTGGGTGCGCAGCTGATCGTGTGGGAGTACGCCACGGCGATCGCCGGATATCTGCTCGGGATCAATCCCTTCGATCAGCCGGATGTCGAGTCGGCGAAGGTCGCGGCTCGCGGTCTGCTCGACGCGCGTCCCGCGCCGACCGCTCCCGCCTTCGTCGAGAACGGCGTCGAGGTGCGTGTGTCCGACCCCGCTCTTGCGGCGTCGGGAACCGTCGAAGGCGTGCTCGACGCCCTGTGGGCGGCGCTGCCTGCCGATGGCTACGTGTCGATCCAGGCATACGTCAACCGGCTCGACGTCCCGCAGCTGCAGGGGCTCCGCGAGCTCGTCGCCGCCGACTCCGGTCGACCGACCACCTTCGGCTGGGGTCCTCGCTTCCTGCACTCCACCGGTCAGTATCACAAGGGCGGTCCCGCTCAGGGTGTGTTCCTGCAGATCCTGGAGCGCACCGACGTCGATCTCGAGATCCCCGAGCGTCCGTTCACCTTCGGTCAGCTCATCGAGGCTCAGGCGGCCGGCGACGCCGGCGTTCTGGCCGAGCACGGCCGCCCGGTCGTCTCCCTGACGATCACCGACTCGTCGGCCGACGTCCTCACCCTCTTCGAAGCCGCACAGAAGTAACAGCCAGGAGAATCCCCCACCGATGTCTGTTCCCATCTCGCGCGGGCACAACCCGCTGCGTGACCCCGATGATCGCCGTCTCAACCGGATCGCGGGGCCCAGCGCCCTCGTGATCTTCGGTGTGACCGGAGACCTGTCACGCAAGAAGCTCATGCCCGCCGTCTACGACCTCGCCAACCGCGGGCTCCTGCCTCCCGGATTCGCTCTCGTCGGCTTCGCCCGTCGCGATTGGGAGGACCAGGACTTCGCCCAGGTCGTCTACGACGCGGTCAAGCAGCACGCTCGCACGCCGTTCCGCGAGGAGACCTGGGCGCAGCTGCTCCAGGGCATCCGCTTCGTCTCGGGTGAGTTCGACAACCCCGAGTCGTTCCGCAAGCTCCGAGAGACCGTCGACCAGCTCGACGTCGAGCGCGGCACGATGGGCAACCATGCGTTCTACCTGTCGATCCCGCCGAAGGACTTCCCTCTCGTCGCGAAGCAGCTCAAGGACTCGGGTCTCGTGGGCGCGAACGACGATGACGACGAGCGCTGGCGCCGCGTCGTCATCGAGAAGCCCTTCGGTCACGACCTCGAGTCGGCGCGCGAGCTCAACGCCGCCCTCGAGGTGGCGTTCTCTGCCGACTCGATCTTCCGCATCGATCACTACCTCGGCAAGGAGACGGTCCAGAACATCCTGGCGCTGCGCTTCGCCAACGAGCTGTACGAGCCGATCTGGAACCGCAACTACGTCGACCACGTGCAGATCACGATGGCCGAGGACATCGGCGTCGGAGGCCGTGCGGGCTACTACGACGGCGTCGGCGCCGCGCGCGATGTCATTCAGAACCACCTCCTGCAGCTGCTCGCGCTCACCGCCATGGAAGAGCCGATCAGCCTGTCGGCCGAGCATCTTCGCGCCGAGAAGGAGAAGGTGCTCGCCGCGGTTCACGTTCCCGAGGACCTCTCGGTCGCCACTGCCCGCGGGCAGTACGCGGGCGGGTGGCAGGGTGGCGAGAAGGTCACCGGCTTCCTCGACGAGGACGGGATGAACCCGGAATCCGCCACGGAGACGTACGCCGCCATCAAGCTCGAGATCGACACCCGCCGCTGGTCGGGCGTGCCGTTCTACCTGCGCACCGGAAAGCGCCTCGGACGACGTGTGACCGAGGTCGCCGTCGTGTTCAAGAAGGCACCGGAGCACCTCTTCGGTCGCTCGAATACGTCGGAGCTCGGCCAGAACGCTCTCGTGATCCGCGTCCAGCCCGATGAGGGCGTCACGATCCGCTTCGGCTCCAAGGTGCCGGGCAACGGGACCAACGTGCGCGACGTCACCATGGACTTCGGCTACGGTCACGCGTTCACCGAAGCGAGCCCCGAGGCGTACGAGCGTCTGATCCTCGACGTCCTCCTGGGCGACCCGCCGCTGTTCCCGCGGCATGAAGAGGTCGAGCTCTCCTGGAAGATCCTCGACCCCGTGGAGAAGTACTGGGCAGCCGAGGGCGGCCCGGTCGACCAGTACGCACCCGGTTCGTGGGGTCCGGCATCCGCCGACGACCTCCTTGCCCGTGACGGACGAGTGTGGAGACGCCCATGATCATCGACCTTCCCGACACGACCGTCAGCCAGGTCGCCAAGCAGCTCGTCAAGGTGCGTGAAGAAGGCGGAGCGGTCGCGCTCGGCCGTGTGCTCACGCTCATCATCTCCGCCCGCAACGGCGTCGCTGAGGCCGCGATCGACGCGGCCAATGATGCATCGCGCGAGCATCCCATGCGTGTCATCGTGCTCACCACGGGCGACGGCGAATCACGACTCGACGCGCAGATCCGCGTCGGTGGCGACGCCGGAGCCTCCGAGGTGGTCGTTCTCCGCGCTTACGGGGACGCCGCGAGCAACGAAGAGAGCCTGGTCACCGGCCTGCTCCTGCCGGACGCGCCCGTCGTCGCCTGGTGGCCCGAAGAGGCACCGACCTCGCCGGCCGCGTCTCCGCTCGGCAAGATCGCGCAGCGACGCATCACGGATGCCGCGACGGCACCCGATGTCCGCGATCGCCTGGCTCAGCTCGGGAAGACGCATGCTCCGGGAGACACCGACCTCGCCTGGACGCGTCTCACGCACTGGCGCGAGCAGCTCGCCGCGGTGCTCGATCAGCCCCCGTTCGAAGAGGTGACTGCTGTGGAGGTTCGCGGCGGCTCTGCTTCTCCGTCCACGGCTCTGCTCGCCGCTTGGCTGCAGATGGCCCTCGACATTCCCGTCAAATGGTCGTACGAAGACCCGGAGCGCTGGCAGGAGGGCATCAAGTCTGTGCGGCTGCACCGCTCGTCCGGTGACATCCTGCTCGAGCGCCCCACGCCCGGGGTCGCGGTTCTGACGCAGCCGGATCAGCCCGATCACGACCTGCACCTCCCCCGCCGCACCCTGCGAGAGTGCCTTGCCGAGGAGCTGCGTCGCCTCGACCCTGACGTCCTGTACGGTCGAGTGATCACTGAGGGCTGGGAGAAGCTGGGTCCGCCCGAGACAGGAGAATGATGTCGACGCAGACAGCATCCGCTGAGAAGCGAGTCGTGGTCGAGCCGACGCCCGCAGCACTCGCTGCGAGCGTGGCCGACCGATTCCTGACCCGGCTTCGCGCCCGCACGCGCAACGGCCGCATCGCGCATATCGCCCTCACGGGCGGTTCCATGGGCGCCGCGGTCCTGCGCGCGACGCGTGACGACCCTCGGTCGGCTCAGATCGACTGGTCACTGGTGCACTTCTGGTGGGGTGACGAACGCTTCGTCGCCCGCGACGACGCCGACCGCAACGCCGTGCAGTCGCGGGAGGCCCTCCTCGACCACATCCCAGTTCCGACCGAGAACGTGCACGAGGTCGCAGCCGCAGGCGAGGGGGTCACTCTCGACGAGGCCGCCGCGGCCTACGCCGCAGAGCTCGCGCGATACGGCACCGAGGAGCACCCGTGGCCGTCGTTCGCCGTCTGCTTCCTCGGCGTGGGGCCTGACGGGCACATCGCCTCCCTGTTCCCCGATCGCCCCGAAGTCACGGTGACGGATGCTGCCGCACTCGCGGTGCGAGACTCCCCCAAGCCTCCGCCTGAGCGAGTCACGCTGACGCGACCGGTTCTCAACGCCTCGAAGCGAGTCTGGCTCGTGCTCACCGGCGCAGACAAGGCGTCGGCGCTCGGCCTCGCCCTTGCCGGCGCCAGCTACACGAACGTGCCGGCAGCCGGCGCCAAGGGTCGCAAGCGCACAGTGTTCTTCGTCGACGAGGCTGCCGCCTCAGAGGTCTCGCCCGACCTCATCGATCCGGCGTACTGAGCCGGGTCGGCGTCGGTCGGGCTCAGGCCTCTTTCGCCTCGCCACCCGTGGCGTCGTCGCTTCCGCGGGTGATACCGAGATCCTGGCTGTCGCTGAGCACCTGAGGGTGGTAGCGAGCCAATCCGACGACGCCCCATACCGCGATCGCGCCGGCGATGGCGAAGATCACGAGGACCCACGGCGGTGCGGCGGCCGCCTCGCCGAGCACGACCATGCCGATGAGCACGGCGATCAGCGGATCGACGACGGTGAGACCCGCGATGACGAGATCCGGGGGACCCGAGCTGTAGGCCGTCTGAACGAAGTAGGCGCCGACAGCCGCCGCGGCGATCAGGGCGATCACGCAGACGATGGTGATCCAGTCGAAGTTGCCCGCCTGAACACGCTTGATGACGACCTTCGCGAGCGTCGCGACGAAGCCGTAGAGGATTCCCGCGCCGACGATGTAGAAGAGCGCACGCATGCGGTGACGGAGCACGAGCCAACATGCACCGAGGATGATGATCACGACGAGCAGGATCGCCAGGATCGTGAAGAGCTCAGTGTCAGTGACCTCCTTCTCAGTGGCGAAGATCGCCGCGAAGAAGACGAAGAGGAAGATTCCTCCGACGCAGCAGACGATCGCCGTGATCGACTGCTTGGTGGGTGAGTGCCCGGAGATGCGGGCATTGAGCAGCGTCGTCATGACGAGCGCGATCGCGCCGAGCGGCTGAACGACGATCAGCGGCGCGACGGTCAGGGCCGCGAGTTGGCACACGATGGCCAAGCCGAGCATCAACGTGCCGACGAGCCACGACGGCCGCGTCAGCAGCCCGCGCACCTGAGCCATCGACAGACCGGACGCCCCGTCCGCACCGCTCAGCCGCTCCATCTTCTCGACGCCGCGGTGCTGATACTGAGCACCGAGCGACATGAAGACCGCTCCCGCGAGTGCGAGGGGGATGCCGAGGAGCAGTCCCGGGTTCTGGAACGCGCCTACCAGCTGGTCGGTGACGTCTTCCGCCCCAGCCGTCCATACGGAGATGCTCACCCTACGACCCTACCCGGCGATATGCGCCGAGTAGGGTTATGGCGTGGCTGTTCTTCCTATTCGCATCATGGGCGATCCCGTCCTGCACTCCCCCGCATCCGTCGTCGAAGAGATCACCGACGACATCCGCACCCTCGTCTCCGACATGTTCGAGACGATGGACATCGCGCCCGGCGTCGGTCTCGCCGCGCCTCAGGTCGGCGTGCCCCTGCGCATCTACACGTACGCCTACGTCGACGACGAAGACCAGCCATGGCGCGGGGTCATCATCAACCCGGAGCTCTGGATGGTGCCGCTGGAGCCGGGCGAGCCTGACGACGAGCTCGAATCCGAAGGATGCCTCTCCTTCCCCGGCGAGCGGTTCCCGCTGCGTCGCTCCGAGCGGGTGCGCGTCACGGGCACCGCCATCGACGGTTCTCCTGTCGAGATCTCCGTCGACGGATGGCGTGCACGCATCATGCAGCACGAATTCGACCACCTCGACGGCATCCTCTACATCGACCGCCTCTCGGACGGAGACTGGAAGACGGTGCAGAAGATCGCCAAGAAACGCGGATGGGGCAAGCCCGGCGCCAGCTGGATGCCTGGCATCGACGATCTGGAAGGCTGACCTTACCTCTCAGCCCAGTCAAAGGCTTCTCGGAGTTGCATCACAGACTCCGAGCCGGATAGCGTGCTTGAGGCGGGATATCGATATACCCGCGCACCAAGAGGCTCTGGAGGGGACGAAATGATGAAGATGCGCACGCGACGCGCACTGGCGCTGGCAGGTTCTGCTGTGGCGCTGTCGGTCGCACTGACCGGCTGTAGCGCGCTGAACGGCATCCTGGGGGGCGGATCGGGCGATGCCGACCGCGACGAGGACACCGGACAGGTCACCGAGAGTTCGAACATCGACATCTTCGCGCTGAAGCTCGGCGACTGCAAGATGGCTAGTGCGACCGGGCTGATCGAGGACGCCGATGTCGTACCGTGCGACCAGCCGCACGACGAAGAGGTCTACTACGAGATCACGATGGACGACGGTGAGTTCTCCGAGGAGAACATCGACGCCGCCTCGCAGGAGTGCATCGGCGACGCCTACACGACCTTCGTCGGCATCGCGTTCAACGACTCCGTGCTCGAGGTCTACCCGATCACGCCCACCCAGCAGACCTGGGACGAGCTGAACGACCGCGTCGTACAGTGCGTCATCTCCGACCCCGCCGGCCAGACCACCGGCTCGCTCAAGGGCGCTGCACGCTGATCCGACGTCGTTTCACAGCACGAGGCCCCGTCAGTCGACGGGGCCTCGTTCGCGTTGTCGGTGCTGTCTTCGCCTTGGTCGAGGAAGATCACCCGAGAACTGACGAGCGAAAGGGAAAAGCCCCTCCGAAGAGGGGCTTTTCATTGGCTCCCCGGCTTGGACTCGAACCAAGAACCTGCCGGTTAACAGCCGGCTGCTCTGCCAATTGAGCTACCGAGGAATGTGCTCCGCTGCGCGGGCAACTCGTCAATCCTAGCAAACTCCAGAGCGTGGTCGTGACACGGGCCGAAGGTCGGGCGTGTCGGCCACAGCTCCGTCAGTGGCCCGAATCCGCCTCGGCATTCGGGGCCCACAGCAGGTCCTTGCCTACGCCGCGGGCGACCACATGGCCGCCGCGCAGCATGAGCGTCTCTGCGTTCAGCTCGCGGATGAAGTCGGCGTCGTTCGTGACCAGCAGCGCACCCATCCCCTGCTCCTTGCGACGTCGCGTGATGGCGTCGAACACCACGGGTCGCACTTCGAGGTCGAGGTTGGCGAGGATCTCATCAGCGATGAGAACCCGGGGCTCGAGCACGAACGATCTGGCGATCGCGACGCGTTGGCGCATCCCGGCGCTGAGCTCGTAGGGGAACTTCGCGGCTGTTCCGAGCGGCAGGTGCAGCTCGTCGAGAAGCGTCGCGACCCGGATGGACAGGGCCTTGGTGTTGACCCGCTTCTCGCGGATCAGGATCGGCTCGGCGATGACCTCGTTGACCGTGAGCTGGGGAGGAAGATCGGCGCCGGCCCCCTGCGGCACGAAACCGGTGCGGTAGGTGAGCACGCGATGCTTGCGTCCCGGCCTGCGGATGTCGACTCCGCAGACCTGCGCGCTGCCGCCCACGACCCGGACGGACGGATCGGTCGAACCCGCCAGGGCGGCGACCAGAGTGGACTTGCCCGAGCCGGTCGGGCCGGCGACGCAGATGAGCTCGCCCGGCGCGAGCGAGAAGCTGACCCCGTCGATGGCGCGGGTCGGGCCGCTGTGCCCGATGCGGTCGATCACCAGATCTGAGCTGTCGATCGCATTGGTCGATTCGGGCCGAGAGAACATTCTCCCATCCTGCCCTGCCGCGCCTGACAGCCGCCGTTACGACTCGGCGAACCGCTGACGCTCGACGTCGATGTCACGAAGGCGCATGCGCAGAGCACGCCCGCCGTCGGAGTCCGCCGGAACCCGCTGCACCGCTCCGAGGAGCTCCTGCTTCTCGTGTTCCAGAATGCGCATGATGAGCCGTTTGGCGAGGTCGGTCGTCGAGGCGACCGCGCCCTCTTCGTTGCGCGCGGGGAAGGGCGTCATCAGCAGTTCGCCCGCGAGCGATCGGTAGGGTTCTCGCACCGAGTTGACGGTATCCGTCACCCACCCGGCGCGGGTCCGGTCAGGTGCCGATGCGACGGCCTCGCGTACGGCGTCCAGCCCCGGTGTCCGGAAAGGTGCGCTGAGGGCGCGTGTGAGCAGCGCCTGATCGATCTGATGTCCGTATTGAAGAGCACCCATCAGAGCGTCTCGCTCGACTGCCGCATCCGCAGTACGCGGCAGGCTCGCGAGGGTGACCGGAGCCACGCCTGGCGTGCCGGTCGCGGAGTCGCTCGCACTCTCGTGCCTGGTCGATTCGTGTCTCGACGACTGCGATCCCCCGCGCGCCGCACGCTCGACCTCGTTGCGCACCTCTGTGGGGTCCATGCCCAGCCGCCGTGCCAGCACGCGCTCGTAGCCGGGTCGCAGCAGCCGATCACGGATCTCGGCCACGATCGGCGCTGCCGCGCGAAGGGCGCCGACGCGGCCTTCGACCGTCGAGAGGTCGAAGCCGCTCAGCTTCCTGTCGATCGCGAACTCGAACATCGGCTGCTTCGTCTCCATCAGGGAGCGCACGGCGGCATCGCCGCGCTGCAGCCTGAGGTCGCACGGGTCGAGCCCGTCGGGCGCCACGGCGACGAACGTCTGGGCATTGAAACGATCGTCTTCGGTGAAGGCACGGAGAGCCGCCTTCTGGCCGGCCTCGTCGCCGTCGAACGTGAAAACGACTTCACCCGAGGCATTGTCGTCACCCATGACGCGGCGCAGGACCTTGATGTGGTCGGTTCCGAAAGCCGTGCCGCAGGTCGCGGTCGCGGTCGTGAGCCCCGCGAGATGGCAGGCCATGACATCTGTGTATCCCTCGACCACCACGACCCGACGAGGATCGCCCCGCGAGATGTCGCGCTTGGCGAGATCGAGTCCGTATAGCACCTGCGCCTTCTTGTAGATCGGGGTCTCCGGGGTGTTCAGGTATTTCGGGCCCTGATCGTCGTCGAACAGCTTGCGCGCGCCGAACCCGATGGTCTGACCCGACACGTCGCGGATCGGCCACACCAGACGGCCGCGAAAGCGGTCGTAGACGCCGCGCTGCCCCGTCGACACCAGGCCGGCGGCACTCAGCTCGTCGCGGGTGAACCCCTGCGCGGTGAGAGCCTTCAGCATCTTGTCCCAGCCGCGCGGCGCGAAGCCGACACCGAAATGCGCGGCAGCGCCGGCATCGAATCCCCGCTCGCCGAGGAAACGGCGTCCTGCCTCGGCGTCGGCGGTGAGCAGCTGCGCCCGGAAGTACTCCGCTGCGGCGGTGTTGGCGGCATAGAGGCGGCTGCGCCCGCTCGTCTCCGGAGCCGACCCGCCGTCTTCGTAGTGCAGGGAGTATCCGATGCGGCCGGCGAGACGCTCGACGGCCTCGGTGAAGCTGACGTGGTCCATCTCGCGCAGGAACGAGTAGACGTCGCCCGACTCGCCGCATCCGAAACAGTGGTAGTAGCCGACCTGAGGCCGCACGTGAAAGCTCGGGCTCTTCTCGTCGTGGAACGGGCACAGCCCCTTGAGCGACCCGACGCCTGCAGACTTGAGGGCGACGCGCTCTCCGACGATGTCAGCGATGTTCGTGCGGGCCTTGACCTCGTCGACGTCGGCCTGGCGGATGCGGGGCATCAGCCTGCCCCTTCGACGACCGCCTGTCGCGGCGCGTGCTCCCGTGCACCCGGTCGCGCGTGACGGGGTGTCCAGATGCCGACCTCTGCGGGGTCGATCTCGCCGACCAGCCTGTTGTGCCAGTCGATCGCGCTCTGATCGGTGAGACTCGCGATCTGGTCGACGATCACCCGTGCGCGCTCGGCATCCGTCGTCGCGGCGACGAAGTCGGCCGAGAAGGCAGGCTCGAGCACATCCGCGCCCGCCGACCAGAGCGTGTCTGTCGACCACAGCGCATCGGCGAGCCTCTTCAGCACGCGGCGCTGCTCTTTGTAGACGCCCTTGCGGGCCTCGATCGTGACGATCGCCTGCCCCATGATGCCCTTGAGAACGGCGATCTCCGCCTCGATGACGCGCGGCACGACGACGTGCGCGTTGTAGCGCACCAGGGCAGGGCCGGCATACGCCTCGCGCGTGGCCGAGACGGCTGCGCGCGCGAACCGACCGATGAAGTCACTCGTGAGGTTCTTGAGCCGAGCGAGATCTCGACGCGACCGATCGAAGGACTGCAGCCACATCGGCTGCGATGCCAGCCGATAGAGCGCGTCGGCGAGCTCATCGCGGGTGAAGTCGTAGCCCACCCACTGTTGGATGCGATCGATCAGCGCCTCGTGCGCCTGCGGATCGGCGAGCTGGGAGACATCGACGTAGCCGTTGAGGATCGCATCCTCGAAGTCGTGCACGGAGTAGCCGATGTCGTCGGAGAGATCCATGATCTCGGCCTCGATGCAGCGCCGACGCCCCGGAACACCGTCGCGCATCCAGCGGAACACCGCTTCGTCTTCGGGATACACGCCGAACTTGAGGCGCCCGCCCGGGTCAGGCACCGGGCTGTCGACGGTCCACGGGTACTTGCACGTCGCGTCGAGGCTCGCCCTGGTGAGGTTGAGCCCGACCGACTGTCCGTTGTCATCGATGGCCTTGGCCTCGAGCCTCGTCAGGATGCGCAGCGACTGCGCGTTGCCCTCGAAGCCGCCGATCGGCTCGGCCCACTCGTTGAGCGCGCGCTCGCCGTTGTGGCCGAACGGAGGGTGACCGAGGTCGTGGCTGAGGCAGGCGGTGTCGACGACATCGGCTGAGACTCCGAGCGCGGTCGCGAGTTCGCGTCCGACCTGAGCGACCTCGAGTGAGTGGGTGAGACGGTTGCGAGCGAAGTCCGCCGTGCTCGCGGGGCTGAGCACCTGCGTCTTGGCAGCCAGGCGTCGAAGCGCCGCGGAGTGCAGCACACGCGCACGGTCGCGGGCGAAGTCGTCGCGTTCGGATCGATGGGTCTCGGCGAAGAATCGCTCGGCGTCGCGCGGGTCGTATCCGTCCGAGCGACCGCGCTCCGGGTGTGCCTGAGGATCAGCCGCCACTGTTCTCGATCTCCGCCCCTCGCATCATCTCGGACGCCGACGCCGCGAGCTCCCGCGACTCCAGCCACTTGTCCGGCAGCGCCGGTCGCTTCGGGCGTCCGGACCGACCGCGCTGGCCCTCGGCATCCGCGCCGGGATACAGCGCCGTGTGGTCGAGCTGACCGAGCAGCTCGTCGATCTCGGCCAGGCTGGATGCCGTCGCGAGCCCGGTGCGGATGTCGCCGCCGACGGGGTATCCCTTGAAGTACCAGGCGACGTGCTTCCGGACGTCCCGGCACCCGCGGTCCTCGTCTTCAAAGAACTCGACGAGCAGCTCGGCGTGCCGACGGAAGGCGTCGGCCACGAAGCCGAGGGTCGCATCGACCGGGTGCGACTCGGCGCCGAACGCCGCAGCGAGCTCGCCGAACAGCCACGGGCGACCGAGACATCCGCGTCCGACGACCACGCCGTCGCAATCAGTCTGCTCCATCATGCGCACGGCGTCTTCGGCCGACCAGATGTCGCCGTTGCCGAGAACCGGGACGCTCGTCACGGCCTGCTTGAGCTCGCCGATCGCGTTCCAGTCGGCGAAGCCGGAGTAGAACTCGCTCGCTGTGCGCGCGTGCAGGGCGATGGCCGAGACACCCGCGTCTTCGGCCGCGCGACCTGCATCGAGGAAGGTGAGGTGATCGGGGTCGATACCCTTGCGCATCTTGATCGTCAGCGGCACGTCGCCGGCGGCCTTGACGGCCTGCGTGACGATCTGCGAGAAGAGCGAGCTCTTCCAGGGCAGCGCCGCTCCCCCGCCCTTGCGGGTGACCTTGGGAACGGGGCAGCCGAAGTTCAGGTCGATGTGGTCCGCGTGGTCCTCGGCGACGATGATGCGAACGGCCTCGGAGATGGTGTGCGGATCGACGCCGTAGAGCTGGATCGACCGAGGGGTCTCGGACTCGTGGTGGCGGATCAGTCGCATCGTCGTCTCGTTGCGCTCGACCAGCGCGCGGGACGTGATCATCTCGCTCACGTACAGCCCCGCACCGTACTCGCGGCAGAGACGTCGGAAGGCGGTGTTCGTGATGCCCGCCATGGGTGCGAGCACGACCGGTACGTCGAGAGCGATCGGACCGATGTCGAGGGTGCGAGCGGAGGCGGTGGCGATAGTCATATCCCCTCCATTCTCCCAGACACGGAGCCGGTATCGGCGCATCGACCTAAGCTGTGAATATGACTGATCCCGCAGTGCGCTCCATCCCCTTCACCGACGCCGACGGCAACGAGAAGACGATCGACGATCTGGGCGCCGACGTCGTGCTCGTGGTCAACGTCGCGTCGAAGTGCGGCCTCACTCCGCAGTACGAGCAGCTCGAAGAACTGCAGCGTCTCTACGGCGACCGCGGGTTCAGCGTCGTGGGGTTCCCCTGCAACCAGTTCTTCGGTCAGGAGCCCGGCTCGGTCGACGACATCCTCGAGTTCTGCTCCACCACCTACGGTGTGACGTTCCCCATCAACGACAAGGTGAAGGTGAACGGCAAGAACGCCACCGAGCTCTACAAGACGCTGAAGGAGACTCCGGATGCCGGCGGCAAGGCCGGTCGCGTCGAGTGGAACTTCGAGAAGTTCCTGGTGCTCCCCGATGGAGAAGTCGTCCGGTTCCGCCCGAAGCAGAAGCCGAACGATCCCGAGATCGTCGGCGCGATCGAAGCCGCGCTGACCCGCTAGGCGACCGCGGCGTCACTCGCGATCCGGACGGTGGGGGCACGTGGAGCACGAGCACGAACTCTCCGGTGGCAACGCCAGCGGGCCCGTCGTCAGAGTCGGCGATACGGTCCGCAAGATCTGGACCGCAGCGACGCCCGGCGTCCACGCGTTGATGGTGCACGTGCGCGAGCGGGGCGTCGATGTTCCTTCGCCCCTCGGACGAGATGCCTCCGCACGTCAGATCATCGAGTACGTGCCAGGACGCCTCGCAATCGATGCGCCCCCACTGACCTGCGACGAATTGCGCAGAGTCGGGGCGATGATCCGAGCGATCCATGACGCGAGCGCGGACTTCTCCCCTCCGGCCGACATCAGGTGGGAGACGGCGATCGCTGCTCCCGGTGCAAATCTCGTGTGCCACAACGACCTCGCGCCCTGGAACCTCATCGTCGGAGACCGGTGGGTCTTCATCGACTGGGATGCCGCAGCACCGAGCACTCGTCTCTGGGACCTCGCGTACGCGGCGCAGAGCTTCACGTTGTCGGCCACCGATGCTTCCCCCGCGCGGGCGGCGACCTGCCTGCGGGCGTTCGTGGACGGCTACGGTGCCGACCTGGATCTCCGCAGAAGACTGCCATCTGCGATGCATCGGCGGGCCGCAGCGATGCTCGATCTGCTCACCACCGCTCACCAGCAGCGCCGCGAGCCGTGGGCATCCATGTTCGCGGATGGCCACGGCACGCATTGGGCCGCTGTCGTCGACTACGTGGGCGCGCACCGAGCCGTCTGGCTCGATGCGCTGACCCGCTAGACGGCTGTTGCAGCCTCAGGCTCGGCTTCGGCCTCGCCGCGCTTGGCCCAGAGGTCACGCAGGACGTTCTCGAACGCTGCGGGCGGCTGCGCTCCGCTGATGCCGTACTGACCGTCGATCACGAAGAACGGCACGCCCTGGATGCCATAGGCCTGAGCCTGTGCCTGATCCTGGCGGACGTCGGCGAGGTGACGGGCGGAGACGAGGGCCTCACGTGTGTCATCGGGGTTGAGCCCCACCTCGACGGCGAGCTCGACGAGGTCGTCGATGCGGCCGACGTGCTTGCCCTCGGTGAAATACGCCGACATGAGACGCTCTTCCATCTCATGCTGCACACCCTGGGCCTTCGCGAAGTGCAGCAGTTCGTGCGCCTTCACCGTGTTGGTGTGCTGCAGCAGGTCGAAGCGGTACGCGAGACCGGCGTTCTCTGCGACGCCGGTGACGTGCGAGAGCATCTGCTCGACCTGGTCACGCGGCATCCCCTTGTGACCGGCGAGGAAGTCGATCTCATCTCCGTCGAAGTCGACCGGGGTGTCGGGCGAGAGCTCGAACGAGTGGAAGGTGATGTTCACCTGCGGGGCGTCGTCGTCGCCGGAGACGGCTTCGAGACCCTTCTCGAGGTTGCGCTTGCCGATGTAGCACCACGGGCAGGCGATGTCGGACCAGATGTCAATCGAGATGGCTTCACTCACACTGACATCCAACCGTATGCACCTATGGGCTATTCCGTCGTTAGGATTCTCAGATGCTCTCCGCCGATGATCCTCTGCCGCTCCGGCCAGAGAGAGTGCTGATCGCGGGTGTCACAGGATCGGGCAAGACGACGCTCGCACGGCGCATCGCCGGCCTCTGGGATCTGCGTCACGTCGAGATCGACGGACTCTTCCACGGTGAGAACTGGACTCCACGGCCGTCTTTCCTCGACGATGTGCGCGCCTTCGCTGCGGAGGACCGCTGGGTCACCGAGTGGCAGTACACGAGCAAGGGCACCGACGAGATCCTCGCTCCTCGTGCGCAGCTCGTGATCTGGCTCGACTACCCGTACCCCCTCGTGCGTAGACGTCTCCTGCTCCGCACGCTGAAGCGGCGACTGCTGCGCACGCGGCTCTGGAACAGCAACGTCGAACCGGCGCTGTGGGAACGCGAGGGATGGACCGGCGAGAACGACATCCTGCGTTGGCAGAAGAACACGCGCACCAAATGGATGGAGCGCATGCCTCACATCGAGGCATCCCATCCGCATCTGCAAGTGGTTCGCTTCGATCACCCTCGCACTCTCGAGACCTGGCTCGGGCGCGTCGATCGGGCCCTGGCATCGTGACGTCTCGGATGCTCACGGCGGACGATCCGCTTCCGTTCCGCCCGCAGCGAGTCCTCATCGCCGGCGTGACCGGATCGGGAAAGACCACGCTCGCGGGCCGACTCGCCACGCTCTGGAGCCTTGATCACCATGAGATCGACGCGCTGTTCCACGGCGAGAACTGGACGCCGCGGCCGTCCTTTCTCGACGACGTGCGCGCCTTCGCTTCCGAAGACCGCTGGGTCACCGAGTGGCAGTACACGAGCAAGGGCACCGACGAGATCATGACTCCGCGTGCGCAGCTCGTGGTCTGGCTCGACTACCCCTGGCTGACCGTTCGCGCACGCTTGCTGCGTCGCACGCTGAGCCGCAGCATCCTGCGCACCGAGATGTACAACGGAAACGTCGAGAAGCCGATCTGGCAGGTGCTCTCGACGCGGGATCCTGCGCAGAGCATCTTGGCTTGGCAGACGAAGACCCGCAGGTTCTGGACCACCCAGATGCCCCTGAAACGAGAGCGCTTCCCCCACCTCATCATCGTGCGGTTGAGCCACCCGCGGGAGACGGAACGGTGGCTGCGAGCTCAGGCCGGCGCGTCGGGTGTGTCGATCGCCCCACCGAAGCGTCGGTCGCGCGACAGGTAGACCTCGATGGCACGCCACAGCTCCTCACGGGAGAAGTCGGGCCAGAGCGTGTCGAGGAAGACCATCTCCGCGTACGCGGCCTGCCACAGGAGGAAGTTCGAGGTGCGCTGCTCGCCGGAGCTGCGCAGGAACAGATCGACGTCCGGCATGTCAGGCACATAGAGGTTGCGACGGATCATCTTCTCGGAGATCGCGTTCGGCTTCACCCGACCAGCGGCGACGTCGGCGGCGATCGAGCGCATCGCGTCGACCAGCTCGATCCGACCGCCGTAGTTCACGCACATGGTGAGGGTGAGGACGTCGTTGTTCGCGGTCAACTGCTCTGCGTATTGCAGCTCCTTGATGACGCTGCCCCAGAGCCGCGGCTTACGGCCCGCCCATCGGACTCTGACGCCCCACTCATTGAGCTGATCGCGACGGCGATGAAGGACATCGCGGTTGTAGCCCATCAGGAACCGCACCTCGTCAGGCGACCGCGCCCAGTTCTCCGTCGAGAACGCGTAGACCGAAAGGTGCCTGACTCCTGCCTGAATCGCACCGGCGACCACATCGAGGAGCACCTCCTCCCCCGCCTTGTGCCCTTCGATGCGGTTGAGGCCGCGACGGTTCGCCCACCGACCGTTGCCGTCCATGACGATCGCGACGTGCTCCGGCACGGCCCGGAAGCTCGGAGGATACGCACCGGTCCAGTCGAGCGGGCGATAGGCCACGGCATCCTTGTGGGTGTAGGGCTTCGGGCTCACCGTGCTCCTTCTCGGGGGATGTCTGCCACCAGGTGCTCGAGCGAGCGGATGCCGCGCTCCAGGTGCCATTGGGCATAGGCGGCGACAAGGCCGGATGCCGCAGCGTTGTCGGCGTGCGGAGCAGCGTCGATCGCCTCCCACTCGCCGGCCATGAGCGACCGCAGCAGCGACAGCGTCTTCTCCGCGACCTTCGGACTGCCCGCCGGCGCGCAGTTCGGGCACACGGCGCCACCGAGCTGACCGACGAAATGCGCATGCGGCCCGCGAGTGGCGCATCGCGCGCAGTCGTCGAGCGACGGTGCCCACCCGGAGAGCGCCATCACGCGCAGCAGATAGGAGTCCAGGATGCTGCGGGGCGAATGCTCTCCGCGAGACAGCGCACGCAGTCCACCCACCAACAGCAGATACTGATCAGGCGTCGCCTCGGAGTCGCTGAGCCGATCGGCCGTCTCGACCATCGCGTTGGCAGAGGTGAAGCGGTCGTAGTGCGCCGCGATGTCGGATCCGTAAGAGCCGAGCGACTCCGCCTGCTGCACGATGTCGAGTGTGCGCCCCTGGTAGAGCTGCACATCGGCGACCATGAAGGGCTCGAGACGAGACCCGAACTTCGACGAGGTGCGACGGACGCCCTTGGCGACGGCTCGGATCTTGCCGTGCCGTCGCGACAGCATCGTGACGATGCGATCGGCCTCACCCAGCTTGTGGGTGCGCAGGATCACCGCTTCGTCTCGGTAAGTGGGCACCGTTCGATTATCCTCCGTGCAGGAGAATAGAGGCGTGACCGAACCGCTCTTCATCATTCCGCTCTGGGCGGACCTGCTCGGCGTCGGACTCGGCGGCGTGCAGGGAGCGATGTTCGCCTCGGGATTCCAAGGACAGCGACGCCTCGACTGGCTGGGCGTCGCGATCATCGGAATCATGATCGGCATGGGCGGCGGTCTCATCCGCGACATCCTGCTCGGACAGACCCCGGCCACGCTGCAGAACCAGTGGTATCTGGTGACCGCCGGTGGCGCGGCGCTGCTCGGCATGCTCCTTGCAGGGCTCTTCACCAGACTGAACACAGCGATCGTCGTGCTCGATGCGGTCGTGATCGGGATGTTCGGCGCCTTCGGAACGAGCAAAGCGCTCGCGTTCGGCATCCCCGAAGTCCCGGCCGTCTTCATCGGCGTCTGCGCGGCCGTCGGCGGCAGCGTGCTCCGCGACATGCTGATGGGTCTGCCGACCGCCATCATGCATGTCGGCTCGCTCTACGCGGTCGCGGCCGGTGCGGGGTGCGCGTTCATCGTCATCGCTGTGGCATTGGGCATGCCCATCACCGTCGCGGCCGTCATCGGCATCGCGGTGACGAGCGTGATCCGCATCCTCGCCGTCACCTTCGACGTCTCGCTCCCCGAACAGCGCCGGATCTACCGCCGCAAGGTCGCAGCCGAGACGGGCGTGATCCCCATCATCAAGCCCAGCGCCGAGTGATCCGGTCACTTCGGCGTCATCCTGGACGACGAACGCCTCCTCGGTCGATGACCGAGGAGGCGTTCTCGTCGAAGGTCAGACTGCCGCGAGCTCCAGCTGGCGCGTGCGGATCGAGCGGTTGACGCCCGAGACGATCGCCTTGAGCGATGCGGTCGAGATGTCGCCGTCGATGCCGACGCCCCATAGACGCTGGTCTCCGACCTGCAGTTCGACATAGGCCGCGGCCTGCGCGTCGCCGCCGGCGCTGAGAGCGTGCTCGACGTAGTCGTAGAGCGTGATGTCGAAGCCCTGACCACGCAGGACCTCGATGAACGCCGCGATCGGTCCGTTGCCGTTGCCCGCGACGGCGACCTGCTGGTCATCATCGCGCAGCGTCACATCGAGCACCACGTCGCCCGACATGTCGCTGCGGGTCTGCGTCGACAGCAGCTCGAACCGGCCCCACTTGGCCTCGGTGTCGGCGGCGGGCAGGTACTCGTCGTTGAAGATCGACCAGATCTGCTCGCTCGTGACCTCGCCGCCCTCCGCATCGGTCTTGGTCTGCACGACCCCCGAGAACTCGATCTGCAGCTTGCGCGGCAGGTCGATCGCGTGATCGGCCTTCAGCAGGTAGGCGACGCCACCCTTGCCCGACTGCGAGTTGACGCGGATCACCGCTTCGTACGAACGGCCGAGATCCTTCGGGTCGACCGGCAGGTAGGGAACGGCCCACTCGATGTCATCGACGGTGACGCCCTCGGCCTCGGCTCGGGCGGCCATCGCCTCGAAGCCCTTCTTGATCGCATCCTGGTGCGAGCCGCTGAACGCGGTGAAGACCAGGTCGCCGGCCCACGGGCTGCGCTCGGGCACCGGCAGCTGGTTGCAGTACTCGACCGTGCGCTTGACCTGGTCGATGTCGCTGAAGTCGATCTGCGGGTCGATGCCCTGCGTGAAGAGGTTGATGCCCAGCGCCACGATGTCGACGTTGCCCGTGCGCTCGCCGTTGCCGAACAGGCAGCCCTCGATGCGGTCGGCGCCGGCCATGTACCCGAGCTCGGCCGCGGCGATCGCCGTGCCGCGGTCGTTGTGCGGGTGCAGCGACAGGATGACGTTCTCGCGGTGCGCGAGGTTGCGGCTCATCCACTCGATCGAGTCGGCGTAGACGTTCGGCGAGGCCATCTCGACGGTCGCAGGCAGGTTGATGATCACCTTGCGGTCGGGCGTCGGCTCGAAGACCTCGATCACCTGGTTGCAGACGTCGACGGCGAACTCGAGCTCGGTGCCCGTGTAACTCTCGGGCGAGTACTCGTAATAGACCTTCGTGTCAGGGATCGTCTTCTCGTACTGACGGCACAGGCGTGCGCCCTCCAGGGCGATGTCGATGATGCCCTGCTTGTCCGTGCGGAACACGACCTCGCGCTGCAGAACGCTCGTCGAGTTGTACAGGTGCACGATCGCCTGCTTGGCTCCGGCGATCGACTCGTAGGTGCGGGCGATCAGGTGCTCACGCGCCTGCGTCAGCACCTGGATCGTGACGTCGTCGGGGATCAGGTTCTCTTCGATGAGCTGACGGACGAAGTCGAAGTCGGTCTGGCTTGCCGACGGGAACCCGACCTCGATCTCCTTGTATCCCATGCTGACGAGCAGCTCGAACATCACGCGCTTGCGCTCGGGCGACATCGGATCGATGAGTGCCTGATTGCCGTCGCGGAGGTCGACAGCGCACCAGCGGGGGGCTTCGGTGATGCGGGCGTCGGGCCAGGTGCGGTCAGGCAGGTTGACCGCGATCTGCTCGTGGTACGGCCGATACTTGTGGATCGGCATCGCAGACGGGCGCTGAGTGTTCTGCATGATGGGGCTTCTTCTCTTCGTCAGAATTGTGAACGGGCCAACACAAGCGCCGCGACGAGGAAGGCCCTAGCTTTAGGACTCGTCGCGGCAGCTAAGAAGAAGCAGACCGCCGAAAGGCATGCGGCCATGGTAGCAGGGATGCGGATTCCCGTCGGACCGAGCGTGAGACGATCATGCGAGGCGAGACACTGTCAGGCATGAGCACAACGCACAGTCGCATGCTTCTCGCCGCAGCCGCCCTCGCTGGCGTGCTCTGCATCGCCGGATGCGCCGCAGGTTCCGGCGCCTCCCCCGCACCGACCGACGCCGGCCCGCTCGCCTGGGACGCCGCGAGCATCGCGCCTCCCGAGGGGCGGGTGATCGGCACCGGCACAGTGCTCGACGCCGCGGGTGAGCCGCAGCTGTGTCTCGGCATCGTCGCAGAGTCGGCCCCTCCACAGTGCTCGGGGATTCCGCTCGACGGATGGACCTGGGACGACGTGGACGGCAGCGAGACCAGCGGTGACACCACCTTGGGGACGTACGCCGTCTACGGGATCTATGACGGCGAGCGGTACGCCGTCTCCGACCCCCCGATCATGCTCGCGCTGTACGACCCGATCCGACCTGAAGACCCGTCCGCAGGAATCGAGGGGACTACTGCTGAAGGCGACCTCGTGCGGGTACGGGACGAGCTCGCGGCGTCTCTCGGTACCGAAGCACTCACCGTCTGGACCGAGCGCGGGTATGTCTGGATCCAGGTCGTCTGGGATGACGGAACTCTGCAGGATGCCGTCGACTCCACCTACGGCGACGGAGTCGTGTTCGTGACCTCGGCGCTGCGCGAGATCGACTAGTCCGACGGGATCAGTGCGAGCTTGCCGCCCGGGTGCCCGTCGGCGAGGAACGCGAGCGCTGACGGCGCATCCTCCAGCGTGAAGGTCCTTGCCAGCGGGACGACCAGCTCTCCAGCCTGCGCGAGCGCGACCAGTCGTCCTCGAACGGCATCTCGGAAGCGCGCGCTGTCTGGCATCGATCCGGCGATCGCCAGGATGCCGTCGCTGTTCGCCCTTCCGAAAGCGGCGATCGTCACGATGCGGGCACGGTCGGCGACGAGTTCGAGCGAGACGTCGACGGCTTCGTCGGTGCCCACGGCATCGAGCCCCGCAGAGATGCGCTCCCCGGCTGCGGCATCTCGGACCCTATCGGCGAGGCCGGATCCATAGCTCACGGGAATGCCACCGAATCGCTCGACGACATCGAACCTGCCGACGCTGGAGGTGCCGATCACCCGGATGCCGCGCAGCGCCGCCTGCTGAAGCACGCTCACCCCGACCGCGCCGGAGGCGCCGTGCAACAGGATCGTCTCGCCGGGAGCGACACCCGTCACACTCAGCATCTCCGCCGCCGTGGTGCCGGCGAGAAGCAGATTCGCCGCCTCAGGATGCGTGAGTGTGGTCGGCTTCTTGAAGGCCTTCTCCGCCGGGATCGTCAGCTCAGTGGCGTACCCGCCCCTCACGCGGAACGCGACGACCTCGTCGCCGACCGCGGCTTCACCCGACCCGATCCTCGTGTCCGGTCCGAGCGCCGTGATCTCACCCGAGACCTCGTAGCCGATCGGCACCGGCAGTTCGGCGCCAGGACTGGCCGCCGCTACATGCTTCGCATCCGCCGGGTTCACTCCGGCGGCGCGCACACGGATGGTGACCTCACCTGGGCCTGGACTCGGCACCTCGTACTCGACGAACTGCCAGGCATCAGGCGAGCCCCACGAGGTGGCGATCCAGTGGCGCGCCATCAGAATCCGAGACGTCCGAGCTGCTTCGGGTCGCGCTGCCATTCCTTCGCGACCTTCACATGAAGCCCGAGGAACACGCGAGTGCCGAGGAGCTCTTCGATGCCGACGCGAGCACGGCGTCCGACGTCGGCCAGACGCTTGCCCTTGTGGCCGATGATGATCGCCTTCTGGCTGTCGCGCTCCACCACGATCGACGCGTGCACATCGGTCAGGTCGGTTCCCTCGCGGGGGGCGATGTCGTCGATCACGACCGCGATCGAGTGGGGAAGCTCGTCGCGAACACCGTCGAGCGCCGCCTCCCGGATCATCTCGGCGATGCGGTCCTCTTCCGACTCGTCGGTCGTGACTCCCTCGCCGTAGAGAGCGGGCCCCGCCGGCATGAGGGCGAGGACTTCATCGGCGAGGACCTCGAGCTGATCGTTCGTGAGCGCGGAGATCGGGATCACTGCGTCCCAGTCCTCGCGCAGTGCGTCGACCTCCAGGAGGCGTTCGGTGATCTCGTCGCGCCCTGCGGCATCCGTCTTGGTGACGATCGCGATCTTCTTGGCCCGGCGATATCCATCGAGCGAGGCCGCGATGCGGCGATCGCCCGGACCGACCTTCTCGGTCGCCGGCACGCAGAAGCCGATCACGTCGACGTCACCGAGCACCTGCTCGACGAGGTCGTTCAAGCGCTCACCCAGAAGTGTGCGGGGCTTGTGGATGCCGGGGGTGTCGACGATGACGAGCTGTCCCTCCGGGCGGTTCACGATTCCACGGATCGCCCGACGAGTCGTCTGCGGCTTCTCGCTGGTGATCGCGATCTTCTCCCCCACCAGCGCGTTCGTGAGAGTGGACTTTCCGACGTTGGGCCGCCCCACGAAGGTCACGAACCCGCTCCGCGTCTGCTCAGTCATCGTTTCCGTCTCTCTCATCTGCGGTGTGTCCCGCATCGTCTGCGGCGCGTTCGACGAACACGGTCGCGATTCCACGGCCTCGCCCTCGAGACGCGCCGCCGGTGAGGGTCAGTCCCTCCACCGTCGCTGTGGATCCTGGTTGCGGAACCTGGCCGAGTGCCTTGCCCAGCAGCCCGCCGATGGAGTCCACGTCCTCGTCCTCGAGTTCGAGGCCGAACAGGTCGCCGACGTCCTCCAGCGAGAGTCGGGAACTCACGCGGTAGCGTCCGTCGCCCAGTTCGACGACCTCGGCCGATACCTGATCGTACTCGTCGGAGATCTCGCCCACGAGTTCCTCGATGAGGTCCTCCAGCGTCACGAGTCCGGAGATGCCGCCGTGCTCGTCGATCACGAGGCATACGTGCACGGCGTCGCGCTTCATCTGCTGAAGCAGCGTCTCGGCGCGCATGGACTCGGGCACGAAAGTCGCCGGCCGCGAGATGGGACGGATGGACGCGGTGCGCCAGGCGTTCTCATCACGGAAGGCGAACAGCACGAGGTCTTTCAGATACAGCACGCCGACGACGTCATCGGCGTCGTCGTCGACCACCGGCATGCGCGACACGCCACGCTGCAGGAACAGCGTCATCGCCTCGCTCGTCGTCGCAGTCGCGTCGACCGTCACCATCTCGGTGCGCGGCACCATCACCGCGCGGACGAACTGATCGGTGAAGTCGAAGACCGAGTGGATGAGGTCGCGATCGTCGGCCTCGATCAGGTCGTTAGAGGCGGCCTCGTCGACCATGCTGAGCAGCTGCTCCTCGGAGGTGAAAGTGCTGCGTCCGCGTCCGGGGGTCACTCGGTTGCCGAGAACCACCAGCCCTTGGGCGAGCGGACCGAGGATGATGCGAAGCCCACGGACGATCCGCGCGTTCGCACGGAGCATCCCCTCGGCGTGGTGCCGGCCGAAGGAGCGAGGGCTCGCCCCCACCAGCACGAAGCTGATGCCCGTCATCAGCAGGGCCGCGGCGAGCATCGCCCACCAGATGTTGTCGAACAGGATGCTGAACGCGACCGTGACGAGCACGGCGGCAGCCGTCTCCGCGAGCACGCGGATGAACGCGACGGCGTTGACGTGTGCGTCCGGGTCAGCCGCGATTCGCACCAGCTGAGGGCCGTTGCGCCCCTCGGCGCCCATCTCCTCGATATCCGAGCGCGACGTGACGCCGAAGGCCGCGTCGATCGCCGCCATGAGTCCGCCGAAGGCGACGAGCAGGACGGCGCCTGCGAGCAGGAGAGCCGCGGTCATCGTCGACGTTCAGCCGCGGCGAAGCCCTGGATGAGCTCCTTCTGCAGTCCGAACATCTCGCGCTCCTCTTCGGGCTCGGCGTGGTCGAAGCCGAGGAGGTGCAGCAGCCCGTGCGTGGTGAGCAGGATCAGCTCGTCCATGAGCGTGTGGCCGGCCGCCTGCGCCTGGGCCTCCGCGACCTGAGGGCACAGCACGATGTCTCCGAGCAGCCCCGGCGCTGTGGGGCGGTCTTCGGTGCCGGGGCGCAGCTCATCCATCGGAAAGCTGAGCACGTCGGTAGGGCCCGGCTCATCCATCCACTGCACATGGAGGGCCTCCATGGCACCCTCGTCGACGAGGACGATCGCGACCTCGGCATCCGGGCTCACGTGCATCTGGGCGAGATTGAAGTCGGTGAGTCGCTGCAGCACGGTCTCGTCGACATCGATCGCTGACTCGTTGTTGATCTCGATCATGGCTGTGCTCGTTTCATCAGGAGAGGCCTCGTTTCGGCGTCCGGTCTCGGGGCCCTGGTCTCTGCGCGCCGCGTCGCTCTGCGCGATTGGCGAACTCCGCCGCCTGCTCGCGCTCGAAACGCTGCGCCGTGCGGCGCTCGTCGTACTCGCTGTACGCGTCGACGATGCGGCCGACAAGAGAGTGACGCACCACGTCCTCACTCGTGAGTCGCGCGAAGTGGATGTCGTCGATGCCGTCGAGCACGCGAGTCACGAGGCGGAGCCCAGAGGATCCCTGCGGGAGGTCGACCTGGGTGATGTCGCCCGTGACAACCATCTTCGAGCCGAAGCCGAGACGAGTCAGGAACATCTTCATCTGCTCGGGCGTCGTGTTCTGCGCCTCGTCGAGAACCACGAACGAGTCGTTCAGCGTCCGTCCGCGCATGTACGCGAGCGGTGCGACCTCGATCGTCCCCGTCGCCATCAGACGAGGCACGATCTCGGGGTCCATCATCTCGTTGAGCGCGTCGTAGAGCGGACGCAGGTAGGGGTCGATCTTGTCGGTGAGCGTTCCGGGGAGGAAGCCGAGCCGTTCGCCTGCTTCGACTGCGGGACGCGTCAGGATGATCCGCGTGACCTCCTTGCGCTGCAGCGCCTGGACGGCCTTCGCCATCGCCAGGTAGGTCTTGCCCGTTCCGGCCGGACCGATGCCGAACACGATCGTGTTCTCCTCGATCGCGTCGACGTACTCCTTCTGGCCCAGGGTCTTCGGTCGGATGACCTTGCCGCGGGTCGACAGGATCGCCTCGCCGAGCACCTCGCTCGGGCGCGGTCCTCCGTCGTTGCGGAGCATGCGAGCCGAACTCGTGACATCACTCGGAGCGAGGTCGTGGCCGGCCTTGGTCATCGTCATCAGCTCGTCGACGAGGTTCTTGGCCTTCGCGACGGCATCCGCCGAGCCGGTGAGAGTGATCTCGTTGCCGCGGACGAGGACCTGCACGTCGCGATGCTCCTTCTCGAGCATCCGCAGCAGGCGGTCCTGCGGTCCGAGCAGCTGCACCATGGCGACGCCGTCGGCGTAGATCTTCTCGACAGCGGTGTCGGATGCGGTGACAGGGTCGTTTTCGTCAGAAGCCAACGAGCTTGTTCTCCTCGATATTGCCGAGCACATGGGCGTGCACGTGGAAGACGGATTGGGCGGCGCTCGCGCCGTTGTTGAAGATGAGGCGATACTCGCCGTTGGCATGCTCTGCGGCGAGCTGCTTCGCGACGGCGACCATCTCGGCGAGAAGCCCAGGATCGCCCTGAGCGAGCTCGGTGACGTCGCGATAGTCCTCGGTCTTCGGGATCACGAGCGCGTGCAGCGGCGCCTGCGGATCGATGTCGCGGATCGCGAACACGCGGTCGGTGTCCAGCAGGATCTCACCCGGGATGTCGCCGTTCAGGATGAGCGTGAAGATCGAGGGTTCGGACATGTTCCCAGTCTACTGACCGCAGCCTGGCAGGGCCCGTCGCGAGATCACCAGCGCCCGAGCGCCACGGACAGGACCGCGATGGCTGCGGGGCCGGCCGTCGAGGTGCGCAGCACCGTGTCTCCGAGCAGCACGCGCTCGGCACCGGCGTCGGACAGCTTCGTCAGCTCGTCGTCCGCGATGCCGCCCTCCGGTCCGACGACGAGCACGATGTCTCGACCGTCGGGCTCGAGCTCCGACAACCGGGTGGTCGCGCTCGGGTCGAGCAGCAGCACGCGCTCGGAAGACGCGCGCTTCACGAGGTCTGCGGTCGACGCGGGAGCCGACACCTCAGGCACCCAGGCACGGTGCGCCTGCTTGGCGGCCTCGCGGACGATGGTCGCCCAGCGCTCTCGGCCCTTGAGGGCCTTGGCGCCCTCCCATCTGGAGATGCTGCGGCTCGCCTGCCACGGCACGATCTCGTCGACGCCGAGCTCGCAGGCGGCCTGCACTGCGAGCTCGTCGCGATCACCCTTCGCGAGCGCCTGCACGAGGACGAGACGAGGAGTGGGTGCGGGATCGGCGGACCGCTCCGACACACGGACGTCGACGCGAGACGGCGACACCTCCTCTGCGACGCCCGTGAGCCAGACACCCGAGCCGTCTCCGACGGTGACCGCTTCACCGACGCGGAGCCGCCTGACGACTGCGGCGTGCTTCGCCTCCGCGCCGGTGAGCGACACCAGATCGCCGACCGCGGCATCCGACGAGTTCTCGACGAGGAAATGGAGTGCCATGAGGGCCGCCCGGATCAGTGCGAACGGAAGCGGTCGCGGAGCTTCGAGAACAGTCCCTGCTGGAACTGCGCGAGCTGCGGGCCCGGTGCTTTGGTCTTCTTCGCGAAGTCCTCGATCAGCGCGCGCTGCGCCGAATCCAGTTTCGTGGGCGTGACCACCTGCACGCCGACGCGCAGGTCGCCGCGCTGGTTTCCCCGCAGAGGGGTGATGCCGCGACCCTTGATGGTCAGGACGTCGCCCGACTGCACGCCCGAGCGGATCTCGAGATCGACCTCGCCGTCGAGTCCTTGGATCGTGGTCTCGGTGCCGAGGACAGCATCAGGCATCGACACCTCGAGCGTGGCGAGCAGGTCGTCGCCGTCACGGCTGAACGAAGGATGCGGGTTGACGGAGACCTCGACGTACAGATCGCCGTTCGGGCCACCGGCCTTGCCGACCTCGCCGGACCCGGGAAGCTGCAGACGCAGACCGGTCTCGACGCCGGCGGGGATGTCGAGGGACACAGTGCGGCGGGACCGCACCCGCCCCTGTCCTCCGCAGGTTCCGCACGGGTACGGGATGGTGGTGCCGTAGCCTTCGCAGGTGCCGCAGGGCTGAGACGTCACGACGTTGCCGAGCAGGCTCCGCACCTGACGCTGAACGTGACCGGAGCCGCCGCAGATGTCGCAGGTGACGGGCGACGTCCCCTCCTGACAGCACGAGCCGTTGCAGGTCTCGCACAGCACGGCCGTGTCGACCTCGATGTCGCGATGCGCTCCGAAGACCACGTCGCCGAGATCGAGGTTCACCCGCACCAGCGCGTCCTGGCCGCGTTCCCGACGCGAGCGCGGCCGCGCACCGCGTCCGCCGCCCTGCCCTGCGCCGAAGAACGTCTCGAAGATGTCGCCGAAGCCGCCGAAGCCGCCGAAGTCGTTCGCTGCTCCGTCTCCCCCGCCCATGTCGTACCGGCGACGGGAGTCGTCGTCGCTCAGAACGTCGTAGGCGTGCGTCACGAGCTTGAAACGCTCTGCGGCGTCGTCACCCGGGTTCACGTCGGGGTGGAGCTGACGGGCGAGGCGTCGGTACGCCTTCTTGATCTCGTCGGTGGAGGCGTCGCGAGAGACGCCGAGTACCTCGTAGTGGTCTGCCACAATGGCCCTTCTGCGTGTGCTGTCATCTGGGCGGCCGCGTCAGCGGGCCGCCTCGTCTTCGTCGAGCATCCGAGACAGGTAGCGGGCCACTGCCCGTGCCGCCGCGAGATTGCTCGGATAGTCCATGCGCGTCGGCCCCATCACGCCGACGCGCGCCGTGCCGCTGGGAGCGGCGTAGTTGCTGGCCACGATCGACGCCTCGCCGAGTCCGAAAGACGCGTTCTCCGTGCCGATGCTGGCGGCGAGCCCATGCGAGTCCGCCTCCATCTCGCTCATCAGGCGCAGCAGCGTCACCTGCTCCTCGATCGCCTCGAGGATGGGATGGATGCTGCCGCGGAAGTCCTGCTCACGGCGAGCCAAGGTGGCCGCGCCTGCCATCACCAGGCGCTCCTGGCGGAAGGCGCCGAGTTCGTCGATCACGATCGTCGCGAGTGCGCGGAGCACGATGTCGTGCGTGTGGTCGTCGTCGGTCAGGAGCGTCTGCAGCCGCTCGGCCGCATCGCTCACCGCCCTGCCGGTGATCAGCGCCGACAGGCGCGCACGGAGCAGGGCCATGTCGGCGTCGTCGACGTCGACGGGCAAGGGCGCGATCCGCTGTGAGACGCCGCCCGCGTCGGTGACGAGCACGATGAGCAGTCGATTGGGAGCGAGCGCCACGAGCTCGAGATGCGTCAGATGCGCGCGGGCGAACGACGGGTACTGTGCGAGAGCGACCTGGCCCGTGAGCTGCGTGAGCACACGGACGGTGCGCACCATCAGGTCGTCGAGGTCGGAGGGTGCGGTGAGGAAGGATTCGATGGCCGTGCGCTGGGCGACCGAGAGCGGCCGCAACTGCGCGAGGTGGTCGACGAAGACCCGATAGCCCTTGTCTGTGGGAACTCGGCCGGAAGAGGTGTGCGGGGCGGCGATCAGCTCTTCGTCTTCGAGAAGAGCCATGTCGTTGCGGATCGTCGCCGCGGACACGCCGAACGAGTAGCGGTCGACGATCGACCTGCTGCCGACGGGCTCGTGGGTCTCGACGTAGTCCTGCACGATCGCGCGGAGAACCTGAAGGCCTCTTTCACTGACCATCGCGACTCCCTCCTCTTGGCACTCACTGGCTACGAGTGCCAATTCTACCCGCCGACGCCGACCAGGTGCTGATCGCCATACGATGAGCCCATGAGTGTCGCCCCACAGGTCGCCGTGTCTGCCGGAATCGTGCGTGGCGAGGCCATCGACGGCGTTCGGCGCTTCCTCGGCATCCCGTACGCGGCGGCGCCGTTCGGGCCGAACCGCTTCCGTGAGCCTCAGCCGGCTCTCTCGTGGGCCGGCATCCGCGATGCCACGGCATTCGGACCCACCGCACCCCAGCTTCCGTACGCCGGTGCCATAGGCGAGCTGCTGGGCTCGGTGGAGATCCCCGGTGAGGACATCCTCTCCGTCAACATCTGGGCGCCGCGGGATGCCGACCGAGCCCCGGTCGTCCTCTGGATCCACGGTGGCGCGCTCGAGCGAGGCACCGCGGCGCTGCCGTTGTACGACGGCGCCGGGTTCGCGCGTGCCGGGATCGTCTTCGCCTCGATCAACTACCGACTGGGCTCCGAAGGATTTTCCGTTCTCGACGACGCTCCCCGGAACCTCGGATTGCAGGACGCTGCGGCGGGCCTCGCCTGGGTGCACAGCGAGATCGCCTCGTTCGGCGGAGATGCCGGACAGATCACGGTCATGGGCGAGTCCGCGGGCGGTGCGATCGTCGCGGGACTGCTCGCGAGTGAATCGTCGCGTGCGCAGATCGCTCGGGCCATCATCGAATCAGGGCCTCTCGAAGCGCAGACGGCGAAGAAGGCCGGCCGCGTGACCGCCCAGCTCGCGAAGCGGCTCGAGGTCGCCGCCGACCGAGCGAGCTTCGCGACGATCTCCCCCGAGCAGCTGCTCGAGGCACGGCTACAGCAGGCCGCAGGGTCGTCTCCGCTCGGCGGAGCCCCCGGGTTCCAGTTCGCGGTGGATGCCGGGTCGCTGCCCCGGTCGCCGCATGAGGTGCTCGCCGACACCGACGTGCCGCTCCTCATCGGGAGCAATACCGACGAGTACCGGCTCTGGTTCCCGCCCGCGGCCCTCGCCGGGATCAGCGAGATGAAACTGCTGCTGGCACGCCTCGCTCTGCGGATCCCCCGCCGAGCGGTGGCGGCCTATCGGTCGGCCTTCCCCGGCGCGACCACCGGCGAGAACTTCGGCCAGCTCGCGACCGACATCATGCTGCGCGCGCCCCTGACCCGACTGGCCCGGGCGCGCACGGCGCCGACCTTTGTCTACGAGTTCGCCTGGCGGAGTCCGGTTCGAGATCTCCGTGCCGCGCACGCGCTGGAACTGGGCTTCGTCTTCGACCGTCTCGGCGACCCCGAAGCGCAGCGGCTCGCCGGGACCGATGCGCCGCAGAACCTCGCAGACGAGATGCACTCGGCGTGGATCTCGTTCATCAAGACCGGTGACCCCGGGTGGCCGGTATTCGGCCCGGAGCGGAACACGCGCCTGTTCGACACGGACAGCGCCACGGTGCCGCAGCGTCGCACGGACGCGCTCGACCTGCTTCCGTAGCCCGGGTCTCTGCTCAGTCGGTGAGCTCGCGCACCACGGCGTCGGCGAGCAGCCGACCGCGCAGAGTGAGTTGCACTCGTCCGCGCACTGCGGCGCCGGCATCGACGAGACCGTCTGCGATCAGACCCGCGACCCTGGTGCGCTTGTCCGGCTGCAGGTCGGCGACGGCGATCCCCTCGCGGATGCGGCTCAGAAGCAGGATCCGCTCCAGCGTCCTGGACTTCTCGTCCGGTCGCTCGGTGCCCGCTGCCGGTGACTCCGAAGCCGCGAGACGCTGAGCGTACGCGGCCGGGTGCTTCACGTTCCACCAGCGCAGACCAGCCACATGGCTGTGCGCGCCGGGACCGAAACCCCACCAGTCGCTCCCGCGCCAGTACGCGAGGTTGTGTCGCGAGCGCTGCTCGACGCTTCGCGACCAGTTACTGATCTCGTACCAGTCGAAGCCCGCCGCTGCGAGACGCGCATCGGCGAGCTCGTACATGTCGGCCTGCAGGTCGTCGTCCGGCATCGGCACCTCACCTCGACGGATCTGCCGCGCGAGCTTCGTGCCGTCCTCGATGATCAGCGCGTAGGCCGAGATGTGGTCCGACTCGAACGCGAGGGCCGCATCGAGCGACGTCTCCCAGTCGTCGAGCGACTCCCCCGGTGCTCCGTAGATGAGGTCGACACTGACTGCGAGACCCGCATCCTTCGCGGCTGCGACAGCGGTCGTCACGTTCTCCGGACGGTGAGTGCGGTCGAGGGCAGCGAGCACATGGGGGACCGCCGACTGCATGCCGATCGACAGCCGGGTGACGCCGGCGTCCGCCAGGATTCGAGCGACCTCGGGCGTCACCGTATCGGGATTCGCCTCCACCGTGACCTCGGCGCCGTCGACCAGACCGAACGCGTCTGTCGCGGCGTCGAGCATCCGGGCGAGATCGCCCGCCGGCAGCAAGGTGGGGGTGCCACCTCCGAAGAACACCGTGTCCATCGGGCGCAGCGCGCCGGCATCCGAGAGCACTCGCCTGGCGAGGTCGATCTCCGTGATCAGCGTCGAGGCGTAGTCCTCCTGCTTCGCACCGCGGAGTTCTCCAGAGGTGTAGGTGTTGAAGTCGCAGTAGCCGCAGCGCACCCGGCAGAACGGGACGTGCAGATAGGCGGAGAAGGCTGCGGACGGATCGACCGGCAGATCGGACGGAAGGCGGCCGTCGGCCGGTGCCGGATCGCCGAGGGGAAGCGGGCCGGCCATCAGAGAGGTGCGGCCATCAGACCGGAGTCGCGTACAGCGGCGAGATCGCCCGCAGATAGCGTGCGAACAGCTCACGGCGGCGGCGCTTCACGAGAGCGGGGACGACCCTGTAGAGCAGAGAGTTCGGCGCGTCGAACGCTCGCACCGTGAACCAGACCTCGTCATTGTCCTCGCGCCAGTCGATGTCGAAGGATTCCTCACCGCGCACGACGGACCCACCGACGGTGCCGAGCACGAAGCCGATCCGACGCTTCTCCTCGGTCACGGAGATCACACGCAGCTCGGCATCCGCTCGCATGCTCGCGACCCGGCCGTGCAGGCGCAAGGTCATCCCCGGACCCGCGAACGGTGTGCCCTCCGCATCGAAGCGCTGTTCGACGTCGTTCTTGCTCGGAGCGATCGGCGTGCCCTCGGCGTCGAAGCTGACGCCGGCGTAGGCCGGCCCTGGCGCGGGGCGCACGTCTTCGACACTGAGCCCGGACGCGCGCTGCGCAGTCCAGCTGAGCAGTGCCTCGCCCGCGGACTGGAAGCGTTCGGGGCCGCTGCCGATCCGCCAGGAGTTCTCCGCCGGGATGCTGCGCTCCGGCGGGTACTGCATCAGATCGGGCGCGTGGGTCGCACCCACGGCCGCATAGTCAACCGTGTCGTCTCGGAAAGTCCCGCGCCGCATGATTTCCAGCCTACTTCCCGTTCCCTGGACGATCGCCCCCACGCGCCGAAGACGCTCGGCTCGCGGGCTCCTACTTCTTGTCCTTGCCCTCGACGTCGCCGGAGAGCGCGGCGATGAACGCCTCCTGCGGCACCTCGACCCGACCGACCATCTTCATGCGCTTCTTGCCCTCTTTCTGCTTCTCGAGGAGCTTGCGCTTACGGCTGATGTCACCGCCGTAGCACTTGGCGAGCACGTCCTTGCGGAGCGCCCTGATCGTCTCACGGGCGATGATCCTGGCGCCGATGGCGGCCTGGATCGGCACCTCGAAGTTCTGGCGAGGGATCAGCTTGCGCAGTCGCTCCGTCATCAGCGTGCCGTAGGCGTACGCCTTGTCGCGGTGCACGATCGAGCTGAACGCGTCGACCTTGTCACCCTGCAGGAGGATGTCGACCTTGACCAGGTCCGCCTCCTGCTGTCCGGCGGGCTCGTAGTCGAGCGAGGCATAGCCCTGGGTCTTCGACTTGAGCTGATCGAAGAAGTCGAAGACGATCTCACCGAGCGGCATCATGTAGCGGAGCTCGACGCGCTCCTCGGAGAAGTACTCCATGCCCAGCAGTGCTCCGCGACGCGACTGGCACAGCTCCATCACGGTGCCGACGTAGTCCTTCGGCAGCAGGATGGCCGTCTTGACCATGGGCTCCGACACCGAACCGATGCGCCCGTCAGGGTACTCGCTCGGGTTCGTGACCGTCACGGTCTCGCCCGTGTCGCTCGTGAGCACCTCGTAGATCACGCTGGGTGCGGTGGTGATGAGGTCGAGACCGAACTCACGCTCGAGCCGCTCGGTGATGATCTCGAGGTGCAGAAGACCGAGGAACCCACAGCGGAAACCGAAACCGAGCGCGACCGACGTCTCAGGCTCGTACTGCAGCGAGGCGTCGGAGAGCTTGAGCTTGTCGAGCGCCTCGCGGAGCTCCGCGTAGTCGCTGCCGTCGATCGGGTAGACCCCCGAGAACACCATCGGCTTGGGATCGGTGTAGCCGGCGAGGGCCTCGGTTGCGGGCCTGCGCGCCGTCGTGACGGTGTCGCCGACCTTGGAGAGCCGCACGTCCTTCACGCCCGTGATGAGATAGCCGACCTCGCCGACACCCAGACCCTTGGTCGGCACCGGCTCGGGACTCGACACGCCGACCTCGAGCGCCTCGTGGGTAGCACCCGTGGACATCATCTGGATGCGCTCGCGGGGCGACAGGCTGCCGTCGATCATGCGGACGTAGGTGACGACACCGCGGTACGCGTCGTAGACGGAGTCGAAGATCATGGCTCGGGCAGGCGCGTCGGCGTCGCCCACGGGTGCCGGGATCTCCTTGACCAGGCGGTCGAGCAGCTCCTCGACCCCCACGCCGGTCTTGCCCGAGACGCGCAGCACGTCTTCGGGCTTGCCACCGATGAGGGATGCCAGCTCCTTCGCGTACTTGTCGGGGTCAGCCGCCGGCAGGTCGATCTTGTTCAGCACCGGGATGATGTGCAGGTCGTTCTCGAGCGCCAGATAGAGGTTGGCGAGAGTCTGGGCCTCGATGCCCTGTGCGGCGTCTACGAGCAGGATGGCTCCCTCGCACGCGGCGAGAGAGCGCGACACCTCATAGGTGAAGTCGACGTGGCCGGGGGTGTCGATCATGTTGAGCGCGAAGGTCTCGCCGTCGATCTCCCACGGCATCCGCACGGCCTGGCTCTTGATCGTGATGCCGCGCTCGCGCTCGATGTCCATGCGGTCGAGGTACTGCGCACGCATGTCTCGGTCCGAGACCACGCCGGTGATCTGGAGCATGCGGTCGGCGAGAGTCGACTTGCCGTGGTCGATGTGCGCGATGATGCAGAAATTGCGGATCTGCGCCGAAGGCGTCGCGGCAGGCTGAAGCGGAGTGAGGGCGCGTGGTGACATGTCCTGACGATTCTACGGTGAGGCGAGGCTAATGCCCGCTTCGTGTGATCCGGTGATATTCTGCCGAGGTTGCCCGGGAGCCATCCGTGACACCGGATCCCGTGAGCGATAAGACTCCGTCACAGACCACGTGCAGGCGTCGTGTCGCGCAGATCGGCTGATGGTGATTGACTGTCTTCCCGGCTCAGCGTTGCGTCGGCAAAACCCGCGCGCGTCTGTAAAAGAGAAAGAATCATCACCTTGATCAAGTATCTGTTGCGCCGCCTGCTGGGTTGGGTGCTGATGATCGTCATCGCGACGAACATCACCTACTTCCTCGCGTGGCTGTACCTCGACCCCGAGAACAACTACGTCGGACGGCGTCCTCCTCTCTCCCCAGAACAGATCGACGGGCTCCTGCGTCCGCGCAACCTCAGCGAGTCGGTTCCCCTGCTCGAGCGGTGGTGGACCTGGTTCTCCAACATCCTCTTCCACTGGAACTGGGGCCTCAGCCCGACCGGCGAGTCCATCAACGAGCAGGTCGCCTACCGCGTCTGGATCAGTGCGGAGCTCGTCCTCGGTGCGACGATCATCACGACGATCCTCGGCATCGCCCTCGGCGTGTACACCGCCTCGCGGCAGTACAAGCTCGCCGATCGCATCGGTCAGGGCACCAGCATCATCACGATGAACATCCCGACCGTCGTCGCCGGCTTCGCTCTGGTCCTGCTGGCGATCAACTTCAACAACGCGGTCGGCACGACCGTCTTCTACGTCGTGGGTTCGTCCAGTCAGGGGGTGGAGGGCTTCTTCCCCGTCCTCATAGATGTGCTGCAGCATCTGACCCTCCCCACGCTGGCCCTGGTCCTGACGGGGTATGCGGGCATCCACTTCCTGCAGCGCTCGCTGCTGCTCGACAACATCAAGGCCGACTACGTGCGCACGGCGCGGGCGAAGGGGCTGACCAAGCAGCAGGCGATCCGCAAGCACGCGCTGCGGACCTCGCTGATCCCCGTCACGACACAGGTCGCGTTCACGATCCCGGCGGTCTTCACCGGTGCGGTGCTGACGGAGACGATCTTCAACTGGAACGGGATGGGGCGCTACTTCATCCAGACCCTCAACAACAACGACATCCACGGCGTCGTCGCGGTCGCGGCATTCGGCGCCCTGATGACGGCGATCGGCGCGATCCTCGCCGACATCGCCGTGGTCGTCCTCGATCCGAGAGTGCGGGTGAGCTGATGGCTCTGGAAAGCATCGGGGTCTCCCCCGAGATCGCAGACAAGCCGAAGAACCGCAAGCGCACCTCGATGCTGACGCTTTACACGCGTCGCTTCATGCGCAACCGCGGCGCGCTGATCGGCGTCGTCATCCTCGCTCTGCTGGTGGTCTTCGCCATCGTCGGTCCGCTGATCTCGCCGTATTCGCACACCGACCTCGACTTCCTCGCGCTGCGCACGGGCCCGTCGGCCGAGCACTGGTTCGGGACGAACGGATCGGGCAACGACAACTTCGCCCAGGTCGCGGTGGGTCTCCAGCGCTCCATGATGATCGCTGCGCTGGTGGCGATCGGCACCACCGTGGTCTCGGCCATCGTCGGTGCGACCGCCGCATACTTCGGCGGACGCTACGAGCGCGTGATGCTCGCCATCATCCACTTCATGATGGTGGTGCCGAACTTCCTCATCCTCGCGATGATCTCGAACGACGCCGGCGGAAACTGGCTCGTGATCTCGCTCGTGATGATCTTCATCGTCGGCTGGTTCTTCCCCGCGCGGGTCATCTGGACGCTCTCGCTGTCGATCCGCGAACGTGAGTACGTCCACGCCGCCCGCTACGCCGGCCTGTCGGGCATGCGCATCGTCGTCCGCCACATGCTGCCGAACATCGGCTCGCTGCTGGTGATCAACTTCACCCTCGGCGTCGTCTCGGCGGTACTCACCGAGACCGCCCTGTCGTTCCTCGGGTTCGGTGTGAAGCTGCCGGATGTCTCGCTCGGCGCGCTCATCGGCTACGGCTCGAGCACGCTCGTGAGTGCTCCGTGGCTGTTCTACTTCCCCGCGGCGGCGCTGACGCTGCTCACCGTCTCGATGGCTCTCATCGCCGACGGTCTGCGCGACGCCCTCGATCCGACCTCGGCGGCTGGAGGTCGCGCATGAGTACTGTCCTTTCCGTCCGCGACCTCAAGGTCAGCTTCCCGTCCGAAGCGGGTCGCGTCGACGCCGTCCGTGGCGTCTCGTTCGATCTCGAAGCGGGCAAGACGCTCGGCATCGTCGGCGAGTCCGGCTCGGGCAAATCCGTCACCTCGCTCGCGATCATGGGCCTGCTCGACGACAACGCCAAGGTCACCGGCTCGATCATCTACGACGGCCAGGAGCTGCTCGGCAAGTCCGACAAGCAGCTCTCGGTGATCCGCGGCAACGGCATGGCCATGGTCTTCCAAGACCCGCTGACCTCGCTCACCCCGGTCTTCACGATCGGTGACCAGCTGATCGAGGCGTTGACGGTGCATCGTCGACTGTCGAAGAAGGAGGCGTGGGACCGCTCGGTCGAGCTGCTGAAGCTCGTGGGGATCCCCGAGGCCGAACGCCGCATGAAGGCGTTCCCGCACGAGTTCTCGGGCGGCATGCGTCAGCGCGTCGTGATCGCCATCGCGATGGCCAACGACCCGAAGCTGATCATCGCCGACGAGCCGACCACCGCGCTCGACGTCACCATCCAGGCGCAGATCCTCGAGCTCATGGAGAAGGCGCAGGAGGAGACCGGCGCCGCGATGATGATCATCACGCACGACATGGGCGTGGTCGCGAAGACCGCCGACGACGTGCTCGTGATGTATGCGGGCAAGCCCGTCGAGCAGGCGCCCGTGCGCGAGCTCTTCTACCGCACTCGGATGCCCTACTCGATCGGCCTTCTCGGTGCGATCCCCCGCGTCGACAAGACCGAGAAGGTGCCGTTGATCCCGATCAAGGGCAACCCGCCGCTGTTGATCAACCTGCCGGACGCGTGCCCCTTCGCGGCGCGCTGCCCGATCGCGATCGACGCGTGCCGTGAGCGCGAGCCCGACCTGCTGCCCATCACCACGAGCGGCCACTCGGATCACTCCGTGGCGTGCATCCGTGCGAACGACATCGACGACGACGGCAGAATCGGCGGCCTGCCGGTCTTCCCGATCCCCGAGATCCCCGAGAGCTCTCTCGCCAAGGTCCCGCGGGAAGATCGCCCGATCACCCTCGAGGCCGTCAACCTGAACAAGACGTTCCCGCTGATGAAGGGCGCCTTCTTCAAGCGCAAGGTCGGCGAGGTGCGCGCGGTCAAGGGCATCAGCTTCGATATCCGCCAGGGCGAGACCCTCGCGATCGTTGGCGAGTCGGGCAGCGGCAAGACGACGACCCTGTTGCAGATCATGGACCTCGTCACCCAGGAGGACGGCGACATCCGGATCGGCGGCACGAGCGTCGCCGACATCAAGAACCGTTCGGAGGAGCGCAGGATCCGTCGCGACCTCCAGATCGTGTTCCAGGATCCGATGGGGGCGCTCGACCCTCGCATGACGGTGTGGGACATCATCGCGGAGCCGATGCTCGCGATCGGCATGAGCAAGGACGACGTGTTCGACCGCGTCGAAGAGCTCATGGGGCTCGTCGGTCTCGACCCGGCGCACAGCGATCGATTCCCCCAGGCCTTCTCGGGCGGTCAGCGTCAGCGCATCGGCATCGCCCGCGCCCTGTCGACGAACCCCAAGATCGTCGTGCTCGATGAGCCCGTATCGGCGCTCGACGTGTCGATCCAGGCGGGCGTGATCAACCTGCTCGACGAGCTGAAGGCGAAGCTCGGCCTGTCGTACCTGTTCGTCGCCCACGACCTCGCGGTCGTGCGGCACATCGCCGACCGGGTAGCGGTGATGTACAAGGGCTCGTTCGTCGAGCACGGTGACGTGGATCAGGTGTTCGACGATCCGCAGCATCCGTACACGAAGGCGCTGCTCTCGGCGATCCCGATTCCCGACCCCGACATCGAGCGCACGCGCGAGCGGATCATCCTCCCCGTCGAGGGCTTCGACGCCGAGGCGATCGCCGCCAGCTGATCCGCATATCGATGTGCACAGTCCGGTAACGGTTCCGTGTCCCTGGGGTTTAGCCCGCGAGTTGCGGGGTTAGTCTGCCCCTATCCCAAGTAAGGCCGACAGGCACTAAGGAGTACCATGAAACGGCATCAGAAGCTGATGGGCATCGCTGCTCTCGGCGCCGCCTTCGCACTCGTCATGAGCGGGTGTGCACCGGCAGGCAACGGCGGCGGCAACAGCGGCGAAGGCGAAGCTCAGACGGTCGAAGGCGCGGACTACAACCCGCAGCCCCGTGAGAACCTCGCAGAGGGTGGCGAACTCCGCATCCCGATCTCGAACATCGCCGAGCAGCTGAACTACTTCCACAGCGACGGCGACGCTCGCGTCACCCAGGTCGGCACGTGGTTCCGCCCGCAGATCCTGCTCATGGATCCTGACGGCACGGTCAAGAAGAACGACGCGTACCTCGACGACTACTCCTTCGGTGTCGAAGACGGCAAGACCGTCCTGCACTTCAAGGTCAACGAGAAGGCTGTCTGGAACGACGGCACGCCGATCGACGTCACCGCGTTCAAGGCCACCTGGGAAGCCCAGAACGGCGAGAACGAGGAGTACCAGCCGAACGCGACCGACGGCTGGAAGGAGATCGAGTCCGTCGAGGCCGGCGAGAACGACCGCGACGTCATCGTCACCTTCAAGGGCGAGTTCGCCTGGCCCGAGATGGTCTACTCCCAGCTCCTGCACCCGGCGGTCAACACGCCTGAGCTCTTCAACACCGCCTTCCTCGGCGACTGGCACCCGGAGTGGGGCGCTGGCCCCTACACGGTCGAGAACTTCGACAAGACCGGTGGCGTCGTCACGCTCGTTCCGAACGAGAAGTGGTGGGGCAACGCTCCGCTGCTCGACAAGGTCTCCTTCATCCAGATGGAGCCGACCGCTGCGGTCAACGCCCTGCGCAACGGCGAGGTCGACATGGCCGAGACCGGCAGCGCCGAGCTGCTCGCACAGGTCGAAGGCCTCGAAGGCGTCAAGACCTACAAGGGTCAGGCCACCGCGAACGCGATCTTCACGCTGAACTCGACCAACCCGGTGCTGGCCGACCTCGAGGTCCGCAAGGCCGTGTTCGAGGCCATCAGCATCGAGCAGGTCAAGGACATCGTCTTCAACGGTCTGAACTACACCGAGGAGCCCGCCGGGTCCCTCACGCTGTTCTCGTTCCAGCCGAACTACATCAACGCGCTGGAAGAAGCCGGCCGCAAGGACGGCGACACCGAGGGTGCCAACAAGCTCCTCGACGAGGCCGGCTGGGTCGCCGGTGCCGACGGCATCCGTGAGAAGGACGGCGAGCGTCTGTCGCTCGTGTTCCCGAACCACTCCGACACCGAGACCGCTCGTGCCCGCACGCTCGCGGTTCAGGCGCAGCTGAAGGAGGTCGGTGTCGAGGTCGTCATCGACCAGCGCCCGTCGGCGGACTTCGCAGAGGACTACACCACGCAGAACGGTGACATCTTCTTCCTCAACTTCACGTCGTCCGACCCGTTCGGTGCTGCCTGGTTCTGCCAGCTGTACTGCTCGGACAGCGGCCTGAACCTCTCGGGCACCGGCACCGAGGAGATCGACAAGATGATCCACGATGAGCTGGAGACGATCTCCGACCCGGTCGAGCAGACCAAGAAGGCCATGGAGATGGAGTCCGAGATCTTCGCGAAGACCTGGGGCGTCATCCCGGTCCTCAACGGCCCGGAGATCTGGACCGTCAAGGAGGGTCTCGCCAACCTCACGCCCGAGCCCTACGTGGGTCTCGACCTCTTCGGCATCACGCCGGTGGAGAACGTGGGATACGAGAAGTAATCCATTCGGAGCCTGACTCGTCAGGGCTTCGCGGCGGGGTCGGTGGTTCTTCCACCGGCCCCGCCTTTCTCTATGCTGAAGGCGTGAACGTCCAGATCGTCTTCGTGCACGGCATCCGCACGTCTGCGACGATGTGGCGCTCGCAGCTCGCATTCCTCGAGGAACAGGGCATACCCGCGGTCGCTGTCGATCTTCCCGGCCACGGCACGCGGATGGACGAGGACTTCACCCTGCACGAGGCGCTCCACACGATCGACGTCGCCGTGCGCGACGCTGCCGCGCGAGGGCCCGTGCTTCTCGTCGGGCACTCGATGGGCGGTCTGCTGTCGCTCGCCTATGTGGGCGGCGCCGCGGCGCCGAGAGTCGCCGGTCTGGTGGCTGCGTCCTGCACCTCGCTCCCCCGCGGCGCCGGGCTCGCGGCCTATCGCGCCATCGCCCGGGCGGTCGACCGCCTGCCAGACCGCGGGATGTGGATCACCAAGCGCATCCTCGAAGCGACGATCCCCGAGGAGACGCGCTCCGACTTCGCAGCCGGAGGGTATGCGCTCGACACCCAGGACACCGCGCTCCGGGATCTCGCGACCCTCGATCTCGCCACGGCCGTTGCCCGCATCAGCGTGCCGCTGTGGTTCGTGAACGGGCAATGGGATCAGCTGCGGGTCAACGAAGCCCTCTTCCGACGGCTCGCGCCGCACGCCGAGCTGATCGTCGTGCCCCGCACCACGCATCTCGTCACCGCGATGCGTCCGCAGATCTTCAATGCTGTGCTGCGGCTGGCCGTGGCGACCGTCGAGTCGGGAGCTACCGCTGGGGCAGTGGATCTCGAGCAGGCTGCCTCGCGAGAGCGGTGAGCCCGCCGCCGACGAGCGACAGCACGGCGGCGACGATGAACACGAGCCAGAACCCGCCGACCAGCGCCACGAGACCTGCGCCGAGCACAGGACCGATCAGCTGGCCGAGCGCGGCGGTGACGTAGACGATCCCGAGATCACGGGCGTGATCCTTCTCATCGGGCAGGAGATCGGCGGCGAAGGCGAGTCCGACAGTGGAGAACGCACCGTAGCCCAGCCCCATGAGTGCCGCCGCGACCATGGTCGCCTCGAACGTCGGGATGACTGCGATCACGACACCGGAGGCCGCCTGCACGAACGTGGCCAGGATGGTGAGGGCGCGCCTGTTGCCGGTGCGATCGGACAGCACGCCCGTGAACACGGACGCGAGCACCACGAACAGCGTGTAGACGACGATCAGGAGCAGCAGGTTGTCCTGCGCCACCGTCGTCTCCTGGCGCAGCCCGTGGAGCAGGAAGAAGAGGAACAGCGCGGTGCCCAGCGCGTTGCCGATGTTGGTCACGAGCCGGCCGGACAGCATCCAGGCGAAGTCGCGATCGCGCAGCGATGCCAACAGTCGACGATCCCGCCTCGCAGGAGAGGCGTCGACGAGTGTCGGAGGATCGGGCAGCAGCAGCGCCGCGCTGGTTCCCACGATCGCGATGATCGCCGCCAGCAGAAGGTAGCCGTCGCGGATGCCGAGGCCGAGGAGCACCACGAGACCGACCCCCAGGACGATCCCCACCGCTTGGCTGGAGCCCACGGCGGCTGATGCCGCACCACGCTGAGTCGCCGGGAGCTGGTCGGCGATCAGTGCGGTGAAAGCTGCGGAAGACACCGCGACGCCGATCGACACCCCGACCCACGCTCCTCCGACAGCCCAAGGTCCCTCGCTGAAGCCCGTCACGACCAGGAACAGCGCTGTCACGAGCGCGCCGCCCACCGCCCAGGAGCGCCGACGCCGACGCCCGGCGCCCGCTCGGTCCGAGAGGGCACCGGCCACCGGACCCGCGACGATCCCGGCGAGCCCTCCGATACCGAGCACGAGCCCGGATGAGATGACCCCGGGGATCCAGTCCTCCTCGGAGGTGTTCAGCTGCAGCGGGAGGAGCAACTGCACGGGCGTGAGCTGCACCGTCCAGATGGCCAGCCAGGCGAGAGTGAACACGGTCATCCATCGTGGCCCGACCCTGCGCAGGGTCGACACCGGCGAGGCAGGTGGGAGGGCGGGGCTCATGTCGCTCCTTGACGTCGATGTCGCGACACGAGTGTCGGGATACTGATGATTGTGCACCCGCATGCGCCGACGCCGCATCCCGCATCCGCAACCCGCACGAGGGGACGCCGCCACCGTGTAGGGCGAACCGCTCACATGCTGGTAGAGTTGGTTCTTGGCTTGCGTGTGGGTTCTTCCCTCACGACCGCCGAGTGGAAGCCCTCTTCTTCTGCCGGCATTTCCTAACAACTCCGTACAGAAAGCGTCCACACGTGGCAAACATCAAGTCGCAGATCAAGCGCAACAAGACCAACGACAAGGCTCACGAGCGCAACAAGGCCGTGAAGAGCGAGCTGAAGACGCACATCCGCGCGACGCGCGCCGCTGTCGTCTCCGGTGACAAGGCTGCAGCCGAGAAGGCTCTGAAGGCTGCTTCCCGCAAGCTCGACAAGGCCGTCAGCAAGGGTGTCATCCACCAGAACCAGGCTGCGAACCGCAAGTCCTCCATCGCCAAGCAGGTTTCCGCTCTCTGAGTTGATTCCACGCCTGACGGTGTGACAAGAGCCCGTCCCGTTCGCGGGGCGGGCTCTTTCGCGTGTGCTGAGGCCCTCGGCGACACGTCGGGTGCGCGTGACAGCGCACTGTCGACGTGGCGACGAGCGTGATGTCAGTGATGGAGCCGCACGACCGCGGCGGCGCTCACTCGCCGAACGGCTGACGCGTCGCGATGACTGTGAGCATGCGCTCGAGCGCGAAGATCGGATCGCGCGCCGCACCCTTGACCTCGGCATCGGCGCGCGCAGTCGCCTGGATCGCCATGCCGAGCGAGCGCTCGTTCCACCCGGCGAGGTCGCGCCGCGCACGGTCGACCTGCCAGTCCTTCATACCGAGGCGCTGCGCGAGCTGACGGCTCGGCTCACGGTTTCCGGCGACGCGCGCCATGGTGCGCAGCTTCATCGCGAACGCGGCGACCATCGGCACCGGATCGGCACCGGATGCGAGCGCATGCCGCAGTGCGACCAGGGCCTCGCCGTAGCGGCCGGCGATCGCCGTGTCGGCGACGACGAACGCCGACACCTCGACGCGCCCGCCGTAGTACTTCGTGACGACGTCTTCGGTGATGTCGCCCTCGACATCGGCGATCAGCTGCTGGCATGCCGCGGCAAGCTCGGTGAGGTCATCGGCGAACGCCGAGACCAGCGCACGCAGCGCGGGCGGTGCGATCCGCTTCTTCGCCGCCTTGAACTCGCCTGCCGCGAAGTCGACGCGATCTCCGTCACGCTTGATCGCCGGGCACGGGATCTCGATGCCGTCGCCAGTGCCTGCGCGCAGAGCGTCGAGCAGCTTCTTTCCGCGCACGCTCGCCCCGGTGTGCCGCAGGACGACCGTCGCGCCTTCCTGGGGATGTTCCAGGTACGAGACCGCCTCCTGCAGGAAGGCGTCCGAACACTTCTCGACACCCGACACCCGCACGAGGCGCGGTTCGCCGAACAGCGACGGCGACGTGAGCGAGAGCAGGGTGCCTGGCGCATAGTCGTCAGCCCGGACGTCGGTCACCTCGAGCGCGGGGTCTTCGGTGCGGAGATAGTCGCGGACCCCGGCGATCGCACGCTCTGCGCAGACCTCTTCGGGGCCGAACACGAGCACCACGGGGGCGGGTCGAGGATCGCGCCACGACACCTGCGCGATCTTGGCTGCCTTGGTCCCGCCGCGGGAGGGGGTACGAGAAGCAGCCATGCCTCAAGACTACCGGGGGCCGCAGACGTCGCCCTCGTCGTCACGGCGGCTGTCTCTCTGTCCACAGCTGCAGCTCGCCGTCACGGATGCCCACCAGCAGCCGTCCCTCTTGATCGGTTCTCAGCACCGCGGCCCCGGCAGACGCGAGCGCTGCGAGCGTCTCGGCCCGAGGGTGCCCGTAGTCGTTGTCGACGCCGGCACTGAACAGCGCGACAGCGGGGTGAAGGTCTTGGTACAGCTGCAGGTCCTGGTCGGCGCTGCCATGATGCGCCACCTTGACCACGGCGTAGCTGCCTCGAAGATGCGCGGTGCGCATCAGCATGCGCTGCGCCTCCGCCGACAGATCGCCCAGGAAGAGTGCCCGCGGCACCCCGCCTCCTTCGATCTCGAGCACCACGCTCTGGTCGTTGCCCGGCGGGAACACTTCGGATCCGCGCTGCGGCCACAGCACTTGCCATGAGGATGCGCCCAGCTCGCCCTGCATCCCCGCTCCGGCGAGGGTGGCCGTCGCGCCGCCGTCGGTCAGGCGCTGCAGCATCCGCTCGTCAGCGGTCTCCCCCGGCGGCCCATGCAGCACTGCCCCGATTCTCCCCTGTACGGCCTCGACGCCGCCCACGTGATCGAGGTCGAAGTGCGTGAGAACGAGGAGGTCGATGTGCTCGACTCCGAGACTGCGCAGGCAGGCGGCGAGGGGCTCGGGCTCCGGGCCCGTGTCGATCAGCGCGATCCGGCTGTCGGATCTGACGAGCAGCGCGTCTCCTTGACCCACGTCGCAGGCGGCGACCGACCAGTCATCCGGGCTGGTCGCGCTCGCGAGTGGCCCGTTGAGGACGACGTGGGCGCCGCCCAGTGCGAGCATCACTGCGAGAACGGATGCTGCAGCCCCTCTGATGACCGGGATCGTGCGGCACCCGTCGGTCAGAACCACTGCGGCCGCCGCGCTCACGATGCCGACGAGCGCCGCGCTTGCGACGCCGGGAGCCACCGCGACCTGGGCGAACGGAAGTCGAGCGGTGATGGTTGCGGTGTGAGCGATCCAGGCGGCCGGCAACCACGCGGAGGCCGCCAAGAGGTCTGCGAGCACTGGCACCGGAGCCGCGAGGCACGCGAGGAGACCGATGATCGTGGCGATCGGCGCCGCAGGTGCGGCCAACAGGTTCGCCGCGAGACCGACGAGCGACTGCTGCTCGGCGAACAGGGCGATGACGGGACCGCACACCAACTGCGCTGCCGTAGGCACGGCGATCGCGAGAGCGAGAGGCTGCGGCATCCATCGTGCGAGTCCGCGGGTGAGCGACGGCGAGAGCATGATCAGCGCCCCGGATGCGGCGACCGACAGCGCGAATCCTGCGGTGGACGCCAGCCACGGGTCGGCGATGAGGATGCCACTCGCGCTGAGCGCGAGCATTCCGGCCCCGGCGCTCGGTCGGCCGAGCAGCAGCGACAGCATCGCGACACCGGCCATGACCGCAGCCCTGATCACGCTGGGTTCCGGTGTGACCAGCACGACGAATCCCGCGAGGGCGACCGCCGCCGCGATGATACGAGTCACTCGTCCGGCCCCGCACAATGCGGCCAGCCAGAAGACGGCACCGACGACGATGGCGCAGTTCGCCCCGCTGACGGCGGTCAGGTGGCTGAGTCCGCTGGTGCGCATGTCGTCGTTCAGCTCGGTCGACACCGCGCGGGTGTCCCCCACCGCGAGCCCCGGGAGAAGACCCGCTCCGGGTTCGGGGAGATGCGTGGACCGCTCGATGAAGGCGCTGCGCAGGCCAGCGGCAACAGCGAACACCCCCGATGCCGGCACTTCAACCGATGCGGCGCTCACGAACACGACGAGCGCAGACCTCTCCCCCGGATCCGTCGCCGCTGCCTCGCCCTTCACTCTGACTGTGGCACCGAGATCGAATCCGTCGGCCGGATCGATGCCGACTCGCACCGGGGCGGATGCCGCGCGCACCGACCCCGGTGATCCGATGCCCGTGAGCTGCACCTCCATCCACAGCCGCCCGTCGCGACCGACCGACGCCGACGATGTGATCTCCCCCGTCGCCTCGACCACACGCCCATCCCAGGAGGCCGCGCTGTCGCGAGCCGGCGATGCAGCCATGACCGTGATCGAGACAGCGGCGATCGCGGCGAGCATCACGAGCACCAGCCCGGCCACGGACGCGGAACCCGAAGAATGCCGCAGCATCCACACCAGCGATCCCACCGCCCCGAGCGCGCCTGCGAGCACACACCACCCTGCGGCTGGAGGTACGAACACGCAGACGAGAGCGACCACCCACACAGCCCCGGCGATCGGCAGCAGCCGAAGATCGCGCCTCATACCGGCGCGCCGTAGAGCGCCCGAGCGCGCGCGTCGCTCCTCATCGTCGGCCAGTGCATCAGGTCAACCTAGGTGCGTGCGACCGTCCCGCAGCGCACCCGCCACCAGGTGAGTGGAGAACCTATCAATACCTGTGCGGCGTGCAGGAGCCGCGGATGCGAAGCCGCGAGGCACTGCTTCACCCGACGGTGCTCGTGGCGCAGAGGCCCAGCGACTGCTGGGTATCGCGAAGTGTTGCCATACGTTCGCGCCCGGTTTCCGGGAATCTCGAGGAGTTCGGGCGCTCCCCTGCTCTCGACGAATGGGGCATCGAATCAGGCCCCCGGCAGTTGAGCTCATCCGGGCCCGGCCAAGTCGGACGATTACCTCGCCCTGTACGATCGCACGATGGCAGAGATCGCTGGAACCCGCTGGGTCATCACAGGAGCGGCCGGGAACATCGGTTCGCCACTCCGCTCCGCATTACTCGATCGGGAGGCGGTGCTCATCTCCACCGACATCCGAACAATGACTCCGCTCGGACCGCAGGAGTCCGTCGTCCGGACGGACCTTGCCGACCTGGATGCGCTGGTCGAGCTCTTCTCCGGTGCGGACGGTGTGATCCACCTCGGCGGGATACCCGACGAGGCCGACTTCCACGACCTGGCCGAGGTGAACATCGTCGGGACTTATCACGTCCTCGAGGCCGCGCGGCGGGCCGGTGTCCCCCGAGTCGTCTACGCGAGCAGCAACCGGTTGACAGGCCTGTACGCCTCTGACCGTCACGTGACGCCGGACATGCCGCCCCGCCCGGACGGGTTCTACGGCGTGTCCAAAGTCGCCGGGGAAGCGCTGTGTCGGCTGTATGCGGACAAGTTCGGCATCAGCACCATCTCGCTCCGCATCGGCAGCTACGAGCCGCGACCGGGGTCTGCCCGGGAGCAGCGGACGTGGCTCAGCCCCGCCGACGCCGTGCGCGCGTTCACTGCGGCGATGACCACCACCGAACACACGGCTGTGTTCTATGCCGTGTCCGCGAACACCGGCGGATGGTAGGATCTCGACACCGGGTCGACGGTCGGGTTCGCACCCCGAGACGACGCCGCTCGATGGGGTGAGGTCGAGCCGATCGACGCCGAAGTCCCCCAGGGCGGGGTCTACGCGACCCCGGCATATTCGACCGATCGGATGCGACGGTAACGCGTGCCGGACAGAGAACCGGGTTTCGAACCCGTGCGCCAGCCGTTCCCCATAGCCATCCCCGTGACTTGCCCGAGTACCGCGCTGACGGAGTCGACGCGTTGACCGATCCTCACGTCGCCAGTCCGCTCGCGCTGGTCATCGTCGCCGGGCCGCAAGCCTCCGGCAAGAGCACGTTGGCCGCAGCCCTGAGTGCGGACCTGCGGCAGCGGGGCGAACGTGTCGCGCTGGTCGAACTCGATCGGATCGCGGAGATGGCTCAACCTACCCTTCCGAGTTGGGAGGCAGCGCACCGCGTCTTCGAAGTGACCACCGGGCTGTGGGCGAGAACGGAACTGACGTGCGTCGTCGCCGAGGGGTCCGGCTCGGAAGACGAGGTGTCGCGACTCCGTAGCCAAGCTCCGTCCAGCGCAGTGGTCGTCACGGTCGCGACCACCACGACATTCGAGATCGCATTCGCTCGAGCTCAATCGGACCCGTCGAGAGGGATTTCGAGGGAGCATGATTTTCTCAGCAGGATCTACCGGAGCTGGCCCGAAGAGTCTCTCTGCATGAATCCGGACGTCGCGATCGACACCAGCATCCATTCGACCGTGGAGGGGTCTCGGCGCGTGCGGGCCGCGATAGAAGAGGCACGACGCGGTGGAGCCGACTGGCGTCGCAGACTCGGGTGAGGTCGCGAGGGTGCATCACTCCGCCGCGACGGATTGGCCGGCGATCGGCGACAGCCGCAGATCGGCCTTCACACCCGCACACCGTCGCGGATGCCCGCGAGCAGCTTCTCGCCGATACCGGGCACGGACAGCAGATCGTCGACGGACGTGAACCGGCCGTTCTCCTCCCGCCAGGAGATGATCCGCTCAGCGAGCGCCGGGCCGATTCGCGCGAGGGTCTCGAGTGCTGCCTGGTCCGCGGTGTTCAGGTCGATGAGATCATCCGCGGGCGCGACAGCTCCCGGACCGCCCGCTGCGGCGCCGAAGGCAGGCACGATGATCTGCTCTCCGTCCGTCAGCACTCGCGCGAGATTGATCGCCGTGAGGTCAGCCTCATCGGTCGTCCCGCCGGCTGCGGCGACGGCGTCGACCAGGCGCGAGTCGAGGTCGAGGACGTAGAGCCCGGGACTCGCGACAGCGCCGAGCACATGGACGTACAGCTCGCCTGACGGCCCCGCAGAAGCACCACCAGCAGCGGGCAGCGGCACGGAGTCAGTCGGAGCGGCCTGTTCACGCATCAGCCCGAGTCCGACCGCCCCTGAGAGCACGACGAGAGCGAGCACGATCGCCGCGCCGATCCCCAGCCTCAGCCGTCGTGGAGGCGCGGACACAGGCGGGGCTTCAGGCATCCCGCAACGCTAGACCGCGCAAGGAGACGGCGGAGACAGCCGACCGCCCGTCGGGGAGAAACCCCGCGGGCGGCCGGATGTGCAGAGCGGATGCGTCGCCGAGACGACGCGAGGGATCAGCCCTTGACGACGATGCTCACGATCTTCGGTGCGCGTACGACGACCTTGATGATCTCCCGGTCGCCGATCGAGCGGATGACGCGCTCGTCGGCGCGAGCCAGCGCCTCGAGCTCGGCCTCGCCGATGCGCGCCGGAACCTCGAGCTGCGCGCGGACCTTGCCGCCCACCTGCACCACGGCGGTCACCGTGTCTTCGACGAGCAGAGCCGGATCGGCGGAGCGCCACGTGACGAGTCCGACGGAGGGCTCGTGGCCGAGGATCTCCCACATCTCTTCGGCAGTGTGCGGCGCGATCAGATCGAGCATCACTGCAACCGTCTCGGCGGCCTCGCGCACAGCCGGATCACCGGCACCCGCAGCTCCATCGATCGTCTTGCGGGTGATGTTGACCAGCTCCATCAGACGCGCGACCAGGACGTTGAACTTCGTCTGCTCGACGAGGGACGGAGCATCGGCGAGCAGCTTGTGCGTCGCGCGGCGCAGCGCCGAATCGCCTCCGGCGAAGACCACGTCCACCGGGGACGACACCTCGCGGGCCACCCGCAGCGCACGCGCCAGGAACTTCTGGGCGCCGGTCGTCGAGACGTCCGCCCAGTCCTTGTCGTCTTCCACCGGGCCTGCGAACGCGAGGCCCACACGCAGAGCGTCGGCACCGTACGCGTCGAGCTCCTCTTCGAACAGCACCAGGTTTCCCTTGCTCTTCGACATCTTCGCGCCGTCGAGCAGCACCATGCCCTGGTTGATCAGGTTCGAGAACGGCTCGGTGAAGTCGATCAGCCCCATGTCGAACAGCACCTTGGTGATGAATCGCGCATAGAGCAGGTGCAGGATCGCGTGCTCGACGCCGCCGATGTATGAGTCGACCGGCGACCAGCGTGCTGCCTGGGCCGGATCGAAGGCCACGGTGTCGCTGTTCGGCGAGAGGAAGCGCAGGAAGTACCACGAGCTGTCGACGAACGTGTCCATCGTGTCGGGGTCGCGCAGCACCGGGTCGCCGCTGGCGGCATCCACCGTGCGCACCCAGCTCTCCGCCGCGCCGAGGGGCGAGGACCCCTTGGGCTTCAGGTCGAGTCCCTCGACGCTGGGCAGCTTCACCGGCAGCTGGTCTTCGGGCACGGGGATGATCCGGCCGTCCTCGGCGTGCAGCATCGGGATCGGCGTACCCCAGAAGCGCTGACGCGAGATCAGCCAGTCACGCAGCCGGTAGTTCTTCGCAGCCCGACCGGTGCCCGAGGCTTCGAGCTGCTCGATCGCGCGGGCGATCGCGTTGCGCTTCGACAGACCGTTGAGGGGCCCGGAGTTGATCATCCGTCCCTCGCCGGTCAGAGCGATGCCCGTAGAGGCGGGGTTCTGCTCGTCGAGTGCTGCGCCGGTATCGATCGGCACTCCCTCTTCGTCCACCTCGATGACGGGCATGGCGCCGGTGATCGGCGCCGTCGTGTCGACGACGACCTTGACCGGCAGGTCGAAGGCACGCGCGAAGTCGAGGTCGCGCTGGTCGTGCGCAGGCACGGCCATGACCGCTCCGTGCCCGTAGTCGGCCAGCACGTAGTCGGCTGCCCAGACCGGCAGCTTCTCGCCGCTGACCGGGTTGATCGCGTAGCGCTCGAGGAAGACGCCGGTCTTCGGGCGATCCGTCGCCTGACGGTCGACATCCGTGGTCTTCTGCACATCGGACAGGTACTTCTGGAAGCGCTCGCGCACCTCGACAGGAGCATCCGCAGCCAGCTCCGATGCCAAGTCGGAGTCGGGCGCCACCACGAAGAAGGTCGCCCCGTGCAGCGTGTCCGGACGCGTCGAGAACACGGTGACCGGCTCCTCGCGCCCCTCGATGCGGAAGTCGACGTCTGCGCCGATGGAGCGGCCGATCCAGTTGCGCTGCATCTGCAGCACCTTGTGCGGCCAGAATCCCTCGAGCTGGTTCAGGTCATCGAGCAGACGGTCGGCGTAGTCCGTGATCTTGAAATACCACTGGGTCAGCTTCTTCTTGATGACCTCTGCTCCGCAGCGGTCGCAGCGCCCGTCGACGACCTGCTCGTTCGCGAGCACGGTCTGGTCGTTGGGGCACCAGTTCACGGCGCTCTTCTTGCGGTAGGCCAGACCGCGCTCGTGCAGCTTCAGGAACAGCCACTGGTTCCAGCGGTAGTACTCGGGGTCGGACGTGTGCAGCACCCGGCTCCAGTCGAAGGACACTCCGTAGTTCTGGAACGCCTGCTTCTGCTGCGCGATGTTCTGGTAAGTCCACTCGCGCGGATCGGCACCCTGACGGATCGCGGCGTTCTCGGCGGGCAGTCCGAACGAGTCCCAGCCGATCGGGTTGAGCACGTTGTGCCCGCGGTGGCGCCAGAACCGGGCGACGATGTCGGAGTACAGGTAGTTCTCGGCGTGCCCCATGTGCAGGTCGCCGGAGGGATACGGGAACATCGCCAGCACGTAACGGCGAGGCCGCTTGTCGTCGTCGCCGCCGGTGAGGAACGTCTCGTTCTCCGCCCAGTACTTCTGCCACTTGGCCTGGATAGCGTGCGCCGAGGAGGTCTCCTCGTCGACGGGAGAGGTGGACAGGTTCTCAGACAACGAACGCACGACCAATCTGAAGGGAAAAGGGGATCAGTTCAGGATATCGGAAGCCCAGGCCGCGGGCATTTCCGCTCCCAGCGCCGCGAGAGGTGCCCGCGCCTTCGTCGCGACCTCTGCGACCTCCGATTCGGCGACCGACCGCCACGTGATTCCACCGCCGGCCCCGACGACCGCATGCGCACCGTCGATGACGATGCTGCGGATGACCATCGCGAGGTCGAGCGAACCGTCGTCGCCGATGTATCCGAAGCATCCAGCGTAGACGCCCCGAGGAGCGCCCTCCAGGTCGTGCAGACGGGTCATCGCGGAGAGCTTCGGCGCTCCGGTCATGCTGCCGGCAGGAAAGGACGCGTCCAGGAGGGCGGTCGCCGTGGTGCCCGCGGCCGCCGTGCCGCTGATCGTGCTGACGAGCTGATGCACGGCCGGATAGGTCTCGACGGCCCATAGCGCGTCGACACGGATCGACCCCGGTTCGCAGACCCTCGACAGGTCGTTGCGCATCAGGTCGACGATCATGACGTTCTCGGCACGCTCCTTCACGTCGGCGGCGAGCTCGGAGGCGAGCTCGGCATCGCGAGCGGCATCCGTGCCGCGCGGTCGCGTCCCCTTGATCGGGCGGGTGCGGATGACGCCGCCTTCCGCATGGAGGAACTGCTCGGGACTCGCGCTGAGCAGTGAGCGGCCGGCGATGCGGATGAAGCCACCGTGATGCGCCGGGGTGGCCGCTCGGAGTCGTCGATACACCGCGACGCCGTCGTGCACCCCGGGGACGGTGAAACGAGTGGTCAGGCACAGCTGGTAGGCGATCCCCGCGCGGATGAGCTCGCGGCAGCGCTCGATGAGTGCTGCGTACTCGGTCGGAGTGTGACGCGACACGACGCGCCTCGATCCGGCCTCGTTCGCGGCCGGATCGTCGTACGGCGCCGTCGTCGCCGCGACGCGCGTCACGAACACGTTCCACTCGTCGAGGTCTGCCTCGACCGCCGCCACCCAGACGACGCCGGTCGTGTGATCGAACGCGGCCAGTCGGGAGATGCGCAACCAGGCCCCGCCTGGCACGTCGGCAGCATCCGACACGGGAGCACCTGCTGCTCGTGCCCCGCTCTCGTAGTCGTACCAGCCGACCCATCCTCCCCGCAGCGGCGGACCCGCGTCGGCGGCGGCTGGATCGAGAGTGGGAGCGTCGAGCCGGACTTCGCCGGGGAGAGATGACGGAGCGCCGGTCCCGATGAAGCTCCACCCCTCTGGCGCGTCGGCGCCGGCGTCGAGCCAGAACACGTCGGCGCACTCGCGCTCGAGCGCGAGGAAGAGCGCTTCGGGCACCACTCGGTCGCGGAGGACGCGGGCGCTCAGAGGTTCGGGCACGTTCTCAGCCTAGGCCGCGACCAGTCCCGTATTCTCAAGGGGTGGACGAGTTCGTGCCGTGGCTGATCGACTTCATGCGGTCCATCGACCCGGTCGCCCGCACGCTCGTCGCGGGGCTAGCCGTGATGCTCGAGACCAGCGTGCTGATCGGCCTCGTGTTCCCCGGCGACACAGTGGTGCTCGTCGCATCCATCGGCATCACCAGCGTCCCCCAGGCCGTGGCGATGGTCGTCTCCGTCGTCGTCGGTGCGTTGATCGGCGAGAGCATCGGCTTCTGGCTCGGGCGATGGATCGGTCCGCACATCCGCGCATCCTGGGTCGGACGTCGGGTCGGCGAGGAGAACTGGGTGCGAGCCGAGCGCTATCTCGCCCGCCGCGGTGGCATCGCCATCTTCCTGTCGCGCTTCCTGCCCGTGCTGCACTCTCTCGTGCCCCTGACAGTGGGCATGAGCCACTACTCGTACCGCCGGTTCCTCGCGTGGACGGCGCCCGCCTGTCTGCTGTGGGCGACGGCCTACGTGAGCATCACGTCTCTCGCCGCCGGCAGTTTCGACGAGCTCGCCGATCGAGTGCATTACGCGGGATACATCTTCGTCGGCATCATCGCTCTGTTCCTCGTCGCCGTATTCGTCGGCAAAAAGGTGATCTCGCGCCTCGAGTCGCGTCATCTCGACATCTCCGACACGAAGGACTCGACCGACGTGAAAGACTGAAGCAATGGCTTCGTCACCCCCGGCGCCCCGGATCCACTGGTTCGCGCGCCTAGAACACCGCCTCCACGTGTGGCGCGAGGGACGAGCGCGCCGTCGCGGTCGAACCGCGACCATCCTCCCGTTCCCCGGCTACGGCGGCCCGGGGTGGGTGCGTGTCGTCGGACGCGTGCTCATCGTCCCGCCCGCACGGAGCACGAAAGACGGTGAGCCGGCCAGCGTCCGCGGCTGGCGGAGCTTCGTCGGCATCCCGGTGAGCTTCGCCAAGGTCGCCGTGCAGATCGGCGATTCGACGCACTACGTCGTCGCCGACCGGGGAGGCGTGATCGACTCTGTCGTGCACACCGATCTCGAGCCGGGGTGGCAGACGTTCACGTTCTCCGTCGAGGGCCAGGATCCCGTCGAGACGACCGCGTTCATCGTGGCCGAGTCGACGCACTTCGGCGTGGTGTCCGACGTCGATGACACGGTGATGGTCACGGCTCTCCCCCGTCCGTTCATCGCCGCCTGGAACTCGTTCGTCGTCGACGAGCACGCGCGCATCCCCGTGCCGGGCATGGCCGTGCTTCTTGACCAGGTGCTCCGCGAGTACCCTGGTGCGCCGATGGTCTACCTCTCGACCGGCGCCTGGAACGTCGCCCCCACGCTTCGGCGATTCCTCGGACGGCACCTGTTCCCGGCAGGCTCGATGCTCCTCACCGACTGGGGCCCCACGCACGACCGATGGTTCCGCAGCGGACGAGAGCACAAGCTCACCAATCTTCGTCGGCTGGCAACGGAGTTCCCGCACGTGAAGTGGCTGCTTATCGGCGATGACGGTCAGCACGACGAGTCGATCTATTCCGAGTTCATGGACGAGCACCCCGCCTCCGTCGCCGGTGTCGCCATCCGACGACTGCTGCCGGCCGAGGCGGTGCTCGCCGGTGGGCGCGCCGGTCACGAGCCGCATGCGGAAGGCGTCGCTCCCTGGGTCAGCGCCGAGGACGGCGCGGGACTCCGTGACCTGCTCGGCAAAGCCGGCATCCTCGACTGACATGACCACGTCGCTTCCGCGGACCGACTGGCTGGAGCGCGAGCGAGCGCACCAGGCGAGGGCGGATGCGCTCACGGCAGCGCACCGGGAGCGCGCGGCCCGAGGTGAGAAGCACCCGGTGTGGGACTTCCTCTTCACCTACTACAGCTACAAGCCCGCCCAGCTGCGCCGCTGGCACCCGGGTGCCGCGATCGAGTTGGAGCACGCCTCCGAGCGGCTGACATGGCGCTGGTACTCCCCCGGCGGAACCGAAGGCAGTGTGACGCCCGATGCCGCGAGGTTCGCGCATGAGAAGGCAGACCTCGCCGGTCTGATCGAACGGATGCTGCGCCGCACCGCCTCGCGCCCAGGCCAATTCGGCTGCTTCGGACTGCACGAGTGGGCGATGGTCTACCGAGCAGATGAGCACAGACACCCGGTGCCCTTGCGTCTCGGCCAGGCGGGCACCGACCTGGTCGTCGAGAGCCATGACCTCAGGTGCACGCACTTCGACGCCTTCCGGTTCTTCACCCCCGCGGCAGTGCCCCGCAACCGCACGGAGCTCACCCGTGACGACCAGCCTCTGTTCGAGCAGCCCGGCTGTCTGCATGCCGGCATGGACCTGTACAAGTGGGCGGTCAAGCTCGGCCCCCTCGTGCCGGGCGAGCTGCTGCTCGACGCGTTCGAGCTCGCCAGGGACATCCGTCTTCTCGACATGCAGGCCGCGCCGTATGATCTGGCACCGTGGGACATCGTCCCCGTTCCGATCGAGACGGTCGAGGGCAAGGCGGAGTACGTGCGACAGCAGCGCGTCTTCGCTGAGCGCGGCACTCGTCTTCGCAGCGAGCTTCTGCACGCCTGGCTCGGCTCGGTCGAGCCCGCCGCGATCGCTGGCTGACGCGTCAGTCCGCAGGCTCGCACTCCGGGCACAACGCCCAGTCCGCGGGCGCTGACATCGACTGCAGACGCAGCGACATCACGCGAGTCGCCGCCTCGGTGAGGCGATCGGCGGGGATCGTTCCCGCATCCACCGCCGCCACTAGCCCCTGCACGATCTGACCCGCGGTGTCGGGCGTGGAACCGGCGATCATGAGCACGAGATCAGTGCCAGCCACGACCGCGGAGACGGCGTTGGCCACGGGGTCGGCGTACTCCGGGACCCCCGAAGATTGCAGCATCCCGAGGTCATCGGTCACGATCACGCCGTCGAACCCCAGTTCCTCCCGGGCGATCTCGTGCCAGCGCGCCGAGAGAGACGCAGGAGCCGGATCCACCGAGGCGTACGTCAGATGTCCGAACATCAGCAGCGAGGCTCCGGCGTCCACACCGGCGGCGAACGGCACCGCGTCGGTCGCACGCCACTCGTCGAGGGTCTCGCCCGTCGTCGGGATGGCGTGATGGGAGTCGCCGGGCGCCGCGCCGTGACCCGGGAAGTGCTTCAGCGTGGAGGCTACGACCTGCTCTTGCGCCACCGTCGCGACCGCGACCCGCTCGGCGGCCGACTGAGGATCGGTCCCGAGCGCCCTGCCGAAGATGAACGACGACGACTCCGACGTGACGTCTGCGACCGTGCCGAAATTCACGCTGATCCCGGCCTTCGCCACCAGCGCGGCCCTGGCCGAGAAAGCCGCAGATGAGTCGGAGACCGGCAACGACTTGAGACTGTTCGAGGCAGGGAACCCGTCGCCGCCGAGGCGCGACACCAACCCGCCTTCCTGATCGATGGCGACGAGCGGAGGCAGCGCGGGATCGACGGTGAGAGCGGCGGTGAGAGTCGGCAGTTCCTCGTCCGTCGCGGGGATGTTCGCGCCCATCAGGATGAACCCGCCGAGGCCCTGCTGCATGTACGCGTGAAGAGTGGCGGCATCCGTGGTCGGGATGTGCCCCATCACGATGCTCGCCGCCTGCTCGGTCGTCGTCATGTCGGCGACGAGATCCGCTGCGCGCTCGTCGGTGCCGGAGGAGGCGACATCCGATCCCGAGTCACCGGCACGCGCCGAGTCGTGTTCGGCGGCGGCGGCCGGTGCAGATGCCGCGGCCAGCGCGATGATCACCGCCGCCCCGACCGCCCCGAAGCGACGCCGCAGCATGGGGTCAGGCGCTGAGGGCGTCGACGATCGGCACCGAGGTGTCGTCCGTGCCGTTCCCGAATCTGATGGTGCGGCCATAGGTCGACGGGTTGCCGACGGCCTCGGCGATCACCGCTGCCACGTCGGCGCGGGACACCTCGCCCTTGCCCTCGGGGTCGAGGACGATACGACCCGTGGGCTCGTCGAAGGTGAGCGTGCCCGGTCCGAGGATCGTGCCGTCGAGGCCAGTCGATCTCAGGTGCTCGTCCGCCGCCCATTTCGCATCGGCATACGCGAAGAAACCGTCGCTCTCGGGCACTCCGTGGTCGGCCTTCGATCCGAGCCAGGAGACCATGACGTAACGCTTCACTCCGGCAGACTCGGCGGCGTCCATGGTGCGGATCGCGGCGTCGCGGTCGACGGCGTACGTCCGCTCGGGAGAGCCTCCACCGGCGCCGGCCGACCAGACCACGGCGTCGTGCTCACGGATGATCTCCGCGAGCGCGTCGGTGTCGAGTGTCTCGACGTCCGCGACAAGCGCGTGCGCACCCGTCGCTTCGACCTCCGAGACGTGGTCGGGATTGCGGATGACCGATGTCACCTCGTCGCCGCGGGCGACGAGGAGGGGAGCGAGGAGGAGTGCGATGCGGCCATGGCCGCCGAAGACGATGATTCGCGACATGTGTTCACCCTACGCGTCTGCGCCGACGTCGGCTCGGGCATCCTCTCAGCGAGGGCCCTGCGAGCTGTCGATGACGAACGCCTGCGGGTGACCGGGCAGGTATCTGACGACCACCGGCTCACCCGAGGGAAGGTATACGTCGCGATCCGGGTAGACAGACGGTGTGAAGAAGTTGCTCTCGATCGTGTACTCGGTCCCGTCGGCGGTGGTGAAGGTGACCCAGTCGCCGTCTCGGGTTCCGGTCGTCGGCTGGCCGTGCTCGTAGATGTAGGCGCGTGTGACCGGCACGCCGGTGAGGCTCAGGATGCCGATCATGAGGTTCGCGAGCATGAGGATGGCGAGAGTTCGGAACACGATCCGTCTGGTCGCGCCCCCGACCCGTCCGCGTGAGGCGCTCTCACTGCCAAGGAGGCCTTCGCGCTCGCGGATGCGTCGGAGAGAGACACCGGGCGTCGCTCCGGCGGCCGACATCGCGAACAGACCGAGGATCGAGAACCCGGCGATGAAGACCATCGCGTATCCGTGCGCGGCGGGGAAGTTGATCAACCAGATCAGGGTGTCGAGGACATTCATCGTCCGGCCTCCTTCTCGATCGTCACGGCAACGGTCTGGGGATCCTCCCGGCGATAGAACGCCCAGATCGGCGCGCCCACCTGGAACCGCGAGATCGCCTCGGGGAATGCGAACACGGTCGTGTCGGCCTCCCAGGTCGCGGCGCCCTCCGGAGCCATGAGCACCTTGAGGCTGAGCTCGCTCTGCCCTTCGAGGCGTCGCCCTGTCGGACGCACCTCGAGCACCGACGCGGGTACCTGCGTGCCTGTCGTGCGTGCCTTCACAAGGCGAGGGTCGATGAGTCCTCGTTCGATGCGCCACTGCAGCATCGCGTCTCGGACTTGCGGATCGGTGATGTCCGCGAGTTCCACGGTGTCGTGATCGGTGGGGCTGTACCTGACGGGAACCGGCTGGCCCACCTGCAGTGCGGCGATGTCGCTGTGATCGACGAGCATCCGCAGCTGCCCGACGAAGTCGTCTCCCCCGCCAGGAGTCACTCGGATGAACATGTCGTACTGAGGCACATCGTTCACCGTCAGACCGGTTCGGGAGATCTCGAGGAGGCGGCCCACCCCGATCCGCGACTCCCCCTTCAGCTTGCTGCGGCGGCCGAGACCCGTCAGCGTTCCGCCGAAGGTGAGGATGAGCCCCCACGCGACGCCGATGATGATCGGACCGCCGAGCGTGTCCTCCCCGGCGAACGGCAGGATCGACTCACGTTGGTTCACGCCGAAGAGGCCCTCGCCCGTCCAGATGACGAGCCAGGCCGACAGCAGCAGCCAGATGATCAGGAGCACGATGCGGATCATGCACACAGCGTATCGATGGCAGGTGTCCCGGATCACGCGGCGCGAGAGCACGCCCCCCGCCCGATCAGACGGAGCGCACGGATGCTGACGTGAGTGCTCGCTGCACGCCCTTCGCGGCCGAGCGCCCTGCCCTGTTGGCACCGATCGTGCTCGCGGATGGACCGTAGCCGACCAGCTGCACCCGATGGTCCTGCACCGCGGTCGTCCCGCGGCCTCCACGGTCGAGCTGGATTCCACCGGCCGCACTGCGCAGGTGCAGAGGTGCGAGGTGCGCGATCGCGGGTCGAAACCCTGTCGCCCAGAGAATGACGTCGACGCGTTCGAACGAGCCGTCCGCCCAGCGGACGCCGTCTGGCTCGACGCGAGCGAACATCGGGCGCCGGGAGGCGTATGCCCCGAGACGCTCGGCCTCGTGCTCCTGAGTGCGCAGCATGAGCCCGGTCACGCTCACGACGCTCTGCGGAGGAAGCCCCTGTGCGACGCGTTGCTCGACGAGAGCGACGGCAGCTGCCCCGGCCTCAGGGGTGAAGTCATCGTTGCGCCACACCGGCTCACGACGCGTGACCCACAGGGTGTCTGTGAGTGGCGCGAGCGCACCGAGGAACTGCACGGCTGATGCGCCGCCGCCGACCACCAGGACGCGCTTGCCCCTGAAATGCTCGGGACCCGGGTAGTCGACCGTGTGGAGCTGTTCGCCGAGAAAGGTCTCCATGCCCGGGTAGTGCGGCAGGAACGGATGCGTCCAGGTGCCGGTGGCGTTGACGAGGGTGCGAGTGCGCCACTGCCGCTCCCCCGTGTGGACCACCAGGAGCCCGTCGTCGTCGAGCACCCGGTCGACGCGGACCGGGCGGATCACAGGCAGGTCGTGAGCACGCTCGTAGGCGGCGAAGTATGCCGGGACGGCGATATTGGCACGCTGTCCGTCACGCGGAGGAGGCGACTCCCCGGGCAGCTCGGCCACCCCGTGCACGTCGCGCATCGTCAACGCATCCCACCGGTGCCGCCATGCTCCCCCTGGCTCGGAGTCCGAGTCGAGCACGGCATGAGAGATGCCCAGACGGGTCAGGTGGAAGGAGGCCGACAGACCGGCCTGACCGGCGCCGATCACGACGCTGTCCAGGATGCTCACGGTGGTGACAACACCCGCAGTCGCACCGTTGTTCCGCAGTGCTCAGAGCACGATCTGGTAGTGGGTGTATCCGGTATGCGTCGCAACGCTGTCGTAGAGTGCGCGAGCCGTCATGTTGGTCTCCTGGGTCAGCCAGTAGACCTTCTGACAACCGCGCTCCGCGGCCCACTCCCGCACGTGCGCGATCAGCCGTCTCCCCGCGCCGGATCTGCGAGACTCGGCATCGACGTAGAGATCCTCGAGGTAGCAGTACGCACCTTTGCTCCATGTAGCGGGGTGGGTGAGCCAATGCACGATGCCGATCGCCCGCCCGGCGTCATCACGAGCGACAGCGCCGTGCAGCTCCCGATCCTCGACGAGCCGCCTGAAGGTCTCGGCCGTGATCTCCTCCGCGAGCTCGGTGCCGTAGAACGTCAGATATCCGCGCCACAGCCCCGACCATTCGTCGAAATCGGCCTGCGTGATCGCGCTGATCGTCGTCATGCCGTTCAGCCTAATGCGACGCGCCCGGGAGCCCCTCGCCGATTGGTGCTGCGCGCGATCCGTGTAGTACTCTGTTCAAGTTGCTTCGAGCAGTGAGGAAGCAGTTCTGGGCCTGTGGCGCAGCTGGTAGCGCACCTGCATGGCATGCAGGGGGTCGGGGGTTCGAGTCCCCCCAGGTCCACGTACAGAAGGCTCCGCGAGAGATCGCGGAGCCTTCTTTTCGTCTACCCTGACTCAGCGTCCGCGCAGGCTCGTCGCGGGCGCATGGTCGAGAGGTCATCAGGAGGCGCAGCGCCAGGGACTTGCCATCATCCGCTGGGCCGGATAGAAAGGCGAGGCCGTCTTCGTCAGTGAGACGGCCTTCGACGAGGTGGAGGACGCACGTGCTGGGACTGTTCCGACGACCGGGGATCACGTCCGCCCCACCATCCGGTGGCTCGCGGCCGATCGCAGAACACGGCCTCTGGTCGCGCGGCTTCGGGCTCGCCGCCACTCGGAGCCTGCAGACGCTGTCGGTGCTCGCCCTGGTCGCCATCGGCGTCCTGGTGATCACCCAGCTCTCACTGGTGTTCATCCCCGTGACGATCGCGCTGATCCTCGCCTCCGCCATCCATCCGCTCGTCGCCTTCATGCGCCGCCGCGGGGTACCGTCGATCCTCGCCACGTGGATCGCACTGATCGGAATCCTCGCGATTCTCGGCGGAATCGTCTGGGTGATCGTGCTGACGGTCCGCTCGCAATGGGACGACCTCGTCGACTCGGCCACCGACGGCATCACCCAGGTCACTGCATGGCTCGACACTCTGCCGTTCAATTTCGCGTCGTTCGATCTCGATGAGGTGTGGGCCGGCGTCGGAGACTTCCTGACGAGCGCCTCGTTCGGACGCGGCGCCCTGGCCGGCGTCTCGGCCACGGCGAGCTTCTTCACCGGCCTCGCTCTCATGATCGTCGTGCTGTTCTTCTTCCTCAAGGACGGACCGCGCATCTGGGAGTTCCTGCTGCGTCCCTTCACCGGGACCAGCTACGAGCGCGCCCGCCGCATCGGCGACAAGACCGTCGACGTGTTCGGGGGATACATCCGCGGAACCTCGATCGTCGCAGCGGCTGACGCCCTGGGCATCGGCATCGGTCTCGCGATCCTGCAGATCCCTCTGGCACTGCCCCTTGCCGTGATCGTCTTCCTCACGGCCTTCATCCCGCTCGTAGGTGCGACCGCAGCCGGCATCCTGGCAGCGCTCGTGGCTCTGGTCACGCACGGCCCCGTGGCCGCCCTCATCGTCGTCGGCATCGTGGTTCTCGTGAATCAGCTCGAAGGCAACTTCCTGCAGCCCGTCGTGATGGCTCGCTCGCTCAAGCTGCACGCCCTCGTCATCCTCCTCGCCCTGACCACGGGGACGATCCTCGGCGGGATCGTCGGCGCGGTGCTGTCGGTGCCGATCGCCGCGGTCGCATGGGGGATCATCACCGTGTGGGATGGCCCGCACACGCCGGCGAAGCCGTTCCGCAAGAAGCGTCCCGAGACGGTCTGACCTCACGCGCTCATCTGAGGCCGAGGAGTACTCCTCCGGAGGGCCGCCGTCAACCCGCTCCCCCTCTCCGGGTGCACACCTTAGCGTGGCGCGCACATCTCACGAGAGGAGTCGACGATGACCAACAACCCGATACCCCCGCTCGTCCCCCGACCGGACGACGAAGGAGCGATCGACGGTGTCCCTCACCGCGAAGTCGACGGGGAGCCCGTACTGGACACAGACGCGGATGCCGACCAGATAGACGGTGCCTCTGCCGATCGTTTGGCCGCGGAGAAGCCGCTGGACGAGGACTCCTGAGTCCTCGTCCAGCACGCCTGCGCGGCAGGTCCCTCCCCGGGTCCTGCCGCGCAGTCTGTTCAGGTCGCGAGTAACGGAGGCAGGTGCGGGATCGCGATGGGCCGCGTCGCCCGACTCGAATCCTGCACTCGCATCACCTCGTCGAGAACCTCGGCAGCCGTGGTGTACCGCACCGCCAGAGGCAGATCGCGAAGCCACACGACCTCGACCTCTGTGTCGGCGTATTCGTAGACGCTGGCCACCACGTACCGTGGATCCTGCGATTCATACCGCCGGTCGTTGATCACCCACTCCGATGGCGTGACACGATGCAGCACGTATCTAGGATCTGGATCTCCGGACATGTGATTCCCTCCAAGACTCTCTCCCCCACTGCACATCTTCCACGTCACCGCGCGAAGGCCACAGGGGCTTGACAGCTGCGAGAGAGACTGCAGGGACGAGGATCAGCCCCGGGGACGGATCGTCAGATCGGTGAGAGCGGCGTCATCCGACAGGTCGAGCGCAGTGAGGATCGTCGTCGCCACCGAGTCGGCCGTGATGAAGCGCTGCGGATCGTAGTCGCGACCCTCCTGCTGGTGCACACGCTCCTGCATGGGCGTCGCAGTGCGACCGGGGTAGATCGAGGTCACCCGCACACCGTGCTCTGCCTCCTCGGCGCGCAAAGAGTCTGCGAGAGCCTTGAGACCGTGCTTCGACGCAGCGTACGCAGACCAGCCTGCGTGCGCGTGGAGTCCTGCGCCGGAGTTGACGAACACCACCCGAGCGCGCGAGACGCGCAGCAGCGGCAGCAGCAGACGCGTCAGCTCTGCGGGGCCCACGAGGTTCACCGCAAGCTGACGCTCCCACAGGTTGGCCGGGAGATCGGCGACCGGCCCGAGATCGACGACACCCGCCGCATGAATCAGCGAGTCGATCCGTTCGGGGAGCGCCTGCTTGGACAACGCCCACGAGAGCCTCCCCGGCTGCGCCAGATCGCCGACGATCGCCGACGCACCCGGCAGCGCCGCGGCGATCTCCTTGGCGCGACCCGCATCACGGGCCAGCAGGACGACCTGATCACCCCGGTCGAGCAGACGGCGCGCGACAGCGAAGCCGATGCCGGATCCGGCACCGGTGATCAGGTGGACGCTCACGTCAGTCGCGGTCTGCCGCGGCGGAGTCCGCGAGCTCGAACGGCACCACCGGGCAGTCCTTCCAGAGGCGCTCGAGGCCGTAGTAGACCCGCTCCTCCTGATGGAAGACGTGCACGATCAGGTCGCCGAAGTCGAGGAGCACCCAGCGGGCCTCCGCACGACCCTCACGGCGGACCCGCTTATGGCCGGCTTCGATGAGCTTGTCCTCGATCTCATCGGCGATGGCGGCGACGTTGCGCTCGCTGTTTCCGGTGACGAGCAGGAAGATGTCGACGAGCGGTAGGGGCTCCGACACGTTGAGCGCGACAAGATCCTCACCGCCCTTCGAGACGGCGGCGTCGGCCGCGAGCTGGAGCATCTCTTCGGCGGTTTCAGGTGACTGCATCAGAACACATTCGTGGTGAAGGCGACGATCAGGGAAACGCCCAGCGCGAGCGCGAGACCACCCGCCACGATCGCGAGGATGAGCATGAGTTTGTTGCCCTTTTCGGGGGCGGGCGGGCGGATGACCTCGCCGGCGGGCTTGATTGTGCTGACGGCCGCGCTGGCGGCGATCGGCGTCGGAGAGGATGCGGGCGGCAGCTCGCCGTCGATCAGCACGGCATCGACGTCCTTGCCGTCTGTGGTGCCGTGCGCATGGCCCTGCGAACCGAGGCCCTTGGGCAGTTCGTATGAGCCGGTCACGAGGATCTCGCCCGTGGAGGCGACAGGACCCGACAGCGACCCGTCTCCCGGGGAGGGGTTGAAGATGAGCGTGTTCGGAGCGAGATGCTGCGATCCGGTCGAGTCGCCGACGGTCAGCAGCTCATCGAACGACGGAGAGAAGGGCTTGCGGGACTCGGCATCGTCACTGAGCAGGCCCTGCCCGAAGGCGGAGTTCACCGTGGGGCGTTCCCCTTCGGCGATGTCGACGTCGTCGGACTCCGCGACATCGGCCAGGACGTCATCGTTCGCCTCTGTCGGTTCTGCATCGATACCGAGCTCGGCAACGGCAGCGGAGGTGTCGCCCGTGTCGGAAGCGATCGGATCGTCGTCTCCGGAAGCCTCGAGCGGAGTCGACGCGCTGACGGGAGCGGGAAGGTCCTCGTCGGCAGCATCGTCGTCGTCGTCGTCGGCAGCATCGTCATCATCGTCATCGGACGCCGCAGGCGCATCGGATGCGGGGGTCTCGCTCTTCGGCTCGGAGATGGGCTCGGTGACCGGCACCTCTTCGGCGGCCTCCTCGTCGACCGATCCGTCCGCAGCAACGGATTCGTCGACAGGGACGGACCCCGTCACAGAGCGCTCGCGCTCCCGGACCTGACGACGTGTCAGCGGCGTGGCGCCCCCGGAGGCCTCGCCGTCGGGCTCGACGGCGGCTGCCGACGGCTGGGGGGCTGGCGCATCCTCGACGGATTCCGGAACCTCCGGCTTCGGCGGCGCGGGTGGTGTCGCGACGGCGGCGGCCGCAGCCTCCTCCGCTGAGATGACCGGTGTGGAACCCGTCAGCCGGATCTCACGCAGCTGCTTTCGCGTCAGCGGACCGTGACCCTGCTGATCCGATGTACTCATGCCTTGCTCCGATACAGATGATGCTTCGCGATGTATTGAACGACTCCGTCGGGGACGAGGTACCAGACCGGCTCGTCGTCGCGGACCCGTGCGCGGCAGGCCGTCGACGAGATGGACAGCGCCGGCACCTCCAGTTGGCTGACGTTGTCGCTCGGGAGGCCGTCAGTGCTCAGGACGTGTCCTGGACGCGAGACCGCGACGAAGTGGGCCAACTCCCACAGTTCATCATGGTCCCTCCAACTGAGAATTTGCGCCACGGCGTCAGCACCCGTGATGAAGAAGAGCTCCGCGTCCGGACGCTTCTCCTTCAGGTCGCGGAGGGTGTCGATCGTGTACGTCGGCCCTTCACGATCGATATCCACCCTGCTCACCGTGAACTGCGGGTTGGATGCCGTCGCGATGACCGTCATCAGGTAGCGATGCTCGCTGGGGGTGACATCCGACTTCTGCCACGGGTGGCCGGTGGGTACGAAGACGACCTCGTCGAGATCGAACGAGTGGGCGACCTCGCTCGCGGCGACCAGGTGGCCGTGGTGGATGGGGTCGAAGGTACCGCCCATCACACCGATGCGCGCCGGACGCGAGGTCGTGTCGTTCATACGGGCCTAGTGGCCGTGCCCTGCCTCGTGGCCGTCCTTGCCGTGCTTCGCCGCCCAGGCGTCGGCCTTGGCGGAGTGACGGTTTGCGACGTTCTTGTACGACAGCGTGACCAGCCCGAGGAACGCGAAGACGATGATCGCGATCACGCCGAAGATCAGCGTCTCGAGCTGCACATTGCCGTGGTGCTCGGTTTCAGCAGCGACCATCGCGATCTGTGCGACGAGGTTCATCCTGGCTCCGTTTCGTGGCTGGCGGGCATGGCTCACGAAGAGCCACAGCGCCACCTAGTCTAGTCCTCAGCCGCGCGTCTGCCCTGCCCCACGCGCCAGCCATTTCGTGCTGGTCAGCTCGGAAAGCCCCATGGGACCCCGCGCGTGCAGCTTCTGCGTCGAGATGCCGACCTCGGCACCGAACCCGAACTCTCCCCCGTCAGTGAATCGGGTGGAGGTGTTCACCATCACGACCGCCGAGTCGACCTCGGCCAGGAAACGCTCCGCGTTGCGCGAATCAGTGGTGATGATCGACTCGGTGTGGCCGGTGCTGTATCGACGGATGTGATCGATCGCGTCCTCGAGCGTGTCGACGACCTTGATCGCGATGTCGAGACTGAGATACTCCGTCGCCCAGTCCTCCTCCGTCGCCGGGATCACGTTCGACACGAGCCCCGCCACCATGTCGTCACCGTGGATCGCCACACCCTCGCTCTGCAGCGCGCTCGCGACGAGCGGAACCAGCCGCGGCGCGGCCTGACGGAGCACGAGCACCGTCTCGACGGCGTTGCAGACGCTGGGACGCTGCACCTTCGCGTTCACGACGATGTCCTGCGCCCAGTCATCAGGGGCGGTCTCGTCGAGCACGATGTGCACGTTGCCTGCGCCGGTCTCGATCACCGGCACCGTCGACTCGGTGACGACGGTCTCGATGAGGCCTGCGCTGCCCCGCGGCACGAGCACGTCGATGAATCCCCGACCGTGCATCAGTGCGGTCGCGCCGTCGCGACCGAAGTCATCGACCGTCTGCACGGCTTCCGGCGTGACGCCTGCGGCCTGCAGTGCACCCCGCATGATCTCGACGAGCACGGAGTTCGACTCACGCGCGGCGCTGCCCCCGCGCAGAACCACGGAGTTCCCCGAGCGCAGAGCGAGCGCGGCGATGTCGACGGTCACGTTAGGACGTGCCTCGTAGATCGCGCCGACCACTCCGAAGGGCACCCGCACCTGCTCGAGCGCCACACCGTTGGGCATCCGGTGCCCTCCCACCACTCGACCGACGGGGTCGGGAAGCGCCGCCACCTGGCGGACGGCCGCGGCGAGGGCGCCGACGCGCTTCTCGTCGAGGCGCAGCCGGTCGATCAGCGATTCGCCGATGCCGTCGGCGCGACCTCGCTCGATGTCTCGACCGTTGGCCCCGATGATCGAGGCGGCATTCCGCTCGAGGTCCACGGCGATGGCCTCGAGAGCACGCGCCTTGTCGTCGCTGGTCAGCCTGGCCGTGGCGCGGGACGCCTCTTTGGCGCGCTCCAGGCGCGCCTGGGGGGTCTGGTCGGTCATCCGCCCAGTCTAGGAGAGCGCGGGTTCGAACCAGGTCCCTATGTCAGCTCCGGCGAGGGCCTTGTCGACGAGGTCGGCGCTTGTCACGAGCACACCGATCCCGGACGCGGCGGCCAGGCGTGCAGCCGAGACCTTGGTCGCCGCTCCCCCGGTGCCGACGCTGTTGACGACGGTCGAGCCGAACTCGAGGCCCGACAGATCGGCGTCGGGCGCGACCACATCGATGGGCTGAGCTGTCGGGTCGGACGGTGGCTTGGTGTACAGCGACTCGATGTCGCTGAGCAGGATCAGAGCGTCGGCCTCGATCAACTGGGCGACGAGTGCCCCGAGGCGGTCGTTGTCGCCGAAGCGGATCTCCTGCGTCGCGACCGTGTCGTTCTCGTTCACGATCGGCAGGATGCGCAGACCCAGAAGCCGCTCCATGGCCCGTCGCGCGTTGCTGCGCGACGTGGGGTTCTCGAGGTCGCCCGTCGTGAGCAGCACCTGCCCCGCGACGATGTCGAAGGGGCGAAGGGATTCCTGGTAGCGGTAGACGAGGATGTTCTGTCCGACCGCTGCCGCGGCCTGCTGCGTGGCCAGGTCCGTCGGTCGCGCGTCGAGACGCAGGAACGGAATGCCCGTGGCGATCGCTCCGGATGAGACCAGGATCACCTCTGCACCACGACCGTGCGCCGCTGCCAGCGCCTCGACCAGCACGGGGATGCGCCAGGACGACTCCCCGCTGATCGAGGAGGAGCCGACCTTGACGACGATCCGCGAGGCGGTGGCGAGATCCGCCCGCGTGCGAGCGGTCACTCCCCGTCCTCGCGGTATGCCGCGAGCCGCTGAGCCTCGACCTCGGCGCGAGCCTCGGCCTTGGCATCCATGCGCTCGTAGTAGTTCTCACGACGCTCGGAGGTGGTGCGACGGGCGTTGGGCGCCAGTCGCGGATCGGTGCCGCGGGGCGCCGTCATGAGCTCAGCCGCGGAAGTCATGGTCGGCTCCCAGTCGAAGACGATGCTCTCGCCCTCGCCGATGACGACCGTCGACCCCTGCACTGCACCGAGGCGGAAGAGCTCGTCCTCGACGCCCAGCTTCTCGAGACGGTCGGCGAGATACCCCACGGCCTCCTCGTTCTGGAAGTCGGTCTGCTGAACCCAGCGCACCGGCTTCTCGCCGAGGATGCGGTAGATGTTGCCGTAGCTGCCGCCTTCGACACGGATCTCGAAGCCCTTCTTGGGGCCCCTCGGACGAAGGACGACGCGCTCACGCGGAACCTCGGTCGCGGCGAGTTCGGCGCGGTGCTTGTCGACGATCTCGCCGAGCGCGTAGGTCAGCGGGCGCAGGCCTTCGTGCGAGATGGTGGAGATCTCGAACACGCGGAATCCGCGAGCTTCGAGATCGGGACGCACCATGTCGGCGAGGTCGCGGGCCTCCGGCACATCGATCTTGTTCAGCGCGATGAGCTGAGGACGATCGAGCAGAGGAGTCTGCCCCTCGGGAACCTCGTACGCGGCCAGCTCTCCGAGGATGACGTCGAGGTCGGAGATCGGATCACGACCGGGCTCGAGGGTCGCGCAGTCGAGGACGTGCAGCAGAGCAGTGCAGCGTTCGACATGACGGAGGAACTCGAGTCCGAGACCACGTCCCTCGCTCGCTCCTTCGATGAGCCCCGGGACATCGGCGACGGTGTAGCGCGACTCCCCCGCCTGCACGACTCCCAGGTTCGGGTGGAGCGTGGTGAACGGGTAGTCGGCGATCTTCGGGCGGGCCGCAGAGATCGCTCCGATCAGGCTGGACTTGCCTGCGGAGGGATAGCCGACCAGTGCCACGTCTGCGACGGTCTTGAGCTCGAGGACGACATCGCTCTCGTCTCCGGGGGTGCCCAGAAGGGCGAAACCGGGCGCCTTGCGCTTCGGGGTCGCGAGGGCGGCGTTGCCGAGTCCGCCATGTCCGCCCTTGGCGACGACGAATCGCTCGCCGGGCTCGATCATGTCGATCAGAACGTCGCCGGCCGCATTCCGCACCACCGTGCCGACGGGAACGGGAAGTTCGAGATCCTCGCCCATGAATCCCGCGCGGTGGTCGCCCATGCCGGGTCCACCGTTGCCGGAGCTGCGGTGAGGCGAGTGGTGATACGAGAGAAGGGTTCCGGTCTGCGTGTCAGCGATGAGCACGATGTCGCCACCGTCACCGCCGTTGCCTCCGTCTGGGCCGCCGAGCGGCTTGAACTTCTCGCGGTGCACCGAGACACAGCCGTTGCCGCCCTTGCCCGCACGCAGGTGCAGCGTCACGGTGTCGACGAAACTGACCATGTCTCTCTCCTCAATAACGAACTCGGCCTGAACCGAGAATTCGGCCGGCATTCCGGCCTGAAACGCAAATTCGGGACGGGCCGAAGCCCGCCCCGAATCGCATGACTACTGTCGTGCTGTGATCACTCAGCAGCGGCGACGATGTTGACGACCTTGCGGCCGCCCTTCGCGCCGAACTGCACCGCACCGGCGGCCAGAGCGAACAGCGTGTCGTCGCCACCACGGCCGACGTTCACGCCGGGGTGGAAGTGCGTGCCGCGCTGGCGGACGATGATCTCGCCGGCGAGAACCTGCTGTCCACCGAAGCGCTTGACGCCAAGTCGCTGAGCGTTGGAGTCACGACCGTTACGGGTGGAGCTTGCGCCCTTTTTATGTGCCATGTCCTGGTCTCCTCGGTCTTACTTGATGCCGGTGATCTTGACGCGCGTGAGCTCCTGACGGTGGCCCTGGCGCTTCTTGTAGCCGGTCTTGTTCTTGTACTTCTGGATGATGATCTTCGGGCCGCGGAGGTTGCCGATGACCTCTGCCGTGACCTTGACCTTCGCCAGCGAATCGGCGTCGGTGGTCACCGAGGCGCCGTCGACGAGCAGCACTGCGGCCAGCTCGATCTTCTCGCCCTGGGCAGCCTTGACACGGTCGAGCTGAACGATCGTGCCGACCTCGACCTTCTCCTGCCGCCCACCGGCGCGCACTACTGCGTAAACCACTTCATACCTGTTTCGTTGGGGAGCTCGCGGCTCCGATATCTCACGGGAAGACTGTTGCTTGCATGCGACGCAGGGCGACGGGCACGAACGCAAGACTCTCCGCTTCGACCGTCCAGGACGACGCGGCATACGCACCAAGGGACTACTTTACCGGATGCAGGACACTGTGGCAAAACGCGCCGCCTGGTGTGTCCGGTCATAGGCTGAAGGAATGACCGTTCTCGTCGATGACCCCGTATGGCCCGCGCACGGGCGGCTGTGGGCTCATCTCGTCAGCGACGACAACCTGCAGGAGCTGCACGCCTTCGCGAAGTCGCACGACGTTCCTGCGCGCGCCTTCGACCTCGACCACTACGACGTCCCCGAAGAGCTCATCCCCCGGCTCCTCGCCGCCGGCGCACAGCATGTCGGCGGCAAGGAGCTGGTCAGGCGACTGATCGCCTCAGGACTGCGAATCCCCGCCCGCGACCGGCGCTGACGGCTCCGAGTTCACGGAGATGGGGGTGCCTGTGAGCGCTGCGGTCGACACACGGCGACGACCGCGTCCCTGACCCGGGGCCTTCGGCTCGGGAAGAGCATCGAGCACCGAATCGAGCAGCGCTTCGGCCGGCGACTTGGGCGACTTGCGGTCGGATCCACGCTTCTTGCGGGGCTTCTTGGCACGTTCCTGAGGGGCAGATGCTTCCGTCGCCTCTGCGGCGGGAGCGACGACCTCGGTCGCCTCATCGGCATTCGGAACCCGCGTCGAGGCGGCGATCTGCGCGAGGGCGGACTTCGCCCCCTCGGGGATGCTGTGCGTCGTCACCGCGGCGGGAGCCGAGTTCTGCGACTGCCCGTTGCCGCCGCGCTGGCGACGGTTGGACTGCGAGTTGCCGTTGCTGTTGCCGTTGCTGCTGGAGCGGTGCTTCACGACCGGGTCGTGGTGCACGATGACGCCACGACCGGCGCAGACGTCGCACGCCTCGCTGAACGTCTCGAGCAGGCCGAGTCCGAGCTTCTTGCGGGTCATCTGCACGAGCCCCAGCGACGTGACCTCGGCGACCTGATGCTTCGTCCGGTCGCGGCTGAGGCACTCGATCAGGCGCCGCAGCACGAGGTCGCGGTTGGACTCGAGCACCATGTCGATGAAGTCGACGACGATGATGCCGCCGATGTCGCGCAGACGCAGCTGGCGGACGATCTCCTCCGCGGCCTCGAGGTTGTTCTTGGTGACCGTCTCCTCGAGGTTTCCGCCCGAGCCGACGAACTTGCCGGTGTTGACGTCGACGACCGTCATGGCCTCGGTGCGGTCGATGACCAGCGAGCCACCCGAAGGCAGCCAGACCTTGCGGTCGAGGGCCTTCTCGATCTGCTCCGTGATGCGGAACACGTCGAAGGGATCGCTCTCGTCCTCGTACGACTCGACGCGCTCGAGCAGGTCGGGTGCGACGCTCTCGAGATAGGCCCGGATCGTGCGCTGGGCTTCCTCGCCCTGGATGAGCATCTTGGTGAAGTCCTCGTTGAAAACGTCACGGACGATCTTGACGAGAAGGTCGGGCTCGGCGTGCAGCAGCGCAGGAGCCTGCTGACTCTCGACCTGCTTGCGAATGTGCTCCCACTGGCTGGTGAGCCGCTGGACATCGCGCGTCAGCTGGTCTTCGGTGGCGCCTTCGGCCGCGGTGCGGACGATCACACCGGAGGACTCGGGGAGGACCTCCTTGAGGATGCGCTTGAGGCGCGTGCGCTCGTTGTCGGGCAGCTTGCGGCTGATGCCGTTCATCGATCCGCCGGGCACGTAGACGAGGTAGCGACCCGGGAGGGAGATCTGGCTGGTCAGGCGCGCACCCTTGTGCCCGATCGGATCTTTGGTGACCTGCACCAGGACGCGGTCGCCGGCCTTGAGAGCGAGCTCGATGCGACGCGGCTGGTTGCCGGTCTCGACGCCGTCCCAGTCGACCTCGCCGGAGTAGAGCACCGCGTTGCGGCCACGGCCGATGTCGACGAACGCGGCCTCCATGCTCGGCAGCACGTTCTGAACGCGGCCGAGGTAGACATTGCCGATCAGCGAGGCGTCCTGGTTGCGCGCGACATAGTGCTCGACGAGCACACCGTCTTCGAGCACACCGATCTGCGTCCGGCCGTTCTTGGAACGGACGACCATCTTGCGGTCGACCGACTCCCGACGCGCGAGGAACTCGGCCTCGGTGACGACCGGACGCCGGCGACCGGCATCCCGCCCGTCGCGACGGCGCTGCTTCTTCGCCTCGAGGCGCGTGGATCCCTTGATCGCCTTGGGCTCGGTGATGTACTCGACGACGCGCTGGCGGGGCTGACGCGGTTCGTCGCGCTGATCACGCGGCTCACGCTGCTCGCGCGGCTCGCGCTGATCACGCGGCTCGAAATCGTCTGAACCGCCGCGACGGCGACGGCCACGGCGACCGGCCGGCTCTTCCGGCTCGCGCTCGGCGATGCGGTCGAACACGCGCTCACGACCGGGGCGAGCCGGAAGCGGCAGCACCTCGGGTGCGTAGAAGTGCAGCTGCGTCGAGACCTGCGAGACGAAGACCTCGGGAAGGAGACCCAGTGAGACAGCCGTGAGGGGCTTCGACGCCTCGGGCTTCTCCGGAGCAGACTCGGCGACGGTCGCGTCTGCTGAAGGAGCGTCCTCGGCAGCGGGAGCAGCAGGAGCGTCCTCGGCAGCAGGAGCGTCCTCGGCAGCAGGAGCATCCTCGGCCGGAGCATCGGTGGCAGCAGAAGCATCCTCGGCAGCAGGAACATCCTCGGCAGCAGGAACATCCGCAGCGGGAACGTCCTCGGCAGCAGGAACATCCTCGACCGGAGCATCTTCGGCAGCGGCAGCATCCTCGGCCGGAGCATCCTCGGCCGGAGCATCCTCGGCAGGAGCCTCCTCCGTCGAGGAGGTCTCGCCGGTCGGACCCGCGCCGTCTTCCGGAGCGTCGGACATGCCGTCGGTCTCCGGAGCGTCGGCGACTACCTCTGCGGGTGCATCAGCATCCGCAGAGAAATCGAGGGTAGGGGCGTCGTAGTCATTGTTGTCATCGGCCATCTCTGGCTTGCTCCTCGCGCGGACACTTCGTGTTCCGCTAACTCTCATGCGGCACCCGCAGGTGCCGCGAACTCATTCGGTGTGCGACCGGCTCATGGCTCTGATCACGAGGGGCATACGGCCCCGAAGTCTGCGTCGATGCCCGCCACGACAGGGTCGAGCGATGCATCACAGGCCATTATCGCACCAAGTGCGCCGGTTCGCGGCATCGTCGCGACCCCGAGTCGTTTTCTCCGGCGCGCTCACGCCCGATACATAGCGATCGCTGAGAGAATCCACACATGAGCGAGCAGCGCACCCGCCCCGTCGTCTATGCCGTGTGGTTGATCATCGCGAGCGTCATCGGCTGGTTCGCCGCGTTCCAGCTCACGGTCGAGAAATTCGTCCTTCTCGAGAACCCGACCGATGCCCTGGCCTGCGATGTCAGCCCATTCATCCAGTGCAGCAAGAACCTGGGGTCGTGGCAGGGCGAGATCTTCGGCTTCCCCAACCCGCTGCTCGGACTGACCGGATGGATGGCGCCGTTGGTCATCGGCGTCGCGATCCTCGCCGGAGCCCGCTTCCCCCGGTGGTTCTGGGCTGCATTCGGCGCCGGCATCACATTCGCATTCGGACTCGTGTGCTGGCTGATCGGCCAGAGCCTGTATGCATCGAACCTCGGAGTGCTGTGCCCGTGGTGCATGGTGACCTGGGCTGTGACCATCCCGACCTTCTTCGCGACGATGCTGCATCTCACCCGCAACGGAACCTTCACCCGGAATGAGAAGACGCGCGAGCGCGCAGACAAGCTCATGGTCTGGGTTCCGCTCGCGACCATCCTGGCCTACGCCGTCATCATCATGATGGCTCAGCTGCAGGGTCTCGACTTCCTCGGCGAGATGGCCCGCATCATCTTCTGATCACCCGATCCCGGAACAGACGAAAGCCCGCCGCACGATCTCGTGCGGCGGGCTTCGTCGTGAGCGGATCGGTCAGTCGAACCAGATGCCGAGCTCGCGTGCGGCCGACTCGGGGCTGTCCGAGCCGTGCACGAGGTTCTGCTGCACCTTGAGGCCCCAGTCGCGACCGAAATCGCCGCGGATCGTGCCGGGAGCGGCGGTGGTGGGGTCGGTCGTGCCGGCGAGCGAGCGGAAGCCCTCGATCACGCGATTGCCCGCGAGGCGGATCGCGACGGACGGGCCGGACAGCATGAACTCCAGGAGCGGCTCGTAGAACGGCTTGCCCTCGTGCTCGGCGTAGTGCTCGGCGAGAAGGTCACGGTCGGGTTCGACCAGGCGGATGTCGACGAGGGAGTATCCCTTCGCTTCGATGCGCGCCAGGATCGTGCCGGTGAGGCCGCGGGCGACACCGTCGGGCTTTACGAGGACGAGGGTTTCTTCGGTGGCCATGTCATTCACTCTCTGTCTGAGTCTCAGTCGTGGGCTCGGCTGGACGTCGTGCGTCCAATCGGGCCCCCATGATCGTCGCATACCCCCACATGCCGCCGAAAACCACGACGACGAGCAGGATCGCGGGCACCAGGATAGCCGCCAGTGCGATGACGACCTGCAGGATCCACCCCGCGGTGATCGCCCAGGGCTTCGTGATCATGCCGGCCACGGCGATGCAGGCGAGTCCGACGACCGCACCCCCGACGATGCCCCACCACTGCGGGATGCCGGCAGGCAGCGTCTTCAGCCCGAAGACCGTGAGCCCTGCCAGGAAGACGACGATCGACTCGAATCCGAGCACGATCGGCGCCAGCTTCTGCACCAGTGTGCGGGGCGCACGCGGACGGCGAGCAGCCGGGGAGGGGGCGGTCATGCGCGCCACCCGGACTTCCAGTCCTCTGCCTCGGCGAGAGCGATCGCCTCGCCCGCGAGCACGACCGATCCCGCGATCACGACGGCTCGTCGATCGGAGGACGCCGCCCACTCGCGTGCGGCGTCCGCGGCCTCCGCGAGGGTCGGGTGCACGGTGGCTCGCTGCCCCGTCGCCTCGACGAGGTCGGCGATGAGATCCGCGTCGCTCGCGCGATCGGACTCCGGCGCAGTGGCGAAGACGTGAGCAGCTGCGGGCGCGAGCTTCGCGACGATCCCCGCGGCGTCCTTGTCGGCCAGGACGCCCAGCACGACGCCCCACTCATCGAAGTCGAAGCTGTCGTCCATCGCCTGCACGAGCGCTGCAGCCCCGTGCGGGTTGTGCGCGGCATCCACGATCACCGTCGGCGCGATCCCCAGCAGCTGGAGGCGTCCGGGAGACGTCGCGCCCTGGAGCCCCTCCGAGATGATGTCGGCTGCGATGGGCTGCTCGGCGCCTCCGATGAGCGACTCCACCGCGGCGACGGCGAGGGCCGCGTTGTGACCCTGGTGCGCGCCGTACTGGGGCAGGTACTCCTCGACGTAGGCACCTGCGAGTCCGCGGATGGTGAGCAGCTGTCCGCCGACCGCGAGCTTCTGGTCGGCGAGTCCGAACTCCTCGCCCTCGAACGCGATCGTGGCGTTCTTCTCGGCCGCGACACGGCGCAGTACGTCCGCGGCCTCCGCGGGCTGCTGCGCCGAGACGACGGCCGCGCCCTCTTTGATGATCCCTGCCTTGACCTTCGCGATCTCGGCGATCGTGCCACCGAGACGATCCGCGTGGTCGATGTCGATGGGCGCGAAGACCGCCACATCGCCGTCTGCCGTGTTCGTCGAGTCCCACTCGCCCCCCATGCCCACCTCGAGCACGAGTACGTCCACAGGAGCGTCGGCCACTGCCACGAAGGCGAGCACCGTGAGCAGTTCGAAGAAGGTCAGCGGTTCTTCGCCTGAGGCCTCGAGCTCCGCGTCGGCGATCTCGACGAAGGGCTCGATCTCGTTCCAGGCGTCGACGATCGCCGCATCGTCGATCGGCTCACCGTCGATCATGATGCGCTCGGTGAACCGCTCGAGGTGCGGGCTGGTGAAGAGTCCCGTGCGCAGACCGTGGGCGCGCAGCAGCGTCTCGATCATCCGTGCGGTCGACGTCTTCCCGTTCGTGCCCGTGATGTGCACGACGCGATAGGTGCGCTGCGGGTCGTCGAGGTACGTGAGGATGCGCGCGGTGCGCTCCTTGCGGGGCTGCACCCAGCGCTCCCCCGCGCGGCTCAGCAGCTTGTCGTAGACGGCGTCGGCCTTGTCACGGGCACTCATGCGGCGGGCTCCTTCGTCGTGACGTCGATCGTGACGATGATCGGACGCTTGTCGGCGCCCAGCGCGGTCGCCCCGCTGCGGAAGACGCCGTCTCCCGGACTGGTGACGTCCTGCACGAGCGTGCTCATCTCGTCGGTGGCCTGCACAGCGAAGGCGACCGCCAGGGTCTCCCCCGCGATCAGGTCCGCGTGCGCCTGCAGCGCCTCGGCGTCGTCGGGGCTCACGTTGAGCGCGAGCACGATGCGGTCGCTCACGTCGAGGTCCGCGTTCTTGCGGGCCTCTTGCACGACGCGGATGGCGTCGCGCGCAAGCCCCTCGGCCTCGAGTTCGGGGGTCGTCTGCGTGTCGAGCAGCACGAATCCGCCGCTCGGGACGATCGCGAGTGCCTCACCCTCCGGTCGGCCGGTGGTCTCGAGCACGAGGTCGTACTCGCTCGGCTCGAGTGAGATGCCCCGGGCCGTCACGACACCGTCGACCTCGGACCAATCCCCGTTCCGCGCGCCCTGAATGGCCTTCTGCACGTCCTTGCCCAGACGGGGGCCCGCTGCGCGAGCGTTCACGCTGAGGCGATGATCGATTCCGTAGTCGGCGGCGGTGTTCTCCGTCGCCTCGACGAGCTCGACCGACTTGACGTTGAGCTCCTCACGGAGGATGTCTTCGAACTGACCGAGCGTCGCAGCCAGCGGCGACACGACCGTGAGGCGCGCGAGCGGCAGGCGCACGCGCAGCTTCTCCTTCTTGCGCAGTGCGTTGCCGACGCTCGACAGCTCGCGCACGGCATCCATCGCGTCGCGGATCTCGTCGGCCGCGGGGAATGCTGTCTCGTCGGGCCAGTCCTGCAGGTGCACGCTGCGTCCGCCGGTCAGGCCCTGCCAGACGCGCTCGCTGATGAGCGGCACCAGCGGAGCCGCGACGCGCGTGAGCGTCTCGAGCACCGTGTAGAGCGTGTCGAACGCGTCGGTGCTCGTGCCCTCCCAGAACCGATCGCGTGACCGGCGGATGTACCAGTTGGTGAGCACCTCCGCGAAGTCGCGCAGACGAGCCGAGGCCGTGGTGGAGTCGAGTCCTTCGAGGTCAGCGCGCACATCGCGCACGAGGTCGCCCAGACGGGCCAGGATGTAGCGGTCGAGCACGTCCGTGGAATCGGTGCGCCAGCTCGCCTCGTAGCCCCCGGGCTTCGCCGCATTCGCATACGTCGCGAAGAAGTACCACGAGTTCCACAGCGGGAGCAGGAACTCGCGGACGCCGGAGCGGATGCCCTCCTCGGTGACCGCGAGGTTGCCGCCGCGCAGCACCGAGCTCGACATGAGGAACCAGCGCATCGCGTCGGAGCCGTCGCGGTCGAGGACTTCGGAGACGTCGGGATAGTTGCGCAGCGACTTCGACATCTTGTATCCGTCGTTGCCCAGCACGATGCCGTGGCAGCTGACGCCGGTGAACGCCGGACGATCGAAGAGCGCGGTCGACAGCACGTGCATCACGTAGAACCAGCCACGCGTCTGCCCGATGTACTCGACGATGAAGTCGGCGGGTGCGTGCGTGTCGAACCACTCCTGGTTCTCGAACGGGTAGTGCACCTGCGCGTACGGCATGGAGCCCGAGTCGAACCACACGTCGAAGACGTCCTCGATGCGGCGCATGGTGCTCTTGCCGGTCGGGTCGTCGGGATTCGGACGTGTGAGGTCGTCGATGTACGGGCGGTGCAGGTCGATCTCGCCCTCGGGGTTGCGCGGGAGCGTGCCGAAGTCGCGCTCCATCTCTTCCAGGGAGCCGTAAGCGTCGACGCGCGGGTACTCGGGGTCGTCGCTCTTCCAGATCGGGATCGGCGAGCCCCAGTAGCGGTTGCGGCTGATCGACCAGTCGCGCGCACCCTCGAGCCATTTGCCGAACTGGCCGTGCTTGACGTTCTCGGGCACCCAGGTGATCTGCTCGTTGTTCGCGAGCAGGTCGTCCTTGATGTCGGTGACGCGGATGAACCAGCTCGACACGGCCTTGTAGATCAGAGGGTTGCGGCAGCGCCAGCAGTGCGGGTACGAGTGCACGTAGCTCTGCTCGCGCAGCAGACGCCCCTCGGAGCGCAGCAGACGGATGAGCGGCGTGTTCGCATCCATCCAGAGCTGGCCGGCGACGTCGGTCACGTTCGGCAGGAATCGTCCGCCGTCGTCGAGCGACAGGATCGTCGGGATGCCGGCGGCGCCGGCGACCCGCTGGTCGTCCTCACCATAGGCGGGCGCCTGGTGGACGATGCCGGTGCCGTCGCTGACCGTGACGTAGTCGTCGACCAGGATGCGCCAGGCGTTCTCGGTGCCGTAGGTCTCGGCGTCGGCGTAGTAGTCGAAGAGGCGGTCGTAGGTGACGTCTTCGAGCTCGGCTCCACGCACGGTCGCGTCGACTGCGGCGAGCGCGTCGTCGAGGCTCTCGTAGCCGAGGTCCTTCACGTAGCCGCCGAGCAGCTCGCGGGCGAGGAGGTAGCGGTGGGCGGAGGCCTCGACGGCTGCATCCGTCGTTCCGGCGATCTGGTGCACGTCGGCCGCACCGCCGGGGCCGGCCGGGAGCACGACGTACTCGATGTCGGGTCCGACGGCGAGCGCGAGGTTGGTGGGAAGCGTCCAGGGCGTCGTCGTCCAGGCGAGCGCCCGCACTGCGGTGAGACCGAGGCCTTCCGCCTTCGCCCCGGTCAGCGGGAACGTGACGGTGACCGACGGGTCCTGTCGGTTCTGGTACACGTCGTCGTCCATGCGCAGCTCGTGCGCAGACAGCGGGGTCTCGTCGCGCCAGCAGTACGGCAGCACCCGGTATCCCTCGTAGGCGAGGCCCTTGTCGAACAGCGTCTTGAACGCCCAGAGCACGCTCTCCATGTAGCCGAGGTCGAGGGTCTTGTATCCGCGCTCGAAGTCGACCCAGCGGGCCTGACGCGTGACGTAGTCCTGCCACTCGTGCGTGTACTTCAGCACCGAGTCCTTCGCCTTCGCGTTGAAGACGTCGATGCCCATGGCCTCGATCTCGCTCTTCTCGGTGATGCCCAGCTGCTTCATGGCCTCGAGCTCGGCGGGCAGACCGTGGGTGTCCCAGCCGAAGACACGATCGACCTTCTTGCCGATCATGGTCTGGAAGCGTGGGAACACATCCTTGGCGTACCCGGTGAGCAGGTGCCCGTAGTGCGGCAGGCCGTTGGCGAACGGCGGGCCGTCGTAGAAGACCCACTCGTCGTTGCCCTCGCGCTGCTCGATCGACGCACGGAAGGTCTGGTCGGTCTCCCAGAAGTCGAGCACGTCGCGCTCGATCTGAGGGAACCGAGGGCTCGGGGCGACGGAGGCAGCCTGGTCGGCGGCGGGGCCGAAGGAGGAACGCGGATAGGTCATGTCGTCTCGCAGGAGTCGTGGCGGATGCTGCTGCGAGGACGATCCGTCGGGAATGTCATCCCGGGAACCGCGGTACCACCTCGCGTGCTGCGCCTCACGGCGGAGCCACTCTCACTGCGGCTGTGACGGGCCTGCCCCGCTCGGTTCTACTGAGTCGGACTCTGCGAGACCGACCGTTCTTCCGAGAGCTCCCCGGTGATGTCCGGATCGATGCTCTTGGCATCCATTGTACGCGCGGTGCGGGGCGTGCGCTTCCGAGTGCCCTATGCGCTTCCGAGGTCCGGTATGCCTCCGGGGCCTGCGCCTGTGTCGGCCGAATGCACGTCCGTCGGCCATACTGCGAAAATTCGGCCGAGGCAAGAACATCTGTCCGACGGAGCGAAGTGCTTGGGTGGGTGAATAGCTGGGTGGGTGGATAGCTGGGTGGGTGGCGGGTCGCTCACGCCGAGCGGTGCAGCCCCTGCGCTATCGCGCGCATGATCAGGTCCTGCACGATGTGCCAATCGAACATGACGTCCGTGTACGACACGCGCATCACGTGATACCCCATCAGTCGCAGTTCGGCATCGTGCCGGATGTCTGCGGATCGCTGCGCACCGACGTGGTGGGCTCCGTCGATCTGTACGACGAATCGGTCGCCGATCAGCGTGTCGACGCGGTGACCCGCGATCCAGATCTGCACGCGGATCGGCTCTCTCAACCACCGCAGCCGCGCGCGAAAGTAGGTCTCCAGCCCCGCGTCGGCGAAAGGAGTCGCCCGAACGAGAATCCGCCGCGCCGCTGGCTTCCACGAGTATCCACGCAGAGCTTCCATCGTGACGAGTGACTTGTTGAGCGCTGACTCCCAGGTTGCGAGCGCCCGCTCGAAGGGCTCGCACTCGGCGATGTACGCCAGCACATTCTCGATCGGATCGACAAGCACATCCGGATGACGCTGCACGATCGGACTTCCCCAGTGCACCTGTGCGTCTAAACGCCGCCTCCCCGCGGCGTTCGGTCCGACAGCGACGTGCGGCTCGCCCGAATGGTCGTGCAGCCAGAGGCCGAGTCGAGCGGCTTGAGTACGACAGGTCAGCACGACGCCTCGGCGCGCGGCACTGATCAGCATCCCGTCGGCGGAAGGCACCGCGAGCCATCCTCGTCGCGGCCGGATCAGCACACCGCGTTCGACCGCCGAAGCGACCAGGCTCCGAGCAAATCCGCGCTCGTCGATAACAGTGACACGCACGACGCCGCCGAGCTCCATCATCGTCTCAAGCAAGTCCTCTGACGTTCTCCGCACCCAGCCAGTGTGGGACGTACCGGTTGCGCGTCGCCCCCGGTTCCAGGCTTATGTGGACAACGGTGTCCCGGGGTGTTCCGTGCAGGAGCGGTCGAGGCGTCCCCGACGGGCAACGGGTGGCACGTCCGTAGCTCGCTCACCCCACGCTCGTGCTCCCACTCTCGCTCGGCCGAATCCACCTCACTCGGTCCGATTCCGCGCAACGGGCCGAGTGAGGTGGATTTGGCCGGGCAGGAGCGGCCGTGGGAGCGGCCGGGGCAGGGAGTGTCGCACCCACCCCGTACCCTCGAAGCATGGCCCGCTCCCCCGAATCCCCCGTGGCTCCCCGCGTCTCGCCGCCCGACCTTCCGCGAGTCTTCACGCCCGCTGCAGCACGTCGCAGCGCGGATCTGATCGCTGCGAGCCTCGATCTCGACGGCACGGTCGACCTCGCCCATGCCGCGCTCGAGCAGTGCACGATCACCGCCGACGCCGACAGCGTCGACCTGACCGGCGCCACGCTCATCGACGTCGATCTCGTCGGCGTCCGGATCGCGTCACTGAAGATGCGGGATGCGAGCATTCGCCGCCTGCGCATCAGCGGGGGTCGCATAGGCACACTCGATCTGAGCAGCTCACGCATCGACGAGCTCCTGCTCGGTGACGTGCGGATCGACTATCTCAATCTCGGGGCGGCGAAGGCCAGCGACGTCGAGATCCGTGACTGCGGCATTCGCACACTCGACATGCCTCAGGCGGAACTCACTCGGGTCCGTTTCACCGGCACTCGGTCCGATGAGGTGGACTCACGAGGCATGCGCGCCACGCACGTCGACCTCCGAGGACTCGACGCCGCGGCGTTCCTCGATGCGAACAGCCTGCGGGGCACGACGCTCACAGGGTTCCAGGTGCAGCAGCTCGCGCCGCTGCTCGCCGCAGGCATCGGCATCCAGGTCACGGACTGACGGGCCGGTTCGCCTCGAGGAGCTCCCGGGTGAACGGATGCTGCGGTGCAGCGAACACGTCGCCGACCGCGCCCTGCTCGACGATGACGCCATCCTGCATCACGAGCACCTCGTCAGCCACTGCGCCGACGACATCCAGGTCGTGCGACACGACGATCATCGTCAGCTCGCGTTCACGCTGGAGGCGCAACAGCAGCTGCAGCACCTTCTCGCGCACCGAGGGATCCAGAGCCGACACCGGCTCGTCGAGGACCAGCACCTCGGGGTCGGCGGCGAGCGCCCGAGCGATCGCCGCGCGCTGGCGCTGCCCCCCGGACAGGGCGATCGGTCGACGGCTCGCGAGCACGGGATCGAGATCGACTTCCGCGAGGAGCGCCGACACTCGATCCGCGCGCTGCTGGCGAGGTACACCCCCGGCGGCGAGCGCCTCCCTCAGCGATCGCCCGATCGTCCACCGCGGGTCGAAGGCACCGAGAGGGTTCTGATGCACGAGCTGCACCCGGTGCTGCCCGATCCATCGCAGTCCGCCGTCATCCGCATCCTCCACTCCCACGATCATTCGGGCGAGAGTCGTCTTGCCGGATCCGGACTCGCCGACGATTCCGAGGGTGCGGCCCGCCGATACGGCGAACGACGCGTCCTGCACCGCGACGAGATCGCCGAACGCCTTCGTGACCCCGGCGGCGACGAGCACCGTCGTGGCCGCTCCGTCCCGCTCTGCACGCGGCTCGTGGATCGTCGCGTCGATGAGCTGCCGGGTGTACTCGTGCTGCGGCTTCTCGAGCACCTCGTCGACGGGCCCCGACTCGACGACGATGCCGTTGCGCATCACCAGCACCCGATCCGCGATCCTCCGCACGGCGGCGAAGTCATGACTGATGAACACGATGGCGGTGCCGGCGTCGGCGATCTCTCGCAACAGCCCGAGAATCCGTGCCTGCACGGTGGCGTCCAGGGCGGTGGTCGGCTCGTCGGCAACGAGGACTGCGGGCCCTGCGGCGATGGCCGACGCGATCAGCGCCCGCTGCCTGAGCCCCCCGGAGAGCTGATGCGGGTACTGCCGCGCCCGCCGAGCGGCATCGGGCATCCACACGCGGTGGAGCAGGTCCTGCACCCGTTCCTCCAGCGCCGCCCGCCCCGATGCGATCCTGTGCAGACGGAGCGGCTCGGCGATCTCCGATCCCACCCGCTGCAGCGGGTCGAGAGACACCAGCGCGTCCTGCGACACGAGTCCGATGCGGGCTCCCCGCAGTGCCCGCCATCCGCGCTCGCCGAGACGGGCGGCGTCCGTCCCGTCGACGACGAGCCGCTCGAATGCGACGCGCGCGCCCTGTGGGGCGAGCCCGAGCAGTGCCCTGGCCGTGAGGGTCTTGCCCGCCCCGGACTCTCCGACGATCGCCACGCATTCCCCTCGCGCCACCGACAGCGACACCCCGTCGACCACGGGCGTCCCCCCGAAGTCGATGCGCAGACCCTCGAGTTCCAGCGCCGCGGTCATGGCGCCACTCCGTCTGCCCTGGCACGCAGGAGCCGGCCGACGACCGTCGCTGCGATCACGGTCACGGTGATCGCGATGCCGGGGAACACGGCGATCCACCAGGCTTGGCCCAGCACGTTGCGCCCGCCCGCGAGCATGAGTCCCCACTCGGGCGTCGGCTCCGAGGGACCGAGGCCGAGGAAGCTGAGTCCGGCTGCGGCGAGGATGCTCGATCCGATGCCGATCGTCGCGAGCACGCTCAACGAGCCGAGCACTCCCGGCACGACGTGCCTCACGAAGGCAGGAACCGGGCGAACTCCGAGGATGCGGGCGGCTTCGACATGCTCTGCGCCGCGCAACGTGCGCGTCTGCACGCGCGCGAGGCGGATGTAGACGGGAACCGCCGCGAGGGTGACGGCGATCGCGATGTTCACCGGGCCTGGCCCGAGCACCGCCACCACCACGAGCGCGACCAGGAACTCGGGGAACGCCATCAGCACGTCGTTCACGCGCATGAGCGCCGCGTCGACGCCTCGTGGCGAGAGCCCGGCCACGGCTCCGACGAGGAGTCCGCCAGCGAGGGCGACGCCGGTGGCGAGCAATCCGATGCCGATCGAGCGCCCGGCTCCGTAGACCACCCGCGAGTACACGTCTCGGCCGCTCTGATCCGTGCCGAACAGGTGCTCGCCACTCGGCGGCAGCAGCGACGCACGCACATCCGTCTGGAGCGGGTCGTGCGTGGCGAGGACTCCGGGGAAGGCTGCAGCGAACGCGAGTGTCAGCAGCACGGCCACCGCGCACCAGAGCAGCACGACCTGCGCACGCTTCATCGCACACCCCCGCGTTCCGTGCGCAGACGCGGATCGATGAGCGGATGCAGGAGCTCGATCATGAGGTTCACGATCACGAACACGATGGCGCTGAGCAGGATGATCCCCGTGATCACTGGGAGATCGCGGTTGGTGATGGCCGCGAGGGTGACCCGCCCGAGGCCCGCACGGGCGAAGACGGTCTCGACTAGCACGGCTCCGCCGAGCACCGATCCGGTCAGGTAGGCAGCCAGCGTCACCGCATTGGCGGCGCCATGCCTCAGCCCATGCCGCAGGGTGAACCACGACGGGCTCGCACCCCGCGCACGAACCGTCTCGGCGAACGGCATCCGCTCGGCCTGCACGAGTCCGTCGCGCAGCACCTGACTGAGCAGGGCGGCCACCGGCAGTGCGAGGGTGACCGCAGGGAGCACGATCGTCGCAGGATTGCGCGCACCGGACACCGGGAACCAGCCGAGCCCGAACGCGAAGACGCTGAGCAGGATCAGGCCGATCCAGAAGACGGGCGACGAAAGGATGACGAGTTCGACGGCGGCGGCGACGGTGCGCCCGGTGCGCCCTCTCACGAACAGCGCGACGACCAGAGCCAGCACCACCGCGACGAGCAGCGCCAGTGCGGCGAGCTGCAGCGTGGAACCGAGCTGGCGTCCGATGACCTCGGCCACCGGCATCCGCAGCTGATAGGACTCCCCCAGGTCGCCCCGAGCGAGCTGTCCGATGAACGTGACGTACTGCTCGATCGGAGGACGATCGAGCCCGAGTTCCGCGCGGATGCCGTCTTTGACCTCATCGCTCACCTGCGCCTGCGGTCCGAGCATGACCGAGACCGGATCCCCCGGGATCACACGGAACGCGAGGAACACCAGCGTCGCCGCCCCCCAGAGGACGATGACGACGGATGCCGCGAGTCCGGCGACCCTGAGGAGCGCTGCCTTCACCGTGGACGCCCTCTCGACGGATCCTGAGCGCCCCTCGGCTCACGGCGCGCGCTCACGAAGATATCGCAGTGCTCGCGGGAGGGGCGCTCGACGATCCGGGTGTCAGCCGACGCTCACGTCGTAGAACAGCGGCCGACCGTAGAGGTCGTAGGCGAGCCCGTCCACCCGTTCCCCGACGGCCGTGATCGCCGACGGGCTGTAGAGGGGCACGATCGCCGTGTAGTCGGCGTTCCACTCCTGCAGCTGCGTGTAGATGTCATCGCGCTGATCCTGATCGTTCGACGCGACCGCCTGCTCGAGCAGCGCATCGATCTCCGGGTCGGAGACCTGCGAGGCGTTCTGGAACCCCTCGGTGTGCAGGTGCGCACGAAGGAAGTCGGGATCGACGCCCGAGAATCCCCAGTCGGTCAGGTCGAAGGTCTTCGGCCCGTACTGCTCGTTGTACGCGCCGGGCTCGAGCGTCTCGCGCACCACCTCGAAGCCGATCGTCTTGAGGTCCGACTGGATCGCGTTCGCCAGAGCCGCGCGATCGTCGGGAACCGGGGTCCACGCGATCCAGCGGGCGGACAGACGCTGGCCGTCCTTCATGCGGATGCCGTCGGAGTCGCGCTCCGTCCACCCGGCCTCGTCGAGGAGCGCGTTCGCCGCATCCGGGTCGAACGGACGAGCGTCCTCCAGGGAGGCGTCGTACCCGGGAGTGGTCGAACCGAGCACACTCCAGGCCCGCGGGAACTGTCCGAAGAAGATCTCCTCGACTGCCGCGTCCACGTCGATGCCGAGAGCGAAGGCCTGACGGACCTTCTCATCGGCGAAGACGCCGTACTTCTCGTTGAGGTACAGCGAGTACGGCAGACCGGGGTACTCGATCGAGTCGACGGTGATGCCGTCTCCGAGGTCCCCGGCGAGGTTCGGCGGGATGTTGCTCGCGAGATCCGCCTCGCCGCTCTGCACCACGCCCGTGCGCACGGAGGCCTCCGGCTGGATCTCGACGCGCAGCGTCTCGACCTTCGGTGCGTCTTCGCCGTGCGGCCCCCAGGCGTAGTCGTCGTTGCGGGTGTACACGAGCTCCTGGTCCGGCGTGTACTCGGTGAGCACGAACGGACCGGTGCCGACGGTGACGTCGGGGCCTCCGGCCTTCAGCTGATCGGCGGACTCGGCAAGTACGGCCGGTGAGTAGAAGCCGAGCTGCGGCGTACTCGCCGCCTGAAGGAACGGCGCGTACGGCTGGGTGAAGCTCACCTTCACCGTGTGCTCGTCGACGACCTCGGTGCCCTCGTAGAAGTCGGCCCCCATCATGCTCGCGGCCTGCGCGGACTCCGTCTCAGGGTCGACGATGCGATCGAAGTTCGCCTTGACCGCTTCGGCGTCGAACGGTTCGCCGTCGGAGAACGTCACGTCGTCGCGCAGGATGAAGGTGTATTCGGTGCTGTCGTCCGAGACGGACCAGTCCTTCGCCAGCCACGCGGTGAAGGAGCCGTCGTTCTCCTGGAACACCAGCGAGTCGAGCACGGCGCGCTGGACCATGCCCGAGACGTCGAGCTGGCTCACCTGCGGATCCATGTGCCCCGCCGAGAGGTTCGCACCTTCGATCGACCAGACGAGCTCACCGCCGTCGGACTCGGATGACGGTGCAGCGCAGGAGCTGAGCAGGAGTGCGCTCACGGCGACGGTCGCGCCGAGCGGGATGGCGCGACGCAGGAAGGAGATAGGCATGCTGTTCCTCGGGAGGGAATGCGGAAGACGACGCGGATGCATCAGTTCTTGGACTCGATCCAATTCTAGATCCTCCGTGGTGGCAGTGGGCTCTGCGGCCCGCGCCGCGTGCTCCCCAGCGAGGGCGATTAGACTGTGGGACACAATCCACACTCAGGCACGCTCACACAGTGCCGCATACATCGCTCGAGGAGAACCTTCATGTCCGCCATTCCCGACAAGCCCGTACTCGAAGGTCTCGAAGCGAAGTGGGGTGAGAGCTGGTCCGCACAGGGCACGTACCTGCTCGACCGCATCCGCGCCGCGGAGTCGGGCCGTGAGGGCGTCTACTCGATCGACACTCCCCCGCCGACCGCATCCGGCAGCCTGCACATCGGACACGTGTTCTCGTACACGCACACCGACGTCAAGGCGCGCTTCGAGCGCATGCGCGGCAAGAACGTCTTCTACCCGATGGGCTGGGATGACAACGGCCTCCCCACCGAGCGCCGGGTGCAGAACTACTACGGCGTGCGTTGCGATCCCTCGCTCCCCTATCAGGATGGCTTCACGCCGCCGTTCGAGGGCGGCGACAACAAGTCCAGCCGCGCCGCCGACCAGGTGCCCATCAGCCGCCGCAACTTCATCGAGCTCTGCGAGCGCCTGACGATCGAAGACGAGAAGCAGTTCGAGGCCCTGTTCCGCCAGCTCGGCCTCTCCGTCGACTGGTCACAGACGTACCGCACGATCTCGGATGACACGATCCGCCAGAGCCAGCTCGCGTTCCTGCGCAACCTCGAGCGCGGCGAGGCCTACCAGTCGCTCGCGCCGACGCTGTGGGACATCGACTTCCGCTCGGCGATCGCGCAGGCGGAACTCGAAGATCGCGACCAGCAGGCCGCGTATCACACCATCGACTTCCCGTTCGCAGACGGCTCCGGCTCGATCACGATCGAGACGACCCGCCCCGAGCTGCTTCCCGCCTGCATCGCGATCGTGACGCACCCCGAGGGCCCGCACAAGCATCTGATCGGCACGAAGGTGCGCACCCCCTTCTTCGGCGCCGAGATCGAGATCCACGGCCACCACCTCGCGCAGCCCGACAAGGGCACGGGCGCCGCCATGGTCTGCACGTTCGGCGACGTGACGGACATCATCTGGTGGCGCGAGCTGCGCACGACCACAGGCGACCACCTCCCGAACATGACGACGATCGGTCTCGACGGGCGCTTCCTGCCCACCGCCCCGTCGATCGTCGCGAACGCTGAGGCCATCGACTGGTATGCCGGCGAGCTCGCCGGCAAGACCGTGTTCTCGGCGCGCAAGGCGGTCGTCGAGAAGCTGCAGGAGACCGGCGATATGACGGCTGTCGGCAAGCCGTTCAACCACGCGGTGAAGTTCTTCGAGAAGGGCGACCGCCCGCTCGAGATCGTCTCGACGCGCCAGTGGTACATCCGCAACGGCGCGCGCGACGCGAAGCTGCGCGACGAGCTGCTCGAGCGCGGCACGCAGCTGGCCTGGCACCCGGACTTCATGCGGGTGCGATATGAGAACTGGGTCGGCGGGCTGACCGGTGACTGGCTCGTGTCGCGTCAGCGATTCTTCGGCGTGCCGATCCCTCTCTGGTACGGACTCGATGAGAACGGCGACCGCGACTACGACCGCGTGCTCGCGCCCGACCACGCCACCCTCCCCATCGATCCGACGACCGATGTGCCTGCGGGATACACCGAGGATCAGCGCGGAGTGGCCGGTGGATTCGAGGCCGAGGCCGACATCCTCGACACCTGGGCGACCTCGTCGCTCACGCCGCAGCTGGCCGGCGGATGGCAGCGCGATGAGGAGTTGTGGCAGCTCACTGCCCCGTTCGACCTGCGGCCCCAGGGCCAGGACATCATCCGCACCTGGCTCTTCTCGACGATGCTGCGCTCGACCCTCGAGGACGGCCGTTCGCCCTGGCGCAACGCCGCGATCTCGGGCTTCATCGTCGACCCCGACCGCAAGAAGATGTCGAAGTCCAAGGGCAACGTGGTGACCCCGGCGGACATCCTCGAGACCCACGGATCGGATGCGGTGCGCTACTGGGCCGCCTCCAGCCGCCTCGGCATGGACGCCGCGTTCGACCCGCAGAACCCGACCCAGGTCAAGATCGGACGCCGCCTGGCGATCAAGGTGCTCAACGCGGCGAAGTTCGTGCTGTCGTTCCCCGTGCCCGAGGGCGCGCAGGTGACCCATGCACTCGACGCCTCGATGCTGACCGCTCTCGACTCCGTGGTCGTCGACGCGACGAAGGCGTTCGAGCACTATGACCAGGCGAAGGCTCTCGAGGTCACCGAGGCGTTCTTCTGGACGTTCTGCGACGACTACCTCGAGCTCGTGAAAGAGCGCGCCTACAACCAGAACGACGTCGGACAGGCATCCGCCGCACTCGCTCTGCGGCTCGCGCTCTCGACGCTGCTGCGTCTGCTCGCCCCCATCCTCTCGTTCGCGACCGAAGAGGTGTGGTCGTGGTTCGAGGAGGGCTCGGTGCACACGGCATCGTGGCCCGAGCCGCTCGGCATCGAGGGCGACCCCGCCGTGCTGTCCGTGGCCAGCGAGGCTCTGATCAGCATCCGGCGAGCGAAGACCGAGGCGAAGGCATCGCAGAAGACCCCGGTCGCGAGCGCGATGATCACCGCTCCGGCCGAGAAGTACGAGGCGCTGCGAGCAGCCGCCGCCGACCTGTCGGCCGTCGGGCGCATCGCAGAGCTGGGACTCGCCGTGGGTGACGAGTTCGCGGTCACCGCGATCGAACTCGCCCCGGTCGAGGGCGTCTGATGCAGCTGGGCACGCGGTGGGCCACCGGCTCCGAGCCGCCGGCCTCCGTTCCCGCCGCGCTTCGTCCGGCGATCGCCGGGGTCGAATCGCGAGGTCTCTCCGGACACTGGACGCTCACGTGGCTCGAGGGCCGCGCGATCGCAGAGCTCGACGCGGGCTGGGAGGTCGTCCAGACCGGGGCGGGCGACGTGATCGCCCGCCCGTTCGAGGACTGACTGCGCGACCCTTCGTGCACGAAGCCCCCTGTCCGCATCTGCGGCAGGGGGCTTCATCGTTGCGGACAGTCCGGGTCAGCGCCGCGGAAGCCCGAGCTGGGCGAGCATGTGATCGACGGCGTGCGGGTCCTGGCGAGCGCTCTGCTGCTCGCGCAGGAGATCGAGTGCGAGTTCGCGCTTCCGGGCACGCCGCTCGATGCGATGCCGCACGAAGGCGGTGAGCACCTCGGCGAGGCCGAGCAGACGTCGCTCGACCTGAGTCGGAGCGACGAGATGAATGGTCGCACTGGTCATGATTCCTCCACACTCGTGTCTGCGGCATCTGCTAGGACCGGGCCCGATGCGGGAAGGTCGAAGAGCTCCGTGCGCATCGACACTCGGCGCACATCCGGTCCTGTCTGACCCCGGTAGCGCTCGACAGCCCGATCTACCACGGTCATGAGCTCGGCCTTGAGATCTTCCATCTGCGCCGACGTGACCTCGAGGAGCGTCGTGGCGATGAGGCCCGTGTCCTTCCACCCCTCGGGAACATCGGAATCGGGGCGATTCACCCACGACATCAGCGTCTCGTGTCGCAGACGGAAGAACTCGGACGAGACGATCTGCGCTGCAGCGCGGTTCGCCGGCGACATCGCCTCGCTCGGGCCGGGGATGTCGATCCGCCCCTGTGGAAGCTCCCACCAGCGCTCGCGAGCGGTGCCACGACCCTCGACCTCTCTGATCAGGTCGTGCGCCGAGAGGGTGCGCAGGTGATAGCTCGTCGAGCCGGACGTCTCCCCCAGCATCGCAGCCAGTAAACTCGCCGTCTGGGGCCCGTGAGCGCTGAGCAGATCGAAGATACGCACCCGAAGCGGATGCGCGAGCGCCTTGAGGGCACCCGGATCCAGCCGTCGCATCTGCTCGTCTTTCGTCATGCATGCAAATATACCTTTGCAAAGGCTTCTTTGCAACAGTTTCTTTGCAATCGGCTTGAGGCTCGCCATCGCAGAGGTCGCTCGTGCCGCGAAGCACGGTGGGTAGGCTCGGAAGATGACCGACGTCTCGAACCCGCTGCTCCAGCCGTCCACTCTCCCGTACGGACTTCCCGACTTCGCGGCCATCAGCCCCGAGCATTACCTCCCCGCATTCCAGGCGGCGTTCGACGAGCACCTTCACGAGATCTCTCGAATCACCATGGTGCGCTCCATGCCCACATTCGAGAACACGATCGAAGCGATCGAACGGTCCGGCGAGATGCTCGATCGCGTCGCTCACGCGTTCTATACCGTCGCCTCGGCCGACGCGACCCCCGCGATCCAGGAGGTCGACGAACAGCTCGCGCCCCTGATGGCCGCACACCAGGACGCGATCACCCTCGACAGCGCACTGTATTGGCGTGTCCAGCAGGTGTACGCGCAGCTCGAGCACCTCGAGCTCGACGACGAGCAGCGGTATCTCGTCGAGCGTCACCACCGCGAGATGAGCCACGCCGGAGCCGCTCTCGATGACGACGCCAAAGCACGGCTCACCGCGCTGAACCAACAGCTCTCGACGCTGAACAACACGTTCGAGCGCAATCTGCTGAACGACACCAACGACCTCGCGGTCGTGTTCGACTCCCCCGATGAGCTCGGGGGCCTCAGCACCGGCGAGCTCTCCGCCGCATCCCGCTCCGCCGCCGACCGCGGCCTCGAGGGCAGGTACGTCGTCTCGCTGCCGCTGTTCACCGGCCATCCGTACCTTGCGCAGCTGCGCGATCGGGAATCACGACGTCGCATCATGGACGCGTCCCGCGCGCGGGCGTCGAGAGACAATGCGAACGACAACCGTCCAGTACTGCGAGAGATCGTCCGGCTCCGCTCGGAGCGCGCCGCCCTCCTCGGCTACCCCTCTCACGCCGCGTACGTCACGGCAGACGAGACCGCCGGCAGCCCGGAGGCCGTCGAACGGATACTCCGCGAACTCGCCGCGCCGTCAGCACGCAACGCCCGCACCGAGCGCGAGACGCTCCAAGCCATCGTCGACGAGACCGAGAGCGACCCGTTCGCCGTGGAGGCGCACGACTGGGCGTACTACACCGAGAAGGTGCGCACTGCGCGCTACGACATCGACACGAGCGCGCTGCGTCCGTGGTTCGAGGCCGAGCGAGTGCTGCAGGACGGCGTGTTCTTCGCCGCCACACAGCTGTACGGCGTGACCTTCTCCGAGCGGCACGACCTCGTGGCCTACCACCCGGGAGCCCGGGTGTTCGAGGTGCATGACGCAGACGGCAGCGCTCTGGGTCTGTACGTGCTCGACCTCTATACCCGCGACTCGAAGCGTGGCGGCGCGTGGATGAATCCGATCGTGAGTCAGTCCCGCCTGCGAGGCACGCTGCCCGTCGTGGTCAACAACCTCAATGTCCCGCTGCCCGGGGACGGCGAGCCGACGCTGCTCACCCTCGACGAGGTGACGACGCTCTTCCACGAATTCGGCCACGCACTGCACGGCCTGTTCGCGGTGGTCACCTACCCGCACTTCTCGGGAACCAATGTCTTCCGCGACTTCGTCGAGTTCCCCAGCCAGGTCAACGAGATGTGGATCCTCTGGCCGGAGGTGCTCGACAACTATGCGCGGCACCACGACACGGGAGAGCCGCTCGACCCCGCGATCGTCGAACGACTGCGTGCGACGGAGACGTTCAACCAGGGCCACGACACCAGCGAGTACCTCGCGGCCGCCTGGCTCGACCAGGCATGGCACCGGGTGACATCGGAGTCCGAGATCACCGACGTCGCCTCGTTCGAGGCCGCCGCCCTCGCAGACATCGGCCTCGACGACCCTGTCGTGCCGACCCGCTACTCGTCGACCTACTTCGCCCACGTGTTCTCCGGCGGATACAGCGCGGGCTACTACTCGTACATCTGGAGCGAGGTGCTCGACGCAGACACGGTCGACTGGTTCCGCGAGAACGGTGGACTCACGCGCGAGAACGGCGACCGGTTCCGTTCCCGCCTGCTGGGCGTCGGCGGCTCGAAGAACCCTCTCGAGGCGTATCGCGACTTCCGCGGTCGCGATGCCGAGATCGCACCTCTGCTGAGGCGCCGCGGCCTCGAAGCCTGACCTCATCAGCCGGAGGCACAGCGTCAGCGGTCGAGGTGCTCCATGGCCTTGTACCAGGTGAGCTGGTGATAGCTCTGCGCGAGTTGCTCACCGAGACCGTCGAGAGCCACTCGGTGCACGGTGATCGCCTCGCTGTCATCCAGCGACTGCTCTGCGACGCGTACGCAGCCCCGTGCGAGGAAGTGATGCACCCGATTGGTGTGGTTCCCGAAGTTCGCCCAGGTAGCGCCGAGGTCGAGAATCTCATCGGCCTCGTACCCGGTCTCCTCCCGCAGCTCTCTGACTGCGGCATCCTCCGGTGTCTCGCCTGCCTCCACAGCGCCCCCGATCGTGCCGACCGCGACGATCCCCGCCCCGTGCCGATACTCTTCGACGACGATCGCCTGGCCCTCGCGATCCAGCGCGAGCACCGAGATCCAATCTCCGTACTCGAACACGTAGTAGGGGGTGATGGAGCGCCCGCGCTCGTCGCGGCAGTCGTCCGCGCGCACACGAATCCACCGGTCGGCGCGAATCAGCTCGCTGCCGAACACTCGCCAGGGCGAGGGAGCGGGGCTCACGCGCTCTTGCGCTTGCGCTCCATCACGATGGTCGGCGGGGCGCCTTCGTCGACGGCGGCCTGAGTGACGATGACCTTGGCGACGTCGTCGGCCGACGGAATCTCGAACATGATCGGACCGAGCACATCTTCGAGGATCGCGCGGAGTCCGCGAGCACCGGTCTTGCGCTCGACGGCGAGGTCGGCGATCGAGCGGAGCGCCCCCTCTTCGAATTCGAGCTGAACGCCGTCGAGTTCGAACATGCGCTGGTACTGCTTGACGAGCGCATTGCGCGGCCCCGTGAGAATGTCGATGAGCGCATCCTGGTCGAGCGGCGACACCGATGTCACGACGGGAAGACGACCGATGAACTCGGGGATCAGACCGAACTTGTGCAGGTCCTCGGGGAGCACCTCGCTGAACAGGTCGAGGTCTTTGCCCTTGTCGTGCAACGGAGCACCGAAACCGATGCCGTGCTTGCCGACGCGGGCCGACACGATGTCCTCGAGGCCGGCGAAAGCGCCCGCGACGATGAACAGCACGTTCGACGTGTCGATCTGCAGGAACTCCTGGTGGGGATGCTTACGCCCGCCCTGCGGAGGAACCGAGGCGACCGTGCCTTCGATGATCTTCAGAAGGGCCTGCTGCACACCTTCGCCCGAGACGTCGCGGGTGATCGAGGGGTTCTCTGCCTTGCGGGCGATCTTGTCGACCTCGTCGATGTAGATGATGCCCTGCTCGGCGCGCTTGACGTCGTAGTCGGCGGCCTGGATCAGCTTGAGAAGGATGTTCTCGACATCCTCGCCGACGTAGCCGGCCTCGGTGAGCGCCGTGGCGTCCGCGACCGCGAACGGCACGTTGAGCTTCTTCGCGAGAGTCTGGGCCAGATAGGTCTTGCCGCAGCCGGTCGGCCCGATGAGCAGGATGTTGCTCTTCGCGATCTCTACGCTCTCGGCCTTCTGCTCGGCCGTCTGGAGGGTGCCGTGCGCACGGATCCGCTTGTAGTGGTTGTAGACCGCGACGGCCAGCGCCTTCTTGGCAGGCTCCTGCCCGACGACGTACTCCTCGAGGAAGGAGAAGATCTCGCGGGGCTTGGGGAGTTCGAAGTCCGCCGTGCCGTCGGCCGACGATTCGGCCATCCGCTCCTCGATGATCTCGTTGCACAGCTCGACGCACTCGTCGCAGATGTACACACCGGGTCCTGCGATGAGCTGCTGCACCTGCTTCTGGCTCTTTCCGCAGAATGAGCACTTGAACAGGTCAGCGCTTTCGCCGATACGGGCCATGCGCGTCCTCCTAGGGGGATCCTGAGATCGTCTACTGAGCCTAACCGCTGCATCCGACACCGGGACGCATTGGCGCGGCGTCGCACATCTCGAGTCCGCATCGCCGCGCATAGAGCGAAGCCCGCCACCTGCTGTCGCAGATGACGGGCGTCGTACTCCTGATGCGTGTCAGACCATGCTCTTGGTGTGCCAGACGGTCTTGATCTCCGTGAAGGCTCCGATGCGCTCGGGCGATGCGGTGACCGCTCCCGGTGCAAGCACTCGCTTGAGCGTCTCTGCGGCAGCGATCTGCATGTCGATCCACTCGAGATCGCCGGCACCGGCCAGGTCGAGCGCGTTGACATCCTGGTGCGAGGCGAGCCAGGGCGCCATCTCGGCGGGCGAGCCGGTGAGCACGTTGACGACACCGCCGGGCACATCGCTCGTCGCGAGCACCTCGGCGAGGCTGATGGCCGACAGCGGGAACCGCTCGCTCGCGATCACGACGACCGTGTTGCCTGCCACCAGTGCAGGCGCCACGACCGAGATGAGACCGAGCAGTGCTGAGTCCTGGGGCGCGACGATCGCGACGACACCGGTCGGCTCGGGCACGGAGATGTTGAAGTACGGCCCCGACACCGGGTTCGCGTTGCCGGCGACCTGCGCGTACTTGTCGCACCACCCGGCATACCAGACCCACTGATCGATCGCCTCGTCGACCTGCGCGGCGGCGGTGGATGACGAGACCCCCTCCTGCGCGGCGATCTCGTCGATGAACTGCGCACGGCGCCCTTCGAGCACCTCGGCGACCCGGTAGAGCACCTGCCCGCGGTTGTACGCGGTGGCGCCCGACCAGCCCTTCACTGCGGCACGTGCGGCGACGACGGCATCCCGTGCGTCCTTGCGCGAGCCCTGCGCGGCGTTCGCGAGGAACGCCCCCTTCGCAGAGAGCACCTCGTAGGTGCGGCCGGACTCGCTGCGAGGGAACGCACCGCCGATGGCCAGCTTGTAGGTCTTCGGAACGGTCAATCGCTTGCTCATGCGGAGGCCCCCTTCAGGTAGGCGGTGAGACCCTGACGTCCGCCCTCGCGGCCGTATCCGGACTCCTTGTAGCCGCCGAACGGGCTCGACGGATCGAATTGGTTGAACGTGTTCGCCCAGATGACACCCGCGCGCAGACGGTCGGCGACCGCGAGGATGCGCGAGCCCTTGTCCGACCAGATGCCGGCCGACAGACCGTACGGCGTGTTGTTCGCCTTCGCGATCGCCTCGGCCGGCGTGCGGAACGTGAGCACCGAGAGCACGGGCCCGAACACCTCGTCCCGAGCGATGCGATGCGAGGCTTCGACGCCGGTGAAAATCGTCGGAGCGAACCAGAAGCCCTTGTCGGGGATCGCGCAGTCCGCGGTCCAGCGCTCTGCACCCTCGGCCTCGCCGATGTCGCTGAGCTCACGGATTCGGGCGAGCTGCGCCGCCGAGTTGATCGCGCCGATGTCGGTGTTCTTGTCGAGCGGGTCGCCGAGACGCAGCGTCGACAGGCGGCTCTTCAGCCGATCGATGACCTCGTCGTGGATCGACTCCTGCACGAGCAGCCGGCTTCCGGCGCAGCACACGTGCCCCTGGTTGAAGAAGATGCCGTTGACGATGCCTTCGATGGCCTGATCGATCGGCGCGTCGTCGAACACGATGTTGGCGGCCTTGCCCCCGAGCTCGAGCGTGACCTTCTTGTCGGTACCTGCGACAGCTCGGGCGATGTCCCGTCCGACACCGGTCGACCCCGTGAAGGCGACCTTGTCGACGTCGGGGTGACGCACGAGGGTGGCACCGGTGGCGCCGGCACCCGTGACGATGTTGACGACACCGGCCGGAAGATCCGCCTGCTGCAGGATCTCCGCGAAGATGAGCGCCGTCAACGGAGTGGTCTCCGCGGGCTTGAGCACCACCGTGTTGCCGGCCGCCAGAGCAGGAGCGAGCTTCCACGCGAGCATCAGCAGCGGGAAGTTCCACGGGATGATCTGACCGGCGACGCCGAGCGCGCGCGGGTTCGCGCCCAGTCCGGCGTAGTCGAGCTTGTCGGCCCACCCCGCGTAGTAGAAGAACCAGGACGCGACGAGAGGCACGTCGACGTCGCGGCTCTCCTTGATCGGCTTGCCGTTGTCGAGGCTCTCGGCTACGGCGAGCTCGCGGGCACGCTCCTGCACGAGGCGCGCGATGCGGAACAGGTACTTGCCCCGATCACGACCGCTCATCTTCGACCAGGTCTTCTCGTAGGCGCGACGTGCGGCGGCGACCGCACGGTCGATATCCGCGTCGTTCGCGGTGGCGATCTCGGCGATGCGGCTCTCATCGGCAGGTGAGATGGTCGTGAAGCTCGCACCCGAACCGTCGACGAACTCGCCGTCGATGAACAGCCCGTAGCTGTCCTTGAGGTTCAGCACGGCCTTCGACTCCGGGGCCGGAGCGTATTCCAGGAATGACATATGCGGGCTCCTAGTCGATCGTGACGTAGTCGGGGCCGGAGTAGTGGCCGGTGGTGAGCTTCTGACGCTGCAGAAGCACGTCGTTCAACAGGCTCGATGCGCCGAAGCGGAACAGGTGCGGCTGAAGCCACTCCTCCCCCACGGTCTCGGCGACCGTGACGAGGTACTTGACCGCATCCTTCGAGGCGCGGATGCCGCCGGCGGGCTTCACGCCGATGCGCTCACCCGTGCCGCGGTGCCAATCGCGCACCGTCTCGAGCATGAGCAGCGTGGTCGGAAGCGTCGCCGCCGGCTGCACCTTGCCCGTGGAGGTCTTGATGAAGTCTCCGCCCGCGAGGATGCCGAGCCACGACGCGCGCTTGATGTTGTCGTAGGTGTTCAGCTCGCCGGTCTCCAGGATCACCTTGAGCGAGGCGTAGGAGCCGTCAGCTCGCCGGCAGGCTTCCTTCACCTGCGCGATCTGGTCGTAGACGAGCCCGTATCGACCGGAGAGGAAGGCTCCTCGGTCGATGACCATGTCGATCTCGTCGGCACCTGCCGCGACTGCTTCTGCCGTATCGGCGAGCTTGATCGCCAGCGACGACCGGCCGCTCGGGAAGGCCGTGGCGACGGCCGCGACCGAGATCAGACCGTCGTCGGGGTCTCCGTGCAGGGCACCGAGCGCCTCGACGGCATCGCCGACCATGTCTCCGTAGACGCAGACCGCGGCGACCTTGGGGGTCGACGGATCAGCGGCATCCGGATTCTTGGCCTTGGCGACCAGAGACCGCACCTTGCCCGGGGTGTCCGAGCCTTCGAGCGTGGTCAGGTCGATCAGCTTGATGATCGTGTCGAGGGCCCAGGCCTTCGACGTCGTCTTGATCGAACGCGTGCCGAGGCCGGCAGCGCGCTGCTCGAGTCCGACAGCGTCGACGCCGGGGAGTCCGTGCAGGAACCGGCGGAGCGTGGCGTCGTCCGGCTCACCGCCGAGAACGTCCACCGCCGTCCTGCGGCTGAGTTCTTGGGTCGTCATCGTTCCTCCAACAATGCTCGTGCTGTGGTCTCATCTGTCACCAGAACGCTGCACAGGCCGCTGGTCACGACCGTGCGCGCGATGTCATGCTTGGCGTCACCAGCGGTGACGAAGATCGAGCGCTTCGCTGCGCGCAGTCGGCCGAGTTCCACACCGACGGTTCGCGCATCGAGCTGCGGGTCGACGATGTTGCCGTCGGCGTCGATGTAGCGGCCGAGCACATCGCCGACGGCGCCGCGGCGGGCGAGCTCCTCGACGTCGGATGCCGTGAGGTAGCCGTTCTCGACATGGGCCGAGCTCGCGTCGCAGGGGCCGGCTGTGAACAGGAACGCCTGCGCCTCGGCTGCTTCGACGAGCACTGCCGCGACGGTGCGGTCGGCTTCGATCGCCTGCTTCGTCTCGACACGTTCGAGGATGGCAGGGCTCGGCAGGAGGGAGACGTGTCCGGATGCGCGCTGCGCGATCGTGACGGCGAGGCCTGCGGCTCCGCCAGAGCGTCTATTCAGGCTCACTCCCCCGTTGAGCTGCACCACCGTGACGCCGGTCGCCCACCCGTCGGGCAGCGATTCGGCCACGGCACGCAGCGTGCGGCCCCAGCTGACACCGAGCGTGCGAGGCACAGGGCGCATCGCGGTGAGATAGTCGGCGGCCGCCTGAGCGACGCGCTCGAGCGTTCCGTCGTCACCGTCGGGTGACGGAACGACGACCGCGGCAACGAGTCCGTGGCGCTCGACGAGCTGGCGCTCGAGTCCGAGTCTGCGCGCGCGCGGGTGCACGATCTCGATCCGAACGATGCCGCGCTCTCGAGCCTGCGTGAGAAGCCGTCCCACCTTCCAACGGGAGAGCTTGAGGAGGGCGCCGATCTCGTCCTGCGTCTTGTCCTCGTCGTAGTAGAGCTCGGCGACGCGGACCATGACCAGTTCTTCTTCCATGGCATCCTCCTTCCTTCGACCAGCTTACGTCGACATCACCGTTCGCGCATCAGTCTGCTCTTATGAGCACTCCTGGCTGCGGTCGTCGCACATTCGCCGGATACGACGAAAGGACGCCGACCCGAGGGGTCGACGTCCTTCTCTCATCGAGATGCTTACATGCGCTTGCGCGAGGTGAGCACCTGATCGACGATGCCGTAGTCCAGCGCCTCAGCGGCGGACAGGATCTTGTCGCGGTCGATGTCGCGGTTGACCTGCTCGACCGGCTTGCCGGTGTGGCGAGCCATCGTCTCCTCGAGCCAGGTGCGCATCCGGAGGATCTCGGCAGCCTGGATCTCGATGTCGGATGCCTGGCCGTGTCCTGCCTCACCCATCGCCGGCTGGTGCATGAGCACGCGGGCGTTGGGCAGGGCGAGGCGCTTGCCGGGGTGACCGCCTGCGAGCAGGACGGACGCGGCCGAAGCCGCCTGACCGAGCACCACTGTCTGGATCTGGGGTGCGACGTACTGCATCGTGTCGTAGATCGCCGTCATCGCGGTGAACGAACCACCGGGCGAGTTGATGTACATCGTGATGTCACGCTCGGAGTCCTGGCTCTCGAGAACGAGAAGCTGGGCCATCACGTCATCGGCCGACGCATCGTCGACCTGGACACCGAGGAAGATCACGCGATCTTCGAACAGCTTGTTGTAGGGATCCTGACGCTTGAAGCCGTAAGCCGTGCGCTCCTCGAACTGAGGGAGCACATAGCGGCTGGAGGGCAGATCGCCGGCAGAGCGGAAGGTGGGTGCGTACATGAGAGTCCTTTCGCTTTCCGTTACTTGATGTCCTGGTCGGTTCCGCCGCCGCCGATGACGTCGGTGGCCGAATCGCGGATGTGGTCGACGAAGCCGTACTCCAGCGCCTCGTCAGCGGTGAACCAGCGGTCGCGGTCACCGTCTTCGTTGATCTGCTCGACGGACTTGCCGGTCTGCGCCGCGGTGATCTCGGCGAGGCGGTTCTTCATCGAGGTGATCAGCTGCGCCTGCGTCTGGATGTCGCTCGACGTGCCGCCGAAGCCACCGTGCGGCTGGTGCAGCAGCACCCGGGCGTTGGGCGTGATGTAACGCTTGCCCTTCGTGCCTGCGGTCAGCAGCAGCTGACCCATCGATGCAGCCATGCCGATCCCGACCGTGACGATGTCGTTCGGAACGAACTGCATCGTGTCGTAGATCGCCATGCCCGCGGTGATCGATCCACCGGGCGAGTTGATGTAGAGGTAGATGTCCTTCTCGGAGTCCTCTGCGGCGAGAAGGAGGATCTTCGCGCAGATCTCGTTCGCATTGTCGTCGCGCACCTCCGATCCCAGCCAGATGATGCGGTCTTTCAACAGTCGGTCGAAGACGCTCGTAGCGAGGAGGGGTTCTGCAGCCATGTCAGCTCCTGATTCCGTGTTTCAGTGATTCGAATCTACCGGCGACAACGCAGCGCTCAGGCCGTGTTCGCCGTCGGCATATCAGGCGTCGAGTTCGGCGATCTCGTGCGCGTAGGCGGTCATGGAACGGTGGTAGCGCGGCAGGTGCGGAACCAAGGCGAGCAGCGCGACGGACAGACCGCTCGCCGGGCGTCCGGAGCTGGCCAGGATCAGCGCGTGCACGGTGGCGACGGCATCACGGTAGGGGCTGTCCGCAGACAGCTCCTCCTCTGTGCGGATGACCCTCAGGGCATCGTCGTACTCGCCCAGATTGCGCAGCGAGCTCGCCAACTGGATCACGCATTGCGGGCGATGCTCGTCGTCGAGTCCCAGCGCGAGCGCGCGCCGGTACAGCTCGACCGCTTCGGCGGGGCGTCCGGCCGAGTCTCGCGCGCCGGCCCGCTCGAACTCCGCGCGTGCGTCATCGGTACCACGCTCGGCAGCCAGCGCGTCGATTCGAGCGATCGTCTCGTCGCCGACTTCCTCGCCTGTCGCATCGGCCCACACCTCATCGATGCGCTCATCCCAGGTCTTGGTCATGTCCTCGCTCCTCATCTCTTCCGTTCACGAGAAAGGGGCGGATGCCGCAGCATCCACCCCTTTCCACGAGATCGTGTTCGATCACTCAGCCTTGTCGGCAGCCTTCTTGGCCGGAGCCTTCTTCGCTGCGGGCTTCTTCGCGGCGGGCTTCTCAGCCGCCTCGGCGTCGTCGGCCTTCTTCGCAGGGGCCTTCTTCGCAGCAGGCTTCTTCGCAGCGGGCTTCTCAGCCGCCTCGGCGTCGTCGGCCTTCTTCGCAGGGGCCTTCTTCGCCGGAGCCTTCTTGGCCGGCTTCTCATCGGCAGCTGCCTCGGCCTCAGCCTCAGCCTCGTCGTCGGTCACGACGAAGTCGGACAGGTCGACCGGCTTGCCGTTGGTGTCGACGACCTTCACCTTGCCGAGCGCGATGGCGAGGGCCTTGTTGCGGGCGACCTCGCCCACGAGCGCGGGAAGCTGGTTGGAGGACTGCAGAGCCTCGACGAACTCCTGCGGAGCCATGCCGTACTGCGATGCGGACTGGATGAGGTACTGCGAGAGCTCCTCCTGCGAGACCTGCACGTCAGCCTGCTCGGCGATCGTGTCGAGCAGCACCTGCGTGCGGAACTGCTTCTCGCTGGCCTCGGTCACCTCGGCGCGGTGCACGTCGTCTTCGAGGCGGTTCTCACCCTCGAGGTGGTTGTGCACCTCGTCCTCGATGAGCTTCGGCGGCACCGGGATGTCGATCTGCTCGAGCAGCGCCTCGACGAGCTTGTCGCGCGCTGCGGAACCCTGAGCGAACACGCCCTGCTGCGAGACACGCTCGGCGAGGCTCGCGCGGAGCTCGGCGATCGTGTCGAACTCGCTGGCGATCTGCGCGAAGTCGTCGTCGGCCTCGGGAAGCTCGCGCTCCTTGACGGCCTTGACGGTCACGGCGACCTCGGCCTCGGAGCCGGCGTGGTCGCCGCCCACGAGTGCGGAGCGGAACGTCGTGTCCTCGCCTGCGGTGAGCGACTCGATGGCGTCGTCGATGCCCTCGAGCAGCTCGCCCGAACCGACCTCGTAGGAGACGCCCTCTGCGCGGTCGATCTCGGCGCCGTCGATCGTGGCGACGAGGTCGAGCTCGACGAAGTCGCCCTTCGCTGCGGGGCGGTCGACGGGAACGAGCGTGCCGAAGCGGGCGCGCAGGTTCTCGAGCTCGGCGTCGAGCGCCGCCTCGTCAGCTTCCACGGCGTCGACGGTGACCGTGATGCCGTCGTACGACGGCAGCTCGATCTCGGGACGGACGTCCACCTCGATGTCGACGAGCAGGTCGCCCGAGAAGTCCTTCTCGTTCGGCCACTGCGTGATGTCGGCAGCTGGACGCCCGACGACGCGGAGCTTGTGCTCGACGGTCGCGTCGCGGAAGAACTTGTCGAGGCCCTCGTTGACCGCGTGCTCGATGACCGCACCGCGCCCGATGCGCTGGTCGATGATCGGAGCGGGGACCTTGCCCTTGCGGAAGCCGGGGATCTGCACGTCCTGAGCGATGTGCTCGTAGGCGTGCGCGATGCTGGGCTTGAGGTCGTCGGGGGTGACCGTGATGCTGAGCTTGACCCGGGTCGGGGTCAGCTTCTCGACGGTGCTGTTCGCCATTCTGGTGTGCTCTCCTTGTGATTTCCGCGCTGAATCGCGGCTGTCAGGCCGTTGAAGCCATGTCGGGGCGACAGGAGTTGAACCTGCGACCTCCCGCTCCCAAAGCGGGCGCTCTACCAAGCTGAGCTACGCCCCGGGGAATCCGCTTGCAGATTCAGCCCCACCGAGTCTAACGGACACGAGCACCCGCGTCAGTCCGCTATGATCGATGAGTCGGTACAGACCGCAAGGTTTCCACCCGATATCGGGGCTGTAGCTTAGTGGTAAAGCCTCTGTCTTCCAAACAGATGATGCGAGTTCGATTCTCGTCAGCCCCTCATGAGAAAGGCCCCCGCGATGCGGGGGCCTTTCGTTCTTCTCCGGAAGCTCTCACGAGAGGCGGCGCACTCATTAGAGTCGTGATACGTCGGTTCCCCACGGAGGTCCCCACCGCATGACCGCACCCGTCGACGTGGCTTCCTCCGCCGGTGGAGGCCACGCGCTCCCCCTGCGCTTCGCGAGCCCGGTCGACGCGACATCGAGGACCCGGAGACGACGCCCCTGGCTCACGGTGGGCGTTGTCGCGGTGACGGTCGCCGCGGCGACGGTCGGCCTGCTGCAGATCACCGCGAATCTCGGTTATGACGAGGCGCGCACCGGCTTCGATGCCAGCCGCACCACGACCGCGAACACCGGCGAGACCCTACGACAGGAGCTCGACTCGCTCACTTCCACGCTCGGCATCGCCGACCTTCTGGTGCAGACCGACTCCGGTGTGCTCGTCGCTCCAGCTGCGCGAGAGGTGCTGTCTGCCGCTACGGCCGACGCCCGCAGCGCCATGACGCCCGCCGAGCGCCTTCTCGACCGGGATCTGCCCGCCGCAGACGCGAAACCCGGCGCCTTCTGGGAGCTGTTCGCCGCATCCGCCGAACTGGCTGCGCAGACACGCGATCTCGACGAACTGGCCGCCGACCTCGACGCGGCTACGCCTGCGACGAGTGCCGCCGGCACCGCCGTGACCGAGGCGGGCGTCGCTCTGCTCCGTTCTGCGGCCGAGGCCGCCCCCGCGTTCGAGTCTGCGCATCTCTCGGCCAAGAACGATGCGGTGATCGCACTGCGGGAAGCGGCGTCGAGTGCGTCCGACACGACGATCCTCGACGAATCGGCCGTCGAGGCGCTCGTGTCGCTGCAGGACGCGGCGGCGCAGGTCGTGACGACCGAACAGGCCGAGCTCGCCGAGAAGACAGGACCTCTGCAGAGCGCGCGAACGGAGATCGAGGCGTTCGCGCGCTCGCTCGCCCCCGGCGTGCTGCTCGAGTTCGACTGGAACCAGATCGTCAACAACGCGGGCTACAACGGAAGCATGGGCGGCCTCACCACGTGGTGGTGGGATGACCCCGACCGGGCGGCCATCGAGCTCTCCGACTCGGTCGCAGAGCAATGGCCGGCCGACCGGAGCAAGGCTCTCGTCGCCCATGAGGTCGGCCACGCGATCAGCGTCAAATGCGAGGATATGTACGACTCGTCGACGCAGGACAGCATCGAGAAATGGGCGACCGCCTGGGCGATCAGCATGGGCTTCAGCGACGACGCCAACGGGGTCTGGGCCTACGGCTATCCGCCCCAGTCCTACATCGACGCCGCGTACGGATGCCGCTGAGCACTCGCGTCGCAGACGAGAGGAGCCGCCGCGATCGAATCGCGGCGGCTCCTCCCATGAGAGATCAGATCGAAGTCACTGGCCCCGACGCTCACGAAGCTGGGTGAGCGCGTCCTCGAGAAGCTGGACCGCTTCTGCGTCGGTGCGACGCTCCTTCACATAGGCGAGGTGGGTCTTGTAAGGCTCCGGCTTCGCGAGCGCGGGCGGGTTCGCCTTGTCGCGGCCGGCAGGAAGACCGGACTGAGGGTGGTCGATCGTCTCGGGGATCTCCTCTTCAGGGAGCCCCGCGGCGAAGTAGCGGACCGTCTCGTTGCCGAGGCCGTCCCAGTACGAGACCGCGATGCGGTCGGCGTGGTAGCCGTGGTCCTGCTCGCCCATGGGGCCGGAACCGACTCGGGTCCCTCGGATCGCATTGCCGCCGGTAGCCATCAGATCACCTCGAACTTCGTGATGAGACCGAGCGCCACGATCGCCACGAACCACGCGAGTGCGAGGACGACCGTGAAGCGGTTGAGATTGCGCTCAGCGAGACCCGACGAGCCGACGGCCGACGTCATGCCGCCACCGAACATGTCGGAGAGGCCGCCACCGCGACCCTTGTGGAGGAGGATGAGGAGAGTCAGCAGGACGCTGGTTATGCCCAGCACCACCTGCAGGACGAACTCGAGAATTTCCACGAGGAAGAGCCTTTCGCTGGGGCAGGATTGCCCCGGTAACGGTCAAGTATACGGTGCGGCGGGGCCGAAGCCCCGCCACACACTCACACGCCGACGTGCTTCTCGAAGCGGATGATCGCAGCGAACTCGTCGACCACGAGGCTCGCGCCTCCGACCAGTGCGCCGTCGACGTCGGGCTCACGCATGAAGCTGGCGATGTTGGCCGCCTTGACCGATCCGCCGTACAGGATCCGGGTGCGCGCCGCAGCGTCGTCACCGAGGACCTTGGCGATCACCTTGCGCAGCGCGGCGCAGACATCCTGCGCCTGCTGAGGCGTCGCCGCCTGTCCGGAGCCGATGGCCCAGACCGGCTCGTACGCCACCACGATGTCGGCATCCTTCGAGAGCCCCTGCAGAGCGGCTTCGAGCTGCCCGGCCGGAACCGCACTGGCGCCGAACTTCTCGAGGTCTTCAGCGGTCTCGCCGACGCAGATGACCGGCGAGAGGCCGTGCTTGAGCGCTGCCTTCGTCTTGGCCGCCACGACGTCATCCGACTCCGCGTGGTACTCACGGCGCTCGGAGTGGCCGATGATGACGTACTTCGCGTCGAGCTTCGCCAGGAACGCACCGGACACCTCGCCGGTGTACGCACCGGAGTCGTGAGCCGAGATGTCCTGCGCGCCCAGCGCGAACGGGATCTTGTCCGCGTCGATCAGCGTCTGCACGCTGCGGATGTCGGTGAAGGGCGGGAATACCGCGACCTCGACCGATCCGTCCTCATGCTTGGCGTCCTTGAGGGTCCAGTGCAGCTTCTGCACGAACGCGACCGCCTGCAGGTGGTCGAGGTTCATCTTCCAGTTTCCCGCGATCAGCGGGGTACGAGTGTTCACGCCCATCCGAGCACCTCCAGGCCGGGTAGTTTCTTGCCCTCGAGGAACTCGAGGCTGGCGCCGCCGCCGGTCGAGATGTGACCGAACTGGTCGTCGGTGAAGCCGAGCTGACGCACGGCCGCAGCCGAGTCGCCGCCGCCGACGACGCTGAGACCGTCGACCTCGGTGAGCGCCTGCGCGACCGTCTTCGTGCCACCCGCGAACGCGGGGAACTCGAACACGCCCATCGGACCGTTCCAGAACACCGTCTTCGACTCGCGGATGACCTCCGCGAATCGTGCGGCGGTCTCCGGCCCGATGTCCAGACCGATGCCCGAGGAGCCGAAAGCAGTGCTCTCGATGGCGTCCGCGGCCGTCACCTCGTGCTCGGCGTCTGCCGAGAACGAGGATGCGACCACGACGTCGGTCGGAAGCACCAGCTCGACACCGCGCTTCTCCGCCTCGGCGATGTAGCCACGGACCGTCTCGAGCTGGTCTTCCTCGAGGAGGCTGGATGCCACGGCGTGGCCCTGCGCCTTCAGGAAGGTGAACAGCATCCCGCCGCCGACGAGGATGCGATCCACGCGGGGCAGCAGGTGCGAGATGACTCCGAGCTTGTCGCTCACCTTCGAGCCGCCGAGCACGACCGCGTACGGGCGCTCCGGGTTCTCGGTGAGACGGTCGAGCACGTCGAGCTCGGCTGCGATGAGCAGACCGGCAGCCGAAGGCAGCAGTTCGGCGAGGTCGTAGACGCTCGCCTGCTTGCGGTGCACGACGCCGAATCCGTCGGAGACGAGCACGTCTCCGAGTTCAGCGAGCTGAGCCGCGAAGGCGCCGCGCTCTGCGTCGTCCTTCGAGGTCTCCCCCGGGTTGAACCGCAGGTTCTCGATGACGACGATGCCGCCATCCTCGAGCGAGGCCACGGCCTCCTGCGCCGACTCGCCGACGGTGTCGCGTGCGAACGCGACCGGCTTGCCGAGCAGCTCGGACAGTCGCTGGGCGACCGGCGCGAGGCTGTACTGCGGGTCGGGCGCACCGTCGGGGCGTCCGAGGTGCGAGCACACGACGACGCGGGCGCCCGCGTTGATCAGTGCGTTGAGGGTAGGCAACGAGGCGCGGACACGGCCATCGTCCGTGATGATCCCGTCCCGGAGGGGGACATTGAGATCACAACGGACGATGACGCGCTTGCCCTCGAGCGAACCCAGTGAATCCAGGGTGCGCAGAGTCATGGGAGGTGTCTCAGAGACGCTCGGCCACGTACTCGGTCAGGTCGACGAGACGGTTGGAGTAGCCCCACTCGTTGTCGTACCAGCTGGAGACCTTGACCAGGTTGCCGCTGACGTTGGTCAGCGTGGCGTCGAAGATCGACGAGTGCGGGTTGTGCACGATGTCGCTCGAGACGATCTGGTCTTCGTTGTACTGCAGGAAGCCGGCGAGGCGACCGTCGGCAGCTGCCTTCTTGTAGGCCTCGTTGACCTCTTCGACCGTGAGGTTCTCGCGGTCCGTGATCAGCGTCAGGTCGACGATCGATCCGGTGGGAACCGGAACGCGGTACGACGAGCCGCTCAGCTTGCCCTGAAGCTCGGGCAGAACCTCGCCGATCGCCTTGGCGGCGCCCGTCGAGGCCGGCGTGATGTTGATCGCCGCGGCGCGAGCACGACGCAGGTCGCTGTGCGGGCCGTCCTGCAGGTTCTGGTCTGCGGTGTAGGCGTGAGCGGTCATCATGAAGCCGCGGTCGATGCCGAACGCGTCGTTGAAGACCTGGGCCAGCGGCGCGAGGCAGTTGGTCGTGCAGGAGGCGTTGGAGATGATGTGATCCGTCTCCGGGTTGTACGTGTCCTCGTTCACGCCCATCACGAACGTGCCGTCGACACCCGTGCCGGGAGCCGAGATGAGCACCTTCTTGGCGCCGGCCTCGATGTGCTTCTTGGCGAGCTCGGCCTTGGTGAAGAATCCGGTCGACTCGATGACGATGTCGACACCCAGCTCGCCCCACGGGAGGCCTGCGGGGTCGCGCTCGGCGAACGCCTTGATCGTCTTGCCGTTGACCGTGATGCTCTCGTCGTCGTAGCTGATGTCAGCGTCGAGAACGCCGCCGACAGAGTCGTACTTCAGAAGGTGGGCAAGGGTCTTGTTGTCGGTGAGGTCGTTGACCGCGACGATCTCGATGTCCGCTCCCTGCGCGAGAGCCGCGCGGAAGTAGTTGCGTCCGATGCGGCCGAAGCCGTTGATACCGATCTTGACAGACACTCAGGTCTCCCTGTTTCTCGTGCGCTGTGCGCAGCAAAAGTGCTTACGCGATGCGCGGGGGTTTTTGGCTGAGATGGCGTCCCGACGAGACTTGGCCCGTCGGGACGCGACCCGATTACGACAGTACCAGCAGGCCGTTCGTCTTCTCGCGGGCGACCTCGAAGCGCTGCGCGACGTTCTCCCAGTTGGCGATGTTCCACGCGGCCTTGACGTAGTCGGCCTTGACGTTGAGGTAGTCGAGGTAGAAGGCGTGCTCCCACATGTCGAGCTGGAACAGCGGCACGGTGCCGGCCGCGGTGTTCGACTGCTGGTCGAACAGCTGCTGGATGATCAGACGCTGGCCGATCGAGTCCCAGCTGAGCACAGACCAGCCGGAGCCCTGGATTCCCAGTGCGTTGGCGGTGAAGTGCGCCTGGAACTTCTCGAACGAGCCGAAGAACTCGTCGATGGCCGCCTTGAGCTCGCCCTCGGGCTGTCCGCCACCGGTCGGCGAGAGGTTGGTCCAGAAGATGGAGTGGTTGACGTGACCGCCGAGGTTGAACGCGAGGTCCTTCTCGAGCTTGTTCACGTTCGCGAGGTTGCCGCTGTCGCGCGCCTCAGCGAGCTGCTCGAGCGCGGTGTTGGCGCCCGCGACGTAGGTCGCGTGGTGCTTGTCATGGTGCAGCTCCATGATCTTGCCGCTGATGTGCGGCTCGAGGGCTGCGAAGTCGTAGGGAAGGTCGGGGAGCGTATAAGTCGCCATGTCGCTTTCATCCAATCCGCGCCGCGCCGCGGCGCTTGCCGATCCTCTGCGCCGCCGATGTGCGGCGAAGAGCGGACGTAACTCATCCTAGTGACGACAACGCATGACTGTCCTGGATCCTTCCTCCGTATGACGAAGCGAGGCGGCCCCTGATCGGGGCCGCCTCGCTCAGGAGAATCCGGTGGTGGTCAGACGTCGAGCCCTGCGGGCACGGCGGCCTCGGTTCCGGGGATGCCCTCCTGCTGGGCGCGCTTGTCTGCCATGGCCAGAAGGCGGCGGATGCGGCCGGCGACGGCATCCTTCGTCATCGGCGGGTCCGCATGGTGACCCAGCTCGTCGAGGCTCGCATCCCGGTGAGCGAGGCGCAGCTCGCCGGCGACCTTGAGGTGGTCGGGCACCTCGTCGGCGAGGATCTCGAGAGCGCGCTCCACCCGGGCGCAGGCGGCGACCGCGGCCTGCGCAGAACGACGCAGATTGGCGTCATCGAAGTTCACGAGACGGTTCACACCCGCGCGCACCTCGCGGCGCTGGCGCATCTCTTCCCAGGCCACAGCGGTCTTCTGCGCGCCCATCTCGCTGAGGATCGTGCGGATGGCCTCGCCCTCGCGGACCACGACGCGGGGCATGCCGCGCACCTCGCGCGCCTTCGCGGCCACTCCGAGGCGGTGAGCAGCACCGACGAGCGCCATGGCGGCCTCGGACGAGGGGCAGGCGACCTCGAGCATGGCCGAGCGGCCCGGCTCGCTCAATGTGCCCGCCGCAAGGAACGCTCCGCGCCACAGACCGGCCACCTCGGCGCGCGAGCCGGTGGTGAGACGGTTGGGCAGTCCTCGAACCGGGCGACGACGCTGATCGAGCAGACCCGTCTGACGCGCAAGGGTCTCCCCTGACGCGATCACCCTGACTGCCCACCGCGCTCCGTCGTTCGCGGTGCTCGACTGCACCTGGGCGATCTCGGGCCGAACACCGTAGATCTCCGCGAGATCGCGCGCGACACGCTGCGCGAGGATCTCGGCATCCACCTCCGCCTCGACGGCGACCCGCCCGGCGATGGAGTGCAGTCCGCCGGCGAACCGGAGGATAGAGGTGACCTCCGCGACACGCACCGTCGGGGGTGCATTACGGATGCTGACCAGCTCAGCTTTGACGTCGGTGGTTAGTGCCACGACACTCCTCTACGCTCACGCGCCGGATCGCGGCGCAAACCTCCAGCCTACTCTGACGGAGGCTCCTGCTATTCCCTGCCGAGGTCCCGATGACGCACGTTGACCGCCACTCCCGGCACGGACGCGAGGCGACGAGCAAGCTCTTCCACCATGGCGACGGAGCGGTGCTTGCCGCCGGTACAGCCGATCGCGATCGTCGAGTGGCTCTTGTTCTCGCGCTGATACCCCTCGAGGACCGGGGCGAGCGCGGCGGTATAGGCGTCGAGGAACTCTGCGGCGCCTTCACGGGACAGCACGTAGTCTCTGACCGGCTCGTCTTTGCCGGTGAGTCCGCGCAGTTCTTCGTTCCAGAACGGGTTCGGGAGGAAACGCATGTCGGCGACGAGGTCGACATCCGTCGGCAATCCGTACTTGAACCCGAAGCTCATGAGCGTCACCCGATGCCGCGCCGCGCCCTCCTCGGAGAAGAGGTCCGACACCTGGGTGGCGAGCTGGTGGATGTTGAGCGCGGAGGTGTCGACCACGAGGTCGGCCGACTCGCGGATCGGCGCGAGTCGGAGGCGCTCGATCCGGATGCCGTCGAGCAACGTGCCGTCGCCCTGGAGCGGATGCGGCCTGCGCACCGACTCGAACCGCCGAACGAGCACATCGTCCGACGCATCCAGGAACAGCACGCGCACGGATCCGCGTGATCTCAGCGCCCTCGCCACGCCGGGGAAGTCGTCGAAGAGATTGCGACCTCGCACATCGACCACCGCTGCGACCTTCGGCAGGGCATCGCCGCCCATGTCCGTGAGGTCGAGAAGCGGACGCAGGATCTGCGGCGGCAGGTTGTCGACGACGTACCAGCCGAGGTCCTCGAGTGCGTTGGCGACCGTCGTGCGCCCCGCGCCCGACATGCCCGTGACGATGAGGAACTCGCCTTTGTCCCCGTCAGTCATGGTTACTCCTTCTCCCCCGCTCGTCCCAGCCTAGCGAGTGGAGAGATGCGTATGGATGTTCTGAGCGAGCACGGGTCCGATCCCCTGCACCTCTTGGATCGCCTCAGGAGGAGCTGAGCGGAGCGCGGTGACGGAACCGAAGTGCTTGAGAAGGACCTTGATGCGCGACGCACCGAGCCCCGGCACCTCGGCGAGGATCGACGTGATGTCGTTCCGGCGCCGCTTGCGCTGGTGCGTGATCGCGAATCGGTGCGCTTCGTCTCTCAGGCGCTGAAGCAGATAGAGCGACTCGCTGGTGCGCGGCAGGATCACCGGGAAGTCATCGCCGGGGAGCCAGATCTCCTCGAGCCTCTTCGCGATGCCGCACACCGCGATCTCGGTGTGACCCGCATCTCGGAGGGCGCGCGCGGCCGCCTCGACCTGCGGCTGCCCGCCGTCGACCAACAGCAGCTGCGGTGGGTAGGCGAAGCGGGGCTTGCGCTTGACCTCGACGACGACCTCCTCGAGGTCGTCTCCCGACTCTCCGGGAACCGCCACGGCCGCTGCGAGCTCTTCGACCTCCTCGGGGCGATCGAGGTACGCCAGACGACGACGCAGCACCTGATACATCGAGTCGGTGTCATCGGTGGTCTCGGCGATGTTGAACGAACGGTACTGGTCTTTTCGCGGCAACCCGTCTTCGAAGACCACCATCGACGCGACCACGTTGGTGCCGCCGAGATGCGAGATGTCGAAGCACTCGATGCGCAGTGGCGCCTCCGACATCCCGAGCGCCTCCTGCAGGTCGGTCAGGGCCTGCGTGCGCGCGATGTAGTCGCTCGTACGACGGGTCTTGTAGCGGATCAACGACTGCTGCGCGTTGAGTGTCGCGGTGCGCATGAGATCGGCGCGCTGGCCGCGCTGAGCGACGGCGATCTCTACCTTCCTGCCTCGCCGCTCACGGAGCCACACCTCGAGCTCGGCTGCGTCGTCGGGCAGCGTCGGCACGATGATGCGGCGCGGCACATCCTGGGCGTCGCCGTACGCGCGCTGCAGCACCTGGTCGACCAGGTCGGCCGTCGAGATGTCGATCTCCTTCTCGATCGTCATCGCGCGGACGCCCCGCACGCGTCCGCCGCGGATCACGAAATGCTGCACGGCGGCAGCGAGCTCGTCTTCGGCGATTCCGAACAGGTCGGCGTCCTCATCGGTCGCGAGCACCAGCGCGCTCTTGCCGAGCACCGCCTCGATCGCGGTGAGCTTGTCACGGAATCTGGCGGCGGCTTCGTAGTCCATCGCGGCGGAGGCAGCCAGCATCCGCTTCGTCAGCTCTCGGGTGAAGCGCTCGTCGCCGCCGGCCATGAACGCGACGAAGTCGTCGACCATGGCACGATGCTCCTCGATGGTGACCGTCATCGAACACGGTCCGCCGCACTTGCCGATCTGTCCGGGGAAGCACGGTCTCCCCGTCTGCATCGCGCGCTTGTAGCTGGAGTCGCTGCAGGTGCGGATGGGGAACGCCTTCACCATCAGGTCGATCGTCTCGTGAACCGCCCAGACCTTCGGGTAGGGACCGAAGTAGCGTGCACCCGGGATCTTTTGGTTGCGGGTGACGATCACTCGCGGCGACTCATCGCCCAGGGTCACGGCCATGAACGGGTAGGACTTGTCGTCCTTGTACCGGACGTTGAAGGGCGGATCGAACTCCTTGATCCACATGTACTCGAGCTGCAACGAGTCCACGTCGGTCGAGACGACGGTCCATTCGACGGAAGACGCCGTGGTGACCATGCGTCTGGTGCGTTCGTGGAGAGTGCGCAACGGCGCGAAATAGTTCGACAGACGTTGACGCAGGTTCTTCGCCTTGCCGACGTAGAGCACGCGTCCATCGGCGTCGCGGAATCGGTACACGCCGGGGTTGGTGGGGACCTCACCAACCCGCGGCTTGTACGGCAGGACGTCGGCCATCAGCTGGCCTTCCGCGCGGAGCGCCCCTCACCCAGGATCTCGGCGAGGAACTGGCCCGTGTGGCTGTCCTCGACTCGCGCGATCTGCTCGGGGGTTCCCGTCGCCAGGATCTCACCACCACCGGACCCACCCTCCGGTCCGAGGTCGATCACCCAGTCGGCGGACTTGATCACATCGAGGTTGTGCTCGATGACGATCACCGTGTTGCCCTTGTCGACGAGTCCGTTCAGCACCTCGAGGAGCTTGCGCACGTCTTCGAAGTGCAACCCCGTGGTCGGCTCGTCGAGCACGTAGATGCTGCGGCCGTTGCTGCGGCGCTGAAGCTCGGTGGCGAGCTTGACGCGCTGCGCCTCGCCGCCGGACAAGGTGGTAGCCGACTGACCGAGACGCACGTAGCCGAGGCCCACGTCGACGAGCGTCTTCATGTAGCGGTGGATCGCCTGGATGGGCTCGAAGAACTCCGCCGCCTCGGCGATCGGCATCTCGAGGACCTCGGCGATGTTCTTGCCCTTGTAGTGCACCGACAGCGTGTCGCGGTTGTAGCGCTTGCCGTGGCAGACCTCGCAGTCGACGTACACGTCCGGGAGGAAGTTCATCTCGATCTTGATCGTGCCGTCGCCCGAGCATGCCTCGCAGCGACCGCCCTTGACGTTGAAGCTGAAGCGTCCCGGCTGGTAACCGCGGACCTTGGCCTCCGGCGTCTCGCTGAAGAGCGAGCGGATGCGGTCGAAGACGCCGGTGTAGGTGGCCGGGTTCGAGCGCGGCGTGCGGCCGATCGGCGCCTGATCGACGTGCACGACCTTGTCGAGATTGTCGAGTCCCGAGACGCGGGTGTGCTTTCCGGGAACCGTGCGGGCCCCGTTGAGCCGCGAGGCGAGCACCTGGTATAGGATGTCGTTGACCAGCGACGACTTGCCCGAGCCGGACACTCCGGTGACCGCCGTCAGCACACCCAGCGGGAAGTTCACGCTGACGTTCTTCAGATTGTTCTCGCGGGCTCCGACGACGCTGAGCATCCGCTTCTTGTCGAGCTTGCGGCGCTTGGCAGGGGTGGGGATCTCGCGACGACCGGAGAGGTACTGTCCCGTCATCGAATTCGGCTCGTTCAGGAGTGCGGAGTACGAGCCGGAATGCACGACCTCGCCACCGTTCACCCCCGCGCCCGGCCCGATGTCGACGACCCAGTCGGCCGATTCGATGGTCTCTTCGTCATGCTCGACGACGATCAGCGTGTTGCCGAGATCGCGGAGCTTCAGAAGAGTGTCGATCAGCCGGCGGTTGTCGCGCTGGTGCAGACCGATCGAAGGCTCGTCGAGCACATAGAGCACACCGGTGAGACCAGAGCCGATCTGCGTGGCGAGGCGGATGCGCTGTGCTTCGCCGCCCGAGAGCGATCCGGCTGAGCGGCTGAGGTTGAGATACGAGAGCCCGACCTGCAGCAGGAAGTCGAGCCGCAGACGGATCTCGCGCAGCACCTGGGCCGCGATCTTCGCCTCGCGATCGGTGAGAGTGAGCGTCTCCATGAACGAGCGCGCGTCGGCGAGGCTCAGGTGGGACACCTCGGCGATCGAGTGGCCGTGCACCTGCACCGCGAGCACCTCGGGCTTGAGCCGGTTGCCGTCGCACACAGGGCACGGGACCTCGCGGAGGTACTCGCCCCACCGCGAGCGCTGCGTGTCGGACTCGGCCTGCGCGTACTGACGCTCGATGTAGGGCACCACGCCCTCGAAGCCGGATGCGTAGCGCATCTCGCGTCCGTACCGATTCTTGAACTTGACCGTGACCTTGTAGTTGTCGCCCCGAAGGATCGCATCCTGCACGTCGACCCTGAGGTCCTGCCACGGAGTGTCGAGCGAGAATTTGAGGTCGTCGGCCAGCCCCTCCAGCAGTCGCTCGTAGTACTGGAAGAGCCCCTTGCCCTGGGTGGTCCAGGGCACGATGGCACCCTCGCGGATGGAGAGCTCCTCATCGCCGAGCATGAGGTCGATGTCCACGGACATGCGCGTGCCGAGACCCGAGCAGGCGGGACAGGCGCCGAACGGCGCGTTGAACGAGAAGGTGCGTGGCTCGATCTCGGTGAGGGACAGAGCATGCCCGTTCGGGCAGGCGAGCTTCTCGGAGAACGACTGCCAGGCGTCGTCACCCTCTTCATCGACGAAGTTCACCTGCACGACTCCGCCGGCGAGTCCCAGTGCGGTCTCGACCGAGTCGGTGACACGACCGAGGATGTCATCAGCCGCGACCAGACGGTCGACGACCACCGCGATGTCGTGCTTGTAGCTCTTCTTGAGCGTCGGGGGCTCGGCGAGCTGGATCAGGTCGCCGTCGACGATCGCACGGGAGTATCCCTTGGCGCCCAGTTCGCGGAACAGATCGACGAACTCGCCCTTCTTCTGGGAGACGATGGGCGCGACGATCTGGTAGCGCGTGCGCTCGGGCAGCTCCATGAGCTGGTCGGCGATCTGCTGCACGGTCTGTCGCTGGATCCGCTCACCGCACTCGGGGCAGTGCGGGATGCCGATGCGCGCCCAGAGCAGGCGCATGTAGTCGTAGATCTCGGTGATCGTTCCGACCGTCGACCGCGGGTTGCGGTTGGTCGACTTCTGGTCGATCGACACCGCGGGGCTGAGCCCCTCGATGAAGTCGACGTCCGGTCGGTCGACCTGGCCGAGGAACTGGCGCGCGTAGGCGCTCAGCGACTCGACGTAGCGACGCTGCCCTTCGGCGAAGATCGTGTCGAACGCGAGACTGGACTTTCCCGATCCGGACAGGCCGGTGAACACGACGAGCGAGTCGCGTGGGATGTCGATGTCGACGTTCTTGAGATTGTGGACGCGGGCACCGCGCACACTGAGTTTTCCTGGGGTTGCAACCGGGACGATAGGCACTGATCAAGTCTACGAGGGGCTACCGACATTGGCTCCGTGAGGGCTCACAGACAAGGCGAACGCCCTCACGATGCGCGACGATTCGCGCGCACGAGGAGGGTGACGGCGAGCGTGACGACGGCTGCCGCTCCTGCGACGACGGCCCACGCCACGGTCGGCGGCGATCCCTGCGCGGAGGCCGCGACGAGGAGCATGATCGCGACGGTCGCCGGCTGGGCCATTGCCTGGACGGCGAGCAGCCGCAGCGCACTGGGCCGGAGGGCGGCGATCACCACGCGGGAACCCGCAGGGATCACGAGAGACAGCGACGTCAGCACGTGGATCAGCTGCACGACGAGCACCGCGAGCATCGCGCGCCCCAGATCGGGCTCCGAGATCAGCATCCCGACCACGAAGCATCCGACGGACCCCCACGCCGCGAACGTCTGCGGAACAGCCGCGGCGACGACCGCGAGCACGATCGCGGCGATCTGCCACCCGATCAGCGGACACAGCAGGGCGGAGCCGATCGCGACGACGACCACCAGCGCGCCTCGCACGACGAGCCAGGAGACGGCCGGACCGGTCTGCAGCGAGTCGTTCGCCCTCATCGGCGCGCCCTCGATATCGCGAGCAGCGCCGATGACGGATCAACGGCCCAGGAGACCACGTCGACTCCTGCACCGTGCAGATCGGCGAACACGTTCTCCCTCTCGGCGAGGACGGTACGGAGCCCGATGAGCTGCGCGCGCGTGAGACGCGTACGGTCGAGCGGTGGGAGCACGTCGACCGCCACGACCCGGTGACCACTCGCCCTCCACATCAGCGCCGTCCGTGCCGCCGCGCCCTCGAAGAAGGTCGACAGCACGAACACGACGGATCCATGCGGGACAGGAGGCGTCCGACGGAAGGTCGCATCGCCTCGTGCCTGACCGGTCGACGCGATGGCCGCCACCACGCGGGAGAGGTGCCTCGACCCGCTGCCGCCGCGCAGCGATCGCCCTCCGTGCACGAGCACATGCAGCGCGACGCGGTCGCCCTCGCCGATGGCGGAGTCCGCGATCGCTCGCGCGGCCTCCCTCGCGAGGTCGAGCGATGTCACGCCGCTGCGTTCGAAGTCGCCGCTCCCCCACGACGAGACCACCTCGCCGAGGTCCTCTGAGGTGTCCATCGCGATCACGACCGAGGAGTCGCTGAGGGTGTTGGTGCGACGCACCAGAAGATCCCCTGGCCTGCGGGCCATCCGCGCCGTCGCCCGCCAGTCCACGCGGCGGAGCTCGTCTCCGGGGGCGAAGGCATGGATGTCCCTGAAGTCACCGCCCTGGCCCTGACGGCGACCCTCGTGGGAGCCGTGCGACCCGATCAGTCGTCGAGGCAGCGGCAGAGCATCGAGTGCGCGACGGGGCGGCGCCACCTGGCGTCCGGCAGCGACGACCTCCGACGTCGTCGAGAGCGCTGCTCCCTCGAACGAGAACCCTCTCGCCGCCACTTGGACGGGAATCGCCGGCCCGGAGTGCAGGACCCTGCTGCATGCAGTCACGGATGAACCACCACCGGGCATGATCACGTGTCTGACGCGACGTTGCGACTGCACGATCGCCATCTCGACGGCTTCCGCATCGCTCTCGACGGTGATCGAGGTGAGCAGCTCGCCGTCCGGTCCCGGCAGCGCCTCGATCGTGATGCCAACCTCGCCTCCGGCGGTGCCGCGCGCTATCGCGAACACGCTCCAGACGGCGAGGGGCAGGCCCATGGCCACGACGTCGGGACGGGCCGACAGGAGGCCGACCACGGCGACGAGGACGGCGCCGCCGATCGCCACGGACAGCGACGGCCCGCGACGCCCTGCGACGCGAGCATCCGTCATCCGATCGCCCCGACGGTCGGCGGCACCGCCACCTGACCGACGACCGCACGAACCACATCGCCCGCGGAGGCCCCCTGAGCCCACGCCTGCGGGGTGAGGGTGAGCCGATGGGCCAGCACCGGCACCGCGATCCGCTTGATGTCGTCCGGGCGCACGAAGTCGCGGCCGTCCAGCGCCGCCAGTGCTCGTCCGAGCAGCAGCAGGCCAAGTGCCCCCCGTGGCGACGCTCCGACCTCGACGTTCGGCGCGTTCCGCGTGGCGCGGGTGATCTCGACGCAGTATCGGGCGATGTCCTGATCGACGTGGATAGCCTCGACCGCGTCCTGCAGATCGACGAGCTGAGCCGCGTCGATCACGGGGGCGACGTGGGTCGCCTCCTGTCGTCTGCTCACCCGCCTCTCGAGGATCCGCGCCTCGCCCTCCGCCTCGGGATAGCCGACGGAGAGCCGCACCATGAATCTGTCGAGCTGCGCCTCGGGAAGCGCGTAGGTGCCTTCGTACTCGATCGGATTCGACGTCGCGATCACATGGAACGGCGCTGGCAACGCGAAGCTGTTGCCCTCGACCGTCACCTGTCGCTCCGCCATCGCCTCGAGCATCGCGGACTGGGTCTTCGGCGTGGTCCTGTTGATCTCGTCGGCGAGCAGCAGACCGGTGAAGATCGGCCCTGGCCGGAAGACGAAGTCTCCCGAGTCCGGTGCGTACACGTACGATCCGGTCACGTCGCCCGGGAGCATGTCGGGGGTGCACTGCAACCGTCGGAACGACAGCCCCAGGGCGGAGGCGAGACTGCGCGCGGCGAGGGTCTTGCCCAGTCCGGGCACGTCCTCGAACAGCACGTGGCCTCCCGCGAGGATCGTCGCGAGCGCTATCTCGACGGGGTCGTCCATGCCCACCACGACGGTCCTCACCGCGTCGAGGATCCTGGCTCCGGTCTCGGCGATCTCTGCGGGGCTCGTCATGTCATCTCCTTGATCGACGGAACAGCGAGGGCTGCCCCGGGCCGGTGGCCGGGGCGTGCGGCGCGAGCGACAGCTCGCCGGGGTTTGTGGGGCTCAATCGATCGACGGCATCCAGGGCCCGTTCGATGTCGATGATCGTCGGGGCGGGCCCGGTCAGCCGATCCCAGAGCTCGGCTCCGATCGCCGCGCTGAGACGCGCCCTGTCCTCAGAGTCATCCGGATCGATTCCCTGGCGCAGCAGACGATGGCGCAGGATCCCGGTGACGCGGCGCGTGATCTGCTGGCCGGCGATCCCGGTGTGGGTATTCAGGGCCCACGCCATGCGGGAGATCTCGGTCGGGCGGCGATCGGGTTCCGTCGCTATTCGCGGGGCGTCGAAGCCCGGCTCGAGCGGCATCACGAGTTGTCCGAGCAGCCCGACCGCACAGATCAGCAGGCTCCACCCGATCACGAACGGCCAGTCGAAGCCGAAGCCGAAGAGGGCGAGAGCTGCGACGGCTGCCGCGCCGATCGCGAGGAGTGTTCTCCGCGTACTCATCGCCACACCCCTTCGATGCGCCGCAGGGCCTGTCGGGCCGAGGCCCGATCACCCTCATCGGCCACCCGCGTTCCGAAGCGGACGCTCTCGTAGAGGCGCAGCAGTGCCGCAGCCTCGTCGGCGACACCCGGGCGCAGAGTGATGATCCGCACCGCGAATTCCCCCGGAGTCTCACTCGCCGCCCGCCTGACCCCCGCGTCCGCGGCGCTCTCCTCGAGCCCTATCCACGCCGCGATGATCGCATCCGATGCGGTGACACGCTCATCGATCGTCTGCAGCGCGCCTGCGATCCCTCGTTGCATCACCCCTACCGCGATGTCGGCCGACGGCGTCGACGCGAGCTGGTCGACCTCGGATGCGACGAGCGATGCGTCGCGGCGCCGGAGCGGGCGCTCGCGCCAGGCTCGGAGCACGGCTCTCACGATGACCACCATGAGCGCGATGATCCCGCCCGCCACCAGCACCATCAGGATCATCGTGAGAATCTGCACGACCACAGCGCTGGTGGAGTCGACCTCCACCGGCTCGGGCAGCCCCGTCCCACCCGGCTCCGCAGTGGGCAACGGCTCGGCGGTTCCCGCAGGAATCGGCGCGGCGGGGCGGAACGTCGGCCGCCCCTCGATCGCTGCCGCGATCATGACCACGACGAAGAGGGACACGACGACGGACGGCAGGACCACCCGGTCGACACTCCGGCGCGCAGGACGCGTCTGGTGTTCGATCGGCATGCCCACACCCTATGACGCGGTCACTCGGGCGCTGAACGGCGCCCCGCGAACGCCGACAACCCGTCGCGCAGTGTCGCGATCTGCTGCAGGTCCATCCCCACTGCGGCCATCACCTGGCGAGGCACGTCGAGGGCTCGGTCACGCAGGGCCCGTCCGGCGTCCGTGAGCGTGATGTCGAGACGGCGCTCGTCCTCGACGCTGCGCTGCCGCGCCACCAGACCGTCTGCCTCCAGCCGCTTCACGAGCGGTGATGCCGTAGCGGGCTCGAGCGCGAGATCGGCCGCGAGGTCGTTCAGTGGGCGTGGAGCACGTTCCCAGAGCGCCAGCATCACGAGATACTGCGGATGCGTGAGCCCGAGGGGATCGAGGATCGGCCTGTAGATCGCCACGACGTTGCGTGCTGCTGTCACCAGAGCGAAGCAGAGCTGGTTGTCGAGCTTGAGCAGGTCATCCGATGCGGTCACGGATTCGAATATACATTGACACTAATAGTTAGTACACTAAGCAACATGGCCAGTTCTGATGATCGTCCTCCGCTCCGCACTCGGATCCGCGAGGCCGGCGGTCTGTACGCCTGGTTCAACTCGAATCTGATCCGCTTCGCCGGCCCCGCCTCGGTCGGACCCTACGAGAAGACTCCCCCGCCGAGCCCGTCCGAACGCGCCGAGCGCGCCTGTCCGCTGTGCGGATCGCCGATGAGCGAGCACGAGATCGACCGGTCGGGCCCGAAGACTCTCGTCCACTGCCCCTGAAGCCGCTTTCAGCCGTCTCGCTGCGCGTCCTCACGCGCGATGTCGAGCCAGGCTGCGAGGTCATCGTCACCGACGAGCGCGCTCGGCGACACGTCGAGCCAGCCTGTCCCCATCGTCCGCGGACCCATGATCGCAGTGGCGACCCCTTGCCGGGTGATCAGCGAGGCGCCGTGCTCCTCATCGACGCGAACGAGCAGCACTCCGCCAGTGCGCGCTCCGACGAGGATGTGACCGCCGAGAAGGAACGCGCGCGTGCCGAACATCCGCTTCTCCTCGACGTTCCCATCGAGCGTGAGGAGCGCTCTCACGCGGTCGGCGAGCTCTTCTCCTGCTGCATCCATCCTCGTCACTCCCGTGTCGTCAGGCGTGGCCGGCCTTCTCCATCGCGCGCAGTTCCTTCTTCATGTCCTGCACCTCGTCACGCAGTCGTCCGGCGAGTTCGAACTTGAGTTCTGCGGCCGCTGCGAGCATCTGATCGGAGAGGTCCTGGATCACAGCTTCGAGCTGCTGAGCGCCCTCGGCCGCGATCCCCGTGCGCCGCAGGTTAGGCGTCGGCGACTTCCCCTTGCCGGTCGCGCGTCCGCGGCCGGACATCATCGCGGCGGTGTCCGCGCCTTCACGCGCGAGCACCTCGGTGATGTCGGCGATCCGCTTGCGCAGCGGCTGCGGGTCGATCCCGTGCTCGAGGTTGTAGGCGACCTGCTTCTCACGACGTCGATCGGTCTCTTCGATCGCTTTGGCCATCGAGTCGGTGATCCTGTCGGCGTACATGTGCACTTCACCGGACACGTTGCGCGCCGCGCGGCCGATCGTCTGGATGAGCGACGTGCCCGATCGCAGGAAGCCCTCCTTGTCGGCGTCGAGGATCGCGACCAGCGACACTTCGGGCAGGTCGAGTCCTTCACGCAGCAGGTTGATTCCCACCAGGACGTCGTAGACGCCCGCCCTCAGCTCGCTGAGCAGCTCGACTCGTCGCAGCGTGTCGACGTCCGAGTGGAGGTACCGCACGCGCACGCCGTGCTCACCGAGGAAGTCGGTGAGCTCTTCTGACATCTTCTTGGTGAGCGTCGTCACGAGCACCCGCTCGTCACGCCCGACACGCAGCCTGATCTCTTCGAGAAGGTCATCGATCTGCCCCTTCGACGGCTTCACGATGATGTGCGGGTCGACCAGACCCGTCGGGCGGATGATCTGCTCCACCACGCCGTCGGCGATGCCCATCTCGTATTTGCCGGGCGTCGCCGACAGGTAGACGGTCTGCCCGATCCGGTTCTTGAACTCATCCCACCGCAGCGGCCGGTTGTCCATCGCACTCGGCAGGCGGAAGCCGTGGTCGACGAGTGTGCGCTTGCGGGAGGCGTCGCCCTCGTACATCGCGCCGATCTGGGGCACCGTGACGTGCGACTCGTCGATCACGAGCATGAAATCGTCGGGGAAGAAGTCGAGCAGCGTGTGCGGCGGCTCGCCCGGCTGACGCCCGTCCATGTGCCGGGAGTAGTTCTCGATTCCCGAGCAGAAGCCGAGCTGCTGCAGCATCTCGAGGTCGAAGGTCGTGCGCATCCTGAGCCGCTGGGCCTCGAGCAGCTTGCCCTGACGCTCGAACTCCTTGAGCCGCTCCTCGAGTTCGTGCTCGATCGTTCCGATGGAACGCTGGATCACGTCGGTGCCAGCCACGTAGTGCGAGGCGGGGAAGATCGGCACGGAGTCGAGCTTCTCGATGACCTCTCCGGTGAGCGGATGCAGCGAGTAGAGCGCTTCGATCTCGTCGCCGAACAGCTCGATGCGGATCGCGTGCTCCTCGTACACGGGGATGATCTCGATGGTGTCGCCCCGCACGCGGAAGTTGCCTCGCGAGAAGTCGACGTCGTTGCGGTTGTACTGCATCGAGATGAACTGGCGGATGAGCGCGTCCCGGTCGTACCGCTCCCCCACCTGGAGAGCGACCATCGCTCTGAGGTACTCCTCCGGCGCTCCGAGGCCGTAGATGCACGACACGGTGGAGACCACGATCACGTCTCTTCGACTCAGCAGCGAGTTGGTGGTCGAGTGGCGCAGCCGTTCGACCTCCGAGTTGATCGACGAGTCCTTCTCGATGAAGGTGTCGGTCTGCGGCACGTACGCCTCAGGCTGGTAGTAGTCGTAGTACGAGACGAAGTACTCGACTGCGTTGTTCGGCATCAGCTCGCGGAACTCGTTGGCGAGCTGCGCGGCGAGAGTCTTGTTGTGCGCGAGGACGAGCGTCGGACGCTGCACCTGCTCCACGAGCCAGGCGGTGGTCGCGGACTTTCCCGTACCCGTCGCTCCGAGCAGGACGATGTCGGTCTCACCGGCGTTGATGCGCGATGCGAGCTCGGCGATGGCCTTGGGCTGGTCGCCGGCGGGCGCGTACTCGCTGATGACCTCGAAAGGACGGACGCTGCGCGTGGGTTGCATACCTCCAGCGTATGCCGGGCCACCGACATCGGGGCCACGAGGGGCGTCGGCCTAGAGTGGGGGCGTGATCGAGTTCCTCATCGGCACCAGCCTCGCCGCTTCCGCCGGCCTCAATGCCTGGATGCCGCTGTTCCTGCTCGGGCTCGCCGATCGGCTGCTTCCCGCCGTCGTGCTGCCTTCGTCGTGGTCGTGGCTCTCGAGCGATCTCGCACTCTGGATCCTCGGGGGGCTCCTGCTGCTCGAGATCGTGGCCGACAAGATCCCGGCGCTCGACTCAGTGAACGACGTGATCCAGAGCATTCTGCGTCCGGCATCCGGAGGCATCGCGTTCGGTGCGGGCTCCGGAGCTCAGACGATCGCGGTCGACGACCCTGCCGCGTTCTTCACCGACAACACCTGGGTGCCGGTGGTCGTGGGCATCGCGATCGCCCTGGTCGTGCACATCGTGAAGGCCACGGCGCGCGTCGCCGCCAACACCGTGACCGGAGGCCTTGCGGCTCCCGTCCTGAGCACCGCCGAGGACGGCGCGTCGTTCATGCTCGCCGCCACGGCGATCATCATCCCCGTCCTGGCGGCCCTGCTGCTGGTGGCGCTGGTCGTCGTCGTGGTGGTGGGCCTGCGCCGCTTGGCGCGCAGGCGTCGAGAGGGCGGTTCCGGTCAGTCGGGCGAGCGCGTCCACACATAGGGGGTGGTCGTCGACACCTTGACGAGCCCTGCGCGCTCGAGGATCGGCCGCGAGAACTCGGTGCAGTCCGACTGCAGATACGACTTGCCGAGGGCGAGGGCGGATCGCGCGCGCTGGGCCGTCAGCGCTCGGTAGATCCCCCGACCCCGCCATTCAGTCAACGTCGCTCCGCCCCACAGGCCGGCGAAGCTGGTGCCTGCCACGGGCTCCAGCCGCCCGGCGCTGACCACCCGGCCGCCGGCCACGGCGGTCCAGAGCTCCACGGAGTCGTCCTCCCGGATGCGCTGGAGCGTCGTCTCGACGCGCACGCGCCACCGTGGGTCGCCGAAGACCCTGCCCTGCATCTCCTCCATCGCGAACACCTCGGCGTCGGTGCGCGCGCGCCGAAGCTCCACGTCGGAGGGAAGATCCACGGGCTGGGCGAGCAGAGCCGCCTCGCCGATCATCACCGACTCCACCTCCTCCGGAACGAACCCCCGGCTCTCCAGAGCTGGGCCGAGGCCTGGCGCTCGATCATGCCCTCGCGTCTTCCACTCGATCGAATCGATGCCGCTCAGGTTCACGAAGTGTGCAAGCGCGACATCCACGAGCGTCTCGATGCCGCGAGGGTCGAAGCCGTCGAGGTCGGCATAAGACACGAACCCGCGCCCGCCGGGGAAGACTGCGAGTCGCAGGGGCCCGTGCGCCGCCACGCTGAGCGCGTGGGTGACCTCGGCATCCGTGCGCAGCTCACGGTCGTAGGCTGCGAGATGGGTCATGCGCATGACGGCGATCCTCCCGGTCGACGGCGACAGCGGATCCCGGTGACGAGCCGCCGCTTCGCGATCATACGCGTCCGGTCGGTGACAGCCGCAGGACGCGTGCGGCCAGCGCCGCGGACACCGCGCACATCGCCGCGATCGCCGCCACGAACCACGCCCAGTCAGCTGCGCCGAACACGGTCCCCAGGGCCCAGCCGAAGAGGCTCGACCCCGCGTAGTAGCCGAAGTAGTAGAGCGACGACGCCTGCGCCCTGGTCTCGGGTGCGGCCGCGATGGGAGCCCACCCCGAGGCGACGGCATGCGCGCCGAAGAATCCACCGGTGAAGATCAGCAGCCCGAGGATCACCACGATGAGCACCTCGCTGAGCAGGGCGAGGGCGCCGAGGCCCATCACTGCGATCGAGCACAGCAGCACCGGATACCGACCGAAGCGGGATGCGAGCGCACCTGCCGTCGGTGACGAGACGGTGCCTGCGAGGTAGGCCAGGAACAGCAGCGTGACCAACCACCCCGGAAGGGCGAACGGCGCGTCGATCAGGTGGAAACCGAGGTAGTTGTAGACCGCGACGAAGGCCCCCATGAGAAGAAAGCCCTGCATGTAGAGCGCGAGCTGCGGCGCGGAGCGCAGCGGCATCGCCAGGCGCGCGAGCATTCCCGGCCGCGCATCGTCGCGAAAGCGACCGGGCACGAACCCTCGAGCCTTCGGAGTGAGCCAGAGGAACAGCATGGCTGCCACCGCGCACACCCCGGCGACGGTCCAGATGCCCGCACGCCATCCCCACGGCTCGCCCACCAGTCCTGACAGAACACGACCGAGCAGGCCGCCCACGGTCGTCCCGGCTATATAGCTCCCCGCCGCAGTCGCCGCATCGCGTGCGCTCACCTCCTCGCTGAGATACGCGAGCGCGACCGCGGGTACGGCTCCCAGCGCCACGCCCTCCAGCAGACGCAGCGCCAACAGCATCTCCAAGCCCGAGCTCAGCGGTGCGAGAAGTCCCAGAGCGGTCGCCGTGAGGATGCCGATCCCCATCGCGGGCACACGTCCGATGCGATCCGCGACCATCGACCACGGAATGACGGCGACCGCGAGGCCGAGCGTCGCAGCCGACACCGCGAGTGCCGCGGTGGCCGGAGAGATCCCGAGATCCGAGGACAGCTGCGGCAGAACCGCCTGCGGCGAATACAGCTGCGCGAACGTCGCGATGCCGGCGAAGAAGAGCCCGACGATGAGTCGCCGATAGGCGGGAGAGCCAGGTGCATGACCGGTGAAGGTCACGACGAAGTGATCCGCTCCCACAGCGCCTCGGTCTGCTGGATCGTCTGCTCGAGAGAACCGGAGGTGTCGATCGTCTCGTCGGCGATCGCCAGTCGACGCTCGTCCGACACCTGCGCGTCGATCCGCTCCTGCGCGGCCTGCTCCGTCATACCGCGCAGCTCGACGAGCCGCCGCCTGCGCTCGCCTGCAGGCGCATGGGCGACGACGATCAGATCCCACGGGTCATCGACGCGAGCCTCGACCAGCAGAGGGACGTCGTAGACGACGACTCCCTCGGGGTCGACAGCCGAGGCCGCTTCGAATCGCCGCTGCGATTCGGCACGGACCGCGGGGTGGACGATCGCGTTCAACCGGGCCAGCTGCTCGGGGTCGCCGAAGACCTTCGCCCCCAGCGCAGCGCGATCGAGTGCACCGTCTGCGGCGATGACCTCCGGCCCGAAGGTCTCCTCGATCCGCGCCAGCACCGCCGAGCCGGGCGCCTGCACGTCGCGCACGATCTGGTCTGCGTCGACGATGACCGCTCCGAGCTCCGCGAGTCGTCGTGCGATGGTCGACTTGCCCGACGCGATACCGCCGGTGAGCGCGATGAGAGGCATCCCGCCAGTCTAGGCTCGGCGGCGAGCTCGGTCAGCGCGCCAGCAGCTGCCGACGCGAGCTGATGACCCCGGTGTCGAATCCGGCGAGGTGGAGTCCGCCGTGGAACCGGGCGTGCTCGATCTTGATGCACCGATCCATCACCACAGAGAGTCCTGCGCGCTCGGCGATCGCAGCGGCATCCTCATTCCAGGAACCCAGCTGCAACCAGAGCGTCTGCGCCCCGGCCTCGATCGCCTCCTCGGCGACTCCCGGCAGGTCGTCGTGCCGGCGGAAGACGTCGACGATGTCGGGCACCACAGGCAGATCTGCGAGCGAGGCGTAGACCGGCCGGCCGAGGATCTCCGACTCGCGCGGGTTGACGAGGTAGACGTCATATGCGGTGCTGGAGAGCAGGTAGGTCGCGACGAAGTACGACGCACGTGCCGGGTTGTTCGATGCGCCGACGATGGCGACGGATTTCGCACGTCGGAGGATGCCGAAGCGCTGCGGCTGACTGGGGCCGGTCCAGGCCCGATCGGACTGCTGCGGTGCAGCGCCGGGCAGAGCACAGGCCACGGGTAGCGCGCAGGCGTCGGCACCGGTGGTCTCGGTTCCGCTCATCGTGTCGCTCCTGTCGCTGTGGTGAGGGCCTGATCGAGATCCCAGATGATGTCTTCGGCATCCTCGAGGCCCACCGAGATCCGGATGAGGTCGGGGCGCACTCCCGCCGCCACGAGCTGCGACTCCGTGAGCTGTCGGTGCGTGGTGGATGCCGGGTGGATGACGAGCGTGCGCGCGTCACCGATGTTCGCGAGGTGCGACGCCAGCTGCAGGTTCTCGATCAGCGTCTCCCCCGCTGCGCGACCGTCGTCGGCCTTGACTCCGAAGGCGAACACCGACCCGGGACCGAGCGGCAGGTACTTGGCCGCACGATCGTGGTGCGGGTGATGGGCCAGGCCCGCCCACGTCACGTACTCGACCCGGGGGTCAGAGTCGAGCCACTCGGCGACGATCCGCGCGTTGGCGAGGTGGGCGTCGATGCGCTGCGGCAGCGTCTCGACACCCTGCAGGAGGTTGAAAGCCGATTGCGGGCTCAGCGCCGGACCGATGTCGCGGAGCTGCTCGGTGCGGAGCTTGGTGAGGAAGCCGTACTCGCCGAAGTTGTCCCACCACTTGATGCCGCCGTACGACTCGACCGGCTCGGTCATCTGCGGGAAGCGGCCGTTGCCCCAGTCGAACGTGCCCTTCTCGATCACGACGCCCCCGAGGGTCGTCCCATGACCCCCGAGGAACTTCGTCACCGAGTGGATGACGATGTCAGCGCCGTGTTCGAGCGGACGCGAGAGGTAGGGGGTGGCGAGCGTCGCGTCGACGACGAGAGGCACGCCGGCCGCGTGCGCGACCTCCGCGAGGCCTTCGACGTCGGCGATCTCTCCGGACGGGTTGCCGATCATCTCGACGTAGACGACCTTGGTCTCGGGGCGGATCGCCGCCGCGTAGTCGGCCGGATCCGTGGAAGCGACGAACGTGGTCTCGACGCCGAATCGACGCAGCGTCACATCCAGCTGGGTCACGGTACCGCCGTAGAGCTGCGCCGAGGCGACCACGTGGTCTCCGGCTCCGACGAGCGCGGCGAACGTGATGAACTCGGCGCTCATGCCCGATGCGGTCGCGACGGCGCCGATCCCGCCCTCGAGCGATGCCAGCCGTTCCTCGAGCGCGGCGACGGTGGGGTTGCCGATGCGCGAGTAGATGTTGCCGTACTTCTGCAGAGCGAAGAGGTTGCCGGCGTCCGTCGCATCCTCGAACACGAACGACGTCGTCTGGTAGATCGGCACGGCGCGGGCACCCGTCGCGGCATCCGGTGTGCCCCCGGCATGGAGAGCCCTCGTGCGAAACCCGAAGCGGTGTTCTTCCGTCATTGTGTCCTCAGTTCAGCGGTCTCGAGCACGGCGGCGATCTCGTCGACGGCCCACGGGTTCTGCAGAGATGTCGTGTCCCCGAGCGCGGCGGGTGCGCGCCCTGCGCGCCGGTCCTGCTCCGCCTCCCACAGCTGCGCGAGAAGGCGGCGCATGATCTTCCCCGAGCGGGTCTTGGGCAGATCGGCGACCACGACGATGTGCTTCGGCTTGGCGACGGGTCCGATCGCCGTGGCGACCTGTCCTCGCAGCTGCGAGGTCGAGACCTCCGCGCGTCCTGACGCGGTGACGAACGCGACCACGGCCTGCCCGGTGACAGGATCGGCGACGCCGGCGGTGCCTGCCTCCCCCACCGTGTCGTGCGCCACGAGCGCCGATTCGATCTCGATCGTCGAGAGCCTGTGGCCGGATACGTTCACGACGTCGTCGAGGCGGCCGAGGATCCAGATGTGGCCGTCGGCATCTCGGGTCGCCCCATCACCGGCGACGTAGTATCCGCCGTGCTCGCCGTGCCCGGCGTACGCCGACCAGTACGCGTCACGGTAACGCTGCGGGTTCCCCCACACCGTCCGCGCCATTCCCGGCCACGGTCGCCGCACCACGAGCGTTCCGGATCGCCCTGGCGCCACCTCGTCACCGTTCTCATCGACCACGGTCGCGTCGATGCCGGGCAGCGGCACGGACGCCGAGCCGGGCTTGAGAGTCGTGACCCCTGGAAGCGGCGCGATCATCGCCGCCCCGGTCTCCGACTGCCACCAGGTGTCGACCACCGGGAGCTCGTCGCGCCCGAAGTTGCGACGGAACCAGATCCAGGCCTCGGGGTTGATCGCTTCACCGACCGTTCCGAGCAGGCGCAGCGTCGACAGGTCGTGCCCCTGCGGCAGCTCGGCGCCGAACCAGGTCATGAAGGCGCGGATCAGCGTGGGGGCCGTGTAGTAGACGGTCACGCCGTAGCGCTCGATGATCTCGAGATGCCGCTCACGATGGGGAGTGTCCGGCGTCCCCTCGTAGATGACCTGCGTCAGACCGTTCGAGAGCGGACCGTAGATCTCGTACGTGTGGGCGGTCACCCAGGCGAGGTCCGCCGTGCACCAGTGCACATCGTCGGGCTTCGCGTCGAAATGGGCCCAGTGCGCCCAGCTCGCATGCGTGAGGTACCCGCCGGACGTGTGGACGAGCCCCTTCGGCTTCCCCGTCGTGCCCGACGTGTAGATGATGAAGAGCGGATGCTCGGCATCGAACGCCTGGGGTTCATGCTCGGAGGAGGCGGTGTCGACGACGTCGTGCCACCAGACGTCGCGCCCCTCGGTCCAGGGAACGTCCTGCCCGGTGCGCCGGAGCACGAGGACGTGTTCGAGGTCGGGAAGATCCGCAGCGGCGAGGTCGGCCGTCGATTTGACCTCGGTGGCGGTGCCCCGGCGGAACTGGCCATCGCTCGTCACGAGCAGCTTGGCTCCGGTGTCGGCGAGGCGGAACCGCACCGCCTCGGCGGAGAACCCGCCGAACACCAGCGAGTGCACGGCTCCGATGCGCGCGCAGGCCAGGGTGATCACGACCGTCTCGATCAGCACCGGGAGGTAGACGACGACACGGTCGCCCGGACGGATGCCGAGTGCGATGAGCGCGTTGGCCGCGCGCGACACCCTGTCCTGGAGGTCCGCGTACGTCACGGCGGTGCGGTCGCCCGGCTCACCCTCGAAGTGCAGGGCGACCTTGTCGCCGCGGCCGGCCTCGACATGGCGATCGACGCAGTTGTACGCGACGTTGAGCCGTCCGCCGACGAACCACCGAGCGGCGGGAACGGCATCCTCCACGGGCGGGTCCCATTCGTGAGCCGTGTGCCACGGCTCGGCCCAGTCGAGCCGCTCGGCCGCCTGCTCCCAGAAGAGCGTCGGATCCGCCGCGGCCCGCGCATACGCCTCCGCGGTCACGTTCGCCGCCTCGGCGAACCCCGCGGGCGCCGGGTACGTGCGGGTCTCGTGCAAACGGGCTTCCGTCACGTCACACCCACCGTCGGAGCAGGTACTTCTCCACGAGCACGAGAAGCGCATTGGTGATCGTGCCGAGAAGCGCGAGCAGAACGATCGACAGGATGATCCTGTCGACGCGTCCGCTGTTCTGCGAGTCCGTGAGCAGGAACCCGAGACCCATCGACGACGCGATCAGCTCGGCGGCGACGAGGAACAGCCAGGCCTGCGCGAGTGCGAGGCGGAGGCCTGCGACCACCGACGGCACGACGGCGGGCAGCTGCACGGTGCGGAACAGCGACCAGCCGCGGAGGCTGAACGAGCGCCCTGCCTCGACGAGCTGGGGATCGACGTGCCGGAGGGCCGATGCGACGGTGGTGTAGACCGGGAAGAACGCACCGATGGCGATCAGTGTGACCTTCGACTCCTCGCCGATCTGCATCCAGAGGATCAGGAGCGGCACCCACGCCAGAGACGGGACAGCACGAACCGCCGAGAGCGTGGGGCTGAGCAGCACGTCGCCGATCCTCGAGAGTCCGACGATCCCCGCGATCGCGAGTCCGATCACGGATCCGATCGCGAAGCCGAGCAGCACGCGCTGCACCGAGATCGCGATGTGGGTCCAGAGCAGACCGCGCTCGGCCAGTTCGACGCCGGCTGCGAAGACGGACTCCGGAGACGGGAGGAGGTACGGCGCGACGAGTCCGGTGGTCGTCACGACCTGCCAGGCGACGATGATGAGGGCGGGCAGCAGGAACCCGCCGATGACGCGCACCACCGGACGGTCCCATGCATGCCGCGCGCCCACCTCAGGGCGCCGTCGGACACCACGAGCGGCGTCGAGCGCCTCCCGTGCGGCCGCGGGCACCACCACGCGCTGGTCGGGAAGGCTCACTCGCCCCCGACCGCCTTCTCTGCGAAGGTCGCGTTCACGATCGAGTCCAGCGCCTTGTCGACCGAGTCCTTGCCGCCCTGGACATCACCGGAGTCGACGAGCACGGGAGCGATCTTCTCGAGCACCGCGATCTGGTCCTCTCCGGGGATTCCGCTCACATCGAGGTTCGAGCGCTCGGTGATGACGGTCTTCGCGACCTCGATGTCGATTCCCGCGACCTCGGCCAGCAGCGCAGCCGTCTCGTCGGGGTTCTCGAGGGCCCACTCGCGCGCCTGCTCGTAGGCGTCGACGACCGCCTGTGCGAGGTCCGCGTGGTTCTCGATGAAGTCCTCGGTCGCGTTCAGGAATCCGTAGGTGTTGAAGTCGACGTTGCGGTAGATGAGCTGGTCGCCAGACTCCACCTCGGCCGCGGCCATGATCGGGTCGAGGCCCGCCCAGGCGTCGACCGAGCCGCCGTCGAGCGCTGCACGGCCATCGGCGTGCTGGAGGTTCTGCACCTCGACGTCATCGACCGACAGGCCGGCCTCCTCGAGGGACTGCAGCAGGAAGAAGTAGGGGTCCGTGCCCTTCGTGGCGGCGACAGACTTGCCCGCGAGGTCCTCGACCGAGGTGATGTCGCTGTCGGGGCCGACGACGATCGCCGACCACTCGGGCTGCGAGAAGATGTCGATGACCTGGATGGGCGAATTGTTCGCGCGAGCCAGGAGCGCGGCGGAGCCGGCGGTCGATCCCACGTCGATCGAGCCGGAGCGCAGCAGCTCGTTGGCCTTGTTGGAGCCGGCGGACTGCACCCACTCGACGTCGACGTCGTCGCCGAGGATCTCCTCGAGGATTCCCTGGTCGCGGATCACGAGGCTCAGCGGATTGTACGTCGCGAAGTCGATAGACAGCGTGTCGGAGGACCACTCTCCGGTGGCGGCGGCATCGTCGTCCGACGTGTCGGAGGCCGTGGCGTTCTCCCCGGCGACGCAGCCGGACGCGACGAGCATCATCATGCCGGCGATGGCGATCGCGGGGATGATTCGGCGGGTGATGGTGCTCATCGGGTCTCCTCGGTGGCGGTGCTGTGGTGGGTGTCGACGCCGAGTCCCTCGAGGAGCTCGGCACGGAGGTCCGCGAGGCCGCGATCGGCGCGGTCGCGGGGGCGGATGCCGGGGACCGTGATCGTGCGCGCGATGGAGGGCGCGTCCGTCTCGGCGTCGCCGACCAGCGTGCGCAGCAGCAGCACGCGATCGGCCAGGTAGAGGGCCTCTTCGACGTCGTGGGTGACGAGGAGGACGGTGGTCGGCTCGGCGGCGTGGATCTTCAGGAGGAGATCGTGCATCCGCAGTCGGGTGAGCGCATCGAGCGCACCGAACGGCTCGTCCAGCAGCAGGACGCCGGGGTTGCGAGCGAGGGCACGTGCGAGCGAGGCGCGCTGCGCCATCCCGCCGGACACCTCACGCGGGCGCTGGTCTGCCGCCTGCTCAAGGCCGACGAGCTCGATGAGCTCCCGTACTCGTTCCCGTCCGTCACGGCGCGCGGTTCCTCGGGGCAGACCCAGTTCGATGTTCTGCGCGATGGTCCGCCATGGCAGGAGTCGGGGCTCCTGAAAGGCGATCGCGGTGCGCTCGTCGACATCTGCGACGCGGGAGTCATCGAGCAGGATGCTGCCACTCGTCGGCGCATCCAGGCCGCCGACCAGACGCAGGAGCGTGGATTTGCCGCATCCGGAAGGGCCGACGATCGCGACGATCTCACCGGCGGCGACATCGACATCCACCCCTCGGAGAACCTCGCGCCGACCGCGTGCGACGGGGAAGCTCCGCTCCACCCCGTGCAGACGCACGGGCTGAGCAGTGCCGGCGATCGCCGGTCCGCGTGCCGTGGAGGGCGCGGAGAGCAGAGAGGTCATACCCCCATGCTGTCCAACCCGCAGAAATGTGACGAATGCAGACGTAATGTTCGGTCACGTTGCCCTGCGCGGCCATCGCGGACGGGCGGAAACGCGGAACGGGCCGCCATCCCGAAGGATGACGGCCCGTTCAGAGCGTGATGCTTAAGCGTTGCCGCCCGAGAGCTTCTCGCGCAGAGCGGCGAGAGCCTCGTCATCCGCGAGCGTGCCCGCGCCTGCGACCTCGCTCGAGAAGACCTGGCCACCGAAGTCGTCGCCAGCGGCCGCCTCGGCCTCGGCTGCCTTGGCAACCTGAGCCTTGTGAGCCTCCCAGCGAGCCTGGGCTGCAGCGTACTCCTGCTCCCATGCCTCGCGCTGGGTGTCGAAGCCTTCCTTCCATGCACCGGTCTCGGGGTCGAAGCCCTCCGGGTACTTGTACTCGCCGGCCTCGTCGTACTCGGCGAGCATGCCGTAGAGCGCCGGGTCGAACTCGGTGCCGTTGACGTCGACGGCCTCGTTCGCCTGCTTCAGCGAGAGCGAGATGCGGCGACGCTCGAGGTCGATGTCGATGACCTTGACGAAGACCTCTTCGCCGACCGACACGACCTGCTCGGCCAGCTCGACGTGCTTGCTGGAGAGCTCGGAGATGTGGACGAGGCCCTCGATGCCGTCTGCGACGCGAACGAACGCACCGAACGGAACGAGCTTGGTGACCTTACCCGGCGTGACCTGACCGATCGCGTGGGTGCGGGCGAAGACCTGCCACGGGTCCTCCTGCGTCGCCTTCAGCGACAGGGAGACGCGCTCGCGGTCGAGGTCGACCTCGAGGATCTCGACGGTGACCTCCTGGCCAACCTCGACGACCTCGGAGGCGTGCTCGATGTGCTTCCAGGACAGCTCGGAGACGTGCACGAGGCCGTCCACGCCGCCCAGGTCGACGAACGCACCGAAGTTGACGATCGACGACACGACACCCTTGCGGACCTGACCCTTGTGAAGGTTGTTCAGGAACGTGGTGCGCGACTCCGACTGCGTCTGCTCGAGCAGCGCACGGCGGCTGAGCACGACGTTGTTGCGGTTCTTGTCGAGCTCGAGGATCTTGGCCTCGATCTCCTGGCCGAGGTACGGCGTGAGGTCGCGGACGCGGCGCAGCTCGATGAGCGAGGCCGGCAGGAAGCCACGGAGGCCGATGTCGACGATGAGTCCACCCTTGACGACCTCGATGACCGTTCCGGTGACGACGCCGTCGTTCTCCTTGATCTTCTCGACGTCTCCCCAAGCGCGCTCGTACTGTGCACGCTTCTTGGAGAGGATCAGACGGCCTTCCTTGTCCTCCTTCTGGAGAACCAGGGCCTCGACCTCGTCGCCGACCTTGACGACCTCGTTCGGGTCGACGTCGTGCTTGATCGAGAGCTCGCGCGAGGGGATGACACCCTCGGTCTTGTATCCGACGTCGAGGAGGACCTCATCGCGGTCGATCTTGACGATCGTTCCCTCGATGATGTCGCCGTCGTTGAAGAACTTCAGGGTCTTCTCGACCGCGGCCAGGAAGTCTTCAGCAGATCCGATGTCATTGATCGCGACCTGCTTGGTGGCCGGGGCGGTCGTTGCGGTAGTCATGTAGTGGGTTGTCCTTGTGAATGGAGACTCGGGCTGAGGGCTCCGGCCGCGCACGACCGATGTTGAGCTCTGCAGCGATTGATTTGGTTTCGACACCAGGGCATGCACAGGCACGCCACGAGTGACAATCAAGGCTATCAGATCACGGGGCGATATGACGGACTCGATACCATCCCCGCCGGGCACGCTGACAGACTGTCTGCATGCCCCGCGCCGACAAGCTCCTCCTGCTCGACACCGCAAGCCTCTACTTCCGGGCCTTCTACGGGGTGCCTGACAAGGTCACGGCACCCGACGGCTCTCCCATCAACGCCGCGCGAGGGCTGCTCGACATCGTCGCGAAGCTGGTCACGCTGTACGAGCCGACGCACGTGATCGCGTGCTGGGACGACGACTGGCGGCCCCAGTGGCGTGTCGATCTGATCCCGAGCTACAAGGGGCATCGCGTCGTCGAGGTCGTCGCCGCCGGGCCCGACGTCGAGGAGGTCCCCGACCCCCTGGAAGCGCAGATTCCGCTGATCCGTCGGACGCTCGGAGCATTGGGGATCCCGATCATCGGCGTCGCCGCGCACGAGGCCGACGATGTCATCGGCACCCTCGCGACCCACGCGACCATGCCGGTCGACATCGTCACGGGCGATCGGGACCTGTTCCAGCTCGTCGACGACTCCAGGAACGTGCGCGTCATCTATACGGCTCGGGGAATGAGCAACCTCGAGATCGTCACGGATGCCGTCGTCGTGGCGAAGTACGGCGTGCTGCCCGGCCAGTACGCCGACTTCGCGACCATGCGCGGAGATGCATCCGACGGGCTGCCCGGCGTCGCGGGCGTCGGCGAGAAGACCGCAGCCACGCTCCTGCAGACTCATGGCGACCTGATCGGCATCCGAGCGGCGGCCGAAGCTGGCGAGGGCATGAGCGCGGGCGTCCGTGCGAAGATCCTCGCCGCGGCGGACTACCTCGATGTGGCACCGACCGTCGTCGCCGTCGCGCCCGACCTCGACATCGTGGCGCCGACCGATCCGCTCCGCCCGCTCGATCCCGCCGAGGTCGACGCTGCGACCGCGCTCGCGGAGAAGTGGAACCTCGGAGGCTCGATGACGCGCGCCGTCGCCGCGATCGCGACTGTCGAAGGCTGACTCAGCTCGCCCAGGCGAGCAGCCGGTCGAGTCCCCACGTGGTGACGATCCTCGATGCGGGGACGCCGGCTCGCTCCGCTCGTTCCGCACCGTGATCGAGCAGCGAGAGTTGACCAGGTGCGTGCGCGTCCGAATCTATGGAGAACAGGCATCCCGCCTGCAACGCGATCGAGATCAGCTCGTCGGGCGGATCCTGGCGTTCGGGTCGGGAGTTGATCTCGACGGCCACACCGTTCTCCGCACATGCCGCGAAGACCGCTGCCGCATCGAACTGGGATTCGGGCCGCGTGCCGCGTTCGCCCTGCACGAGGCGGCCCGTGCAATGACCGAGGACGTTGACACGCGGATGCGAGACGGCTGCGATCATGCGGGCCGTCATCGGTCTCGCGTCCATGCGCAGTTTGGAATGCACGGATGCCACGACGATGTCGAGCTCGCCGAGCAGAGCATCGTCCTGGTCGAGGGCGCCGTCTTCAAGGATGTCGACCTCGATGCCGGCGAGCAGCGTGAACCCATCCCCCGACTCGGCGCGCACGAGCGGGATCTGCTCGCGAAGTCTTTCGGGTGAGAGCCCGCGGGCGACCCTGAGGCGCGGCGAGTGGTCGGTGATCGCCTGGTATTCGTGTCCGAGCGCTCGCGCGGCCGCCGCCATCACGGGGATGGGCGTCGTGCCGTCCGACCAGTCCGTATGGGCGTGCAGATCTCCGCGCAGCTTCGCCCTGAGCGCGGAAACGCGCTCGGGCTCGACGTCGCCACGCAACTCGACCAGATAGTCGGGCACCTCTCCGCCCTGCGCCTCGCGGATGACTGCGAATGTCGACTCGCCGATCCCCTTCGCAGCCCGCAGCCTCGTCGGATCGGCGCGGACATCCTCCGGCAGCTGCTGCAGAGTGGCCGCGGCCTGACGGAAGGCCTTCGCCCGATAGCGAGATGCCCGTTCGCGCTCGAGCAGCGAGGCGATCTCGAGCAGAGCGGCTACGGGGTCCATCGTGCTGTCTACGCCGACGCGAGCTCGCGGCTCACGCCGATCCACTCATCGAGCTTCGCGATGGCGCGGCCGTCGTCGACCGCGGCAGCTGCTCGCTCGTATCCCTCGCGGAGGCGCTCGAGGATCGGGCGCTGCACCTGCGTCGCATCCTGGGAGAGCTCGAACGCGACGATCCCGGCCGCTGCGTTGAGCAGGACGATGTCTCGCACGGCTCCTGTCTCGCCCTCGAGCGTCCTGCGCAGCACGGCGGCGTTGTGATCGGGTGTTCCGCCGATCAGATCCGCGAGGTCTGCGATCGGGATGCCGAGGTCGCGCGGGTCGAGGTCGTGCTCGTGGATGTCGCCGCGCGTGACCTCCCAGATACGGCTGTGCCCCGTGGTGGTCAGCTCGTCGAGCCCGTCGTCGCCGCGGAACACCAGCGCGGTCGCGCCCCGCGTGCGGAACACACCAGTGATGAGGGGAACGCGCTCGAGCTGAGCCACGCCGACGGCGTTCGCCTCCGCACGAGCAGGGTTGCAGAGCGGACCGAGCATGTTGAAGACAGTGGGGACGCCGAGTTCGGCGCGGACAGCGCCCGCGTGCTTGAAACCGGGGTGGAAGGCACCCGCCCAGGCGAAGGTGATGCCCGTGCGGTCGAGAATCGACGAGACCGCTGAGGGGTCCAGGGTGAGCTCGAGCCCGAGCGCGCTCAGCACGTCCGAGGATCCGGAGGCCGAGCTGGCGGCACGATTCCCATGCTTGACGACCGGAATGCCGGTGGCGCCGATGATGACCGCCGCGGTCGTGGAGACGTTGACCGTGCCGACCCGGTCACCGCCGGTGCCGACGATGTCGAGCACGTTCGACGACACGGGAAGAGGAACCGCCGCCTCGAGGATGGCGTCGCGGAACCCGACGATCTCGTCGATCGTCTCCCCCTTGGCTCGGAGAGCGACGAGGAAGCCGGCCAGCTGCGCCTGGGTCACGTCACCGCGCATGATCTGACGCATCGCCCAGGTCGACTCCCAGACGCTGAGATCGCGACGCTCCAGAAGAGTGGTGAGCACGTCGGACCAGGTCAGGGAATCAGCCATGTGTGCGATCCTATCGGCGCCGGGAAAACGTGCAGACTCTTCCAAAGCCCGGACCCAGCGTGGCGCATCCCTTGTTTCCCGCGTATTCACCGAGGATTCGCAGCGTTTTCTTAGGGTTGCCTAAGTCGATCGAGGGCGAAACCGGGGCCTCCGGTGCGAGAATCATGCCCGCGGATCGGCCATAATGGAAGGGTGACGACCTCAGCGACGTATGCCCCGGCGGCAAGAACGATCAAGCGCCCCAACCCGGTAGCTGTCGGCACCATTGTGTGGCTCGGCAGCGAGGTGATGTTCTTCGCGGGACTCTTCGCGATCTACTTCACGCTCCGCAGCACTTCTCCCGAGCTCTGGGCCGACCGCACTGAACTGCTGAACGTTCCGTTCGCGTTCGTGAACACGGCGATCCTCGTGCTCTCCTCGTTCACGTGCCAGATGGGCGTGTTCGCGGCCGAGGATCTGCAGCCGTACCGCATCGCCAAGGGGCAGAAGAACGGCGCCGGCCGCCGTCGCCTGTTCGGCTGGGGCATGGTCGAGTGGTTCTTCCTCACCTTCGCCCTCGGCGCGATCTTCGTCTCCGGACAGGTGTGGGAGTACGCACAGCTGGTCGCTGAGGGCATGCCGATCAGCGCCGACTCGTATGCCTCCGCGTTCTACATCACCACGGGCTTCCACGCCCTGCACGTCACCGGTGGTCTGATCGCGTTCCTCCTCGTCATCGGGCGCGCATACGCCGTCAAGAATTTCCGGCACAAGGAGGCGACCTCGTCGATCGTGGTGTCCTACTACTGGCACTTCGTCGACGTCGTCTGGATCGTGCTGTTCGTCGTTATCTACTTCCTGAAATAAGAGCGGAGCTGATCCCCGAGATGGCACGAGAGAAGAAGCGCCGTTCGAATGGCCGTCGCAGCCCACTGGCTGCGGTAGCCCTCATCGGAGCAGGCCTCATGATCACCGGCGCGGTATACGCCGGAACGTCCGCAGCCTTCGCTGCGGCCGACACCCAGACCACTGCTGCGAGCACGCTCACGGTCGAGGACGGCGAGAAGCTGTTCACGGCGAACTGCGCCACCTGCCACGGTCTCGATATGCAGGGCACGGCGAACGGACCGAGCCTCTACGGCGTCGGCGAGCTCGCGGTCGAGTTCCAGATGTCGACGGGTCGCATGCCCCTGCAGATGCAGGGACCGCAGGCACCCCAGAAGGAGCCGCAGTTCACCGAGGAGCAGATCCTCGCGATCTCCTCGTTCGTGCAGCAGTCGGCCCCCGGTCCCACCTTCCCCGAGGACCACATCCTCGACGGTGAAGGCGACGTCGCCAACGGCGCAGAGCTGTTCCGCGTGAACTGCGCGATGTGCCACAACGTGGCCGCAGCCGGCGGCGCCCTCACCGAGGGCAAGTACGCCCCGGCACTGACCGAGACCAGCGCGCTGCACATGTACGCCGCCATGGTCACGGGCCCCCAGAACATGCCCGTCTTCGGCGACATGAACCTGTCGGACGAAGACAAGCGCGACATCATCTCGGCTCTGCTCTACCAGCAGCAGTCCGTGCAGATCGGCGGTTTCTCGCTCGGTTCGCTCGGTCCCGTCTCCGAGGGCCTGTTCGTCTGGATCTTCGGAATCGGCGCGCTCGTCGCCATCACCGTGTGGATCACGGCGAAGTCCAACTGACGCTTATTCATCGAAGAGGAACGTACGAGGAGCACCATGGCACACGACGACGACTCGCAGGCTCTTGACAGGGCCTACCAGCCCTCTCCAGGGCTGGGTGTCGCAGTCAGCGATCCCGTGCAGAACCCGGGGCTGCCGCCGCACCGCGCGCGGATGACCGACAAGGACCCGCGCGCTGAGAAGGCTGCGGAGCGCACGGTCTACACCCTGTTCTATCTCTCGCTGGCAGGAAGCATCTGGGCGGTCGCCGCCTACATGCTCTTCCCCATCGAGAGCGGCGCGCTCATCGACATCCGTCAGAACAACCTCTTCATCGGTCTGGGCATCGCGTTGGCGCTGCTCTCGATCGGCATCGGCGCCATCCACTGGTCCAAGGCGCTGATGAGCGACAAGGAGCACATCGAGCACCGCCACCCCACCCGGGGCAAGGACTCGACGCGAGAGGCCGTAGTCGAGGCATTCGCGACCGCGAACGAAGAGTCCGGTTTCGGACGACGCACGATGATCCGCAACTCGCTGTTCGCAGCGATCGTGGCCTCGATCATCCCCGGTGTCACGCTCTTCCGTGGTCTCGCTCCGCACAGCACTCCGGATGACCCCACCGCGGGCGACCCGGTGACGCTGCTGAAGCACACGATGTGGGAGAAGGGTCAGCGCCTCGTCCGCGACCCCGACGGCACACCGATCCGCGCAGCGGATGTCACCCTCGGATCCGCGTTCCACGTGATCCCCGAGGACCTCGCCGAACTCAGCCACCACGACGGCTACCTCGAGGAGAAGGCGAAGGCCATCGTGCTGATGATGCGCCTGCGCCCCGAGCAGCTCATCGAGGCCGAGGACCGCAAGGACTGGTCGTACGACGGCATCGTCGCGTACTCGAAGGTCTGCACGCACGTCGGATGCCCTGTGGCTCTGTACGAGCAGCAGACCCACCACCTCCTCTGCCCCTGTCACCAGTCGCAGTTCGACGTCACGGATCACGCCAAGGTCATCTTCGGACCGGCCGCACGTCCGCTGCCGCAGCTGCCCATCACCGTCGACGACGAGGGCTACCTCGTCGCGCGCAGTGACTTCACCGAGCCCGTCGGCCCGAGCTTCTGGGAGCGCCATTGAGCACCGCAACGCTGTCCAAAGAGGACAAGGACAACAAGGCGCCTCTCGGCGGTCGATTCGTCGGCGCCGCGTCGAACTACATCGATGAGCGCACCAGCATTTCGGGCTTCGTCAAGGAGCTCGGCCGCAAGATCTTCCCGGACCACTGGTCGTTCATGCTGGGCGAGATCGCGCTGTGGAGCTTCGTGGTCGTGTTCCTCTCGGGAACCTTCCTGACGTTCTTCTTCCAGGCCTCGATGGTCGAGACGCACTACACGGGCGCCTACGCCCCGATGCGCGGTATCGAGATGTCGGCGGCGCTCGAGTCGTCGCTGCACATCTCGTTCGACCTCCGCGGTGGCCTTCTGGTTCGCCAGATCCACCACTGGGCCGCGCTCGTCTTCGTCGCCGGCATCGGCGTGCACATGTTGCGCGTCTTCTTCACCGGCGCCTTCCGCAAGCCTCGCGAGCTCAACTGGGTGATCGGCTTCGTGCTGTTCGTCCTCGCGATGGCCGAGGGCTTCACGGGCTACTCCCTTCCCGACGACCTGCTCTCGGGCAACGGCCTGCGCATCATCGACGGAATGATCAAGGGCATCCCGCTGATCGGCACCTGGACGTCGTTCCTCCTCTTCGGTGGCGAGTTCCCGGGCACCGACATCGTCGGCCGCCTGTACACGCTGCACATCCTGCTGCTTCCGCTGCTGGTCATCGGTCTGATCGCCGTGCACCTGATGCTGATGATCGTCAACAAGCACACGCAGTTCGCCGGCCCCGGCCGCACGAACGACAATGTCGTCGGCTACCCGATGATGCCCGTGTACATGTCGAAGATGGGCGGCTACCTGTTCATCGTCTTCGGCACGATCGTGCTGATCGCGACGTTCTTCCAGATCAACCCGATCTGGAACTACGGCCCGTACGACCCCTCCCCCGTCTCGGCCGGTACTCAGCCTGACTGGTACATCGGATTCGCCGACGGTGCTCTGCGTCTCGCTCCGTCGAACCTCGATGTGGTCTTCCTCGATCACACCTGGTCGTTCGGAATCCTGCTGCCGCTGGTGGTCCTCGGTCTGTTCATCGTGCTCGTCGCGATCTATCCGTTCATCGAGGCATGGGTCACGGGCGACAAGCGCGAGCACCACATCGCTCAGCGCCCGCGCAACGCGGCGACTCGCACCGCGATCGGCGTGGCCGGCGTCATCTTCTACGCCGTCCTGTGGGCTGCAGCATCGTCCGACCTCATCGCGACGCACTTCATGCTCACGATGGAGGGCGTGATCCACGCGCTTCAGGCACTGCTGTTCGTCGGACCGGTTCTCGGATACTTCATCGCCAAGCGGATCGCCATCGCCCTGCAGAAGAAGGACCGCGAGATCGTCCTGCACGGTTTCGAGTCCGGCCGTATCGTCCGCCTCCCCGGTGGCGAGTTCATCGAGGTCCACCAGCCCGTCGACAAGTACGACCGCTGGAAGCTCATCGATGTCGACGGCTACGAGCCGCTGGTCGTGCGCCCCAACGCGAAGGGACGCATCTCGTGGACCGAGAACCTGCGATCCTCGATCTCGCGCTGGTTCTTCGAGGACCGTCTCGCTCCGCTCACGCAGGCGGAGATCGAGGCCGCGGACGCGCACCAGCATCACGTCACGGCTCAGAACGACGAGACCGAGGCCGCCGAGATCCAGGGCGCGCACGAGCGTGCAGGGTTCCCGGATGCGCCGCTCACCGTCAGTGAGACGCATGTCGATGAGACGCCGAACACCCCCAGCACGGTCATCTCGACCGAGCCGGTGAAGAAGCCGCGCAAGAAGAAGTCCGAGGACGACCAGTAACATCTCCGCTCCTCATGCCAAAGGGCCCTGTTCGATTCTCGGACAGGGCCCTTTCGCATCCGCGAGCCGTTCATACACGCGTGGCAGGATCGAGATATGAGCTCAGCAGTCCAACTCATCCGTTCCACCGACCTCGCCGCAGCACCCTACGCATATGCGGCGACCGCCCCCGCCGGCTCCCGGCTCATCTTCCTCGCCGGGGCGTGTCCCCTCGAGGAGGATGGTTCGACGACCGCCCCCGGTGACTACTCCGCCCAGGCCGCTCGCTGCGTCGAGACGCTCGTCACCGCGCTTCGGGCCAGCGATGCCAGCCTGTCGGATGTCATCAGCACACGAGTCCTGGTGGCATCCTCGTCTCAGGCCGATCTGGTCGCAGCGTGGGATGTCATCCATGCGGCCTTCGGCGACCACGACGTGCCGAGCACCCTCCTCGGCGTCACCGTGCTCGGCTACGACCACCAGCTGGTGGAGATAGAAGCGATCGCGGCGGTCGCGGAGGACGCGCGATGAGCGACGTCATACGGCTCGCCGTCGCTGACGATGCGGAAGTCCTGCGCGCCATCGAAGCGCAGGCCGATGCCCTCCTGATCGACAGTCTGGGAGCGCCGGAGTGGCCACCCCCAGGCGATGGCGGTGAGCGAATCGCAGCTCCCGGGTTCGTGCTCGTGCTGGAAGGCCGCAGCACCTCCTCCCCCGTCGGATTCGTGCATGTCCTCGACATCGACGGCCACGCGCACCTCGAGCAGCTCTCGGTGTTTCCGAGCTCCGGCCGTCAGGGCTTCGGACGCAGACTCGTCAGCGCGGCGCTCGAGACCGCCCGGGAGCGCGGCTACACGCGCATGACGCTGCGGACGTTTGCGGAGATCCCCTGGAACGCTCCGTTCTACGCGTCGTGCGGTTTCCTCGAGAGCATCCCGGAGACTCCGTTCCAGCGAGGCCTCGTCGACACAGAGAACTCTCTCGGGCTCGATCGATACGGACGCCGAGTCCAGATGACCGTCGAGCTCTGAGGCGCTCCGTCGACATTGGCGGGATCCTGTCTGCCGGCGTCAGGAAGAGGACGACAGTCGCTGACGCGGCTCCCTAGGCTGGGGACATGATCGATCGCGCTGAGTACTATGCCGCCAAGCTCGCCTACGAGACCGACGCGAGCGACGTGTACGCCGCTCTCCGGGCCACGGATGACGTCGTCATCATCGATGTCCGCTCAGACGAGGCGTGGGCTCAGGGACGCGTCGCGGGGGCGACGCACATGCATTACAGCGAGATCGCGAGCCGCGCGCCAGCTGAGATACCGGCGGGTTCCGCTGTGGTGGTCTACTGCTGGAGCCCCGGGTGCAATGCGGGCGCCAAAGGCGCTCTGGAGTTCGCGAAGCTCGGATACGCCGTCCGGGAGATGATCGGAGGATTCGAGTACTGGGTCAGGGAGGGCTATCCCGTGGAGGATGCCGACGGTGTGCACCGCCGCCCGGTCGACCCCCTGACCGGCGTGGCCCGCATCCGCTCTCGGGCGTAGCCCCGACATGGAGAAAGCCCCTGGGATCGCATCCCAGGGGCTTTCTCTGTGCAGGTCAGCGGGCGAAGTTCCCGCGGTAGTACTCGTAGACCCAGCCGACGATCGCGACGACGAAGATCGCCAAGCCGATCGGGAGCAGGAAGTGCCCGACCGCGAGTCCGACGACGAAGATGCCTGCGGATCCAGCCAGCACGATCGGCCACCAGGACCAGGGGCTGAACTCACCGAGCTCGGGGTCCCCGTCGTCGATGTCGCTGGTGAGGATGTCTTCAGGCAGTTCGCCGTTCTGAGCCTTGTGCGTGCGGTCGAGGTAGAACGCGATCATCGCACCCATGAAGGCCGCGAAGAACAGCGCCACGGTGCCGACCCACTCGATGCGCTCGGCGAAGTTGTCCGACGGCGTGGCGAGGATGTGCCAGCCGGTGTAGACGACTCCGACCAGGGCGAAGAAGGCGGTCAGAACCCACCAGAGGATGACATTGTCGCGCATGGCTCAGTGGCCCTCTCGCTCGCCGGGTGCGGCCGGTGTGAACTCGGCGGCCTCCGGGTGATTCAGGTCGAACGCAGGACGCTCGCTGCGGATACGCGGGATCGACGTGAAGTTGTGACGCGGCGGCGGGCAGGAGGTCGCCCACTCGAGCGAAGCACCGTAGCCCCACGGGTCGTTGACCGTGACCTTGGGTGCCTTGCGAGCCGTGATCCACACGTTCAGGAAGAACGGCAGCATGGACGCTCCGAGGATGATCGCACCGATCGTCGAGACCTGGTTCTGCCAGGTCCAGCCGTCGGCTGCCGAGTAGTCCGCGTAGCGACGCACCATGCCGTCGACACCCAGCCAGTGCTGGATGAGGAACGTCATGTGGAAGCCGATGAACAGCATCCAGAAGTGCACGTAGCCGAGACGCTCGTTGAGCATCCGTCCGGTCCACTTGGGCCACCAGAAGTAGAACCCGGCGAACATCGCGAACACCACGGTGCCGAAGACGACGTAGTGGAAGTGGGCGACGACGAAGTAGGAGTCGGACAGAGCGAAGTCCAGCGGCGGAGCCGCGAGGATGACGCCGGTCAGACCACCGAAGACGAACGAGACCAGGAAGCCGAGCGCGAACACCATCGGCGTCTCGAAGGTCACGGATCCGCGCCAGAGCGTGCCGATCCAGTTGAAGATCTTCACACCCGTCGGCACCGCGATGAGCATCGTCATGAGGGCGAAGAAGGGCAGCAGCACCGAACCGGTCACGTACATGTGGTGAGCCCACACCGCGACGGAGAGCGCCGCGATGGCGATGGTCGCGTAGACGAGCGTCTTGTACCCGAAGATCGGCTTACGGCTGAAGACCGGGAAGATCTCCGACACGATGCCGAAGAACGGCAGGGCGATGATGTAGACCTCGGGGTGACCGAAGAACCAGAAGAGGTGCTGCCAGAGCAGGACTCCGCCGTTGGCCGGGTCGTAGATGTGAGCGCCGAGGATTCGGTCTGCTGCCGCGGCGAAGATCGCAGCTGCGAGCACCGGGAAGGCCATCAGGATCAGGAGGCTCGTGATGAGCGTGTTCCACGAGAAGATCGGCATACGCCACATGGTCATGCCGGGCGCACGCATCGTGATCACCGTGGTGATGAAGTTCACTGCACCGAGGATCGTTCCGAATCCGGAGATTCCGAGGCCGACCATCCACAGGTTTCCGCCGGCACCAGGCGAGAACGACGCGCTCGCGAGCGGCTGGTAGGCGAACCATCCGAACGACGCCGCGCCCTGCGGCGTGAGGAAGCCCGCTACGGCGATCGTGGAGCCGAAGAGGAAGAGCCAGAACGCGAAGGCGTTCAGACGCGGGAAGGCGACGTCAGGTGCACCGAGCTGCAGCGGCAGGATCGCATTCGCGAAGCCCGCGAAGAGCGGGGTCGCGAACATGAGGAGCATGATCGTGCCGTGCATCGTGAAGAGCTGGTTGTACTGCTCCTTGGTCGGGATGATCTGCATCCCGGGAGCGAACAGCTCTGCGCGGATGACGAGAGCCATCACGCCACCGAGGAGGAAGAACAGCACCGAGGCGATCAGGTACATGTACCCGATCGTCTTGTGATCGGTGGAGGTGATCCACTTGACGACGATGTTGCCCTTCTGCTCGACGCGCGAGGTGCTCATCAGAGCGGCCTGGCGCGCGGGCAGAGTGGTGGGTCGAGAGCGAGGGGCCTCGTCGGTGCGGGGGGCTTCAGTGGTCGACATGGCTTACTCCTCTCCTTCCTCGGAGGTCGGGGCGGTTGTCCCGGGGTAGTTCGACAGACGGTCGTAGGCGTCCGTGATGTCTCCGGTGTTGCCTTCCTCCTCGAGCGACTGGAGGTAGGCGTCGTATTCGTCCTGCTCGACGACCTTCACGTTGAAGAGCATCATCGAGTGGTACTCGCCGCAGAGTTCGGCGCACTTGCCGGCGTACTCGCCGACACGCGTCGGGATGAAGGACCAGGAATTGTCCTTCCCGATGTACATGTCCTTCTTGTAGAGGAAGTCGATGATCCAGAAGGAGTGGATCACGTCGCGAGACTGGAGGTTGATCGTGACCTTCTGGTCGACGGGAAGCACCAGCGTCGGAAGCTGCGCCTGGTCGATGTTGCCGTCCGCGTCGGGCTGAGCCTGGATTCCCATGGTCCAGACGGCGTCGGAGTTGTCCTCCTCCTCGCCGTCGTACTGGAAGTCCCACGCCCACTGCTTCGCGATAGCCGTGATCTCGACGTCGGGCTCGTCCCACTTCGCCTCGATGGCGGACTGATCACGGGCCGTGAAGAAGAACATGCCCAGCACGAGGATCAGCGGCACGACCGTGTAGAAGATCTCGATCGGCATGTTGTAGCGCATCTGCACGGGCAGACCGGTCTGACCCTTGCGGCGGCGGTAGGCGATAGCCGCCCACGCCATCAGGCCCCAGGTGATCACGCCGACGGCGAGCAGGACGATCCAGGAGTTGACCCAGAGCGACGACACGCGCTCGGTCTGGTTGGTGGCCGCAGGCTCACCCTCCACGAAGCCAGGGAGGTAACCGTTCAGCTCAGTGGCAGTACATCCCGCCAGGGCCACGGCTGCCGCTACTCCCAGGGGGAGAGCGGCCCAACGAAGGCGGCGTTTCGAGGGCACGATGCACCTTTCAGATTGCGGACAGGGCACACCCAAGTCTAGGGCAACCTCACACCTGATTCATGCCAACCACGCAGGTTGGCGAGGGGGTCCGGATCAGTGGAAGCTGTCTCCGCAGGCGCAGCTGCCCGCGGCATTCGGGTTGTCGATCGTGAAGCCCTGCTCCGAGATCGTGTCCTTGAAGTCGATGGACGCGCCATCGAGGTACGGGACGCTCATGTTGTCGATGATGACCTCGACTCCGTCGAAGTCGACGGTCTCGTCGCCCTCGAGGAACCGCTCGTCGAAGTACAGCTGGTAGATCAGGCCGGAGCATCCGCCGGGCTGGACGGCTACGCGCAGACGAAGGTCGTCACGGCCCTCCTGCTCGAGGAGATTCTTCACCTTGACGGCCGCGGCGTCGGTCAGCTTCACGCCGTGCGCCTGGGTGGTCTCTGCTGAGGTCAGTGTGGTGTCGCTCATGTCGCTCCTTGGGACGGGCCGCGCGTGCACGGCTGGTAACTCGATTTTACCCTCTGGCTCGGGGATCGGGCTCAGATGATGATGTCGTTCATGCGGGAGAGCAGCAGCGCCTCGGTCGCCACCGCGTGGCGGAACGTGTCGAGGTGCAGGGATTCGTTGGGGCTGTGCGCCCGCGAGTGCGGGTCTTCCACGCCCGTCACGAGGATCTGCGCGTCAGGGAACTCCCGCACGAGGTCGGCGATGAACGGGATCGACCCGCCGACACCGAGATCGACGGGGGGCACGCCGTAGCCGTCTCGCATGGCATCCCGCGTGAGCGCGACGGCCCAACCGCTGGTGTCGACGAGGAAGCCGTTGCCGAGATCGACGTCGGAGAAGGTCAGCTCAGCGCCGTACGGCGCGTTGGCGCGCAGATGCGACTCGAGGGCGGCGTAGGCCTCCTCCCCGGTCTGGCCGGGTGCGACACGCGCGCTCACGACGACCGTCACCTCCGGGAGCAGGGTGTTGGAGGCCGCAGCGACGCTGGTCGCGTCGATTCCGATGACGGTCACCGACGGCTTGTTCCAGATCCGGCTGAGGATGCTGCCGCCTCCGATCGGCGACGTGCCTGGCAGAAGACCGGCTTCATCTCGAAGCGTCTCCTCGCTGTACTCGGGCGTGGGGGCCTCGCGCTCGGTCATCCCGTCGACTGCGACAGAACCGTCCTCGTGCCAGAGGGTGGAGAGCATCTTGACCGTCGCCATCATCGCGTCGGGGACGGCTCCCCCGAACATCCCGGAGTGCGAGGCGTGATCGAGGGTGCGCACGCGCACGGTGAATCGCGCGTTGCCGCGGAGCGAGACGGTGAGCCCGGGTGTCACCGAATCCCAGTTGCCCGAGTCGGCGACCACGATCGCATCCGCACGGAGAGCCTCCTTGTTGTCCGAGAGGAACTGCGCGAAGGAACGGGATCCGTACTCCTCCTCGCCCTCGATGAACATCGCGATGCCCAGTTCGAGATCGTCGCCTACGACCTCGGCGACGGCCCGGATCGAGGCGATGTGCGCCATGATCCCGGCCTTGTCGTCGGCGGCGCCGCGACCGTAGAGGCGTCCGTCGCGCACGGTCGGCTCGAACGGCGGCGTCTCCCACAGGGCGTCGTCCCCAGGAGGCTGCACATCGTGGTGCGCGTAGAGCAGGATCGTCGGCTTGCCGTTGCGCGCGGCACGTGTCGCGAGCACCGCCGGCTGCCCGTGCTCGTCGGTGCCGGGGATCGCGGCGCGGAGAACGCGCACCTCGTCGAAGATCCCGGTGGCGGTGGCGAGTGCGGCGACAGCCTCAGAGCTGCGTTCGAGCTGCGTCTGGTCGAATGCGGGCCACGCCATGCCGGGAATGCGGACGAGCGAGCCCAGGTCGCTCAGTGCCGCGGGAAACCCCGTCGACACAGCCTCGAGGACGGCCGGTTCGCGTTCGCTGGACAGATTCTGTTCGCCGGGCTGGGCAGGAGATGTCATGCGAGTAATCTTAAGGTGATCCGCCTTCACTGAACCGAGGAACCTCGTGGCCACTACCCCTGTCCCCCACTCGACGAACGACGACGCTCCCGAGACGACTGCGTCGGGCAAGGGACGCGCGACGCCGACCCGGGCCGAACAGGAGGCGGCTCGCCGCCGACCTCTGGTCGCGAACACCAAGGAGGCGAAGGCTGCGGCACGCGCCGAGCTCAACGAACGCCGCAACCGCGCACAGGCCGGTCTGGCCGCCGGCGAGGAGAAGTACCTCCCGGCTCGTGACAAGGGGCCGCAGCGCCGCTGGGTGCGTGACTACGTGGATGCCGGGTGGCACCCGGCCGAGTTCGTGATGGGCGTCATGGTGCTCGTCATCCTGATCTCGCTGCTGCCCGCGAACCTCGCCATCGGCGGATTCGCCATCGCCGGATGGGCATATCTGGTGATGATGGCGTACCTGATCCTCGCGATCGGCGGGATGGTGCTGCTGGGCATGCGCGTCAAGCGCAAGGTCGCCGCGAAGTTCGGCAAGGAGCGCATGGAGCGCGGCCTCGGATGGTACGCCGCCATGCGGTCACTGCAGATGCGGTTCATGCGTCTTCCCAAGCCGCAGGTCAAGCGCGGCGACTACCCCGCCTGACCCCCGGCTTCCAGAAGAGGCGCCTCCTGCTCCCTGAGCACGAGGCGCTTCTCGTATGCGGGTGCGATGGTTCAGCGGGCGAGGAGGCCCCGGTTGATCTCGCGACCCCAGAAGGGACCGCGGTAGAGGAAGGCCGTGTAGCCCTGCACGAGCGTGGCTCCGGCTTCGAGTCTCTCCTGCACGTCTGACGACGTCTCCACTCCCCCCACGGCGATCACGCAGAAGTCCTCGGGCACCGCCGAACGCACGAGACGCAGCACCTGCAGGGAACGCTCCTTGAGCGGCGCTCCCGAGAGCCCGCCAGCCCCGATCTCCGCGACCGTCGCCGCGTCCGTAGTGAGTCCGGCCCTGCTGATCGTGGTGTTGTGAGCGATGATTCCGGCGAGTCCTTCGTCGACCGCGAGCTTCGCGATGGCGACGATCTCGTCGTCTGAGAGGTCGGGAGCGATCTTGACGAGCAGCGGAGTCTCACCGGATGCTGCCCGCACCGCCCTGAGGAGCGGGGCCAGCGTCTCGACGGCCTGAAGTCCTCGCAGACCGGGGGTGTTCGGGGATGAGACGTTGACTGCCAGGTAGTCGGCGAGGGGTGCGAGTCTCGTCGCCGAAGCCACGTAGTCGGCGGTGGCGTTCTCGACGTCGACGACCCGACTCTTGCCGATGTTCACTCCGATGACCGTGTCGGGTGCGCCGCGCCGCAGTCGCGCGAGTCGGCGGGCGGCGGCGTCCGCTCCCGCGTTGTTGAACCCCATCCGGTTGATGACCGCTCGATCGGCGACCAGGCGGAACAGCCGCGGCTTGGGGTTGCCCTCCTGCGGGATCGCCGTGACGGTGCCGATCTCGACATGTCCGAAGCCGAGCGCGGCGAGACCGCGGACGCCGACGGCGTTCTTGTCGAATCCCGCCGCGATGCCGAACGGAGAGGAGAAGGTGAGGCCGAGCGCCTGCACCCGCAGGGACGGGTCGGGCTTCGTCAGCGCGCGTGTCGCCCGGGAGAACGGCGGAGCACCGAGCACGCGGATCACCGCCATACCGGCGTGGTGGGCGAACTCGGGGTCGAAGCGCGACAGGACAGCGCGAAAGAGCAGCGGATACATCCCTGCCAGATTACCGGTCGACGGGCTCCGGCTTGACGTGGTCCGAGCGAAGATCTGTGATCGCGCTCTCGAAGTCCTCGAGCGAGTCGAAGGCCTGATACACGCTGGCGAACCGCAGGTAGGCGACCTCGTCGAGGTCGCGGAGAGGTCCGAGGATCGCGAGGCCGATCTCATTCGTGTCGAGCTGCGAGACGCCGGTCTGTCGGACGGCCTCCTCCACCCGCTGAGCGAGGATCGCCAGATCCGCTTCCGTGACGGGCCGCCCCTGACAGGCCTTGCGCACGCCCGAGATGACCTTCTCGCGACTGAACGGCTCCATGACGCCAGATCGCTTGATGACGTTGAGGCTCGCGGTCTCCGTCGTCGTGAAACGACCACCGCACTCGGGACACTGACGTCGACGCCGGATCGAGAGACCGTCATCACTGGTGCGGGAATCGATGACCCGGGAGTCCGAGTGACGGCAGAAGGGGCAGTGCATCTGACCGATCCTACGCGGTGAACCGCGCCTCGATCGCCTCACCGTGCGCAGGGAGCACCTCGGTCTCGGCGAGGGCGACCACTCCTGCGCGCACCTCGGCGAGTGCAGCTCGATCGTATGAGATGACCTGCTGCGGACGAAGGAACGTGTACGCGCCGAGTCCGGGCGCATAGCGCGCCTGTCCCCCGGTGGGCAGGACGTGATTGCTGCCGGCCATGTAGTCGCCGAGACTCACCGGGGTGTGGTCTCCCACGAACACCGCGCCTGCGCTGGTGAAGCTGTCTGCCGCGGCCTCGGCATCTTCGAGGTGCAGCTCGAGGTGCTCGGGAGCGTACGCGTTGCTGAACGCCGTCGCCATCGCACGGTCATCGACCAGGACGATCGCCGACTGCGGCCCGTCGAGAGCCGCCGCCACGCGCGTCGCGTGGCGCGTGGCGCCCGCCTGCCGCTCGACCTCGGCGGCGACGCTGTCGGCCAGCTGCGGAGAATCGGTGACGAGCACAGCCGACGCCTGCTCATCGTGCTCCGCCTGGCTGACGAGGTCGGCGGCGATGAGCCGCGGGTCGGCGGCGGCGTCTGCGACGACGAGGATCTCGGTGGCCCCTGCCTCCGAATCGGTGCCGACGACCCCGGCCACCGCACGTTTCGCGGAAGCGACGTAGTTGTTGCCCGGCCCTGACAGGACGTCGACCGGATCGAGCCCGATCCCCGCGACGCCGTGCGCGAAGGATCCGATCGCCCCGGCTCCGCCGATCGCGTACACCTCGGTGATGCCGAGCAGACCTGCCGCGGCGAGGATCGTGGGGTGCACACGCCCGCCCTGGTCCTGCTGCGGCGGTGAGGCGAGCGCGATCTGCCGCACTCCCGCGACCTGCGCAGGAACGACGTTCATGATGACGCTGGACGGATAGACGGCTTTGCCTCCGGGGATGTACACCCCTGCTCGGTGCACCGGCTGCCACCGCTGCGTGATCGTCGCGCCGGTGCCGATCCGCGTGATCCGACGTTCGGGAACCTGTGCCGCCGAGGCGATGCGCACTCGGCGGATCGCCTCTTCGAGAGCGACACGGACGTCGGGCGCGAGGACCTCGAGGGCGTCGGCGATGTGCTGGGCGGGCACCCGGATATCGTGGCCGGTGACCCGATCGAAGCGTTCGGCCTGCTCGCGCAGAGCATCCTCGCCCCGCTCTCGCACGTCGTCGACGATTCGTGCGGCGGTATCGAGCGCCTCGGCTCGTGCCTGGGTGGCGCGCGGCACGGCCGCGAGCATGTCAGCCGGCGAGAGCGTGCGCCCCCGCAGATCGATCGTGCGCAAGATCAGCCTCTCGTGATGTCTGCGATGTCGTGCAGGTAGCCGATGCGCCCGTCGTCGTGTCTGATGACGAATGCACCACCGCGGTCCTCGATGACGAGAGCCCACGCGTTCGGACCGATCCTGAAGATGCTCTCGCCGCGTTCGTCATGCACGTCGCGCTCCGTCGGCGCGAGGATCCAGAATGGCTGCGGGGCCGAGAAGGAGTCCTGCGGGTTCGTCGCAGCGAAGTCGGTCTCGTCGTCGAGGGCGGGGAACGCGGTCGTCTCGGCCGACGAGACATCGCGAGCGGTCGTACCCAGGAGAGACTCGATGCTGCCCGTGTCCGAGACGATCTCGGGTTCCTGCCCGCGCGACCGACGTGAGTACGCGGGCGTGTACTCCTCATCGGAGGTCGTCTCCTCGGTTCCCGTCCCCCCGCCCGAGGCGTGCGAGGAGAGGGGCACCTGCTCGGCGAGATCCAGACGAGCCACCTCATCCGTCGCCTGCTCACCGGACAGCTCGACGTCGATACCCGCCGCCGGAGCGGCCGTGGTCGTGTAGGCCGGCGGCGCGGCCTCGATCGTGTGCGGTGCCGGGACGGGGTCTGTGGTGGGAGCCACCGGGGCGAGGTGCGACTCGGAGGCGTCGGAAGCCGCATCAGGAACGATGTGGCCAGCTTCCGGCTCCGCCTCCGTGTGCGTGTGCGGGGCGGGGTGTGCATCGGAGGCCACGGACGTGTCGTGCTCGGGGGCGGCGGGCTCGGGGCGTGGCCGCGCGATGACCGGCCGGACCGGATTGGCATTGCGGTGCGCGAGGGTGACGAGTCGGCCCTGGAAATCTTCCTTGAGACCGGGCACCAGCGGAGCGAACACCGTGAGGACGACGAGCGCGAGCGCCGCGAGGAGCTGGACGACACCGTTCCAAGGCAGCCCGAAGACACCGAACTCGATCACGAACGCGACGGCGTTCCAGAGGGCTCCCAGCCAGAAGACCGCCGAGACGGAGAACGCCACCGACGCGAACTGGTCGATCCCCAGCGAACCGACACGGCGGATGCCGTCAGGCGAGAAACGGCGAAGGACCAGCAGGAACACCGCGACAGTCGGCGCACCGATGGGCAGAATCCACTGGATACCGGCCCCCCAGATCGACGCGTCGCCGACGTAGGGGAAGAACGAGGCGATGAAGGCGATGAGCCACACGCCGACGATCAGCAGCTCTCGCAGTGTGAAGCCGAGGATTCCGTACTCCGGCGTCACCTGGTCATCGTAGAGAACGCCGTCGTCATCGGAGAATTCCTCGTCGACGGCCACTTCGTCTGCGGCCGCGTAGCGGTCCGCATCCGATTCGTCATTGTTCAGGAAGGGTGATTCCGTGCTCATGGGGAGGGTCCTTTCGCCACGGTGCAGCGCCTCTGCGGCGTGCACCCGAACGCGTCCTGATACTACCCGGTGCATCCGTGAGGACCCATCGAGCGGTGGTGCTTCACCGACGCTCAGCCCAGGCAGGTCGGACCGAGCAGCGACTTGAGATCGCCGAACAGATCGGCCGAGACCTTGACGGGCATCGGCACGTCGAAGACCTTGGCCGTGCCTCCGCGGTGCACGCGCAGAACCACCTCGGTGTCGCCGTTGTGACGTCGAAGCACTTCGGCCAGCTCGGTCATCACCCGCTCGGTCGCCCTCTGCTCGGCCAGCACGAGCGACAGGGGGCCCGCGGCGTCGAACGAGCCGACATCCGGCGCGAAAGCCGACTGGGCGTGCAGGTTGAGACCGTCATCGCGCTTCGACACCCGTCCGCGCACGGCGAGGATGGAGTCCTGCTGCAGGATGTGCTGGAACTCGGTGTACGTCTTGCCCATGAACATGACCGTCACCTCGCCGTTGAAGTCCTCGACGGTGATCATGCCGTACGGGTTTCCGCTGGCCTTGGCGACACGGTGCTGAACGCTCGTGACGAGACCGGCGACAGTGACCTGCTCTCCGTCCTGCATGTCCTCGGAGTTGATGAGGTTGTGGATCGAGATCGATGCGTGCTTCGCGAGCGGCACCTCGAGCCCGGCGAGGGGGTGGTCGGAGACGTAGAGCCCGAGCATCTCGCGCTCGAAGGCGAGCTTGTCCTTCTTGATCCACTCCGGACGTGCCGGCACCTTCGCAGGCGCCACCTCCTCCGTGCCGTCGTACAGGCTGTCGAAGTCGAATCCGATCGCGCCCTGCGCCTCGTTCCGCTTGCGATCCACAGCCGCCTCGACCGCATCCTCGTGGACTTCGAGCAGGGCGCGGCGGGAGTCCCCCATCGAGTCGAATGCGCCCGCCTTGATCAGCGATTCGACGGTGCGCTTGTTCGAGACATGCAGCGGCACCTTCTCGAGGAAGTGATGGAACGACGTGAATCGCTCGTCTTTGCGCGCCGCGATGATGCCCTCGACCACGTTGCTGCCGACGTTGCGGACGGCACCCAATCCGAAGCGAATGTCGTCACCGACGGCGGCGAAGTACTTGATCGACTCGGAGACATCGGGCGGGAGCACCTTGATGCCCATGCGACGGCACTCGTTGAGGTACAGCGCCATCTTGTCTTTCGAGTCGCCGACGCTGGTGAGCAGCGCGGCCATGTACTCGGCGGGATAGTGGGCCTTGAGGTAGGCGGTCCAGTACGAGACCACGCCATAGGCAGCCGAGTGCGCCTTGTTGAAGGCGTAGTCCGAGAACGGGAGCAGGATCTCCCAGATCGCGTTGACGGCTCCGTCGGAGTATCCGTTGGCGTGCATACCGGCCTGGAAGCCCTCGAACTGCTTGTCCAGCTCCGACTTCTTCTTCTTGCCCATCGCCCGACGGAGGATGTCGGCCTGTCCGAGGGAGAACCCGGCCACGCGCTGTGCGATGGCCATCACCTGCTCCTGGTAGATGATCAGACCGTAGGACTCGTCGAGGATGTCGGCGAGCGACTCTGTGAACTCCGGATGGATCGGCGTGATGGGCTGCTGACCGTTCTTGCGCAGCGCATAGTTCGTGTGCGAGTTCGCGCCCATGGGCCCCGGACGGTACAGCGCGATGAGCGCCGAGATGTCACCGAAGTTGTCGGGGCGCATCAGGCGCATGAGCGATCGCATCGGACCGCCGTCGAGCTGGAAGACGCCGAGCGATTCGCCTCGCCCGAGCAGATCGTAGGCCCCGCGGTCGTCGAGCGCGAGGTGCTCGAGGTCGAGCTCCTCTCCGCGGTTGGTGCGGATGTTGTCGAGCGCGTCCGAGATGATCGTCAGGTTTCGCAGCCCGAGGAAGTCCATCTTGATCAGGCCGAGCGACTCGCACGAGGGGTAGTCGAACTGCGTGACGATCTGGCCGTCCTGCTCGCGGCGCATGATCGGGATGATGTCGATCAGCGGCTCGGACGACATGATCACGCCCGCCGCATGCACGCCCCACTGGCGTTTCAGGCCCTCGAGGCCGAGCGCACGGTCGAAGACGGTCTTCGCCTCGGGGTCGGTCTCGATCAGGACGCGGAACTCGCTCGCCTCCTTGTAGCGGGGGTGCGCGGAGTCGAACATTCCGTCGAGGGGCATGTCCTTGCCCATCACGGGCGGCGGCATCGCCTTGGTCAGCCGCTCGCCCATGCTGAACGGGAAGCCGAGCACGCGGCCGGCATCCTTCAGCGCCTGCTTGGACTTGATCGTGCCGTACGTGACGATCTGGGCGACACGCTCGGATCCGTACTTCCTGGTCACGTAGTCGATGACCTCGCCGCGACGCCGGTCGTCGAAGTCGACGTCGAAGTCGGGCATCGAGACGCGGTCGGGGTTCAGGAAGCGTTCGAAGATGAGCCCGTGCTCGAGTGGGTCGAGATCGGTGATCTTCATGGCGTAGGCGACCATGGAGCCGGCTCCGGAACCACGTCCCGGCCCCACCCGGATGCCATTGTCCTTGGCCCAGTTGATGAAGTCGGCGACGACGAGGAAGTAGCCGGGGAATCCCATCTGGAGGATGATGCCGGTCTCGTACTCGGCCTGCTTGCGCACCTTGTCGGGGATCCCGTTCGGGTACCGGTAGTGGAGCCCCGCCTCGACCTCTTTGATGAGCCAGCTGTCTTCGGTCTCCCCGTCGGGCACCGGGAACCGCGGCATGTAGTTCGCCGCCGTGTTGAACTCGACCTCGCAGCGTTCGGCGATCAGCAGAGTGTTGTCGCACGCCTCGGGGTGATCGCGGAAGAGCTGACGCATCTCGGCGGCGGTCTTGATGTAGTAGCCGTCGCCGTCGAACTTGAAGCGGTTCGGGTCGTCGAGCGTCGAGCCCGACTGCACGCACAGCAGCGCCTCGTGCGCGTCGGCCTCGTGCTGGTGCGTGTAGTGCGAGTCGTTCGTGCCCACGAGCGGGATGCTCAGATCCTTCGCGAGCCGGATCAGATCGGTCATGACCCTGCGCTCGATGGAGAGACCGTGATCCATGATCTCGGCGAAGTAGTTCTCCTTGCCGAACAGGTCCTGGAACTCCGCAGCCGCCGCGCGTGCGGCGTCGTACTGGCCGAGGCGCAGACGTGTCTGGATCTCGCCCGACGGGCACCCGGTCGTGGCGATCAGGCCCTTGCCGTAGGTCTGGAGCAGCTCACGGTCCATCCGGGGCTTGAAGTAGTAGCCCTCCATGCTCGACAGCGAGCTGAGGCGGAACAGGTTGTGCATGCCCTGCGTGCTCTCGCTCCACATCGTCATGTGGGTATAGGCACCGGAGCCCGAGACGTCATCGCTCTTCTGGTCCGGAGACCCCCACTGCACTCGAGTCTTGTCGCTGCGATGCGTGCCGGGCGTGACATAGGCCTCGAGCCCGATGATCGGCTTGACGCCCGCCGCATTCGCCGCTTTGTAGAACTCGAAGGCGGCGAACGTGTTGCCGTGGTCGGTCACCGCGATGGCCGGCATGTCGTAGTCGGCCGCCGCCTGGGTCATCGCCGCGATCTTCGCCGCCCCGTCGAGCATCGAGTACTCGCTGTGCACGTGCAGGTGGACGAAGGAGTCGGATGCCATGATTCGAGTCTACTTTCGGCCTGGGACATCGAGCGCCCGGCGCCCCTCACCGTCGCCCTCCACGTCACGGAAGCGAATCGACCACGCTGACGGTGTAGACGTACCGCTCGTCGACCATGGTGGCGGGGATCAGGCCCGACACGATGTCGAGCGTCGCCGTCTGCTCCCGCACGAGGCCAGTGGTCGTGTCGATCGTGACCGAGCGCCTCTGGGTGGCGTCCTCGCCGGAGAGCGCTTCGGTCGCCGCCGAGAAGCGCAACGTCACCAGGTCTCCGTCGGTGGAGACGATCTCAGATCCGGGAAGCAGGCTGAGAGCCTCGTACATCGTCGCGCGCTCCGCGCTCGAGCCGAGGTTGTGCGACAGCAGCTCGATGAGGACCCACCCGACCTTGTAGTCCTGATCGCCGGTGCTGACCCCCTGATTCGCGCGGATCCACTCGATGAGTCCCTGCGGGTCCGTCGGCATCGCCGCGAAGAACGCTCCGAGACCGTAGCCGTCAGGGGTCGCCCAAGGGGCTGACGGCCCGTCGTCGAAGTAGGAATCGCCGTTCGACGAGATCGCGTCCTTGTGTGCCTGGGACAGTTCCACGGCGTCGGGTCCGAATGTGTCGGTCACCGTCCAGGGCTGATCCGGAGCGATGAGCCACTGTTCTGCGGGATCTGCCGGGGAATAGGAGTAGTAGGACGACGTCCCGCGCCAGGCGTTCTGGGCGTTCGATCTGTCCGCCTGGTACTGGCCGCCCTCCGGATCGGGCTGGTGATAGACGACCTGCTCCGATTGCGTGTGCACGCGCAGATACTGTCCCGGCGCGAGCGTCAGCCCGGTGAACGCTCGGGACGCGGTCGCGGCGGCGCCGAACACCTGTGCGGACGTCATCGGAGCCTGTGTGGGAGCAGGTGTCGGGGGCGCGGGCGTCTGAGTCTGCCCCGGCTCACTCGTCGGGACGGCCTCGATCGCAGGGGTCGTCTGAGCCGTGATCCCGTTGACTGCCACCACTCCGATGACGACCGCGACCGCAGCTCCGAGCACCGAGCCGGCAAGCACCCATCTCGGCCTGGAAGAACGCGCGGCGCCTGGACTCGTGTTAGCCGCGATCTCGCGCAACAGTCGAGCGCGAGCCGCCTCGAGGTGCGAATCTGCACCGTCGAGATCCGGCTTGGTCTGCTGAACCCTCTCAAACACGTCCACGAACTTCTCCTTCCTTCTGCTTCTCGAATGCCTGGATCCTTCGTGCGGGATCCAATCGCCTGCGAACGCGATTCAGCCGTGATCGCACGGTGCCCACCGGCACCCCGAGCGCATCTGCGACGTCGTCGTAGCTCATGCCCTGCCAGGCATACAGCAGCAGCGTCTCGCGGTCCTTGGGGGCGAGCGCCGTGATCCTCTCCCTGAGCGCGCGCAGTTCGCGCTCGGCATCCACGCGCCGCATCGCCTCGTCGAGTCCGCCGAGCGACACATGGTCCTCGCCGACGACAGCGGCGAACGCACGCCAGTGCCGTGCCTCCACGGCTCTGTGCCGACGGATGAGCCGTGAGGCGATCCCGAGCAGCCACGGTGCGGCCGAGTCCTTGCTCAGGTCGAAATCGGCCCGGCGACGGAACGCGACGAGGAATGTCTCGCTGAGCACGTCTTCGGCTGCGTCGGAGCCGATGCGGTAGGCCGCGAACGCGTTGACCGCGCGCGCGTGTCGGTCGAACAACTCGGCGAATGCCTCCGGCCGGCCCAGCGACCGCCGGATGATCTCACTGTCTGTGCTCACACTATGTATTGCCTCTGTGGGGTGATGAGGTTCACGCTTTCTTCGCCCGTAGGCGCGATCCGCGTAGATCGAGGCGCATCAGCACTCGGGGGAACCCGTCGAGAGTGGATCCGGTGTCAGCGGCCTTCTGGAACCCTGCGCTCTCGAACAGTCGCCTGGTCCCGACGTAGGCCATCGTCAGGTTCACCTTCTCACCGCGGTTGTCGACCGGGTACCCTTCGACCGCCGGAGCCCCGCGCTGCTGCGCGTAGGCGACCGCACCCTCGATCAGTGCATGCGAGATGCCCTGCTTCCGATGACCGGGGCGGACGCGGATGCACCACAACGACCAGGGGTCGAGGTCATCGATGTGCGGGATCAGCCGATTGCGGGCGAAGCTCGTCTCACTGCGAGGATGCAGAGCCGCCCACCCCACGGGCTCTGCGTCGAGATAGGCGATGACTCCTGGCGGCGGGTCCTGATGGCAGAGCTCGCGCACGCGGTCGGCACGCTCCGTGCCCCGCAGTGCGTTGTTCTCCTTGCTGCCGATCCGGTAGCTCAGGCAGAAGCACACGTTCGACGTCGGCTTCTTCGGACCGACGAGAGCCGCGACGTCGTCGAAGTCTGTCGCCGCGCGCACCTCGATGCTCATATGCTCAGTCTGACCCACATGGCCGACATTCCGTGCTGCCGATTCACTCGCCGCGCAGGATCTCCAGCGCATGCTCGAAATCTGCGGGGTAGGGCGACTCGAACTGCACCCAGTCCCCCGTCGCCGGGTGCGCGAACGCGAGCCTGTGCGCATGCAGCCATTGACGGGTCAAGCCGAGTCGGGCCGACAGCGTCGGATCAGCGCCGTAGAGAGGGTCACCCGCACAGGGGTGCCGAAGCGCCGCCATGTGCACGCGGATCTGGTGCGTGCGCCCGGTCTCGAGGTGGATCTCGAGCAGCGACGCCCCTGGAAACGCCTCGAGCGTCTCGTAGTGGGTCACCGACGGCTTGCCGTCCGGCACCACTGCGAACTTCCAGGAGTGATTCGGATGCCGGCCGATCGGTGCATCGATCGTTCCGGTCAACGGGTCAGGATGCCCCTGGACGACCGCATGATAGATCTTCTCGACCGTGCGTTCTTTGAACGCATGCTTCAACCTCGTGTAGGCGTTCTCGCTCTTCGCCACCACCATGAGACCGCTGGTGCCGACGTCCAGACGATGCACGACGCCCTGACGCTCCGGAGCCCCACTGGTGGCCACCCGGAAACCTGCCGCGGCGAGAGCGCCGACGACCGTCGGGCCCTCCCACCCGAGTGAGGGGTGCGCAGCGACGCCCGTGGGCTTGTCGACCACGACGATGTCGTCATCGTCGTAGACGATTCCGAGTTCGGGAACCGCGATCGGGATGATCCGCGGCTCCTCCTTCGGCTGCCACTCCACCTCGAGCCATCCTCCGCCGCGCAGACGGTCGGACTTGTCGAGGGTGACTCCATCGAGGCGCACTCCTCCGGCAGAGGCGACGTCGGCGGCGAACGTACGCGAGAAGCCCATCAGCTTCGCGAGCGCTGCGTCGACGCGTGAGCCCTCCAATCCGTCAGGAACCGGGAGGGAGCGGAACTCCACGCTCAGCGTCCGTCCGAGGCCGGGGCCGGGGCATCAGGAGACGCTCCGTCCTGGCGGGACACGTCGGGGCGAGAGCCCGAGTCGGCTTCTTCGGCCAGGGCGGCGGCCTCGGCCTGCTCATCGGTCTCGACAGGCGCATGGTCTCGTTCGCGCGTGCCGTCGAAACGGAGCCCGAGCACCACGAGCAGTGCGACGGAGATCATTCCGCTGACGATGAAGATGTCGGCGACGTTGAAGATCGCGGGCATCATCCAGGGCATCGAGATCATGTCGACCACGTGTCCCATGGGGAACCCGGGATCGCGGAAGAGGCGATCGGTGAGGTTGCCGAGAACTCCTCCGAGCAGGCATCCGAGCACCACGGCCCAGAGGCGGGAGTGAAGCCCGAAGGCCTTCCACACGATCACGCCGGCGACCACCGCGAGCGCGATGGTGAAGATCCATGTGACATCGGATCCCAGCGAGAACGCCGCACCGGGGTTGCGCACGTAGTAGAGCTGAAGGAACTCACCGAGCACCGGCACCGGCTCCTGCAGAGGCAGGTTCTCGGTGGTGAGGTACTTCACAAACTGATCGGCGGCCAGCACGATCGCTGCGAGAACCGCAACGATCGCGCCGGCCGCCGACCGACGAAGGGGACGACGTCCTGGCAAAAGGACGACCTACAGTCCGATCGCGGAGACCGGAGTCGAGTCCGTCGACGCCGACTTCTCGTCGAGATCGCGGAGCTGACCCTCGATGTAGCCGCGAAGCTGCGAGCGGTAGTCGCGCTCGAAGTTGCGGAGTTCGGTGATCCGAGCCTCGAGTGCATTGCGCTCGCGCTCGAGACGGGCCGACTCTTCGCGCTGCTTGGCCTCGGCCTCGGTGCGGATGCGGTTGACTTCGCCCTCCGCCTCTGCGATGAGCTGAGCGCGCTTGGCCTCACCCTCGGCGACGTGCTCATCGTGCAGGCGCTGCGCCAGCTCGATGATGCCGGCGGTCGCGGTCGCGGAACCCGACGGAGCGGGCTCTGCGGCAGCGGGAGCCGACGCGGGAGCCTCTTCGACGACCGCGGCGGGTGCCTCTGCAGCGGCTGCGGGAGCGGCCGGCGCGTCGCCGGACTCGTACGCGGCCAGCTTGGCCTTGAGTTCGACGTTCTCTTCGAGGGCCTTGCGCCACTCGATGACGATCTCGTCGAGGAAGTCGTCGACCTCGTCTGGGTCGAAGCCGTCCTTGAATCGGACGTGCTGGAACTGCTTGGTGACGACGTCATCCGGGGTAAGTGCCATGGTGGCTCCTTCGATGAGTTCGGTTGCCAGTTTGGAGAATGGCGTGGTCGAGATTCGGCGCGAACCCGGGGCGCGCACCTGGGAGCCAAGCATAGTCCCCGAGCCTGTCAGTCGCGACGCCGCGACACCCCAGGGTGCCGAAGTCGCGCAGGTCTCAGATGAAGCTTCGGACGATGCTCATGAGGATCAGCACGATCAGGATCGTGATCGAGAACCCGAAATCCAGGGACAGCGCGCCGATTCGCAGGGGTGGGATGATCCGCCGGAAGAACCGGACGGGCGGATCGGTCAACGTGTAGACGAGTTCGGCTGCAACGAGTCCGGCACCCTTGGGACGCCACTCCCGATTGAACATCGGGATATAGCTCAGGATGAGACGTGCGAAGAGCACCAGCAGGTACAGCAGAAGAGCCAGATGTACGATGCTGGCGACGATGGAGACGACGAACCCCACGGTTTACGACTGGTCGAAGCCCGCGGACTCTGCGTCCGCGTGCGCGATTCCCCCGTGGCCCGAGACCGCGATGTTCTCCGGCGAGAGCAGGAAGACCTTCGACGTGACCCGCTCGATACGGCCGTAGAGTCCGAGCGAGAGTCCCGAGGCGAAGTCGATGAGACGGCGAGCATCCGCATCGCTCATCTGCGACAGGTTGATGATGACCGGCACGCCTTCACGGAAGCTCTCCGCGATGAGCTGAGCATCGCGGTACTGCTTCGGGTGCACGGTGAGGATCTCGTTCACTGCCCCTCCTGCGGGCTGGCGCACGGCGACGGGGCGCCGTAGCGGAGTCACGGGCGCCGGAGCGGGCTCCTCGCGTTCGCGGTCGCGATCACGCTCTCGGTGGGAGCGGGCCGGAGCCTGCTCTTCCTCGTAGACCTCTTCCTCGTCGGCGAGGCCGAGATACACCATGGTCTTCTTCAGCGGGTTACCCATCGTGTCCTCCGGTTCGAACGTGTCGGGTGGTCTTTGTAGAGGTTAACCCCGGTCGGGGCGGGGTCCCGTGATTGCGGACCCGATCCGCAGGTGTGTCGCGCCCGCATCGATGGCCGCGACGAAGTCGCCGGTCATCCCTGCGGATATCCAGTCGGCGGACGGTTCCACTTCGCGCACTCTCTCGGCGATCGCGTGCAAGCGCGCGAATGCCGACGAGGGTTCCTCGTCGAGTGGCGCGACAGCCATCACGCCCCGCAGGCGCAGCGACGGAAGAGAGAGGATGTGCTCCGCGAGCGACCGGGCATCGTCGGGCTCGACTCCCCCACGACCCGCGTCGTCGGTGAGGTTCACCTGCACGAGGACGTCGAGGAGGTCGTCGCCTTCTGCGGCCCTGTGCAGGGCGTCCGCCAGCCGGTCTCGGTCGACCGAGTGCACGGCATCCGCGCTGCGGCGGATCGCGGAGGCCTTGTTGGTCTGCGCCTGGCCGATGAAGTGCCAGCGAAGATCCAGGTCATCGAGCTCGGCTGTCTTCGAGGAGAGCTCCTGCTGTCGGTTCTCCCCCACTTCACGCACGCCGAGAGAATGCAGTTCGCGGACGAGCGACGACGGATGGAACTTCGTCACGACGATCCGGGTGATCTCCCCCGGATCCCTTCCGGCCAGGCGCGCGGCGTCGGCGATCCGTTCATCGATCGCCGACAGCCGCGCTGCCAGACCGGAATCGGTCTGGCCCGGCGCCGAAGTCACTTCAGGAATTCGGGGATGTCGATGTCGTCATCCGCGAAAGCCGGCTCGATGCTCGTCGCCGCGACTCGCTGCTGCACCTTCTCGGGCGCGGGCGCCTCTGCCGCGGGCTTGCTGTCCTCGTCGTTCGACAGCGCCACCTCGGGCAGCGTGCTGGCCGCGGCCGGGCGCGATACGACCATCGGATCCAGACGGAGCGAAGGCTCGCCGCTGTCGAACCCGGCGGCGATCACGGTGACGCGCACCTCATCGCCGAGCGTGTCGTCGATGACCGTACCGAAGATGATGTTCGCCTCGGGGTGCGCAGCCTCCTTCACCAGGTCTGCCGCATCGTGGATCTCGAAGATCCCGAGGTTCGAGCCGCCCTGGATCGAGAGCAGGACTCCGTGCGCGCCTTCGATGCTGGCCTCGAGGAGCGGCGACTCGACGGCCAACTCGGCGGCCTTGATCGCGCGGTCGGCGCCACGGGCGGATCCGATTCCCATGAGCGCGGAACCGGCGCCCTGCATGACCGACTTGACGTCCGCGAAGTCGAGGTTGATGAGACCCGGCGTCGTGATGAGGTCGGTGATGCCCTGGACACCCGCGAGGAGCACCTGGTCCGCGGTGGCGAATGCCTCGATCATCGAGATGCCGCGATCGCTGATCTCGAGGAGGCGGTCGTTCGGCACCACGATGAGGGTGTCGACCTCTTCCTTGAGCTTCACCACACCGGCCTCGGCCTGACTCTGACGGCGGCGACCCTCGAAGGAGAACGGCTTGGTGACGACACCGATGGTCAGGGCGCCGATGGACTTCGCGATGCGAGCGACGACGGGGGCTCCACCGGTTCCGGTTCCGCCTCCCTCACCCGCGGTGACGAAGACCATGTCCGCACCCGTGAGAGCCTGCTCGATCTCTTCGGCGTGGTCCTCAGCGGCGCGTCGACCCACTTCGGGGTCCGCACCCGCGCCGAGCCCGCGCGTGAGCTCGCGGCCCACATCGAGCTTGACGTCGGCGTCGCTCATCAGCAGCGCCTGAGCGTCGGTGTTGACGGCGATGAACTCGACTCCGCGGAGGCCGAGATCGATCATGCGGTTGACGGCGTTGACGCCGCCACCGCCGACGCCGACGACCTTGATCACGGCGAGGTAGTTCTGGTTCTGGCTCATGGCCGGCCTCCGAATAGTCGAACCTGTCTGTGGGGAGATTCCGCCGGGTTGAACCTTAAACCTCAACTAGAGGTGTAAAGTATTTCCCGGTATTGGTTTCTCTTGTTCGAAGGTAAGCGTCACGCCCCCGTGCACTCGCAGCGACACGGGCGTGTCGCCCGTTTGCCGTCGAAACCTCAGCCCACGACCACCGCATGCGGTGATGTGACGTCGATCGTCGACGCCTCCGGGTTGCTGAGCAGGGTCTTGGTGAGCACTTCGCTCTTCATCGGAGAATCCTCCGAGCTGCCCCAGACGACCGTCAGGCCGCTGCTCAGCGTCAGTGTCACGTCGTCGGGCGTCGTGGCGCTCACTCCGGTGAGCAGGGCGCGCAACTCTGCGGGAACCGAGCGCACCACGAGACCCGCGCTCTCGAAGGCCGCAGAGTCCGTGCCGCCGTCGATCTCGAGCAGAGGCTGTCCGGCCGGCTGGTCGGTGGTCGTGGCGAGAGCGACTCCTGCGGCGTCGACGAGCGTGTAGCCGGCCTCCGAGCGGATGACACCGACCGGAGTGCGTTCGACGATCCGCACGGTGAGATCGTGTGGCGGCTTGGCCTCGAGCGCATAGGTCTCGATCAGCGGAAATGCCAGCAGGGCCGCCTTCACCTCGCTCGAGTCGACCAGCGCCAGCGGGGTGCCGACCTGGTCCGCGAGCGAGGCCTCGACCGCAGCGGCATCCAGCGTCGTCGCGCCCAGCACCGTGATCTTCTCGACGGCGAAGAGCGGACTGTACGCGGCCGCAGTGGTGCCGCCGATCAGCAGGACCACGGCGCCTATCGCGCTGAGCCAGATGATGCGACGCCGACGCGACCGCTGCGTGAACCGCCTGATCTCTGCCCGGAGCGCCTTGCGCCGCGCCCTCGCCGCTCGCCACACATCCCGCGTGGACGTCGGCCGCGCCGCGGCATCCTCGGCGGCCTCCGCGCCGACCTCGGGCGCCGGCCTCAGGGGAGCGACTCGACCGCCTGCCTGTTCGTCGAACTCCGGGTCGCGCGAGCGAGCTCGGGATCCCGACTCCGCCCGTCGCCGGGGCGCGCCCTCCGCGAGACCCGCGGGAGGCGTCGGAAGCGGAGGCGGACGACGCATCTGCTAGACCTCGGTGGTCCGCAGCGACTCGAGCACCTGCGGGATGATCTGGTAGACATTGCCGCAGCCGAGCGTGACGACGAAGTCGCCGTCGCGCGCCACCGACGCCGTGTAGTCGGCCGCCTGCTGCCAGTCGGCCACGAAATGCACGTGCGAGGGGTCGCGGAATGCGCCGCTCACCAGCTCGCCGGTGACACCGGGTACCGGGTCCTCCCGCGCGCCGTACACATCGAGCACCACCGTGTGGTCGGCATACGTCTCGAGCACATCTGCGAACTCACGGAACATGTGCTGCGTGCGTGAGTAGGTGTGCGGCTGCTGGATCGCGATGATCCTGCCCGACCCGGCGATCGATCGCATCGCCTCGAGCGCCGCGCGCACCTCTGTGGGGTGATGGGAGTAGTCGTCGTAGACCGTGACACCGCGCTCGACGCCGTGCTGCTCGAGGCGGCGCACCGTGCCGGCGAAACCCTCGACGGCGCGCGCGGACTCGGCCAGGCCGAAGCCGACCGAGAGCAGCACCGTGATGGCGCCGGCCGCGTTGATCGCGTTGTGCACGCCGGGCACGGCGAGCTGCAGTCGCACACTCTCCGACCCCCGACTCACCGTGGCCGACACGGGCCCGTCCGTCACGATGTCGGTCACTCTGACGTCCGCGCCCTCAGCCTGCCCGAAGGTGATGACGTTGGGGTGCGAGAGACCCGCTCCCACGCGCAACGCGCCGGGGTCGTCGCTCGAGATGACGACGGCCTCCGTCGCCGCATCGGCGAACCGGACGAACGCATCGTGGAACGCCTCGTCGGAACCGTAGTGGTCGAGGTGATCCGGGTCGACATTGGTGATCAAGGCGACGGCGGTGTCGTAGAGCAGGAAGGTGCCGTCGGACTCGTCGGCCTCGATGACGAACAGTTCACCCGACCCCGTCGCGCTGGAGACGCCGAGCTGTTCGATCACCCCGCCGTTGACGAAGTTCGGGTCGGCACCGAGCTCCTGAAGAGCGGTCACGATCATTCCGGTCGAGGTCGTCTTGCCGTGGGCGCCGGCGACCGAGACGAGCCGGCGAGCACCGATCAGCCAGTGCAGCGCCTGCGAGCGATGGATGACGTGCAGCCCACGCTCCTTGGCGGTGACGAACTCGGGGTTCTCGGGCCAGATCGCCCCGGTGTGGACCACGGTGTCGGCGTCCGCGAGGTGGGCTGCGTCATGCCCGACGTGCACGACCGCTCCGGCCGTCGCAAGCGCGCGCAGATTGTCGCTGTCGGCGCGATCGCTCCCCGAGACGCGGATACCCGCCTCGAGGAACATCTTGGCGAGCCCGCTCATGCCGGACCCGCCGATGCCGATGAAGTGCGCGGAGGAGATCGACTCGGGGATCGGGAGGGAGAGGTCAGGTCTGATCATGTCGAGTTCAGTCTACTTTTCGGTGTTGACATTGAGGTGGTCGCGGAGCCGTGTCTGCGTCGACGTCAGGAGGCCTTGAGCGCGCGATCCACCAGGGCGATGAGATTCTCCGTGCCGCTGCGGGTGCCGACCTGCACGGCGGCCGCCTGCATGGTTTCGAGCTGCTGCTGATCCTTCATCACCGGGATCACCAGGCGACGCACCGCATCGCCGTCGAAGGTGGCATCGTCGAGGAGACGCGCGGCGCCGGCGGCGACGGCGGACGCCGCGTTCAGTCGCTGCTCGCCGTTGCCCACCGAATACGGCACGTACAACGCGGGGATCCCCAGCGCGCTGATCTCGCTCACTGTGGCGGCGCCCGATCGCGAGACGATGAGGTCGGCGAGGGCGAACGCGAGATCCATCCGGTCGACATAACGACGCATCGCGTACCCGGGCACCTCGGGGTCAGCGAGATCGCTTCGCTCACCCGTGACATGCAGCAGCTGCCACCCGGCCGCCAGGATGTCACCCCAGGAGTCGGCGATGGCCTCGTTCAGCCGCTGAGCGCCGAGCGAGCCGCCGAACACCAGAAGGACGGGGCGCGCGGGGTCGAGCCCGAAGCTGGCGGCGGCTTCATCGCGCACGGCCGCACGGTCGAGCTCGATGACCTCTCGTCGCAGCGGCATGCCCACCACCTCGCCGCCTCGCAGTGGCGTTCCGGCGAAGGCGACGCCCGTGGCCGCAGCTCGACGCGCGCCGAGCACGTTCGCCAGGCCCGGCTTCGCGTTGGCCTCGTGCACGACGAACGGCACGCGCTCACGGCCTGCTGCGACGTAGGCCGGTGCGGAGGCGTAGCCGCCGAAGCCCACGACGACATCGACGTCGTGGGCGCGGATGTGATCGCGCACCTGCGCGACGGCGCGGCGGAACTTCGCCGGGAAGAGCGCGGCCTGCCGATCGGGCCGCCGCGGGAAGGGCACCTTGTCGACGACGAGCAGCTCATATCCGCGCGCGGGGACCAGACGGGACTCGAGCCCCTCGGCCGTGCCGAGCACCAGCACGGTCGCATCCGCGTCGCGGGCGCGCAGCGCATCGGCGACGGCGAGCAGGGGGTTGACGTGACCGGCGGTTCCACCGCCGGCGAGAAGGTACGTGGTCACCGTGTGACCTTACCCCGCCCTGCTGAAGCGGCCCGTCCAGCCGAACGTCCCTCGGCGACGGGAACGGTGCGGGCGAACGACAGCAGCACTCCGCAGGCGATGAGAACAGCCAGAAGCGCAGTGCCGCCCTGTGACATGAAGGGCAGCGGAACACCCATGACGGGGAACAGCCCGATCACGACGCCGATGTTGAAGACGGCCTGCCCGGTGATCCACACGGTGATGCCACCGGCCGCGACGCGGATGAACGGGTCTGCGGTCTTGCGGATGATGTGGAAGGCGCCGACGGTGAAGAGCGTGAACAGTGCCAGCACGACGATGCAGCCGATCAGCCCGAGCTCTTCACCGACGATCGCGAAGATGAAGTCGTTGCCGGCGGCGGGAAGCCAGCCGTATTTCTCCTGCGAGTTGCCCAGCCCCACGCCGAAGATGCCGCCCGACGCCATGCCCCAGATCCCATGGATCGACTGGTAGCAGTCGCCTGTGTACGCCGACATGTCGGAGCACGTCGCCGTGATGCGGCGCATGCGGTCAGGGCTGGTGACGGCCAGGGCGATGACGGCGACGACGCCGAGCAGCACGGGCAGGATGAACAGCCGGAGCTTCACCCCCGAGAAGAAGAGGCACCCGAGCAGGATGATGACCAGCACCATCGCGGTGCCCAGGTCCTTGCCCGCGATGACCGTCCCGATCGCGAGTGCTCCGACAGGCACGACCGGGATGAAGACCTGGTGCCAGGTGCCGAGCATCGTCTGCTTGCGCAGCAGGACGTAGCCGATCCACAGCGCGAGGGCGAGCTTGAGGAACTCCGACGGCTGCAGGGTGAACCCGGCGATCATGATCCAGTTGCGGTTTCCGCCGTCCTCGATACCGAGCGGCGTGAAGACGAGGAGCTGCAGAGCGATGGATCCGAACAGCGCCGGCCATGCCATGCGCTTGAGGAACGCGATCGGAAGGCGAGAGATCAGGAACATCAGCGGCACGCCGAGCACGGCGAAGATCCCCTGCCGCAGAGCGCCGTCCATCGGGTTCTCACCCTTGGACACGGCGGTCGCGCTCGTCGCCGAGAGCACCATCACGAGACCGAAGATCGTCAGCATCAGCGCGGCCGATGCGATCATCAGGAATTCGGTCGAGACGGGGGTGAAACGACGCCCGAGCGACACCCGCGCGGCGAGGCCCCCTGAGGCGGTGCTGCCGGGTTCAGAGCGGTGGGGGCGTTCGACCTGCGTCATCGGCGCTCCCCCGGTCTATCCAGTCCCGCACCGCTTCGGCGAAGCGGTGTCCGCGATCCGCGTAGCTGGAGAACTGATCGAAGGAGGCCGCTGCGGGGGCCAGCAGGACTGTGCCCTCGTCGTCGACGATCCCCGCGGCGATCTCCACCACGCGATTCATGACCTGACCAGTCTCGCCAGCATCCACCTCGAACACCGGCACCTGCGGCGCGTGTCGCTCGAATGCCGCGACGACCGCCGTGCGCTCGACTCCGATGATCACGGCCGCACGAGCGGTCGTGCCGACCGTCGCGACCAGATCGCCGATGTCGACGCCCTTGAGATCGCCGCCGACGACCCAGATCGCACCGGGATAGGCGCGGAGTGATGAGGCGGCTGCGTGAGGGTTCGTCGCCTTGGAGTCATCCACCCAGGTGATGCCGGCGTGTCGGGCGACCACCTGGATCCGATGCTCGTCGAGCCGGAACGACTGCAGTGCCGCGTGGATGGCCTCGGGCTCGACTCCCAGCGAGCGGGCGAGTGCACTCGCCGCCAGGATGTTCTGCACGATGTGCGGCGCCGCGAGACCGGCTTCCCGGAGGTCGGCGACGGTCGTGAGCTCGAGGGCGCTGCCGGCCCGGTCGTCGAGGAACGCGCGATCGACGAGCAGCCCCTCCACGACACCGATGTCGCTCGGACCGGGGATGCCGAGATCGAAACCGATCGCGCGCGCCCCCTCGACGACCTCGGCCTCCTCGACCATGATCCTGGTCGCTTCGTCGGCCTTGTTGTAGACGCAGGCGACACGGGTGTTGCGGTAGACGAGAGCTTTGGCGTCACGGTACGCCTGCGCGCTCCCGTGCCACACCAGGTGGTCGTCCGCGAGGTTGAGGCACACCGAGGCGTGCGGGTACAGCTCGCCTTCGGCCTGGGAGAGCCCGAGGTACCAGAGCTGATGGCTCGAGAGTTCGACGACGAGAACATCGAATCCCGCCGGGTCGCGCACCGCATCGAGCACCGGCACTCCGATGTTGCCGCAGGGCGCTGCGCGCAGACCCCCTTCGACCAGCAATGAGGCGGTCAGCTGCGTCGTGGTCGTCTTGCCGTTGGTGCCCGTGATGAGCACCCAGTCGGCAGGTGTGCCATCGGGGCGCGGCGTCTTGTCACGCACGCGCCAGGCGAGCTCGATGTCGCCCCATAGCGCGATGCCGGATTCCTGAGCCCAGCGGATGACGGTGTGCGAGGGAGCGAAACCCGGAGACGCGATGACGACCTCCGGCGCGAAATCGGTCAGGACCTCGGGGACCCGATCGAGAGGACCGAGTTCGAGCCGGGCGCCGATCACCGGCAGGAGCTTGGCGTACTCCTCCTCGGCCGATTCGGCCAGGACCAGCACGTCCGCGCCGAGTTCGGTGAGCGTGTCCGCCGCCGAGAAGCCGGTCATGGAGAGCCCGAGAACGGCCACTCGCAGATCCGACCAGTCGGAGTTCCAGCTCGTGAGCGTCGCGAGCCTCGTCTCAGTCGACACGCGTCAGCCACTCCACGTAGAACAGACCGACCGCCGAGATGGCGAGGAGTCCGGCGATGATCCACATGCGGACCACGATCGTCACCTCGGACCACCCTCGCATCTCGAGATGGTGGTGGAAGGGGCTCATCAGGAACAGTCGCTTGCCGCGGGTGATCTTGAAGTAGGCGCGCTGCAGGATCACAGACCCCGAGGCGAGGACGAAGACGCCGGCGATCACGAAGAGCAGCAGTTCGGTGCGTGTGAGGATCGCCATCGCAGTGATGACGCCGCCGATCGCCATGGAGCCGACATCGCCCATGAAGACCTTCGCCTTGGGCGCGTTCCACCAGAGGAAACCGATCAGGCTCGCGGCGAACGAGGCGGCGATTATCGCCAGGCTGAACGGGTCGCGGACCTCGTAGCATCCGCCCAGTGCCGCCGTCTCGACGCCTTCACCGACGCACGACTGCTTGAACTGCCAGAAGGCGATCAGGCTGTACGCACCGACGACGATGACCCCCGCGCCGGCCGCGAGACCGTCGAGTCCGTCCGTCAGATTGACGCTGTTCGACGTCGCCACTCCGATGACGGAGATCCACAGCAGATACAGCGCCCACCCGAGGATCGCGGTGAAGGCGAAGAGGTTCAACCAGGGGATGTCGCGGAAGAGCGAGATCGAACCGGATGCCGGGGTCTGATCGAACGCGTTCGGGAAGTTCAGGGCGACGATCCCGAACGGGATGATCACGATGAGCTGACCGATGATCTTGCGCCAGCCCGAGAGCCCGAGACTGCGCTGGCTGCGCACCTTCATGTAGTCGTCGATGAACCCGACGGCTCCGAAGCCCACCATCAGCCAGATGACGAGGAGCGCGGACAGCGCAGGGGTGCCCCCGCCGACGTAAGTGCCGGTGAAGTAGCCGACCATGGTGCCGACGATGAAGATCACACCGCCCATGGTGGGCGTTCCGCGCTTCGCCTCGTGGTTCGGGTTCTCGATCGCCTCGGGCGTGCGGATGACCTGGCCCCAGCCCCACTTCCGGAAGAGCCGGAGGAAGACGGGAGTCAGAAAGAGTGTGAAGGCGAGCGAGATGGCAGCCGCCATGATGAGAGATCTCACGAGAACAATTCTCCCAGACGATCGCCGAGGTGCCGGAGGCCTACGGAATTGGAGGATTTCACGAGCACGCGGTCGCCGTCTCGGAGTTCGGTGCGCAGGTAGTCGAACGCTGCGTCCTGGTCGGGGAAGAAGATGGCCTCGCTGTCCCACGAGCCTTCGCCGATGGCAGAGATGTAGAGCCTGCGGGCCTCAGGGCCCACGACGACGATCCGCTGGATGTTCAGCCGCACGGCGAGCAGTCCGATCCGGTCGTGCTCCTCACCGGCGGTCTCGCCGAGCTCGCTCATGGCGCCGAGCACCGCGACGGTCCGCTCACCCGGGCCGGTGATCTGAGCGAGAGTCCGCAGCGCCGCCGACATCGAGTCGGGGCTGGCGTTGTAGGCGTCGTTGATGATGCGCACCCGGTCGCTGCCCATCGGCTGCATGCGCCAGCGCTCCGCGATCTCGACCGTCTCGAGACGCGCGATGGCGTCGGACGCCGACACGCCCAGGACCCCCGCGGCGGCGATGGCCGCCAGCGCATTGCCGATGTGGTGCGCCCCGAGCACCTGCAGACGAAGGGGCAGGCTCTCCCCCGCCGTCTCGATCACGCACGAGGTGCCGGACGCGGTGACCTCGAGGTCGTGGGCCTGCACGTCTGCCGCGGCGCCCTGCCCGAAGCTGACGACCCGCATGCCCCGCGACTGCGCGAGCTCGGCCATGGCCGCGACACGGGAGTCGTCGACGTTCAGCACGGCTGTTCCTGTCGACCTCGCAGCGGCCACGAGCTCGGACTTCGCCTTGGCCGTCGCCTCGATGCCGCCGAACCCGCCGGCGTGGGCCATGCCGACCATCAGCACGACCGCGACGTCGGGCTCGACGAGTCCGGCGAGGCGGGCGATGCTCCCTGGCGCATCCGCCCCGAACTCGCTGACCAGGAACCTCGTGTCGTACGTGACCCGCAGCATGGTGACCGGTGCGCCGACCTCGTTGTTGTACGAGTTGATGGGCGCGACGGTATCGCCCTCGTCGGCGAGGATGCGGGCGAGGAAGTTCTTCGTCGTCGTCTTGCCGTTCGATCCGGTGATCCCGACGATCTTGAGGTCGCCCGCAGCTCGCACGCGTGCCACGACCTCGCGGGCGAGGTCGGCGAGGGCGACGATGACGTCGGGAACGACGATCTGCGTGATCTCGTCGTCGACCACGTGCTCGACGATCGCGAGGGCGGCACCGGCGGCCAGAGCCGAGCCGACGAACCGATGGCCGTCCGTCTCGGCTCCCGGCTTCGCGACGAAGACGGATCCGGGCACCATGTTGCGCGAGTCTGTGTCGACGACGCCGTCGACGACGGTGTCGGCGGTGGAAGAACCGGCGAGGCGGAGATCACCCCCGATGACGGCGGCGATCTCAGCAAGCGACAGGGCGATCATGACGTCTCCAGGCGCGGCGGGGCGCCGTCTATTCGAACTTGGGAAGCAGTGCGTCCATCGGGCTGGAGGACGGCATCACGCGGTAGGTCTTCATGGTCTGGGTCATCGCCTTCTGGAAGGCCGAGGCGGTAGCAGCAGACGATGTAACTCTAGTCGGCTCGTCGAGAGTCACCACCACGACGTACTGAGGATCGTCGACGGGAGCGAAGCCCACCATGCTCGTGTAGTAGACGCCCGACTTGTATCCGCCGTTGCCATCCGGGATCTGCGCGGTACCGGTCTTGCTGGTCACCCGGTAGCCGGGAACCTGGATGCGGTCGGCGTTGCCGCCCTGGACCGCGACGTTCTCGAGCATCCGCGTGAGGTCGGCCGCGGTCTCGGGCTTGACGATCTGCTCCGACTCCGGCGCCTCGGGCGTGACGACGGTGCCGTCAGGTGCCGTGCAGGACTCGACCAGCGAGAGGCCGATCTTCTCGCCCCCGTTCGCGATGGCCTGGTAGGCGCCGGCGAGCTGGGGAGCGGTGACCGTGAAGTACTGGCCGAACGTGGTGGTGTACAGCGACTGGTTGTCCCATTCGCTCGTGGGGTGGATCTCCCCGGACGTCTCGTTGGGGAAGCCGATCGTCGTGTCGCCCACTCCGAAGCGCTCGAGGTAGTCGTGCCGGATGTCAGGACTCACCATGGTGCCGAACTTCGACAGCGCGACGTTCGAGGAGTCGATGAGTGCGCCGGCGAGGGTGTACTGGAAGGTCGGGTGGACGAACGCGTCGTTGATGACGGCGCCGTTGTCGAACTTCTCATGCGACGACGCTGACACGGTCGGACTCGTCATGGTCACGCCGGCGTTCTCCATGATTGCCGCGGCGGTCACCGCCTTGAACGTCGACCCCGGCTCGAACGGATAGGTGAAGAGCTTGCTCGTCCAGGTCTCGGGCGACGATGCGTCGAGATCGTTGGGGTCCATCGTCGGCCATTCCGCCGCGGCGCGGATCTTGCCGGTGCCGACCTCGACGACCGTGACGGTGCCGCCCTTGGCACCCTGGGCCTGCGCCTCCTCGGCGATCATCTGCTGCATGTACCACTGCAGATCGCTGTTGACGGTCAGCTGCACGGTGCCGCCGTCGACCGCATCCACTCTGCTCTCGCTGCCGGGGATGACGACGCTGTTCTTGCCGGTGCGGTAGGACTCCTCGCCGTCGGTGGGAGCGAGGCACTTCTCGTCCATCTTCTCGATGCCGGTCTGCGCGGTGCCCGTTCCGTCGAGGTAACCGAGCAGGTTTCCTGCGACGGCCCCGTTCGGGTAGACCCTGACCTCGCGCGGCTTCATCTCGAGGTAGGACGACACCTTGAGTTCACGGAGTTCGATGTACTTCTCGGTGCTGAGGCCCTTGACCAGCGGGAGGTACTGCGAGTCGGGGTTCTCGGCGAGCTTGGCCGCGACCTCCGCCCGCAGCTCGTCTGCATCCAGGCCCATGATCTCGGCGATGCGGGTCGACGCCTCGGCCCACGGGAGCTTCGGAGGGTTCTTCTCGTCCTCCTCCAGCAGGCGGATGACCTGGGGGCTGAGCTGCGCGTCGTAGACCATGACGCTCTCGGCGAGCACCGATCCCTCGCTGTCCACGACCGATCCGCGCTCGCCCGGAATGGAGGTGCGATGCGCGATGAACTCGAGCGACTGGGCGACGTGCTCGTCTGCCTTGACCACCTGGATGTCGACGAGACGAACGACGAACGCCGCCAGGATCGCCAGGATGACCGCGAGCGCGACGACCGTGCGTCGCCGGGGCGTCCGGGTTGCTCGTGTCGTCATGGACTCTCTCCGTCAGGTCTCGGTGGTGGGCGGATTCGACTAGCGGGTGCTGGGGCTCGGAAGCCCGTCGGTGATCGCAGGCGGCAGCTCCTGCGCGGATTGACCCGCCGTTCCTTCAGGCACGGCGTCGTCTGCCGTCGAGGCGTTGACGGGCACATCGTTCAGCAGGGAGTTGCTCACGGCGCCGGCGCCGTTCGGATCGATCGTCGACGATCCTGTCGCGCCGGTGCCCTGACCGAAGACGGCGCCGTCGCTCAGTCGAAGATAGGACGGAGCCCCTGCCACGACCATGCCGAGGGATGCGGCGCTGGTGGCGAGCGACTGAGGCGAGCTCATCCCGGTGAGGTCCTCCTGCAGGGCGTTGGCGTGCAGGTCGAGCTCGTGCTGCTGCGCAGACAGACCTGCCAGTACGAAGGAGTCCTGCGTGATCGCCAGCGAGAGTCCGATCTGCACGGCTCCGATGATCATCGCCCCGGCCAATGCCGCGATCGCGTAGGCGAGCTTCGGCTTGCGGCGGACGGGGGTGCCCGTGACGGGCTCGAGACGCCGGCGCGGAGCACGCGCGGGCGCGTCGGGCAGTGCGCGGGGTTTCGGAGCTGCGACGTTCAGGCTCATGAGGTCTCCCGCACTTTCTCTGCGGCACGCAGTCTGACCGGAATGGCGCGGGGGTTGCGCGCACGCTCGTCGTCGTCGGCGAGCTCCGCTCCCTTGGTGATGATGCGGAATCGCGGCGCGTGCTCCGGCAGCTCGACGGGCAGGCCCCTCGGTGCGGTGGAAGCTGCACCTGCGGCGAAGGCCTGCTTCACGAGTCGATCCTCGAGGGACTGGTAGGACATGACCACGATGCGCCCGCCGACGGCGAGGGCGTCCATGGCCGACGGGATGGCGTCCGCCAGGACGTTGAGCTCGGCATTCACCTCGATGCGCAGAGCCTGGAAGACGCGCTTGGCCGGGTGTCCGGCACGCTGAGCCGCCGCAGGCGTGGCCGCTTGCAGTATCTCGACGAGTTCACCGGATCGCGTGATCGGCTTCTTCTCGCGCGCGGCGATGATGAACCGCGCATAGCGGCCGGCGAGCTTCTCCTCGCCGTAGCGCTCGAAGATGCGACGCAGGTTGCCCTCGTTGTAGGTCGCGATGACCTCGGCGGCCGTGACGCCCTTCGTCTGATCCATCCGCATGTCGAGCGGGGCGTCCTTGGAGTATGCGAAGCCGCGATCCGCCTCGTCGAGCTGCAGCGAGGAGACGCCGAGATCGAAGAGGATGCCGGCCGCGCCCTGGGCGTGCAGCCCGATCTCGTCGTAGACGGTGTGCACGAGCGTGATCCGGTCGGCGAAGCGGGCCAGCCGCTCCCCCGCGATGCGCAGGGCGTCGGTGTCGCGATCGAGTCCGACCAGGCGGATGTGGGGGAAACGTTCGAGCAGTGCCTCGGAGTGACCGCCCATGCCGAGGGTGGCATCGACGAGCACCGCTCCGTCGGCCTGAAGGGCGGGAGCGAGGAGCTCGACGCAGCGGTCGAGCAGAACGGGGGTGTGGATGTCGCGGAGGTTCATGATCTTTCTCGGGTGACCTCTGTATGTCGGTGACCAGGGCCCTGATCCCCCTCCGCTTCACGACCCGGCACCGGGGAAGTGTGTCGGGGCGGGAGCGGCGGGGCATCACAGCCGTGGTCAGAAGAGTCCCGGAATCACCTCCTGCTCGAGATCGGAGTAGGTCTCCTCGCCGGCTGCGAGGTAGCTGTTCCAGCTCTCGGCATCCCAGATCTCGGCGTGGGCGCCGACTCCGGTGACGATGAGTTCCTTCTGCAGGCCCGCGTACTGACGAAGGTGCACGGGGATGGTTATGCGGTTCTGGCTGTCTGGCATCTCCGCACTCGCACCGGAGAGGAACAGTCGCATGAAGTCACGCGCCTGCTTGTTGGCGAGCGGCGCCTGACGGATCCGCTCGTGCATCGCCTCGAACTCGGCCGTGCTGAAGACGTAGAGGCAGCGTTCCTGCCCTCGGGTGACGACGATGCCGCCACCGAGGTCTTCGCGGAACTTCGCGGGAAGGATGACCCGTCCCTTGTCGTCCAACTTCGGAGAATGCGTTCCCAGCAACATCAGCCATCACCCCCTCTCCGTCCGGCCAACTCGAGGTGCGCCCCACTTTACTCCACTTTCCTCCACAAACCTACGATCAATCCGCGCTCAGGCGGCAGGCAGGCGCCACGGCGTGCGAATGAACCGCATGATTACGCGGCTTCTCGGAGTGGAGGGCGGTGGAGCACGAGTGGAGGATCAACGCGGGATCAGCGGACCGCCATCAGCGCGCAGTCGTGCCGCGATTCAGTGTCCGGACACGACGAAGGCCCGGATGCTCAGAGCATCCGGGCCTTCGAGGAAGTGGTGGTCAGTTGCCGTCTTGGCGGCGATCCCATCGATCGTTCATGCGATCCATGAAGGAGGCCGAACTCCGCTGCTTGGGCGCTCGTTCACGAGGGACCGCGGAGAGCGGCTTGCGGACGGGGGTCACGGCGATCATGACACCACCGAGCATGGCGGCGAATCCGATGACGCCGACCACGACGCCCCAGACATCTCCGAGCACGACTCCGACGATGAGGCCGCCCACTCCGGCGAGGAGCAGAAGGGCTCCGTAGACCAGGTTGCGGTAGCTGAGAGCTCGATCGCCTGACGGCGCACTGACGACATCGGCGTCGTTGTGGAGGAGATGGCGTTCCATCTCGTCGAGCAGACGCTGCTCCTGTTCGGAGAGTGGCATTTCGTCCCCCTCGGGTATTCGTTCGTCCATTCTACGCGCGGTATGCCGCTGTGGGCTAGCAGCAAGGGCCTCCGTTGGCTTTACGTATGCTGGGAGTCGTGCCGTCCCCCTCATTCGTCTCCGACGCTGTCGCCGCACGCCTGCGGCTGTTCCTCGACCGGATGAGAGGCGAGTCGGCCGACTACGGCCCTGACGCCGAGGGCCTGATCGATTCGGCCGCCGACACGCTCGTGGGCGGCAAGCGACTGCGTGCCCGTTTCTGCCACGCGGGCTGGCAGGCCGTCGCTCGCGTCCGCGATCGCGACGCCGCGGAGTCCACCACCCTCTGGGACGTCTGCGCAGCGCTGGAGATCTTCCAGTCCGCGGCGCTCGTGCACGACGACCTGATCGACAACTCCGACACGCGACGCGGGCGGCCGGCCGCGCACCGCGCACTGGAGAGCGCTCATGTCGGAGCCGGTTGGCGCGGGGACCCGGCGGCGTTCGGCCGCTCATCGGCGATCCTCCTCGGCGATCTGCTGGTGGCCTGGAGCGACGACCTCCTCGAGGACGCGATCGAACCGCTCCCCCATGCCTCGGCGGTCCGCCGCCAATACGGACGCATGCGCAGAGACGTCACCGTGGGTCAGTTCCTCGACATCGCCGAGGAATCCGCATGGAGCGTCCACGCCACCGACTCGCACGTCGAGCGTGCCCTTCGTGTGGTCTCGCTCAAGTCCGCGCGATACAGCATCGAGCAGCCGCTGGTGCTCGGCGCCGCGATCGCCGATGGCGACGACGACCAGCTGCTGGCATTGCGCCGATTCGGCCATCCGGTCGGGATGGCGTTCCAGCTCCGCGATGACCTGCTCGGCGTCTACGGCGATGCCACGGTCACGGGCAAGCCGGCGGGCGACGACCTGCGCGAGGGCAAGCGCACGGTGCTCGTGGCCCTCACGAGGCAGACGCTCGACACGTCAGCTCGGAACCTGTTCGATGAGATGCTCGGCGACCCTGAGCTCACGAGCGAGCAGGTCGCGTTCCTGCAGGCGACGATCACGGCGTCCGGCGCTCTCGAGCGCGTGGAGCGAATGATCGACGAGTACGCACGAGAAGCCGATCGAGCGCTCTCCGGGGCGCGACTCGACAACGCGGCCGTCGGAGACCTGCGTGATCTCGCACGCGCGGCGACGGTGCGGTCAGCCTGAGATCGGTAGGACCGAGCAGTCGTGACCGCGTGGCTCAGGCGAGGGTTCGGGCGACCCGGCGGACAGCGCTCTTGTGTCCGGCGAGCAGCGCGTCGATCGGCGAGCGACCCAGTTCCTCGTCGGGGGCAAGGAGCCAGTCGATGACCTCGTCATCAGTGAAGCCCGCGTCCTGGAGGACGATGATGGTGCCGCGCAGCGAGGACAGCGGGTGGTCGTCGACGATGAACACCGACGGAACCGCGAACACGCCGGAACGACGCGAGCCGACGAGGTAGTGCTCGTCGATCAGTCGACGCACGCGGCCCAGCGTCTCATCGAGGACGTCCACGAGATCGGGCATGGTCAGCCACTCGGTGGCGGTGACGCCGGGGATGCTCACGGCGTTCTCCGACTGCGGAGTTTCGGAGGGATTGCTTTCAGACGACACAGACACAGTGCAACTATCTCACCTCTGAGTGCCGACCGCATGTCGGCCGGAGCGTGACCGAGTTTTCATTCGTCTCATCAGCAACACCAGTCACTTCTGTTGACTTCCGTTTACATACGTGTCAGCGTGGGCGGACGTCGAACAAGGGAGACCACCTTGACCACGCACACTGTCGCGCGACGAACGCGCTTCATCCAGCTCGGGGTGCCCGCCGCCGTGCTGGGCACGCTTTCGGGGGCGATCGCCGTCACCCCCGCCTCTGCGGACGCGGTCTCGGGGCCGGTCGAGCGACTCCAGTCGGCCCCCACGCGCATCGCGTCGGCCGAAGCTCCCCCCGCCGCCTACGTCGTGCAGCCTGGCGACACGATCACATCCATCGCCAACAGGTTCGGGCTGCGGACGGTCGACGTGCTCGCATGGAACGGACTGAGTTGGCGTTCCGTCATCTACCCGGGTCAGACCCTGTCGCTGACAGCGGGCGCCGCTCCGACGGCGCCGCCGGCGCAGGCCGCGACGGACTCGACCGCCACGCACACCGTCGCCGCGGGCGACACCGTGTTCAGCATCGCGCAGCGGCACGGCACCAGCGTCGACGCCGTGCTCGCGGCGAACGGCCTCACTCGGGCATCCGTCATCTACCCCGGTCAGCAGCTGCTGCTCTCCGGCGCTTCGGGTTCCGCTCCCTCGCCCGTGGCGGTGGCCGTCACCGCGCCCGCTCCCGTGGCAGCTGGCGGCCAGACGCACGCCGTGGCGGCAGGCGACACCCTGTTCGCGATCGCGAAGAAGTACGGCACGACCGTCGCTCAGCTCTACGCCATGAACGGCCTGGCGTCGGGAGCGATCATCTACCCTGGTCAGACCCTGACCGTCGCCGCAGCGCCGGTCGCCGCACCGGCACCCGCCGTGGTCGTCACCGCGCCACCGGCCCAGCTGTTCGCCACCCTCGACGCCGAGCAGGCGGGCAACGCCTCGACCATCATCCGTATCGGTCGCGATCTCGGTGTGCCCGACCGCGCCATCGCGATCGCACTCGCCACGGCGATGGTGGAATCCAGCCTGCGCAATCTCTCGTGGGGCGACCGCGATTCACTAGGTCTCTTCCAGCAGCGCCCCAGCATGGGCTGGGGATCTCCCGAGCAGGCGGTCGACGCCGACCGCAGCACGAGGGTCTTCTACGGCGGCGCTGCCGACCCGAACGGAAACGCGTCGCGGGGGCTTCTCGACATCTCCGGATGGGAGAGTCTGCGATTCGCGGATGCGGCACAGGCGGTGCAGATCTCGGCCTATCCCGAGCGATACGGCCAGTGGGAGACTCAGGCATTTCAGTGGCTCAGCGTCCACGGTTGACCGGCTTCCGGGCAAACCCGCAGGCGCAAGGGGCGAGCCGCTCCCCGGGCTTTCAGGCAGTTCTCCATAGAATCTTGACGTGACGACCAATCAGCAGGCCGACCCCCTCATCGGGCGGCTTGTCGACGGTCGGTACCGGGTGCGCGCCCGGATCGCGCGCGGAGGCATGGCGACCGTCTACGTCGCGACCGATCTGCGGCTCGAGCGACGCATCGCCCTGAAGGTCATGCACGCCCATCTGAGCGACGACTCCGCCTTCCAGAGCAGATTCATCCAGGAGGCACGCGCAGCGGCACGGCTGGCCGACCCGCACGTCGTCAATGTCTTCGACCAGGGCCAAGACGGCGAACTCGCCTATCTGGTGATGGAGTATCTGCCGGGCATCACGCTGCGCGAGCTCCTGCGCGAGCAGAAGCGGCTCACGATCCCGCAGACCATCACCATCATGGATGCCGTCCTCGCCGGGCTCTCGGCAGCGCACCGTGCGGGAATCGTCCATCGCGATGTGAAGCCGGAGAACGTCCTGCTGGCCGAAGACGGCCGCATCAAGATCGGCGACTTCGGTCTCGCCCGCGCGACGACCGCGAACACGGCCACCGGCCAGCAGCTGCTCGGCACCATCGCCTACCTCGCACCCGAGCTCGTCACCCGCGGAACGGCCGACGCCAGGAGCGACATCTACGCGCTCGGCATCATGCTCTACGAGATGCTCGTCGGCGAACAGCCCTATAAGGGCGAGCAGCCCATGCAGATCGCCTTCCAGCACGCCACCGAGTCGGTGCCGCGTCCGAGTGTGCGGAACCCCGGCGTGCCGGAGCAGCTCGACGAGCTCGTGCTCTGGGCGACGGAGAAGTCGCCCGACGAGCGCCCTGACGACGCCGGTCAGATGCTCGAGCGCCTGCGCGAGATCGAGCGCGGTCTGGGCATCGCCCCCGCCGTCGCCGCCGCGACAGCCTCCCAGCGCTCCCAAGCCGACTCCGCAGATCTCACCAAGGTCATGCCGAGCACGATGGTCATCGCCGATCCCACCGCCCCGGTGCAGGCCGCCGTCGACAACGCCACGCTGCTGCGGCGCCGGTCGTCGCGACGCCGCGCACGGGGAGCGTTCCTGCTGACGCTGGTGCTGCTCCTCGCGACGGTGGCCGGCGGTGTCGGGTGGTGGTTCGGATCCGGCCCAGGGTCCCTCGTCGCCGTGCCCGGAGTCGCCGGCCTGTCGTACGACGATGCCGCGGCGGCGTTGACCGCCGAGGGCTTCATGCCTGTGCGCGGCGAGGAGAGCTCCATCGATATCGCCAGCGGTGAGACGATCCGGACGGATCCCGAGGAGGGCGAGCGGCTCGACAAGGGCACCGAGATCACGGTCTTCGTCTCCTCCGGCCCCGCGTCGCACACGGCGGAGACCCTGAACGGCAAGACCGAGCAGGAGGCCCGCGACTACCTCGCGGACATCAAGGTCAACGTCACAGACACTCCCCTGCTGCTCTTCTCCGATGCCGAGGCGGGGCGGGTGATCAACGCCTTCGTGACACCTCGTGATGGCGGCGAGGTGTACGCGTGCGCCGAGGGCTGCGAGCTGCTCGAGGACGACACCGTCGAACTCTATGTCTCGGCCGGCACCTTCCCCGACGTCGCGGGAATGAGCGTGGATCAGGCGACGAGCACTCTCCGCGACAAGGGTGTCGAGGTCAACCCGGACTCGCAGTTCGTCTTCAGCGGTTCTGTCGCGAAGGACCTCGTCATCGGTGTCACCGACCGTGCCGAGGAGGGGAATCGACGCCCCGGCGACACCGTCCAGCTGATCGTCTCCAAGGGACCCGAGCTGTTCCCGGTGCCGGATGTCGAGGGGATGAGTCGGGACGAAGCTGCCCAGACGATCCGCGATGCGGGTTTCGAACCGACCTGGAACGGGATCTGGAACGCGTTCCCCAATGACTTCACCGAGGTCACCGGGTCAGATCCGGGAGCAGGCTCCCAGCGCGCGAAGGGCACGGAGATCACTCTGCAGATCAAGAGCAGCGCGTTCTAGGGCGACACCCGTCGAGGCCCCTCTGGTCCACTCGACCAGCCCCGTCCCGCATCCTGCTGCTTGACAGAAAGACAGCCCCCTCCGTGCGCGGAGGGGGCTGTCTTCTCGTGAGGCTCGCGGTCAGCGCTTCTCGAGCTCTTCCGCGACGAGGAAGGCCAGCTCGAGCGACTGCATGTGGTTGAGGCGAGGGTCGCACAGGCTCTCGTAGCGAGTCGCCAGGGCGGCCTCGTCGATGTGCTCCGAACCGCCGAGGCATTCGGTGACGTCATCGCCGGTGAGCTCGACGTGGATTCCGCCCGGGAACGTGCCCACGGCGCGGTGCGCCTCGAAGAATCCGCGGACCTCGTCGACGACGTCGTCGAAACGACGCGTCTTGTATCCGGTGGGGGTCGTGATCCCGTTGCCGTGCATCGGGTCAGTGACCCACAGCGGCTGCGCGCCCGAATCGCGGACGGCTTCGAGCAGCGGCGGCAGCGCGTCACGGATCTTGCCCGCACCCATGCGCGTGATGAACGTCAGACGTCCCGGCTCACGGTTCGGATCGAGCTTGTCGATCAGGGCGAGCGCGGTCTCGGGGGTCGTGGTCGGACCGAGCTTGACACCGATGGGGTTGCGAATCTTCGAGAAGTAGTCGACGTGCGCCCCGTCGAGCTCGCGGGTGCGCTCACCGATCCACAGGAAGTGCGCCGAGGTGTTGAACGGCGTGTCCGTGCGGGAGTCGATGCGGGTCATCGGACGCTCGTAGTCCATCAGCAGGCCCTCGTGGCCCGTGAAGAACTCGACGCGGGTGAGCTCGTCGAAGTCGGCGCCGGCCGCCTCCATGAACTTGATGGCGCGATCGATCTCGGCAGCCATCCGCTCGTAGCGCTGGTTGGCCGGGTTCTGCGCGAAGCCCTTGTTCCACGAGTGCACCTCGCGCAGGTCGGCGAACCCACCCTGGGTGAACGCACGGATCAGGTTCAGCGTCGATGCGGCAGTGTGGTAGCCCTGAAGCAGACGACCCGGATCGGCTCGCCGAGACGCCTCGGTGAAGTCGTAGCCGTTCACGATGTCGCCACGGTATGCGGGAAGCGTCACGTCGCCGCGGGTCTCGGTGTCGCTCGACCGCGGCTTGGCGAACTGGCCCGCCATGCGACCCATCTTCACGATGGGCATCGAAGCGCCATACGTCAGCACGACCGCCATCTGCAGGACGGTCTTGATGCGGTTGCGGATCTGATCGGCGGTGGCGCCCGCGAACGTCTCTGCGCAGTCGCCGCCCTGAAGGAGGAACGCCTTGCCGGACGCTGCGCGCGCGAGACGATCGCGGAGGTTGTCTACCTCACCTGCGAACACCAGGGGCGGAAGCGTCGAGATCTGCGCGGAGACCTCGGAGACACGCTCGGCGTCGAGCCACTGGGGCTGCTGCTTGATCGGGAGCGAACGCCACGCATCAAGCGCGTCGATGTGGTGCTGGAGCATGGTGTCCAGCCTAGTGCTCGCGGCGAAGTCGGGATGCCTCAGGAGCGCTGTGTGACGCGGGCCGGAAGCCTGTCCTTCACGCTCGACGCGTACACGTCGTCGTACTGCTGCTCGCCCAGTCTCTGAAGGGCGACCATGATCTCGTCCGTGACGGACCGCAGGATGTAACGGTCGTTCTCCATGCCCGCATACCGGGAGAAGTCGAGGGGCTCGCCGATGACGATCCCGACCCTCACCACGCGCGGCAGCCGCTGCCCGATCGGCATCGCAGTGTCGGTGTCCACCATGATCACCGGAACCACGGGGACCTTCGCCTCCATGGCCATCCGCGCGATCCCGGTGCGGCCCCGATAGAGCCTCCCGTCAGGGCTTCGCGTGCCCTCAGGGTAGATGCCGAGCAGGTCTCCTCTGCCGAGCACCTGCAGGCCGGTGTTCAGAGAGGCTTCCGAGGCCTTGCCGCCGGAACGGTCGATCGGGATCTGCCCTGTGGCCTTCATGAAGAACTTGGTGGCCCAGCCCTTGATCCCGCGCCCGGTGAAGTAGTCGCTCTTCGCAAGGAACGACATGGGGCGGTCGATCATCAGCGGAAGGAAGATCGAGTCGGCGAACGACAGGTGGTTGCTGGCGAGGATCGCGGCGCCGTTGGCCGGAATGTTCGCGCGCCCGACCACCCATGGTCGGAATATTGCTTTGACCACAGGGCCGATCGCCACGTACTTCATCAGCCAGTAGAACATCGAGGTGAAGTCTAGCGCCGTGGTCGGCATCCGCCAGCGCCATGTGTCGACGACGCGTGATTGGCGACTGAGTTCCACCTGACATGCGACCGAGTCCCATGCTCTAGACTCGTGTGCAACCCAGTGCCCGACCGGTACCGAAGGAGCTGCCGTGGTCCAGTTTGAAGTCCCCGCCGTCGTCCCCGCCGATCCAGAGGGGAACGTCGCAGACCTCCTGGCGAAGCGCGTCAAGGCGACGCCGGATCGCCCCCTGTTCTCCGTGCCCGAAGGTGAGGGCTGGCGTGACATCACCGCAGCCGACTTCGAGACTGCCGTGATCGCACTGGCCAAGGGCTTCGTCGCCGCCGGCATCCAGCCGGGTGAGAAGGTGGGCTTCCTCGCCCGCACCACCTATGACTGGACGCTGGTCGACTTCGCCCTGTTCTATGCGGGCGCCGTGATGGTGCCGATCTATGAGACCAGCTCGCCCTCTCAGATCCAGTGGATCCTCGAGGACTCCGGCGCCATCGCACTCGTGCTCGAGTCGCCCGAGCACTTCGCACGCCTCGATGAGGTGCGCGGCGACCTCCCGCTGCTCCGCGAAGTCTGGCAGTTGCACCTCGGCGCGATCGACTCGCTGACCGCACAGGGTGCATCGGTGCCTGACTCGGAGATCGAGCGCCTGCGCAGCATCGCTGTCGGCTCCGACATCGCCACGCTCATCTACACCTCAGGCTCGACCGGTCGTCCGAAGGGCTGCGTGCTCACGCACAGCAACTTCGTCGAGCTCTGCCGCAATTCGGCCAAGGCGCTGGACGCCGTCGTGCAGACTCCCGGCGCGTCGACGCTCCTGTTCATCACCACAGCGCATGTCTTCGCTCGATTCATCTCGATCCTGAACATCCACGCGGGTGTCCGCACAGGGCACCAGCCCGACACGCGACAGCTGCTGCCGGCGCTCGGCTCGTTCAAGCCGACCTTCCTGCTCGCCGTTCCCCGCGTGTTCGAGAAGGTCTACAACTCCGCGGAGCAGAAGGCCGAAGCCGGCGGCAAGGGCAAGATCTTCCGCGCCGCCGCAGACGTGGCGATCCAGCATTCGAAGCTGCTCGAAGAGGGGAAGAGCATCCCGTTCGGCACCCGCCTCAAGTTCGCGCTGTTCAACAAGCTCGTCTACAGCAAGCTGCGCGAGGCGATGGGCGGCAACGTCGTTTACGCCGTGTCTGGCTCGGCTCCCCTCGGTGCGCGACTCGGCCACTTCTTCCACAGCCTCGGCGTCGTGATCCTCGAGGGCTACGGCCTGACCGAGACGACCGCTCCCGCGACGGTGAACCTCGCAGACAAGTCGAAGATCGGCACCGTCGGCCCGGCGCTCCCCGGAGTGGGCGTGCGGCTCGCTGACGACGGCGAGATCGAGGTCCGAGGCATCAACGTGTTCAAGGAGTACTGGAACAACCCCACAGCCACCGCCGACGCGTTCAGCGAGGGCGGCTGGTTCCGCACCGGCGACATCGGCAGTTTCGACTCCGAGGGCTTCCTCACCATCACCGGTCGCAAGAAGGAGATCCTCGTGACGGCGGGCGGCAAGAACGTCGCACCCGCCGCCCTCGAGGACCCGATCCGCGCGAATCCGATCATCGGACAGGTCGTGGTCGTCGGAGACCAGCGCCCGTTCATCTCCGCCCTCATCACCCTCGACCCCGAGATGCTGCCGACCTGGCTCGCCAACGCCGGGCTCCCGAAGGAGATGTCGCTCGCCGAGGCCTCGAAGAACGACGCGGTCCGAGCCGAGATCCAGAGGGCTGTGGATGCCGCGAACGCCCGGGTGTCCCGCGCAGAGTCCATCCGCAAGTTCACGGTGCTCGACAGCGAGTGGACCGAGGCGTCCGGTCATCTCACCCCGAAGATGTCGATCAAGCGCAACGTGATCATGAGCGACTTCGCCGACGAGATCGCCGCCATCTACGACGAGCCCGTCACCACGACCAACGTCGCCATCGGCGGCTGAGGCCCGCGAGAGATGAGAAAGGCCCCGCCTCGGCGGGGCCTTTCTCATATCCACCCGGAATTCAGAACCAGGCGCTCTCTCGGACCTCGCGCATCGCACGCTTGCGCGTCTCGGCATCGAGTCTCGTGAGGTAGAGCTTGCCGTCGAGATGATCGGTCTCATGCTGAAGCGCCTGCGCCATCAGGCCGCTTCCTTCCAGCACCACCGGATCGCCGTCGAGGTCGATGCCCTCGACTCTCGCCCAGGGGTGGCGCAGTGCGTCGTGCCATAGCCCGGGAACGGACAGGCAGCCCTCCCCCGTCGGCACGGGCTCACCACGGACCTCGGTCAGGACGGGGTTGAGCACATAGCCGATGTCCCCGTCGATGTTGTAGCTGAAAGCGCGGAGCGCGACACCGATCTGCGGGGCGGCGACGCCAGCACGCCCCGGCAGCTCGACGGTGTCGAGCAGATCGGCGACGAGCGCGCGAATGCCCTCGTCGACGGCATCGATCGGGGCGCAGACGGTGCGAAGGACGGGGTCTCCGAAGACTCGGATCTCACGCACCGCCATCAGGCGACCTTCGCTCGCAGGCCCTCGACGAGCAGCGCGGCGAGCTCGCGCGCCGCCACTCGAGTCTCAGGCTGCAGGTTGGCGAACACGATGGTCCCGCCCCCGGCGATCTGCGCGTCGTACGGCATCCGCACCACGTGCTTCGCCCTCGTGCGGAAGTGCGCCTCGAGCTCGTTCAGACGCACGAGGGGGGCGCCGGGGGTCGACTGGTTCAGCACGACGACGGCCTCCCGCGCCTGCTCCGCGTATCCGTTGCTCTCGAGCCAGGTCAGCGTCTCGGACGCCAGGCGCGCCTCGTCGACACTCAGCCCGGAGACGATCACGATCTGATCGGCGAGATCGAGTGTGGCCGACATCACGGAATGCACGATGCCCGTGCCGGTGTCCGTGAGGACGAGCGAGTAGTAGTGCGCGGCGACACCGGCCACGTCCCGGTAGTCGCTGTCGCTGAACGCCTCTGCGATCCGCGGATCGGAATCCGAGGCGAGCACATCGAGGCGGGTGGCGTCTCGTGCGACGATCGCGGAGATGTCGTGATATCCCCTGACCTCGTCATGGATCCGCACGAGATCCCGGACGGACTTGTTGTGGTTCGGGCGCACCACGCGTTCGGCGAGGGTGCCGCGATCGGGGTTGGCATCGACCGCGATCACGCGATCGTCACGGGCGTCGGCGAGGGCCATGCCGAGCAGAGCGGTGATCGTCGTCTTGCCGACTCCGCCCTTGCGCGACAGCACGGGCACGAAGCGCGCCCCTCCGACGATCGGCGCGGCGATCCTGGCGCTCAGCGCCTTGCGCTCGCGCGCGCGTCGTCCGTCTCCGATGTTGATCCGACGTCCCGAGATCGCATAGAGGAAGTGGCTCCAGGCGCCCTCGGGCTCGGGCTTGGTCATGCGGTGCGGATCGAGCAGGCGGTCCGCAGTGAGCAGGTCGGCGCTCTCACGAGAGGAGTCGCCCAGATCGTCCAGACGCTTCGCGGAGAGTTGCACATCGCCGCGGCCGGATCTGGACGTCGGGGTCGTAGCCCGCTGGGGCTTGTCAGCATTCATGGCGGAGCTCTCCTTCTTGGCGAGTGATGATGCCGCCGACGATCTGCGCGAGCTGGGAACAGCGTCGACATCGGCTTTCGCCCTCGCGATGAAGGCCGCGGCCGCGGCGGCCTCCGCTGCGACGGCGTCAACAGGAGCAGCATCCGACTGAGTCGAAGCTGTGCCGACCGCTGTCAGCGGTGCAGTCTTCGGAGCGCGTTCGCGGGTGCGCGCAGGCGTGGGAGCGGGCGCCGCTACGGGCTCCGGCTCCGGTTCCGCCTCAGGCTCCGGTTCCGCCTCGGGCTCCGGTTCCGTCTCGGGCTCCGGTTCCGTCTCGGGCTCGGGCTCGGGCTCGGGCTCGGGCTCGGGCTCCGGCTCCGGCTCCGGCTCCGGCTCCGGCTCCGGCTCCGGCTCCGGCGATCCTTCCAGCTCTGTCGCGGGCTCGGAATCCAGCTCCGACTCAGGCACCGCAGGGGGCTCAGGATCGGTCTCAGGCTCTTGCTCCGGCACCAGTTCCGGCTGCACCTCGGGCTCGGGTTCGACCTCGGGCTCGGGTTCGACGTCAGGCTCGGGTTCGACCTCGGGCTCGGGTTCGACCTCGGGCTCGGGTTCCTGCTCTGCAGACGCCTCGGACTCGAGTTCGATCGTGTCGGTCGGATCGTCCACCGCCGCAGGCTCCGGTGGCAGCTCGATGATCATAGGAGCCGCACCGAGCGGTGCAGGTGAGATCTCTGCAGCGGCCTTCGCTGCGGCGACCGGCTCATCGATGATCAGGTCGGCGACGACTTCGCCCTCGACGACGCCATCGTCCTCCAGGTCGTCGTCATCGTCCTTCGGGAGGACGACGCTCACTTGCGCCGTATTGCCGAGTATGCCGATGGCCGAGGTGTCCAACGACGTAGCGTCGTCGAGCACCCCTCTGGACTCGTCGTCCGGGTTGTCTGCCACGTTCTTCGGGGTCACTGTGTCGCTCCAAGCTTGTGCGGGCCTCGGGTGCGTTGCGTCGAACGCGGCCTCGCCCGCACAAGATTAGTGCGCTGGACGGATGACGACCAAAAGATCTCCGGCCTCGACCTGCTGCGTCGCGCCGATCGCCAGTCGCTCCACGACGCCGTCGACGGGGGCGGTGATGGCCGCCTCCATCTTCATCGCCTCGATGGATGCGACCGGCTCACCGGCGTGCACCGAGTCACCGACGTCTGCTTTCAGCGTCACGACACCGGAGAACGGCGCGGCCACCTGGCCGGGCACCGATGTGTCGGCCTTCTCGATCTCGTGGGCATCGACCGCCACCGATCTGTCGCGCACGAACACCGGGCGCAGCTGACCGTTGAGGGTCGTCATGACGGTGCGCATACCCTTGTCATCCGCGTCTCCGATGGCTTCGAGCCCGACGTACAGCTGGACGCCGCGATCGATCTCTACGACGTGCTCCTGGCCCTGCACGAGTCCATACAGGTAGTCGGCGGTGTCGAGCACCGAGAGGTCACCGAACAGCTCCCGCCTCTCGGTGAACTCGCGCATGGGAGCAGGGAACAGCAGCGTGTTCAGCCGCGCACGACGGGTCGCGCTGTCACCCGCCAATGCTGCCTCGTCGTCGTCGGAGATCTCCGTCATACCGATGCGCACCGACCGTCCCGCCAGCACCTTCGTGCGGAAAGGCTCCGGCCATCCGCCCGGGAGGTCACCGAGTTCGCCAGCCATGAAACCGACGACGGAATCGGGCACGTCGTACTTCTCGGGGTTCGCCTCGAAGTCAGCAGGATCTGCCTTCACCGCGGCCAGGTGCAGGGCGAGATCGCCGACCACCTTCGACGACGGCGTCACCTTGGGAACGCGGCCCAGGATTCGATCGGCTGCGGCGTACATGTCCTCGATCAGCTCGAAATCGTCCGCGAGCCCGAGCGCCTTCGCCTGCTGACGGAGGTTCGACAGTTGCCCTCCCGGGATCTCGTGGTGGTACACCCTCCCTGTGGGGCCCGGAAGCCCGGACTCGAACGGCGCGTACATCCGGCGGACCGCCTCCCAGTACGGCTCGAGGTCCGAGACGCTGTCGAGAGAGATGCCGCTGTCCCGATCCGTGTGCGCGAGGGCGGCGACGAGGGACGAGAGCGAAGGCTGGCTGGTGGTGCCGGAGAGCGGAGCGGATGCCGCGTCGACCGCGTCCACTCCTACGGCGCTCGCAGCGAGCAGGGTGGCGAGCTGGCCTCCAGGGGTGTCGTGGGTGTGGAGGTGGACGGGGAGATCGAAGCGCTCTCGGAGTGCTGCGACGAGCGTCGCCGCCGCGGCGGGGCGCAGCAGTCCTGCCATGTCCTTGATGGCGATGATGTGGGCGCCGGCCGCGACGATCTGATCCGCGAGCTTCAGGTAGTAGTCGAGCGTGTAGAGATCCTCGGCGGGGTCGAGCAGGTCGCCGGTGTAGCAGAGCGCCACTTCGGCGACCGCCGTGCCGGTGTTCCGGACCGCCTCGATCGCCGGGCGCATCTGCTCGACGTCGTTGAGCGCATCGAAGATCCTGAAGATGTCGACGCCGCTGGCCGCCGCCTCCTGCACGAAGGCCTCGGTCACGGCTGTGGGGTACGGCGTGTACCCCACCGTGTTGCGTCCGCGGAGCAGCATCTGGATCGCGACGTTCGGAAGCGCGGCCCGCAGCTTGTCGAGACGCTCCCAGGGGTCCTCTCCGAGGAAGCGCAGTGCGACGTCATAGGTCGCCCCTCCCCAGGCTTCGACCGAGAGCAGCTCCGGTGTCAGCCTGGCGATGTGGGGTGCGGCTGCGACGAGGTCCTTCGTGCGCACACGGGTCGCGAGCAGCGACTGGTGGGCATCGCGGAACGTCGTATCGGTGATCGCGAGAGCACTCTGCGCGCGCAGGCTCCGGGCGAAGCCCTCAGGACCCAGCTCGAGCAGACGCTGTCGTGAACCGGCGATCGGGGTGGAGGAGAGGTCGACGGCGGGGAGTTTGGCAGCCGGATCCAAGGATCCAGGGTGGATCCCGTGGGGCTTGTTGACCGTGACGTCGACCAGCCAGTTCAGGATCCGGGTGCCGCGGTCCTTCGACTCGCGGCCACGGAGAAGATCCGGACGCTCATCGATGAAAGACGTGCTCACATCGCCGGCGATGAAGGCGTCATCCTCCAGCAGCGCCTGCAGGAACGGGATGTTGGTCGAGACGCCGCGAATGCGGAACTCGGCCAGCGCTCGCCGCGCCCGCGCCACGGCCGCCGGGTAGTCACGTCCCCGGCAGGTCAGCTTGGCGAGCATGGAGTCGAAGTGCGGACTGATCTGCGCGCCCTGATGCACCGTGCCGCCGTCGAGGCGGATGCCCGCGCCACCCGGCGAGCGGTAGGTGGTGATCTTGCCCGTGTCGGGACGGAATCCCTGAGTCGGGTCCTCCGTCGTGATGCGGCACTGCAGCGCCGCTCCACGCACCTGCAGGTTGTGCTGTTCCAGCCCGAGTTCGGCCAGGGTCTGGCCTGCGGCGATGCGCATCTGGCTCTGCACGAGATCGACGTCGGTCACCTCTTCGGTGACGGTGTGCTCGACCTGGATGCGCGGATTCATCTCGATGAAGACGACCTCACCGGTGCGCTCCCCCGCGGTCTCGAGCAGGAACTCGACCGTTCCCGCATTCTCGTACCCGATGGATCGCGCGAACGCGACCGCGTAGCCGTGCAGTGCGGTGCGGATGCTGTCGTCGAGATTCGGCGCCGGGGCGATCTCCACCACCTTCTGGTGGCGCCGCTGCACCGAGCAGTCGCGTTCGAAGAGGTGGACGGTCTCGCCGGTCTTGTCGGCGAGGATCTGCACTTCGATGTGCCGGGGACGGAGCACGGCCTGCTCGAGGAACATCCGCGGGTCGCCGAAGGCGCTGGCCGCTTCGCGCATCGCCTCGGCGAGTGCGGGCGCGAGTTCCGCCGCCGACTCGACCCGACGCATGCCCCGGCCGCCGCCGCCGGCGACGGCCTTCGCGAAGAGCGGGAAGCCGATGTCCGGAGCCTGGGCGACGAGAGCGTCGACGTCATCCGAGGCCTCGGTCGAGCGGAGCACCGGCACCCCCGCCTCGATCGCATGGCGTTTGGCCTCGACCTTGTTGCCTGCCATCTCGAGGACCTTCGCGGGCGGCCCGATGAAGACGATGCCGTTCGCCGCGGCCTTCTCGGCCAGCTCCGGATTCTCTGACAGGAACCCGTAGCCGGGGTAGATCGCGTCCGCTCCCGCATCCTTCGCGACGCGGATGATCTCATCGACGTCGAGGTACGCGCGCACGGGGTGACCGCGCTCGCCGATCTCGTAGGCCTCATCGGCCTTGAGGCGGTGGACGGAGCCGCGGTCCTCGTGCGGGAAGACGGCGACCGTTCTCGCCCCGACTTCGAAAGCCGCACGGAAGGCACGGATCGCGATCTCGCCGCGGTTCGCCACAAGGATCTTCTGGAACATGCACACCTCTGGAAGCTCGATGCGCACTTGCAATCTGCGCGCATGGGGCGGGGCTGAGTGTGCACCCAGCCTAGGGGAAGGTAACGTGGTGTTCGTGCACGTACTCAGCGTCAGCTCTCTCAAGGGAGGCGTCGGCAAGACGACCGTGACCCTCGGCCTGGCCTCAGCGGCCTTCGCCCGTGGTGTCCGAACGCTCGTCGTCGACCTCGACCCTCAGTCCGATGTGTCAACCGGGATGGACATCCAGGTGGCCGGTCGGCTCAACATCGCCGATGTCCTTGCCAACCCCAAGGAGAAGGTCGTCCGTCAGGCGATCACCTCCAGCGGCTGGGCGAAGGTGCACCCCGGAACCATCGACGTGCTGATCGGCAGCCCGTCCGCCATCAACTTCGACGGCCCTCACCCGAGCGTGCGTGACGTGTGGAAGCTCGAAGAGGCGCTCGCCTCCGTCGAAGCCGACTACGACCTCGTCCTCGTCGACTGCGCCCCGTCGCTGAACGCCCTCACCCGCACCGCATGGGCCGCGAGCGACCGCGTGATGGTCGTCACCGAGCCAGGACTCTTCTCCGTCGCTGCGGCCGACCGTGCGCTGCGCGCGATCGAGGAGATCCGCCGGGGCCTCTCCCCCCGCCTGCAGCCGCTCGGCATCGTGGTCAACCGCGTGCGACCCCAGTCGATCGAGCACCAGTTCCGCATCAAGGAGCTGCGCGACATGTTCGGCCCCCTCGTGCTCTCACCGCAGCTTCCCGAGCGCACCTCGCTCCAGCAGGCGCAGGGTGCTGCCAAGCCGCTGCACATCTGGCCGGGTGACTCGGCGCAGGAACTCGCTTCGGACTTCGACCAGCTGCTCGATCGGATCATCCGCACCGGGCGCATCCAGGTCGCGGATTCCGGCCCGCAGGCCTGACCCCAGAAAGCAGAACGGCCATCCTCTCGCGAGGGTGGCCGTTTCTTCGTATCGGGCGACTCAGGCCGCGATCGATCAGGCGGAGCGCTTGGTGCGGCGTGCCGACAGCTCGTCGACCGGGTCCGGTGAGGTCGCGTCGAACTCGACGAGGGTGGACTCGACCTCGCGCAGGACCTTGCCCACGGCGATGCCGAACACGCCCTGACCGCGGCTGACCAGGTCGATGACCTCGTCGTTCGACGTGCACAGATAGACCGATGCGCCGTCGCTCATCAGGGTCGTGCCCGCGAGGTCGCGGATGCCTGCGCGACGGAGCTCCTCGACGGCCGTACGGATCTGCTGCAGCGAGATCCCCGTGTCGAGCAGGCTCTTCACGAGCTTGAGCACGAGGATGTCGCGGAAGCCGTAGAGACGCTGCGATCCGGAACCGCTGGCCCCTCGCACAGTGGGCTCGACGAGCTCGGTGCGTGCCCAGTAATCCAGCTGGCGATAGGTGATGCCCGCCGCGCGCGCCGCTACCGCACCGCGGTAGCCGACCTCGTCGTCCATGGCCGGAAGGCCGTCGGTGAAGAGGAGTTCTGGCACGAACCGCGGGTCGCCTGCACGCTCATCCGCATTCATTTGAAATCCTCCCTGGAGCTGTTACCTCCACGCTAGAGCAGCCCTCCGGCACCGGCAATGACATCCGTGGGACGCCGAAGGTGTGTCGCAATCAGTTCGTTACGAAAGCAACCTGGTGAGTGCGTCCTTGACGAAGAGCGAACGCACCTCGTCGATCTTCGCGGCGAGGTTGGGCGCCATGTCGCTCGCCTTCGCGCGCGAGGCGGCGTCTGTGCGACGGAGCAGCGAAGACATGGCGGACTCGATCAGCGCGACCTCGCGCTCGGCGCCCTGTCGCAGTGACCGGAGATGGCGCGGTTCGATGCCGTGGCGGTCGAGCGCGACCAGACCGCGCAGCAGTGTGACGGTCGCCTCGGGATAGCTCTCCTGAGCGACGATGACGCCGGTGCTGATCGCATCGTTGAGAAGCTGCGGGCCCGCCCCGGCCGCCGACAGCAGCTCGCTGCGGCGGTAGCGACGAGGGGTCGGCGTGATCGAGGGCGGCGGAGCGAGGGCGGCTGATTCGCCGTTCGCCTCCGCGTCGTCGAGCTGCTCTCGGATGATGCTGAGAGGGAGGTAATGGTCACGCTGCAGCGTGAGGCCGAGGCGCAGGCGCTCGATATCGGCCTGCGAGAACTTGCGATAGCCCGACTCTGTGCGGGACGGGCTGACGATCCCCTGCACTTCCAGGAAGCGGAGCTTGCTGGAAGTGAGCTCCGGAAACTCCGGAGTGAGCCGAGCCAGCACCTGGCCGATGCTCAGAAGACCCGCGGACGCTGAGCGTTCGCGGGCGGGAGAAGCCGCCATCAGTCGATCGCCGCGACGCGATCGACGGGAGAGGCGAAGAAGTTCAACCGGAACTTGCCGACGCGGAGCTCGGTGCCGTCGACCAGCGCGCTGCGGTCGACGCGCTCGCCGTTGACGTACGTGCCATTGAGCGAGCGCTGATCGATGATCTCGAACGTCGAGCCGTTGCGAGTCACCTCTGCGTGGCGGCGCGAGACGGTCACGTCGTCGAAGAAGATGTCGGCCTCGGGGTGGCGACCCACGGTCGTCACATCGGTGTCGAGCAGGTAGCGAGCCCCCGCGAGAGCTCCGGAGCGCACCAGGAGCAGCGCGGAACCGGAAGGAAGCGCTGCGATGGCGCCCTGCTCCACGTCAGTGAGCTCCACGCCGAAAGGCACGAAGGAGAGGTCCGAGTCGTGCCCGAACGTCTGCGTCACGTCGTGCCTCTGCTCGCCGGGACGGTGGATCGCGGCGTCTCCGCCCGATCGATTCTGGCTGTCTGTCACTATGCCCTCCTAGTCCTCCAGACTAACTGATCGGACGCCGCTCGCGGGAGCTCGCTTCACACTCAGGCATCGCATACCGATGCTTCATAGGCTGAGGGGGTGAAAACCACAGCCCGCCGCCTCCCTACAGCTCCGGTCGCACTCGCCGCCTCCCTTCTGACCGCGTTCCTCGTGCTGTTCGCGCCTCTGTCCGCCTCCGCACACGACAGCCTGCTCGCGTCGTCTCCAGAGGCCGAAAGCACGGTCGACACGCTTCCGACCGAGTTGACGCTCACCTTCAGCGCGAAGCTCATCGACGAGACCGGGGCGACCGAGGTGGTCGTGACCGATCCCTCCGGCAACTCGGTCATCGAGGGCGCTGCCACCGTCGAGGGTGCGATCGTGACGCAGCAGCTCGCCGCGGAGGCCCCGGCGGGCGCTTATCACGTGATCTGGAAGGTCGTCTCGAGCGACGGCCACCCGACCTCGGGAGAGTTCGACTTCACGGTCGCGAACAGCACCGAGGCCGCCCCGACCGAGGAGCCGAGCGCCGAGCCCACGGAGACGGCTACGGTCGCTCCCGCGCCGAGTGCGACCGCAGGGCCCGGCACCGACGCCACTCCCGCCCCCGAGAGCGACGACTCATCCGCCTCCACGACGCTGATCTGGGTGCTCGCCATCGCCGGTGCGCTCGTGATCATCGCCATCGTGGTCTGGCTCGTGATCCGCGGTCGCCGCGACCGGGCTTCCACCGATTCCGACCTCCCCTCGGAGCGATAGGCTTAAGGCATGCCACATTACGATGTCGTCATCCTCGGTGCAGGTCCTGGCGGATACGTCGCTGCGGTTCGCAGCGCGCAGCTCGGTCTGTCCACCGCCATCATCGAAGAGAAGTACTGGGGCGGTGTCTGCCTCAACGTGGGCTGCATCCCCTCCAAGGCTCTTCTGAAGAACGCGGAGCTCGCGCACACGCTCAACCACAAGGCCGAGTTCTTCGGCATCTCGGGTGAGTTCACGATCGACTACGGCAAGGCGTTCGACCGCAGCCGTGTCGTCGCAGACGGCCGCGTCAAGGGCATCCACTTCCTCATGAAGAAGAACAAGGTGACCGAGTACGACGGTCGCGGCACCTTCACCGGCCCCAAGGCGATCTCGGTCGCCAAGGCCGACGGGTCGACCGAAGAGGTCACCTTCGACAACGCGATCATCGCGACCGGCTCGAAGGTGCGTCTGCTCCCGGGCGTCCAGCTCAGCGACAACGTCGTGACCTACGAGGAGCAGATCCTCAGCCGCGAGCTCCCGAAGTCGATCGTCATCGTCGGAGCCGGCGCCATCGGCATGGAATTCGCTTACGTGATGACCAACTACGGCGTCAAGGTCACCATCATCGAGTTCCTCGACCGCGCGCTTCCCAACGAGGATGCCGATGTGTCGAAGGAGATCGCGAAGCAGTACAAGAACTACGGCGTCGACATCCTCACCTCCACCAAGGTCGAGTCCGTCGTCGACAACGGCTCTTCCGTCACCGTGTCGTACACCGGCAAGGACGGGCAGCAGAGCTCGATCGAAGCCGACAAGGTGCTCATGTCGGTCGGCTTCGCCCCCAACATCGAGGGCTTCGGCCTCGAGGCCACCGGCGTGAAGCTCACCGAACGCGGCGCGATCGACATCGACGACCACATGCGCACGAACGTCGAGGGCATCTACGCCATCGGCGACGTCACCGCCAAGCTGCAGCTCGCCCACGTGGCCGAGGCGCAGGGTGTGGTCGCGGCCGAGACCATCGGCGGCGCCGAGACCCAGACGCTCGGCGACTACCGCATGATGCCTCGTGCGACGTTCTGCTCGCCCCAGGTCGCCTCGTTCGGCCTCACCGAGCAGCAGGCGAAGGACGAGGGTCGCGAGATCAAGGTCGCGACCTTCCCGTTCATGGCCAACGGCAAGGCACACGGCCTCGGCGAGCCCCTCGGATTCGTCAAGCTGATCGCCGACGCCGAGCACCTCGAGCTCATCGGCGCCCACATGATCGGCCCGGACGTCTCCGAGCTCCTTCCCGAGCTGACTCTGGCCCAGAAGTGGGACCTCACGGCCCTCGAACTGGCCCGCAACGTGCACACCCACCCGACGCTGTCGGAGGCGCTGCAGGAGGGCTTCCACGGCCTCGCAGGTCACATGATCAACTTCTGATCCGAGCATCAGATCGAAGGCCCGGCACGCTCACGCGTGTCGGGCCTTCGTGCGTCCACCGGCAGTCGTTCTCCACGCTGGTGAGAGCGGCGTCGGCATGAGAATCGGATGCTCAGGTCGATCCGCGGTCGCCCGGCGCCCTACGTGAGGGGGGAACTCTCCCCGCGCAGCTCCAGCCGCGAGGGCAGTCCGAAGCGCACAGTCCACCCGAACGGCACGAGAGAGGCGAGTTCTCTCCGCGTGTACGAGCGCCGGATGCTGATGAGGCCGTCCTCGCGGATGAACGAACCGCGGAACAGCGTGCCGGAGAGGATCCACGTGGCGGCGTCGTACAGCACATAGGCGAGTCGGGTGCGGGCGATGTCCCGATGCACCACGACTCCGCCGGGGCCGACGAGCGCCGCAGAGTCGCGCAGCAGGCCGTCGAGCTCTGCCGCGGTGAGGTGATGCAGCACGTGATTCGAGAAGACCACGTCGTACTGCTCCCCCTCCGCCACCAGGTCTGAGGCGAAGGCGCAGCGATACCGGATACCAGCCCCGTCATCGTGATCCGCCGCCCAGCGGATCGCCCGCTCGTCGGCGTCGAGGGCCGTGATCTCGGCGTCCAGTCCCGCCCGCCGCAACCGGGCCGCGATCATCCGGCACACGTCTCCACCGCCGGCGCCGATGTCCAGGATGCGGATGGGACCGCGGCGGGCGCGCGGCCGGATCTCCTGGCGATAGAGCAGCCCCGGCCGGGAGACGAGCGCGTTCACGAGACGGAAGCGCCGGTAGGTGTGCTCCAGCATCCCGATGTCCGCGTCCGGATCGTCCATGAGCTCGCGCGCCTCGATGGCGCGCGTCGAGAGGTCGTGCCTCACGAGACGCCGGTGGTGACCGTCATCAGCGCGCTCTCGGCCGTCAGTCCCGGCCCGAAGGCCATCGCGGCGACCCGCGACCCCTCGATCGCGCCGTCGTCGAGGATCCGTTTGATGACGAAGAGCACCGTCGCGCTCGACATGTTGCCGTTCTCGCGCAGCGTCTCCCGTGCCGGGTGCAGCTGGGCGTCGCTCAGCTGCAGGCGCTCCTGGACGCGGTCGAGGATGCTGCGGCCGCCCGGATGGATCGCCCAGTGCTCCACCCGCTCCCCCACCCGTCCTTCGTCGAACGCGGCCGCGAGCTCGCCGTCCCGAGCGTACAGCGGGCGGATGGCGCCGATGATGGTCTCGCCGATGATCTGAGGCACCTTCGTCGAGAGGATCATCTCGAAGCCGTGGTCCCCGATCGTCCAGGCCATGTCCTTCTCGCCTTCCGCGGCGATCGCGGTGTGGAAGCCGTCGAGACGGACCCCGGGCACCGGAGTCGGGAGGTCGCGCGCGGTGACGATGCCGGCGGCCGCTCCGTCCGCGAAGAGAGAGTTCGCCACGATGAGATCCGGATCCTCCGACGAGCGAAGGTGCACGGTGCACAGCTCGACGCTCACCACGAGCACCACCGCTGCGGGGTCGGCCGCGCAGAACTGACTCGCCGCACGGAGCGCCGGCATCGAGGCGTAGCAGCCCATGAACCCGAGGTGATAGCGCTGCACGCTGTCGGAGAGACCCAGCCCCCTCACGATCTCGTACTCGGGTCCTGGCGCATGGAAGCCCGTGCACGATGCGGTGATGACATGCGTGACGTCTGCGGCGACGATGTCCGGGTCTGCGTCCAGGGCGCTGCGCGCGACCTCGACGAAGAGACGGGACGCCTCGCGTATGTAGAGGTCGTTGCGCGCCCCGGTTCCTGGAGAGTGCAGAAGACCCGACTCACGATCGAAGAAGACCGGCTCGTGGGTGCTCGCCGTGGGCCTCGCCGTGGGCGCCAGCTCTTCGATGACGGTGTGGCGGGTGTCGATGCCCGATCCGTTGAAGGACGCTCCGATGATCCTCTGCGCGAGGCGCCCGACGTCGGGCTGCGAGGCGAAGATGTCGCGCACCTCGTGCTGCTCGATGACGGTGTCTGGAACGATCGTCCGCAGCGAGCGGAGTACGGCGGAGCGGGTCATGTCTGCCACTCAAGCATGGCCCCGCTCACGCACGGAAGGGGCTTGCGCCGTGAGTCAGAAACCCAGAGCACGGGCGAGCTTGGAGCCGGATGACGCCTCGCGACCCCCGGCGGCGAAGATCACCGTCTCGACGGCCTCGAACAGGACGGCTCGCCCCACCTCGTCGGCGGGAGCAGCGGGGCCGAGCTCGAACTCCCACTCGCGCCATTCACGCTGCACGTCGTGCCGGAGGTCGGTCGCGCGAACTCTGTCGTCGACGAATTCGGCGACCACTCCGGCGGTTCCGGTGAGCAGATATGCCGTTCGGGTGTTCTCGATCCGGGCGAGAGGCGTCAGCGGGGCCGACGTCCATCGCGAGAGCGTCTCGGTCACCGCATCCGGGATCCCGTCATCGTCGCCCAGGGGCCAGCCGATCTCGAGACGGCCGTCGCCCTCGCGCGGTCCCTTTATGTGCCAGCCGGCATCGGGGCCGCCCGTGCGGCGACGAAGAGCCACCCCTGAGCGTGAGAGCTCGCCGTCCGCGGTGTCGAAGTAGCGTGCGTCGAGCTCACGCACCTCGCCGGAGGACACCGCATCGACGCCGGGAATGCCCACCCACTCCGGAAGGGGCGTGGTGTCATCGACGTCGTACTTGCGCTCGACCTCGACGACCCTGGAGGGTTCGAGGCCGGACCGCGGAGCGTTGTGGTGCTCAGTCATCCGACGGGCTGATGTCCTCGAGGGATTCGTCGTACCAGTAGTCGATCTCGGTGGGACCGTCGGTGTCGCCGGTGTTCTGCGCGTCACCGCGCCTGTTGTACACCACCTGGGTCTCGCTGTAGGGGACGATGAGCTTGTCGTCCGCATCGCCGAGAGGAATGATCTGCCCGTCCAGCGGGCCGCCGTGAAGCCGTGCAAGTGCCATGTGCTCACCCTATCGCCGACGCGTTGCACGGTGCTCACTCCATGAGGATGCCGAGGATCGCGCCGATGATCATCCACGGCCCGAAGGCGATGCGCGTGGAGCCGTCGGCCCTGCGGAGCATCATCAGCGACAGGGAGAACAGGGCGCCGAGGACGAAGGCGGATGCTGCTCCCACGGCGAGCGCCTGCCAGCTGTGCCAACCGAGGATCAGGCCGATGACGGCGGCGAGCTTGACGTCTCCTCCGCCCATCCCCTCGCGGCTGAGCGCACGGAGCGCCGCGTAGAAGCCGCCGAGGATCAGCATGCCGAGTGCGGCTCTGGTCATCGCCGCGCTCTCCCCCGAGGCGAGTGCGTCGGCGGCCCCGAGGACGACGAGCGCCGCCAGGGTGGGGAGCACGATCCGGTTCGGCAGCCGATGGGTGCGGATGTCGACGGCGACGAGCCTGCAGGCGATCACGAACAGCGTCAGATGAACGGTCACGACAGCCACGGTGCGCAGATCCATGCCGGAAGGCTAGAAGAAGACGGATGCCGGCGAGGACTGCGTGTGGATAACCTCCCACCCCGATGTCCGAGGTTCGAACTATCGTCATCTACTCCAGTTGCTTTATTAGTACATATCTTCGAGGATGGATTCATGGGGATCGGGCTCGATGCGGTGACCGCGCTCTCTCCGGCTGGCGACTCCCGCGCCGGAGAGGTTCTTCGGCTGCGCCGGGAGATCAGCCGCATGCAGCGCAGACGCAGCGAGCACCCGCTGCTCCCCCTCGATCCCGCCTTCTCCTCTCTGCTCCCCGAAGAAGGACTGCAGACGGGGACGACCTACACCGTCTCCCCCTCGCCCAGCCTCATCCTCTCGCTGCTCGCTGCCGCGTCGAGCAAGGGCCACTGGTGTGCGGTGGTGGGCATGCCCACACTGGGCGTCGAAGCTGCAGCGGCGTTCGGCATCGAGCTGCCTCGACTGATCCTCGTCCCCGACCCCGGAGACCGCTGGCTCGCCGTGACCTCTGCGCTCGCCGAGGTGGTTCCGCTGATCGCCGTGCAGCCAGGAGGCAGGGCACGCGATGCCGATGTGTCACGGCTGAGCGCCCGGCTGCGAGACCGCGGGAGCACCCTGCTCATCACCGAGTCGACCGCGTCCGGCGCCTGGCCGCAGAGCGAGGGCTCCATCCGGCTGCATGACCAGCACTGGCTCGGCGTCGGCGAGGGGTGGGGGCTGATCGAGGGTTCCACGGCGACGGTGTCAGCGCGGACGCGGCACAGTCCGCTGGTGTCGAGCGTGCGCGTGCGTCTTCCCGGTGTCCACGGCGCGGTCGAGGAGCTGCCCGCCGAGCACATCGCCGTCGAGACCATGGCCGAGATGACCGCGCTGCCCGGCCTGCGCGGTGCCGATGCCGCTCCACCCGAGTACCCGCGTCTGGCGGTGGCCGGATGACCGCCGCTCCGCTGCGGGTCCTCGTCCTGTGGCTTCCCGATTGGCCGTTGCGTGCCGCTCTGGGCGGGCCCCCGCCTCATCCGCCGACGGCTCTGGTGCACGCGAACACCGTCGTCGCGTGCACCGCTTCGGCGAGAGAGCACGGTGTGCGCGCGGGTCAACGCCGCCGAGTCGCTCAGGGGCATATCTCGTCGCTGCGCGTGCTGCCTCACGACGCCGCCCGCGACGAGAGAGCCTTCCTTCCGGTGCTGCAGCTCATCGAGAAGCATGCCCCCGGGGCCGCCCTGCTGCGCCCAGGACTCGCGGCCGTGCGGGCGCGGGGCATCTCCCGCTACCACGACGGCGAGGCTGAGGCGGGGCGGGCCCTCATCGACATCCTCACCGAGGCGGGCTTCCCCGAGGTGCGCGTGGGCATCGCCGACGGCCCCTTCACGGCAGAGCTCGCCGCCAGAGGAAGCGCACCGTGCACCGTCGTACCTGCAGGTCTGGCGAAGGACTTCCTCGCACCGCTGCCCGTGGGGGTTCTGCGAGACGAACAGCTCAGTGGTCTGCTCATCCGACTCGGCGTACGCACGCTCGGCGACTTCGCAGCCCTCGACGAGATCGAGGTGCGCGATCGCTTCGGCGAGCGCGGCTCCCGCCTGCACTCCCTCGCCGCCGGCGCCGATTCCCGCGCAGTGGTGGCACGACCGCCCGACCCCGAGCTCGCGCGCTCCGTCGAATTCGAACCGCCACTCGCGGGAGCCGATCAGGTGGCCTTCGCAGTGAGGCAGACGGCCGATGCGGTCATGCTCGCTCTCGGAGAAGCCTCGGTGGTGTGCACAGAGATCCGCATCGACCTGATCGGCGACGACGGCAAGGTGTTCTCCCGCCCGTGGCTGCACCCGACCTGCTTCGATGCCGCTGACCTCGTCGACCGGGTGCGCTGGCAGCTCGAGGCGCTGGGGGCGGAGTCCGCGAAGGAGCCGATCGATGAGGCTCGGGCGTTCGGCGGCATCGCCCTGGTGCGGATCGTGCCCGTGGCGGTCGATGATGCCGCCCATCATCAGCCCGGGCTCTTCGGCTCCGGCACGGATGAGCGTCTGCACCACGCCATCTCCCGCGTGCAGACGATGCTCGGTCACGAGGGTGTCGTCACCGCCGCCCTGTCCGGCGGGCGCTGGCTCGCCGATCGACAGGTGCTCACTCCGTGGGGCGAACGCGCCGTCGCTCCCAGAGACCCCGGCCGCCCCTGGCCGGGAAGCCTTCCCGATCCTCTTCCCGCCGAGGTGTTCCGACCGCCTCGCCCCATCGGAGTCCTTGCGCCTGACGGTGAGACCGTCCTCGTCGACGACCGCGGGGCGCTCTCGGCGGTGCCCGCTCGCATCGACGGCGACGATGTCCAGGCCTGGGCGGGCCCATGGCCGATCCATGAACGTCGATGGGACGCCTCCGGAGGAAAGAAGGGGCACCGTCTGCAGATCATCGACGATCATGATCGGGCCTGGCTCGTCTTCTGCACCGGCGATCGCTGGTGGGCCGAGGGGCGGTACCGCTGATGGGCTGGCACAACCCGCCCCTGTCCTGGAACGAACTGGAGCGCACTCTCAGCGGCGAGGAATCGCCCTACCCGACCGGAGGCATGCCCCCCGGCAGCCGCCCGGATCCCGGCCCCGTCAGCACCAAGCGCACACGGAACCCTCCTACATCCGTGAGCCGGCCGGAGGATGCCGTTCCCTATGCCGAGCTGCACGCGCATTCGTCGTACTCCTTCCTCGACGGCGCCTCCTCGCCGGAGGACCTGCTCGCAGAGGCCGAGCGTCTGGGGCTCACCGCGCTGGCCCTCACCGACCACGACGGTTTCTACGGGGCGGCCCGCTTCGCCGAGGTCGCGGAGCTGATGGATGTGAGCGTCCAGACGGTATACGGAGCAGAGCTCTCGCTCGGTCTGGACGCACCGCAGCGGGGCACCCCCGATCCTGTCGGCGACCATCTCCTGGTGCTCGCCGACGGCCTGGAGGGCTATCACCGTCTCTCCGGCGCGATGACGGCCGCTCACCTGCGCGGCGGCGAGAAGGGGCGCCCCGTGTACGACCTCGATGAGCTGGCGGCAGCCGCCGACGGGCACTGGACGATCCTCACCGGGTGCCGAAAGGGCGGCGTCCGGCGTGGCCTCGAAGCCGGAGACGCGCAGACACCGCTGCGCCGCCTGGTCGATCTGTTCGGCCAGGATCGCGTCGCCGTCGAGCTCTTCGACCACGGCGACCCACAGGACACACGTCGCAACGACGCTCTCGCCGATCTCGCCAGACGGATGCGGCTGCCGGTGGTGGCGACGAACAACGTGCACTATGCCGCCCCCGAACGTGCATCGCTCGCCGAGGCAGTCGCCGCTGTGCGTGCCGTGCGCAGCATGGACGAGCTCGACGGCTGGCTTCCGACCCACGGAGGAGCACATCTGCGCAGCGGTGCGGAGATGGCGGCGCGCTTCCGGCGCCACCCCGGCGCGATCTCCTACGGGCTCGAACTCGCCGCAGCGTCGGCCTTCTCCCTCCGCCGAGCGCGACCGGCACTCCCGCAGCAGAAGGTCGCCGACGGCCATACCCCCATGAGCTGGCTGCGCCACCTGGTGTGGGAGGCCGTGCCGACGAAGTACCCGAATCTGGATGACGACGGCCGCCGCAGGATCGGGCGCGAGCTCGACGTGATCGAGGAGAAGGACTTCCCCGGCTACTTCCTCATCGTGCACGGCATCGTCACGGAGGCACGTCGTCGCGGCATCCTGTGTCAGGGGCGTGGCTCTGCCGCGGCGAGCGCCGTCTGCTATCTGCTCGGCATCACCGCCGTCGACCCGATCCTCTACCGCCTGCCCTTCGAGCGGTTCCTCGCGACGACGCGTCAGGAAGAACCCGACATCGATGTGGACTTCGACTCCGATCGCCGGGAGGAGATCATCCAGTGGGTGTACCGCGAGTACGGAAGAGAGCGCGCGGCCCAGGTGGCGAACGTCATCCAGTACCGTCCGAAGAATGCCGTGCGCGATATGGCGAGGGCTCTCGGCTACTCCCCAGGGCAGCAGGATGCCTGGTCCAGGCAGGTCGACGGGTGGAGCACCGGACTCGAGGTGGCCGACGAGCACGATATCCCCGCGAAAGTCCTCGACTATGCGGGTGAGCTGCTGAAGGCTCCCCGGCACCTCGGCATCCACTCCGGCGGCATGGTGCTCACGGCACGCCCCGTCGGCGAGGTCGTCCCCGTCGAGCATGCGCGCATGGAGAACCGCACCGTGATCCAGTGGGACAAAGACGACGCGGCCTGGATGGGGCTGGTGAAGTTCGACCTCCTCGGGCTCGGCATGCTGGCAGCGCTTCAGCACTGCTTCGATCTCATCGACGACGCCACGGGCGAGCGGTGGACGCTCGAGACCCTTCCGAAAGAAGAACCGGCCGTCTACGACATGCTCTGCCGCGCTGATTCGATCGGGGTGTTCCAGGTCGAGTCCCGCGCTCAGATCGGCCTGCTTCCCCGCCTGCAGCCACGCGCCTTCTACGACCTCGCCATCCAGATCGCGCTCATCCGCCCCGGGCCCATCCAGGGTGGGGCGGTGCATCCCTTCGTTCGACGCAAGATGGCGAAGGATGCGCTCGACGAGGAGAACCGCGCCAGGGCGGCTCGTGGCGAAGAACCTGTGGTGCTCGACATCCCGTATCCGCATGATGACCTCAAGCCGATCCTCGAGCGGACGCTGGGCATCCCGATCTTCCAGGAGCAGCTGATCCAGATGGCGACGGCCATCGGCGACTGCACTGCCGACGAAGCCGATCTGCTCAGACGCGCCATGGGATCCAAGCGCGGGCTCGAGAAGATCGAGAAGGTGCGCGACAAGCTCTATGCGGGGATGACCAGACGCGGGCTCTCCGCCGAGCAGTCGGATCGCATCTACGCGCAGATCCAGGCGTTCTCGAACTTCGGATTCGCCGAGTCGCACTCGTTGTCCTTCGCACTTCTCGTCTATGCGAGCTCCTGGCTCAAACTGCACTATCCGGCGGCGTTCCTCGCCGGACTGCTCCGGTCGCAGCCGATGGGCTTCTACTCCGCTTCGACGCTCACCGCAGACGCTCGACGGCATGGCGTCGAGGTGCGTCGACCCGATCTGCACGCCTCCGGTGTCACCGAGACACTCGAACCCCTCGAGGGCGCACCGCTGCGGATGCCGACGGGACTGGACGCCTGCGGTGATCCGCTGCAGCCTCGGGTGCCGCGTTTCGACCGGTCCTCATCCGACGAGTCGGCGGCGCACCGCAGGGATGGCGCGTATGCGGTGCGCATGGGGCTCAGCGGTGTGCGCGGCATCGGCACACCGCTGGCGGAGAGAATCGTCGCAGAACGCGAGGCCGCCGGCCCGTTCCGCGATCTGAACGATCTGGTGAGGCGCACCGATGCCACCGCAGCGCAGTTGGAATCCCTGGCGACCGCCGGCGCGTTCGAGTGCCTCGGGCTTCAGCGCAGAGAGGCGATCTGGATGTCGGGGGCAGCCGCTGAGGATCGTTCGCGGTACCTTCCCGGCACGACGATCGCCGTGCAGCCACCGCTGTTCAGCGACCAGTCCAGCTATGAACGGCTCTCCGCAGATCTCTGGGCGACCGGCGTCTCGACCGACGACCACCCGATGGCGCACTTCCGCGGACTCCTGCGTGAGCGGGGCGTGCTCACCTCCGCCGACCTCCAGAGCCACGAGACGGGCAGGCGCATCGAAGTCGCCGGCCTCGTGACTCACCGTCAGCGCCCGGCGACGGCAGCGGGCGTCACGTTCCTCAACCTCGAAGACGAGAACGGCCTGGTCAACGTCATCTGCTCGACGGGGGTGTGGGGTCGTTACCACCGAGTGGCGCGGGACTCTCCTGCTCTGATCATCCGCGGCATTCTCGAGCGCTCAGCGGAGGGAGTGGTGAATGTCCTCGCGGACGCATTCGAAGACCTCCGCACCGGAGTGACGCATCGATCGCGGGACTTCCGCTGAGCGGTTCACCAGAAGCGTTCGGGCTCAGGCTCGGGCACTCGGTCGGCACCGCCCCAGCGGTCCGCTTCGGCCTTCGCCGCATCGACCGCCGCATCCGCGCCGTGCAGGGCGGCCCTGGCACTCGTCGCACCGGATCCGTCCCCCTCGGCATCGACGATGAGAACCGTCTGCGACGAGTGCCCGCCGATCGTCACCGTGCAGTCGACGACACGACCCCGCCACCGGATGAGCTCGCCGCGGGGCTCTTCGATGCGGCGATATCGGATGCCGGTGTCGAGGTCTCTGACAGACAGGATCAGGGACTCCCCGGTCAGCTCATCGAGGCGCTCCGTCACCTCGACTCGGTGCCCGTGAGCGATGGCGAGGTGCGCGTTCAGCACGAGCTTTCTGTCCATGAACCCACTCTATGAGTGGACGTTCTCGCGGCAAGCCCCAGTCTTGGAAGAAACATTCGTAGATTTCTTTGTCCCCCAAATGGCGGACAGAGCGATTAAGCGATATTCTGCTGGAAGTAGCGGGGGCTACCGGCTGAACATCTGGGGATATCAGTCGAGAGAGCAGCGAAAGTCTTTCGCCGCCTCCCCTACCGTCCGGGACGGACGGTGAGCCCTCTCGAGTGATCCAAATGGGGTTGGATGACTCGAGAGGGCAACCATTCCAGCCTCATCTGCCGAGGCGAGCCCGAAGCGAGTCGACCAGCAGCCCGATTCCGAGCTCGAACGTGCGATCCGCCCGCGCAGCGCCCCGCTCCGCGCCCTCGAGCACGCGACCGAGTGTGCGAGTTCCTTCACCCGGCTCCCACACCTCGTCCGGCGAGGCCAGATCGAGACCGAAGCCGATAGCGAAGGCATCGATGATCGCGATCACAGTGAGCACCTCGTCGTCGGGGAAGCCTCCGTCGACGAGAACGGTCGCCAGGTCGTCGTATGCGGCGATGACCGTCGGATGCGTGATCGTCTTCCCGATCAGGAGCGGCACGAGCTGCGGGTGATCGGCATACATCTGGCGCTGGCGTCTCAGAAGATCGACCAGGAAGACGTCCCACTCGCGCTCCCCCGGCCCGACCCTGTACTCCTCGACCAGCCGGCCGCGCATCACCTCGATGATGCCCTCCATGCCGTCAACGTGGTTGTACAGAGACGACGGCCTGACGCCGAGCCGGCGGGCGATCGCGTTCACGCCGAACGGCTCGCCGGCCCTGGACAATTCGAGGCCAGCCGCACCGATGATCTCAGGCGACAGCAATGGACTCGAAGGCCTGGGCATCGCACGCTCACTCTCTGTTCCCGGAGCCGTTGAGAAAACCTCTTCCCTCCGGTACCCCTCCTGTGCATAATAGTGAACATCATTCGTTGACGAACACCATTCGTTTTTGAATTCGCGCCCCACCCGATGCGCATTGGCAGAACCTTCGCGCACATCGCCGTGCCTTCTCAGTGGGAGAACCATGACCGCCATCGACCTCAGTACCCGGGTTCCGCTCCGGCTACCCACCGCCACAGCCACCTTCGCGATCGGAATCGCGGGCTATCTCGGCGTCAACCTCTCGCCCTACATGATCACCGCCGCTCAGCAGGGTCTCGGAATCGATGTTCTCGCCGCCAGCTGGCTCGTCACCGCGACCCTGCTGCTCACCGCGGTCACCGGACTCGCGATCGCTCCGCTCTGCGCCGGCGGCCACCGGCGAGCCGTGGCCCGAAGCGGTCTCGCCATCGCGGTGATCGGCTTCGCCGTCGCAGCGCTGGTCCCGGCGCTCATCATTCCCGCGCTCCTGGTCGGCGGAGCCGGAGCCGGTGGTGCCGTCGCGGCCTCGGGCGCTGCGCTCGCCGCGTTCCGGAACCCCGACAGGGTCGCGGGGTTCAACGGTCTCGCGAACCGTGGCGTGATCACGATCGTGCTGGCGGCGATCCCCCTCGTCGGACTCGCACCGATCGATGTCTTCGGTGCGCTCGCGCTGTTCAGCATCGTCGGACTGCTCGTCTCGGCGTGGTTGCCCGCGGCCCCCGTGATCGATCCCCGGGCCGGAGCCGCCGTCGCCGAGGCGATGCCGATCGACGTGCCGCCGACAGGTACGGTGCGTCTCTCTCCTGCACGCTCGCGAACCGTCACTATCGCCGGATTGAGCCTCCTCGTCGTGTTCGCGCTGTGGGCGGCGAGTGAGGATTCCCTCTGGGCCATGGCCGGCATCATGGGCGCGGAGCAGACGGGCTTGACGCCCGAGGGGCTGGGCCTCGCGCTCAGCGGTGCGACGGCGGGCGGCCTCATCGGGTCTGTGCTGCTCATGGTCGTCGGATCCCGGCTGGGGCGAGCCGTGCCGCTCGCGGTGTTGCTCGTGACCGGCGGCGTGCTGAAGATCGTCGAGGGATTCACCTCTGATCCGACCGCATTCATCGTCGTCTTCATCGCCTGGAACACCGTCTACGCGATCGCCTTCATGTACTTCGTGTCGACCTCGGCGGCGCTCGACGCCGATGGCCGCTGGTCCGGCCCCCTCCTCGCGGTCTACCTCGTCGGCTCGGCGCTCACTCCCGTGATCGGCGCGGCGCTCGTCGGCGCGCTCGGGTTCCAGGGGTTCGCCGTCGCTTTGGGCATCGCGAGCTTCGTGCTCGCCGTGCCTGCGAGCGCGATCGCTCTGCTCTCGACACGCCTCGAGCGTGCAGCCACCACCGAGGAGACGCTCTGATGCCCCGCACGCTCTATCGCAATGCCCGCTTCTTCACCGCTGACGACACCGCCTGGGCCGAAGCCGTCATCGTCGACGGCACGGAGTTCGCCTTCGTCGGTGCCGAGGCCGACGCGCCGCCGTCGGATGCGACCGTCGACCTCGGCGGCAGAGTCGTTCTTCCCGGCTTCACCGACGCACACACTCATCTGCTGATGATGGGCGAGGCGCTCGGCCAGATCGGACTGACCGACGCACACTCACTGGACGAGATCCAGCGCAGAGTGCGGCTGGGGCGAGCGATGTCCCCCGGCGAGGTGCGCGGACGCGGATGGCTCTTCGACGCGATCCCGGGCGGATCTCCGACCGCCGCGATGATCGACGCGGTCGTCGCCGACGTCCCCGTCTATCTCGATGCCAACGATTACCACTCCTGCTGGGTCAACTCCGCGGCACTCGAGGAGTTGGGGATCACCCGCGAGACACCCGACCCGATCGGCGGGCGGATCGAGAGGGATGCCGACGGCGAGCCGACCGGGATGCTCTACGAGACGGCCGCGCAGCAGCACGCGTGGGCGCACAGGGATGCCACGACCACCGACGAGCAGCGGGATGCGGCGGTGCAGCGCGTCGTGGAGGCCTATCTCGCGGCGGGTGTCACCGGCGCCGTCGACATGGCGTTCGACGGACTCGCCCTCGCGGCGCTCGAGCGGGCGGAGCGGCGCGGTGCGCTGCCCATGCGGATAGCCGCGCACTGGTTCGTCGCGAACACCGGTGACGACGCGCTGAACCTGGCCCAGGTCGCCGAGGCGGCGGAGCGTGCCAGCGCCGCCTCGAGCGCTGTTCGGGTGATCGGGATCAAGCTCGTGCTCGACGGCACGATCGATGCATGCACCGCCGCGATGCGTGCACCGTATGCGGACGGTACCAACGCGGCACCGATCTGGCCGGCAGAGCGCCTGTTCCCCATCGTCGCGGCTGCGGATGCCGCGGGGCTGCAGGTCGCGCTGCACGCGATCGGGGATGAAGCGAGCACACTCGCTCTGGATGCGATCGAATACGCGATCACCGTCAACGGCGATCGTCCGCGTCGTCATCGGATCGAGCACCTCGAGTATGCGGCGCCCGGCACCGCCGAGCGGATGGCGCGTCTGGGCGTCACGGCGTCGATGCAGCCGGTGCACGCTGATCCCGCGATCTTCGCCAACTGGGCGGCCCAGCTCGGCGATGATCGAGCGGAGCGGGCGTTCGCATGGCCGGAGTACGAGGATGCCGGTGCACTGCTCGCCTTCTCGACGGACGCGCCCACCGCGCCGCACGCGGCGCTCGCCAACATGTACGTGGCCACAACGCGGGCGTCTGCTCTGGATCCGGACGTCCCGGCGGTGCATCCGCAGTTCGCCCTTCCCCTCGGACGCGCGATAGCCCATGCGACGCGTGACGCAGCGGCGTCGATCGGCGACGGGGCGTGGCGTGGTCGCATCGCAGTGGGTCAGGCAGCGGACTTCGCCGTGCTCGACGTCGATCCCTTCTCGGAGGGCACCGGGACGCTGCTCACAGCCCGCGTCCTACGCACGGTGATCGCCGGGAACACCGCCTTTGAGGCGTGAGGCGGAGCTCACGGCATCCGCGCAGGATCCGCCCTCATCCGCAAGCTCCACCAACGTCCGCATCCACCCACGATCCTCTTGAGCGATATACCGGTTTGTTCTTATAATTCTGGTGAACTCTGGCGGGCAGAGGGCGCCCGCCGGCCAGGCGGTTCCCCCATCTCGCCCGGTCGCGGAGCGCTCCCCCTGTCAGACGATGCCGAAACGACTGATTGGAGTGTTGAGATGTCCGCGATGCCCGATCCGAGATTCGAGCTCCGCAGGGTCACGGAGACGGAGTGGCTGATCGTCGATCACCGGTACGAGCCGCACGACGCACGTCAGACCGTCGCCTGCATCTACCAGGTGGATGCCGTCGAGGTGGACGTGCTCTGGTTGCGCAATCTCCCCCTGGCGAGCTCGTACATGTCTGCCGAGGAGGTGCTGAGCGATCTTCAGCGGTTCCACAATCCGCCGAGCCGGTCGACGGCGCCGATCACGATCCCGCACCTTCCTCCGCTTGCGGCGACACCCGGTTGACACCCCCTGCGGAGCGGTACCCCGACGTCGCGCCCGCCGCGCCATAGGCTGGCATGATGCTCATCGCTCTGATCCGCCCCATCGAGACCAGCACTGCAGATGTGGTGGGAACGACGCTCGCCGAGGTGCTCGTCGAGCTGGAACAACATCGCAAGCCGGGCTTCGAGCTGGCCTCCGCGCCGGTGCGGATGCTGAAGGGCGTGGCCAAGATGGAGGCGACCGGCACATTCACACGCGTCGACGGCGTGCAGGAGATCGAGGCCGACGACATGGCATCGCTCGAGGCGAAGGTGCCGGAAGGATGGCGGATGCTGACGGTGCGCACCGCCTAGGTCGAGAGACCAGCCGACAGCGAGAAGACCCCCACCGGCTCAACGCCGAGTGGGGGTCTTCGCGCTCCAGGGCGTGGCCGATTCAGCCGCCGGACGGGTTCTCGAGAGGCGCACCGTCTTCGTCGGTGGTCTCGTCTTCGAGGATCTCGTCCGTGTCCTTGGACGTCGAATCATCGGGGGCACCACCCGAGGCGGTGTCGGCCTCTTCGTGGGCGTCGGCGGTTCCGTGCGTGTTCTGCAGATCGCTCATTGCATCTCCTCTGTCGATGAGCCGACGGTACGCCGCTCAGGCGGCGCCGGTGAGGGGGTTGACGCGAGTGCAGTGGCGGACCTACGCGCCGTTCCCCTGCGCGCGCAAGGAAGCACCGCCGCAGGAACGTCGGCGACACGCACAGCTAATCTGAATCGCGTGGCCGGGACGACGGCCCGCGAAGTCAAGGGTGAATGGATGAGAGCATCATGAGCAAGCGGACGATGGTGCTGCACAGTGCGCACCAGGACCAGTTCGACGTGCCGGACAGAGACCTCGTGTTCTACGACCAGCCCTACGACGCCGAGCAGCTGTCACGCATCACCGATGTGCACCTGTGGTCGCCCCTCGACGGGCCGATCGACCGTCTCCCGGAGATCATCTCGGCGATGACGAACCTGAGAGCCCTCAGCATCGGGCCGGGGAGGATGCTCCCCACCGTCGTCACCGGACTGCGGCAGGGGGATCTCCCAGAGAGTCTGGAAGAGCTCTCGGTGCACATCGGCGATCGGACCCTGGTGTGGCCGGAGGTGGTGGTGCCGAACCTGCAGACCCTCTACGTCGGCGAACCCTTCCGCTTCAAGAACGAGCACTTCCCCCAGCTCCGGGCCCTCTCCCTCTACCCGCAGAGGTCTCTGAACAATGTGCGCCAGGCACTCGAACTGCCGTTGGAAGAATTGAACCTCTTGAACGTGCCCGTTGACGAGGAGATCTTCCGCCTCGTCGAACCGGTCGGGCTTCGCCGTCTCGGACTGATTGGCGGACGGACGCTGACGAGCCTCACCGGGATCAGTGCGCTCCCCCAGTTGGAGTCGTTGCGGCTGAAGAACCTCACCGCTCTGGGGGACATCTCCGAGCTGTCTGCTCTCCAGCAGCTCGAGATCGTGAACATCCAGTACTGCAAGAAGATCACCGGCATCGCCGCCATCAACGACCTCCCGCGATTGCGCAGGCTCACCCTGGTCGGATGCGGGAACGTCGGCCTTGAGAAGATCGAGGCGAAGTTGACGGCCCTGGAATGGGTCAACACCGGCGCGACCACGTGACCGTCTGCCTATAGAGACTGCTCGGTAGCGTGGGGAACATGACGGAACTCATCCGCAGTGCCACCGGATGCTTGCGGGAATCCGGTTGGACATGTGAACCGCCGATGCCCGCGCAGAAGGATCTTCCTTCCGCGCTGCAGACGGCGCCCGAGACGGTGATCCGCTGGGTGTCCTCGTTCTCACTGCTGTCGAACTCGGACGAGACGGTGTGGTTCCTCTCCCGCCACGACTACTCGACCAGCGCCGAGGGAGCGTTCGCGTGGAACGAATGCGAACGGCTGAGCACCGAGGCCGCGGCAACAGATGAGGAGGCGTCCGCGGTCTCCCGTTTCTGGAAGCGTCACCTACCCATCCTGCTTTCCGTTCGCAGCGGATACGAGTACCTGGCAGTGCGAGACGATGGAGCTGTCGTCCACGGAACAGAGCCGGAGTTCGAAGAGGCTGCTGTCGTGTTCTCTCACTTCGAAGATCTACTGAGGCACATCAGCGTGCGGCCAGTCCAACTCGACCACGTCGTCGACAGATTGCTGTTCGATGCCACCGGCATCCCTGACACGATGCCGAGCCACTAGGGCGCGCTGTTCGCATCTTGCGGCAGACGGCGTTGCGCGAGCCACCCGGACTCGAGCCGTGGATCGCAGGAGGCGCTCGTCGGGCATCGGCCACTCACCGGCCTCAGGAGGTTTCTGTCGGCAGGCTGTGTCACGGTTCCTGTCGGGTGAGCGTGCCGACAACCTCTCCGCCACCGTTGCGTAGTTCCAGAGAGCCGTCTTCTGCCTGCGCCGCGGCCTCGGCCGTGATCAGCCACACGCTGCCCTCCGGACATCCTTTTCTCCGTCCCTCCGAGGAATTGCAGGCGTACTCCGTCGGCTGTGGATGCCCAGGCGCCTTCGACGGTGTTGCAGTTGTCGAACCCGACGAACGTGCCGTCCTCATCGAACTCTAGGAACTCAACTCCCTCCGGACTGCGCCAGGTTCCTTCGAGGTGTGAGATGGTCTCCGTCGGTGTCGGTTCAGGGTCGGGCCCAGAGGTGCAGCCAGCCAGAGTGAGTCCAGCGGCCGCGAGAACACTTGCCCCGACGAGAGCCGTCCAGTACCTGCGCATGATCGCCTCTCGAAACTCGCCATTGAATGTGAGTTCAACCTATCCAGCCCCGACCTGGCCAGCAAGACAGTCTTCAATCCGATCCTGTGCGTACGAAAAGGCGCCGGAGTTCCGCAGATTCCTGCGGTTATCCGAGGTTTTGTGGTGGGCTGACGGGATCTGGGACCCGCGCCAGCCCAGCACGACGACCGGCCATGCCAGCCAGCCAGCACATACGCACGGATCTGGGCGGCGATCCATGCGGCCCTGGCGAGTGGTCGACGTCCCCGCGAACGCCTCGTCGCCGCCGCGACTGAAGAGGTGTCCGAGGGTCGAGATCCATCGCGTGGGGGATGTGGGGGTTCACGTGTCGCAGTAGCGTCGATCGCATGACCGACCCCAAACGAGACTTCACGATGAAGCCCGGCGTCGGTATTGCGCTCGGCATGGCACTCGGATTGCCGGTGGGCGCTGCGATCGGATCGATCTTTTTCGACAGCACCGCTATCGGCGTAGCGGTCGGCCTCGCTGCGGGTGTCGCCGTCGGTGCCGGGTTCGAAGGCTCGCGGAAGGGCGACAAGCGCGAGTAGCTCACAGCTCAGCTCTGGTCCTTCCTGCCTAACCGCGGCCAGGGATGCGTTGAGGGCGTCCCACGTCCGCGTCGCTTCCTTGGCGTTCATGCGCGCCCGGTGGCCCTCGGCGTCGATCCCACGCCTTCGCCTCAATGGCCAGCGACGACATCTGCACGGCGAGGTCGACCGGGTTCTCCCCTCGGTACGTGGATACGGGGATCGGCGTGGATCCGAATCTGCGGTGTCGGACGGCTCGATCTCCACCCGAATCGTGGCATGAAAAAAGCCCCGGAGTTCCGCGTATTTCTGCGGTTCTCCGGGGCTTTGTGGTCGGGCTGACAGGATTTGAACCTGCGACCCCTTGACTAGCGGAGGGGTATAGACAGCGAAAGACATCGACGGACAATGACCCGCATTTACCACTCTTGAACAGGCATTTTTACGCGCTGGGTGGCGACCTTCGCTGACACTGAAAGACAGTCACGTACTTTGCCATGTTGGACGTATCTTGGACGCTGGCACAGCAGGTGTCATCGCCGAGGACGCCTCGGACTTGGGGACGCGGATGCGTGCCGCGACTTTGGCCGCGAGCAATTCAAGCAGAGGTTCCAGGTCAAGGTTGATCGTCATGAGCTGAGCGTATTTCGCTTGACCCTGCCGCCGCGGCATCACGGAGCGCCAGGTTCTCGAGGATGCGGGCAGCGACGTCGCCCGATCGGCGCCATGCAGCGTCCGAAGGCTCTCGCCGCCGTTGCTGCCGACTCGGTACCGCTTGCTCGCCGCGAACATCGAGCGAGGCCTGCTCTTGCTTCTTCGGTCGCATGCACGACATCGTACGTTCGATGACTGATGGTTGAACAGCGTGATCTACGGCGACGTCTGCGCCTCGTCGTAGACTCATCGTCTCGGCCGGAGGAAGGACACCCGGCCATGCCTCGAAGGCTCTCCCCCGACGTGATGCTCAGTATCACACTCGACGCGATCTGCTCGAGGAACAGGTACACCACCGACCCGGCCCCGGTGATCTCCGAGCTCTACGCGACCGCCGGCGACCGGCTCGACATCCTCACCGAGTCCGTCGGCATCTGGGTGGGGTTCTTCGAAGAGGCCCACATCATCACTCTGTGCACGGCGCTGCGCGAACTGCCAGGACTCGAGCCCTGGATAGCGATCGGCGCGGGTCGCCGTGCGCAGCCTGACCATCGCACGCCAACCGCGCACGCGGGGGCGTCGTGGCCGGAACGGGCACCGGTGGCGGGAGCCCGATAGCATGCGGTCATTGACCCCGGAGGGTCTGTCACCCGCGAGAGGAACCACCAATGTCTGACCAGCTGCCCCCGCCAGGATGGTACGCCGCACCCCACGCCAACAACGAGCAGCGCTACTGGGACGGCGCACAGTGGCTCGAGCAGCCGCCAGCAGAGAAGGCACCGAGCCGCCTGCAGGCGATGGCGTCGAACGTGACCTCGAAGCACGACCATTCCAGCGATAGCGACACGATCTGGTCCGCTGTTGGCAAGCCCATCACGGGTATCGGGGGCGGACGATACAAGCTCACCGACGAGTACCTCTTCCACGAGAAGGGCACGCTGTCCACGAAGGCCCAGCAGATCCGCACAGCGGACATCTACGACGTCGACTCTTCACAGAGCCTCGGACAGAAGGCGCGCGGCATCGGCACGATCACCCTGTACGCGCAGCGCGGCGCCGACCAGGAGCGCGAACGCGTCGTCCTCGAAGACGTCCCCGACTATCGCGAGGGCGTGAACGCGATCAACCGTGCCGCGCACACCGCACGGGAGTCTCGCCGCGTGCGAGAGAACACCCAGCATGTGAGCTACGCCGGCGGCTCCCCCGTCGCCGCACAGTCCGCACCAACCGCGTCGCCGGCCTTTGACCTGAACGCCGAGCTCACGAAGCTCGGCGAGCTGAAGGCGCAGGGCGTCCTCGACGACGAGGAGTTCCGCGCCGCGAAGCGCCAGCTGCTCGGCCTCTGAAACGACAGAAGACCCCCACCAAGCCGAGGCTAGGTGGGGGTCTTTCTGTGTGTGCTGCGTCCAGCGAAGGTCGCGGCACAGATGCCGATCGCAACCGCGCTATCGTGAGCGCATGTTTATACCCCGACGAACGTCGCGCAACGGATCAGATCGATGACGAAACGTACCGCGGCGGCGTTGACCGACGAGGAGTTCATCGCAGCATTCGTGCGAGCATCTCGGCGTCTATCGAGGCACTTGGACTATGTCGATGCTGGGGACGAAGACGCCCGGGACGACCTAGCTCTGATACTTCGCATGCTTGTGTGCCCCGGGAACGGCGACAAGCTCATTGGCCGTGCGGTCGACCGCTTCAAGCTGGACGAACCTATCGTGCTCTGTGGCGGCGCGCCGCCCGACCGGAAGACCGCCTACCTTTACATCGGGTCAATCCCCAACAGTGGGTCCAGTGGGGACCCTGAAGAATCGCTACGTTCCGTTCCCTTCATGCAATGGGCGCTGAGCACAGTAATCGTGACGGGACGCAGCACGCCACGAGTTGTGAAGTGGACTGAACTCATCTCCTCGTATGCAAACACGTACGGTGCTCACGCGAGCGGAACAGTGCCCGACCTTCTAGGGCACGTGTCTCTATTGGGCGTCGCGGCAACTGACCTGGGAACTTATCTTTTGAGACAGGCAGGTCGCGCAACTGAAGGCGCTTGCGCGGAGATCCTGCATAAGCTCGGTCAGCGCGAGGATGCAGCTGTTGCGCGTCCGTGGCACCTGCGAACCACGTGGCCGGTTGCGCTGAAGGTAGACGTAGAGGACGGCTTCCTCGTCGACTTCAAATCAGATCTCGGCCTTGCGCCAGTCCTGTCCCCTCACACCGCACTTCGAGTCGTCACAGATGACGTCGAGGCTGCGATGGAAGTCGGAGAAGATCGCGCTGTCACGTTGAAAATCGGCGGTCGGATCGACACCAGCAGGATGTTGAATGGAGATGCTCTGCCCGGAATCTGGCCGGCGTCAGGAACCTAGAGCCACTACCAACAAAAGGGCCCCACCCAGCCCGAAGGCTGGGTGGGGTTTTTCTGCGAGTGCTGGCTCAGCGAAGGTCGCGGCGCAGCAGCGCGCGCGGGGTCGGAACGTTCGGCACGGTGACCGCGAGGCCGAACAGGCTCGACAGGTACAGGTAGCCAGCGGTGATCGGGGTCGTGATCTCGGTGATGTCGAACGCGGCCGTCGCGCCGTCGACGACAACAGCCGTGCCGAGGATGATGCCAGCGGCGCCGAGTACGATGCCGGCGGCCTTGCGGACGGTGGGGTTTTGAACGACGACGTTCGGCGTCTGGGTGGGCGTGCTCATGGTGACCTCCTAGGTCTTCTTTGGGTTGAGGGTGTCTTCGAGATCGTCGGGCAGGGTGTCCGGGGTGATCCCGCTCAAACGGAGCCGGTACGAGAGTGTGCCGGCGTGGAGCTGCCAGGCGATGCGGAGCGCTCGTTCGCGATCCGCTCGCGCCTGCTCGGCGTTCGCGCGTTCGAGGGCGGCGTCGCGCTGACCGATGATGTCGTTCTTCCGGTTCGATTCCCGAGTGGAGACGCCGCGCCGAACCTTGGAGACGATGTCGGCGATCTCACGCGCGAAGGCCCCCAGGCCGCCCGCGCCGAGGACGGCGACGATGATGGTGACGAGGCTGGCCTTCTCCACGCCTACTCCTCTCGCGGAGCGACGTTGCCCGTTCGCCTCCGGAATGCCTCGGCCATGCGATCGGTGAATCCGTGCACCTTGGGGTCGGTGCCGAAGATCTGCAGCGCGATGTAACGGCGGAATAGCTGGATCATCGCGTAGAACATGAACGCCGCAGCGACGCCCGCGGTGAGTGACTGGAACAGGGTGCCGCTGAGCACGACGAAGTACATCGCCGCGCCGATGATCGCAGCGACGTCGGCGGGAGGCTCGAGCACCCAGATGCGAGAGATGCGCCCGACCATGCCGAGCCCGCCACCGACGAGCAGAATCCCCGCCCACATCAGCACGAGCCAGCTCGCGCCGGCGAGCTCGTTCTGCACACTGTCGGGCGTCCAGAACAGCGCGTAGCAGCCGCCCACGAGGATTATGAAGTACGCGACGATGTCGATGATCCGGATGATCGCCTTGAGGACGCGCCGCTTCTTCTCTCGGCGACTGGATGCCGGTCCATCAACTTGCCTCGGTGAGTTGCTCGACGTACGCCCTTGTCTGTTCCGACGTGACCTTGACCTCGGCGACGGTGGAGCGGAGCGCGTTGGTGGCCGACCACAGTGCTCCCGCAGACACGATCCCGGTGAGCGGGTCGAGCACGACGAACGAGCCTTTGCGGATGTCCCAGATGTGTAGGTCGCACGCGTAGGTGCGCAGCACGGAAGGGAGCCGCTGGATCGGGATGTCGGTCCAGCGGTCATCAGCGGTGCAGACGTTCTTCATCCACTCGGGGTCGTGGCGTCGATCAGATGCCGAAGATGTCCGTTGCCGATGATGGGGTGGTGCTTCACACCATTGCCGTCTGTGATTCGTGCGGCGATCATGTCGTCCTCCTCGGGGACAGGTGCGGTGTTGGCACCGCCGGCGGGTGCCGGGGCGCCGATGGTTCCGAGCGGACCCCAGTAGGTCCAGTGCCAGAGCACGCGGAAGTTCTCGCCCTCGCGGCTGATGCTGTGGCGCTTCCCGAGCTCTTTCGCGCGGCGCGCGGCCGCGGTGTCCGAGTTGTACGGGGCGCGGAGGTCGTTCGACCGGCGCTTCTCGTGATTGCTGGTGTCCGGGATGCCGACCGCGTCAGGGTGGATCTGATACCAGAGACGGCCCTGCCACCGCTTCCGGCCGTAGACCTTCCGGCGACCTGGCGTGAGCGTCATCCGCGCGGGAGGTGGGCAGCACCGGGGCGGCCCTGGAATTTCTGGCGATCTGTGTGCGGGTGCTCAGCGGCCTCGCATGGTCGCGGTGGCCCCACGCCGATGCGCAGGAAGCCGAGAGCGAGGCTGAGGTACCACCGGCGGCTGTTCAGCGCTGCTCCGGGACCGGGGCGGGAGGCTATCAGCTTGATTGGCAGGGTTGCTACCTCCATCGGGTCGCTGTCTCCCACGATGAGGATCACTCGGGTGTTGAGTGTCGCCACGGTGACGGTCATCAGGCGACCTCGGTCGTGGCGAGCGAGGGTCCAGCGTGCACCATGAGCTCAGCGACCACCTCAGCAGTCAGGTCCGGCGCCTCGAGGATCTCGTCGGCGAGGATGCTGCGCGATGCGACGGGGCTGCGGGGCGTGACGATGGCGACAGGCTCGATGCCCAGGCGCTCGGCATGCTCGTGTCCGGCTGTCTTCGTCGGGGCGAGCAAGATGATGCGGCGCTTCGGATCAGGTGCGACGTCGACGCCCTGCACCGGGTCGCCCAGCACATCGACCATGTCCTTCACGCCTGCTGCCGGCTCGCCATCAGCGACGACCACGTCGACTCGGTTGCTATTCCGCACGGTTACTCCTCACTGTGACAGTTGGTCTAGGATCATCTTCAGACCGCTCGTAGCTCAACGGACAGAGCACCCGTGTGACGCACTGGGAGGTTGTGGGTTCGAGTCCCACCGAGTGCTTAGAGGGCCCCCGACGAAGAAGTCCGGGGCCCTCAGCTTTCAGCTCGCCGCCCAGATCTCCGTGGCGGCGTGATCGTTCTTCCGGCTGTTGCAGCTCAGGTGCATCGGCACGAGCAGACCTCCTGCGAGACGTCCACCGTTCGCGAGTGGCGTGTCATGGTCGGCGGTAAACGACATGCGGTGCCGGGCGGGCAGGTCGGTATCGATGTGCTCGCCGCATCCCCACCCCGAGGGTGAGCCATACCCGCAGGGCAGGTCTTGCGCTTTCGTGCGACGCTTCAATGCCACTTGCTCGCGACGATAGGCGCGATGGCCGTTGCCGTCCCGGATCGCCCCGCTCCCCGATTCCGTCACCTCCGGGCTCGCAAGAGTCGTATTCAGCAAGGACCCCTCGACCGGTTTCCCTACAGTATGACTATGGACTGGAACCTCACCATCGCTGGCCTTAGTTTGGTTCTCACTGCGGCGACCCTCTGGTTCGTTCTATTGGACCGCGTAGAACGTGGACGGCAGTATCGTCGGGCGGCCTGGGATTTCCGCGTATCCCACACGGTGCATGCGCGCGACGACCGAAATACGCAGCTGGCGACTGTCTTGCGCCTCACGAACACCGGTGGCGGTATGGGCACCCTGATTGGCGCGATGATCGTCGGTGCAGTCGTCGACGAAGAGGACAACCCGCTGATACCCGCGGGCTTCGTCGCAGGCGCGTTCCACGAGTTTCGAATCTTGCCGGCAGATCTGGACAACGTTTGGATCTGGCTCGCGTACAGCGATACAGACGACCGCCGATTCGCCCACGCACTCTGGATTCCCGCGGGTGGCGAAGGTGTCTTGATCGAAGAGCACAACAGGCAAAGCGATGGTCTTGGTTCCGTCCGAAGTGCGCGCCGGCGCGCACTTCGAGCCTCGGCAGCGGTGGGTCCGGGCGGCGTATTTCGACGCGCTATTCGTCGGGATCGTGGCGGCTGGACCGGTATTCTCGACGCCACTGCCGACATCGCGCGGAAGGCGGACGGGAAGCGAGTTTCGCTATAGTCGCGCCGATCGTCCCGCTGAGAGCGGGTCGGTGTACGAGCGAGCAGCCGAGGTCATGGCAGCAGGTCGCTTGCAGGGAGGTGTGAGCGTGTGGTGGCGGAGCCACACCGGACATGAAGAAAGCCCCGCCGAATCGGCGAGGCTTTGGTCATGGTTCAGCTGCAAGCACAGCTTAACACACCAGTTGGACACGTTTGATACGTTTTTACGTCATGCGTGCGCCTCGTTGGGATCCGCGGCAGGCACGGCGTGGAGGATGGTCGTGAGGTTGCGAGTGGTCTCGGTGAAGTCATCGACAAACTGGGGCGTCAGGACCGTCTCGGTCGCGCGATGCACAATGCTGTTGCGCACCCTCTGCAGTGACCGCGCGATGCTCACCGCCTCCCTGCTGATCAGGCCGTCGTGCTCGAGAGCGCCGAACAACACTACAAGATTGCGTGAGAACTGCGCCGACTTCTGCCGACGAATCCCGGCCTCTCTCGCGGCGACCTCCAAATCGGACCACGCAAGGAGCATCCGCCCCAGCAGAGTTGCAGGCTCCGGCGCCTCTGGGGTGGAAGGAACTTCGCCACGCTGTTCCTCGCTCGCTTGAGCGGCGGCTAGGTCCGGGAGCACCTCTGACTTCTCGGACAGGTGGCGCATCTCGGTCTCGAATTCGAACCATCCCATCTTCCCGCTGCGCACTCGGTCGATGAAGTCGCGCAACTGCCGACGAAACATCCACAGGCCCCATACGACGACGGCCGGCCACACTATGACCTTTAGATAATCGAGGAGCAGGGTAGCTAGCTTCATGCCGACGTCGAATGCCGCGGCGAGCAGCGCGAAGAGGTCCATCCGCTCAGTATGCCCGAGGCAAGAGTGATCGGTTTGAGGCGGTTTTCGCCTGAGTGTTCCCCTGTCGGCAGGGCGACCCCTACGCTGAGGCCATGGCTAAGCACATCCTCCTCGGAGACACGAATGCTAACTTCCGACTCGACCCCAGTGTCAACGCAGACACCCTTTCCACCCAGCTCCAGAATGGTGCCTCCTCGGGCGTGACAATCGCGGTATCGGTGACGACGCCCGATAGTTTCAACATGTTCACCGTCTGGGTGAATCCCGCGCAACTCCCGTGGTGGACAATCATGGAATTCCCCGACGCGGACGCGTGAGCCACGGCACCACTCGCACTCACTCGTCGATTCCGGCGAATGCCTGCCATGCACGCATCACTCCCCCGGACCCTGCAAACACATCGGTGAAGTCGTCCTGCGGCTCGGCGCCGAGGAGATCGAACATCCATCGGCAGAAGGCCGCCGGTTTCGCCCCGATGACGCGGCCTGGGTCCTTCAACCTGCTCGCGAACAGCGGCCCGCGCATCGGCGAAGCGACAGCTCTGAAGATCAAGGATCTCGACCTCGAGAACAAGCGCGCCCGCATCCACCGCACGTGGACGGTCAACCGCGCGGGTCTGCGCAAGCTCGGGCCCGTGAAGACGTGGGAGAAGCGCTGGCTGCCCCTAGCCGACTTCGTGGTCTCCGGCTTGGAGACCTTCATCTCCGGCCGCGACGACGAAGATTTCGTCTTCGTCACCGTCCGCGGTGCAGCTGTCGACGGAAAGAACTGGTACAACCGCGTCTGGCTCAAGGCGCGCCGAGCGGTTCAGTCCGCCTCCGGCTATTCAGTGCACGACCTGCGCCAGGTTGCGGCGACGAACGCCGTCGCCGCCGGCGCGACTGTGAAGCTCGTGCAGCTGATGCTCGGACACAGGACGCCACAGAGACCCTCAACACCTACTCACACTTGTGGCCAATCGTGTCGATGAGGTGATCGACGCCGCCGAGCGACGACGCGCGAAGGCTTTGTGCCTCGGCGATCTGCGCGCTCTCTGACTCTCGACGAGCATCTCCATGTTGGACGCATGTTGGACGCGCGCATCTGCGACCATTTCCGGGCATGAAAAAAGCCCCGGAGTTCCGCGTATTTCTGCGGTTCTCCGGGGCTTTGTGGTCGGGCTGACAGGATTTGAACCTGCGACCCCTTGACCCCCAGTCAAGTGCGCTACCAAGCTGCGCCACAGCCCGTTGTTCTGCACTCTCGCGCAGGCAACTCCCCTATCTTAGCCCTACACGCCCGCCCTCCGCGAACCGCGTGAGCCCCGGGCGTTGCGTGGTGTCGGAGGCGCGGCGTACCGTCACCTGCATGGCGACGATCACGACAGAGGTGGCGACGACCGCCCGATGGGACGACGTTCAGACTGCTCTCACCGGCGGGGGCGATGGCGCCAGTTGCCAGTGCATCTGGCCGATGCTGAGCAACAAGGACTGGGATGCGACGACCACGCCGCAACGCACTGAGATGCTGCGCGACGAGATCGACGCAGGCCCTCCGCCCGGTCTGATCGCGTATGTCGACGGCGCTGCCGCCGGGTGGATCCGGATCGGGCCTCGCACGAAGCAGCAGCGGGTGGCGCGCACGCGCATGATCGCGGCAGCCTCCTCAGAGCCTTTCGACGACGACTCGGTGTGGGCCGTCACGTGTTTCGTGGTCCGTCGCGAACACCGAGGCTCGGGCCTCAACCTCGAACTGCTGCGCGCTGCCGTCGAATTCGCGCGAAGCTCGGGGGCCCGACTCATCGAGGGCTACCCCGTAGACACCCGGGGCGAGAAGAAGCGCACGAACGACCTGTTCCACGGCCTACTCACCACGTTCCTGGCAGCAGGCTTCGAAGAGAGGGCCGAGATGAAGCCGGGACGCACTCTCGTCGCAGTGGAGCTCTCCACGTGAGCGAAGAGACAGAGCTGCCGACATCCATGGGCACCGTCGCACGTAGGGCGCTGGCTCAACAGGGGCTCACTCGTCTCGACCAGTTCGACGGAGCGTCAGAGCGTGCACTCCTCGCTATTCACGGAGTGGGGCCGAAAGCCGTCCGCATCCTGCGCGAACACCTCGAGTCGCTCGGCTCGGCTCTCGAACCGTGATCGACCGCTAGCGTGGTGACATGAGCGACGAGAACCCCACCATCGAAGATCCCGAGCTGGGCACCCTCGTGCGCGCGTCGACGGAGCTGTCTGACGGGACCGTTCTGACCCACGACTGGTACGCCGGCGGCACGGTGGTCAACGGCGAACCCCTCGATCTCATGATCGAGGGGACAGACATCGATGAGGCGTCCGCTCTGCTCCCCCACGTCCATCAGACCATTGCCGCTCTCAGCGTTCTGCGGCGATTGGCCACGGATGCGGTCGTGGCGGCGTTCAGCAGCGTCACCCCCGAGCAGCACGAGCTCGATGACGCGGCGACCGACCTCAGCCTCGAGACGCTCGAGGCCTCATCCGACGGCACCGTCATACTCCACCTCATCGACACCTGCGGCCAGCATTTCCCCGAGGGATACTGGCCCGCCGTGCACCTCGGCACCGACGGTCAGATCACGCAGGTCACCGTCGAGTCCTGAGCGAGAGGGGCGCGGTTCAGTCCCGCCTACGATGGGGAGATGCAGCGCCGCCGTCAGCCTGACCCGCTCGTGTGGGCATTCCTGCCCTACATCGCGTTCTCGGTGATCCATGTGACGCTGCTCGGCCTCGACAGCCCCGCGGCCGGACCCACCAAACTGCTGCTCATGCCGATGCTCGCGGTGCCGGTGCTGGTGTCGCTTCGTCAGATTCGAAAGCGCACGGCAGGGGCGCTGATTCTCGCGGCGATAGCGTTCTCGTGGCTCGGCGACAGCGCGGGCGCACTCTTCCCGGCCGCGCCGGAGGTGCCGCTCATGCTGATGTTCTTCGGCATCGCGCATCTGGCATACATCACCCTCTTCGTCCGCCACCTCGCCATGCGCCGGATGCCCTGGTGGGCGCTGGTCTACGCCGCATGGTGGGTGGCGATGGTGACCTTCGTGGGGCCACATGCCGGCGGTCTGCTGATCGCCGTCGCGATCTATGGCCTTGTCCTCGGTGCCACCGCAGCATTCTCCACTCGCTGCCATCCGCTCATTGCGATCGGAGGCGCCTTCTTCCTCGCCAGTGACACCCTGCTGGCACTCCGGCTCTTCCTTCCGGACTCGCTCCCGGCCTGGGGCAGCCCGACCATCATGGCCACGTACACGGTCGGTCAGGGCCTGATCATCGCCGGCGCCGTGATCACGCTGAGAAAGCGAGGTGCCTGATGGCCGATGCCGCACGGGTAGACAGCTGGCTCTGGGCGATCCGCGTCTACAAGACGCGCTCGGCCGCCACGACTGCATGCCGGGCAGGGCATGTGCGCTTGAACGGAGACAAGGTGAAGGCCGCACAGCACGTGCGGATCGGTGACGAGCTTCGTGTGCGCATCGCCGGTTTCGATCGGATCCTCATCGTTCGCCAGCTGCTCGTCAAACGCGTCGGTGCGCCGGTCGCGGCACTCGCCTATGAGGACCGCACACCGGAACGCGAGCCTCAAGCCGCTCTCGGACTGCGTGATCGAGGTGCGGGTCGACCCACTAAACGCGAGCGACGCGATATCGACAAGCTGCGGGGTCGAGGATACGAGGATGACGGCATATTCCAGGGCTGACGCTGGTCTGATTCGAACATATCTTCTACACTGAGGATATGGCTCAGCGCACTGATCTCGACCTCGATCTCGAGGAGCGCCGCCGCCTGCTCGATGACTGGCTCGCCACGCGGCGCCGGATCGCGGCCCTTGAAGCCGAGTCGTACGCGCTCCTCGTCGAGCGCATCCGCGTGCACGACACCGACGTCTCCCAGAGCCCCCACCACCGTGACGCGATCTATCGCTCGATGATCGCGGAGTACTCCGCGGCGGGGCATATCCCGAAGGGTTCCGTCGAGTACGCGTTCACCGATGCGCGCACCCTGTCACGGGCACTGCCTGCCGTGTTCGCCTCCTTTGCGGCGGGCTCGATCACTGCGCACCATGTGCGTGAGATCGTGCGAGCCAGCGAGATCGTCGACGATGCGATCCGCGACGGACGCGTGGAAGCCGCGACGATGGGACTCTACGAGGCCGCAGTGCTCGTTGTCGCCGAGCAGGACACCGCGTCGCGCACGAAGCCCCACGCTCGTAAGGTCGCGGCCCGTCTCGTGGGCGAGACCGTCGTCGAGACCCAGCGGCGCGCGACGGCCGAACGCTGTGTCACCGTCAGGTCGGTCGGCGATGGCCTGGCTGCTCTCACGGCGATTCTGCCTGAGTGGGTCGCCGTGGCGATCTCCGATCGCCTCACGCGAATGGCTCGACACATCGCCCACACCCGCGACGAGCGGGAGCCGATCCTCGCGCCGCTCGACGACGAGTCCGAGGCCTCCCTCCGCCTCTCCGATCTCTCCCCCGAAGATCCCCGGTACGACGCGTACTTCGAGACCGGAGTGATCGCCGCCGACGGCACCTTCGTCACCGATCCGCTCGCCGACCTGATCGATCCGATGACCGACCCGGCGAGTCCCGACATCGAGCACCTTTCCGGCGATACCCGCACGTTCGATCAGATCCGCGCCGATCTGTTGTCCGATCTGCTGCTCTCCTCTGATCCGAGCCGAGCGAACGGCACAGGACTCGAGAATGTCTCGGCCCGCATTCAGGTCACGGTCGCTGCGAGCACTCTCGCCGGACATGACGACCGCCCCGCCGAGCTCGATGGACACGGACCACTCGATCCCGATGTCGCGCGCAGACTCGCGGGGCACTGCACCGGATGGTCGCGCCTTTTCCTCGATGCGACCGGCCTGGTGACAGAGACCGATTCCTACTCCCCCACAGCGCAGATGAAACGCTTCCTTCGAGCGCGAGACGAACACTGCAGGTTCCCCCGGGTGCAGGATGCCGGTGCACCGCTGCGAGATCGACCACAACCATGACCACGCTCGCGGCGGACGGACACGCATCGACAACCTCAGCCACTTCTGCACCACCCACCACTCACTCAAACACCCCGACATCGATGAACGGCATCGGTGGACGGCCCGTCAGACTCCCGATGGAACTGTTACTTGGACCAGTCCGCTCGGCAGAGACTACGCAGACCCGCCTCGTCGACGGGTCATGTTCGTCTGATCGCGACGACGCGCTCCGTGTGGAGCCATCCAGCGAGCGCCGTCACGCCTGCACCTGTTGCGACTGGAGAACCGTCTCGGCGGGAGCGGTCGCGGCTGCAGCCGCCCCTACGGGAGCCATCACAGTTGCAGGCGGTCAAGCCTGCTACGGCAGCACACCCAACAGCCAGCCGGCGGAGAGCACGTGCGCGGCGCCGGCCGCGACGACGCGGTTCTGCAGCTCGCGGTCGCTCGTGACGGCGACGACGTGTTGTCCCGCACGAGATCTACGCTCGACCTCGGTGACGATCGCATTGTCGCCTGCCGCGTCTGCGCGCACAATCGACACCCCTCCCGCTGGAAGCAGCTCGGGGGCCTCCGCACCAGCACCAGCACCAGCACCAGCACCAGCACCAGCACCAGACGATGACGATGACGACGGCGTGGAGATCCCGCGCGCCTGCCCCTCGACGACGAGGGCGATCTGCGGGAACCAGAGGGTTCCACCCAGCCCGAGGTCTGACGCAGGCACGGCGAGACCCTCGAGCCGCGAAGCGAGACGACTTGCCGCACCCGCGCGATCCTTCCACCACCCGTCCGGCACTGAGCCGACCACGTTCGCGGCATCGACGACGAGCGAAGGACGAACCTCGAGGAGGGCACGAAGCGCCGGCCAGGCGCCGCCGAAACCGGGGTGCAGAGGTCGAGAGTCGACCTCGTCCACCGGCACCCATTCGAGTGCCACGCTCTCCGGATCGCTGATCACCGGTTCGAACGGACGCACCACATCGGCGATCACTGTCGTGTACGACCACACATCGAGATCGAGCACACTGGTGAACCGCGGTCGCACGGAACCATCGGGCACCCCCGCTTCCTCCTGCGCCTCACGCACAGCGCCGACGATCGCGCTCTCGTCCTGGTGCATCGCACCGCCGGGCAGTCCCCAGGTGCCGCCGAAGTGGCTCCATGAGACGCGGTGCTGCAGCAGGATTCCACGGTCGGAGTCGAACGCCAGCAGGCCCGCGGCACCGAAACGCCCCCAGTACTTCTCTCCCGACGGGGCGATCACCCAGGCGTCTCCAGGGTTCCGGGGCCCATCGGGGCGGCGGGGCTCGCCTGCGGCGGGAGGTACGACAGTCACCCCTTCAGCCTGTCACAGCATCAGGGGATCGGCACGCATCCGGGTCACACGAGGCAACAGCTGCGCGCACGTGTGACCCGGCTTGCGGCTCAGCGCTGACGCTTCTCGCGCACTCGCATGTTGATGACGATGGGCGTTCCGTCGAATTCGTAGAGCTCGCGCAGGCGGCGCTGGATGAATCGACGGTATCCCGGGTCGAGGAACCCGGTCGTGAACAGCACGAACGTCGGCGGCCGAGTCGACGCCTGCGTGCCGAACAGGATGCGCGGCTGCTTGCCTCCTCGCAGCGGGTGCGGGTGCTCCGCGACCAGCTCGGCGAGGAACGCGTTGAACTTGCCGGTGGGAATGCGACGGTCCCAGTTCGTCAGGGCGGTCTCTAGCGCCGGGACGAGCTTGTCGAGGTGGCGGCCGGTCTTCGCCGAGATGTTCACGCGAGGGGCCCAGGCGACGTGCGCCAGGTCCTTCTCGATCTCACGCTCGAGGTAGCGACGACGATCAGCGTTCTCGAGGTCGTCGTCGTTCAGGCGATCCCACTTGTTGAACGCGAGCACGAGCGAACGCCCGGACTCCAGCACCAGGTCGATGATGCGAACGTCCTGCTCACTGATCGACTCGGAGACGTCGAGGACGACGACACCGACCTCGGCCTTCTCGAGCGCGGCCGATGTACGCAGCGAGGCGTAGAAGTCGGCGCCCTGGGCCATGTGCACGCGGCGACGGATGCCGGCGGTGTCGACCAGACGCCACAGCTTGCCGCCGAGCTCGACGATCTCATCGACGGGGTCGCGGGTCGTGCCGGCCAGGTCGTTGACGACCACTCGCTCTTCGCCGGCGGCCTTGTTGAGCAGTGACGACTTGCCGACGTTCGGCCGACCCAGGATCGCGACGCGACGCGGCCCGCCGATCTCGGCCTTCGCGACGGCCGAGACATCGGGGAGCGTCTTCAGCAGCGCGTCGAGCAGGTCTGCGACACCACGACCGTGGATGGCCGAGACCGGGTGCGGCTCACCGAGACCGAGGTTCCAGAGGGCTGCCGCCTCCGGCTCCTGGCGGGCGTCATCGATCTTGTTCGCGACGAGGAAGACGGGCTTGCCGCTCTTGCGCAGCATCTTCACGACGTGCTCGTCGGTCGATGTGGCGCCGACCATCGCGTCGACGACGAACAGCACGACATCGGCCAGGTCGATCGCGACCTCCGCCTGCGCGGCGACCGAGCGGTCGATGCCTCGTGCGTCGGGTTCCCAACCTCCGGTGTCGACGAGCGAGAAGCGACGGTCGGCCCACTCGGCCTTGTACGTCACGCGGTCGCGGGTCACGCCGGGGGTGTCCTCGACGACGGCCTCGCGGCGGCCGAGGATGCGGTTCACGAGCGCCGACTTGCCGACGTTCGGGCGACCGACGATCGCCACCACCGGCAATGCGGGGAAGAACTGGATGCCGTCCTCACCCATCGTGATGCCGGCGAGGAGCGCGGCATCCTCATCGTCGAGGTCGTAGTCGGCGAGGCCCGCGCGCAGCGTCTCCGCACGTGCCTCGGCGAGCTGCTCGTCGAGCTGCGCCATCTTCTCGGCGAGCTGGTCGGGGCCGCCTTCGTATTCGTCGTCAGCCATGGTGTACTCCTCGGGTTCGTTCGATCACCGCGAGGACGGCGTCGATGGTCTGTGTGAAATCGAGCTCCGTCGAATCGACGACCTCGACGCCTTCTGCGGCGTTCAGGAAGTCGACGACGGCGCTGTCTGAAGCGTCGCGCTTGTGCAGTGCGGCCGCGACGGTCTCGGCGTTCTCGCCGGCGAGTTCGCCGGCACGTCGTGCGGCGCGCACCTCGGGTGCAGCCGTGAGAAGAATGCGCACCGGGGCGTCGGGTGCAACCACGGTGGTGATGTCGCGTCCCTCGACGACGACCGCCGGGTATGGCGCCTCTGCGACGAGGGTGCGGAACAGACGGTTGACCTGGTCGCGCACCTCGGGGACACGGGCGACGCCGCTGACGGCGCCCGAGACGGAGGGTTCGCGGATCGCGTCCGTGACGTCGACATCGCCGACGCGCACCGTGCGATCGTCGGGGTCGAGACCGAGTCGCACAGGGAAGTCGGCGACGGCGTCGAGCACCGCAGCGGCATCCGCCGTATCGGCCCCTCGATCGAGCACATGCCAGGCGAGGGCGCGATACGCCGATCCCGTGTCGAGGTAGCCGAAGCCCAGAGTGCGGGCGACTGCCTTGGACACACTGGACTTGCCGGAACCTGCGGGTCCGTCGATCGCGATGAAGTCAGTCATTGGTCGTCCCTGCAATCCGCCAGCCGCGTTCCTGGAGTCCGGTGATCGCGCCGTGCAGCGCTGCGGGCTCGACACTGATCTCGGCGAGTCCGAACTGTGCTCCCGGTGAGTGCTCGAGACGCAGGTCCTCGACGTTGACGCCGAGCTCTCCGAGCTCGCCGAACAGACGACCGAGCTGTCCTGCCGTGTCGTCGATCATCACGACGAGAGACTCGAACCGCTGGTTCTGTCCATGCTTTCCCGGGAGACGCTCGACACCGTCATTGCCCTGTCGGATCGTCTCGGCGACCACGCGCCGAGCGCCAGGAGCTTCGGGCGCGCGCAGCGCGTCGGACACTTCCCGGAGGTCGGATGCCAGAGCGTCGAGGATCTCGACCACCGGCCCGGCGTTCGCTCCGAGGATCTGCACCCAGAGCTCAGGGGCGGATGCCGCGATGCGGGTCGTGTCGCGAACGCCCTGGCCGGAGAGCCGCAGCGCACCCTCATCCGCCTCGGCGAGCCGTCCGGCGAGCAGGCTCGCGACGACCTGAGGAACGTGAGAGGTGAGCGCGACCGAGCGGTCGTGCTCCTCCGGAGTCATCTCGAGCGGCATCGCCCCGACGTCGAGAGCCAGCGCCTCGACGAGTGCGAGATCTGCTGCCTTGGTGTCGGCGTCACGGCAGACGACCCACGGGCGTCCGATGAACAGGTCTGCCCGCGCGGAGATCGCGCCGCCGCGCTCGCGCCCCGCGAGCGGGTGTGAGCCGATGTAACGGGTCAGATCGACTCCGCGTCGCTGCAGACTGTGGAAGGGCTCGAGTTTGACGCTCGCCACGTCCGTGACGACGGCGTGCGGAAAACGAGTCAATTCCGACTCGATGACATCGGCCGTGACGTCGGGCGGCACGGCGACCACGATCAGTGCTGGCGAGTCGTCGTCGGCGGCCGAGCGGCCCGCTCCGTAGTCGATCGCGAGGCGCAGCTGCGCCGGCGAAGTGTCGGCGAGCACCACATCCACGCCCTTGGCGCGAAGTGCATGACCGATGCTCGCGCCGAGCAGACCGGCGCCGACCACCCGTACGGTGCCGGAGAGCCTGGCCGCGGTTCGCGGCGCGACAGAACTCCGAGCCCCCGCGGGCGCACTCGTCGTATCGGTCACTCGTTCTCCTGTTGCTCGCCTGGCGCCTCGGCGACACCGGAATCACGGCGCGACAGAGTCAAGAGTGCGCCGAGTTCGATTTTAGTCAGTTCGCGGGTCTTCCCAACCGGGAGGGTTCCCAGGTGCAGCGGACCGAACTGGCGGCGAACGAGTTCGGTCACCGGATGGCCGACGGCCGCCAGCATCCTTCTGACGATCCGGTTCCGTCCGGAGTGCAGCGTCAGCTCGACGAGACTCGACCCACGAGAGGTGTCGAGCAGGCGCGCCTTGTCCGCCGCGATCGGACCGTCGTCCAGATCGATGCCCTTGGTGAGCTTCGAGATCGTCTGCGCGGTGACCTCGCCCTCGACCTTCGCGATGTAGACCTTGGTGACGCCGAACGACGGGTGAGCGAGCACGTGTGCGAGGTCGCCGTCGTTCGTCAGGACGAGCAGCCCGCTGGTCTCCGCATCGAGTCGCCCGACGTTGTACAGGCGCTCCTCATAGTCGTCGGTGAAGACGCGCAGATCGGGCCTGCCGTTCTCGTCGCGAAGGCTGCTGACCACTCCGGTCGGCTTGTTCAACATCACGTAGCGCTTCGACACATCGAGCTGCACCGCGGTGCCGTCCACATCGATGAGGTCGGTCTCGGGGTCGACGCGGCGTCCGAGCTCGGTGACGGTCTGCCCGTTCACCCGGATGCGTCCCTCGACGATGTACTGCTCGATCACGCGTCGTGAGGCCACGCCCGCCGCCGACAGCACCTTCTGCAGGCGGATGCCCTCTGGTGTCTCGAAGCCGCTCATCGGATGGTCCCTTCGTTGAAACTGAATCTGTGCCTCGCGTCCGCGCGCGCGGACGTCATCGAACCGACCGAGATCATCGGATGGTCCCTTCGTCGAAACCGTCTGCGCCGTCGTCGAGCAGAGGAGAGATCGGTGGCAGCTCGTCGAGCGAGTTGATGCCCAGATGCTGCAGGAGCTCATCTGTCGTGCCGTAGTTGATCGCACCGGTCTCGGAGTCTGCGAACAGCTCGGTGATGAGGCCTCGAGCAAGCAGCGTGCGCACGACCGAGTCGACATTCACTGCTCGGATCGACGCCACCTGGCTGCGCGTGACCGGCTGTTTGTAGGCGATCACGGCAAGCGTCTCGAGGGCCGCCTGAGAAAGCCGCGCCGGCGCCTGCCCGCCGACGAACTCCGCGACGACGTCGTCGTGGTCCTCGCGTACGTAGAGGCGCCATCCGCCGCCGACCTCGCGCAGCTCGAAGCCCCGACGCGGGCCCTGGCCCTTGCCGTCGTAGTCGTCGACGAGCGTCTCGATCGTCTGCCGCACAGCCGCCACCGGCGAGCCCACGGCCGCAGCGAGGGCGACGAGGCCGATCGGCTCGTCGATGATGAGCAGAATCGCCTCGATTCGCTCGGACAGCGGCGACTCGCGCACTATGTCCTCGGTCGCAGCGCCGGTCGTCGCTTCAGTCACATCATCGGTCATAGTCGGCTCCCAGCGATGCCAGTGTCTCGTCCGACCAGGAGTCGGCGGCCCAGCGCAGCGTCAGCTCGCCGAGCGGTTCCAATTGTTCGAAGGAGAGGGCGGCGTGCCGGTAGAGCTCCAGCACGGAGATGAACCTCGCGACCACGATTCCCGGCTCGCTGACGCCCGCGACGAGCTCGCGGAAGCTCACCGACTCCGCAGCGCGAAGCAGCGTGACGACGATGGCTGCCTGCTCGCGGATGCTGACGAGCGGCGCGTGCAGGTGATCGAGTCCCACATGCGGGATCTCCTTCGGCGCGAACGCCAGGAGAGCGAGTGCAGCGAAATCATCGGCGCTGAGTGACCAGACGAGCTCAGGCGTCTTCCGCCGGTGCTTCTCGTCGAGCCTCACTGCACGCGCGTGGCGCCGATCCTCGCGCTGCAGGCAGCGCGCGAACCAGGCAGACACCTCTTTGAATGCGCGGTACTGCAGAAGGCGCGCGAAGAGCAGGTCTCGGGCTTCGAGGAGCGCGACGGCCTCGGCATCCACCAATTCGCCCTGCGGAAGCAGACCGGCCACCTTCATATCGAGCAGCGTCGCCGCGACCACCAAGAACTCCGAGGCCTGGTCGAGCTCCTCATCGTCGTCGAGCTCCTTGAGATACGCGATGAACTCGTTCGTGACAGCGCTCAACGACACCTCGGTGATGTCCATCTCGTGCTTCGAGATGAGGTTCAGCAGCAGATCGAACGGACCGTCGAAGTTCGACAGCGAGACGCGGAATCCGTCGTCCGAGATGGAAGCCTCTTCCATCACCTCGACATCGAGATCCGATGCCGCTTCTGCTGGCGAGACGGACTGAGCCGGTGTGTCGGACTGAGCCGGTGTGTCTGACGGCTCGAGCTCAGGCGACAGCGCCACGGGTGACCAGCTCCCGCGCCAGCCGCAGGTACGCCTGCGCGGCAGCGTGCTCCGGAGCGAACTCGGTGATCGGCACACCGGAGACCGACGCATCCGGGAACTTGACCGTGCGACCGATCACCGTCTCCAGGACATCGTCGCCGAACGCCTCGACCACACGCTCGAGAACCTCACGCGAGTGCAGCGTGCGCGGGTCGTACATGGTGGCGAGAAGGCCGTCCATCGTGATCGACGGGTTCAGCCGGTCTCGCACCTTGTCGATGGTCTCGATCAGGAGCGCCACACCACGAAGCGCGAAGAACTCGCACTCGAGCGGGATGATGACGCCATGAGCCGCGGTCAACGCGTTCACCGTGAGCAGACCGAGCGAAGGCTGGCAGTCGATCAGGATGACGTCGTACTCCCCCGCCACCTGACGGAGCACACGCGCGAGGATCGTCTCGCGGGCGACCTCGTTCACGAGGTGCACCTCGGCGGCGGACAGATCGATGTTCGCGGGCATCACGTCGAGACCGTCGACACCCGAAGGCACGATCGCGTCGTGGGCATCGCGCTTCGTGTCGAGCAGCAGGTCGTACACGGTCGGCACGTCGTGCGTCTGGATGCCGAGTCCGGCGGACAGGGCACCCTGCGGGTCGAAGTCGACTGCAAGCACCTTGCGGCCGTATTCGGCGAGGGCCGCTGCGAGGTTGATCGCGGTCGTCGTCTTGCCGACGCCGCCCTTCTGGTTGCACAGCGCGATGATGCGTGCGGGCCCGTGCGAGGCGAGCGGTTCAGGGGTCGCGAAGCCGTGATAGGGACGCCCGGTGGGTCCCATGGGGGTGTCGTCGTTCTTCGACGTCTTCGCCCTGGACTTCGCCGCGTTCTCAGCCACCGATTCTCCTGCTCTTTCGTGCTCGGTCGAGTCTACCGATCGACCGACGGGATCACCGCCTCAGCCCCGGCGATCCCGCGATTTCGCCTCGTGCGCCGTTGTCTCAGCGGGCGCGCGGGTGCGATGTGGCGTAGATGTCGCGCAGGGTGTCGACCGACACGTGGGTGTAGATCTGCGTCGTCGCGACCGAGGCGTGACCGAGCAGCTCCTGCACGACACGCACGTCGGCGCCGCCCTGCAGCAGGTGTGTCGCGAACGAGTGCCGCAGCGTGTGCGGCGACACTTCGGCGGTGATGTGCGCGTGCTCCGCCGCCGCGCGGATGATGAGCCATGCGCTCTGTCGGGACAACGGGGCGCCGCGTGCACCGAGGAAGAGCCGGGCCGATGCTCGCCCCCTCGCCGCGAGCCCCGGGCGGACCCTGGTGAGATACGCATCCACCGCGACACGAGCGAACGAGCCGATCGGCACGATGCGCTCCTTCGACCCCTTGCCCCGAAGGCGCAGCACATCGCCGTGGGCGAGGTCGTCGACGTCGAGACCGACGGCCTCGGACACTCGAGCGCCGGTCGCATAGAGCAGCTCGAGGAGGGCCCTGTCCCGGATCCCCATCGGATCTTCGGCGCTGGGTGCGCCGAGCAGGCGCTCGACCTGGTCGATCGTCAGCGCCTTGGGCAGACGACGAGGGGCCTTCGGCGGACGAAGACGGCCGCTCGGATCATCCTGTTCTATGCCTTCACGCGCCAGGAATCGGTGCAACCCGCGCACGGACGACTGCAGCCGCGCAAGACTCGTCGCGGCCGGGGAAGGATCGGCGCCCGATCGATCGGCGATGAACCGCCCGACGACGGCCGCGCTGATCTCCGCCGTGTCGGTGATGCCCTCGGCATCCAGCCATTCGACGTAGGAACCGAGATCACGACGATACGCGGCGATCGTGTGATCGCTGAGACCGCGCTCGATCGTGACGTGGCGCAGATAGGTGTCCAACGCTCGATCGAGCTGCATGCTCAGCTCCGGTCGCGCAGCCTCTGCGCGGCCGCGAGCACGCCGATGCCGAGGATGCCGTTGCGCATCCGCCCGTCGAGGACCGCTGCGACCGCGGCGTCGAGCGGAATCCACTCCACGCGGATGTCAGCCTCTTCGTCCTCACGAGCATGCGCGTTCTGCGCCGCTGAGACGCCGGTGGCGAGGAAGACGTGGATGAGCTCGTCGTTCCCGCCGGGAGTCGTCCACGTCGAGACGAGCGGCTCCCAGTGCGCCGCGACCAGATCCGCCTCTTCGGCGAGCTCGCGTCGAGCGGCCTCGAGCGGCTCCTCGCCAGCCACGTCGAGCAGCCCGGCAGGCAGCTCCCAGTCGCGGTGACGGATCGGATGCCGGTACTGCTGGATCAGCAGCACCCGCCCCTCGTCATCCAGAGCGAGGATCGCGACGGCGCCCGTGTGCGCGACGTACTGGCGGCGGATCTCTCCGTCGCCGTACCGCACCCGATCGTCGCGGACGTTCCACACGGCACCCTCGTATACGAGATCGCTGCGCAGAACCTCCGGTTCGAAGGGTTCGTCGCGCAGGTCGTCGAACTCAGGCATCGGCTCCGCCGAACTCATGCATCGGCTCCGCCGAACTCACGCATCGGCTCCGCCGAACTCACGCATCGGCTTCGACGTCGAACAGCTCGCTGGAGCGGTGACGTTCGATCGCGGCTCCGACCAGCCCGCGGAACAGCGGGTGCGGGGCGGTCGGACGCGAGCGGAGTTCCGGGTGCGCCTGCGTCGCGATGTAGTACGGGTGAACGTCGCGCGGCAGCTCGACGTATTCGACCAGATCGAGCTCGGGGTTCACGCCGGAGAACACGAGACCGGCCTCGGAGAGACGCGCACGGTAGGCGTTGTTGACCTCGTAGCGGTGACGGTGGCGCTCCGAGGCCTCGGGTGCGTCGTACAGCTCACGCGCCAGGGATCCCTCGGCGAGTGCGGCCTGGTAGAGGCCGAGACGCATGGTGCCGCCGAGGTCGCCGCCGTCGAGGATCTCGACCTGCTCGGCCATCGTGGCGATGACGGGCTCCGTGGTCTGCGGGTCGAACTCGCTCGAGGATGCGTCGGCGATGCCGGCCACATCACGGGCATACTCGATGACCATGCACTGCAGGCCGAGGCAGAGGCCGAGCGTCGGGATGCCCTGCTCGCGCGCGAACTTCAGCGCCCCCAGCTTGCCCTCGATGCCACGGATGCCGAATCCACCGGGGACGCAGATGCCGTCGAGCTCGCCGAGCTGCTCCTTCGCACCCTCAGGGGTCTCGCAGCGGTCCGACGGGATCCAGCGGATGTTGACCTTGGTCTCCTGAGCGAAACCGCCGGCCTTGAGCGCCTCGGTCACCGAGAGGTACGCATCGGGCAGGTCGATGTACTTGCCGACCAGACCGATGGTCACCTCGTGCTTGGGGTTGTGCACGGCGTGCAGCACCTTGCTCCAGCGCGTCCAGTCGACCTCGTCGGCGGCCTTCTGATCGAGACCGAGGCGTCGCACGATGTACGAGTCGAGACCCTGGTCGTTGAGCGTCGACGGGATGTCATAGATGCTCGGCAGGTCGACCGTGTTGATGACGCCTTCGGCGTCGACGTCGCACATGAGAGCGATCTTGTTGCGGTTGCTCTCGCTCACCGGGCGGTCGCTGCGCAGCACGAGCGCGTCGGGCTGGATGCCGACCTGACGGAGAGCCGCGACGGAGTGCTGCGTCGGCTTGGTCTTCTGCTCGCCGGACGCGCCCATGAACGGAACCAGCGACACGTGCACGAAGAACACGCTGTCGCGGCCGAGTTCGTGGCGGAGCTGACGAGCCGACTCGAGGAACGGCTGCGACTCGATGTCGCCGACCGTGCCGCCGACCTCGGTGATGATCACGTCAGGACGCGGGTCTTCGGTCGCCTGCAGCCGCATGCGGCGCTTGATCTCATCGGTGATGTGCGGGATGACCTGCACGGTGTCGCCGAGGTACTCGCCGCGGCGCTCGCGGGCGATCACCTGAGAGTAGATCTGGCCGGTCGTGACGTTGGCGGCCTCGGACAGGTTGATGTCGAGGAACCGCTCGTAGTGTCCGATGTCGAGGTCGGTCTCGGCGCCGTCGTCCGTGACGAAGACCTCGCCGTGCTGGAACGGGTTCATGGTGCCCGGATCGACGTTGAGGTACGGGTCGAGCTTCTGCATCACGACGCGGAGTCCGCGGGCCGTGAGGAGGTTGCCGAGGCTTGCGGCAGTCAGCCCTTTACCCAAAGACGAAACGACACCACCCGTCACAAAGATGTGCTTGGTCGTGTCGTTCTTGGGCCCCGCAGAAGAAGAGTTCATCACGGGCTTCGATCCTATCAGGAGGTGAGGGTGCCGAGGCTGAGAAGTTCTCGGGCGTGGGTGATGGCGGCATCCGAATCGGTCAATCCGGACAGCAGTCGGGCCATCTCGGCCTCGCGCTCCTGCCCCTCGAGACGGCGGACACTCGATGCGGTGACTGCGCCGTCGCTGGATTTGACGACCGAGAGATGGTTGGTGGCGAACGCGGCGACCTGAGCGAGGTGCGTCACCGCGATCACTTGGGACTTCTCTGCAAGTCGGGCGAGTCGTCGGCCGACCTCGATCGCCGCGGCACCGCCGATGCCGGCATCGACCTCGTCGAACACGAAGGTCGGCACGGGGTCGGTTCCGGCGATGACGACCTCGATCGCGAGCATCACGCGCGAGAGCTCACCGCCCGACGCACCCTTGCCGACAGCGCGGGGCTCGGCCCCCGGGTGGGGTGCGAGCAGGATGGCGACGTCGTCGCGACCGTGCGCGCTCTCCGTGCCCGGTGTCACCGCGACCTCGAGGGTCGCATCCGGCATCGCGAGCGCGTGGAGCTCCTCGCTGACGGCTACGCCGAGCCGAGAGGCAGCCGCTGTGCGCTCCGCCGTCAGGGCCTCAGCATGTGCATCGAGATCCGTACGGGCGGCATCGCGTTCGGCTTCGAGGCGCTCGAGTCGCTCGCCGTCGTCGTCGAGCTCAGCGAGCCTCGTCGATCCCGTCTGCCAGAGCTCGAGAGCCTCATCCAAAGAACCGTGCGCGCGGATCAGAGTGCCCAGAGCTGCCCGTCGCTCTTCGACGGCCGCCAGCTCGTGCGGTCCTGTCTCATCGAGATCGGCGAGGTAGGCCGAGAGTTGCCCTGCGACATCGGCGATGCGGTAGCCGATGTCGGCGAGAGCGGCCGAGATGTCGGTGAGAGCGGTGTCGGAGACGCGCTCGAGCACCCGACGGGCTTCGGCGATCAGAGCGGACGCATCCGGCTCGCCTTCTTCGCTCGAGAGGGCGCTGTGCGCGAGAGTGGCGGCCAGTCGCAGCTCTTCGGCGTTCGCCAGACGTTCTGCCCGCGCGGACAGCTCGACGTCCTCCCCCGGTTCGGGAGCAGCGGCCTCGATGAGTGCGAGCGCTTCGCGGAGGCGTGATGCCTCTTCGGCTCGGCGGTCGCGGTTCTCGGTGATGTCGGCGATCTCGGCATCCAGCTCGCGCCACCGCGTGAACGACGACGTGTAGGCGTCCAGCGCCTTGGCGATCGGCGCGCCTCCGAAGCGATCGAGGGCATCGCGCTGCGCCGCGGAGGAGCGCAGCCTCAGCTGCTCGGACTGACCGTGCACGACGACCAGCTCCTCGGCCAGAGCAGACAGCACTCCCGCCGGCGCCGCGCGTCCTCCGACGCTCGCGCGGCTGCGGCCCTCGGCGCTCAATGTGCGGGAGACGTACAGCTCAGCGACCCCGGAGCCTGCAGGCTCGAGTTCTCCCCCGGCATCGGCGACGATGTCGGCGACGTCGCCCGTCTCAGGCACGATCCACACACCAGCAACGGATGCCTGTGCCGCACCGGCTCGTACGGCTCCGGAGTCGGCCCGCTGCCCGAGCAGCAGCCCGAGGCCGGTCACGACCATGGTCTTGCCCGCGCCGGTCTCGCCGGTGATCGCGGTGAATCCGGCGCCCAGGGGCAGCACGGCGTCGGCGATCACGCCGAGTCCCTGCATCCGCATCTCCTCGATCACGAGGCCGCCCCCTGTCCGCGCCATCCGGCGACCGGCAGCTGGAACTTGCGCACCAGTCGATTGGTGAACTCCGTGGGGTGCAGGCGCGCCAGACGCACCGGACGCGAGGACTTGCGCACCACGACACGTGCGCCCGGAGGCAGGTCATGCGAGCGGCGGCCGTCGCACCAGAGGATGCCGGAGCCCGACGTGCCCTCGAGCATCTCGATGGCCACGGCAGCGTCGGGGCTGACCACGAGCGGCTTGGCGAACAGCGCATGAGCCGACAGCGGCACGACCGCGATGGCCTCGACGCTGGGCCAGATCACCGGTCCGCCCGCCGAGAAGTTGTAGGCCGTCGATCCGGTCGGCGTGGACACGACCATGCCGTCGCAGCCGAAGCTCGACAGGGGAAGACCGTCGATCTCGAGCACGACCTCGATCATCCGCTCTCGGCTGGCTTTCTCGACCGTGGCCTCGTTGAGCGCGAAGGTCTCGTACACGACGGCACCGTCGACGTCTTTGACGCGCACCGACAGCGCCAGGCGCTCTTCGACTTCGTAGTCGCGATCGATGACGCGCCGCACAGCGGCATCCATGTCGTCCCGGTCGATCTCGGCGAGGAATCCGACGTGGCCCATGTTGATGCCGAGCACGGGGGCCGAGCAGCCGCGCACCAGTTCGGCGGCGCGCAGGATCGTGCCGTCGCCGCCGAGTACGATCGCGAGTTCGAGCTCGTCCTGCTGCACCGTCTCGCCGAGTATGTCGACATCGGCGAAATGGGGGTCGACGGCTCGCAGATCGCCGCTCTCATCGGGTGGGAGCACCGGGCGCGCGCCGGCACCGCGGAGTTCGTCGACGACCTTGCGGGCCGCCTCGACGGTGGCCTCCCGGCCGGCGTGGGCGACGACCAGGATGTTGCGCTCGTTCATCGTCTCCCTGCCAGTGCGTTGATGCGGTCTGACCATTCTGACGGATCGCTGCCGCGCCCCGGCGCGAGGTGCAGGAGATACTCCGAGTTGCCGTGCGTTCCGAGGATCGGCGAGGTCAGGATGCCGAGCATGCTCAGTCCGGCATCCCACGCGCTCCACGCTGTCCGCGCGACCGCGTCCGCCCGCGTGGCCGGATCGGTGACGAGTCCACCGCGCACCGCGGTGCGCCCGACTTCGAACTGCGGCTTCACGAGCAGGACGATGTCTGCACTCGCCGCGGCGACCGAGGCGACCGCAGGCAGCACGTGCTCGAGGGAGATGAACGACAGATCGCCGACGATGAGGTCGGGAGCCTCCGGTTCGCCAGTGACCTCCTGCAGGTTCTCGGGAGTCATGTGGCGGACGTTGTAGCCCTCGACGACCACGACGCCGGCGTCGGATGCCACGGCTGCGGCCATCTGGTCGTGCCCCACGTCGACGGCAAGAACACGCCGCGCTCCGCGCTCACGAAGCACCTGTGTGAAACCGCCGGTGGACGCACCCATGTCCAGCGCGAGGCGGCCTTCGGCAGAGATTCCGAATCCGTCGAGAGCGGCGATCAGCTTGTGCGCTCCCCGACCGACGTAATGATCGGCGCCTGCCACAGTGAGCTCCGAGGCGTCCGTGACCGGCGTCGAGGCCTTCACGACAGGGCGGCCGTCGATGCTGACGAGACCGCCTGCGATGAGCGTCGCAGCGTGCGTGCGCGAGCGAGCGAGACCTCGCGCGGCGAGGGCGGCGTCGAGTCGCGTCATCGGGAGCCCGGCGCGTCGCGCTGGTCGAGCTTCGCACCGCCGTCGAGGCGGCGGGACAGTTCGTCGTGCAGCCCGGAGTATGCGTCTGCCCTGGCAGCGAGAGGCTGCCCCTCGATCAGGCGCAGGCGACTCCACAGACCGTCGGTCGGTGCGTTTGTCGTCTCATCGCTCACGCTTCTACTGTACGCGGCGGCGCCGACACGTCGGCGGAGGCACGGCGACGCGACGCACGCCGGTCAGGGCCGATGGAACGGGTCGTCGTAGAGGCGCTCGGGCACTCGCAGCACGAACACCGGTGTTCCGGATGCCCAGATCGCGGATGCGCCGGCACGAAGCAGATCGATCTGCGAATCTCCCTCCGCGATGATCTCGACGTCGGCGCCGACGACACGCACGGACGCGGCGTTGACCGAGTGGACTCCGTCTTTCGACGTCACCTCCGGGTACGGCTGGTGCAGTTCGCGAAGGTCGCTGAGGATGTACTTCGGGCGCGACCCCTCAGGCGCGGCGAGCACGTGCTTCGGTCGATCGATGCCGGTGAGCACCAGAGCAGAGTCGATTCCTGCGCGGACGGCCCCGAGGATGTCCGTGTCGAGGCGGTCGCCGATGAACAGCGGCTTCTTCGCCCCGAATCGCGCTGTCGCCTCTTCGAAGATCGGGGTCTCCGGCTTGCCGGCGACGGTGGCGAGCCGGCCGATCGCTGTGTGCACAGCAGACACGAGCGTCCCGTTGCCCGGGGCGACGCCGCGCTCCCGGGGGATCGTCCAATCGGTGTTGGTGGCGATCCACGGGATGCCGCCCTCCTCCTCCGGGACCTTCAGCGCGAAAGCCGCCTCGGCGAGATCCGTCCACGCGACCTCGGGGGCGAAGCCCTGTACGACGGCGTCCGGAGCATCTTCGGCGCTGCGAGTGACGGTGTAGCCCGCCTTCTCCGCCTCGTCGACGAGTCCTGCTCCGCCCACGATCAGAAGTGTGGCGGGTGGCGGGACGATACCGGCCAGCAGCCGCATCGCGGCCTGCGGACTGGTGATCACGTCAGCGGGTGCCACGTCGAGACCCAGGCTGCTCAGGTGCTCGGCGACCGACGCGTCTGTACGCGACGCGTTGTTCGTGATGTACCCGAGCCGCGCGGTCGACGCCGCGGCGTTGAGGCTCTCCACCGCATGCGGCAGAGCACCAGGGCCCGCGTAGACGACGCCATCCAGATCAGCCAGCACGGCGTCCACGCCGTCGAGCGGGGTGCGCAACGCGGGCTTCTTGGAGAACAGCCCCACTACGCCTCCTTCGGCGAATCGGATGCTGCGGAGTCCGCGACTGTGTCGTTCGCGTTCGCGTTCGAGTCGTCGGCGTCAGCGTCGTCTTCGCCGAGCAGCTCACGGACCTCGTCGTCGATGGACGGCTCAGGCTCAGGCTCGTCAGCGTCAGCAACATCGACGTCCGTAGCGTTTTCGCCATCCACGTCGGCGTCATCCACGTCAGCATCAGCATCAGCATCAGCATCAGCATCAGCATCAGCATCAGCATCAGCATCAGCATCAGCATCAGCATCAGCATCAGCATCAGCATCAGCATCAGCC